>CAVTFZ010000003.1:595000-941045 GCA_963734165.1 uncultured Thermoleophilaceae bacterium | reverse complement strand
GCGTTCGTCGACGAGGAGGACGTCCACGAGCTGATCGACCGCATGCTCGCTCGCGTGCTCGCGCTCGCCGGCATCGAGGTCGAGCTGCCGCTGGAGCGGATCGCTACGACGAGGCGATGCTGCGCTACGGCTCCGACCGGCCCGACCGGCGGCTCGGCGTCGAGATCGAGGACCTCACCGAGGTCTTCCGCGGCACCGAGTTCAAGGTCTTCGCCGGCGCGATCGAGTCCGGCGGCGTCGTGCGCGCATCAAGGCCGGTGGCGAGTGGCCGCGCAGCCGCTTCGACGAGCTGACCAAGAAGGCACAGGAGTTCGGCGCCAAGGGACTCGCCTGGGCGGTGGTCGAGGAGGACGGCGGCTGGCGCTCGCCGATCGCCAAGTTCCTCTCCGACCGACCAGATCGCGCGCGCCAACGAGCAGCTCGGCGCCGGGCCGGCGACGCGATCCTGATCGTCGCCGACAGCGCCGCCGTGGCGGCGCGCGTGCTGGGCGCGCTGCGCCCCGACGTCGCCGAGACCGCGCCGAGCGGCAACGACATCTTCTGGGTCGTCGACTTCCCGATGTTCGAGTGCAACGAGGACGAGGGTCGCTGGGACGCGATGCACCATCCCTTCACCGCGCCGACCGGCGACCTCGACGGCGACCCGGGCAGCTGGCGCAGCCGCGCGCTACGACGTGATCTTGAACGGCTGGGAGCTCGGCGGCGGCTCGATCCGCATCAACACGCCCGAGGTCCAGCAGCAGGTCTTCGACGCGCTCGGCATCGGCCCCGAGGAGGCCCAGCGAGCGCTTCGGCTTCCTGCTCGAGGCGCTGCGCTACGGCGCGCCGCCGCACGGCGGCATCGCCTTCGGCATCGACCGCATCGCCGCGCTGCTCGCCGGCCGCGCCACGATCCGCGACGTGATCGCCTTCCCCAAGGCCGCCAGCGGCGCCGACCCGCTCACCGGCGCGCCCGCACCCGTCGACGAGCGCCAGCTGCGGGAGCTGGGGTCAAGGTCGGACCAGCCACCGCTGGGCTGGACAGCGGCGCCAGCCGGGGCTACGCAGTCCGGGAGTTCGGCCTGGCCGTCCCAGCCAGCGTCGGTGTCCTCCGCCGCAGACCACGGCCTGCGCGAGTGGGACTCCCAACTCCGTGGTGTTCGGCTCAACATGTCGGCCGCGTGCACGACACCCAGGCTCGAGCCATGCTGAGGCTATCGCGGGCAGGCGCGCCAAGCTGCGCCTGGCGGAGTCCTTACCCCATTCGGGACAGGCGGCGCTCGGGGTTCACCGCCACGCTCCCTGCGTCCTACCCAGCTTGGTTTGGCGGCCACTGCGGTGCTCTGCCAGGCTCGGGTCTACGTGTTTGAGGAGCACCTCGCAGCCGCGAGGGCTCGGCGCTCTCGCGCAATGCCCCGCACACCGGCGCCGCCGGCGGCGCCGCCTGCGGCGACCTCGTGCGCATCGCCGTGCGCGTGGAGGGCGATCGCATAGTCGAGGCGGGCTTCGATGCGCGAAGGCTGCGGCGCCGCGCTCGCCGCCGGCAGCGCCGTCGTCGAGCTGGTCGAGGGCGCGTCGCTTCCTCGACGCTGCTCGCGTCACGCCCGACACCGTCGCCGAGGCGCTCGGCGGCCTGATCCCGGCCAAGCGGCACGCCGCCGAGCTTGCCGCCGACGCGCTGCATCGCGCCCTCGGCGCCGCCGCGCGCGACGGCGCGCCGAGCCTCCAGCCGCACGCCGAGTCGCACGCTCGTCGCCATGAGCGGCGGGGTCGACAGCGCCGCCGCGGCGCAGCTTGCGCTCGACGCCGGCGACGAGGTCGTCGGCGGTCACGCTCGAGCTGTGGTCGGACCCGGCCACCGACGGCGAGCGCAGCTGCTGCTCGCCGCAGGCCGTCACCGGGGCGCGCGCGCTCGCGCACCGGCATGGGCATGCCGCACCTGACGCTCGACCTGCGCGAGCGCTTCCGCGCCGAGGTCGTCGACGAGTTCCTGGCCGGCTACGCCGCGGGCCGTACGCCGAACCCGTGCGTGCGCTGCAACGG
Organism: uncultured Thermoleophilaceae bacterium; assembly: GCA_963734165.1. Lineage (GTDB taxonomy): Bacteria > Actinomycetota > Thermoleophilia > Solirubrobacterales > Thermoleophilaceae > JACVRW01. The sequence goes on along the minus strand of CAVTFZ010000003.1, from coordinate 939,023 downwards.
CAGCGTGCGCTTCGACGCGATGCTCGAGCTCGCCGCCGCGCTCGGCGCGGCGACGCTGGCCACCGGCCACTACGCCCGCATCGCCCGCGACGAGCACGGCCCGCTCGTGCGCCAGGCGATCGACCCGCGCAAGGACCAGAGCTACATGCTCGCCCGGCTCGAGCCGGCGCTGCTCGAGCGGCTGTCGTTCCCGCTCGGCGGCACTGACCAAGCCGGCGCGTGCGCGAGCTCGCGCGCGCGGCCGGCCTGCCGGTGGCCGACAAGCGCGAGAGCCAGGACCTCTGCTTCGTCGCCGGCCTCGGCGGCGCGCGCGTTCCTGCGCCGGCACGGCGGCCGAGCGGCTGCGGCGGCGAGGGCGAGATCGTCGACCAGCGACGGACGCGTCGCTCGGCCGCCACGGCGGCCAGCACGACTTCACCGTCGGCCAGCGCCGTGGGCTGGGCGTCGGCGGCGCGCCGAGCCGCTGTACGTGCTCGCCAAGGACGCCGCGCCGCAACCGGGTCGTCGTCGGGCCCCGCGAGCGAGCTCGCCACGGACCGCAGTCGAGCTGGAGGACTGCGCGTCTGCACCGCGCGCCGGATAGCGTTCGGGCCGTGAAGCTGCGCTACCGCTCGCCAGCCGCTGCCCTGCCAGCGTGCCGGGCCGACGGCGAGCGCGCCGTGCTCGAGCTCGACGCGACCCGCCGAGGCCGCGGCGCCAGGCCAGCTCGCCTGCCTGCTGGCCGGCGACCGCGTCGTCGGGCTACGGCACGATCGCGGAGCCGGCCGCGTGACGAGGCGCGTCGGTGCCGCTGGAGCGGATCGAGCTGGAGGCCCCCGTCACGGGGCGACTTCCATGCGGTCGTGCGGCTGATCATCGGCGGCATCGCCGAGCGGGTGGACTTCGCCTTCGAGGAGATCGACGACCTGCAGCTCGCCGTCGAGCGGCTGCTCGCCGAGGCCGGCTCGCAGCGCAGCGTGCGGCTCTCCTTCGAGGTCGGCGAGAACAGCATCCGCACGCGCGTCGGACCGCTCAGCGAGCGCGCGATCGCCGACGCGCTGCGCGACGGCGACTCCGCGCCCGGCCAGCTCACGCTCAAGCGCATCCTGCAGACCGTCGTCGACTCGTTCGGCGTCGAGGAGGTCGAGCGACGGCGGCATCGTGGTCCGGCTCGAGAAGCTGAGGGCCGTACCGTGAGCACCGCCACGCGGTCCTCGTCGCCCGACGCAGGCGCGGCGCCGAGGATCGCGAGCTGCTGCGCCGCTATCACGAGGACGGCGACACGGGCGCACGCGAGGCAGCTGATCCAGCGCCACCTGCCGCTCGTGCGCTCGCTCGCTCGCCGCTACGCGGGCCGCGGCGAGGCGCTCGAGGACATCGAGCAGGTCGGCGCGATCGGCCTGATCAAGGCGATCGACCGCTTCGAGCTCGAGCGCGAGGTCTCGCTCGCGACCTACGCGACCCCGAACGTCGTCGGCGAGATCAAGCGCCACTTCCGCGACAAGGGCTGGGCGATCCGCGTCCCGCGCGCGCTGCAGGAGCTGAACGCCTCGATGTCGGGCGCGATCGAGCGGCTGACGGTCAAGCTCGGCCGCTCGCCGACCGTCGCCGAGATCGCCGCCGAGCTGAAGACCACGCCGGAGGACGGTGCTCGAGGCGATGGAGGTCGGCTCGGCCTACTCGACCGTCTCGCTGTCCAGCGGCCCGGCGGGCGAGGAGGAGCTCGACCCGCTCGAGACGATCGGCGAGGAGGACGTCGAGTTCGAGCGCTCGGAGAACCGCGCGGCGCTGGAGCCGGCGCTCGGGCGCCTGCCGGAGCGCGAGCGCGAGATCCTGCGCATGCGTTTCGAGGAGGGCCTGCCGCAGACCCAGATCGCGCAGCGGGTGGGGCTCTCGCAGATGCACGTCTCGCGCCTGATCCGCAAGTCCCTGGGCGTCATGCGCGACGAGCTGCAGCATCCCTACTAGGCACCCTCGTTCTCGGCATTCGCCTCGTCTGGCGGCGAGTTCGTTAAGCGAAGGTTGTCGTTTGGAACCAATGGTCAAGTCCCTGGCCCAAGTGGGTACCTTCCCGGCGGCAAGCACGGCTTGTGCTCGCTGAAACGAACGCTGGAGGGATTGATGGGGATGCTCGGAGGACGGGCGCTGGCGCTGTTTGCCGCTGTCCTGTCGATGTTCGCGATCGCTGCGTGTGGCAGCGACGACGACAGCAGTAGTGGCGGTGGTGGAGGCGGCGACGCGAAGTCGGGCGGGTCGATCACGATCTCGCAGACCTCGCAGCCCGACTACCTCGACCCGGCTCTGCTCTACACCGTCAACGCCATCGAGCCGCTGTGGCTGGTGTACACGCCGCTGCTGACCTACAAGCATGCGGAGGGCGAGGAGGGTCAGCAGCTGATCCCGGGTCTGGCCGAGGATCTGCCGAAGATCAGCAAGGACGGCAAGACCTACGAGCTGACCTTGCGCAAGGGCCTGAAGTACTCCGACGGCTCCGCGGTCAAGGCCTCCGACTTCGAGCACGCGATCAAGCGAGTGCTCAACCTCGAGTCGGGCGGCTCGGCGTTCTTCTACCCGATCGAGGGCGCACAGAAGTACCTCGAGGGCGGCAAGCCCGACGCGGACATCCCCGGCATCGTCACCGACGACAAGACCGGCAAGATCACGATCAACCTGACCGAGTCCGACGGCTCGTTCTCGAACGTGCTCGCGATGTGGTTCGCGGCGCCGGTCCCGAGCGACACGCCGTTCAAGAACATGACCAAGGACCCCGCCCCCCGGCGTCGGCGCCTACAAGGTCACCGAGTCGGTGCCCAACCGCCAGTTCGTGCTCGAGAAGAACAAGTTCTTCAACCTCCCGGGCATCCCGAAGGGCAACATCGACAAGATCACGACCAAGATCATCAAGAGCGCGCAGCGCCAGGCCGAGGACGTGATCTCCGGCGAGCTGGACTACATGCAGGACCCGCCGCCGGCCGACATCAAGCCGGAGGTCAAGGCCAAGTACTCGGATCGCTACTCCGAGCAGGCGACGCCGTCGACCTACTACATGTTCATGAACACGCGCGAGGCGCCCTTCGACAAGAAGGAGGTCCGCGAGGCGGTCAACCTGGGCCTCGACAAGCCCGCGCTGGCGCGTCTGTTCGCCGGTGAGCTGCAGACGGGCTGTTCGTTCCTGCCGCCCGGCATGCCGGGCTACGACGAGGCGCTCGACGTCGACGACTGCCCGTGGGGCGACCCCAACGGCCGCCGGACCTCGAGAAGGCCCGCCAGATGATCAAGGACGCCGGCGTGGACGGCGCCAAGGTGACCGTCTGGGGCAACAACGACGACCCCACCGACAAGGTCACCGAGGCCTACGCCGACCAGCTGCAACAAGATGGGCTTCGACGCGACGCCGAAGATCATCGACGGCGGCGTCTACTTCCAGACCATCGGCAACGCCAAGACGGCGCCGCAGACCGGCTTCGCCAACTGGTTCGCCGACTTCCCGCACCCGAAGAACTTCATGTTCCTCGTGGACGGCAAGTCGATCCAGCCGACCAACAACCAGAACTACGGCAACGTCGACGATCCCGAGATCACCAGCGGGATCGCGAGGCTCAACAAGGTCCCGGTGGACGACGAGACCACCACGGAGTGGAAGGACGCTCAACGACGAGGTCGTGGAGCGGGCCTGGGTCGCCCCGTACGGGCACCGCAAGCTCGCGACGTTCTTCTCGGAGCGGATGGACTTCGACAACTGCTCGATCTTCCATCCGGTCTACTTCAACGACTACTCGAGCTTCTGCCTCAAGTAGTCGCGGCACGGTCCGGAGGGCGCCCCTGGCGCCCTCCGGACGTGTTGGACTAGTCTCCGTCTGGGGATAAGAGGGAAGGCATGGCCACGGAGCCCGCAACCGAGTTCTCCTTCGAGGGGCCGGCGGCGTTCGAGGCAGGAAGCCCGGCGCGAGAAGGTGCATGGCGTTGGTCCATGGCGGCTGGGGATGCGCCGGCTGCGCCGCAACAAGGTCGCGCTGCTGTTCGGGGCGCTGTTCGTCCTGCTCGTGGCCGCCTGCGCGGCCGCACCGCTGTGGGCCGATCACGTGGCGCATACCGGCCCGATCGAGAACCACCTCTCCGACCAGATCGTCGTTGACGGCAAGCAGACCAACGTCGTCTCGCTCGACGGCGTGCCGATCGGCCCGACCTGGCGGGGCGAGTTCTTCCTCGGCGCCGACCGCAACGGCCGCGACGTGATGGTGCGGCTGCTCTACGGCGGTCGCAACTCGCTGCTGATCGGCATCGCGGCAGCGCTGATGACGACGCTGCTGTCGGTCGTGCTCGGCCTCGTGGCGGGCTTCGTGGGCGGCATCGTCGACGGCGTGATCCGCGCGCTGCTGGACGTGATGTGGTCGTTCCCTGTGGTGATCCTCGGCGTCGCGCTGGGCGTGGCGCTGGCGCTGGGTGGGCTCAAGCTCGGGCCGATCACGATCCCCAGCGACTCGCTGCTGATCCCGATCGGCGTGATCGGGCTGGTCTACGTGCCCTACATGGCGCGACCGGTCCGCGGGCAGGTGCTGTCGCTGCGCGAGAAGGAGTTCGTCGAGGCCGCGCGCGCGCAGGGCGCGGGGCCGCTGCGGATCATGTTCACCGAGATCGTGCCGAATCTCGCCTCGACGATCCTCGTCTTCTTCACGCTGCTGATCGCCAACGCGATCCTGCTCGAGGCCGCGCTCTCGTTCCTGGGCGCCGGCGTGCAGCCGCCCGAGCCCTCCTGGGGCACGATGATCGACGAGGGCGTGGATCGGATCGCGACTGCGCCCCACCTCGCGATCGTGCCCGGCCTGATGGTCGTGCTGACGGTGCTGTCGCTGAACGTCTTCGGCGACGGCGTGCGCGACGCCCTCGACCCGCGGGCCAAGGTCCGCCTGGAGCGCTAGATGGGGCGCTTCGTCGTCCGCCGCCTGATCCAGATGGTGCTCGTGCTGTTCGCCGTCTCGGTGATCACGTTCCTGATCTTCAACGTGATCCCGAACGGCGATCCGGCCGCAGCGGATGGCGGGCAAGAACCCGACCCAGTCGCAGGTCGCGCAGATCCGCGAGGAGTGGGGCTTCAACGACAGCATCTTCACCCAGTACGCGACGACGATGAAGAAGGTCTTCACCGGCGACCTGGAGTCCTACTTCACCCAGCTCGACGTCGGCGAGGAGATCTGGAAGGGCCTGCCGCGCACGCTCTCGCTGGCGATCGGCGCGGCGATCCTGTGGTTCGTGGTCGCGGTCGCCTTCGGCCTGTACAGCGCCATGCGCGCGGGCAAGTTCGCCGACCGCTTCCTGACGATCGCCGCCCTGGTCGGCATCTCGCTGCCGGTGTTCTGGATCGGCGCGCTGATGAACTACTACCTCGGCTTCAAGGCCGGGATCTTCCCCAACGGCGGCTACGTCGAGCTGACCGAAAGACCCGATCGACTGGGCCTACCACCTGATCCTGCCCTGGACCGCGCTGGCGATCCTGTTCATCGGCTTCTACTCGCGGCTGCTGCGCTCCAACGTGCTCGACACGATCAACGAGGACTTCGTGCGCACCGCGCGCGCCAAGGGCCTCCCGGAGCGCCAGGTGATGATCCGCCACGTCCTGCGCACCTCGATGATCCCGATCGTCACGCTCTGGGGGCTCGACTTCGGGGCGGTCATCGGGGGTGGCGCGATCCTGACCGAGACCGTCTTCGACCTGCAGGGGGTGGGCCAGTACTCGGCCGAGGCGATCGGCCAGCTCGACGTGCCGCCGGTGCTCGCGGTGACGATGTTCTCCGCCTTCTTCATCGTGTTGCTGAACGCGATCGTGGACATCCTCTACGCCTACCTCGACCCGCGGATCCGGCTCCAATGAGCCGAGCCCCTGCTGTCGGTCCGCGACCTGCGCGTCTCGTTCGCCACCGAGGAGGGCGTCGTGCAGGCCGTCGACGACGTCAGCTTCGACCTCGCGCCGGGCGAGGTGCTGGCGGTGGTGGGGGAGTCCGGCTGCGGCAAGTCGGTCACCGCGATGACGCTGATGGGCCTGACGCGCTCGCCCAACGCCCGCTTCGAGGGCACCGCGACCTACGGGGAGACCGAGCTGATCGGCGCCGACGAGGACACGCTGCGGCGGATCCGCGGCGAGGAGATCGCGATGATCTTCCAGGACCCGATGACGTCGCTGAACCCGGTGCACCGCATCGGCGCGCAGATCGTCGAGCAGATCCAGGCGCACGAGTACCTGCCCGACGCCCAGGCGCGCGAGCGGGTCGTCGAGCTGCTGGAGAAGGTCGGCATCCCGCGCGCCCGCGACCGGGTCGACTCCTACCCCTACGAGTTCTCCGGCGGCATGCGCCAGCGCGTGATGATCGCGCTCGCGCTCTCCTGCAACCCGAGCGTCCTGATCGCCGACGAGCCGACCACGGCGCTCGACGTCACGATCCAGGCGCAGATCCTCGAGCGCATCCGCGACCTGCGCGACGAGACCGGCGCGGCGGTGATCCTCGTCACCCACGACCTCGGCGTGGTGGCCGACATCGCCGACCGCATCGCCGTCATGTACGCCGGGCGGATCGTCGAGCAGGGCACGCTCGACGAGATCTTCTACGACCCCCAGCACCCCTACACCTGGGGCCTGCTGGGCTCGATCACGCGCGTCGACAAGCCGCGCCCCGAGCGCCTGCCCGCGATCGCCGGCATGCCGCCGTCGCTGGCCGACCGCCCCGAGCGGCTGCCACTTCCGCCCGCGCTGCCCGCACGAGTTCGGCCGAGTGCGCCGAGGTCGCCGCCGCTGCAGGCGCGCATCGACGGCAAGCCGGGTCATCTCGACCGCTGCTGGCTCGACGCCGAGCAGAAGCGCGAGCTGCGCGAGGTGCGTCCGGGCGAGATCGGGCTCGCGGACAAGAGCGGGGTGGGGGCGGCATGAGCGTCGAGACGCGCACCCCCGACCCGGCCGGGGACTCGACGGCGACCGGCGCGCCGCTGATCGAGGTCGAGCACCTCAAGGTCTACTTCCCGATCAAGCGTGGGCTGCTGGTCAACCGCGAGGTCGCGCGCGTGCACGCCGTCAACGACGTGACGCTGTCGATCGCCGAGGGCGAGACGCTCGGCCTGGTCGGCGAGTCGGGCTGCGGCAAGACGACGCTCTCGCGCGCCGTGATGCGGCTGGTGCACTCCTCGGGCGGCTCGATCCGCTTCCGCGGCGAGGACATCACCGGCGCCGGGCGCAAGCAGCTGCCAGCCGCTGCGGCGCCAGATGCAGATGGTCTTCCAGGACCCGTTCGCGTCGCTGAACCCGCGCAAGCGCGTCGGTCAGATCATCGGCCTGCCGCTGCGCCTGCACGGCCACGCCCGCGGCGACCTCGACGACCAGGTCGGCGAGCTGCTCGGGCGCGTGGGCCTGCCGCCCGAGCACACCAACCGCTTCCCGCACGAGTTCTCCGGCGGTCAGCGCCAGCGCATCGGCGTCGCGCGGGCGCTCGCGCTCGAGCCGCGCCTGGTCGTGCTCGACGAGCCGGTGTCGGCGCTCGACGTCTCGGTGCAGGCGCAGATCATCAACCTGCTCGACGACCTCCAGGACGAGTTCAAGCTCACCTACCTGTTCGTCGCGCACGACCTCTCGGTGGTCCGCCACGTCTCGGACCGGATCGCGGTGATGTACCTCGGCAAGCTGATGGAGCTGTCGCCCGCGGAGGAGCTGTACGTCAAGCCGATCCATCCGTACACGAGCGCGCTGCTGGCGGCGATCCCGATCCCGGACCCGGAGGAGAACCGCAGACGCGAGCGGATCGTCGTCTCCGGCGAGCCGCCGAACCCGATCAACCCGCCGTCGGGCTGCGTCTTCCACCCGCGCTGCCCGCGCGCGACCGACGTCTGCCGCGAGGTCGAACCGCCGCTGGCGTGCTACCCCAACGGCCACCTGGCCGCCTGCCACCACCCGCTGAACGTCAGCGCCGAGGAGATCGCCGGGGCCTTCAAGGACCCCGCGAGCCCGCTCTCCTGCGGGGACCGGCTGCCAGCAGCCTCCGCGGGCAACGGCGCCGCCGGCGCCTAGTCAACCCGCCGGCGAGGTCGTCCGCGGCCGGGCGCCGGATCCTCCAGGAAACCTGTGCAACAACCCTGATTGCGCACCGATGCAGGAGTTCTTGCGCAACTTGTTGCGCCAAAAACGTGACAAATTGCCCCTGCTGTGCGATAGTCGCCCCAGTCCTGCACAGATTTCGTTGAGGAATCTGTGCAGAGCTTTGCCCAAACGAGAACCCGTTCAAGGAGGACACCTCCATGTCCTGCCGTCGCTAAGGAATTTGGAAGTTCGGCTGAGGCCGCGCCCCGAGCGCGGCCTCTGTCGTAGGGGGCCGGGCTTCCGGGTACGCTCGCTCTGGGTATGCGCGAGGCGATCGACCTGCTCCGGCACGAGCCTCGCGCTCGCGTCTTCTTCGGCGTCCTGGCGCAGTCCGCGCTCGGCACCGGGGCCGCCTACGTGGCGCTGCTGCTGGTCGCGCTCGAGCGCTTCGACTCGCCCTGGGCGATCGGGCTCGTGCTGCTGGCCGACGTCGTCCCGGCGATGTTCCTCGGGCCCTTGTTCGGCGCGGCCGCCGACCGTTGGTCGCGGCGTGGCTGCGCGGTGGCGGCCGACCTGATCCGCGCCGCCGCCTTCGCCGGCATCGTGCTCGTGGACGGCTTCGCGCTCACGTTCGTGCTCGCGCTCGTCGCCGGCATCGGCACCGGCCTGTTCACGCCCGCCGCGCTCGCCTCGCTGCCAAGCTTGGTCGAGGAGCGGCGGCTTGCCGGCCGCCACGTCGGTGTACGGCGCGATCGCCGACTTCGGCTTCATCGCCGGCCCGGCATTCGCGGCGCTGGTGCTGCTGTTCGGCGGCCCGGAGACGATCCTCGGCGTCAACGCGGTCACGTTCGCGCTGTCGGCGCTGGCGCTCGGCTTGCTGCGCTTCGGCGCGGCGCCGGTCAGCGCCGTCGCGGCGACAGTGCGCCCGTCGTTGCTGCGCGAGGCGCGCGCGGGGATGCGTGCCGCCGCCACGATGCGCGGGCTGCGGCTGGTGCTGCGGGCCTCGGGCGCGGCGCTGCTGTTCGGCGCGATCTACAACGTTGGCCAGCCGCTGCTGGCCAAGGGCGAGCTGGACGCGGGCGACACCGGCTTCGCCGTGCTGGTCACCGTCTACGGGCTCGGCTTCATCGCCGGCTCGCTGAGCGGCTCGCGCGGCGGCGAGCTGAAGCTGCTCAAGCGCCGCTACCTGCTCGGCTCGCTGCTGATGGGCGGCGGCTTCCTCGCCAGCGGGCTTGCGCCGTCGCTACCGGTGGCGGTGCTGAGCTTCGTCGCCGCGGGCTATGGCAACGGACTGCTGCTGGTCTACGAGCGGCTGCTCGTGCAGGCGCTCGTGCCCGACGAGCTCTCCGGCCGCATCTTCGGCATCCGCGATGCGATCACGGCCTGGGCCTTCGCGGGCGGCTTCCTGATCGGGCCGCTGCTGCTGACGGCGCTCGGCACGCGGCTGATGATCACGATCGCCGGCGCCTGCGGCGTGCTGGTGGCGCTGGCGTCGATCCTCGGGTTGCGCCACATGTGGCCGGCGCAGAGCGACGAGGCCGAGGATTCAGCCGCTGGTGGCGCGGACCTCGCGTGGGACGGGAGCCGCGGCGAGCAGGGCGCGGACCTCGTCGGCAGCTGAGGACGACGGCTCGTACTGCGCGACGACTCTGATCAGCGCCTCCACGACGACCGGGTCGAACTGGGTCCCGGAGTGGTCGCGCAGCTCCTGCAGCGCGGCCTCCATCGGCATCGCGCGGCGGTAGACGCGATCGCTGGTCATCGCGTTGTAGGCGTCGCAGCAGAACACGATCCGCGCGGCGAAGGGGATCGACTCGCCCTTGAGGCCGTCGGGGTAGCCCATGCCGTCCCAGCGCTCGTGGCAGGAGCGGACGATCTCGCCGACGCGGCCGAGCAGGCCACCGACGCGGTCGAGCAGGAACTGGCCCTCGATCGTGTGCGTCTTCATGACCTCGAACTCGGTCTCGGTCAGCGCCTCGGGCTTGTTGAGGATCTCCTTGGGAATCGCGATCTTGCCGACGTCGTGCAGCATCGCCGCGAACTCGAGCTCCTGGCGGCTCTCCGGCGCCACGCCCAGCTCGTCGGCGACGGCGTTGACGAGCTCCACCACCGAGCGCGAGTGGCTGGCGGTGTAGTCGTCGTCGAACTCGACGACGTCGGACAGCAGCATCACGGTGCCGCGGTAGGCACGGTGCAGCTCCAGTGTCTTGGAGTAGCGCTCGCGGCGGTCGGCGGAGAACATCCGGAACAGCAGCACGAGCGGCCCGATAGAGAGCAGGTAGAGCGGCTCGCTGACCGCGGCCAGCGAGACGGCGAAGGCGATCGGGGTGAGGATCGCGTCGACGCGCGCCGTGCCGGCGAAGCCGTCGAGCACCTCGCGCAGCGGCAGCTGGTCGAGCAGCGCGTTGCGGATCAGCGTCCAGGCCAGGTCGGCGGTGAAGTGCGCGGCCAGCGCCAGCACGTAGACCGGCAGGTGCTCGGTGCTGATCTCGCCCGGCGCCAGCGCGATCAGCACCAGCGGCCCGGCGACGTGGACCCAGGAGTCCGAGAGGCAGCCTCGCCACCAGTCGCGGTGCCAGCTGCCGCGCCAGACGTTGGGCAGCATCGAGAGGATGCCGGCGCCCGCGACCAGCAGCGGCACGTAGGGCAGCGGCCCGAGCATCAAGAGGGGGATGAAGGCGAGGTGCTCGGGCGAGGCGTAGTAGCCACCGAACTCGAAGCGCACCTGCAGGATGAAGGCGTAGCCGATCAGCAGCGCGAGCGTCAGCAGCGGGCTGACGTGGCGCTCGTCTGACAGCAGGGCCGCCATGCCCACGGCCACGACGAGGAAGGCGACCGCCGACATGGTGGTCACCAAGCGCTCTCGGCGCTCCATGCGCTGGGCACGGCGAGAGCGCGCCTCCCCGACGAGTCGTTCGGTGAGCAACATCATGCAGATCGTCGGTTGGCTACGCGTGAAACGTGTGCGGCGTCGCCGGATTGCACATGTTCAGGGGCCAAACCTCCACCGCGCTTGGAGGGTTTGGGCCAAATTGGACGGAAGTTGCAAGGGTGCTGGGCCCACAAGGCGCATCGGACCCAGCGCCTAAACTCCACGGGTCATGACGGCCGCCGAGATCCGCGAGCAGTTCCTCTCCTTCTTCGAGCAGCGAGGGCACCGGCGGCTGCCCTCCGCGTCGCTGGTTCCATCGGTCCACGACCCCTCGGTATTGCTGACCACGGCCGGCATGCAACCGCTCAAGCCGTATTTCCGTGGTGAGGAGCAGCCGCCCGCCCAACGCCTGACCTCCTGTCAGAAGTGCTTTCGCACTGTGGACATCGAGGTCGTGGGCACGACCAAGCGCCACCTGACGTTCTTCGAGATGCTGGGCAACTTCTCGGTCGGCGACTACTTCAAGGACGGCGCCGCGGCGTTCGCCTGGGAGCTCTCGACCGAGGGCTTCGGCTTCGATCCCGAGCAGATCTGGATCACCGTCTTCGGCGGCGACGAGCAGCTGGGGCTCGGCCCCGACGAGGAGGCGATCGAGTGCTGGCGCGCGATCGGCGTGCCCGACGAGCGCATCGTCCACCTCGGTCGCGAGGACAACTTCTGGCAGTCGGGCCCGACCGGTCCCTGCGGGCCGTGCTCGGAGCTCTACCTCGATCGTGGCCTCGAGTTCGGCGGCCCCGACGACCGTCCCGGCGACGACACCGACCGCTTCCTCGAGTTCTGGAACCTCGTCTTCATGCAGTACGAGCTGCACGAGGACGGCTCGCTGACCGAGCTGCCGTTCAAGAACATCGACACCGGCCTCGGCCTCGACCGCATGGCCGCGATCATGCAGGACGTGCCCTCGGTCTTCGAGACCGAGCACATCCGACCGCTGGTCGAGCTGGGGGAGGAGCTCTCGGGGCGCAGCTACGGGGAGGACGACGCGACGACGCGCGCGCTGGGCGTGCTCGCCGATCACGGCCGCGGGGCGGCGTTCCTGATGGCCGACGGGGTCGTGCCCTCCAACGAGGAGCGCGGCTACGTGCTGCGCCGCCTGATGCGCCGCACGATGCACCAAGGGCGGGTGCTCGGGATCGAGGGCTCGTTCCTGGGCCGGCTGTACGAGCGTGTGGTCGAGCTGATGGGCGACGTCTATCCCGAGTTGCGCGCCGAGTCGCCGGCGATCCAGCGCTGGGCGCGCGCCGAGGAGGAGGGCTTCGGACGCACGCTCGAGCAGGGCGAGCGGCTGCTGGCCGAGCTGATCGAGCGGGCCAAGGCCGACGGCACCTCGTGGGTGGCGGCCGAGGACGCCTTCCGGCTGCACGACACCTTCGGCTTTCCCTACGAGATGACCAAGGAGCTGCTCGCCGAGCAGGGGCTGTCGGTCGACGACCAGGGCTTCGAGGAGCTGATGGAGCGGGCGCGCGAGACCTCGCGGGCCGGTGGCGGCCGTGGCCGCGCGCGCGCCGAGGCGAGCGGCGAGGTCCACGTCGAGCATCAGGACGTGCTCGGCTTCGCTCGCGAGGCCGGCTTTACGACGCGCTTCGTCGGCTACGAGACGATCGAGGCCGAGACCGTGCTGCGCGCGACGCGCGCCGTCGACGGGCGCCTGCTGGCCAAGCTCGAGGAGAGCCCCTTCTACGCCGAGGGCGGCGGCCAGGTCGCCGACACCGGCGTGGTGCAGACGCTGTCCGGGCGCGCGCGGGTCGTCGACGTGTACCGGCTGGGCGACGACCAGGCGCTGGCGCTCGAGCCGCTGGAGGGCGAGCTCGGTCCCGGCGAGCCGGTCACGGCCACCGTCGAGCGCGAGCCGCGCCTGGCCACGATGCGCAACCACACCGCCACCCACCTGCTGCACGCCGCGCTGCGCGAGCGGCTGGGCACGCACGTGCGCCAGGCCGGCTCGTACGTGGGCCCGGACAAGCTGCGCTTCGACTTCACCCATGGCCAGCGCCTGTCCGAGCAGGAGCTCGCGGACGTGCAGCGCATGGTCGGCGAGTGGGTCGCGGGCGGTCAGCGCGTGCACGCGCTGGAGACCACGCGCGAGCGAGGCCGAGGCGCTCGGCGCGATGGCGCTGTTCGGCGAGAAGTACGGCGACTGGGTGCGGATGGTCGAGGTCGAGGGGGTCTCGCGCGAGCTGTGCGGCGGCACGCACGTCGCCTCGACCGGCGAGATCGGGCTCTTCCACGTGCTCGCCGAGACCTCGAGCGCCTCGAACGTGCGGCGCATGGAGGCGGTGACCGGGCCCGGTCGGCGCCGAGCTGTTCAGCGAGCGCAGCGCAGCGCCTGCACGAGCTCAGCGAGCTGCTGCGGGTGCCCGAGCAGGAGGTCGTGCGCGCGGTCGAGCGCCTGAGCGCGCGCGTCAAGGAGCTGGAGAAGCGGCCGTGGCGGCGGGCCCGACCGGGGACTCGCCGACGGGCTGGTGGCGGGCGCCGCCGAGCTCGCCGGCGTGCGCGTGGTGGTCGAGGCCGTCGAGGCGGCGGACGCGAAGGAGCTGCTGGAGCTCTCGGACGCCGTGCGCCAGCGGCTCGGCGACGCCGCGGTCGTGCTCGGCTGCGCGGTCGAGGGCCGCGTGCACCTGGTCGCGAACGTCGCCCCGGCCGCGGTCGAGCGCGGCGTCAAGGCCGGCGACGTGGTGCGCGCCGCGGCGCAGGTCGCCGGCGGTGGCGGCGGCGGGCGCGACACGATGGCCCAGGCCGGCGGCCGCGACCCGGAGAAGCTGCCGGAGGCGCTGGCGACGGCGCGGCTGCACGATCGAGCAGGGCGCTCGGCTATGGCCCAGCGATCGCTCGGCCCTCGATCACGGCGCCGCTCGTTGCGGCTGCGCGGTCTCCGATCCGATCCGGGACGCTGGCGACGCCGCTGGCCGCGGTGGAGCGGCCGGACACCCGCCGCGGGCTGGCGGCGGTCGCGCGGCTGGTCGCCGGAGCAGGGGGCCGAGCGGGTCGTCGTCGGGTTGCCGCTGACGCTCGCGGGCGAGGAGGGGGAGCAGGCGGCGCGTGCGCGCGCGTTTGCCGAACAGCTGCGACGGAGACTGTCGGTACCGGTGGAGCTGCACGACGAGCGCCTGACGACGAAGCTGGCCGAGCGCGCCGGCGGCAGCGCCGACGCCGACTCGCGCGCCGCCGCGCACCTGCTCGAGAGCTACCTCGCCCGGCTGCCGGCGGGCACCCCGGAGTGAGCTCCGGACCGCCGCCCGTCCCGGGCGGGCGCTCGCCCGACGACCGCGAGGCCGCGCGGCGCGAGCGCGCCGCGCGCCGTAGCGGCGCATCGGCGGACCCGCCAGGCGGCGACCTCGGCAACGGCCGACTGGATGGCCGAGGCCGAGCGGCTGACCGGTCGCGAGCGACCCGACCACGACCGTCGCCGAGCTGGAGGCGTCGCTTGCCGGCAGCCGCTCCGGTGGCCGGCGCGGCGGAGCGCCCGGCAAGGCTCGCGGCGGCCCCCGCTGGGGCAGAGTCGTGGCCACGGCCGTCTTGGCCCTGGTCGCGATCGGCGTCGGCTGGCTCGGGCGTGGCGCTGTTCCAGCCGCTCAAGGGCGACGGCGAGGGCGAGGTGCGCGTCGTGGTCCCGGCCGGCTCGAGCCTCGGCCAGATCGCCGACCTGCTCGAGCGGCGGGGCGTGATCTCGAGCTCCTCCTTCTTCGGCCTGCGCGCCCGCCTCGCCGGCCGCAGCGACGCGCTCAAGCCAGGTTCGTACGCGCTGCGCGCGGGACATGAGCTTCACGGCCGCCCTCGACGCGCTCGAACGCGGCGTGCCACCGGACGTGGTGCGCGTCACGATCCCCGAGGGGCGCTCGCGGCACGAGATCACGCCGCTGCTGAAGGGCAAGCTGGACGGCAGCTACGTGCGCGCGACGCGTCGCTCGCCGCTGCTCGACCCGCGCGCGTACGGCGCCAAGGCCGCGCGCAGCCTCGAGGGCTTCCTGTTCCCGGCCACCTATGAGCTGAAGCGGGGCGGGGGTGCGCGGGCGCTGGTCGACGAGCAGCTGCGCACCTTCCGTCGCCAGTTCGGCGGCGTCGACCTTCGCTACGCGCGCTCGAAGAACCTGACGCCCTACGACGTGCTGATCATCGCGTCGATGGTCGAGCGCGAGGCACAGCTCGCGCGCGAGCGGCCGCTGGTGGCGTCGGTGATCTACAACCGGCTCAAGCAGGGAATGACGCTCGGCATCGACGCGACGACCCGCTTCGCGCTCGGCCAGTGGAGCCGCCCGCTGCGCCAGTCCGAGCTGGCGACGCCCTCGCCCTACAACACGCGCATCAACCCGGGCCTGCCTCCGGGACCGATCGGCAACCCCGGGCTGGCCTCGATCAAGGCCGCCGCGCGGCCGGCGCGCACGAACTACCTCTTCTACGTGGTCAAGCCCTGCGGCCGTGGCCAGCATGCGTTCTCGGCCACCGACGCGCAGTTCCAGCGCGACGTCGAGCGCTACGAGAGCGAGCGCGCCAAGCGCGGCGGCAACTCGCCGGCCAACTGCTAGTGACGCTCGCCGCGGTGATCGGCTTCCCCGTCCGTCACAGTCGCTCGCCGGCGATGATGAACGCCGCCCTGCGCGAGCTCGGCCTCGACTGGCGCTACCTCGCGCTGCCGATCCCGTCGCCGCGCTTCGCGGAGACGGTGCGCGCGCTGCCGGACTCGGGCTACGTGGGCGCGAACGTGACGATCCCCCACAAGCTGGCCGCCTTCGAGCTGGCCGACGAGGCGACTGAGACCGCCCGTGCGATCGGCGCCGCCAACACGCTCAGCTTCGCCGACGGCCGCATCGCGGCCGACAACACCGACGCGGGCGGCCTGCTCGACGCGCTGGCCGAGCCGGTCGCGGGGCGGCGGGCGCTGGTGCTGGGCGCCGGCGGCGCGGCGCGGGCGGTGGTCTGGGCGCTGCGGGAGGCGGGGGCCGAGGTCGCCGTCTGGAACCGGACGCCCGAGCGGGCCGCCGCGCTGGTGCGGGAGTTCGACGTCGCGGCGCACGACGCGGGGCAACAGCCGCCCGAGCTGCTGGTCAACACGACCTCCGTCGGCCTCGAGCCCGGCTCGACCCTGGCCGAGCTGCCGCTCGCCGGCCTCGAGCCGGCCACGGTCGTCGACCTCGTCTACGGTTCGCAGCCCACCGCGATCGAGCGCTGGGGCCGCGAGCGGGGAGCGCGTGTGGTCGACGGCCTCGAGATCCTCGTGTGCCAGGGGGCGCGCAGCCTCGAGCGCTGGACGGGCCAACCGGCTCCGGTCGACACGATGCGGGCCGCCGTCGAACGGGGCCAGCCCGTCTAAAACCGGCGCAGACCTCTAAACCTCCCCGCAGGGGTGCCGATATGCGTGGCAATGGCCATCTCCCGCCCCCTTCTGCTGGCCCTCTTGGGCATTGCTCTGCTCGGCGCCACCGTGGTGGCCGTCAACGGCGCGCGCACCACCGACGCGACCGATGAGAGCGCTCCCGCCAAGAGCACGCAGGCGTCGGCGCAGACCGAGCCCGCCGCGCAGCTGAGCCCGAAGCAGGCACTGCAGTCCGCCTTCGCCGTGGACGGCATCAAGAGCGCTCGCTTCGACGGCACCCTGTCGGTGGCCGGGCAGGGCTCCGACTCCGGCACGATCGGCATCGAGGGCGCGTTCCAGCGCGGTGGGTCGGGCGACCTGCCGAAGCTCGACCTCAACGTGCGGGCCGAGGGCGATGGTGCCGACTTCGACTTCGGCTTCGTGTCCACCGGCGACAAGGGCTACCTCGTCAGCGACGGCACCGGCTACGAGCTGCCGTCCGACCTCTGGAGCCAGGCGCTCGAGCAGCGCAGCCAGGCCAGCGCGGCGTCCGCGTCGGCCACCCAGAGCCTCGACCCGTCCGCCTGGGTCAAGAACGTCAAGTCCGAGGGCACCGAGCAGCTCGACGGCGTCGAGACCCAGCACGTGTCGGCCACGGTCGACCCCGCCGCGGCGCTGCGCGACATCTCCAAGCTGCTGCCCTCGTCGGCCGGCTCGAACGCGCTGTCCTCCCCGGAGCTCGACGCGCTCGAGCACGCGCAGGTCGACACCTGGGTCGGCACCGACGATCGTCTCGCGCGCCGGATGCAGGCCGAGTTCAGCGGCAGCGGCGCGACGGTCAAGCTCGACCTGCGACTGACTCAGGTCAACGATCCGCAGCGGATCGAGGCGCCCGACAAGGTCAGCGACTCGCTGCCGGCCGGCATCCTCGGCGGCGCCTCGCCGGCGTTCAGCAGCGGGCTCTCGCTCGCCACCGGCGCCGACGCCAAGGCGCTCGAGCTGCCGACCAACAACAATCCTCAGCGCCTGGCCCGTGCGGTCAAGGACCACCGCAAGGCACTGCTCTTCTTCCATCAGGAGCGCGGTCTCGACGACAAGGCCACGGCCGAGTCGGTCCGTGCCACCGACCGGCGCACCAAGGCGCTCGTGCTGACCGACGACGTGCGCAACTCCAAGCGCTACGGCGAGCTGGTCGAAGACCTCGGCGTGACGCAGGCGCCGTCGATCGTGATCGTCGATCGCGACGGCAAGGCGCGCCTGATCGAGGGCTACGTCGACAGCGGAACGCTGGTCCAAGAGCTCTCGGACGCGCGATGAGCGAGCCAAAGGGCGGAGCGGCGTTGCGCGCTCTGCCGGGTTCCGAGACCGAGGGGTCCGCACCGGCGGAGCCGACGGTGAACGGGATCACCCCCCCGCAACGCAAGATCGGCTCGCGCTTCATCTCCGACGTCATCGTCGAGCTCGGGTTCCTCCCGCGCGAGCGGGTGGAGGCCGCGGTCGAGGAGGGCAAGACCAGCGGCAAGCCACCTGAGCAGCTGCTGATCGAGTCCGGCGCGATCAGCGCCGACCAGTACGCGCGCGCGGTCGCGCAGCGCTTCGGGCTGCACCACGTCGACCTGGGGGTCTACAAGGCCGACATCTCGGCGCTCAACCTGATCAACGTCCAGTCGGCGCGCCGCTTCACCGCCGTGCCGATCGGCTTCGGCGAGGACGGCGCGCTGATGGTCGCGATGGCCGACCCGTCGAACGTGCTCGCGCTCGACGACCTCAAGCTGATGACCGGCAACGAGGTCCGCCCGGTGGTGGCCTCCGCCGACGACATCCACGGCCTCATCGGCCGCATGAACAAGCTCGACGACGCCGTCGCCGAGGCGGTCTCGGAGGGCGAGGAGGACCTCGCCGAGGTCGCCGAGATCCGCGAGTCGGCCGAGAACGCGCCGGTCATCAAGCTCGTCAACTCGCTGATCGCCAGCGCGGTCGAGGATGGCGCCTCGGACATCCACTTCGAGCCCGAGGGCCGCGACATGCGCGTGCGCTTCCGCGTCGACGGCGTGCTGCGCGAGTCGACCCAGATCCCGCGACGGATGCTCGCCGGCGTGATCTCGCGCGTGAAGATCATGGCCGACCTCGACATCGCCGAGAAGCGCGTGCCCCAGGACGGCCGCGTCTCGCTGACGGTGCAGGGCCACAGCATCGACCTGCGCGTGGTGACGATGCCCTCCGCGCACGGCGAGGGCATCGTGATGCGCATCCTGGACAAGGAGCAGGCGCTGATCGGTCTCGACCAGCTCGGCATGTCGCGCCAGAGCGAGGAGCTCTTCATCGACGGCTACACGCGCAGCTTCGGCGCGGTGCTGGTCACCGGGCCGACCGGCTCGGGCAAGTCGACGACGCTCTACGCCGCGCTCAACGAGATCAACGACGTCACGCGCAAGATCATCACGATCGAGGACCCGGTCGAGTACCAGCTGCCCGGCGTCAACCAGGTGCAGATCAACCTCAAGGCCGGGCTCACGTTCGCCGGTGGCCTGCGCGCGATGCTGCGCGCCGACCCCGACGTGATCATGGTCGGCGAGATCCGCGACGGCGAGACGGCCAAGATCGCCGTCGAGTCCGCCCTCACCGGCCACCTCGTCCTCTCGACGCTGCACACCAACGACGCGCCGTCGGCGATCACCCGCCTGACCGAGATGGGCATCGAGCCCTTCCTGAGCGCGTCGGCGATCTGCACGGTCGTCGCCCAGCGGCTGGTGCGCCAGCTCTGCAACTACTGCAAGAAGCGCACGATGCTGTCCAGCTCGGCGCTCGAGAAGGCCGGCTTCAACGTCGCCTTCGATCTCGAGGCCTACGAGCCGGTCGGCTGCAACCGCTGCGGCGGCACCGGCTACAAGAGCCGCACCGGCCTCTACGAGGTGATGACGATGAGCGATGACATCCGCGAGTTGACGATCGAACGCGCATCTGCCGATGAGATAAGGAAAGTCGCCGTGTCCCAGGGCATGCGCCCGTTGCGTGCGGACGGCTTCGAGAAGGTCAAGAACGGGATCACGTCCATCAGCGAAGTTGCGAGGGTCACGTGACCGCCAAGGAAGGCCGATAGGAGATTTCGATGGAGTTCGACTTCGCAGAGGTCCTGCTGCAGGTGATGGAGCGCGACGCCTCGGACCTGCACCTGACCGCAGGCTCGCCGCCCATGCTCCGGCTGCACGGGAAGCTCCACGCGATGGACTACCCGAAGCTGACCCCGCAGCTCACGCGCGAGGTGGTCTACTCGATCCTCAGCAACGACCAGCGTCAGCGCCTGGAGAACGACTGGCAGATCGACCTCGCCTACTCGATCCCCGGCAAGGCTCGCTTCCGCGTCAACGCCTACATGCAGCGCGCCTCGCTGTCGGCCGCCTTCCGCCTGATCCCCCAGCACATGCCGAACCTGCGCGACCTCGGGCTGCCGACGGTCTTGGAGGACTTCACCAAGAAGCCGCGTGGCTTCGTGCTCGTCACCGGGCCGACCGGCTCGGGCAAGTCGACGACGCTGGCGGCGATGCTCGACCTCATCAACGAGACCCGCCACGAGCACATCCTCACGATCGAGGACCCGATCGAGTTCCTGCACAAGCACAAGCGCTGCATCGTCAACCAGCGCGAGCTCGGCGCGGACTCCAAGAGCTTCGCGCTCGGCCTCAAGGCCGCGCTGCGCCAGGACCCCGACGTGATCCTCGTCGGCGAGATGCGCGACCTCGAGACGATCTCGACCGCGCTGACCGCGGCCGAGACCGGCCACCTCGTGTTCGCCACCCTGCACACCCAGGACACCGCGCAGACCGTCGACCGCATCGTCGACGTGTTCCCGCCCGACCAGCAGCAGCAGGTGCGCGTGCAGCTGTCGGTGTCGCTGCAGGGCATCGTCACCCAGCAGCTGCTGCCCAAGGCCGACGGCCACGGCCGTGCCTGCGCGACCGAGGTGCTGGTGCCCACGCCGGCGGTGCGCAACCTCGTGCGCGAGGGCAAGACCCACCAGATCTACTCGGCGCTGCAGACCGGCGGCCAGTACGGCATGCAGACCATGGACACCGCGCTGGCGCAGCTGGTGCGCGAGCAGAAGATCACGCGTGACCTCGCCGAGGCGCGCTCCTCGACGCCCGAGGAGCTGCGCCGGCTGATGGGCACCGTGCGGGTGGCATAGCGCGATGGCAACCTACGCATTCAAGGCGCTCGACCTCGGCGGCTCGCCCACCAAGGGAGAGATCGAGGCCGACGACAAGGGCGCGGTCGCCGCGCAGCTGCGCGGCAAGGGCCTGATCGTCCTCGACATCGAGGAGCAGGCGCCCGCCAACGCCGGCGACATCCTCGCCCGCTTCCGCAAGGTCAAGCCCGACGATCTCGTGATCGCCTCGCGCCAGCTCGCGACGATGGTCGAGTCGGGCATGTCGCTGCTGCGCGCGCTGTACGTGATCGAGGAGCAGACCGAGAACGACAAGCTCAAGGAGACCTGGATCGACGTGCGCAAGCACGTCGAGGCCGGCTCGGCCTTCTCGGAGGCGCTCGCCAAGCACCCCGACGTCTTCAACGAGCTCTACGTCGCGATGGTGCAGGCCGGCGAGACCGGCGGCATCCTCGACCAGACGCTCGTGCGCGTGGCCACCCAGCTCGAGAAGGACGCCGCGTTGCGCCGGCAGGTCAAGGCGGCGATGGTCTACCCGCTGCTGATCGGCGGCTTCGCGCTGGTCGTGCTGCTGGCGCTGGTCGCCTTCCTGGTGCCGGTGTTCGAGAAGATCTTCAAGGACTTCGGCGGCGAGCTGCCGGCGATCACGAAGTTCACCGTCACGCTCTCGCACCTGGTGACCGGCCGCTGGTACGTGATGATCGCCGCCGTCTGGGCCACGATCTTCGTCTTCCGCAAGTGGAAGAACTCCGAGCGCGGTCGCATGCAGTGGGATCGCCTGAAGCTGAAGTTCCCGATGAAGATCGGCGACATCGTGCAGAAGGTCTGCCTGGCGCGCTTCTCGCGCACCTTCTCGGGCCTGATCGCCGCCGGCGTGCCGATGCTCGAGGCGATCGAGATCACCGGTCGCACGTCGGGCAACCGCGTGATCGAGCAGGCGATGGACGACGTGCGCGAGTCGGTCAAGAAGGGCGGCACGCTCACCCAGCCGATGACCAAGGTCCCCGAGGCCTTCCCGGTCATGGTCACGCAGATGATCGGCGTCGGCGAGGAGACCGGCGCGCTCGAGACGATGATGAGCAAGGTCGCCGACTTCTACGAGGAGCAGGTCGAGGCCGCCGTCAAGGCCCTCACCTCGATCCTCGAGCCGGTCATGATCATCGTCGTCGGCGGCATCGTCGGCTTCATCGTGATCGCGATGTACCTGCCGATGTTCAAGGTCTACGACTCGATCAAGTAGCCGGGCGCAGCGCACGCACGAGACGCTGGACGGCGATCAGGCTCGGCAGCGTGACCGCCGGCAGCGTTTCGATCACGCTCGCGGCCGCGGAGCCGGTCTCGGCTGTGCGCGCCTCAGCGCGTGAGAGGTACATGCTGGCCATGGCCTGGGCGATCGCGAGGTGGTGCGTGGGTCTGCTCAGGCCGGCGCAGCGCTTCATCGTCGTCAGTGCCAGGGTGCGCAGCCGCTCGCCGGCTTCGTGGATGGAGGTGTAGTAGGCGAAGTAGCTGTGGTCCCCGCTAAGCCGGTCGGCTGGCAGGTCGACCAGCGACTCGAGGATCGTGTTCAGCGCGCTGAGGGCGGTGCCGTGCCTGATCGTGGGGCAGAGGTCGCGCGCCGACAACGTCGGCTCGCCGGCGAGCGCGAGCAGGGTGTGCAGGTCGAGTGTCGAGCAGGCGCCGGCGGCGTGCTCCCACCAGGTCAGAGCGCCGTCGCAGCGCACGGCGCGCTCGCCCCAGGCGCGCAGCCCCGGTCTGCGGTCGCCCGGACGGTGGTTGAGCTGCTGCACCTCCATCGCCCGGCGCGCCGAATGCTTCGCGGCTGTTCGGACGAGCCCGTACGAGGGTAAGGGGGCCAGGCCGGCGCGGCAGGTGGAGACGAGCGCCGCGAGGTAGCTGTCCTCGCGCTGAGGGTGCAGCCGGTACCAGTCGCTGGTGGGAGCGGTCGGATCGAGCGCCTCGGTGAGCGCGCGGTGCAATTGCCCGCAGCTGACGGCTTGGGTGGGGTAGGGGACCTCGGTCAGCGTGTCGAGGTAGTCGTACATCGTCTGGTAGGCGACGAGCGTGCGCACGAGCGGGGCGCGCCAGTGCGGGCGGGCCAGCACCGCAAACAGGGCGGCGCCCTCGGCGTTCATGTGCTCGGCGCGCAGCGTGTTCAGCGCCTGGTCGCGCAGCACCGGGTCGGAGATGGCGGCTGCTCGGCGCTGCCACTGGCGTAGCTCGCTGCGAGCGAGCGGGAAGATCGCCGCCAGGTACGACGCGATGACGGTCATGACGGCCCGCGCGTTACCGGGACGGGCCCAGCGATGGCAGAGGGCCGTGCCTACTCCTCTCTGAAGCTGAGCTGTAGCGGGGCCCGCGCGGCGAGGTAGCCGGGTAGGGCCGCGACGGTCAGGGCCGCCACCGCGACGAGCGTGAGCAGGGCCAACGCCGGCAGCGCCGCCGGCGCGTAGATGGTCGGGAAGCCGGTGCCGAGGGACAGCCAGCGAGCGGCGAGCGCCTGGCCGTAGAGCCCGAACACCACGCCCGTCAGCCCGCCGCAGCCGATCAGCACCGCGACCTCGGTCAGCAGCGAGCCCCACACCTGAACCCAGCTGAAGCCGTGCACGCGCAGCTCGGCCAGCGCGCCGCGACGTTGCCATACCCCGGCGCCCATCGCGGCCGCGACCGCGAAGATCGCGCAGACGAGGGCCAGGGTGGCGATCTGGCTCAGGCGCGAGAGGCCGTCGCGGGCGCCCGCGCGCAGCGAGGCCCAACGTTCGCCGGCCGTCTGCACCCGCAGCGCCTCGCCGCCGATCGCTTGGGCGACGGCCTCCTTGCCGGCGCCGGGAGCGACTCCGGGAGCGAGATCGACCTCGAGCGCGGTCGGCGTGCGCACTCCCCACGCGCGTCGATAGTCGCCCGTGCCCATGATCAGCGCCCCCGGTCCCCAGCCGACGTTGGTCAACCGGGCCGCGAGCCGGAAGGCCCGTGGCCCCGTCGGCGTGGGCAGCGTGAAGCGCTGGCCGGTGCGCAGGCCGCGCGCGTCGGCGACGTCGTCGGACAGGGCGACCCAGCCACCGGCGCGCAGGCGTCGCGACGCGACGTTCGCGTCGCCGCCCACCAGCTGACCGGCGGGGAGCTGCGGGCGGTCGCCGGGCGGCTTGCCGATCACCCAGATGCGACGGCCGCGGTAGTCGAGGAAGGAGCTGTGGTAGGCGCGCACCGATGCCACGCTCGGGTTGGCACGCAGCCGCTTGGCCACGCCTTCGCCGGTGAACGGCATCGTGGCGAGCGTGTTCTCGGGCGCGGCGGCCGTGACCCAGAGATCCGCCGTGCGCGTGAGGTCGCGGGCGCCGGCGTCCAGGCCGCGCAGCAGGTCGCGGTGGGCGCCTTCGATGGCCACCGTGCCGAACAGCGCCAGCGCCGCGGTCGCGGCGAGCGCCACCGAGCGGGTCGGGCTCGCCCGCAGGTCGCTGGCGGCGATCGAGAGCAGCCCCAGCCGCGATCTGTTCGAGACCAACGACAGCAGCTTGAGGGCGAGTTCGAACATGGTCGGCAGCATCAGCACGAGCGCGAGCGCGAGCGAGGCGGGAGCGAACACCGTCAGGTCGGGAGCGAGCGCGACGACGAGCGTCGTGCCCGCGACCAGCAACAGCCCCGCCAGCAGCATCAGCTGCTCCGCGCCGCGCCGGACGCCCTCGGCCGACTCCCCGTGGGCGCGCACGGCGTCCAGCGGGCGCCGCGAGAACACGTCGCCCAGCGGACGCGCGCCGGCGATCAGCGTCGCCACCACGCCGGCGCCGAAGGCCAGGGCGATGGTGCCGCCGGTCACGACCCGCTGGTCGCCGATCGCGAACGCGAAGCTCAGGGAGCCGGGCATCGGCTCGAACAGATGCCGTGAGAGCTGATCGCCGAGCAGCAGCCCGACCGCCGAGGCCGCCACGCCGAGCATGAGCGACTCGAAGGCCACCTGGGTCGCGACCTGTCCGGTGCCAAAGCCCTGCAACCGCAGCTCGGCGACGAAACGACGCCGCTCCGGCACGGTCAGCATCGTCGCCGTGAACGCGAACAGGCCGCCGATCAGCGCGCTCACGCCGGCGAACAGGCCGGTCGACTGATCGTTGGGAGCCGCGGCCTGGCTGATCAGACGGCTCTCGGCGGTGGCCGAGCCGACGTTCAGCCGCTCGCCGAAGCGCTCGCGCAGCTCGGCGCGCACGGCATTGGCCCGACCGGGGGCCGTCGCGACCAGCACCCGCGAGATGCGGTTCGGCACGCCGGCCAGCCGTTGCACGTAGCGCAGCGGCGCCATCGCCACGGGGCTGCCCGCAAGATCGCCGTACTGCGCGGTCGGCACGGTGGCCGACACCGGCACCGAGATCGTGCGGCCGCCGAGCTCGAGCTTGGCGGAATCGCCCGGGCGCACCCCGATCGCCTCCGCCAGCAGCTGTGGCAACACGAGCGCGTCGGACAGTCTCAGGCCGTGCGTGCCGAGGCCCTCCATCAGCTGTCCGCCCAGGGAGCCGAGCTTCGGCGTCACGCCGATCAGGTCGATCGCGCGGGCGCCGGAGCTGCCCGACAGTCCCGTGCGCCGCTCGAGCGCGGGCGCGGCCAAGCTGACTCCGGGGACCTGCTCGACCTGCGCCGCCACGCGCTCGGGGAATCCCTCGCCGCCGCGCGCGGCCACCTGCAGCTGCGCCTCGCCGGTGACGCCGCGCACGAGCTTCTGCACCGAGCCGGTGACGCTCGTGTTGGCGACCTCGACGGCGAAGATCAGCGCTACGCCGGTGGCGATCCCCACCAGTGCCAGCAGCTCCTGGGCGGCCTGGGTCCGCAGGCGGGCCCGGTAGTAGTGCCAGAGCGTGCCGGCGCTGAGCACCGGGAGCCGGCTCATGGCTTTCGGCTGCGCTCCCGCATCTGCTCGAGGTTCACGAGCTCGCCGGTGTCAGAGTCGGAGTCCGGCACCAGCAACCGGCCCTCGTCGAGCGACGCGAGACGGTTGGTGCGGATCAGGCCGCTGGCGTCCCCGGACGTCAGCAGCACGCCGATGCGCGACTCCGCCGCCGCGGTGCGCAGGATCGCCAGGATCTCGTCGCGCTCGATCATGTTGAGCGTGTCAGTGGGCTGGTCGGCGAGCACGAGCCGGGGCTCGCGGATCAGCGCCTGCGCGATCGACACCCGCACGAGCTCGCTCGTGGAGAGCTCCGACAGCAGGGCGTCCAGGCAATCCTCGGCTGCCACGCGTTGCAGCAGCTCGTGGGCGCGAGCGAGCGCCTTCAGACGCGGAGAGCCGCCCGCGATCAGCGGCAGCGCGATGTGGTCGGCGACCGGAAGCCGGCGCAGGGAGCGGTCGACGCGCCAGACGCAGCCGAGGTCGGAGCGCAGCATGGCCTGGCGCCCACGGCGGGACATCGATGCCAGGTCGTGACCGAGGAAGCGTACGCTGCCCTCGTCGGGGCGCTCGATCCCGGCGGCCACTCGCAACAAGGTGGTCTTGCCCGAGCGGCCCGCCGAGCACGCCGTAGACATCGCCGTCGAACAGCTCGAGCGACACGTGTTCGAGCGCCGCGACCTCGCGGATGCCGCGCAGATAGCGCTTCCGGACCCGGTCGAGGACGAGCAGGGCCATATGGCGTCAGCCCCTCCGGCTCGCTCCCATGGCCATGACGGACCGCCGTAGATCGCGTACCCATTCGATCTCGGCGTTCAACAGGCGCGTGGCGCGCTCACGCGCGATCGCCGACGAGGACAGGCGCCAGGAGGGCAGGCTCTGGTCCTGATCCTCGGCGATGGCGGCATGCTCCTTGAGCCGCTCGAGGCAGGCGCGCTCGTAGTCGTCGATCAAGGTCAGCAGCGCTGGCCCGTGCTCCGGTCGCGACATCGCGACCTTGAGCGCCAGGTCGCCGCGCAGCGGCTCGACTCGGGCGGGCGTGCGGATCCAGGTCTCGTAGGCCTCGAGTCCCTCCTCGGTGGTCTCGTAGACCACGCGTGGCCCGTGCGCCGCCGGCGCTCGGAGAGCTCGTCGTGCTCGCGCAGCGCGCCTCTGATCAGGGCATCGCGTTCGAGCGCGTCCAGCGCCTGGTAGATCGCGCCATAGTGCACGTGGTAGGCCGCCCCGACGGTGTCCTCGAAGCGACGCGCCACGTCGTAGGCATAGCCTCGACGTTCGACCAAGAGGCCGAGCACGGCGTACTTCATCGACATGTCGGCCTCATGGAGATGTACGAAACCCTATACAAATGATGAGGATTCCGCTACTGAGAAACACTAAGGATCCGCTCTTTGCGCACGATCAGGGTGCCAATGGCGCGGGCCGCGTCGTCCGCGGCCGCTACGAAGGTGATCCGGTAGCGGCCAGGCGTGGGCGGAAAGACGTCGAAGCGCGCGGGGGTCAGCGGCTCGGCGGCGGCGCTCACGCCGAGGGCGCGGATCTCGACCATGCCCGGCGACTCCACCGCGACGGTCACGCTCGCGGCCCGTCCGGCCTCCAGCGCTCGCGCGTGCGGATCGCCGGCGTCGAAGCGCACCGCTAGCGGCTCGCCACGGCCGGGCCCGCCGTGGCGGAGGGGGTGGGGGCGGTCTCGGTCCGAGGAGGCTTGTCGTCGACGTTCGTCGGACGGGAGATCGAGGCCGCGACCGCGGCCAGCCCGAGCACGATCGCGAACAGCAGCAAGGCGCGGCGAAGATGCATCCCAGCTGACTCTATGGAAGGCGCACGTCGTTGCCGATATCCGAGTTGTGCCCCTTCGCCAGGCCCTCGCGACGCTGCTCGTGCTCGTCGGGCTGCTCGTCGCCTGCCCGCTGGCCGGCGCCCAGGCGCCCGATCCCGGCCTGACGCCCACGATCCCGGCGCCCTCGCTGAAGAGTCGCCCGTCGGGCTTCTCGCTGTCGGCCGGCCAGGCTCTGCGACGAGCCGACCGGCTGCCGCAGGTGCGCGCGCAGCGCGCTCGCTGGCGCGTGTTGCGGCCGACCGTCGGCGTGCCCACCTACAGCGGGCACCCGATCAGCTGGGAGGTGCGCTACATCGCGGCCGGCCGTGGCCGCGTCGAGGTCCACGTCGACGGCCGCAGCGGCCGCGTGCTGGCTGTCTGGACTGGCCCGAAGGTCGACTTCGTGCTCGCCCGCGGCGAGGGCGAGCCGGTCGGTGGGCCGCTGAACGAGCCGTGGATCTGGATCCCGCTTTGCATCGTGTTCTGCCTGCCCTTCTTCGATCCGCGCCGGCCGCTGCGGCTGCTGCACCTCGACCTGCTCGTGCTGTCGGCGTTCGGCATCGCGCAGCTGCTGTTCAACCACGGCGAGCTCGAGCTCTGGGTCCCGCTCGTCTACCCGCTGCTGGGCTACCTGCTCGTGCGCATGCTGGTCGCCGGCTTGCGCCCGCGTCCCCAGCGCGGACCGCTGATCCCGGTGCTGCCGCTGAGCGTGGTCGCCACGCTGCTGGTGCTGCTCGTGGGCTTCCGGATCGCGCTCAACGTGGTGGACTCGAACGTCGTCGACGTGGGCTATGCCAGCGTGGTCGGCGCCGATCGGATCGTCCATGGCCTGGAGCTGTACACCGACAACGACGTCCACGGCGACACCTACGGCCCGCTCGCCTATCTCGCCTACGTCCCCTTCGAGCAGCTGTTCCCGTGGCGAGGCAGCTGGGACGACGTGCCGGCCGCGCACGCCGCGGCGATCGCGTTCGACCTGCTGACCATGCTCGGCCTGTTCCTGCTCGGAGGCCGGCTGCGGCCGGGTAGGACCGGTCGCGAGTTGGGACTGGTGCTGGCCTTCGGCTGGGCGGCCTACCCCTACAGCACCTACGTGCTGCAGTCGAACACCAACGACGGTCTCGTCGCGCTGCTGCTCGTGGGCTCGCTGCTGGCGCTGAGCTCGGCGTCCACCCGCGGCGCGCTGGCCGGCCTGGGGACGGTGGCGAAGTTCGTCTCGCTGCCACTCGTGCCCCTGCTGGCCGCCGGCAGCGGCGACCGCTCTGCGCGATCGCTGGCGCGCTTCGCCGGCGTCTTCGCGCTGGTCGTGCTGAGCGCCACCCTCGCCTACCTCCCCGACGGGGGAGCGAGGGAGCTGTGGAACACGACGCTCGGCTACCAGCTCGGACGCTGGTCGCCGTTCTCCCTCTGGGGCCTGCACCCCTCGCTGAGCTGGCTGCAGGACGTCGTGAAGGTCGCGGCGATCGCGCTGGCCGTCGCGGTCTTCTACGTGCCGCGGCGGCGGAGCTTGGCGCAGGTCGCAGCGCTGGGCGCGGCCGTCGTGCTCGCGTTTCAGCTGGCCGCGACGCACTGGTTCTTCTTCTACCTCGCGTGGTGCGCTCCGCTCGTCCTGGTGGCGCTTTTCAGCGCGCAGCGCAGCACCGCTGGACGAATGGCCGAGTTGAGCCGAACGGTCGAAACCTAAAGCCGCCGCGCGCGGAGGTCGATCACCTGGACAGCCAGAGCTGAGGCAATGCCGCGGACCTGGCCCAGACCAACTCACTGTAAACCCCAAGGAGGGGACTACATGCTGCGGAAGCTCAGCGAGCGGATGCACAACGAGGAGAAGGGCTTCACGCTCATCGAGCTCCTCGTGGTGATCCTCATCATCGGAATCTTGGCCGCGATCGCCCTGCCGGCGTTCCTCGGTCAGCGTTCCAAGGGCCAGGACGCGAGCGCCAAGTCGGATGCTCGCAACCTCGTCTCCCACGTCGAGTCGTTCTACGCCGGCGAGCAGACCTACGTCGGTGCTGCGGCCAGCGACGATGTCACCAGCAGCGGCATCTCGCTCGGCACTGGCCAGGGCCAGGCGGAGGTCTCGGCCGCGACGGCGACGACCTACACGATCATCGGTCACTCCAAGTCGGGTGGCAACTTCACGATCGCGAAGGCTGCCACCGGCGTCGTGTCGCGTACCTGCACCCCGGTCGGCAAGGGCGCCTGCCCTGCCTCCGGCAACTGGTAAGCGCATAGACCTACCACTGTCCTCGACGGGCGAGCCTCCGGGCTCGCCCGTCGTCGTTACGGCCGGCTCCGCCGGCCCCGCGGATAGGTTCACGACCCCATGCCCATCGGACTCGCGACCGGCCTCGCCGCCCTGCTGGGCGCCCTGATCGGCAGCTTCCTGAACGTCGTCGTCCACCGCCTGCCGGCGGGGGAGTCGCTGGTCAGACCGGGCTCGCACTGCCCCGGCTGCGCCACGGCGATCGCGCCGTACGACAACGTGCCGGTGCTGTCCTGGATGGCATTGCGCGGGCGCTGCCGCCACTGCGGCGAGTCCATCTCCGCGCGCTACCCGGCGGTCGAGCTGCTGACGGCGGCCGCCTTCGCCGCCGCGGTCGCCGTGCGCGGCTTCGACGACGACCTCGTGCTCGAGCTGCCGTTCGTGGCCGCCCTGATCGCCCTGGCGGCGATCGATCTCGACCATCGCCTGCTGCCCAACGCGATCGTCTACCCGCTGGCGGCGTACGGCGTGCTGGCGACGGCGCTCGTGGACACGGGCGATCTCGTCGAGCACCTGATCGCCGGTGCGGGGGCGTTCGCGTTCCTGCTGGCGGCGGCGCTCGCCTACCCGTCGGGAATGGGCATGGGCGACGTCAAGCTGGCCGGCGCGATGGGGCTGTTCCTGGGGCTCTCGATCCTGCCGGCGTTGCTGGTCGCGTTCCTCTCCGGCACGCTCGTGGGCGTCGGGATCATGGTGCGCGAGGGGGCGAGCGCGCGCAAGAAGGCGGTGCCCTTCGGCGTCTTCCTCGCCCTCGGCGGCCTCGTCGGCGTGCTCGCCGGCTCCGAGCTGATCGATCTCTACCGCGACGCCTTCCTCTCTTAGGCCGCCCTTCCCCGGGCGCCTCAAGCAGAGAGGGTCAGCAGCCGATTGAGGTACTGACCCAAACCCAGACCGCAGTTCCTAAGGAGAGACATGGTGCGCAAGCTCTATGAGCGGATGCACAACGAGGAGAAGGGCTTCACGCTCATCGAGCTCCTCGTGGTGATCCTCATCATCGGAATTTTGGCCGCGATCGCCCTGCCGGCGTTCCTCGGTCAGCGTTCCAAGGGCCAGGACGCGAGCGCCAAGTCGGATGCTCGCAACCTCGTCTCGGCGATGCAGTCGTTCTACGCCGGGGAGCAGACCTTCGTCGGCGCTGGAACCAGCGACGACGTCACCAGCAGCGGGCTCTCGATCGGCACCGGCCAGGGCCAGGTGGAGATCGTGTCCCCGACCGCGACGACCTACTCGGTCGTCGGCCACTCCAAGTCGGGTGGCAACTTCACGATCACCAAGCCGGCCACGGGCGCGATGACGCGTACCTGCACGCCGGTCGGCAAGGGCGCCTGCCCCGCCTCGGGCAACTGGTAGCACGCCCAAGCCGACACCGAACGCTGTCTACGGGCGGGCCCTCGGGCTCGCCCGTTGCACGTTTTGGCCCCCAGGCGTCCATCCCCGGCAATTGGGGCTAAGGACGGCCGCCCCACGGCCGATAGACGGGTTGAGTCCCGATGCCCTTCTCTCTCCGCAAGAGCTCCACCGCCGGCACGATCGGCCTCGACATCGACGGTCGCTACCTCGCGGCCGCCCAGGTCGCCAATGGGCGCGTCGTGCGCGCCGCCAGCGTCGAGCTCCCCGACGGGCTCGTGCGTGACGGCGAGGTCTCCGACCCCGCGGCGCTCGCGGACACGATCAAGGACTTCATCGCCGAGGCCGAGCTGCCGCGCAACGTGCGCATCGGCGTGACCAACCAGCAGATCGTCGTGCGCGTGATCGACCTGCCGCGCATCGAGGACGAGAAGCAGCGCGAGTCGGCGGTTCGCTTCCAGGCCGCCGACGCGATCGCGATGCCGCTCGACGAGGCCGTGCTCGACCATCAGGTCGCCGGCTACAGCGAGGGTCACGACGGCAACCCGCGCATGCAGGTCGTGGTCGTCGCCGCGCGCCGCAAGATGATCGAGACGCTCGTGGAGGCGGTCAAGAGCGCCGGCCTCAAGGCCGAGGGCATCGACCTCGACGCCTTCGCGCTGGTGCGCGCGCTCGCCACCAAGGGCGCCGACGCCAACGACGACGCGGCGCGCGTGTTCTGCCACCTCGGTGGCGTCACCAACCTCGCCATCGCCGTCGGCGAGAACTGCTTCTTCACCCGACCGCTGTCGGCGATCTGGGACGAGGACGACGCCGGCGCCCGCCTCGCGGACGAGGTGCGGCTGTCGATCGACTACTACATGACCCAGGCCCAGGCCAAGCCCGTGGGCGAGGTCGTGCTGTCCGGGCCAGGCTCGGGCAACGAGCAACTCGTCAACGACCTCGGGCTGCACCTCGGCCTGCCGGTCGCCGTCGCCGCGCCGCTGGGCGGCCTCGACTCGTCCGCGGTCGCCGACGACCCGCGTCGCTACACCGTGGCCGCCGGCCTCTCGCTCGGAGCGGCGGCATGAGGCCCGTCAACCTCCTGCCCCAGGACGCGCGCCGCCAGTCGGCGAGCGAGCGCCCCGGTGGCGCCTACGCCGTGCTCGGCCTGCTGGGCGTGCTGCTGGTGATGGCGGTCGCCTACGTGCTGACCACCAACCAGGTCAACGAGCGCAGCTCGAAGGCGGATGCCGCCAGCGCCGAGGCCGAGCAGCTGTCGGCCCAGGCGAAGACGCTCGGCTCGTTCACGAACTTCGCGCAGGTGCGCCAGACGCGCCTGCTGTCGGTCGCCGGCGTGGCGACCACCCGCTTCGATTGGGAGCGCTTCATTCGCGAGCTCGCGCGCATCATGCCCGCTGGCAGCTGGCTGCAGACGACCGACGCCACGGTCACTCCCGAGCAGGACGTTGCGGCGACGCCCGAGGGCACCACCACCACGGCGGGGGCCATCGGCCCGACCGCGGACCTGATCGGCTGCACCCCGGCGCAGAGCGACGTCGCGCAGATGATGGTCCGGATGAAGCGCATGCACCGCGTGACCGACGTGAAGCTGAACGAGTCCGCGCGTGAGCTCTCCAGCGGCGGCGACGACGCCCCGACCGTCGAGAGCTGCGGCCGCTTCTACAAGTTCGACCTGACCGTGGAGTTCGAGGCGGCCCCGCCCGTCAAGGAGGCGCCGCGTGGCGCCACCAAGGTCCCGACTGCACTCGGAGGCGGATCGTGAGCCTCAGCGATCGCGATCGCAAGCTGCTGATCGGGCTGATCCCGATCGTGCTGCTCGTGGCATTCTGGTTCCTGCTGCTGGCGCCCAAGCGCCAGGAGGCGTCTGACGCCGGCAAGGAGCTGACCAAGCAGGAGCAGCGCCGCGACAGCGCGCGCCAGCAGCTCGACGCCGCCAAGGGCGCGGAGACCGACTTCGCCGCCGACTACGGCGAGATCGTGCGCCTCGGCAAGGCGATCCCGACCAACGTCGACATGCCCAGCCTGCTCGTGCAGCTCGACCGCGCGGCCGCGGGCACCGACCTGCGCTTCACGCGGATCGCCACCGGCGATCGCACGAGCGCGGCGCCCACGCCGGCCCCGGCTCCGGCGGCCACGACCGACTCCTCGCAGCCGCCCGCGGCCGCGGGCGGCGAGACCGCCCAGAGCGCTCCCGGTGGAGCTGCCGAGGCGGCCAACGACACGGCAGCTCAGCAGAACGCGCAGGCGGCCCAGACGTCCGGCCTCGACGCGAGCGACACGCAGACCTCGACCTCCTCGGGCAAGGGCCTGCCGGTCGGCGGCGGGAGCACCGCCGCGGTCGCCGGCGCTGCCGCGGCCACGCCTCCGGCCGGCCTGGAGACCGTGCCGCTGGAGCTCGAGTTCGTCGGCAACTTCTTCAACCTCGCGGACTTCTTCCACGACGTGAAGCGCTTCGTGCGCGTGGCCAACACGAACGTCGTGGTGGGCGGCCGGCTGATCACGATCGAGGGCGTCAAGTTCGCCAGCGATCCCGAGCTGTTCCCGCGCATCAAGGCCCAGCTGACCGCGACGGTGTACCTGTCGCCGAAGGCCGAGGGCGTGACCGCCGGCGCGACGCCGCAGGGTCCCGCGCCCGCGACCGACACGCAGGCCACCCCCGCCAGCGACACGTCCACGACCCCCAGCTCGCCGGCCCCGGCCGCGACCGTGACCCCCCCAGGACAATGAAGAACTTCTTCCTCGATCTCTGGACCGACCTGCGCGAGAAGCGCCTCTGGCCGGTGGCCGTGGTGCTGCTGCTCGGGCTGATCGCCGTCCCGGTGGTGCTCTCCAAGCCCGCCGAGCAGGCATCCGCCCCGGCGCCGGCCGACACCGCTCGCAAGGCCCCCGACCCCTCGGACCTGAAGGCCCTCACGGCCGTCAAGCTGGACGAGTCGGCCGCCGACCAGAGCTCCCCGCTCGACACCTTCGATCCGAGCAACCCGTTCGCGCCTCCCGCCGCGGTCGTCAAGCGCAGCAAGGACGACGGCAGCGACGTGAGCGCCACTGGCGACACGGGCTCGACGACCGGTGGCGCGGCCACGGGCGGCGAGAGCGACGCCGGCGCTCCCAGCGACGGCGGCGTCGGCGGCACGACCCCGCAGCCCGACAACGACACCACGCGGCCGAAGACCACGAACTACCAGTGGGTCATCGACGTGAACTTCGAGGCCAACGGCCGCGATCGCCGCATCAAGACGCTCGAGCGCCTCGACATGCTCCCGAGCGAGGATCAGCCGCTGCTGCTCTTCCTGGGCGTGACCGAGGCCGGCAACAACGCGGTGTTCCTCGTCGACTCGACGCTCACCGCCGCGGGCGAGGGCTCCTGCCAGCCGAGCCCGAACGACTGTGCCTTCGTCTACCTGGGCGCTGGCAACGAGCACGTCTTCACCACCGACTCGGGCGACACCTACAACCTGCGCGTCAACGAGAATCCGCAAGCTGAAGCTGGACGCCAAGCGCTCCAAGGCGAGCCGCAAGGCGGCGCGCCCGAAGGCCTCCGCCGCGGTCGGCGCGCCGCGCCGCCGCTTCGTGCCCGCCCTGATCAGCGACCTCGTGTCGGTGTCCAGCGGCGACGACCAGACCTCCACCCCCGACAGCGACCGCCGATAGGGAGAAGACAATGCGACGCCGGCTCATCGCCATCTGCCTGACCCTTGCCGCGGCTGCATCGCTTGCGCTGGTGCCGGCTGCCTTCGCGGCAAAGAAGAAGGCCAAGCAGGCCAGCACGCCGGAGATCTCGCGCGTGCTGCCGATGCGCCTTGGCGTGGGGGAGACGCTCACGCTCCGGGGCAAGAACTTCAGCGCCAACCGCAAGCGCAACACGGTGATCTTCCGGGCGCCGAGCGGCCGTACCGCGTTCGCCAAGCCGAGCAAGGCGAGCAAGACCAAGCTCGTGGTGACGGTGCCCGGCGCCGTCAGCCGGCTGCTCGCCAAGAGCAACGGCAGCTCGGTTCCCACCCGCTTCTCTCTGCGCGTGCTGTCCGGGAGCTTCAGCAAGTTCACCGGCCGCCGGCTGTCGCCCGTGATCACGGGCCTGGGCAGCGGTGGTAGCGGCGGCGGTGGTGGCGCCGGCGGTGGGCCGGGCGCGCCGGCCGACGCGGCCTGCCCGGGCACCGACTCCGACAGCGACCTGCTGCCGAACTCGGTCGAGCTCGAGCTCAAGACCGACCCCTGCCTGAAGGACACCGACGGCGACGGCATCGAGGACGGCTACGAGTTCAAGTCCGCGGTCGACCTCAACGACGACGACTACCAGGAGCCGCAGAGCTCGCTGCCCTACCCCGGCAAGCGGCCGTACCCCAATCCGCTCGACCCGACGGACGCGATCGTCGACCACGACGGCGACTCGCTGACGCTTGCCGAGGAGCAGCAGCTCTGGCGCTACACGGTCGCCACCGGCGCGCTGCGCACGCTGACGCCGCTGACCTACTCGGCCGGCGAGCAGTACTCGGTCAGCATCCGCAACGGCAGCGGTCGCCGCCAGCCGACGCTGGCCGCGACCGGCTACGCCAAGCAGGCGGGCTTCCTCGCCTGGGCGTCCGCGCACGGCTACCGCAACGTGGTGCTCGAGGACGGCTACCCGTGGGCCGCGAACGCGCTCAACACCTACGGCCTGCTGGACATGAACCGGGACGGCGCCGAGGACCCGAGCAATCCCCCGCCGGGCTACGGCACCCCGCCGCCGGACTCCTACATCTACACCGAGTCCACCTACTACGACTTCAACCTCAACAGCTGGCTGTCCGACGACGAGCGCGACGAGGACGGCGACGGCCTCACCAACTACGACGAGACGCATGGCCGCGCGACGCCCGAGTACTGGACCGGCTGCTACACCATCGAGCGGCCCTACGGGGTCGTGTACGCGGGCACGAGCTTCGTCGATCCCGACAGCGACGGCGACGGCGTGCTCGACGGGGCCGACGACCAGGACCACGACGACGTCCCGAACGTCATGGAGCTGAGCCGCAACGCGGCCTCCGGCGAGATCGACTGGGAGATCGCAGTGCAAGCCGCTGGACAGCCTCCCGACTCCGCCGGCGACGCTGCACTTCACCGTCTACGGTCGCGTCAACCCGTTCAACCCGTGCCTGCCGTACAGGCTCTCCCGCACCTGCACGCTGCATCCGGGCCTCGGCGGCTCCAGCGGCGCCCCGTTCGACGGCTCGCTCGACTGGGCCTCGCTCAACTAAGCGCTTCGACTCGGCGCCCATGCCCTCGCAAGTAGGGTGTGGGCGCCATGTCGATCCGCTTCGTCACCGCCGGTGAGTCCCACGGTCCGGGCCTGACCGCCGTCGTCGAGGGCCTGCCGGCCGGCCTCGAGCTGCAGGCCCGAGGACATCGACGACGACCTCGCCCGGCGCCAGCTCGGCCACGGGCGCGGTGGGCGCATGAAGATCGAGCAGGACCGCGCCGAGGTCACCTCGGGCGTGCGCCACGGGCGCACGCTCGGCAGCCCGATCTCGCTGCGGGTGGCCAACCGCGACTACGCCAATTGGGAGGAGCGGATGAACCCCTGGCCGGTCGAGGCGGAGGTCGCGGAGGTGCACCTGCCGCGCCCGGGCCACGCCGACCTGGCGGGGGTGCAGAAGTACGGCTTCTCCGACGTGCGCAACGTGCTCGAGCGCGCGAGCGCGCGCGAGACCACCGCCCGGGTGGCGGCGGGAGGCCTGTCGAAGGCGTTGCTGCGCGCCTTCGGCGTCGAGATCCGCAGCCACGTGACCCGCATCGGGGGCGTGGCCGCTCCCGCGCGCGAGGACGTGGAGCTGGCGGACTTCGAGGGCGTCGACGAGTCGCCGGTGCGCTGCCTCGACCCGGACGTCAGCGCGGCGATGGTGGAGGAGATCGACGTCGCCCGCAAGGCCAACGAGTCGCTCGGCGGCATCTTCGAGGTGCGCGCCTTCGGCGTGGTGCCGGGGATCGGCTCGCACGTCTCCTGGGAGCAGCGCCTGGACGGCAGGCTGGCGGGCGCGTTGATGTCGATCCAGTCGATGAAGGGCGTCCAGATCGGTGACGGCTTCGCGCTCGCCGGCCGCGTCGGCTCTGGCGCCCACGACGAGATCTTCTGGTCGGACGAGCGCGGCTTCTACCGCGAGACCAATCGCGCCGGCGCCGTCGAGGGAGGCATGTCGACCGGGGACACGATCGTGGTCAGCGGGGCGATGAAGCCGATCCCGACGCTGACCAAGCCGCTGCGCAGCGTCGACATCGCCACCAAGGAGCCAGCCCAGGCGCTGCGCGAGCGCACCGACTCCTGCACCGTGCCGGCGGGCGCCGTGGTCGGCGAGGCGATGGTCGCGCTCGTGCTCGCCTCCGCCTACCGCGAGAAGTTCGGCGGCGACCACGTGGACGACGCGCGCGCCGCGCTGCGGGCCTACGAGGAGCGCATCGGGTGGAGGCGCTAGCGAACGAGCCGGGCGCGCACGGGCGCACGCGCGCGCTCGTGTTCATCGGCTTCATGGGCGCCGGCAAGACGAGCGCCGCGCGCGCCGTCGCGGCGGAGCTGGGCGTCGAGCACGCCGACTCCGATCGCGAGCTCGAGCGCGAGCTGGGGGAGGCGATCGAGGCGTTCTTCGACCGCGAGGGCGAGGCCGCCTTCCGCGCCCGCGAGGAGGAGGCGGTGCTGCGCCTGCTCGAGCGGCCGCCCGGACCGGTGCTGGCGCTCGGCGGCGGCGCGGTGGGCTCGGAGCGCGTGCGCGAGGCGCTGCGCGCGCACACGGTCGTGCACCTGGAGGTGACGCCCGAGGACGCGTGGCGTCGCGCGTCCGGGCGCGGGCGGCCGCTGGCGCGCGACCGGACGCGCTTCGAGCAGCTGCACGGCGATCGCGCGGCGCTCTACGCGGAGGTCGCGCACGCGACGATCCCGCCGAGCGGTCGCGACGCCATTCGCCGCGCCTTGCCGGCGCTGCTCGCGCTCGCTCAGGCGCCCGCGGGCACGCGCCTGGTCTGGGCCGCCTCGGCGTCCGGCGAGTACCCGGTCTTCCTCGGCCGCGGGCTGCTGGCGGCCGGCTTCGTGCACCCCTCCGAGGGGCGGCGCTACGTGGTCAGCGACGAGCACGTCGCGCGCCATCACCGGGTGGACGGCGAGCAGCGGATCCTCGTGGTTCCCGGCGAGGAGCACAAGACGATCCACTGCGCCGAGTTCGTGCTGCGCCGCCTGGCGCAGGCGGGCGCCGAGCGCGGCGACCTGCTGCTGGCGGTCGGGGGCGGCGTCGTCGGCGACGTGGCGGGCTTCTGCGCGGCGGTCTACCAGCGTGGCATGCGCTACGTGCAGCTGCCCACGACGCTCGTGGCCCAGGTCGACTCCGCCTACGGCGGCAAGACCGGCGTCGACCTGCCCGAGGGCAAGAACTACGTCGGCGCCTACCACCAGCCGGCTGCCGTGATCTGCGATCCGAGCGCGCTCGACACGCTGCCGGCCGAGGAGCTGGCGGCCGGCTACGCCGAGGTCGTCAAGACCGCCCTGATCGCCGGCGGCCCGCTCTGGGCGCGCGTGCGCCAGGGCGGCGAGGTGGACGCCGGAGTCATCCTCGGCTGCGTGCGCACCAAGCTTGCGACGGTGGCCGAGGACGAGCGCGACGCCGGCCGGCGCCAGGTGCTGAACCTCGGCCACACCGTCGGCCACGCGATCGAGGCCGCGACCGCCTATGCCCGCTACCGCCACGGCGAGGCGGTCGGCATCGGCCTGCTGGCGGCGCTGCGGCTCTCGGGCCGGGACGCGCTGCGCGACGAGGTGGCCGAGCTGCTGCGCGAGCGCAGATTGCCGCTGAGCTTCGCCGGCGCGAGCGTCGACGACGTGCTGACGCTCGTGCAGCGGGACAAGAAGCGCGTGGACGGCCGGGTGCCGTTCGTGCTGGTGGCTGCCCCGGGCGAGGTCACCCCGGGGCACGAGGTCGACGCCGCGGCGCTGCGCGCCGCGGTCGAGGAGGTGGCCGGATGAAGCGACGGGTCGAGGTCATCCACGGCGTCAACTTCGACGTGCTCGAGCGGCGCGACGCGGCGATCTACGGCGGCGGCTCGCTGGCCGAGCTGGAGGCCACGATCTCCGGCTTCGGGCGTGAGCTGGAGCTGGACCTGAGCTTCACGCAGACCAACCACGAGGGCGCGTACTGCGAGGCGCTGCATCGCGCCATCGACCTGGCCGACGGGCTGGTGCTCAACCCCGGCGCCTGGACCCACTACTCGTACGCGATCCGCGACGCGATCGAGCTCACCCGATTGCCGGCCGTCGAGGTGCACATCTCGAACATCGAGGGCCGCGAGCAGTGGCGCCGCCACTCGGCGATCCGCGAGGTCTGCATCGGGCACGTTCAGGGCAAGGGCGTCGGCGGCTACCGTGAGGCGCTGGCGATGCTGAAGGAGCGATGGAGCGAATGAGCGTGAGCGTGGAGACCCGCACCGACCGGCTGACCGGCCTGCTCGAGGGCCGTGGGCTCGACTCGCTGCTGGTCACCGACCTGATCAACGTGCGCTACCTGACCGGGTTCACCGGCACCAGCGGCGCCTGCATCGTGAGCGGCGAGCAGCGGCTGTTCCTGACCGACTTCCGCTACGTCGAGCAGGCCGCCGAGCAGGTGCGCGGCTACGAGACCGTGCGCGTGGGCGGCGATCTCCAGGCCGAGTTGGCGAGCCGCCTCTGGGGTCGTGCGGGCTTCGACGACGCGCACGTGACCGTGCGCGGCCACGCCAAGCTCGCCGAGCAGCTCGGCCAGGGGGTCGAGCTGGTGGCCGCCGGTGGGCTGGTCGAGGAGCTGCGGGCCGTCAAGGACGCCGGCGAGGTGGCGGCGATGCGCGCCGCGGCGGTCGTCGCAGACGAGGTCTACGAGCACCTGCGCGCGCGTGGCCTGGCCGGGCGCAGCGAGCGCGCGGTGGCGCTCGAGATCGAGTCCGAGCTGCGGGCGCGCGGGGCCGAGGGCCCATCGTTCGCCCCGATCGTGGCCGCCGGTGCCCATGGCGCCCTGCCGCACGCCGAGCCGCGCGACGTCGAGATCCCGACGCGACACGCTGGTCGTGATCGACATGGGCGCGCGCGTGGACGGCTACTGCTCGGACTGCACGCGCACGTTCGCCACCGGCGAGCTCGACGAGAGCGCTCGCGCGGTCTACGAGCTGGTCCTGCGCGCCCAGGAGCGGGCACTGGCGACGGTGCGGCCGGGGATCGGCTGCCGCGAGCTCGACGGCGTCGCGCGCGAGGTCATCGAGCAGGCCGGGCATGGCGAGCGCTTCGGCCACGGGCTCGGGCACGGCGTCGGCCTCGAGATCCACGAGGCGCCACGTGTCTCCAAGACCGCCCCCGACGGCGAGCTGGTGGCCGGCAACGCGATCACGATCGAGCCGGGCGTGTACGTGCCTGGCGAGGTCGGCGTGCGCATTGAGGACCTGGCGATCGTCGCCGACGACGGGCCGGAGGTGCTGACGAGCTTCCCCAAGGAGCTCGTGGTCGCCGCTTGATCGCGCTCGCCGCGGTCGCCGCCCTCGCCGGCGCCTCGGTCCAGTCGGCCACCGGCTTCGGCTTCGCGCTGCTGCTGAGCCCGGCGCTGTTCGCCGTCCTCGACCCGTACGAGGCCGTCACCGCCCTGCTGGCGCTCGGCCTGCTGCTGAACCTGCTGGTGCTCGCCGACGGCGGGCTTGGAAACGTGCAGGGACGCGCGCTGGCGCCGATGCTCGCGGCGGCGCTGCCGGGGCTGTTGCTCGGCGCCGGGCTACTGGCGTGGCTCTCCAAGCCAGTGCTCCAGATCGCGGTAGGGACGGCCGTGCTCGTCGCCGTCGGGGTACAGCTGCAAGCGCGGCTGCGCCAGTCGGTGCCGGAGGCACGCTCCCCGGGCGGCCGGTCGCCTGCGCGCGGCGCCGAGCCGCCCGCGCGCAGCGGCGGCTTGCCCGCCGCCCTCGTCGGCTTCGCCAGCGGCGCGCTCACCACCTCGGTCAGCATCAGCGGCCCGCCGATCGTGCTCTGGCTCGAGGCCCGCGGCCTGCGCCCGGCCGAGGTCCGCGCCTCGCTCGCCGCCGCCTTCCTCGCGCTCAACCTCGTCGGCGGCGCGGTCGTGCTGGCCAGCGGCGGCGCCCGCGCGGTGGACCTCGACGTGCTGGCGCCCCTGCTCGTGCTCGTCGCCGCCGGTCACCTGCTCGGGGCGGTCGCCTTCAGGCGCCTGGACGAACGCAGCTTCTCCCGCATCGCGCTCGTGCTCGTCGCCCTGGCCGGGGCGGCGAGCATCGCGGCCGGCCTGGCCGCCGCCTGACATCGGATGCATAGCCGCGGTGGGACCCGGGTAGCCCCGCCGCAGAGGGATCGGTGAAGCACTTCTCACCGGCCAAACCGATAGGGAGGAATCTTCGATGCGTCCATCGCCCGTGCGGGCCTTGCTCGGCGTCGCGGCAGCACTCGCCGCTTCGATCGCCGTCATGGTCCCGTCCGCCGCGGCCGCGACGACCCGGACCGTCACGGCCGCGTCCGCCGCCGCCAGCTCCTGTCCCACCTCGCTCGGAGGCGCGGCCCACGCTCGCGACGCCTACCGCGTCAAGGCCCCGTACCAAGCGCTCGTGCGCGTGCGGCTGACCGCCGCCGGCGGCGACTGGGACCTCGGCGTCTTCGGCGCCAAGCACCGCCGCGTAGCCGGCGCGGCCGCCTTCGGCGCCCATGAGCTGGCCGAGGGCTTCGTCCGCAAGGGCGAGCGGCTGATCGTCCAGGCCTGCCGCATGAACGGCGACAGCGCCAGCGCCCAGACGCAGCGTCAGCTTCGTGCGCGTCAAGGCCACCGAGCAGAAGGTGCAGGTCGTCGACGTGCGCACGACCAGCCGCAAGGCCAAGGCGCGCCTGCAGGCGCTCGGCCTCGACCTGACCGAGCACGGCGACGCCAACTCGATCGAGGTGCTGCTGCACGGCCAGGGCGACGTGCGCAAGCTGCGCGCCGCCGGCTTTGCCTACAGCGTCAAGATCGCCGACCTCGCCAAGCGCACGCGCGCCAACGAGCGCAAGGACGCCCGCTTTGCCCGCAGCTCCCAGAGCACCGGCCTGCCCAGCGGTCGCACCAGCTACCGCCACCTGGCCGACTACGAGCTCGAGCTCAAGCAGCTGGCGATGCGCTACCCGAGCCTCGTCAAGCCGATCACCCTGCCCCACAAGACCGTCGAGGGGCGCGACGTGGTCGGCATCGAGATCGCCACCAATCCGTACGACACCCAGGATGGCAAGCCGGTCTTCCTCAACCTGGGTGCCCATCACGCCCGCGAGTGGCCGTCGGCCGAGCACGCGATGGAGTGGGCCTACGACCTGCTGACCAACTACGGCAAGAAGAACAGCGTGCGCAAGCTCGTCAAGCGCACGCGCAACATCGTCGTCCCCGTGGTCAACCCGGACGGCTTCAACGTCTCGCGCGAGGCCGCGCCGCTGGGCGACTTCTCGTTGTTCGACTACGAGATGAAGCGCAAGAACTGCAAGGTCTCGGTCTTCACGCCCGAGCAGTACCGGGGCGGGACCTGCAACGACAACCCGGCCGGCACGGCGCGCGGCACCGACCTCAACCGCAACTACGGCGGCCTCTGGGGCGGCAGCGGCGCGAGCACGGACTGGTCGGTCGAGACCTACCGCGGCGACGGCCCGTTCTCCGAGCCCGAGACGCAGAACGTCCACGAGCTGATCCAGTCGCGTCAGGTCACCAACCTGATCACCAACCACACCTACTCCAACCTCGTGCTGCGTCCCCCGGGCGTGGCCGACATGGGCTTCCCGCTCGAGGAGCCGACCTACCGCGAGCTCGGCGCGCGCATGACCGCCCACAACGGCTATGCCAACAACCCGAGCTTCGGGCTCTACGACACCACCGGCGCGACCGAGGACTGGTCGTTCTGGACGGCCGGCGGCTTCGGCTTCACGTTCGAGATCGGCCCGAGCGAGTTCCACCCGCCGTACGAGACCGGCGTGGTGGCCGAGTACCTCGGCCTCGAGCCCGCCGAGGGCGCGGGCAAGGGCGGCAACGAGGCCGCCTACTACGAGATGTTGCAGGCCACGGCCGACACGACCCTCCACGGCGTGCTCAGCGGCACGGCGCCGGCGGGCTACCGGCTGCAGATCCGCAAGGACTTCCTGACCGCGACCTCGCCGGTCTGGAAGGACGACTTCGGCAACGAGATCGGCGATCCGATCCTGTTCCCGGACTTCCTGGTCTCGGACCTGCGCTCGACCGGCGGCCACTTCAAGTGGCACGTCAACCCGTCCACCCGGCCGATCGTGGCCGGCCGCGACGGGCGCGACCCGACCGGGCCGCCGCAGGCCGACCTCACGTTCGACAACCCGGAGGGCATCCCGGCGGAGAACACGGCCTACCCGGCCGAGCCGTTCGAGGCGATCCCGTTCACGGTCCAAGGCCCCGAGGACGGCGTCGACAACGGCAAGTTCACCGTCCACATCGAGTGGTCCAACCCCGAGACCGACTGGGACCTCTACGTGGTCGACGCCGACACCGGCGAGATCGTCACGCAGTCGGCGTCCTTCGGGGACACGACCGAGGACGCGTCGTTGTTCGATCCGCCGCCGGGCAACTACGTGGCGCACGTCGTCAACTACGACCAGGTGCAGGATCCGCCGGACGACTGGACGGGCGGCAGCGTGACCTTCGAGTCGCCGCGGCCGCGCGTGGTCAATCCGGACAAGGAGGCCTGGACGCTGACCTGCTTCGACAGGCAGGGCAACGCCGTCGGCAGCCGCGACGTGATCGTCGATCGCGGCCAGAAGGTCCAGCTCGGCAACGCCTGCCGCAAGCCCAAGCAGCAGTAGACCGAGACAGCAAGAGCCGGGTCGTGCGGGACGACCCGGCTCTTTGCTCGCTCAGGAGGCCTGGGTCAGGCCGCCGAGACGTCGTGGGCCGCTCCCATGCGCGTCAGCCCCGCCA
Organism: uncultured Thermoleophilaceae bacterium; assembly: GCA_963734165.1. Lineage (GTDB taxonomy): Bacteria > Actinomycetota > Thermoleophilia > Solirubrobacterales > Thermoleophilaceae > JACVRW01. The sequence continues at coordinate 895,379 of CAVTFZ010000003.1, read as the reverse complement.
GCAGCGCGCTGACCACGCGGGCGTCGAACTGCTCGCCCGAGCAGCGCAGCAGCTCGCTGCGGCGCCGTGCGGGCCCAGCGCGGAGCGGTAGGGCCGGTCGGCGATCATCGCCTCGTAGGCGTCGGCGACCGCCAGGATCCTGGCCTCGAGCGGGATGTCGTCGTCCTTCAGGCCGAGCGGATAGCCCTTGCCGTCCGGACGCTCGTGATGGGCCAGCACCCACGCGCGCAGGTCCTCGAAGCCCTCGGCCAGCAGCAGCTGCGCGCCGATCTCCGGATGCGTGGCGATCTCGCTGCGCTCGATGGCGGTCAGGCGGCCGGGCTTGGCCAGCAGCGCGTCCTGGATGCCGACCTTGCCGATGTCGTGCAGCATGCCGGCAATGCGCACGCGCTTGACGTGCTCGGGGTCGAGCCCGAGCTCCTCGGCCATCAGCTGGCAGTAGTCGCCGACGGCGTGCGAGTGGCGAGTGGTGCCGGTGTCGCGCATGTCGAGCGCCTCGGCCAGCGACAGCAGCGTGGCGAGCTGCAGATCCCCTGCAGCGCGCCGGCGCGCACCGGCGCGAACGCCGAGGCGATGCCGACGTTGAAGATCACCGAGCGGTTGCGGCCGAGCGCCTTGGCGGAGTAGAGCGCCTGATCGGCGGCCTCCAGCAGCTGCTCGGTGGTGCGGCCGTGCTCGGGGAAGGCGGCGATGCCGAAGCTGAGCGTCAGCGGCATGCGCTCGCCGGCGAGCCGCCGCTCGACCTCGTTGCGCAGCCGCTCGGTGACGAGGTAGGCCTCGTGGCGATCGGTGTCGGGCATCACCAGCGTGAACTCCTCGCCGCCGGTGCGGGCGATCGCGTCGACGCGCCGCTTGCGGTCGTTGAGGATGCCGCCCACGAGCGTGAGCGCATCGTCGCCGGCGCGGTGGCCGTGGGTGTCGTTGAGGCGCTTGAAGTGGTCGAGGTCGCCGATCACGACGGTCAGCGAGCGATCGTGGCGCTTGGCGCGCTCGACCTCCAGCCCGATCCGCTCCTCCAGCCCGCGCCGGTTCTCGAGGCCGGTGAGGGGGTCGGTGTGGACCGCGTCGGCGAGGCTGCGCAGCATCTCGGTCACCGTCTCGCGCACCAGGCCGAGCACCACCGCCGAGACGACCGCGGTCAGCACGATCAGCAGCCACGGCAGCGCTCTGTCGGCGAGCGAGCCGCTCGCGGCCAGAACGCCCGCGTAGGTGACGATCAGCCAGGCGAGCTGCAGCGCCATCTGGCGGCGGTTGAGGAAGAAGGCGCAGTAGAGCGCGACCCAGATGTAGAGCACCTGCGTGCTGTGACCGCTGCCGCCGGCGGCCCAGACGCCCGCCGAGACGAGGGCGGTGGCGAGCGTGGGGATGGCCACCAGCGCCCCGGGACGGGCGGGCCGGCGCGAGAGCGCGAGCAGCAGCGAGGCTACGCGCGCGCCCGAGCGCGAGGTCGGCTCGATGTCCGCCGGTAGCCGTCGGAGCGCTGGCAACGTCACCAGCTTGCAATCGGACGTCCGCGAGGGGACGTTGAGTACCTGGCAACGGGCTGGACGCTTGCACCGTATGCGAACATATGTTCGTAGTTGTGATCGTGTGCGTCCACTACCCCCGGTTCGAACTACTCGCCGCACTGGCCGATCGGCGCGCCCTGCTCGCGGAGGCCGTCGCGCTGGCCCCCGAGGCGGGTCGCGAGCAGGTGGTGGGGGAGGTCTCGGCGCCCGCCGAGGCGTTCGGCGTGACGCGCGGGATGCGCCTGGGCGAGGCGCTCTCGCGCTGTCCCGAGCTGCGCCTGGTGCCGCCCGACCCCGAGGGCGTGCGCTCGCTCTGGAACGTGGTGCTGGACCGCTTGGAGGGCATCGGCGCGGCGGTCGAGTCCGACCGCGCGGGCGCGGCCTGCTTCGAGGCGCCGGGGCTGTACGGTCTGCACGGCGGCCTGGAGGGCGTGCTCGCCGCGACGCGGCGAGCGCTCGGCGGCGCCGCTCGGCTGGGAGCGGCGCCCAGCCGCTTCGCCGCGCAGGCGGCGGCCTTGCAGGCACGGCCCCGGCGGCGCCCGCACGAGGCGGCTCCCGCGGGAGCGAGCGGCGTCGCCGCGCTGCGCCACTCGCTGCCGGGCACGGCCGTGGCCGAGCAGGCGGCGGTGCGCTCGTTCCTCGCCCCGCTGCCGGTCTCGCTGCTGCGCTCCCGGCCCGAGCTGCAGGCGCTGCCCGAGATCCTCGAACGGCTCGGCATCCGCTCGCTCGGCGAGCTTGCCGAGTTGCCCTCACGGGCGCTGGCGGAGCGCTTCGGCCATCCCGGCCTGCTGGCGCTCGACCTCGCGCGCGGGCGGGACACCCCGCTCGAGCCGCGCCGGCCGCCCGAGCCGGTCGGCGAGCGGCTGGAGCTGCCGGAGGCCGCGTCGGGGCAGCAGCTCGAACGGGCGCTCGAGCTGCTGATCGGGCGCGTGCTGGCCCGGCGCGAACGGCGCGGGCGCTCGCTGCGCGCGCTCGCGGTCTCGGCGCGCTTCGTGGCCGGCGGCACCTGGCGCACGGTCCTGACGCTGCGCCACCCGAGCGCCGACCCCGCGCGCATCCGGCTGGCGCTGGCCTCGCGGCTGGTCGAGCTGCCGGCTCCGGCCGAGTCGCTCGGGCTCGAGGTCGAGGCCTTCGGCCCGCCCGCTCACGACCAGGGGCGCCTGCTCGAGGAGCAGGGCGCCGTCCGTCGCGCCCGCCTGGGGGAGGCCGTGCGCCAGGCGCGCCAGGCGGCGGGGGCCGACGCCGCCATGCGGGTGCTCGAGGTGGATCCCGACTCGCGCGTGCCGGAGCGACGCGCCATGCTGGCGCCGTTCCCCGAGCCGCCCGAGCGATGAGCCCTCCGCCCGCACGCCGGCTCGGCACGCCGCGGCCGGCGGCCGTGGAGGCCGGAGAGGGAGGTGTCCCGGTCAGGGTGGGCGAGCTGGCGGTCGAGGGCGTCCGCGAGGAATGGGTCGTCGAGGACCGCTGGTGGACGGCCGATCCCCTGCGCCGGCGCTACTTCGAGCTGGTGCTCGCCGACGGTCGCAACGCCGTCGTGTACCGCGATCTGGTGGAGGGTCGCTGGTACGCGCAACGTGCGTAGCTTCGAGCCGCGAAAGTCGTCAGAAACCCTTCAGACGCGCGGGTTGGAGGCCGATAGAGGTTCTGATGCCAGATCTGGCCCGTCCGCCCCACGGCCATTCCGAGCGGTTGTGAGAAAGCCGCTGGCCAGCGCTGCCGAGTTGACGACCATCGGCCGGCTCGGCGCCGTGCTCGAACGCACCGCCGCGGTGCGTGGCGAGTCCGACCTGCCCGCGGTGCTCGACGAGCTCGCGCGCGCGGTCGGCGAGACGCTCGGCTACCGCACGGCGGTGATCAACATCTACCGACCGGCCTTCGACGACTTCCGCGCCTCGGCGGTCTACGGCTCCTCCGCGTCGCGCGAGCTGCTGCTCGGCACCGAGTCGCGCATGGAGACCTGGACGCCGCTGCTCGACCCGCGCTTCGATCGCGGCGGGGCGTACCTGATCCCCGACGAGGAGTTCGACTGGGAGGCGCTGGGCGTCGAGACCTACGTGCCCGACCTCGAGCGCTCGAGCGACCCGGACGGCTGGGGTCCCGGAGACGCCCTCTTCGTGCCGCTGCGCGGGCGCGACGGCGGCCTGCTCGGCATGCTCTCGGTCGACGAGCCGATCAGCGGTCGCCGGCCCGGCGAGCGCGAGCTGGAGGCGCTGGTGGCGATCGCCCAGCACGCCGCGCTGGCGATCCGGATCGCGCAGGAGACCGCCGCCGACGTGCAGCACCAGCGCATGCTCGAGGGCGTGCTCGAGGTCTCCGCGCGCCTCGCCGGCGCGCACGACACCGACACCGTGCTGCAGGCCGTCTGCGACGGCATTCGCGACGCGCTGGCCTTCGACAAGGTCGTGATCGCCCTCACCGACGAGCAGGTCGCCGGCGGCACGCTCGTGCCCGTGGCCAGCGCCGGCTGGGAGTCCCAACCGGTCGCGCTGCGCACGGACCTGACGCTGGAGGCGCTGGCGGAGCTGCTGCGGCCCGACTACGAGATCGCCGGCTGCTTCCTGCTGCCGCATGCCGTCGCCGAGTCCCAACAGGGCGAGAGCCCGTTCGGCTACCACTCGACGCTCAACGGTCGCGGCCCGCACGCCTGGTCACGCCACTGGCTGCTGGTGCCGCTCGACGACAGCGAGGGCCGCCGGCTGGGCGTGATCTGGGTCGACGATCCGCGCGACCGGCTGCTGCCGACGCACGCCCGCCTGCAGGCGCTGCGGCTGTTCGCCAACCAGGCCGTGGCCGCGCTGGGCTCGGCCGATCGCGTCGGCAGGCTGCGCCACGAGGCCACCCACGACGCCCTCACCGGCCTCGCCAACCGGCGCGCCTTCTTCGCCCGCCTGGCTCAGGAAGCCGCGCGCTCGGAGCGTCGCGGCGGCACGTTCGCGCTCGTGCTCTGCGACATGGACGACCTCAAGGCCGTCAACGACACCCACGGCCACGAGGCCGGGGACCGTGCCCTCTGCCTGCTGGCCGAGGTGCTGCGCAGCGGCTTGCGCCGCAGCGACGAGGCCTACCGCCTCGGCGGCGACGAGTTCGCCCTGCTGCTCGCCGACGCCGACCGCGCGGACGCCGACCACGTCGTCGAGCGCCTGAGCCGCGGCCTGGCCGCCGGCGGCATCGCGCCGGTCGGCAGCGTCGACGCCTGCTTCGGCATCGCGGTGCACGAGCCCGGCCGGCAGCCCGAGCGCCTGGTCTCCGAGGCCGACCGCGCGCTCTACCTCGCCAAGCGCGCACGCGCCGGCGAGACCGCCTGAGCGGTCCGACTCGTATGCGAACATGTGTTCGTGTCGTACGTCGAGCTCCACTGCCACTCGGCCTACTCGTTCCTCGACGGGGCCTCGCATCCGGTCGAGCTGGCGGCCGCGGCCGCCGAGCAGGGTCACAGCGCGCTCGCGCTGACCGATCACGACGGGCTGCACGGCGCGATGGAGATGGCGCAGGCGCTGCAAGCCGCTCGGGGTGCGCCCGATCACCGGCGCCGAGCTGACGCTCGACGACGGCTCGCACCTCACGCTGCTGTGCGAGAGCCGCGAGGGCTACACCAACCTCTGCCGGCTGATCACCGCGCGCGCACTGGCGCACCCGCCGCTGGGCGCGCGAGGGCTGGACCGAGCCGGGCGTCCGCGCAGCGCGCGCAGCGGCGGCCGGGCCAGGACGCGCTCGACGAGCAGCCCGCGGTCACGCTCGACGAGCTCGAGCAGCAACGCCGCCGGGCTCGTCTGCCTCTCGGGCTGCGCTCGCGACGGGGCGGTCGCGCGGCGGATCGAGGCCGGCGACCACCCGGGCGCGGCGGCCGTCGCGCGGCGGCTGCTGGGCGCCTTCGGGCCGGACCGCTTCCGGATCGAGCTGCAGCGGCCCTGGTGGCAGGGCGACCGCCGCCGCAACCGGCTGCTCGCCGAGCTGGCGCGAGCGGCTCGGGCGTGCCCTGCGTCGCCACCGGCAACGTGCACGCCCACGAGCGCGCGCGGGTGGCGCTGCAGGACGCGCATGGTCGCGGTGCGCCTCGGCGCGACGCTCGACGAGACCGAGCCGCGCCGGCGCGGCAACTCCTCGCACGTGCTCGCCCCGCCGGAGCGGATGGCGGAGCGCTTCGCCGACCACCCCGAGGCGGTGCACGAGAGCGGGCGGCTGGCCGAGCGGCTGCGCTTCGACCTCACCGAGGACCTCGGCTACCGCTACCCCGGCGCCGAGGACGCCGACAGCCGACGGCGACGCTGGCGCGCGATCTGCCGCGACGCGCATCGAGCGAGCGCTACGCCGGCCGGGCGACGCTGGACGAGGCGCGGGCGCGCCTGGAGGAGGAGCTGAGGGTGATCCGCCACCTCGGCCTGTCGGGCTTCTTCCTGCTGCACCGCGACATGCTCGAGCTGGCGCGCGAGGTCGCCGCCGAGGTGCGCGGCCCCGACTCCGCGCGGCGGCTGCTGCCGCCCGGGCGCGGGCGCGGCTCGAGCGTCTCCTCGATCGTCTGCTACCTCACCGGCCTCTCGCACGTCGACCCGATCGAGAACGAGCTCTTCCTCGGCCGCTTCCTCAACGAGGAGCTGACCGCGCTGCCGGACATCGACCTCGACTTCCCGCGCGACGTCCGCGACGTGCTGATCCCGCGCGTGCACGAGCGCTACGGGCGCGACCGCTGCGCGCTGGTCTGCGGCCTTCGCCACCTACCAGGTGCGCTCGGCGGTGCGCGACTTCGCCAAGGCGCTCGGGCTGCCGCCGGGGGAGATCGAGCGGCTGGCGCGCGCGGTCGACCCCTGGAAGGACCGCAACGACATCGAGGACGACGTGCCCGCGCGGCGCGCTCGCCGCGCTGGGACGCGCTGGTCGCGGCTCGCGCGCGACGCCGCGGGCCTGCCGCGCCACGTCACCCAGCACCCCGGCGGGATGGTCGATCTCGACGCAGCCGCTGATCGACCTCTGCCCGGTGCAGCCGGCCTCGATGGAGGGGCGCCAGATCGTGCAGTGGGACAAGGACTCCTGCGCCGACGCCGGCTTCCTCAAGATCGACCTGCTCGGCCTCGGGATGCTGTCGGCGGTCGAGCGCTGCGTGGACGAGATCGCGCGCGGTGCGCGGCGAGCGCATCGACCTCTCGCGCATCCCCTACGACGACCGCGAGGTCTACGCCGAGATCCAGGCGGCCGAGACGATGGGCGTGTTCCAGATCGAGGCGCGCGCGCAGATGTCAGATGCTCAAGCGCACCCTGCCCGAGAACCTCGACGACCTCACCGTGCAGGTCGCGCTGGTGCGGCCCGGGCCCGATCCTCGGCGGCGCCGTGCACCCGTACATCGAGCGCAAGCAAGCGGCTGCGCGAGGACCCGTCCTACCAGGTGCCCTACGAGCACCCGTCGCTGGAGCCGGTGCTGCGCGACACGCTCGGGGCGATCGTCTTCCAGGACCAGGTGATCGAGGTGGCGATGGCGTTCGCCGGCTTCTCGGCGGGCGAGGCCGAGGGCCTGCGGCGGGCGATGAGCCGCAAGCGCTCGGAGGCGGCGATGCGCTCCTACGAGCAGAAGTTCGTCGCCGGCGCGGTCGAGCGCGGCGCCGCGCGAGGAGGTCGCCGAGCGGGTCTGGTCGCAGATCGTCGGCTTCTCCGGCTTCGGCTTCCCGAAGGCGCACTCGGCGGCGTTCGGCCTGCTCGCCTACCAGTCGACCTGGCTGCGGGTCCACTACGGCGCCGGAGTTCCTCTGCTCGCTGCTCAACGAGCAGCCGATGGGCTTCTACCCGCCGGACTCGCTCGTCCACGAGGCGCAGCGGCGCGGGCATCGCGGTGCTGCCGCCGTGCGTCGCGCGCAGCGGCGCGGAGTGCACGGTCGAGCGCTGCCGGCGCGCTCGCGTGCGGCTCGGGCTCGGCTACGTGAACGGCGTGCGCGACGAGGAGGTCCGGCGCGCTCGTCGAGGAGCGCGAGCAGGGCGGCCCGTACCGCTCGATCGGCGACCTCGCCGGCCGCTCCGGCGCCGTCCGCGGAGACGCTCGCGAAGCTCGCCTGGGCCGGCGCCTGCGACGCGCTCGTGCGAGCGCGGCCCGGCGCTCGCGCCGCGCTCCGGCGCGCTCTGCGCCCGGCTCGCCGCGTCGCCAGGCGCTGTGGCTGCTCGGCGTCGCCGTGCCCGGGCACGCCGGTCAAGGGCGGCACGCAGCTCGCGCTGCCGCTCGAGCCCGCACGAGGGCCCGGAGCTGCGCGCGCTCGGCGCCTGGGAGCGGATGCTGGCCGACTACGGCTCGACCGGGGTGACGCTGCGCGAGCACCCGCTCGAGCTGATGCGGCCGGCGCTCCGGCGACGCTGCGCTCGAGCGCGCGACCTCGAGCGCGGACGCGCGACGGCGACGCGCGTCGAGGTCGCCGGCCTGGTGGTCGCGCGCCAGCGGCCGGCGACCGCGAAGGGCGTCACGTTCATGCTGCTCGAGGACGAGTACGGCACGATCAACCTGATCGTGCCGCCGCCGGTGCACGACCGCTGCCGCGCTCGCCGTCCGCGGCGAGCCGCTGGTGGCGCGGCGGGCCGCCTCGAGCGCCGCGAGGGCGTCGACGAACGTGCGTCGTCGACCGCGTCGAGCGGCTCGAGCGCCCCGACCTGCCGCGCGCCGAGGTCAGGCACATCGAGCCGCGCCGCGCCTGGTCCAACGAGACCGGACGCTGCGCGAGGCCGAGCAGCCGACCTGCGCGCCGTCGCCCCGCCGGCCACAGCTTCGGCCGCCGCGGCCGCTGAGGACCTGTCAGCGGCGCATGGTGCGGGCAGACGCATCCTCGTCGGCACCTCGAGCTGGGCCGACCCCGGCTTCGTCAAGGAGTGGTATCCGCCGGGGATGGCCGCGCGCGACCGGCTGGCCTGGTACGCGCGAGCGCTTCGAGGCGGTCGAGCTCAACTCGAGCTTCTACGCCGTCCCCGAGCGCGCGACCGTCGCAGCGCTGGGTCGAAGGTCACCCCGGACGGCTTCATCTTCGACGTCAAGGTCCACCGGCTGCTCTCGCGCCACGCCGCGAAGCTCGACTCGCTGCCGCCGGACATGCGCGACGGCGTCGAGACCAACGAGCGCGGGCGCGTGCGTCCTCACGCCGGAGCTCGAGCGCGGCGCTCGCCGAGCGACTGCTCGAGGAGGTCGAGCCGCTGGCCGAGGCCGGCAAGCTGGGCGCCTTCCTGGTCCAGCTCACGCCCGGCGTTCGCGCCCGGCAAGCACGAGCTCGACGAGCTCGAGCGGCCTGCTCGAGGCGCTCGCGCCCGCACCGCGTCGCGATCGAGCTGCGCAACCGCGGCTGGGTGCGCGACGAGCGCGATCGGACGCAGACGCTCGGCTGGTTCTCCGAGCACGAGCGTCGCCTTCGTCTGCGTCGACGCCCCGCCCGGCGACCACGTGCCGATCATGCCGCCGGATCGACGCCGTCACCCGCGACGACCTCGCCTACCTGCGCCTGCACGGCCGCAACACCGAGGGCTACCTGAACGGCAAGACCGTGGCCGAGCGCTTCGGCTGGAGTCTACAGCGACGACGAGCTCGAGGAGATCGCCGGGCGCGTGCGCGGCGCTCGCCGAGCAGGCCGGCGAGGTGCACGTGCTGTTCAACAACAACCGCGACGACGACGCGCCGACCGCCGCGCGCCGCTTCCGCGCGCTGCTCGGCCAGGACCCCGGCCCGCCGCCCGAAGACCCCCAGCTGACGCTCGGATGAGCGTGCGGACCGCAGTCGGCGTCGCGAGCGACGGGGGCGGCGTCCCGGCGTTCGCCGAGGCCGCCGCCCGCGCCGCGATGGGCCTCGGCAGCCCTGCCCTGCGACCTCGCGCTGGTGTTCGCCGGCGGCGCCAACGCCGAGCAGACCGAGGCCGGCGCCGTCGCCGTGCGCGAGCGCCTGCACCCGCGGGTGCTGGTCGGCTGCGGCGCGCAGGGCGTGCTCGGCGCCGGACGCGAGCTCGAGCGCGGCGGCGTCACGGTCTGGGCGGCGAGCCTTCCCGGCGCCGAGCTGATGCCCTTCCGGCTGTCGTCCTCGCTGGGCGGCGGCAGCGTCACGATCGCCGGCGTGCCCGAGCTGGAGGAGGCGGACGCGGTGATCCTGCTCGCCGACCCGCTACAGCTTCCCGGTCGACGTGCTGCTGACGCATCTCAACGACGCCCATCCGGGGCTGCCGGTGATCGGCGGCATGGCGAGCGCCGGGCCCGGGGCGGCGCTGCTCAAGGGCGACGACGCGAGCGCCGGGGGCGCCGTCGGCGTGGTGGTGCGCGGGACCCGCGTGCTCACCTGCGTCTCCCAGGGCGCGCGCCCGATCGGCCCGGAGATGATCATCACCGACGCCGAGGGCGGCCGTGATCCACGAGCTCGCCTCGCGCCCGGCGGTCGAGCGCCTGCGCGAGGTGATCGAGGAGCTGCCGGTCGAGGAGCGCGTGCTGGCCGCACGCGGGCTGATGCTCGGCATCGTGGTCGATCCCAACAAGCCCGAGTACGAGCGCGGCGACTTCCTCGTGCGCGCGATCGTCGGCGCGGACGAGGACGAGGGGACGCTGACCGTGGGCACCCGGGTGCGCGTCGGTCAGGCGGTGCGCCTGCACGTGCGCGACGCCGCCTCGGCTCACGACGACCTCGTCGAGACGCTCGACCGCCACCTGGCCTGGCTGCCCAAGACGCCCGCCGGCGGCCTGTTGTTCACCTGCAACGGTCGCGGTGCCGGCATGTTCGGCGTGCCCGACCACGACGCGCAGGCCGTCTCGGACGCGCTCGGCGGCGCGCCCACCGGCGGCTTCTTCTGCGCGGGCGAGATCGGGCCGGTCGGCGAGCGCAGCTTCGTGCACGCCTTCACCGCGACGCTCGCGGTCTTCACCCAGGCCGAGGACTAGCTTGCGCTACGAGGCCTAGACGCGCTGCAGCTCGAACCAGACGCGCGTCGCCTCGCCATCGCGCGCGACGCCCCAGCGGTGGGCCAGCCGCTCGACGAGGAACAGGCCCCAGCCGGAGTCGTCGCGGCTGTCGCCATCGCGCGGCGCGGGCTCGAATCCGGGGCCTTCGTCGACCACCTCGACCCACACCACCGTGCGGCCCACGAGCACCTTCAGCTCGACCTGGTCGCCTCCCGCGTGCTTGACGCTGTTGGCGACCAGCTCGGTCACGAGCAGGCGCATCGTCTCCATCAGCGGCGGGTCGAGATCCCCGCGCAGGCGCGCCAGGTGGCGCCGGGCGATCGCGGCGGCCTCGGGGCCACCGCCCAGCCGCAGCGCGACCGAGTCCTCCGCGCCCCGGGGCGCCTCTGCATGATCGTTCGCGCTCACGCGTCGAGAGCGCGCGTTAGGGCGTACAGCGATGCCTGATCCAGCAGCGATGATCGCTCTCCCGTCTCGCGTGACGTATTCAAAGGACTTGACCCTCTCGGCTCTGTACCCAGGTTCACACCGAGGTAGAACATTTGAAACGGTGCGATCACCTCAATGGGGGCGTTCAGGCTGCCACGCGCAGGACGAGCACGGCGATGTCGTCCGACGGCGTGCCGTCCTGAGCCGCCACCGCCGCGTCCTCGACGCACGCGGCGATCGCGTCCGCAGAGGTGCCCGCACAGGATCCCACAAGGGCATGCAGCTGTGCCTCGCTCAGCGCCCCGTCACGCCCATCGGTGACACCGTCGGTGTAGAAGATCAGCGCGTCGCCGGACGCAAGCGCCGCCGTATGGTCGCTCAGGGACGGGTCCGGCAAAATCCCCAGCAGCGTCCCCGGCTCGCCGACCTCCTCGACCGTGCCGTCGGCGCGCAGCAGCAGCGGCAGCGGATGGCCGCCGGTCGCGACGCGCACCTCGGCGGCGCCGTCTCCGGCCTCGACGTAGGCATAGGCCACGGTGCAGAAGCGCTGGTCGTCGCGCTGGCGCAGCAGCGCCTCGTTGAGCAGGCGCAGGCTGCGACTGGGCAGCCGCTCGCGCATCGCCGCCGCGCGCAGGGTGTAGCGCGCGAGCGCGGTGACCGCCGCCGCCTCGGGACCCTTGCCGCAGACGTCGCCCATGACCGCCGTCCAGCCGCTGCCGCCGCTGGCGAAGAGGTCGTAGAAGTCCCCGCCGACCTCGATGCCCTCGCCGATCGGGCGGAAGCGAGCGGCGGTCTCCAGGCCGGGGATCTCCGGCAGCGCCACCGGCAGCAGGCTGCGCTGCAGCGTGCCGGCGATGTGGGTGCGCTCGCTGTAGAGGCGGGCGTTGTCGAGCGCGGTCGCGCAGCGCTGCGCCAGCTCCTCGGCCAGCTCGCGGTCGTAGCGGTCGAAGCGCCGCTCGGACGGCGCCAGCGCCAGCGTCAGCGTGCCGACCGGGCGCCCGTGCGAGGTCATCGGGACCGTCAGCGCGTGCTCGGGCTCGGGGACCTGCCCGCCGGCGTATCCGAGCGCGATGTGCTCGCCGTCTCCGTTGGGGCCGAGCAGGTCGATCGCGCACCAGTCGGCGATCTCGGGCACGACCAACGAGGCGATCGCGCGCAGCGTCTCCTCGCGATCGAGCGAGGAGCTGAGCAGGGCGCTGGCCTCGGCGAGGAAGCGCTGGCGCGCCTCGGCGCGCTTGACCGCCGTGACGTCCTCGATCACGTTGATCGCCATCGTCACGTTGCCCTCGGCGTCGAGCACCGGCGTCGCCTTGACGATCGTCCAGCGCTCCTCGCCGGTCGCCCGCTCGCGGAAGCGCATCAGGGTCTCCGCGGGCTCGCCGCCCACGAGCGCGATCCGCCCGGGGAGCCGCTCGAGCGGCATCGGCTCGCCGTACTCGTCCATCATCTCGAAGCGCTCGGCCACCCACGTCAGGGGGGCCTCGAGCAGCTGCTCGCGCGACGAGAAGCCGAGCGTGCGCACGGCGGCGTCGTTGGCGAACAGCAGCGTGCCGTCCGGGGCCTGGGCGGTCACGCTGTCGGCGACGCCGCGCAGGATCGCCTCCAGCTGCGCCTCCCGCTCGCGCACCGCGACACCGGCCCGGCGGGCCTGGACGAACTCGCCGATGGCGCCGCCGAGCGCCTCCATCACGGCGATCAGGTCGTCGTCGGGCTCGCACGGCCGCGGGGCGAACAGCTCCAGCACGCCGACCACGCCGCTGGTCGTGCCCACCGGGAAGGCCACGCCGGCGAGCGGGGCGGCGCTGCTGCGGGGAAAGCTCGGGTCCTCCGCCATGTCGGAAAGCCAGGCCGGGCGGCCGCTCTCCAGCACCTGCCCAGGCAGGCCGAAGCCCGGCCGTAGCGACAGCTCGCGCGAGACGCGCTCGAAGCGGCTCGGATCGACGTCCGCCGCATGCCAGCTCGCCGCTTGGCGCAGCGTGCCGCGCTCGTCGGCGACCCAGAGGTTGCCGGCCACGAAGCCGAGCGGCGGCCCGATCGTCGCCAGCAGCCTGGGCCCGGCCTGCTGTGGCGTGTCGGTCTCGAAGAATGTGCGCGACCTCGTACTGCATCGCCAGCCGCACGGCGTCCTGCTCCCGCTCGTCGCGCAACCGCAAGACGAGAATCGCCAGCGTGCCGCAGACGACGATCGTGATCAAGGTGGCCACCTGGGCCCCGATGAGCAGGTCGATCACGGCCACCGCGGCGGCGGCGATCAGCGCGAACCAGAACAGCCACTGGCTCACGTCACGCCTACGCGCGGGCCACGCGCTGGGGTCGTACGAGTCCACTCCTACCTTCTCGATCGAATGCTACCTCCGCTAGAACCCCGGGCATGACACTGGACGACCACGATCCGGCTGGCGTCGTGCGTGTGCGCGCGGCGAACCCCTCGCCGCTGACGCTGGACGGCACCAACAGCTACGTCGTGGACGGCTGGGTCGTGGATCCCGGCCCGGCCGACCCGGCGCACCTCGACGCGCTGCTGGCCGCTGCCGGGGGGAGGATCGAGGGGATCGTGCTCACCCACGACCACTCCGATCACTCCGAGGGAGCGGCGCCGTTGTCCGAGCGGGCCGGCGGGGCTCGCGTGGTCCGTCCTTCTGACGGGGATCAGGTCGGTCCGTTCACCGCGATCGCCACGCCCGGCCACGCCGCCGACCACGTCTGCCTGCTGGCGGACAGGCTCTGCTTCACCGGGGACACGGTGCTGGGGGCGGGCAGCGTCTTCATCGCGCCGGGGGAGGGGTCGCTGGCGGCGTACCTGGAGTCGCTGCGTCGCCTGCGCGAGCTCGAGCTCGACGTGCTCTGCCCCGGCCATGGCCCCTACGTGCGCGACCCGCACGCCAAGCTCGACGAGTACGTCGCGCACCGGCTCGACCGCGAGCGGAAGCTGCTCTCGGGGCTGGAGGCTGGAGCCCGTACGACCGACGAGCTGCTCGACGCGGCCTGGTCTGAGGTGCCGGAGCAGCTGCGCTTCGCCGCCGCGATCACGCTCGAGGCGCACCTGGAGAAGCTGGAGGGGGAGGGGCGGCTGCCGGCCGGAGTGCAGCGCCTGTCGACGGGGGAGCCCTCGTAGACCTCGTCGCACTCGTCCTCGTCCTGGTCGCCGCCTTCGCCCACGCGGGCTGGAACTTCCTCGCCAAGGACACGGGCGGAGGCGTGGCCTTCGTCTGGCTGTTCGCGCTCTGCGGCGCGGCGGTGCTGACGCCGCTCGTCGCGGTCGAGGGCGCGCGCGGCGAGCTCGACCTCGACGCGACCGCGCTTGGCCTGATGGCCGGCAGCGGTGCGCTGCACGCCTGGTACTTCGTCTCGCTGCAGCGTGCCTACCGCGACGGGGACCTGTCGTTCGTCTACCCGCTGGCGCGCGGCACCGGACCGCTGCTGGCGACGATCGCCGCGATCGCCTTCCTCGACGAGCGTCCATCCCTGCTGGCCCTGGTGGGCGCCGCCGGGATCGTCGGCGCCGTCCTGTCGATCGCGATCGGCCGCGCCGGCTGGTCCGAGCAGGGCTCCGCGCCGCTGTTCGCACTGATGACCGGGGTCTCGATCGGCGCCTACACGCTTTGGGACAAGCACGCCGTCGACGCGGCCGATCAGACCCCGGAGGTGTATCTGTGGGGCACGCTGTTGTGCCAGGCGGCGCTCCTGACGCCGTTCCTGCTCGCCAGCGACCCCGTGGCGCGCCCGGCTTGGCGCGCCGCGCTACCGCGCGCCTTCGCCGTCGGCGCCCTGGCCGTGCTGGCCTACGTGCTGGTCCTCTACGCGCTCCAACGCGCGCCGGTGAGCTACGTCGCGCCCGCGCGCGAGGTCAGCATCGTGATCGGCGCGGCGCTCGGAGTGGGGGTGCTCTCCGAGGCTGACGGCACCCGCCGTCTCGCCGCCGCGGCGGCGATCGTCGCCGGCCTGGCCGCCCTCGCCCTCGGCTGAGCCCAGGCGCGTCCGCCGTCCCCTATACCGTTCTTCTCACTCAAACCAAAACGGCCCCGGCGCCGCTAGAGACGGCCCGGGGCCCGGCACAGGAAGGTGAAGCTTCCCATGCACCACCACCGTACTCGGGCCGCCGCGCCCGACGATCCCACCCACCTCAAACAGGCCCTACTCGCCCTACTGCTCGACGACCACACTGGCCTCTGGTCCCTCGCCGAGCTCGACCGCCACCTCCAACCCAGCGGCGACACCCCCCCGGCATGGAGCCGACCCGCGCCGCCACAGAGGACGCCGTCGAAGACCTCTACGCCGCCGGTCTCATCCACCGCATCGGCGCCTACGTCTTCGCCACCCGCGCCGCGATCTCGGCCGAGCACCTCGAGATCTAGCCACTACCGGACTGTGGGCCGTCTAACTCGCGCATACCGAGACTTAGACGGCCCACACTCAACGCTTTCCCAGCCAACGCCTTCAACGCCCGTCAATGGTTGCGCAGCGCCCCTACAAGCTCCCGCTTGTTCATCTTCGATCGACCCTCGATCCCGATCTCCCTCGCCCGCCGCTCCAGGTCCTTCTTGTTCCACTCCTCATACGACGGCGCCTTCCCACCCCGCTTCCCGCTCTGCGACCGGCTCGTGTTCGCAATCCGCGCCGCCTTCTCCTTCGATGCCCCTTGGCGGCGCAGCGCCTCGTACTGCTGATCATCCTTCACGCTCTGCCCGTGATCCTTCGCCACGGCTGCCCTCCTCGCGATCGAGTTCTCCGGCCTTCATACCCCTCTCTAATGACGGCAATGCAAGGCAGCCCTGCGCTAAGGCACGCTTTGCAATCAAGCCCCTCCGCAGGCAAAGTATTACTTGCTAGTCTTACCCAATGCGGGTCACGCAGAAGGGGCAGGTCACTATCCCTCTCGACGTTCGCCGGGCGCTGGGCATCCGGGCGGGAACTGACGTCGCGTTCGAACTCGACAAGCGCGGGGCGCGGCTCGTGGTCGAGCCCAAGCGCGCCGCCGCGGAGATCGCTCGCATGCGCGGCGCCGGAGACATCGAGCTGACCACCGACGAGATCCTCGCGCTGACCCGCAAGTGATCCGCGGTGGGACGGTCGTCGACAGCAGCGTCCTGCTCGACGTCTTCACCGAGGACCCACGCTGGCTGGACTGGTCTCAGGAGTGCCTGACCAGCGCCGCGCAGCAGGGCGCGCTGATCCTCAACGCGGTCGTGCTGGCGGAGATCGCGCCGCGCTTCTCGCGCATCGAGACGCTGCGTGCCGCCCTGCCGACGATGGCCGTCGTCGAGGAGATCCCCGCCGCGGCGGCGTTCCTGGCGGGCCACGCCCATGCCAACTACCGCAAGGCTGGCGGGTCTCGCCAGGCGGTCTTGCCCGACTTCCTGATCGGCGCACACGCCGCCGTCACCGGCAGGCCGCTGCTCACACGCAACCCCCGTCGAGTGGCGACCCACATTCCCGGGGCCACCCTCATCAGCCCGGGCTGAGCACGCACCGCCACGGACAGGGACGGCGGCGGACCGAGGCGGCTATCGTGCTGGGCCCTCAGCATGGTCTCCACCAACCAATTCAAGAACGGCATGCACATCGAGGTGGACGCCACGATTTTCAAGATCGTGGAGTTCCAGCACGTCAAGCCCGGCAAGGGTGGGGCGTTCGTGCGCACGAAGCTGAAGCGCAGCGCCGACGGGGCCGTGATCGACCGGACCTTTCGGGCGGGCGAGAAGTTTCGGCCGGTGCGGACCGAGTCGCGGCGGATGCAGTTCCTCTACGCGGATGGCACCGACGCCCACTTCATGGACGTCCAGACCTACGATCAGATGGCGATCTCCGAGAACGGCATTTCGGAGTCGCTGAAGTGGGTAGTTCCCAACGAGGAGGTCGAGATCCTCTTCGTCGACGACAGCCCAAGTGACGTGCAGGTGCCGAGCGCGGTCGAGCTGACCGTGACCGAGACCGAGCCGGGGCTGCGCGGGGACACCGCGTCGGGCGGCGGGGACAAGCCGGCCACCCTCGAATCCGGCGTCGTGGTGCGGGTGCCGCTGTTCGTGAACGTCGGCGACCGGGTGCGGGTGGACACGCGCTCGGGCGAGTACGTCTCGCGCGCGTAGCGTCGATGCGTCGCTCCGATCAGCGTCGCGCCGCCACGATCGCCCTCTACCAGGCCGACGTGACCGGTCGGCACGCCGACCAGCTGCTCGACCGCGACGCCACCGCCTTCACGCGCGAGCTGGTCGAGGGCACCCAGCACGAGCAGGAGCAGCTCGACGTGCTGATCGAACAGCACGCGACCGGCTGGTCACTGGAGCGCATCGCCCCGCTGGAGCGCAACATCCTGCGCGTCGCCCTCTACGAGCTGCTGCACCGCCCCGACATCCCCGCCGAGGTCGCGATCGACGAGGCGATCGAGGCCGCGAAGGAGCTCTGCTCGGCCGAGGCCCCCGGCTTCGTCAACGGCATCCTCGGCGCGGTCCAGCGCAACGGCGAGAAGGCGGCGCGATGAGCGCCAACTCCCTCCACGAGCTTGTCGAGGAGCTCGAGGCCGTGGCCGACAAGCTGCGCTCGGGCGCCGTCGACTCCGACGAGGCGGCCGACCTCGTCGAGCGCTGCGCCGAGCTGGCGGGCCAGATCGGCGGCGAGCTGGACGCCCGCAGCCGCGCCGCAACGGAGGCGCAGGGTCAGGAGCGCCTGCTGTGACGGTGCAGGCCGCCGCCTATCCCACGGAGCTGCAGCAGCAGATCGACGACTACCTCGAGCGGCTGCGCTTCGGCCAGGAGATCGAGAGCGTCGCGACGCTCGAGGAGGCGATGCGCTACTCGCTGCTCGCCGGCGGCAAGCGGATCCGACCGGTGCTCGCCCTCGCCACCGCCGAGGCGCTCGACCGCGACCCCGCCGACGTGCTGCCGCTGGCGGCCGCGATCGAGATGATCCACACCTATTCGCTGATCCACGACGACCTGCCGGCGATGGACGACGACGCCCTGCGCCGCGGCAAGCCGACCTGCCACGTCGCCTTCGGGGAGGACGTCGCGATCCTCGCCGGCGACGGCCTCTTCGCCGAGGCCCTCAAGCTGGCGCTGACCGAGCAGCGGGGCGAGCCGGCCAACGTGCTGGCCGCCGTGCGCGAGCTCACCGGCGCGGCCGGCGTCGGCGGCATGGTCGGCGGCCAGTTCCTCGACGTCACCGCTCGCAGCGACGAGCTGCGGCGCCTGCACGCGCTCAAGACGGGCGCCCTGATCGCCGCCTCGGTGGGCTGCGTGCTCGCGCTGGAGGGGCTGGACGGACCTGCCACAATCCCATTTCGTCGCTTTGCGACGGAGCTCGGCGTGGTGTTCCAGATCGTGGACGACATCCTCGACGTGACGGGAGACGAGGCTGAGCTCGGCAAGCCACAGGGATCGGACAAGCGTCATGGCAAGGCCACGTACGTGAGCGTCTTCGGGTTGGAACGGGCGCGTGAGCTCGCCCGCGACTCGCATTCCAGCGCCCGCGCGGCGCTCGAGCAGGTCGCGGGGGACACCGGCCGGCTCGGGCAGATCGCCGACTACGTCCTCACCCGCACCACATGACCAAGCTGCTGGACACGATCGACGGCCCCGCCGACCTCAAGCAGCTCTCCGACGAGCAGCTGCAGCAGGTCGCCCAGGAGGTCCGCGAGCTGATCATCCACACGATCGGCGAGATCGGCGGGCACTTCGGCGCCAACCTCGGCACCTGCGAGATCGCCGTGGCGCTGCACTCGCTGCTCGACTCCCCTCAGGACAAGGTGCTCTGGGACGTCGGCCACCAGGCCTACCCGCACAAGGTGCTCACCGGCCGGCGCGACCAGCTGCACACGATTCGCACCTATGGCGGCCTGGCGCCCTTCTGCTCGATCGGCGAGTCCGAGCACGACATCATGGGCGCTGGCCACGCCTCGACCTCGGTCTCCTACGCCGTCGGCATCAAGGAGGCGATGCGCTCCGGCATCGGCGCTGACGGACGCGTGGTGGCCGTGATCGGCGACGGAGCGCTCACCGGCGGCGTCTCCTTCGAGGCGCTGCTGAACGCCGGCGGCATGGACATGCCGATGGTGATCGTCGTCAACGACAACGGCATGTCGATCGCGCCGAACGTCGGCGCGCTCTCGCGCTACTTCACGCGCATGCGCCTCAATCCCAAGCTCTACCACGCGCGCGAGGACGCCGAGGAGGCGCTGACCAAGCTGCCCGCCGGCATCGGCAAGCGCATCGAGCGCATCGGCCCGATCCTGAAGGAGTCGCTGAAGGCCTACTGGGCGCCGGGGCTGTTCTTCGAGGAGCTCGACCTCGCCTACGTCGGCGTCGTCGACGGCCACGACGTCAAGGCGCTGCGCGAGGCGATCGGCGAGGCCCTGGAGGCCGAGCGCCCGGTGGTCGTGCACTGCAAGACCGTCAAGGGCAAGGGCTTCGCGCCGGCCGAGGAGGGCGGCCTGGAGGGCATGGAGCAATGGCATGCCGCCAAGCCGGGCTCGATCGTCAACGGCACCGCGGCGCCGAAGAAGAAGGGCGGCGGGGTCGCCAAGCCGCAGTACACGACGGTCTTCGGCGAGGCACTCGTGCGCGAGTGCCGCCGCGACGAGCGCGTGCTCGGCATCACCGCCGCGATGAACTCCGGCACCGGCCTCAACATCCTCCAGCGCGAGCTGCCCGACCGCTACTACGACGTCGGCATCGCCGAGCAGCACGCGGTGCTGTTCGCCGCCGGGCTCGCGCTCCAGGGCGCCAAGCCGGTCGCCGCGATCTACTCCACCTTCCTGCAGCGTGGCTACGACCAGATCGTCCACGACGTCTGCCTGCAGAAGCTCAACGTGGTCTTCGCGATGGACCGCGCCGGGCTGGTCGGCGACGACGGTCCGACCCACCACGGCGCCTTCGACATCTCCTACCTGCGCTGCCTGCCGAACGTGGTGCTGATGGCCCCGCGCGACGAGGCCGCGCTGGTGGACATGCTCCACACCGCGCTGACCTACGACGACGGCCCGGTCGCGCTGCGCTACCCGCGCGGCGAGGGGGAGGGCGTCGCGCTGCCCTCGCGCCCCCGGCGGATCGAGATCGGGCGCGGCGAGCTGCTGCGCGAGGGCGAGCGCGTGGCCCTGCTCGGCTACGGGCACGGCGTCCAGGTCGCCCTCGGCGCCGCCGACCAGCTCGCCGAGCACGGCATCGAGCCGACCGTGGCCGACGCGCGCTTCGCCAAGCCGCTCGACGAGGAGCTGCTCGAGCGCCTGGTCTGTGAGCACGAGCTGCTGGTGACCGTCGAGGAGAACGTGCTCGCCGGCGGCTTCGGCTCGGGCGTGCTGGAGCAGCTGGCCGACCGCGACCTGCTCGGCCGCGCGCGCGTGCTGCGCGTCGGCCTGCCCGACCGCTTCATCACACACGGCAAGCCGGCGCTGCTGCGCGCCGAGGTCGGCCTCACCCCCGAGGCCGTGGCCGAGCGCGTCGCCGAGGCGGTCGCGCAGCCGTCGCTGGCCTAGCGCGGGCGTCGGGCGGGGTGGACCGGCGCGAGCGTCGTCATCACCAGCGCGCGAGCTCGGTGCTCGCGCTCAGCCGCAGCGCGAACGCCGTCAGCAGTGTGATCACCGCCTCGACGTCGTCGAGCTGCACGAGCTCGACGGGCGAGTGCATGTAGCGCAGCGGGATCGCCACCAGCCCGGTCGGGATGCCGCCGCGGCTGGCGTGGAAGGAGTCCGCGTCGGTGAAGGTCGAGCGACCCTCGGCCTCGAGCGTGAACGCGATCCCCTCGGCCTCGGCCGTCTCGATCAGCAGGTCGACCAGCCGCTGGTTGATGAACGGCCCCCGCGAGATCGAGGCGCCGCTGCCCAGGCCGTGGTCGCCCACCGTGCTGGCGTCGACGCCGGGCGCGTCGGAGGCGTGGGTGACGTCGACGACGATCGCGACGTCGGGTCGCAGCTCGTGCGCGACCGCGCGGGCGCCGATCGAGCCGATCTCCTCCTGCACCGCCGCCACGGCCGCCACCGGCCCCGGCGCGCCGCCGGCGTCGACCACCCGGCGCGCCACCTCCAGCGCCACGTACGAGCCGAGCCGGTTGTCCAGCGAGCGCGAGACCAGCCGGCCGTTGGGCAGCTCGACCGGATCGGCGGCGATCACCAGCGGATCCCCGACTCTCACCAGCGAGCGCGCCTCGTCGCCGTCGCGGGCGCCGATGTCCACGTGCAGCTCCTTGAGCTTGACCGCGGTCTCGCGGTCCTTGCCCTCGAGCACGTGCGCGGGCTTGCGCCCGACGACGCCCGGGATCGGACCGGCGGCCGTCAGCACCTGCACCCGCTGGCCGACCAGGATCTGCGGGTCCCAGCCGCCCGCGGAGATCATGTGCAGGTAGCCCTTGTCGGTGACGTGGTTGACCAGCAGCGCGATCTCGTCGATGTGGCCCACGATCGCCAGCAGCGGACCGTCCTCGGTCCCGTCCACGCGCGCGACCGGGCTGCCGAGCGCGTCGATCGTGACCTTGCCGCCGAACGCCTCGGCGGCCTCGCGCCAGACGGCCACGGCCGCGGCCTCCGCCCCCGGCGGGCCGGCTGCGGTGAGGAGTTTGCGCAGGACCTCGGGCAGCTCGCTCATCGCTGTAGCTCCAGTTCGGGATCGACGGCTATCGGGGTACGCAGGCTCTGGGCGACGTTGCAGTGCTCGTGGGCGGTGCCGACCAGCCGGCGCACGCGCTCCTCGCTGGCCTCGGGGCCGAGCACGATCCGCGGGCGCAGCCTGATCTCGGCCAGCCCCTCGCCCTCGGGCATGGTGGCCGAGGCCGCGTCCTCGTATTCGAGCACGTCGATGGGTGCGGAGACGGCGTGCGCGCGGTCGTAGCGCTCCCAGCCCACTCCGGTGGAGCCGGTCCAGTGCAGACGCGTCTCGAAGGTATGAGTAATCACGAGGCGAGCAGTGTACGTATGCGCTCGCTCGATCTACCCCAGAAAGCGGAAACGGCCCCGCCGGAGGCGGAGCCGATTCCTGAGGGAGGAGTGATGCGTATGTTGTGTGCGCCCGAGTGAGGCGAAAAGCCCTACTCTCGCTGCGTCGGTGTGGAAAACGGAGCGAGGTAGAAACCTCAAACGACCACGCAGACAGAGTACGAGTGGTCCCTCCAAGGCTGTGTGAGGTCGATCACACTGGTTCGATGATCGTCGAACCGGTTGCGCCGAAGTACGCTGCGCGCGTGCCGAAGCGCCGCCTCGACACCCTGCTGGCGCAGCGCGGGCTGTTCGAGACGCGCTCGCGCGCCGCGGCCGCCGTGCTCGCGGGCGACGTGCGCGTCGGCGAGCGCCCGGCGCACAAGCCCGGCGAGCTGGTCGCCGAGGACGCCGAGCTTGCCGTGCGCGCCGCGCCGCCGTTCGTCTCCCGTGGGGGCGTGAAGCTCGCCAACGCGCTCGCCGCCTTCGGGCTCGACCCGCAAGGGCGACGGACGCTCGACGTGGGCGCCTCGACCGGCGGCTTCAGCGACTGTCTGCTGCAGCGCGGCGCCGCTGCCGTGGTCGCCCTCGACGTCGCCTACGGCGAGCTGCACTGGAGCCTGCGTCAGGATCCGCGCGTGACCGTGGTCGAGCGCACCAACGCGCGTGCGCTGACGGCGGCGCAGCTGCCCTGGGCGCCCGACCTGATCGTGATCGACGTCTCCTTCATCGGCCTGGCGAAGCTGCTGGGCGCGGTGGTCGCCTGCGCGGCGCCGCGCTTCGACTGCCTGGCGCTGGTCAAGCCGCAGTTCGAGGTCGGGCGCGCGCAGGTCGGCAAGGGCGGCGTGGTGCGGGACCCCGACCAGCGGCGCGCGGCGCTGGTGGCGGTCGGCGAGCACGCGCGCGAGCGGTTGGGGCTGTCGCTGCTCGGCTTCGCCTCGTCGGGGCTGCCCGGACCGGCGGGCAACCGCGAGAGCTTCGCCTGGCTGGCCGAGGCCGGTCGTGCGGGCGCCGTGGAGGACGTGGAGGCGGCGGCGCGAAGGGCTGAGCCGTGACCCAGCCGCCGCGCACGATCACCGTCTTCACCCACACCAGCTCGGTCGAGGCCGGCCAGGCGCTGCAGCGCGTGATCGAGCTCGCCCGCGAGGCGGGGGTGACGGTGCGGGTGCCGCCCGACGAGGTCGGCCGCCACGAGCTCGCCGACGGGCCGGGCGTCGAGCTCGGCGCCGACCCCACCGGCGACACCGATCTCGCGCTCGTGCTCGGCGGGGACGGGACGATCCTGTCGACGCTGAGGCGCTTCGCCGACCGCGGCGTGCCGGTGTTCGCGCTCAACTACGGGGCGATCGGCTTCCTCGCCACGGTCGAGGTCGACGACCTCGACGGCGGCGTGCAGCGCGCGCTCGCGGGCGACTTCGACGTGCTCGACCTGCCGGCGCTGGTGGTCGAGACCGACGCGGGCAGGGGCATGGCCTTCAACGACATCTCCTTCCACCGTCGCCGCAACGGCCGCGTGGCGGAGATCGGCTTCTCGGTCGCCGGCGAGCAGCTGGGGGCGGTGCGCTGCGACGGGCTGGTGGTGTCCACGCCCGCCGGCTCCACGGGCTACAACCTCGCCAACGCCGGTCCCGTGCTGGCGTGGGGGGTGGAGGGCTACGTCGTCTCCTTCATCGCGCCGCACACGCTCACCGCCCGGGCGCTGGTGGTGGCGCCGGGCGACGAGCTCGAGGTCGTCAACGTCTCGCGCTACGAGGCGATCGACATGACCACCGACGGGCGCGAGATCGCCGACCTCGCCCCCGGCGAGCGGATGCCGGTCCGCTTCGAGCACGGCCACGCGCTGCTGGCGCAGGTGCCGGGGGCGACCTTCTACCACCGCCTGCGTGACAAGTTCGGTCGCTTGGCCTCCTAGAGGCATCACAAACACGCACGGGAGCGTTACGAGGACGCCGCTCCGTCGGGAGGCGCTGGTAGACCTGACGGCGTGCTTGTCGAGCTGCGCATCGAGAACCTGCTGCTGATCGACCAGGCCGAGCTGCGGCCGGGGGTGGGGCTCAACGCGCTCACGGGCGAGACGGGGGCCGGCAAGACCGTGCTGGCGCACGCGCTCGATCTGCTGCTGGGTGGCAAGCCGCGCTCGGGGATCGTGCGCCCGGGCGCCAGGGAGGCGTACGTCGAGGGGGTGTTCGAGCCGCCGGCCGGGCTGCTCGACGCGCCCGAGCTGGCCGACCTGCGCGAGCGGATCGGCGAGGCGCCGGAGGAGCTCGTGCTCGCGCGGCGCGTGGGCGCCGAGGGGCGCACGCGCGCGTTCGTGCAGGGCCGCTCGGCCACGGCGGCCGACCTGCAGGCGTTGGGCGGGCGGCTGGTGGCGTTCTTCGGCCAGCACGAGCACCGCCGCCTGACCGTCGCCTCGGCCCAGCTCGAGCTGCTGGACGGCTTCTGCGGCGCCGAGCAGCTGGAGCTGCGCGAGCGGCTGGTGGGCGAGCACGGGCGCGTGCGCCGGCTCGAGCGCGAGCTGATCGAGCTGCGCGAGCGCGCCGGCACGCGGGACCGCGACCTCGACCTGCTCGCCTTCGAGATCGAGGAGATCGACGCGCTCGGCCCGAGCGAGGAGGACAAGCAGGGACTGCTGGTCGAGCGCAAGCGGCTGCGCGGGGTGGACGCGTTGCTGGCGGCCGCCGGCGGCGGAGCCGAGGCGATCGCGCCGGAGTCGGGCGATGACGTGGGCGTGGCGGCCGTGCTGGCCGAGGCCGAGCGGCTGGCCGAGGGCGTCGCCGGGGTCGATGCCGAGCTGGACGAGCTGGCGCGGCGGCTCGCCGGGCTGCGGCTCGAGGCCGAGGACCTCGGCGCCGAGCTGCGGCGCTATGCCGGCGACCTGGAGGCCGATCCCGGACGCCTGGAGGAGGTCGAGGGACGGCTCGACCTCTACGACCGGCTCGAGCGCAAGCACGGCGGCAGCGTCGCGGCGGTGCTCGGTCACGCCGAGCGCTGCCGGGCCGACCAGGCGGCGCTGGAGCAGGCCGAGGTCGCGACCGAGCGCGCCGAGGCGGCGCTGGAGCGGGCGCGCGCCGCTCGCGACGAGCTGGCCGCGCGTCTGACCAAGGTGCGCGTCAAGGCGGCGCCCCGGCTCGCCAAGCAGGTGGTCGCCGAGCTGGCCTCGCTGGCGATGGAGGGCGCCTCGTTCGAGGTGGCGCTGGAGCCGCGCGAGGAGATCGGGCCGACGGGCGCCGAGCGGGTCGAGTTCCTGCTGGCGCCGAACCCCGGCGTGCCGGCCGCGCCGGTGCGCGACGCGGCCTCCGGCGGCGAGCTGTCGCGCGTGATGCTGGCGCTGATGACCGTGGCCGGGACGGGGGAGTCGCGCACGCTGGTCTTCGACGAGGTCGACGCGGGCGTCGGCGGCCAGACGGCACGGGCGGTCGGCGAGCGGCTGCGCGTGCTCGGCGAGGCGCGTCAGGTGCTCTGCATCACCCACCTGCCCCAGATCGCCGCGCTCGCCGGCACGCACTTCCGGATCGAGAAGTCGGGCGGGGAGCCGGTGCAGACGAGCGTCGAGGCGATCGAGGGGGAGGGCGTGGTGGAGGAGCTGGTGCGCATGCTCGGCGCGGAGTCCTCCGACGACGCGGCTCGCCGCCATGCCGAGGACCTGCTCGCGGCGGCATGAGGAGCCTGCCGCCGAGGCGCCCAGTAGACTCGACTTCCCAGAGCTTGATGCACGACTTTCCTCCGTCCCCACGCCATCCCGAGACTCGTTTCGTCTTCGTCACCGGCGGCGTCGTCTCCGCGCTAGGGAAGGGAATCGCCTCCGCGTCGCTCGGCCAGCTGCTCGTCGCGCGCGGCCTCTCGGTGACGATCCAGAAGTTCGATCCGTACATCAACGTGGACCCGGGCACGATGAGCCCGTTCCAGCACGGTGAGGTCTACGTCACCGAGGACGGCGCCGAGACCGACCTCGACCTCGGCCACTACGAGCGCTTCACCGACGTCAACGCCACGCGCGCCTCGAACGCGACCGCCGGCGCGATCTACAACTCGGTGATCCGCCGCGAGCGCCGCGGGGACTACCTCGGCGGCACCGTCCAGGTGATCCCGCACATCACCGACGAGATCAAGAACCGCATCCGGCTGGTGGCGGAGTCCGCCGACGTGGACATCGTCATCACCGAGATCGGCGGCACCGTCGGCGACATCGAGTCGCTGCCGTTCCTCGAGGCGCTGCGCCAGTTCCACTCCGAGGTCGGGCGCGACCGCTGCATGTTCGTGCACCTCACGCTGGTGCCGTTCCTCGGCCACGCCGGCGAGCTCAAGACCAAGCCGACCCAGCACTCCGTGCAGGAGCTGCGGCGGATCGGCATCCAGCCCGATCTCGTGATGTGCCGCTGCGAGGAGCCGCTGAGCAAGGAGATCCGCGACAAGATCGCGCTGTTCTCGAGCCTGCCCGTCTCCTCGGTGATCTCCGCGCGCGACGTCGACTCGATCTACCGCGTGCCGCTCGAGTTCCATGCCGAGGGCGTCGACGACCAGGTGCTCTCGCACTTTGGCATCGAGGCCCCCAAGCCGGACCTCGCTCGCTGGGAGGACCTGGTGCGGCGCATCGACAAGGCGACCCAGCCGGTGCGCATCGGCCTGGTCGGCAAGTACACCCAGCTCGAGGACGCCTACCTATCGGTGATCGAGGCGCTCAACCACGCCGGGGCCCAGCACGGCGGCGCGGTCGAGGTGCACTGGGTCGACTCCGAGCGGCTGACCGACGAGGAGGCTGTGCGCGAGCTGGCGACCTGCGACGGGATCCTGGTGCCCGGCGGCTTCGGCGTGCGTGGGATCGAGGGCAAGATCCAGGCCGCGCGCTACGCGCGCGAGCACGACGTGCCGTACCTGGGCATCTGCCTGGGCATGCAGATCGCGGTGGCCGAGTTCGCCCGCCACGTCTGTGGCATGGACGGCGCGAACTCGACCGAGTTCGACCCCGAGACGCCCTACCCGGTGATCGACCTGCTGCCCGAGCAGAAGGAAGTCCGCGACATGGGCGGCACGATGCGGCTGGGGGCCGACCCCGTGAAGCTGCATGACGGCACCCGCGCCCGCGAGGTCTACGGCGAGGCCGTGATCTACGAGCGCCACCGCCACCGCTACGAGGTCAACAACCACCTGCGCAAGCGGCTCGAGCACGCCGGCATGGTCTTCTCCGGCACCTCGCCCGACGACCGCCTCGTCGAGGTCGTCGAGCTGCCCGACCATCCCTTCTTCGTCGCCTCCCAGTACCACCCCGAGTTCAAGTCGCGCCCGCTGCGCACGCAGCCGCTGTTCCGCGAGTTCGTCGGCGCCGCCCTGGCCCGCGCCACCGGCCGCGCGCCGGAGGTCGAGCCCGACGTGCAGCACGCCGAGTCCCCCGCCTAGTAGCTCGCCGGCGCCGCACGGGGATCGCCGGCGCTCGGCGGATAGCCTGCGCCTCGATGTCCGTCGCCGCCTGTCGCCCAGCGTCGTCCGAGGAGAGGCTGCAGCTGCTCGCCGACTTCGTACGACTGTGCGAGCTGGAGAGCCCGTCGCGCCGTGAGCGCGCGATCGCCGACGCGCTGACCGCCGACCTGCGGGCGCTCGGGCTCGAGGTGGAGGAGGACGGCAGCGGCGCCGAGACCGGCTCGGACGCCGGCAACCTGCTCGCGCGCATACCCGGTCCCGAGGGCGCGCGCACGGTGCTGCTGTGCGCGCACATGGACACCGTGCCGCTCGACGCCCCCGTCGACGTGGCGCGCGAGAACGACGCCTTCGCCAACCGCCACGCCGGCATCCTCGGCGCCGACAACAAGGCCGCGGTCGCCACGGTGATGGCGACCGCGCGGCGGCTGGTGCGGGAGGGCGCGCCGGTCGGCGTGGAGCTGCTGTTCACCACCTGCGAGGAGCGGGCGCTCGCCGGCGCCAAGGCGTTCGACGTCGGCCGGCTGCGCAGCGACTTCGGCTTCGTCTTCGACCACGCCTCGCCGATCGGCGAGATCGTGCTCGCCTCGCCGACCTACTATCGGCTCGTCGGTCGCGTGCACGGCGCCGCCGCGCACGCCGGCATGCGGCCCGAGGACGGGCGCAACGCGATCGTCGCCGTCGGCCGGGCGCTGGCGGCGATGCCGCTCGGCCGCCTCGACGAGCAGACGACGGCGAACGTCGGCCGCATCGAGGGCGGAACGGCGGCCAACGTGGTCGCCGAGCGCTGCAACGTCGAGCTCGAGGCCCGCAGCCTCGACGAGGCGCGCGTGGGCGAGCTGGTGGGTGAGCTGGTCGATCGGCTGGCCGAGGCCGCCAGCGACGCCGAGTGCGACGTCGAGACGTCGGTCGAGCGCCTGTTCCGCGGCTACCGGCTGCCACGCGTCACGCCCGCCGTGGAAGTAGCCGAGCGCGCCCTGGCGGGCTGTGGCATCGAGCCGGTCCCGATCGCCACGGGCGGTGGCAGCGACGCCAACGCCTTCATCGCCGCGGGCCTGACGGTGGTCAACCTCGCCAACGGCACCGAGCGCCCGCATCAGCCCGACGAAGCGGTCACCGTCGGGGCCTTGGAGACGATGCTGGACGTGACGCTGGCGCTGGTCGCGGCGAGCGCGGGATAAGCGGGGTCGATGGCCTTCGAGCGCTTGGACAGCAGGGTCGAGTGGCAGGGCAAGCTCGCCACCGTGCGCACCGATCGCTTCCGCTATGACGACGGCCAAGAGGCCGACCGCGAGATCGTGGCTCATCCCGGCGCGGTGGCCGTCGTCGCCCACGACGGCGAGCACGTGTTCTGCGTGCGCCAGCCGCGCGAGGCGGTCGGGGAGCCGGCGCTGCTGGAGCTGCCGGCCGGCAAGCTCGACCACCATGGCGAGGACGCGCTCGCCGCGGCCAAGCGGGAGCTGGCCGAGGAGATCGGCAAGGGCGCACGCGACTGGCGGCTGCTGACCCGCTTCTACACGTCGCCGGGCTTCGTCGAGGAGGAGTGCCACCTCTTCCTGGCCACCGATCTCTACGACGAGCGAGCCGAGTCCGGCGAGGACGAGCGGATCGAGGTCGTGAAGATCCCGCTCGCCGAGCTGGATCGGACGATCGCCGGTTGTCGCGACGCCAAGACGCTCGTCGGCCTGCTCTGGCTGCGCGCCTTCCTGGTCGCCTGACGCTCCCGTTGCAGCGTCAAGGAGTGTGCCCCGGGTGGACGAACCCGGTTGGTGCATGGCCACCATCGAACAGCCGCTGGCGTCGCGCCGCTTCGAGCACCTCGTGCTCGACTTCCTCGCCTACCTCGAGTTCGAGCGCGGGCTGTCGCGCAACACGCTCGAGGCCTACCGCTCGGACCTGCTCCAGTTCGGCCGCTTCCTCGACGCCCGCGGGCTGTCGGCGGCCGACGCGCAGGCCGCGGACGTGTCCGACTTCCTCTCCGAGCTGGCGGCGGGACAGCTGACGGGCACGCTCGCCAGCGGCAACGGCGCCTCGGCGCCGCGGCCGGCCTCGCCGGCCACCGTGCACCGCAAGGCCGCCTGCCTGCGCTCCTTCTACCGCCACCTGCGCCGCGAGGGCGTGCGCGATTCCGACCCCACCGCCACGCTCAGCGCACCGCGCCGCAGCCGCAAGCTGCCGCAGGTGCTCTCGCGCGGCGAGGTCGAGAAGCTGCTCGCCCAGCCGCGCGGCGGCGAGCCGGCCGCGCTGCGCGACCGCGCGCTGCTGGAGCTGATGTACGCCTCGGGCCTGCGCGCCTCGGAGGCGATCGGCCTCGAGGTGGGCGACGTCGACCTCGAGGAGCGCGTGCTGCGCGCGCGCGGCAAGGGCTCGAAGGAGCGCCTGGTGCCGATCGGCGGCGCGGCGCTGCGCGCGCTCGAGCACTACCTGCGCGGCGGGCGCCCGGCGCTCGTCAAGGACGCTCCCGAGTCGCACCTGTTCGTCAACTTCCGCGGCGGCGCCCTGACCCGCCAGGGCCTCTACAAGATCGTGCGCCGCCACGCGATCACCGCTGGCCTGGGCGACCGCATGAGCCCGCACACGCTGCGCCACACCTTCGCCACGCACCTGCTCGCCGGCGGCTGCGACCTGCGCTCGGTGCAGGAGATGCTCGGCCACGCCGACGTCTCGACCACCCAGCTCTACACGCACCTCTCCAGCGAGCGGCTCAAGGACGTGTACTTCCGCGCGCACCCGCGCGCGACCGCCGGCTGACCGCGCGACGCCGGCCTGCCGCACAGGCGCCGCGCCTGCTAGATCCGGGGCCATGCCCGAGCTGCCCGAGGTCGAGACGGTCCGCCGCCAGCTCGCGCCCGCGCTCGAGGGCCGGACGCGTGCGTGAGCTGGAGGTGCTCGACCCGCGCTGGTGCGAGCCGGCGCCGCCCGCCGCGCTGGCGGACGCGCGTGCGCGGCCGCCGCATCGAGCGGCTCGGCCGTCGCGGCAAGTACCTGATCGCCACGCTCGCCGACGAGGTCCACCTGGTCATGCACCTGCGCATGACCGGCAACCTGCTGCTCGTGCCGGCCGCCGAAGACGATCCCGAGCGGCCGCACCTGCGCGCGCGCTTCGCTGCTCGACGACGGCATGCGGCTGCTGTTCGTGGACGTGCGCCGCTTCGGCACCGGCGTCGTGCTGCTCGGCGACGACGCGCTCGAGGACTACTTCGCCGCTCGGCTCGGCGTCGAGCCGCTCGGCCCGGACTTCACCGCCGAGGCGCTGCGCGCGGCCGCGCGCGGACGCCGCGCGCCGGTGAAGGCGTTCCTGCTCAGCCAGGAGCGGATCGCCGGCGTCGGCAACATCTACGCCGACGAGGCGCTCTACCGCGCGCGGATCCACCCGCTGCGGCCCGTCGGCACGCTCAGGCGGCCGCAGCTCGAGGCGCTGCGCGACGCCGTGGTGGCGTCGCTCGAGGACGGCATCGACGCCAAGGGCGCCACGATCGACGACTTCCGCCACGCCGACGGCGCCCACGGCAGCTTCCAGGACCGCTTCCTCGTGCACCGGCGCGAGGGCGAGCCCTGCCCGCGCTGCGGCACCGCGATCGTCAAGCTGCGCGCCGCCGGCCGCGGGACCTACGTCTGCCGGCGCTGCCAGCCGCCGCCGCGGGCTCGGCGCGGCTGAGGCCGTGGGCGCGTCAGGCGGCGAGCAGGTCGTCCAGCGAGCCGGCGCGGTCGGCCTCGATCAGCTCGCGGAAGCCGCCGATCGCGCGCTCGCCGATCACGATCTGGGGGAAGGTCATCTGCCCGGTGAGGGACACCAGCGCCGCGCGGCCCTCCGGATCCTTGGCCAGGTTGACCTCGGTGTAGACCACGCCGCGGGCCTGGAGCAGCGCCTTGGCCTGGCGGCAGAAGCCGCAGGGCTCGGTGGTGTAGAGGGTGACCGCGCTGGCGTCCGGCATGGGGCTCAAAGTCTAGGTAGTGCCCGGTACGCTTCAAGACCGAAGCAGTGGTGCTGCGCTCGATCCGCTTCGGCGAGGCCGATCGCGTGCTGCACCTCTACACCGCCGATCGCGGCCGCGTGGGGGCCGTGGCCAAGGGCGTGCGACGGGTGCGCTCGCGCCTGGGCGGTCGCCTGGAGCCGCTCGCGCGCGTGCGGCTGGTGCTGCACGAGGGCCGGGGCGAGCTCTGCACGGTCAGCCAGGCCGACACCGTGCGCGCCCACGCGGCGCTGCGCGAGCGGCGCCCCTCGCTCGAGCGGGCGGTGCAGGCCTGCGAGGCGGTGCTGCGGCTGCTCGACTCGGCCGAGCCCAACCGTCCCGCCTACAACCTGCTCTGCAACGAGCTGGCGCTGCTCGACGAGCAGCCGCAGATCGCCACCCGCGCGCACGCGCTCGCGTTCCGGCTCAAGCTGCTGCTTGCTGCCGGCTTCGCGCCGGAGCTGGCCTCGTGCGCGACCTGCGGCGACGCCGAGCACGTCGGCGGCTTCTCCCCGAGTGCCGGCGGCGTGGTCTGTCCGGGCTGCGAGGCGGGCGCGTTCCGGCCTGGGCGAGGAGGCCCACCGCTTCCTGGTGGACGCGCTCGCGCGACCGCTGGCGGAGGCGCCCGCGGCGCCCGGGCCCGCGCTCGGCCAGGCCGACCGGGCGATCGCCGAGACGCTGGAGCACCACGCGCACGTGCGCCTGCGGCGCGTGGCCGCCTGACGCGTAGCATCCACGCATGAGCAAGCTCGTGTACCCGTTCGCGGAGGGGTCGCGCGACATGCGCGAGCTGCTGGGGGGCAAGGGCGCGAACGTGGCGGAGATGACCCGCGTGCTCGGTCCAGAGCGCGTCCCGGCCGGCTTCACGATCACCACCGAGGCCTGCGTCGCCTACATGTCCGGTGGGCGCGAGTTCCCCGCCGGGCTCGACCAGCAGGTGGAGGCGGCCATGGCCGAGCTCGAGCGCCAGGCCGGCAAGCGCCTAGGCGATCCAGACGATCCGCTGCTGGTGTCGGTGCGCTCCGGGGCGCGCGAGTCGATGCCCGGGATGCTCGACACGGTGCTCAACCTCGGCCTCAACGGCGAGTCGGTCGAGGGACTCGCGCGCAGCACCGGCAACGAGCGCTTCGCCTGGGACTCGCACCGGCGCTTCGTGCAGATGTTCGGCAACGTCTGCCGCGACATCCCCGGCGAGCGCTACGAGCAGCTGATCGCCGAGCGCAAGCGGGCGGCGGGCGTCGAGCAGGACACCGAGCTGGACGTCGAGGACCTGCGCGCGCTCACGCGGGCGTTCCGCGAGCTCTTTCGCGAGCGGACCGGCGAGGACTTCCCCGACGCTCCGCGCGAGCAGCTGCGCCAGGCGATCCGGGCGGTGTTCGACAGCTGGCTGGGCGAGCGGGCGGTCGCCTACCGGCGCATCAACCGCATCCCCGACGACTGGGGCACCGCGGTCAACGTGCAGCAGATGGTGTTCGGCAACAAGGGCGATGACTCGTGCTCGGGCGTCGCCTTCTCGCGCGACGAGATCACCGGCGCGCCCACCCCGAGCGGGGACTTCCTGCCCAACGCCCAGGGCGAGGACGTCGTCTCCGGCGTGCGCACCCCGCGCGACCTGCACGAGCTGGCCCAGATGATGCCCGCCGCGCACGCCGAGCTGATGGAGATCCTGCGCACGCTCGAGCGCCACTACGAGGACATGCAGGACACGGAGTTCACCGTCGAGGAGGGGCGCCTCTACATGCTCCAGACCCGTAACGCCAAGCGACCGGCGCAGGCCGCGGTGCGCTTCGCGGTGGACGCCGTGGGCGAGGGGCTGCTCGACCGCGCCCGGGCGCTGGCGACGATCGACCCCGGCGGGCTCGACGCGCTGCTGCACCCCACGATCGCCCGCGACGCCGAGTTCGAGATCCTCGCCCGCGGCGTCGGTGCCTCGCCCGGCGCCGCCAAGGGCGCGATCGTCTTCACGGCCTCGCAAGCGGTCGACGCGGCCGAGCAGGGCCGTGACGTGATCCTCGTGCGGCCGTTCACCGAGGCCGACGACGTGGCCGGCTTCCACGCCGCCCGCGGCGTGCTGACCTCCGAGGGCGGCAAGGCCAGCCACGCCGCGCTGGTCGCGCGCGGCATGGGCAAGCCCTGCGTCTCCGGGGCCTCCGCGCTCGAGATCGACCTGCACGCGAGGACCGTGCAGGTCAACGGCACCCGCCTCGGCGAGGGCGACCTGATCGTGATCGACGGCAGCGCGGGCGTCGTGACCACCGACGACGTGCCGCTCGAGGAGCCCGAGATGAGCGAGCAGTTCCGCACGGTGCTCGCGTGGGCCGACGAGCTGCGCACGCTGGGCGTGCGCGCGAACGCCGACACGCCGGCGGACGCCGCCAAGGCGCGCGCGTTCGGCGCCGGCGGCATCGGCCTCTGCCGCACCGAGCACATGTTCATGGCGGCCGACCGTCAGCCGAAGATGCGCGCGATGGTGATGGCGCGCGGCGAGCAGGAGCGCCGGGCGGCCCTGGAGGAGCTGCTGCCGCTCCAGCAGCAGGACTTCGAGGGCCTGTTCGCCGAGATGCGCGGCCTGCCGATCACGATCCGCCTGCTCGACCCGCCGCTGCACGAGTTCATGCCCTCGGCCGAGGAGGTCGCCCAGGATCTCGAGCGCGCCCGCATCGAGCAGACAGCGGACCTGCCGCAGCTGGAGCAGCTGCTCGAGCGCGTGCACGCGTTGGCCGAGACCAACCCGATGCTCGGCACTCGCGGCGTGCGGCTCGGCATCCTGCACCCGGAGATCTACGAGATGCAGGTCCGCGCGATCGTGCGCGCCGCGCTGGCCGTCCCCGAGGCGCCGCGGCTGGAGATCATGATCCCGCTGGTCGCCTACGAGACCGAGCTGGAGCTGATGCGCGCGCTGGTCGAGCGCGTCGCGGCCGAGGAGGATCCCGCAGCGGCGGCTGACGCTCTCGATCGGGACGATGATCGAGCTGCCGCGCGCCTGCTTCGTCGCCGACAGAATCGCCGAGCAGGCCGACTTCTTCTCGTTCGGCACCAACGACCTCACCCAGACCGCGCTCGGGTTCTCGCGCGACGACGTCGAGGGCAGCTTCCTCGCGCGCTACGTCGAGCGCAAGATCGTCGATCGCAGCCCCTTCGAGACGCTCGACAAGCCCGGCGTGGGCTGGCTGGTGCGGCTCGCCGCGTGGGTGGGGCGCGAGCAGCGGCCGGACCTCAAGCTCGGCGTCTGCGGCGAGCACGGCGGCGACCCGGACTCGATCCACTTCTTCCAGCTGGCCGGGCTCGACTACGTCAGCTGCTCGCCCTACCGCGTGCCGATCGCGCGCGTGGCCGCCGCCCAGGCGGCGCTCGCGCACGGATCGTAGCCTGCGACAATCGGCACGCATGGCCCGCCCCGCCGCAACCTCGCGGGCGAGCTTCCGCGAGCGTGTCGACGAGTTCGAGGAAGATCGCCTCTCGCCGCTGGCGGCGCGGTCCTACCCTGCCCAGCGAGCCGAGCCCGAGCCGGACTCAGACCACCGCACGCCGTTCCAGCGCGACCGCGACCGGATCGTGCACTCGAAGGCCTTCCGGCGCCTCAAGCACAAGACGCAGGTCTTCATCGCACCCGAGGGCGACCACTACCGCACGCGCCTCACGCACACGCTCGAGGCCTGCGGGATCGCCCGCAACGTGGCGCGCGCGCTGCGCCTCAACGAGGACCTGACCGAGGCGATCGGGCTCGGCCACGACCTCGGCCACGCCCCCTTCGGGCACATCGGCGAGGCGGTGCTGGACGAGTGCGTGCGCGAGCGCTACGGCGGCGGCTTTCGCCACAACGAGCACTCGCTGCGGATCGTGGAGCGGATCGAGCGGCTCAACCTCACCGCGCCGGTGCGCGAGGGCATCCTGCGCCACACCGGTCCTGAGCCGCCGGCCACGCTGGAGGGGCGGATCGTGCGGCTGGTCGACCGCATCGCCTACATCAACCACGACATCGACGACGCCATCCGCGCCGGCGTGCTGCGCTTCGAGGATCTGCCGCGCGCCGAGATCGAGCTGCTCGGCGCGACCGGCTCCGAGCGCATCGAGACGCTCGTGGTCGACCTGCTCGACCGCTCGGAGGAGGCCGGCGACATCGTCCAGGGCGAGGAGGTCGGCGGCGCGATGCTGGCGCTGCGGGAGTTCATGTTCGAGCGCGTGTACCTGGCGGCCGACGCCCAGCGCGAGCGCCCGCGGATCGAGCGCATGCTGGCCGCGCTGTTCGCCTACTACGCCGACCACCCGCCGCCGGCCGCGGTCGAGGGCGCCAGCGAGCGCGAGCGCGTGGTGGACTGGCTGGCCGGGATGACCGACCGCTTCGCGATCAGCACCTTCGCCGACCTCTCGCTGCCCCAGGGGTACTGAGTCGATGGCGCTCTACACGCGCGACTCGATCGAGCGGCTGCGCGAGGCGGTCGACATGGTCGACCTCGTCAGCACCAAGACCGACCTGCGGCGCGTCGGCTCGCGCTGGCAGGGGCTGTGCCCGTTCCACGACGAGCGCTCGCCCTCGTTCAACGTCAACGCCGAGGAGAAGCTCTACATCTGCTTCGGCTGCGAGGCCAAGGGGGACTCGATCCGCTTCGTCGAGGAGACCGAGGGGCTCGACTTCCGCGAGGCGGTCGAGACGCTGGCCGAGCGCTACGGCGTCGAGCTGCAGCTCGAGGACGAGGATCCGCGCGCCGAGGAGCGCCGCCGCCGCCGCGAGCGGCTGCTGGCGCTGCTGGAGCGCACGACCAGCTTCTACGCCGCCTACCTGTGGGGAGCGCCCGAGGCGGGCAAGGCGCGCGAGTACCTCGCCGGTCGCGGCCTCGTCGGAGGAGACCCTGCGCGAGTTCCGGGTCGGCTACGCGCCGAGCGCGTGGGACCGCGTCACGGTCGCCGCGCAGGAGGACGGCTACAAGCCCGAGGAGCTGACGGCCGCCGGCGTGGCGGCGCACGGCCGCAACGGCGGTCTCTACGACCGCTTCCGCGGACGCATCATGTTCCCGCTGGCCGACGCGCGCGGGCGCGTGCTCGGCTTCGGCGCGCGCGCGATGGGGGAGGGGCGCGGGCCGAAGTACCTCAACACCTCCGAGAACGAGCTCTACCACAAGGGCCGTCAGCTGTTCGGCATCGACCTCGCCCGCGCCCACGCCGCCAAGAGCGGTCGGATCGTGGTCGTCGAGGGCTACACCGACGTGCTGGCGCTGCACCAGGCGGGCATCCGGGAGGCGGTGGCGATCATGGGCACGGCGCTGACCCAGGAGCAGCTCGCGGAGCTGGGCCGCGCCGCGTCGCTGGTCGTGCTGGCGCTCGACGCCGACCGCTCGGGCCAGGAGGCGATGCTGCGCGCCGTGCGGGCGGCGCGCGAGAAGCAGCTCGAGCTGCAGGTCGTGGAGCTGCCGGAGGGGGCGATCCCGCCGACCTGATCGCCGCCGAGGGCGCGCGAGGCCTTCGAAGCTCGCTTGGCGGACTGCAATCGAGGTTGAGCGGTTTCAGCTGCGGCGGGTAGTTGCCGATGCAGACCTCGACTCGCCGTCCGGCACCGACCGGGCGATCGAGGAGGCCAGGGCACTGATCGCGACGACTCCAGACCGCTCCGTTCTACGCGACTCGCTCATCCGCGAGGGCGCGGATCGCTTCGGCGTGCCCGAGGACTACCTGACAGCCGGGAGCGCGCCGGCGTCGCGCAGCCACGTCGTCGGCGACCCGGCGCCGACGCGCCGGCAGAGCGGCCGGTCCTCGCGCCCGGCCGGCGGAGCCTCGCTGCGCCGCGGAGCGGGCCTTCATCGCGCTCTGCCTGGCCAGCGGCGAGCTCGGTCGCGTCTACCTGGCCAAGCTCGGCGAGGGGCACCTCTCCTCGAGGCTCGCCGCGCGGGCCGTGGCGCACCTCGTCGCGCACTTCGACGACCCGCTCGCCGACCTGGCCGAGGACGATCCGGCGCTCGGCGGCCTCGTCGCCGGCGTGATCGCCGAGGCCGACGAGCGCGGCCCGGCGACAGAGG
This sequence comes from uncultured Thermoleophilaceae bacterium, assembly GCA_963734165.1. Taxonomy (GTDB): domain Bacteria; phylum Actinomycetota; class Thermoleophilia; order Solirubrobacterales; family Thermoleophilaceae; genus JACVRW01. The sequence goes on along the minus strand of CAVTFZ010000003.1, from coordinate 858,276 downwards.
CCGAGCTGCAGATCAGCTTCCTGGCGCTCGAGCTGCGGCGCGTCGAACGCGAGCGGCCGCGCGCGCCCAGCAGGGCGACCACGCCCGCCAGCGCGAGCTGACGGAAGCCCGAGCGGCCGCGTTGCGCGAGCTAGAGTCCGTGAGCGGTCAAACCGCATGAACGAGACGCGCCTTCGACACCGACGACGAGTCCGACGAGCCCGGCGGCGCATCGTGCCCGCCGAGCGGGACGAGGCCGGCGAGCCGGCGGACCTCTACGACGAGGGCGGCGTCGTCACGGCCGGCATCCCGGTCGCGCCGCCCGAGCAGGGCGCCGAGGACGCGGTCCGGCTCTACCTGCGCTCGATCGGCCGCGTGCCGCTGCTGACGCGCGAGGACGAGGTGCGCCTGGCCAAGCGCATCGAGCAGAACGACATGGCGGCCAAGAACGCGCTGATCGAGGCCAACCTGCGCCTGGTCGTCTCGATCGCCAAGCGCTACACCGGCCGCGGCCTGACGCTGCTGGACCTGATCCAGGAGGGCAACCTCGGCCTGATCCGCGCGGTCGAGAAGTTCGACTGGCGCCGCGGCTTCAAGTTCTCGACCTACGCCACCTGGTGGATCCGCCAGGCGATCACGCGCGCGCTCGCCGACCAGTCGCGCACGATCCGCATCCCGGTGCACATGGTCGAGCGGATGAACCGCGTGTCGCGCGCCCGGCGGGCGCTGATGCAGAAGCACAACCGCGAGCCGACGCCGGAGGAGATCGGCGAGCTGGTGGAGATGCCGGCCCGACAAGGTCGAGGAGATCCTCAAGCTCGGCCAGGAGCCGGTCTCGCTGGAGGCGCCGGTGGGCGGCGACGAGGGCGACGCCTCGCTGGGCGACTTCATCGAGGACGCCGCCATCGACCGCCCGCTGGAGATCGTCGCCAACCGCATCCGCGACGCGGACCTGACGCGGGTGCTCGACGGCCTACCCTGGCGCGAGCGGCGCGTGATCGAGCTGCGCTACGGCCTGGGCGACGAGGGGCCGATGACCCTGGAGGACATCGGCCGCGAGGTCGGCGTCACGCGCGAGCGGGTGCGCCAGATCGAGTCGAAGACGCTGGCGATGCTGAAGGCCTCCGGCGGCGCCGGGCGCCTCGCCGGTACCGCCGACGAAGCCTGAGCCTCTATCGTGCAGTGCTGAGCCCGTTCCGGGGTAGCTCAATTGGCAGAGCATTCGGCTGTTAACCGAAAGGTTGTGGGTTCGAGTCCCACCCCCGGAGCTTCTTCAGGAGCGCACGCCCGGCGCTGATCTGCGTCGCTCGGCGAGCTCCTCGACCGCGTCGGCCGCCGTGACGGCGCCGTCGTTGGCCTCGGCCCAGCGCCGCACGTCCTGCGCGCGCGCCGCGTAGCGCCGGTCGCCGAGCAGCCGCCGCAGCGCCAGCCGCACGCCGCGGGCGGTCTGGAAGCGCCGCGGCAGCGAGACGCCCGAGCCCGGCCCAGCGCACGCGCGCCGCGTTCTCGGCCATGTCGCCGGCGAACGGGACACGCCACGACCGGCACGCCGCAGGCCAGCGCGCGCGCCAGCGTGCCGTGACCGGCGTGGCAGATCACCGCGGCGCAGCGCGGCATCGTGCGCGCGTAGGAGACCCAGTCGACGATGCGGGCGTTGGGCGGCTCGGGCAGCGGCCGGGGCGGGCGGCCGGCGGTTGATCGTGGCCAGCACGCGCACCGGCTGGTCGGCGAGCCCCTCGAGCGCGGCGCGCAGCAGCGTCTGCTCGGGATCCTGGGAGGTGCTCGGCGCGACCAGCACGAGCGGGTCGTCGCCGGGCGGCAGCTCGACCTCGCCGAAGGGCTGCTCCCACAGCAGCGGCCCGGTGACGCGCATGCCACGGCGGCGGCTCGGCGCGCGGGTACTCGAGCTGGGGCAGCGTCGCGACCAGCGCCAGCTCGCGCGAGATGCCGCCGTGGACGTAGTCGAGCGGCGGCAGGCCGACCCGCTCGCGCGTGCCGTTGAGCTCGTCGCGGCCCTGGCGCTCGCCGGCCATCGGTCAGCGGCCGCGAGCGTCGCCCACATGCGCGGCGCCCAGGCGCGTGCGCGGGTAGCACCGCGCCGACGGCGTAGACCGGGAAGCTGCGGCTCGCCCAGCGGCAGCACGTGCGGGACGAGCGTGACCCACGGCCGCCGCTCGAGCTGCGCGGCCAGCCCGCCCGCGGCGGTGAGGATGTCCACGACCACCGCGTCGGCGTCGAGCTCGCGGATCAGCTCGCGCGTGACCGCCGAGGCACGCACCGCCGCCTCGTAGGGCTTCAGCGGCCGCTCGCGGGTGGGGAAGACCTGGTACTCCGGCGCGGCGGCGAAGCGCATCCCCTCGCGCTCGACCTGCTCGCGCCAGCGGCTCCAGGTCTCGAGCACGACCTCGTGCCCGCGCGCGGCCAGCTCGCGCCCGAGCGCGATCGCCGGGAAGGCGTGGCCGGGGTCGCCGAAGGCCGAGAGCAGGAAGCGCCGCGTGCTCAGACCAGCTCCGCGAGCTCGCGGATCATGCGGCTGCGCTCCTCGGGCTCGAACGCGATCGGCGTGATGTTGAGCGTGCCGACGCCGGCGTCGCGGTAGACCGCCAGCCGCTCCTTGATGTGCTCCGCGGCCCGGCCAGGGTGGTGATGTCGATCAGCTCGGCCGGCAGCGCCGCCGCGGCCTCCTCCTTCTTGCCCTCGAGGTAGAGGTCCTGGACCTCCTTCGCCGCCTCCTCGAAGCCGTAGCGCTGCACGAGCGCGTTGTAGAAGTTCTGCTTGCGCGAGCCCATGCCGCCGACGTAGAGCGCGAGGAACGGCCGCATCATGTCGCGGGCGCGGTCGATGTCGTCGTCGATGCGCACCTGCACGCTCGGCGCGATGTCGAAGCCCTCGAGCGAGCGGCCCGAGCGCGCGGCGCCCTCCTCGAGCAGGCCGCGCGCCTCGCCGACGTGCTCGGGCGAGAAGAACAGCGGCAGCCAGCCGTCGGCGATCTCGCCCGACGAGCTGGGTGTTCTTGGGGCCGATCGCCGCGATGTAGATCGGGATCCGCTCCTGCACCGGCGCGATCGTCAGCTTCAGCGCCTTGCCCGGCCCGTCGGGCAGCGGCAGCTCGTAGGTCTCGCCCTTGTACTCGAGCCGCTCGCGCGCGAGCGCCTTGCGCACGATCGCCGACGTAGTCGCGCGTGCGCGCGAGCTGCTTGGCGAAGCGCTGGCCGTGCCAGCCCTCGGCGACCTGCGGGCCCGAGGAGCCGATGCCGAGCATCATGCGGCCGTTCGAGAGCTGGTCGAGCGTGGCGGCGGTCATCGCGGTCATCGCCGGCGAGCGGGCCGGCATCTGGAAGATCGCCGAGCCGATCCTGATGCGCTCGGTCTGCGCGGCGATCCAGGCGAGCACGGTCGCGGCGTCGGAGCCGTAGGCCTCGGCGGCCCAGACGGAGTCGAAGCCCGCCGCCTCGGCCTCGCGGACGCCGGCGATCTGCTGCTCGGCGGTCAGGCCCGAGCCCCCAGTACCCCACGCTCAGTCCCAACCGCATGCAAGTCTCCTTTCGCCGTTCGTCGAGTCCCGCCGTGCCGTGGCATCCTACGTGACCCGATGAGGACCCGACGCCGGCCGGCCCGCGACCTGCGCGTCGCGATCGACTGCCTGCCGCTGCAGACGCGCAAGGCGATGCTGCAGCGGCATCGAGGCGCAATCGCATCATCGTCGGCGCCTACACCGACCGCAAGGGCGGCGTCTGCCCGATGCTCGCCGCGCACCGCAACGGCGGTCGCACCGAGCCTCGCCAGCTTCGCCCGCGCCTGGGACCGCTACACCCGCGCGCGCGGCAAGCCGCGCCCGGCGACCGAGCGCGAGCTGACGACGCTGCGCGGCGATGCTCGACGCGAGCATCGCGCTCGACGAGCTGCCGCGGCTGGCGGACGTGCCGCGCCCGCGCGCCGCGGCCGGTCGACACCGGCGAGCGCGATCGCAGCGCCGAGCTGCGGCGGCCGCGAGGGCTGGGCCTGGCTGCGGCCGTTCCGGCGCCTGGACGAGTACGAGCGGGCGCTGGCGCAGCTCGAGGCGGTCGAGCGCGGAGCGCGAGCTCGAGCGTCGTCTAGGGGACCGTGTCGCCGCGCCGGAGGAACTGGATCTCCGGCACGATGCAGTCGGGCGAGGTGCCCGAGCAGGAAGGTGACCGCCGAGGCCGATGTCCTCGGGACGGATCATCTCGCTCGGGCGGGATCTGGCCCTGGACGAAGTCGGTCATCGGCGTGTCGACGAAGCCCGGGCAGAGCGCGGTGACCTGGATGCCGTCGTCCTGGTGCTCCTTGTGCAGCGCGCCGCTGAGGCCGACCACCGCGTGCTTGGTCGCCGAGTAGACGCCGAGGAAGCCCTGTCGGGTACTTGCCGGCGATCGACGCGGTGTTGACGATCAGCGCCTTGCCGTGCTCGGCGCCGGCCTGCTTGAGCAGGGGCAGGCACTCGCGCGTGAGCAGCACGATCGAGCGCACGTTGACCGCCAGCTGCATGTCGAGGTACTTGGTCTGCGTGTCGGCGATCGGCGCGCCGATGCCGACGCCGGCGTTGTTGGCGAGCACGTCGCAGCGGCCGAAGCGCTCGCGATGCGACGCGGCCAGGGCGATGCAGCGCCTCCTCGTCGGCTGACGTTCGCGGGCACGGCGTGCACGTCGAATCCCTCGTCGCGCAGCTGCTCGGCGGCCTGCCTCGAGCTTCTCCGGTCGTCGCGCCGAGAGCGTGATGCCGTAGCCCTCCGCGCCCAGCGCGCGGGCGATCGCGAGGCCGATGCCGCTCGACCCGCCGGTGACCAGTGCCGCACGCTCCGCCATCGGCGCGGCACTGTATTTGAAAGTCCGGTTAAGGACGCTCGATGGGCGCCGGACGGTTCCCTACGCTTCGCTGCCCGTGGTCGCCGGCCGAGTCCTCATCGCGGCGTTGCTCAGCGCCTGCTCGTTGATCGCCGCCGGCTGCGGTTCGAGCGGCGACGACGACGCCGACAAGCCGCCGGCCGTCGCCAGACCCGAGGACTTCCCGACCGCCGACGGCAAGACGCTCGGCGAGCTGCGCAAGCGCCTGCCCGAGGGCGGCCCGGTGCTCGCGCCGGCCGTCTCGCAGCTGACCGTCGGCGGCAACCGCTTCGGCTTCGGCCTCTTCGATCGCGGCCGCAACCAGATCGCGGACGCGCAGGTCGCGATCTACATGGCGCCCGTCGGTGGCGGCGAGGCGCGCGGGCCGTTCGTCGCCGACTGGGAGTCGCTCAAGGTCGACGCGCCCTTCCAGAGCCAGTCGGTCAAGTCGGACCCGGACGCCGCCCGCTCGGTCTACGTCGCCGACCTGAAGTTCGCGCAGCCCGGGCAAGTACGAGCTCCTCGGCCTGGCGAGACTCGACGACCGCATCGTGGCCGCGACCTCGGTGGGCCCGCCGCTGGTCGTGCGGCCAAGGCCCGCGACGACGTGCCCGAGGTGGGCGAGCAGGCCCCGCGCATCCACACGCCGACCGAGGCAGACGTCGGCGGCGACCTGGCCACGATCGACACCCGCGCCCCGCACGACAGCATGCACGACGTCGACTTCGCCGACGTGGTCGGCAAGCGAGCCGGTCGTGCTGGTGTTCGCCACCCCGCGCCTATGCCAGAGCCGCGTCTGCGGACCGGTGGTGGACATCGCCGAGCAGGTCAAGTCCCAGCTCGGCGACAAGGCCGTCTTCATCCACCATGGAGATCTTCAAGGACAACGAGGTCGACAAGGGCTACCGGCCCCAGGTGGCCGCCTACGGCCTGCCCAGCGAGCCCTGGGTCTTCGCGATCGACGCGCGGCGGCCGCGTCGCGGCGCGCATCGAGGGCGCCTTCAGCGCCGATGAGCTGACCGCCGCCGTCAAGCGCGCCCTCGAGAACTAGACCCAGCCCACCCCCCGGCCCGGGTCCTAGCATTGACCTCCGGGGCCGGTAGCTCAGCGGTCAGAGCAGTGGACTCATAATCCATCGGTCGCATGGTTCGAATCCTTCCCGGCCCACCAAGAGCGCTAGGCAGGGATGCCGAGCAGCTGGTCGCACCAGCGATCGGCGATCTGCTCGGCGCTGAGCCGGCCGCCGGGACGGAACCACTGCGGTGCGTAGTTGACCATCCCCAGCAGCCCGAGCAGGGCGACCGGTCGGTCGGGGAGGGTCAGGGCTCCCTCGTCCTCGGCGGCCCGCAGCAGCCGGTCGAGGATGCGTTCGAAGCGCTTGCGCTTGCGGCGGACGTCCTGCCAGCGCGGGTCCGCCTCGAGCACCCGCCGCTCCTGACCGAAGACGACCATGTGGTCGCGGTGGCGCTCGACGTGGCGCATCCACGCGCGCACGAGCAGGCGCAGGCGCTCGGCCGCCGGCTCGTTGGCACGTTCGATCGCGCGCGCCTCGGCCAGGAGCGGATCCATCAAGCGATCGCAGATGCGCAGCAGCAGCTGCTCCTTGCTCTGGATGTAGTGGTAGAGGCCGCCGCTGGTGAGCCCGGTCGCCTCGATCAGGTCGTTCATCGAGGTGCCGTGGTAGCCGCGCTCGGCGAATAGCCGCGCCGCCACGTCGACGACCTCTTGCTGACGACGGTCATAGCGCTCGCGCAGAGCGGGTCGGGTGGGAGGTGCGCGCATGGTTCGAATGAACGCTCGAAATCCGAACGATCATTCGGTATTGTAGCCGCCATGCTGTTCGACCTCTCCGACGAGCACACGTTGATCCAGCGCACCGTGCGCGACTTCGCCGTGCAGGAGGTCGCGCCCGTGGCCGAGGAGCTGGACCGCGAGAAGCGCTTCCCGTACGAGATCGTGCGCCGGCTCGGGGAGCTCGGCCTGATGGGCATCCCGTTCCCCGAGGAGGTCGGTGGGGGAGGCGGGGACACGCTCGCCTACGCGCTCGCCGTCGAGGAGCTGACGCGGATCGACTCGTCGGTCGCGATCACGCTCTGCGCGCACACCTCGCTCGGCACCCAGCCGATCTACCTCTTCGGCAGCGACGAGCAGAAGGCCGACTGGCTGCCGCGCCTGTGCGCGGGCGAGCTGCTCGGCGCGTTCGGCCTGACCGAGCCCGAGGCCGGATCGGACGCCGGCAACACCAAGACCCGGGCCAGGCTCGAGGACGGCGAGTGGGTGATCGACGGCGCCAAGCAATTCATCACCAACGCCGGCACCGACATCTCGGGCGTGGTCTCCATCACGGCCCGCACCGCCGACGACGAGATCTCCAACCTGATCGTGCCGAACGGGACGCCCGGCTACGAGCAGGGCGAGCCGTACCGCAAGATGGGCTGGAACGCCTCCGACACGCGCCCGCTGGCCTTCAGCGACTGTCGCGTGCCCGAGGACCACCTGCTCGGCCCGCGCGGCGCCGGCTTTCGCCAGTTCCTGCACATCCTCGACATCGGCCGCATCGGCGTCGCCGCGATGGGCGTCGGGCTCGCCCAGGGCGCGCTCGACGAGGCGCTCGCCTACGCCAAGGAGCGCCAGGCGTTCGGACGGGCGATCTCCAAGTTCCAGGCCATCCAGGCCAAGCTCGCAGACATGTCGACCGAGATCGAGGCGGCGCGGCTGCTCGTCTACAAGGCGGCGTTCGAGAAGGACCAGGGCCGCAACTTCAGTCTCACCGCCGCCCAGGCCAAGCTCAAGAGCGGGCGCCTGGCGGTCCGGGCCTGCGAGGAGGCGGTGCAGATCCACGGCGGCTACGGCTACATCGAGGAGTACCCGGTCTGCCGCTTCTACCGCGACGCGAAGATCCTGACGATCGGCGAGGGCACCGACGAGGTCCAGCAGCTGGTGATCGCGCGGGCGCTGGGGGCCTGATGTTCGAGCGCGTGCTCGTCGCCAACCGCGGCGAGATCGCGGTCCGCGTCATCCGGACGCTGCGCCGGCTCGGCATCGAGTCGGTGGCCGTCTACAGCGACGCCGACGCCGACGCTCCCCACGTCCGCGCCGCCGACCGCGCCGTCCGCCTCGGACCGCCCGCCGCGTCCGAGTCGTACCTGCTGATCGAGCGGGTGATCGATGCCGCGCTGCGCACCGGCGCCCAGGCGCTGCACCCCGGCTACGGGCTCCTGTCGGAGCGGGCCGACTTCGCGCGCGCCTGCGCCGACGCGGGGCTGACCTTCGTCGGACCCAGCCCCGAGGCGATCGCCCTGCTGGGCGACAAGGTCGCGGCCAAGGCGGCCGCCGAGCGAGCCGGCGTCCCCGTCGTACCGGGCCTGCACCGGCCAGAGCTCGGCGACGCGGAGATCGAGGACTGGGCCGCCGGCCAGGAGCTGCCGCTGCTGCTCAAGGCGGCCGCCGGGGGCGGGGGCAAGGGCATGCGCGTCGTGCACGCGCTCGACGACCTCCCCGCCGCGCTCGCCGCCGCCCGCCGCGAGGCGCTCGCCTCCTTCGGCGACGACGGCATGCTGGTCGAGCGCTACCTCGAGCACGCCCGTCACATCGAGGTGCAGGTGATCGGCGACGCCCACGGCACCCTGCTGCACCTGGGCGAGCGCGAGTGCAGCCTCCAGCGCCGCCACCAGAAGCTGATCGAGGAGACGCCCTCGCCGGCGGTCGACTCCGAGCTGCGCGAGCGCATTGGCACCGCCGCCGTCGAGCTCGCCCGCGGCTGCGGCTACACCAACGCCGGCACCGTCGAGCTGATCGCCGATCGCGACGATCCGAGCAGCTTCTACTTCCTGGAGATGAACGCCCGCCTCCAGGTCGAGCATCCCGTGACCGAGCTCGTCACCGGCCTCGACCTCGTCGAGCTGCAGCTGCGCGTGGCGGCCGGCGAGCCACTCGACCTGCGCCAGGAGGACGTCCGCCTCGACGGCCACGCGATCGAGGCGCGCATCTGCGCCGAGGACCCCGCCAACGGCTTCCTGCCCTCCACCGGACGCATCGCCGTCTACCGCGAGCCCTCGAACGTGCGTACCGACAGCGGCATCGAGACCGGCACCGAGATCACCGCCCACTACGACTCGATGCTGGCCAAGGCGATCGCCCACGCCCCCGACCGCGCGACCGCACTGGCCCGGCTGCGAGCGGCGCTCGCGGAGCTACGCGTGCTCGGCCCGACGACCAACGCCGCCTACCTCCGCGCCCTGCTCGACCGCCCCGAAGTCCGCGCAGGAACGCTCGACACCGGCCTCGTCGAGCGCCTGGGCACCGAAGTCGCACCACCGCCACCCGCACCCGAGCTCCCCGCCCTCGCCGCCCTCGCCCTCACCGGCCCACCCCCGACCGACGACCCCTGGGACAGCCGCGACGCCTGGCGCCCCGCCGGCCCCGCCGACCTCCACATGCGCCTGACCGGCCCCGACGGCGAATCAGAGGCACGCGCGACCCCCGATCCCGCCGGCGGTTGGTGGATCGCGCGGGGTGGCGCCGCGTGCGAGGCACCGGGGGAGGGGGAGGATGAGGTCGCCGGGCGAAGAAGCGGCGTCGTTCATGCACGCTTCTCCGAGGACGGCGACGCATCCCAGGTCCCGGGCAAGGCGGAGCCTTGGACGGGGGCTGCGGTGCGGAGCGCAAGATCCGAGGCCGCGGCGCCTGGACCCGAGCCAATGCGGCTGCTAGTCGACGGGCGCGTAGTGGAGGCCTACGCGGATGGGCGAGGAGTCTGGCTCGTGGACGACGGTGTCCCGACCAAATGGGAGCCGATCCAGGACGACGCAGCCCAGCACACCGCGGCCGGCTCCCTCGACGCCCCCATGCCCGGCGTCGTCCTCGACGTCCGCACCCAAACCGGGACGGAGGTCCAAGCAGGCGACGTCCTGATCGTGCTCGAATCGATGAAGATGGAGCTGTCGGTGGTCAGCCCAGCCGACGGCGTCGTCGGCGACGTCCACGTGCGCACCGGCGACCACGTCACTCAGGGACAGCCCCTGATCGCGGTGGAGGCGGCATGACCACGCTGGCCACCCACGCCCGCCCCGACACCCCCGAGTTCGAGGCCAACGAGGCCGAGCACCGCCGTCTCGCCGCCGAGCTGCGCGAGCGTCTCGAGCGCGCCGCGGCGGGCGGGGGAGAGCGGGCACGCGAGCGCCACGTCGCACGCGGCAAGCTGCTGCCGCGCGAGCGGGTGGACCGGCTCTGCGACGCGGGCTCGCCGCTGCTGGAGCTGTCGCCGCTGGCGGCGGAGGACCTCTACGACGGCGACGCCCCCGGCGCCGGCATCATCACCGGCGTCAGTCGCGTCGAGGGACGCGAGGTCGTGATCGTGGCCAACGATGCCACGGTCAAGGGCGGGACCTACTACCCGCTGACGGTCAAGAAGCACCTGCGCGCGCAGGAGGTGGCGCTGCACAACCGGCTGCCCTGCGTCTACTTGGTCGACTCCGGCGGCGCCTTCCTGCCAAAGCAGGACGAGGTCTTCCCCGACCGCGAGCACTTCGGCCGCATCTTCTTCAACCAGGCCACGATGTCGGCCGCCGGCGTCCCGCAGATCGCCGCCGTGCTCGGCTCCTGCACCGCCGGCGGCGCCTACGTGCCGGCGATGAGCGACGAGACGGTGATCGTGCGCGAGCAGGGCACGATCTTCCTCGGCGGCCCCCCGCTGGTGAAGGCGGCGACCGGCGAGGTCGTCAGCGCCGAGCAGCTCGGCGGGGGAGACCTGCACGCCCGCACCTCCGGCGTCGTCGACCACCTCGCCGAGGACGACGAGCATGCGCTGCGGATCGTGCGCTCGATCGTGCGCACGCTCGGCCCAAGCCCCCCGCGCCCTGGGAGCGGGCGGCGGTCGAGGAGCCGGCGGTCGACCCGCAGACGCTCTACGGGGCGATCCCACCCGGCACGCGCACGCCGTACGACCCGCGCGAGCTGCTCGCGCGCCTGTTGGACGGCAGCCGGCTGCACGAGTTCAAGGCGCTCTACGGCACGACCGTGGTCTGCGGCTTCGGTCGCGTGCACGGCCACCCGGTCGGCGTCGTGGCCAACCACGGCATCCTCTTCAGCGAGAGCGCGCTCAAGGTCGCGCACTTCGTCGAGCTCTGCGATCAGCGCGGCGTGCCGCTGCTGTTCCTGCAGAACATCAGCGGCTTCATGGTCGGCAGCGAGTACGAGGCCGGCGGCATCGCCAAGGACGGGGCGAAGATGGTCGCCGCGGTGTCGACCACGCGCGTGCCGAAGCTGACCGTGATCGTCGGCGGCTCGTTCGGCGCGGGCAACTACGGCATGTGCGGCCGCGCCTACGACCCGCGCTTCCTCTGGATGTGGCCGAACGCGCGTATCTCGGTGATGGGCGGCGAGCAGGCTGCGACGGTGCTGTCGACGATCCGCGCCGATCAGGCCACGGCCGCGGGCACGGAGTGGCCCGAGCAGGAGGCCAAGCGGTTCCGCCAGCAGCTGCGGGATCAGTACGAGCGTCAGGGGCACCCCTACTACGCCACCGCTCGGCTTTGGGACGACGGCGTGATCGACCCGCTCGACACCCGGCGCGTGGTCGGCTTGGCGCTGGGCGCCTGCGCGAACGCGCCGCTTGCGCCGCGCGCCGCGCCCGTCTTTCGAATGTAGGGTCAGCCGAGCGCGACCAGGGTCAGCGAGCCGGCCGTCGCGGTCAGCGCGACGCGCGGCAGATCGCGCAGCCGGCGCCACTCGCGCGAGCCGCTCGCCACGCCGTCGAGCACGACCACGGCCTCGCCTTCGAGCAGCGGGATGGTCCGTTCGAGCTCGGCGCGCGTCGCCCGCTCGCCGCCGAGGTAGGCGAAGTCGAAGCGGCCCAGCGGCTCCAGCGCGGTCGTGTCGACGCGCGCGGCAAGGCCGAGCCGGCTCACATAGGCGAAGGTCTGGGCGGCCGTCAGCTGGGAGCGTTCGACGGCGACGAGGCTTCCGTGCCGGTTGAGCGCCAGCGCCAATGCAAGGTGCGCCACGGGGATCGGGGCGCCGAGCGCCACGCAGCGTTCGGGCTGCAGCTCGCGCACCAGGCGCAGCGCGATCGGGCCGAGTCGGCCTCTCGCTCGTGGCGCCCGTGATCGACGCGCAGCTCCTCGATGCGCTCGAGCCACCAGCGCTCGCGCGGCTCGGGTGGATCGCTCGCGACCGTGGCCGCCAGCGCTCGCCCAGCATCGTGTGGAGCCCGACGTAGCCGTCGGGCCCGCATGCGTAGCACCCCTGCCCGCACCCCTGATGAGTACCCGGTGCGAACGCCCGTATGCATGTGATGATGCCGCCCTCATGACCGACGTCGCGATTCTCTGCGGAGGCCGGGGCATGCGCCTCCAGGAGCACACGCAGTCGATACCGAAGCCGCTGGTGGAGATCGGAGGGCGCCCGATCCTCTGGCACGTGCTGCAGATCTACGTCGCGCAGGGCTTCGAGCGCTTCCTGCTGCTCACCGGCTACCTCGGCGAGCAGATCGAGGCGTTCGTGCGGGCCGAGGCGTGGCCGGCAGGGATCGAGATCGAGTGCGTGGACACCGGGCTCGACACCCCTACGGGAGGACGCCTCCTCCGGGCTCGTGAGCTGCTCGCGGGGGTGCCCTTCTGCGCCACATACGCGGACGGCGTCGCCGACGTCGACCTGCAGGCGCTGCGCGCCCATCACGCTCGACATGGAGCGTTGGCCACGATGACGGTGGTCCGGCCGTCGCTGCAGTTCGGCGTGGCGCTGATGGACGGCGACGACCGCATCACCGGCTTTCGCGAGAAGCCGCGCGCCGACCATTGGGTCAATGGGGGCTTCTTCTGCTTCGAGCCCGGTGTCTTCGACTACCTAGACGAGGACGCCCCGCTCGAGCGCGCGCCGCTCGAAGGTCTCGCGGCCGACGGGCAGCTGTGCGCGTATCGGCACACCGGCTTCTGGGAGTGCCTGGACACCTACAAGGACGCCGTCGAGCTGAACGATCGCTGGGCCGCCGGCCGGGCGCCCTGGAAGCTCTGGAGCCCGTAGCTCAGTAGCGCACCGGGCCGCTCATCTGGATTCTGGACGTGGACGCGTCCGCCGACACTTTGCCGCTGAACTTCAGCCCGGACGCACTGGCGTTCGCGTAGGTCCCGGTGCCGCCTGTGATCTTCGCGGTGCCACGGAAGCGTGCCTCCGATCCCGCGAGCGTGAGCGCGGCCGATGCGCGGCCGGTCAGCGTTCCGTCGGCGAGCGTGACAGTGAAGATGCCGATCACGCCCTCGCCGCCGAGCTTCGTGTTCAGCCGCATCGTCCCGTTCAACGTCCCCACGACGTTGCCCTCGTGGACGTAGGCCCGGCTGCCCTTCCTGCTGACGAGCTGCATCGTCGCGTTCTCGGTCAGGTTGTGAGTGGGCAGTCCGGTGTCCTGGGGCTTGGGGGAGGGGGTCCGCTTGCGAGGCTTCTGCTTGGGCTCGCTGGACTGGGCGGTCGTCTGCGGCGGCTCTGCGGTAGTGGCCGGCGTCGATCGTTCGCTCGTCGTGGTCTTGGCTTTGGCCCTGGCCTCGGCTCTGGCCTGACGACGCTTGCGGGCGGCTCGCCTGCGCTCGGCTTGCCGCTCCAGCGCCTTGGCGTCGGGCCGCTCGGTTGTGGTCGTGGGCACGGTCTCAGTCGAAACGGTCGGCGCCGTCGAGGGTGCCGTCGCCGACGGGCTCGCCGCCTGTTCGACGCCCTCCCTGTCGCTGCCGCACGCGCTTAGCAGGCCGCAACTACTAAATGCGGCCATTGCGAAGAAGATCGTAAGAGGGCGCTTTCGACTAGACACTAGATTGTCTCCAGTCCATGATTGCGTCAGCCTAGCGTCGATCTAGGCGCGAAAACGCCGATGGCTTACGGGGGAGGGTGCTTGACCGAGCAGCGACCGAGATTCGTGGTGATGACGATTGCCTGGGCACTGATGGCGATGCTCGTGCTCGCCGGGGTCGCCTTCGCCGCGGATCGTCAACGGGTCAGTCGAGTCAGCGTCGCCCCGGGCGGCAGCGGCACCCCCGGCAAGCCAAAGCCGGTGGAGATCGGATTCGGACTGAGCGTGACGGCCGAGCGTCCCTCGCAGCGACCCAAGCCGATCAAGACCTATGCCATCGGGATCGAGGGCGTGCTCGCCTACCCGCGGGCGTTTCCCGCTTGCTCGCTCAGCCAGGCCAAAGTTCGGCGCGCGCCGGCGCGCGCGTGCGGGCGCGCGCAGGTCGGCAGCGGCTTGATCAGGGCCGCCGCCGGGCTCAGAGAGGACCCGGGGATGGCCGACAGCCTGCCGTGCAACCTCAAGCTGCGGCTCTACAACACCGGGACGGGCGCCGCCTTGCGAGTCGACACCGAACCGCCGGTGCCCCAGAGCTTCAAATCGAGGAAGCTCGGCTGCCCGGTGCCGATCCACACGGCGATCCGCGGTCAGCTCGCCAAGACCACGATCGACGGGCTGGCTTCGATGGAGCTGCGCTTCACCTTGCCGAAGCTCCTGCTGAGACCGCTCGAGGGCTGGGAGGGCGCCCTCCAGCTGGTGGACGCGTCGCTCACCGGCGAGACGGCTCCGCTGCGGGTGAAGGGCCGCATGCGCCAGGTTGGCTACCTCTCGACCGTCGGCTGTCGCGGTCGCGACCGGACCGCGCGGGCCGTCTTCATCGACGAGGACGGCGTGCGCACCGAGGCCACCAGAACAGTGGGGTGCTGAGCTGGTGTCAAGCGCGCGTCTCTGTGCGTTGACTGCTGCGCTTGGCCTGCTGCTGTGCGTCCCCTCTGCGGCCGCGCAGGACAATCCCTACGGCGTGGTCCAGTCGCACATACGGCATGTGACGATCGCGCTGCCGCCTGGACTGTCGCTCTCGCCTGGCGGGGCCGATGGGCTGGTGGCGTGCTCCGACGCGCAGCTGCGGCTCGACAGCTCGGAACCGGCGACCTGTCCGGATGCGTCCAAGGTCGGAACCGTCGCCATCACGAGCCCCGCGGTGCGAGGGCAGCTCACGGGCAGCATCATCGTGCGCCCCTCGACCTCCGAGGAGCTGTTCCGCGTCGCGCTCACCGCCGGCTCGGAGCTCGTCGGCGTGCACCTGAAACTGCCGGGGAGCATCGACCTCGACCCCGTCAGCGGTCAGGTGACCGCACGCTTCCAGCACCTGCCGCAGCTGCCGTTCAGCTCGATGCACGTGCTCTTCAAGGGCGGGCCCCGAGCGATCTTGACCAATCCCGCCGACTGCGGCAGCTACGCCTCGCGCAACGTGCTCACGCCGTGGAGCGGCACCCAGCCCGTGGCGAGCGAGAGCCTGTTCCAGGTCAACGCCGACGACTGCCCCAGGACGCTGCCCTTCGACCCGGCGATCCAGGCCGGCACCATCAATCCGGTCGCGCGGTCGTTCACGCCGTTCGTCTTTCGTATCGAGCGCCGCAACGGTCGGCAGGAGCTGGAGCGCCTGGCGCTGACGCTGCCAGCGGGCGTGAGCGCGAAGCTGGCCGGCGTTCCTCGCTGTCCGTCGGCCCAGGCAGTCACGGGCGGCTGTGACGAGCGCACGCGCATCGGCACGGTCACGATCGGCGCGGGCGCGGGCTCGGCGCCGATCTACCTGCAGGGGCGTGCCTACCTCACGGAGTCCTACCGCGGCGGGCGGTTCGGTCTCGTGATCGTGGTGCGGGCGGTCGCGGGTCCGTTCGACCTCGGCACCGTGGTCGTGCGCGCGGCGATTCACGTCGATCCCAAGACGACCCAGCTGCGCGTGGTGGCCGATCCTCTGCCGCGCATCCTCAAGGGCGTGCCCTTGCGCTTGCGGGACGTCCATCTGGCGATCGATCGTCCCGGCTTCATCGTCAATCCGACGAACTGTCGACGCACACGCGTGCAGGTCTCCGTCAGCGCCGTCCAGGGCGCTGACGTCGATCAGGCGGTTCCCTTCCAGGTCGGCAACTGCGGCGCGCTCGGGTTCAGGCCCGCGTTCTCCGTCGCGCTCACCGGGCGTGGGCAGACCACGGACGGCAAGCGTCCGGGGATGCACGTCCGGATCCGCACGCGCAGGGGACAGGCGAACCTGCGCTCCACCGCTTTCACGCTGCCCCCGCAGATCGCGTTCGACGCGTCGCGCGGAGGGCCGCGCATGTGCACGCGTCCTCAGCTCGCCGAGCGGGCATGTCCTGCCCTATCGCGCGTCGGCACGGCGCGGGCGGTGACCCCGCTGCTGTCGCGCCCGGTCGAGGGCCCGTGTACTTCGTCCGGGGCGTGCGGGGAGACGTCTTCCCGAAGCTGGCGATGACGCTCGAGGGCGACCTGCCGATCGACCTGCTCGGCAGCACCAAGGTCACGAGCGCCGGTCTGCGCACGACGTTCGGCACCTTGCCGGACGTGCCGCTGAGCTCGTTCACGTTGAAGCTCGGACCGGGGTTGCTGACCCCGACGCGCAACCTCTGCAAGCGCCTGCCGAAGTCCAATTTGACGATGCTGGCGCAGAACGGCCGGCGCGTGCAGCGGCAACTGCGCGTCCGCCTCCCCTGCGGGCGCTCGCGCGGCTAGGTCGTCTCCTCGCGCAGGCCCAGCTGGGCGGGCACGCGCGCGGCGAGATAGCCCGGGATCGTGACGCCGGCGAGCGCCATCGTCGCCAGCAGCAGCAGCGACTCCAATGCCGGCTTGCCGGCGACGCTGAAGGGGACGGGGAAGCCGGTGGTGAGGCGCAGGTAGCGATCCACCAGGTACTGGCCGTAGACCCCGGCCAAGGCCCCCAGCAGGCAACCCGCCAACACGATCGTCGCGCTTTCGGCGAGCAGGATCCGCCAGAGCTGCGCTGGGCGCAGGCCCTGCAGGCGCAGCGCGGCGAGCGTAGGTCGGCGCTGCCAGATCGAGGCACTCATCGCCGCGGCCATCGCGAGCGCCGCGCCCACGATCAGCAGCGCCGCGATCTGGCCGAGGCGAGCGAGGCCCTCACGCGCCGACGCGGCGGCTTGCGCGGTGCGCTCGCCCGCGGTCTGGACCTTCGAGCCCGGTGTCGGCGCCGAGCGCCCTGCGCACGGCGGCGCGCGTTGCCGCCAACGACGCCCCGGGGCGCAGCTCGAGCCTCGAGCCCGGTCGGATCGGGGCTCCTCCACGCGCGGTGGTAGTCGGTGGTGTTGAGCACGATCGAGCCGGCGCTCCAACCGAAGTTCGTCGTGGTCGCGGCGATGCGGAAGCGAGCGTCGCCCGTAGGGGTGGGCAGCGCCAGCGCATCGCCCGGCCGAACGTCGAGCTTGCGCGCGAGCTCGTCGGAGATCGTCAGCCAGCCGCCGCTGCGCAGTCGCGACGTCAGCTGCTCTCGATCGCCGTCGACGACCTCCACCAGGGGCACTGGCTCGGCTTGGCTGGCGGTCCTCGCCAGCAGCCACACGCGGCGACCGGCAAGGTCGAGGTAACCGCCTTGGGTCGGACGCACCGCCGCTACGCCGGGCACGTGTGCGACGCGTCGGACCAGGCCTCCGGCCGGGAAGTCCTTGGTCGCTTGGTCGTCGGCCGGATGAACGACCCACAGGTCGGCCGAGTCGGCGTACTGCTGGGAGAAGCGCGCGATGCCGTTGAGCAGATCCTGGCGGGCGCTCCCGATCGCGACGCTGCCGAAGACCGCGAGCGCCGCGGTCGCGGCGAGCGCCAGCGAGCGCAGCGTCGCCGTTTGCAACACGAGCAAGCCGAGCCCGGCCATCGTCCAGCGGCCCGCATGGCCGCTTGCCCAGCGTGCCGCCCGCACCATCGCCGTGAAGGTCGCGGGCAGTGCCAGCAACAGGGCGAGTGCGAGCCCGACGATGGCGACGATCGCCGTGGAGCTCGTCAGCACCAGCAGCAGCTCGGTGACCGCCAGGATCGCCAGCGCAGCCAGCGCTAGACGCCGACGTGCGCTGGGCCAAGCGCTTGGCCGCTCTGCTCGGCATCGCGATAGGCGGCTCCGGCGTTGCGTCGGCGCAGCACCAACAGGGGTGGAGCGGCCGCGAGGCAGGCAGCCGCCACGCCACCGGCGAAGGACAGGACCAGGGTCGAGTCGGGTACGACCGTCTGGGTACCGAAGCTGAATGCGCTGGACAGGTAGTCGGTCGACTCCTCGAGGACGCCGCGTGCGAGCAGCTGTCCTATGACCACGCCGGCGGCGGCGGCGACGGTTCCAAGCACCAGAGCTTGGGAGAGCGCGATCTGTACGAGCTGCCCGCTGCGGTAGCCCTGGATGCGCAGTTCCGCGATCACCCGTCGGCGTTCGGGTGCGCTCAGCAACATCGCGTTGAAGGCCAGCAGCCAGCCCACGGCCGCCGCGATCATCGTGAAGAAGGCGCTCGCGCGCTCGCTTGGACGGGTGGCCTGCTCGAGCAAGCTGATCTCGTCGTCGGGCGCGCCGATCGAGAGGCTGCCATCCACGAGCGCGGCGAGTCCTCTGCGCACGGCCGCTTCCTGGCCGGGGTGGGGCTGGATCAGCACGCGCGTGACACGTCGTGGCAGTTGGGCGATGCGCTGGAGCGTGCTGCGCTGCATCACGGTGGCTCTGCCGTCCGCGAACGAACCGACTCGACTCCGGGACGGGATCGCCGTGACGCCCAGCCGCACCGTTCGTCCGCGCAGCTGAAGCTCGACGTGGGGAGACGGGCGCCCAAACCCCGAATGCAGCTGCTCGTCCCGCAAGCCCAGCCGGTCCCCTACCGCTTGCGGGAGGACGATCCCGTCCCTCAGGTCGACACCCGCGATCGAGAGCCGGTCGCCCACCAAGCCGCCGAGCTCGTTTGGCCGGAGGTCCACTCCGACGACGTGGACCGGCAGCTGTCGGCGCGGGCGCGGTCCGGTGATGACGGCTCGCTGCTCGAGCACCCCCGCTACTCGCTGGACTCCGCTCAGCTTGCGTACCCGTCGCACCAGTCGCTCGTCCACCCCCTGGGGCGAGCGCGCGGTGAGTTGGAGGGTGGCGGCTCCTCCCAGGTCGCGGACGGTCGCCTGGGCCGAGCCGGTGACGCTGTGATTGGCGATCTGGACGGCGCACGTGAGCGCCACGCCGATCGCGATGCCGACGCCGGCCAACAGCTCCTGCACGGGATGCGTTCGCAGCCGCCGTAGGTAGAGATAGGCGAGCGCGAGAGGCCGCATGGTCGTCAGCCGTCCTCGACCAAGGCGCCGTCGCGGAGGGTGTGGACGCGGTCGGCGACGGCGGCCGCCTGCGGATCGTGCGTGACCAGCAGCACCGCGACGTCGCGCGTGTGGCAGAGCTCGGCCAGCAAGGCGAGGATCTCGGCGCCGCGGCGGCTGTCGAGGTTGCCCGTTGGCTCGTCCGCGAGGATCAGACGCGGCTCGTTGACGAGCGCTCGAGCGATCGCGACCCGCTGGCGCTCGCCGCCGGACAGATGTGCCGGCACGTGACCCAGCCGCGCCGAAAGCCCGACCCGTTCGAGCCACGGCACGGCGGCCCGGCGCGCCCTGTCCAGCGGAACGCGGTCGGCAAGCAGCTTGACGGCGGCGTTCTCGAGCGCCGGCACCCCCGCGAGCAGATGGAAGGACTGGTAGATGAAGCCGACGTCCCGGCGCTGATAGTCGGAGATGGCGGTGGCTGAGCGGGTGGCCAGGTCCTCGCCGTCGAAGCTGACTGTGCCCGAGTCGGGCGTCAGTACGCCGGCGGCCAGCAGCAGCAGCGTCGTCTTGCCCGAGCCGCTCGGCCCGTGGAGCGCCACCAGTTCGCCCGGGCTGACTGTAAGCGAAACCCCATCGACGGCGCGGACCACCTCGTCCGACTCGGCGTAGTGCTTGACCACCTGGCGCAGCTCGAGCTTTCCGGCGCCGGGACGGGGCATCGCGCGACTATAGACACCAGTGTGTCGAACTTCGTCGTATTAGCGGCTCTGCTCCAGTTGGCATTTGAACACCGTTTCACATACACTCGTGTCTATGGCGTCCTGGCTCGCCCCGCCCCGCCGAAGATGTCCCTGAAGCTGGCTGTCCTGGGCCTGCTCGTGGAGCGCCGGGGCTATGGCTACGACCTTGCCCGTCGGTTCGAGGACCGCGTCGGTCCAGGCTGGCAGCTGAACGAGGGGGCGATCTACGTCGCGCTCGACAACCTCCAGCGCGAGGGGTTGGTGCGGCACACCAAGGAGGACGCGTCGACGCCAGCGCGGCGCCGAACGCATCGGGGGGCACCACGGGTGATCTACGAGGCCACGACGGAGGGGGCCGAGGAGTTCGAGGAGTGGATGGTGTCCCCGTCGCTGCGGGCGCCGTTGCGGGAGGAGCTGCATCTCAAGCTTGCGCTCTCGCGCGAGCGCCATCTGCCGCGCCTGATCGAGATCACCGTCGAGCAGGAGCGCGCCTGCCTCGAGCGTCTCGAGCAGTACGCGGGCAAGCTGCACTTCGAGGACCTCGTGCGTACCGTCGAGCCCTGGGAGGCGATCTCCGCCGTGATGGTCCGCGACGCCGAGATCGCCTATCTCCAAGCCACGATCGAGTGGCTGCGTCGCATCCGCGAGGCGATGCAGTGGCTGCTCGACGAGCCGCAGCGGTCGTTGCGGCGAGCGTAATGAGCCTGCTCGAGCTCGACCGGGTCAGCAAGCGGTTTCGGCGAGGCTCCAACACGGTGCTCGCGCTGGATCGCGTGTCGCTCAGCCTCGGGGCGGGCGACAGCATGGCGGTGTGGGGCGGTGGCAACTCTGGCAAGACGAGCCTGCTGCGCGTGGCCGCCGGCATCGATCGGCCGGACGCCGGTTGCGTGCGCTTCGACGGTCGCGATCTCGCGACGGTGTCGCATCGGGAACGGGCCAAGCTGCTGCTGTCAGAGATCGGCTGCGTGTGGCGTTCGCTGCGTGCGCCGCGCGGCCTGTCGGTGCTCGACCAGGTGGCGTTGCCGCTCGCGCGCGATGGCGATGCCCGTCATGCGCGCCTGCGGGCGCGCGAAGCCCTGGAGGGTGCTGGGGTGGAGGACGCGGCATCCGCGGCCTGGCACGAGCTCGCCGACGGCGATCGCGCTCGCGTCAAGCTGGCCCATGCGCTCGTACGCGCTCCGCGGCTGTTGCTGGCCGACGAACCGACCGCCAACCTGAACGTCGTCGAGCGCGAGCAACTGCTCGGCCTGCTGGACCAGGTGACCGTCGAGCGTGGCATCGCGGTGCTGATGACCGCTCCCGACGCGCCGGACACGCTGCGCTCGCACCGGCTGGCATCGCTCGATCGCGGCCAGCTGATCGAGCCCGAGCGCGAGCGGGGAGACGTGCTCGACTTCCCTCGGACCCATCGACGCGCAACGTGATCGATAACCCCCATTACTGAATGCTCACTGTGGGGGATTCCCCGAAGGGCTCGGGCACGACATCCTTTTACCAATCACGGCGGGGGCGATGTGTCGCCGCTTGATGCGCACTCCGCGACATGAACGGCAGTGCGACTACCATGCAGCCTGGCACTGAGCTGGGGCGGCGTCACCCCTTGGACGCGAGCTCTATCCATCACGAATCCCACACGAACGGTTTGGAGAGCGGGAGCACCCCGAACGATCTCGAGGTAAGCGGATCGCCCGCCGCGCAACTCGCGCAGCTGGGTCGCGCGCTCGGCCATCCACTGCGGGTCGAAATCCTCACGGCGCTCCTGGTCAAGGAGGAAGCCAGCCCGCGCGAGCTCGCGGCCGAGCTCGGGCAACCGCTCGGGACCGTCAGCTACCACGTCCGCTACCTCGTCAGCTTGGAGATGCTCGAGTTGCAGCGGATGGTCCCGCGGCGTGGTGCCGTTCAGCACTTCTACGCGTTGAAGGACGAGCTACGGCGACTGTTGCCCGCCGCCGCCGCGGTGCTCGCGGAGCCGCCGCCCCCGGAGCCGGAGCGCTCCGTCGGGCGGCCCGGACTCGAAGTCATAGCCTTGTTCGAAAGTCCGCCCGGATCGGGGAAGGGAGCGGCTGGCGAGCTCCAGCCCGATGCCGAGCTGGGCCCTCTGAGCGCGGGCCGCGGCTCGTTCCCGTCGAAGGCGTCTCCACGCAGCTGTCGGGAAACGACTCGCTGCGGGAGCTCGTCGACCTCGCGATCCGGGCGGTCGATGCGACGCGCGAGGGCACCGGAATGGGCGTCGATGCGGTCTGGGAGGCGATCGGGCGTGCGCGCGACGCGGGCGATCCGATCGTGGGGCGGATCGCGCTGACGCTGGAAGCCGGCGCCTTCATGTATCTCGGCAACGGCCTCTACGGCTTCGCGGCCCGGCAGGATCTGCCGTCCTGGGTCCCGCGCTGGCCCCACCGCAACGCCGTCGGTCGTCAACTCGAGGGCATCGTCACGGGCATCGACGAGCAGGCGGGCACCATCTTCTTGTCGCCGCGATTGGCGGCGCTGCGAGCGGCCCGCGAGCGAGCGGGACAGGCGCGACGAGTCACGGCACGGATCGTGTCCGCGAGCGTGAGCGGGTTGGTGGTCGACCTCGGCGGCGGTCGCGGTTTCGCGCCCCGTCGCGAGCTGGACCTCGACTGGTTGCTCGACGGGCCCTGCCCGGCAGTCGCTGGCGGGGATACGTGGTCGAGATGGGCGATGCGATCGTGCGGCTGTCGGCCTTCGCGCCCGGCACCCGCGCGCGCCGCGCCAGCCGTCGCGAGCGGGCGCTCGCCTCGCTGTCGTGCGGGATGACCTTGAGCGGTCGCGTGATCGCCGCCGGCAGCGGCGGTGCGCTGGTGGCCTTCGGCGACGGGCTCGTCACCGGCTTCGTGCCGGCACCCGCCCTGCGCAGTCGGCTCGGGACGCAGGTGCAGCCAGATCGCGAGCTGCCGTTCCGCGTCGTGGGCAGACCTTCCGATCCCGAGGATCGCGAAGTGGACGTGCATCTCTGGCCGCTCCCCGAAGCGGCTCGTTTGCGTCCGCACGCCTAGCTTCAGGAGGAACTCCGCTCGCCCCGGCGAAATCTGGGGCCGTGACGCGCTCCTCTACGACTACCGCTCTGACCCTCTCCGAGGAGATTCGTCAACGCTTCGACGAGTTCTCCCGTTCCCAGAAGGACGTCGGTCAGTACATCGTCGACCATCTCGAAGAAGCTGCCTTCCACACCGCCGAGGAGCTTGCGCGGCGCGCCAACACGTCGAGTTCGACGGTTGTGCGCTTCGCGCAGGCACTCGGCTTCGAGGGCTTTCCCGAACTGCAGGCGGCCGCGCGCGACGAGTACCGGCGCGCCCGCGAACAGGCCAACGGCGCTCCCGACCTGGCCAATCCGCCGCTCTTCCCGATCGACCAGACCGAGTTCGAGACGGCGCTCGCGGCCGATCACGCGAACCTCGCCGAGACCGCGCACAAGGTCGATCGCGACGAGGTCGGCGCCGCGGTCGACCTGATCTCGCGCGCCGATCGGATCGTGCTCTGCGGGACCGACCAGATGGCGTTCTTCGCCAGCTACCTGCGGCACCTGCTGATGCTGCTCGACCTGCGCGCCGAGGTGGTGGCGAGTCCCAGCCAGGAGGGCCTGGCCAAGCTCGGGCGTGTCGACGACAAGACCGTCTTGGTGGGCTTCTCGGCCGGCCGGCCGCATCCGCTGGTGGTGCGGGCGATGAAGCTGGCCCGCAACCGGCGGGCCGCGACGATCGCGATCGCCGACGCGACGCTCTCCGAGGTGGCCAAACATGCCGATCACCGCCTGTACTACTCGTCCAACAGCCCGGCGTACATACGCTCGCACACCGCCCTGCTGGGCCTGGTGCAGGCGCTCGCATACGGCGTCTACGCCCTCGACGAGTCGGCCTACGCCGATCGCATCAAGGCCTTCCGGCTGAAGTAACCTCACGCGTGTGAGGAGAGGGGCAGTCAGCGCGGCGCTCGTCGCGCTCGTGGCATGTGCATGTGCTCCGGCGGTTGTGGCGGCCCCGCGCGGGTGCGACCCGCTCGACCGGGCCGCGTGCCTGCTGCCCTGGCCCAACGACTACTTCGTCGAGCACGGGCACCTGGCGCTGCGCGACGCGCAGATGCCACGCAACGCGGACGGCGTCCCGATCCGCGCCCAGGACTACAACCGCTCGGACGGCTTCAGTCCCGGCCAGACGATCGTCACGCGCGTGCCGCGCCTGGATCTCGAGCGCAGCGGCGCGGTGCCGCTCACCAACCTCGCGCGCAGCTATGCCAAGCGCGCGCCGATCGTGGTGGTCGATGCGCGCAGCGGCAAGCGCCAGCTGATCTGGGCCGAGCTCGACGCGCAGGCCACCAGCGCGCGTGGACGCGCGCTGCTGATCCACCCGGGCGCCAACTGGCGCGAGGGCCACCGCTACATCGTCGCGCTGCGCAACTTCGAGGACCGGCGCGGGCGCGCGCTGCGAGCGGGCCGCGCCTTCCGCGTCTACCGCGACCGGCTCGTCTCGCGCAGCCGCGCGGTCAGGCAGCGGCGGCCGCACATGGAGCGCATCTTCCGCAGCCTGCGGCGCGCCGGCATCGCGCGCCGCAGCCTCTACCTCGCCTGGGACTTCACGATCGCCAGCCGCGCCAACCTCTCGCAGCGGCTGCTGTCGATCCGCGACCGCGCCTTCGCCGAGCTCGGCGACACGAACCTCGCCGACCGGCAGGTGCAGGGTGGCAGCCCCGCCTTCAGCGTCGACGGCAGCGCGGACGTCGGCAGCGGCGTGCGGCGCGTGGACGGGCACTTCACCGTGCCCTGCTTCCTCGACGCGCCCGGCTGCCCACCCGGCGCCCGCTTCAAGCTGGACCGCAAGGGCCTGCCGGTGCGCACGGCCGGCAACAGCCAGCAGGCGAACTTCATCTGCCTGGTGCCGCCGAGCGCCTCGGCGGCCACGCCCGCCCGCCCGTTGCTGTTCGGCCACGGCCTGTTCCAGAACGCCGACGCGCTGCTGGCGCTGGCGCCGTTGACCGCGCTCGGGAACTTCGTCGCCTGCGCGACCGACTGGTCGGGGATGTCCAGCTCCGACCTGCCGAACGTGCTCGCACTGTCGCGCGAGCTGTCGCGCTTTCCGACGCTCGCCGATCGCAACCAGCAGGGCCTGCTGAACTTCATGTTCCTCGGCCGGCTGCTGCTGCACCCGCAGGGACTGGCCTCGAATCCCGCGATCGGCAACGTGATCGACCAGCGACGGCTGTTCTTCGCCGGTGCCAGCCAAGGGGGCATCCTCGGTGGGGCGCTGACCGCGGTCGCGCCCGACTTCGATCGCGCGGCCCTGATCGTGCCCGGCATGAACTTCAGCCTGCTGCTCCCGCGCAGCTCGCAGTTCGAGCGCTTCAAGGCGATCCTCTACCCGGCCTATCCGCGCCAGATCGATCGGTCGCTGCTGACCTCGCTGATCCAGCTGCTGTGGGATCGCGGCGAGGCCAACGGCTACGCCTGGCACATCGCCCGCGACCCGTATCCGAACACGCCACCGCACACGGTCCTGCTGCACGAGGCCTTCGGCGATCATCAGGTCTCCAACGCGGCCACCGAGGTCGAGGCGCGCGTGCTCGGCGCGCGGCTGCGCACGCCGGCGCTCGATCCCGGCCGCAGCCTCGACCGCACGCCCTTCTACGGCATCGAACCGGTGCCCGGCTATCCCTGGAGCGGCAATGCGCTCGTGGTCTACGACATCGGGCCGCTGCGCACGGTCGGGGGCACCGTGCTCGGGACGCCGCCGTCCCCGCCAGTCGACACGATCCAGACCAAGGGCGTCGACCCGCATGCGCTGACCGCCTCCGAGCTCCCCGCCGCGCAGCAGTTCTCCGAGTTCCTCGAGCTCGACGGCGCCCTCGTCGACACCTGCTCCGACCAGCCCTGCCACGCGGCGGGCTGCGACTGGGCCGTAGGTACCATGGACGGCTCGATGGAGACCGGAACCTTCAGGGTCAAGGTCGGGCCTCGCCGAGATGCTCAAGGGCGGCGTGATCATGGACGTCGTCACGCCCGAGCAGGCGCAAGATCGCCGAGGACGCCGGCGCGGCCGCGGTGATGGCGCTCGAGCGCGTGCCGGCGGACATCCGCACGCGACGGCGGCGTCGCGCGCATGTCCGATCCGACGATGATCGAGGAGCATCCAGGAGGCCGTCACGATCCCCGTGATGGCCAAGGCGCGCATCGGCCACTTCGCCGAGGCGCAGGTGCTGCAGGCGCTCGAGGTCGACTACATCGACGAGTCCGAGGTGCTGACCCCGGCCGACGAGGCGCATCACATCGACAAGCACGCCTTCACGGTGCCGTTCGTGTGCGGTGCGACCAACCTCGGCGAGGCGCTGCGGCGCATCGGCGAGGGCGCGGCGATGATCCGCTCCAAGGGCGAGGCCGGCACCGGCAACATCGTCGAGGCGGTGCGCCACATCCGGCTGATCACGGGCGAGATCCGGCGCCTGCGGTCGCTCGACGCGACGGAGCTGCCGGCCGCCGCCAAGGAGCTGCGGCGCCCCGCTCGAGATCGTGCGCGAGGTCGCCGAGCGGGGCCGGCTGCCGGTCGTGCTGTTCTGCGCCGGCGGCATCGCGACCCCGGCCGACGCGGCGCTGATGATGCAGCTCGGCGCCGAGGGCAACTTCGTCGGCTCCGGCATCTTCAAGTCCTCCGATCCGGCGCGCCGGGCGCGGGCGATCGTCGAGGCGACGACGCACTTCGACGACCCGGAGCGGGTCGCGGCCGCCTCGCGCGAGCTGGGCGACGCGATGCCCGGCCTGGAGATCGGCGCGCTCGAAGCCGACGGCGGGCTGCTGCAGAAGCGCGGCTGGTGAGCAGGCAGCTCGTCGGCGTCCTCGCCATCCAAGGCGACTTCGAAGCGCACGCGCGCGCGCTCGCGCGAGCTCGGCGCCGAAGCGCGCAGGGTGCGCGTGCCCACCGACCTCGAGGGGCTCGACGGCCTCGTCATCCCCGGCGGGGAGTCGACCACGATGGCGCTCGGCATCGAGCGGGAGGGGCTCGCCGAGCCGCTGAGCGCGCTTCGTGCGCAGCGGCAAGCCGGTGCTCGGCACCTGCGCCGGCATGATCATGCTCGACCGCGACCACCTCGGCCTATTCGACGTCAGCGCCGAGCGCAACGCCTTCGGCCGCCAGCTGCACAGCTTCGAGGCCGATCTCGACGTGGCCGGTCTCGGCGAGTTGCGCGCCGTGTTCATCCGGGCGCCCTGGGTCAGCGAGCACGGACGGGACGTCGAGGTGCTGGCGGAGGTGGACGGGCATCCCGTCGCGGTCCGGCAGGGCAACATCCTGGCCGTGGCCTTCCACCCCGAGCTGACCGGCGACCGTCGCGTGCACCGCTGGCTCGTACCTACGACGAACGGAGATCCGACCGCATGAGGGACCAGCGCGCCGACGCCCTGGCGCAGATCCTCGTCCACTACTCCACGCGCGTGCGACCCGGCGACGTCTGCGTGATCCAGTCGACCACCGCGGCCGAGCTGCTGGTGCAGGCGGTCTATGAGGAGGTGCTGCGCGCCGGCGGGCTGCCGGTGATGCAGCTGACCACCGACGAGGCGCAGGCCGCCTTCTTCCGTCTCGCCACCGACGAGCAGCTCGACTGGATCCCGCCGACCGCCGAATGGGCGGCCGAGCACGCCGACGTACGCATCGCGGTGATGGCCGACGTCAACTCGTACGCGCTCTCGCAGGCCGATCCCAAGAAGCAGGCCCGCGCGCAGCGCGCGCGCAAGCAGCTGATGGACACGTCGATGAAGCGCTCGGCCGCTGGCGAGTACCGCTGGGCGCTGACGCTGTTCCCGACCCATGCCTACGCGGCTGAGGCGGGCATGTCGCTGCGCGAGTACGAGGACTTCTACTACGCCGCCTGCCTGGCCACCGACGGCGAGCCGGTCACGGCCTGGCGCCGGCAATCCGACGAGGTCAAGCGCCTGACCGAGTGGATGCAGGGACGCGAGGAGGTGCACGTCACCGGGCCGGGCACCGACATCGTGCTCGGCGTCTCCGAGCGCACCTGGATCGCCTGCGCCGGAGAGCACAACATGCCCGACGGCGAGTTCTTCACGGGACCGGTCGAGGACTCGGTCGACGGCGAGATCGCCTACTCGTTTCCCGCCAGCTACGGCGGCCGCGAGGTCGCGGGCGTGAAGCTGCGCTTTCGGGACGGGCTGGTCGTCGACGCGTCGGCCGAGCGCGGCGAGGGCTTCTTGATCGAGATGCTCGACACCGACGAGGGCTCGCGCCGGCTGGGCGAGCTGGGCATCGGCACCAACTACGGCATCGCCACAGCCACCAAGGAGATCCTGCTCGACGAGAAGATCGGCGGCACGGTCCACCTCGCGATCGGGATGAGCTACCCCGAGACCGGCGGCGTCAACAGCTCCGCCGTGCACTGGGACATGGTCTGCGACCTGCGCCAGGGCGGCTCGATCACGGTCGACGGCGTGGAGCTGCAGCGCGACGGGCGCTTCCTGGTCTAGCGGTCATAGACTCCGCCCATGGCAGGTCATTCCAAGTGGGCGTCGATCAAGCACAAGAAGAAGGCGGTCGACGCCAAGCGCGGGCAGCTGTTCACCAAGCTCTCGCGCGCGATCACGGTCGCCGCGCGTGAGGGCGGGGGAGACCCCGACGGCAATCCCGCCTTGGCGCTCGCGATCCAGAAGGCTCGCGACGCGAGCATGCCCAAGGACAACATCGAGCGTGCCGTCGCCAAGGGCACCGGCGCCGACTCGGACGGCGAGACCTTCGAGTCGGTCCTCTACGAGGGCTACGGCCCCGGCGGCGTGGCGATCCTCGTGGAGGCCCTGACCGACAACCGCAACCGCACCGGCTCCGAGGTGCGGCACCTGTTCTCCAAGCACGGCGGCAACCTCGGCGAGCCAGGCTCGGTGGCCTGGACCTTCGAGAAGAAGGGCGAGATCGTCGTCGACGGCAGCCGCTACGGCGAGGAGGACCTGCTCGTCGCGATCGACGCCGGCGCCGAGGACATGGCGCTCGACGGGGACGTCTGGGAGATCGTCACCGGCCCGACCGACGTGGCGGCCGTGCGCGACGCGCTGGACGCCGCGGGCGTGGAGGTGCAGTCGTCCGAGCTGGTGCAGCGCCCGACCACCCGCACGCCGGTCGAGGAGGAGCGGGTCGCGTCGCTGCTGCGCCTGATCGAGGCCTTCGAGGACCACGACGACGTCCAGGCGGTGCACGCCAACTTCGACGTCGACGCCGAGGTGCTCGAGCGCGTCGCCACCGCCTGAGCCGCCGCGCGGCGGGGAGGCGTCGAGCCTCGCCGCAGAATCCCAACGGTGGTGGTCGTCCTCGGCATCGATCCCGGTACCGCGCACACCGGGTACGGCGTGGTGCTCTCGCAGGGGAGCAGGCTGGCCGCGCTCGACGGCGGCGTGATCGAGACGCGCGCGGGCATCCCCCTGGAGCGCCGGCTGGTCGACATCCACGTTCGCGTGGGCGAGCTGATCCGCGAGCACGGCCCCCTGGCGGTCGCCGTCGAGGACCTCTACTTCGGTCGCAACGCCCACAGCGCGCTGGCGGTCGGCCAGGCGCGCGGGGTCGTCCTGCTGGCGGCCGGCATGGCGGGGGTTCCGTGCTTTTCGTACACCCCCCAGGCGGTCAAGCAGGCGGTCTGCGGCAGCGGCGGCGCGGCCAAGGACCAGGTGCAGCGGATGGTCGGTGCCTTGCTGAGCCTGCCCGAGCCGCCCGAGCCCGATCACGCGGCGGATGCGCTCGCCGTTGCGATCTGCCACGCCAATGGCGCCCCGCTGCGGGCCGCCCTCTGACGGCGGGGCGTCCGCACTCGTGAGCAGAATCAAAGTCGTGACCACCCCTCTCGGAGGACCCCGGTGATCGCGCTCGTCCGCGGCGAGGTGGTCGTGCGCCTGCCCGGCGAGGTCGTGATCGAGGCGGCGGGCGTCGGCTACCGCCTCGCGGTCTCCTCGCAGACCCTGTCCGCGGTGCCGGCCGCCGGCGAGCAGGCACGCCTGTTCGCCCAGCTGGTGCTGCGCGACGACGCGATGCACCTGTTCGGCTTTGCCACCGAGGCCGAACGCGAGCTGTTCCTGATGCTGATCGGGGTGCAGGGCGTGGGACCCAAGGTCGCGCTGGCGGTGCTCTCGGGCGGCGCGCCGCGCGAGCTGCTGAACGCGATCGCCTCCGGCGACAGCGCGCGCTTCCAGGCCGTGCCGGGCATCGGCAAGCGCACGGCCGAGCGGATCATCGTCGAGCTGCGCGAGAAGGTCGCCGGCAAGGTCAGCGACGAGATCGTCGTGCGCCACACGGCCAGTGACGACCCGCGCACGCTCGCCCGCGAGGGCCTGCTCGGCCTCGGCTTCAACCCGCAGGAGGCGGACAAGCTGCTCGATGGCGCGCATGGCGAGACGCCTGAGGACCTGATCGCAGAGGCGCTGCGGGGCGCGCGGTGAGCCGGGGCCGGGTGACCGCTGAGGACGCCCCGATAAAGGGGGGATCCGGACCCCCGGGGTCGAGCGCATCCCCAGCCCCGCGACGCTGCCGGCCGAGGACGACTTCGACCGCTCGCTGCGCCCGCGCCGGCTCGAGGACTTCATCGGCCAGGAGCGCGTCAAGCAGCAGCTGGCGGTCTTCATCGAGGCGGCCAAGGCCCGCGGCGAAGCGCTCGACCACGTGTTGCTCGCCGGTCCGCCCGGCCTGGGCAAGACCTCGCTGGCGCAGATCGTCGCCAACGAGCTGGGCGTGGAGTTCGTGCCGACTGCCGGGCCGGCGCTCGAGCGCAAGGGCGACGTCGCCAGCTACCTGACCGCGCTCGACCCGCGCAGCGTCTTCTTCGTCGACGAGATCCACCGCCTCCCGCGCGCGCTCGAGGAGACCTTCTATCCGGCGATGGAGGACCGCAAGCTGCCGATCACCGTCGGTCAGGGCGCGGGCGCGCGGGTGGTCACCCTCGACCTGCCCCAGTTCACCCTGATCGGCGCGACCACCCGCACCGGCCTGCTGACGACGCCGCTGCGCGACCGCTTCGGCGTCACGCACCGGCTCGAGCTCTACGAGCCGGCCGAGCTCGCCCAGATCGTGCTGCGCTCGGCGGGCATCCTCGAGGTGGGCATAGACGCCGCCGGCGCGCAGGCGATCGCCGCCCGGGCCCGCGGCACGCCACGTGTCGCCAATCGGTTGCTCAAGCGCGTTCGCGACGTGGCCGAGGTGCGCGGCAGCGGCCGGATCGACGCGACCCTGGCGGGCGAGGCGCTCGACCTGCTGGAGGTCGACGAGGCCGGTCTCGACCGCCTCGACCGCGAGATCCTCGAGGCCATCTGCGTGAAGTTCGGTGGCGGGCCCGTCGGGCTGTCGACGCTGGCGGTCGCCGTGGGCGAGGAGGCGGACACGATCGAGGACGTCTACGAGCCGTATCTGCTGCAGCAGGGCTTTCTGATGCGCACGCCCCGTGGGCGCGTCGGCACGGCCGCGGCCTGGGCCCATCTCGGCCTCGAGGTGCCGCGCAACCGTGATGAGCGCTTGTTCTAGCATGAGGCGTCCATGCCGATCTTCATCTGCCCGAACTGCGGGAATCGCAGCACGGCCGCTGAGCGCACCGCTGGCTTTCGAGACCAGGCCCGGTCGTGTTCACGCTGCGGCTTCGGCTTCCTGTTCGAGCTGCTCGACGACTACTACCCGGCCCCGAACGCCGCCTTCTTCATCCTCGACCAGCAGAGTCGCCTGATCGGTACCGGTCGGGGGGCGCGCGAGCTGACCGGGCTCGGCGACATGGACGTGATCGGTCGTGAGGTCGACGAGGTGCTCGGACTCGAGTTCGAGAACGGCGACGACTACATCGGAACCGCGCTGGAGTGGGGTGTGAGGGTGCTCGACAAGCCCGTCACCGTGCACGCCGAGGGCGACCGTCCGGAGCCGGCCAAGGCCGACATCTTCCCCGCCTACGACGACGACGGCGGCCTGCTGCTCGTCCTCACGCCCAAGGTCTCGTCGTGACCAGCCGCCGGCGCAACCTCGGCATCCTCGGCCTCGTGCTGGCGCTGCTCGCGCTCGCAGGCGTGGTGATCGCGACCAAGTCGACCAAGCTCGGCCTCGATCTCGAGGGCGGCACCGAGCTCGTCTACGAGGCCCGGCCCACCCCGCAGGTGCCGCAGGTCACCCCGCAGGCGGTCGACGACGCGCTCGAGACGATCCGCAAGCGCACCGACGCGCTCGGCGTGTCGGAGCCGGAGATCCAGCGCGCGGGCGCGACCCAGATCTCGATCGGCCTGCCGGCCGTCCAGAACGCCGAGCGCGCGATCGAGCAGGTGGGCACGACCGCACAGCTGCAGTTCTACGACTGGGAGCCGAACGTGCTCGGCAAGCGCGGTCCCGATCGGCCGTTCATCGGCACGACCGCGCTCTACGAGGCCGTCACGCTGGCGTCGAAGTCCAAGCCCAGGGCGGAGAAGGTCGACGTCGAGCCAGGCTCCGACCTGTCGCCGGCCAAAGCCGACAAGGCCAACGACTCGGCCAAGGACCGCTACTACCTGTTCGGTCCCGACAAGCGCCCGATCGGGCCCGACGGCAAGCCGTTGATCGAGGGCGACTACCAGCCGTCCGGCAGCTGCAAGGAAGTGCTCTCCGACTACGACCCGGGAACCGGCAAGCCGCGCACGTACGCCAAGGGCACCGAATGCGAGGACGAGCTCGCGGCGCTCAAGAACGGTGGGCCGCCGGCGGGCTCGACGATCGTGAAGGTGCCGCAGGGGATCGTGGTGGTCCAGGCCGATCCGGCGCCCAACCAGCCGGACACGATCAAGAACTACTTCGTGCTCGAGGACGACTCGGAGCTGTCGGGCTCGGACATCAAGAACCCCGAGGCCAACACCGACCCGAACACCCAAGAGCCGATCGTGACGATGGAGTTCACCGACAAGGGCCGCGAGGCCTTTGCCACGGTGACCAAGCGCATCGCCGACCGCGGCTCGAAGATCATCGCCCCGGGCGTCTCCAACGAACAGAAGTTCCAGCGCTTCGCGATCACGCTCGACAACAAGATCGTCTCGCTCGCGACGATCGACTTCCTGCAGAACCCGGAGGGCATCGACGGGCGCACCGGCGCGCAGATCAACGGCATCGGCGACTTCGGTGACGCCAACGACCTCGCCGAGAGCCTGCGCATCGGCGCCCTGCCGGTCGACCTCAAGCTGATCTCGCAGACCCAGGTCTCCGCGACCCTCGGCAAGCAGGCGCTGCACCAGGGCCTGGTCGCCGGCATCGTCGGCTTCACCCTGACGATCCTGTTCCTGCTCCTGTTCTATCGCGTGCTCGGCCTCGTGGCGATGACCGCGCTGGTGATCTACGCGATCTTCCTGTTCGCGCTCGTGAAGCTGATCCCGATCACGCTCACGCTGCCGGGCATCGCCGGCCTGATCCTGACCCTGGGCGTGGCCGCGGACGCCAACATCGTCATGTACGAGCGCATCAAGGAGGAGGTGCGGCTCGGCAAGTCGATCCCGGCGGCGATCTCGGGCGGCTATGCGAAGGCGCTGCGAACGATCATCGACGCGAACGTCGTCACGATCGGCGTCGCCTTCATCCTCTTCACGCTCGCGACCGCCGGCGTGCGCGGCTTCGCCTTCACGCTCGGGATCGGCACGATCGTGTCGCTGTTCACCGCCGTGCTGGCGACCTCGGCGATCCTCGGCACGATGGCGCGCAGCCGCCTGCTGGCGCGTCCCAGCGCGCTTGGGGTCGGGCGCCAGCGATCGGGCTGGAAGTTCGACTTCATGGGCAACTCGAAGTGGTTCTTCTCGACCTCCGGCGCCATCATCGCGATCGGCGCGATCGCGATCGCCGCGCTGGGGATCAACTTCGGCATCGACTTCGAGTCCGGCACCCGCATCACCACCCCGCTCGAGCGGTCCGCGAGCGTGCAGGACGTGCGCGACACGCTCTCGCCGCTCGGCTACGGGGACGCGAAGATCCAGCAGGTCGACGATCCCGAGCTCGGCAAGAACGTCGTGCAGATCGCGGTCGAGCAGCTGGAGCCGGGGGAGGTCAACAAGGTCGAGAACGCGCTCGACAAGGACTACGGCGTCCGCGGCGACCAGTTCTCGACGAACTCGATCGGGCCGACCTTCGGCGAGCAGATCGCGCGCACGGCGGTGATCGCCGTGATCGCGTCGCTGATCCTGATCTCGATCTACATCGCGGTCCGCTTCGAGTGGAAGTTCGCCGTCCCGGTGCTGATCGCGCTGATGCACGACCTGCTGATCACCGCGGGCGTGTACGCGCTGACCGACCGGGAGGTGACGAGCGCCACGGTCGCGGCGTTGTTGACGATCTTGGGCTACTCGCTCTACGACACGATCATCGTGTTCGACCGCATCCGCGAGAACGTCCCGCGCATGCCGCGAGCGACCTACTCGCAGATCGCCAACCGCTCGATGTCCGAGGTCTTCACGCGCTCGCTCGCGACGAGCTTCTCGACCCTGATGCCGATCACGGCGCTGATGCTGTTCGGCGGGGAGACGCTGAAGGACTTCGCCTTCGCGCTGCTGGTCGGCGTGGCGTCCGGCGCCTACTCGTCGATCTTCATCGCCACCCCCGTGCTGGTGGAGTGGAAGGAGCGCGAGCGGATCTACATGCGTCGCCGCCGGCTGGTGATGGAGCAGTTCGACGGCCTGGTGCCGGCGTTTGCCACGGCCGGCCCGGTGCTGGGCGAGCGGACCGAGGCCGACGCGCCGGCGCGAGGCATGCGCGGGGGCCGGCGCAAGCGCCGCGAGGCCCCGGCCGCGGAGCGGGCGCGCGAGGGCACCGCCGCGCGCGGGACCAGTCGCACCGCCGTGCAGCCGCCGCCGATGGCCGCGCCGCCCGGCATGGGCAACGGCGAGGCCCCGGGCGCCAGCCGGGCGCCCGACGCGCCCATGGCCGCTCCCCCGGAGGACGACGCGATCGACGCGCTCCCCGAGGACGACGCGATCGACGCGCTGCCACAGGACGACGCGAACGGCGCGCCGACCGCTGATGGTCCCGCTCCGGGCGCCGACGATCCACCGGCGGCCGCGCCGCCCCCCACCACGCCTGAGCCGCCGAAGCGCGCCGCGGCGAAGCGCAGCCGTCCTCGCAAGAAGCACGGGAGGCGCTGATGAGCGTGGTGGTGTGGGTGATGATGGGCATCGCGGTCTGGCACTTCACGGTGTTCGTGCCCGATCGCTTCTGGGGCGGCATCGTCGGCGCGTTCCTGGTCTCGGTGGTGTCCGCGACGCTGTTCGGCTTCATCGTCAACGGCGGTCAGGTGCCCGGCCGCCACGACACCGACCTGCTCCAGGCGATCGTCGCGGTCCCGGGGGCGGTCATCGGCCTCGCGCTCTCGTACTGGTGGGGCGCGCGGCTCGACCGCGAGCACGGCGTGGACCACGGGTTCACGCGCGCAGGTTCCTAGCCAGCCGCCTGCTTGACGGCTCGCCGAAGTGGCCCTACGGTCGCCAGGTGAGGCGCCGGCGACTGATTGCGTGCGCGACCGGGCTGGCGCTGCTGGCCATCGGCGCGTCCCCGGCCGCGGCCGACTTCGACCCGCCCGACGGCACGGTGATCTACGCGAACCTGCCGGCCAGCGTCCCGTTCGCGTACCAGATCGACGTCGCGGCGCTCTGCGGCGTACAGCAGCCCGCGAGCGTCACCGCCCGCTTGCGCACGCCGACGGGAGCGGAGCTCGAGCCGGCGTACACCCCGTCCGCCAGCGGCTCGCACGAGGAGGTGTTCGGCGTCGACCTCGACGTCGAGGGGCTCTACGAGCATTCGATCCTGGTGCGCTGCGCCGACGACACGACGCACGTGGTCGAGCAGGGGACCTTCACGCTCGTCGCCGGCGAGCCGGAGCCCATCCCGCCGAGCGGCGATCCGCCTCCGCCGCCGCTGCAACCTGGCCCGGCGGCGCCCGTGTCGAGCTCCTGCAAGCGGGCGGTCAGCGCCCTCGGGCGGGCGCGGGCAACGCTGCGCAAGGCCAAGCGGGCGCTGCGCGGCAAGCGCACGGCGAAGCGCCGCAAGGCCGTGCGCAACGCGAAGGAGTCCTACAGGGCCGCCAAGCGTCGCAAGACCGCACGCTGCGCGAAATAGCGGGAGAGGACCGCCACGGCCGGCGTGTTCCGTCCGGTTCAATGCCCAGGATGGGTCGGATGCGCTCGCGGCCGTCACGCTGGGTTAGCCAGCCCTACGAGGTGGAGGCGGCCGGGCGCTTGCAGACGAGCCCTCGGGGTGTCCGCCACGCTCGCGGCGGTCCTCGTCAGGCGCGGGTTGGCCGACGACGAGCAGGCACGTCGCTTCCTGGCCGCGGACGAGCGCCACGACCCGCGGTCCCTGCCCGGAGCCGCCGCGGCGTCCGAGCTGCTGCTGGCGCACGTGGAGCGCGGCTCCCGGATCGCGGTCCACGGCGACTACGACGTGGACGGCGTGTCTTCGACCGCGATCCTGCTGCGCACGCTGCGCGCGCTCGGGGCCGATCCGCTCTGGGAGTTGCCCAATCGCTTCGGCGAGGGCTACGGCCTCTCGCAAACGACCGTCGAGCGCTTCGCCGCGCGGGGCGTGGGGCTGTTGATCACGGTCGACTGCGGCGTGACCGCCGTGGCCGAGGTGGCAGCCGCCCGCGCCGCCGGCATGGACGTGCTCGTGGTCGACCACCACCGTCCCGGGGAGACGCTGCCGGACTGCGCGATCGTGCACCCCGCGCTGGGCGACTACCCGTGCCCGGAGCTGTGCGCCGCGGGGACGGCGCTCAAGCTGGCGGAGCTGGTGCGCGCCGACGCGGGACTCGGCGCCGGCGGCGACGTGGCGGGCGCGACGGAGCTGGGGCCGCCGGCGGAGCTGCTCGAGCTGGCGGCGCTCGGCACGATCTGCGACCTCGTCCCGCTGCGAGGCGAGAACCGGCGCATCGTACGCGAGGGCCTGCGTGCTCTCGCCCGCACGCGCAGCCCCGGCTTGCGCGCGCTGATGGCGGTCGCGGCGACCGAGCCGGGGAGGTCGAGCGAGCAGGTGGTCGGCTTTCGGCTCGGCCCGCGCCTCAACGCGGCCGGGCGTATGCAGCGAGCCGACGCCGCGCTGGAGCTGTTGATGACCGACGACGAGGCCCGCGCCGCCGAGATCGCCCGCGAGCTCGACCTGCTCAACCACGACCGCCGCGAGGCCGAGACGCGGATCCTCTTCGAAGCCGAGGCGGCGGCGCTTCGAGCAGGCCAGCCAGGGAGCCCTGGTCGTCGCGGGCGAGGGCTGGCACCCGGGCGTGGTCGGCATCGTCGCCTCCCGGCTGGTGGAGCGCTGGGGGCGCCCGGCCGTCGTGATCGCGCTGGACGGCGAGCGCGCCCGCGGCTCGGGCCGCAGCGTCGGCGCCTACGACCTGCACGCCGGCCTCGCGGCCTGCGGCTCGTACCTGCGTCGTTTCGGCGGGCATCGGATGGCGGCCGGGATCGAGCTGGACGCCGAGCGGGTTGAGCCCTTCCGCCGGGCGCTGGCCGCGCACGCCGGCGGCACGCTGACACCCGCGGAGCTGATCCCGGTCGAGCGCGTCGATGCGGTCGTGCCCGGCGGCACGCTCGGCCTGGGGCTGGCGGAGGAGCTCGAGCGGCTGCGGCCATTCGGATCGGGCAACCCACAGCCGACGCTGTTGGTGCCGGCGGCGCGCGTCGAGGGCGTGACGGGCATGGGCGACCAGCGTCAGCACGCCCGCTTCACGCTCGTGACCGGCGGCTCGCGCGCGCGGGGAGTGGCCTTCGGATCCGCGCCGAGCTCGCTGGCGGCGGCGACGGAGGCGCCGCACGACGTCGCCATCCGGCTCGAGCTCAATCGCTGGAACGGCGCGGTCGAGCCGCGTGTGGTCATGCGCGCCCTGTGTCCGACGTGTCCAGGGCAGCTGCGCGTCCTCGGCGAGGAGGTCCCGTTCTGGGAGCGGGTGCGAGCGGAGCTGGCACGCGACCCGGCTGGGCGCTTGGCGGGCGCGGGCGGTGGAGAGCGGGAGATCCAGCTCGCCGATCGCCGCGGCGAGGGCTTCGCCGGCGTGCTCGGAGAGCTGCTGACCAGCGGCGAGTCGGTGCTCGTGGCCGTGGCGGACGTGGCGCGCCGGCGGGCGTCGCTGGAGCAGCTGGTGGCCGGACTCGCGGGCGAGCCGCTCGCGGTCGCCTCGTGGAACGCGCTGACACGCGCTCCCGGGATCGCCGCCGACTTCGATCATCTCGTGGCCTTCGACCCGCCCCCCGCGGGCACCGCCGATCCGTTGCTGGGTGGGCCCGCGCGCCCTCACCTCGCCTGGGGGCCGACGGAGTCCGAGTTCGCGCTGGCGGTCTGGCGCGCCGAGCTGGACCTGCGGCCTGTGCTGACCGACGCCTACCGCGCCCTGCGCGGCCTCGACGACGGAGCCGGCGCGGACGAGCTGGAGCGGGTTCTGTGCGGCAGCGGCCGCTATCCCCGCACACCCGAGTGCTGCGCGCGCGTGCTGCGCGTGCTGCAGGAGCTCGAACTGGTGCAGGTCGCGGCCGACGTGCCGAGCGTGACCGTGCTGGACGCGCCCCGCACCGAGCTGGAGCGCTCGGCGGCCTACCGTGCCTATCGCGAGCGCCTGGCGCGCTTCGAGCGCGCGCTCGGCGGTGGCTCGAGCGCGGGCGTGGCGACGCAGGCCGCCTAGCCGCCGCTCAGGTCGATCCGTCCCCGCGCCGCCAGAGGGGCAGCAGCGCCTCCGCGCAGCGCTCCAGGCGGCCTCGGTCGAGGTCGTCGAGGCGTTGCGAGGCGGCGCTCTCGATCGCGACCGCGCCGAGCAGCCGGCCGCGCTCGCGCTCGAGCACGGGCGCGAGCGCCCGCACCCGATCCCCATCGCGCTCGACCAGCGCACGGCCACGTGCGAGCGTGGAACCGCTCAGCGCCGGTGGCGCGGGCGGCTCCTCGCCACCGTCCGCCACCACGAGCCGCGGCGCCCCCTCCCCGAGGTCGTAGAGGCCGACGCGCTCGTAGCCGCTCGCGCGCCGCAGCGTCGCGGCCGCGCGTCCCGCGACGTCCGTGCGGGCGCCGGACTCGAGGGCCGCGGCGCGCAGCTCGTCGAACAGCAGCGCGCTGCGCAGCGGCCGCTGGTACCAGCAGACGTCCCACGCGCTCCCGAACTTCACGCCGACGCCTGTGAACGTTCCAACTTCGGTGAAGCCGTGGGCGAGGTGCAACCGCGCGCTCGCTTGGTTCGGCACGGTCACGCCCGCGACCGCCAGCCGCAGCCCGGAGCGGTCGAGGCGCGCCAGCAGCTCGGCGTACAGCAGCGTGCCCACGCCCTGACCACGCGCGTCCTGGGTCACGTACACGGACGTCTCGCAGGTGCTGTCGTAGGCGGCCTTGGGACGGAAGCCACCGCTCTTGGCGTATCCGACCACCGCGCCGTCGGCGCCGATCGCCACGAGCATCAGGTGACCGGCGCTCGCGTCGAGCGCGTCGAGCACGCCGCGCCACCAGGCCAGCGGCGGCACCTTGAGGTCGAAGGTGGCCGGCCCTCCCCGCACCGCGTCGGCGTAGATCGCGGCGACGCCGGGCAGGTGCTCGGCCTCCGCGGCGATCACGCTGGGCGCTGTCACGCCCCTAGGGATATCGAATGTCGGCGACGCCCTCAGGCCCGGCGCTTGGGATCGACGTAGACGTCGTCGATGTTCCAGGTCCCGCCGATGGCGCGGAAGCGGAATTGCACGGGCGTGTACTGGCCGGGCAGCAGCGGCAGCAGGTTCGCCACCACCAGGTAGGCAGGCGTGGGTTGCCAGCTGCCGCTCGGGAGCGCCACCCCGATCGGCAGCGCCAGCGTCAAGCCGAGCGAGGTCTCGGTGATGACCTCGACGGTCAGGCTCGACAGCAGCTTGCGCTCGCCCTTGGCGAACAGGCGCAGCGTGGGGTGCTCGAGGCCGACGCACATCACTGGCGAGGTCGCGACCTCGCCGGGCTGCAGCTCGAGCGAGCGCCCGTCGCTGGCCTTGCGCACCCGGAAGGGCTCGTTGCCCGCCTCGATCTGGGCTCCGGACAGGCTCCAGGCCTGCTCGCCGGCTTCGAAGGCGCCACCAGGCGAGAGCGTGTAGTCGGCCAGGTCGCCCCAGGGGCGGAATGGCTTGCTGAGGGTCTGCTCCGCGCAGCTGGGCGCCGCCTTGACGAGCACCCCCGCGTTGGCGGGGGAGGTGGCCATGAGCGCCACCGACGTGGCCAGCAGCGCCGCGGCGACGGTGCGCCGGGCAGGACGGATGAAGTTCGTAGGAGCAAGCATCGTCGGTCGAGCATGCGCCTGGACGCTCGCCTTCGCCACGGACATCCGTCCAGGTCGCCGCTGGCCATCTGTCCATCGAACAACCGTCCATCATGCCGGCGGGCGTGCATGCCGATGTAGCCGGGGGAACCCATGTCTCTGTTCACCGAGATCCGGGAGGCGCCCAGCCCGGCGGTGGAGGAGCTCCTCGAGGGCTACGACACCAGCTCGCCCACGCCCCTGCGTGGGCGAGAGCGTGCGGTGGAAGCGGCGAGCGCCGCCCTCTTCCTGGTGGCTGGCGTCGCGATGGCCACGCTGATCTCGACCGGCCGGCCGCTGGACGTCCCGTTGGCCCTGACGCTGATCGCGGTCTACGCGTTGGCCTCGCGCATCCGCTTCGCCGTCGGCCATGGCTTCACCGTGCCGACCCAGGTCGTGTTCGTGCCGATGCTGTTCCTCCTGCCTCCCGGCGCGGTGCCGCTGCTGGTGGCCGCGGGCATCGTGCTCGGCGGGCTGCCCGACTACCTGCGCGGGCATCTGCACCCTTCGCGCCTGGCGATCGCGCTCGGCGACAGCTGGCACGCGGTCGGTCCGGCGCTCGTGATCGGCCTTGCCGGCGCGACCGCTCCCACCCTTGCGGACTGGCCGCTGCTACTCGCCGCGCTCGCGGCACAGCTGCTCGGCGACAACGTCGCCTCGACGCTGCGCGAGTGGCTGGGCCTCGGCATCTCGCCACGGTTGCAGCCGTCGCTGCTGGGCTGGGTCGGCTTGGTCGACGTGCTGCTGTCCCCGGTGGGTCTGCTGGCCGCGATCGCCGCCAACGGCGCGCCCTACACGGTGCTGCTCGTGCTGCCGCTGGGCGGGCTGCTCGCGGTCTTCGCGGCCGAGCGAGCGGCACGGCTCAAGCAGGCGCTCGAGCTCAGCCGCGCCTACCGCGGCACGACGCTGCTGCTCAGCGACGTGCTGGAGGCCGACGACGAGTACACGGGCCTGCACAGCCGCGGCGTCGTCGCGCTCTCGGTCGCGGTGGCCGACCGGCTCGGCCTCGGCTCGACCGAGCGCCGGCACGTGGAGTTCGGCGCCCTGCTGCACGACGTCGGCAAGATCGCCGTGCCGAAGGAGATCATCAACAAGCCGGGGCCGCTGGACGCCGACGAGTGGGTGGTGATCAAGGCGCACACGATCGAGGGTCAGCGGATGCTCGACCGCGTCGGCGGCCTGCTGAGCGAGGTCGGCAAGATCGTTCGCTCCTCGCACGAGAGCTGGGACGGGTCGGGCTACCCCGACGGCCTCGCCGGCGACGAGATTCCGCTCGGCGCCACGATCGTCTCGGCCTGCGACGCCTTCCACGCGATGACGACCGACCGTCCCTATCGCCCGGCCCGCTCGGTGGCGGAGGCGCTCGAGGAGCTGCACGCGCAGTCCGGGCGCCAGTTCAACCCACGCGTCGTGGACGTGCTCGCGCGCGTGCTCAGCGAGCGCGAATCGACGCCGGTCGCCCCGCCGGCCGGGATCGTCGTACTGAGTTCGAGTGGGGTCTGAGCAGCCGTCGGACCGTGGCGGGCAGGGGCCCTCCCGCCGGGGGACCGGTCTACACTCGCAGGGATGCCCAAGCTGCCGCGCGCCAACGGCAAGGCCGGCTCCGAGAGCAAGGTCAAGGCCGCTGCCGAGTTCGATCGCTCGCCGGTCGATCAGGCCGGCGTGGCCGCTCCCACAGGACCGGCCGAGCGGCTGAACGGCGAGGAGCGCCGCATGCTGGGCGATCTCTTCGCGGTCGTCGAGGAGCACGCGGGCGAGACGGTTGAGCGCATCGATCGCGAGGTCGTGGAACGGGCCTTCATCTTCGCCTGCGAGCGGCACGCCGACCAGCGCCGCGCCAGCGGCGAGGACTTCATCGTCCATCCGCTGGGCGTCGCCAAGATCTGCGCGGGCATGCGGCTCGACACCGCCACCCTGGGCGCCGCCCTGCTGCACGACACCGTCGAGGACACGAGCGCGTCGCTGCAGGAGGTCGAGGCCGAGTTCGGCGAGGAGATCGCGACGCTCGTCGACGGCGTGACCAAGCTCTCGGGGGTCACCTTCCAGAGTCGCGACGATCGCCAGGCCGAGAACTACCGCAAGATGATGGTCGCGATGGCCAGAGACATCCGGGTCATCCTGATCAAGCTCGCCGACCGCCTGCACAACATGCGCACGCTCGGCTCGATGCCGAAGCACAAGCAGCAGGAGAAGGCCAAGGAGACGCTCGAGATCTTCGCGCCGCTGGCGCACCGCCTCGGCATCCATGCGATCAAGTGGGAGCTCGAGGACCTGGCCTTCGCCACCCTGCATCCGCGCAAGTACAACGAGATCAAGCAGCTGGTCAGCCAGCAGCGCACCGAGCGCGAGGACTACGTCGCGCGCGCCGGCAGCTACCTGCGACACGAGCTCGACGCCGTCGGCATCGCCGCCGAGATCTCGGGCCGCGCCAAGCACTTCTACTCGATCTACTCGAAGATGACCAAGAAGGGGCGCGAGTTCAACGAGATCTACGACCTCACCGCGATGCGCGTGATCGTGGACTCGGTCAAGGACTGCTACGGCGCCATCGGCGTCATCCACTCGCTCTGGAAGCCGCTGCCCGGGCGCTTCAAGGACTGGGTCGCGATGCCCAAGTTCAACATGTACCAGGCGCTGCACACGACGGTGATCGGGCC
Organism: uncultured Thermoleophilaceae bacterium; assembly: GCA_963734165.1. Classification (GTDB taxonomy): domain Bacteria; phylum Actinomycetota; class Thermoleophilia; order Solirubrobacterales; family Thermoleophilaceae; genus JACVRW01. The sequence goes on along the minus strand of CAVTFZ010000003.1, from coordinate 815,731 downwards.
CGAGGGCCGCCCGTTGGAGATCCAGATCCGCACGCAGGAGATGCACAAGACCGCCGAGTACGGCGTCGCGGCACACTGGATCTACAAGGAGGAGCACGGCAAGCAGGTCGAGGAGAAGGTCGAGTGGCTGCGGCACCTGCTCGACTGGCAGCAGGACATGAACGACCCGCAGGAGTTCGCCCAGACGCTGAAGGCGGACCTGTTCGAGGACGAGGTGTTCGTGTTCACGCCCAAGGGCGAGGTCAAGTCGCTCGCCCACGGCGCGACGCCGCTGGACTTCGCCTATGCGGTGCACACCGACGTCGGACACCGCTGCGTCGGCGCGAAGGTCAACGGCAAGATCGTGCCGCTGCACTACGAGCTCGAGTCGGGCGACATCTGCGAGGTGCTGACCTCCAAGAAGGAGCGCGGGCCGAGCCGCGACTGGCTGTCGCTGGCCAAGACCACGCGCGCCCAGTCGAAGATCCGTGCCTGGTTCAAGCGCGAGCGGCGTGAGGACTCCGAGCGCACCGGCCGCGAGATCCTGACCGAGAACCTCAAGCGCGCCGGCCTGCCGCCGCAGCGAATCGCCGGTTCGCCGCTGCTGGCGGACGTGATCCGCGAGATGGGCTTCCGCAAGGCAGAGGACTTCTACGTGGCGCTGGGTGGCGCGAAGATCTCGGCCAAGACCGTCACGACAAAGCTGATCGCGCGACTCAAGGAAGGCGAGTCGGCGGTCGAGCCGGCCTCGGCGGCCACCGAGCTGCTCGAGCGCCGCGAGCAGCCGAAGAAGACCGCGGCCTCCTCCAGCTACGGCATCAAGGTGGAGGGCGTGCAGGACGTGATGCTGCGCTTGGCCAAGTGCTGTCGTCCCGTGCCCGGCGATCCGATCGTCGGCTACATCTCGCTCGGCAAGGGCATCACGATCCACCACGAGGAGTGCAAGAACGCGCGCCATCTGCGGCGCAATCCCGAGCGCTTCACCAAGGTCGCCTGGGACGGCGAGGCCGCATCGGCCTTCCGTGCCGAGATCGAGGTCGACGGTTGGGATCGCACCCGGCTGCTCGAGGATCTGTCGCGCAACTTCGCCGAAGCGGGCGTGAACATCCTCGAGGCTCGTTGCACCGTGGTCCATCCGATGGTGAAAAACCGATTCGTCGTCGAGGTGGGGGACACCGAGGCGCTGCGCGCCGTGATCACCCGCCTGCGCAACATCGAATCGGTCTTCGACGCCTATCGCGTCACCCCCACCGGCTGACCTTCCTCAACCAGTAGTTCTCCGCACAGAGCGGTCTGGGTAGCTCCAGATTTGGTCGATCTTCCTTGATCGTCCCGGCGGACCCGGCTATATACACCCTGTCACGGGGTGAGGTCTTCTCAATTACTGGAGGTCGCTTTGACGCTACCGCCCGGTCCCGCTTTGCCGGCTGCTCTGCAGTCGTATCTGATGCTCAGGCACATCGACCGTTTCGGTCGGACCTGCCGGCGCCGGTATGGAGGGACCTTTACTGTCCGGGCCTTCCCGTGGGGGACGACTGTCGTCACCACGGAGCCGGAGGCCATCAAGACGATCTTCACCGGGGATCCGGAGGTCTGGCGCGCGGGGGAGGGGTACGAGCTCCTGCGCCCGTTGCTCGGCGACCACTCGGTGGTGGTGCTCGACGGGGAGGACCACCTGCGCGAGCGCCGCCGGCTGCTGCCGTCCTTCCACGGCCAGGCCGTACGCCGCCACGAGCAGGCGATCGCGGAGCTGACGCGAGAGCAGGTCTCCCGCTGGCCGATGGGCAGGCCATTCGCGTTGATGGACCGGATGCAGGCGCTCACGCTCTCGGTGCTGCTGCGCGTGGTGATGGGCATCGAGCAGCCCGCTCGCCTGCACGAGCTGGGCACGGCGGTCCAGCACGGGGTGGAGCTGCGCCCGCTGGCGTTGCTGATGTGGGTGTGGCCCCCGCTGCAGCGGGTCGGCCTCTGGCGTCGCTTTCGCGAGCGGCTCGAGCACGCACGCACGCTGATGCGCGAGGAGGTCGAGTACGCCCGCTCCGACCCGCAGCTCGCACAGCGCGGCGACGTGCTGGCGATGCTGGTGTCGGAGGGAGAGCTCGACGACGACCAGGTGCTCGACCAAGTCGGCACGCTGCTGCTCGCCGGTCACGACACGACCACGACAGCGTTGGCGTGGACGCTGGAGCGCCTCGTGCGCCACCCGGCCGCGCTTGCGCGAGCGCGTACCGACGATCGCTACCTCGACGCCGTCGTCAAGGAGACGTTGAGATTGCGCCCTGTCCTGCCGGCGGTCGTCCGCCGGCTGTCACGAGCGGCAGAGCTCGCCGGCTATGACCTGCCGGCGCGCACGACCGTGATGGCGAGCGCACGGCTCGTGCACATGTCGCCGGCCCTCTTTCCCGACCCCCTCAGGTTCCGTCCCGAGCGCTTCCTCGAGGGGCAGGGCTCGACCTACAGCTGGATCCCGTTCGGCGGCGGCACCAGGCGCTGTCTCGGCGCGACGTTCGCGTCGTTCCACATGCGCGTCGTGCTGCGCACGGTGCTCCTGCACGCTGAGCTGCGGGCCGAACGCGTCGCCAGCGAGGCGCTGCGCAGCGACCACATCACGCTGATGCCGAGCCGGGGAGCGCGGGTCATACGAATGCCGAAATTAGATGGACCACGCTTGCGGCCGTCCGGAGTGGTCGGTTAGTGTCCAATTAGACACGCCGGTATATCTAGGGTCGAGCCGATCGCCGCGCGCGCCGGTCTCGAGGAAGGGTTTGATGCGCGGAGCCTCATCGCCGGTCACGGGAGCGTTGCTCGGACTGCTCTTGGAGCGTCCCGGGTACGGGTACGAGCTCGGCAAGCGCCTCGATGAGCGGATGGGGAGCGCGTGGAAGCTCACGCCGTCGACGATCTACTCGGTTCTCGACCGCCTCGAGTCGCAGGAGTTCGTCCGCCGCGATGTGCGAGAGCTGACCGGTCGACCGCGCGCCCGCGAGCGGGTCATGTACCACGCCACCGACCAAGGCGCGCTCGCGTTCGAGCGCTGGCTGGCCAGCCCGGAACGCAAGGAGCCGATCCGCACCCAGCTGCTCGCCAAGATCGCGGTCGCGCGCCCGGAACACGCCCCCGTGCTGTTGGCCGCCCTCGACGACTACGAGCGCGACTGCCTCGCCATGCTCGCCGCCGCCAGCGAAGACGAGTTCGAGGATCCGGACTCCTGGAACACGCTGCTGGCGAACGTGATCGAGGACGCGGCCTGTGAGCACCTGCGTGCCGAGCTGGTGTGGGTCGGCTCTACGCGCAGGCGGATCACCGAGTTCGGACAGGACTAGCACCATGGCGCTGCTGTCGCTTGAGCAAGTCAGCAAGCGCCATCGCTCCGGCAGGCGCGAGGTCGTCGTGCTGGAGAGCATCTCGTTCGAGGTGGACAGCGGCGACTACGTCGGCATCTGGGGCGCACCGCGCTCAGGCAAGTCGTCCCTGCTGCGCCTCGCCGCCGGTATCGAGATGCCTGACGCCGGTGTCGTGCGCTTCGAGGGACGCAACCTGGCCACGCTGTCGTCGCGCGAGCGTGCGCTCGTGCTGCGTCGCGCGATCGGCTACGTCGCTCCACCGTTCGATCCCGTCGGCAGCTGGGCGGCGAGCAGGACCGAAAGCGTGTTGGATCACGTCGCGGTCCCGTTGATCGCCGACGGGTGCGAGCGCAAGGTCGCGATGCTGGCGGCCAGGCACTGCCTCGAGCGGGTTGACGCGAGAGCGTGCGCGCACGCGTCCACGACCGAGCTCTCGCCAGGCGAGCGCATACGTGTCGCACTCGCCCGCGCGCTCGTTCGCGAGCCGCGCCTGCTGCTGGTCGACGAGCCGGGGCTGACGCCGAGCCCGCGTGAGCGAGACGCGATCCGGGATCTCGTCAAGGCGTTCGGCCGGGCGGCCCGCTGTCGTCGTGGCCTCCGAGGACGTGGCACTGCTGCGTGGGGCGAGTCGCATCTTCTCGGTGGGGAGCGGCAGATTGCTCTCCACCGATCGATTGGGCACCGTGGTGCCGTTTCCACGCGAGCATGCCCGGTCGGAATCGTCGTCACGCTGAGCCATGCTCGAGCTACGCAACGTGGTCAAGCACTATTTCAGTGCAGGCGAGGTCGTGCGAGCTGTGGACGAGGTCTCCCTCGCGGTGCAGCCAGGCGAGTTCGTCGCGCTCTACGGGCCGAGTGGGTCCGGAAAGACGACGCTGCTCATGCTCGCGGCGGCGATCCTCCAGCCGGACAAGGGATCGATCTGGTTCGAGGGGCACGACCTGAGCCTGCTGTCCGAGTTCGAGCGGGCGCAGTTTCGGCGCCGCGACGTCGGCTTCGTCTTCCAGGCGTTCCATCTCATGAATGCCGCCACCGCACTGGACAATGCCACGGTCAAGCTGCTCGGAGAGGGCTACAGCCTCACGGCCGCGCGCCGTCAGGCCGGTCCATGGCTGGACCGGGTCGGCCTCGCCGCTCGCGGCGACCACACTCCGGGCCAGCTCTCCACGGGCGAGCGCCAGCGCGTGGCGATCGCAAGGGCGCTGGCCAACGATCCTCGGGTGGTGCTCGCCGATGAGCCGACCGGGAACCTCGACACCCGTCGGGGGATGGAGATCCTCGGATTGTTGCGAGACCTCGCCCATGAGCGGCAGACCTGCGTGCTGCTGGTCACTCACGACCCCGAGGCTTTGAAGCTCGTCGACCGTGCCTACACGCTCCAGGACGGACGACTCGTCGTCGGCTTCGAGGCTCCGCGCGTCGAGCTGATGTTGCCGCAGTCGTCGACTACAGCGGGCGAGAGACAGCGGTGACGCTGTTCGGCCTGCGGGCGCGTGCGCTGCTGCGCTTCTACTGGTGGCGCGTGCACAAGCACCCGCTGCAGGAGATCTTTGCCGGCGTCGGGATCGCCGCCGGCGTCGCGCTCGTCTATGCGGTCCAGGTGGCGAACACGAGCATCACCGGCTCGGCCAGCCAGGTCGTGCACGGCGTGGTCGGTGACGCTCAGCTCCAGCTGAGCGCCCGCTCGACCGCTGGCTTCGACGAGCGCCTTGCCATGAAGGTCGCCGCCCTGCCGGGCGTACGTCGCTCCGCGCCCCTGCTCAGAGTGCGAGCCGTCGTGGTCGGTCCCAGCGGTCGGCAGACGATCGAGCTCGTGGGCGCGACTCCCGCCCTGGCCGACTTCGGCGGCGCGTTGACACGGAACTTCGGTGCGCGAGGATTGCGGCTGTCGAACGCGCTCGCGCTGCCGGCGGCGGTAGCCGAGTCCGTGGGGGCCGCGTCGGGGAGGACCGTCGCGTTGCTTGCCGGTGGCCGCGAGCGGCGCGTCACGGTCGGGGCGATCCTGGGGCCGAGACCATCGGCGCCTTGGCGACCAGCCAGGCGGCGATAGCGCCGCTGCGCTTCTCCCAGCGAGTGACCGGTCGGCGCGGCCGTCTGACGCAGGTGGTGGTCGAACCCCGGTCCGAGCGCGACGCCGAGGTGACGAGAGGGTTGGAGCGCATCGCGGCCGGTCACGTCACGGTCGCTCGGGCCGACGCGGATCTCCAAGTGCTGCGCCAGGCAGCGGAGCCGAATGACCGCTCGACCAGCCTCTTCGCCACGATCAGCGCGATGGTCGGCTTCCTGTTCGCCTTGAACGCCATGCTGATCACGGTGGGAGAGCGCAGGCGCTTCATCGCCGATCTGCGTGTCCAGGGCTTCTCCCGGCGTCAGGTCCTCCTGGTGATCGCCTTCGAGGCGCTCATGCTGGGCGTCGGGGCGTCGCTGGTCGGACTCGTCCTCGGTGAGCTCCTGTCTCGGGCGGTGTTCGACGAGGTCCCCGAATACCTGGCCTTCGCCTTCCCCGTGGGCAGCCAGCGCGTGGTCCAGTGGTCGACCGTCGCGCTGGCCCTGGGCGGAGGGATCTGGCGGCGCTGCTGGCGTCGCTGCGTCCCGTGCTCGACCTTCGCAGCGGACGCTCGCTCGACTCGGTGTTCCGCGAGATGGGAGAGCCGGGTGAGGCGATCGGCCGTGGCTTGACGCACCTGCTCTTCTTTGCCGGGCTGGCCACGATCGCCGTGACGACGCTGGTGGCCTTGCTGGTTCCACAGGCCACCGTGGTCGGTGGGGTCACCCTCGCCATCGCGGCGTTGCTGATCATGCCCATGGTCGTGGCCTACGGCGCCTGCTGGGTCGAGAGCGCGAGCGGTCGCAGCCGGCATCTGAGCATGCTCGTGCTCGCCATGATCGAGCTGAGGGGCACCACCATGCGCACGATCGCCCTCGCCGCGCTGGGCGCGCTGGCGATGTTCGGCAGCGTGGCGATCGGGGGAGCGCGCGGCGACCTCGTCAAGGGCTTCGACCGGCATACGCGCGAGTGGCTGTCCAACGCCGACGTGTGGGTCACGACCGGTGGCGAGGACCTGATGATCGACAGCTTCCGCAAGACCGCTCCGATCAGGGCGTTGTCCAAGGCTCCCGGCGTTGCCGCGGTGCGCTTCCATCAAGGCGGGCTGCTGGACGTCGACGGTCGCCGCCTATGGGCGATCGGTCGCCCGCGGGGCGATCGCATCATGATTCCCCCGAGCCAGCTTCTGCGAGGCGATCTCGACCAGGCGACGACGCGCCTGCGGGCCGGAGGGTGGGGCGCGGTGTCCGACGCGCTCGCAAAGAGTCGCGACCTTCAGGTGGGCGACGCCTTCACGATGCCGACTCCGTCGGGCCCAGCGCGCTTTCGCGTCGCGGCCGTGACGACCAACCTCGGCTGGGCCCTGGCGCGGTCATCCTCAACAACGCCGACTTCAGGCGTGCCTGGCGCACGAACGAGCCCACCGCCCTCGAGGTCGATCTCGCTCCGGGGATCCCGCCGCGGCGAGGACGCGAGCTCGTCAGGCACGCGCTCGGACCGAGCTCCGCGCTCAAGGTCCAGACGCGCGCCGAGCGAGAGGACCAGTACTTCGCGCTCGGGAGGCAGGGGTTGACGCGGCTCAGCCAGATCGCATTGCTGCTGCTGATCACGGCGGCGCTCGCCGTGGCCTGTGCGTTGGTCGCCACCATCTGGCAGCGGCGAACCAGGCTCGCCGCGCTCAAGATCCAGGGCCTCGACACGTGGCAGCTGTGGCGCTCACTGCTCTATGAGACCGGCTTCATCGTGACCGTCGGCTGCCTCGTGGGCGCGACGTTGGGCGTCTACGGCCATTTCCTCGCCGGTCGCTACCTGCAATTCAGCACCAGCTATGCCGCCCCGTTCTCGGTTGGCGTCGGGGACGTCCTGCTCGCGGCGGGGCTCGTCGCGGGGCTTGCCCTCGCCGTCAGCGCGGTACCGGGATATGCCGCGGCACAGGTTCCCATGCGGGCTAGCTTCCAGGAGTAGAACCTCATCGATTCCCTCTCTGCCGGCTCGATGCTGGCAGGATGTGGATCAGAACCGTTCAGGAAGTTGAGCGTGCGTTCGCCTTCGCGAACGCCGCCAGGCGCTATTGGTTTTCTGTCTTTCCTCTCGCGAGGCGCGAGCTGCGGAGATGGCGGAACCGGGCGGCTGAGATCCCGGACCCAGTCCTGCGTGCCCATGCCCTCGTCACCCACCAGGGCAAGAGCACCCATTCCGAGGGCGCCGCGGCCTTCGCCGCGCTCGCCCCTCGGGCTCAGCGCAAGCCGGTGATCCGGGCGCTCGTCGCCTTCCAGGCGATGTACGACTACCTCGACACGGTGTCAGAGCAGCCTGGGTCCGATCCCTTCGGCAACGGTTGTCAACTCCACAGCGCGCTCCTGGTGGCCCTCGATCCCAGCGCCCCGCGCGTCGACTACTACGCTCGCAACCCGCAGACGGACGACGGCGGCTACCTCCAGGCGCACATCGACGTGTGCCGCAGCGCCTGCCAGGCGCTGCCCGCGTACCCGGTCGTCGAAGGCCCGGTGCGCCGGGCGGCGTATCGCTGCATGGTGAGCCAGGGGTTCAATCACGCGCTGTCGAGCACGAGCCGATCGGCGCGAACGGACGTGATCGCCGGTTGGGCTCAGGGCACGCTCCCGCCCGGTTCCGGCTTGCGCTGGTGGGAGCTGCTGGGCGCCGCGGGCTCGTCGCTCACGATCTACGCGCTGATCGCGGCAGCAGCCGACCCCGCTCTGGACCGCTCCGGTGTGAAGAAGGTCGAGCGGCTCTACTTCCCGTGGGCGGGCGCTCTGCATGGATTGCTCGACAGCCTCATCGACCAGGTGCAGGACGCGGCGAACGGAGATCACAGCCACGTCGCGCGCTATCGGTCGCCCGTCGAGGCCGCCGAGCGCCTGGGGGCGATCGCCTCGCGCGCCTTCAGCCTCGCCGAGAAGGTCCCTCTCGGCCGGTACCACGCCGTGATCCTGGTGGGCATGGGCAGCTACTACCTGTCGAGGCCCGAGGCGACCGTCGCGCTGGCGCGTGAGGCGACCGACCGGGTCCTCGCCGAGGCGGGGTTCCTGGCCAAGCCGGCGCTGGCGGTTCTCTACCTGCGGCGCAGGGCCGGCCTTGCCCTGGGCTGGGATGCGTAGATCAGTCGCCGGACTCGATCAGGCCACCACGGATCGCCGCTTCCATGAACGTGCGGGCCCCTGGACTGAGGGCGTACACGTGCTGGAGCGCCCCACGGACGGGGATCGTGCGCTTGAGCTCCAGCGCGCCGAGGTCGGCGAGGTAGCGCACGTGGTAGCTGAGGCGGCCGAGACCGATCCCCAGATCGCTGGCGGCCGACCGCGGAGTGAGCTCCTCCTCGGTCGTGGCGAGCAGCAGGATGCGCAGGCGGATCGGATTGACGACTGCGCGCGCGAATGCGACGAGTAGGTGTTCCTGCGAGTCGGTGGGTGGTGCATCTAACACTCAGACAAGCCTCATCGCGACGTGATTTGTGGTCAATGCCTCGCATGGACTATTTGAGCGAGGACTACCCAATATCGGCATAGTCATTGTCTATTCGTGTATGTCGAGGCTGGGCCACAGCCAGAGCGCGACCGTGCCTTGGCCGGTGCGCTCCAGGATGCGGAACTGCGCCGGCGTGCCGCGAGCGAGGCGTCGACCCGCTGGCGAATGGAGGGCCGCCCGGGGGACGGCGCCCCACGCCAGTCCATCGGCGAACGCGACCAGCGCCCCCTCCGCGCTGGTGCTGATGAGGCGCCCCGTCTCGACGAGGCCCGGCAGCATGATCGCGAGCAGCTGCTCACGCTGTCGTGCGCGATGCTTGCGTATACGCACGGGGTACTGCGAGAGCAGCGGGCTGGTGTCGGTCACCCCCCTGACGTAGCCGCGCCAGGGGTTGCCTGGCTCGGCGCCCTCGAGCAGCGAGTCGGGCGGCAGCTCGGTGAGCGGCACGAAGCCACGTGCCCCGTCGAGATCCACGACGAGGCCGCTCGCGGACGCGGAGACGATCGTGCCCTGGACCCGTCGATCCGCGGCGCCGGCGGCACGGGCGTGACGCAGCGCGAGCAACCGCGGCGAGAGCAGCGCCATGCCCGCCTGCGCGTCGAGCGCGATCACCAAGCCCTCGAGCGCACGGCCCACTGACCTGGCATGTGGCTGACGGGGCACCCAGGAAGGCAGCTCGACTCGTGGCGCGAAGCCGTAGACGCCAGGTCCGAGCTGGACGAAGGCGCCTGGTTCCAGGGTCAGCAGCATCTTCCCTCGCACCGGCTCTCGTTCGCCGTGAGCCCGGGCAAGCTCCTCCCAGGCCGCGGCTCGCTGCGCTGTCTTGTCGCCACCGTCGGCGTTCTGGATCGCGAGATCCAGCGCGTGCCGCAGCGTGCCGACGTCCAGCGACGATCCATCAGGGGCGCGACGGCCTTGCGTACCTTGAGCGTCGTAGATCATCGGCTCGGCCAGTAGGCGAACGCGGCTTTGGAGGGCAACAGCAGCGTCAATCGCCCACCATTCAGGATCAATGCCTCGCACGGACTATTCCGGAGGAGGACCGCTCGTCCGAGGTCGAGCGGGAGCGACGAGTGACCCTCGTTCCCTGACGCGAGTTAGGCTACGGCCGAGCATGGAGATAGTGCTCAGCACGCAGCACTTCGCGTCGATCGGGGGGGCGGAGACCTACCTGCTGACCGTGGCCGAACAGCTCGAACGGCTGGGCCACGGTGTGATCGTCCATGCCCAGGAGCTGGGGGAGATGTCCGAGGAGGCTCGCTCCCGGGGCGTGCGCGTGGTCGGGGACATCGAGAGCCTGCCCGCCGGCTGCGACGTGATCCTCGTCCAGGACGCCGTGACCTCGCACCTGCTGGCGGCCCGCTATCCCGACACGCCGCAGGTGTTCGTCTCGCATGGGATCGGGCTGGACGTCTCGCTGCCGCCTCAGCTGCCTGGTCTCGTCTCGACCGTCGTCGCGATGAACGATCGGGTCAAGAGCCGCGCCGAGGCCGCCGCCGCCGGGCATCGGGTGGTGCGCTTGCGACAGCCGATCGACCTCGACCGCTTCAGCCCGCGGGCGCCGATCCAGCCCCAGGCACGGCGGGTGCTGCTGCTGGGCAACTACCTGCGGGGACCGCGCCGTGATGCGCTGCTCGGCATCTGCGCCGAGCTCGAACTCGAGTGCCTGCAAATCGGCGCGCACGGCAAGGCCTCGCACACCCACCCCGAGATCGCGCTGGCCGATGCGGACATCGTGGTCGGCTACGGGCGCTCGGCGCTCGAGGGCATGGCCTCCGGTCGTGCCGTCTACGTCTACGACCACAGCGGTGGCGACGGTTGGGTCACGCCCGCGAGCTATCCGCTGCTGGAGGCCAACGGCTTCGCCGGCACCGCGACCGGCGACGCGATCGACCGGGAGCGGCTGCGCGCCGACCTGCGCGCCTACGACCCCGACATGGGCCTCACCAATCGTGAGCTGGCGCGGGTCCACCACGACGCCATCCGCCATACCTCCGAGCTGGTCAAGCTGCTGGCGGACGCCGCACCGCCCGTGCGCTTCGAGCAGCAGCCGCTCGAGGAGATCGCCCGCCTGCGGCGGCTGCAGTGGCAGGTCGAGGGGCGTGCCGCGCTGCTGCGCACCGAGAACGAGGAGCTGCGCGAGCGGGTGGACGGCCTGCAGCGCGAGAAGGTCGAGCTGACGCATGAGCTGCTGGACGAGATCGAGGCGCTCAAGACCACGCGCCGCTATCGAGCCGGTGCGCTGCTGGCCGCGCCCTTCGACGTCATGCGCCGCGCCGCGGACTCGGAGCTCGGGCGCAGCGTGCGCGCCCGTCGCGGGCTGCGCTCGCGCAGACGGCGCCCGCGCCTGCTCGCGCTGGTGGCCTTCCGCGACGAGGAACGCTTCCTGCCGGGATTGCTGGAGAACCTCGAGCCGCAGGTAGACGGCCTGATCGCGCTCGACGACGGCTCGTCGGACAGCTCGACCGAGCTGCTGCGCGACCATCCGCTCGTGGTCGAGGTCCTGCGCGTGCCGCCGGGGACGCAGGCGGAGCTGGAGGACGGCAAGAACCACCGCGCGCTCGTGGAGGCGTCATGGCGCCACGGGCCCGACTGGCTGCTCGGAGTCGATGCCGACGAGCGGGTGGAGCGCGACTTCCGCGACCGTGCCGAGGAGGAGATCGCGCGCGCCGAACATGCCGGCCACGCCGGCCTCTGGGTGCCCTTCCGCGAGCTCTGGGGCGCCCCCGATCGCGTGCGCATGGACGGCCTCTGGGGCGGCAAGCGCAAGGCCTGCCTGTTTCGCGCCACCCGACAGCACAGCTTCGACGCCCGCCGCGTGCACGCCCACTGGGCGCCCTGGCCGCCCGCGCGAGGCGACTATCCGGCGGCGGACCTGCGCCTCTACCACCTGCGCATGATCCGACCCGAGGACCGCGAGGCGCGCTTGGCGCGCTACCGGCGCATCGATCCCGACGCGGTCTGGCAGCCGATCGGCTACGACTACCTGCTCGACGAGGAGGGGATCGAGCTGCGTGGCTTGGAGCCGGGACGCGAGTACGTGCCGCTGGGGCGCTAGCGGGCGCGGCGGTAGGCGTAGTAGGCGGGCTTGCGCTTGCCGCCGTAGGTCATCAGGCCGGTGGTGAGGCCACGGTCCATGGTCGCGGGGTCGTCGAGCAGGCCGATCCAGCCGATGCTCGCGACCCACGGGCTGCGATGGGCGATCGCGAACGCGGCCGTCAGCCAGCGGGCTTGCTCGCGGCGGGAGACGAAGAAGTCGAAGGCGTAGCTGGGACGGTCCGAGGAGACCGTGAACTCCGACAGCCAGAGCTTGGGGCCGCACGTCGCTTGAACCGCTGGTAGCGCCCCCGGTACAACGCGCCGAGCTCGCGCTGGAACGTGTCGACGTCACCGATGTCGCGAGCGCCGGGATAGCCCGGTAGCCGGTGTTGCGAAGGTCGGGGAAGCGGCGGGTGAAGGGGTTGTGGCCATACAGGTCGAGCGGCGCAGCGGCGGCCGTTGGCCAGGCGCATCCAGCGGGCGAAGTCACGTGGACGCACCTCCCCGAAGGAGAACGTCATGCCGCCGATGACGACGTTCCTCGGATTGCTCCGCTTGAGCGCGTTGTAGCCGGCCGCGAGCAACGTGGCGTAACGGCGTGGTCCTACCGGGCTGTTCGGCGGGAGCGGCTGGAAAACCGCTGCGCGGTTGGCCTCGCCCCAAATCATCCAGCGGCGGATCGAGGGATAGCGGGCGGCGGCCGCCTGGACGAAGCTGGCGAACGTCGCGGTTCGAAGGTGCCCACTGGGGTCCTCGACCGCCGTTGGCCCAGCTCGGAGAGCCGATGACCATCAGCGCCACGGAGATGCCATAGCGGCGAGCTTCGCTCAGGGCCTGGTCGATCTCCGTCGGCCAGCGATAGGCAGGGTCGAGCGGGTCGAGCGGATCGGCCGGTCTGACCGGGGCGACGTCCGGCCAGCGCAACTGCAGTTGCAGCGTGTCGACGCCGAGGCTGCGGTAGACCGGAAAGGCGGACGTTCCGTCCGGCAGCGTCACCGGTCCCCAGATGGCCTTCTCGGACCGTGCCTGGGCGACGGAGGCGGCCGGCGCCAGGAGCGCGGCGCACGTTACGAGGACCAGTCCCAGCCTGCGCACGCCAGCACGAACCCGGCCACCGGCCGGAAGTTGCACTGGCACTACGAGCCGCGCAGCATGCGTCGCAGCCCGAGCCCGATCGCCGCTCCGACCGCGAGCACGGCCAGCACGATGCCGCTCGTCTCGAGTGCGCTCGAGCCGCCGCTAGCCGTCGCGGCGAGTGCCGCCGAGCGCGGCGGCTGATGCGCAGCGGAGCCCTGCGAGGATCGTTTGGCCGCCGCTCCCCGGCCCTGCTTGGTGCGGTGTGCCTGCTTCCGACCGTCGTCGATGCCAGCCCCGAACAGCGGCGCGGCGCCCGCTTGACCGTCCTGCGAGCCGCTTGCCGGCGCGGACCCGGCCCCTCCCGCTCCCGCCTCCCGGCGCGCCTGTTCGAGCGGGATCGCGTATTCGGTTCCCGCCGGCGTCCTCGGATCGACGCGCACGCCGTCGCCGTCCTGCGCGAAGGCGGGGTCGCTCACGAGACCACCGACGAGCAGCAGCGTGAGCAGCGCACAGCAGAGCTGGAGGGGCGACGGGCGCATGGACGCAGCCAGCGGTTATAGCGAACGACCTGCCGGAAGACGGGCCTTGGGTAGCCTTGCGCGCCGTCGCGTGCGGATCCTCGTCGTCAACCAGTACTACCCCCCTGACGCGTCCGCGGTCGCGTACATGCTCGGCAACCTCGTCGAGGATCTCGCCGTCGAGCACGACGTCCAGGTCGTCGCCGGGCGGCCGAGCTACAACCCCGAGGCGAACGCCTACGTCCCCCGGGGAGGTCGTGTCCAGCGCGTCCGCTCGACCTCGTTCGAGCGGACGAACCTCGCCGGCCGGGTCGCCAACTACCTCAGCTTCCTGCTGCTGTCGCTGGTCGCCGCCTGCCGCGCCGAGCGTCCCGACGTGATCGTGGTGATGACCGATCCGCCGGTGGTCGGGGTCATCGGCATGCTCGCTTCTGCCTGGCATCGACGGCCCTTCGTGCAGCTGTGTCACGATGTGCACCCCGACATCGCCGAGGCGCTCGGGCTCGTACGCAACCCGGTGCTCACCCGGACGTGGCGAGCGCTGAACCGGCTCGTGCGCCGCCGCGCCGCCCAGCTCGTCGTGGTGGGGCGGGACATGGAGGAGAAGCTCGTGGGGGAGGGGTGCGAGCCAGCCAAGCTGACCTATGTCCCCACGTGGGCGGAGGACGTCACCGTGCCGGCGGCGGAGGCGGCGCGCGAGCGACGCGACCGTGGTTGGGCCGACCGCTTCGTCGTGATGCATGCCGGCAACATGGGGCTGGCGCAGAACCTCGACGTGCTGCTGCCTGTAGCCGCGTCGCTGGAGCGTGACCTGCCGCACGCACAGATCGTGCTGTTGGGCGATGGCGCCGCCCGCCCGCGCATCGAGCGCGAGGTCGGGCAACGGGGGCTGACGAACGTCGTGCTGTTGCCCCACTGTCCCAAGCACGAGGCCGCCCGGTTGATGGCGGCGGCGGATCTGCACGTCGTGTCGCTCGTCCCTGGACTCTGGGGCTGCGCGGCCCCGAGCAAGACGTACACCGTCATGGCGCTGGGACGGCCCTTCGTCGCGAGTGTCGATCCAGGGTCCGAGCCGGCGCGGATAGCGGCGGAGCTCGGCTGCGGGCGCTGGGTGCACGCGGGCGACGCCGATGCGCTCGCGGCTGCCGTCGTCGAGTTGGCGTCGCTGCCGCTCGACGAGCTCGGGGCACGGGCCAGGGACGGCTTCGAGCGCCATTTCCGGCGTGGGACAGCGACGTCGGCAACGGCCCGCGTGCTCGAGCGGGCGCTGGCGGCGGAATGACCGCTGAGGTGACTCGCCGGGTGGCGGTGAATGCCGTCGGCCTGGCTCCTGGAGGGGGGTTGACCTACCTCGTCAACCAAGCGCGCCTGTTCCAGGCCGACCCGGCCTGGGAGTTCACGTACTTCGCCGCACCCCGATCGCGAGACGCGCTCGTCGCGCTCGTCGGCTCGCAGCACGTGCGCATCCCGTTCGAGCGGCCGCCGAGCTACGCGCGGCGACTTGCCTGGGAGCAGCGGACGCTGCCGCGGATCCTGGCCGACGAGCGCTTCGACGTGCTCTACGCGCCAGGCGGCTTCGCGACGTTCCGCAGCCCAGCGCCCCAGCTCGTGGTCGATCACAATCCGTTCCACCACGCTGGAGTGCGGGAGCTGGGACTTGGCCGGGCCTGGGCGAGGTTCCGGCTCGAGCGCTGGCTGGCGCGGCACAGCACGAGACGGGCCGAGGCCGTCGTCTACCTCAGCCGGGCGTTTGCCGATGCCATGAGAGGGGTCGGCTTTCCCGAGCCCTCCGCCATCATCGGCTCCGGCGTCAGCGTGGACTGGCCGGAGGGCGGCTCGTCGCCCCTGCGCTGCTCTGAATGCGAGCGCGACGGGTATGCGCTGGCGGTCCACAACTGGACGCCGGCGAAGCGCCTTGACTGGCTGGTCGAGACGTGGCGCGGCGGCGATCGGCAGCTGCCGCATCTGGTCCTGGTCGGTCGACCGGCGGGCGGCTGGGTGCAAAGACGCCTCCGTGCCCTGCTGGCGGATCCAGCGTGCGCGGCGCAGGTGCACACCTTCGAGGGCGCTACCAGGCGAGAGGTTGCGCGCCTCTACGAGTCAGCCCAGCTGTATCTCTCGGCGTCGACGTTGGAGGCCTTTCCGCTGACGCCGTTCGAGGCCATGAGCTTCGGCGTGCCCTGCGTCCTGAGCGACATTCCCGAGCACCGGGAGGTGGCCGGAGCTGCCGCGACCTTCTTCGAGCCCGGCGATGCGCGCGCGTTGCACGCGGCGCTGCAGCAGGCGCTCGCTCAGCGCGAGACGTTGGTGGCGGCTGGACACGAGCGGGTCGCCGCGGCCACCTGGGCCGAGAACGTTGCTCGCTTCCAAGCGCTGTTCGAGGGCCTAGCCGTCCCGGGCCGCGAGCCTCAGCCGGACGCGCGGCCGAGGAACAAGGTGCGATAGCGACCCGCAAGCCTGCGCGCCGCTGCGAGGTCCGCCGACGAGCTGTCGCCTCCCGTCAGGGCCAAGCGGTACTCCACCAGCGCCGGCTCCAGGAGGCTGTCGTGGGCGACCTTCCAGCGGCCTCGATCCTTGCGCAACAGGAACGCCTCGAAGCTCACCGGGAGCTTCTGGGCGGCGGGAACGGGCTTGCCCTTGCGCAGGGTGCTGGTGATGCGCAACGTCAACAGCTGCCCTTCGGCGGTCGCTTGGGAGCTCGTGATCCGAGGGCGCGACGCTGCCAGGGTGGTTCGGCGTACGGCATAGGCGCCGGCGATGTTGTTCGCTCCAAGCGCCGCCTGGACGCGTGGGTGATAGGACGCGACGATGTTGGGAGCGCTGCCCAACTGGCCGTACCGCCACAGACGCAGGACGGCGGCTCGCGGCGAGCTCTGAGGCAGCCGCGCGATCTCGGCCGCGCTGATCATGGGCTGGAAGGGCTTGGGCTCGGAGTCGTCCTTGTCGGTGGCGGCGCATGCACCGAGCCCGACTGTGACTGCGATGGCGAGGACGAGGCTCCCAGACCGCTGCCGGGGCGCGCTCCACGCCCACGCTGTGACCAGAGGCATCGGCGCACTCTAACGGGCGCCTACGCGTGTAGCCTGGCCTCGCTCAGATGGTCGACGACAGAGCGCACGCACTCGCCGTCCGAGCAGACGTCCGGGAGACGCTCGAGGTCGGCCCGCTCGTCGTGGACCTGCGCACACCGGCGGGAGAGTCCGGCCGGTGGATTCGCGAGCACTGCGAGTCGCGCCGGGTCGAGCGGTCGCCAACCGCCGCTATGGAGCTGTCCTTGCTGCTCGATGCGCACGGCGTTCAGCGCCGCGTACGCGTCGCGCGCGGTGAGGTCGAGGTCGGCGGTCAGCGAGCCGCCGCGTTGCGGATTGCGGGCTCCTGGCGGATGACGGCCCGGGCCGTCGCCCGCTCGGCGAAATGGACGTTGCGGCCGGGGAGGTGGAGCAGCAGCCGTCGCCAACTGCTGGTCCGCCATGCCTTCGAACACCCGCTGATGAGCGTGCTCGACCTGCGCCACGGCTTCTTCACGCTGCATGCCGCGGCGGTCGCTCGGGACAATGTCGTCGTGCTCTTGCTGGGTGCCAACGGTGCGGGCAAGACGACCGCGGCGCTGGAGCTCGTGGACGGCTCGGGCTGGCAGCTGGTCTCCGACAACTTCGTCGCCACCGATGGCGTGATGGCGCACGGCTTCCCGGGGGCGGTGCGCCCCAAGGGAGTCCTGCCACACGGCAGGGGGGGTGCGCGGCCGATCCAGCAGCCGTCCCACGAGGGCGGTCGCCTTGGAGGAGCCCTGCTGCTCGACGACGGCGGTCGCTGCGGGCTCCTGACCGCCGCGGAGGCCGAGGCGGAGTTGCTCGCCTACGTGCGGCGTGAGCGGGAGGACCATCGAGACAGCCCGGTCTTCGCGCTGATGGGGGCGCTGCTGGAGACGGCTCCCTCCAGCTGCGAGGACACCGTCATCCGACGACTCGCCCGGATCCCGACGGCCAGCTGGGATTGGCGGCAGCTGCCGGTCGCGTCCGCTGTCGAGCTGCTTGCGCTGTGAGCTGCTTCAGCGTCTATGGAGAAGTCGACGTCGTGCTGGACGCGTCGCTCGAGCACGCGGCGCTGACGTTCGAGCGCGAGCTGGTCCCGACTCGCGGCGGCGGCGCCGCGCCGACGATCCGCGTGGAACCCGATCCCACCATCGGACATCGCCCAGCGCGCCGCTTCGGCGTGACCGGAGCCGCGACGGGCGAGCGCTTCCTCTATCCCGACGGTCGCGGTCACTTCTGCGAGCTGGACCTCGCTCGATTGGAGGTGACCGCCGATCTGGACACCACCGTCCGCATCTGCTGTCCCGCCTTCTCTGCGAACGTGCTGCTGGAGTGGGTCGTGCTGCCGCTGGCGTACTTTCCCCTCGCCGCACGCGGCTGGACGCCGTTGCACGCGAGCGGCGTCGCGCGGTCGACGGCCGGCGGCGCCACCCTCTTCGCCGCCTGGTCGGGGGTCGGCAAGACCAACCTCGTCCTCACGCACCTGCGTGGCGCCGCCGCCGGAACGTACTTCGGCGACGACATCGTGCTCGTGCACGCCGATGGGACCGCGATGCCAAGCAGCAGGACGGTCTCCGCCTACGGATACAACCGGCGGCTGGTCGGCACGTTGCCGAGGCTGGTGGGCTTGCGCATGCGCTGCGCGGATCTCCTGCGGCGCTCGGCGTTGCGGTCGGCCAGGGTGCTGGGACCCCTGCAGCCGCTGCTGCTGCACGTCGGGACGGTGCTGGCCAACCACCGCGTCGAGATCCCGCGGGCGCGCGCTCCGGGCGACTTCCAAGCCCGGCAGGTGGCCGCGCACGTGCGCTGCGTGGCGGCCACGAGGACGGGCATCGAACCGACGTTGACGGCTCTCGACGCCCCGCCTCCCGCCACGGCGGCCGCCACGCACCTGGGCGCGCTCGACTACGAGCTGATCCAGTTCAGGCGGCTGATCGAGACATGGCGCTGGGCCGCCGGAGCGCCGGCCGACCCCTGGGCGAACGTGAGAGCGCGCTGGGCCGAGAACCTCGAGGCGTTCTTCGCTCGCCAGCGGCGCTACTTCGAGCTGGAGCTGCCGACCTTGAGCGATCCCGAGTCGACGTTCGCTCAAGCGTGGGCCGAGCTGGACCGCGCATGCTCCGCGTGACGCTCCGCTCACCGCATCCGCTCGTGTGGATCGGCGCCCTCGCAGCGGCCGTGCTCACGACGGTGGCCTTCGCCACGCTCAGCGTTCCCTACGTCTCATGCCTGCTGGTCACGCTGCTCGTGGTGGCGGCGATGGCGATCAGGCGGGAGTCGCTGCTGGCGCCGACCGGTCCACTGCTGCTGTTCACCGTCACGAGCGCCACGCTGCCGGCGCTGCTGGGGTACTTCGACTCGACGCCGCTCGTCGGCATCGACTACGCCGACTACTCCAGGGCGGGGGTCGCGCTGCTGGTCTTCGTCGCCTGCGCGCTGGCGGGCTACCTGCTCTGGACCCGAGGCGAGGGGTCCGTCGCGCCGGCGACGGCGGACAGGTCCGAGCCACTCGCGCTCAGACGGTTGTGGCTGCTCTGGGCGGGACTGTCCCTGGTCGCGCTGCTGGCCGTCGCGGTCGGCGTCGGCTCGGCCGGAGGGCTCCACGGATACCTCGACGGGCTTGCGAGCCGGCGAGTCTTCTTCTCCGGCCGCGCGTGGATCCTGCTGGCCCTGATCGCACCCGCGCCAGCCGCGCTCACGCTGGTGGCCGCCGGCTTCCGAATGCCTCTACGCACGCACCTGCGTACGAACGCGGCGCTTGCCGGGGCGGCTCTCGGCAGCTTCGGATTTCTGTTTCTGACGGGAAATCGCATGAACCTGGTCGTGTACGCGGCCTCGCTGACGGTCGTCTTCGACCGGCGGGTGCGACGCATCGGCATCGTCCCGCTGATCGCCGGCGTGCTGGTGGCGGTGTTGTTGGGCCAGGCCTTCCTCGGGATCGTGCGTCCCGCCAGCGATAGCGAGCGTGGCTTGCGCCTGCCGTCGCCGGCCGCGGTCTACGCGTCGATCGACGAGACCGGTCCGGTCGGGGACTTCAGGCACGTTCCCGCACTGGCGATGATCCTCTCCGATCGCGCCACGCTCGAGCGGGAGCACGGGGCGACGTACCTGTCCGCGGCCACGATCCTGCTGCCCAGCGCCGTGGCGCCCTGGAAGCTGCCGGTCGCCGGAGAGCTCGCGACCCGTCAGCTGCTGCCACGGGTCTGGGCCGGGGGCACGTCGATCCAGGTAACCGCTCCCGGCGAGGCCTACCTCAACTTCGGCTGGGTCGGAATTCCCGCGCTGGGGCTGGCGTTCGGCTTGCTGCTCGTCGGCCTGCGGCACCTGTACCGCCACGGGACGCTGGCCGCGACGCTGGTGTACGCCATCGCCCTTCCTCGCGTCGCGCTGCTCATGCGCGGAGACTTCGGGAACGTCATGGGCTACTTCCTGCTCGAGCTGGGCGTGGTGCTCGCCGCGCTGCTGATCGTCAGTGGCAGCCCGGCCTGGCTGGGAGGCTGGATGCGGCGGCGGATGCGGGTGTCCTGACGATGCCGGTCGGCGCCACGCTGGGCAAGGGGCTCTACGGGCTCGCGACGCGAGCGGCGCAGGCGCTCCTGCTGCTCGTCGTGGTGGTCCACTTCGACGGTCCGACCCAGAGCGACGTGGCGGTGGTGCTCACGGGTGCCGTGGCCGTGAACCTGATCAGCAACTTCGGTCTGCCGACGACCCTCGTCCGGCGGCTCACCGCCACGGGGGAGGGGCATCCGGAGATCGGCGAGCTCGCCCGCGCCTACGTGGTCGCGACGCTCGTCGGCATGGTGGCGGTCGCGCTGATCGTGGGCGCCGTCGTCGGCTCGTTGCAGGCAGCCCTCGCCGCGTCTGCGCTGGTCGGCTCCATGAGCGTGACGGGGCTGCTGGAGTACTGGGCGCTCGGCAGCGGGCGCTATCGCGGGTTCCTGCGTCATGTGGCGCCCTATCACGCGCTGCTCGGCCTGGCGGCCGCCCCGGTGGCCCTGGTCGCCGATGACGCGTACCTGGGCCTCTTCGCGCTCGCCCTCGCCGCGCTCGTTCCGCTGGCACTGCCCTGGGCGCGAGCGCTGATGGGAGAGGCGCTCCGCCATGCGCGCGGCGCCAGGCTCACGCTGTCGAGCGCTGCGGCACGCGACGCAGCACGCGTCGGTGGCGCGACCGCCGCCGCGGCGGTGCTCTACGGAGCCGATGTCTTCCTGCTGCGACTCACGGGACACGTGGGAGAGGACGCCACCTACCGGCTGGCGATCACCGGCGTCTCCTTTGCGGCGGGGCTGCTGCCCGCGGGCTTCTTCGCGCTCGCGCACTCGGCGCGCGGTGGGAGCCTCGAGTGGGCCGGTGCGACGCTCTGGTACCTGGTCGCCACGATCGCCGTCTGCTTGGCCGGCGGGGCGGTCGCGACGAGGTTCGACTCCTCGCTCGGCGACGCCGGCGAGCTGCTGCTGCTGCTCGCTCCGCTGGCGGCAGTCCGGCTCGCGACGCAGTTGCTGGCAGCCCACCAGCACGGTCGCGGCGAGCACGGCCAAGTCGCAAGGCAGTTCGCGTTTGCGACGATTGCCTTCGTCCTGGCGGGCGCGGCCGGCGCGCTGATCGCCGGCGTGTATGGGCTGGTGGTCGTCCAGGTGGCGGTCGAGGCCGGGTTGCTGACGTCGTTCCTGCTCCACGAGCGCTCCACGACGGCAGTCCCGGCGGTCGTGGATACTCCCGGCCGATGAGCCCTTCCGCAGCGCGCGCCCTGGTCCTCGGCGGCACCGGCATGCTGGGCCACGTCGTCGCCGAGGCCCTGTCGGAGAGTTTCGAGGTCCACGCGACCGCGCGCTCGCTCGACGACTCCAGGACGGAGCGGGTGCCCGGCGTCCTGCACGCGTTCGAGGCGATGGACACCGCGGCGGTCGGGCCGCTGGTCGCCGCGGTCGAGCCGTCGGTCGTCGTCAACTGCCTGGGCATCGTCAAGCAGCGCCCAGAAGCCGAGCAGCCCCTGCCGGCGATCACGGTCAACGCGCTCCTGCCGCACGTGCTCGCGGCCACCTGCGAGCGCGCAGGCGCGCGCCTGATCCACATCAGCACCGACTGCGTCTTCTCCGGCGAGCTGGCCTACCCGGCGCGCTACACCGAGGCGGACCGTCCCGACCCGGTCGACCTCTACGGGCGCAGCAAGCTCCTGGGCGAGGTCGTAGGCGGTGACGCCGTGACGCTGCGGACGTCGATCATCGGCTGGGAGCTGGAGCGGGCTAGCGGCCTGCTCGAGTGGGCGATGAGCCAGCGCGGGCAGACGGTGCGGGGCTTCGCCAACGCGTGGTTCTCCGGCCTGACGACGCGGGCGCTCGCACAGGTCATCGTGCGACTGGTCGAGCGAGAGCCCGCCCTTGCCGGCCTCTACCACGTCGCGAGCGAGCCGATCTCGAAGCTCGACCTCCTGACGGCCCTCGACCGCGTGCTCGGCCTGGGCCTGACCATCGAGCCGGTCGAGCAACCCCATGTCAATCGCGTGCTGGACTCGACCCGCTTCCAGCAGGCCACTGGGACAACCGTGCCGGCTTGGGCGGAGATGCTGGCGCAATACGCACTTGAGGGAGCCGATGTCGCACAGCCTTGACGACGCGACCATCTTGATCACCGGCGGCACCGGCTCGCTCGGGCAGACGCTCGTCCGCCGGCTGCTGACAGGCAAGCTCGGCGTGCCGCGGCGCGTGATCGTCTTCTCCCGCGACGAGGCCAAGCAGTACGCGATGAAGACGACGTGGAAGCACGCCTACGCCGCCACGGACGACATCTACTACCACAACTTCGACGAGCTGATCGAGTTCTGGATCGGCGACGTGCGCGACTACGACGGCGTGCTGCGGGCGGTCGAGACGGCGGACGTGGTCTTCCACGCCGCGGCGATGAAGCAGGTCCCGACCTGCGAGTACTTCCCCAGCCAGGCTGTCGCGACCAACGTCCTCGGGGCCGAGAACGTCGTGCGCGCCGCCAAGCGCTCCGCGCGCACCCACACGCTGGTGGCCGTCTCGACCGACAAGGCCTGCAAGCCGGTGAATGTGATGGGGATGACGAAGGCGCTGCAGGAGCGGATCGTCGTCGAGGGCAACCTGCCGCTCGACAGTGGCACGCGGATGGTGTCGGTCCGCTACGGGAACGTGCTGTCGTCGCGCGGATCGGTGATCCCCCTGTTCAAGCACCAGCTGGAGGCGGGCGGCCCCTTGACGCTCACGCTGCCGGAGATGACGCGCTTCCTGCTCAGCCTGGACGACGCGGTGGACACGATCTTCAGCGCCTACCGCGAGGCGCGTGCCGGGGAGCTGTTCGTGCCCCGCTGTCCCTCGGCGCGGATCGCCGACCTCGCCGAGGCGATGATCGGCGACCGCGACGTCGAGACCGTCGTCACCGGCATGCGACCCGGCGAGAAGGTGCACGAAGTGCTCGTCTCCGACGAGGAGGCGCAGCGCACCTACGAGCGCGCCGGCCACTTCGTGATCGAGCCGATGCTGCCAGAGCTGCGCGCCGAGGACTCGCCGCGCCCACTCGAACGGGAGTACAGCTCCGCCGACGCGACCGTCACCGGCGAGGCGCTGCACGAGCTGCTGGCGAAGGCCGACTTCGTCGACCCCGCCATGGGCGGCGTGCGGGTGGGCGCGAGCGGAGCACACGGGCAACCCCGGTGAGGGTCATGACCGTGGTAGGCACCCGGCCTGAGCTGATCAGGCTGGCGCTGGTGTTCGAGCGGCTCGAGGCCGCGGGCATCGAGCAGCACCTGGTCCACACCGGCCAGAACTACGACGAGCGGCTGAGCCAGATCTTCTTCGACGAGCTCGGCCTGCCAGAGCCGGACTCCTATCTCGGCATCCGCGCCGAGACCGTGGGTGCGCAGATCGGTCAGATCGTGGCGCGCAGCGAGGAGGAGCTGCTGCGGGCCCGTCCGGACGCGCTGCTGGTCCTCGGTGACACCAACAGCGGCCTGTCGGCGATCGCGGCGGTGCGCAACGGCGTCCCGGTCTTCCACATGGAGGCGGGCAACCGCTGTTACGACGAACGTGTGCCGGAGGAGAAGAACCGGCGGCTGATCGATCACATCAGCGACTGGCTGCTGCCGTACACCCAGCGCTCGCGTGAGTACCTACTGCGGGAGGGGATCGCCCCGGACCGCATCCGCGTGTCCGGCAATCCGATCCGGGACGTCCTCGAGCGCTTTCGCCCGCAGTGGAGCGCCTCCGACGTGCTGGAACGCCTCGAGCTGGACTCGCGCGGCTACGTGCTGGCCACCGTGCACCGTCAGGAGACCGTCGACGTTCCGGAGCGGCTGAGGGCGATCTGCACGGGACTGTCGTCGCTGGCGGGCGAGCTGGAGCTTCCGATCGTCTGGAGCGTCCATCCGCGCACGCGCGAGAAGCTCGCCGCGTCCGGGCTCGAGCTCGACGAGCGGATCCGGCTCGAGCAGCCGTTCGGGTTCTTCGACTTCGTCCAGCTGGAGGCTCACGCCAGGCTGGCGGTCAGCGACAGTGGAACCGTGCAGGAGGAGTGCAGCCTGTTGCAGACGCCGACCGTGACATGCCGGGACACCACCGAGCGCCCGGAGACCGTCGAATGTGGATCGAACGTCCTCTCCGGGGTGCTCGATCCCCAGCGGCTGGTCCACTGTGCGCAGACGGCGCTGGCGTTCGACCCCGATTGGGTCTCCCCCTACGACGGTCCGGAGCACGAGGCCGTAGCCGAGCGGGTGGTGAAGTTCCTTGTCGGGAGTTGACATGTCGCTTGCATGCCCCTTGCGCGCCGCCGGTGCCGGGACTACGGTGCAGGACTTCGTGTTCGAGGGAAGCGGGGGGCCGAAAGGATGATGGCGTGCACTGCTTGATCACCGGCGGCGCCGGCTTCATCGGCAGCCACCTCGCCGAGGAGCTGCTCCAGCGCGGCCATGCGGTGCATGCGCTCGACGATCTCTCGACCGGCGCGATCGAGAACGTCAGGGCGCTGAAGGAGCATCCTCGCTTCTCGTACACGATCGACTCCGCCGGCAACGTGCCGCTGGTGGCAGAGCTGGTGGACGAGGCCGACGTCGTCTACCACCTCGCCGCGGCGGTCGGGGTCGAGCTGATCGTCGAGAGTCCCGTGCGGACGATCGAGACCAACGTGCACTGCACCGAGATCGTGCTGGCGCAGGCGAACAAGAAGAAGAAGCCCGTCTTCCTGGCCTCAACCAGCGAGGTGTACGGCAAGAGTGAGCGGCTGCCCTTCCGCGAGGACGCGGATTTGCTGCTCGGCCCCACCCACAAGGGCCGTTGGGCCTACGCCTGCTCGAAGGCGCTCGACGAGTACCTCGGCCTCGCGTACTGGAAGGAGCGCAAGCTGCCGGTCGTGGTCGGGCGCCTGTTCAACACCGTGGGACCGCGGCAGACGGGCCGCTATGGCATGGTCGTGCCCTCGCTGGTGCGCCAGGCACTCGCCGAGCAGCCGCTGACGGTGTACGGCGACGGGACGCAGCGGCGCTGCTTCTGCCATGTCGGGGACGTCGTGCGCGCGCTCGCGGACCTGATGGAGCGCGACGACACCTACGGCGAGGTCTTCAACGTCGGCAGCACCGAGGAGGTCTCGATCGGCGCGCTCGCCGAGCGCGTGCGCGAGGCGGCAGGGGCGGACTGCCCGATCGAGCTCGTGCCCTACGAGCAGGCCTACGAGGAGGGCTTCGAGGACATGCCCCGGCGCGTGCCCGACACCGAGAAGATCCACTCGCTGCTGGGCTGGACGCCGACGCGGACGCTGAACGAGATCCTCGCCGACGTGATCGAGCACGAGCGCTCCAGGAGCGTCCTGGACGAGCAGGTCGCACAGCTCGCCTGAGGCCGCGGCTTGTCGGCCGAGCTCAGCCTGATCCTGTCGTTTGCCATCGCGCTGGTGACGACGCTGGCCGTGACGCCGCTGGCGATCGCGGTCGCGACGCGCACCGAGTTCAACGACAAGCCCGCCGGCTACAAGGGGCACGCGCGCCCGACGCCCTACCTCGGCGGCGCCGCCGTGCTCGGCGGCTTCCTCGTCGCCGCGATCGTGGTGGGCGGCGACGTCGCCCGCCTGTCGCCGATCGTCGGCTGCACCTGCGCGCTGTGGGTGCTCGGGACCGTGGACGATCGGCTCGGCTTGCCACCGCTGCCGCGGATGGCCGCCGAGGCGGTGCTCGCGATCGTGCTCTGGGCGACGGGCCTCGGCTGGGACGTGTTCGGCTGGGACGGCGCCGATCTGGCGCTGACGATCGTCTGGGTGGTCGGGCTCGTCAACGCCTTCAACCTGTTCGACAACATGGACGGCGCCGCGGCGACGCTGGCCACCGTCACCGGCATCGGCGTCGCGCTGCTCGCGTTCGTGCAGGACGACCCGGCGCTTGCGGTGCTGACGCTCGCCCTCGCGGGCGCCTGCCTCGGCTTCCTGCCGTACAACCTCGCGCGTCCCGCGCGCATCTTCCTCGGGGACGGCGGCAGCCTGCCGATCGGCTTCGTGATCGCCGCCGCGCTGATGGCGCTTCAACACGAGGGCGGCAGCGGCTTCGAGCAGATCCTGGCGGCCGTGCTGCTGGCCGGGCTGCCGGTCGTGGACACGAGCCTGGTCATGATCTCCCGGCGGCGGGCGGGCATCCCCTTGCTGACGGGCGGGCGCGACCACATGACACACCGGCTGCTGAGCCGGCTGGGCACGCCGCGCACCGTCGCCGGCACGCTCGGCCTGATCCAGGCGGGCCTGGCGGCCGTCGCGGTGGGGGCGGTCCAGGCCGGCCGAGGCTCGATCATCGCCGCCTGGTCGATCTGGTTCGTCGCGGCCGTCGGCGCGATCGTGCTGCTCGAGTCCAGCTCGTGGGTGCCGCTGCGCGAGCCGGCGGCGTCCGGGTCGCCGGCCGGCGCCGGCGCGAACGGCGCACGTGGGCCGCTGCAGCGGGGGAGGCCGACGCTGGTGGAGGCGGTCGTGATCGTCTTCATCGCGGTCTCCTGCGGCCTGAGCCCCTTCCTCTACGGCTTCTACGACGTCGGCGTCTGGGGGCCGATCGCGCTCGGGCTGCTGGCCGGGCTGCTGGGCCTGCTGATCGCCCGGCCGGCCGCGCCGCGCCGCGGGGCGCTGGTGGCGGCCGGCGGCCTGGTGGGCCTGTGGCTGTGGGCGCTGCTGTCCTCGACCTGGTCGGAGTCGGCCGACCAGGCGCTGACCGAGGCCAATCGCTGGCTGCTCTACGCGGCCCTGTTCGGGATCCTGGTCCTGCTGCTGCGCGACGACCGGCTGGGCAAGCTCGTGCTCGGCGCGGGCGCGGCGGTAATCGCCGCGCTGGGCGGATACCTGCTGATCCGCATGCTCGCCGGATCGGCCTCCGAGCTCTTCCTCAGCGGGCGCCTGCACGAGCCGCTCGGCTACGTCAACGGTCAGGCCGCCTACCTGCTGCTCGGGCTCTGGCCGCTGGTGGCCGTCGCCGAGCGCGCCCGCAGCCCGCTGGCGGCGGGCGCCGCGCTCGCAGGGGGCGTCGCGCTCTGCTCGCTGGCGGTGCTCGGCCAGACGCGCGCTGTCGTGCCGGCGGTGCTGCTGTCGGCGGCCGCGCTGATGCTGCTCGTCCCCGGTCGTACGCGCCGCGCCTGGGCGCTGGTGGTGCTGGCCGGCGGTGTCGCCGCCTGCCTGGCCCCGGTTCTGGACGTCTACGACGCGACGGGGCCGAGCGGCCAGCCCGGCGAGGACGTGCTGCGCGAAGCCGCGCTGGCGATCGTGGTGGCGTCGCTGCTCGCGGGCGGCCTGTGGGCGAGCGCGCTCGTGGGGGTCGGGCGGATCGGCGACATGCTCGGCGAGCGCGGGGCCCGCCTGCTCGCCTGGGCACCGCTGGCCGCGCTCGCGCTGGCAGCCGTCGTGGCGGCCTTCACGGCGGTCAGCGACCCGGTCGACCGGGTCAGGACGGAGTATCGCTCCTTCACCCAGCTCGCGCAGGACTCGGGCTCCTCCTCGCGCTTCGCCAGCGGCGGTGGCAACCGCTATGACTACTGGCGCGTGGCCTGGCACCAGTTCACGGACGCGCCGCTGCGGGGAATCGGGGCCGGCAACTACGACCGCACCTACTTCCTCGAACGGCGCACCGGCGAGGACATCCGTCAGCCGCACAGCATCGAGCTGCAGACGCTCGGCGAGCTCGGTCTCGTCGGCGGAGGGCTGCTGGCGGCGTTCGTCGGCGCCGTGGCGATGGGCTTTGCCCGCCGGGTGCGCGCCGCTCGCCGCGACCCGCTGCAGGCGGGCCTGGCGGTCGCGGCCGGCGGCACCTTCCTGCTCTGGCTCGTGCACACCAGCGTCGACTGGTTGCACCTGATCCCCGGCTTGACCGGCTTGGCGCTCTGCTCGGCGGCCGTGCTCGTGGGGCCGTGGGCGGCGCCGTCGGCCCGCGCGGGCAGCCGCGTGCGCATCGCCGTCGTGGTCGCCGCCGCGCTCGCGGTGGCGCTCGGCGCGGTCCTGATCGGCCGCTCGGCGCTCGCGGAGCGCTATCGCATCCAGGGCCAGGAGCAGCTGGCGCGCAACCCGGCGGGCGCGCTGGAGAGGTCGCGCGACGCGTTGGCCCTCAACGACGAGTCGCTGCCGACCTACTACCTCCAAGCTGCGGCGTGGGCGCGCCTGGGCGAGTACGCGCCCGCGCGCGCCGCGTTGGTCGAGGCGACGCGCCGCGAGCCGCATGACTTCGTCAGCTGGGCGCTGCTCGGAGATCTGGCGACCCGGCGCGGGGATCGTCGCCAGGCGGCCGCCGACTACCGCCGTGCCGCCGCGCTGAACCCGCGCGACCGCCCGCTCGCGGCGCTCGCGGCACAGGCTGCCCGCAGCTCCCGCTAGCGCACTTCCGCCATCGGAATCGATACCGCAGGTTTACAGCACCGCAACATCCGGTAAGAGCTGCTGTTGAGGGGAACTGGCCGCCGTGGATCCCGTTTTGGGGCTCCACTGGCTCCCCAAGCGGTCCGCATGGACCGCTCGCTGAGTGAGGAATCCCGCACCCGAAACCGTTCGGAGGCAGCCCTGGCTGCGCCTGACACGTCCGTTACGCAACGCATGGAGCGCCTGCGCCCGCGCGAGCATCCGCAGCGCCCGACCCCTGACATGGTGGCCCGGTCGCGTCCGCCCGCGCACGCCCCGAGCTGGTCGGGACCCTCGCCCGCACGTCGCGAGCGGGTGCAGCGCTGGTGGTCGGAGGCGCCGCTGCGACTCGAGTCGGGGGCCGGCGAGCCGGCACGCGTGCGCGTGCGCGATCGTCGCTACCGACGGCTGCTCGTGCAGGCCGACGTGGTGGCGGTTTCGCTTGCGCTCGCGCTCTGCGTGCCGTTGCTCGGCGACGGCGACGTGCTGACGCCGCTGGTGGTCGCCGGGGTGCCGCTGCTGATCCTGCTCGGCAAGGTGCTGGGGCTCTACGACCGCGACGAGCTGCTGCTGCGCAAGACGACGCTCGACGAGGCGCCGAGGCTGTTCCAGGTCGCCACGCTGACCGCTCTGCTGCTCTCGCTCGGCGCGGGGGCCTTCGTCAAGGGCGAGATGGGCCATAAGCAGACGCTCGCCTTCTGGCTCGTGCTCGCCGTATTGCTGCCGCTTGCGCGCAGCCTGGCCCGCGGCCTCGCCGGCCGCATCACCGAGCCGGAGAACTGCCTGTTGGTCGGCGATCCCGAGGCCTGCAACCGCGTGTTCGCCAAGATCGAGGACGGCCCGGGCGTCCATGCCCACGTGGTGGCGCAGATGGACTTCGAGTCGGCGGCCGACGCCGACGACGCCGCGGCCGTGCTCGCGCTCGTGTCCGAGGAGCGGCAGGTGCACCGCGTGGTCATCGCCCCGCCGGCGACCGATCAGGGCGAGGTGCTGAACCTGATCCGCGTGGCGAAGAACCTCGGCCTCAAGGTCAGCGTGCTGCCGCGGATGCTGGAGGTGGTCGGCTCCTCGGTGGAGTTCGACGACCTCGAGGGGATGAACGTGCTCGCCGTGCGACGCTTCGGCCTCACGCGCTCCTCCAAGCTGGTCAAGCGCGGCCTGGACGTCGCCGTCTCGGCGACGGCACTGCTGGCGTTCGCGCCGCTGCTGGTCCTGATCGCGCTCGCGATCAAGCTCGACTCGCGCGGGCCGGTGTGCTTCCGCCAGCAGCGGGTCGGCCGCAAGGGGCGGGTCTTCTCGATCCTCAAGTTCCGCACGATGGACGAGGACGCCGAGCGCCGCAAGGCCGAGCTCGCTCATCTCAACGAGGCCGTGGGCCTGTTCAAGATCGCCGACGATCCGCGTGTCACCCGCGTTGGCCGCCTGCTGCGCCGCACGAGCCTCGACGAGCTGCCCCAGCTGGTCAACGTGCTGCGCGGCGAGATGAGCCTGGTCGGCCCACGGCCGCTCGTGCTCGAGGACGACGAGCGCGTCGAGGGCTGGTATCGCCGCCGCCTGCAGCTGACGCCGGGCATGACCGGGCGCTGGCAGGTGCTCGGCTCCGCTCGCATCCCGCTGCAGGAGATGGTCAAGCTCGACTACCTCTACGTGGCCAACTGGTCGCTCTGGGGCGACGTGAAGATCCTGCTGCGCACGGTCGAGTTCATCGTCGGGCGTCGGGGTCTCTGACCCGCCGGCGCCCGCCTCAGGCGACGACCGTCAGGCCGCCGGCGACGGCGGCGTACTCGACCTCGTCGTACTCGCCGATGTAGTCGCCGTCGACCTGTAGCGGGAAGGGGCGGTCGTCGACGGCCTCGACGCGCAACCCGTCGAGCCCCGGCAGGCTCTCGATCTGCCGATGGCCGAGCACGCTGCCGGGTCGGGCCGACAGCAGCCGGGGGATCAGGGTCGGCAGCTCCAGCGGCGTCGCCTGGCGCAGCACGGCGACCGACAGCGTGCCCGTGTCCAGGCCCGCGCCGCTGGCGACGTGGATCGGGCGCTGGCGGAAGTACGTGAAGGGATCGGAGTTCTGGACGATCACCGTCACCCCGGTCAGCTCGTGCTCGCCGGCGCGCACGCGCACGACCGGCGGTCGCACGAGATAGCGGCGGCTGAAGATGCCGACGCCGGCGGCGCTGTAGTACCAGGCGCCGTAGCGCGCCTTGCGCAGCGGGTGGGCGTCGACGCGCTCGACGACCGAGGCGTCCAGGCCAACGCCCGAGGCGAACACGAAGTGGCGTCCGTTGACGCGGCCGAGGTCGACGCGGCGTGGATGGAAGTCGTCGGCGATGCGCAGCAGGTGCTCGGTGGCGTCGACCACGTCGTTGGGGATGCCGAGCGTGCGCGCCCAGACGTTGGTCGAGCCGCCCGGCAGCGGGAACAGCGGGGTCTCGCTGCCGACGAGCCCGTTGGCCGCCTCGTTGACCGTGCCGTCGCCGCCGAAGGCCACCACCACGTCATAGCCCTCGCGCGCGGCCTCGCGGGTGATCTGCGTGGCGTGGTCGCGCTGTTCGGTCTCGATCGCCTCGACGGCGTAGCGCGACTGCAGCGCGTACACCACCAGGTTCTTGAGCCGGTCCGAGACCGTGGTGGCATACGGGTTGACGATCACGAGCATGCGCCGCTTGGGCGTACGCTCGGGGAGCAGCCGCTCGGTCAGCTGCTCGGCCCGCTCCAAGGCGGTCTCGGAGATCACAGAGGGGCGAACCCTAAAGGCGCGTCGCGGTTACGTGCTCGTCGCCGCGGTTTGCGGATCCGCACCAGCGCGCCTACGCTGGACGGTCGGCGGATGGAAGCGCGCACCGCACCTGACCCGGCAATCGCCGGGAGCGCCGGCCTGCTCGAGCGAGAGGAGGAGCTCGAGCGCCTGTCCCATGCCTTCGAGGCGGCACGGGAGGGGCGCGGCAGCGCGCTCGTGATCGGCGCCGGGCCCGGTCTCGGCAAGTCGCGCCTGATCGACGTCGCCGTCCAGCTCGGTCGCGAGCAGGACTTCCAGATGCTGTCGGCGGCTGGGCGGGAGCTGGAGCGCGACTTCACCTTCGGCGTCACCTTGCAGTTGCTGGAGGCACGCGTCACCGGCGCCCAACCCGCCGAGTCGGCGCGCCTGCTGGCCGGCGCCGCGCGCCTAGCCGGTCCGCTGTTGAGCCCCGGCCCGCGTGCCGCGCTGCCCGACGAAGGCGAGGCCTTCTCGCTGCTGCACGGGCTCTTCCGTCTCTGCGTCAACCTCGCCGAGGAAGGACCCCTGGCGCTGCTGATCGACGATGCCCACTGGGCCGATCCGGCCTCGCTGCGCTTCATGCTCTACCTGACCCACCGTCTGGCCGAGCTGCCGATCTGCGTCCTGCTGGCGGCCGATCTGCAGGCCCACGAGCGCGAGCGCGCGGAGCTGGCGGAGCTCGTCGGGCATGATGCGGTCACGACGCTCGCACTCCAGCCGCTGAGCCCGCAGGGCGCGGACACGGTGATCCGCGGCAAGCTCGGACGCCCCGACGAGGTCTTCACCCGCGAGTGCTTCCGGGCCACGCGCGGCAATCCCTTCCTGCTGGAGGCGCTCGCGCGCGAGCTGGACGCCGCGGGCCTCGATCCCACGACCGCCAACGCCGCCGGCGTGGCGCTGACGACGCCCGAGCCGGTCGTGCGCTGGGTCGCCCTGCGGCTGGCGCGGCTGGGGCCGGACGCCGCCGCGCTGGCGCGCGCGGCGGCAGTCTTGGGCGATGGCGCCGAACCGCGCCACGCCGCGCTGCTCGCGGGCCTCGACCCGCACGCGGCTCCGGCACTGGCCGACGCCCTGGCCAGCGCTGGGATCCTGCGCTCGGCCGAGCGCCTGGCCTTCCTGCAGCCGCTGGTGGGGCGCGTGGTGGAGGCGACGCTGACCCCGGCCGAGCTGGCCGAGGCCCATCTCGCGGCGGCGCGGCTGCTCGACACCGAACATGCCCTGCGCGAGCGCGTGGCCGCCCATCTGCTGCGCGCTCGTTGTTCGAACAGCGAGTGGGTGGTCGACACGCTCGCCGACGCGGCGCGCGGGGCGCTCTCGCGCGGTGAGCCCGACACAGCCGTGATCTACCTGCGCCGAGCGCTCGAGGAGCCGCCCGGCCGCAATGTGCTCGCCGGCCTCACTCGCGACCTCGGTCGCGCCGAGGCCCTTGCCGGCAAGCCGCAGGCGGCGGGCCGCCTCAGCGAGGCCGTGCGGCTGGCCGACGATCCCCGGGAGCGCGCCCTGACGACGCTCGAGACCGGACGCACGCTCTGCACGCACGGCCGCTTCGGCGAGGCGGCGGACGCCTTCCGCGAGGGCCTGGCCGAGCTCGGCGATCACGACGGCCAGCTGGCGATGCGCCTGCAGGCCGCGCACGCGCTCGCGCTGCGCCTGAGCGGTCGCGACGTGCCGGCCGAGGTCACGCTGGCGGCGGACGCGGTCGACGCCTATGCCGCCGACTCCGCGGCGGGCCGCGTGCTGCTCGCGCGGCTGGCCTTCGAGCGGGCGCTGCGCGGCGAGCCCAACGACGGCGTGCGCGAGCTCGCGCGGACCGCGCTCGGCCGCGGCGCCCTGCTCGACGTCGAGACCTCGGACGGCCTCAGCTACTACCTCGCCACCACCGCGCTCGTGCTGACCGAGGACGTCCAGGCCGCCGAGCTGGCGCTGACCGCGGCGGTCGAGGACGCCAACGACCGCGGCTCGCGCGTGGGCCTCGCCACCGCGTCGGGCTTCCGCGCCTGGGCGATCCTGCGACGCGGCCGGCTGGCTCAGGCCGAGGCCGATGCCGAGGCGGCCCTGCAGGCCCAGCGCAGCGGTTGGCGGATGTTCGTGCCGGCCGCTCACGGCGTGCTCGCGGACGTGCTGCTCGAGCGCGGCGAGCTCGCCGCCGCCGCGACACGGCTGGCGCTCGCCGAGCGCGGCTCGCACCGCCACGAGGACGCGCTCAGCGCGCTCGTGCGCCGCTTCGGCGGGGCGCGGCTCGACTTCGCGCTCGGGCGGCCCGCCGAGGCGCTGCGGTCCTTCGAGGAGGCTGGCCGCCTGCTGGAGGAGCTCGGGGTCTTGAATCCGGCCGCCGTGCCGTGGCGCGGCTGGGCCGCGCTCGCGTGCCTGCAGCTCGGCGAGAGCGAGCGCGCCCGCGAGCTCGCCGACCACGAGCTCGCGCTCGCCCGGCAGATCGGCGCGCGTGGCGCACTCGGCCGCAGCCTGCAGATGCGCTCGCTGCTCGAGCAGGGGGCGGCGCGGCTCGAGCTGCTGGAGGAGGCCGTGGAGCAGTTGGAGGACTCGCAGCTCGCCCTCTCCCGCGCGCATGCGCTGGTCGACCTGGGCGCGACGCTGCGACGAGCGAGCAAGCGCCGCGACGCACGCGAGCCGCTGCGGCACGGACTGGACCTGGCCGAGCGCTGCGGCGCCAGCGCGCTGACGCGTCGCGCGGCCGAGGAGCTGGCCGCGGCCGGCGCGCGACCGCGCCGGACGGCGCTCTCCGGCGCCGGCGCGCTGACGCCACGCGAGCGACAGGTCGCCCGGCTCGCGGGGCTGGGGCGGTCCAATCGCGAGATCGCCGACGATCTGGTCGTGACGATCAAGACCGTCGAGTGGCATCTGCGCCAGTCGTTCATCAAGCTCGGCGTGCGTTCGCGCGCCGAGCTCGCCCGGGTGCTGGCCGACGAAGGCGGGGGCGACCGGCGGGTTTGATCCCGAGGGGGTCGCGGAAGGATCGAGACACGGTGTCGAGTCGCAGTGGGCATCGCCTAAAGTCGTCCGACCTCAGCGTCGATAATGCCCTGAGGTGGAGCACGCGGTGACACGGAGCGTCACGGTGGAGATGAGCCCGTTCAGCCGCGAAAGCGTGCAGGAGCAGGCCTCACGCCAGCAGATACCGCTGGCCGCATTCCTCCGTCACGCCGTCCTGCACTACCTCTCGGAGACCGACTCCGGGCGGCTCTCGCCACGGATGCCGCGCTTCTCGCGCGTCGCCTCGCTGGGCGACGAGCTGGTGCAGGTGGAGATCGACCTCGAGGACTCCGAGTGGGCTGCCTTCGAGGCCGCCGCCGCGGACGCCGGCGTCTCGCTCAGCCGCTTGCTCGGACACGTGGCGCTGCTGTACCTTGGCGACCTGAACTCCGGCCTCGTCGCCGAGCGTTTGATCGACGGCGACGACTGACGTCGCGCGGTCCTACTCAGGCGCTGGCGGTGACCGGCGCCGCCTCGAGATCGCGCAGCGCCATCTGGAGCGCTCCGCGGCCACGGTGGTGCAGGCCGTGGATCGAGCTCTCGGTCTTGCCGAGACGCGCGGCGATCTCGCCCGGCGAGAGGCCGGCGATGTGGCGCAGCACGAGCACCTCGCGCTGCTCGGCCGGCAGCTGCTCGAGCGCGGTGCGCAGCGAGGCTCCGCGCTCGATCGCGGCTTCGTCGCCGTGCTCGTCGCTGGTGCGCACCTCGTCGCAGGGGATCGCACGGCGCGCACGCACGTGATCGAGAGCGGCGTTGCGCGCCACGCGCAGGATCCAGGCGGCGAAGGGGACCTCGCGCTGCTCGTAGCGCTGGATCTTCGTCATCAGCTTGGCGAACAGGGTGTGGGTGATGTCCTCGGCCTCGTGCTGGTCGTGGACGATGCTCTGCACGTAGCCCCGCACGTCGTCGGCGAAGCGCACGTAGAGGAAGTGCAACGCGCCCGTGTCGCCCTCCTTCGCACGCGCGATCGCGTTGCTCAGCAGGCGGTCGGGGTTGCGGGTGGGGGAGGAGTCGCGCACGAAGCGGGGACCACGGCGTGGGGTGAGGGCGTCTGCGTCGGAAATCGGCAAGGCGTCGGGCATGTTTCTCCTCGGGTGCGAGTCCAGGTCCTCGGTGCGAGCCAAGGGTGCGCGGCGGCGCGGAGCAGGAATGTCGTCCACGGCAGCGACGTGCTCAGGACGTGATTCGACCCTAAGTGCGGTCCACCGAACCCGCCCTAGGGTCGCTACCCCAGAGTTTCGGTGTTTGCGACTTCAGCAGGGAAAAAAGGGTGGCCTAGGGTCCCCAACCCGGGGTCCCGAGGCTCAGGCGAGGGAAACTTCGGCGCCCTCGCCCACCTGCAGGCGCAACGCGCGGGGTAGCCGGAAGTCGCGAAAGACCTTGGCTCGCGGCCCCACGACGCTTGCCTCCAGGCGTCCGCCGAGATGGCGGATCGAGGCGCCGGCCAGCACGACCGAATGCTCGATCTCGGCGCCCTCGATGACGACGTCGGGACCGATCGAGCTGTAGGGTCCCACGTAGGAGTCGATCAGACGCGCGCGCGGGCCGAGGATCGCCGGCCCGCGCACCACGCTGGACTCGATGCGTGCTGTCGGGTGGACGACCACGGCCCCCTGGATGTCGGCGTTGGAGAGCGTCGCTCGCTCGTAGTCGGAGCTCGAGATCCTCGAGCGCGAAGCGGTTGCCCTCGAGCAGCGCGTCGGCGCCGCTGCGAAAGCGCCACCAGCGTCTGGCGGTGCGCGTGCTCACGCGTCCGCCGAGCTCGTGCACGCGGGTCCCGAGCACCTCCAGGCCGCCCTGGGGAAAGGCGTCGAGCGCGGCGCCCGCCTGGGCCACGGCGGGGCCGATCACCGCCACGCCGGCCGACGCGCCGCAGCGCACGTGGCCCGGGCTGCCGTCCCCGCGCCGCGCGTCGAGGTCGATCACCTCCGGGGGCACGCCCGCGCTGGGCTCCTGCACGACCAGCAGCGCCTCGTCGTCGGCGGTCGCGTTCGAGCCCAGCAGGGAGCCGAGGTCGTGCTTGGAGAGGCTGTCGGCGAGGTGCAGCACGAAGGGTTCGTCGTCGAGGAAGTCCCCCAGCGCGGCGAGCGACTCGGCGAAGCGCTCGCCGGGCAACTGCTCCAGCCAGCGCGTCTCGAAGCCCCAGTCGTCGCAGCGCCCGATCGCGCCACGCACGTTCGCGGCAGCGCCCTCCGGCGTCACGATCGCGACCTCGCGAATCCCGGCGTCGTCGAGCCAGTCGAGCGCGTGGCGCACGAGCGTTCGGTTGCCCACGGATGCCAGGGCGGGCATCGCGGGCAGACGGGATCCAGCGGCCGCGCTCGGCTCGCGAGCGAAGACCAGGGCCTTCGAGAGGGTCACGCCTGAGAAACGCGCAAAGCCCTTGAAATCTGCTTCGTTGCGTATACGGCGAGGTGGAAGTTCGGACTACGACCCGCTTGCACAGCGGGATTCAGGCGGCCTGGACGGACGTTCGACGTCCCTGGGGTACAGGTAAGTGTTCGTCCTCAGGGCGCCGAACTTGAGGGCTGTGATCTCCGCGCGATGGGTCGGCCGGAGGAAGCATCCACGCCTGAGTTTGAGGATGTGGGTGTCGGGAACCCTCTTGCGCGAGTTCGGGCACGGATAGCCGTGCACTTTGTCACCAACGGGAGGAGTGACCGCTCGTGAAGGTTCTGCCTGCAAAAGGCCGGATACCGCTTGCCGTGGCCCTGGTCGCGGCGCTGTTCATGAGCCTGGGAGGTGCGCTAGCCAGTGCGGCGAGCGCGCGTGACCGGGACCACGATGGATTGAGCGATCGCTTTGAGAAGCGGCAATCGCATACCGCCCCGAAGCGGGCTGACACCGATGACGACGGCTTGCGCGACGGCGCGGAGGTCAAGCGCTACAAGACCAACCCGCGCAAGAAGGACACCGACGGCGACGGCATCAACGACGGCGCCGAGCTCTTTCCCGAGACGTTCGTCGGGGGTCGTGTGCGCGGCTTCGTCTATGGCAACAACGCTCCGGCGCCCACCAGCCCGCGCAGGGAGGACACCGACGGCGACGGCCTGTCGGACCGCACCGAGCGCCGGCTCGGCACCAACCCGACGCTGCGCGACAGCGACGGGGACTACCTGAGCGACGCACGCGAGGTCTGGCGCTACGGCACCAACCCGCGCAGCGCCGACACCGACGGCGACGGCTACAACGATGGCGTCGAGGTCTACTTCGGCACCAACCCGCGCGACGGCAACAGCCCCGGCAGCCCGCCGCCGCCGACCAAGCCGCCGCCGCCCGAGGAGCCGCCGACCACCACGCCGACGACCCCCACCACCCCGACGACGCCGACGACGCCGACGACGCCTACCACCCCGACGACGCCTACCACGCCCACGACGCCGACGACGCCTGAGCCGCCGCCACCTCCGCCACCGCCGGCGGACACGACGCCGCCCCAGACGACGATCAACACGAATCCGGACAGCTCGACGACGTCCACCACGGCGACGTTCACCTTCAGCTCCAACGAGAGCGGCTCGTCCTTCGCCTGCCGTCTCGACGGCGGTAGCTGGGGCGCCTGCTCCTCGCCGCGGTCGTACGCGAGCGTAAGCGTCGGCACGCACACCTTCGACGTGCGCGCGACCGACGCGGCGGGCAACACCGACGCCACGCCGTCCTCGCGGACCTGGTCGGTGACCGCGCCTCCGCCTCCGCCGCCCCCGCCGCCGCCCACGGGCGGTTGCGACACCACGCTCAGCAGCGCCGGGGACGTGCAGGGCGCGGTCTCGAATGCCGCGGCCGGCGACGTCGTCTGCCTGGCCAACGGCACCTACGGCAAGCTGACGCTGAACGCGTCCAAGTCGGCCCCGGGCGTGACGGTTCGCGCCGCCAACCCGGGTCAGGCGACGATCGCGGGCGCCACGCTCAGTGGCAGCTACATCACGATCGCCCGTTTCCGCATGACCGGCACCTTCGAGGCCAGGCCCGGCTCGCGGGGCATGACCGCCGACCACAACCACTTCGTGGGCGGCGGCTACTTCGGGGTCATGGCCTGCGCGTCCTCGTCGACGATGTGTGATGACGTCACCGTCACCGGCAACATCTTCGACGGCCGCTTCAACGAGGACCAGATCCGCGCCAACCGCTACCACGACTCGGATGACGCGGACGCCTACGGCCTGCGGATCGAGGGCAACGAGTTCCGCGGCAACCAGGAGGTGGGCGGCCACAACGACGTCTTCCAGTCGGTGTGGGTCGGCGACCATCTGGTGTTCCGCAAGAACTACCTGCACGACTTCGGCGGGCAGGGGTTCTTCGTCAAGGACCAGGCCAGCGCGATCGACGGCCTGATCGCCGACGACAACCTGATCGTGCGGCAGAACCTGCCATGCGATCCGACCTCGCTGTGCCCGGGCTTCCAGCTGTCGCCGTTCCAGGTGTTCGGCCCGCTGAAGAACGTCAGCATCCAGCACAACACGGTCTGGCCCAGCGGCGGCGTATTCACGCTGCGCAGCGGCGGCTGGCAAGGTCCGAC
Source organism: uncultured Thermoleophilaceae bacterium (assembly GCA_963734165.1). Classification (GTDB taxonomy): domain Bacteria; phylum Actinomycetota; class Thermoleophilia; order Solirubrobacterales; family Thermoleophilaceae; genus JACVRW01. The sequence goes on along the minus strand of CAVTFZ010000003.1, from coordinate 777,091 downwards.
CAACGTGGCGCACAACGTCGTCCAGACGGTCTACACCGACGACGACAATTTCGCCCAGAGCGGATACTCGGCCTCGGACAACTCGCGCTGCAGCGTGCAGGGCGGTTGGCCGTCGCTCGGCTTCGTCACCGACTGCAGCCCGCCGTTCGCCAACCCGGCGGCGGGTGACTACCGGCTGCCTTCGGGCAGAGGCGTCACGTGGTCGGTCGCCGATCAGCACTTCGGGCCGTAAAGGGACCTTTTTGAGCGGGGACGCGCGCTAACGTGCGTCCCCGCTCTTATGGGTCGGCCCGATCGGGATCACAGGCGCACGCGCCTTCGCATCCTCGTCGCGGTCGCTGTCCTCGTGGCGTGCGCGATCACCGCCATGGTGGCGTTCGCCGCCAAGCCGGTCATGCCGGCGAAGGACAGCGACGGCGATGGACTGAGCGACGCCTACGAGCGCAGCCGCTCACACACGCGGGTGCGGCTCGGGGACACCGACCGCGACGGGTTGAGCGATGGGGGAGAGGTCATGCGCTCCCACACCAACCCTCGGCGCAAGGACACCGACCGCGACGGTCTCGACGATCGCCTGGAGCTCAAGCGCACCAAGACCGACCCGCGCAAGCGCGACAGCGACGGGGACCGGATCCCCGATGGGACCGAGGTCAACCGCTTGGCGAGCGATCCACGGCGCAAGGACAGCGACCGCGACGGTCTGCTGGACGGTGCCGAGGTCCATCGCTACGGCACCAGCCCGGTGCTGGCGGACACCGACGGCGACGGCTACCACGACAGCCAAGAGGTCTTTTTCCACTCCAATCCGCGTGACGGCAACAGCCCGGGCGCGGCGCCGGTGGCATCGAGGCTGCCGCCGCCCCCCCCAGCGCCGCCGACAGGCCCGCCGCCGACCACGCCGGGAGACGCCACGCCGCCGCAGACGACGATCCGCACGGGCCCGGCCGGCTCGACGACCTCCCCAGGCGCGACCTTCAGCTTCAGCGCCAGCGAGGGCGGCTCGACGTTCGCCTGTCGTCTCGACGCCGGCGCCTGGATCCCGTGCTCGTCGCCGCGCGCCTATCCGAGCGTCGGCCTCGGCCAGCACGTCTTCGCCGTACGCGCGACCGACGGCGCCGGCAACACCGACCTCAGCCCGGCCACGCGGACTTGGATGGTGCTCGCCACGCCACCGCCGCCACCGCAGGACCGGCCGGTGCGTCCTTGCTCGCAGACGCTGGGCAGCCTCGACGCCGTGCAATCCGCGCTGGACGGCGCCGCTCCGGGGGCGGTGATCTGCCTGGCCAACGGCAGCTATGGCCAATTGACGCTCAACGCGACGAAGTCGGCCGAGGTGACCGTCCAGCCGGCCACCAGCGGCGGGGCCACGATCGCCGGCGCGCTGCTCGACGGCAGCCACCTCACGCTCGAGGGCTTCGTCGTCAGCGGCGAGGAGGTGACGGTCCAGCCCGGCTCGGACCACATGACGATCCAGTTCAACCAGATCACCGGCGGCTACTTCGGCGTGCAGGCCGGACCGACGACGACGACGACCGTCGACGACGTGACGATTCGGGGCAACAGGTTCGTGGGGCCGTTCGGCGAGGACGCGATCCGGCTCAACCGCTACCACGACGGCCCGGACGCCGACGAGTTCGGTGCGCTGGTCGAGGGCAACGAGTTCACCAACGTGCGCGAGAACGGCAATCACTCCGATTGCCTGCAGGCGGTCTGGGTCGGCGACCATCTGGTCTACCGGCGCAACTACCTGCACGACAATCGCTGTCAGGGCTTCTTCGTCAAGGACCAGGAGGCGCCGATCGACTCGGTGATCGCCGAGGACAACCTGTTCGTGCGCAACGAGGAGCCGTGCGACGGCGATCCCGACTGCGGTCCGCCGGCGCCATTCCAGGTCTGGGGCCCGTGGGCGCCTTCCGCGGCTCGCACAACACTGTCTGGGACGGGCTGTTCACCTTGCGCAACGCGCCCTTCGGCTTGGCGTCCGTGACCGACTCGGTGCTCTACAAGCTCTACTCCGACTCCGCGGGCGTGTTCAGCAACTACTCCGCGTCGGGGAACGTCACCTGCGACACCGGCAGCCTCGCCGACTACCCGCTGACCGGCTTTGCCACCAACTGCTCGCCGCCGTTCATCGATCCGGCGCACGACGACTACCGGCTGCCCTCGGGCCAGGGCGTGACCTGGCGGCCGGTCGATCAGCAGTACGGGCCCTAGCGGCCCGGATCGGCTACTCGACGGCGCCGCGGACCGCGTCGGCGATCCGCTCGAGCTCGTCGTCGCCCATGCTGGGCCAGAACGGCAGCGAGCAGATCCGGCCCGCCAGCCGCTCGGCCGTGGGCAGACTGCCCGCACCGAGGCCCAGCGGGGCGTAGGCCTCGGTGCGGTGGATCGGCACGGGATAGTGGATCGCGCTCGCGATTCCCCGCTCGGAGAGACGCTCGCGCAGCTGGTCGCGCGCGTCCGAGCGCACGACGAAGAGGTGGAAGACGTGATCGCCGCCGGCGGGCACGGCCGGCAGCTCGAGCGGCAGACCCGCGAGCCGGTCACTCAATACGCGCGCATGGGCGCGGCGTGCCTCGTTCCAGTCGTCGAGCCGGCGCAGCTTGATGCGCAGCACGGCGGCCTGGATCGCGTCGAGGCGGGCGGTCGTGCCGACGAGCTGATGGTGGTGGCGCCGGCCCGGCTCCTCGCCGTGGCTGCGCAGCAGGCGGATGCGCTCGGCCAGCGCCGGATCGGAGGTCGTGACCGCGCCGCCGTCGCCCCAGGCGCCGAGGTTCTTGGTCGGGTAGAAGGAGAAGCAGCCGGCGTCGCCGAGCGAGCCGACGCGACGCTCGCCATACCAGGCGCCATGCCCCTGGCAGGCGTCCTCGACCACGGCGATTCCACGCGCGCGGGCGAGACCGACGATCGGGTCCATGTCCACGGTGCGGCCGTAGAGGTGAACGGGGATGACGCAGCGGGTGCGCGCGGTGAGCGCTTCCTCCACGTGCGCCGCCGTCAGCAGTCCGCTCTCCGGGTCGACGTCCACGGGGCGTGGCGTGGCACCGACCAGCGAGACGGCCTCCGCCGTGGCGATGAAGGAGTTGGCGGGCAGGATGACCTCGTCGCCCGGGCCGATGCCGAGACCGCGCAGTGCCAGCACGATCGCCTCGGTCCCGGAGGAGACGCCGATCGCCGTGTCGGTCTGGCAGTAGGCGGCGAACTCGCGCTCGAAGGCGTCGACCTGCTCGCCGAGCGTGAAGGCGGCCTGGCCGGCCACCTCGCCGACGGCCTGCAGCAGCTCGTCGAAGAGCGCGGGATCGGAATTGTCCAGGCGGACGAAGGGCACCGGCGCGGTGCCCTGAAACAGCGTCTGCGTCGTCATGCGGCTGGTTGCTCCTGCGTTGGGTGGGTGCTGCCGTTCTCGAGCACGAGCGCGCGCAGGCCCTCCGCGGGGTCCAGCACGAGCGCGGCGGCTTCCTTGCGGGAGCGCACGCCGAGCTTCTCGAACGACGAGGCGAGATGGCTCTTGACCGTGCTCTCGGCCAGATACAGCCGATCGGCGATCTCGCGGTTCTGAAGGCCTTCGATCATCAGCGCCAGCACCTGCCGCTCGCGGTGCGAGAAGGCGGGGCGCACGACGCAGCGGCGCATCCGGCGCGGCACGGAGATCTGGCCGGCGGCGACCGTGCGCACCACGGGTGCGATCGCGGATTCGAGCTCCGCCTCGAGCACGAAGCCGTCGGCGCCGGTGTTGAGCGCCTCGCGCGCGCTGGTCTGCTGCGGTCCACTGGCGACCATCACGACGGCCGCGTCGCGCAGGTCCTTGCGCAGGCGCCTTAGCCATGTCAGGTGCACCGGGTCCGCCGGGTCGCAGGCGAGCACGAGCACGTCAGGTCGCGGATCGACCGGCGCGTCGACGAGCTCGTCCGGGTCGGCGGCGACGCTGACCACCTGCAAGCCCTCGGCCGCGAGCGCGGCCGTGATCCTGCGCGAGGTCACCACGTCCTGCGCCACGACGGCGACCGCGAGTGCGCTGGCCGGACCGGTCGTGGGCAGCTCCTCATATGCAAGTGGCGAGATGCTCACGTCATAGGAACGGACAACGAGGTCGTTCACTTCCGCGCAATCGACGCGAAAGTGCGAGCCGGGTCCCGTCGTTCATCGAACATGCAGCCACGTACGGGCACCGGGGATCAAGCTCCGCGCAACGGGCGCTTCGTGCGCTCGGGCGCCAACGGCAACGGCAAGCACGCACCGCTCGGTGTCGCCGTCGTCGGCTACGGCTACTGGGGCCCCAACCTGGTACGCAACGTCGTGGAGCGGCCCGAGCTCTCGCTCGCCGCCCTCTGCGAGCGCGATCCGCTGCGCGCCGCGGGCTTTGCCCAGCGCATCCCGGGCGTGCCGGTGCTCGCCGACCTCGAGCCGGCGCTGCTGCACCCGGGCGTCGACGCCGTGATCGTCGCGACGCCGCCGCGCACGCACTACGCAATCGTCAAGCAGGCGCTCGAAGCCGGCAAGCACGTGCTGGTGGAGAAGCCGCTGGCCACCAGCGGCGACGACGCGGAGGAGCTGGTCAACCTCGCCCGCGAGCGCGGACTGGTGCTGATGCCCGGCCACACCTTCGTCTACAGCCCCGCCGTCAACAAGGTGCGGGAGCTGATCGAGGAGGGCGCGCTCGGCGACATCTACTTCGTCACCTCCTCGCGCATGAACCTCGGCAAGTACCAGTCTGACGGCGTCATCTGCGACCTCGCGCCGCACGACCTCTCGATCCTGTTGCACTGGCTGCAGAAGCCGGTGACCCAGATCTCCACCTCGGCGCGCAGCGTGTTCCAGGACGACGTGCCCGAGACGGCCTTCCTCTCGATCCAGTTCGAGGGCGGCACCGCCGCCAACGTCCAGATCTCCTGGCTGGCGCCGCGCAAGATGCGCCAGATGGTCGTCGTCGGCAGCAAGCGCATGGTGGTCTACGACGACACGGCGTCCGACGAGGCGATTCGCGTCTACGACCGCGGCATGGACTTCTCCACGCCCGAGACCTTCGGCGAGTACCAGCTCACCTACCGCAGTGGCGACATGCTCGTGCCGCGGATCGACGCCGCCGAGCCGCTCGGGCTCGAGCTGGCCGACTTCGCGCACGCCATCCACAGCGGCGAGGAGCCGAGCTCGCACGCCCAGCTCGGACTCGAGATCGTGCGCGCGATCGACGCCGCCGACGAGTCCCTGCGCCGCGGCGGCGCGCCCGTCTCGCTCGACGTGCCGAGCGTCCAAGCAGCCGCGTAGCCGTGGCCACCGCGGTCGCGACCCCGCGCGCGGCCCAGCCGCGGACCGGCTCCTCGGGCGGCCGCCGGCCGCTGCGCGTGTGCATGGTCCACTACTCGGACTTCTACGTCGACTCGCGCATCCAGCGCCAGGCGCGCGCCCTGGCCGAGCGCGGCGACGAGGTCGACCTCGTCTGCCTGAGCCCGTCCGGCGAGCTCGAGGTGGGTGAGGGACGGATCCGCATCCACGAGGTGCCCGTCGGCAAGGCGGGCGGCGGCGCGGCGGCGTACGTGCGCGGCTACGGCGCGTTCTTCCTGCGCGCGCTCTGGACGGTCTCGCGACTCGAGCGCCGACGCCGCTTCCACGTCGTCGAGGCGCACAACATGCCCGACTTCCTGACCGCCACCGCCGCGCTGCCCAAGCTGCGCGGCGCCTCGGTGATCCTGAACGTGCACGACACCTTCCCCGAGCTCTACGCGACCAAGTTCGGCGTCGGCCCCGAGCACCGCCTGGTGCGGGGCCTGCGGCTCGAGGAGTCCGCGAGCGCCCGGCTCGCCGACGCGCTGATCACCGTGACCGACAAAGCTCGGGCGGTGCTCAACGAGCGCGACGTGGGCGTGGGTCGGACCACGGTGGTGATGAACACGCCCGATCACACGCTTTTCGGCCCCCGCGGGCGGCTCGCGCGCTGCCGGTCGACGGCCCGCTGCGCGTCCTCTACCACGGTGGCCTGGCCCCCCGCTTCGGCGCCGACCTGCTGATCCGGGCCGTAGGAGGCCTGGTCGCCGAGCGTGAGCGGCTCGAGCTGCGCGTCTGCGGCACCGGCGACGAGCACACCCGCCTGATCGCGCTGGCGAACGAGCTGGCGCCCGGCCGCGCCGACGTGGCGCCCGCGCCCGTCCCGCTGGCCGAGATCCCGGCCGAGCTCGAGGCGGCGCACGTGGGCGTCGTGCCGACCCGCCGCGACGACTTCACGCGCCACCTGCTGCCGGTCAAGCTGATGGAGTACGTGCACATGGGGCTGCCGGCCGTGGCGCCGCGGCTGCCCGTGATCGAGCACTACTTCTCGGACGCCGAGCTGCGCTGGTTCGAGCCGGACTCGCAGGCCTCGCTCCAGGCCGCGATCGCGGCGGTGCTGGACGATCCCGACGCCGCCCTCGAACGGGCACGGCGGGCCGGCGAGAAGCTGGCCGAGATCGCCTGGCCGCGCCAGCGCGACCGCTACCTCGAGCTCGTGGACACGCTCGCCGTGAAGCGGGTGGCGGCATGAGCGGCCAGGACGGCGCTCCGGAGCGCCTGCTGCTGATCACGCCGGTCCGCAACGAGGCCGCCAACATCGAGCGCACCGCACGCGCGCTGGCCGCCCAGACCCGCCCTCCGGACCTCTGGCTGGTCGTCGACGACGACTCCGACGACGCCACGCCGTGGCTGCTGCGCGAGCTGGCCGAGGACATTCCCTTCATGCGCGTGATGGCGTCACCGGCCGGGCAGACGAGTGCCGGGTCGGACCGACTGGCGCTCGCCGCCGAAGCACGCGCCTTCAACTGGGCGCTCGGCACGGCCAAGCGCGAGCGGTACACGCACCTGGGCAAGCTCGACGGCGACATCGAGCTGCCACCGGAGTACTTCGAGACGCTGCTGGCGGCCTTCCGCGCCGAGCCCGAGCTGGGGCTCGCCGGCGGGGATCTGCTGGAGCCCAAGCGGGGCGGGGGCTGGGAGCCGGCGCGCTCGCCCCAGTACCACGTCCGGGGCGCGCTCAAGCTCTACAGCCGCGAGTGCTTCGAGGCGATCGGAGGCATCGAGGAGCGCCTGGGCTGGGACACGATCGACGAGATCTATGCCCGCATGCGCGGCTACACGACCCGCTCGCTGCCGGAGCTGGTCGCCCTGCACCATCGTCCGGTCGGCAGCGCCGACGGCGCGCTGCGCGGGCGCGCTCGCCACGGCGAGTGCGCCTACATCCTCAATTACAGCCTGCCCTGGGTCCTGCTGCGCTCGCTCAAGGTGGGGCTGACCGCCCGTCCGCCGCTGCTCACCGGCGTGGCGCTCGTCTACGGCTACCTGCGCGCGGCCGTCAGCTCGGACGCACGGGTCGACGACCCCCAGTTCCGGATCTTCGTGCGGCGCGAGCTGCGTCAGCGCATGCTGCGCCCGCTGCGTCTCAGCTCCAGCTGAGGCGCCACCGCCAACAAAATCACGGCGTCTCCGGAAGTTCTGGATTCGGCGGAACGTTCGATCTGCAATGGAATTCGTGAGCATCCTCAGAGACCTCTGGCAGCGCCGGCTGATCGTCTTCGCGCTGGTCGTCGTGGGCGTGGTCGCCGCGCTGGCGGTGAACTACCAGCTGCCGTCGTTCGAGAAGCGCTCGCTCCAGCTGGGCTCCGCTTCAAGCCAGATCCTCGTCGACTCGCCCGAGTCCACGCTGGTCGAGGGTGCCGAGTCCAACTCGCTCGCGATCCTGTCCACGCGGGCGCGGATCTACGCGCAGTACCTGTCGAGCCCCGAGGCGCGGGCGAGCATCGCCAAGTCCGCCGGGCTCCCGGTGCGCCGCCTGACCGCCCGCGGTCCCTTCAGCACCGAGGCGGGACAGACCAACTACGACCCGCAGCCCTCTGAGGTTCGCGCCGGCGACGTCGCCAACGAGAAGAACAGCTACCGGCTGGTCTTCACCGCGCAGGAGGACGTGCCGATCATCACGGTCGCCGCCCAGGCGCCCACGGCGGACGAGGCGATCGACATCGCCCGGGCCTCCTTCACCACGCTGCGCAGGTACGTCAAGCGGCTGCAGGCCGGCGTCGCCAGGGACGGCGGTCCCGCCGTCCAGGCGCTCGCCCAGGACCGCGGGGTCGTGGTGCGTGAGCTCGGCGCGCCGGAGGGCGGCACGCTCGGCGGGTCCAACAACCTGATGCTGATGATCTTCGCCTTCGCCGCCATCGTCGGGCTCGGCTGCATCGCCATCCCGGTCATCCAGGGCATCGTGCGCTACTGGCGCCTGCTCGACCAGGCCGAGCGTTGGACCCAGCCCGAGGAGCAGGACGCCGAGATCGTCGCCGACGTCGAGCAGCAGGAACTCGAGGACGACGACGACGAGGACGAAGACGAGCTCGGCTGGCTCAACCGTCGTCGCCGCGCCGGGCCGTCCGGGTCGGACGCCCACGGCGCCGACGTGGCGGTCGAGCGGACCGTCCCCCACAGCTGATGACCGGCGCCGTCCGCGGGGTCGGCGCACGCTTGGGGACGACCGTCGCCGTCACCACCAGCGCGCCGGCTCGGCTGGCCGCACGCCGGGCGGCCACTTGGCCGCGCACCACCTGGCTGCTGCCGTGGCTGCTCGCGACCTTCCTGGTGATGCTGTGGCTGACGCCGTTCGACAACGTCAACCTGCCGATCTCGCTGCCGCTGGACGCCTCGCTCGACCGGCCGCTGCTGGGCCTGATGTTCGTGCTCTGGATACTGGCGCTGAGCGGCTCGGTCGGGTTTGGCCGGCTGCGCTCGAGCGGGGTCCACCGGGCGCTCGCGATCTTCGCCGTGATCGCCACGGTCAGCATCCTGCTCAACCACGACGTGCTGGCCCGCTTCGGCGAGCTCGACACGGCGATGAAGAAGCTCGTGCTGCTGTTCTCCTACGGGTTCTTCTTCGTGATCGCCGCGTCGGTGCTGCGGTCGGCCGAGGCGCCGCGCTACGTCACCTTCATGATCGCGCTGGCGAGCATCACCGCGCTCGGCGTGCTGGTCGAGTACCGCCTCGGCTTCAACGCCTTCTACGACTGGACCGGCAAGATCTTCCCCGGCACCGCGCCGCCGCCGGACATCGGCACCTACGACTCGATCGGGCGCAAGACGATCGTCGGTCCCGGCGGCCATCCGCTGGCGCCGGCGATGATGATGTCGATCGCGCTGCCGTTCGCGATCATCAGGGCGCTCGACACCAGCGAGCGCCGCACCAAGGTGCTCAACGGGCTCGCGGCGGCGTTGATGCTGGCGGCCGCGATGGCGACCCAGCGCAAGACGAGCTTCGTCGTGCCGGTGGTCTCGATCGCGGTGCTCTGTGCCTACCGTCCGCGCGCGATGCTGCGCATGCTCCCGTGGGGGCTCGTGCTGCTGATCGTCATCCACGGCGTCGCGCCCGGCGCGCTGGGAGGGGTGACCGACCAGCTCAAGCCGGGCGCCTTCAGCGGCGTGCTCACGACCAAGGACCGCGTCAGCGACTACGACGGGATCAAGCCCGAGATCGTCGCCCACCCGGTGTTCGGCCGCGGCTACGAGAGCTACGACCAGATCAAGTACCGGATCCTCGACAACCAGTACCTGACGCTGGTGGTCAACGTCGGCTTCCTCGGCATCCTGGGCTTCCTCGCCATCATCGCCTCGGCGCTCTGGTACGCGCACCGCTGCACGCGCTCGCGCGATCCCGACCGCACGCAGATCGGCATCGCCGTGATGGCGGCCATCGCCGGCATGCTGGTGGGCAGCGCCCTGCTCGACACGCTGGCCCTGCCCCAGCTGCCGTACCTGTTCTGCTTCCTCGCCGCGCTCGTGGTCGTCTCGGCGCAGTCCGAGGAAGCCGGCGCCCCCGCAGCTCGTTGATTGGGGGAGACCCGATGAGCAACGAGCCCTACGACCTCACGATCGCGATCGTCTCGACCAACGAGGCGCACTGGCTGAGCGCCTGCCTGGAGTCGGTCTACGCGCACGCCGGCTCGGCCCGGCTCGACGTGGTCGTGGTCGACAACTCCTCGACCGACGGCACCGCGCGCGTGGTCGCCGAGGGCTTTCCCCAGGCTCGCGTCGTGCACTCGCCCAACCGCGGCTTCGCGCACGCCAACAATCGCGCGCTGATGACGCAGCTCGCGCGGCACGTGCTGTTCCTCAATCCGGACACCGAGGTCCTCGAGGGCACGTTCGGCGAGCTGGTCGAGCTGCTCGACGCGCGGCCCGACGTCGGCCTGCTCGGCGTCAAGCAGCTGGACGGCGAGCACGAGCTCTACCCGACGATCCGCCGCTTTCCCAACGCCGCTCGCGCCTTCGGCGAGGCCTTCGCCATCGAGCGCTGGCCGCTTCGGCCCGGCTGGCTCGGCGAGCGCGAGCTGAAGCTCGAGCGCTACGACAACGAGCGCGAGTGCGACTGGACGGTCGGCGCCTACATGCTCGCCCGCCGCGAGGCGCTCTACAGCGCGGGCTTCATGGACGAGCGCTTCTTCCTCTTCTCCGACGAGCCCGATCTCTGCCTGCGCATCAAGCGCGCGGGCTGGCGCGTCGTCCACTCGCCGCTGATGACGATCGTGCACCATGCCGGCAAGGCCGGCGTCAAGCCGCGGCTCGTGGCCCAGGACGCGCTCGCGCGCAAGATCTATGCCCGCAAGCACTTCGCGGCACCGCACCGCGCGCTGTACCTGAGCGCGCTGCTGGCACGCCATGCCGTGCGCGCGCTCCCGCGCGGGCGGGGCGAGCAGCAGGCCGCCCAGCGTGCCGCGGCCCGCAGCGCGATCCGGACCCTCCTCGGCCGCGAGCAGCCGCCCTTCGGCCCGCCGCCGCCGACCTCGGTCGACCCGCTGACCGTGGAGGCCTGCGCGGCCGGGCCGAGCGCGCGGGCGTGCTGCCCGTCGCGTCCGCTGGCGCGGTCCCGGTCGAGCTGCCGGTCCCTGCCCGCGCCGGCTCGGGGAGCCACGCCGCATGAGCGCGCTCGCCGAGCGGGCGGCCGTCCGCTGCCCCGGCTGCGGCGCCGAGTCCGACGAGCCGGAGCTGCTGCTCACCGGCCACGACCGCCTGACCGGCGCGCCCGGCGACTTCTCGGTCGTCGGCTGCGCCGGCTGTGGGCTGGCCTTCACCCAGCCGCGGCTCGGCCCCGAGGACTTCGCCCTCTACTACCCGGAGGAGTACAGCGCCTACGTGCCGCGGGCACGCGAGCGCGAGCGCCTCAGTCCGGGCCTGCTGCTCGACCGCCTGCGGCTCGAGACGGTGATCCGCTACGGCCCCTACCGCGAGGTCTGGAAGCGCGGCCCGGGCCGGATCCTCGACGTGGGCTGCAGCACCGGCGACATCGCCTCGATCCTCGCCGACCACGGCTGGGACGCCTGCGGCGTCGAGCCCTCCGAGGCGGCCGCCAGCCACGCCCGCGAGCGCGGCGTCGACGTCCACCACGGCATGCTCGAGGACGCGCCCTGGGCCGACGCCAGCTTCGACGCGGTGATGTTCAATCACTCGCTCGAGCACATCGACGATCCCGCCGACGCCCTCGCCCGCGCCGCGCGCCTGGTCAAGCCCGGCGGCCTGGTCGCGATCGCCGTCCCCAACTTCGGCAGCTGGCACCGCCGTCGCTTCGGCAGCGCCTGGTTCCAGCTCGACCTCCCGCGCCACCTCCAGCACTTCGACCGCGACTCGCTCGGCACCCTCGTCCGCGCCGCCGGCCTGCGTCCGATCTCGATCGGCGCCGCCTCGATGCGCCCGAGCCTGCTCGGCAGCCTCCAGTACGTCCGCTACGGCGGCATGCGCCACCAGGGCCGCGGCTTCCAGCTGCTCTCCTGGGCGATGCTGCCCCTGATCGCCCTCACCGACCTGCTCGGCGAGGGCGACTGCCTGCACCTCACCGCCGAGCGCTGACCCTGCGCGCCGGTCTTGCAGTGCGCGCTACCGTTCTGTAGCTGCTGACTGCTATCGATTTTTCGTCTATCGGAGGTGTGGGATGAGGCTGGTGCGCCCTGGTGTCCTGTTCGCGTTGGTCCTCGTGGGGACCGTGGCGGTGATCGCCACTCCGGCCTTCGCCACACCGAACATCACAGCCTCAAGCGGCACCAGACCGGTGACGCCCTTCATCACACCCATGGGCAACACAAGAGACTCATCATCAAGAGCCTCCAGCATCGACTTCACCCTCAGCTTCGGCGGGGCCAGTCTCGCCTGCAGAACGGCGGGGCTGACCGGCTACGTCGCCATCACACATACACAGCTGCGAGTCACGAGCCTGCTCTTCGGCGACGGCAGAGGCGCAACATGCACCGGCACGGGCGGGATGACGGTCGACGGGGACTCAATCGTCTCGGGCGCCAGCTCAGCCAACCCATGGCACCTGCACCTCAAGACGAACAACGCGCCGACCAGATCAGCGACCGGCACGCTCAACAGCTCAAGCATCTTCTCCTTCACGCTCACAGTCGGAGGGGGCTCCTCATGCATCGTCACGGTGGCCGGGCCCCAATCACTGCCCGTGACCTACACATACACGACGACATCACTGGTCCTGAACGGATCGCTGCCGGTCGTCGTCATGGGAGTCACAGATCCCCTGAGACTGTGTCCAGCCGGTGGAACCTGGACCGTCAGAGCGACCTACACATTCAGACCAGGCACACAGAACCACAGACTCGTCGTCACAACGGCCTCATGAGGAAGGCTCCCGCCGCGGCCGGTCGGGCTGACGAAGCGCCGTCGGCAGGCTAGGTCTCGAGCTGCGGCTGCGGCGGGAGCGGCTGTGTGCGCCCGCGGCGCGGCACGAGCCGCGCCGGCAGCACCCGGGCCGCCAGGGCGAGCAGGTCGCTCCAGACGGCGGGGAAGACGGTGCGCAGCACGAGCGCGTGCAGCGAGAGGCCGACGATGGCGACGGCCGCGGCGATCGCCGGTGCGTAGGCGTCGGCGGAGCGCAGCAGCTCGGCCAGCGGGAAGCCGGCGGCCAGCAGGGCGCCGCTGCCGAGGACGGCGGGCCGAGGTCGGCGACCATGCGGTTGATCGGCATCCCGAGCACGCGCCGGAAGAGCACGCCGTAGACGACGACCAGCATGCCGACGTAGACCCCGACGACCGCGATCGAGACGGCGACGATGCCATGGCCGGCGGCCACCCAGACCGCGCCGGCATAGACGGCGAGGACGGAGACGTTGAAGCGCATCAGCGCCTTGGGCCGTCCGGCGGCCAGCATCACCTGGGCAAAGCCGGTCAGGATCGCGGCGATCATCCCGGCGACGGCCAGGATCTGGGCGGGCAGCACCGCGGGATGCCAGCGGTCGCCGAACATCCACGGCACGACGTCCGGCGCCGTCACGATCAGCACGGCGAGCAGCGGCACGACGACGGCCGCGTGCACGCGCGAGGCACGCTCGTGCAGGCGGCCCAGCTCCTCGATGTCCTTGGTGCGCGAGTAGACCGGGAAGGCCAGACGCATGAACACGCCGCTGATCTTGTCCTGATAGACCACGCCGAGCTGGAACGCGCGCCAGTAGAAGCCCGTCTGCGCAGCGCTCAGGCGGGCCGCGAGAATCGTGTAGTCGACGTTGGTGATCGCGACGTGCAGCATCCCGGCGGCCGACGCCGGCCCGCCGAAGCTGAGGATGTCGCGCAGCTGGCGGCGGTGCCAGCGCGGGGGGACGGGGGGGATCGCGATCAGGAACAGCACCGTCGCGGCCACCTGGCCGGCGATCGCGCCGAGCACGATCGCCTCGCCGGTCAGGCCCGCGAGCGCCAGCGCGACGGCGGCCACGGCGCCGATCAGCAGCGAGGCCATCTGGATCAGGCTGGCGTCGCGGAAGCGCAGCTCTCGCCAGAGCATCGAGCGCGCGACGGCGCTGAGGCCGGCGATGAAGAAGAGGGGGAGGCGAGCTGGATCAGGTAGCCGGTGCGCGCGCCGAAGATCGCGCTCGCCAGCGGCGGCGCGAGGAGCGCGGCGAGGACGGTCATCAGCACGCCGGCGGCGATGCTGGCGAAGCTGGCGGCCTCGATGTGCTTCTGGTCGATCTCCTTGCGCTGCACGAGCGCGCTGGCGAAGCCCTCGAAGGTGAGGATCGAGGCCAGCGGCACGAGGATCAGCGCGATCGCGGCGTGGCCGAACTCGGCCGGCGAGATCATCCGCGCGAGCGCGACCGCCGCCAGGAACTGCACCGCGTCCGCGGTCACGCTGCCGATCGCGACCCAGCGCACGCCGGAGACCGCCGCGTCGCGCAGCTTGCGTGCGCCCTCCTCGTGGTCTGCGTGCTCGCTCATCTCTCCTAGGACAAACGCGGGTCGCGGAGGCCCGCTTCCACGCGCGTGGAGCTGATGCCGGGGCACGCAAGCGCCGCCCGCCGCCCCTCGTTGCTCTAGCGATGACCGTGACGGAGACCTCGCCGAGGTCGCCTCTGTCCGCCAGCGCCCAGCGCGACGTGCTGATGGTCCTCGGCTACACCTCCTGGAGCGGCGCGGCGCGCCGTGGCTGGATCCATTCCGAGGACCGGCTCACCCGCTTCCTGCTCGACTCGCCGCGGGTGCGGCGGCTGCTGGTCTGCAATCCCTTCCGCTCCGCGCCCTCCAAGCTCGTGCGCAAGGCGCTCGGGCGGGCCGACGAGCCCTTCCCGGTCAGCGAGACCCGACGGCTGCACGAGCCGCTGCGGCTGCGACGCGGCGATCCCACCGGCGAGGCCGCCGTGCAGCGCGCGGTGGTCGCCTACGAGCGCAGCATCCGCCGGGCCGCGGCCGCGCACGGCCTCGTGCGGCCCGCCGCGATCGTCACCCATCCGCTGGTGGCCGGCTTCGGGACGTTCGACTGGGCCGACCCGGTCACCTACTTCGCCACCGACGACCTCGCGTCCTACGAGGGCCTGCGTCGCTGGTGGCCCGCCTACGCGAGCTCCTTCGACCGCCTGCGCGCGGCCGGCCGCCAGGTCGCCGCGGTGACGCCCGCTGCGCTCGCGAGCGTCGGCGCGCCCGGCGCCGTCGTGCCGAACGGGATCGAGCCCTCGGAGTGGCTAGCCCCGGGGGCCCCGCCGGCCTGGTTCGCCTCCTTGCCCTCGCCTCGGCTGCTCTACGTCGGGACGCTCGACTTCAGGCTCGACTTGTCTCAGGTTCAAGCTCTAGCTGAGGGTTATAGAGAGGCCTCGATCGTGCTCGTCGGTCGCTGCCCCGACCCGGCCCGCTACGAAGCCCTGCGGGCGCTCCCGAACGTCACGATCCGGCCGCCCGTCGAGCGCGCCGAGCTGCCCGGCCTGGTCGCCGCCGCGGACGTCGGCCTGATTCCGCACGTGCGCAGCCCGCTGACGGAGGCCATGAGCCCGCTCAAGCTCTACGAGTACCTCGCCGCGGGGCTGCCCGTGGCCGCCACCGAGCTGGCCGGCGTGGCCGGCGTCAGCCCTGGTCGCGTGCAGCTCGCGAGGAGCTCCGCCGAGCTGCCGCAGGCCGTGGCGCAAGCGCTCGCGGCAGGCCCCTGGGCCGAGCCCGAGCGACGGCGCTTCGTCGCCGAGCACGCTTGGGATCGGCGCTTCGAGCGGCTGCTGGACCTCGCCTTCGCCGGAAACCCCCGCGGAAGTGCGGGTGTCGAGGCACCGTTGATCACCGACAGCCGCCATCCGGCAAATCCCTCGACCAATAGGAGCCATGCACCCCATGACTGACCGTTTTTCGCACCGTGGCTCCCGTGTCTCGATGACACGATGGACTGGTCGTAAGGGGCAGGCCCACCGAGCAGTGCAAGGAGACGTGTTGACCGACCGCGCAAACCCGAGGACCACGACCATGCTGGCCGGCCTCCTCGGCATGCTTGCCTGCCTGGTGCTCGCGCTCGCGAGCCCGGGCGCTGCCGCCGCCGCCACCTGCCCCAACTCGAACCCCGTCGTCGACGAGAACGAGTGCTCGGGCGCCGGCTCCTCCGGCTGGCAGGTCAACGAGAACAGCGCGGACCTCGGCGGCTACACGACGCAGACCAGCGTCAACCTCGGTCAGCCGGTCACGCTGAAGATCGCGCGCAACGCGCCGACCTTCCCCACCGCGCGGGTCAACGTCTCGATCTACCGCATGGGCTACTACGGCGGCCTCGGCGGGCGCCTGGTCCACTCGGCGCTGAACGTCACGATCAACAACGACTTCACCTGCAACCCGATGGACCCGACCACCGGCAAGGTGGACTGCGGCAACTGGCAGCCGACGTACACGGTCCCCGGCTCGGCGTTCCCGGCCTCGGGCATCTACATCGCCAAGCTGGTCGCCTCCACGGGCGAGGAGAACCAGGTCGTCTTCACGGTCCGCGACGACAGTGCCACGCCGCGCTCGCGCATGCTCTACGTGCTGCCGAGCAACACCTACCAGGCGTACAACCTGTTCGGCGGCAAGACCCTCTACTTCGGCATCGCCGGCGAGAACACCGTCTCGGGCACCAGCCGCGCGGTCAAGGTCTCCTTCAACCGGCCCAGCTCGCGCGCGGGCGCCGAGCACGACTGGTTCCTCGGCCCCGACTTCAATCTGGTCTTCTGGCTCGAGCGCCAGGGCTACGACGTGTCCTACAGCGACGACACGCACGTCGTCGAGGCACCCGCCTCGCTGCAGGAGCACGACGCCGTGGTCGTCTCCGGCCACTCGGAGTACTGGACGCTGGAGCAGCTGCAGGCCTTCAAGGCCGCACGCGACGCCGGCGTCAGCATCGCCAACTTCAGCGCCAACACCTCCTACTGGAAGGTGCGCTACGAGGACGGCAACCGCACCCTGGTCTGTTACAAGACCGTCGAGGGCGGCGGCTCGTCCGGCTCCGGCGCGATCAGCGCCAACGACTGGGGTCCCGACGGCCTGCAGGGCACCGCCGACGACGCGCTCGGCCTCGACGGCATCGCCGGCACCGCCGACGACCACCCCGAGAACTCCACCACCACCTTCCGCGACAACGGCGCCCCGCCAGGGGATCCCGCGGCGCCACCCGGTGGCCGGGTCGGTCCGAACATGCCCGAGAACTCGCTCTTCGGCGTCATGTACGTACGGCGACAACGACGCCCACCAGTTCCCGCTGACCGTCCCCGCGGGCAACGCCAACGACGAGTTCGCCCGCGACCGCATCTGGCGCAACACGGGCATCTCCCAGAACAGCTCGACCGACATCCCGGACATCGTCAACTGGGAGTGGGACGCCGTGCCGACGCAGGCGCAGTACCTCGCCCAGCAGCCGGCGGGCGTCAAGCGCCTATCCGCGTCCAACGTCCAGACCCAGTCCGACAACAGCTGGCTCCAGGACGAGGGTCGCGCGCGCAACACGACGCCGCCGCCGGGCCAGCCGGGCACCGTCAACGCGGTCAAGTACGCCGCGCCGAGCGGGGCGCTGGTCTTCTCCTCCGGCACGATGCAGTGGTCGAACGGCCTCTCGGGCACGTCCGACGCGCGCATCCAGCAGGCGACGTACAACGTCTTCTCCGACATGGGCATCCAGCCCGAGACCCCGGACGGCGTCCAGCTCGATCCGGGCGGCTCGAACCACGCCCCGGTCGCCTCCTTCACGATCTCGGCCAACCCGGCCAAGACCAACGTCTCGATCACCTTCAACGGCTCCGGCTCGACCGACTCCGACGGGACGATCTCGAAGTACGAGTGGGATCTCGACGGCGACGGCGACTTCGAGGTCAGCTCGACGACCAACTCGTCGACCTCCAGGTCCTACAGCGCCGAGGGCACCTACACCGTGCGCCTGCGCGTGACCGACAGCGGTGGCGCGACCGACCTGGCCGTCAAGACGCTGACGATCATCAACAACCAGCCGCCGACCGCGACGGCCGGCGCGACGCCGAACCCGGTGATCGTCGGCCAGAACCTGACGCTCAGCGGCGCCGGCTCGGCTGACAGCGACGGCACGATCGTCAAGTACGAGTGGGACGCCGACGGCAACGGCACGTACGAGATCAACGCCGGCGCCTCGGTCACCACGACCACGAGCTACGCGACGGCCGGCACCCGCAACGTCGGGCTGCGCGTGACCGACAACGGCGGCAAGACCGCCACGGCCTCCGTCCCCGTGACCGTCAGCGCCGGTGGCGTCAGCAACTACGGCGACGCCGTGCTCGACACGCCCGGCCTCCTCAACTACTGGCGCATGGGCGAGGGCGCGGGCAGTGGCGCGACCGCCTTCGCCGACAGCAAGGGCACCAGCCCGGCGACGCTGTTCGGCGGCCCGGCCCTGGGTGCGACCGGCGCGGTGGCGGGCGATCCGAACACGGCCGCCCACTTCGACGGCAACGACGACAACGCGCGGGCCAACCTCAACCTGTCCGGCACCAACAAGGTCACCGTCGAGTTCTGGCTCAAGACCGACTTCGCCAACGACGATCGCCTGGCGGCCGAGCTCACGGCCAGCTACCACGACTTCGACGGTGGCTTCCTGATCGACCCGAACGCGCCGCAGAACGGCGGCACCTTCGCGGTCGGCATCGGGCGCAACGCCTCGCGCAACACGGCGTACTTCCAGCGTCCGAGCTCGGGCCAGTGGCACCACTACGCGATCGCGATGGACACCAGCGCGCCGGCGGCGAGCCAGATCACGCCCTACATCGACGGCCAGCCGGTGACCTACGCCAAGCTGGACTCCGGCACCGGGGCGGGCAACTTCGCCAACGCCACGCTCTACCTGATGTCGCGCGCGGGCACTGGTCTGTTCGGCAACGGCGACCTCGACGAGTTCGCGGTCTACAACCGCGTCCTCGACGCGGCCACGATCCAGGAGCACTACGCCAGCTACGGCACCAACCGGCGTCCGGTGGCGGCCTTCACGCTCTCGCCGGCGACGCCGAAGCCCAACCAGACCGTCACCTTCAACGGCTCCAGCTCCTCGGATCCGGACGGCTCGATCGTCAAGTACGAGTGGGATCTGGACGGCAACGGCAGCTTCGAGACCAACACCGGCACGACCCCGACGGCGACCAAGAGCTACGCCGCCGAGGGCGATCAGACCGTGCGGCTGCGCGTGACCGACAACCTCACGGGCACCGACGTCGAGACCAAGACCTTCACGGTCAAGAACAACCAGGCGCCGACCGCGGCCTACACGGCCACGCCGAACCCGGTGATCGTCGGTCAGACCGTCAACTTCAACGGCTCCGGTTCGAGCGATCCCGACGGCTCGATCGCCAAGTACGAGTGGGACCTGGACGGCAACGGCACCTACGAGCTCGACACCGGCACCACCGCGACGACCTCGAAGACCTACACCGTGCCCGGCAGCCTCGCGGTCGGCCTGCGCGTGACCGACAACGGCGGCAGCGTCGCCACCAAGGTCGCGACGCTGCAGGTGCGCACCGGCGGCCTGTCGAGCTATCCGGATGCCGTGCAGGCCACCCCGGACCTGTCCAACTATTGGCGGCTGGGGGAGACCTCCGGCACGACCTTCGCCGACAGCAAGGGCCAGAGCCCGGCGACCGCCGTCAACGGCGTGACCATGGGCGTGCCCGGCGCGGTGCAGGACGATCCGAACGCCGCGGCGCGCTTCGACGGCTCCAACGACTCGGCCAGCGCCGACGTGGACCTGTCGGACACCAGCAAGCTGACGGTCGAGTTCTGGCTGAAGTGGAACGCCTTCGCGGGCGACGACCGCCTGGCGATGGAGTTCACGCCGAACTTCAACGATCAGGCCGGCGGCTTCCTGATCGACCCGAACGCGGCCCAGAACGGCGGCACCTTCGGCGTCGGCATCGGCTCGCAGGCGACGCGCAACAACGTCTTCTTCACGCGGCCGAGCGCCAACCAGTGGCACCACTACGCGCTGGTGTTCGACACCACGGCGCCCGGTGCCAACCAGATCACCCCGTACGTCGACGGCCAGCCGGTGACCTACGGCAAGGTCGACTCGGCACCCGGCTCGGGCAACTTCGCCAACTCGACGCTCTACTTCATGTCGCGTGCGTCCAGCGCCCTGTTCGGGCCTGGCGACCTCGACGAGGTCGCGATCTACAAGCGCGCCCTCGACGCGGCCGCGATCCAGGAGCACTTCGAGAGCTACGGCACCAACCGTCGGCCCGTGGCGCGCCTGACGGCCACCCCGAACCCGGTCCAGCCCAACCAGACGGTGACCTTCAACGCGAGCACTTCGAGCGATCCCGACGGCTCGATCGTCAAGTACCAGTGGGACCTGGACGGCAACGGCAGCTACGAGACCGACACCGGCACGACGCCGACCACGACCAAGAGCTACGCCAACAGCGGCCCCGTGGACGTGCGCGTGCGCGTGTTCGACAACGCCAACGGCACCGACACCGAGACCACGACCGTGACGGTTGGCAACAACCTGCCCACGGCCTCGTTCAGCGCGACCCCGAATCCCGCCATCGCCGGAGTCACGGTGAACTTCGACGCCTCGGCCTCGAGCGATCCCGACGGCTCGATCGTCAAATACGAGTGGGATCTGGACGGCAACGGCAGCTACGAGACCGACACCGGCACGACCAAGACCACGTCTCGCTCCTACGCGAGCACCGGCGACGTGAACGTCGGCCTGCGCGTGACCGACGATGGCGGTCAGCAGACGACCACCACCCGCAGCGTGCAGATCGTCGCCTCGCAGCAGCCGCCGACGGCCGCCTTCGGTGCCAACCCGAACCCGGCCACCACCGGGCAGACGGTGACCTTCAACGGCTCCGGCTCCAACGATCCGGACGGCTCGATCGCCAAGTACGAGTGGGATCTCGACGGCAACGGCAGCTACGAGACCGACACCGGCGCGAGCGCCACTACCACCAGCAGCTACGCGGCGCCTGGCGTCGTGGACGTCAGGCTGCGCGTGACCGACGCCGACGGCATGACCGGCACGACTACGAACTCCGTCTACGTCAACGGCAGCGCCACCACCTACAGCGGCAAGGTCGCCGCCACCGGCGGTCTCGCCAACTACTGGCGCCTCGGTGACACGACCGGCACGACGCTGGCCGACTCCAAGGGCTCCAGCCCGGCCACGATCAGCGGCGGTCCGAGCCTCGGCGCGGCCGGTGGCGTCAGCGGCGACAGCGACAAGTCGGTGAGCTTCGACGGCGTCGACGACGCCGCGAGCGCCTCGCTCAACCTGTCCGGCACGAGCAAGCTGACGCTCGAGTTCTGGCTCAAGTGGGATGCCTACGCCAACGACGACCGCCTGGCGATGGAGTTCACCCCGAACTTCAACAACGGAACCGGCGGCTTCCTCGTCGACCCGAACGCGCCGTTCGCCGGCGGGCGCTTCGGCGTCGGCGTCGGGGACGGCCTGTCTCGCAACACCGCCTACTTCGTGCGGCCGAGCGCCGGGCAGTGGCACCACTACGCGATCGTGCTCGACACCACGGCCACGGCCGCGAACACGATCACCCCGTACGTCGACGGTCAGGTCGTGGCCTTCACCAAGGGCGAGACCGGCGTCGGGGCGGGTCCGTTCGCGAACTCGCAGCTGTTCCTGATGTCGCGTGCCGCCAGCGCCCTGTTCGGCGCCGGCGACCTCGACGAGCTGGCCATCTACACGCGGCCGCTGAGCCCCGGCGAGATCGCCGACCACTACGACGTGGGCAAGAACAAGGCCCCGGCGGCCTCGTTCACGGCGACCCCGAGCTCGGTCGGCCCCGGCCAGACCGCCAGCTTCAACGCCGCCGCGTCGAGCGACCCCGACGGCAGCGTCACCGGCTACGCGTGGGACCTCGACGGCAACGGCACCTACGAGACCAACACCGGCTCGACTCCGACCGCCAGCCGCAGCTACACCACGCCCGGCACGGTCAACGTCGGCCTGCGCGTGACCGACGACGGCGGTGCCACCGCCACCACCACGCGGGCGGTCACGGTCCTGTCGCCGCCGACCGCGTCGTTCACGATCTCGTCCAACCCGGCCAACCCGGGCCAGTCGACGACCTTCAACGGCAGCGGCTCGACCACGCCCGGCACCTCGATCACCAAGTACGAGTGGGACCTCGACGGCAACGGCAGCTATGAGACCGACACCGGTGCGACCAGCACGGCGTCGCGCAGCTACGCCACGCCGGGTGCGCTGACGGTCGGCCTGCGCGTGACCGACAATCGCGGCCTGAGCGCGACGACCACGCGTGCGCTGACGGTGCAGCAGCCGCCGACCGCCTCCTTCACCGTCACGCCGAACCCGGTCGTCTCCGGCTCGGCCGCGACGTTCAACGGCTCCGGCTCGACCGACCCGGACGGCACGGTCGCCAAGTACGAGTGGGACCTCGACGGCAACGGCTCGTACGAGACGAACACCAACGCGACGGCGACCACGCAGAAGACCTACGCCACGCCCGGCACGGTCACGGTCGGCCTGCGGATCACCGACAACAACGGCGCCACCGCCACGACCACGCGCAGCGTGACCGTGTCCAACCGGGCTCCGACGGCGAGCTTCACCGTCACCCCGAGCCCGGGCGCGACGCGCTCCCCGGTGACCTTCAACGGCTCCGGCTCGACCGATCCCGACGGGACGATCGCCAAGTACGAGTGGGACCTCGACGGCAACGGCTCCTACGAGGTCGACGCGGGCGCCACCGCCAGCACGCCCAAGACCTACACGACGATCGGCACGTTCACGGTCGGCCTGCGGGTCACCGACAACAGCGGGGCCACGGCCACGACCACCAGGCAGCTCGTGGTCAACAGCGCCTACGCCCAGGCGGTGCTCGGCACCACCGGCATCCGCGGCTACTGGCGCCTGGCCGATGCCGGCACGACGGCGGCCGACGCCTCGACCTCCGGCAACACCGGCACCTACGTCAACGGGCCGACGGTGGTCGGCGCCCTGATCGCGGGCGAGGACAACAGCGCCCACGACTTCGACGGCAGCAACGACTACGTCAACCTGTCGGCGTCCCCGTTCGGCAGCCCGAGCTCGGTCAGCGCCGAGGCCTGGGTGCGCACCGGCTCGACCAAGAGCAGCGGCAACTACCACTACCTGATCTCCGACTCCAGCTCGGACTTCAACGACGGCATGACGCTGGCGATCGACTCGGGCAACCGCGCCACCTTCGTGGTCGCGCGCGATCCGCTGTTCGGCAGCGTCGTCCGCGGTCAGGCCACCAGCTCCGTCACCCTGGCGCCGAACACCACCCACCACGTGGCCGGCACCTACGACGGCAGCAGAGTCCGCATCTACGTCGACGGCGTCGAGCGCGGCAACGTCGCCTTCTCCTCGTCGATCACCTGGAGCGGCTCCCGCGACCTCCTGCTCGGCCGCAAGGTCTTCGAGCTCGAGCCAGGCGACCAACTACCTCGACGGCAACCTCGACGAGGCCGCGATCTACACCACCGCCCTCTCCGCGGCGACCGTCACGACGCACTACAACGCCGGCAAGCCGTAGGCCGGCGCACGCGCAACCCGCGACAGAGGGTTGCATCCCGTATCGCTGCGGATCAACCTAGTACTAGGTGGACGGCCAGCAAACAGGCGTCTTAGGGCAGCTCACGCAGGCCGTGGACTGCTCGCGGGGTTGGTCGCGATCGTCTACGCCAGCGGCGGTGCCGTGGTGTTCGGTTGTTTGCAGGTGCGGGGCTTTGGAGCGGTGGCACCTGTCGCCACGTTGCCCCGCGAGTTGCTCATATCCATCGGTCTGCTGACGGTGGTGCTGCCGAGCTTGATCGTGTCTCTGCTGTACATGGTCGTGTGGATTCTGTCTCGCGACCAGCCACCGCGCAAGGAGACGGGATGGCGGCGGCACATGGGAGCGGCGATGGATCGCTTTCGCGAACCGCGACGGTTCGCACTCGTTTGGGGAGCCCTGCTGTTGGCCGTCGCTGGCGTCGTGTGGCTGCTCGGTGAGAAGAAGTGGACGGTCTTCGCCTCGCTGGGTTGCGCCGTCCCCCACGCCACGGACGTCAGGCATGGGGCCTTGCGCTGACGCGAGGGCTGCTACTTGGCTTGGTCCTCACCCCGCTGTTCCTCTTGTTCGGCGTCTTTACCGGCCTGGAGAAAGCGACGGTTTGCACCGTTCAGGGGCCGGTGACGGGGCGATTGGTCGGTGAGACGGCGGAGCGGGTCTATCTCGGCAAGCCGGACACGGGCGCGATCAAGGAGCTGGTGTCCGTGCCGAGCTCGCAGCAACGCCGGATGCTGATCCTCCCCGACGGCGAGCGGTGTCCAGCGGCGGTGAAGGCAGGACGGCGCGGACCGCGGATATGCCGGCCCAGCTGGCAAGCAGGGGGATCCGGGGCCGGCAGGTCCTCAGGGCAACCCGGGCGATTCGGGCAAGCCGGGGCCAAGGGGCGCGCAAGGGGAGCCGGGACCTCCTGGACCCCAGGGAGTGCCAGGGCCGCCTGGGCTAGCCGGCAGCTCGTTCCCCGGCTGAGCCGTCCGTGCTCGTGTCTCAGCCGACGCGGGCGGCGTTCGGCCGCGGCTGGTCCAGGCTGGCCAGCAGTGCCTTGCGGTCGAACTTGCCGTTGGCGTTCAGCGGCAGCTCGGTGAGGAGCTCGAAGCGGCGGGGGACCATGTAGTCCGGCAGGCGCTCGGCGAGGGCCGTGCGCAGGGCCTGGACGTCGACGGTGGTGTCGCCGATGAAGGCGGCGATGCCGCCGGCGCCGCTGTCGGTCAGCGGCCAGCCGACCGCGATCGCGGCGTCGATGCCGGACTCCTCGCGCAGCACGGCCTCGATCTCGCCGAGCTCGACGCGGTGGCCGAGCACCTTGATCTGGTGGTCGATGCGGCCGAGGTAGACCAGCGGCGCGTCGGCGGGAGAGCGGGCGGCGCACGCGGTCGCCGGTGCGGTAGTGCCGCTCCTCGCGTCCGGGTGGGACGACGAAGGCGGCGGCCGTGCGCTCGGGGTCCTGCCAGTAGCCGGGCGTGACCTGCGGGCCGCACATCAGCAGCTCGCCGTCCTCGCCGGGGGCGACCTCGCGCAGCTCCGAGTCGGCCACCAGCGCGCGCATCTCACCGAGGGGCGCGCCGATCGGCACGATGCCGTTGACCGCGAGCTCGGGGGAGACCTCGGGGTCGAAGCGCTCGACCGTGCAGGCGATCGTTGCCTCGGTCGGGCCGTAGAGGTTCTCGACGATCGAGTTCGGTGCGGCCTCCAACCAGGCGGCTGCGACCTCGACCGGCAGCGGCTCGCCGCAGAACAGGCTCCAGCGCAGGCTGGGGTAGCTGTCCGGCTTGAGCATGCGCAGCTTGCGCATGAAGGCGCCCGTGGAGGGCACCGAGAACCAGACCGTCAGCTCGGCCGCCTTGATGAAGCGCCCGGGGGCCATCAGCTCGCGCTCGGAGGGGCAGCACAGACAGGCGCCGCGCTCCCAGGCGACGAACATGTCGAAGACCGAGAGGTCGAAGGTCATGTCGAAGGTCTGCGAGCAGCGGTCGTCCTCGGTGATCCCGTAGCGCTCGACGGCGGCGCGCACGAAGGCCACGGCGTTGCGTTGCGTGACGCCGACGCCCTTCGGCTTGCCGGTGCTGCCAGAGGTGAACAGCAGGTAGGCGATCGCCTCGGGCGCGAGCGTCGGTGAGCTCGAGCGCGGCGGGCGACGCCAGCTGCTCGAGCGGCTCGTCCGGGCGGATCACGGCGGGCGGATCGGGCACGCCCGCGAGCAGCTCCTCGAGCTGGGCGGCAGCGCCCGCGTCGACCACCAGCGTGCGGCAGCCCGAGCGCAGCAGCATCTCGCGGCAGCGCTCGGCGGGAAACTCGGGTTCAGGGGCACGTACCCGTTGCCGGCCAGCAGGGAGCCGAGCACGCCGGCGAAGGCGGTGACGCTGCGCGAGGCGAAGACGGCGGTCAGCGGGGCGGCGCCGAGCCCGGCGCGTTCCTGGATCGTCGCCGCGATCGCGGCCGCGCGCTCGTAGAGCTCGCCGTAGCTAAGGGTTTGCCCTGCTACTTCGAGGGCTGGCTGCACTCGATTATGCTCAACACAATGGAGAAAGCCGGTGCGAAGGGAATCAGAGCCAACCGTGCTCATCGCTAGACGAACGGCCAGCCGCCGACGCATCTTTCGCCGCCTGCGCGAGAAGGAATTCCCGTTTCCGATCGTTGGTCGTGCATGAGCGCCCAGATAGCCACAAAGGACGCGCTGCGGGACAAGCATGCCCACGCCGGCGTCGCGATGGCCGTGGCCACGTTTGCGATGGCCGCCGCATCCGGGATCCAGGCGGTCCTCTACCTCAGCTCCTTCGGCGTCGACGCCCGCACCGACGGGTTCTTCGTCGCCTTCGCGCTGTACACCACCTTCGGCGTCTTCAGCCAGAGCATCCGCGTCACCTCGGCGCCGCTGCTGGTCGGCGAGCGGCCGCGCCTCACGCCCGAGCGAGTTGGCCGGAGCGCTGGTCGCTGATCGCGGTGCCGGTCGCGATCGCCGACGATCCCGCTGGCCGGGCCGTTCGCCGAGCTGCTGGCGCCCGGTCTCGAGTCGACGGCCGCGCGGTCACCCAGGAGGCGCTGCCGATCCTCGGGCGGCGCGATGGTCCTGCAGCTCTGGGCCGCGGGCGCGGCGACGCTGCTCGCCGTGCGCGACCGCTTCGACCGCATCGCGGTCGCCTACATCGTCGGCGCGGTCGGCGGTCTGGTCGTCTACCTCGCCGTCTCGGGCCCGGCCGGCGAGCTGTCGCTCGGCTGGTCGATGTTCGCGATGGCCGTCGTCACCTGCGCGCTGATGCTGCGACGGCGTCCGCGCCAGCCGCGAGTCCGAGCGAAGCCGCCGCGCGGCCGCTGGCGCTGGCGAGCCTGCCGCGCCGCGGCGGTGCTCGTGCTCGGCCGCACCGCCGTCTACCTCGCCTTCAACGGCCTCTACGTGGTCACGCTCGCCTTCGCCACGCAACTACGACGCGGGCGATGCGACGGTCCTCTCCTACGCCTACCTCTTCGCCAGCTACCTGGTCGCGGCCACCGGCTTCGCGCTCGGGATGTCGCGCATCGCCGACATGCGCCGCGGCGCGCTCGCCGACTGGCGCGAGGTGATCGCCGACACCGTGCCGGCCGGCTTCCGCTACTCGATGATGCTCGTCGCGCCGGCGCTCGCCGCGCTGATCGCCGGCGGCGCGCCGCTGATCGGCGAGGTCTTCCCGCACAGCTTCGACGCCGGCCAGGTCGACCAGCTGCGCGTCTTCGGCGCGCTGCTCGGCGCGTGGACGGTCGGCGGCGCTGCTGGTCAACCTGCTGCTGCCGGCGATGTTCGCGCTCGGCCGGGCCAAGCTCGTCAACGCGCTGGCGCTGCCGCTGATCGCCCTGCACGTGCTCGCCACCGCCCTCGGCGGCGCGCTGTTCGGCGCCGACGGCGTCGTCGGCGCCTTCTTCGTCGCCCCGCTGGCCTTCGCCATCGTCCTGCTGGTCGTCGGCGCCGGCCGCGGCAGCGTCGCGATCGCGCGCGAGCTGGCCCGCGACGGCGCGGCGCTTCGTCCTGCTGGCCATCGCCTGCTTCGGCCTCGGGGCCGCGCTCGGCGCGACCTTCTCCGGGGCCCTCGTCCGGGCTGCTGGCCGTCGTGGTGGGCAGCCTTCTGCTACGGCCTCATGACCTCACGGCTCGCGCCCCGGCAGGTGCGCGCTGCTCGTCGGCGCCGTCCGCCCAGCCTCCACATGACCGGCGCTGTCCGCTCGCCCGCCGCGCGCGGGCCGGCGGCGAGGCGCGGCCGCGCTCCGGCCTGCTGGCCAACGCCGACGCGCTCGCGTTCGCCGGCCTGACGCTGCTCTTCGTCGTGCTGACGGCGCTGACCTGGCGGCGCTGGGGGGTGCCGTCGATCGACGCCGGCGCGCGACCTCACCACGGCCGACCTGGTCTCCAAGGGCGCGGTCGCCTACGAGGACGTCCGCTACTTCTACGGCCCGGCCGGGCTCTACGCGCTTGCGGGCGCCTTCGAGGTCTTCGGCGCCAGCTTCACCACCGCGTTCGCCTTCGGGCTCCTGCAGGCGGCGGCGATCCTCGGCGCCTTCTACGCGCTCGCGCGCCAGCTGCTGACGGTCACGACCGCGTTCCTGGCGACGGCCCTGCTGGCGGCGATCGGCTTCTCCGGCACGGCGTTCAACTTCGTCCTGCCGCACACCAACTCCGCCACCTTCGGCATCCTCTTCATGCTGCTGATGCTGCTGGCCCTCGCGCGCGAGCGGCTGCTGCTCGCTGGCCTTGCTGCAGGCGTCGCTCGGCCTCACGCGGCCGGAGTTCGCGGTCGTGGCGGCCCTCTGCCGGCGCCGCCTATCTCGTCGGCCTGTGCGCGCGATCGCGGCATCGGCACGGCACTGCGGGCGCTGCCGCGCCTGGCGCTGCCCGCGCTGCCGCTCGCCGGCGGCGTGCTCGCCATCTTCTCCGCCCAGGCGCGGGACGGCGGTCGTCTTCACCGAGAACCTCTGGCCGGTCGACTTCCTGCGCATCGTCGGACTTCGGCTCGCAGCAGACGTGGGCGCCGCTCGACCTCGCCAGCGTGGCCTCGACGCTGGCTCGGGCCGCCATCTACTGCGCGCCTGCTGGCCGGCCTGGTCGACGCGCGCGGTGCTCATGTCCGGCCGGCGCGGACGTGCTCGCGTGCGCTGCGCTCTGGCCGCTTGTCGGCGCCGTCGTCGCGCTCGCGCTGGTCTTCGGCCTCTGGCGGGTGAGCGGGATCTTCCCCGACGCCCGCGCCGCCGTGCAGGAGGAGTGCACGCACCTGCTGCTCGGCATGAGCTGGCTGCCGGCGCTCGGCTTCGCTCGCCGCTGCGGTCGTCGCGCGTGCGCTTCGCTGCGCGGCGATGCGCCCCTGATCTCCGGCTCGTGGGCCTTCGACCTGGCGCTGGTCGCCGCGGCTGCCGCGCTCGGCGCCCGCGCCTACGACGCCTTCACCGCCGAGGTCTCCTACGCGCCCTACTACGCCGCTCCGCTGGTGCTGCTGCTGGCCCTGCTGCACGAGCGCATCGGAGAGCGCTGGCCCAGCGCCCGCACGGCCGCCCTGGCGCCCTCGGCGGCGTGGCTGCCGCGCTGGCCGCCTACGCGCTGGTCGCGCTCTACCCCGACCACGACACGCCCGTGCACACCGCCCGCGGCACGCTTCATGACCGACGCGCCGGCCGCGCCGGCGTTCCAGTCGGCGGTCGACTTCATCGAACGGCGCACGGCCCCGGGCGAGCGCATCCTCGCGCTGCCGGCCGACGCCGGCCTCTACTTCATGACCGGCCGCACGCCGGCGCTCTACGACGTGCAGGTTCGCTGCCGGGACTGCTCGACTCGCGCGCCGACGAGCGCGCCGCGATCGCCAGCCCTGCGCCGCGACCGCGTCCGCTACGCGATCTCAGGGCTCGCACGAGTTCGTCGGCTACGGCTTCCCGCGCTTCGGCGATCGACTACAACCGGCTGCTGGCCGCCCACCTGCGCGCGGGCGGCTCGCCGCTGGCGACCTTCGGCGACGCCCTCCGTGCGCGCCGCCGGCACGAACCCGGCACGCGGCTTCACGGTCTTCGACCTGCGGCCATAGAGGCACGCAAGCCCGGGCGGGCAACGGACGTTATTCGGATGAGCAAGGAGTATCCGCCGATGCCGCCAGCGCCTGACGAACACTTCATCGCAGCCCACGCACGCACGCCCGCGGCGGTCCGCGAGCTGCTGCTGCGCGCCGCCGCCGAGGGCCTGGCCCTGCTGGAGCTGGCTCCCGAGGACGTCGGCGACGACTTCGACCTGCGCGAGGCCGGCGTGGTCGACTCGCTCGGCTTCCTCGAGCTCGTGACCGCGCTCGAGGACCAGCTCGGGATCGAGCTCGACTTCGAGGAGCTCGATCCCGAGCAGCTGACCACCGTCGGCCCGCTCGTGGCCCACGTGGCGGCCCAGGCCGCCGCGGCCGCCGAGCGCGAGGCGGCATGAGGTACGAGTCGACCGGCGCGGGCGCGCGCCGGCGCCTGTTCCAGCTGCTGGCCCTCTACGGGCCCGGCGCCGAGGGCCTGCGCGTCAAGCTCCACCGCTGGCGCGGCGTGAGGATCGGCGAGGGCTGCTTCATCGGCACCGCCGTGATCGTCGAGACCCAGTTCCCGCAGCTGGTCCAGATCGGCAACGGGGTCGACATCGGCATGCGCACCACGATCGTCGCCCACCAACAGGGCGAGCACGCCGACGAGAGCAAGCCTTCGGTCGTGATCGGCGACGACGTCTTCATCGGCCCCGGCGCGATCATCCTGCCGCACGTCACGATCGGCGACGGAGCGGTGGTCAACGCCGGCGCGGTCGTGACCAAGTCCGTGCCGCCGCTGACGATGGTCAGCGGCAATCCGGCCGCGCCCGTCGCGCGCTGTGGCGTCCCGCTCGGTCGCCGCACGCCGATGCGCGAGTTCTACGGCCGCCTGAAGCCGATCCGCCGGCCGTGAACCCGCCGCTCTGGGCGCGCCTCGACGAGGACCTGCCCGACGCCCACGACGCAGACGCCGTGGAGGCCTGGCCGGCGCTGCTCACCCATGACGCCGACGACACGCTGCGCGTGGGCGTCGTCCCCGCCGCCGCGCACGCAGACCTGGCGCGACTCCTGAGCGTGCTCGAAGCGGCCTATCCGGTCCACTTCGAACCCCGCGCGGACGGGGAGCTGGGCGACCTCGACGCGCTCGTCTGCATCGGCGAGCAGTCCCGGGCGCTGGCAGAGGGGGCGGCCGCCGAGGGGCTACGGACGCTTGCGATGCTGCAGCCCGAGAACGCCGTGCCGGGCGCTCTCAAGGGCTTCGAGACCGCTGACGACCCGGAGATCCACCGGGCGCTGCGCGGCCGCGCGTTTCCGGAGGGTCACCTCGACGGCGTCCCGCCGCTTCCCGCCGCGGTGGGGCGGGTGCTCGCCACGCGCGCCGGCCAGCCGCTCTGGGCCCGTCTGGGCGACCTGGACCTCGCGGCCGCCGCGCCGCTCGAGCTCGGACCCGACGAGGCGCTGCGCGAGCGGCTCGAGCACGGCCGCTGCGCCGCGCTGATGCCGCTGGCGCACCTGCTGCGCGAGTTCACCGAGGACCTCGGCTGGACGCGCCCCGCTCCGCGCGCGACGCTGCTGCTGGACGACCCGAACCTGCACTGGCCCTCCTACGGCTTCGCGCGCCTGCCCGAGCTCGCCGACCACGCCGACGCGCACGGCTACCACGTCGCGCTGGCGATGATCCCGCTCGACGCCTGGTTCGCGCATCCGGCCACGACGCGCCTGCTGCGCGCGCGGCCGCGGGCGCTGTCGCTGCTCGTGCACGGCAACGACCACACCGGCGGCGAGCTCGGCCGCCCGGCCACCGAGGCCGAGGGGGTCGCCCTGGCCGCCCAGGCGCTGCGCCGGATCGGCGCCTTCGAGCGCCGCTTCAAGCTGCCCGTGGCACGGGTGATGGCGCCGCCGCACGAGGCCTGCTCGGAGGCGACGGTGCGCGGCCTCGCGCGCTGCGGCTTCCACGCGATCTCGACCACCCGGCCCTACCCGTGGCTGGCGCCCGGCCGCGACCAGCCATGGCTGAGCAAGCCGCCCGGCGCCAGCCCGCTGACCGGCTGGCGCCGGCCGACGTCACCGCCGGCGGCCTGCCCGTGCTGCTGCGACACCCGTTCAAGCCGCGCAAGTCGCATGAGCTGGCGCTGCGGACCTTCCTCGACCAGCCGCTGATCGTCTACGGCCACCACAACGACCTCGCCGACGGCCTCGAGCCGTTCGAGCACGCGGCCGCCGAGGTCGACGGCATTGGCCCGACCCGCTGGTGCTCGCTGGCCGAGATGGCGCGCACGAGCTTCCAGACCCGTCGCGAGGCCAGCCTGCTGCGCGTGCGACCGCTCAGCCGCCGAATCGCGCTCACCGTGCCCGAGGGCGTCGACCAGGTCACGGTCGAGCTGCCGCCGACCCACGCCGCCCCGCAGACCGAGCGCGTGCTGACCACGGTCGCCGGCGTCCAGCAGCCGGCGGTCTCGGTCGCCGGTGCCGCTACCCGCGGGTTTGCCGCGCCGGCCGGAGCGACGATCGAGATCGAGCTGCGCAACGCCGCCGCTGTGCACCCCTACGCGGTCGCCGCGCCTCGTCCGCGCCCGCTGGCCATCGCCCGTCGCCTCGTCGGCGAGACCCGCGACCGCACGCTCCCGCTGCTCGGTCGCGCGCGCCTGGCTCGCTGAGCAGCGGCAGCGCGCTTCTATCCTCCGCCTTCGTGGCCGCCCGAACGCAGCTCAGCGGCGCCGACAGCCGCCTCGCCGGCGTCGCTCTCGCGGAGCGCTTCCGCTCAGCGCGCCGCGATCGGCAGCTCGCCGTGCTGGAAGGCTTCCATGCGATCAAGCACGGCCTGCGCTTCGGGGCGCAGCTACTGCAGGTCGCGGGCACCGACCCGGCCGAGCTCGAGCGGCTGGCCACCAGCCTCGCGCCCGACCTCGCGGGCCGCTTCGAGCGGCTGGTCGAGCTCGTCGACCCCGACACGCTGGCGCGCTTCGGGCCTCAGGTCCCGCGCACCGGGGTGATGGCGATCGCGCGCCGCCCGGCTGCCGATCTCCCCGCAATCCTCGCGCAGCGCGCGCCGGAGCCGATCGTCTTCCTCGAGGACACGCGCAACCCCTTCAACATCGGCGCCTGTGTGCGCGTGGCGGCGGCGGCCGGCGCCGCGGCCGTGCTGACCACGAGCATGCACGACGCCTGGCACCCCGACGCGCTGCGGGCGGCCGCCGGGTTGCACTTCGCGCTGCCGGTTGCCGGGATGGAGCGGCTGCCGGCCAGCGATCGGCCCCTGGTCGCGCTCGCGCCGGAGGGCGAGCCACTCGACCCCGCCCATCTGCCGCCCCGCGCACTGCTCGCCTTCGGCACCGAGCGCGACGGCCTCAGCGAGCAGCTGCTGGAGGCCGCCGACGCGCGAATTGCCCTACCGATGCGCGCCGGCGTCTCCAGCCTTAATCTCGCGACCTCGGTCGCCGCCGTGCTCTATGCCTGGCGGCTGACCGCCAGCAGGTCCGCCAGCGCCATGTAGCGCTCGAGCCCGTCGCGCCAGGACGGCAGCGGCGTCAGCCCCAACTCGTCCGCGCGCGGGCGCGCCAGGACGCCGTTGCACGGCCGGTCGGCACCGCCGGGAGCGCGCGTGGTCTGAACCGGCTCGACGGGCACGTCCAGGCCCGCCAGCTCCATGATCGCCTCGGTGAACGCGTGCCAGGAGCAGCTCTCGGAGGCCGTCAGGTGCACGACCGCGCTCGCGCCGGCGTCCAGCGCCTCGACGATCGCGGCCGCCAGGTCGGCGGTGAACGTGGGGGAGAGCAGCTGGTCGGCGACCATCTTCAACTGGCCCTGCTCTCGCGCCCGCGCGAGCATGCGCACGACGAAGTTGCCGCCCTTGGAGGCGCTGCCGTGCAGCCCGAACAGCCCGGCGGCGCGCACCACCAGCGCATCGGGCGCGTAGGCCAGCGCGGCGTGCTCGCCGGCGAGCTTGGAGAGCGCGTAGACGCTCGTCGGCGAGGGCAGGTCGTGCTCGGAGTACGGGTCGTCTCGCCGCCCGTCGAACACGTAGTTGGTGCTCAGGTGGACGAAGCGCGTGCCGTGCTCGGCGCACAGCTGCGCCATCCGCTTGACGGCGACGCAGTTGACCGCGAGCGCCGTCGCCTCCTCGTGCTCGCAGACGTCCACGTTGTGGAAGGCCGCGCAGTTGATCAGCACCGACGGCCGCAGCTGCTCGAAGGCGGCCGTCAGCGCGTCGTGGTCGGCGACGTCCAGCTCGCCGTGCGAGCGCGCCGCCGGCGCGCCCCGGCCCGCGAGCTGCTGCTCGAGGTCCGAGGCGAGCTGGCCGCCGCCACCGGTGATCAGGATGGTGCCGAGATCGCTCACAGCACCGAGCCGAACGGCTGCAGCCGCGGCTGGATCTCGTTCATCAGCTCGAGCCAGCGGATGTTGTAGTGACGCGGGTCGGTCAGCGCGTTGTAGTCCGCCTTGTCAATGCGGTCGAGGATGTCCACGACGGCCTCGACCACCGAGCGGCTCGGGATGAAGCCCAGCCGTCCGGCGAGCTTGGCGTTCGAGCACTCGTAGTCGCGGGTCAGCTTCGGCGCCGGGGACTCGGTCAGCTCGATCGTGCGACCGAGCAGCTGCACCGAGCCCGCCACCAGCATCGCCAGCTCGCGGATCTGGTAGTTGCTGTGCAGGACGTTGAAGATCTCCCCGCGCACCTTCTCCGCGGGGGCCTCCATCACGGCGATCATCGCGTCCGTGCAGTCCTGGATGTCCACCAGCGGGCGCCACATCCAGCCGCCGCCGTGGAGGTTGAGCTTGCCGCCGATCAGCGCGTCCTTGACGAACGTGTTGACCACGAGGTCGAAGCGCATCCGCGGGCTGTGGCCGTAGACGGTGCCGTTGCGCAGCGCGACCGGGCAGAGGCCCTCGTCGACCATGCCGAACAGGGCCTCCTCGCCGTAGCGCTTGGAGGTGGCGTACGCGGCCCGCGGCTCGATCGCCGCGGTCTCGTCATGCATGCCCGGGGGCAGGCCGTCGTAGAGCGAGCAGGAGGAGGCGAACACCAGCCGCTCCACGCCGCGCTCGACGCAGGCGCGGCCGATCGCCTCGGTCGCCACCGCATTCATCTGCCAGTTGGCCTCGGGGTCGAACTCCGCGGTCGGGTCGTTGGAGAGGCCGGCCAGGTGGATCACCGCGTCGATGCCGTCGAGCGCGGTCGCTGGCATGTCGCGCACGTCGGCCTGGACCAGCTCGATGCGGTCGAGCGCGTCGGCGAGCGGCTGCTCGCCCCAGTAGAGGCGGTCGAGCACGCGCACCTTGTAGCCGCGGTCGAGCAGCTTGGGCACCAGCACCGCGCCGAGGTAGCCGGCGCCGCCGGTCACGAGCACGGTCTGGCCGGGCTGGGGGGCCTCGGGGAGGAGGCCGTTGTGGCGAGTGGTCCGGCCGGGGAGGCTGGAGCCGTTGCTGTCGTACATGGTGGGGTCCTCCATTTCGTTGCGAAAGGTCAGCTGCGAGCGGGTGCTGGCTTGGGTTCAGGCGGCTGTGCGCGTGCACGAGCCGTGCGCGGGGCGGCCAGCGCCCCCTTGAGACGCAAGGTGGGTCGCTCGACTCCGTGCCAGGAGGCGAGCGCAAGCAGGTAGGTGATCGGGAAGCCGATCAGCGCCACCGTGGCCGGGGCCGGCAGGCCGCCGCTCCAGGCGTGCACGATCGTTTGCTGCACCGGGAAGGCGAGCAGGTAGAGGCCGTAGGAGACGTCGCCGTGGCGGGTCAGCGCACGGGCGCGGGCCGGCGAGCGGTAGGCCAGGAAGAGCGCCAGATAGGGGATGGCGAGCAGCAGCACGACGCGCTCGAGGGGCGTGTCGAGCGTCGCCACCAGCACGATCAGCGCCAGTGCGGCCAGGTCGGCGCGCAGCGCGATGCGCGCGCGCCAGACGTAGGCCAGGGCGGCGACCGCGAACAGGGCGCACAGGTGCGCGGTCTCGCCGTCGTTGCCGCGCAGGAACTCGAGCCCGGAGCCGATCGCCGGCACGTCGGCGACCCCGGCGCCGGCGAGCGAGAGCGCGAAGAAGCCGGCGGCCATCAGCGGCAGCCCGGCGATCAGCAGCCCGAGCGCCCCAAGCGCCGCGATGAGCAGGTAGGCGCGCACCTCGATCGGCAGCGTCCAGAGCGAGAGGTTGACCGAGCCGTCGGGGTTCGAGCCGAACACGCCGGGCAGGTCGTGCGCGACGTCGCGCACGCTGCCGCCGCTGATGGTGGCGACCACGTTGTCGACCGCGTAGGCCGGCGTCTGCAGGTCGGAGAAGTAGGCGCCCGGCGACTCGCTGCTGACGATCGGTCCGAGCAGCAGCGCGCTGGCCAGCACCGTGGCGATCAGGGCCGGCAGGATGCGCAGGCCGCGCTTGACGGCGAAGGCGCGCAGGCGCGGCTGGGAGAGCCAGCTCTTGGCCACCAGGAAGCCGCTGATGGCGAAGAAGATCTCCACCCCGAGCGTGCCCAGCGGCCAATGGCCCACGTGTGGCTCGTAGGCGCCGACGACGACGAAGGAGTGGGAGACCAGCACCAACGCCGCCGCGGCCAGCCGCAGGACGTCGAAGTTGTTCTCCCGCTCGGCGGAGCAGGTATCGAGATTCATTCCTCGTCGAAGGAACGCGAGGCGCAAAGCGGAACTTGCGGTATAGGGTGGCCGCCATGGAACGTCTAGAGACCCGCCTCGAGGGACCGATCCTCGTGCGCCCGACTGTGCACGGCGACCACCGTGGCTTCTTCCACGAGTCCTACCGCCGCAACGTCTACGCCGAGCTCGGCATCCCCGACGAGTTCGTGCAGGACAACCACTCCCGCTCCAAGCACGGGATCGTGCGCGGCATGCACTTCCAGGTCGGCAACGGCATGGCCAAGCTCGTGCGCTGCTCGACCGGCGCGATCGTCGACGTGGTCGTGGACCTGCGCCGCGGCTCGCCCACCTTCGGCGAGTGGGAGGCGTTCGAGCTCGACGACGAGAACCTCCACCAGCTCTACGTGCCGAAGGGCTTCGCCCACGGCTTCTGCGTCACCGGCGAGTCGGCCGACGTGCTCTACAAGTGCGACGCCTACTACGACGAGTCGATCGAGCGCGGCATCAAGTACGACGACCCGGACGTCGGCGTCAAGTGGCCCGACGTCGAGCTGATCCCCTCCGAGCGCGACGCGACCGCGCCGCTGCTGCGCGACGTGGCCGACGAGCTGCCGTTCGAGTACCGCGGCTAGGCCACGCCGCGGCGTAGCAGCACGACGACCACGGTCTTGGCGAGGATCACGAGGTCCAGCCGCAGCGTCCGCCGCTGGGCGTACTCGACGTCGAGGCGGACCATCTCCTCGTAGCTGGTCTCGTTGCGCCCGCTGACCTGCCAGAGGCCGGTCAGCCCGGGCTTGACGGCGAAGCGCTGGCGGTACCAGTCCGGGTAGCGCTCGACCTCGTAGGGGATCACCGGGCGCGGTCCGACCAGCGACATCTCCCCGCGCAGCACGTTCCACAGCTGGGGCAGCTCGTCGAGGCTCGTCTTGCGCAGGAAGCGCCCGACGCGCGTGATGCGGTCGTCGACGACGAGCTTGTAGAGGCCGTTCTGCGGCGTGCCCTCCGGCGTCTCGTCGGCCTCGCCGTTGGGGATCAGCGCCTGCACATACGCGCGATGGCGGGAGGGGTCGGCGTCCAGGCGCATGCTGCGAAACTTGTTCACCAGGAACTCGCGCCCGTGCAGCCCCACGCGGCTCTGCCGGAAGACCGCGCGTCCGCGCGAGTCCACCCGCACTGCGAGCACGATCGCGAGCAGCAACGGCGCGAAGACGAGCAGGACGCTCCCGGCGACCGTCAGATCGAGCGCCCGCCGGGCGGCGGCGACCGGCCAGCGCTCTACGCGCGCGGGCACTTCAGCCCTTTCCTGGCCGACCTGAGGCCTGTACTGTTCTGGAATGGTGCACTGGTCCGCAACAACTGCGTATGGGTCGGTGGCCACGCTTGAAGAACGACCGCCGGGCCGGGAATTTGCGCCAGAAGGAACGGCCGATGTCACCCGTTAGCGAGGTGATGAACGAAATGGCCAAGCCCCGCCTGATGTCGGTGATCGGCGCTCGTCCGGAAATCATCCAGGCCGCGCCCGTGTCCGCCGCCCTGGCGCAGCACGTTGACGAGATCCTCGTCCACACCGGACAGCACTACGACCCGGAGATGTCGGGCCTGCAGATCGCGGACCTGAAGCTCCCGGTGCCCGACCACAACCTCGGCGTCGGCTCGCTGCCCGACCGCGAGCAGGTGGACGCCACCACGCGCGGGCTCACCGACTTGATCGCGGAGGTCCGACCCGACGGCGTGCTCGTGCGCGGGGACACCAACGCCACGCTCGCCGGCGCGCTCGCGGCCAAGCGTCACGACCTGCCGCTGTTCCACGTCGAGGCCGGCCTGCGCAGCTTCCGCGACGACATGCCCGAGGAGCGCAATCGGATCGAGACCGACCGCCTCTCCGACGTGCTGTTCGCGCCGAGCGAGAGCGCTCGCGGGCGCCTGCTCGTCGAGGGCATCCAGGGCACCGTGCACGTCACCGGCGATCCACTCGCCGACGTGCTGCTGGCCACCCGCGACCAGCTGCCGGCGCCGCAGGAGCGCGAGCCCTACGTGCTGGCCACGATCCACCGCAACTACAACACCGACGACGAGCAGCGCCTGCGCTTGGTGCTGGCCTGCCTGGGCACGGTGCCCCTGGCCGTGATCTTCCCCCTCCATCCGCGTACGCGCGCGGCGCTCAAGCGCTTCCGGCTGACGCCGCCGTCGAACGTGCTGCTGCGCGACCCGGTCACTTACAGCCAGATGCTGACGCTCGAGCGCGGCGCGACCGCGATCGCCACCGACTCCGGCGGCGTCCAGCGCGAGGCCTACCTCTGGGGCGTTCCCTGCATCACCGTGCGCGAGGAGACCGAGTGGGTCGAGACCGTCGAGACGGGTTGGAACACGCTCGTCGGCGCCGACCCGCGGGCCTTCCAGGCCGCCTTCGAGCGCGAGCGCCCGAACGAGCGTCCGCCGATCTTCGGCGACGGCCACGCCGCCGAGCGCATCGCCGCCCTCACCGCGTCGCACCTTGCCGGCATCCCATCCCTACAGGAGGTCTCCGTTGCCTGACACTCTCCGCGTGGGCGTCATCGGCACCGGCCGGATGGGCGCGTTCCACGTGCACGCACACCAGCGGCTCGACTGCGTCGATCTCGTCGCGGTCGCCGACCCCGACCCGCAGGCGCGCGCCAGCGCCCTGCGCGGCGGGCAGGCCTACGAGTACGGCGACTGGCGCCGGCTGATCGACGACGCCGACACGCTCGACGCCGTCACGATCGCCTGCCCGTCCGAGCTGCACGTCGAGGCCGCCCTGGCGGCGCTCGAGGCCGGCCTGCACGTGCTGGTCGAGAAGCCGATCGCCACCACGCTGCCGGACGCGCTGCGCCTGCGCGGCGCCGCGATCGACGCCAAGCGCAAGCTGATGGTCGGCCACGTCGAGCGCTTCAACCCGGTGGTCTCCTCGCTGCGCGCCGCGCTCGCGGAGGACCGCATCGGTCACGTCTTCCGCGCGCAGGGCACGCGCGTCGGCCCGCTGCCGCAGCGCATCAAGGACGCCGGGGTCGCGATCGACCTCGCCACCCACGACCTCGACGTGATGCAGCACCTGCTCGGTCGCCAGGTCGAGGAGATCTACGCCGACGGCGGGCGCTTCGTGCACGCCTCGCAGGAGGACCTGCTCACCTGCCTGGCGCGCTTCGGCGGCGAGGACGGCGACGTGCTCGGCCTGCTCGACGTCAACTGGCTCACCCCGCAGCCGCGGCGCGAGCTGACGCTGGTCGGCGAGCGTGGCATGCTGCGCGCCGACTACACGGCCCAGACCGCCGAGCTGATCGAGCCCGGCGACGGCGACTCCTCGGTGGCGGCGCTGCCGGTGACACAGGAGGAGCCCCTGCTCGCCGAGCTGGGCGCGTTCGCGCGCTGCGTGCTCGACGACACGCCCGAGCCGGTGCCCGCGCACGATGGCGTGCGCGCGCTCGCGGCGGCGCTGGCCGTGCGCGAGTCCGCCGTCGCCCGCCGCTCGGTGACCCTGCTCGACATACCCGCACCCGTGCCGGCGCTGGAGGTGGCCGCATGATCCGCTTCGTGATCCCCGCCTACGACGAGGCGGAGAACATCCCGCGCCTGCTCGACAACCTCGCCCCGGTCGCGCGCCGGCTCGGCGCGCGGGTGATCGTGGTCGACGACGGCTCGAGCGACGGCACGGCCGACATCGTGCGCGCGCACGCCCGCGACATGCACCTGGCCGTGGTCCAGCACCCGGTCAACAGCGGTCTCGGCGCCGCCATCAACACCGGCATCCGCGCCGCGCTGTCGGAGGCCTCCGACGACGACGCGATCGTCACGCTCGAGGCCGACACGACCTCGGACCTCGACGACCTCCCGCGCATGCTCGAGGAGTTCGAGAAGGGCGCCGACCTCGTGCTCGCCTCGGTCTACATGCCGGGCGGCCAGCTGCTGGGCGTCAGCCAGAAGCGGATCGCGCTCTCCAAGTCGGTCTCGACGACCTTCCGCTACCTCGGCGGCCTGCAGAACCTGCACACGCTGTCCTCGCTCTACCGCGTCTACCGCGCGAGCACGCTGCGCAGCGCGGCCGAGACCTACGGCTACCTGCTGGTGCGCGAGCCCGGCTTCGCGGCCAACGTCGAGCTGCTGCTGAAGCTGTACGCGGCCGGCGCCAAGATCGCCGAGGTGCCGACCACCAACGACTGGAGCACCCGCAAGGGCCAGTCGAAGATGAAGCTGAAGCCGACCGCGCTGGCGTACTTCCGGGTGATGATCGCCCACCTGGCCGGTCGCATCCAGCCGCCGCCGCGCTCCCCGCTCGCCGACGTGCAGCGGCAGCGCTCGCTGCCGTCCGCCGCCCCGGTGCGCAGCCTGCCCGCCGCGGAGCGCCCGGCCGCCGTGCCCGCCCAGGTCGCGGCCGAGCGATGAGCCAGCAGCAGCGCAAGGTCGCCGTCGTCGGCGGCGGCATCCTCGGCTCGGTGCTGGCCCTGCGGCTGGCGGAGTCCGGCGCGCGCGTGACGCTGCTCGAGCGCGCGCCGAGCTTCGGCGGGCTGGCGGCCACGATGGACTTCGGCGGCCACCAGGTCGACCGCTTCTACCACGTGATCGCGCCGGCCGACGCGCACATGATCGGCCTGGCGAAGGAGCTCGGGCTCGAGGACCAGCTGCGTTTCTCGCCGGTCGGCGCGGGCTTCTTCATCGACGGCGAGATGCACGACTTCAACGGCGTCAAGGACCTGCTGCGCTTCAAGCCGCTGACGCCGATCCAGCGCCTGCGCTTGGGCTGGTTCGTCGCCCAGTGCCAGGTCCGTCGCCGCTACGGGCGCTTGGACGACCTGCCGCTCGAGACCTACCTGCGCCGCCACTGCGGCCGTGGGCTGGTCGAGCGGATCTGGAAGCCGCTGCTGGACTCGCGCTTCGAGGGCGACCCCGCCGGGCTGCCGGCCACCTACCTCTGGTCGCGCACGCGCCGGATG
This sequence comes from uncultured Thermoleophilaceae bacterium, assembly GCA_963734165.1. GTDB lineage: Bacteria > Actinomycetota > Thermoleophilia > Solirubrobacterales > Thermoleophilaceae > JACVRW01. The sequence continues at coordinate 736,287 of CAVTFZ010000003.1, read as the reverse complement.
TCGACCGCTCGCGAGGGCGGCGGCAAGGGGGAGGAGTTCGGCCACCTGATCGGCGGGCACCAGCGCCTGATCGACGCGATCATCGCGCGCGCCCAGGAGCTGGGCGTCGAGACCCGTCCCGGCGCGCCGGTCGAGGGCCTCGCGCTCGACGACCGCGGCGTCGTCGGCGTGCGCGTCGGGGGCGAGGTCGAGCGCTACGACCTCACGATCCCGACGCTGCAGCCGCCCGCGCTGGCGAAGCTGCTGCCCGAGGAGCTCTCGCACCTGCTCGAGCCGTACCCCAAGCGCTGGCTGGGCTGCGTCTGCGTCGTGCTGAAGACGCGCCGGCGCCTGCTGCCCTACTACGCGACCAACATCTGCGAGCCGACGCCGATCACGAGCGCGGTCGAGACGACGCAGGTCGTGGGCACCGAGCACACCGACGGCCACCACCTCGTCTACCTGCCGCGCTACTGCGCCCCGGACGCTCCCGAGCAGACCGAGGACGACGCCTCGCTGTACGAGCGCTTCACGGCGCAGCTCAAGCGCCTGGCGCCCGACTTCGACCGCGACGCCGACGTCGTCGACTGGACCGTGCAGCGCGCCCGCCTGGTGGAGCCGGTGCACGGCCTCGGCGCCGGCAGCCGGATCGCGCCGATCTGGCCGGACGTGCCTGGCCTCGGCTTGGCCTCCAACGCCCAGATCTATCCCTGGCTGCTGAACGGCGACTCCGTCGTCCGCTTCGCCGAGGGCGTGGCCAAGGAGGCGACGGACAAGCTCGCCAGCACGCCGAGAGCCGAAGAGCTGGAGGTGGCCCATGCCTGATACGCCGTCCAACGACGCCCCTTTCCGGATGCTCGTCGACTGCGACTTCGGCGAGGACGTCGTCGTCTACCAGTTCGCCAACCTCTACGGCTGCACGATCGGCGACGGCAGCCGCGTCGGCGCGTTCGTCGAGATCTCGGCGGGCGTCACGATCGGCAAGCGCTGCAAGATCCAGTCGCACGCCTACATCTGCGACGGCGTCACGATCGGCGACGGGGCCTTCATCGGCCACGGCGTGATGTTCGTCAACGACAAGTACCCCCGCGCCACCAACGAGGGTGGCGAGCTGCAGAGCGGCGAGGACTGGGAGCTGCTCACCACGCGCATCGGCGCCGGAGCCAGCATTGGCACCGGCGCCACCATCCTCGGCGGCCTGACGGTGGGAGAGGGAGCCATCGTGGGAGCCGGTGCGGTGGTAACGCGCGACGTGGCGCCGGGTGCGGTGGTCGCGGGCAACCCCGCTCGCCCGCTGCCGCCGGCACGGGCCGCCGCGGCCTGAGCACTCGCGCGGGGCAGTTTCCGGGCCCCGCGCGAGAAGTCCTCGATCTCGTCCGTTCTTGGTACGAACCATGTACCAAGCGGAGAGCGCAAGCGTCCTCTTCAAGGGACGCGACAAGGCAGGGCAGCGCACGCGCGAGCGAGTGTCCAAGAACGTCGTGCTGCTGGGGCTCGTCAGCCTCTTCACCGACGTCTCCTCGGAGATGGTCTCGACGGTGCTGCCGATCTACGCGATCGTGGTGCTCGGCGCCTCGCCGCTGGCCTACGGCTTCATCGACGGCCTCTATCAGGGCGCGGCCGCGCTGGTGCGCATCGCCAGCGGCGTGCTCGGCGACCGCTGGGGCCGCTACAAGCAGCTCGCCACCGCCGGCTATGGCCTCTCGGCGGTCTGCCGCGTCGCGCTGCTCGCGGTCGGCGGCTCGATCGCCGGCCTCTCGGCCTCGATCTTCACCGACCGCGTCGGCAAGGGCATCCGCACCGCCCCGCGCGACGCCCTGATCACGCTCTCGTCGACCAAGGAGCGCCTCGGCACGGCCTTCGGCGTGCACCGGGCGATGGACACCGCGGGCGCGATGCTCGGTCCGCTGGTGGCCGTCGGCATCCTGCTGCTGGCGCCGGGCGAGTTCGACGCGGTCTTCGCCGTCAGCCTCTGCTTCGCCGTGCTCGGCCTGGCCGTGCTGGTGCTGTTCGTGCAGAACAAGCGCCGCGAGCAGGCGGCCGCGGTCGCACCGGACCAGCGCCCCGGCCTGCGCAGCGCGCTGGCGCTGCTCGAGCTGCCGCGCTACCGCACGCTGATGGTCGTCGGCTCGCTGCTGGGCCTGGTCACGATCAGCGACGCCTTCGTCTATCTCGGCCTGCAGCGCAGCATGGACCTCGACAACGCCCTCTTCCCGCTGCTGTTCGTGGGCAGCGCGCTGGCCTTCATGCTGCTGGCGGTGCCGGTCGGGCGGCTGGCCGACCGCGTCGGGCGCGCGCGGGTGTTCGTCGGCGGCTACGCGCTGCTGCCGGTCGTCTACTCGACGCTGTTGCTGCCCTCGATCGGACTCGTCGAGGTCGGCCTGGCGCTGCTGATGCTCGGCGCCTACTACGCGGCCACCGACGGCGTGCTCTCGGCCGCCGCCGGGGCGCTGGTGCCCCAAGAGCGCGTCGGCAGCGCCCTCGGCCTGCTGGTGACCGCCACCTCGCTGGCGAAGTTCGCGGCCTCGATCCTGTTCGGCCTGCTGTGGACGCTGGTCGGGCTGCAGACCGCCGCGCTGATCTTCCTCGTGGCCCTGGTGCTCGTCACCTGCGCGGCCGCGGCGACGGTCGGCCGTCCGGGCTGGAGCCCCGCCGATGCGTAACCGCGCGCTGATCTTCGCCGCCATCTGCGCCGTCTGCGTGCTGGTCGGCGGCGGTTGGGTGCTGATCGCCGCGCTCGGCGACAGCACCAGCACCTCGGACGCCAAGGTGGGCGTGACGACGGGCCACCTCGACCTCGAGGGCAGGCTGCTGGTGCGGGCCGTCGACACGCGCGACTCGCGCCTCAACGGCCGGGCCACGCTGGTGCGCATGGGGGCCAAGCCGGCGAAGGCGCACGCGGGCGAGCTCGCCTGCTGGCGCATCTACGAGCGCTCGGGGCGCGGCATCTGCCTGTACACGGCCGCGTCGGGCGTCGATTACCGCGTCTCGATCTTCGACGCACAGCACGAGGTCGTCCACGACGAGGGCGTCGACGGCATCCCCAGCCGCGCGCGCGTCTCGCCGAGCGGGCGCTGGGGCTCGATCACCACCTTCGTCGCCGGCCACTCGTACCTCGGCAGCCAGGGCGGCTTCTCCACCAAGACGCTGATCCTCGACATGGCCAGCGGCAAGACGCTGGCCAACCTCGAGCAGTTCACGGTCGAGCAGGACGGCAAGCAGATCGACCGGCCGGACTTCAACTTCTGGGGCACGACCTTCGCCCGCGACGACGACACCTTCTACGCCACGCTGGCCACGGCGGGCAAGCGCTACCTGGTCAAGGGCTCCCTGCGCGACCGCCGCGTGGAGCTCCTGCGCGAGAACGTCGAGTGTCCCTCGCTGTCTCCCGACGAGACCCGCGTCGCCTACAAGAAGCGCGTCGGCGGCGACGGCGACTGGCGCCTGCACGTGCTCGACCTCGACAGCGGCCGCGACGTCGAGCTGGCCGAGACGCACGTCGTCGACGACCAGGCCGAGTGGCTCGACGACGAGACCGTCCTCTACGGCCGCGCCGGCAGCGTCTGGGCCGTGCGCGCGAACGGCAAGGGCGGCCCGGAGCGAGTGCTCGCCCGGGCCGCCTCGCCGTCCACGATCCGCGGCTAGCAGAGCCGCGCCGGCCTCGTGCGCCGACGGCGGGCACGGATTCTGGTGGACGATGGAGCGGGCAGCGAGGCCGAGGCGCTGGAGCCGTTGCCCTGAGCCGGCCAGCCAATCGATGGAGGAGAGCCATGAACCCCGAGCACACCGCACCGCATCGCCGTCCACCCGTGGCGGCGATGCTGCTCGTCCCGGTCGCCGTCGCGATCGTGCTGACGCTGTTCGCGTGGCCGAACGCCCGCATCGAGCCGCGCGACCTGCCCATCGGCGTGGCCGGGCCGCCCGGCGCCGCCAAGGCGATCGAGCAGCGGCTGGCCGCCCGCGAGGGGGCCTTCGACCTGCACCGCTACGCGGGCGAGGCCGCGGCTCGCCGGGCGATCGAGGAGCGCGAGGTCTACGGCGCCTTCGTGGCCACGCCGGACGGCCCGAAGGTGCTGACCGCATCGGCGGCCAGCCCGGCGGTGGCGCAACTGCTCACGCACGCCGCCGGCGAGGGCGCTGCGCCGGCGCAGGTGGAGGACGTCGTCTCGGCGTCCCCGCGCGGCGCGGCACTGGCCTCCTCGGTGCTGCCGCTCGTGCTCGCCGGCATCCTGACCGGCGCGGCGGCGGTCCTGCTGGGCTCCAGCGGTCCGCGCCGAGCCGGCCTGGTCGTCGTCGGCTCGGTGCTCGCCGGCCTGACGGCCACCGCGATCGTGCAGAGCTGGCTCGAGGTCGTGGAGGGGGACTGGGCGATCAACGCGGCCGTGCTCAGCCTCACCGTCGCTGCGATCGCGGCGGTCACGGCCGGCCTGATGGCGCTGCTCGGCGAGCGTGGGCTGGGCCTCGCGGCGCTCACGATGATCCTGGTCGGCAACCCGTTCTCCGGCGTGAGCTCGGCTCCCGAGCTGCTGCCCGAGCCGGTCGGCGGCATCGGCCAGCTGCTGCCGCCCGGCGCCGGTGGCAACCTGCTGCGCAGCACGGGCTTCTTCGACGGCGCGGCCGCCGGGGGGCACGTGGCCGTCCTGGTCGCCTGGACGTTGGCGGGGCTGGCCCTGACGCTCGCCGCTGGGGTCAGGCCGCCTCGAATACGCTCACGCCGTCCCGCTCTCGCTCCCGCACACGCCCGGCGTTGAGCAGCAGATCGGTGTGCCCGAGCACCTCGGACAGCGTCAGGTACGCCTGCGTGACCGCGATGTTCCCCCACAGCGCCTGCGCGATCTCGTAGGCGCTGCGGGGGCGCTCGGCGATCAGCCGGTGGATCTTGTTCGCCCGCCGCTCGTGACCGGTGAAGCGCTGATCGATCAGCTCGCGGTGGTCGAGGATCGGATCGCCGTGGCCGGGCAGCACGAGCTCCAGCTCCAACTCGCGCGTCTTGCGCAGCGAGTCGAGGTAGATCACGAGCTCCTGCGGGCGCCCGTCGCTGCCGTCTCGCGGGCTGGTCAGCAGCGGGTTGGAGGAGATGTGCTTGAGCAGGTGGTCGCCGGCGATCAGCTGCTTGCGCTCGCGGTCCAGGAAGACCGTGTCCGAGGGGCTGTGCCCGGGCCGGAACAGCACCTCCAGCGTGCGGTCGCGCAGCCGGATCTCGTCGCCGTCACGCAGCACGCGCGTCACGTCGGCCCGCGCGCCCCAGGCGCGGAAGGCCGCCGAGACCGTCTGCAGCGCCGTCACCACGTCGCCGGGGATGCCGTGGCGGCGCATCATCTGCCCGGCGAACCGGTCCTCGGCCAGCGCCACCTCCGGATAGCGCTGCAGGTAGTCGGCGGTCACGTCGAGCGCCGCCACCTCCGCACCCGAGTGGGCGACGACCAGCGACACCAGCCCGAGGTGGTCGAGGTGCTCGTGGGTCACGAGCACCAGCTCGATCTCCTCCAGCGAGCGTCCCAGGCCCTCCAGCCCGCGCTGCAGCTCGTCGAAGGAGGTGCCGGAGTTCGGGCCGGCGTCGACGAGCGTCAGCGGCTCGTCCTCGATCAGGTAGACGTTGACCCGCCCGACCGCGAACGGCGTCGGGATCGCCAGGCGCCGGATCCCCGCAGCGGCCGCCGGCGCGTACGGGTCGGCGTCGCTCATGCGCGGATCAGCGCCAGCACCTCGTCCCGCTTGGCCTCCATGTGCTCGCGCGAGCGCAGCGACTCGAGGTTCAGTCGCAGCAGCGGCTCGGTGTTCGAGGGCCGCACGTTGAAGTGCCAGTCCTCGTAGTCGAGCGAGACGCCGTCCAGCTCGGTGATCTGCGCGTCCCCGTAGCGCTCGGCCAGCTCGGCCATCTTGGCCGCCTGGTCGGCGACCTCGGAGTTGATCTCGCCGGAGATGAAGTAGCGCTCGCGCAGGGGGTCGAGCAGCTCGCTGAGCCGCTTTCGCTCGACCGACAGCAGCTCCAGGATCAGCAGCGCCGGCAGCGTGCCGGAGTCGGCGCAGTAGAAGTCGCGGAAGTAGTAGTGGCCCGAGACCTCGCCGCCGAACGCGGCTCCGGTCTCGCGCATGCGCGTCTTGAAGAAGGCGTGGCCGACGCGGTTGACCAGCGCCGTGCCGCCCGTGCGCTCGACCACGTCCCTGACCGCCCGGGACGCGCGCACGTCGTAGAGGATCGTCGCGCCCGGCTCCTTGCGCACGATCGACTCCGCCAACAGCGCCGTGAGGAAGTCGCCGTCCACGAACGCGCCGGTGTCGTCGATGAAGAAGCAGCGGTCGGCGTCGCCGTCCCAGGCGATGCCGAGGTCGGCGCCGGTCTCGCGCACCTTGTCGATGATGAACTGCCGGTTCTCGGGCAGCAGCGGGTTCGGCTCGTGGTCGGGGAACTCGCCGTCGGGCTCCCAGTAGGTGCGTACCTGCTCGATCGGGAACGAGTCCAGCAGCGGGCCGACCATCGGCCCGGCCATGCCGTTGCCGCCGTCGAGCACGACCTTCAGCGGCCGGATCAGCTGCGGGTCGATGTATCCCAGCGCGGCCTCGCGGAAGGCGTCGCCGACGTCCTCGCTGCGCAGCTCGCCGGGCTCGGACACGGGCTCGCCGGGCTCGCCCGCGGTCACGAGCTCGCGCAGCTCGTCGATGCCGGCGTCGCCCGACAGCGCCAGCGCCCCGCTGCGGACCAGCTTCGCGCCGGTGTAGGCCTTCGGGTTGTGCGAGGCCGTGCACATCAGCCCGCCGTCCAGCCCGCGCGAGCCGACGGTCCAGTAGAGCATCTCGGTGCCGGCCATGCCGACGTCGAGCACGTCCGCGCCCTCGTCGACGATGCCGCGGGCATAGGCGGCCGCCATCGCCGGGGCGGTCAGGCGCATGTCCCGCCCGAGCGCCACCCGCAGCTCGCCCGGCCGCTTGCCCTCGAGCTCGCCCAGCACGCGCGGGAACGCGCGGCCGATGCGGTAGGCCAGCTCCTCGTCGAGCTGGTCGGGATGGGTGCCGCGGACGTCGTACGCCTTGAAGATCGATGGGTCGGTCACGGGGCGGCGTTCTAGCAGCTTCGGCTCGGAGGCCGTCAGAGCCAGCCGCGGCGACGGAAGTAGCCGACCATCCCGACCAGCAGCACGAGCATGCCGCCGAGCACGAGCCAGAAGGCATGCGTGTCGTCCTCGCCGGGCACGCCGACGTTCATGCCCCAGATGCTCGCGATCAGCGTCAGCGGCAGCACCACGACGCTGAACGCCGTCAGCACGCGCAGCACCTCGTTGACCCGGTGCGAGATCACCGACTCGTTGGTGTCCTCGAGCGCCTCCACGACCTCCTTGAAGTTCTCGAGCATGTCCCAGATGCGCTCGGAGGCGTCGACGATGTCGTCGAAGTAGACCTCCATGTCCTCGGGCAGGTAGCGCTGCTTGGTGCGCTCGAGGTCGCGCAGCACGACGCGCTGGGGCCGGATGACCTTGCGGAAGTTGATGATCTCCTGCTTGGCGTTGGAGATGTCGCGCACGATCTCCTCGGAGCGGCCCTCGAAGATCTCCTCCTCGATCCGCTCCAGCTTGTTGCCGATCTTGCGCAGCATCGGGAAGCAGTAGTCGAAGGCGTCGTCGACGATCTTGTAGAGCAGGTAGCCCGAGCCCTTGGAGAGCAGCGCCTCGCGCGCCTCGTCGTTGGAGCGGCAGCGCTCGAACAGGTACTCGACCGGCGGGATCGGCTGGTTGGGCAGCGTGATCAGGAAGTCGGGGCCGATGAAGATGTCCAGCTCGGCCGCGTTGAGGCGCCCGACGGCCTTGTCGAAGACCGGGAAGTGGAGCACGATGAAGAGGTACTCGTCGTACTCGTCGATCTTCGGCCGCTGGTTGCGCGAGAGCACGTCCTCGTAGTCGAGCGGGTGGAAGTCGAAGTGCTCCTCCAGCCAGGCGCGGTCGACGGGCCCGGGACGCTCGATGTTGATCCAGCGCAGACCGTCCTGCTCGACGACCTCGACGTTCGGTTCGGTGCTAGCGGGCTGGGTGTCGACCCGCGCGCGCGCAGACCGTCTCAACCGTGGCTTCGGCAGGCTTGGCACTGGGTCTGAGCGGGTCGTCGTTCATGAGCGGGGCTTTAGTGAAGTCTACTGCCGGCCGACTATGTAAGCTGTACGCACAGAACGACATAGCCGTTGCATCGAGAGGGGTGGAGGGACATGGCCCTGTGAAACCCCGGCAACCTCCCGGAAGGCGTTACCTGCCTGATGGGGACGGTGCCAAATCCATCGAGATGTGACGAGGAGCTTCACCGGCCCCTCCGTCACAGCGTGACGGCGGAGGGTTTCCAAACAGGAGGCGAGAGCCATGCCGGTTGAAGCACTGAAGTGCAAGGAATGCGAGGCGACCTACCCGCTTGAGGCGCGCTACGTCTGCGATGCCTGCTTCGGGCCGCTCGAGGTCAGCTACGACTACTCGAGCCTCGACGCCGAGAGCGTCAAGCGCCGCGATCCAGGCCGGGCCCCAGACGATCTGGCGCTACGCGGACTTCCTGCCCTTCGAGCAGGCGCCCCGCACGGCGCTGCCGACGGGCTCCACGCCGCTGGTGCACGCGCCGCGGCTGGCCGAGCGGCTTGGGCTGCGGGAGGTCTGGGTCAAGAACGACGCCGCCAACCCGACGCACTCCTTCAAGGATCGCGTCGTCACGGTCGCCCTGGCCAAGGCGCAGGAGCTCGGCTATCGCGTGCTCGCCTGCCCCTCGACCGGCAACCTTGCCAACGCCGTCGCCGCCCATGCCGCGGCGGCCGGGATCGAGTCGTACGTCTTCGTCCCGGCGGACCTCGAGGAGCAGAAGATCCTCGCCACCGGCGTCTACGGGACCAAGCTCGTGACCGTGCGCGGCAACTACGACGACGTCAACCGGCTCTGCACCGAGCTGGCCGGCGAGCGCGAGGACTGGGCGTTCGTGAACGTCAACGTGCGGCCCTACTACGCCGAGGGCTCCAAGACGGTCGCCTACGAGATCGCCGAGCAGCTCGGCTTCGAGCTGCCCGATCGGGTGGTGGTGCCGGTGGCCTCCGGCTCGCTGTTCACCAAGATCGCGCGCGGCTTCGAGGACTGGCGCGAGCTCGGCCTCGTGACAGGAGAGCGGCCGGTGATGAACGGCGCGCAGGCCGACGGCTGCTCACCCATCGCCCAGGCGTTCGAGCAGGGCTGGGACGCGTGCAAGCCGGTCAAGCCGGACACGATCGCCAAGTCGCTGGCGATCGGCAACCCGGCCGACGGTCCGTACGCGCTCGACCTCGCGCGCGCCAGCGGCGGCTCGATCGACGCCGTCTCCGACGAGCAGATCCGCGCCGGCATCCGCCTGCTCGCCGAGACGACCGGGATCTTCACCGAGACCGCCGGTGGCGTGACGACGGCGGTGCTCGAGCGGCTGGCCGCCGAGGGTCGGATCGACCCCGACGAGCGCGTCGTGCTGGTGATCACCGGCGAGGGCCTGAAGACCCTCGACGCGGTGCGCGGCACCTTCGAGCCATACGCGATCGACGCCAACCTCGGTTCCTTCGAGGCTGCCTTCGAGACCGTCGCCACGGCCGCGTAGACTGTCCGACCCTGATGGCCGTGACCGTGAAGATCCCGACGCAGTTGCGCAGCGTCACCGGGGGCGAGTCGGAGACCGACGTGGACGGCGCCTCGACCGTCGGCGAGGTGCTCGACGGGCTCTACGAGCGCTTCGACGGGCTGCGCGACCGCATCGCCGAGGACGGCGACCTGCGCCGCTTCGTGAACGTGTACGTGGGTGGGGAGGACATCCGCTTCCTCGACGGGCTCGACACGTCCGTCGAGGACGGCGACGAGGTCACGATCCTGCCTGCGGTCGCGGGCGGCTAGCGCACCGCGGTACGCTGCGGCGTCGTGAACTGGTCGGCTACCAGCGTCCTCGTCACGGGCGCGCAGGGGTTCGTCGGTTCCTGGCTCGCCCAGCGGCTGCTGGACGAGGGTGTGCGTGTGGTCGTGCCCCGGCGCGACGTCGAGCCCGAGGCTCGCTTTCGCACCGAAGGCATCGAGCGACGTTGCACGATCGCCCACTGCGACGTCGTCGAGTACGAGTCGGTCCTGCGGGTGCTCAACGAGCACGAGATCGACGCGGTCTTCCATCTGGCGGCGCAGACGCTGGTGGGCGTGGCCAACCGCGGGCCGCTCTCGACGTGGGAGTCGAACGTGCGCGGCACCTGGACGGTGCTGGAGGCGTGCCGCGCCTACGGCGGGGTGGAGCGGATCGTCGTGGCGTCGTCCGACAAGGCCTACGGCGAGCACGAGCAGCTGCCCTACCAGGAGAACTTCCCGCTCCAGGCGATCCATCCCTACGACGTGTCGAAGGCCTGTGCGGACCTGATCGCGCGCTCGTACGCCGCTACCTACGAGCTGCCCGTGGCCGTCACGCGGCTGGCGAACGTGTACGGGCCCGGCGACCTCAACTGGTCGCGCATCGTGCCCGGCACGGCGCGCTCGCTGGCCCAGAACGAGCGGCCGGTGATCCGCTCCGACGGCACGCCCGAGCGCGACTACATCTACGTCGAGGACGCGGTCGAGGCCTATCTGGCGATCGCCGCCTCGCTCGACCGCAGCGACCTGCACGGCCGTTGCTGGAACGCGGGACCCGCGCGGCCTCTGTCGGTGTTGGAGATGGTGCAGGCGCTGACGACCGCCTCGCAGCGGCCACTCGAGCCCGACATCCGCGGCCAGGGCACCCCGGACGGCGAGATCAGCCGCCAGAGCCTCGATTCCACCGCGATCCGCGAGCAGCTGGGTTGGAAGCCGCTCTGGGAGCTGGATCGCGGTCTCGAGGCCACCTGGGAGTGGTACCTCGAGCGCTGCGCCTGACCCCGACATCGTGGCGAGTGCCGCCAGTGCGGTTTTCGACAGCTGGCCATGGTCGATTCCCCTGCTGCGGTCGACAATCCTCGACATGCAGGGACAACCCATCCGCCGCGTGGTGCTCGTCCAGCGCCGCATCGGAGACACCTCCGGCCCGGCGCCCCTGCGCCGCTACAGCCTCGCCCGCGTCGGCCCCTCCACCATCTCCGCCCTCGGCGCCGACCGCTTCGAGCGCATGGAGGAGATCGCCGGCATGGACGAGAGCGGCTCCGACGGCCGCCCCAGAGCCGATCACTGAGCGCTGACGGCTTTCAGGCGGGGTCCAGCAGGTGCAGGTTCTCGGCGGCGGCCTGCTCGGGCGAGACCAGCGCATTGGTCTGCTTCAGCGACTCGAGCACGCGGTCGCGGTCGGTCCAGTCCATGGAGGCCGCCCAGCGCTGAGCTCGGTCGACCATTCGCCACAGCGGCGTCGGATTGCCGTTGAGGCTGAGCGCGCGCAGGGCGCTCATGTACTCGTCGCGGTAGGACAGCGGCACCGTCACCCGGCAGAGCCCGGCCGCGGATAGCTCGGCGTTCATGAGCAGCCTGGCGACGCGGCCGTTGCCGTCGGCGAAGGGGTGGACCTCGGCGGCGAGGAACATCGCGAACGTCGCTCGTGCGAGTCCGGCCGGCAGCGTGTTCAGGACCGCGAAGCCCTCGCTCAGGGTGCCTCGCACGAGCTCGGGGTGGACGAAGACGGTCATCCCAGCGCGATTGGCTCGGTCTTTGTACTCGCCGGGTGCAAGCTCAGGCCGACCGCCCATGACGCGACGATGCGCCGCACGCAGGTAGTCCTCGAGCTCGTCGGGGCTACCAGGCCTCGACGCGCGCAGCGGCGGATCCGTGACCGCGTCGAAGGTACCCCGCACGTCATGGGCATCGGCGGGTCGCTGGACGGGGACATGACCCTCGAAGACGATCTCCTCGGCTTCCTCGATCTCGAACTCGGTGCCCTCGATCCAGTTGGAGAAATAGGCCTCGAAGAAGGCGAACAGTCGTCGGGGGTCCGCGGGCTCGGGACGCTCCGGGAACGTCTGCGGCGCGAGCTCGGCGCGCAGGGTCTCGAAGAGCGCAAGCCGCTCAGGGTCGTAGCCGAGGCCCGCGCCCCGGGCTCTGCCGGCGCGCGTGCGTAGGGGAGCGTCGCGCGTGCCCAGCAGCCCGCTGACGAGGCGATCGAGCTGTTCGAACTGGACCTGTGCGTCGAGCGTCGGCGCGATCTGTCGTGCCTGGTCGCGCAGCTCGTTGAGCGCCCTTGCGCCTCGCGTCCGTGCGAGTCGCTCGAGGCGTTGCTCGAGCTCCTCGGCGCCGAGCGTACGTCGGATGCTGGCGCGCGCCCGCGAAGGACGCAGATTGTCCAGTGCGATCCGCGCCTGACTGGACATGCGCAGCGCCATGAACTCCATATCGCCTTCGACTGGCCCAGGGCCATTACGCGGGCGCAGGGTCAAGCCAGGCAAAGCGACGGCACGCGGATTGACTGGCCGCTCCCCGACGTCGAGGAACAGCGACCCATCGGCGGCGGGTCCAGCGACCGCGGCACTGCGGTCGACGATCACCGCGGTGGGGAAGTACAAAGCCGCGGCGTCGTACCAGCGACGGCGCACGAGCTGCTCTGGAGGCTCATCGATATTCGTGGAGTAGAGCCCGCGCGAAAGCCGACGGATCTCTCCGCGTGCCGCGGCGCGGCTGGCCCAGCGGCTGTCTTCTGGGATGAAGAGCTCGGGGAGGTTGTGCGAATTAGCGGCGGTCATCGGAACGCTCGGGTGGAATACCCGCTATTTAACACGCCTCTTGGGCGGAAGAACCTGTAGTTAGCGAGACGACGCGCCGAAGTCGTGCTGCCTGGCAGTATCCAGCCATGCTGCTCCGCTCGACGCCCGATGGGCTGATCGTTCATGACGCGCTGGCCGGTCGCTGGGTCTCGCTGCCAGCGGCGGCGCGGCGGGTGGCTGGGACCACTCCGCTGGAGGAATCCGCCACGCGCGACATGCTCGCGTTCCTCGCTGGCGGCGAGGAGTTGCGCGACGCGGCCAGCGCGGCGCTCGACGCGGTCCGTGACGACGAGGGGGTGGAGGTCGACCCGTCGACTGCGGGCCTGCCTTTCCGCCCGCGCTCGATGCGGGCGTTCATGCTCTGGGAGTCGCACCTCGTGGCGTCGAGCCGGATGCTGGTCAAGCACTTCTTTCCTCGCCCGGTGGCGTGGACGATGGAGACGTTCGAGCGAGTCACCGGACGCACGTTTCCGCCGCTGAAGCCGAAGCGGGCCTTCTACGAGCGCCCGCTGTTCTACGTCGCCAATCACACGGCGGTGCTCGCCGACGGAGAGGACATGTGGTGGCCCAGCCACACCGACGCGCTGGACTTCGAGCTGGAGCTGGCGTTCGTGCTCGCGCGCCCGCTGGCCGACGCCACGCCGGTGCAGGCGCGTGCGGCCGTCGGCGGCTGGTTCGTGCTCAACGACTGGAGCGCGCGCGACGTGCAGGCGGACGATGCCCGGCACAGCGTCTTCGGACCGGTCGTGAAGTCCAAGACCTTCGCGAACTCGATCGGCTGCGACGTGCTCACGCCCGATGCGCTACCCGACTGGCGGCACGCGACCGGGCGCGTGCGCGTGGACGGCGAGCTGTGGTGCGAGGGCGCCACGGCCGGCCCGCAGCACGACCTCGGCGCGATGCTCGCCCACGCCTCGGCCGGCGAGCGCCTCGGCGCGGGCGACGTGTTCTCCACCGGCACGATGCCCGGCTGCTGCGGCCTGGAGCTGGAGCGCTGGATCCGGCCCGGGCAGACGGTCGAGCTCGAGATCGACGGCATCGGCACGCTCACCAACGTCGTCGACGCCGACGCGGCGCCAGCCTCCCTGTCGTAGCCTCGTCCGCATGCGAGGCCGGCAGCCGAAGCCATTCAACCTCCTTGCCGCGCTTGGATCGGCCGCGCACAACGGATTCGAGCGCTGGGCCGGGGTGGGGGTGTTCCTCGAGCCGTGGCTCGGCCGGCGCCGAACGGACCTGGTGTGGAGCGTCGCGCTGCCGTTCTGGGTCTGGCGCGCGGTGCGAGGCGGGCCCCGCGACGCGCCGCTACTGGCCTTCAACGCCGGTGTGGCGATCGCCGGGGCGCTGGTCCACTTCGCCGACTGGCCCTGGTCGCTGCGATTCGGCTTCCTCCCCTGGCTCGACGAGGCCGAAGGGCTCCCGCCGGAGCAGTTGGCGACCTACAACACGGTCCTCTGGCTGTGGCTGATCGGCGGCGTCGCGAGCGTGTCCACCGAGACGCGGGCGGAGCATCGCAAGTGGGCTGTGGCCGGCATGGCCACCGCGCCGGCGCTGCTCGCCTCCGCGCGTCACCACTTCGTCTGGGCGCGTGAGCAGGCGCGGCGCGACCCGGAGCGCTGGAGCGCCGCTTTGCTGCGGCCGGTTCCCGTGGCGCGGGGGCGCTCCGACGGGTCAAGTGCTCGATGAGCCGCTGGCCCGAAGGCCGCCGCGGTGCCGTGTCGCTGACGTTCGACAACCTCGGCGAGGCCGCCGAGATCGAGCTGGGCCTGCGTGACGCGAACGACGACCGCGGCGATCACTATTCGGTGGCCGTGGCCCTGCCGATCGTGCTTGAGGAGCTCGAGGCCGCGGCGCTGCCCGCGACGTTCTTCGTGGAGGGACTGAACGGGGAGGACTACCCCGAGGCGCTGCGGGGCATCGCAGCCGCCGGCCATGAGGTCGCGTTCCACGCCTATTCGCACGAGGACTGGAGTCGTCTGACGGCGGCGGAGGAGACCGCCAACCTCGATCGCGGCCTGGCGGCACTGCGCGCCTCTGGGCTCGACGTCACCGGCTTCCGACCTCCCGGTGGCTTGATCGGCCCGACGACGGCGGCGCTGCTGAACGATCGCGGCGTGCGCTACTGCTCGCCCGCCGGGAGCACGCCCGGACGCGACGGCGTGGTCTTCCTGCCGTTCGCCTGGCCGGCCGTCGACGTCTTCCACGTGCTGCCCCAGTTCGGCAAGCTGCGCGCCCACCTGACCGGCACCGACGAGCCCGGCGGGCCCGACGCCGTACGCACCGCCATGCTCGCCGCGATCGACGCGGCGATCGCCAATCGCGGCCACGCCGCGCTCGTCTTCCATACCTGGATGGCCGAGCACGAGCGAGACGAGGTGCGCGAGATCCTCGAGCACGTCACCGCGCGGGTGGCCTCCGGCGACCTCTGGGCGGCGCGCTGCGACGCGACGACGGCGTGGATCGCGGAGCATCCCGAGGACTTCACCGAGCCGCCGCAGCTCGACCGAACCTCGTGGGTCGCGCCGTCCTGAGCGCTGCAGGTGCTTTACGCGCCCGGCAGGAAGGCGCGGCTCACGGGTGTCCGCTCGTCCGACTCGCCGAGGAAGCACTCCGAGACGGTCGCACGGCCGCCTGATCTTCGTTCAGCACGGTCAAGACGGCGCCGCACCGGTGAGCGATGAAGTCACCCCGATTACCGTCTTGCGATCGCTGGGTGCGATCGACAACGTCGATGCTTTCGCTCTCGTCAAGACAAACGTTGCCTCTTCGGGAGGGCACTAGCGATGCCACTATTCTGGGACGGTTCGCGACGACACACCGACTCCCGCCGATCTACTCGCCTGGATGTGGGCGATGGAAGATCTCGCTCGCGAGTACGGCGACGAGGTCGGGGCGCGCGACGGGATCACCTGACTCAAGGACCCGGGCTCGTCATGAGGTCGCCGGCTGCGTGTTCGCCTCGCGCGCTCGGGCCGCCACCTTCGACGGGGACAAGTCGGAGATCGGATGCTGCGGAGATCGGGGGGCAATTCCGTGACAGTAATGCTCTCTACCGCTCGGGTAGCTTGCCGGAACGAAATGGCAGTTTCTGGCGTTACCGACCATGCAGCAACGGAGCAGCGCCTCTCCAGTTGGATCACGGCAGTAGCTGCCGTAGGTGGCGCGGCTGGGCTCGTCTTCCTCGTCGGAGGCGTAGTCATTTGGCTTCGCCTAAGCGACGCAGGCGTGCAAGCCGATCAAGCCTTTGGTGCGGTGCCACAACAGACTGTGCTCGCAGTGGGGATGAGGACGCTGGCAGGACCGACGCTCGTCGCGTCCATCATCGTGGCTTTCTTCTACTGGATCGAGGTTCGCGGCGAAAAGAAGGTTCAGAAGTCTCGGAAGCCAAAGCCTGAGCCACGAGAGAAATCGGCAGAACCGCCGAGCAAACCAGCCCGAAAACGCTCTCCGGAATGGCTGGGAAGGGTGGGGATTTGGATTTGGCCCTATGCCAAGCGCACCCTCCTACTCGTGTCGGCTCCGCTTCGTTGGTACGTCCGGTATGTGCCTAGTTGGCTCTGGCTGGGGATCCCACTGACGTTGATCCTTCCCGATCCGAGGTTCAGACTGTGACCTATGTGCAGTCGACGGTGATGGTCGCGGTCGCGGAATGGATACGGACCTTCCCTGAGCGCCGGATCCGTCTGACCCTGACTGGCGTATCGACTGCAGCGATTGTCGCGATCAGCGGCATCGCTTTGGAAGCGATAGATGCAGATCCGTTGCCAAGAGCGACAATTGTTCCTCTCAGCGGGCGATCGTACGACGCTGGCTTCGTATCGATTGCCGGCGGCGACGCCTACATCGTGCGCAATCGAGAGCTAACCGTTGTCTCTGGAAGTGGCCTGGAGTCGGTCACGATTTCAAAGCCTCCCAAGAAGCCCGATAGGAGAACGCCCTCCATCGTGGATCGCATCTTCTAAACGGCTGCGCTGCTCGCTTGGGGCTTGGCAAAGCTCTCCGCGCCAGTGTTTGGTCGCGGCGGCGGCTCTGTTCATGCCGACGACAGTCTGCAACCACGCGCTACACCGGGGAGTGGCTGCTCACTCCGGACGCACGCCGGTACATCATGGGTCTTGCTAAGCCCGGAATTGGCACGGACGCCAAGCGGATTGGGCCAGGCCGATCCGATCCCGGACCGGCGACATAAAGTGCGGCGTGTATGGAAATCGAGCGTTTCATCTGGACCGACCATGCGTTGTTTCGAATCGCCCAGCGGCAACTGGCTCGCTTCGAAGTGGAGAATGCGATCCGGGATGCCCATGACGAGCGCACTCCGAATGAGGGTCAGGCGGACTGGTTGATCTCGACCTCGCTCCACAGCGGCAGGCAGATCGAGGCGATCTACGACCATCCAGTTCGCGGGGATACCTCGGTCGTCAGGGTCATCTCGGTATGGCGCATCGACTAGGCCCAGAACGCCAGTGGGGCTATGCTCGAATCAATGCAGTTCGCGTACTACGACGCAGAGGCCGATATTGCTTGGTTCCCAACCGGCGAGTCGGAGGATGTCGTGAGTGAGCGGGTCCCAGGCGGACTTCGGGACTACGATCGACAGACTCAGGCGCTTGTTGCCATCGAGGTTTGGGATGCGTCCACCCGACTGCCGAAGACCCTCCTCGACGCTCTGCCGGCGCCCGCCTCCGCGCGGGGCGCCGCCGCGTAACCCCATCAGGACCCGGACACCCTCCACACGCGTGATGGCGGGGGCTCTCGCTACGCCTACAGGGTGTGGGTGTCGTGAGCAGTCCTCATAGGTTCCTTGGTGCGCAGGGAACTCCGCCTTCCCCGCGACGCACGCCGATTCCACGCCCACCGGACTTGTGGCTTACGCGCCCGGGAGGATTCGAACCTCCGACTTCTGCCTCCGGAGGGCAGCGCTCTATCCACTGAGCTACGGGCGCCGGGTTCGGTCAGTCTAGAGCCATGATGGTGATTGCGGTGATCTCCGACACGCACATGCCGCGTGGGGCGCGGCGGCTGCCGGACGCGTGCGTGGAGCGGATCGAGGCTGCGGACCTGTTGCTGCATGCGGGGGACGTCGCGACGGTGGAGGTGCTGCGGGAGCTGGAGGCGATCGGGCCGCCGCTGGTCGCCGTGCACGGCAACGTCGACAGCGCCGAGCTGAGAAGGCTGCTGCCGGCGGAGCGCGTGGTCGAGGCCGCGGGGGCGCGGATCGGGATGGTCCACGACGCGGGGCCGCGGATCGGACGCCTGGAGCGGATGCGGCGGCGCTTCGAAGGCCGGGCGCAGGCGGTCGTCTTCGGCCACTCGCATCTGCCGCTGCACGAGCACGACCACGGCTTTCAGATCTTCAACCCGGGCAGCCCGACCGAGCGCCGGCGCGCTCCAGCCCACACCATGGGCATCGCCCGCATCGAAAACGGCGAGATCGGCTTCGAGCTGATCGAGGTCTGAGCCGGCGCCGCGCGGCGCGGCGCGCGAAGATACGTCGCGCATGGATCTCGACGTGCTCTTCCTCGGCACCGCCGGCTCGTCGCCGACCGCCCGGCGTGGCCTGCCCGCGACGCTGGTCCGGCGAGGCGGCGATCGGCTGCTGTTCGACTGCGGGGAGGGCACGCAGCGTCAGCTCGTGCGCTCGGTCGGGCTGATCGAGCTGGAGGAGGTCTTCATCACCCACTTCCACGCCGATCACGTGCTCGGGCTGCCGGGGATGCTCAAGACCTTCGGCCTGCGCCAGCGCGAGCGGCCGCTGACCGTCTACGGGCCGGTGGGCCTGAAGTGGCTGTTCGAGGCGCTCAAGCCGGTGGTCGGCCGGCCGGGCTTCGCGGTCGAGCTGGTGGAGCTCGAACCCAACCAGGCGCTCGAGCGGGACGGATATCGCATCGCGGCGTTCGCGGTCGACCACGGGGTGCGCGCGCTCGGCTACGCCCTGATCGAGGACCAGCGCCCCGGGCAGCTCGATCCCGTGCGTGCGCGCGAGCTGGGGATCGTGCACGGTCCCGACCTCGGTCGCCTCCAGCGCGGTGAGACGGTGGACGGCGTCGAGCCCGAGCAGGTGATGGGGGAGGCTCGTCGCGGGCGCACCGTGGTGCTGGCGGGCGACACCGCGCCGTGCGAGATGACCCGGCTGGTCGCCCACCGGGCGGACCTGCTAGTCCACGAGGCGACCTTCATGGAGGACGAGGCCGAGCGCGCGGCCGAGACGCGCCATTCCACCGCCCGCGCCGCCGGCGAGCTGGCGGCGGCGGCCGAGGTCGGACTGCTGGCGTTGACCCACGTCTCGCCCCGCTACGCCGGCGGCGAGCTGCGCGACGAGGCACGGGCCGCGTTCCCGAACACGGTCGTGCCGCGCGACTTCGACCGCATCGAGATCCCATTCCCCGAGCGCGGGGAACCGGTGCACGTACGCGCGTCCGACGATCGGCCCGAGCCGGTCGCGACCTGACGCACGCCGGCCGCGGCGTCAGCCGCCGGCGGCGCTCGGCCGCGCGGCACTGGTCAGCGGCCTGACGGCCGGTGCGAGCAACGCGATCGCGAGGGTCAGCAGCACGACGACACCACCGAGGGCGTTGTGGAGGCCGGTCAGCTCGGCCAGCCCCCCGATCAGCGCCGGGCCGGCGATGAAGCCGAAGTAGCCCATGCTGGACACCGCGGCCAGCGCCACGCCGGCCGGAACGTCGCCCACGGCGCTGGCGGCGCGCAGCACAACCGGGAAGACGGTCGCCAGGCCGGCTCCCAGGCAGGCGAAGCCGGCGATCCCGGCCGCCACCCCGTCGGCGACCAGCGCCACGCCGAAACCGGCGGCCGCGAGCACGCCGCCCGCGCGCAGCACGCGCTCCGACCCTGCCCGGACCACGAGGCGGTCGCCGCCGAAGCGCCCCACGGTCATCGTGATCGAGAAGGCGCTGAAGCCGAGCGCCGCCGCGGCCGCGCTCGCCCCGGCGTGATCGCGCAGGTAGACGGCGCTCCAGTCGGCGGCCGCGCCCTCGATCAGCAGGCAGGAGAACGCGATCGCCCCGAGCGTCCAGAGGCGCGCCGGCGGCCGGGCCAGCAGCGGCTGCTCGGGCGGCGTCGCGTCGTCGCCCGCGGGCAGGAAGCGGCGCGACCAGGCCAGTCCCACGAGCGCCGACAGCAACGCGATCGCGCCGAGCTGCGCACGCACGTCGACGTCGGCGGCGGCCGCCAGCGCGGCCAGCCCGCCGCCGGCGAGTCCCCCGAGCGAGAAGCAGCCGTGGAAGGAGGACAGGATCCGTCGTCCGTAGCGGCGCTCGACGGTCACCCCGTGCGCGTTCATGGACACGTCGAGCGCGCCATGGCCGGCCCCGAGCAGCAGCGCGAGCGCGCACAGCGCCGGCAACGAGGACGCGAGCGCGACCACCCCGGTGCCGAGGCACGCCACGGCGAAGGCCACGCGCGTGGCGCGCCGGCTGCCCCAGCGCGCCGCCAGCACGCCGGCGGTCGGCATCGCGAGCACGGCCCCCAGCGCCAGGCAGGCGAGCGCCAGACCCTGCTCGCCGTCCGAGAGCCCGACGCGGTCGCGCACGGCGGGCAGCCGTGCCGCCCAGCAGCCGAACAGCAGGCCGTTGAGCGCGAAGATCGCCGCCACCGCCGTACGCGCTCGGCGGGCGTCCGAGCTGGGAGCGGCCGTCATGCCCAGCGAGGCTAGCCGTGGCCCGCGAGCGTTCGTCGGCCAGCGGTGCTAGCCTCGCGGCGAGTTCCTTTAACCAGGTCCGGAGAGGCCAGGAAGGGCTGGTACGCAGTGAACGAGAAGACGGTCCTCGATCAGGAGGACGTGCGCCGCACGCTGGTACGGATCGCACACGAGATCGTCGAGAAGACAGGCGGCGAGGGCGTCGCCGTCGTCGGAATCCATCGTCGCGGGGCCGTGCTGGCAGCTCGCCTGCGCGATCTGGTGGGCGAGCTGGTCGGCGAACCGGTGCCGCTCGGCGACATCGACATCAGCTTCTACCGCGACGACCTCGGCCTGCGCGCGCCGGAGGCACAGCCGGTGGTGCACGCCTCGCACATCGACTTCCCGGTCGAGGAGACGACGATCGTGCTGGTCGACGACGTGCTCTACACCGGTCGCACGGTGCGCGCCGCCATCGACGCGCTGTTCGACTACGGCCGCCCCCGGCGGGTGCAGCTGGCGGTGCTGGCCGACCGCGGCCACCGCGAGCTGCCGATCCGCCCCGACTACGTCGGCAAGAACCTGCCGACCGCCCGCGGCGAGCGCGTCAACGTGCGCGTCGAGGAGATCGACGGCGTCGACGAGGTCGCGATCGCCGACGCCGGCGTGGAGGCCCGCCCATGAGACACCACCTGCTGCAAGTCGACGACCTCTCGCGCGAGGACATCGAGCGCATCCTGCGGCGGGCCGAGAGCTTCGCCGAGGTCTCCGGACGGGAGATCAAGAAGGTGCCGACGCTGCGCGGGCGGACGGTGATCAACCTGTTCTACGAGGCCTCCACTCGCACCAGCTCCTCCTTCGAGCTGGCGGCCAAGCGGCTGTCCGCGGACTTGGTGAGCGTCAAGTCAAGCGGCTCCTCGATCGAGAAGGGCGAGTCGCTCAAGGACACCGTGCAGACGCTCTCGGCCTACGACCCGGCGGCGATCGTGATCCGCTCGCCGCACGCCGGCGCCGCGACGCTGGTGGCGCGCTGGACGCGGGCGTCGGTGATCAACGCCGGCGACGGCAAGCACGAGCATCCGACCCAGGCGCTGCTGGACCTCTACACGCTCAAGCGCCGGGCGGGTTCGCTCGACGGCCTGCGCCTGTGGATCGTCGGCGACGTCGCGCACAGCCGGGTGGCGCGCTCGAACATCCTCGCCTTCTCGCGCATGGGCTGCGAGGTCACGGTCTGCGGCCCGCCGACGCTGATCCCGCGGGGGATCGAGTCGCTCGGCTGCCGGGTGCGCTACACGCTCGACGGGCTGGGCGAGGCGGACGCGGTCTACGCCCTGCGCATGCAGCGGGAGCGCATGGACGACGCGCTCGTGCCCTCCCTGCGCGAGTACGCCGCCCAGTACCAGATCGACAGCCGGCGGCTGGGGCCGAACCAGCTGCTGATGCACCCAGGTCCGGTCAACCGTGGGGTGGAGCTGGCCGCCGAGGTGATCGACTCGCCGCAGGCGCTGATCACCGAGCAGGTGGAGTCGGGCGTGGTCGTGCGCATGGCGGTGCTCTACGAGCTGCTGGCGGGCGGCGGGGCGCCGGTCGGCCTGCGCGCCGCGGCCGAGACGGAGCCACAGCCGGCATGAGGCCGATCGAGCTCGACCGGGCGCCGGTCCCACACGCCACCGTGCTGGTGCGCGGCGCCCACGCCGTCGACCCCCGTAGCGGGCTCGACGAGATCGTCGATCTGCTCGTGCACGCGGGGCAGGTCGCGGAGATCGGCCCGGAGCTCGACGCGCCGGAGGGCGCCGAGATCGTCAACGGCGCCGGTCTGCACGCCGTGCCGGCCTTCGTCGACCCGCACGTGCACCTGCGCACGCCCGGGCGCGAGGACGAGGAGGACGTCGACTCCGGCACCCGCGCCGCGGCCGCCGGCGGCTTCTGCGCGATCCTCGCGATGCCGAACACTGACCCCGTCGTGGACTCGGCGCCGGTGCTGCGCTCGCTGCGCGAGCGGGCGCGCGCCCAGGCGCGCATCCCCACCGGCTTCACGGCCACGATCACGCGCGGCATGCAGGGCGAGGAGCTGACCGAGATGGCCGAGCTGTCGGAGGTCGGCGCCGCCGCCTTCACCGACGACGGCCTGCCCGTGCGCTCGGCCGGCGTGATGCGCCAGGCGCTGCAGTACCAGCGGCTGGCCGGTCGCATGCTGGCGCTGCACGAGGAGGACCCCTCGCTCTCCGGCGCCGGGGTGATGCACGAGGGCGAGGTCTCGGCGCTGCTGGGCCTGGCCGGAATCCCGTCGGTGTCCGAGTCGACCCAGGTCGCCCGCGACTGCGCGCTGGCCCTCTACGAGGAGGGGCGGATCCACGTCCAGCACGTCTCCGCGCGCGAGACCGTCGAGGCGATCGAGCGCGCCAAGGCCGACGGCGCGCGCGTGACCTGCGAGGCCACGCCGCACCATTTGCTGCTCACCGACGAGGCCGTGCGCACGCTCGACACGCACCTCAAGATGAACCCGCCGCTGCGCGCCGAGCCCGACCGCCAGGCGCTGATCGCGGGACTGCGCTCCGGCGCGATCGACTGCATCGCGACCGACCACGCACCGCACGCGCGCGAGGAGAAGGAGCAGCCGTTCGAGCTCGCGCCGATGGGCGTGACCGGCCTCGAGACCGCGTTCGCCACGCTGCACACCGACCTGGTGCTGCCCGGCGTGCTGTCGCTGGAGCTGATCCTCGAGCGCATGACCGCGGGCGGCGAGCCGTTCGGCATCGCGCCACCGTCGCTGGCGCCCGGCGCGCCCGCCAACATCTGCCTGGTGGATCTCGCGGCCGAATGGCAGGTGGGGGAGGCCGGCTACGAAAGCCGCTCGGCCAACTGCGCCTTCGGCGGCCGCCGCCTGACCGGTCGGGTACGGATGACGATCGCCGACGGCGCGGTCGCCTACCGCGAGCGCTCGTTCGCGCTCGAGGCGGTGCGCTGATGGCCGCCGCGTACCTGCTGCTCGAGGACGGCACCCGCTTCGACGGCGAGTCGGTCGCGGCGCCGGTCGAGCGGCTCGGCGAGGTCGTCTTCAACACCGCGATGTCCGGCTACCAGGAGTCGGTCACCGATCCCAGCTACGCCGGCCAGATCATCGTCTTCACCTACCCGCTGATAGGCAACTACGGCGTCTCGCAGACGGGCATGGAGTCCGACCGCATCCACGCGCGCGCGGTGATCATGCGCGAGGGGATCGACCGCGAGGACGCCGCGCACGCCGAGGGCGGCTGGCTGACCTGGCTGACCGACTGCGGGGTGCCGGCGCTCAGCGGCGTCGACACCCGCGCGCTGGTGCGCCACATCCGTTCGCGGGGGGCGATGCGCGGCGGCGTCTTCGCCGCCGACGTGCCGGAGGCCCAGGCGCGCGAGCGCATCGAGGCCGAGCCGTCGATGGCCGGGCGGGACCTGGCGCGCGAGGTCACGCCGTCCGAGGTGCAGGTCTTCGAGGGCGGGGATGGGCCGCTGGTGGTCGGCATCGACACCGGCATCAAGGGCTCGATCGTGCGTCACCTGCGTCAGCGCGGCGTGCGGCTGGAGCTGCATCCCTGCGACACGAGCGCCGCCGACCTGCTGGCGCGCTCGCCGGACGCGGTCTTCCTCGCCAACGGTCCCGGCGACCCGGCGGCGCTCGACTACGTCGTGGACACGGTGCGCGAGCTGGTCGGCACGGTGCCGGTCTGGGGCATCTGCCTCGGCCACCAGCTGCTCTGCCGCGCCGTCGGCCTGGAGACGTTCAAGCTGCCCTTCGGCCACCGCGGCGCCAACCATCCGGTCAAGGACCTGGAGACCGGCCGCATCGAGATCACCTCGCAGAACCACGGCTTCGCGGTGCTCGGGCCGGGGGGCGAGCGCACGATCGACAGCGACGAGCCGGTGCGCTGGGAGACCGACTTCGGCGCCGCGGAGCTGCAGCAGCTGAACCTCTACGACCGCACGGTCGAGGGGCTGGTGCTGCGCGACGTGCCGGCCTCGACGGTCCAGTACCACCCCGAGGCGGGGCCGGGCCCGCACGACGCCACGCACCTGTTCGACCGCTTCCTCGAGCGACTGGTGGCGGCCTGATGCCGCGCCGCACCGACATCTCCAAGATCCTCGTGATCGGCTCGGGGCCGATCGTGATCGGCCAGGCGGCCGAGTTCGACTACTCGGGCGCGCAGGCCTGCAAGGTGCTGCTGGAGGAGGGCTACGAGGTCGTGCTCGTGAACTCCAACCCGGCCACGATCATGACCGACCCGGAGTTCGCGACCGCGACCTACATCGAGCCGCTGCTGCCGGCCTCGGTGGCGCGGGTGATCGAGCGCGAGCGCCCGGACGCGCTGCTGCCCACGCTCGGCGGCGGCACCGCGCTCGACCTGGCGCGCCAGCTGTCGGAGGACGGCACGCTGCGCCGCTTCGGCGTCGAGCTGATCGGCGCCGACTACGAGGCGATCCGGCGCGCCGAGGACCGCGACCTGTTCCGCACCACGATGGAGCGCGCCGGCCTGCGCGTGCCGCGCAGCGCCGCGGTCAAGTCGATGCGCGAGGCCGAGCGGGCACTGCCGGAGATCGGCCTGCCGGCGATCGTGCGGCCGGGCTTCACGATGGGCGGCGCCGGCGGCGGCATCGCTCGCAGCGAGACCGAGTACCGGGGGGTCGTCGCCGAGGGCCTCGCCGCCAGCCCGATCGGCCAGGTGCTGATCGAGGAGTCGGTGATCGGCTGGGGCGAGTTCGAGCTCGAGGTGATGCGCGACCACAACGACAACGTCGTGATCGTCTGCTCGATCGAGAACATCGACCCGATGGGCGTGCACACCGGCGACTCGGTCACCGTCGCGCCCCAGCAGACGCTCTCCGACGCGCTCTACCAGCAGCTGCGCGACCAGGCGCTGACGGTGATCCGCGCGGTGGGGGTGGAGACCGGCGGCTCGAACATCCAGTTCGCCGTCAACCCCGAGACCGATGAGATCGTCGTGATCGAGATGAACCCGCGCGTCTCGCGCTCCTCGGCGCTGGCCTCCAAGGCCACCGGCTTCCCGATCGCCAAGATCGCCGCCCGCCTGGCCGTCGGCTACGCGCTCGAGGAGATCGACAACGACATCACGCGCAAGACGCCGGCCAGCTTCGAGCCCACGATCGACTACGTCGTCGTCAAGTGGCCGCGCTTCGCGTTCGAGAAGTTCCCCGGCGCCGACGGCCAGCTGCACACCTCGATGCAGTCGGTCGGCGAGGCGATGGCGATCGGGCGCACCTTCAAGCAGGCGTTCGTCAAGGCGATGCGCTCGCGCGAGCTGGACGTGACCCAGCCGTCCTTCGACGGCGACCTGCTCGAGCGCCTGGAGAGACCGTCCCACGACCGCTACGAGGTGCTGTTCGAGGCCATCCGCAGAGGCGCCTCGGAGGCCGAGCTGTGCCAGCGCACCGGCATCGATCCCTGGTTCATGGCCGAGCTCGCCGCGCTGGCGCGCGGGGAGGACCCGCAGGCCGGCCTCGAGCGCAGCTACAAGGCGGTCGACACCTGCGCTGCCGAGTTCGAGGCCGAGACGCCCTACTTCTACTCGGGCTGGGAACGCCAGGCCACGCACGAGGTGCGGCGCGGTGAGCGCCCGAGCGTCGTGATCCTCGGCTCGGGGCCGAACCGCATCGGCCAGGGGATCGAGTTCGACTACTGCTGCGTGCACGCGGCGATGACCGTGCGCGAGTCCGGTCGCGACGCGGTGATGGTCAACTGCAACCCCGAGACGGTCTCGACCGACTACGACACCTCGGACCGGCTCTACTTCGAGCCGCTGACGCTCGAGGACGTGCTCGGCGTGATCGAGCTCGAGCAGCCCGAGGGCGTGATCGTCCAGTTCGGCGGCCAGACGCCGCTCAAGCTCGCGGCGCCGCTGGCCGCCGCCGGGGTGCCGCTGCTGGGCACGCCGGTGGAGTCGATCCACCTGGCCGAGGACCGGCCGAGCTTCGGCGGGCTGCTCGACGAGCTCGGGCTGCGCAGCCCGCCCTACGCCACCGCCGAGAACGCCGACGAGGCGCTCGCCGCGGCCGCGCGCGTGGGCTATCCCCTGCTGGTGCGGCCGTCGTACGTGCTCGGCGGTCGCGCGATGGAGATCTGCTATTCGCCCGGCGGGCTGGCCAACTACCTGCACCGCACAGGCAGATCGGCCGAGTCCGGCGCGCCGACCGTGACGCGGACGATCTTCCTCGACCGCTTCCTGGAGAACGCGATCGAGATCGACGTCGACGCCCTCTGCGACGGGCGGGAGGTGCGCATCGGGGCGATCATGCAGCACGTCGAGGAGGCGGGCGTGCACTCCGGCGACTCGGCCTGCGTGATCCCGGCGATGTCGCTCGGGCCCGAGATGCTGGCGCAGGTCGAGCAGGCGACCGAGGCGATCGCGCTGCGGCTGGGGGTGATCGGCCTGATCAACATCCAGTTCGCCGTCTACGGCGACGAGGAGCTGTACGTGATCGAGGCCAATCCGCGCGCCTCGCGCACGGTCCCGTTCGTCTCCAAGGCGACCGGCGTGCCGCTGGCCAAGCTCGCCTGCCGGCTGATGCTGGGCGAGAGCCTCGCCGACACCGGCTTCGAGGGCGCCAGCGCGCCCAGTCACGTGTCGGTCAAGGAGGCGGTGCTGCCGTTCGGCCGCTTCCCCCGCTCGGACGCCCTGCTCGGGCCGGAGATGAAGTCCACCGGCGAGGTCATGGGGGTGGCGTCGGACTACCCCGCGGCCTTCGGCAAGGCCCAAGCAGCGGCCGGCTCGGAGCTGCCGCCCGCCGGCACCGTCTTCATCAGCGTCACCAGCGGGGACAAGCCGGCCGCCACCCAGATCGCGGCCGGCTTCCACGACATGGGCTTCCGGGTGCTCGCGACCGGCGGCACCGCGCAGGCGATCCGCCGCATGGGGGTGCCCGTCGAGAGCGTGCAGCAAGGTCTCCGAGGGCTCGCCGAACGTCGTCGAGCGGATCGAGGCCGGCGAGGTCGACCTCGTCATCAACACCCCCACCGGGTCAGGCGCGCGCGCCGATGGCTATGAGATCCGCCGCGCGGCGGTAGCCCGCGGGGTGCCGTGCATCACGACGATGTCCGGGGCGAGCGCCGCTCAGCGTGCCATCCGCTCGCGCCGCAGCGAGGAACTCGACGTGATCTCGCTGCAGGAGCTGCATGCGGCGAGCAACGCCGCGCCCATTACGCCGATGAAGTCCAGGCCGCCCCGGACGGGCGAGACCGTCCCCCGGTCTGGGTGAGCCTCCCCGCGCTTTTTTCCGCACAGTGCGGGCTGTTTTGGCGGAAATGTGCACGATTGACCATCTAGTCAAGTGAAAATGCCTGCAAACGTCGGGAAAACGCTCAAGATGCCCGAAGTCGCCTGAAGCTCAAGTGGAGGTCGAGGCGAATTCGCGAGTTTTTTGCGGGTTGCGCCTCGACGGATGCGGCTCAGCGTGTACTATCGCCGCCCATGTCGGCCGCCCCTCAGTCGCCCGCCAAGACCTCGTCGGCGGGCCTCGCTCCGGAGCGCTCGCTCACCCAACGGATGGACGCGCTCAAGCGCGCCAACGAGATCCGCACACAGCGTGCGCGGCTCAAGCGAGACCTGAAGGCCGGCCGCGTGCAGATCCACGGATTGCTGCTCAATCCGCCGGACTATCTGCTGACGGCAAAGGTGTTCGACCTGCTGCTGGCGGTACCGAAGTACGGCCGCGTGAAGGTCAATCGGATCCTCACGCACTGCCGGATCTCCCCGAGCAAGACCATCGGGGGGCTCTCAGAGCGGCAGCGCAACGAGCTGGTCTCGTACCTGCGGCGATAGACACCTGCGTCCTCGTCATCACGGGCCCGTCGGGGGTCGGCAAGGGCACGTTGATCCGCGGCCTGCTCGAGCGCGTGCCCGGCTTCGAGCTGTCGGTCTCGGCGACCACACGCTCCCCGCGCGCGGGGGAGGTGAACGGCCGGGACTACCACTTCCTCAGCGAGCAGGAGTTCGATCGCCGCGTCGAGCGCGGCGAGTTCGTCGAGCACGCCGAGTACGCCGGCAACCGCTACGGGACGCTGCGCTCGGAGCTCAGCCGGCCCGCGCGCGGCATCGTGCTGGAGATCGACGTGCAGGGGGCGCGGCAGGTGCGCGAGACGCTGCCGGACGCGATGCACGTGTTCATCGAGCCGCCGGCGGATCTCTCGCTCGAGACGCTGCGCGAGCGGCTGGCACGCCGGGCCTCCGACTCCCCCGAGCAGGTCGAACGCCGGCTCGCCGCGGCTCGCGAGGAGCTGGCGGCCGCCAGCGAGTTCCACGAGCGGATCGTCAACGACGACCTCGAGCGGGCGCTCGGGGAGCTCACCGAGCTTGCCGCTACCATGTGCGGGCCTTGATCAAACCACGCCTAGACAACCTGCTCGGCCAAGTGGACTCCCACTACGCCGTGGTCCTCGTCGCCGCCAAGCGCGCGCGGCAGATCAACTCCTACTACCACAACCTCGGCGAGGGCACCTTCGACGAGTACCCACCGCCGATGGTGGAGACGGGCTCGAAGAACTACCTCAAGATCGCGCTCGAGGAAGTCGCCGCCGGGAAGATCAAGTACCGGTACCGCTGAGGCGGCCATGGCGCGCGTCCTGCTCGGCGTGTCCGGCGGGATCGCCGCCTACAAAGCGGTAGAGGTGGTCCGGCTCCTGACGGGGGCCGGCCACGCCGTGCGCGTGATCCAGACGCCGACGAGCCTGAAGTTCGTCGGCCGCGCGACCTTCGAGGCCGTCAGCGACGCGCCCGTGCTCGTGAGCGAGTTCGAGGGCGACCCCGCCCGCGGGGCCTACCCCGGCGAGCAGCTCCCCGAGCACGATCCGATCTCCCACCTCGAGCTCGTGCGCCGCTGCGACGCGTACTGCATCGCGCCGGCGTCGGCCAACACGATCGCCAAGCTGGCGGTCGGCCTGGCGGACAACCTGCTTGCCAGCGCCGCCCTGGCCAGCACCGCACCGCTGCTGATCGCGCCCGCGATGAACAACGCCATGTGGGAGCACTCGGCCACGCAGGCCAACGTCGAGATCCTGCGTCGCCGCGGGGCGATCGTCGTCGGTCCCGAGGCGGGGCGGTT
This sequence comes from uncultured Thermoleophilaceae bacterium, assembly GCA_963734165.1. Lineage (GTDB taxonomy): Bacteria > Actinomycetota > Thermoleophilia > Solirubrobacterales > Thermoleophilaceae > JACVRW01. Next base: position 706,921 of record CAVTFZ010000003.1, on the reverse strand, counting down.
GGCCTCGCGCGGCGAGGCCGGCGTCGGGCGGCTCGCCGAGCCGGCGGAGATCGTCGCGGCCATCGAAGCGGCGGTCGCCGGGAAGACCGCGCCTCGCGACACCGCTGCGCTGGAAGTCTCCGCCGGGGGGCCGACGAGCCGGCCGGCCGGTTGACGAGCGCGCCGGACTCCGTCGCCCGCGGGAGCGCGCTCTCGCTGGTCGAGGACGGCTACCACTCCCTGGCGGGCGTGCGCGTGCTCGTGACCGCGGGGGGCACGCGCGAGCCGATCGACTCCGTGCGCTACGTCGGCAACCGCTCCTCGGGCCGCATGGGCCTCGCGCTCGCCGAGGAGGCGGCGGCGAGGGGCGCCGAGGTGGTCGCCGTCTGCGCGAACGTCTCGCTGCCACGGCCCGAGGGCGTGCGCTCGATCGACGTCGAGACCGCCGCCGAGCTGGAGCAGGCGGCGCGTGCGGAGTTCGAGGATGCCGACGTGCTGCTGATGGCCGCGGCGGTGGCCGACTTCCGGCCCAGCGCCCCCGAGCAGTCCAAGATCGTCAAGACCGGCCGTGACGGCTTGGCGATCGAACTCGAGCCCACGACGGACGTGCTGGCGGCGCTGTCGGCCGCCCGTCGCCCGGGACAGACCCTGATCGGCTTCGCAGCCGAGCACGGGGAGGGGGCGGTGGAGCGCGGGCGCGGCAAGCTCGAGCGCAAGGGGCTCGACGCCGTGGTCGTCAACGACATCTCACGCGCCGACATCGGCTTCGACGCCGAGCACAACGAGGTCGTGATCGTCACGACCGGGGGCGAGCAGCCGGTGCCGCGCGGCTCGAAGGCAGCCGTGGCGGCCGCGGTGCTCGACGCCGTCGAGCGGATCCGGACGAATGCCGAGACGGCGAGTACCGTGGAGGGGGGCACGTGAGCGAGACCGCCGCATACGACCTCTTCCGCAAGGGCAGCGACCTGCTCGACCGCGGCGACTTCATGGCCGCGGCGATCCCGCTCGAGCGCGCCCGCGATCTCGAGCCCGAGCAGAGCTCCATCCGCGAGGCGCTCGGGCGTGCCTACTTCCGTTCGGCTCGCTTCCAGCAGGCCGCCCGCGAGTTCGCCGCCGTCGTCGAGCGCCACCCGGTCAACCACTACGCCCACTTCTGCCTCGGACGCGCGCTGGAGAAGACAGGCAGGCGCTGGGAGGCCAGCCGCCACGCCGCGCTGGCGGCGGGGATGCGCCCGGACCGCTCGGACTACGTCGAGCTGCGGGATCGCCTGCGTTCACAAGCCGCCTAGTCCGGCAGCCAGCCGCCGCCGGCTTCCGCTGGCACCTGCCCGCGCGCCCGCGTGGCGTAGTCGCGCACGGCGACCGCCGCCTCGGTGACCAGGCCGAGCAGACGGTCCACGGCGCGCTCGTCGATGGCCGGCACCGGTAGGTCGGCCTGCACCCAGACGTCGCGCGAGCGGGTGCAGCCGAAGCGGACCAGGCGCGTCTGGCGGTTCCACCACAGCAGCATCCAGGGATCGAGGTCGCCGGCGGCGGGCAGCGCGACCGCCTGCACGCGCAGCAGCTCGTCGGCGATCCGCAGGCCGACGTCGAGCGGCTCGCCGAGCGCGTCGGCCGGCACGGTGATGCCCCACTCGCCGTGCGCGAGCCGGCGCGCGGCCAGGCCCGGCTGCGCTGCCAGGTACTCGTCCACGACGTCGACGGCGGCCATCGCAGCAGGGTACGCGTCAGACTGGCGGCGATGCGCGCCCTGGTACAGCGGGTCTGCGAGGCAGCGGTCGACGTCGACGGTCGCGAGCTCGCGCGCATCGGCCCGGGACTGCTCGTCCTGCTCGGCGTGCGCCGCGGCGACACCGCCGAGCAGGCGGACCGCATGGCCCGCAAGCTGCTCGCCCTGCGCGTCTTCGACGATGCCGAGGGACGCATGAACCTCAGCGTGGGGGACGCCGGCGGCGAGCTGCTCTGCGTCAGCCAGTTCACGCTCTACGGCGACACGCGCAAGGGCAACCGCCCGAGCTACGTCGAGGCCGCGCCGCCGGATCTGGCCGAGCCGCTCTACGAGCGCGTGCGCGGTGCGCTCGGCGCGCGGGGCGGGGTGTTCGGCGCGCACATGCGGGTGCGGCTGGTCAACGACGGGCCGGTCACGCTGCTCCTCGAGACCTGACGGTCCTGCAACACTTGCTGGGTTGACTCGCCAGGAGGGTGGAGAATGAGCTGGAGCGAGGAACGGCGGGCGGTGCTGCGCGCGGTCTGCGACACGGTCGTCCCGGCGCTGGAGCGCACGGACGACCCGGACGGCTTCTGGGCGCGCTCGGCGAGCGACGTCGGCGCGCCCGAGACGCTGGAGGGCGTGATCGCGCTGATGCCGCCCTTCCAGCAGGAGGGCCTGGCCCAGCTGCTGGACGGCCTCGGCGAGCTGGGCTTCACGAGCGCCTCGCAGCGCTCGCGCGAGCAGCTGCTGCGCAACCTCGCCGCACTCGGCCCGGCGGCGGCGGCCGGCGCCAGCGCGCTCGCGGGCCTGACGCTGTTCATCTCCTACGGCGCGCCCGATCCTCAGACCGGGCAGAACCCGTTCTGGCGCACCTTCGGCTATCCCGGGCCCGTGTCGCCGCCGCCACAGGAGCCCAAGCCGATCGCGCCGCTGGTGCCCGAGGGCGACCAGCTCACGCTCGAGGCCGACGTCTGCGTCGTCGGCTCCGGGGCGGGCGGCGGGGTGATCGCCGCCGAGCTCGCCCAGCGCGGCCTCGAGGTCGTCGTGCTCGAGGCCGGCGGCTACTTCAACGAGTCCGACTTCAACCAGCTCGAGCTGTGGGCCTACCAGAACATGTACTGGCGCGGTGGGCCGGTGCCGACCGCGGACCTGAACGTGTCGCTCTACGCCGGCGCGACCCTCGGCGGTGGCACCGTGATCAACTGGACCAACTCGCTGCGCACCAAGCCCTGGGTGCGCGAGCAGTGGGCGCGGGAGTTCGGCCTCGAGGGCCTCGACGGGCCCGAGTACGACCGCCACATGGATGCCATCTTCGAGCGCATCCAGGTCAACGACCGCTGCTCGGACCTCAACGGCACCCAGACGCGCATGCGCGAGGGCGCCGAGGCGCTCGGCTGGTCGTTCAAGACGATCCTGCGCAACATCGACGCGTCGCGCTACAACCCGCAGACCGCCGGCTACATCGGCTTCGGCGACCAGACCGGCGCCAAGCAGAGCACCGCCAAGACCTATCTCGTGGACGCCGTCGAGCGCGGGGCCGAGATCGTCGTGCGCTGCCAAGCCCAGCAGGTGCTGACCGAGGGCGGTCGCGCGGCCGGGGTGGAGGCGATCTACGCCGACCCCCACAGCGGCCGCACGGCCGGCGTCACCGTGCGCGCGCCGCGCGTGGTGGTCGCGGGCGGATCGCTGGAGTCGCCGGCGCTGCTGCTGCGCTCGGGCATCGGCGGGCCGGCGGTCGGCCATCACCTGCGCCTGCACCCGTGCACGGCGATCATGGGCGTCTACGGCGAGGACCAGCGGGCCTGGTGGGGCCCGCCGCACGCGGGTCTGGTGGACGAGTTCGCCGACGTCGAGGATGGGCTACGGCTTCCTGATCGAGGCGGCCCAGTACGCGGTCGGCACCGGCGCCGCCGCCGTGCCCTTCACCTCCGGCGAGCAGCATAAGCAGCTGATGCACCCCTTCAAGCACGGCGCCAGCTTCATCGGCCTGCTGCGCGACCACGGCGCCGGCATGGTGACCGTCGACGACGCCGGCCAGGCCGTCCCGCTCTACTCGCTCACCGACGAGCTCGACGTGCGCAACACCCGACGCGCGATCGAGGCGCAGATCCGCCTCCACCACGCGGCGGGCGCGCGCGAGATCGCCGCGCTGGCGGGCGGGCTGCCGCGCTGGGGCGCGGGCGCGGACCTCGACGCGTTCATCGAGCGCTGCCAGCGCATCCCGCTGCGCGCCGGCGGCTTCCGCCTGTTCGCCGCGCACCAGATGGGCAGCTGCCGCATGGGCTCCGATCCGCAGACCAGCGTCGCCAACCCCTGGGGCGAGCTGCACAACACGCCGGGCGTCTGGATTGGCGACGCGAGCGCCTTCCCGACCGCCTCCGGCACCAATCCGATGATCACGGTGATGGCGCTCGCGCGCCGCACCGCCGAGGCGATCGCCGCCTCCGCCGACGCACCGGCGGCCGACCTTCACCCGCGGGCGGATGCGCCGGCGGACACCCCCGATTCGCCGGCCACGACGCCGGTCGGCAGCTGATAGGAGATCCCATGGCAGTTGCAGCAGACGCCCTCGTACGCGACCAGCTCTACATCGGCGGCGAGTGGGTCGATCCCACCGGCGACGCCACGATCGACGTGATCAACCCGTCGACCGAGGAGGTCGTCGGGCGCGTCCCCGAGGGCACCGCCGAGGACGCCGACCGCGCCGTCGGTGCCGCGCGCGCCGCCTTCGACTCGTGGTCGCAGGTCTCGCCCTACGAGCGCGCGCGGTACTGCGAGGCGATCGGGGCCAAGCTGGCCGAGCGCGGGGACGAGCTGGCGGCGCTGATCTCGACCGAGATGGGCATGCCGCTGAAGCTGTCGCGCATGATCCAGGCAGGCCTGCCCGCCGGCACCTTCGCCGCGATCCCGCAGCTGGTGGAGGAGATCCAGTGGGAGGAGGAGGTCGGCAACTCGCTGATCGTGCGTGAGCCAGCCGGCGTCGTCGCGGCGATCACGCCCTGGAACTACCCGCTGCATCAGATCGCGCTCAAGGTGGCGCCGGCGCTGGCGGCCGGCTGCACGGTCGTCGTCAAGCCGAGCGAGGTCGTGCCGCTGAACGCCTTCGTGCTGGCTGAGATCGTCGAGGCGGTCGGGCTGCCGGCGGGCGTCTTCAACCTCGTGACGGGCACCGGGCCGGTCGTGGGGGAGGCGCTGGTGACCCATCCCCAGACCGACATGGTCTCCTTCACCGGCTCCACGCGCGCGGGCCGGCGCGTGTCCGAGCTCGCCTCGCAGGCGGTCAAGCCGGTGGCGCTGGAGCTCGGCGGCAAGTCGCCGAACGTGATCCTCGACGACGCCGACCTGGCCCGGGCCGTGCCCGACGGCGTCGCGAAGTGCTTCCTCAACTCGGGCCAGACCTGCAGCGCGCTGACGCGCATGCTGGTGCCGCGCGAGCGGCTCGCCGAGGCCGAGCAGATCGCCGCCGCGACGGCGCAGGCGTTCACGCCGGGCGACCCCTTCGACGGCGCGACGCGCCTGGGCCCGCTGGTCTCCGAGGCCCAGCTCGAGCGCGTGCGCGGGTACATCGAGCAGGGTCGGGCCGAGGGCGCGAAGCTCGTCGCCGGCGGCGCGGAGGCGCCCGAGGGCAGCGAGCAGGGCTACTTCGTGCAGCCGACCGTCTTCTCGGATGTGACCAGCGACATGAAGATCGCCCAGGAGGAGATCTTCGGGCCGGTGCTGGCGATCATGCCCTATGACAGCGAGGAGGAGGCGATCGAGATCGCCAACGACACGATGTACGGGCTCGCTGGCGGGGTCTGGTCGGGCGACGAACAGCGCGCGCGCGACGTGGCCCGCAGGCTGCGCACCGGACAGATCGAGATCAACGGCGGCGCCTTCAACCCGCTCGCGCCGTTCGGCGGCTTCAAGCAGTCGGGGCACGGCCGCGAAGCGGGTCGCTACGGCATCGAGGAGTACCTCGTCGCAAAGTCGCTGCAGCTCTGACCGCGGGCGGGGGCGCGACCCGTGTCGCGCCCCTCGCTCGCGTCTATACTCGTACGCGACTTTCAGGCGTTGGCGGCCTTGGCCGCCGCTGAAGGTGGGCCACGTAGCCCACCTTTTTTTCGCACCAATGCAGATCGGACAGCTCCAACACACCATCGAGCAGCGCCTTGCCTCCGTCGAGCCGGAGGTCGAGCTGCTGCTCGTGGAACGAGTCGCGGCCGAGCGCCTGCGGCTCACGATCGACCGTCCCGGCGGCGTCACCCTCGAGCTCTGCGAGCGCGTCACCAAGCACCTGCGCGACCTGCTCGTCGACTACGGGCTCGAGGTCTCCTCGCCGGGGCCGCAGCGACCGCTGACCAAGCCGGACCACTTCCGCCACTTCCTCGGGCGCCGCGCGCGCGTGCGCCTGCGCCAGGCGCGGGAGGGGCACAAGAGCTTCACCGGCGAGCTCGTCGGAGCCTCCGACGAGGAGGTCACGGTGGCGGCCGATGACGGGGTCGTGTCGATCCCGTACTCGGACATCGGAAAGAGCAACCTGCTGGAGGGGGAGCGATGACCAAGGAGATCGTCGAGGCCGTCGGGGTCCTCGAGCGCGAGAAGGGCATCTCCGCGGACCGCCTGATGGCGGCGCTGGAGGACGCGCTGCTTTCCGCCTACAAGAAGACCGAGGGCGCCGCTCGCTACGCGCGCGTCGAGGTCGACCGCGAGACCGGCGACTTCCTCGTCTACGAGCTGCTGCTGCCGCCCGAGCTGGAGGACCAGCTGCTCGACGAGGTGGAGGAGGAGCTCGGCGAGCCGACCGTCGATCCCGAGACCGGCGAGCTGGTCTACCCCGAGCCGCCCGACATCGACCAGGAGCGCCTGGCGCAGTACCGCGACCAGATCGAGGAGCGCGACGTCACGCCGGAGGACTTCGGTCGCATCGCGGCCCAGACGGCCAAGCAGGTGATCCTGCAGCGGATCCGCGAGGCCGAGCGGGACATGATGTTCGACGAGTACCAGGACCGCGTCGGCGAGCTGATCACCGGCCTCGTGCAGCAGTCCGACTCGCGCTACACGCTCGTGCAGCTGCGCGAGCGCGTCGAGGCGCTGCTGCCGCGCGGCGAGCAGGTGCACGGCGAGCGCTACGACCACGGCGCCCGCATCAAGGCCATCATCACCGACGTCTCCAACCAGGCGAAGGGACCGAGCATCGTCGTCTCGCGCCGCTCGCCGGAGCTGATCCGGGCGCTGTTCGAGCTGGAGGTGCCGGAGATCCAGTCCGGCGACGTCGAGATCGAGAACGTCGCGCGCGAGCCCGGCTACCGCTCGAAGATCGCGGTCGTCTCGCACACCAACGGGGTCGACCCGGTCGGCGCCTGCGTCGGGCCGCGCGGCTCGCGCGTGCGCATGGTCGTGTCCGAGCTGCGCGGCGAGAAGATCGACATCATCCCCTTCAACGAGGAGCCGGCGCGCTTCGTCGCCAAGGCGCTCTCGCCGGCGCGCGTGCGCGAGGTCCTGGTCGACGACGAGGCCAAGCAGGCGACGGTGATCGTGCCCGACGACCAGCTCTCGCTGGCGATCGGCAAGGACGGCTTGAACGCACGCCTGGCCGCGCGACTGACCGGCTGGCGGGTCGACATCCGCTCGGAGACGGAGTTCGCCGAGGACGAGCAGGAGATGGGCCTGGAGGAGGAGGAGACCTCCGGCCGCTGCGCGGCGATCCTCGCCAACGGCAAGCGCTGCCCGAACGCGGCCCTCACCGGCTCGCGCTACTGCGGTCTGCCCGCGCACCAGGCGCTGTCGGACACCGACACCGACTACCTGGTGCCGCCCGAGGACGGTGCGGAGCCGGAGCAGCCCGCCGAGGACGAGGAGCCGGTGCTGGACGCCAGTGACGGCGAGGAGCCGGTGCTCGACCCCAGCGAGGGCGTGGTGCCGGAGGCCGGCGACGGCGCGTCGCCCGACGACGCGGCCGCCGAGGAGGAGCTGGTGACCGAGGAGGGCGCGGAGTCGTAGCTCCGCACCGCCGCTGCGTGAGCTGTCAGCGCTCGCTGCCCAAGGGCGAGCTGCTGCGGCTGGTGCGGACGGCGGATGGCACGGTCGAGTTGGACCGGGCCGCCAGGATCGAGGGACGTGGGGCCTACGTTTGCACCCGTCCCGACTGTGCCGGGAAGCTGCTTGGTGGGCGTCCGCTTGCACGGTCGCTCAGACGCCCGGTGAAACTGCAACAGGAGACCATAGACTTAGTCCGCGAATGGCAAAGAAGCGTGTCCACGAGATAGCCAAGGAACGCGGGATCCCCAGCAAGGAGGTCCTCGCGAAGCTGCAGGCTGCCGGTCTCGACGTGAAGGCCGCGGCCTCGAGCGTCGAGGAGGCCGAGGTCGCTCGCGTCTTCGGCAACGGCGCCGGCGCCGCGCCGGCGGCTGCCGCGGCCAAGGAGGCCGCTCCCGAGCCGACGCCGGCCAGCGAGGACGGCGGCGCGGCCGACAAGCCGGCGCCGCAGGCAGCCGCGCCCAAGCAGGACCAGGCCAAGACGCAGCAGCAGCGCGGTCAGAAGACGCAGCAGCGCGGCCAGGGAAGACAGCAGGGCGGTCAGCCTCAGGCTGGCGGCGGCACGACCCCACAGGGCGGCTCGCGTGCGGGTAGCCGGCCTCAGCAGCGCGTCGCCCCACCGGCGCCGCCTGGCGACGACGTTCGGCGCGCCGGGCCCGCGGGCCGCGGTCCGCGCATCCTGCAGGACGCCGATCCGCGCGACACCAAGCCGGCGGGTCAGCAGGGCGGGCGTTCCGCCGGCAGGCAGGGCGGTCCGGGCCAAGGCCAAGGTGGCGGCCAGCGCGGCGGTCCCGCGCAGGGCGGTCGCGGTCCGGGTGGCGGCCAGGGCGCTCCCAGCCCCACCGAGGGCGATGGCCGGCGCGCGCGTCCGACACGCTCGGAAGGAGGGGGCAGCGGCGGCGGTGGCGGTGCTGGTCGCCGGCGGCGCGTGGTGATCGACTCGCAGGCCTCGCGCCGGGATCGCCCGGGCCCGCCCCCGCAGCAGCCGGCACGGCGCGGTCGCGGTCGTCGTCGCCGTCCCCAGTGGGTCGAGCCGGACTTCGAGGCCGAGGCAGCGGCAGCAGCCGCGGCCGCGGCGCAGGAGGACCCCGCCGTCCCGGTGCGCTCGGGCTCGACCGTCAAGGAGGTCGCGGAGTCCCTGCAGCTGTCGGCGCCCGAGGTGATCAAGAAGCTGATGGAGCTCGGCGAGATGGCCACGCTCACCCAGACGCTCTCGGACGAGGCGATCGAGGTGCTGGCCGAGTCGTTCGACAAGCGGGTCGACATCCAGCGTGGCGCGGACGCCGTCGAGGACGAGGTCACGTTCGAGGACAGCGACGAGGACCTGACCGACCGGCCGCCGGTGATCACGATCATGGGCCACGTCGACCACGGCAAGACCTCGCTGCTCGACGCGATCCGCTCGACCGAGGTCGCGGCCGGCGAGGCCGGTGGCATCACCCAGCACATCGGCGCCTACCAGGTCCACCACGCCGACCACACGATCACCTTCCTCGACACGCCGGGCCACGAGGCCTTCACGGCGATGCGCGCCCGAGGCGCCAAGGTCACCGACATCGCGGTGATCGTCGTGGCCGCCGACGATGGCGTGATGCCGCAGACCGTCGAGGCGATCGACCACGCCAAGGCTGCCGGCGTGCCGCTGATGGTCGCCGTCAACAAGGTCGACAAGGAGGGCGCCGACCCCAACCGCGTGCGCGGCGAGCTCGCCCAGCAGGGCCTGACGCCCGCCGACTGGGGCGGCGACACCGAGTTCGTCGACGTCTCCGCCAAGACCGGCCAGAACCTCGAGGATCTGCTCGAGACGCTCGTCACGCTTGCCGAGATCCAGGAGCTGAAGGCCAACCCGACCGCCGAGGCGTCGGGCTTCGTGATCGAGTCCCGGCTCGACCCGGGTCGCGGCCCGGTCGTGACGCTGCTCGACCTGCGCGGTCAGCTGAAGGTCGGCAACGCGCTCGTGGCCGGCCAGCACTGGGGCCGTGTGCGGGCGATGCACGACTTCCGCGGGCAGCGCGTCGAGACCGCCACGCCCGGCATGCCGGTCGAGATCCTCGGCTTCGACGGCGTCCCGGACGCCGGCGAGCAGTTCCGCGTCGTCGAGAACGAGCGCGAGGCGCGTCGCCTCGCCAACGAGCGCTCGATCCGCAACAAGCAGGAGGCGCTGGCACGCCAGTCCGGTCGCCGGGTCTCGCTCGAGGACGTGCTCGCACGCGCCGAGCGCGGCGATCAGGAGCTGAACCTGATCGTCAAGGCCGACGTCGCCGGCTCGCTCGAGGCGCTCGCCGACGAGGTCGCCAAGCTGCCGCAGGAGCAGGTGCAGGTGAACATCATCCGCGACGGCGTCGGCGGCATCTCCGAGTCGGACGTGATGCTCGCCTCGGCCTCCGACGCGGTGATCATCGGCTTCAACGTGCGGCCGGTCGGCAACGCCGCCCGGCTCGCCGACGCCGAGGGCGTCGAGATCCGCACCTACTCGGTGATCTACAAGATCCTCGAGGACCTGCGCGACGCGATGCAGGGCATGCTCGTCGCCCGAGGACGTGGAGGAGTCGGTCGCGACCGTCGAGGTGCGCCAGACCTTCAAGGCCTCGCGGGTGGGCACGATCGCCGGTGCCTACGTCACCGAGGGGACCGTCCGGCGCGGAGCGACGTGTCGGCTGGTGCGCGACGGGACCGTCATCCACGAGGGTCGCATCGGCTCGCTGCGGCGCTTCAAGGACGACGTGCGGGAGGTCACGGCCGGGCTCGAGTGCGGCATCGTGCTCGAGAACTACCCGGACGTGAAGGAGGGCGACGTGATCGAGGTCTACGAGATCAAGCAGGTGGAGCAGACGCTCAGCTAGCGGCAGCCGCCGATGGCCTTCGTCTGCCTCCTCGAGATCCAGTTGCACCTTCCGGACAGCGGCTCGCTGAAGAGCAAGCGCAAGGAGGTCACGTCGCTGAAAGCGCAGTTGCAGCGGCGCTTCGGAGCCGCCGTGGCCGAGACCGACCACCACGACCTGTGGCAGCGCGCGACGCTGCACGCTGTGCTGGTCGGCAGGGACGCCGGCCCGCTGCACGCCGCCGCGGACAAGGTCGAGCGGCACGTGTTGGGACGATTTCCGGACGGGGTACGCCTTGAGCGTGCGCTCGTGTCCAGCGACGAGCTCGTAGGCGACTAGGATGCCCGGCGACCGCATGAGGCGAGTCAACGAGGCCGTCCGCGAGGTGCTGTCCGCACGCCTCGTCGAGGGCCTCAAGGACCCACGCATAGGATTCGTGACCGTGACCTCCGTCGACACCAGCTCGGACCTCAGCCACGCCCGCGTGTACGTCAGCGTGTTCGGCGGCGAGCACGAACGGGAGGCGACGCTCGCCGGCCTCGAGTCGTCCCACGGTCTCCTGCAGCGCGCGATCGCTGTCGAGCTGCGCATGAAGCGCACCCCGACGCTGCAGTTCGTCTACGACGAGTCGATCGACCGGGGTATGCGAATCACGGAGTTGCTCGACGAGTGAGCGTGGCGACCGCCCATGAGCAGGTGCTGGCGGAGCTGCGCCAGGCCGACAAGCTGCTGCTGACCACGCACGAGAACCCCGATGGGGACGCGCTCGGCTCGCTGCTGGGCATGCACCTCGTGCTGGAGCAGCTCGGCAAGGACTCGCTGATGTACATGTCCCCGGACGAGTTCCCGCTGCCCACCGAGTACCGCAGCTTCGAGTTCGAGGGCATGATCGGCGCGCCGCCCGACGACGTCGACGAGCGCACGATCGTGTTCCTGGACTGCGGCAACATCGACCGCATGCCGGTCGACTTCCTGCAGCGCGAGGGCCTGCACATCCTCAACGTCGACCACCACCACGACAACACGCGCTTCGGCACCGTCAACCTCGTCGTGCCCGAGGCGTCCTGCACCGCCGAGATCGTCTGGCGCCTGGCGCGCGACCTCGGCGCCGAGATCACGCCGGCGATCGGCGACGCGCTCTACGTCGGGCTGGTGACCGACACCGGCCGCTTCATGTACGAGAACGCGAGCGCCGAGGCGCACCGCATGGCCGCGGACCTGATCGACGCCGGCGTCAAGCCGCACGTGATCAACCGCCGCTTGTACGAGCAGCTGCCCTTCCGCCGCCTGCAGCTGTTGCAGCGGGCGCTGGCGTCGATCGAGCGCTACGACGACGGCACCGTCACCGCCGCGCACCTGGAGAAGGGCGACTACGAGGCCACGGGCGCGCTCGAGGCGGACTCGGAGGGCGTCGTCGACCACATGCGCGCCGTCGAGGGCACCGCCGTCGCGGTGCTCGTGCGCGAGCTGCTGTCCGAGGATCGCGAGGGCATGCGCAAGGTCAGCCTGCGCGCCACCGACGGCAGCGTCGACGTCTCGAGCATCGCCCGCTCGATGAGCGGCGGCGGCCACCCGCAGGCCGCGGGCTTCTCCACCTCGCTGCCCTACGCGGATCTGATGCAGCGGGTGCGCGAGCAGGTCCGCGAGCAGCTTGCCTGAGCCGCAGACCGGCGTCCTGCTGTATCCGAAGCCGGCGGGGGTGACCTCCCACGACGTGGTCGCGCGCGTGCGGCGCACCCAGCCGCGCAAGGCCAAAGTCGGCCACGCCGGCACGCTCGACCCGTTCGCCTCGGGCCTGCTGCTGGTGCTGCTCGGCCGGGCCACGCGCGCACAGCGCTTCCTGATGGCGCTGCCGAAGACCTACCGCGCGGTCGCGCGGCTGGGCTGGCGCTCGGACACCGGCGACCGCGACGGCGTGCTCGAGCACACCGGCCGGCTGCCCGCGCGGTTGGAGCTGGCGACCGGCGAGCTGATGCAGCGCCCGCCCGCCTACTCGGCGGTCAAGGTCGCCGGCGAGCGCGCCTACGCGCTGGCGCGGCGGGGGGAGACGCCCGAGCTGGCGCCGCGGCCGGTGACCGTCTATCGAGCCGAGCTGCTCTGGCACGAGGGCGAGCGGGCGGCCTTCGAGATCGAGTGCTCGTCGGGGACCTACGTGCGCAGCCTGATCGAGGAGCTGGGGGACGCGTACTGCGACGAGCTCGAGCGCACGGCGATCGGGACGTTCCGGCTCGAGGACGCGGACGAGCAGCGCGTGGTCGGCCTCGGCGAGGCGCTCGCGTTCCTGCCCGAGCGCGGCCTGAGCGGCGAGGAAGCGCGCGCGGTGCGTCACGGGCGGCGCCTGCCGCTAGCGCCGTCGGGCGCGGGCGTCGCCGCCGCGGACGGCGAGCCCGGCGCGGTCGGGGAGTCCTTCCTGCGACTCACGCACGGCGGCGAGCTGCTCGCGATCGGCCAGCCGCGTGCCGGGGAGCTGCATCCCGTCGTAGTGTTCGCGCCCGCATGAAGGTCACGTCGCTGCCAGAGGTCGTGCCGACCGGCTCGCGCCGCCGCGTCGCGATCGGCACCTTCGATGGCGTCCACCTCGGTCACCGCGAGGTGATCCGGGGCAACGACACGGTGCTGACCTTCGATCCGCACCCCTCGACGGTGGTGCGCCCGGACGCCACGCCGAAGCTCGTGAACTCGTTCGCCGTCAAGCGCGACCTGATCGCCGGCCTGGGCGTGGACGAGCTGGTGGTGATCCCGTTCGACCGCGCATTCGCCTCCAAGGACGCCGAGCACTTCGTCGAGGAGGTGCTGGTGGGGCGCCTGCAGGCCGAGCAGGTGTCGGTCGGGCAGAACTTCCACTTCGGCAAGGGCGCGCGCGGCACGTCGGACTTCCTGCGCTCCCACGACGAGTTCGAGACGCGCGTGGTCCCGCTGGTCGAGGTCGGGGACGAACCCGTCTCCTCGACGCGCGTGCGCGCGCTGGTGGAGGGGGAGAGGTGGCGGACGCGGCCGCGCTGCTCGGCGGTCCGTTCCTGTTCGAGGGCGAGGTCGTCGCGGGCGATCGTCGCGGCCGCGAGCTGGGGATGCCCACCGCCAACCTCGTGCCCGATCCCGCGCTCGTCTGTCCCGCCCACGGCGTCTACGCGGCCTGGGCGCACGGGCATCCGGCCGCGGTCAACGTAGGGGTGCGCCCGACCTTCGAGAGCGGGCGCGGCCTGCTGGTCGAGGCCCACCTGCTCGACTTCGAGGGCGACCTCTACGGCGCGACGCTGCGCATCGCCTTCCTCGAGCGGCTGCGCGGCGAGCAGCGCTTCGAGTCGGTCGACGCGCTCGTCGAGCAGATGCGGCGCGACGTGGAGCGCACGCGCGAGATCTGCGCGCGCATCCGCTTCGACCCAGCCTCCTCCTAGCCCGCTCCTGCTACCTTTTCGCGTCCGATGAGCCTGACCGCAGAGGCAAAGCGCGAGATCGCCGGCAAGTACGGCCGTGGCGAGAGCGACACCGGATCGACCGAGGTCCAGGTCGCGCTGCTGACCGCGCGCATCAACGAGCTCACCGAGCACCTGCGCACGCATCGCAAGGACCACCACTCGCGGCGCGGCCTGCTGATGCTGGTCGGCAAGCGCCGCCGCCTGCTGCGCTACCTGCAGCGGTCGGACATCGACCGCTACCGCGCGCTGATCGCGGACCTCGGCCTGCGCCGATGATCGAGGCCGGTCAGCCGGCGCCCGACTTCACGCTGACCGACCAGGACGGCAACCGGGTCTCGCTGGCCGACTTCCGCGGCAAGACGGTCGTGCTGGTCTTCTACCCGATGGACTTCAGCCCCGTCTGCACCGATCAGCTCAACGTCTACCAGGAGGTCCTGGGCGAGCTCGAGCAGCGCGGCGTGACGCTGCTGGGCATCTCGGTCGACAACGCCTTCGCGCACAAGGCCTTCCAGGACAAGCTCGGCGTCAGCATCCCGCTGCTGGCCGACTTCCACCCCAAGGGCGAGGTCGCCCGCGACTACGGCGTCTTCATCGAGGAGCGCGGCCACAACCAGCGCGCGCTGGTGATGGTCGGGCCCGACGGCGTCGTCCAGTGGTCCCACCAGTCGCCGACGCCGTTGGAGATCCCGGGTGCCAACCTCATCTTCGACGCGCTGGACCAGCAGCGCGCCGCCTGAGCCCGGCCCCGAGGATCACCGCCGCGGGCAGGGCCCGCTCGTGATCGAGTACGCGGACCTCGAGTGCCCGTACTGCGCCAAGACGCACCTGCTGCTGCGCGAGCTGCGGGTCACGCGCGTGTTCCGCCACTTCCCGGTGACCTCCAAGCATCCGCGGGCCCGAGCGCTGGCGGCGGCCGCCGAGGCCGCGGCCTTGCAGGGCCGCTTCTGGGAGCTGCACCACGCGCTGCTGGAGGACCAGGGTCGTCTCGACGATCCGCACCTATGGCGGCACGCGCGCGTGCTCGGGCTCGACCTCGAGCGCTTCGAGGCCGACCGCCGCTCGCAGGCGGTCGCGGAGCGGGTCGAGCGCGACTTCCGCTCCGGCGTCCGCGCCGGGGTCGTCACGACGCCGACGCTGTTCGTGGACGGCGCCGCTCACCCCGGCGTCCCGGGTGAGGAGTTGCTGAGCAGGCTGGCCCGCCGCTGCTAGCCTTTCGCGCGTTCGCATAGAGGACTACACGCAACATGTCGCCAACCGGAGGCGACGGAGAGGAACCTCATGAGTCAGGACGTAAGCCGGGTCTCGCTGGAGATCGGTGGTACCGAGATCAGCTTCGAGACCGGCAAGCTCGCCAAGCAGGCGAGCGGATCCGTGGTCGTAACCGCTGGAGAGACGATGGTGCTCTCGACGGCGACCGCGGGCAACGAGCGCGACGTCGACTTTCTGCCGCTGACGGTGGATGTCGAGGAGCGCATGTATGCCGCGGGCAAGATCCCCGGCAGCTTCTTCCGCCGCGAGGGTCGCTCGGGCGAGAAGGCCACCCTCACGGCCCGCATGATCGACCGCCCGCTGCGCCCGCTGTTTCCCAAGGGTTGGCGGCGCGAGACCCAGCTGGTCTCGATCCCGATGTCGATCGACGGCATCAACACCTACGACATCCTCGCGATGAACGGCGCCAGCGCCGCGCTGGCGGTGTCCGACATCCCCTTCCCCAAGCCCGTCGGCGCCGTCCGCATCGGCCAGGACGCCGAGGGCAACTTCCTCGTCAACCCCGATGAGGAGTGGCTGCTGGAGAGCCCGCTCGACTTGATCGTGGCCGGCACCGCCGACGCGATCCTGATGGTCGAGGCTGGCGCCAGCGAGATCACCGAGGCCGAGATCCTCGACGCGCTGGACATCGCGCACGCTGAGATCAAGCGCCTCTGCGAGGCCCAGGACGAGCTGCGCCGCAAGGCCGGCAAGGACAAGGTCGAGGTCACCCCGCCGCAGGTCGACGAGTCGGTGCTGTCGGAGATCAAGGACCGCTTCGGCGCTGCCCTCGATGCCGCCACCCAGGTCGTCGACAAGCTCGAGCGCCAGGATGCGATCAAGGCCGTCGAGGCGGAGACGCTGACCGCGCTCTCCGGCGACGAGGCCGCCGACCCGGAGGCGTACAAGGTCAAGCGCGCCGCCGTGCAGTTCGCCTTCGACGGGCTCGAGAAGGACGTCATCCGCCGCCGTATCGCGGTCGACAAGAAGCGTCCCGACGGTCGCTCGGCCAACGAGATCCGAGACATCTGGATCGAGGTCGGCGTCGCCCCGCGCACGCACGGCTCGGCGATCTTCACCCGCGGCCAGACGCAGGCCTTCTCGGTCGCCGCGCTGGGCACCACGCGCGACGAGATGCGGCTCGACACGCTCGGGCTCGAGACGGTCAAGCACTACTTCCACCACTACAACTTCCCGCCCTTCTCGGTCGGGGAGGCCGGCTTCATGCGCGGGCCCAAGCGCCGCGACATCGGCCACGGCGCGCTCGCCGAGCGGGCGCTGACCGCGGTCGTGCCGACCGTGGAGGAGTTCCCGTACACGATCCGCGTGGTCAGCGACATCTTCGAGTCCAACGGCTCGTCCTCGATGGCGTCGGTCTGCGGCTCCTCGCTGTCGCTGATGGACGCCGGCGTGCCGCTCAAGGCGCCGGTGGCCGGCATCGCGATGGGCCTGATCAAGGAGGGCGACGACTACATCGTCCTGACCGACATCGCGGGCGTGGAGGACCACCTCGGCGACATGGACTTCAAGGTCGCCGGCACCTCCGAGGGCATCACCGCGCTGCAGATGGACATCAAGATCGACGGCGTGACGTTCGACATCCTGCGCGACGCGCTGTCGCAAGCCAAGGACGCGCGGCTCGCCATCCTCGGCAAGATGAAGGACGCGATCGACGGGCCGCGCGAGGCGCTATCCCCGTACGCGCCGCGGATCTCCCAGATCCAGATCGACACCGAGAAGATCGGCGCGGTCATCGGCAAGGGCGGCGAGACGATCCGCGCCCTCTCCGAGGAGTACGACGCGCAGATCGACATCGACGACGACGGCACCGTGCGCATCTACGCCCAGACGGGCGAGCAGGGCGACGCGCTGACCGAGCGCATCCGCACGATGACCAAGGACGTCGAGGTCGGCGACGAGTTCGCGGGCAAGGTCGTCAAGACGACCACGTTCGGCGCCTTCATCGAGCTCTCGAAGGGCACCGACGGCCTGCTGCACATCTCGAACCTCAAGCCCGGCGAGCGGGTGGAGACGGTCGAGAACGTCGTCAACCGCGGCGACGAGCTGCGCGTGAAGGTGGTCGAGGTCGACCGCGAGCGCGGCCGCATCGGCCTGCGCCTGGCCGAGGACCCGGAGATCGCCGGCAAGTCCGCCGAGGAGCTCAGCTCGATGGGCACCGGCGACAAGGCCCGCGGCGGGGACCGTGGCGGCGATCGCAACGGCCGCCGCCGCGACAGCCGCGGTGGCGGGCGCGACCGCCGTCCGCGCGAGCGCGAGCGCAGCGAGTGAGTCAGGGCCCGGCGCGGATCACCCAACTGGACTCGGGCCTGCGAGTCGCAACCGAGGCGATGCCCTCGGTGCGCTCGATCGCGCTCGGGTTCTGGATCCGCGCCGGCTCCCGCGACGAGGGGAGCGAGCAGGCCGGCATCTCGCACTTCCTCGAGCACCTGCTGTTCAAGGGCACCGAGCGCTTCAGCTCGCGTGAGATCGACGAGACCTTCGACGCGCTCGGGGCGGAGGTCAACGCCGGCACCGGCAAGGAGACGACCTCCGTCTACTCGCGCTTCCTCGACGGCCACCTCGAGCAGGCCTTCGACGTGCTGCAGGACATGGTGCTGCGGCCGGCCTACCCGGACATCGACTCCGAGCGGCAGGTCGTGATCGAGGAGATCGCGATGTACGAGGACGAGCCCTCGGACAAGGTGCACGACGTGCTCTCGGGCGCGATCTTCGGCGACCATCCGCTCGGACGGCCGATCATCGGCAGCGCCGACGTGGTCTCGTCGGTGCCGATCCCGTCGATCGCCGCCTGGCACGACGCTCGCTACGTGCCCTCGAACGTCGTCGTCGCGGCGGCCGGCAACGTCGACCACGACCAGCTCGTACGGCTGGTCGAGGGCGCCACGCAGGGCGTGGACGTCGCCGAGGCGCCGACGCTGATCGGCTCGCCCAACGGCTCGGCGCCCATGCTGCGCTTCCATCGCAAGGACACCGAGCAGTACCACCTCTGCCTCGGCGGTCCCGGCATGTCGCGGGGCGACGAGCGCCGCTTCGCGTTGCGCGTGCTGGACACGATCCTGGGCGGCTCGTCCTCGTCGCGGCTGTTCTACGAGGTGCGCGAGCAGCGCGGCCTTGCCTACTCGGTCTACTCGTACGCCAGCCACTACGCCGACTCGGGCCAGGTGGCCCTCTACGTCGGCACGCGTCCCGACAACGTGGCCGAGGCGACCGAGGTGATCGGCAACGAGCTGCGCAGACTGGTGGACGAGGGCGTCACCGCCGAGGAGCTCGAGCGCGCGCGGGAGAACGTCAAGGGGCGCACCGTGCTGTCGATGGAGTCCACCTCGATGCGCATGAACCGCCTCGGCAGCTCGCTGCTGATGGGCGTGCCGCTGCTGACCGTCGACGAGCTGTTGGCCGCCTTCGACGCGGTCACGCTCGAGGACGTGGTCGAGCTGGCACGCGAGCTCTACGTGCCCGACCGGATGTCCGCGGCCGGCGTCGGCTCGGACGAGGACGCCTTCCGCAGCGCACTGGCCAACGCCGGTCTGGCCTGCGCCGCGGCATGATCAACGTCGCCGTGTCCGGCGCCGCGGGGCGCATGGGCGCGACGGTCTGCACGGCCGTCGAGGGGGCCGAGGACATGGCGCTGGTGGGTCGCGCCGACCCGGAGCTGGGCGTCGCACTGGTCGACGTGCTCGGCGACGCCGACGTGGTGGTGGACTTCTCGCGTCCCGACACCGCGCTCGCCAACGCGCGCCACTGCCTCCAGGCGGGGGTGCACTGTGTGATGGGCACGACCGGGGCCGACTTCTCCGAGCTGGAGGGCGTCGGCAGCGCCAACCTGTTCGTGGCGCCCAACTTCGCGATCGGGGCGGTGCTGCTGATGCAGCTCTCCCAGCGCGTGGCCGAGCACATGCCCGAGTGCGAGATCGTCGAGCTGCACCACGACCAGAAGCTCGACGCGCCCTCGGGCACCGCGGCGCGCACGGCCGAGCTGATCCGCGCCGCCGGCGGCAACGTGCACGAGCCGATCCACTCGGTGCGCCTGCCGGGCCTGGTGGCCCATCAGGAGGTCATCTTCGGCGGCCTCGGCCAGACGCTCTCGATCCGCCACGACTCGATCGCCCGCGAGTCGTTCATGCCCGGCGTGCTGCTGGCCGTGCGCCGCGTCGGCGAGCTCGAGCGCTCGCCGACGATCGGCCTCGAGCAGCTGCTCTGAGCGGCGCCGTCAGGCCGCCGAGCGACCGTCGGCGCTGCGACGCAGGCTGCGGGGCACGACGAAGCGGATGCCGGAGCGCTCGTCGTCGACCGAGCAGGTCTTGTTGTCGATCAGGCCGAGCTGCTTGGCGTAGGGGACGAGGCTCATCTGGTTGAGATAGCCGTCGTGGCCGCGCTTGCGGGTGATGATCCAGAGGTAGCCGGTGTCGCGCAGCCGGCTGCGGTAGCGCACCAGCGTCTCCTTGGCCTCGTCCTCGGACTCGACCAGCACGATCGCCCCGTCCAACTCGCCCGAGCGAACCAGGCCGCGACCGAGCGTGTCCTTGACGTCCCGGCGCAGCCCAGCACCGACATCGCCCGCGATCTCCACGCGCTCGTCGGGGGCCACGCCAAGCTTCTGCACCGTCGTCCGGTGGCTGTAGTCACGCTCCTGTGCCATCTCGCTGAGGGGAATTCTGCCATTTGCAGCGGGTGTTCCGAAAGGGGTGGCCGCGCGCTAAGGTCTGGCGACGCGAAAATCAGGAGGAGCCGATGGGCTGGATGGACAAGGCGAAGCAGCTCGCCGAGCAGGCTCAGCAGAAGCTGGACGAAGCGCAGAAGCAGTTCAACTCGGGTCAGCCGCAACACCAGGGTGGTGGCGGCGTGAGCTATGACGAGCACGGTCGCCCGACCGAGCAGCCCGCCCCTGCCGCGACGCCCGATCCGGCCGCTCCGCCCACGCCCGAGCAGACCCCGCCGGCCCCCTCCGGCGACGCGCCGAACGCCGCTCCCGACCCGTTCAAGCCGCTGCAGTGATCGGCGGTGTCCTCACGGCGATGGTCACGCCCGTTCGGGGCCGACGGCGCCTTCGACGAGGACGCGACGGCGCGCCTCATGCACTACCTGCTCGAGCACGGCTCGGACGGGCTCGTGCTGGCGGGCAGCACCGGGGAGTCGCCGACGCTCACCGACGCCGAGAAGCTGCGCCTCTGGGAGCTCGGGGTGGCCGAGAGCGGTGACGCGCTGGTCGTCGCCGGCACCGGCACCTACGACACCAGGCACAGCGTCGAGCTGACCGAGAGCGCGACCGAGCTCGGGGTCGACGCGGTGCTGGTCGTCACGCCCTACTACAACAAGCCCAACCGGCGGGGGATCGTCGCGCACTTCCAGGCGGTCGCGGCAGCCACCGACAAGCCGGTGATCGTCTACAACATCCCCTCGCGCTGCGTGATCGACATGCCCAACGACCTGCTCGCCGAGCTGGCGCAGATCGACAACGTCAGCGCGGTCAAGCAGGCCCGCTTCGAGGACATCGAGCCGATCGACGGCATGGACCTGCTGGCCGGCAACGACGACGTCATGGCCGAGGTGCTCGACAAGGGCGGGACCGGCGGCATCCTGCGTGGCCTCCCAGCTGGTCGGCGGCGAGTTGCGGCGCATGATCGACGAGCCCGACGCAGCGCCACGAGATCCAGGCGCTCGCTGGCCGACCTGATCGAGGCGCTGGCGGTGACCGTCAACCCGATCCCGATCAAGACCGCGCTGCAGCTCGCCGGCCACGACGTCGGCGGCCTGCGGCTGCCGCTGGTGGAGGCGTCCGAGGACGAGCTCGCCGTGATCCGCGCGGCGCTCGAGCGCCACAACCTGCTGGCGGCGGTTTGAGCGACGACACACTCCGGGTCCTGCCGCTCGGCGGCCTGGGCGAGATCGGCAAGAACATGACGGTCGTCGAGTACGACGACCGCATCGTCGTGGTCGACACCGGGCTGATGTTCCCGCAGCCGGACCAGCTCGGGATCGACCTCGTGCTGCCCGACTTCACCTACCTGCGCGAGCGCGCCGACGACATCGAGGCGATCGTGCTCACCCACGGGCACGAGGACCACGTCGGCGCGCTGCCGTTCGTGCTGCGCGAGATCGGACGCGACGCCGCCGATCTACGGCGGCCCGCTGACCGCCGCGATGGTGCGCTCGAAGCTCGACGAGCACAAGCTCAAGGACGTGCGAGCTCGAGGACGTGCTGGCCGCCCAGCCCTTCGACGCCGGCCCGTTCTCGATCGAGCTGGTCAAGATGGCCCACTCGATCCCCGACGCCTACGCGATCGCGCTCACCTGCGAGCTGGGCACGACGCTGATCACCGGCGACTACAAGTTCGACCAGACGCCCGTCGACGGCGTGCCGGCCGACGTGTCGCGGCTGGCCGAGCTCGGCCGCGAGGGCCTGCTGCTGCTCTGCGGCGACTCCACCAACGCCGACCGGCCTGGGATGGCGCCGTCGGAGTCGAGCGTCGGGCCGAAGCTGGAGGAGACGTTCGCCCGCTGCGAGCGGGCGCATCGTCGTCACCTGCTTCGCCTCGAACATCCATCGCGTGCAGCAGGTCGTGGACGCCGCCGCCGCGCTCGGGCGCAAGGTCGCGCTCGTCGGTCGCTCGATGCGCAAGAACGTGAACATCGGCCGCTCGCTCGGCCACATCGAGGTGCCCGAAGGGCTGCTGGTCGGGGTACGCGAGATCGAGGACTTCCCCGACCACAAGCTGGTGATCATCTCCACCGGCAGCCAGGGCGAGCCGCTGTCGGCGCTGCGGCGGATGGCGCACGGCGACCACCCGCAGGTCGCGCTGCACGAGGGCGACACCGTGATCTTCTCCGCCACGCCGATCCCCGGCAACGAGCGCGCGGTCAACGAGACGATCGACCGCATCTACCGGCTCGGCGCCGACGGTGATCACGACTCAGGACGTGCCGATCCACGCCTCGGGCCACGGCTACGCCGAGGAGCTGAAGCTGATGCTCAACCTCACCCAGCCGCGCTACGTGATGCCGATGCACGGCGACCACCGGCGCCTGCGGCTGCACGGCGAGCTCGCCGAGGCCGTCGGCATCCACGCCGAGGACGTCTTCCTCGGCGAGAACGGCCTGCCGCTCGAGATCGACGAGCGGGGCGCCCGCTTCGGCGAGCGCGAGCAGGCGGGCATGATCTTCGTCGACGGCGTCGACGTGGGGGACATCGAGGACGTCGCGCTGCGCGACCGCCGCATGCTCTCGGCCGACGGCATCTTCATCGTCGTCGCGACGATCTCCGAGCAGGACGGGCGCTCGGTCGCCGACCCGGAGATCATCTTCCGCGGCGTGCCGTTCATGGACGAGCGCGACGGCTTCGTCGACGAGCTGCGCGAGGCGGTCGAGGAGTCGCTGGCGCACTCGGCCGAGGAGGAGATCCGCGAGATCGACCTGCTGCAGGACCACCTGCACGACGACCTCGCGGAGTTCGTCTACGACCGGCTGCGGCGGCGGCCGATGGTGCTGCCGGTCGTCGTGGAGGTCTGAGCGCAGCGGCTCCCGCGTCGGATCGCCGGCAGGCGCGACGGTGAAGCGCGCGCCGCCGCCCTCGGCGTCGCCCAGCTCGACCGCCGCCGCCGTGCGCCTCGGCGACCGCGCGCACGATCGCCAGGCCCAGGCCGCTGCCGCGGCCGCCGCGGCCGTGCGCCGCCGCCGCGCGCGAAGCGCTCGAACACCCGCTCGCGCATCTCCGGCGGGACGCCCGGGCCGCGGTCGGCGACCTCGAGCACCGCGAGCTCGCCGTCGCGGCGGCACCGAGACCGTCGACCGGCGTGCCCTCCGGCGTGTGCAGGAACGCGTTCTCGACCAGGTTGGCGACCAGGCGGTGCAGGTCGTCGGCCGCGCCGCTGACCGATCACCGGCTCGGGGGCGTCGACGCTGCAGCGAGTGGTCGAGCTGCGACCGCGCCCGCCTCGGCCGGCCGCCTCGCGCGCGATCGCGGCGAGGTCGAGCGGCCGCGTGGGCGTCTCGCGGCCGGCGTCGGCGCGGGCCAGCAGCAGCAGGTCGGCGACCAGCCGGCGCATGCGCCGCGACGAGCGCAGCGCCGACGTCGCCATCTCGCGCTGCTCGCCCTCGAGCTCGGTCTGCCAGCAGCTCGAGGTTGGCGAGGATGCTGGTCAGCGGCGTGCGCAGCTCGTGCGAGGCGTCGGCCACGAACTCGCGCTGGCGGTCGAGCGAGGCCTCGGTCTCGCCACGGGCGGCGCTCAGCTCGCCGCAGCATGTCCTCGAGCGTGTGCGCCAGGTCGGCGACCTCGTCGTTGGCCTCGGCTTCGGCAGCGTGCACGTCGGGGTCGCGCGTGCGGGCGACCTCGCGCGCGGCGCGCGTCAGGCCGGCGATCGGCCGCATCGCGCGGCGTGCCACGACCAGCCCGCCGAGCAACGCCAGCAGCGCCCCGCCGAGCACGCCGAAGGCGAGGAACAGCCGCACGCGGTCGATCGTGCGCGTCGATCGCGATCTCCGGCTTGCCGTACTGCAGGTAGGCGACGGCTCGGTCCGCAGCGCGCCCGCCGGCGGCTCGAACAGCCCCTGCTGCTGGCGCACCGCCTTGACCAGCGGCCGCGACACGACGCGGTAGTCGCCGATGTCGACCACGCCCTCGGTCGAGGCCGGCACCAGGGCGCTCGAGCGCGGCCGGGTAGGCGACCTCGCCTGTCTCGGCGTTCGACGACGCGCACCAGCGCCGCCGCCGGCGGCGGCGCAGCGCAGCGGCTCGCCGCGGATGTTGAGCTGGCCGCCGGCGTCGACGGTCGGCGGGCCGACCTCGTCCTGCAGGTCGGCGGCGGTGGCGCGCAGGTCGTCGTCGAAGCCGGCGCGGATGCGCTGCTCGGCGACGGCGCCGATCACGACCGCGAACAGGCACAGGATCACGAACGTGAGCGCCGGCGGAGACCGTCGCCAGCTTGACGCGGATCGGCAGCCGCACGCGGGCGACGCTCGATCGGGGAGCGGCTGGGAGCGCTCATGCCGGGCGCACGCACGTAGCCCGCGCCGCGCACGGTGTGCAGCAGGCGCGGCTCGCCGCCGGCCTCGAGCTTGCGGCGCAGGTTCGAGATGAAGACGTCGACGGTGTTGGTCTCGGCGAACGGGTGGTAGCCCCAGACCTCGTCGAGCAGCGCCTGGCGCGAGACGACGATGCGCTCGTTGCGCATCAGGTACTCGAGCAGCTCGAACTCGCGCGCGGTCAGCTCGACGCTGCGCTCGCCGCGGAAGACCTCGTGGGTGTCGGGGTTGAGCCGCAGGTCGCCCACCACGAGGTAGGCGCTGCCGCGCGGCGGGCCGGCGGCGCAGCAGCGCGCGCAGGCGCGCCAGCAGCTCCTCGCGCTCGAACGGCTTGACGAGGTAGTCGTCGGCGCCGAGTCGAGGCCCTCGACGCGCGACTCGAGCGCGTCGCGGGCGGTCAGCATCAGGATCGGCACGTCGCCGTCGTCGCGCAGCCGGCGGCAGACCTCGACGCCGTCGAGCTTCGGCAGGCCGAGGTCGAGCACGACCGCGTCGGGCTCGAACACGCCGGCCTCGTCGAGCGCGGCCTCGCCGTCGCCGGCCACGCGCACGTCGTAGCCCTCCTTGTCGAGCGAGCGGCGCAGCACGCCCGCGATGTCAGCGTCGTCCTCGACGACGAGCACCCGCGGCCTGCCCGGTCATGCGGCCTCATGGTAGGGAGCAGGGAGCGCGGCTGCCGCCGTCGAAGCAGGGCTCTCAGCCATGGCAAGCCGCCGCCGTACAGGACGGAGCCGTCGCCGGCGCGCCCGCGGCCTGGCTTCCCGTGCTCGAGCTGCCGCAGCTCGACCAGCGCCAGTGGGACCTGTCGGCCTCGCCCTGGTCGCGTTCGCGGCCTTCTTCGCGAGCGTCTTCTACCTCGGCTGGGCGGGCGGCGAGGTGGGGGAGGCGCTGGCCGACGCGCTCCTCTTCCTCTTCGGCGGCGTGGGCTACCTCGCGCCGGTCGCGCTGTTCGCGGCCGGCGCGCTGATCCTGCTCGGACCGATGCTGCCGGCGGTGCAGCCCTTCAAGACCGGGGCGACTCTGCCTGCTGTGCGCGCTCTGCTCGGCCTCGCGGCCGGCTCGCTCGGGCTCGGCCCCGGCGACACCCCGCGCGACGGCTTCCTCGACCCCCACTACCTGCGCGAGCACGGCGGCGCTGTTCGGCGAGTCCCTGTACTGGGTCGTCAGCACGCTGTTCTCGGACGTCGGCGCCCACCTGCTGTTCGTGTTCCTGCTGCTGGCCGGCGTGCTGCTGCTGACGGGCGCGTCGATCGCCGGCGTGCTCGACCGCCACCCACCAGGCGGCGACCACCACCGGCGATCGCGTCCGGCGCTCGACGCAAGGGCTGGCGGGCGCCTTCGGCGGCGAGCCGACCGCCCCGCTGCCGCCGACCCGCCAGACGCGCGAGCCGGACCCGAGCCCGAGCCGGTCGAGCCGCCGGAGCCCGAGGACAGCGAGCCGGTCGTGCGCGCCACGCACGTCGAGGCGCCGGCGCTCGACGCCGCCGAGCGCTACCCCGACCTCTACGAGGACGAGCCCGAGCCGGACGAGGCCGAGGACCGAGGATCGGGAGCCGAGGCTCGACGAGCCCGATGCCGAGCCGCAGCCCGAGCGCCGCCGAGGAGGAGGACGCCGAGGTCGAGGCCAGAGGACCTGACCCCGCGCGGCAACCGCCGCTCGCCGGTCACCGAGGCCGAGGACATCGTCTACCGGCTGCCCAAGCCGACCTTCCTGAAGCGCTCGAGCGGCGCGCAGAAGACCGGACGCGAAGGGCATCGAGCGCGCCGGCGCGCAGCTCGTCGAGGCGCTCAGCCACTTCGGCGTCGACGCCCGCGTCGTCGGCACCGTCAGCGGCCCGCACGTGACGCGCTACGAGCTGCGGCTCGCGCCCGGGATCAAGATGTCGAAGGTCGCCCAGCTCAAGGACGACCTCGCCTACGCGCTCGCCGCCGAGCACGTGCGCATCCTCGCGCCGATCCCCGGCAAGCAGGCCGTCGGCGTCGAGGTGCCCAACCGCGTCCGCAAGCTGGTCCACCTCGGCGACGTCTTCCAGGAGGCGCCCGAAGAAGTGGTCGCCGCTGACGGTCTGGCTCGGCAAGGACATCGCCGGCAAGGCGATCGGCACCGACCTCGCCAAGCAGCCGCACGTGCTCGTCGCCGGCACGACCGGCTCGGGCAAGTCCGGCTGCGTCAACGCGATGCTCTCCTCGATCCTGCTGCGCGCCGACCCCGAACGAGGTGCGCATGGTGCTGGTCGACCCCAAGCAGGTCGAGCTCAACCACTACGAGGACATCCCGCACCTGCTGACCCCGGTGGTCACCAGCCCGCGCCTGGCCGCGAACGCGCTCGCCGAACCTGATCAAGGAGATGGAGGAGCGCTACGCGCTCATGAGCCGCGCCAAGACGCGCAACCTCGTCGAGCTGAACCGCGTGCGCGTGCGCGAGGGCGAGCAGCCGCTGCCCTACATCCTCTGCGTGATCGACGAGCTCGCCGACCTGATGATGGTCGCGCCCGCCGACGTCGAGGACTCGATCATCCGCCTGGCGCAGAAGTCGCGCGCGGTCGGCATCCACCTCGTGCTCGCCACCCAGCGCCCGAGCGCCGACGTCATCACCGGCATGATCAAGGCCAACGTGCCGGCCCGGATCGCCTTCGCGGTCTCCTCGCAGACCGACTCGCGCGTGATCCTCGACCAGAACGGCGCCGAGTCGCTGCTGGGCCAGGGCGACATGCTCTTCCGCCCGATCGGCGAGTCGCGCACGGCGCGCATCCAGGGCGCCTTCATCACCGAGGAGGAGATCGAGCAAGCTCACCGACCACTGGCGCCGCCAGGGCGAGCCCGAGCTGCAGGAGGAGCTGCTGGAGGCGGTCGAGGACGAGGGCGCCGGCGACGGAGGCGACGCCGACTTCGATCCCGACCAGGACGACCTGCTCGGCGAGGCGATCGCCACCGTCGTGCAGATGGGCACCGCCTCGACCTCGATGCTCCAGCGCCGCCTGCGCGTCGGCTACACCCGCGCCGGGCGGCTGATCGACATGATGGAGCGGCGCGGCGTGATCTCCGGCTACGAGGGCTCCAAGGCGCGTCAGGTGCTGATCACCGAGGCCGACCTGCCGCGCGTGCTCGAGCAGCTCGGCGACGCCGCGCTTGCGGCGGAGCCCGAGAGCTAGAGGCGCAGCGGTTACGCGCCTGATGGCGCCGCTGCCATCGAGGCGCGGGCATGGATGCCGCAAGGCAATACGCGGCGCCATGCCCACGATCGGGGAAACGCTGCGCGAGGCCCGGATGCGCCAGCGCCTCGACATCGCCGACGTCGAGGCGCAGACGAAGATCCGCGCCAAGTACCTGCGGGCGCTCGAGAACGAGGAGTTCGGGATGCTGCCCGGGCCCGACCTTCGTCAAGACCTTCCTGCGCACGTACGCCGAGCTGCTCGGCCTCGACCCGCACCGGCTGGTCGACGAGTACCGCCGCCACTACGAGAGCGGCGACGAGCTCGAGCAGCTGCAGCCGCTCGGCCCGCCGCGGCTCGCGCGGGCCGCGAACGGCGCCAGCGCGGCCGGCCGGCGGCCCGCGTCCGGGCATCGTCGCTGCTGGTGGCCGTGGCGGCGGTGCTCGCCGTCCTGATCGTGCTCGGGCTGACGGCCGACGACGGCGACGGCGGGGACGCCCGCGGCGGCGCGCACCGAGACGACCGCGCCACGCCGACCACGCGCAAGCAAGCGCGCAGACAGCGCCCAGCCGCCGACGCGAGCGTGGCGCTGCGCGATCACGCCCAGCGAGCCGACCTACGTCTGCGTCGACGCCGGCGCCGGCACGGACGTGCGCTTCGAGGGCATCCTCGAGGAGCCGCAGACGTTCCGCGGCCGCACGCTGCGCGTCAACCTCGGCAAGACGTCGGTGCGAGTTGACGGTCAACGGCAAGGCCGTCGCGCTGCGGCCGAGCCCCGATCCGGTCGGCTTCGAGTTCACGCCGCCGGACGGACCCGCTCGCTGCCCGCTGGGTCGAGCGTCCCTGCGCCTGATGGCGGCCGCCGTTCGCGCCGGCATCGTGGTCACGGGCACCGAGGTGCTCACCGGCCGCGTGCGCGATCGCAACGGGCCCTGGCTGTCGCCGACCGCCTGCTGGAGCTCGGCGTCGAGCTGGCGCACGTCACGATCTGCGGCGACCGGCCCGAGGACATCGAGGCGCAGCTGCGCTTCCTCGCCGACCGAGGGCGTCGACCTGATCGTCACCAGCGGCGGCCTGGGCCCGACGGCCGACGACATGACCGTCGAGGTGGTGGCGCGCTTCGCCGGGCGTGCCGCTGGTGCTCGACGAGCCGCTGGAGCAGCGCATCGCCGAGATCGTGCGGCCGCTGATGGAGCGGCTGGGACGGACGGACGTCGACGCGATCCGTGCCGCCAACCGCAAGCAGGCGCTGGTCCCCGAGGGCGCGTTCGTGATCGAGCCGGTCGGGACCGCGCCGGGCGTGGTGGTGCCGCGGCACGCCGCCGGTGGTGGTGCTGCCCGGGCCCGCCCTTCGAGCTGCAGGGCATGTGGGAGCGGGCGCTGGCGACGCCGGCGGTGCGCGCGGCGCTGGGCGAGCGACCGCGCTACGAGCAGGGCATGCTGCGGCTGTTCGGCATCCCCGAGTCGGCGATCGCCGAGACCCTGCGCGTGGCCGGGCCGCAGATCGAGGGCTTCGACCAGCTCGAGATCACGACCTGCCTGCGGCGCGGCGAGGTCGAGGTCGTGACGCGCTGGGAGCCGCGCGCCGCGGACGCCTACGCGGCCCTGGAGCGGCTGATCGCCGAGCGCCACGGGCGCGAGCTGTTCTCGCGCGACGGCAGCTCGGTCGACGACCAGGTCGCCGAGCTGCTGGCGGGCCGGACGGATCGCGCTGGCGGAGTCCTGCACCGGCGGGGCTGCTGGCGGCGCGGCTGACCGAGCGTCCCGGCTCGTCCGCCTACGTCCAGGGCGGGGTGGTCGCCTACTCCGACGAGGCGAAGACCGCGCTGCTCGGCGTCGAGCCGGCGCTGATCGCCGCGCACGGCGCGGTCTCGACCGAGGTCGCGGAGGCGATGGCGGCCGGTGCGCTCGAGCGCTTCGACGCCGACGTGGCCGCATCGGTGACGGGCGTCGCCGGGCCCGGTGGGGGCAGCGAGGAGAAGCCGGTCGGCACCGTCTGCTTCGGCCTCGCGCTGGGCGACGGGACGACGACCGCGCGGCGCCTGCTGCTGCCTGGCGACCGGGCCGCGGTGCGCGACCGCTCGACCACCGTGGCGATGCACCTGCTGCGGCGGCTGCTGCGCGGTGAGCTGGAGTGAGCGAGGGGCCGTCTCGGGTCCGCCTGTTCATCGCGCTCGACCTGCCGGAATCCGTGCGCGACGCGCTCGCCGCCTGGCGCGACGAGCTGCTGGCGGGACGGCGCGACCTGCGGCCGGTGGCGGCCGGGCAGCTGCACGTCACGCTCGCGTTCCTGGGCTCGCGCGAGCAGGCCGAGGTCGAGCGCATCGCCGCGGCGGCCTTCGGCGCGGTCGCGGGCCTGACGCCACCGCGCCTGGTCGCAGGTCCGGTGCGGCCGGTCCCGGCGCAGCGCCCGCGCCTGTTCGCGCTCGACCTCGAGGACGAGGACGGGCGCGCGGCGGCGCTGCAGGGCGCCGTGGCGGACGCGCTCGAGCGCGAGGGCCTGTTCCGGCCCGAGACGCGGCCGTTCTGGCCGCATCGTGACGCTGGCGCGCGTCAGGCGCGGCGAGCGGCCGGGCCCGCTGCGAGGCGAGACGCCGCCGCTGGGCGCCTTCGAGGCCGACGAGCTGACCCTCTACCGATCGACGCTGCGGCCGCAGGGCGCGCTCTACGAGCCGCTGGCCCGCGCTCGCGTGGAGGGCGGCTAGCGATTTCGCCGAAAGGGGGGCGAATTTGCCGTCCGAGGGCCTTCTTACCTTGTGGGTTCCAGAGTTTTCGAGGAGTCAGGCATGGACAAGGAACAAGAGAAGGCTGCCAAGGCGCGCGAGTCGGCGCTGAGCAACGCCCTCGGCCAGATCGAGCGGCAGTTCGGGCAGGGCTCGATCATGAAGATGGGCGACGAGGCCGCGGCGGTGCGGGTGCAGGCCATCTCCACTGGCGCGCTGTCGCTCGACCTGGCGCTCGGCGTTGGCGGGCTGCCGCGCGGGCGCATCGTGGAGATCTTCGGCCCGGAGTCGTCGGGCAAGACCACGCTGCTCTACCACGTGCTCGCGAACGCCCAGAAGATGGGCGGGATCTGCGCCTTCATCGACGCCGAGCACGCGATGGATCCGGCGTACGCGAAGCGCATCGGCGTCGACATCGACGAGCTGCTCGTCTCGCAGCCCGACCATGGCGAGCAGGCGCTCGAGATCGCCGACATGCTGATCCGCTCCGGCGCGGTCGACGTGGTCGCGATCGACTCGGTCGCGGCGCTCACGCCCAAGGCCGAGCTCGAGGGCGCGATGGGCGATCAGACGGTCGGCCTGCAGGCGCGGATGATGAGCCAGGCGATGCGCAAGCTCGCCGGCAACCTCAACCGAGCCAACACCCTCTGCGTGTTCACCAACCAGATCCGCGAGAAGGTGGGCGTGATGTTCGGCTCGCCGGAGACCCAGCCCGGTGGCCGCGCGCTGAAGTTCTACTCCTCGCAGCGCCTCGACATCCGGCGCATCGAGACCCTCAAGGAGGGCACCGAGGCGGTCGCCAACCGGGTGCGGGTGAAGGTCGTCAAGAACAAGGTGGCGGCGCCCTTCCGGCAGGCCGAGTTCGACATCGAGTACGGGGAGGGCATCAGCTCCGAGGGCTGCGTCCTCGACCTCGGCATCGAGCACGGGATCGTCCAGAAGTCGGGCTCGTTCTTCTCCTACGGGGACGAGCGGCTCGGTCAGGGGCGCAACAACGTCAAGGGGTACCTGCGCGAGCATCCCGAGATCACCGCCGAGATCGAGCGCAAGGTCTACGAGGCGGTCGGCGCCGAGCCGCCCGCGGCTCAGCTCACGGCGGTCGAGTCCCCGGATGCCGAGGGAGCCGAGGAGGGCGCGCCACAGGAGCAGGCGGCCTGAGCGGTCGCCGAGGATCGGTCAGGAGCTAGTCATGGATGACTCCGTTCCCACGCCGCCAGAGGACGAACGGGCGATCCAGCTCGCCTACCAGGCGCTGGGCCGTCGCGAGCGCACCGTCGCCGAGCTGCGCACGCTGCTGGAGCGGAAGCGCGTGGAGCCAGCCGCGATCGACACGGCCGTGACGGAGCTACGGCGGGCCGGCTGGCTGGACGATGCCCGCTACGCCAAGCGCTTCGCCGAGGACAAGCGCACGCTCGACCACTGGGGCTCGGAGCGGATCGCGCGCGACCTGCGCCGGCGGGGCGTGGCGCCCGAGCACGTCGAGGCGGCGGTCGCCTCCCGGGGCCGCACGGACGAGCTGGCGACCGCGCTGCTGGTGTTGCAGCAGCGGCTGTCTGTGCCGCCTGACGACGATCGCGAGCGCAACCGCGCCTGGCGGCTGCTGATCCGGCGCGGGTACGAGGCGGAGCTGGCCTACGAGGCCGTGCGCCGCTTCGAGCACCAGGCCGGCGCCCGTCGCGCCGCCTAGCGGACGCGAGCGGTTTGCGTAGGGCAAAATGGGTGGATACCCTCAAGGGGAAGCGGCCGCGACCGCCGTGAGACCGAAACGACGTGCAAATCGTGACTTTTCCTGTATGACCTGGAACCCGATGCGACGACTCGACCGGCTAGGAGGGAGCCCTCGGACGGGTCGGTAAGGGCACGCCCACACGTGTCATCCACGGCGCGTGTGGTCGATCACTGCACGTCTCGCGTCTCGCGGACGGACGAACCGACCGCTCGATCACGAGGACGAGACCGGCGCGCCTGCGCCGGACAAGGAGACAGCGATGGAGATCGTGTTGGCGGCGCTGGTCGCGGCCGCTGTGGCTGGAGCCGTAGTGCTCGCGCTGCGGCCACGAACGGCCGGAGCGACGATCGTGGCCCCGCCGCTCGTAGGACGGGAGCGCGCTGAGAGCGCGGCCACCGTGCTCGAGCCGCGCCCGCGGGAGCAGTGGGCGGTCGAGCTGAGCGAGCGGGAGGAGGAGCTGCGCGCACGGCGGGGAGAGGTCGCCGCGCTCGAGGAGCGCTTGCGGGCCAAGGAGCATTCGCTCGACCTGCGCGTGCAGGAGGCGGTCACGCTCGAACGCTCGCTGGTCGACAGAGAGCGCAACCTCGACGGCGAGCGCGAGCAGCTCAAGGAGGCGCGACGCGAGCAGCTGCGCGAGCTCGAGCGGGTGGCCGGCCTCTCGGCGGGTCAGGCCAAGCAGATGATGATGCGCGAGCTCGAGGACGAGCTGCGCCACGACAGCGCCCGGCTGGTGCGCCAGGTCGAGGAGGAGGCGCGCCGGGACGCCGATCGCCGCGCCCGCAGCATCCTGGCCGCCGTGATGCAACGCGTGGCCTCCAGTCACGCGGTCGAGACCACCGTCTCGGTCGTGGAGCTGAAGTCCGACGAGCTCAAGGGCCGCATCATCGGCAGGGAGGGGCGCAACATCCGCTCCCTGGAGACACTGACCGGGATCGACTTCATCATCGACGACACCCCGGGCGCCGTGCTGCTCTCGGGCTTCGACGGGGTGCGACGCGAGATCGCGCGCCTGACGCTCGAGAAGCTGCTCGCGGACGGGCGCATCCACCCGGCTCGCATCGAGGAGGCCTACCACCAGGCCAAGTCCGAGATCGACCAGCACATCGTCGAGGTCGGCGAGCAGGCGGTCTTCGAGGCGAACGTCGGCTCGGTGCACCCCGAGCTGGTGAAGCTGCTGGGCAAGCTGCGCTACCGCACCAGCTACGGGCAGAACGTGCTCGCCCACTCGATCGAGTGCGCGCGCCTGGCGACGATGCTGGCCGAGGAGCTCGGCGGCGACCCGCGCGTGGCCGCGCGCGCCGCCTTGCTGCATGACATCGGCAAGGCCGTGTCCCACGAGGTGGAGGGCCCGCACGCGCTCGTCGGCGGGGAGCTGGCACGGCGCTACAAGGAGTCCGAGGCGGTGGCGCACGCGATGGAGGCCCATCACAACGAGGTCGAGCTGCAGACGCTCGAGGCCGTGATCGTGCAGATCGTGGACGCGCTCTCCGGCGCCCGGCCCGGGGCGCGCGGCGAGTCGCTCGAGCACTACGTCAAGCGCCTGCGCGAGCTGGAGGAGATCGCCACCAGGCACGAGGGCGTGGAGAAGGTCTATGCCATGCACGCCGGGCGCGAGGTGCGTGTGATCGTGCGCCCGGAGGACGTCGACGACGACTTGGCGACGCTGCTCTCGCATCAGATCGCCCGCGACGTGGAGAGAGAGCTCGAGTACCCCGGTCAGATCAAGGTCACCGTGATCCGCGAGCAGCGCGCGACCAACTACGCCAAGTGAGCCCAGTAGCCTCGCAAGCAGCGATGAAGCGCTACCACCTGACCACCTTCGGGTGCCAGATGAACGAGCACGACTCCGAGCGCATGAAGGGGATGCTCGAGTCGCTCGGCTACGCGGAGGCCCCCGACCGCGAGCAGGCGCAGCTGATCCTCTTCAACACCTGCTCGATCCGCGAGAAGGCCGACACGCGGCTGATCGCGCACCTGGGGGAGGCCAAGCGGCTCAAGCGCGAGGACCCGGGGCGCGTGGTGGGGATCGGCGGCTGCTGGTCGCAGTCGCTCAAGGACGAGGTGTTCGAGCGCTACCCGTTCGTCGACGTCGCCTTCGGACCCGGCCAGGTGCACCGCCTGGCCGAGTTCCTCACCAGCGACAGCCTCAGCGCGCAGGGCTACTTCGAGTTCGAGGGCTTCACCGGCCACCTGCCGGCCAAGCGCGAGCGCGAGTTCCAGGGCTGGGTGCAGATCTCCGTCGGCTGCAACTGCGCCTGCTCGTACTGCATCGTCCCCTCGACGCGCGGCCGCGAGGTCTCGCGCCCGGCCGGCGAGCTCGTCGAGGAGGTGCGGCGGCTGGCGGCCGACGGGGTCAAGGAGGTCACGCTGCTGGGCCAGAACGTCTGCTCGTATGGGCGCGACCTGCCGCGCGGCTCGAAGACCAGCTTCGCCGAGCTGCTGGCCGGGCTCGACGCGCTCGACGGGATCGAGCGCATCCGCTACACGAGCCCGCATCCGAAGGACATCCGCGAGGACGTGGTGCGCGCGCACGCCGAGCTGCCGTCGATCTGCGAGCACATCCACCTGCCGCTGCAGTCGGGCTCCAGCCCGCTGCTGAAGGCGATGCGTCGCACCTACACGCGCGAGCGCTACCTCGACCGCGTGGCGATGATCCGCGAGTTGGTGCCCGACTGCGCGCTGACGACCGACATCATCGTCGGCTTCCCGGGGGAGACCGACGACGACTTCGAGCAGACCTTGGAAGTCGTCGAGCAGGCCCGCTACGACTCCGCCTTCACGTTCGTGTTCTCCCCGCGCCGGGGGACCGAGGCGGCGACGCTGCCGGGCCAGGTCACGCACGAGGTCAAGCGCGAGCGCATGGACCGGCTGGTCGCCGCCGTGCAGCGGATCGCCGCCGACCGCGCGCAGCGCTTCGTGGGACGCACGCTGGAGGTGCTGGTCGAGGGTCCGTCGCGCACCGATCCGGCGCGCCTCTACGGCCGCACCCGCCACAACAAGACGGTCCACTTCGAGGGCATGGCCGCGGCTGGGGAGCTCACGCAGGTCGAGGTGTCCTCGGCGACGAGCACGACGCTCTCGGGCGCCGAGCCGCTGCTGGCCCGCGTGGGCTGAGCGGAAGCGGTCGCTGAGCCCGCGCCGGTCGGCGAGCGCGCCATCCGGCGCCGCAAGAAGCCGCGCTGCGGCGCTAGTCGCCGACTGCCTGTCGCCGCACGACATCCAGCACCGCGCGCGCCGCCAGGATGCCGCCGCCGCGGCCGCTGGCGCGCGCCGCGCCCGCCTGGAAGCCCACGTCCTCCAGCACCGAGTCGACGAACGCCCGGTCGAGCGAGCGTCGCAGGTCGGGGGGCAGCGTGATCGTCTCAGGCGGGGAGGAGCCGAGCGCGCGCTTGACGCGGGCGACGCGGCGGTCCCAGTCGATCAGCAGCCGCTCGCCCGCGTCGGAGCGTCCGAGCGCCTCGCCGAAGAAGCGCACGTCGGCCTTCCACTCCGGCAGCGGCACGCCGCTGTAGACGGTCGGCGCGATCTCGGCGAGCCGGTCGTAGAGCCGGGCGCCGAATAGGTCGTTGCCGATGATCACGTCCGGGTCGAGGCGCTCGACCGCGGCGACGTCGGGCGTGCGGGCGAAGCCGAGCCGCTCGACCCCGGCGGTCGCCCGGCGCAGGTAGGCCGGCTGGCGACCGTCGGGCTCCCAGCTGGTCGAGCCCAGCGGCTTGACGCCGAGCGCGAGCGCCGTCTCGAGCGCGGCCGGGTCGAGGGTCACCGGACGGTCGCTGAGGAACGGCACGCGCGTCTCGCCGCGGGCGTGCTGGACCTTCAGCGGCCGACGCTTGTCGGGGTCGGTCGGCTGCTCGTCGGTCAGCGAGCAGCCGGCCAACAGCAGGGCGAGGACGGCGATCAGGATGCGCGAGGCGAGCGGCACGGGTCCGTATTCCTAGCGGTCGGCGCGGCCGTCGCGTCGCCCGGTCTCGCTATAGGGTCTCGCGCCGTGCGGTTCGAGAAGTGGCAGGCGCTCGGCAACGACTACGCGATCGTCGAGCAGCGGGAGCTCCCGTTCGAGCTGACCCCTGCGCGCGATCCAGCGCGCTGTGCGCGCCGCACACCGGCATCGGCTCGGACGGCGTCCTGCTGCTCTCCGAGACCGACGAGCGCGGCTTCGTCGCCGGCCTGCGCATCTTCAACCCCGACGGCTCCGAGGCCGAGCTGTCGGGCAACGGCGTCCGCCAGGCCGTGATGTACCTGCGCCGCAGCGGCTGGACCGAGCTCGACAGCTTCTCGATCCGCACGCCGGCCGGCGAGATCCGCCCCCGCATCACCGGCCCCGACACCTGCACGGTCGACATGGGCCGCGCCCGGCTGCGCAGCGAGACCGACTTCCCGTCCGGCGCCGAGGACGGCACCGGCACGCTCGACCGCCGCCGGCCGCGAGTTCGACTTCCAGTTCGTGCCGATCGGCAACCCGCAGTGCTCGATCGAGGCTCGGCGAGGAGCTGGAGGACTTCGACCTCCGCGCCCCCGGCGCCGCCGATCGAGCGCCACGAGCTGTTCCCCAACCGCACCAACGTCTCGTTCTGGCGCCGCGACTGGCGACGACGAGATCCGCGCGCGCATCTTCGAGCGCGGGGTGGGGGAGACGCTGTCCTCGGGCACCGGCGCGACCGGCGCGGCGGTCGCCGCGGTGCTGCGCGGCGTCGACAGCCCCGTCACCGTGCACCTCGACGGCGGCGAGCTGGAGGTGGACGTGGGCGAGGACCTGCACGTGGACCTGACCGGCTGGGCCGTGCCCGTCTACCGCGGGACGCTCAGCGACGAATTCGCTGAAGGAGCTGGATGAAGTCGAGTAGCCGCCTGGACCGGCTGCCGCCGTACCTGTTCGCGCGAGCTCGAGCGCAAGATCGCCGAGAAGAAGGCGGCGGGCGTGGACGTGATCAGCCTCGGCATCGGCGACCCCGACACGCCGACGCCGACGCTCGTCGTCGAGGCGCTCGCGCGCGCGGCGGCCGACCCGGGCACGCACCAGTACCCGTCCAACCGCGGCCGCCCCGAGCTGCGCGAGGCGCTGGCGCGCTTCTACGACCGCCGCTTCGGCGTCGCGCTCGACCCCGAGACCGAGATCGTGCCGGCGCTGGGCGCGAAGGAGTGCGTCTTCAACCTCAACCTCGCCTTCCTCGACCCCGGCGACGTCGCGCTCGCCGCCGATCCCGGGCTACCCGGTCTACACCGGCGGGCCGCTGCTGGCCGGCGCGGAGGCCGTGCTGATGCCGCTGCTGCCCGAGCTGGGCTTCGCGCCCGACCTCGACGCGATCGGCGCCGAGGACCGCGAGCGCGCGCGGCTGATGTACCTCAACTACCCGAACAACCCCACCGGCGCGATCGTCGCCCGACGGGCTTCTTCGAGCGCGCCGTCGAGTTCGCCCGCGCGCACGACGTGCTGGTCGTCCACGACGCCTCCTACACCGAGACGACCTTCGACGGCTACGTCGCGCCGAGCTTCCTCGAGACCCCGGGCGCCAAGGAGGTCGGCGTCGAGGTCTTCTCGCTCTCCAAGGGCTACAACATGACCGGCTGGCGCACGGCGGCGATCGTCGGCAACGCCGACGCCGTCGAGCCGCCTACTGGAAGCTCAAGACCAACATCGACTCGGGCATGTTCGAGGCGGTGCAGCTGGCCGCCGCGGCGGCGCTCGGACGCCGGGCCGCCGCCGGAGATGCCGAGGTCTACGAGCGCCGGCGCGACCTGGTCTGCGAGGCGCTCGCCGAGATCGGCGTCGACGTGACCCCGCCGAAGGGCACGATCTACGTCTGGGCGCCGGTGCCCGAGGGCCACACCTCGGCCTCCTACTGCGAGCTGGTGCTGGAGGAGTCCGGCGTCGTGGTCTCGCCGGGCTGGCGCCTACGGCCCCAACGGCGAGGGCTTCTTCCGCATCTCGCTGACCGTCCCCGACGAGCGCCTGGGCGAGGCCGTCGAGCGGCTGCGCTCCAGCCTGCGGCGGTTGACGGTGCGCTACTGCGGCGTCGTCGCGGTTCGCGACAGGCACCTCCAGCTCGCGCTGCTCGAGGAGGTGCGCGAGCCCGAGCCGCCGATCCGCCTCAGCGCGATGTTCTTCGAGCCCGGCTCGGCGGCGCAGGTCGCCGCCGAGCTGCGCTCGCTCGAGCGAGGTCGTGGTGGCCGTCGCCGCGCCGCTGACGGGGGCGATCGAGGGCCGCCCGCAGCGCGCCTGCGACACGCTGCTGCTGCGCCGCGGCGTCGCGCCCGAGCCGCCCGACCGCGAGCTGCTGGCGCTGGTGGGGCTGCTGGGCGAGCTCGCTCCCTACCGACCCGACTCGAGCGGACCGACGACGGCGCGGTCGCCGACGGCGCCTATCGCCAGGCGCCGCTGTTCGAGACCAACGCCGACGGCGTCTTCTGCGCCCTGCAGGGCCGCCGGCTGCCGGCCAGGCGCCACCCGCTCGGGCATCCAGCTGCGCATCGACGAGCTGACCGGCGACCACGTGATGGACGACGGGCGGCGACCTCTGGCACCGCCGCATCGAGGAGATCGACGCCGCCGCCTGCGCGCTCTGCGCGCACCGCTACGCGGTCGGCCACGCGTCGCTGGCTCGGCGACCCGGCGGAGGGCGTGGTCGTGCTGCCGGGCTCCTCGGTCCCGGACGAGTTCCCCACCGAGGGCGTCCTGCCGCCGGTCGAGCGGCTGCAGCTGCCGCCGGTGACCGAGGCGCTAGCCGGCCGCGAGCGTCTCGCGCAGGCCGGTGTCCAGGTCGCGCGGGCTGTAGCCCAGCTCGGCCCGGGCGCTGGTCGTCCGCGCCCAGTAGGTGACGCCGTGCGAGGCCTTGATCACCTCGCGGAGGTTCGGCGGGAAGCCGAGCGCGGGGCCGACCAGCGGCGCCAGCGGGGCGGAGGCCTTGATCAGCAGCGGTCGGCATCGTCAGCCGCGGCGGCTTGCGCTCCGAGAGCGCCGCGACGCGGTCGACCAGGTCGCCCATGCGTGGTCTGCTCGCCGGCGAGCACGTACGACTCGCCGATCTCGCCCTTGTCGTGCGCGAGCAGGATGCCGGCCGGCGATGTCCTCCACGTGCACGAGCATTCATCCCCATGCTCGGGGAACATCTTCGCGCGCAGCTTGCCGCTCGCGGCCTGCTCGATCTGTTCGCCGACCTCGGAGTGGTCGCCGGGGCCGTAGACGCCGCCCGGCTGGACGATCACGATCGGCGCCCCGGCCGCGATCCGGTCGTCCGCGACCTGGTGCGAGCGGTACTTGGTCTCGTCGTAGTAGGAGAGGAAGCCGTCGGCCTCGTCGCGGCGTACGTCTCGTCGACCACCTCGCCGCGCGTGTTGCCGAACACGTTGACCGTCGAGACGTAGACGATCCGCTCGACGCCGGCGTCGAGCGCCGCGTCGAGCACGCGCTCGGTGCCGCGCACGTTGGCGTCCAGCATCGCCGGACGCTCGGACTTCGGGATGCCGACCTTGTAGACGGCGGCGACGTGGAAGCACGGCGTCGCAGCCCTCCAGGCCGCGCCGGATCGCCTCCGTGTCGCTGAGGTCGCCCTCGACCAGCTCAGCGTCGAGCGCCGGTCGCCCGCTCGGGCGAGCGCACCAGCGCGACCACCTCGTCGCCGCGCTCGCGCAGCTCGCGAGCCACCGCGTCCGCCGATGAAGCCCGTACCACCGGTGAGAAACGCCCTCATGGGCGGAGCCTACACTTGTGCCCGTGCAGCGAGGACGCAACGGACGCACCGGCCAGACGCAGGCCGACGGCAAGGAGGGGATGCGCAACCCCCGCGCGCGCCAGCGCGCGTTCTGCCTGGTGGCCGGCCCCGACGAGCCCGACCTCGGCGAGCTGCGCGAGCTGCTGCGCACCGCCGGCGTCGCCGTGGCCGGCGAGGCCACCCAGCGCCGCGACGCGCCCCGACCCCGACCGCTACCTCGGGCACGGCAAGCTGGCCGAGCTCAAGCAGGCGATCGCCGAGTGCGACGCCAACCTCGTCGCCTGCGACGACGAGCTGCTGCCGCGCCAGGAGCGCAACCTCGAGCAGGCGCTGGGCGTGCCGGTGATCGACCGCACGGCGATCATCCTCGACATCTTCGCCGACCACGCCAACTCGGCCGAGGGCAAGCTGCAGGTCGAGCTGGCGCAGCTCGAGTACAACCTCGCGCGCATGCGCGGGCTGTGGACCCACCTCGAGCGCCTCGGCGCCGGCATCGGCACCAGGGGCCCGGGCGAGTCCCAGATCGAGACCGACCGCCGGCTGGCGCGCGACCGGATCGCCGCGCTGAAGCGGCGGCTGGAGCACGCCAAGAGCACGCGCAGCGTGATGCGCCGCGAGCGCGAGCGCGCGCGCGCTGCCGACGGTCGCGCTGGCCGGCTACACCAACGCCGGCAAGTCGACGCTGCTGAACGCGCTCACCGGCGCCGAGGTCGGCGTGCGCGACCGGCTGTTCCACACGCTCGACCCGACCACGCGCTCGTTCGAGATCGCGGGCCGCACCTACCTGCTGACCGACACCGTCGGCTTCATCCGCAAGCTGCCCCACCAGCTCGTGGACGCGTTCGCGGCCACGCTCGAGGAGGCGCTCGACGCCGACCTGATCGTGCACGTCGCCGACGCCTCGGCGCCCGAGGAGGAGCTGCACGAGATGCTCGACGCCGTCGAGGAGGTGCTGGAGGAGATCGGCGCCGCCGAGCGCCCGCGCCTGCTGGCGCTGAACAAGGTCGACCTGCTCGACGACGAGCGCCGGCGCGAGCTGTCGTTCCGCTTCCCGCAGCGCCGTGCAGGTCTCGGCCGAGACGGGGGAGGGGCTCGAGGAGCTGCGCGAGGCGATCGAGGCGCGCTTCCTCGCCGCGCTGCGGCCGATGGAGCTGCTGGTGCCCTACGAGGAGGGCGGCAGCCTGTCCGAGCTGCACGAGCTGGCCGGCGAGCTCGAGCGCGAGGACACCGCCGAGGGGGTGCGCGTGCGCGCGCGCGTGCCGGCCGCCGCCGCGCCCCGCTTCGAGCGCTTCGCCCTGAACGGCACAGCAGCCGAGTGAAGCTCTCGCTTCCAGCGGCTCTCCGAGGCCGCCCGCCCGCCCGCGCGCGCCCACGACGACGACGCCGGCTTCGACCTGCACGCCGCCGAGGCCGCCACGCTCGGCCCGGGGGAGCGGGCGAGCGTCGGCACCGGCGTCGCCGTGGCGATCCCGCCGGGCCACGCCGGCCTCGTGCTGCCGCGCTCGGGCCTGGCCGCCCGCCACGGCATCGCGCTGGTCAACGCGCCGGGCCTGATCGACCCCGGCTACCGCGGCGAGCTGCGCGTGCTGCTGCTGAACACCGACCGCGAGCAGCCCTTCGAGATCGCGCCTGGCGACCGCATCGCCCAGCTCGTGCTGGTGCAGCTCGCATCGGCGCAGCCGCTGGAGGTCGACGCGCTCGACGAGACCGCGCGCGGCGCCGGCGGCTTCGGCTCCACCGGCCGCTGAGCGCCTTCACCCAAACGGGGACGCTGCCGATAGCAGGGGTGATGGACCCGCAACCCCTCGAACCGGCGGTCAAGGGCCTGACGCCGCCCTCGCGCCGAGCCCGGGGCCAAGCCGCGCCTCGGCGACATGATCGTGCGGCTCGGGTTCGCCGACCGTGGGCACGATCGAGCACGGTCTCGCGCGCGCACGCGAGACCGGCCTGCCGCTCGGCCAGGCGCTGGTCGCCGACGGCATGGTCACGCCCGACCAGCTCGCCCGCGCGCTCGCGGAGCGCAACGGCCTCGAGCACGTCGACCTCAACGTCTTCGACGTGGACATGGGCGCGGCCAACCTGATCGACGCCGCCAAGGCCGCGCCGCTACCGGGCGGTGCCGATCGCCTTCGCCGACCGGCGCACGCTGCTGGTGGCGATCGCCGACCCGGCCAACGTGCTCGCGCTCGACGACATCCGCATGGGCACCGGCTACGACGTCCGCCGCGCGGTCGCCGCCGCCCGCGGACATCGACGCGCTGATCGGCCAGCTGTCGCAGCTGGAGCAGTCGGTGCAGGAGATCGAGGAGGAGGCCGAGCAGCCGGCCGCCGAGGTGATCGAGCTGCGCGAGTCCGCCGACGAGGCGCCGGTGGTCAAGCTGGTGCACTCGGTGATCGCCGACGCGGTGCGCCGCGGCGCCTCCGACGTCCACTTCGAGCCCAGCAGCACCGACGTGCGCGTGCGCTTTCGCATCGACGGCGTCGTGGTCGACTCCACGACCGTGCCGCGCGCACCTGGTCGCCGGCCTGGTGTCGCGGGTGAAGATCATGGCCGACCTCGACATCGCCGAGCGGCGGGTGCCCCAGGACGGGCGCATCGGGCTGACCGTCGACGGCCGCCACGTCGACCTGCGCGTCGCGACGCTGCCGGTCGTGCGCGGCGAGGCGGTCGTGATGCGGGTGCTCGACAAGGGCAGGGCGACGGTCGACCTCGGCCGGCCTCGGCATGCACGAGCGCGATCGCGCGGCCTTCTCCGAGGCGATCCGGGCGCCCAACGGCGCCGTGCTGGTCACGGGCCCGACCGGCTCGGGCAAGACCACCACGCTCTACGCGGCGCTGGCCGAGGTCAACACCCCCGAGCAGACGCTGATCGCGATCGAGGACCCGGTCGAGTACGAGCTCGAGGGCGTCAAGCAGGTGCAGGTCAACGTCAAGGCGGGGCTGACGTTCGCCTCCGGGCTGCGCTCGATGGTGCGCTCGGACCCCGACGTGATCATGGTCGGCGAGGTGCGCGACCGTGAGACGGCCCAGATCGCGATCGAGTCGGCGCTGACCGGCCACCTCGTGCTGACGACGCTGCACACCAACGACGCCCCGCTGGCGGTCGCGCGGCTGGTCGAGATGGGCATCGAGCCGTTCCTGGTCGCCGGCGGCGTGCAGTGCGTGGTCGCACAGCGCCTTGTGCGCAGCCTGTGCGACTGCAAGCAGCCGGTGAAGCTCAGCAAGGCGCGGCTGACCGAGAGCGGCTTCGCGGTCTCCCAGGGCTTCGCCGCCTGCGAGCCGGACGGCTGCGTGCGCTGCGGCGGCAGCGGCTACCGCGGCCGCCACGGCATCTACGAGGTGATGGTCGTCGAGCGAGCCGCTGCGCAAGCTGATCCTCGAGGGGCCTCGGCGGACGCGCTGCGCGAGGCGGCGCGCAGGGAGGGCATGCGCAGCCTGCGCGAGGACGGGCTCGACAAGGTCCGGGCCGGCTCGACCTCGGTGGCCGAGGTGCTGCGTGTGGCCGGGACGACCGTCTGACGCGACCGCTCGCGCGTCAGGAGACGCCGGCGGCACGCTTGGCCGACGCGTGGGCCGCGTCCTCGAGCGCGTCGTCGAGCGGCCGCAGCCGGACGTCGAGCGCGAGCTCGATCAGGCGGTCGGCCAGCCAGACGTTCTTCGGCAGCAGCGGGCCGTGGAGGTAGGTGCCGATCACGTTGCCGCGCACGCACGCCCTCGAAGCCGTCGCGGCCGTTGTTGCCGTGTCCGGACAGCACGCGGCCGAGCGGACGCTCGTCCGGGCCGAGGTAGGTGCGCCCGGCGTGGTTCTCGAAGCCCGCGATCATGCGCGGGCCGTCGCCGAGGTCGGCCTCGATCGCGCAGTTGCCGATCAGCCGCTCGCCGGGTTCGCGCACCGTGCGCAGGTCGACCAGGCCGACGCCCGGCAGATCCTGGTCGCCGAGGGCATAGGAGTGGCCGAGCAGCTGGTAGCCGCCGCAGACCGCGAGCACCACGGCATCGCGGTCGGCGGCGGCG
Source organism: uncultured Thermoleophilaceae bacterium (assembly GCA_963734165.1). Lineage (GTDB taxonomy): Bacteria > Actinomycetota > Thermoleophilia > Solirubrobacterales > Thermoleophilaceae > JACVRW01. The sequence continues at coordinate 663,358 of CAVTFZ010000003.1, read as the reverse complement.
TGCAGGGCGTCGCGCTTGGTCTGCGCCATGTCGGCAGCGACCGCCTCCTGGTCGCGGTCCTGGCCGCCGCCGATGTAGAAGAGGTCGTGGGCGTCGGGGTCCAGTCCCTCGCCGAGGCTGGCCGACGCCGAGCTCGAAGCCGAGCCCCCGCCACTCGCAGCGGGCGCGCAGCACCGCGACGTTGCCGCGATCGGCGTAGATGTTCATCAGCTCGGGATAGAGCGCGCAGACGCGCAGGGCGGGGGTCACGCGGGCGCCTCCAGCAGCACGATCGTGCTGCCCACGTGGTCGAGCGTCTCGGGCACCAGGCGCCGTCCGATCGGCCGCAGGTCGCTGGCGCGGCCCTCGGCCTCGAGCTCGTCCGGACCGACGCCGTCGAGCCGGATCGTGACCAGCTCCTCGCGCAGCTCGCCCGCCGGGGAGACCAGCTGGCGCAGCCGGTCGATCGCGACGCCGCCGTCCTCGGAGCGCACCGCGATCGGCTGGCTGGAGAGCACCCAGCCGTCGAGCTCGAGCACGTCGGGCAGCGGCGGCAGCGCCTCGTCGGGAGGCGCGGACTCGAACGGGTCGGCGAGCGCGGCGGCGAACAGCCCGCCCGGTTGGAGGTGAGCGCGCACGCGCTCGAGCATGGCGATCCGGCCGGCGGCGCCGCCGAGCAGCTGGACCACCTGCATCGGCGCGATCGTCGAGCGCGAAGCGATGCGCGAGCGTGAACGAGCGCGCGTCCGCGACCACGCGCGTCGATCCGCAGCCGCCGCTCGCGCGCGCGGCGCGCCAGCTCCTCGACGAGCTCGCTGTCGGCGTCGAGCGCGGTGACCGCGTGGCCGGCCGCGGCGAGGTCGAGCGCCACGCGGCCGGTGCCGCAGCCGAGGTCGAGGATCGAGCCGCGCGCGCTCCGAGGCGAGCTCGTGCCAGAGCGACAGGTCCGCAGCGTACGAGCGCGCATTCCGCGTCGTGCCAGCCGACCGCGGCGCGCGCGAACGTCGTCACGGCGGTGGCTCCGCGGGCAGGTCCACCCGCCGCAGCTCGGCCACGGGACAGCTCGGCGCGTCCGTCGAAGCATCGAAGGCCGCCAGCTCGGCTGGGCCGAGCGCCGCGAAGCTCGCCCGCACGCCGTCGAGATAGGCCCGCTGGACCACCGCCGCCCGGGCGCGCTCGCCGTCGGCGCGGCGCCGCCGGCCGGCCGCCGAGCCGACGTAGGCCCAGGTCCGTCCGGGGGGCGCGTCGATCAGCTCGGTCACGTCCAGGCGATCGTAGTTGCGCTCGCGCCGATCGAGCCGCGCCAGCTCGTCGTCGTCGACCGGCGAGAGGATGCCGTTGACGCTCGAGCCGGGCGCGTGCGCGAGGTCGAGGAACACGACCCAGACCGCCGGCCTGCTGCCGTCCTCGGCGAGGTAGCGCTTGTAGCCCGGCACGTCCGCGCCGTTGTCCATCGCCACGCCCCAGCCGCGCCGATGGCCGCGCAGGCGCGCCAGGCGGACGGGGCGCCGGTCGACGACCAGCGAGCCGTAGGCGAAGACCCACTCATCCGCTACGACGCCGACCATGGACGGGTCGCGCCCCTGCGCGTCAGCAAGCCGCTGGAGGTCCAGCAGCGCGGTGTAGGTGGGCAGCGCGAACAGCTGACCGGCGTGCCGCGCGCACGGCGTCGTCCAGCGAGCGCTCGAGTGTCGCGCTCGACCACGATCTCCGCGTCGACGCCCGCGTACTTGAGCCGCAGCGCCAGCTCCTCGGCGCGCGTGCCCGAGCAGGTGGCGCGACGCACGCGCCCGGCGAGCAGCTCGAAGTCGGCGTCCCAGATCCAGGACACGTCGCGCCCGTCGGCGATGCGGTCGTTGAGCGCGAGCCAGAGGTCGAGCGCGCCGTCCTCGAGCGTGATCGTGCGCAGCACCTCGTTGGCCCCGGCGGGGTTCTTGATCAGCAGGATCGACAGCGGCGTCCCGTCGAGGTCGAGCGTCTGCACGCGGCCGAAGGCGGGGGAGAAGGCCTCCAGCGCGGCCCCGACGGTCGCCGCCGGCACGCCCAGCTCGAGCGCGGTCGCGACCGCGGCGACGGCGTTGTAGACGTTGTAGAGCCCGGGCAGCGGCAGCCGCAGGCTCAGCTCGCCCGCCGGCGTGCGCAGCTGCACGCGCGAGCCGGCCATGCCCTCCAGCTCCACACGCGTCGCGGCGACCTGCGGCTCGGGCCGCGAGCGGCCGCAGTTCGGGCAGCGGTAGCGGCCCATGTGGCCGAGGTAGATCGCGTCGTAGACGTAGGCCGTGCCGCAGTTGCGGCAGTGCTTGGAGTCGGCCGCGTGCTGAAGCTGCGGCAGCGCCTGGGCGTCGTCCTCGAGGCCGAAGTAGGTCACGCCCGCGCGTCCGCGCCCGAGGTCGGCCACCAGCGGGTCGTCGGCGTTCAGCACGAAGCGAGCCTGGCCGTCGCGCTCGGCCACGACCTCGGCCCAGCGGTCGGCCAGCAGCTCCAGCTCGCCGTAGCGGTCGAGCTGGTCGCGGAAGAGGTTCGCAAGCAGGTAGAGACGCGGCTCGAGCGCGCGCGAGACCGCTCCGAGCCAGGCCTCGTCGACCTCGAACAGGCCGAGCTGGTCGCGACCGCGGCGGGCGTCGAGCAGCGCCGTCGCGACGCCCCAGGCCATGTTCGAGCCGGCCCGGTTGTGGACCAGCGAGCGGCCGTCGCGCTCCAGGGCGGCGGCGATCATCGCCGCGCTGGTGGTCTTGCCGTTGGTCGCCGAGATCGCCACCGAGCCCGCGTCCAGCTCGCCGCCCATGCGCCGCAGGGCATCCGGCTGCAGGCGCAGCAGCAGCCGTCCGGGCGCGGTCGTCCCGCCGCGTGCGTCCGAGCCGCGTCGCCGCGCGGGTCAGGCGCGCGAGCCGGCGGGTGGCGGCGAACATCAACGCGGGACCACCACGCGCAGCGCCCGCTCGCGCACGCGCACGGTGACAGGGGTGGTGCCGATCGGATCGCCGTCGGCATAGACGGTGAACGGCCGATCGGCGTCGACGTCGATCTCGCTGCCGCGCAGGAGGACGACGTGGGGAGAGGAGAGATGGGCGCCCTTGAACACCTTCGTCAGGCCGCGCAGGTAGCTCAGCTTCGACGTCCCGCTCACGGCCAACACGTCGAGCTGGCCGTCGTCGAGCTCGGCATGGGGCAGCAACATCATCCCGCCGCCGTAGCAACGCGAGTTGCCGACGGCCACGCTGAAGCCGGTGAGCTCGCGACGCTGCCCGTCGACGCGTGACGCGAAAGCACGCCGGCCTCCAGGCGGCCAGCGCGCGCAGCGCCGCATAGAGGTAGACGACGTCGCCGCGGATCAGCCGTGCCTCGTTGGCGATCCGATTGGCGTCCGAGTCGAAGCCGAGGCTGGCGATGCCCACGAACGGCGTGCCGTCGACGTCGCCGAGGTCGATCGGGCGCTCGACGCCCTCCACGGCCAGCCGCGCCGCGGCCACCGGCTCGCGCGGGATCCCCAGCACCCGCGCGAGGTCGTTGCCCCGTCCGCAGGGAATGATCGCGACCGCCATCTCGCTGTCGCGCAGCGCGCTCGCCACCGGCCGCAGCAGGCCGTCGCCGCCGACCGCCGCCACAGTCTCGCCCGCACGGGCCGCGCGAGCGGCCTCCTCGGCCGCATGCTCGGAGCTGCGCGTGGTGACCACGCGGTTGGGCGCCCCGAGCCGGTCGAGCTCGGCCGTCACCGCGGGCACCGCGGCGAGCGCCTTGCCGCCGCCCGACGCCGGGTTGACCAACAGCGCGAAGCGGCGGCTCATCGCGCGGTGAACAGGTCGGCCAGGTTGTCGGCTATCGCCACCGGACGCGGATCGAGCGCCTCGACGTCGGTGCGGCTCGCGCCGCCCGTGAGCACGAGCGCGGAGTCGAGCTTGGCGGCCGCGGCGGCGGCGAGGTCGGCGTCGACGCGATCGCCGACCACCAGCGTGCTGCCCGCGCCGAGCCGGTCGAGCGCGGTCAGCAGCAGCTGTGGCTCGGGCTTGCCGATCACCTGCGCGGCACGGCCGGTGGCGTACTCCACGGCCGCCAGGATCGCTCCCGTGCCCGGCCAGAAGCCGTCGGGCTGGGGATAGGTCGGATCGCGGCCGGTGGCCAGGAAGTCGGCGCCCCGACGGACCGCGAGCGTGGCGTTGCGCAGGTCGTCGTAGACCAGGTCCTCGGTGCCGGCCACGAGCACGACCTCGGCGCGGGAGGCGAGGTCGGTGTTGTTGAGCACGCGTAGGCCCGCGTCGGCGACGTGACGGTACATCGAGGCCGTGCCGATCACGAAGGCGGTGCGCCCGTGCCGGGTCTCGGCCAACAGGTGCTGCACGGCGCCACCCACGGTCACGACGTCGGCGAGCGAGGCCTGGATCCCGACTCGCCACAGGCGCGTGACGTAGTCCTCGGTCGGGCTGCGGGGATCGTTGGTGGCAAACGCGACCCGCTTGCCGGCGTCGCGCAGGGCGCTCACGGCGGCGACGGCGCCGGGCGTCGGCTCCTCGCCGACCCAAACGCACCCGTCGAGATCGAGGATGAACTGGTCGTAGCGAACTGCGATGGGGGACAGCGACACGCCGCTAGCCTACGGCCCGTGACCCCGCGCTCGCTGCTCCTGGCACTCGGCCTGCTCGTCGCGCTCGTCGCCGGTTGCGGCGACGGCGACGAGGACAGCGGGTCCAACGACTCGGCCAAGGTCGTCGTCAAGGGCGGCTGCAAGGTCGTCGACGCGCCCGAGCCCAAGGAGGCCGGAGCCGAGAGCAAGCCGACCGCCAAGCTCGCGCGCGGCACCGCCTACGACGTGCTGCTGAAGACCAGCTGCGGCGCGTTCACGATCCGCCTCGACCAGAAGCTGGCCCCCAACACGACCGCCTCGTTCGCCGCGCTCGTGCGCAAGGGCTACTTCGACGACACGACCTTCCACCGCGTCGTGCCCGGCTTCGTGATCCAGGGCGGGGACCCGCTCGGCACCGGGCAGGGCACGCCCGGCTACTCGACGCGCGACGTGCCGCCGGTCGACACGCAGTACGTGCGGGGCGTCGTGGCGATGGGCAAGACCGGCACCGACCCGCCCGGCACCGCCGGCAGCCAGTTCTTCGTCGTCACCGGCCCGGATGCGGGGCTGCCGCCCGAGTACGCGGTGATCGGCAAGGTCACCAAAGGCATGAAGGTCGTCGATCGGATCAGCCGCCTCGGCGACCCCGCCGCCGGCGAGCGCGGGACGCCGAAGCGAACCGTCCTCCTGGAGCAGGCACGGCTCGATCAGCAGTGAGACCGCGACCCCGGTGATCTTCGACGTCGACGAGGCGGACTTCGACGCGCGCGTGCTCGAACGCTCGCGCGAGCTGCCGGTCGTGGTGGACTTCTGGGCCAGCTGGTGCGCTCCCTGCCGGCAGCTCACGCCGGCGCTCGAGCGCGCCGCGGACGCCCGCGCGGGCCAGGTCGAGCTGGCCAAGGTGGACACCGATCGCAACCAGGGGCTCGCCGCGCGCTACCGGATCCAGGGGATCCCGGCCGTGAAGGCGTTTCGCGACGGCCGCGTGGCGACGGAGTTCACGGGCGCGCTGCCGCCGGCGGAGGTCGAGCGCTTCTTCGACGCGCTCGTGCCGTCCGAGGCCGACGAGCTGGCCGCCAGCGGCGACGAGGCGGCGCTGCGACGGGCGCTCGAGCTCGATCCCCGGCACGCCGGGGCGCGCAGCGCCCTGGCACGTCAGCTGCTGCGCCGAGGCGAGGCGGCGGAGGCGCTCGAGCTCGTGCGCGAAGCGGCAGGGGACTTCCTCGCCGACGGGCTGGCGGCGCGTGCCGAGCTGACGCTCGCCGGCGCCGAGGAGCTACTGCCGGCCTTCGAGGCCTGGGACGCGGGCGACTACGAGACTGTGCTGGAGCAGCTGCAGACCGCGCTCGCCGAGGCGTCCGAGCCAGCTCGACGCGATCCGATCCGCCGTGTGATGGTGGGGATCTTCACCGAGCTCGGCACGGATCATCCGCTGGCGCGCGAGTACCGGCGCCGGCTCGCCGCCGCGCTGAGCTAGGCCCCGGCGTCAGCCGCGGCGGGGTCTGTTGGCCTGCGCCCGCGCTTGCCGGCGCCTGCCAAGCAGGAACAGGACGCCCAGGACGACCGCGACGATCAAGACGCCGAAGAAGATCGCCGGCCCGATGCCGACGCCGCCGAAGGGCAGCGCGATCAGCATGGCCAATCCGGCCCCGATCGCCAGCACGACCAGCACGATCGCGATCAGCAGCAGGATGCCGCGCACGCGCAGCAGCGGGCTCGCGCCCTGCGGGGGCAGCACGAGCCCCATCATCCGCAGCATGAACAGCTGGCGGCTGGACGGGGCCTCCTGGCCCAGCTTCTCCATCGCGGCCTTGAGCTCGTCCGGCTTGCGCTCGGCCAGCGCCAGCGACGCTCGCATCATCTGGCGCAGCGCTGGGCGCTCCTGCGGGTGGCAGCCCGCCAGGGCCTCGTTGAAGTAGCGCCGGGCGGCCTTGGCGTCGTAGCGCTCGGCCGCGCGGGCGCCGAGCAGCGCCTTCGCGGCCACGCGGTGGCGCGACTCGCTCTGCAGCTGCTCGTCGCTACGGCTTTCGAGCTGCGGGATCGCGGCGAGCGCTCCCGCCTGCATCTGCATCCGGACTGGCTTCTCCTTGGGCACGGGCGCAGAGTGTGCCAGACGCACGCCGCGGCGGAGCGCGGCTGGGTTCAGGCCGTGTCGTCGGGGTCGTCGGTGCGCTCGCTGGTGCGCTCGGCGTCGGCTTCTCCGTCGACGGCGGTGGAGCGATCGCTCTCGTACTCGGGCGCGCCCGCCATGTGCGTCGGGTCCGGCCCCGAGTCGCCGTGCGTGGCGTGCTCGACCAGTTCCTCCTCGGCCAGCTCGAAGCCCTCGGCCTCACCGCCACCGCCCTCGCGGACCGCTCGATCGGCGGGGTCGCCTGCGGTCCCGCCCCGGCCGCCGATGCCCGCTGCCTCGGCCGCTGCGGCCTCGGCCTCCCTGTCGACGTCTTGCTCGCTCATACCCGTCTGGTAGCCGGTTTCCGGGACGGCGAAACGTGGGTACAGGACGACCATGACCATCGCGATCATCATCGCCGTCTGCATCCTGCTGCTAGTGCTCGGCTTCCTGGTCCCGCGCCTGTCCCGGCATCCCCAGCGCGGGGTCGACAAGACGCTCGGCGTCGGTCAGTCGGCGGGCGGCAAGGCTCCAGGCATCATCGGACGCCTGTTCTCCAAGTCGTTCGGTACCTCGCGCAAGGCGACCAACAAGAGTGCCAGCACGGGCCGCAAGGCCCGCGGCAAACTGCCCCTCTAGGAGGCGGGGCGCCGCTCGTCGGTCTCGTCGACGGTCGGCGCCTCGAACTCCGCCGTCGGCGGATCGCTGGGCTCGGGTGCAGTCTCGTCAGCTGGGTCTTCGGCGACCAGTGGCTCGTCGGTCGACTCCTCGGCCGCCAGCGATCCGTTCGTCGTCGCCTCCTCCGTGAGCAGCGGCTCCTCTTCGACCACGGTCGTCTCGGTGAGCTGTGGCGTCAGGTCGTCGCGCGTCAGCATCTCCGGCTCGGTCAGCCGTTCGGCGGCGTCGTCGGCGGTGCCGAGCACCTCGTCGGCCAGCTGGCGCATCTCCTCGATCAGCCGCTGACGCTCCTCCCACAGCTGGCGCGTGTCGGAGACGATCCGCTGCGCGTACGCGTCGGCCTCGCCCCGCAACAGCTCCGCCTCGCGCTCGGCGCGCTGCAGGCGCCCCTCGGCCTTGGCACGCGAGTGGGCCGTGATCTCCTCGGCCGTCTCATGCGCGCGCTGCAGGATGCTGGAGGTCTGCTCGCCGACCTCGTCGAGCGCCCGCTGCACGACGTTCTCGCGCAGCTGGGTGGCCTCGAGTCCTTGACCAGGCGCGTCATCTCCTCGACGTAGCGGTCCACGGCGGCACGGTCGTAGCCGCGCAGCACGATCGGGAAGTCCACGTCGCGGGCGCGCTCGGCCGGATCGATGGTCAGGGAGCGCTGGAAGCGGTTCGTCTCAGCCATGTCCACATGATGCCCTTCGCCCGGCGGCGCAAAAACCCTCCGCACGAGAGCCAAATCAGCCGACCCCGGCTAGCATCGCCGCCGTGATCGCAGCGTATGGGTCCTGGCCGTCGCCGTTGAGCGCGGCGGCGATCGCCAGCGGCGAGACCAGCCTCTATGAGCCCGACCTCGACACGGAGGGCGTTCCCTGGTGGCTCGAGCGCCGGCCGGACGAGGGCGGGCGCTACGTGCTCGTGCGCGACGGCGAGGCGCTCACGCCGGCGGACATGAACGTGCGCACGCGCGTGCACGAGTACGGCGGCGGGGCCTGGCTGCTGCACGGCGACACCGCCTTCTTCTCGAACTTCGCCGACCAGCGGGTCTATCGCCAGCGGCTCGGATCCGAGCCGGTCGCGATCACGCCCGAGCCGCCGGAGCCCGCGGCGGTTCGCTATGCCGACTTCCGCGTCACCGCCGACGGCGCGCGCCTGATCTGCGTGCGCGAGACCCATGGCGAGGGCGAGCCGGCGAACGAGCTGGTGGCGCTGCCGGTCGACGGGCAGGGCCGCAGGAGGTGCTCGCCAGCGGGCGCGACTTCTACGCCTTCCCGCGCCTGAGCCCGCAGGGCACGCACCTCTGCTTCATCTGCTGGGACCACCCGAACATGCCCTGGGACGGGACCGAGCTGTGGGTCGCGCCGCTCGACGCGCTCGACCGGGCCGAGCGCGTCGCCGGCGGGCCGAGCGAGTCGATCTGGCAGCCGGAGTGGGACCCCGAGGGCCGCCTTCACTGGGTCTCCGATCGCACCGGCTGGTGGCAGCTTTACCGCGAGCGGGAGCAGCTCACCAGCGAGGACGGCGCCGAGCTCGGCTACCCGCAGTGGCTGCTGGGCGGCTCGACCTACGCCTTCCTGCGCCGGCGGCGAGATCGCCTGTGTGCGCTGCGAGCGGGCCGAGGACCGGCTCTGCCTGCTGCGCCCGGGGGCGGAGGAGCTCGAGGAGGTCGGGCTGCCCTATAGCGCCTACGACTACCCCTGGCTGCGGGCCCGCGACGGGCGCCTGATCTTCGTCGCGGCCAATCCCAGCGAGGGCCCGGCCGTGGTCACGTGGGACGCCGAGCGCGGCGCCACGGTGGTGAAGCCCTCGAGCGAGGAGCGGCTCGATCCCGGCTTGATCTCCCAGCCGCGGCGGCTCGAGTTCCCCTCCAGCGGCGGGCGACGCTCGCACGCCTTCTACTACCCGCCCGCCAATCCGGACGTCGAGGGACCGGCCGACGAGCGCCCGCCGCTGATCGTCCAGAGCCACGGCGGCCCGACCGGCCACTCGCCGCCGATGCTGCAGCAGGAGATCCTGTTCTGGACCAGCCGCGGCTTCGGCATCGTCGACGTCAACTACGGCGGCAGCAGCGGCTTCGGGCGCGCCTATCGCGACAGCCTGCGCGAGCAGTGGGGGATCGTCGACACCGAGGACTGCATCGCCGCCGCGCGCTACCTGGTGGAGGAGGGCGAGGTCGACGGCGATCGACTCGCGATCCATGGCGGCAGCGCGGGCGGCTACACGACGCTCTGCGCGCTCGCCTTCCACGACCTGTTCGCCGCCGGCGCCAGCTACTACGGCGTCGCCGACGCGGAGATGCTCGCCGAGGACACGCACAAGTTCGAGTCGCGCTACCTGGACGGGCTGATCGGGCCGTATCCGGAGACGGCCGCGCGCTGGCGGGAGCGCTCGCCGATCCACTACGCCGATCGGATCCGGGCGGCGGTGATCCTGCTGCAGGGGCTGGAGGACGAGGTGGTGCCGCCGTCGCAGGCCGAGACGATGGTGGCTGCGTTGGCTGCTTCGAGCGTGCCGCATGCGTATCTGGCGTTCGCCGGGGAGCAGCACGGGTTTCGGAAGGCGGAGACGATCGTGGCGAGCTTGGAGGCGGAGCTGTCGTTCTATGCGCAGATCTTCGGGTTTGAGCCTGCGGATGCGATTGAGGCGGTGGCGATTCGGGGGCTCTAGCGCTGGTGGCCTCGGATCTTGCGCTCCGCACCGCGTTCACCGTCCAAGACGCTCCGCGTCTTGTCCGCTGACCGGGATGCGTCGCCGTCCGAGGAGGAGCGTCCGCGCACGGATTCCGCTTTCGGAGCCCCGCGCGGCTCAGCGGCGTCCTAGCGGTTCCGTCCGCCGCTTCGCATTCGCGAGCCGGAACCGCTAGGGCCGCCGTCGAATCAGTCGTCGTCGCCACCGCCGTGACCGCCGTGGTCGTCGTCGCGATCGTGGTCATCGTCGTCGCCGTGATCGTCGTCCTCACGGTCGTCGTCGCGGCCGGAGAGCTCGATCTTGCGGGCGATCCAGGCGCCGTCGACGCGCTTGACCTTGGCCTCGACGCGCTTCAGGCCGGGCTTGAGGGCCGAGAAGCCGGCGAGATCCTCGAAGCGGGTGTTGCGAGTCACCTTGATGGTGAAGGTGCCGCGCTCGTGGTCCTTGAGGCGGAAGGTCTTGGCGGCGGCGTTGACCGACGTGACCTTGCCCTCGAGCTCGCGCAGCTTGGTCGCGGCGCCGGCCGTGGCGGCGAGCGCCAGGCTGACGGCGAGCGCGGTTGCGAGTGCTGCGGTGATCTTCTGCATGGAATTCGCACCTCCCGGTGGGATCGTTGTCCCTGGAGGGTGCCCGGGAGCCGGTTACGTGGCGGGCAAGCGGCGGCTAGGAGTTGGTAAAGCCGCGAATGCCATCGGCAATGCTCGCTAATCGGCGTTATGGAAACTCATGACGAAAGTGGCTGGATGGTCCGCGGGCGGCGGTAGCCTTCTGGCACATGGCCTCCGAACGCTTCATCGCCGCGCTGAACGACCAGATCGCCCGCGAATTCGCCGCGGCGCACCAGTACACGGCGATCGGAGCGCATTACGACCGCGAGACGTTCCCGCGGCTGTCGAAGTTCTTCTACGAGCAGGCCGAGGAAGAACGCGGCCACGCGCTGCGGATGGTCAACTACCTGCGCGACATCGGCGGCGAGTTGCGGCTCGGCGAGGTCGGCGCCGCCAAGCAGGACTTCGAGGATCCCGTCGTCGCCCCGATCCGGCTCGCGCTCGAGCAGGAGCGCCAGGTCAGCGTCCAGATCAACGAGCTGTTCCAGATCGCCCGCGAGACCGACGACTACGCGAGCGAGAGCTTCATGCAGTGGTTCGTCGACGAGCAGGTCGAGGAGGAGTCCTCGATGGAGGATCTGCTCGACGGTCGCCGAGCGCGTGCGCGAGCTGCCGATGATGCTCGAGGAGTTCCTCGCTCGCGACGGCGATCAGCTCGGCGGTGTCGAGCCGGCCGGCTGACCCTCGCGCCCCTCGAACGTCCGCCGCAGCAGCGGCTCGTACTTGTGCAAGCAGCGCGGCACGCCGACCAGGTGCGGCGGCAGCGCGGGCGGTGTCACCAGCGCCGCGATCTCCCCTGGCAGCTCCCTGCGCCGCAGCGGGCAGCTGCGACAGCGCGGCGTGGAACGACAGCACTTTGCCGGGTCAGGCATCGGGCTTTGCAGCCTAGCATGGCTCTTAGGGCGCCCTAACACCGCGGGTTCGCGGCGGGGCGCCGAAGCGGACATCACGACGAGGACGCGCCGTGCCGGATCGCGCACGGAGCGCGGCGTATCGTCTCGGCGGTGAGCGCTTCGCCCTCTGGCGGCGGCGACCGCTACGAGCCGCTGCCCTCGATCCCCGAGCTGCCCCGCTACCTCTGGCGGCGCCTGCCCAAGCCGGCGCGCATCGGCCTGGCGTTGCTGGCGCTGACGGGCGTCGTGGCGATCGTGCTGCTGGCACCGCACATCGACAGCTCCAAGGACGAGCGCAGCAGGGCCGAGACGCGTCGGCTCGAGCAGGCCAGAGCGCAGCGCCTGGCGCGTCTGCGCGTCGAGCAGGCGCCGCGCCTTGCCCGCAGCGGCGCGCTCGCGCCCGCCGGCGCCTCGCCGGCGGCGCGACGGGCCGGTCGGGAGCGCGCCCTGGCGGCCGCGTCCGCCGCGATCCTGCGCGATGCCCGCGCGCGCGGCCTGCACGGGCCAATCCGTCGCGTCGTGTGCGGGCCGTTTCCGCGCAGCGTCAGCGCCAGCGGCGCCGAGCGCGACCTGACCCGGCGGACGGGCCGCTACGAATGCCTGGCGGTGACCGCCGAGGTCGCGGGCGCCCCGACCCAGGGCAAGGGCGTCATCGGCCACGCCTACCGCCTCCAGCTCGACTTCGTCAGCGGGCGCTACGCCTTCTGCAAGGTCGCCGGACGGGCCGGCGAGGGCTCGATCGGCCGCTCGCACTCGATCGTCGTGCCGCGTGCCTGTGGCGGTCGCTAGGGCGCATCCGCGAGACTGCCCGGCGTGACCGCGTCGCCGCTGACAGAGCAGGATCTCGACCCCGACCCGCTGGCGCAGTTCGGTGCCTGGTTCCAGGCCGCGCGCGACGCCGGCGTGGTCGAGCCCGAGGCGATGGGGCTCGCGACCGCGACCCCGGACGGCTCGCCGTCGCTGCGGATGGTGCTGCTGAAGGTCTTCGACGAGCGCGGCTTCGCCTTCTTCACCAACTACGCCAGCCGCAAGGGCGCCGAGCTGGCCGCCAACCCCCGCGCGGCGCTGCTGTTCCACTGGAAGGAGCTCGGCCGCCAGGTGCGCGTCGAGGGACCGGTCACGCGCGTGGGCCGCGCCGAGACCGAGGCCTATGCGCGCTCGCGCTCGCGCGGCAGCCAGCTGAGCGCGCTCGTCTCGCCTCAGAGCCAGCCGATCCCCGACCGCGGCTGGCTCGAGTCGCGCGTCAGCGAGCTGGCGGCCGCCGAGGCCGGCGAGCTCCCGGTCGGAGACACGTGGGGCGGCTTTCGCGTGCTGCCGGAGGCCTACGAGTTCTGGCAGCACGGCGCGGATCGCCTGCACGATCGCTTTCGCTACCTCCGCGCGGGCGAGGGTTGGACGATCGCGCGCCTGGCGCCCTGACCCCTCTCAGCCGTCGGGATAGGGCTGGATCGGCATGCCGTGGTCGTGCTCGCGCATGCCGAGCTCGTAGGCGGCGCCGCCGGCGACGCTGAGCTCGACCGGCGCCCGCCCGGAGCGCTCCACCGACAGGCGCATGTTCGCGACCGAGCAGTTGACCGTGTGGTGCTGGGGTCCCTCGGGGTCCGCGTAGACCCAGCCCACGAAGTCCTTGCGGGCCGCCGAGACCTCGCCGCGCACGCGCACGCCCTTGCCGGCGAGCGCGAACGAGCAGCGCTCCGGCGTCTCATCGACCTCGCTGCGCTTGCCCGGGCCGCCGAGCGCGAGCCGCTCGCCACCGAGAGACAGCGCGCCGCTGGCCACCCAGGGCGTGATCAGCGGCCCCAGCTTGACCTTGCCGAGCGCCGCGTCGAACCAGTCGCCGGCCGGCGTCAATCCGTGCAGCCAGATCCAGCGCTCCGCGTGCTGGGCGCCCCAGTTGTGGCCGACCATGCCGCGCCAGCCCTCCAGCTCGAGCTCGCGCTCGCCGACGCTCACGCGCCCGGAGAAGGTCGCCGCCGGCCGCGGGCTCAGCAGCTTGGTGCGCGGCAGCGGCGCCGTGTACATCCAGCTGCGCGGCAGGTGGAACAGCGGCGGCTCGTCGCTGGCGAAGCGCAGCTCCCAGGAGGCGTCCTCCATGCTCCCCCGGGCGAGCCCGTCGCCGAGCCGGGCCTCGCCGATGCGGATCCAGTCCTCGCCGCCGGCGGTCGGAGCCGGCTGCGTCAGCTTGCGCGCCTGCGGGCCATCCGCGGCCGCGTCGAAGAGCGTCAGCCAAAGCGAGCCGGTCGGCGTGGCCGCCGGGCGCTTGTGCACGGTGTAGCGCAGCCAGACCCCGAGCGGCTGGTCGGGATGGCATGCCTTGAGGTAGAAGCTCTCGTAGTACCCGGCGCTCGCCGGGACCTGCGTGAAGCGTGCCTCGGTGGGGTGCGGAGCGGCCACGCCGCCCGCCACACTATCCCGGCTGCTAGAACCTTGCGTCATGTCTGACGGTCCGGTCATGGTCATCACGGGCGCGAGCAGCGGCATCGGCGAGGCGACCGCCCGGCGCGCGGCCGAGTTCGACTACCGGCTCGTGCTCGCGGCTCGCTCCGAGGAGCGGCTGCAGGCGCTGGCCGGGCAGCTCGGCGAGGAGCGCGCCGTGGCGGTGCGCTGCGACGTCACCAGCTGGGAGGACCAGCAGGCGCTCGTGCAGACGGCGCTGGCGCGCTTCGGCGGCCTCGACGCCTTCTTCGCCAACGCCGGCTTCGGCGCCAAGCGCGGCTTCCTCGAGGAGTCGGTCGAGCACTGGAAGGCGATGATCGACACCAACGTCTACGGCTGCGCGCTGTCGATCCGGGCGGCGCTGGGCCACTTCCGCGAGCGCGGCGCCGGACACATGCTGCTGACCAGCTCCGTCGCCGGCCGGCGCACGCTGCCGGGCTCGCTCTACTCGGCCACCAAGCACGCGGTCACCGCGATGGGCCAGGCGCTGCGCGCCGAGGTCGCCGACAGCGACGTCAAGGTCACGCTGATCGAGCCCGGCATGACCGACACCCCCTTCTTCGAACAGCAGCCCAGCGACGCGCTCGACGCGGACGACATCGCCCGCGCCGTGATGTTCGCGCTCACCCAGCCGCCGCACGTGGACGTCAACGAGATCCTCGTGCGCCCCGTCCGCCAGGCCGGCTGACACGAACACCCGTTCGCTTTTCCGACCTCCCCCTCCCCTACCCTCCAGGCATGGAGCGAGTGATCGCCCACGTGGACATGGACGCCTTCTACGTGAGCGTGGAGCTCGGCCGGCGCCCGGAGCTGCGCGGCCTGCCGGTCGTGGTGGCCGGCAGCGGCCCGCGCGCCGTCGTGACCACCGCCAGCTACGAGGCGCGCAGGTACGGCGTGTTCTCCGCCACGCCGGCCGAGCGGGCGCGGCGGCTGTGCCCGGACGCAGTCTTCATCGGCCCCGACTTCCCGTACTACCGCGCCCGCTCGCGGGAGGTCATGGAGGTGCTGCGGGCGCAGGTCGAGCGCGTCGAGGCGATGGGCCTGGACGAGGCCTACCTCGACCTCACCGGCCTGGAGCGCCATCGCAGCGCCGCCCGACGGATCAAGGCGGCCGTGCAGGAGGGCACGGGGCTGACCTGCTCGATCGGGATCGGGCCGAGCAAGCTGGTGGCGAAGGTCGCCTCCGACGCCGAGAAGCCGGACGGCTTCGTCGAGCTGACGCGCGAGCAGGCGTGCGAGCGCTTCGCGAGCGCCTCGCCCGGCCTGATCCCCGGCATCGGCCCGAAGAGCGTGGCGCGGCTCGAGGCCGCCGGGATCACCACCCTCGCCGCGCTCGCGGGGACCCCGGACGAGCGCCTGCGCGAGCTGTTCGGCGCACGGCTCGGGCCGCACCTGGCGTCGCTGGCGCGCTTCGAGGACGAGCGCCCGCTGCAGACCGTGCGCGTGACGAAGTCGGAATCGCGCGAGACCACCTTCGACCACGACCTGCGCGGCCTGCCCGCGCTCGAGCCCGTGCTGGAGCGCCTGACCGCGGAGCTGTGCGCGACACTGGGCCGCCAGCAGCATCGCGGCCGCACGATCGGCATCAAGCTGCGCTTCGACGACTTCTCGACGGTCACCCGTGCGCGCAGCCTCCAGGCCCCGGTCAACGACCTCGACACGGTGCTCGGCGTGGCCCGGGACCTCCTGCGCCGCCTCGACCCGCGCCGGCCGGTGCGGCTGCTGGGCGTGCGCGTGGCCGGACTGGACGAGGCCGAGCGCGGCGCCGGCGTGCCCGACGACCAGCTCGAGCTCGCGCTCTGAGCCGAGGACCCCGTTCGGCCACACCCGCTGGCGCCGCAGCGACGCGCTGGTACTTTTTGGGGCGAGGCACTTGGCAAGCGATCGGCTGACCGGACTCGATGCATCGTTCCTCCATCTGGAGGACGCTGCCGCGCACATGCACGTCGCCTCGGTGATGCTGTTCGAGGGTCCGCCGCCGCCGTACGAGGAGCTCGTCGAGGCGATCGAGCGACGGCTGTCGCTCGTGCCGCGCTACCGCCAGCGGCTGGCGTTCGTCCCGCTCGGCCAGGGCCGGCCGAACTGGGTCGACGACCCGCACCTCAACCTCCACTACCACGTGCGCAGCACGGCGCTCCCGGCTCCCGGCAGCGAGGACCAGCTGAGAGACCTGGCCGGACGGGTCTTCTCCCAGCAGCTCGACCGCGACAAGCCGCTCTGGGAGCTGTGGCTCGTCGAGGGCCTGGAGGACGACCGCTTCGCGCTGCTGGCCAAGACCCACCACGCGCTCGTGGACGGCATCTCCGGCATCGACATCGTCTCGGTGCTGTTCGACACCTCGCGCGAGCCGACGACGCCACCCGCGGCGGGCGAGCGATGGCTGCCCCGCCCCCTCCCCACCCCCGCGCAGCTGTTCGGCGAGGCGCTGCTCGAGCGGGCGACGATCCCGGGCGAGGTCACGCGCTCGATGCGGGCGCTGTTCCGCGCCCCGCGGCGGGTGATCGCCGGCGCGAGAGACGCCGCCGTCGGCGTCGGCGCGATGGCCTGGGCCGGCCTCAACCCCGCTCCCGCGACGCCTTACAACCAGCCGATCGGCCCCCACCGCCGCTTCACCTGGGTGCGCGCGAACCTGCGCGACGTCAAGGCGATCAAGGACGAGCTCGGCGGCACGGTCAACGACGTCGTGCTGTCGGTCGTCGCCGGCGCGCTCGGCAAGCACCTGCGCGGGCGCGGCCAGACCACCGAGGGCCTCGAGTTGAAGGCGATGATCCCGGTCAGCGTGCGCTCGGACCTCGAGCGCGGCGACCTCGGCAACCGCGTGGCGGCGATGATGGCGCCGCTGCCGGTCTGGTGCCAGGAGCCGGTCGCGCGGCTGGACATCGTGCGCGAGGAGCTGAAGGAGCTCAAGGACGGCGCCCAGGCGGTCGGCGCCGAGGTGCTGACCGGCCTCTCGGGTTTCGCGCCCCCCACGATCATGGGCCAGGCCGCACGCCTGAGTTCGCGCCAGCGCTTCTTCAACCTCGTCGTCACCAACGTGCCCGGGCCGCAGTTCCCGCTCTACCTGCTCGGCCGGCGCATGCTCGACCCCTTCCCGATGGTCCCGTTGGCCAAGAACCAGGGCCTCGGCGTGGCCCTGCTCTCCTACGACGGGCGCATCAACTTCGGCCTCGTGGGCGACTACGACCTGCTCTGGGACCTCGACGACTTCGCCTGCGACGTCCAGGAGGCGCTCGCCGAGCTGGCCGCCGCGGCCGGCGTGAAGCTCAGCCAGCCGGTGGCGTTGCGGGAGGCGGTCGGAGCGTGAGCGAGCGCGTGGTCAACAGCGCGCGCAAGCTCGGCCTGAGCGTGAGCGTCCAGCGCCTCGCCGCCTCCACGCGCACGGTCAGGGACGCCGCGCTGGCGGTCGGCTGCGAGGAGAGCGAGATCGCCAAGTCGATCGTGTTCGTCTGCGACGGCGACCCGGTGCTCTGCGTCGCCTCGGGCAAGCACCGCATCGACCAGGAGAAGGTCGCCGACACGCTCGACTGCGCCGAGGTGCGCCAGGCCTCCGCGGAGGAGGTGCGCGCCGCCACCGGCTACGCGATCGGCGGCGTGCCCCCCTGCGGGCACGACCTGCCGGTGATCTTCGACGCGGCGCTGCTCGACCACGAGCGCGTCTGGGCGGCGGCCGGCGACCCGCACAGCCTGTTCGAGGTCGATCCCCGGGCGCTGGCGAGCTGCGTGCGGGCGCAGGTCGCGGCGATCGGCGAATAGGGCGCGGACTCAGCGGTAGCGCTGCTGCAGTGCCTTGGCGCCGACCGCGACGACGCAGCCCAGCAGCGGCCAGATCGGCCAGAAGTAGCCGCCGCCCGCCGACAGCCAGAAGCCGATCAGCGCGAGGTTGACGATCCCCAGCGCGCCCGCCCGCCAGCGCAGGTCGCGGCGCCCGCGGACCGCGCGTGCCGCTGCCGCCGGGTCTCCGGGCGGGAGCTCGGAGGCTCGCAGCGGCGCCCGTGCGATCGTCGACCAAGCGTCCAACCCGGCGAGCAGGGCGATGCCGATTACGGGCCATTTCGGCCACAGGGAATCGGGTGCGCCCGTGAGCGCCCAGAGCAGGACCAGCAGCGCCGAGAGCCCGCCCAAGACGCCGAGCCGGAACCCGAGCCGGCGCAGGCGCCGCGCTTGGATCCGCTCCGCCTCCTCGTCGCTGTGCACGCGCGGTGCCCAGGGCGCCGCCGGCGCCGGCTCCGCAACCGCGCCGTCCAGCGGGATGCGGGCCAGGACGTTCGTGCCGACCCCCGGCGGGCTGTTGACCGCGACGCTGCCGCTGAGCGCGCCGACTCGATCCCGCAGCCCCTGCAGGCCCGAGCCGCCGTCGAGGTCGACGCCGCCGACGCCGTCGTCGCGGACCTCCACCCGCAGCGTGCCGCCTTCCACGCGCACGTCGACCTGCGCGGCGCTCGCCTGGGCGTGCTTGGCGACGTTGGCCAGGCACTCCGAGACCACGAAGTAGGCGGCCGCCTCGATCTCGTCCGGCAGGCGCTGCTCGGGGGCGGCGACCACCTCGACCGGCACCGTCGCCCGCGTGGCGAGGTCCTCGAGCGCCGCCGCTAGGCCCCGGTTGGTGAGGATCGCGGGATGGATCCCGCGGGCGAGATCGCGCAGCTCGGTGAGCGCGAGGCCGGCCTCCTCGCCGGCCTGACGCACGAGCTCGGCGGCGCTCTCGTCGCCCTTGGCCGCGCGCTGCTCGGCCATCCGCAGCGTCAAAGCCAGCGCCACCAGCCGCTGCTGGGCGCCGTCGTGGAGGTCACGCTCCAAGCGGCGCCGCTCGGCGTCCGCGGCGGCGATCACGCGCGCCCGTGCGTCGCGCAGCTCGGAGACCTCGGCGGTCAGCTGCGGATCGGCGTTGGAGCCCAGCAGCTGGGCGCCGAAGGAACCGGCGAGCAACCCGAGCTGGCTGAGCGCCGGGATGCCGATCGAGAGCAGCAGCAACCCGGCGGGCACGCCGGCCAGGCAGAGCGGGTAGTCGCCGAAGGCGCCGACGTCCTCCCACCAGCCATCCGACGCCCAGGCGTAGGCGGGCAGGAACAGCAGCCCCAGACCCCAGGCCAGCACGACGATCGCCAAGGTGAAGGTCACGATCCCGATCGGCATCCGCAGACCGAGGAACGCGAGGTCCTTCCAGGTCGCCGGATCGACGCTGTAGGCGCGCAGCCGCTCCCACCAGCTCGCCTCGGGCCGCACGACCCGGTAGGGCGCCGGCACGTGGATCCCGACGAGGCGCTCGAGCAGCCAGCGCTCCCCACCCGCCAGCCAGCGCCAGGCGAACAGCATCCCGACCAGGATCGGGATCCCGATCAAGGTGATCACCGTGCCGGTGCCCACGGAGATGCCGGTGACCAGGAAGACGAACTCCGCCACCCCGATCGGCAGGGCCAGGATCAAATAGAGGATGCGCGCGTAGGTGTGCGGTGCGCGGATGTCGTCGAGCAGGCGGCCCACCGCGCAGCAGCGTACGCCCGCCGAGCGCGTGTGGCTCCCGGGAAAGCCCGCCTTTCCCGGTGTGGCTAGCCGTACCCTGCCCGTGTGCGAGCGGCGCTCCTGCTGACAATCGCGGCCCTCGTCGGAGTGTGGGCCGTCCTACTCGCGGATAGCGAGAGGAAAACGGCCCACGCCCAGGGGTGGGCTACTTTAGTCACGCATAGCGAGACCTTTGTAGCCCACCCCCCACGGAGGGAGGCGTTTCCACCGCGGGCGCGGGTCCGGGCGGCGCGCCAGTACGTGGCGAGCCGCCGGGGCGACGTGGCGTTCGCGCTGATCGACTCCCACGGCCACGCGTACGGCTTCGCGCCCAACCGCCTCTACGTCTCCGCCAGCGTCGTCAAGGCCATGCTCCTCGTCGCCTACCTGCGCGCGATCGGCCCACGCGCCCCGAGCCGAGCAGAGCGCGCCGCGCTCAGTCCGATGATCGAGCGCTCGAGCAACAAAGCGGCCACGGCGATCTACCGGCGCGTGGGCGACGGCGGGCTGTGGGTGCTCGCGCGTCGGGCGCGCATGACGCACTTCTCCGTCGCCGGCTACTGGGCCTCGGCCCAGATCACCGCCAGCGACCAGGCGCGCTTCTTTCGTCGCGTCGACCGGCTCGTGCCGCGCCAATCCCGCCCCTACGCCCGCCGCCTGCTGTCCTCGATCGTGCCCTGGCAGCGCTGGGGCTTCTCCCGCTACGCCCGCCGAGCCGGCTTCACGACTTTCTTCAAGGGCGGCTGGCGCCCTACGGGCAGCGGCCGCCTGGTGCACGAGGCCGCCCTGTTCGAGCGGGACGGCAAGCGCTTCTCGATGGTGGTGCTGAGCGACGGCAATCCCACACACGAGTACGGGACCGCGACGCTGCGCGGGGTTGCCCGCCGCATCTTCGGGCCAACCGGAGAAGCTGGCGCCACCGAAGCCGGCTCCCCCGCCCACCGCCGCGCCGGGCTCGTCGACGTCTACCGCTACGCGCCCGGCATCGCCCTCGACGTCCGCTACGCCACCAAGCACAACCTCACCGGCCACCCCCTGCCCGGCTACTGCCGCCCCTGGGCGCTGCTGCGCGACCGCCCGGCCCGCGACCTCGCCCGCGTCCAGCGCCACCTGCGCCGCCGCGACCTCGGCCTCAAGATCTTCGACGCCTACCGTCCACGACGCGCCACCAGAGCTCTCGTCGCGTGGGCGAGGCGCAGCGGCCGCCCCGAGCTGATCGGCACCTACATCGCCAAGCGCAGCCGCCACAACCAGGGCATCGCCGTCGACCTGACCCTCACCAAGAACGGCCGCCCCCTCCCCATGGGCACCGCCTACGACGACCTCACCCCCCGCTCCCACACCCTCAATGCCAAAGGCCAAGCCCTGCGCAACCGCCTGACGTTGAGGCGTGCGATGCAGCGGTTCCGATTCAAGCCCTACGCCCGCGAGTGGTGGCACTTCGAGCACCGCCGTGCAAGCGGCCCGCCGCTCGACATCCCGCTCGGCTGCCGCACGCGATAATGCGCACATGGCTCCATCCGCGCCCCTGCGCGTCGCGCTCGCCCAGATTGACAGCACGGTCGGCGACCTAGCGGGCAACGCCACCAAGATCGCCGACTTCACCGCCCGGGCCAGGGACGAGGGCGCGGTGCTCGCCGTCTTCCCGGAGCTGTCGCTGACCGGCTACCCGCCCGAGGACCTGCTGCTCAAGAACGGCTTCCTCGACGCGGCGGCCCAGACGCTCGGCGAGCTGGCCGCCCAGACGCACGGGATCGCGGCGCTGGTCGGCTTCCCCGAGCGCTCCGAGGACGTCTACAACGCCGCCGCGCTGCTGGCCGACGGCGAGGTCAAGGGCGTCTACCGCAAGATGTACCTGCCCAACTACGGCGTCTTCGACGAGCAGCGCTACTTCCAGGCCGGCGACCAGCCGGCGATCTTCGAGCTCAACGGCGTGCCGATCGGGATCTCGATCTGCGAGGACATCTGGGAGCCGGGCCCGCCCGCCCGCTCCGAGGCGCTCGCCGGCGCGCAGGTGATCGTCTGCCTCTCGGCCTCCCCCTACCGCCACGGCTACGGCCACGGACGCGAGCGCATGATCGCCCAGCGCGCGGTCGACAACCTCGCGGCGGTGGTGTTCGTCAACGCGATCGGCGGCCAGGACGAGCTGGTCTTCGACGGACACAGCCTGGCGCTCGACGCCGACGGGCGGCTGGTCGCCCGCTGCCCGCAGTTCGAGGAGGACCTGCGCCTGTGCACGATCGAGCCGCGTGAGGTCGCGGCGGCACGGCTGCGCGACACCCGCCATCGCGCGAACGTGCAGCGCGAGCGGCACGTCGCCGGCACCGCGGCGGCCGAGCCGACCGTGCGCTGGCTGGCCGGCGTCGAGCTCGACGCCGGCCCGGCCGAGCGCATCGAGCCCCGGCTGGCCCCGCTGCTGGACCCGGCCGCGGAGATCTACGCCGCGCTGCGCCTGGGCCTGCGCGACTACGTCGACAAGAACGGCTTCGAGCGCGTCGTGATCGCCCTCTCCGGCGGGATCGACTCCGCGCTGGTCGCCCTGGTGGCCGTCGACGCGCTCGGGGCCGAGCGGGTCACCTGCGTCTCGCTGCCCTCGCCCTACTCCTCCGAGGGCACCAGGGCCGACGCCCGCACGATCGCCGAGAACCTCGGCGTCGACTTCCTCGAGCTGTCGATCGAGGACGCCATGCGCGCCTACGAGGCGCTGCTCGCCGGCCCGTTCGACGGGCGCGAGCCGGACGTCGCCGAGGAGAACCTGCAGGCGCGCATCCGCGGCAACGTCGTGATGGCGCTGTCGAACAAGTTCGGCTGGCTCGTGCTGACGACCGGCAACAAGTCCGAGCTGTCGGTCGGCTACGCCACGCTCTACGGCGACATGGCGGGCGGCTTCGCCGTCGTCAAGGACGTCTTCAAGGGCTGGGTCTACCGGCTCGTGCGCTGGCGCAACGAGCAGGCCGGGCGCGAGCTGGTGCCGGCGTCGGTGCTCGAGCGCCCGCCGTCGGCCGAGCTGCGCCACGACCAGCGCGACGAGGACTCGCTGCCGCCCTACGACGTGCTCGACGCGATCCTCGCCGGCTACGTCGAGGAGGACCTCGACGCCGCCGAGCTGGTGGCGCGCGGGCTGCCGGCGGCCGACGTGGAGCGCGTGCTCAAGCTGGTCGACCGCGCCGAGTACAAGCGCCGCCAGGCGCCGCCCGGCATCAAGATCTCGACCAAGGCCTTCGGGAGAGATCGGCGGCTGCCGATCACCAACCGCTACGAGAGCCGCGCCGAGCACCCGCCCCCGCGGCGCCTGCGGGCGCTGGGATAGGTGCCGGCCGAGTCTCGACCGCTGCTGGCGGGCGCGTCGAGCGCGACGGGCCGACTGATGTGGGCCTGCTTCCTGGCCCTGCCGTTCCTCGGCTTCTGGCTGCTGATCGCCGCCCCGTCGGCGGACATGCGCTGGGAGGACCACCCCGCTCACTTCTGGATGGTGCTGGGCGCCGCCCTGGTCAGCGCCTTCCTGGCGCTCTCCACCTCCTCGATCGCCCTGCGCCGAGCCGACGCGCGCCTCTACCTCGTCTCGCTGGCGTTCCTCGCCGCCGCCGGCTTCCTCGCCCTGCACGCGCTGGCCACCCCAGGCGTGCTGCTCGACGTGCGCACCCAGGGATTCGTGATCGCGACGCCGGTCGGGCTGCTGATCGCCTCGCTGTTCGCCGGCGCCTCCGCCCTGCCGCTCGACGGCCCTCGCGCGGCGGCGGTCATCCGCCACGCCCGCCTGCTGAGAGGCGCGCTGCTGCTGTTGATGGGCCTCTGGGCGTTCGCCTCGCTGGCCTCGCTGCCCGGGCTCGAGGACACCACGCCGACCGAGCGCGCGACCGGCGGCCTGGTCGTGCTCGCCGCGATCGCGGTCGGCCTCTACGCCTTCGCCGCCACCCGCTACATGGCGATGCAGCGGCTGTCGGGCTCGCCGATCCTGCTGGCGGTCGCCAGCGCCTGCCTCCTGCTCGGCGAGGCGATGGTCGCGGTCGCCTTCGCCCGCAACTGGCACGCCACCTGGTGGGAGTGGCATCTGCTGATGCTGGCCGCCTTCGGCGCGATCGCCTACAGCGCCCAGCAGGAGGACGCCGAGGAGCGCTTCCGCGACCTCTACCTCGACGAGACCGCCGCCGGCAAGCGCGAGGTGAGCGTGCTGTTCGCCGACCTGCAGGGCTTCACGTCCTTCTCGGAAGGGCGCGACCCGCGCGAGGTCTCGGAGATGCTGAACGCCTACTTCGAGGTGGCGATCCCGCCGCTGGTGCACGAGCAGGGCGGCGAGATCGACCGCCTGATGGGCGACGCGATCATGGCGACCTGGGGCACGCGCGGCGACCAGCCCGATCACGCCGAGCGCGCGGTGCGCGCCGCGCTCGCGCTGCAGGCCACGACGGGACGGATCGCGGCCGAGCACCCCACCTGGCCGCGCTTCCGCGCCGCGGTCAACACCGGCGAGGCGATGGTGGGCGTGGTCGGCGCCGAGAGCGGGCGCAGCTTCACGGTGATCGGCGACACGGTCAACGTCGGCGCGCGGCTGGAGCGCGAGGCTCCGGCGGGTGGCGTGGTGATCGGCGCCACGACGCTGGGCGCGCTCGACGGGGCGCGCGTCAAGCCGCTTGGACCGGTGCGAGTGAAGGGCAAGCGCGAGCCAGTGGAGGCGTACCTGCTCGAGCAGGCCTAGGACGCGGTCGCCGGGAGCGGCCGCACGGCCATCGTCATGCGCGTGGTCGCGCACAGCCGGCCCTCGTCGTCGCGGAAGTCCACGTCCCAGACCCACGTCGTGCGACCGCGGTGCAGGCGCCGGGCCTCGGCGTGGACGGTGCCCGCCATGACCGGACGCAGGAAGCTGGTGCTGTTGGACTGGCCGGTCGCCATGTTGCCTTCGTCGGCCACGGCCATGTGCGTCGCGACCGACACCAGCGACTCCGCGAGCGCCGCGTAGGCCCCGCCGTGCACGAGCCCGAAGGGCTGCTGGACCCGCTTGGCGACGGCGAAACGGGCACGCGCGCGCTCGGCGCCGGCCTCGAGTAGCTCGAAGCCGAGCGCCTCGTCGAGCGTGCCCGGGACGGGATAGCCCTCCAAGGGGGAGTCGGTCACGGCCGGCAGGCTACAGTTCGCCCGCGATGGCGACCTTCGACCAGCTGTCCGCGCAGCAGCGGGCGATCATCGAGCTCGTCCTCCGGCAGGGGAAGACGTACGCGGAGCTCTCCGACATGCTCGACATGTCCGAGCAGCGCGTGCGCGACCTGGCGCGCGAGTCGCTGGCCGAGCTGGCCCCCGTCACGGCCAAGGCCGTCGAGGAGGACTGGCGCGGCCAGCTCGTCGACTACGTGCTCGGCCAACAGTCCGGCCCGCAGCTGACCGCGACGCGCGGGCACCTGCGTCGCTCCGAGCCCGCCCGCGCCTGGACGCGCTCGCTGCTCGACTCGCTGGACTTCCTCTACCCGAACGGATTGCCGCAGATCCCCGAGCCCGGCGGGGGCCGACGGCGCGAGAGCACGCCCGCCGCCGGCGGCCCGCTGACGCCCGAGGCGCGCGCCGCGGTGCTGCGCCGGCGCATCCTCGCCGGGGCGGGAATCGTCGCCCTGCTGCTGGTGATCGTGCTGCTGTGGCCGATCGGCCTGCTCACGGGCGGCGACGACGACAAGGGCGACGACCGCGCTCAGACGAGCGATGGGCAACAGGCCGCCAACGACCAGCCGGCCGGTGTCGCGGTCGTGGCGCTGCAGAACGGCAAGTACCGCCTGGTGCTGCAGGCGGCGAACCTGCCCGCCCTCAAGCGCAACCAGGCCTACGAGGTCTGGCTCTACAACGGCAAGGGCGACGCCCAGTCGCTCGGAGCGCAGGTGCTGGACCAGAACGGCGCCCTCTCCGGCCAGAGTCAGGCGATTACGCGCGACGCGCTGGACAAGTACCGCTTCGTGGACATCTCGCTCGAGGCGGTCGACGACGACCGCGGCCACTCCGACACGTCCGTGCTGCGCGGCCGCCTGGCGCCGATCCGGAACGCGACGCCCAAGCAGGGCCAGGCGGCCCCGGTCAGCCAGGCGGTGCTGAGACCACCGCGCAGCTGACCGGGCCGGGCCGAACCTAGCCGCCGATCCCCGGCAGCACGATCGTGCAGGGAGGCGTTCTCGGATGCGCCGGATCGAGCGCGTTCAGCACGTAGCCGAGCGCCCGCCGGTCGTACGGGATCGCGATGTGGTCCACCTGATCCAGGATGCAGCCGTTCTGGACGGTGATGTTGGTCACGTTCGGGCCGCTCAGGAAGGCCGACGTGTAGGGCGTGACGACCTCGTCGTTTCTCGTCTGGATGACCGTGTAGGTCACGCCCGGCACGGTGTCCCCGCCCGCGTTCAGCTGTTGCAGGAAGGACGAGCCGACGATCTGGTCCTCGCAGGCCGGGCAGCCGGCGTCGATGATCGCGCGGGCGCCCGGGATGAAGTTCGCCAGCAGGCCGAGGCCCCCGACCGTGGTGCCGTGGTTGGACGGCGACAGGCCGACGAGCGTGTTCACCTCGGCGGCTCCGCCCAGGAACTTGATGTACCAGCGCGGCATCATCCCGCCCTGGGAGTGGCCGACGATGTCGACCTCCGCGACACCGGTGGCCGCACGCACTCTGTCCACGAAGGCGTTCAACTCACCCGCCGACTGGGCGACCGGCCCGGTCGCCTTGAAGGGACCCGGCACGTAGGTGCCGTAGTTGAGCGTGAACACGCAGTAGCCGTTGTTCTTCAGCAGCGGCGACAGCGCGCGCCAGTTGATGTTCTGGTTCTCGAAGGTCCCGTGCACGAGCACCACCGGACGCGGGTGCGCGGCGCTCGGTCTGCACGAGAAGTCGTTGGCCCCGGGGGGCGGCTGGTCGGGCAGCGCGGTCCCGATCGTGAGCGCGGTCGGGAAGTTGTAGATCACCGGCAGCGCGGCCTGGGCGACCGCGGCCGAGGCGCCCACGATCAGCGCCGCCAACACCAGTGCGAAGGCACCGGCCTTTCGAATCCTCATCTGCTCTCTCCTCATTCGTCCGACAGTGCGAAGCGATGAAGATAAATCGTTAGGTGAGAGGGATCAACTTTCCCGGGTTCATGATCCCGGCCGGATCGAGCCGCTGCTTGGCCGCACGCAGCAGCTCCAGCCCCAGCTCCCCGACCTCGGCGGCCATGTAGGGGGCGTGGTCGCGCCCCACGGCGTGATGGTGGGTGATCGTGCCGCCGTGCTCGACGATCGCGCGCGAGGCGGCCTCCTTGGCGGCTCGCCACTGCTCGAGCGGCGCCTCGGCCTGCTGGCGGGCCAGGAAGGTGAAGTACAGCGACGCCCCGGAGCGATACAGGTGCGAGACGTGGCACATCACGCGGCCCGGCGTGCCGCGGCCCTCGAGCGCCGTCAGCAGGGCGCCGCGCACGGCGCCGTGCAGGGTGTGCAGGTTGCTCCAGCTGGTGGCGGTCTCGAGCGTCTCCACCAGCACCCCGCGGCTCAGCAGCTCGTCGCGCAGGTACGGGGCGTCGTAGCGACCGCGCAGCCAGGCCCGGCCGGGGCGCTGCCCGAGCGCGACGCCGCCGCCGGCGCGCAGCGACCGCGCGGTCTGCAGCCGTCGTCGCTCGACCGTCTCGGCGTCCCCCTCCCAGCCGACGATCGCCAGGCAGCCGCCCTCGTGGCCGCGCAGGCGCAGGTAGGCGCCACCGAGCCGCTGGGCCGTGCCGCCGCCGGCGAGCGCCAGCGACAGGCGCGTCTCCTCCTCGTCGGAGAGGCGCGCCACGTCCGGGGCCACGCCTCCCTGCTCGAGCGCTCGAAAGGCCTGGGTGCCCTCGGCGAAGTCGCGGAACGACCAGGCCTCGTAGCGACGTGTGGCGGGAGCGGGCCGCACGCGCAGCGTCGCCTCGCAGATCACGCCCAGCACGCCCTCCGAGCCGACCACCAGCTCGCGCAGCGACGGCCCCGCCGCCGTGGCCGGCACCGCCTGGGTGCGCAGCTCGCCGGCGGGCGCGACGAGGCGCACGCCCTCGACGAGCTCGTCGATGCGCCCGTAGCCGGTCGAGGCCTGGCCGGCCGAGCGCGTCGCCACCCAGCCGCCGACCGTCGAGTACTCGAACGACTGCGGGAAGTGACCGAGGGTCAGTCCCCGCGTCGCCAGCTCGGCCTCGGCGCGCGGCCCGGTGAGCCCCGCCTCGAGCGTGGCCAGCAGCGAGTCGCGGTCCACGTCCAGCACGCGGTCGAGCCGGGCGAGGTCGAGCGAGATCGTCCCCTCGAAGCCGTCGCGCACGGGCTCCACGCCGCCGACGACGCTGGTGCCGCCGCCGAAGGGCACGATCGCGATCCGCGCCTGCGCACAGGCCTCCAGCACGGCCTTGACCTCGTCGGCCGAGCCCGGCAGCACGACGGCGTCCGGCGCGCTGGACGCGTCCCCGGAGCGGATCCGCACGAGGTCGGGATAGCTCCTGCCGACGGCATGGACGATGCGCGTCTCGCGGTCGTCGCGGACGTGCTCGGCGCCGACGATCGCCGCCAGCCGCTCACGCGTCGCGGCGGGCAGCGCCGGCTCGGGCAGTCGCACGTCCGCGAGGCGCCACCGTCGCCGTCTGGGAGCCGTCGCCGCCCAGCTCCGCGCCCAGCAAGGCGGTCGCGGCCTGCGGCAGCTCGCCGCCGTGCCCGTCCTCGCCCCAACCCCACCAGCGCATCAGCGGCAGCCTGCCACGCCGGACCGTCGGGCACGCCGGTCCACGCCCGCCCCTGCCTGCTCGCGCCTCACGCCGGCCCCTCCACGACCCGCGCCAGCCCCGCCAGCGCCCCGTCGACCTGCTTGCGCGTCGCCGAGCGCAGCTGGAACGGGGCCAGCCGCGCCCAGCCCAGCGGCTCGTGGACGACCGTCAGCGTGACGCTCGTGCCACCGCTCTCCTCGGCCAGCTCGACCTCGGTGCGCGAGTCGGCCAGGATGCGCTCGAACGGGGACGCCGCGACCTCGTGGCGCCAGACCAGCCGCCGTTTGGGCTCGCGCTCCAGCAGCGTGTAGTCGGCCCGCACGAGCTTGCCGCGCCCGGAGCTGAGCACGTTGGTCCAGGTGTCGTCGGCGACCTCCTCCACCCGCAGCACCCCCGGCCACCAGTCGGGCAGGCGCTCGGGGTCGCTGACCACGCTCCAGACGGCCGGTGGCGGCGCCGCGAGGCTGCGTGTGCGCCGCACGATCACTCGGCGTCGTAGGTCACGAGGCTGTGGACGTCGTACTCGCGCAGGCGCTCGCGGCCAGTCAGGAAGGCAAGCTCGATCACGAACGCGCAGCCCGCCACGACACCGCCCGCCCGCTCCACCAGCCCGCACAGCGCCCGCGCGGTCCCGCCGGTCGCCAGCAGGTCGTCGTGCACGAGCACGCGCGCACCGCCGCGGATCGCGTCGGTGTGCACCTCGAGCGCGTCGACCCCGTACTCGAGCGCGTACTCGACCGCTGTCACCTCGCGCGGCAGCCGGCCCGGCTTGCGGGCCAGCACGAAGCCGGCGTCCGCGGCGGCCGCCACCGCGCCGCCGAGCACGAAGCCGCGCGCCTCCGCCGACAGCACGTAGTCGACCTCGCGCTCGCGGGCGTAGGCCGCCAGCGCGTCGATCGTCTGGCGCAGCGCCGCCGGGTCGAGGAACAGCGGCGTGATGTCCTTGAACACGATGCCCGGCTTGGGGAAGTCCGGGATGTCCCGGATGTAGTCCTCGAGGCGCACCGTGCTAGCGCGTGAGCTTGCGCAGATCCCGGATCAGCAGCAGGTGCTTGAGGTGGGCGGCGATCGCCGCCAGGTTCTCGAGCGCCTCGACCGCCTCCTTGCGCCGCTCGGGATTGCGCGAGCGCAGCGCCGGGGCCAGGATCTGCTCCAGCAGGGCGGCCTCGCGGTCGGCCGAGGTGCGAAACACGCGCAGGTTGCGTCCCCCCGACGCCGAAGCGCTTGAGCTCGGTGACCGCGCGCACGATCTCGCGCTCGGTGTCGTCGTAGAGCGTCTCGCCGTCGTGGCGCTCGCCCTTGATCACCCCGTAGTCCTCGAGCTCCTTGACCAGCGCGCGGTCGGCGCCGGTGTCCTCGAGCACCTCGTCGAGCGGATAGAGCGAGCCCGGCCCTCTCAGCGCCACGGTCGCTCGCCGCAGCGAGCGCGGGTCGGGGGCGCCCGGCTGCTCGGCCTCCTCGCTGTCGGCCATGCCCGCGGCCAGCTCCTGGCGGATCACCCGCAGCGGCAGGAACTCGTCGCGCTGCAGGCGCAGGATCGTGCGCAGCCGCGACACGTCGGCCTGCGAGTAGAGCCGGTAGCCGCCGGCCGTGCGCCGCGGCAGGATCAGCTTCTGATCCTCGAGGTAGCGGATCTTCGAGATCGAGATGTCCGGGAACTCGCGCTCGAGCTGCTTGCAGACGGCCCCGATCGTGAGCGCCTTCTCCTTGCGCGGCGCCTGGGGGGCGGCCTCGGCGTCCGCGCTCATGGCGCCAGGTAGGTGAGCTTGTACTTGCCCACCTGCAGCTCGTCGCCGTTGGCGAGCCGGTGCGACTCGATCCGGCGGCGATTGACGTAGGTGCCGTTGAGCGAGCCGAGGTCGTCGATGTAGAGGCCGTCGCGGCGGCGCACCAGCAGCGCGTGGTTGCGCGAGACGGTGACGTCGTCGAGGAAGACCTCCGCGTCCGGGCTGCGCCCGATCGTCATGCGCTGGCCGGCGACTGTGAACGCCTCGCCGGCACGCCCACCGCCCGAGCGGATGACCAGCGTGGCCCCCTCGCCGGTGACCTCCTCGAGGTCGACGGGCCGCAGCTCGCCGGACTCGTCGACCTGGTAGACCTCGGTCGTGTCGCCGCCGCTGCCCTGCGCCTCGCCCAGGAAGGCGCCGCACTTCTGGCAGTAGTTCGCGCCCTCCGCGTTGGCAAATCCGCACTCGGGGCAGTGCACGGGTTACTCCACGTCGTCGCCGTCGGGGGGCATCGACTTACCGGACAGGATGTCCGTCAGCTGCTGCACGTCCGCGCCGCTGATGACGGTCTCACCCGCCTCGTGCTTCTTGCGCAGCCGGTTGACCAGCTCCGCGCGCAGGATGTCGATCTTCCCGTGCAGGATGCGGCGGCGGTAGGACACCTCCTGCTCCTCCTCGGTGTACTGCTGGATCAGGTCCTTGAGCTCCTGATCGGAGAGGGCGCCGAGGTCGGGAAAGGTCTCCATTGTCGCGATGCTGTCCTTTGGTTGCCGGTGGGCGAAGGTGAGAACGGTAGCTCAACTAGAGGTTGAGGGTGAGCGCAGGGCGCGCAAGCCATCTTGGACGTAACGAACCGTGGCCGCAAGCGTGAGCGCCAGACCGACGTAGAGCAGCACGTCCGAGACCCACGTCTCGACGATCAGCGCCAGCCCCATCGACCCCATCACCGGCCAGACCGCCCAGCGTCCGAGCATGTTGACGTTGAGGTCGATCTCCCTGCGCAGCGCGGCCTGGGTGAGGATCAGCATGAACAGCTCGCGTGCGGCCAGCAGCGCCAGCGCCCAGCGCGGCAGCAGCTCGAACTTCCAGGCCACGATCGCGCCGGAGAGCACCAGCAGGCGGTCGGTGAGCGGGTCGAGCAGCGCACCGAGGCGGCTGAACTGGCCCGTGATGCGGGCCAGCATGCCGTCCAGGTAGTCGCTCCAGGCGACGACGGCGAAGATGATCGTCGCGGTCGTGTCGCGCCCGTCGTCCGAGGACAGCGCCAGCACGCAGAACATCGGCAGCGCCGCGATCCGGATCAGGCCGATCGCGTTCGGCAGCGTCCAGGGGTTCAGCGGCTGCTGGCGCAGCGTCTGGGGCGGCGGGCCGCTCGGAGCGGTCGAGGCCGAGCAGCTTGCGCGGCGTCAGGCGCCCGTACGGCCGCTCGTCGCCGCTCACGGCAGCGTCCGCACCAGCTGGGCGACCGCGGGAGCGGCGCCCTCCAGGGCCAGCGAGCGCTTCTCCTGGCCCCGTCGCAGCTGCAGCTCGAGCTCGCCGCTCTCCAGGCCGCGCTTGCCGACGGTCACCCGCAAGGGGACGCCGAGCAGCTCGGCGTCGGTGAACTTCTCCCCCGCGCTCGCCTCGCGGTCGTCGTAGAGCACGTCGACGCCGCTCGCGCGCAACCCCTCGTAGAGCTGGTCGGCGACCGTGCGCGCCTGCTCTCCCTCCTTGCCGAGCGTGACCAGCTCGACCTCGAAGGGCGCGAGCGAGCGCGGCCAGGAGATCCCCTGCTCGTCGGCGAACTGCTCGATCGCGGCCGCCACGATGCGCGCCGGGCCGATCCCGTACGAGCCCATCCAGATCAGCTGCTCCTTGCCGTGCTCGTCGAGGTAGCGCGCGCCGAGCGCCTCGGCGTAGCGCGTGCCGAGCTTGAAGATGTTGCCGACCTCGATCGCCGGCTCGATGCGGATCACGCCGCCGTTGGGGCAGCGGTCTCCCGCTTCCACGCGCCTGACGTCGACCCAGGTCGGATCGAAGTCCCGCCCGGGCTCCACCCCTCGGAGGTGCGTGTCCGCCGCGTTCGCTCCCGCGACGAGCCCGTGCGAGCCCCTCGAGCGCCTTGTCCGCGAGCACGTCGACCTTGCTCCCCACCGGTCCGATGAAGCCGCCGACGGTGTCGAACAGCTCGCCCAGCTCGTCCTCCGACGCGGGGCGGCGGGTGCTCCGAGCACGTTCTGCAGCTTGATCTCGTTGAGGTAGTGGTCGCCGCGCACGAGGACCAGGACCGGCCCGCGCCCCTCGACGATCATGGGGAAGGACTTGACGATCGCCCCGAGCGGGACGTCGAGCGATGCGGCCACCTGCTCCACGGTGCGGGCAGATGGAGTGTGGGCTCGGACTGGCTCGGACAGGGCCTCCGGAAGCTCGACGCGCTGGGAAACCGCGCTCGCGACCTCCACGTTGGCCGCATAGCCGGCGTTCGAGAGCGCGACGTCGTTCTCGCCCGCCGGGCAGGGCGCCATGTACTCGTGGGCGCCGATGCCGCCCATCATCCCGACGTCCGACTCGACGCGGTACCACTCCAACCCGCTGCGGTCGAAGATGCGGTCGTAGGCCTGGATGTGCAGATCGTAGGAGTGCGCCAGCCCCTCCTCGTCGCGATCGAAGCTGTAGGAGTCCTTCATGATGAACTCGCGCGTGCGCAGTACCCCCGCGCGCGGTCGCGGCTCGTCGCGCTCCTTGGTCTGGAAGTGGTAGAGCAGCTTCGGCAGGTCGCGGTAGGAGCGGATCTCGCGCGCCACGTGGAAGGTGATGTTCTCCTCGTGGGTCATCGCCAGCACCAGCTCGGCGTCTCTGCGGTCGCGCAGCTTGAAGACCTCGTCGATGTCGTAGCGGCCGCTTTCTTCCACAGCTCGGCGGGTTGCAGCACCGGCATCAACAGCTCGCCGGCGCCGATCGCGTCGAGCTCCTCGCGCACGATCTGCTCGGCCTTGCGGTGCGCGCGCCAGCCGGCGGGCAGCCACGTCCAGAGTCCCGCCGCGAGCTGGCGGGCGAGGCCGGCGCGCACGATCAGCACGTGCGACGACGCCTCGGCGTCGGCGGGCGCCTCGCGGGTGGTGGGCAGGAAGTAGCTGGACAGGCGCGTCACGGCGGACGCGAGTCTAGATGGCCAGACCGGGGCGAGCCGACCGGGCGGGTAATCAAGGGATTCTCAGCGCAGCCGATATCTGGAGTAGCAATGCGAGTGCTACTGGGAGCAGCACGCACCCGCCGGGCTGGTCCTGTCGAGCCTCGGGCTCGTCTGGCTGCTCTATGCCGCGAGCCTGCTGCTCGGGCCTGAGCGGCGACGCGGTCGGCCACTTCGCCGACGTCGCCTACTACGGGCTGCTTGCTGGCAGCCCCGGTGATCTGCGGGACGCGTGCCGTGCTGGTGCGGCGCGAGCGGCTGGCCTGGTCGCTGCTGGCCGGCGGGCTGCTGGCCTGGGCCGCGGCCGACCTCTACTGACGCCACGCTGCCGGTGGACGTCATGCCGTCGCTGGCCGACGTCGGCTGGCTGGCCCTCTATCCGGCCAGCTACGCAGCGATCGGACTGCTGGTGCGCGAGCGCGCTGTCGCCACCAGTCGTGGACCTCTGGCTCGACGGCCTGCTCGGCGCGCTGCGCGGTCTCGGCGCTCGGCACGGCCCTGATCTTCAACCCGATCGCCGACGCGGGCAGCGGCTCGCCCGCCGCGGTCGCGGTCAACCTCGCCTATCCGCTCGGCGACATCCTGCTGCTCGCCTTCGTGGTCGGGGCGATCACCCTGATGGGCTGGCGTTCGGGATCGCACCTGGCTGCTGCTCGGCGCCGGCATGGCCGTCAGCGCGATCGCCGACGGCTGGTACCTGTACCTGGTCGCGACCGGCGGCTACAGCGCGAGCATGCCGATCGACGCCCTTTGGCCCGCCGCCGTGCTGCTCATCGCCTCGGCGGCCTGGACGACCGAGCGCCGGCGCCCCCTCAAGCCGGCTGCTGGAGGGCTGGCGCGTGCTGACGATGCCGGCCGCCTTCATGCTGATGGCGCTCGGCGCTGCTCGTGCTCGACCACTTCCATCGCCTCTCGAACCTCTCGATCGCCTTCGCCACGGTCGCGATCGCGATCGGCATCGCACGCATGGCGCTGATCTTCCGCCAGAACCTGACGATGCTCGCCGGCAGCCGCGTCGAGGCCACCACCGACGCGCTCACCGGCCTGCGCAACCGGCGCGCGCTGCTCGACCGACCTCGAGCACGAGCTGGCCGCGGCCACCGTCGCCGAGCCGCGGCGTGCTGATGCTGTTCGACCTCGACGGCTTCAAGGACTACAACGACACCTACGGCCACCTGGCCGGCGACGAGCTGCTCGCGCGCCTCGGACGCCGGCTGCACGACGCCGATCTCCCCGCGCGGCACGCGCCTACCGCCTCGGCGGCGACGAGTTCTGCGTGCTGCTGAACCCCGGCCCCGCCGGCTCCGACGCCGCTGATGGCCGCCGCCGCGACGGCGCTGCGCGAGGAGGGCGACGGCTTCGTCGTCAAGAGCTCCGCACGGCAGGTGCTGCTGCCGTTCGAGGCGCGCGCGGCGTCGCGGGCGCTGCAGATCGCCGACCAGCGCATGTACGCGCACAAGCACGGCGATCGCGACGCGGCCGGGCGCCAGACCCGCGACGTGCTGCTGAGCACCCTGCGCGAGCGCGAGCCCGACCTGCACGATCACCTCGAGGGCGTGACCGAGCTGGCCGCTCGCGTCGCCGAGGCCTTCGGCATGTCGGCCGAGGAGCAGTCCGACGTGGCCCGCGCCGCCGAGCTGCACGACGTCGGCAAGATCGCGATCCCCGACGCGATCCTGCGCAAGCCCGGCCCGCTCGACGAGGCCGAGTGGGACTTCATGCGCCGGCACACGATCATCGGCGAGCGCATCCTGATGGCCGCTCCCGCCCTGCGCCCGGTCGCGCGGCTCGTGCGCGCCAGCCATGAGCGCTGGGACGGCCAGGGCTACCCCGACGGCCTCGTCGGCGACGAGATCCCCCTCGGCGCGCGCATCGTCAGCGTCTGCGACGCCTACGACGCGATGGTCTCCGACCGGCCCTACCGCGACGGCATGCCGCCGGCGGAGGCGCTGGAGGAGCTGCGCCGCTGCGCCGGGACGCAGTTCGACCCGGACGTGGTCGAGACCTTCGGCGCGGCTGATCGTGCGCGAGCGCGGCGAGCTCAAGCGCGGGTGAAGCGGCGGCCCTCGGTGGGCGAGTCCTCCTCGTCCAGCTTGACCTGACGCCGCTCGACGTTGCCGGGCGGCGCCATCGGCAGCTCGGTGCCGCTGCTCATCGCCTGCGCCGCGGCCGCCTTGGCCTCCAGCGCCGCGATCCGCTCGGGGGTCAGCTCGCCGGCGTTCTCCTCCTCGATCCGCTCCAGCCAGTCCGCGCCCGGCGGCCGACTCGTCGTCGTCGAAGACGGTGCGGCCGAGCTTCAGCGACCGGTCGATCTCGGCGAACAGCTCGTCCACGAGCCGCTCCTGGGGCACCTTCCGCAGCGGCTTGCCGTGGGCGAAGATCAGGCCCTCGTTCTTGGCGCCGGTGATGCCGAAGTCCGCGTGCGCGGCCTCGCCGAGCCCGTTGACCGCGCAGCCGAGCACGGCCACCTCGATCGGCTCGCTCGTAGGCGCGCAGCCGCTCCTCGATGTCGGCCACGACGGTGTCCATGTCGAACTGCAGCCGGCCGCAGGTGGGGCAGGCGATCAGCACCGGGCCGCGCTCGCGCAGCTTGAGCGCCTTGAGGATCTCCCAGGCGACCTTGACCTCCTCCTCGGCGTGGAAGGTCGAGAGCGAGATCCGGATCGTGTCGCCGATGCCGTCGGCCAGCAGCGTGCCGAGGCCGACCGCCGACTTCAGCGAGCCCGACCACTTGGTGCCGGCCTCGGTGATGCCGAGGTGCAGCGGATAGTCGATGCGCTCGGACAGCAGCCGGTTCGAGGCGATCGTGTTGGGCACGCTGGTGGACTTGATCGAGACCTTGAAGTCCTCGAAGTCGAGCCGCTCCATCAGCTCGCACGTACTCGACGGCGGCGGCCACCAGCGCCTCGACGGAGTTCTCGCGCTCGAGCTCGTGCAGGTGCTTGGGCAGCGAGCCGGAGTTGACCCCGATCCGCAGCGGCACGCCGGCCGCCTTGGCCTTGGCCGACCACCTCGGCGGTCTTGTCGTGGCCGCCGATGTTGCCGGGGTTGAGGCGGATGCAGTGCGCGCCGGCGTCGATCGCCTTCAGCGCCAGCGTGTGGTTGAAGTGGATGTCGGCGATCACCGGGATCGGCGACTCGACCGACGATCCGCTTCAGCGCCTCGACGTCCTTGTCGCGCGGCACCGCGCAGCGCACGAGGTCCCCGCCCGCGTCCGCGATCGCGTGGATCTGGCGCATGGTCGCCTCGTAGTCGGCCGTCTCGGTCTTGGTCATCGACTGGACCGCGACCGGCGCGCCGCCGCCGATCTTCACCCCGCCGACGTCGATCTGTCGCTTGGATGCCACCGCGCAGTGATGGTAGACGGCCCAGCGACCGTCGAGCCGTTTATCCGCTGTAAAGAGCCTCGATCTGCTCGATGTACAGCGCGGCGATCGGCTTGCGCTTGAGCTTCATCGTCGGCGTCAGCTCCTCGCCGCCGGGCTGCCACTCGGTGGGCAGCATCGTGAAGCGCTTGATCTGCTCGACCCGCGCCAGCTGCTCGTTGGCGAGCTCGACCTCCTGGGCGACCCGCTCGATCACGCGCTCGTCGGCGGCCAGCTGCTCCAGCGACAGCCCCTCGGCGTCCAACTCCTTCGCCAGCGCCGGCACGGCGTCCGGGTCGAGCGTCAGCAGCGCGACGTTGTAGGGCCGCCCGTCGCCGATCGCGATCGCCTGGCCGATCAGCGGCCCGGCCGCCTTCAGCTTCGACTCGATGTTGGCCGGCGACATGTTCTTGCCGCTCGCGCTGATGATCAGCTCCTTCTTGCGATCGACGATCTTGAGGTAGCCGTCGTCGTCGAACTCGCCGATGTCGCCGGTCATCAGGAAGCCGTCGTCGGTGAAGGTCTCGCGCGTCTTCTCGGGCTGGTTGCGATAGCCGGCCATGATCACCGGGCCGCGGATCAGCACCTCGCCGTCCTCGGCGAGCTTGATCTCGATCCCCGGCGCCGGCGGGCCGACGGTGCCGATCTTGATCCGCTCGGGCGGGTTGCAGCAGCCGGCGCCGGTGGTCTCGGACATGCCCCACAGCTCGGCCAGCGGGATCCCGAGCGCATGGAAGAACTCGATCACCTCGGGCGGCGTCGGCGCGGCGCCGACGTTGCAGGCCTCCAGCTGGTCGAAGCCGAGCATGACGCGGATGTTCGACAGCACCTGCGCGTCGATCTCGCGCCAGCGCTGCCTCGAGCTGCTCGGGCACCGGCTGGTCGGCCTGGATCAGGCGCACGCGCTCCAGCGAGAGCGCGAGCGCGTCCTGCAGGCCCTGCTTCTGCTCGCCGTCGGGCAGGCCGGCGAGCATCGCCTCCAGGCCGGCCTTGACCTTCTCGAAGATGCGCGGCACGCCGAAGAACCAGGTCGGGTGCACCTCCGGCAGGTACTGCGCCACCGCGCGCGGATCCGGGCAGCAGGTGACGGTGAAGCCGAGCAGCATGCCGAGGTAGTGGCTGACGTTGCGCTCGGCCACGTGCGCCATCGGCAGGTAGGAGACGACCCGGCCGCCCTCCTCGAACTCGATGATCTGGTCGTAGGAGCGGACGGTCTCGCAGATGTTCGCGTGCGTGATCTGCACGCCCTTGGGCGGTCCGGTGGTGCCCGAGGTGTAGATCAGCGTCAGCACGTCGTCGGGCTCGACGGACCGCCAGGCGGCCTCGAAGTCGAAGTCAGGCTCGCCGCGAGCGGCCAGCTCGTCGAGCGTCAGCACGCCGTCCGGCGGTCTCGCCGTCGACCACGATCAGGTGCTCGAGTGCGTTGTCGGTGCCGCGCACCGCCAGAAAGCGGTCCAGGAACGCCTGCTCGGTGATCGCCACGCGATTGCCGGCGTCGCCGAGCAGGAACTCGATCTGCTCGGGCGTGTAGGTGTTGTAGATCGAGAAGGCGACCGCGCCCAGGTGCATCGCCGCGG
Source organism: uncultured Thermoleophilaceae bacterium (assembly GCA_963734165.1). Taxonomy (GTDB): domain Bacteria; phylum Actinomycetota; class Thermoleophilia; order Solirubrobacterales; family Thermoleophilaceae; genus JACVRW01. The sequence goes on along the minus strand of CAVTFZ010000003.1, from coordinate 625,377 downwards.
CGTCGGCGAGGTGGAACTCCGGGCGGTTGACGAGCATCAGCGCGACCGTGTCGCCGCGACCGACCCCCAGCGCGGCCAGGCCGGCGGCGAGCGCCTCGACGCGCTCGGCGTACTCGCCCCAGGTGATGCTGACCTCGTCGCCCTTGGTGCGCAGCGCCACCCGCTCGGGCGCGCTGGCCGCGGTGATCTGAAAGCCCTCGCAGGCGGTGAGGGCGGCGAGGGCCTGCGGGCGCTCGCCACTGCGTCCGACGGTCGTGCTCTCCATCGCTTCCCTCCAGGTAGGTAGGAAAGCTCAGCCTATCTGACGTTGAAGCCCTCGCCGGACAGCCGATCGATGTCGTTCGACAGCCCGACCAGGAAGATCAGGATCACGAGCATGAAGCCGACCACGCCGGCCCGCTCCATGACGCTGAAGGGCACCGGCTTGCGCCGGACCTTCTCGACGATCGCCCAGAAGATGTGCCCGCCGTCGAGCGGCAGGAACGGGAACAGGTTCACGATCGCCAGCGACAGCGAGATGATCGCGAGGATGCCCACGACCTGTTCGAGGTCGGTGACGATCGTCTGGCGGGTGACCTCGTACGAGCCGACCACGCCGCTGATCTCCTTGCGCTGCTCGGGGTCGATCAGTCGCGCCGGCAGCTCGAGCGTGGCCTTGGTGATGTACCAGAAGCGGTCCGTGGTGACGCTCAGCGCCTCCCCCAGCGGCAGCGTCTCGCGCGGGCCGAGCGCGTAGGAGAAGCCCAGGCGGGTGCGCTTGGCCCGGGGGTCGTAGACGGGCGTGACCTCCAGCGTGCGGCGGGCGCCGTCGCGCTCGACCACGAGCTTGGCGGGCTCGGTGGCCTTGCAGCCCTTGACCGGCGGGCGCTGCTCGCAGCGGTGGCTGGCGACCCGCTTGAGCAGCCTGGTCGAGTCCCCACGCACCCCGTCGACCGAGACCAGGTGGTCGCCGGGCTTCAGCACGGCGGCGGCGGGATAGCCCTGCTCGACCGAGCCGACGTCGGTGCTCGGCCCCTGCGGGCCGATCAGCCAGAAGAACAGCAGCAGCAGCACGAAGGCGAGCACGAGGTTCACCAGCGGCCCGGCGGCGATCACGGTGATCCGCTTCCAGACCGGCTGCGCGTAGTAGGCCCGCGTGCGGACCTCGTCGGGGAGGTCCTCGCTCGGGTTCATGCCGCTGATCTTCACGTAGCCGCCGAAGGGCACCGAGCCGATCGCGTACTCGGTCTCCCCCACCTTCTTCCTGACCAGCAGCGGCGGGAAGAACAGCGAGAAGCGCTCCACGCGCATGCCCACGGCCTTGGCGGCGGCGAAGTGGCCGAGCTCGTGCAGGATGATCAGCAGCGCGAAGCCGACGAAGGCGAGGATCCAGCTCATACGGCCGCTCCGCGGGCGATCTCGCGCGCCTCGGCGTCTGCCGTGTAGAGGTCGGAGAAGTGGCGCACCGGCCGCGCCGGGAGCGCGGCCAGCGTGCTCTCGATCACTCGGGCGATGCCGGTGAAGGAGAGCTCGCCCGCGAGGAAGGCGTGCACCGCGACCTCGTTGGCGGCGTTGAGCACGCACGGCGCCGTCCCGCCCGCGGCGGCGGCCTCGCGCGCCAGGCGCAGGCAGGCGAACGTCTCGGCGTCGGGCGCCTCGAACGTCAGCGAGCCGAGCTCGACGAGGTCGAGCGCCGGCACCGGCACGTCGGCGCGCTCGGGATGGTGCAGGGCATAGGAGATCGGCACGCGCATGTCCGGGTAGCCCATGTGCGCGAGCGTCGAGCCGTCGTTGAGGTGGACGAGCGCGTGGACGATCGACTGCGGGTGCACGACCACGTCGATGCGCTCGTAGGGCACGCCGAACAGGTGATGGGCCTCGATCAGCTCCAGCCCCTTGTTCATCAGCGTGGCCGAGTCGACGGTGATCTTGCCGCCCATGCTCCAGGTGGGATGGGCGAGCGCCTGCTCGCGCGTGACGTCGTCGAGCTCGGTGCGGCCGCGGAAGGGCCCGCCGCTGGCGGTCAGCACCAGGCGCTCGACGCTGCCCGGCCGCTCGCCGGCGACCAGCTGGTGCAGCGCCGCGTGCTCGGAGTCGACGGGGATCAGCTGCGCGCCGGTGGCCTCGGCGAGCGCGGTGACCAGCTCGCCGCCGACCACGAGGCTCTCCTTGTTGGCCAGCGCCAGGTCGATCCCCTCGCCGAGCGTGGCTATCGTCGGCCCCAGCCCCGCCGAGCCGACGAGCGCGTTCAGCACCAGGTCGCAGTCGGTGTCGGTGATCAGCGCGACGAGGCCCTCGGCGCCCGCCAGCACCTCTCCGCCGGTCCACTGCTCGGCGGCCTTCGCCGCCGCGTCCTCGTCGGCGAGCGCAATCCGCTCCACGCCGAAGCGGCTGGCCTGCTCGACCAGCGACTCCCAGCTCGAGTCGGCGCCGAGTGCGACGACCTCCAGCTCGTCGCTGCGCTCCACCACGTCGAGCGCCTGAACTCCGATCGAGCCGGTCGAGCCGGCGATGACGATCCTGCGCACCGGCCCCAGTGTAGGGAGGCCCTATTACGATCCGCCTTGTGCGGTTCGGGATTCTTTACGAACACCAAAACCCCCGGCCCTGGGAGGGCGAGCGCTCCGAGCACAAGCTGCTCAAAGACGCGCTGGAGCAGGTCGTGCTGGCCGATCGCCTGGGCTTCGACTACGTCTGGGAGGTCGAGCACCACTTCCTCGAGGAGTACTCGCACTCCTCGGCGCCGGAGGTCTTCCTGGCGGCCGCCGCGGCGCGCACGCAGCGCATCCGGCTCGGGCACGGGATCGTGCAGCTCCCGCCCCAGGTCAACCACCCCGCGCGTGTCGCCGAGCGGGTGGCGACGCTCGACCTGATCGCCGACGGGCGCGTGGAGCTCGGCACCGGCGAGGGCAGCTCGGGCGCCGAGCTCGGCGGCTACCTCGTCGACCGCACCGCCAAGCGCGAGATGTGGGAGGACGCGATCGACGCGGTCACCCGCATGTTCGTCGAGGAGCCGTTCGCCGGCTGGGACAGCGAGTACGTGCAGATGCCGGTGCGCAACGTCGTGCCCAAGCCGCTGCAGCGCCCGCACCCGCCGCTGTGGGTCGCCTGCAGCCGCCGCGAGACGATCCACTACGCCGCGCGCAACGGCATCGGGGCGCTGTCGTTCTCGTTCGTCGAGCCCGAGGACGCGGGCTCGTGGGTGCGCGAGTACTACGAGCTGATCGTGTCCGACGAATGCGTGCCCGCCGGCTTCGCGGTCAACCCGAACGTCGCGGTGGTCGTGCCGATGATGCTGCACGCCGACGAGCAGACCGCGATCGACCGCGGCATCGACGGCGCGCACTTCTTCGGCTACTCGCTTGCGCACTACTACGGCATGGGCGCCCACCAGCCGGGGCGCACGAGCGTCTGGGAGGAGTTCCTGGCCAACCGCGACGCGCGCGGCTTCGCGCGCAAGCTGATCACTGCCGACGCGGCGCCGCTGGCCGTCAAGCTGATGCAGCACGGCCTCGGCTCGCTGCGCGGCGCGATCGGCACGCCCCAGCAGGTGCTCGACCTCGTGCGCCGCTACGAGGCCGTCGGCGTCGACCAGATCATCTTCGTGCTGCAGGCGGGGCCGAACAAGCACGAGCACATCTGCGAGAGCCTGGAGCTGTTCGCCGAGCACGTGATCGGTGCGTTCGCCGCCGAGCGCGAGCAGCACGAGGCGACAAAGGCCGAACGCCTGGCGCCCGCCATCGAGCGCGCCTTGGCCCGCCGCGCGCCCGCGCGCGAGGCGCCGCTCGGCTACACGATCAACGAGGCCGCCGAGCTCGAGCGCGCCGCCCGCTCGCGCCGCGCCGGTGGGCTACGCGAGCGCGCCGCGGAACTCGGCCAGGAGGCGCGGCGCTCGCTCGAGCACGGCGTCCAGGGAGCGATCGCCCGTTTCGTGCGCGGCGCCAGCGACGACCAGCTCGAGCGTCGCTTCGGCAACCAGCTCGCCCAGCGCGCGATCTTCAGCGGCATGGCCCGCCAGTTCGAGCCCAAGTTCGCCTTCGGCTTCGAGGGCGACATCGCCTACGAGCTGACGCACGTCGGCAACGGCCAGGCGCCCTCGCGCTGGACCGTGCGCGTGGCCGGCGACAGCGCCAGCGCCATCCCCGGCTCCAGCCACTCCCCCGCCGTCACCTTCCGCCTCTCGGTCGCCGACTTCGCCCGCCTGGTCGCCGAACAGGTCGAGCCCCAGGAGCTGCTGTTCGGCGGCCGCTTCGAGGTCGAAGGCGACCTCCGCCTCGCCACCCGCGTGCGCGAGATGTTCGGCGGCGCCCCGCAGTTCTAGGCGCCGGGCGGGGCGTCCGGTGGGCTCTGCTTGGCGAGCGCGCCGAAGCCGACGGCCATGCCGGCGTTCGCGACGCCGGCGAGACGCAGCATCAGGCGGGCGCGGTCGTCGCTGAAGGCCGGCGAGCCGGCCCAGAGGGCGTCGGTGGCGACCTCGGTGCCGCGCAGCCAGGCGAGTCCCCACCAGTCCTGCGGCTTGCCGCGGATGGCGGCGACCGCGTGGGCGGCGGCGAAGGTCAGCCAGATCGGGCCGCAGCGGCGAAACAGCCACTCGGCGTCCTTGGACGGGCGGCGGTGGCCGAGCAGCTTGAGGCCGAGGCGGGGCCGGGCGATCGCGGTCGTGCCGAGCGCAAGGTCGAAGGCGATCATGCCCACGTTGAGGGTCTTGAGGGCGCGGATCATCCGTAGCCCAGGGCGGTGGCGGCGTAGTAGCCGACGACGACAGTGAAGAACACGGCGTCGAGCCTATCGAGGACGCCCCCGTGCGCGCCGAACATGCGCCCCGTGTCCTTGACCGCCAGGTCGCGCTTGAGCATCGACTCGAACAGGTCCCCGACCGGCGCGGCCAGGGCGATCAGGAGGCCGATCAGCAGCGCGTCGAGGCCGCTGAGCCAGTCCTGGTAGAGCCCCGCGAACCAGAACGCCAGCGTGCCGCCGACGATCCCGGCGGCCAGGCCCTCGAGCGTCTTGTTCGGCGAGATGCGGGGCGCGATCGGGGTGCGCCCGTACATGCGCCCGCCGAAGTACGCGAACGTGTCGCCGAGGAAGGTGCCGATCAGCACGTCGATCAGCAGGCCGTCGCCATGGGGCGTCTCGCGCAGCCAGATCGCGTGTGCCATCGCCAGGCCGACCCAGAGCACGCCGAGCATGACCGCGGCAATCGCCCAGGCGACGTGCTCTCGCCGGGGCCGCAGCAACCCGAAGCAGAAGGTGACCGGAAACGAGGCCACGAGCACCATCACGACGTGGCGCGGCTCGCCGTAGAGGGCCGCCGCCAGCAATCCGGCGAGCGTGAGGAAGCCCGCGATCGCCGGCGGGCGCACCCGGCCCATCAGCGAGTAGAGCTCGCCGAGCGCGACCACGCCGAGCGCGAACAGGCCGAGCATGAAGATCTCGCCGCCGGCCGAGACGATCAGCACGGCGAAGATCGCCGCGGGGATCGCGACGACCACCCGCGGCAGCAGGTCCGAGCCCGGGCTGCGCGGCTCCGGCGCCAGCGCTCGGTCCGCCACCCTCAGCGCCTCCCGAAGCGGCGCTTGCGCGCCGCGTACTCCTCGAGCGACTGCTCGAGCACCGCGCGCGTGAAGTCGGGCCAGAGCTCGTCGCGGAAGACGAACTCCGCATAGGCCAGCTGCCAGAGCAGGTAGTTCGAGACGCGTTGCTCGCCGCTGGTGCGGATCAGGAGGTCGGGGTCGTGCATGTCGGGCGCGTAGAGGTGCTGGCGGAAGTCCTCCTCGGTCTCCCCCGTGAAGGTTCGCGCCGCGTCGACGATCTCCGCCCTGCCGCCGTAGTCGAAGGCCACGAACAGCGTGATGCGGTCGTTGGCCGCGGTGTGACCCTCGGCCCACTCCATGCGCCGCAACAGCTCCGGGTCGAGCCGGTCGCGGCGGCCGATGAAGCGCATCCGCACGCCCTGCTCGTGCAGCTCGGGCGTCTCGCGGTCGATGCGCTCGGCGAACATCGCCATCAGCCCGGCGACCTCGTCGGGAGCGCGCGTCCAGTTCTCGGTCGAGAACGAATAGACCGTCAGCTCCTCGATGCCGAGCTCGACGGCGTCCTTGAGGCGCTCCTTGACGACGTCGGCGCCCGCCTGATGGCCCTCCAGCACCGGCAGGCCGCGTTGCTGTGCCCAGCGCCCGTTGCCGTCGGTGATGATGGCGACGTAGCGCGGCCCGGGCGCGCTCACACCTCGAGGATCTCGGCTTCCTTGCCGGCGAGCAGCGCGTCGATCTCCCCCACCTGGGCGTCGGTCAGCTTCTGCAGCGCCTCCTCGGCGCGGTGCTCGTCGTCCTGGCCGACCTCGCCTTCGCTCTTGAGCTCGCGCAGGTCGTGCATCACGTCGCGGCGGATGTTGCGCACCGCGACGCGACCCTGCTCGGCGATGCCATGCACCACCTTCACCAGCTCGCGGCGGCGCTCCTCGGTCAGCTCGGGGATCGCCAGGCGGATCACCTGCCCGTCGTTGGACGGGGTCAGGCCGACGTCGGACTCGAGGATCGACTTCTCGATCTGCTTGATCGAGTTCTTGTCGTAGGGCGTGATCGTCAGCAGGCGCGCCTCGCTGGCCGAGACCTGCGCCAGCTGGCGCAGCGGCGTGACGGCGCCGTAGTAGTCGACCTCGATGCGGTCCAGCAGGTGCGGGGACGCGCGGCCCGTGCGCACGGTCGTGAACTCCCCGCGCGTGGCCTCGACCGACTTGGTCATGCGGGCCTCGGCTTCCTCGAGGAAATCCTTCAGGACATCGTCGCTCATGCTGTCGCCACCACCGTCCCCACGCGCTCGCCGCACACTATCCGGTCGATGTTGGTCTCGTCGTCCATGTTGAAGACGTGGATCGGCAGCGCGTTGTCCATGCACAGGGAGAGCGCCGTCGAGTCCATCACCGCCAGTCGCTGCTCGATCGCCTGCCGGTGGGTCAGCTCGGCGATGAACTCCGCCTCGGGGTCGGTGCGCGGGTCCGCTGTGTAGACGCCCTCGACGCCGTTCTTGGCCATCAGGATGGCCTCGGCGTGGATCTCCAGCGCGCGCAGCGCCGCGGCCGTGTCGGTGGTGAAGAACGGGTTGCCGGTGCCGGCCGCGAAGATCACGATCCGTCCGCGCTCGAGGTGGCGCATCGCGCGCCGGCGGATGTACGGCTCGGCGACCTCGGAGATCGTGATCGCCGACTGCACGCGCGTGACGGCGCCGACCTTCTCCAGCGCGTCCTGCAGCGCCAGCGCGTTGAGCACGGTGGCGAGCATGCCCATGTAGTCCCCGGTGGCGCGGTCCATGCCAGCGGCGGCTCCGGACAGGCCGCGGTAGATGTTGCCGCCGCCGACGACGATCGCGATCTCGACACCGCGCGCGGCGGTCGTCTTGACCTGCCGCGCGATCGCGGCGATGCGCTCCGGGTCGGCCCCGTAGTCGAGGCTGCCCATCAGCGCTTCGCCGGAGAGCTTGAGCAGGATGCGCGTAAAGGCGGGTTTTGTCACTCCTCGCCGATCTGGAAGCGCGCGAAGCGCCTGATCACGACGTTCTCGCCGGTGTTGGCGGCGATCTCGGTGCGCAGCTCGCCGATCGTCTTGCCGTCGTGCTTGTCGGCGTTGACGTGCGGCTGGTTGAGCAGCACGACCTCCTCGTACCACTTGCGCAGCCGGCCCTCGACGATCTTCTCCTGCACCTGCTCGGGCTTGCCCTCGGCCGCGGCCTGCTCGCGCAGCACGCGCGCCTCGGCCTCGCGGTCGGCCTCCGGGATGTCCTCCTCGGAGACGTACAGCGGGGCCGCGGCGGCAACGTGCAGGGCCACGTCGTAGGCGAACTCGGCGAACTTCTCGGTGCGAGCGACGAAGTCGGTCTCGCAGTCGACCTCGACCAGCACGCCGATCTTGCCGCCGGCGTGGACGTAGCTCGCGACCAGACCCTCGCTGGCGGCCCGCTCGCCGCGCTTGGCGGCCGAGGCCTGGCCCTTGACGCGCAGGATCTCGATCGCCTTGTCGATGTCGCCGCTCGCTTCCTGGAGGGCGGCCTTGCAGTCCATCATGCCCGCGCCGGTGCGCTCGCGGAGCGCCTTCACGTCGGAGGCGGAAATGGCGATGCTCATCACGACGACTCCTCGTCCGGATCGAAGGTGCGCCGCTCGCGCGGCGCGGCGGCGGCCACCTCGGGCCGCGTGCCGGGTGCGGTGGCCGGCTCGTCGGGCGAGAAGCCAGCCTCCTCGGCCTCGCGGCGAGCGCGCTCCTCGGCTTCCTGGCGCTCGCGCTCCTCGGCCTCGCGCAGCGCGCGCTCCTCGGCCTCGCGGCGCTCCTTCTCCTCGCGCTCGAGCCGGGCGGCCTCCTCCTGCTGGCGGAAGCGCGCCGAGTTGTCGGCCACCACGCCGGAGATCGCCTCGATCACGAGCTTGCAGGAGCGGATCGCGTCGTCGTTGCCGGGCACGACGAAGTCGACCGGGTCCGGGTCGCAGTTGGTGTCGACCAGGCCGATGATCGGGATCTTCAGCCGCGTGGCCTCGCGCACGGCGATCGTCTCGGTCTTGAGGTCGACCACGAACATCGCGTCGGGCACGCGCTGCATGTCGCGCACGCCGCCGAGGTTGGTCAGCAGCTTGTCGCGCTCGTTGATCGCGCCGATGCGCTCGCGCACCGGCAGCAGGTCCATCGTGCCGCTCTCGGTCCAATCCAGCAGCTCGTGCAGGCGCTCGATGCGCTTGGAGATCGTCTGGAAGTTGGTCAGCAGGCCGCCCAGCCAGCGCTGGTGCACGTACGGCATGCCGCAGCCCTCGGCGGCCTCCTGGATCGTGTCGCGCGCCTGCTTCTTGGTGCCGACGAACAGCACGGTGCCGCCACGGCCGGCGATCTCGGCGACGAACTCCTGCGCGGTGCGCAGCAGCCGCTCGGTCTTCTGCAGGTCGATGATGTGGATGCCGCCGCGCTCGCCGAAGATGAAGCGGCGCATCTTGGGATTCCAGCGGCGCGTCTGGTGGCCGAAGTGCACTCCGGCCTCCAGCAGCTCCCTGATGCCAACGTCATTGGCCACGGTGTTGCTCCCTTAGGTGGTAGGTCGTGTCAGCCCACCGGACGCGCGCGGACCCGGGGCTGTCCCGGGCAGGGCCGCGCCGTTTCCCGGCGGGGTCGCTCGATTGGTCGGGGCAAGGATAGCGCCGCTCCCAGAACGAGACGAGGCGGCTCGGAAGCCGCCTCGCTCGTATCTTCAGTCTCCGTCTGGCCCTCCGGAGACCGGCTCCCGCCTCGCCGCATCGAGCGCACGATGCAGATCGACGGGTGGTTTGGACTCGCAAACGATGGATGCCCCGGTGACGGGATGCCTAAACATCAGCTTGGCGGCGTGCAGGAACTGGCGCCGCAGGCCGAGCCGCAGGCCGCATTCGCCCCCGCCGTAGGGGGCGTCCCCGCAGACCGGATGGCCGATCGCGGCCAGGTGCGCGCGGATCTGGTGCGTACGGCCGGTGTCCAGCTCCAGGCGCAGCAGCGCCGTGCGCGCCAGGCGCTCGACGACCGTGAAATGGGTCACCGCCTCGCGGGGGTTGTCGGTGTGGATCGACTGCAGCGCGCGCCGTGCGCGGTCGCGGCCGAGCGGCGCGTCGATGGTGCCGCTCTCGGCGTCGGGCTGCCCGCTCACCAGGGCCAGGTACTCGCGGTGCAGCTCGCGCGCGCGCAGCTGCGCCTGCAGGTCGGCGTGCACCGGCTCGGACTTCGCGATCGCCAGCAGCCCGGAGGTGTCGCGGTCGAGCCGGTGGACGATGCCAGCACGCTCGGGGTCGGGGCCGCCGGCCGCCCGGCCGGCGAGCGCCTCGGCCAGCGTCACGCCGGCGTGCCCGGGCGCCGGATGGGTGACCAGGCCGGCGGGCTTGTCGACGACCAGCAGGTGCTCGTCCTCGTAGACCACGTCGAAGGAGACCTCGACGGGCGGTGATGCCGCCGGCTCGGGCAGCGCGACCGCGATCGCCTCGCCCCCGGCCAGGCGATGGTTCTTCGGCTTGGGGCTGCCGGCGACCGTGACGGCGCCGGCCTCGATCAGCCGCTGCGCGGCCGCGCGCGAGGGCGCCACCCCGGCGGCGGCCAGGAACGCGTCCAGGCGCCTGCCGGCGTCGTCCTCGCCCGCGTGCAGCGTGCGGGCGCTCATGGCGACGTGGACGCGCGCGAGACCTCCACGACGCGCAGCAGCACCAGCACGCCCACGACGATGCAGGCGTCGGCGACGTTGAAGGCCGGCCAGGCGACCGGATCGATGAAGTCGATCACCGCTCCCTCGCGGCCGCGGTCGGCGAGGTTGCCGAGCGCGCCACCGACCAGCAGGCCGACGGGCAGCCACAGCAGCCGCTGGCCGGCGTGCAGGGCGAAATAGCCGACCAGCAGCGCCAACGAGAGGCCGATCAGCAGCGCGATCACGACGCCGCCGTCGGCTAGCGCCCCGAACGCCACGCCGGAGTTGCGGGTGTAGGTGAGATCGAGGCCGGGGACCACGTCGACCAGCTCGCGCGGACGGATGTTGGCGACGACGATCTGCTTGGTCGTCTGGTCGATCGCCACCACGAGCGCGGCGGTCGCCACGGCGCGCGCGATCCCCCGGACGCTGGCGGTCATCGCTCAGCCGGCGATGACGTCGACCAGCAGGCCGCCGACGATGATCAGCACGAAGACCGCGACCATCGGGCTCAGGTCGAGCGCTCCGGGCCCGACCCGCACCATCGGGATGATGCGCCGGAACAGCTTCAGGTAGGGGTCGGTGACGTCGATCACGAACGTCAGCACCGCGTTCAGCCAGCGGTTGTAGGGCATGCGCGGGATCCAGCTCATGACGATGCGGACGAAGATCAGCACCACGTAGACCACGAGCAGCGTGTTCAGGTAGTCGGCCACGTCCACGCGCGTGAGGGCGAGCAGGGTCATCGCGGGATGCCCTCCAGCACCGCGTCGACGGCCGCACGGCAGGCGGCGCGCGCCCCGCTCGCCTCGAGCGCCCGCAGCCCGCGCTCGGTGGCGCCCCCGGGGGTCGCCACCCGCGCGCGCAGCGCGGCGAAGCCCAGCTCGTGCGCGTCGAGCGAGGCGGCGGCGCCCGCCATCGTCCCGACCGACATGCGCGCCGCGTCCTCGCGGTCGAGGCCGTAGGCGACGCCCGCCTCGGTGAACGCCTCGGCCAGCAGCGCGTAGAAGGCCGGGCCGCAGCTCATGAGCGCCATCGCGGGCTCGATCAGCGCCTCGTCGTCGAGCTGGATGACGGTGCCGGCGCGGCCGACGAGCTCCAGGATCTCCTGCTCGGGACCGGCCTCCGCGCGCGAGCCCGGCGTGTAGCAGAGCACTCCCTGGCCGACCTCGGCGGGGATGTTCGGGATCAGGCGGTAGACCGCCGCGCCGGGGTAGGCCGCCTCGATGCGCGTGGTCGGGGTCGCGGCCAGGATCGAGACCACCGCCCGCGCCCGGCCCCCGAGGTCGTCGGCGACCTCCTCCAGCTGCTGGGGCTTGTGGCAGAGCACGATCGCGTCCGCCCGCTCGGCGACCTCGGCGTTGGAGGCGAGCGCCTCGCCGCCGACCGCGTCCGCCAGCGCCTGGGCGCGGCTCGGGTCGAGGTCGGACACCAGCACCGGCTCGCCGATCCCGCGCGCGAGCGCGGAGGCCATGTTTCCGGCGCCGATGAACCCCAGTCTCATTCGCCGGGGCACTCTATCGGCGCCAGCCGGTCAGCTCTGGTTGAAGAAGCCCTTCTCGATCAGCCGCGCGCGCTCCTCGGCCGAAACCTCGACGTTGCGCGGCGTCAGCAGGAAGACCTTGTCGGCGATCCGCTGCATGCCGCCGTCGAGCGCGTAGGTGAGGCCGGAGGCGAAGTCGATCAGGCGCTTGGAGAGGTCGGTGTCGGTGCCCTGGAGATTGAGGATCACCGGAATCGCCTCCTTGAACTGGTCGGCGATCTGCTGGGCGTCGTTGAAGCTCTTGGGGATCACCAGGTGGACCTGGATGTCCCCACCGCCGCCGCGGCCGTTGCCGACCGGGCGCAGGACGCGCGTCTCGCGTCCGGAGCTGCGCGGCTCGTCGGCGAAGATGTCGTCGATCTCGTCGCGCCGCCGGCGCTGGAGGCGGCGCACGTTGGGTCGGTCGCGGTAGCGATCCTCCAGCTCCGCCTCGGGCTCGGGCTCCGAGACGGACTCGTAGCGCGGGTCCTCCTCCTCGGCGAGGCCGAAGTAGACCAGGGTGCGATGCCAGGTGTCGCGAAACGCCATGGTGCCCTGGAGTTTCGCGCGTAAGCGGGAAACTCCTTGTGAAAGTGTACGAGGATGGAGCCCCGCCCCTTCGAGGTGCTGCGCCAGCTCCCCGGGGGCGGGACGCTGACGCTCGCCGGCGAGGTCGCCGGAGACGGGCCGCCGCTGGTGCTGCTGCACGGTCTGTCGGCCACCCGCCGCAACGTCGTCCAGGGCTCGCGAGCGCTGATCCGGCGCGGCTACCGGCTGATCGCCTACGACGCGCGCGGCCACGGCCAATCGGCCCCGCCGCCCGACCGCGCGGCCTACGAGTACCGCGACCTCGTGGAGGACCTGGAGGCGGTGCTGGCCTACTTCGAGCTGCCGCGGGCGGCCCTGATCGGCAGCTCCATGGGCGCCGCGACGGCGATGGCCTTCGCGCTCCAGCAGCCCGCGCGGGTGCCCGCGCTGGTGCAGATCACGCCCGCCTATGCCGGCGAGGCGCGCACCGGGGCCGTGCGCGAGGACTACTGGGAGCGGATGGCCAGCGAGCTCGAACGTGGCGGCGTGGACGCCTTCGTCGAGGTCGCCGAGCCCGCCGAGCTGCCCCCGAAGTGGCAGGAGATCGCCCGCGAGGCGACGCGCCAGCGGATGGAGCGCCACCTGCACCCGGGGGCCGTCGCCGACGCCCTGCGCGTGGTCCCCCGCTCGCTGGCCTGGCGCGGGCTGGAGCCGCTCGAGGCGCTCGACGTGCCGACGCTGGTGGTGGCCTCGCGCGACGAGGCCGATCAGCTGCACCTGCGGCAGATCGCCGAGGACTACGTCGCCCGCCTGCCGCGCGCGCGGCAGGCGATCGAGGACGAGGGCCAGTCGCCGCTGGCCTGGCAGGGCTCGCGCCTGTCGGGGGTGATCGGCGACTTCCTCGAGCAGGTCGGCTATCCGCCCGCGGCAGGTCAGGCGTAGAGGACGCTGCCCAGCCGCACGATCGTCGCGCCCTCCTGCGCGGCGACCGCGTAGTCCTGGCTGGTCCCCATCGAGAGCCGGGTCAGCCCGTGCTCGGCGGCCAGCTCCGCGAGCCGCGCGAAGTGGCGGCGGTTGTCCTCGGGCCGCTCGGTGAAGGGCGGCATCGTCATCAAGCCCGTCACCGGCACGGGGCAGCGCGCGAGGTAGTCCGCCAGCTCGGCGGGCGCGATCCCCGCCTTGCCCTCCTCCCCCGCGACGTTCACCTGCAGCAGCACCTCCCGCGCCGGATGCTGCTCGAGGCGGCGCAGCGCCGAGTCGGAGGCGATCGAGTGGATCAGGCGCACGCTGGGCGCGACGTCGCGCAGCTTGCGGCTCTGCAGGGCGCCGATGAAGTCCCAGTCGAAGAGGTCGCCGTGTGCCTGCTGCTTGGTCGAGCAGCTCCTGGACGCGGTTCTCGCCCACGAGCTCGATGCCGGCCTCGGCCAGCGCCGGCAGCTCGTCAGCCCCCACGTACTTGATCGCGGCGAGGATCTCGACGTCCGGCCCGATCTGCTCGCGCACGCGCTCGAGATTGGCCCGGATGCGGTCGGGATCAGCCATCGAGCACCGCCAGCCCGGCTTGGCGGCCCGTGATCCCGTGGTCGCGGCGGTGGGAGAAGTAGCGCTCGGGCTCGCAACCGGTGCAGCGGTCGACGTGCTCGATCCGTGTCACGCCGGCGGCGGCGAGCTTCGCCGCGATCACCGCGCGCAGGTCGAGCATGCGTCCGTCGGCGACGCCCTCGAGGTCGGCAAACGCCTCCAGGACCTCGGGGCCGACCTCGTAGCAGCAGCCCCCGATCCCGGGCCCGACCGCGGCGGCGGGCATGCCGTCGAAGCGCTCCAGGGCGCGCTCGACGATGCCGGCGGCCAGCGGCCGCCAGCCGCAGTGCAGCATCGCCGCGCGCCGTCCGTCGCTGAGCGCGACCGGGTAGCAGTCGGCGACCAGCACGAGCAGGCCAAGTCCCGGCGTGGCGGTCAGGTGCCCGTCGGCACGCGGCTGCTCGGTCTCGCCGGGGTGCGCGAAGGAGCCGTCGAGCGGGCGCTCGACGTGCTCCAGCAGCTCGGCGCCGTGCACCTGCCTGGCCATCGCGACCCGCTCGGGCTCCAGGCCGAGCGCGCCGGCCGCGCGGCGGCGGTTCTCGCGCACCCGGTCCGGTTCGTCGTCGGTCAGGAAGCCGAGGTTCAGCGACGCGTAGGGACCGTCGCTGACGCCGCCGCGGCGGGTGGTGAAGGCCACGCGTGCGCCGGGTAGGGCGACGACGTCGGCGGTCATGGCGCCAGCGTCCGGCGCCACCGAGCGCCGCGCACCGTCGCGGCTCATCCGGCCAGCTCCAGGGCCATGCGCAGCTCACCCTCCCGGTCTTTCACCAAGCCGTCCAGCTTGCGGTTCAGCGTCTCGTCCAGGGCGTGCCCCAGCGCCGGGCCGGCGGGCACGCCGGCCGCCAGCAGGTCGTCGCCGGTGATCTCCAGGCGCACGTGGCGCAGCTCGGTCACCCAGCGCAGGACGACGTCGGACGGGGCCTGGAAGGCCAGCGCCAGCGCCAGCGCCTCCAACGGCTCGCGGGCCAGCAGGGCACGCAGCTCGGAGGGCGCGTGCTCGCGGCTGCGCAGCTCGAGCGCCAGGCGCTGGCCCACGCGCGCGGCGCGCGCGACGGCGTCGCGCTCGTTGGCGCCGAGGTGCAGGTCGGCCAGCCAGAGGTCGAGCTCCTGCGGCGCTGCCGCGCACAGGGCCGCCAGCGCGGCCAGCGCCCGATCGGCGCCCAGCGCCACCGCGCCCAGCGCGGCCGAGGCGGCCAGCTCGGGGTCGGGGTCGAGCGCCGGGTGCAGTCCCGCCGCGATGCCGAGCTCGCGCAGCCGCTCCACGCCCGCGGGCACCTCGGTCTCCGCCAGCAGGTCCATCAGCTCGTCGCGGATGCGCGCGCCCGAGACGGTCGCGAGCGTCCCGGCGGCCGCCGCCTCGCGAGCGAGGCGCTCGCTGTCGCCGTCGAGCGCGAAGCCGAGGCGCGTCTCGTAGCGGACCGCGCGCAGCAGCCGCGTCGGGTCGTCGACGAAGCTCCGGTCGTGCAGCACCCGCACGATGCCGGCGTCGAGATCCGCCGAGCCGCCGCAGGGGTCGTAGAGGTGGCCGAGGTCGTCGCCGTGCAGCCCGATCGCCATCGCGTTGATCGCGAAGTCGCGCCGGCCGAGGTCCTCGGCCAGTGGCGCCGGCCACACACGCGGCAGTGCGCCCGGCTCGTCGTAGCTCTCGGCCCGGGTCGTCGCGAGGTCGAGCGTCAGCCCGTCGGCGCGCACGGCCGCGGTGCCGAAGCGCTCGTGCACGCGCACCTCGCCGGCCAGCCGGTCGGCGAGCGTGCGGGCGACCGAGTGGGCGTCGCCCTCCACGGCCACGTCGAGGTCGACCGCGGACGCGCCGCGCAGCAGGTCGCGCACCGCGCCGCCGACGAGATAGAGCGGCGGCAGGTCGTCGACCACGGGCAGGAGGTTCTCCATGCCGGGCACGCGACGCAGCCGCTCGCGCAGGGCGGCGAGCTCGGTCACACGCTCACAGTCGGACGGGGACGCCAGCCGCCTGCATGTGCTCCTTGGCCTCGCGCACGCTGTGCTGGCCGTAGTGGAAGATCGAGGCGCACAGCACCGCGCTCGGCGCCGCCCTGCTCGACCGCGTCCACCAGATGCTCGAGGCGGCCCGCGCCGCCGGAGGCGATCACCGGCACGTCGACCGCGTCGGCCACCTGGCGGGTCAGCTCCAGCTCGTAGCCGTCCTCGGTGCCGTCGCGGTCCATGCTCGTGAGCAGGATCTCCCCCGCCCCGCGCTCGACGCCCTCGCGCGCCCACTGGACCGCGTCGCGGCCGACCGGCGTGCGCCCGCCGTTGACGTAGACGCCGTAGGAGCCGTCGTCCTCGCGGCGCGCGTCGATCGCCAGCACGGCGCACTGGTCGCCGAACACGCGCGCCATGTCGGTCAGCAGCTCGGGCCGCGCGACCGCGGCGGAGTTGACCGAGACCTTGTCGGCGCCGGCGTCCAGCACCGCCTGGGCGTCCTCGACGGTGCGCACGCCGCCGCCGATCGTGAACGGGATGAAGACGTCGTCGGCGCAGCGGCGGGCGAGCGCCGCGACGGTCTCCCGCTGCTCGTGCGAGGCGGTGATGTCGAGGAAGACGATCTCGTCGGCGCCCTCCTCCTGGTAGCGCACCGCCAGCTCGACGGGATCGCCGGCGTCGCGCAGTTGCAGGAACTCCACGCCCTTGACGACGCGGCCCTTGTCCACGTCCAGGCAGGGGATCACGCGCTTGAGCAGCATCGTCCCTGTCTTAGCACGTCGGCGCCGCGCTCAGCGGTCGGCGAGCGCGGCCTGCGCCTCGGCGACCGTG
The DNA here is from genome assembly GCA_963734165.1 of uncultured Thermoleophilaceae bacterium. GTDB lineage: Bacteria > Actinomycetota > Thermoleophilia > Solirubrobacterales > Thermoleophilaceae > JACVRW01. Next base: position 608,816 of record CAVTFZ010000003.1, on the reverse strand, counting down.
AAGCGGCCCTCGTAGAGCGCCTTGCCGGAAATCACGCCCGCGAGGTTGAGCAGCCGCAGCGAGCGCAGCGCCTCCAGGTCCTCCAGCGAGCCGATGCCGCCCGAGTAGAGGAAGCGCCCGCGCACCGTCTCCGAGATGCGCTTGACCTCCTCGAGGTCGGGGCCCTCGAGCATGCCGTCGCGATCGACGCTCGTGTAGACGAAGCGGGTCACGCCCCCGCTGCTGCAGGCGCCGGATCGCGTCCTCGGGCCGCGATTGGGTCTCCTTGGTCCAGCCGGCGACCGACACGCGCCCGCCGCGCACGTCGACGCCGACGAGGATGCGCGGGTCCCAGGTGGCGATCGCCTCGTCGAGGAAGGCCTGGTCGGCGAAGGCCGCGGTACCCAGCACGACGCGCTCGGCCCCCGCCGCCAGGGCGCTGCGCACCGCGCCCAGCGAGCGCAGCCCGCCGCCGAACTGGACGGGCACCCTCAGCTCGCGCGCGATCCGCTCGAGGTGGTGGAGGTTCGCCGGCTCGCCCTCGCGCGCGCCGTCGAGATCGACGACGTGCAGCCAGCTGGCGCCGGCCTCGACGAACGAGCGCGCCGCCTCGAGCGGGTCGTCGGCGTAGACGGTCTCGTCGTCGAAGTGGCCCTGGCGCAGCCGCACCGCGCGGCCGTCGCGGATGTCCACGGCTGGCAGCAGGATCATGCGACCGCGTGCACGCAGCTGCGCACGAAGTTCCCCAGCAGCGCGAGCCCGTGCTCGCCGGACTTCTCGGGGTGGAACTGGACGCCGTAGACCGGCGGCCGCGCCACGGCGCTGACGAACTCGCCGCCGTAGTCGGCGGTCCCCAGGACGTCCTCGGCGTGCGTCGGGCGGGGCGCGAACGAGTTCGCGTGGTAGAAGGCGCACGGCTCGGGCAGGTCCTCGTTGAGCGCCGTCCGGCGTTGCCAGGAGACGGGGTTCCAGCCGATCTGCGGCACCTTCAGGCCCGCGGCGGGGAGCCTCTCGACCGAGCCGGCAAGCAGGCCGATGCCCTCCGCCCCGCCGTGCTCGACGGTGGACTCGAACAGCAGCTGCATGCCCATGCAGACGCCGATCAGCGGCACGCCCGCCTCGATGCGCTCGTGCAGCAGCTCGTCGAACTGGAGACGGCGCACGTGCTCCATCGCCTTCGGCATCGCCCCCACGCCCGGCAGCACGATGCCGTCGGCGGCGCGCACTTGCTCGTGGTCGCGGGTCAGCTGGGCGTCGGCGCCGACGTGCTCCAGCGCCTTCGAGACCGAGCGCAGGTTGCCCATGCCGTAGTCGAGGATCGCGATGCGGGTCACAGCACGCCCTTGGTCGACGGCACGCCCGTCAGGTCGGGATCGATCGCCACCGCCTGGCGCAGCGCGCGCGCGAAGGCCTTGAAGGCGACCTCGACCATGTGGTGCGCGTTCGTGCCGGCCTCGACGTGGAGGTGCAGCGTCAGCTTGGCGGTGTTGGCCACGGCGCGCATGAACTCCTCCGCGAGGTCGGTGTCGAAGTCCGCCACGCGCTCGGCGGGGAAGTCGGCCTCGAAGTCCACGAACGGCCGGCCGGAGACGTCGAGCGCGCACGCGGCGCGCGCCTCGTCCATCGGCAGCACCGCGTGGCCGAAGCGCACGATGCCGGCGCGGTCGCCGAGCGCCTCGTCGAGCGCACGGCCGAACGCCAGCCCGGTGTCCTCGACGGTGTGGTGCGGTCCGGTCTCGAGGTCGCCGTCGACCTGCACGTCGAGGTCCAGGCCGCCGTGACGGGCGACGGCGTCGAGCAGGTGGTCGAAGAAGCCGACGCCCGTCTGGCGCTCGCCCACGCCCGTCCCGTCCAGGTCGAGCGTCAGCCGCACCTCGGTCTCGCCGGTGGCACGTTGGATTCTGCGAGCTGCGACTCATGCGCGGCGCTCCATGGACTCGGCGTGCACGGGAAAGCCCTCGGCGCGGGCCAGGGCGCCGCCGGCGGGCGCGAGACGAGCGGCCGCCTCGCCGGGCAAGGATACGCGAGCCATCCGGCGCCGGAACGTGGCAGGCCGACAGCGCGCTCTGGAAGCGCGCCGCGCCGCCGGTCGGCAGCACGTGGTTGGAGCCGGCGACGTAGTCGCCGAAGGCGGTGGCGGCGTCGCGCCCGACGAACAGGCAGCCGGCGCAGCGCACCTGGTCCGCGAGCGCCTCCGCCTCCGCCCCCACGAGCTCCAGGTGCTCCGGCGCAAGCTGCTCGGCCAGCGCGATCGCCTCGCGCACGCCCGGGGTCTGGTGCACGAACAGCTCCGTGTCCGCCACGCTCGGGCGCTGCGGCGCCAGCCGCTCGACCTGCTCGGCGACCGCGTCGAGCAGCGCCGCGTCGGGCGGACAGCACGGCGACGAAGCTCTCCTGTCCGTGTTCGGCCTGGGCGAGCAGGTCGAGCGCGATCAGCTCGGCGTCGACCTCACCGGCCGCGACGACGACCAGCTCGCTCGGCCCTGCGACGCCGTCGATCCCGACATGGCCGACCACCTGGCGCTTGGCCTCGGTGACCCAGTCGTTGCCCGGCCCCGAGATCACGTCCACCTTCGGCACCGACTCCGTCCCATAGGCCAGCGCGGCGATCGCCTGCGCCCCGCCCACGCGGTAGACCTCGTCGACCTCGCACAGCGCGCAGGCGGCGAGCACGATCGGGTGCACCTCGCCGGCCGGCCCGCCCGGCGGCGAGCAGACGGCGATCTCGGGCACGCCGGCGGCGCGCGCCGTGACCGCGCACATCACGACCGTCGACGGGTAGGCCGCCCGTCCGCCCGGCGCGTAGATCCCCGCGCGGGCGACCGGCTGCTCGACGACCTCCACCCGCTGTCCCTCCGGCAGCTCGGCGGCGACGGGCTCGCACAGCTGCGCCTCGACGACGCTGCGCACGTTGCGGATCGCGGTCTGGAGCCCGTCCAGCACGGCCGGCTCGAGGCCGACGAGCGCCGCCTGCAGGGCGTCGTGCGGGACGCGCAGCCGGCCCGGCTCGAGCTCGGACGCCGTCGAGCTCGGCCGTCAGGTCGCAGCAGCGCCCGATCGCCGCGATCGTGCACGTCCTGCGAGCATCTCGCGCACGTGGACGCTGCGGCCGGCGAACAGCTCGCCGCCGCTTGGGCCGTGCTCGCGCTGGGGGACGACGTCGCGAACGATTCTCACGTCAGCTCCCGGATCCGCTCGACCAGCGCGGTCGATCTCGACCGCCTTGAGCTTGTGGGCGACCGGGTTGGCGATCAGCCGCGCCGTGGCGACGGCGATCTGCTCGACCACCTCGAGGCCGTTCTCGCGCAGGGTCGTGCCGGTGGCGGTCAGGTCGACGATGCCGTCGACGAGGCCCGTCAGCGGCGCCAGCTCGACCGAGCCCTTGACCTCGACGATCTCCACCTGGCGACCGGTCTCGGCGAAGTGGTCGGCGGCGATGCGCGGGTACTTGGTGGCGATCCGGACACGGCCCGAGGCGCCGCAGCGCGCTCGCCGATCGGGTCGCCCTGGGCGCGGGCGGCCACGACCATGTCGCAGCGGCCGAAGCCGAGGTCGAGCAGCTCGTAGACCTTGCGCTGGGACTGCTCGAGCAGCACGTCCTTGCCGGTGATGCCGATGTCGGCCGCGCCGTGCTCGACGTAGGTGGGCACGTCGCTCGGGCGCATCGTGACGATGCCGGCCTCGGCGAACAGCAGCTTGCGGTCGTTGGCGCGCACCTCGGCGGTGTCGACGCCGAGCTGGTCGAGCAGGTCGAGCGCGCCGTCGAACAGCGCGCCGCGCGGGACGGCGATCATCGAGCTCGAGCGCTCACCGGCCATCGCCTCCTCCGCGGCCTGCGCGAGGTGCACGCGCTGCACGTCGAGCGAGATGCCGCAGGCCGGCAGCGGCGCGCCCGAAGCGCCCGAGCAGGTCGTCGTAGCGGCCGCCGCCGCCGAGCGCGAAGCCGACGGCGGGGTCGTAGACCTCGAACACGGCGCCGGTGTAGTAGCCGAGCTCGCGCACCAGGCCGAGGTCGAAGATCACGCGCTCGGCGACCCCGCGCTCGGCCAGCAGCTCGTGCAGCGCGCGCAGGCTCTCGACGGCCCCGGCGACCGGCCCGTCGGCGCGGTCGAGCACCTCGGGCCCGCCGCGCAGCTCGGGCAGGCGCGTGAGCAGGTCGCGCTCGGCCCGCGGCAGGCCGAGCTGCTCGGCCCGCAGCTCGCAGCGCCGACGAGGTCGCGCCGCGCCAGCGCCTCGAGCAGCGGCAGCTGCTCGCTCCTCGGGCACGTCGAGCTCCCCCAGCAGGTTGCGGTAGAGCGACGCGTCGCCGACCCCGACGCGGTGGCGGCGCAGCCCCGCGTCGTCGAGCGCGGCGAGCGTCAGCGCGACCACCTCGGCGTCGCCCTCGGGCGCGTCGACGCCGATCAGCTCGATCCCGCCCTGGAGGAACTCGCGCGGCTCCCCCACCCCGCGCTCGACGGCGCGGTAGGCGTGGGCGAAGTAGCAGAAGCGAAACGGCGGCTCGGCGTCCTGATAGCGGGTGGCGACCACGCGCGCGATCGGGATCGTCATGTCCGAGCGCAGCGCCAGCACCTCGCCGTGCTCGTCGAACAGGCGGTAGGCGGCGCCGGCCGCGCGCTGGTCGCCGCGGCGCAGCACGTCCTCGTACTCGAGCGCCGGCGTCCACACCTCGCCGTAGCCGGCGCCCTCGAAGCGCGGCGCGCAGGCGGTCGGAGATCGCGCGCAGCTCGCGCATCTCGTCGGGCAGCACGTCCCGGGTGCCGGGCGGGATCGGATGGGTCATGGGCGCTCCCGTCTAGCGCGGGCACGCGCTCGGTCGCCACGCGCTCGATGCGCGCGCCGAGCGCCCGCAGCCGCTCGTCGATCCGCTCGTAGCCGCGGTCGATCTGGCGGATGTTGCCGATCTCCGAGGTGCCCTCGGCGCACAGCGCCGCGATGAGCATCGCCATGCCCGCCCGGATGTCCGGGCTCTCCATGCGCTCGCCGTGAAGCCGGCTCGGGCCGCTGACGACCGCACGGTGCGGGTCGCAGACGATCACCCGAGCGCCCATGGAGACGAGCTTGTCGACGAAGAACAGGCGGTTCTCGAACATCTTCTCGTGGATCAGGACCATGCCCTCGGCCTGGGTGGCCATCGCGAGCGCGATGCTGGTGAGGTCGGCGGGGAAGGCGGGCCAGGGGCCGTCCTCGATCTTCGAGACGGCGTCGCCCTCGTCGTCGCGGATGCGCAGCTGCTGGCCGGCCGGGCACGATCACGTCGTCGCCGTCGAACTCGATCCGGCAGCCGAGCCGCTCGAAGGCGAGCCGCGTCATGCGCAGGTCGTCGGCGCACGCAGTCCTTGATGCGCAGCTCGCCGCCGGTGCAGGCCGCGAGCGCGATGAAGCTGCCGATCTCGATGTAGTCCGGGCCGATCGCGTAGTCGGCGCCGCCGAGCTCCTCCTGGCCGTGCACGATCAGCAGGTTCGAGCCGATGCCCTCGATGCGCGCGCCCATCTGCAGCAGCAGGCGCGCGAGGTCCTGCACGTGCGGCTCGGAGGCGGCGTTGTGGATCACGGTCGAGCCGGGCGTGAGCGCCGCGGCCATCAGCGCGTTCTCGGTCGCCATCACCGACGGCTCGTCCATGAAGAAGTCGCAGGCGTGCAGGCCGTCGCGGGCGCAGCAGGTGGTACCAGCGGTCGAAGTCGCACCTCGGCGCCGAGCGCGCGGAAGGCGTCCAGGTGCGGGTCGAGCCGGCGGCGGCCGATCACGTCGCCGCCGGGCGGCGGCATGTCGGCCTTGCCGAAGCGGGCCAGCAGCGGGCCGGCGAGCAGGAACGAGGCGCGGATGCGCTCGGCGCACTCGGCGTCGACGTCGGTGTGGCCGACCTCGTCGGCCTGCAGCGGCGACGACGTTCTCCTCGCGCCACTCGACCTTCGACGCCCAGGCGCGCGGAGCAGCTCGAGCATCGCCTCCACGTCGCGGATGCGCGGGATGTTGCGCAGCACGACCTCCTCCTCGGTGAGGAGCGTGGCGGCCAGCACGGGCAGCGCGGCGTTCTTGTTGCCGGCGGGGACGACCGTTCCGGAGAGCGGTGTCCCGCCTTCGATGATGAACTTCTCCATGCGTGGATCCGTCCGGTTCTGGGGATCGAAGGGCCGGGCAAGGGTACCGAAGGCCATCACCGTCGAGGTTCGGGCCGGGCGCCGGATACCCTGCTCGCCATGGCCGCCGCCCCCACCCGCGACGAGGCCTGGGACCTGTCGGCGAGTGGACCGAGTCCGACTCGCTGCGCAAGCACCTGCTCGGCGTCGAGGCCGCATGCGCGCCTACGCGCGCGAGTAGGGCGAGGACGAGGAGCTCTGGGCGCGCCACCGGGCTGCTCCACGACCTCGACTACGAGCGCTACCCCGACCTCGACACCGGCCATCCGCGCAAGGCGCTCGAGCTGTTCGAGGAGAAGGGCTACCCGCAGGAGCTGATCGACGCCGTGGCCGGCCACGCCGACTTCCTCGGCGTCCCGCGCGAGACGCGCATGGCCAAGACCCTCTACGCCGTCGACGAGCTGTCGGGCTTCGTCGCCGCCTGCGCGCTGGTGCGCCCGACCGGCATCGACGGCATGACGCCGAAGTCGGTCAAGAAGAAGCTCAAGCAGCCGAGCTTCGCCGCGGGCGTCAACCGCGACGAGGTCCGCCACGGCGCCGAGGAGCTCGGCGTGGACTTCGACGAGCACGTCGCGTTCGTGATCGCGGCGATGGAGGCGCGCAAGGACGAGCTCGGGCTCACGGCCCCGGCCTGAGCGCGCGGCTAGCGCCAGCGGCCGCCGGCCTTCGCCCAGGCCGCGAGGTGGGCGACCGAGCAGAAGGCGTCCGGCATGCGGTGCTCGCCGCGGTGGCGGACGAGCAGCGAGGTGGACGTCGGTCAGCGGCGCGTCGCAGTGGGCGCAGGCGTCGATCGAGTCCGTCAGGCCCGCGCGGCTCCTCGATCTCGCCGGCCTCCCAGTGCGCGCCCTGGATCGCCCACGGGACGACGTGCTCGAGCCGGCAGAAGGCCGCGCGCCGGGCGCCCGGCAGCTCCTGCAGGCGCCAGCCGTCGTCGCGCTCGATCTCGTTGCCGCACCAGGTGCAGCTCTCGGTAGATTGCGACGCCATGGCCGAAGGGCTGCGGATTATCGTGCTCGAGGGCGACGAGACCGGCCAGGAGCTGCTCGAGCAGGCCCTGCGCGTGCTCGCCCCCGACGTGACCAGGGTCGAGCTCGAGCTCGAGCACTACGACCTCTCGCTCGACAACCGCCGCGCGACCGACAACGAGGTCGTCACCGCGGCCGCCGAGGCGATGCGCGAGGCGCGCTTCGGCCTCAAGGCGGCGACGGTCACGCCCGAGGGCAGCCGACGACGTCGGCAGCCCCAACCGCATCCTGCGCGAGGCGATCGACGGCAAGGTGATCATCCGCACCGGCCGCCGCATCCCCGGCGTGACGCCGGTCGCCGGCGTGCACTACCCGATCGCGGTCGTGCGGATGGCCGTCGGCGACGCCTACGGCGCCGAGCAGTGGCGCGAGGAGGAGGACGGCGACGAGATCGCCTACCGCACCGAGCGCATCTCGCCGCAGCGTCTGCCGCGCGGTCGCCGAGTACAGCTTCCGCACCGCCGCGCGCATCCACGGGCGCGTCTACGGCGGGCCGAAGTGGACGGTCAGCCCGGTCTACGAGGGGATGCTCAAGGAGGAGATGGACGCCGCCGCCGAGCGCCACCCCGAGGTCCCCTACAACCCGGTGCTGATCGACGCCACCTACGCCGGCCTGATCTCGCGGCGCCGCCGACGCGCCGCTGGTGATCCCCGCGCTCAACCGCGACGGCGACTGCCTGTCCGACCTCGTGATGCCGATGTTCGGCTCGATCGCCGGCGCCGAGTCGGTGCTGCTGGCGCTCGACGAGCGACTCGAGCACCCGCGCGGTGATGGCCGAGGCGCCGCACGGCACCGCGCCGGCGCTCGAGGGCAAGGACATCGCCAACCCGATGGCGATGATCCTCGCGGCCGCCGCGCTGCTCCACTACGCCGGCGGGCTGGGCCACGACGGCGCCGACACCGCCGCGCGGGCGATCTACGAGTCGGTGCTCGAGGCGACCGCGACCGGGCGTGCGCACGCCCGACCTCGGCGGCCACGCCGACACCACCGAGTTCACCGACGAGGTGATCGCGCGCGTGCGCACGAAGATCGACATCTGGTCCTCGCTGGGCTAGCCGCGCCGGCGGGCGCTGTGGCCGAGCGGCAGCCCGGCCTCGCCGCGCGCCGGATCGAGCAGGTGGCGCCGGCGCGCGTCACGTACCAGCGCCGCTGGATCGACGAGCGTGAGCACGCCCGCCACGACGATCCCGGCGAGGTTGATCGCCAGCTGCGCGGCGGCGCCGCCGGCGTCGCCCCAGTCGCCGTAGGCGCCCGCCACCGCCGATGTTCGCCGCCGCCGGGATCGTGGTGACCGAGATCAGCACGCCGATCAGCGCGCCCGACTTGGCCGACGTCAGCGACAGCACGCCGGCGACGCCGCCACGAAGGCGACGAAGAAGCTGAGGAAGTCGGGGTTGGAGATGAAGCTGGTGAGCGGGTGGTCGACCTGCGATGAAGTCCTCGGAGAAGACTTCGAGGCGCGATGAAGACGAGCGTGGTCAGCAGCGCCGCCGCGATGCCGATCGGAAAGCCCACGGCCAGCGCCACCAGCGACCGTCGCGCGAGCGCGCCCTGGCGGTTGACCAGCGCGACGCAGAGGCCCGCGAGCGGCCCGAACTCGGGACCGACGACCATCGCGCCGACGATCAGGATCGGCTGGTCGAGCACGATGCCGACCGCCGCGATCTGCATCGCGATGACCATGAAGAGCAGGAAGCTGAGCGAGAGCTCGGTGTTCTCCGAGGTCCGCGACTCGACCTCCTCCCACACCACCGCGTCGGACGGCAGCCCGGGCGCGGCCTTCTCAGCGGCGATCGCCGCCTCGGAGAGCGAGAAGTCGAGGTCCTCGACCGCGATCGAGCCGCGCTCGGGGATGTCGAGCTCCTTGAGGTCGCCGATGATCACGCTGGCGTCCTCGCGCGCCACGTCGCAGAGGATCACGTCGCCGTCCGGCTTGCCGCGCGGCGTCCGGCAGGTGCACGACGTTGATGACGGCGGGCGACGGCGCAGAGGAGATCGAGCGCCCGCTGCGCGCGGTCCGGCGGCGCGACGATGCGCAGGTGGACCATCAGCGTTCGAGCGCGTACGGCTTCGAGCGCTTGCCGCACGACCGGCGGGATGTCGCGCGTCGCATGGTCTCGGGATCGATGAAGACGTGGCGCAGCTCGCCTTCGACCAGCGGCGCGCCGTCCGCCGCGCGCTCGATCGCGAGCGCGGTGGTCGATGGAGGTCGTGCCGAGCGGCATGAGTCGAGGCCACCAGGTCGATCTCGTCGTCGAAGCGCGCCGACGCCCGGTAGCGGATGCCCGCCTCGGCGACGACCATGTCGACGCCGGGTCGAGCATCGCCTGGTCAGGAGCCCATCGCCTCGCGATAGAGCTCGGTCATGGCGATGTCGAAGTACGCCAGGTAGTTCGCGTAGAAGACGATGCCCTGCTGTCGCACTCCGCCCAGCGGACGCGCATGCGGTGGCGAAACGGGCCGCTCATGGCAGCGCAGCCTACCGGCGCCCGCTGGCGGCTCCGCGGTGCCGCCCCCCTCCGGCCGGTGCAAGCGAAATTGCAGGAAATCGGGCCTTCCATCCGAGCCTCCTCCTAGCTTGTCGAACAGATGTTCCCTCGGCTCAGAGAGACGCTCGGCACCGCGCTCGACCTCGTCGTCGAGTTTTCGACGCTCGGCGAATACCGCCTGGACGCCACCGGCGCACCGGCGCCCGCGAGCGCCCTCGCCGCCGCTCTCGAGCCGACTCCGCAGCGGGGAGGCACCGGCTCAGTGGCCGGTGTCGCTGCGGAGCGATTCGTCGCGGGCAGCGCGGCGGCGTCCCGGAGCCCCCGGGCGCCCGCCGCCACACCCGCGGCGCGCAGGCTGCAGGGCGGCCCGCCCCGCCCAGCGCTCGGCAGCGGCACCAACCGGCCCTGCCACGGTGCGCGCGGACACGGTGGACGGGAGCGCATCGGCTCCGGCGCGAATCGAGATCGTGCGGGCACGGGCATCGAGCGGGAGCACGCCGCTTCGGGCAGTCGCCGGGCTCGCTTCGGCGCCCCGGCGGTGCCCGAACAACTCTGCTTCGCCGGCGTCTAAGATCAGGCCAAGCCGCGTCGGCGGAGCTCGCCCCGGAACCAGTCGATCGGCTCCGGGTTCTTGCCCTCCGTCGAACCGTCCAGCTCGACGAAGCGCAGGAACAGCGACCGGTCGGGGATCCGCGACAGCATCCGCTCGAAGCCCGCTTCGTCGAGCTGGCCAGTGCGGCGCAGCTTGCGCCAGAGGGCGTATGGGCGGTCGTGCTGCTCGAGCGTGGCGAGCAGGCGCTCGTCATCGGTGTAGCGCTCGGCAAAGCGACGGGCGCGCATGGCGTGATGGTTCTCGCCCCGCTTGGGCAGCCATTCGCGCACGTCCTGCTTGAACGCGTCGTGGACGAGCGCCAGGAAGCGCAGCTCCTCGCGTCGGGAGCCCTGCTCGCCCCACTCGTCGATGGTCTCCAGCAGGTGCCCGACGTGCACTCCCACCGCACCCTCGGGATGGCCGCTGCGCGGCTCTCCCCACGCCAGTCCAGAGAGCAGGGCGGGATCCTCGCTCAACGCGCCGCTCGAGCTCGGTCTCGGGCTCGAAGCCGGGCACCAGCTCGGCGGCCGTGCGCGGATCCGCGCCGCCGGCTACTCCACTCGCTCGGCGACCCATCGATCGCCCTCGCGGGCCAGGACCACGCGGGCCTCCCCGTCAGCGCCGACGGCGAGGAAATGGGCGCGATCCTCCTCGGTGCCGGGCCGATCGTCGACGAGCACCAGGTGCAGCCCGTCGTAGCCGAAGCTGGGACGGGACTCCGTCGAGCGCTGTCTGCGCCGCGGCCTCCATCAGCTCGCGATCCCAGCCGCGATCGAGCGCGCGCGCCTGCTCCAGCGCGGCGTCGGCGGCCGCCACGTGCTGCTCGAACACGGCCGCCTTGCGCCGGTCGCGCACCCGCACGGCGACCAAGCCGCCGATCAGGAACAGCGCGGCGAGCACCCCGGCGGCGATCAGCACGATGCCGAGGGTGGAGACGGCGATAGGCGTCACGATCATGGCCGCCAGTCTACGGCTTGGTCCGGAGCGTCCCTGCCCGCGAGCGTCGCTGCGCACGCGGGCAGAACGCCGAAGAGCCGCTCTAGGCGGCTCTTCGTAAGAACGGCGGCGACCTACTCTCCCAGGACCGCGAGGCCCAAGTACCATCGGCGCTGAGGGGCTTAACTGCTCTGTTCGGAATGGGAAGAGGTGTGGCCCCCTCGCTATCACCACCGAAGTGGTTCGAGACCAAGGCCCACTCCGGGCCTTGAAAACTGCACTGTTGGTCGCCCCACGCGAACCCTATCGGGACACAACGCAGGGAAGAAGATCACAAAATATCCGTCAAGCCCTCGAACCATTAGTACCGGTCTGCTGAGCACATTGCTGCGCTTACACATCCGGCCTATCACCTGGTGGTCTTCCAGGGGTCTTACTCCCTCAAGGGGATGGGAGAGCTCATCTCGAGGTCGGCTTCCCGCTTAGATGCCTTCAGCGGTTATCCGATCCGCACGTAGCTAACCAGCAGTGCTCCTGGCGGAACAACTGGTACACCAGAGGTGCGTTCATCCCGGTCCTCTCGTACTAGGGACGACTCCCCTCAACTCTCCAACGCCCACGGCAGATAGGGACCGAACTGTCTCACGACGTTCTGAACCCAGCTCGCGTACCGCTTTAATGGGCGAACAGCCCAACCCTTGGGACCGACTACAGCCCCAGGATGCGACGAGCCGACATCGAGGTGCCAAACCGGGCCGTCGATGTGGACTCTTGGGCCCGATAAGCCTGTTATCCCCGGAGTACCTTTTATCCGTTGATCGACGGCGCTTCCACGTGCCACCGCCGGGTCACTAAGGCCTACTTTCGTACCTGCTCGACTTGTCAGTCTCGCAGTCAAGCTCCCTTGTTGCCTTTGCACTCTACGTACGATTTCCAACCGTACTGAGGGAACCTTTGCGCGCCTCCGTTACATTTTGGGAGGCGACCGCCCCAGTCAAACTACCCGCCTGACACTGTTCACCGCCCGGATTCACGGCGCGGTGTTAGAAGCCCGGAACACCAAGGGTGGTATCTCAAGGGCGCCTCCACAGGGACCGCAGTCCCTGCTTCGTAGGCTCCCACCTATCCTGAACGAGGTGCCCCAGACTCCAATAGCAGGTTGTAGTAAAGGTTCACGGGGTCTTTCCGTCTTGCCGCGGGTACTCGGCATCTTCACCGAGACTGCGATTTCACCGAGCCCATCGTTGAGACAGCGCCCAACTCGTTACGCCATTCGTGCAGGTCGGAACTTACCCGACAAGGAATTTCGCTACCTTAGGACGGTTATAGTTACCGCCGCCGTTTACCGGGGCTTAGCTTCGGTGCTTCGCGGCGAACCGCTAACACCTCCGCGTAACCTTCCGGCACCGGGCAGGCGTCAGCCCCTATACGTCGTCTTGCGACTTAGCAGAGACCTGTGTTTTTGGTAAACAGTCGGTTGGGCCTAGTCACTGCGGCCCCCTCACGCTCCAGCCGCGAGGGCCTTCACGCTATCGGGGCGTCCCTTCTCCCGAAGTTACGGGACCAATTTGCCGAGTTCCTTAACGATGGTTATCTCGATCACCTTAGTATTCTCTACTTGTCCACCTGTGTCGGTTTTGGTACGGGCACGCGTATCCTGCCTAGAGGCTTTTCTTGGAGGCATGGCGTCAGAGACTCACCGGCCGTCAGGCCAGCTGGCATCGCACCTCACCGTAACGAGCTTCCGGATTTACCTAGAAGCTCTGGCTACATGCTTACTCCTGGACAACCGTCGCCAGGTACTCTTAGCCTTCCTCGTCCCCCCATCGGTCATAACGGACGCGACGTGGTACGGGAATATCAACCCGTTGGCCATCGACTACGCCTTTCGGCCTCGCCTTAGGTCCCGACTGACCCTGAGCCGAAGAACGTTGCTCAGGAAACCTTGGACAATCGGTGGAGAGGATTCTCACCTCTCTTTCGTTACTCACGCCGGCATTCTCACTTCCCACGCCTCCACGGCTGGGTTACCCCGCCGCTTCGCTAGCGTAGGAACGCTCTCCTACCGCGTACGTCAATCCGAAGAAAGACGCACACCCACAGCTTCGGTGACTGGCTTGAGCCCCGTTACATTTTCCGCGCCCGAACACTTGACCAGTGAGCTGTTACGCACTCTTTCAAGGGTGGCTGCCTCTAAGCCAACCTCCTGGTTGTCTCGGCACTCGGACATCGTTTCCCACTTAGCCAGTACTTAGGGACCTTAGCTGGTGGTCTGGGTTGTTCCCCTTTTGCCTACGAAGTTTATCCCCCGCAAGCTGACTCCCCGGGTAAACCTGATGGTCTTCGGAGTTTGCCTGAAGTCGGTAACCTGGTAAGGCCCCTAGTCCAAGCAGTGCTCTACGGCCAACAGGCAATAGCCGGAGGCTATACCTAAATATATTTCGGAGAGAACCAGATATCTCTGAGCTTGATTAGCCTTTCACTCCGACCCACAGGTCATCCGCCCAGTTTTCAACCTAGGTCGGTTCGGCCCTTCACGGGGTCTTACCCCCGCTTCAGCCTGCCCATGGGTAGCTCGCTCAGTTTCGGGTCTACCGCCTCTGACTGTGTCGCCCTATTAGGACTCGCTTTCGCTGCGGCTCCGCTCATCGC
>CAVTFZ010000003.1:0-590000 GCA_963734165.1 uncultured Thermoleophilaceae bacterium | reverse complement strand
TGATCGCCTCGCCGACGATGTACGACCCGGTGCAGAACCCCGCCCGGGCCACCCAGCGCCGCAACCTGGTGCTGCAGCGGATGCTCGAGCAGCGCATGATCACGCCGCCGGAGTACCGGGACGGCGATCCGCACCGCCGTGCCCAGCCGCGACGAGGTCGACGCCGCCGCGGCCCGACTCCGAGCAGCCCTACTTCTCGAGCTGGGTGACCCAGCAGCTGGTGGACCGCTACCGGCCGGGCGTCGTCTTCGGCGGCGGGCTGAAGATCCGCACCACGATCGACCCGACGCTGCAGGCGGCGGCCGAGCAGGCGATCTCCGGTCGCGTCGGCGGCGTCGGTCCCGCCAGCTCGCTGGTGGCGATCGAGAACAAGACCGGCGAGATCAAGGCGATGGTCGGCGGCACGGACTTCGACGAGCGGCCCTTCAACCTAGCCGTCAACGGCCACCGCCAGCCGGGCTCGTCGATCAAGCCGTTCATCCTCGTGCGCGCGCTCGCCGACGGGATCAGCCCGGACACACGTCTACGCCTCCCAGCCAAAGAGCTTCCCCGTGCCCGGCTCCAAGACCGAGCGCTTCGACGTCGCCAACTACGAGGACTCCTACGCCGGCCCGATCACGCTCACCACGGCGACCGCTCGCTCCGACAACTCGGTCTTCGCGGAGCTGGGCCTGAAGCTCGGCACCAAGCGGGTGGCGCGGATGGCCGAGCGGCATGGGCATCGACACGCCGCTCTCGACCAACCCCGCGATGACGCTCGGCGGCCTCAAGCCGAGGGCGTGACGCCGCTCGAGATGGCCTACGCCTACAGCACGATCGCCAACAAGGGCGATGCGCGTGTCCGGCAGCCTCGCCCCGCACGCGGACGGGCCGGTGGCGATCGAGAGCGTCAAGGGCAGCGGCATCGACGACAAGAACGAGGCCGTCAAGCACCGCGTCTTCCCCGAGGCGGTCGGCGAGACCGCGCAGCAGCTGCTCGGCGGCGTGGTCGCCGAGCGGCACCGGCAAGGCGGCGGCCGTGGGCGACGAGTTCGTCTTCGGCAAGACCGGCACGACCGAGAACTACGGCGACGCCTGGTTCGTCGGCTTCAACGAGGACCTGACGGTGGCCGTCTGGGTCGGCTACCCGGACAAGCTGCAGCCGATGAAGACCGAGTACCTCGGCGGGCCGGTCGCCGGCGGCACCTTCCCCGCCGAGATCTTCCACGACTTCATGGCGACCTGGCTGTCGGTGCGCGAGCGGCGCGAGGCGGCCAAGGGCGAGGACGACGAGGGCACGGCGCCGGTGGAGACCTACGCCCCGGTGACGCCCGCCCCCTCCGAGGCCCAGACCGCGCCGTCGCGCCCGAGGGAGAGCCGGCGCAGCCGCGGGAGCGGGCCCCGCGCGACCAGGCCCAGCCGCGCCAGCAGGCGCCGACGCCCCAGCAACCGCAGCAGCCGGCCCCGACGCCGCAGGCGCCGGCCACCCCGCACCCCGGCGCCGACGCCCGCACCGCAGCCGCCGACGGGCGGTGCCGGCGGCGGCGTGAACGCCGGGCCGGGCTAGCTCCGCCGAGCGCGGCGTCCGGCGGAGGAGCGCGGTCGCGAGCTCAGGCGGCGCGGCGGCGCATCGCCTCCGGCCACGGGCGCGAGACGTGGCGGCTGTCGGCGTCGCAGAAGCGCCAGGGCAGCTCGACGGCCTTCGTGATGCCGATGCGCTCGCCGGCCACGATCCGGGCGGCCGCGCGTCGGCCGGCGCGGGCAGCAGCTCGATCGGGCCGTCGATGCAGCGAGCTGCTCGTTGAGGTCCAAGCCGATGCCGAGCGCCTGCGTGAGCTTGCCGGGACCGCTGCAGAGGTCCTCGACGCGCTCGAGGCCGCGCCGCGCGCGCATCGCGTCGAGCCCCTCGAGCGGCTCGAGCGCGCGGATCAGCACCGCCGCGCCCACGCCCTCCGCCTCGGTCACCGCGTTCAGCAGCGCGTGGATGCCGTACGAGCGGTAGACGTAGGCGACGCCCGGGCGGACCGAACAGGGTGCCCGGTGCGCGGCGTGAGGCCGACGTAGGCGTGGCAGGCCGGCTCGGACTCGTGGTAGGCCTCGGTCTCGACGATGCGGCCCGCCGTCTCCGCCGTGGCGCACGACGCAGCCGACGAGGTCGCGGGCGACGTCGAGCACCGGGCGGTCGTAGAAGCCGCGCGCGAGCCGCGCGGCGCTCATGCGCCCGCGGTCTCCAGCACGCCGCGGGCGCGCTCGAGCTGCTCGCGCACGCGCGCCAGCGAGGTGCCGCCCTCGGAGACCTTCGACTCCAGCCACGCCGCCGGCTCGCAGCAGCTCGGCGAACGCGGCCGGATCGAGCTGGGGCGCGAGCTCGCGCAGCTCGTCCGCGTCCAGCTCCGACAGCCGCTTGCCGCGCTCCAGCGCCGCGCGCACGATCCCGCCGACGATGCCGTGCGCCTCGCGGAAGGGCACGCCGGCCGCACCAGCAGGTCGGCGGCGTCGGTGGCGGCGATCAGCTCGTCGGTGGCGGCCGCGGCCATGCGCTCGCGGTCGAAGCTCGCGCTCGCGAGCATCTCGCGCGCGACCCGCAGCGACAGCTCGAGCGTGTCGATCGCGTCGAAGAGCTGCTCCTTGTCCTCCTGCAGGTCCTTGTTGTAGGTCAGCGGCAGGCCGTGCAGCGCGCCGTGCAGGGTGACCAGCCGGCCGAGCACGCGCGGCGCCTTGGCGCGCAGCAGCTCGGCGGCGTCGGGGTTCTTCTTCTGCGGCATCAGGCTCGAGCCCGACGAGAAGGCGTCGGCCATCGTGACGAAGCCGAACTCCTGGGTCGACCACAGCACCAGCTCGCCGCCGAGCTGCGACAGGTGCGTCGCGCAGATCGCGGCGGCGCCGAGGTAGTCGAGCACGTAGTCGCGGTTGGAGACGGCGTCGAGCGAGTTCGGCGAGACGCTGCCGAAGCCCAGCTGCTCGGCCACGAAGGCGCGGTCGGTGTCGAAGTTCGCGCCGGCGAGCGCGCCCGAGCCCAGCGGCAGCTCGTCGGCGGCGTCGAGGCAGAAGCCGAAGCGCTCGCGGTCGCGGCGCAGCTTCCAGAACCAGGCCAGCAGATGGTGCGAGAGGTAGACCGGCTGAGCGCGCTGGAGGTGGGTGTAGCCGGGCAGCGGCCAGTCGAGGTGGCGCTCGGCGAGCTCGACCAGCGTGCCCATCAGGGCTTCGATCAGCTCGCGCGCCCGCTCGGCGTGGGCGCGCACCAGCAGCGCGACGTCGGTGGCGACCTGGTCGTTGCGCGAGCGGGCGGTGTGCAGCTTGCCCCCGACCGGTCCGATCAGCTCGGTCAGGCGCCGCTCGATCGCCATGTGCACGTCCTCGTCGTCGGGCGCAACGGCGAAGCTGCCCGCCTCGATCTCCTCGCGCACCCGCTCGAGCCCGTCCACGATCGCGTCGCGATCGGCCTCGGAGACGATCCCCGCGCGCGCGAGCATGCGCGCGTGGGCGATCGACTGGTCGAGGTCGAACGGGGCGAGGCGGATGTCGAAGGCGATCGAGGAGTTGAGCGCCTGGAAGAGCGGATCCTGAGGATCCCGGAAGCGGCCCATGGGCGGCCAGTCTACGTTCCGGGTCGGGGTCGTAGGATGCCCAGCGTGCGTGCGCTGGTCACCGGAGCCACCGGCAAGGTCGGGCACGCGGTGGCGCGCGCCCTGTCGGCACGCGGCGACGAGGTGCGTGCGCTCGTGCGGATCCCGCACGAGCGGCGGGCGTGCTGCCAGCCGGCGTGGAGCCCGTGCGCGGTGACGTGACCGACGCCGAGTCGGTCGAGCGAGCCGTCGACGGCTGCGAGCTGGTCTTCAACGCGATGGGGCTGCCCGAGCAGTGGCTCGCCGACGAGCAGGCGTTCGAGCGGGTCAACGCGCGCGGCACCGAGACCGTGGTGCGAGCGGCCGCGGCCACGGGGGTGCGCCGGCTGGTGCACACGAGCACGATTGACGTCTTCCACGCCGAGTCCGGAGCGCGCTTCGACGAGTCGCGCCTGGCCGGCTACCCGAAGGGCACCGCCTACGAGCGCTCCAAGCAGCGTGCGGAGGAGCTGGCGCTCGCCGCGGCGGCGGACACCGGCCTGGAGCTGGTGCTCGTCAATCCCGCCGCGGTCTACGGGCCCGGTCCCGGCGGCGGCGCCACCTCGTTCGAGCGGGGTCTGTTCGAGCCGCTGGTGGAGGGCCGGCGGGCCGAGGTGCCGCTGCTGCCGCCGGGCGGCGTGGGGATCGTGTTCAGCGACGGGTCTGGCCCGCGGCCAGCTGCTGGCCGCCGAGCGCGGCCGTCCCGGCGAGCGCTACATCCTCTGCGACACCCACCTGACGTTTCGCCAGCTCGCCGAGGCGGTGGTGCGGGTGGCCGGGCGCGGGATCGTGCCGCCGACGATGCCCGTGCCGCTGGCGCGAGCGCTGGCCGGCGGCGGCGAGGTCGTCGAGCCGGATGCTCGGCCAGCCGCCGCTGCTGCCCCGCGGCCAGCTCTACTTCTTCCTCTGGAACGCCACGCCCGACGCGGGCAAGGCGCGCCGCGAGCTCGGCTGGCAGCCGACCGCCCTCGAGGACGGCCTGCGCGCGACGCTCGATGCCTCCTGAGCCCTCGGTGCGCCGAGCGCGGCCGGACGACGCCGCCGACGTGGCCGGGCTGCTGCACCTGAGCGCCGTCGGCATGTACGACCGTTACGCCGGCGGCAGGGACCGGGCGCTGGGCCTGATCGAGCGGGCCTTCGCCGAGCCAGGCAACGCGCACAGCGTCGAAACGGTCTGGGTCGCCGAGCTCGACGGCGCGGTGGTCGGCGCGATGGCCGCCTTCCCCGTCGAGGAGGGGCTGCCACGCGCGCGCTCGTTCCTGCGCCTGACCCTACGAGTCGTACGTCCCTGGCACTGGCCGCGCACGCTCTGGCTCTACTGGGCCGGCGGCCGCGCCTCCCCCAGCCCCCCGGCGACAGCCTTCTACGTCGACGCGCTGGCCACCAGCCCCGCCGTGCGACGCCGCGGCGTGGCGCGGGCGCTGCTGAGCGAGGCCGAGCGCCAGGCGCGCGCGAGAGGCCTGCCGACGGTCGCGCTCGACACCACGCTGGACAACGCCCCGGCGCGGGCGCTGTACGCGGGAGCGGGCTTCGAGGAGGTCGCCTACAAGCCGCCGGGACGGGGGCTGCCGGGGTTCGTGGCGCTGGTGCGCGCGCTGGAGCCTTAGGCCGCCGGTCAGGCTGGCTCGACAGCCGCCGCGACCCTGTTTCGGCGGCTCATCGCCCAGGCGAAGGCGCCGCCGGTGAAGAGCATGAACGAGCTGTAGACGGCGGCGGGGATCGTCAGCTCGGAGGCGAGCGACGCGCCGACGGCGATCGCCAGGGTCGCGTTGTGGACGCCGAGCTCGAGCGCGATCGCGGTCGCCTGGCGATCGTCGAGCCGAGCGAGCCGGGAGCTGGCGAAGCTGATCGACATCGCGGCGAGATTGAGCGCGAAGGCAGCTCCGGCGACGTCCGCCGCGTTCTCGGTGACGGTGTCGTGTTCGCTGACGATGGCGCCGAGGATCACGATCCCGAACAACGCGAGCGAGGCCGCGCGTGCGCGCGGGTAGGCGACTGCGACCTGCTCGGGCCAGCGCCGACGCAGCCCCATGCCGATCGCCACCGGGACGATCGTGATGGCGAACACCAATGCGACGACGCCCGGCATCGACACGCCGCCGATGTCGCCGGCACCAAAGTGATCGGTCGACAGGCCGAGGAACAGCGGCACCGTCACCACCGCCGCGATACTGCTGACGGCGGTCATCGTGACCGACAGCGCCGTGTCGCCACGCGCCAGGTGGGTCAACATGTTCGCCATCATCCCGCCGGGCGAGGCACCGAGCAGGACGAGCCCCACGGCGAGCTCCGGCGGCAGGCCGAACAGCTCGGCCATCGCGAACGCCAAGAGGGGCGAGATCAGCGCCAGGTTCAGCATCCCGATCGCGACGCCACGCGGGGCCGTGAGCACACGCCGGAAGTCGGCCGGCGTCAGCGCCAACCCCAGGCTGCACATGATCGTCGCGATCGCGACCGGCAGCAGGACCGACGCCAGCAGCGGGCTGTCCATGTCCGGCGGACCCTAGATGCCGTCGCAGGCCGAGGGCGCAGCTCACCCGACTGGAGGACACCGACATCAACGCTTGAGACGCCACCTTCGGAATCGCTGGAACACGCCAGGACCATCCGGCTCTAGCCGGTGCGGCGGCGTACTCGCGAAACACCGGCCGCCGAAGAATGTGGCGTAATCTGCTCTCGCCTGTTCGACGATTACGGGTAATTCCGGTAAAGCTACCGCTCGCGCAGATCCTCCTTAGAGTCGCCCCAACTCGTCGAGCACCTCACCCCGCCAACCCTCGAGTGTGGCTACCGTGAGCTTGGCGTGCTCGTCCGAGCCAGCCCACTTCGCCAACGCAGAGTTCAGATCCTGCTCATTGTGAGGTGGGTCCTCAATCAAGCGCTCGAGGTCCCGCACGAAGGCACGCGGGAGATCGCGGAGCCGGTCGCCTTGCTGGAGCCGCATCGTGCGAATGTAGTCGGAGACCTCCTGCGGACCAGAGAGCCTGGCGATGTTTTCCAAGAACCACGCAACCGAGAAGTCCGTCACCCCCCTCACCATGCGCTGGACTCGGCGTCGCGACCGTAGCTCCAGGAACACCAGGACGACGACGAGGACGGGAGCAATAGCCAGCAAGGCGATGCTCAAGCCGATGACCAGCACGTGGCCGACGTCTCCCGCGAAGTGGTCGAGCAGGTAGAAGAGGCCAAAGACCGCCGCGATACCGATCAACTGGATCGTCAGGCCAGCGGCAGCTGCTCGGACTAGACCCCACCCATAGGTTCGCAGGCGCTCCCACGCACCCTCCCTGACATTGACTAGAACAAACAGGCCTTCATGCCAAGCGAGCCGGTCGCTGAACAATTGCTGTCGCACCGAGACGAGAACAGCCGGTCCCCATGCCAGAGCGTTGGCGACCAACGTGGTAGTGACCACGATCAAGCCCAGGCCGTACCAGTAGTTGCCTTCCACCAGGCTGACGACCCCTATCCCGGTGATCAGTATCACGTTCAGGATTACCATCATGAGCAGAACGGCGATGAACACCTCCGTCTCATCGCTTGTGCCCCACCCGAACAGCCTGCTGAACAAACGCTCGAAGAACCTTCGAAGCCGGGTCTTGCTCTCATAGGAGAGCGGTTGGCTGCCCTGGATGAGCCAGAACATCCCGATCGGCACCAATGCGGACCACAACAGCTCGGAGCGGAGCGACGGAATGCTCCAATGCGCATCGCCCATGAGGAAATGGAAGCCGATCAACAGCGCGCACCAACCTGCGACGATGAAGGGGGTCATCGCAAGTAGCCGCCGCGTCTTGACGAACGTAGCGCCCTTGTAGAGTCGCCCGAGGTCGCTGTCGAGGGGCGCGGCGTCCTGAGCCAGACGTCCTCCGCCCACCAACGTGATGAGCAGCCGACGGATGGAGCGGTTGACCGATGCCGGCAGTGGATGGAGCATGCCGCAGTCGCGCAACGCGGACATGCGCAACCACTCGCTGTTGCCGCTAAAGGCACTCTCCAGAAGCCGCTCCTGCACCGATGGCGAGGCAATTGGCAAGGCATCGAGCGCGACCTTCCGATCGCTGATGTTGCCTTGCTGCCAAGCGCTGTCGATGAGCTCGCTCACCTGCTGGCGCAGGTCGTCAGGTAGGTTGCGCGAGTCGCTGCCGTACGCCGCCACCAAGACTTCGAGAGCGTGGAGCGTATCGGACGACCATGCCCAATCTTCGTTGGGGGAAAGCGTCTTCTCCGGAGCCTCTCCGAGCATGCTGTCAAATTCGTCCAGCAGAGGCGCGCGATCATGATCTGCGCCGACTTGAAGCAACGCCACGGCGGTCTCACGCCAGCGACCGTTCGACGCAAGCTCGCTTGGCGCGGCGGCGTTCGCATGTCCAACGACGTACTTGGTGGCCATGTACTCCTGAACGCGTCGATGCCCGAACGCCAGTCGCGGGATGGACGAAGACCGCACGCGGACCACCAGCTTGCTCTCCCTTGCGAGTTCGAGCAGCCTCACCCGCTCGTCAGGCGTCACGTCATGAAGATCGAGCGCTCGCGATAGCTCGGTTTCCTCAGATGCCAAGCCAAGACCCGCTCGAGCGGTGAGTGTGAATGCAAACGCCTCCAAGGCCCTCTTGAGAGTCTCTGTGTCGGTGTTGCCGGCAGACAAGCCGACCGCTTCCAAGCGCGAGGTGACATGAGCCTCGAACAACTCGGTGGGGCGATTCGGCAACGTCGTATGGGCGCGAAGGTATTGAGCCAGCAACGAGAGATGCAGTGGGTTGCGCAAATCCGCAGCGAAGCCAGCCCGCGGATCATGCAACAAGGGTTCGATGGCAGCCAACTGGGACGGAGAGACCCCGTACTTGCGCAGGATCGTGACCTGTTCCCCGTGGGAAAGCCCCACGAGCTCGAGCCGGGTCCATCCCGGCACCCGCGCCTTGTACTCGCGCGAGGCCACGACGCACACCGAGTCGCTACCTCCCATGAGGGCGGCGATCGCGTTGACGTAGGGCCGCACGGCTTGATCGATGTTGGTACTGCCCAAGACGGCGGGGATCCCATCGAAGGAGTCGAGCAGCAGAACGATCCGCCCGTCCCGCAGGTCGGTGTCGAACTGGTCGGCGAGATAGGTAGCCAACACTGGCGCACCTTGAGGATTTGCTTGGCGCACGATGTAGTCGCGCAGATGCGTAGCGGTTACCTCTTGCGGGCCGACTTCGAAGTCACGGAGGTTGACCCGGATCGGCAGGATGGCGAGCGTCGACCGCCGATGCTGGGCTTGCTTCAGCCGGCGTCGAGCGAAGTGGCGCAACGCAACGCTCTTGCCTGACCCCGGCGGTCCCTGGACCAGGATTATGTGCTCGTGCTCGCGAGCGAGGGCCTTCGATAGAGAGCGGGTCTGATACGTCGCTGCCACGCGACGGAGGCCTACGATCGGCACTCGCGTAATGCGCGGGGAATCGAGCGCTCGAATCGCCGCCCTGATCTCAGCGAACGATCGCTCCGACCATTCGAGGTCTCCTTCGACGAGGTTCAAAGCGTCCAGCAGGTATTCGGCGACCCGACGCCGTTGGATGACACGCTCCCGGCCGGCCTTGGTGAAGAGGCTGGGAGACAACCAGCGAAGCGACGACCCAATAGCCTGGACGAGCCATGTCAGCCACGTCCGGATGGGGGCGATGACCAACAGCACCGCGATCACGCCCACTGCCACCGCGGGCAGCCCTAGAGCTTGAACCGGGTCGGGCACGCTGGGCGCAGCGGTAGTGACGCTTAGAACGTACAAATAGAGCATCGAATGCTGACCGTAACCTACCCGTCGAGCACCCTGCGCGCTGCGCACGCAAGCACTAGCAGGGTGAGCACCGAGCGGCATCGTGGAACAGCGGCTGACTGCCGGGGCGCCGGCTGCTCTGTGCGGCGCCCCAGGTCGGCGTTTAGCTCGCCAGGCGCTGGGCGTTGTGCGCAGCGCGGGTGGCGAAGACGTAGCTGCCGATGCGGTGGATGAGGCCGGCGGCGTAGAGGCGCTCGATGGCGTCCTCGGTCTCGTGGGTTGGTGGTTCGCCGGTGTCGGCGGTCTGGCCGCTGGAGGTCAAGGAGCGGGAAAGCTCGGAGAGGCTCCAGAGGCCGGGGTGGTCGTGGATGAGGAGGTCGAGCAGCGCTTGGTCGAGTGCGTGCTCGCAGTCGCCGGGCGCTAGGCCCGGGTTAGGGTTGTGGTGCATGGGAGTCAAGTCCTCCTGTGCCGGGCCCCGGGCGGTGTCAGCCGCGCCGGGGCCGATTTGTTGTGAGGGACGAACCTAGATGGCGGGGCGGATGGACCTAGGCGGCAGTGCGCAGGGACTCGATCACCGCGCGCAGCGCCTCCACCACCCGCGTGGCCTGGCCCTCGGTCAGCTCCGGGTAGAACGGCAACGCCAGCGAGCGGCTGGCGACGTCCTCGCAGACGGGGAACTCGCCCTCGCGGT
Source organism: uncultured Thermoleophilaceae bacterium (assembly GCA_963734165.1). Taxonomy (GTDB): domain Bacteria; phylum Actinomycetota; class Thermoleophilia; order Solirubrobacterales; family Thermoleophilaceae; genus JACVRW01. The sequence continues at coordinate 579,970 of CAVTFZ010000003.1, read as the reverse complement.
GCCCGTAGCGTTCGCGGTAGAAGCTCATCAGGTGGATCGCCGGGAGGTAGGGCTTGGAGTCGATCCCGCGCTCGCGCAGGGCGACGACCGCCGCGTCGCGGTCGGCGCCGTGCGGGAGCTGGACGACGTAGACGAACCAGCTGCGCCGGTCGCCGCCGGCGTCCGGGCAAGGCGTCTGGAGGTCCTCGACGTCGGCCAGCGCCTCGGTGTAGAGCCCGGCCACACGGGCGCGGGCGGCGAGCAGATCGTCGAGGCGCTCGAGCTGGGCGATGCCGAGCGCGCAGGAGAGGTCGTCGAGGCGGTAGTTGAACCCCAGGCGGTCGTGGTCGAGCCAGCTCATGTCGGGCGCCCGGCCCTGGTTGCGCTCTGAGTCGATGCGCTGCTTGACCTCCGCGGAGGGGCAGATCACCGCGCCTCCCTCCCCCGTGGTCAGCTGCTTGTTCGGGTAGAAGCCGAACACCGACAGGTTGCCGCGCGCCCCCACCGCGCTGCCGTCGGCGTGCATGGCGCCGAGCGCCTCGCAGGCGTCCTCGACCAGCCACAGGCAGCGCTCGGCGGCCAGCCGCTCCAACGCCGGGCGTGTCGGCGGGGTAGCCGAACACGTGCACCGGCAGCAGGCCGGTCGTGCGCTCGCTCACCGCCGCGGCGGCCGCGTCCGGGGCGATGTTGAGCGTGCGCGGGTCGATGTCGCAGAAGACCGGGCGGGCGCCCTCGTAGAGCATGCAGTTGGCGGAGGCGACGAAGCTGAAGGGGGTCGTGACGACCTCGTCGCCGCGCTGCACGCCCGCGGCCCGAATCGCCAGGTGCAAGCCGGCGGTGCCGCTGGAGACCGCGGAGACGTGCGGCGCGCCGAGCCGCCCGCGCGAAGGCCGACTCGAACTCGCCCAGACGCGGGCCGAGCGCCAGCCGACGCGAGCGCAGCGTGTCCAGCACGAGCTGCTCCTCGCGCGCGCCAACCAGCGGGCGCGCGAGCGGGATGAAGTCGGTCATGCTCGACTCCGGTCGGCCGATGGAGGGGAGCGTCCGCGCGTGCGATCGAGCCGCTCACGTGTGCCGGCGCGGGCGGCTCGCTCGTGGCGCGCCCGACCGGGCAGCATCCCGGCCTCCAGCGAGTCCACCAGCGCCTCCCAGCTCGCCTCGATGATGTTCTCCGACACGCCGATCGCGCCCCAGCTGTCATGGCCGTCGCCGGCGTCGATCAGCACGCGCGTCACAGCGGCGCTGCCCTTGTTCTCGTCGAGGATGCGGACCTTGAAGTTGAGCAGGGAGATGTCGCCGAGGTGCGGGTAGCGCTCCGCTGATCGCTGACGCGCAGCGCCTTGTCGAGCGCGTGCACCGGGCCGTTGCCCTCGGCGGTGCGCACGTAGCGCTCGCCGTCGACCCAGATCTTGATCGTGGCCTCGGTCTCGACGCGGCCGTTCTCGCGCTTCTCGACGATCGCGCGCCAGGACTCCAGACGGAACAGCGGCTCGTACTCGCCCGTCTGCTTGCGGATCAGCAGGTCGAACGAGCCGTCGGCGGCCTCGAACTGGTAGCCGCGGCTCTCGAGCTCCTTGACGCGCTCGACCACCGCGCGCGGCGGTGGCGTCGTCGACGTCTGCGCGCGCGCCTGGACCGTGCCCTTGCCCGACAGCTCGGAGACCAGCACGCGCCGGTCGGCGCCGACGGCGGCCGGGTCGAGGTGCTCGAAGGTGCGCGCGTCGCGGTTGACGCCGGCGACGTGCATCCCGCCCTTGTGGGCGAAGGCGTTGGCGCCCACGTACGGCTGGTTGGGATTCGGGTGTGACGTTGCAGAGGTCGTCCATCAGGTGCGACGTCTCGGTCAGCCGGCGCATGCGCTCGGGCCCGATCGCACTCGTAGCCGAGCTTGAGCTCGAGCGCGGGCAGGATCGTGATCAGGTTGGCGTTGCCGCAGCGCTCGCCGTAGCCGTTCATCGTGCCCTGCACCATGCGCGCGCCCTGCTCGACCGCGACCAGCGCGTTGGCCACGCCGCAGCCGGCGTCGTCGTGGGTGTGGATGCCGACCTGCACGCCATCGCCCAGCTCGGCGACCACGCGCGCGGTGGCCTCGGCGACCTGCGTCGGCAGCGACGAGCCGTTGGTGTCGCAGAGCGTGACGTTCTCGGCGCCCGCCTCGGCCGCGGCGCGCAGGCAGCGCAGCGCGTAGTCGGCGTCGTCGCGGAAGGCGTCGAAGAAGTGCTCGGCGTCGTAGACCACGCGCTTGCCCTGCGCGACGCAGGAAGGCGACCGAGTCGGCGATCATGCGCAGGTTCTCCTCGGGGTCGACCTGCGTCACCTTCTCCAGGTGCAGCGACCAGGTCTTGCCGACCAGCGTGCAGACCGGCGCGAAGCAGTCGGCCAGCAGGCGCAGGGCCGGGTCGTCGGCCGCGGTCGACGTCCTTGCGCCGCGTCATGCCGAAGGCGGCGATCTCCGCGTGCTCGAACCGCTCTCGCGCAAGCAGGTCGAACAGCTCCTCCTCCTTGGGATTCGAGCGCGGGAAAGCCCGCCTCGATCATGTGGACGCCGAGCTCGTCGAGCGCGTGCGCGACGCGCACCTTCTCGTCCACGGACAGCGACATGCCCTCCCCCTGCATGCCGTCGCGGAGGGTGGTGTCGTAGACGAGGACCTTCTCAGCCATGTGGTGAACGCCTTTCGGGATGGGAATGAGCGAGCGGTGGCAGGCGGCCTAGGCAGGCCGCCCGCCTAATTCGCTCAAACCCGGCGTTCACGCCCGGGATGGTACCGGGACGCGGTCGAGCCACTCCGCGTACTGCGGGCGCGCGCCGTGCAGCGCGTCGTCGAAGGTCTGCTGGACCTGCGCGCGTGATCGGGCCCGGCGGCGCCGATCTCGATGTCGTCGATCTCGCGCAGCGGCACGAGCTCGGCGGCCGTGCCGGTCAGGAACACCTCGTCGGCCAGCGCCAGCTCGGCGCGCGCGATGTCGCGCTCGACCACCTCGTAGCCGAGGTCGCGGGCGATCTGGATCGATCGGACTTGCGGTTGATGCCGTCGAGGATGCTCGCCGTCTGGCCGGGCGTGGTGATCGACCCCGTCGCGGACGACGAACACGTTCTCGCCGGTGCCCTCGCAGACGTCGCCCTTGTCGTCGAGCAGGATCGCCTCCTCGTAGCCGGCCTTGGTGGCCTCGATCTTCGCCAGCACCGAGTTGAGGTACTGGCCCGAGGCCTTCGAGTGCGGGATCAGCGAGTCGGGCGAGATCCGCCGGTAGGAGGAGACGCTGCGCGCGCACGCCGTTGCGCTTGCCCTCCTCGCCGAGGTAGGCGCCCCACTCCCAGACGGCGATCATCGCCTCGACCGGGTTCTCGAGCGGGTTGAGGCCCATCGGCCCGTAGCCGCGGTAGACGAGCGGCCGGATGTAGCAGCTCTTGAAGCCGTTGCGGGCGATCAGCTCGTGCGTGGCCTCGCGCAGCTGCTCGCGCGAGAACGGCAGGTCCATGTAGTAGAGCTTGGCCGACTCCTCCAGCCGCTTGAGGTGGTCGTGCGTGGCGGAAGATCGCCGGGCCGCGCTCGGTCTCGTAGGCGCGGATGCCCTCGAAGACGCCCGTGCCGTAGTGGAGGCCGTGGGTGAGTACGTGTACCTTCGCGTCCTCCCAGGCGACGAACTCCCCGTTCAGCCAGATGAGGTCCGCGGTGTTCACGTACGTCCCCCCTTCTCAGAGGTTGGCGAGGACGGCCCGGGTGGCGTCCTCGGTGGTGGCGTCGCCGCCGAGGTCGGGCGTCCTCAGCCCGCTCCTCCAGCGCGCGGTCGACGGCCGATTCTAACCCGGCAGCCTCGTTCTCCATAGCCGAATCCGTGTCGCAGCATCAGCGCGACCGAGAGCCGAACATCGCCAGCGGGTTGGCCTTGCCGGTGCCGGCGATGTCGGGCGCGGAGCCGTGCACCGGCTCGAACAGGCCGGGGCCGGCGTCGCCCAGCGAGGCGCTCGGGAGCATGCCGAGCGAGCCGGTGAGCATCGCCGCCTCGTCGCTGAGGATGTCGCCGAACAGGTTCTCGGTGACGATCACGTCGAACTCCGCGGGACGGCTGACGAGCTGCATCGCGGCGTTGTCGACCAGCAGGTGGTCGAGTGGCGTGTCCGTGCGCTCGCGGCCACGCGCGTGACCACCTTGCGCCAGAGGCGCGAGGTCTCGAGCACGTTGGCCTTGTCGACGCTGGTGACCCTGCGCGCGCGCGAGCCGGAAGGCGACGCGCGCGATCCGCTCGATCTCGGCCTCGGAGTAGACGCAGGTGTCGTGGGCGGTGTCGCCGTCGAGGCCGCTGTCGCCGAAGTAGATGCCGCCGGTGAGCTCGCGCACGACGATCAGGTCGGTGCCCTCGATGCGCTCGCGCTTGAGCGGGCTGGCGTCCAGCAGCGCCGGGCTCGGGCGCACCGGGCGGATGTTGGCGAACAGGCCGAGGCCCTTGCGCAGGCCGAGCAGGCCCTGCTCGGGGCGTGGCTTGGCGGGGTCGGTGGTGTCCCACTTCGGGCCGCCGACGGCGGCCAGCAGCACGGCGTCCGCTTGGCGGCAGGCGTCCAGGACCTCGTCGGTGAGCGCGGTGCCGTGGGCGTCGATCGAGCAGCCCCCCGATCAGGCGCTCGTCGAGCTCGAAGTCGCCGAGCTGGGCGAGCACGCGCTCGGCCGAGGCCATGATCTCGGGGCCGATCCCGTCGCCGGGCAGCGTGACGATGCGGTGGGCCATCAGCCGGCCTGGGCCTTGCGGCGCATCGACCACATCTGCGAGGGGCGCTCCAGCTCCAGTGCCGCGGGCCAGGGCAGCGCCGGCGGGCCGAGCTCGCTGCGCAGCGAGCGGGCGGTGAGGCGGGCGAGCGCGGGATCGGCGCCGGCGCGGGCGGCGAGGGCGAGCGCGGTCTCGTCGACCTCGCCGTCCTCGACGGCGGCCCAGGCCAGTCCCAGCTCGGCGGCGCGGGCGCCGTCGATGCGCTCGCCGAACAGCATCAGCGCCGCGGCGGCCTCGCGGGCGCCGGTGCGGCCGAGCAAGGCGCCGTGGCCGCCGCCGGGGTGCAGGCCGATCGGCAGGAAGCCGGAGATCACCTTGGCGTCGCGGGCCACGATGCGCAGGTCGGTGGCGAGCATCAGGTTGAGGCCGGCGCCGACGGCGCCGCCGCGGACGGCCGCGATCGTCGGCGGCTCGAGCTCGCCGACGCGGGCGAACGAGCGGTAGATGGCGCCCATGCCGGCGTAGACGCCGGGGTCGGCGGGGTCGTCGCCGGCGGCGTCGAGCGTGCCGCGGTCGCCGCCGGCGCAGAAGAAGCCGCCCTCGCCGCGGACCACGACCGCGCCGAGTGCCGGGTCCGCGTCGATCTGGTCGCAGGCGTCGATCAGCGCCTGTGCCATCTCGACGGTGAGGGCGTTGCGGCGGTCGGGGGCGTTGAGGGTGAGGACGGCGACGCCGTCGTCGCGGCAGTCGAGGGCGATCTCGTCAGACATGGCGGGGCACGGTATCGGTTGGCCGCCTGGCGTCGATGTTGAGGCGGACGTAGTCGAGCTCGGGGTCGGAGTGGTCGACCACCGCCTTGACGAAGGGGTCGCGGAGGTCCTCGGGCAGGCGCAGCAGGTGGTAGCCGAGGCAAACCGAGCGGAGGTAGTTGGGACGGTCGTCGGGGACGATCGGATAGGGCTCGAGCCAGGTCTCGATCTCGGTGAAGCCGGCGCGGTCGAGGCGTTCGGCGGTCTGCTCGGCGGTGGCGAAGTTCCAAGGCCCCTGCCAGCCGGCGAGGTGCTCGGCGTAGGGCGGGTGCTGGGCGACCTCGCGGGCGGCGGCGTGGAAGCGGGCGACGTTGCCGGCGCCGCCGCACTGGGCGACGAGGCGTCCGCCGGGCTTGAGCGCCGCGTGGAGGTGGGCAAAGAGGGCGTCGTGGTCGGGCACCCAGTGGAAGACCGCGTTCGAGAAGACGGCGTCGACGGGCTCGTCGAGGGTCAGCTGGGCGAGGTCCGCTTGGAAGACGGTCGCGCGGTCGCCGAGCGCCTCGCGGGTGTGCTCGACCATCGAGGGCGCAGCGTCGACGGCGATCACGTGGCCGTGCGGCAGGCGCTCGAGCAGCAGCTGGGTGACCTTGCCCGAGCCGCAGCCGGCGTCGAGCACGGTCTCGTCCCCGTCGAGCGGGAGGCGAGCGAGCACGCGCTCGCCCAGCGCCTGCTGCGGGGTGGAGACCCGGTCGTAGGTGCCCGCGTCCCAGTCGCGGCTCACGGCGTCAGCGAGGTCGTGACTGGGCCGCCGCGTTCGCGTTCGCGCTCGTAGGCGTCGATCGCGTCCTGCTGCTGGAGGGTGACGCCGATGTCGTCGAGGCCCTCGAGCAGCCGCCGGGCGATCTCGGGGTCGATCTCGAACGGCACCTGGCGGCCGGCGAAGGACACCTCCTGCTCGGACAGGTCGATGCGGGCGTGACCGGCCCGCATCAGCTCCTGCACGTCGGCCTCTGGCAGGACCACCGGCAGCAGCCCGATCTTGGTGCAGTTGCTGAAGAAGATGTCCGCGAAGCTCGGCGCCACGATCGCGCGGAAGCCGTAGTCCTCGAGCGCCCAGGGCGCGTGCTCGCGCGAGGAGCCGCAGCCGAAGTTGCGTCCGGTGGCGAGGATCGGGTTGCTCGGCAGCTCCCAGCCGGGCTCCTTGGCCCAGTCGTAGAACAGGAACTCGCCGAAGCCGGTGCGCTCGACGCGCTTGAGGAACTGCTTGGGGATGATCTGGTCGGTGTCGACGTCGGCCCGCTCCAGGACCGAGACGTGGCCTTCGATGACGTTGATCGGCTCCATGCTCAGCTCCACTCTCGGATGTCGACGAAGCGCCCCTCGATGGCGGCCGCGGCGGCCATCTTGGGGCTGACCAGGTGGGTGCGCCCGCCGCGGCCCTGGCGCCCCTCGAAGTTGCGGTTGGACGTGGACGCGCAGCGCTCGCCGGGAGCGAGGGTGTCCGGATTCATGCCCAGGCACATCGAGCAGCCGGCCGAGCGCCAGTCGAAGCCGGCGGCGCGGAAGACCTCGTCGAGGCCCTCGGCCTCGGCCTGGGCCTTCACCTGCTGGGAGCCGGGCACGACCATCGCGTCGACGCTCGACGCCACCGTGCGCCCGCGCACGACCTCGGCCGCCTCGCGCAGGTCGCCGATGCGGGAGTTGGTGCAGGAGCCGATGAACACCCGGTCGAGCGTGATCTCGCTCATCGGGGTGCCGGCCTCGAGCGCCATGTACTCCAGCGCGCGCTCGTCGCCCTCCCCCTGCGGCTCGGGCACCGCGCCGGCGACGCCGGTGACCATCTCCGGCGTCGTGCCCCAGGTGACCTGCGGGGAGATCTCGCCGGCGTCGATCACGACCTCGGCGTCGAACTCGGCGCCCGCGTCGGTGTGCAGCTCGCGCCATTGGTCCAACGGCAGCGGGTCGGGCGCGGCGGGGCGTCGCCGCTCCTCGAACCACGCGTAGGTGGTGTCGTCGGGCGCGATCATCCCGGCCCGACCGCCGGCCTCGATCGTCATGTTGCAGACGGTCATGCGGCCCTCCATCGAGAGCCGCTCGATCGGCGCGCCGGCGTACTCGATCACGTGCCCGACCCCGCCGCTGACGCCGATGCGGCCGATCGTGGCCAGGATCAGGTCCTTGGCCGTCACGCCGTAGCCGAGCTCACCCTCGTAGCGGATCAGCATCGACTTCGGCTTGCGCTGCTGCAGCGTCTGGGTGGCCAGCACGTGCTCGACCTCGCTGGTGCCGATGCCGAACGCCAGCGCGCCGAAAGCGCCGTGGGTGGAGGTGTGCGAGTCCCCGCAGACGATCGTCATGCCGGGCTGGGTCACCCCCAGCTCCGGGCCGATCACGTGCACGATGCCCTGGTGCGACGAGCCGATCGAGTAGACCGGCACGCCGAACTCCGCGCAGTTGCGCTCCAGCGTCTGCACCTGCACGCGCGAGAGCTGGTCGCGGATCTGGGCGGCGGTGGTCGAGCCGTCGGTCGGCACGTTGTGGTCGGCGGTGGCCAGCGTGCGGTCGGTGCGGCGCACCGGGCGGCCGACGAGGCGCAGCGACTCGAAGGCCTGCGGCGAGGTGACCTCGTGCACGAGGTGCAGGTCGATGTAGAGCAGGCTCTCGGCGACCTCGTGGGCCTCCCAGATCTTGTCGAACAGCGTCTTGGGCATCGGGGTCAGCTCCTCCTCAGGCCAGCCGCGACGACCGCGTAGAAGCGGGCCGGGGCCTCGTCGGGGTTCTCGAAGTGATGGGGCAGGTCGGCGTCGAAGGTCACGGCGTCGCCCTCCTGCAGCTCGTGGGTCACGCCGCCGCAGACCAGGCGCAGGCGACCCTCGGTGACGACGGCCGTCTCGCGGCTGCCCGGCTCGTGCATCGGCGGGTCGTCGGGGCCGGCGGTCGAGGACCCAGGCGCCAGCGTGTGCTGGGAGACCTCGGCGCGCAGGCCGGGCAGCGGCGGGGTCAGGACCTCGTAGCGGTGGGCGCGCGCCCCGCCGTGGCGACGCTCGGAGCGGCGCACGACCGAGACGCCGTCGGCCTCGTCCAGGCGCAGCAGCTGCGACAGCGTCAGCTCGAGGCCAGCGGCGATCCGCTCGGCGACCGCGATCGTGGGGCTCGTCTCCCCCCGCTCGACCTGCGACAGCATCGGCGCCGAGACGCCGCTGCGCTCGGCCAGGTCGCGCAGCGACAGGTCCATCGCCTCGCGCAGGCTGCGGACGCGCCCGCCGAGCGCGCCGTTGTGGGTCGCGGTCGCCATGGGCTGCGTACGTTATCACGTACGTTTGTCTGTTGCTAGCCTCGCACGGTGTGAGGGGTGCGAAGCGCGAGGGCGGCGTGAGGGGCGCACCGCGGAGCGGGGCAGCGCAGCGTCGGGCGTGCGGCGCGGCGTTGCTGGCGGCGTTGGCGCTGGGCGGCTGCGGCGGGGACGACCCTGGGCCGGCGCGCGAGCGCGCGGATCGCCCGGCGAGCCCCTTGAAGGCGCCGGGACGGTCGGGCACCGAGCGCCGGCGCGCCTGCGAGCTGCTGCCCTACCCCGTCGTGCGCCGCGCGGTCGGCGCCGCCGCGCCACGGCGTGCGCGAGCGGTCGCCAACGACTCGCTCGACCTCTCGATCTGCGACTGGCGCGGCGAGGGCATGCGCGACGTGCGCGTGTCGATCGACTCCGCGCCGCGGGCGCAGCTGCGCTTCTTCAACCTGCTGGCCGAGCAGCTCGAGTACCACAACGCGAATCCGGCGCAGCGGCCGCGGCAACTGCGCGGCGTCGGGCAGGACTCCGCCTATGGCGGGGCCGGGGCGTGGTGGACGCCCGGGCGCAAGCAGCTGATCGCTTACGCGCGCGAGCGCCTGCTGCGGGTGCGCGTGGTGGTGCGCGGCCTCGACGACGCCGGGCGCCGACGGGCCGCCGCCGCGCTGGCGCGACTCACGTTCCGACGCCTGGGCCGCGGATAGCGCGAGCGCGCAGGGCGACCTCGAGCTCGAAGCGAGCGTCGGGGTCGTCGAGGCGCTCGCCGAAGAGGTCGCGCAGGCGGCTGAGGCGATAGCGAACGGTCTGCGGGTGGACGTGCAGCGAGCGGGCCACCTCCTCGGTGCGGCCGCGGTGGCGCAACCAGGCCGAGAGCGTGGTGACCAGGCGCTCGTACGAGCGGCCGCTCTCGTCCGCGAGCGGGGCGAGCACGCGCGCCGCCAGGTCGTGGGCGAGCCGGCGGTCGGCGCCCATCAGCAATGCGAGCCCGTGCTCGTCGGCGACCAGCAACTCGCCATCGGCCGCGAGCGCGCCTTCTCGCGCCAGCCGCAGCAGATCCCGCGCGCGCGCGAAGCTGACCTGGGCCTCAGGCCAAGGCAGCGCCGGCCCCAGCGCGGCACGACGGTCGCGCAGCGTCGCCTCGAGCTGGCGGCGGCGGCCCGGGGCGATCGGATCGGGCACGACGAGCGCGACGCCGGGATCGGCTACGAGCGGCCGCGGCGGGGGCGTGCCGGGGTCGGCGCCCGACTCGCCGGCCGGGGCCTGGCCGGGGCCGCCGCCGTCCAGTCGCGCAGGCGCCGACGAGGCGGTCGCCGCGACCGGCGCGACCAGCACGTCGGGCGCCACCCGCCGCGCGACGCGATCCGCCTCGATGCCCTCCACGATCGCGACGGCCAGCAGCGGCGGGAGCGGCCAGCCGGCCTCCACCGCCGCGGCCTCGACGGCCGCCGGTGCCGGCGGCTCCTGGATCAGCAGGCGCACGAGCCGCTGGCGGCGGCGTTGGACGGCGCCCGCGGCGGCGGCCTGCTCGCTGGCATAGCCCTCGATCGAGTCGCCGGAGAGCTCATCGATGTAGGCGAAGATCGACTCGGCCAGCAGGTAGAGCGTGCGCGGCGAGAGGCCGGCGCGCTCGCCGGCGGCGGCGAAGCGGCGCCAGGCGACGCGGGCGCCGAGGCGGTAGGCCGACAGCAGGGCGTCGAGGCTGCGTCCCGCGCGCATCTCGCCGCGGCCGAGGCCGACGTAGATCTCGTGGCCGGCGCCGCGCCCGGCCTCCGGCGCCTCGATCAGGGAGACGAACTGACGCAGCGCCTCCTCGACCCCCACTCGCACGTTGCGGCCGAACTCACCCTCGAGCGGCTGCGCGTAGTCGGGCACGCCTTCGCCGATCGCGGCGATGATCTCGTCGGCGAGCGTGGGCAGCTCGGCGCGCAGGACCGGGCCGACGACGTCGGGCAGCGCGTCCCATGGGCGCTCGGGCACGACCGGACTCATTTGTGTGCAAGCTACAAAGAAGTGCCGTCAGAGCGCGTTCTGCAGCAGCGCTCGGAGCTCATCTTCGCCCGGCGGCTCAGGGGTGTTGCCGTACAGGGGGTGCTGCACCACGGCGGCGACCACCGGCTCGACATGCTCCTCCCCCACCCCGAGCGTGCGCAGGCGCGTGTGGCCGCTGCGCGCGGCGAGCTTGGCGACGCGGCCCGCGGCCGCCTCGGGATCGGCGGCCGGGTCGCCAAGCGCGGCGGCGAAGGCGCCGAGCTGGCCGGGCGCGCGCCCGGCCATCAGGCGCGCGGAGTGCGGCAGCATCACGGCGTTGGTCTCGGCGTGCGGAGCGCCGGCGGTGCGCACGATCGTCTGGCAGATCGCGTGGTGCACGGCGATGCCGGTGGCACCGCAGGCATACCCGGCCAGCAGCGCGCCGAGCGCGAGCTGGTCGCGGTCGGCGCCATCGAGGCCGCTCGCCAGCAGCCGCGCCGCCTCGAGCGCCGCTAGGTCGCAGACGGGGTTGGCGAGCGGCGTGTAGAGCGCCTCGAGCGCGTGCGCAAGCGCGTTCATGGAGCTCGCGGCGAGCAGCGTCGGCGGCTGGGAGGCCATCAGTCGCGGCTCGGCGATCACCAGCGCCGGACGCACCAGCCGTGCCCCCTCGACCCCGCGCGGGCGGCGGTGCGAGCGCGTCAGCTCGGCGCCCGAGAGCGTCGTCGGGATCGCCGCGCAGCGCTGCCCGCGCGCGCCGGCGATCGCCTTGGCCGTGTCGACGACCCGGCCGCCGCCGAGGGCCACCAGAGGGCGGTCCCCGGCCGCGTCGAGCAGCTCGGCCGAGACGTCGTCCACGCGGCCGGGCGGCACGAGCAGGACCGCGTCGGCGGCGGCCTCGAGCTGCTGCGCCACGCCGTGCGTCGTCCGCTCGGGCGCGGAAGCGTCCCCCGTCGCGCTCGGCCCGGCGGCGCGAGCGTGCTCGCTCGTCAGCAGGACGTAGCCGTCGAAGCCCTGCTCGGTAAGCAGGCTCGGCGCCTCGGCGAGCGCGTCCGCGCCGAAGCGCACGACGCGCTCGCCGTCGCGCCAGGTGAAGTCGGCGCTCACCCGCCTACGGCGCCGGCGTCTTTCTCGCCTCGCGCTCGAGCACGTGCTCGGCCTCGGCGACCGCCGAGTCGCGCAGCACGTTGGTGAGCGCGCGCAGGTAGGCCTTGCCGGCCGCCTCGAGGATGTCCGTGGAGACGCCGGCGCCGGAGGCGACGCGGCCGTCGAGCTCCAGCAGCACGGTCGTCTCGCCGAGCGCGTCGCGGCCGCCGGTGACGGCGTTGACGTGGAACTCCTTCAGCCGCGCGTCGCGCCCGACCGCGGCGTTGATCGCGGAGAAGAACGCGTCCACCGGACCGTCGCCGGTGAAGCTGCCCTCCCCCACCTCGCCGTCGGGCAGCCGCACCCGCACCCGCGCCAGCGGCGCACGCACGTTCGAGGCCTCGACGTCGAAGGACTCCAGCTCGTAGGCGGTCGGCACCTGCTTCATCTCGTCGGAGACGAGCGCCTCGAGGTCGAGCGCGGTGACGGTCTTCTTGCGGTCGGCCAGCTCCTTGAAGCGCTTGAAGGCGCTGTTGAGCGCGGCGCCCTCGACCTGGAAGCCCAGCTCCTCGAGCGCGTTGCGCAGCGCGTGGCGCCCGGAGTGCTTGCCGAGCACGATCGAGTTGGCCTCCAGCCCGATCGTGGTGGCGTCCATGATCTCGTAGGTCGAGCGCTCCTTGAGCACGCCGTCCTGGTGGATGCCGGACTCGTGCGCGAAGGCGTTGCGGCCGACGATCGCCTTGTTGGGCTGCACCTGATAGCCGGTGATGCGCGAGACCATGCGGCTCGTGCGCGCGATCTCGCGCGTCTGGACGCCGGTCGTCAGGCCGTGGTCGGCCTCGCGGACGGCCAGCAGCATCACGATCTCCTCCAGCGAGGCGTTGCCGGCGCGCTCGCCGAGACCGTTGATCGCGCACTCGACCTGGCGGCAGCCGACCTCCAGGCCGGCGAACGAGTTGGCGACGGCCAGGCCGAGGTCGTTGTGACAGTGCACCGAGGTGACGACCTTGCGCAGGTCGGGCACCAGCCGGTACAGCTCCTCCCACATCGCCGCGTGCTCCTGGGGCATCGAGTAGCCGACGGTGTCGGGCACGTTGATGGTCGTCGCTCCCTCGTCGAGCGCGATCTGCAGCACCTCGGCGGTGAACTCCAGGTCCGAGCGGGTGGCGTCCATCGGCGAGAACTCGACGTCCTCGCAGTACTCCTTGGCCTGGACGACCGCCGCGCGCGCCTGGCCCTTGACGTCCTCGCGCGTGGACTGCAGCTGGTGCTCGATGTGGATGTCGCTGGTGGAGATGAAGGTGTGGATGCGCGGGCGCTCGGAGTCCTTGACGGCGTTCCAGGCCGCGTCCACGTCCTGGGGATTGGCGCGCGCCAGGCCGCAGATGACCGGACCGTGGACCTCGCGGGCGATCGCCTCGACCGCCTCGAAGTCGCCCGGCGAGGCGATCGGGAAGCCGGCCTCGATGACGTCGACCCCGAGCCGCGCCAGCTGGTGCGCGATCTCGAGCTTCTCCTGCTTGTTCAGCGAGATGCCCGGCGACTGCTCCCCATCTCGGAGCGTCGTGTCGAAGATGAATACCCGGTCAGCCATGTCGTCCCCTTCGTCGTCCTACCTGCAATTCCCCTTCAGTTCGCGGCTTACGCGGCCGCCACGCAGTAGCTCCCCCTAGCGGGGGAGGAGAAGGAGAAGGCGCAGGTCGGTGCGAGACGGCATTCGACGAGGCAGGTTACAGGGTCAGGACGACCTTGCCTACGTTGCGGCGCTCGTGCAGGTAGCGGTGGGCGTCGGCGCCCCGTTCGAGCGGAAACGCCTCGGACACGACCGGGCGGATCGCGCCCTGCTCGACCCACTCGGTCAGCGGCTGGATGAACTCGTCGAGCGAGCCCCGCTCGTCCCAGAGCCGCAGCATGTTGATGCCGATGAAGCCGCGCGAGCTGCTCATCAGCGCCAGCGGATGCAGCGGCGGCGTGAGCGCGAAGGCGCGCAGCGTCGTCGCGATCCTGCGGCGATCGCCGTCCTGGGCGGCGGAGAGGCCGATCCCGACCAGCCGCCCGCCGGCGCGCAGCAGCCCGAAGCCCTTGCGCGTCGTGCTGCCGCCGATGCCGTCGAGCACGAGGTCGAGCGGGCGCTTGCCCCCAGCGATGCGGCGGACCTCCTTGGCGAAGTCGCGCGAGCGGTAGTCGATCGGATGGTCGACGCCGAAGCCGCGGATCGCCTCGTGCTTGGAGGCCGAGGCGGTGCCGAAGACCTCCGCCCCGACGAGCTTGGCGATCTGGGTGGCGGCGATGCCGACCCCGCCCGCCGCGGCATGGATCAGCACGCGCTCGCCCGCGCGCAGGGAGCCGTAGCGGACCAGTGCTGCGTAGGCGGTGGCATAGACGACCGGCAGCGCCGCGCCCTCCTCGTAGCTCCAGCCCTCGGGCAGCGGCAGCAGCGCCGCGGCCGGCGCGGCGACCAACTCCGCGTAGCCGCCGAAACGGGTGCCGCCCATCACGCGCTGGCCCGGCTCGAAGCCCTCCACCCCCGAGCCGACCGACTCGACGTCGCCGGCGATCTCGTACCCGACCACGCAGGGCGGCTTGGGACCGTCCGGGTAGAGCCCGCTGCGCGCCATCAGGTCAGCGAAGTTGATGCCGGCGGCGCGCACGCGCACGCGCACCTCGCCCGGCCCGGGAGTCGGATCGGGCCGCTCCTGGACCCGCATGACGTCGGGAGGGCCGTGCTCGGTGATGACGAGGGCGCGCATGGACCGATCATCCCAGCCCGGATAGGGCTGGGCGCCGATGCGTCAGCGCACGCCGTCGGCCCACACGTCCGGCTCGGCGCTGGTGTCGAGGTCGATGTCGACCACGACCAGGCGCACGACGTCCGTGTTGACGCGCTTGCGCAGCAGGCGCCAGTCGTCGGCGGACGCGATCAGGCGCCTGAGCTCGGTCACCACGATACAAGTCGCCTCGCCCTGGGCAAGGCGCCTGACCAGCTGCGCCGCGCCGGACCGGTCCAGCGGCGAGCGCCCGTCGCCCTCGACGTCCGGCACGATCCGGACCAGCGACAGCTGCAGCTCACGGCAGACGCGGTGGATCTGCTGTGCCTGGGCGCGCAGCTCGCGCTCCCCGGCCTCGCCCGGACCGGGCACGGTCACGTAGCCAAGCGCGCGCTCGCCGCGGACCCGGGGGCGTGGCCGCGCGGCGGGCCGCTCGAAGCGCCCGCTCAGACGCGGTGGCAGCCCGTTCGGGGCGGAGGAACCGGGTGCCGGGTCGTGGCGAGGGTCGAAGGACTCCGACGCGGGTCGGCGAGGCGGAGCGGGAGGTGGCGAGACGGGGACGAGGGTCGGCCCGGGGCCGGCGTCGGGCACGGCGGCCAGCGGTGCCGGCGGCCGTGCCGCGGGATGACCGGCGGCCGATGGCCGTGCCCGAGAGTCGGTGGCTGGCGAGCGACGGCGGGCCGGCAGGCGGCGCCGCGCGGCGCTCCGGAACCGGGCCCAGAGCGCGACCAGGGCCGCGAGCAGCCCGACAGCTAGGCCGCCGATCCAGGGCAGCAGACGGGGATCGTCGCCGCCCGTGGACGCGGCCGGCTCGCTCGCCGAGCGGGTGCCCGCAGCGCGGCGCGGGCCAGGCGCGTCCTCTCCTTGGCGCAGCGGGAACTCCTTCCAGAGCTGGGTCGGTGGGCGGGCGTCGGGGCTGCGCTCCTGCCCCGCCCCTCGACCCGGCATCAGAGCTGCAGCGAGGACCAGCAGTAGGACGGTTGCGGTAAGGGTGCGCATCAGCTGATCACCAAGGGCGTCCCTACAGGCATCAGCTTTCCTAGACGGACGATGTCGAAGTTTCGCATTCGGATGCAGCCGTGCGACACCCGACCCGGGATCAGGTCGGGCCTGTTGGTGCCGTGAATGCCGACGAACCCTCCACCGGGCCAGTCGGTGAGCACACGCGAGCGGGCGCTGGTGCCGAACGCGAGCGGGCCATAGAAGGCGCTGCGGTAGCCGGCGAGCTTGTTGCGGACGTAGAAACGACCGCGCGGCGTCGGGCTGGCCGCGACGCCGATGCCGACCGGCGCACGCAGCACGGCCTGTCCGCCGCGCAGCAGCACGGCCTGCCGACGGCGAAGGTTCACGACCAGTCGCGTGCGCACGCGGTGGTAGCCGCCGAGCGCCGCACGTGGCAGCCAGCCGCTGGCACCGTGCGCGAGGATCGGTAGGCGCGCGTGCACCCAGACCCGGCCGGCCCGGTCGCGGGCGCGTCCGAGCACGAGCACCGTGTTGGCGGTGCGCTCGGGCGTACGGGTGCCGAGGCGCGTGACGACAGCTGCCCCTGAGTGCGGCGCGATGCGCGCTGCGACCGGACGCCGGACGCTGGACCACGTCGACGTGTGCCTGTCGGCGGCGAGGGGAGCTGGGTGCCCGACCGTGAGCAGCGGAGCGGGTGGTGCAGCGAGAGCGACGGGTTGCGGCGCAGGTCGTCTCGCCGGCCAGAGCAGCACGACTCCGAGGCTGACGGCCACGGCCATCAGCACGAGCGGCCCGGCACGCCGGACACTCATCCCGTGTAGCGCGGCCGCTGCCGGCGGCGAGTGGACGGCCGGCTGGAGATGAAGTCGGTCGAGCGCACGATGCGGTCGATCTCGCGCTTGGACTTGGGCCGATCGAAGGCCGTGGCGGCGGGCTTCACTCCGACGAGGTAGCGCATCCAGGCGGCGTGCCGCGCCTCGACCGAGTGGATCGCGAGCGCGGCGCCGAGCGCCGAGCGCGACCGCAGCCGCGGAGCCTGGCCGGAGTAGGCGGCCACGGCCAGGTCCTCGAAGGCCACCGCCGTCTTGAGAAACGCGTCCGGGTCCTCGGTCGTCCCCTGGAAGTCGAAGCTGGGCGACTTGACGGCTGCGCGGCCGAGCACGTCCTTGAACGCCTTCACGTGGGCCCGCTCGACGCCGCCGAGCACCTGTGCGGCCTTGGCCCGGTCACCGTGCAACGCCTTGAGGCGCTCGGCCTCGGTGTAGAAGGCCGACTGGAGGTACTCGAGCACGAGCGCGTAGTTCAAGACGGCCTTGTCCCCCGCGCCCAGCCCGCCGTCGGCCCCCGACGCGACAGCCGAGCCGAGCAGCGCGCCGGCACCCGCGCCGGCGGCGGCGGTGAGGAAATCGCCACGCGTCAGCGCGTACGCGCGGGCTTCCGTCTCGGCGAGCGCACCGTCGGTGTCGAGGTGCTCGAAGAAGCGAGCCGTGAACGTCATCGCTGCATCCCCCAGCGCTCGAGGGTGGCGACAACCTGATCGCCGGACTTGGCCGTGTCGACCGGGTCCGGAGCCGGTGGCTCGCCGACGATGCTGCGAATCCAGGCCGCATGGCGCGCCTCGACCGAGACCACCCTGGCGGCTGCGGCGAGCGTCTCCGGAGTGACGTTCGTGCCCTGGCCGTTGTAGGCGGCTACGGCGAGGTCCTCCAAGCGCGCTGCCCAGCGCACAAAGGCCTGCTGGTCGCGGGTGGCGTCGCCGAAGTCGAAGCGAGGCTGGTCCACCGCCCGCGAGCCGAGTTGGCGCCGCAGGAACGCCAGGTGCTCGCGCTCCTGCTCGGCGACCGTCTCGGCGTAGCGGCGCACCTCGCCGCGCAGGTCAGCGCTACGCAGCGCCTCGGCGTAGAAGGCGGCCTCGGCGTACTCGACCAGTAGCAGCAGGTTCAGCGCACGGACGTCGGCGTCCTCATCGGCACCGTGGGCGCCGCGTGGCGCACCGGCGACGACGGCCCCGCCAAACGCGGCGCCGGCAACCACCAGCGTACGACCGACGAAGTCCGATCGCCGCATGCGACCCCTGCTCCTGCCTGGAGAATCCATCTTCGACCCAGCTCCCTGATGCCCGCCTGGAGATTGTGCAAACGCTCAGGCAGCGTACTTCGTGCAATCAGAGACTGACGGCGCGGCCGGCGACGAAGCCGTCGCTCGTCGGCGATGCGGTCGATCACGTCCTGGCCGACCGCGGCGTCGGTGGTGACGAGCATCGTCGCCCCGCCGCCGGCGCGTCTCGTCGTCGGGATGGCGGCCGACGGCCGCGGAGACGATGTTGATGCCCGCCTCGCCGAGCGCGGTGCCGACGCGGCCCATCATCCCCGGCCGGTCCTCGTAGCGGAAGATCGCCAGGTGGCCCTCGAGCTGGACGTTGAAGCGCGCGCCCCAGGCCTCGAGCAGGTGCGGGCGGTTGAGCTGGCTGAGCGTGGTGCCGACGACGCGCGTGCGCTCGCCGCCGCTGACCACCGACACGCGCACGAGGTCGCTGAAGTCGCGCGCCTGCGAGGTGCTCGTCTCCGAGACCGCGATCCCGCGCTCCTCGGCGAGCGCCGGCGCGTTGACGTCGTTGACCTCCTCCTCGGTGCGCCCCTCGAGCACGCCCTTGAGCACCTGCACGGTCAGCAGGCGCGTGTCGCGCTCGGCGATCCGGCCGCGGTACTCGACCTCGAGCGCGTCGACCGAGCGTGCCGGCGGCCAGCGCCGTCGCGATCCGCCCGAGGTTGCGCGCGAGCGGCAGGAACGGCGCCGAGCGCCTCGAGGTCCTCGGCCGGCACGGCCGGCACGTTGACCGCGGTGGTGACCACGCCGCCGGTGAGCGCGGCCAGCACCTGCTCGGCGGCCTGGTAGCCGGCGCGGTCGGTCGCCTCGGCGGTCGAGGCGCCGAGGTGCGGCGTGACGACGACGTTCGGATAGCCGAACAGCGGGTGCTCGGTGACCGGCTCCTCGCGGAAGACGTCGAGCGCGGCGCCGGCGACCTTGCCCGAGTCGAGCGCGGCCTTGAGGTCCTCGTCGACCAGCAGCCCGCCGCGCGCGACGTTGATCACGCGCACGCCGTCCTTCATCTTCGCGAACGCCTCGGCGTCGAGCCAGTCGCGCGTCTCGTCGGTGACTGGGCAGGTGGATCGTGATGAAGTCGGCCTGCGCGTAGAGCTCGTCGGAGCTCGCGGCGCGCTCGACGCCCACCTCGCGGAAGCGCTCCTCGGCGACGTAGGCGTCGAAGGCGACGCACGCGCATGCCGAAGCCGAGCGCGCGCTGGGCCACGAGCTGGCCGATGCGGCCGAAGCCGAGCACGCCGAGCGTCTTCTCGTACAGCTCGACGCCGCTGAACTTCGAGCGCTCCCAGGCGCCGCCGATCAGCGAGGCCTGCGCCTGCGGCACGCTGCGCGCGAGCGCCAGCAGCAGCGCCAGCGTGTGCTCGGCCGCGGTGATGACGTTCGACTGCGGCGCGTTGGCGACGATGATGCCGCGCTTGCTGGCCGCGGCCACGTCGACGTTGTCGACCCCCACGCCGGCGCGGCCCACCGCCTTGAGCCGCTCGGCGCCTGCTCGAGCAGGTCGGCGGTGAGCTTGGTCGCCGAGCGGATCAGGATGCCGTCGAACTCGCCGATGCGGCGCTCGAGCTCGCCGTCCTCCCAGTCGGTGCCGAGCTCGACCTCGAGGCCGCCGTCCCGCAGCAGCTGGACGCCCGGACTCTCCGATCTTCTCAGCGACGAGGACCTTCACGGGGACGCTCGAGGCTCAGGCGGCCGCCGGCACGCCGGCCTCGAGCGAACACGCGCTGCGCGGCGCCGACGCCGCTGCCCAGCTCGACCTCAGGCCGAGCTCGCGCAGCGTCAGCTCGAGCGCGGCGATCGTGGTGACGATGTCGAAGGCGCCGAAGTAGCCGCAGTGGGCGATGCGGGCGATCTTGCCCTTCAGCTGGCCCTGGCCGCCGGCGATCGTGACGCCGTAGCGGTCGCGCATCAGCTTCGGCACCTTGGCGCCGTCGATCGACTCGGGCAGCGTGACCGCGGTGACGACGTTCGCGTTCTCGTCCGGCTCGCCGCTGAGCAGCTCGAGCTCGAGCGCGGCGGCGGCGGCGCGCGTCGCGCGGCCGAGCATGCGGTGGCGCTCGAAGACGTTGCTCCAGGCCCTCGTCCGCGATCATGCCGAGCGCCACGTCGAGCGCCTGGATCAGGCCGACGGCCGGGGTGAACGGGCTGTCGGGCGGGTCCTTGCGCTGGCCCGGCGACCGTGCGCGCCCAGTCGAAGTAGAAGCGGCCCGTCGGCGCCGCCGCGGCGTGGTCGAGCGCGGCCTCGTTGGGGCTCGCGAAGCCGAGCCCGGGCGGCGCCATCAGCGCCTTCTGCGAGCCGGCGACGACCACGTCGACGCCCCACTCGTCCTGGGGCAGCGGGACCGCGCCCATGCCGGAGACGGCGTCGACGGCGATCAGCGCGCCGTGGCGGTGGGCGACCTCGGTCAGCTCGCGGACGTCGTTGACGACGCCGGTCGAGGTCTCGGAGAAGGTGGTGAAGACGACCTCGACGCCGGGGTTCTCGCCCAGCACGCGGTCGAGCTCGGCGGGATCGACCTTCTGTGCCCCACTCGGCCTCCGAGGTGGACGGTGTCGGCGCCGTAGGCGTCGCACAGCTTGGCCCAGCGCTCGCCGAACTTGCCGCAGGAGGCCACCAGCGCCGGCTCGCCGGGACGGGTCAGGTTGGCGACCGCGGACTCCAGCGCGCCGGTGCCCGAGCTGGCGAACACCAGCACCTCGTTCTCGGTCCGAAGACCGCCTTGAGGCCGCTCGAGCGCGCGGGCGTAGACCTCGACGAACGCCGGCGCGCGGTGGTAGAGCATCGGCTGCGCCATCACCTGCGAGACCGGCCGGCGGCAGCGGCGTCGGGCCGGCGGTCATCAGGTACTGCTTGTGGAAGGGGTTCGCCATGGGACTGGCGAGAATAGCGTCAGCTCAAGAGGGTCGCGGCGAGGCGGACGACGACCACTCCCAGGCGCAGGGCGGCGGAGATGCCGTCGCCGCCGTTGCTGTCGTCGAGGTCGTCGCGGAACTCCTCGTCGGTGGCGAAGACGATCCAGAACGCGGTCCAGGCGATCGTGGCCAGGGTCGCCAGCACGATCATCACGATGCTGCTGATGAAGCCGGCCTGCGCGAGGCCCTTGTGCTTGCGCGTCTCGCCGGCGGCGACCTTGCGCTTGCCCTTGCGCGAGTAGACCAGGCCGGCGATCGCGCAGGCCGATGCGAGACCAGCGACGAGAGGCCGGCGGTGAAGAGCCAGAGGCCGAGCGAGACCATCGCCAGCACGAAGCCCGTGACGGCCGGCGCCGTTGTCGGGCTCCTGCGGGTAGGCCCATGCGGCTGGCCCCAGGCCGGCGGTGGCGGCTGCCAGCCCGGCGGCGGGCGGCTGCCAGCCGAGCCGGCGGCTGCGGCGTAGGGCTGCTGCCACTGTCCGGAGGCGCCTGGCCCGGTGGGCGCCTGGCCCGGCGGAGGCTGCCACTGCGCGGGAGGCTGTTGCCAGCTCGCCGGCTGCTGCCGGCGCGGCGGCGGCGCGGGCCGCTGTCCCAGCTCGGGCTCGGGGCCCGGCGGCTCGGGCGGCAGGAAGCCCGGATCGGCGCTCGTCGGCCACGTCAGAACTCCGTGTCGATCCAGTCCATCATCGAGCGCAGCTCCTTGCCCTCGCGCTCGATCTGGTGGTCCTGGCCCTCCTCGCGCATGCGCTGGAAGTTCTCCTGGCCGGCGCGGTTCTCGGCGATCCACTCGCGCGCGAACTCGCCCGACTGGATCTCGCCGAGGATCTCCTTCATCGCCTGGCGCGTCGGCTCGGCGATCACGCGCTTGCCGCGCGTGAGGTCGCCGTACTCGGCGGTGTTGGAGATCGAGTAGCGCATCCCGGTGATGCCCTTCTCGTACATCAGGTCGACGATCAGCTTCAGCTCGTGCAGGCACTCGAAGTAGGCCAGGCGCGGGTCGTAGCCGGCCTCGACGAGCGTCTCGTAGCCCGCGCGCACGAGCTCGGTGACGCCGCCGCAGAGCACGGCCTGCTCGCCGAAGAGGTCGGTCTCGGTCTCGTCCTTGAAGCTGGTCTCGATCACGCCGGCGCGCGTGCAGCCGATGCCCTTGGCGTAGGCGAGCACGAGGTCGCGGGCGGTGCCGCTCTCGTCGCGGTGGACGGCCATCAGGCCGGGCACGCCGTGGCCCTCGCTGAACTGGCGCCGGACCAGGTGGCCGGGGCCCTTGGGCGCGACCATGCCGACGTCGACGCTCGGGGCCGGGCTCGATCTGGTCGTAGGTGATCGCGAAGCCGTGGGCGAACATCAGCAGGTTGCCGGGCGCGATGCCGTCGGCGATCTCGCTCGCGCAGATCTCGCCCTGCTTCTCGTCGGGCAGCAGGATCATCACGACGTCGCCGCGCGCTGGCGGCGTCGGCGATCGACTCGCACCTCGCAGGCCGTCGGCCTTGGCCTTCTCGACCGACGCGGAGCCCTCGCGCAGGCCGACGACGACGTCGACCCCGGAGTCCTTGAGGTTGAGGGCGTGGGCGTGGCCCTGCGAGCCGTAGCCGAGGATGGCCACGGTCTTCCCGTCGAGCTTGGAGAGGTCGGCGTCCTTGTCGTAGATCATCGCGGCGGGAGATCTACGAGGCGCTCAGCGGTCGCGCTGGAGCTTGCCGGCGGGGTTGCGCGGCAGCGATTCCGTCGACCGGCGCACGACCTTCGGCACCTTGTAGCGGCGCCAGCCGCTCGCGGCACGCAGTCGATCAGCTCCTGCGGCTCGGTCGAGGTGCGCGGCACGACGAACGCCGCAGACCGCCTCCCCCCACTCCGCGTCCGGCCGCCCGACCACGCCCGCGTCCGCGACCGCCGGGTGCGCCAGCAGCGCCTCCTCGACCTCGGCCGGCGCCACGTTCTCGCCGCCGGTCACGATCAGCTCCTTGAACCGCCCCTCGACGTGCAGCAGGCCGTCGGCGTCGATGCGCCCCGCGTCGCCGGTGTGCAGCCAGCCGTCGCCGAGGGTGCGCGACCATCGGGCCGCGCACGAGGATCTCGCCGTCGGCGGCGATCCGCAGCTCGACGCCGGGCAGCGGGCGGCCGGGGATGCCGGCCACGACCTGCGAGGCGGTCTCGGTCATCCCGTAGACGGGCGTGCACCGGGATGCCCGCGCTCGCGCGCCCAGTCGAGCAGGCCGGCGGGGATCGGGCCGCCGCCGAGCAGGATCGTGCGCAGGCCGGGCGCGCTGCGCAGGCCGGCGTCGCGCAGGCGGCCGAGCATCGTCGGCACGAGCGAGGCGAGCGTGACCTCGCCGTCCTCGAGCAGCCGCTTGACCGCCGTCGACGTCGAAGCGCTCGTGCACCACGGCGGTCGCGCCGGCCATCGCGCAGCGCAGCAGCACGCCGAGGCCGCCGACGTGGAAGAGCGGCAGCGGGCAGAGCCAGCGGTCGTCCGGGCTCGAGGCCGGTGAGCGCGGCCGAGGCGGCGGCGCTGGCGGCGTGGTTGGCGTACGTCAGCTCGACGGCCTTGGGCACGCCGGTGGTGCCGGAGGTGTGGACGATCGAGTGGACGGCCGCCGGGTCAACGGTCGTGCGCAGCGGCACGTCGAGCTCGGCCCCGCCGGCGGCTCGCGCACGATCGAGTGCACCGGCGTCGGTGCGCCCGGCCGCAGCGGCGCCGCCGGCGCCTTCGTCGAGGCGCGCGGCGGCACGGGGATCGAGCGGCACGAAGATCGCCCCCAGGCGCGGGCAGGCGTGCAGCAGCTCGGCGAAGGCGTGGCCGGCCGGCAGCGTGGTCGCGACCCGGTCGCCCTCCCCCACCCCGTGGGCGGCGAGCACGCGCGCGCAGCGGGCCGCGGCCGCGTCGAGCTCGCGCGTAGGTGGCGACGCGCCCCTCAGCGACGAGGGCCGGGTGCTCGGGACGCGCGCGCGCCGTCTGGGTCAGCCACTCGTCCAGCGCGACTATCGTACGGGCCGCGATGGAGGCTGGACAGCAGGCGATCCGCTCGCGCGGCCGACTGGCGGGCGGCGGGCGACTACGGCGACATCCGCTACGAGACCGCGGAGGGCATCGCCAAGATCACGATCGATCGGCCCGAGGTGCGCAACGCCTTCCGGCCCGAGACGCTGGTCGAGATCTCCGACGCGCTGGAGCGCGCGCGCGAGGACACGTCGATCGGCGTGATCGTGCTCACCGGCGAGGGGCCGCTGGCCTTCTGCTCGGGCGGCGACCAGCGCGTGCGCGGCGACACCGGCTACGTCGCCGGCGGCGCCGAGCGTCGGCCGCTTCCACGTCACCGACCTGCAGGTGCAGATGCGCCGGCTGCCCAAGCCGATCGTCGCGATGGTCGCCGGCTACGCGATCGGCGGCGGCCACGTGCTGCACGTGGTCTGCGACCTGACGATCGCCGCCGACAACGCCCGCTTCGGCCAGACCGGCCCGCGCGTGGGCTCCTTCGACGGCGGCTTCGGCGCCAGCGTGCTGGCCGCCCAGGTCGGCCAGAAGAAGGCCAAGGAGATCTGGTTCCTCTGCCGCCAGTACGACGCCCAGCAGGCGCTCGACATGGGGCTCGTCAACACCGTCGTGCCGCTCGAGGAGCTCGAGGAGGAGACCGTGCGCTGGTGTCGCGAGATGCTCGCGCTGTCCCCGTTCGCGCTGCGGCTGCTGAAGGCCAGCTTCCACGCCGCCGAGGACGGCTACGCCGGCATCCAGCAGCTCGCCCACGACGCCAACCTGCTCTTCTACGCCAGCGAGGAGGCCCAGGAGGGCCGCGACGCCTACCGCGAGAAGCGCACGCCGGACTTCGGCGCCTTCCCCAAGCGTCCTTGAGCCCGCTGCGCCTCTGGGTCGTGGCCGCGCGGCCACGCACGCTGCCGGCCGCCGTCGCGCCGGTGCTCGTCGGCACCGCGCTGGCCGTGACCGAGGACGTCTTCCACGCCGCTGGCGTTCGTCGCCGCGCTCGTCGGCAGCATCTTCATCCAGATCGGGACGAACCTCTCCAACGACTACTCGGACGCGCGCCGCGGCGCGGACACCGAGGACCGGCTCGGGCCGGTGCGCGTGACCGCGGGCGGCCTGATGCCGCCGCGGCGGGTGCTGGTGGGCACCTACGTCGCGTTCGGCGATCGCGGTCGCCGCGGGCGGGTACCTGGCCGCGGTCGCCGGCTGGGAGCTGCTGGTGGTCGGCGCCGCCTCGATCCTGGCCGGCGTGCTCTACACGGGTGGCCCGCGGCCCTACGGCTACGAGGGGCTCGGCGAGGTCTTCGTGTTCCTGTTCTTCGGGCTGGTGGCCGTCGTCGGCTCGTACTTCGTGCAGACCGAGGAGCTGCGCTGGGAGGCGTTCGCGCTGGCGGTGCCCGGTCGGGCTGCTGGCCTCGGCGATCCTGGTGGTGAACAACGTGCGTGACGTCGACACCGACCGCCGCGCTGGCAAGCGCACGCTCGCCGTGCGGCTGGGGCGAGAGCGCGCGCGGCAGATGTTCGCGGCGATGATCGTGCTCTCGTTCGCTGCGCCGGTGATCGCCTGGCTGGCCGGCGGGCTGTCGGCCTGGCTGCTGCTCTCGCTGGCGGCGCTGCCGCTGGCGCCGCCGCTGCTGCGCTGCGTGTTCGAGCGCACCGACGGGCCGTCGCTGAACGGCGCCCTGGCTGACTCCGGGCGTCTGCTGGCGATCTTCTCGCTGCTGCTGTCCGCTGGCGTGCTGCTGTCGTGAAGCGCAGCGTCCTGCGCCTCTCGATCCCGCTCAAGCGCCCGTTCGTGACCGCGAACGGCGTGGCGACAGCACGCGAGCTGCTGCTGCTGCGCCTGGAGGCCGGCGACGGCACCGTCGGCTACGGCGAGGCGGCGCCGTTCGAGCCCTACGACGGCGTGCCGCTGGAGCGCGCCGTGGCCGCGCTGACCGGCGGCGGCGGGCGGCGCCCGCCGCAGGCGCGCGCCGCCGAGGAGATCGCGCGGCTCGACCTGCAGGCGCGCCAGGAGGGTCGCCCGCTGGCGGAGCCGGTCAAGGACGCGCTGCCGGTCAACATGACGCTCGCCGCCGGCCCGCCGGAGGAGGTCGCCGCCCAGGCGCGCGCGGGCCTGAGCGAGGGGTACGCCTGCTTCAAGGTCAAGGTCGGGCTGCCCGACGACGAGCAGCGCGTGGCCGCCGTGCGCGAGGCGGTCGGCCCGTGGCCGGCGGTCCGCGTGGACGCGAACGCCGCCTGGACGGTCGACGAGGCCGTGCGCGCGATCCGCGCGCTCGAACCGCACGACCTCGAGTTCGTCGAGCAGCCCTGCCGCACGCTGCGCGAGCTGGCCGAGCTGCGCCAGCGCGTGTCGACCCCGATCGCCGCCGACGAGGCCGTGACCTCGGTGCGCGAGCTGCGCCGCGCGGCCGAGCTCGAGGCCTGCGACGTCGTCAACGTCAAGCTTGCCGGCTTCGGCGGCTTCGGCCCGGCGCGCGAGGCGCTGGGCGTGGCGCGCGAGCACGGCCTCGCCGCCTTCCTCTCGAGCACGCTCGACGGGCCCTGGGGCATCGCGGCGGCGCTGCAGCTCGCGGCGGCCGAGGGCCTGTCGCTGGCCTGCGGCCTGGCCACGCTGGAGCTGTTCGACGGCAGCGTCACACGGGCGTTGGCGTCGCCGCGGCGCGGGACGCTGCGCGTGCCGAGCGGCCCAGGGCTGGGCGTCGAACTCGGTGAGGACGAGCTAGCCGAGCTGACGGTCGAGCGGATCGCCTGAAGGCGGCCGCAGCCGCTCGACGAAGTCCGCGACCAGCTCGGCGACCGCATCCGGCCGTTGCAGCTGGACCGCATGGCCCGCGCCCTCGACGAGCGCGGCACGGCCCTTGGGTGCGGCCGCCGCCAGGCGCTCGGCGGCGCGGGCGTACAGCTCGTCGCGCGCGCCGGCGATGGCGAGCAGCGGTAGGTCGAGACGGTCGAGCTGGTCCCAGACCGGCTCGAGCACGCCCTGGCCGGCGCTGCGCAGCAGGCACGCGAGGTCGCGCGGGTCGTGGGCGAGGCGGCCGGCGCGCTGCGCGGCGATCAGCGCGTCGGGCTGGTCGGCGAAGACCGGCTGGCGCTCCCACAGCTCGACCACCTGCTCGATCGACGCTCCCTCCATCCAGGTCGCCAGCCGCTCGTCGGCCGCGCGGCGCTGCGCGCGAGCGGCGGGATCGTCGATGCCGGCGCTGGCGCCGACCGCGATCAGGCCGGCGTAGCGGTCGGGGTCGCGCAGCGCGGCGTGCAGGGCGAGCCGCCCGCCGAGCGAGTAGCCGGCCAGGACGGCGCCCTCGCCGCTGCTCGGCGATCTCGGCCAGCCGGCCCTCGTAGTCGTGCTGGCGGTGGTCGAGCAGGTCGCTGGGATAGCGTTCGGGGAGGAGCTCGGCGACGGGCCGCCAGGCCTCCCCGCGCTGCATGAAGCCGGGGACGAAGAGGACGCGCACGCGGCAGATGATCCCGATCAACAGCACCTATGCGCCGCTCCAGGCCTTCGTCGAGGAGCTGGCGCGCTGCGGGATGCGCCACGCCGTCACCTCGCCGGGCTCGCGCAACGCGCCACTCGCGCTGACGCTCGCCGCCCAGGAGGGCATCGAGGCGGTGTCCGTGATCGACGAGCGCTGCGCCGGCTTCGTCGCGCTCGGGATGGCGAAGGCGAGCGGCCTGCCGGTCGCGATCACCTGCACCTCCGGGACCGCGGCGGCCAACCTCCACCCTGCCGTCGCCGAGGCGCGCGAGTCGCGCGTGCCGCTGATCGTGCTGACCGCCGACCGCCCGCCGGAGCTGCGCGACGTCGGCGCCGGGCAGGCGATCGACCAGCTCGGCATCTACGGCTCGGCGGCGACGTGGTTCGTCGAGGTCGGCAATCACGAGCCGGGCCGCGCGACCACGATCCACTACCGCTCTTTGGCCTGCCGCGCCTGGGCGACCGCCGCGGGCGGTCGGCCGGGTGTGGTGCATCTGAACTTCGGCCTGCGCGAGCCGCTGGCGCCGGTGGCGGAGGAGCTGGAGGCGAGCGACTGGCAGGGCCGGGCCGACGGGCGGCCGTGGGTGAAGGTGCGCGAACCGGCGAAGACGCTTTCGGCCGAGGAGCTGGCAGAGGTGGCCGAGCGGCTGCGCGGCACGCGGCGCGGTGTGATCGTCTGTGGTCCGGCGAGCGCTGCTCGGGCGCGAGGCGACCTCGCCGCCGAGCCGCTACGCCGAGTGCAGCCAGCGCTGCCGGATGCCGCCGCCGCTCTCGCCGCTGCGCTCGACTGGCCGTTGCTCGCCGAGCCAACGTCCGGGCTGCGCTGCGGCCCCCACGACCGCTCGCACGTCATCGCCCACTACGACGTGCTGCTCCGCAGCGAGCGCTTCGCGGCCGGGCATGTGCCCGACGTGGTGCTGCGCGTCGGCGACACGCCGACCTCGAAGCCGCTGCGCGACTGGCTCGCGCGCGCGCCGCAGATCGTGCTCGACCCGGACGGCGCCTGGCATGAGCCCACGCGCGTCGCGGAGCTGCTGCTGCAGGCCGAGCCGGCTTCGACCCTGGCGGCGCTGGCCGAGAGCGTCGGGCCGGTCGACGCCGACGGCGACTGGCTCGGCGCGTGGCGCGAGGCGGACGCGCTCGTCGGCCCGGCGCTCGCCGCAGCGGCCGATCCATGCGAGCCGAAGGCGCTCGCCGCGATCGAGCCCGCGCTCGACGACGGGGCGATCGTCTGGGTCAGCTCCTCGATGGCGATCCGCCACGTCGAGACGTTCTTCGGGCAGTCGCCCAAGCGGCTGCGCTTCCTCGCCAATCGCGGCGCCAACGGCATCGACGGGGTCATCTCGTCGGCGGCCGGCGCGACCCTCGCGACCGGGGCGCCGACGACCGTGCTGATCGGCGAGCTGGCGCTGCTGCACGACCTCGGCGGGCTGCTGGCGGCGCGGCGCGCGGGCGCACGCCTGGCGATCGTGTGCGTCAACAACGGCGGCGGCGCGATCTTCGACCTGCTCCCGGTCGCCGGCGCCGCCGAGCGCGCGGCCTATGAGCGGCACATCGCCACCCCCGCCGACCTCGACCTGCAGCAGGTCGCGGCCCTCGCCGGCATGCGACACGCGATCGCCACCACGCCGGAGCAGATCCGGGCCGTACTCGGCGAGGGCATGCTCCTAGAGGTGCCGACCGAGCGCCCGCTCGATCAGGCAGCGCTCGTCGCACCGGTCCTGGAGCGGCTCGACCGCAGCTAAACGCGGGGCGGATCGCCCGCCCAGATGGAGCGCCGCCCGCGGCGCGCCGGTCCTGGATACCGTGGGGCCGTGCGGATCGCGACCTGGAACGTCAACTCGGTCAAGCAGCGCCTGCCGCGGCTGCTGCCCTGGCTGGACGAGCGGCGGCCCGACGTCGTCTGCCTGCAGGAGACCAAGCTCGCCGACGACGCGTTCCTCGACCTGCTCGGCGACGAGCTCGGCGAGCGCGGGTACGAGGTCGCGGTCCACGGCGAGGCCGACGTGGAACGGGGTCGCCATCCTCTCGCGCGTCGGGCTGGACGACGTGGTGGCGGGCATCGCCGGCGCGCCGGGCTTCCCGCATCCGGAGGCGCGCGCGGTGTCGGCGACCTGCGGCGGGATCCGGGTGGTCTCGGTGTACGTGCCGAACGGGCGCGACCGGACTCCGAGCACTACCGAGTACAAGCTCGCCTGGCTCGCCTCGCTGCGCGAGCTGGTCGCGGCCGGCCCGGAGGCGACGGTCGTGTGCGGCGACATGAACATCGCCCCGACCGACGACGACGTCTTCGATCCCGACGCCTACGTCGGGCAGACCCACGTGACCCCGCCCGAGCGGGAGGCCCTGGCGGAGCTGCAGGCGCTCGGCCTGCGCGACGTCGTGCGCGACCGCTGGCCGGACGAGCGGGTCTTCACCTACTGGGACTACCGGGCGGGGATGTTCCACCAGGACCTCGGCATGCGGATCGACCTGGTGCTGGCCGGCGCGACCGGTCGCCGAGCCGCGTCCAGGCGGCGTGGGTCGACCGCCAGGCGCGCAAGGGCAAGGGGCCGAGCGACCACGCGCCGGTGATCGTCGACCTCGACGAGGCGCCGGACGGCGACATCGGGCCGGTCGTGCCGCCGCCCTCCGCGCCGGTGACGCAAGCGCGGCGCGGAGAAGCTGCCGCAGTCGCCGTAGCGCAGGCGCCTACCGCGGGCGGTCGCGGTCGCGCGAGGGCTGGACGCGCTTGGGCTCTCCCGGCATCTTCGGATAGTCGGGCGGGTAGGGCATGTCGCCCTCGCCCTCGGCTCGTCGCCTCGTACATGTCGAGCAGCGGCTGCAGCGAGTGGGCGGCGTCGTCGATCGCGGCGTGGCGATCGCCCACCTCGGCGAAGCGCGCGGGCATCGTCGCGACCGTGAAGTCCTCGGGCGCGACCTCGGCGAGCTCGTCCCAGGTGACCGGCGCGGAGACCGGCGCGCCCGGCTTCGGCCGGACGCTGTAGGCGGAGGCGATCGTGCGATCGCGGGCGTTCTGGTTGTAGTCGACGAAGATGCGCTCGCCGCGCTCCTCCTTCCACCACTTGGTCGTCACCTGGCCCGGCAGCCGCCGCTCGAGCTCGCGCCCGAAGGCGATCGCGGCGTGGCGGACGTCCGTGAACGTCCAGCGCGGCTCGATCCGCACGTAGATGTGGACGCCCCGGCCTCCCGAGGTCTTCGGGAAGCCGGCGTAGCCGAGCTCGTCCAGCAGCGCGCGCGCCTCGGCGGCGACGCGCACGGCGTCGGCGAAGTCCGTGCCGGGCTGCGGGTCCAGGTCGAGCCGCAGCTCGTCGGGATGGTCGACGTCGTCGCTGCGGACCGGCCAGGGATGGAACGTGATCGTGCCCATCTGGGCCGCCCAGCCGACGACCGCGATCTCGGTCGGGCAGATCTCGTCCGCGTGGCGACCCGACGGGAACTCGATCCGCGCGGTCTCCAGGTAGTCCGGAGCCCCCTTGCGGGACGCGCTTCTGGAAGAAGGCGTCGCCGCCGCCCTTCTCGCGCGTCGAGAGGCACGATGCCCGGGTGCACGCCCTTCGGCCAGCGCTCGAGCGTCGTCGGCCGCCGCCCGAGCGCGCGCATGATGCCGTCCTCGACGGCGAGGTAGTACTTGACGACGTCGAGCTTGGTGATCGCGGCCGAGCGCTCGGTCTCGGGGAAGATCACGCGATCGGGGCTGGACACGCGCAGGTCGCGCCCGCCGGCGTCGACGATCGTGGCGTCGGACGTCGTCATATCAGGAGTTCTACTGCCCGAGGACGTCCATGTGCTCGAGATGACGGCTCCCGGTCGCTCTGTAGATCGTTTGACCGAGCGCCGCTCGGGAAGCAGTCGCTGCATGACGAGCAAGAGCGAGTTCAACGCCGAGGAGTGGTCGCAAGTCGTAGAGGCGCCCGCGCTCGCAGCGGTGCGCGTGATCACCGCCGAGCGCGGCGGCACGCTGCGCGAGAGCCTGTCGCTGGGCCGGATCTACGCCGAGGCAAGGCAGGGCGGTGACGGCGGCCTGCTGCACGAGGTCGTGTCGTCCCCGCCGCAGCTCGATCCGCAGCGCGGCCAGGAGCTGCTCGGCACGCCCGGGCTTGAGCGGGTGCGTCAGGCGATCGACGTGGTCGAGGCCAAGGCAAGCCCCGAGGAGACCCAGCAGTATCGGGACTTCGTCCTGCGCGTCGCCGAGACGGCCGCCCGCGCGCACAAGGAGGGCGGCTCCCTCGGCATCGGCGGCAAGGAGGTCAGCGAGCGCGAGCAGGCGGTGCTCGACGATCTCGCGGGCGCCCTGCGCGGCGCCTGACCGCGAGGCGCCGCGCCACAGGCCCCGCTGGCGATCAGCGGTGCCTGACGCCGGCCCGTGCGACCGGCGCGAGCGTGGGCTGCTTGACCGGCGCGTCGCCGAGCGCCTCGTCGATCGCCGCGAGCGTGTCGGCGCCGAGCTCGACGCCGGACGCCTTCGCGTTGGCGTGGACCTGCTCGGGCCGCGAGGCGCCGACGATCGCCGAGGCCAGCTCGGGGCGGCGCAGCACCCAGGCGAGCGCCAGCTCCGCCAGCGAGAGGCCCGCCTGCTCGGCGACCGGACGCAGGCGGTCGACGGCCTCGAGCGTCTCGTCGTTCATCACGAGGTCCATCGAGGCGCCCATCTCGCTGTGCGCGGCGCGCGAGTCGGACGGCGGCGGCTGACCCGGCCGGTACTTGCCGGTGAGCAGCCCCTGCGCGAGCGGCGACCAGACGATCTGCGAGATCCCGTTCGCGTTCGCACAGCGGGAAGACCTCGGCCTCGGGCGCCTGCCACAGCAGCGAGTACTGCGGCTGGGAGGAGACGAACAGGTCGGGTCCGGCGATGTCGATCGCCGCCTGAATCTGCTCGGGCGTCCACTCGCTGAAGCCCAGGTAGCGCGCCTTGCCGGAGGCGACGACCTGCTGGAAGGCCTCGATCGTCTCCTCGATCGGGACATCGGGATCGAAGCGGTGCGCCTGGTAGAGGTCGACGTAGTCGGTCTGCAGGCGCGCGAGCGAGGCGTCGATCTGCTTGGCGATCTGCGCCGCCGACAGGCCGCGGTCGGCCGGATCGTCGGACATCGGCCCCCAGACCTTGGTCGCCAGGACGTACGAGTCGCGCGGCCGGGCGGACAGGATCTCGCCCCACGCGCTCTCCGCGGCGCCCTGGCCGTACACGTTGGCGGTGTCGAAGAAGTTGATGCCGGCCTCGAACGCCGCGTCGGTGCAGGCGCGGGTTTGCTCGAGCCCCACCCCGCCCGAGTAGGTCAGCCACGAGCCGAGCGAGATCTCCTAGACCTGCACGTCCGAGGAGCCGAGCTTGCGATATCTCATGGCTACGACGGTAGGGACGGCTCAGCTCGCCAAGCCTTCTTGTCGAACATATGTTCCCATATCGTCCGACTGACACCGTACCGTGCAGGTATGCCTAGCGGTACCCATGACACGCCACTGCTGCGAAAGGCTCGAGGTGCGTTCTTCACGCCTCCGGCGATCGCGGACTTCCTTGCACGCTGGGCTATTAAGGAGGCGAATGCGTATGTTCTCGATCCGACTTGCGGCGAGTCGGTCTTCTTGCTGGCAGCGGCCGGGCGCCTTCGAAAACTCGGCGGGAATGCTGATTCGATGCGCCAGCAACTTAATGGTGTCGATCTACATCAAAGGTCGTTAGACGAGTCTGCTCGCCTACTCAGTGAAGGCGGAACGGGCGCAAATCTGGTCAAGGGCGACTTCTTCGAGGTACCAACGCCAGCTCAAATTGGAGGTGAGGTTGTCGGTTGGCAGGACGCCATCATCGGCAACCCACCCTTCGTCCGGTATCAGGAGTTCACCGGCGAGGCCCGCAAGCGAGCGCTGGCTTGTGCACTCGCCCAGGGTGTCCGCCTCTCACAACAGGCTTCTTCCTGGGCGCCGACGCTCGTCCATGCGTCGGGCTTCCTCAAGCCGGACGGGCGGCTCGCCATGGTGCTCCCAGCTGAGCTTCTTACCGTCCATTACGCCGAGCCGATCCGGAAGTGGCTGCGCCAGCGTTTCGCGGCGGTCAACCTCTTCATGTTCCAGCGGCTCCAGTTTCGCGACGCTGAGGAAAACGTCGTCCTTCTCGTTGCGCGAGGAACTGGCCCTTGCGACTCCTTCGGGCTCTACTACGTAGATGATGCGGACGACCTCGCAGAGCTTCATCCCGGCGACACGATCGGGGCGAACCCCGCTGCTGAGGGCAAGTGGACCGATCTAACGCTGACGCTCGATGTTCGCCAGCTATTCAAGACGGTCGTGTTAGACCGCATGTCACGGCTCGATACCTATGGTGCGCCTGAACTCGGAACCGTCACCGGCTCCAACGACTTCTTCGCGATCTCCGAGAGCACGCGCGTCAAGTACGGCCTTGCTGAGAAACATCTCAAGCGGATTTCGCCGCCGGGGACCAGGCACCTTAAGGGCCTTGCATTCACGCGGACGCATTGGGAGGAACTTCGTCTGGCCGGCGAGCGCGTGTGGCTGCTTCACCCGGAACCAACGACTCGCGCCAAGAGCGTCACGAGCTACGTGGAAGTCGGGGTAGAAAAGAAGGTCCATGAGGCTTACAAGTGCAGCGTTCGGGAACCGTGGTGGCGCCCACCGGCTGTGTCCGAGCCGGATATCTTCTTCACCTACATGTCTCATCGCTATCCGCGCCTCGTCGCGAACATGGCAGGAGCGACCTTCTTAAATTCGATGCATGGCGTTCGGCTGCGCAAGGAGGCGCCGAGAGAGACGAAAGAGGCGCTTCCGCTTCTGGCGCTTAACTCGGCCACGATGCTCGGCGCAGAAGTCCTTGGCCGGTCGTATGGCGGAGGCATCCTCAAGATGGAGCCGACTGAGGCGGCGAGCCTTCCCGTGCCGACGGCGAAACACCTACGGGCAGCTTGGAAAATCCTCGCCGACCGCCGCTCAAACCTCGACGCGGCACTACGTCGCGGCGACTGGTGGAGCGTCGTAGCAGAGGTCGACAGGGTGCTCCTACGTGACGTGATGCGCATCGATGCGGAAAAGGTCAGCGCGATTCGCGATGCTGCCACGATCCTGCGCGTCCGTCGCACGCGGCAAACTGAGGCGAGTGACGACTGACGAGAGTGACGAGGACGACGCTGGGGCGGTTCTAGAAGATCTAGACGCCATCCTCGGGGCGGTCGACGTGGATTCGTCGCCATGGATTGAGCCGATCCACCCAGAGTACCCGGGGCAGCGTATCTACGTGCCCGACTACGATCTCGCGCGGCGCCTCCTCGCAGTTCCCATCAAGCAGGGATACGCGAAAGAGCAGCAATCGGGCCGAGTCGCCAAGGCCCTAGATGCGTGGATCGCTGCCGAGCTTCGCCGGGCAGGCTTTCCCCCGGATGCGGTATGGCCGCGAGCCAAGCGTCCTCGCATCCTTCCGGCGGATCTTGTGCCCGTCGAGGAGGCGGTGGCTGAAGCGTTGGAGCGGCTGGACGAGTTCTATACCCGACTGCAGACGTATGGAGACGCCGCAGAGAAGAAAGGTCTCAAGCGGGACCTTCCCTCGCTCTATCGCGTCCGCCCGGCTATTCGAAATATTCTGGACGCCCTTCCCGGCGAACCTGCCGCGCACATCCTCGGTCGGTTTTACGTGAAGCAGGTCGACGTCGTAGTCAGCACTTGGCAACGAGGACCAGACGTTCTTGTGTCGTCGAAGACCGCGTTCAGTAGCTATCTCAAGAACAAGAACAATCGCTACGAGGAGGCAGTGGGCGAAGCGACGAACCTCCGGGACCGTCACCCACGTGCCGCGATGGGCTTTGCCTTTCTCGTTCGAACGAACATCACGAGCGAAGAAGGCGCTTTCGAGTACCTTCGTGACCTCCTCGTCAGGTTGCGTAAGCCGGACGGTGACTTCGACGCGACGATGCTGCTCGCGGGTGAGTGGGACGATGACGACCTGGAGTTGAAACGCGTTGACGATCCGGCGGAGATGCTTTCCGCACCACGCTTCTTCTCCGATCTTCTCGCTGCGGTCATGAACAATGCGCCAGTCGACCTCCATCGCGAGATTCGTCGGCGGAAGCAAGGCGAGCCGCTGGGGGGGTTTCCGCCCCCGGATGAACTCGTCGCTCCCGAGGAGGACTGAACAAGCGCCGCTTGCGTTGCTCCATACGGCGTCTGTAGACCCTGCGTGATGAGACCAAGGTGGCGGGGCGCCGGCTGCTCCGTGCGGCGCCCCAGGGCGATGCAGGTAGTGGTCAGTTCGCCAGGCGCTGT
Source organism: uncultured Thermoleophilaceae bacterium (assembly GCA_963734165.1). Lineage (GTDB taxonomy): Bacteria > Actinomycetota > Thermoleophilia > Solirubrobacterales > Thermoleophilaceae > JACVRW01. Next base: position 544,738 of record CAVTFZ010000003.1, on the reverse strand, counting down.
GCGGTGTGCGCGGCGCGGGTGGCGAACACGAAGCCGCCGATGCGGTGGATCAGGCCGGCGGCGTAGAGGCGCTCGATGGCGTCCTCGGTGTCGTGGGTGGGCAGGTCGTCGCCATTGGCGATCTGGGCGCTGGAGGTCAGGGAGCGGGTTAGCTCGTCGAGGCTCCAGAGGCCCGGGTGGTCGTCGATGAGGAGACCGAGGAGCGCCTCGTCGAAGGAGTCCTCGGCGGTACCGGCGGTACCCGCCGGGTTAGGCTGCGAATGCATGGGAAGCGTTTCCTTCCTGTGCCGGGCCCCGGGCTGCTACCAACAGCGCCGGGGCCGATTTGTTGGTGAGGAATGACCATAGGTGGCGGGGCGGATGGACCCGCGGGAGTCGCTGGCTACTCGTGGCGGAACTCGCGCAGGGCGATCATCGCCACGATGACGATGGCGATCACGGAGATGGTGATGGCTGCCGTATCCATATGGAGAGTCGTACCCGGACCGTCCCAGAGCGGACCGTGAAGCACGAGGCGTAGGCTCGGTCTCGATGTTCGCACTCAATCAGCTCGACGTACCGATCGTGCAGGCGCCGCTCGGCGGCGGGCCGTCGACGCCGGAGCTGACGGCGGCGGTGGCGCAGGCCGGCGGGCTCGGTTTCCTCGCCGCCGGCTACAAGGCGCCCGATGCGGTGCGGGCGGACATCAGGCGGCTACGGGAGCTGGGCGACCGGCCGTTCGGGATCAACCTGTTCGCGCCCCCGGGCCCGGTTGCCGACCCGGACGCCATCGAGGCGTACGCCCGCCAACTCGCCACGGAAGCGAAGGCGCAGGGCGTCACGCTGGGCACGCCACGGCATGACGATGACGGCTGGGAGCAGAAGCTCGCGCTGGTGGTCGCGGAGCGGGTTCCAGTCGTCTCGGTGACCTTCGGCTACCCCGACGCCGAGACGGTGGAGCGCCTGCACGACGCCGGCGTGGCGGTCTGGGTGACCGTCACGACGCCGGCGGAAGCGTCGGCCGCCGCCACGGTCAGAGCGGACGCGCTCGTGGTGCAGGGCGTCGAGGCCGGCGGGCATCGCGGCTCGTTCGACGACGCCGCGCCGGGGCAGATCGGGCTGCTGGCGCTGCTGGCGCTCGTGCGAGCGACCGTGGAGCTGCCGCTGATCGCCAGCGGCGGGATCGCCGACGGTCGCGGCGTGGCGGCGGTGCTCGCTGCGGGTGCGGCGGCAGCGCAGCTCGGCAGCGCGCTGATGCTGACGCCGGAGGCGGGCACGTCGCCGGCGCATCGCGAGGCGCTGACCGGCAGCGGCGACACCGCCCTGACGCGGGCCTTCACGGGTCGGACGGCGCGCGGCATCGAGAATCGCTTCCTGCGGGAGCACACCGCCGCACCGTCGGCGTATCCCGACGTGCATCACCTGACTGCGCCACTGCGCGCGGTCGCCCGTGAGCGTGGCGACGCGGAGGGCTTCCATCTCTGGGCCGGCCAGGCGCACGAGCTGGCGCGGGAGCTGCCGGCTGCCGAGCTGGTGCGAGCGATCGCCGCCGAGGCGGAGCAGGCTGTGGCTGAAGCGGCAAGGCGACTGCGCGAAACCGGCTAGTAGCCGCGGTGAGAGGGGTTGCCGTCTGCCCAGCTGCGACAGCCTCAATCTGAGACGGAGGACGGAAGGCTCTCGACGAGCTCGCTCGGACGTCGCCCCAGACCGGCGCTCAGCAGCTCGCGGTCGAGTGTTGCGAGCTGGGCGTCGCGACGGCTGGCGACCGCAGCATAGGTGGCGTCGTACAGGGTGAGGTCGTGCCGCTCGGCCAGGTGGGCAGCCTCGCGCAGATCGTCCCGCGAGGGTGTGATCGCCGGACAGATCTCGCTCAGGGCATCGAGCACCGTGGCGACCTGCTCGGCATTCGCGTGGGCGCGACCGCGTAGCAGCGCGTTGCCGACTTCATACGCAGTGAGGTCGAGCACGTGCAACGCGACCGTGCGGCCGCGTTGTCCTGCGAGCAGCGCGCGGGCTGCAGCGACTTCCTCCTCGCCCTCGTCGTGAAACCACTTGAGGACGACGTTAGCGTCGCTAACGACGTCGATCGCGTTCATCTCGAGCGTCGCGTTGTTGGCGGATCAGCGCAGTCGACTCGAACTCGCCGGCGCCGGCGAGCGCTCGCCGGCCTCGCTCCACTGCCGCGTCAAAGACAGCGGGGTCGGGCCATCCCAGCTCTCGGCGTAGGACATCCTGCAGGAATGAGCTGCGAGTCGCGCCGCGCTCGGCCGCCACGCGATCGACACGCTCGAGCAGAGCCTCGGGCATCGAGATCATCACTTTCGCCATGCGGCGATTATAGCTTGGAGCTATAACTAACTGGAGAGCCAGGTCCGGCGGCGTCGGCCTCTTCGACATTGCGGCGGATCCACTCGTCGACCTCGTCGGGATAGGCGGCGTAGTAGCGAACCGCCATCCCAGACGTCAGGGCCGCCGGCGAGAGCGGCACGGCGTCCGGTCGGACCATCACGGAAGACGATGCCGGGATGCTCATCCATAGTCGAGTGCACGCCGCTAAGTCAGCAGCGGCAGCAGCGCCTGCAACTTGACCTCGGACTCCTGCAGCTCGGCCGCCGGCACCGAGTCCCGCACGACGCCGCAGCCGGCGTATAGATGCGCGACGCGCCCGCGCAGCAGGGCGCAGCGCAGCGCGACGCAGAACTCGCCGTCCTCGGCGAGGTCGGTCCAGCCGATCGCGCCCGCGTACCAGCCGCGGTCGAGGCCCTCGAGCGCCGGGATCAGCGGCTCGGCGCTCGCGTGCGGCTCGCCGCCGACGGCGGGCGTCGGGTGCAGCAGCCCGGCCAGCTCCACGGCCGGCAGCGGGTGGCGCAGCTGGGCGCGGATCGGGGTGGCGAGGTGCTGGACGTTCTGCACCTTCACCAGCGAGGGCTCCTCGGCCACCGCCACCCAGACGCTCAGCGGCTCGAGCGTGCGCTCGATCCGATCGGCGACGATCGCCTGCTCGGCGCGGTCCTTGTCGCTGCGCAGCAGCTGCTCGCCGAGGTGGTCGTCGACCGCGGGATCGGCGCTGCGGCGCGTCGTGCCGGCGAGCGCCACGGTTTGCGCGCGAGCGCCGTCGCGGCGGACCAGCAGCTCCGGGCTGGCGCCGACGAAGGCCAGCTCCGGCGTCCCGACGCACCAGCAGTAGCAGGCCGGGAAGGCGGCGCGCAGGGCGTCGAAGACCGGCGCCGGGTCGTGCTCGTGCGGACCGTGCACGCGCACCTCGCGCGCGAGCACGACCTTCTCCAGCTCACCGGCCCGGATGCGCTCGACCGCGCGGGCGACGGCGTGCTCGTAGTGCGACGGCGGCGCTGCGCCGGCCACGCGCGCGCGCTCGAGCGGGTCAGGATCGAGCAGCGGCATCGACGCCGGCTGGAGCTCGTCGAGGCGGGCCAGCAGCCGCTCGACGAGCGCGCCTGGGTCGTCGTCGCCGTCGGCTCGCAGGCAGACGGTCATGCGCGCCTGGCCGCGGTGGCGCGAGAGGATCACCTCGGGCAGCACGAGCGAGGCCGGCGCGAGCGAGGACCACTCGGGCGTGTCGCCGCCCTCGGCCGCGAAGGCGAAGCCGCCGATGAACACCGGCCCCGCCGCCGGGGGGCGCCCGGGGTCGCGCGCCGGGTCGTCGGCGATCGTGCGCCGGCCCAGCTCGCGTGCGGCGCGGGCGGTCTCGCGGAAGCGGTCGGGGCCGCGCGCCTCGAGCACCATCGCCGCGCCGAGCCCCGCGAGTGCGAAGCCGTCGCGGTCAGGCTGCTCCAGACAGGAGAAGCGATCGTCGGGCCGGTGGGCGGCGAAGACCACGGCCGACAGGTCGAGCTCGGCCGGGAGCGCCTTTGTCAGCGAGGCGATCGCCGGGGACCGGTCGCGGCGGGCGCGGACGATGGCCCGCGTGGCCCGCTCGCGCAGGAGCGCGGTCTGGGCGCGGTCGAGCGTGAGGGGATTCGGTGCCGTGGTGGTGACGGTCACGCCCGCGAAGCATGACGGACACCGCCGCCGGCCAGCGTGCGACCGGTCACAGCGGAGCGTCGAGCGGCCTCCCGCCGATCGGCGATGATGCCCGCTGTGACCCCCTCCCCGCCGATCGTCAACCGCCACGAGCTGCCGCCCCGCTCCGCCGAGGCCGGCGACATCCGCTTCGAGCGCCGCCGGCTGGGCGCGAAGGCCGGCGCCCAACGGATTGGGCTCAGCCACTTCGAGGTCCCGGCGGGGGCACGCCAGATGCCCGTGCACGTCCACGGCGACGAGGAGGAGATCTTCTTCGTGCTCGCCGGCTCGGGCCTGGCCTGGCAGGGCGGCGAGGCCTGCGCGGTCGGATCCGGCGACACGGTCGTCCACCCCGCCGAGGGCAAGCCGCACACCTTTCTCGCGGGCGACGACGGGCTCGAGCTGCTGGCGTTCGGCAGCGGCTCGGAGACGCACCTGACCTGGCTGCCGCGAGCCGGCGTGATGTGGGCCGGCCCGCGCTGGGTGCCGCTCGACGCGCCGCATCCCTTCGAGGCCGAGGCCGCCGCCGGGCCGCTGGAGCGACCCGAGCCCGGCGAGCGACCGCCGAACGTCGTCGCGCTCGCCGACGTGGAGCCGCGCGCCCACGGCGGCGGCACCGCCCGCCGCCTCGGCGAGGCCGCCGGCGCGCGCAGGTCCGGCGTCAGGCACGTCGTGCTCGCGCCGGGCGCCACCGGCGCACGCCTGCACTGCCACGCGCTCGAGGAGGAGCTGCTCGTGGTCCTCGCAGGCGGCGGCACGCTCGTGCTCGGCGACGACGAGCATGCCGTGCGCAGCGGCGACGTGATCGCCCGCCCACCGGCCACCGGCGTCGCCCACCAGCTCCGCGCCGGCGAGCAGGGCATGACCTATCTCGCCTACGGCACCTGCGAGCCCGGCGACAGCATCCTCTACCCGGAGACCGGCGAGGTGCTGCTGCGCGGGCTGGGCGTCACGCTCGGCGTATCCCGCTAGCGGCGACTCAACTGGCTTCCCGGCACGCGAAAGCGAGCTTGCAGTCGTTCGCCGTCGGCGTCCGCCACGAAGGTGAGCGTCACCGTGACCCGCGTGTCCGGCTTGCGCTGCAGCAGCGCCTTGCCAGCCTTGCCGAGGCGCACGCGGACCTTCCCCGCTCCGCGCCCCTCGTAGGTGGCCCGTCCCAGCCCGAGCCGGCGCGCGCCGGCAGCGACCTCGAGGCGCAGCTCCCCGAGCTCTCGCAGGCGTAGTCCGCCGACGCTCAGCGGCTTGTCGGCGCGCCAGTGCCGTAGCGCTTGCTTGCAGCGTGCGCGCAGCACGCGCAGCAGCTCCGGCTTGGAGAGGGTGCCGATCGCCTCGAGCTCGATCTCATTGGAAAGATCGCCGTCGAACACACTCGCGCTGGCGCCATAGAAGCCCGCGTCGGTGCCGGTGAAGCGGATGGTGAAGGTGCAGCTCGTCTGCGGAGCCCCCGCGCACGTGTTGCTCTCGACGGAGAAGGCGCCTGCGTCCTGCCCGGACAGCGACAGCACCGGGGCGGTCGAACCGGGACTGCTCGCCGTGAACGTCAGCGTCGCCAGCGGCGAGCGGGTGGTCATCGGACCTTCGCTGAGCTCCAACTGAGGTTGACGGGGCCTGCTGGCTTGCAGACGGACCGTCACCGAGCCGTGATCGCTCGGCAGGACCAACCGCCCGATGATCGACCCGGTGTCCGGCACCGTCAGCCGCACCCAGAGCTGGCACGACTCATCAGCCTCCAGGCTGTGACCGGAGCAACCGTCCGAGGACAGCGCATAGGCGCTGGAGCGCTGGCTGTCGAACGCGGCCTGCCCGAGCTGCACCGCCTCGCCGTCGTTGTTGCGGATGGTGAGCGGGAGCTCCCTGATCGAGCCCGCAGTGACCGAACCGAAGTTGAGCGCTACCGGCGTGTGCCTCAGGGCCGCGGCCGAAGCTGGCATGACGCATGCGAGCACAAGGAGCGCCCCCAGCGTTCCTGCCAGCGCTCTCCATGATGATGTCTCGAGTCCCATCGGATAGTCCCCTTTCGCGTATGTACGCGAAAGGGTCACCCGCGTACTCAGGAAACCCTACGTGGCTCCGCGCCCGCGCGCAACCGCGATCTCGCCGGTCCTGACCATCTCGATCAGGCCGAAGGGGCGGGCCATCTCCTCGAAGGCCTCGATCTTGTCGTCTGTGCCGGTGACCTCGACGGTGACCGAGCGCTTGGAAACGTCCACGACCTTGCCGCGGAAGATCTCGGTGAACTGCAGCACCTGGGCGCGGGCGTCGCCGTCGGTGCAGGAGATCTTGAACAGCGCGAGCTCGCGGGCGACGGTCTCGCGTGGCGGGAGGTCGCGGATCTTGATCACGTTGACGAGCTTGTGCAGCTGCTTGGTGACCTGATCGATCGGGTGCGCGGCGCCGTCGACGGTCAGCGTGATGCGCGAGATCGACTCGTCGTCGGTCGGGCCGACCGCCAGCGAGTCGATGTTAAAGCCGCGGCGCGCGAACAGGCCGGCGATGCGCGCCAGCACGCCGGGCTTGTTCTCCACCAGCAGCGAGAGCACGTGCTTGCGACCGGTCAGCCGGCCGCTGGCGGCCTCCAGATCCTGGAGGTTGAGCACTTCCTTGGTCCCGGGCTCGCCCATGCCTCAGCCCACCATGTCCCGCGCGGCCTGACCGGCGGGGATCATCGGGTAGCAGTTCTCCTCGGGCGTGACGCGCACGTCCACCAGCACCGGGCCGTCCTCGGCGAGGGCGCTCTTGAAGGCGTCCACCAGCTCCCCCTTGTCGTTGACCAGCATGCCGGTGGCGCCGAAGGCCTCGGCCAGCTTGACCCAGTCGGGGCTGTTACCCATCTTCACCGACGAGTAGCGCCGGTCCCAGAACAGCTCCTGCCACTGGCGCACCATGCCGAGGTAGCCGTTGTTCATCAGGAACACCTTGACCGGGATCTGCTCGTCGACGCAGGTCGCGAGCTCCTGCACGTTCATGATCAGCGAGCCGTCGCCGGCCAGGCAGACGACGTCCTGGTCGGGACAGGCGACCTTGGCGCCCATCGCCGACGGCAGGCCGAAGCCCATCGTGCCGAGCCCGCCGGAGTTGATCCACTGGCGCGGGCGCGTGAAGCCGTAGTACTGGGCCGCCCACATCTGGTGCTGGCCGACGTCCGAGGTGACGATCGCCTGGCCGTCGGTGGCCTCGAACATCGCCTCGACCATGTACTGCGGCTTGATCTCGCCGTCGGTCGAGTCCTCGTAGGTCAGCGGGTACTTCTCGCGCCAGCCGTCGATGCGCTGCCACCAGCCGTCCAGGCGCGCCGCGTCGGGGCCCAGCGCGCGGTACTCGGCGCACAGCTTGGGCACGATGTCCTTGGCGTCGCCGACGATCGGGATGTGCGCCGGCACGTTCTTGGAGATCTCGGCAGGGTCGACGTCGATGTGGATGAACTTCGCCCGCGGCGCGAACTCGGACAGCTTGCCGGTCACGCGATCGTCGAAGCGGGCGCCGACGGCCACGATCAGGTCCGCCTCGTCCATCGAGTAGTTGGCCGCGCGGGTGCCGTGCATGCCGAGCATGCCCAGCCACTGCTCGTGATCGGCCGGGAACGCGCCCAGGCCCATCAGCGTGCAGGTGACCGGCAGCTTGTCGGCCAGGCAGAGCTCGACGAACTCCTTGCCCGCGTTGGCGTTGACGATCCCGCCACCGCCGTAGATCACCGGCCGGCGGGCGTTGGCGAGCGCCTTGGCGGCCAGCCTGATCTGCTTGGCGTTGCCCTCGGTGGTCGGCTGATAGCCGGGCAGGTGCACGCCGGTGACCGGCTCGTAGGGGATGTCGGCGCGCGAGAGGTCCTGCGGCACGTCGACCAGCACCGGGCCGGGGCGGCCGGTGCGCGCGATGTGGAACGCCTCGTGGATCGCCTTCGGGATCTCGCGCGGATCCTGGATCATGATCGAGTGCTTGACGACGGGCATCGTGATGCCGCTGATGTCCGCCTCCTGGAAGCCATCCGTGCCGATCAGCTCGGTGCGCACCTGGCCGGTGATGAACACCGTCGGCACCGAGTCCATGATCGCGTCGGCGATCGCGGTGACGAGGTTGGTGGCGCCGGGGCCGGACGTCGCGAGCGCCACGCCCGACTCTGCCCGAGGCCTTCGCATAGCCCTCGGCGGCGTGACCGGCGCCCTGCTCGTGGCGGCACTGGACGTGGCGGACGCCGGCGTCGTAGAGCGCGTCGTAGGTCGGCAGGTTGGCGCCCCCCGGGATGCCGAATACGTGCTCGACGCCCTCGGCCTTGAGGCACTCCATGATGGCGTCGACGGCTCGCATGGCTGCGGTACTCCTTTCCGGGGTAGCGAAACGGCCGCCGGAGCCCGGCGACCGCGAAAGAAACCCAGTCTAACAGCGGATTTCCGCGCTCAGGCTGGGTTTCCTGCCGCCTCGTCGGCGCGAGCGGGGAAGTGCAGGTCCCGCCCGCAGCTCATGCAGACCTGGTCGTAGAGCGGCATGACGTTGCCGCACTCCGGACAGGCGCGCCGCGGCTCGTCGCGCTCGAAGCGGTAGAGCAGCGCCACCAGCGTGCCCAGCAGCGGCAGGCAGAGCCCGATCACGAACCAGAGCCAGAACGAGCTGCCCTTGATCTTGCCGATCACCCCCGCCGAGAGGCCGCAGCAGACGGCGAGGACCGCGTATTCCACCTCAGAGGACGCGCAACGCCCAGACGACCGCGATCACGGCGATGATCGCGACCGCGATCCAGGCGATCGCGGCGACGAAGCCAAGCACGAGCTTGAACAGGATCCAGGCCGCGACGATCAGCACCGCGACAGCGAGCAGCTTGGTGGCGGCCGTGGACAAACGTCTCCTGCATAGCTGCGGACTCTAGAGCAGCAGTGGCGGCTTGGCGGCCAAGTAGCGGTCCAGTCCCGGCACCGGCACCGAGCACATCACCCAGCTCGGCCAGTGGACGTGGAAGCCGAGGCCGGCGCAGGCGGTCGAGCAGCCACCATGAGGCGGTCATGCAGTAGACGCCGAGCTGCTCGGGCTCCTGGGACTTCGCGACCCGGTCCAGCGCCGCGAGCACGACCGGCACCAGATCCTCGGGCGTCTCCCCCACCGCCGGCCCGATCTCGCCCTCGGAGCTGACCCAGCAGAGCGCGGTCGCCTCGCCGCGCTCGGCGTCCATCGTGGCCAGGCAGGTGCGCGTGCGGCCGTAGAAGTCGTGCAGCAACCGCGCGCTCGTAGCCGAGCGCCAGCGGCTCGAGGCGCTGCCACTCCTTCACCGCCCGCTCGGCCTCGAGCGCGTGCACCGCCGGCTCGTTGGCGTCGGTCTGCTGCGCGCGCCGCTCGAGGTAGTCCTCGGCGCGGTGGCGCAGATGCCAGTGCCCGCTGACCGGCATCACGCCGAAGTCCGTGTAGAGCGTGAGGTTGGCGGGCGTGCCGACGGTCAGCACCAGCCGGCCCAGCTCCGGCGTCGGCGGCTCGGGCCAGCAGCGCTGGAGCAGCCCGCGCCCGGCGCCGCGACCGGCGTAGACCGGATCGACCCAGAGCTCGGTCAGCTCGTCGATCGCGCCGAAGCGCGCCACGCGCGCGTAGCCGATCAGGTCGGTGCCGTCCTCGGCCAGCCAGTACGACCCATGCGGCTGGGCGGAGATGAACTCCAGCAGCGGCCGCCAGCGCAGCCACTGCCGGTCGAGGATCGTCCTGGCCGCGTCGCTCGCCGGCCGCGTACAGCCCGCGCGCCTCACGCGAAGCGTCCCAGGCCCGCTGGGCGAGCTCGAAGGTCGCGCGCAGGTCGCTCGGCAGCCCCTCGCGGAAGCTCAGCTCGGCTCACTGCTCCGGAGTCTCCGTCGCCTGTCGCTCGAGGTAGCTCCCGAGCGGCGGCGGGTGGCCGAGCTGGCCCAGCTCCGCGGAGGCGCGTCCGAAGAAGAGCCCGACCGTCCAGTCGACCATCAGCCGCAGCCGGCGGGCGATGCCGGGCATCATCGCCAGGTGGTAGGTGCGCGCGGCGAACCAGGCCGGGAAGCCGCTGACGCGCAGGCCGAGCATCGTCGCGACCGCCTTGTGCTGGCCCATGTCGACGAACACGCCCAGCGTGCGGTAGCGAAACGGCCGGGGCTTGCCGCCGTGCAGGGCGGCGGCGACGTTGTCGGCGACCACCCGGCCCTGGCGGATCGCGTGCTGGGCGGTGGGCGGGGTCGGCTGGCGCCGGTGCTTGGCGGGATCGGGCACGGCGGCGGCGTCGCCGATCGCCCAGACGTTCTCGCGCCCCTGCACGCGCATGGTGGCGTCGACCGCGATGCGCCCGTGCTCGGTCAGCGGCAGGCCGAGCTCGCGCACGACCGGCGCCGGCTTGACGCCCGCGGTCCAGACGACCGTGCGCGTCGGGATGCGCTCGCCGGTCGAGAGCGTGGCCGAGCCCTCGTCGACCCTGTCGATGCGGGTGCCGGTGCGGATCTCGATGCCGCGTCCGCGCAGCTCGCGGGTCGCCTTCTCGGCGAGGCTGGCGGGGATCTCCGGCATCACCCGGTCCTGTGCCTCGACCAGGATGAAGCGCGTGTTCTCCAGGCGGCAGCGCGGGTAGCGGTCGATCACGTCGGCGACGTAGTCCTGCAGCTCGGCGATGCCCTCCAGCCCGGCGTAGCCGGCGCCGACGAAGATGAAGGTCAGGTGCTGGCGGCGCTGCTCGGGGTCGTCGAGCGACTCGGCCACCTCGAGGTTCCAGAGCGTGCGGTTGCGGACCCCGATCGCGTCGGCGAGGTTCTTGAAGCCGAGCGCGTGCTCGGCCAGGCCGGGGATCGGCAGCACGCGCGAGACCGAGCCCAGCGAGACGATTAGCTGGTCGTAGCGCACGGTCTCCTGCCGACCGTCGACGGTGTCGATGTGCAGCTCGTTGACGCCGGGGTCCATCCCGGTCACGCGGGCCAGGCGCAGATCGGTCCACTCCAGCTCCTCGCGCAGCGGCACGACGACGTGGCGCGGCTCCAGCGAGCCGGCGGCCGCGCCCGGCAGCAGCGGGCTGTAGAGCAGGAAGTTGACGTCCGAGACCAGCAGGATGCGCGCGCCGTGGCGCGGCAGCCGCCGCTCCAGGCGCCGCGCTGCGTACAGGCCGCCGAAGCCGCCCCCTGCGATGACCACGTTCCAGGCCATGGCCCGAGGCTAACGAGCCGCCGCGCGGGCCGCGTCCAGCGCCGGGCGCATCGGCGCCGGCAGCCGACGCCGCACCCGCCAGGGAGCTCCGGCGAAGGCGTGGTTGGCGACCGTGGCAAAGCCCTCCTCGTCGACGCGCAGCGCCAGCAGCAGGTGGGCGACGCGGTCCGACGGCGGCAGCTCGGGCTCGGGCACGCGCACGCAGAAGCAGTGGACGCGGCGACCGCCCGGGCTGACCAGCAGCGCGCCGGCCTGGCCCACGAGCCAGGTGCCGAGCTCGCCGGGCTCGAGCGCGAGCCCGGTACGGCGCTGGAGCTCGCGGGCGTCGTGGTCGAGCAGGTCACCGAGCAGGCCCTGCGCGACCGTCTCGGGCGCGGTCGCCGCGGTGCCCCGCGCGTCCACCGCGTCGGCCGCGTCGCGCCGATCCTTCGGTCTCACCACGCTCGCGCCGCGGAAGGCGTACAGCTCCGGGATCACCCAGGCGTGCGCCAGCGCGGCGAACGACACCGGCGCCGCCAGCGGCTCCAGCAGCACCATCCCCACGGCGGCCGCGACGAAGGGCACCGTGCAGGCGACGGTCCAGAGCTGCCAGATCAGCCCGTAGCGGCGCAGCCAGCGCTCGTCGGTCCGTTCACGCCAGGGAACGGAGGCGAGCTCCGGCAGCGCCTGTGCGCCCACCTAGCCGCCGGCGATCGGGCGGCGCATGATCACGAGCTCGGCCTCGCGCGGCAGCTCGCGCACGTGCGTCGCCTTGCCGGGACCGTCGGGCACCGTGCCGATGGCGCCCCGCTCGAGCTCCAGCTCGAACTCCCGCACCGCGGCGCCGAAGGCAGCGTCGTCGGCAGCGGTCCACTCGGCGAGCGTCGTGTGGCCCGTGCCGTCCATCCGGATCAGCCTCGCCATCTCGTCCTCCTCTCGGGTGCTCTCCGATCGAGGATAGGACCCCTGTCCAGGCCCGGTTGCAACGAAAGCTGCCAGTGCCAGCACGGCTTCGGCGCGCGAACCCGTCCAACGTCACCCCCGCGTGTGAGGAGAGGCCTCTTTGGGGGAAGGCTTCCGGCCGATGCTGGGCACGGCGGGGGATCACGCGGGCACCGAGCACGCCGCGCTTGGCCGTGCGGTGGGCCTGGACCTGCACGCCCTGCGCCCCGACCACGTCGACGCGCGCGTCATGCGGGCGTTGGAGCGGCTGGGCCTGCGTGACGAGGCCGCCCTGGTCGCGCGCGTGCGCAGCGATGCCGGGGCGCGCACCGCCTTTCGGCGCTCGATCCTGATCTCCCACTCCGGCGCCTTCCGCGACCCCGAGCAGTTCGCGCTGCTCGAGCGGCAGCTGCTGCCCCCGCTGCTCGAGCGTCCCGGCACGCTGCGCGTCTGGTCGGCCGGCTGCGCGAACGGGCTCGAGCTCTACAGCCTCGGCCTGGTCCTGGAGCGGCTCGGCGCCCTGGAGCGCTCCCTGCTGCTGGGCAGCGACCTGCTGGAGGAGAACCTGGAGGCCGCGCGGCGGGCCAGCTATCCCGAGCTGACCGTCCCCGCGGCCCTGCGCGCGCGCACGCGCTGGGAGCTGCGCGACCTGGCGACGGACGGCCCACCCCCCGGCCACTTCGAGCTCGTGCTCTGCCGCAACGTCGGCATCTACCTCGCCCCCCGGGCGCGCGCGGAACTGCAGCGGACGCTCGCCGCCGCGCTCGCCCGCGACGGCGTGCTACTGCTCGGGCGCAGCGAGCGGCTCGAGGCGCCGGCGGCGCTCGGACTCGAGCAGCTCGGCCCCAACGCGTACAGGCGCGACAGATGAGACGACGGATCGTCTGGCGGATCGCCGTTGCCAGCGCCCTGCTGGCGCTGCTGGTGGCGTTCGCGTTCGTGGTCCTGATCGCCACGCTCGGCGAGCAGCGGCACGCGCTGGGCGACGCCGTCGAGGCGGAGGGCGTGGTGAGCACGGCCAACGACGTCGAGCGGCGCGTGGTGGACCTGGAGACCGGCCTGCGTGGCTTCCTGGTCACCGGCAACCCGCGTTTCCTCGAGCCGCAGCTGCGCGCCCGCGAGGAGCTGCCGGGGCGCCTGGAGCGGCTGCGCCGGATCGTGCCCGCGAACTCGCCCTCCCAGCACCAGGTCGACGCGATCCAGCGCGGCCTGCGCGACTACCTCGGCGACTACGCGCTGCCGCTGGTCGAGCTCGGGCGGCACGACCTCGCACGGGCGCGAGCGCACGCCGGGCAGGGCGAGGGCAAGCGGCGCATGGACGCGCTGCGACGGCGCTTCGAGCGGCTCTCCGACGCCGCCACGGCGACCGCTGCCGACCGCCGCCAGGCGGCCGACGAACGCGCGACCCGGGCGACCGTGCTGGGCATCGCCTGCGCGATCGGCTCGATGGCGCTCGTGGGGCTGTTCGCGCTCTACCTGACGCGGCTGATCGTACGGCCGGTGCGGCGGGTGGCCGGGGCCGCGCGCGCGGTCGCGGCGGGGAACCTGGCCGCCCGCGCCGAGGCGGCCGAGCACGCCCCCGCCGAGCTCGGCGCGCTGGCCCGTGCCTTCAACCACATGGCCGAGTCCCTGGAGCAGGGACGCGACGAGCTCGAGAGCCAGAACGCGGAGCTGGAGCGCCAGCAGGCGGAGCTGGAACGGGCGCTGTCGGACCTCGAGGAGGAGAAGGACCGCATCGCGGTGCTGCACTCCTTCGGCGAGCTGCTGTCGAGCGAGACCCACGCCCCGGCGCTCGCTGCCAGCGTGCTGCAGCGGCTGGCGGACGCGGTCGAGGCCGAGGTCGGCACCGTCTACATGGCCGTCCCCACGGGCCAGGACCTCGAGCTCGCCGCCACGCGCGGGCTCGCCCGCTCGGCGCTGCCGCAGCGGCTGGAGCCGGGCCAAGGGCTCGCCTGGCGAGCGCTCGAGGAGGGACGGGTGGTGACCGCCGCGCACGCCGGCGCCACGCTCGAGGTCGAGCTGCTGGGCCGCCGCTTGCGGGTCCAGCACGAGCTGCACCTGCCGCTGCGCCAGGGCGCCCAGGCGATCGGCGTGGTCAGCCTGGCGCGCAGCGCGGACCGCCCGTTCGATCCGAGCGAGCTGGACGCGCTGGCGCGCCTCGGCGAGCAGGCCGCGGTCGCGCTCGCCAACGCCCGCTCCTCGCAGATCGCGCAGGAGAGCGCGGCCTTCAACGAGGCGGTGCTCGACGGCGTCCTGGGCCACGCGATCATCAGCACCGACCGCCAGGGCACCATCACGGTCTTCAACCACGGCGCCGAGCTGCTGCTCGGCTACGGCGCCGAGGAGCTGATCGGCCGCGAGACGCCGGGCGTCTTCCACGACGCGGCCGAGGTGGAGGCCAGAGCGCGCGAGCTGGGGATCGAGCCCGGCTTCGAGGTCTTCGTGCACGCGGCCCGGCAGGGCGAGATCGAGACGCGCGAGTGGACCTACGTGCGCAAGGACGGCCGGCGCCTGCCCGTGCGCCTGACCGTCAGCGCGGTGCGCGGCGCCGACGAGCAGCCGCTGGGCTTCGTGGGGATCGCCCGGGACATCACCGAGCAGCGGCGCGTCGAGCGCATGAAGGACGAGTTCTTCGCCCTGGTCTCGCACGAGCTGCGCACGCCGCTGACGTCGATCGTCGGCTACGTCGAGACGCTCGCCGACATGGAGGCCGAGCGGCTGTCCGAGGACGGCCGGCGCTTCCTGGACGTCGTCTCGCGCAACGCCGCGCAGCTCGAGCGGCTCGTGGACGACCTGCTGCTGATGGCGCAGATCGACGCCGGCAAGCTGTCCCTGCAGCGCGGCGAGGTGGACGTGGGCCAGATCGCCGCCGAGGCCGTCGAGGCCGCCCAGCCGCGCGCCGCCGCCGGGCAGGTCGAGCTGCGGCTGCGCGCCGAGCCGGCGGCACCGCTGCACGGCGACGGCGGGCGGCTGCGCCAGGCGATCGACAACTTGGTCTCCAACGCGATCAAGTTCAGCCCCGACGGCGGCTGCGTGGAGGTCTCGGTCGACGCCCACCGCCACGAGCTCGTGATCGCCGTCAGCGACACCGGCGTCGGCATCCCCGAGGCCGATCAGGAGCGGCTGTTCCAGCGCTTCTACCGCGCCTCGACGGCCGAGCACGTCAAGGGGGTCGGGCTCGGCCTGACGATCGTCAAGGCGATCGCCGAGGGCCACGGCGGGCACGTGGGGCTCGACAGCCGCGAGGGCGAGGGCACGACCTTCACGCTCGAGCTGCCGCGCAACGGGTCGGGATCGAACGGCAAGGAGGTGGCGACGTGAGCGAGACCAAGACGGTGCTCGTGGCCGACGACAACGAGGACATCCTGGCGCTCGTCGGCTTCCGGCTCGAGCGCGCGGGCTACGAGGTGGTCAAGGCCGGCGACGGCGAGCGGGCGCTCGCGCTGGCGTTCGAGCGCGAGCCGGACATGGCGATCCTCGACCTGATGATGCCCAAGCTCAACGGCTACGAGGTCACGCGCGGATCCGCGCCCACGACGCCACCCGGCGCATGCCGGTGGTGCTGCTCACCGCACGCGCCCAGGAGGCCGACGTGGCGCGCGGCTTCGAGGCCGGGGCCGACGACTACATGCGCAAGCCGTTCAGCCCGCAGGAGCTGCTCGCGCGCGTGCAGGCGATCCTCGGCCGGCGATGATCGGCCTGCTCGAGACGGCCACGGTCGCGCTCGCCTCGCTGAGCGTGCTGTGCGTGGGCGTGCTCGTCGGCAGGCGCTTCTGGCTCGCCCGTCGCGATCGCGCCCGCGGCGCCGGTCGCGCGCGCATGATCCCGCTCGCGATCGACCTGATCGAGGGCGACGCGTCGACGCGGCTCGACTCCGAGGTCAGTCCCGCGGACCTGCGCACGCTCGCCGAGGTGATGGCCGGCTACGCGCGCGAGCTACGCGGCGGCCCGCGCGAGCGGATCGCGACCTTCTTCGAGCAGCGCGGGCTGGTCGAGCACGAGCTGCGCGCCCTCCGTGCCCGCCGCGCCTGGCGCCGCGCGGCCGCCGCGCACCTGCTCGGGGACATGTGCTCGTCGCGAGCGGTGGACGGCCTGCTGGCGGCGCTCGAGGATCACGAGCGCGACGTGCGCTCGGCCGCGGCGCGCAGCCTCGGCGTGCTCGACCACCGAGCGGGCGGTGCAACCTTTGGTGGAGGCGCTCGCCGGACGCCGGGTCCCGCGCGGGGTGGCCGGGCAGGCGCTGCTGACGATCGGCTGGCCCGCCCTGCCCCAGCTGCGGGTGCTGGCCGAGAGTCAGGATCCCGCGGTGCGGGCGACGGCCGTCGAGCTGATCGGCCTGATCGGCGACGCCGGGGACGGGCGCCTGCTGGCGCACCGCCTGCACGACGGCGCGGCCGCGGTGCGCGCGAGCGCGGCGATCGGCCTTGGCCGGCTCGGCGCCCAGGAGGCGGCGGCCGCCCTGCGCGCGACGCTGGAGGACCGCATCCCGTTCGTGCGCTCGGCGGCGGCGGAGGGCCTCGGTGCGCTCGGCGACGTCGAGTCGGCGCCGGCGCTAACCGCCCTGGCGGCCGACCCCGAGTTCGAGCCGGCGCAGGCGGCGGCGCGGGCGCTGGCGCGCATGGACGCCGAGCTGGTGCGGCGCGCGGCGGCCGGCCCGTACGTCGGCGTGCACCTGCGCGAGGCGCTCGACGTGGCCGAGCTGGCGACCCGATGAGCTGGCTCGACACGCCGCTGGAGGTGCTCGGGATCGTCGCGATCGCCTACTTCGCGCTGTTGAACGGCATCTACCTCGCCTTCACGGCGATCGCCTGGCGCACGCTCGGCAAGCACCTGCACCGGCGCCGCTACGCGGGGCTCGACGAGCTGTTCGCCTCCCCGCTGACCCCGGCGTCTCGGTGCTGCTGCCCGCCTACAACGAGCAGGCGGGGATCGTCGAGAGCGTGCGCTCGCTGATCCGGCTGCGCTACCCGCTGCACGAGGTCATCGTCGTCAACGACGGCTCGCGCGACGGCACGCTGGCGCTGCTGGAGCGGGAGTTCGCGCTGGCGCCGATCGCCAAGGCGCTGCGCGACAGCGTCTCGTACAAGCCCGTGCGCGGCGTGTACGCGTCGCGGCGGCATCCGAACCTGCTCGTCATCGACAAGGACAACGGCGGCAAGGCCGACGCGCTCAACTGCGGCATCGCCGCCGCGACCCATCCCTACTTCTGCGCCATCGACGCCGACGCGGTGCTCGAGGAGGAGGCGCTGCTCGACGTCGCCAAGCCGCTGCTGGACGATCCCGAGCTGGTCGCGGCGACCGGCGGCATCGTGCGCATCCTCAACGGCTGCCGGATCGAGCACGGCGAGGTGGTCGAGGTCGGGCTGCCGCGCAGCCGGCTCGCCACGCTGCAGGTGGTCGAGTACTTCCGCGCCTTCCTCGTCGGTCGCGTGGGCTGGAGCCGGCTGCGCTCGCTGCTGATCATCTCCGGCGCGTTCGGCCTCTTTCGCCGCGCCGACGTCGAGGCGGTCGGCGGCTATGCGACCGACACGGTCGGCGAGGATGCCGAGCTGGTCGTGCGCCTGCACCAGCCGCTGCGCGAGCGCGGCGAGGACTACCGGATCGAGTTCGTGCCCGACCCGGTCTGCTGGACCGAGGCGCCGGAGGACCTGCGCACGCTCGCCGAGCAGCGCCGCCGCTGGCAGCGCGGCCTGGCCGAGACGCTCTGGCGCCACCGCGCGCTGATCGGCCGGTCGCGCTACGGGGCCTTCGGCGTGCTCGCGCTGCCCTACTTCCTCGTCTTCGAGCTGCTGGGCCCGCTGGTCGAGCTGCTCGCCTTCGTCGCCCTGCCGCTGGCCTTCGCCGCCGGTGCGCTGTCGGCCTCGTTCTTTGTGGCCTTCCTGCTGGTCGCCGTGATGCTCGGGATGCTGCTCTCGATCGCCGCGCTGGCGCTCGAGGAGCTCGAGCTTCCGGCGCCATCCCACCAACCGCGAGGTGCTGCGGATGCTGGGCTTCGCGCTGGTCGAGAACCTCGGCTACCGCCAGCTGGTCACGTTCTGGCGGGTGCTCGCGTTCGTCGACATGCTGCGTGGGCCGAGCGAGTGGGGCGAGATGCCGCGGCGCGGGCTGGGCACGGCGGTCCCGAGCCGCGAGCCCTAGGTCGATCAAGGTCAGCCGGCGCCTCGAGACCAGGGCGCGAGAGACCAGGGCGCGAGGTAGAAGATGATCACCGTGAGGTCCGGGTCGTTTTCCTGGTCGGTGAGGTAGGCGGCGACTTGCCGGTGAGTGAACGCTTCGACGATCGTCGTGGCCTCGGGGCGCATGCCCTGATGGATCGCTCTGCGAGCGCTCGCGATGAACTCGCCGTGCCCGGCAGCTACGAGTCGTCTTTCCGCAAGCGTGAGACAGTCGGCAAGGGTGATCACCACGAGATCGGAGGACATGGTGGCCTTTGCCTTCGCGGGCCCCTTGCCAGTGCGCTGGCGCAGGAGATCCGCGATCTGGCCGCCGATCGCGTCTGCGAGCAGCCCGCTGGCCGATCCTTCGGTGATGGCAACGGCCATGCTCGAGCCTTTCGGTCGCGTGACGATGCGAGTCGAAAGTCAGGTGGTGCTGCCCCAAGCGAGTTGGAACCCCTCCTACTGCCCCTCTGCAGACAAGCTAGCACCGGGGTCAACGTAGGCGTGCTCGCCTGGCTTAGAGCCGCTCGCGCACCATCCGCTGCACGTCGCCGCCGTCGGCGCGGCCCTTGGTGGCCTTCATGACGGCGCCGACGATCGCGCCGATCGCCTTGTCGTTGCCGGCGCGGATCTTCTCGACGGCGTCGGGCTGGTCGGCCATCGCCTGCTCGACGATCGCGGCCAGCTCGTCCTCGCCGGCGCCGGCGAGGCCCTTGTCGGCGACGATCGCGCCGGGGTCTCCCCCGCGCTCGACCAGCTCGTCGAGCACCTCCTTGGCCGCCGAGCGCGAGACCTCCTTGGCCTCCACCATCGCCGCGAGGCGACCGAAGGCGGCCGGCTCGAGCGCGGTCGTCGCCGGGTCGATGTCGCCGATGCGCGCCGAGAGCTCGTTGGTGACCCAGTTGGCCAGCGTGCGCGCGTCGGTGGCGCCGTCGGCCGCCGCGACCGTGGCCTCGAAAAAGTCGCCCAGCTCGGTGCGGAAGGCCAGCAGCTTGGCGGCGTCGGCCGGCAGGCCGAGCTGCGTCTCGAAGCGCTCGGCGCGGGCGGCCGGCAGCTCCGGCAGCGCCGCGCGGGCGCGCTCGAGCATCGCCTCGGTCGGCACCAGCGGCACGAGGTCGGGCTCGGGGAAGTAGCGGTAGTCGTGCGCCTCCTCCTTGGAGCGCAGCGAGCTCAGCGAGCCGGACTGGGGGTCGAAGTGCAGCGTCTCCTGCTCGACCCGCCCGCCGTCGGTCACGAGCTGCTCCTGGCGGCGCAGCTCGGCCTCGATGCCGCGCTCGAGGAAGCGGAACGAGTTCATGTTCTTGAGCTCGGTCTTGGTGCCGAGCGTGGTCTCGCCGGCGGGGCGGATCGAGACGTTGGCGTCCATCCGCAGCGAGCCCTCCTCCATGTTCACGTCCGAGACGCCGAGGCGGCGCAGGGTGGCCTGCAGCAGGCGCCCGAACTCGGCGGCCTGCGCCGCGGAGCGGAGGTCGGGCTCGGTCACGATCTCGACCAGCGGCGTGCCGCCGCGGTTGAAGTCGACGACGCTGCCCTCGGCGCCGTGGATGCGGCCGGAGGCGCCCATGTGCACGAGCTTGGCCGCGTCCTCCTCGAGGTGCACGCGGTGGATGCGCACGTCGCCCAGCCGGCCGCCCGACGCCAGCGGGATGTCGTACTGGCTGATCTGGTAGGCCTTCGGGTTGTCGGGATAGAAGTACTGCTTGCGGTGGAAGATCGAGCGCGGCGCGATCTCGCAGTCGAGCGCCATCCCGATCATCAGGCCGAAGTGGACGGCCTCGGCGTTGATCACGGGCAGCACGCCCGGGTGCGCGAGGCAGACCGGGCAGGTGCGCGTGTTCGGCTGCTCGCCGAAGGACAGCTCGCAGCCGCAGAACATCTTCGTGCGCGTGTCGAGCTGGACGTGGATCTCGATGCCGATGACCGGCTCGTACTCGCGCGTGGCTGCCACGGTGGCGGTCGTCACGGTCGCGGCACCCCCTCGAAGCCGAGCGCCTGCTCGAGCGCGTAGGCGGCCTCCAGGATGCGGCCCTCGCTGAAGACCGGGCCGACGATCTGCAGCCCCACCGGCAGCCCGTCCGAGAGCCCGGCCGGCAGCGAGATCGCGGGGATGCCCGCCAGCGACGCCGGCACCGTGTAGTAGTCGGCGAGGTACATCGCCAGCGGGTCGTCGGTGCGCTCGCCGAGCGCGAAGGCGGTCGTCGGCGAGGTCGGCGTGACGACGAAGTCGACCCGCTCGAAGGCGGCGCGGAAGTCGTCGGCGATGCGCGTGCGCACCTTCTGGGCGGTGCCGTAGTAGGCGTCGTAGTAGCCCGAGGAGAGCGCGTAGGTGCCGATCATGATGCGCCGCTTGACCTCGTCGCCGAAGCCGTCGTGGCGGGTCTGCTCGTACATCGAGGCGAGGTCGCCGTCGCTCGCGCGCAGGCCGTAGCGGACGCCGTCGTAGCGGGCGAGGTTGGCGCTCGCCTCGGCGGGCGCGATCACGTAGTAGGCGGCGATGCCGTGGGGAGCGTGCGGGAGCTCGACCTCGCTGACGTTGCCGCCGAGCGCCTCGATCCGCTCGACCGCGACGTGGCAGGTCGCGGCCACGCCGGGGTCGAGGCCCTCGGCGTCGAAGCCCCAGAGGCCGAAGCGCAGCCCGTCGAGACGCTCCGCGGTCGGGCGGGCGAGCGGACCGGGATGCTCGAGCGAGGTCGAGTCGCAGGGGTCGCGGCCGACGAGCTGCTCGAACATCAGCGCGGCGTCGGTCACGTCGCGGGTCAGCGGCCCGCACTGATCGAGCGAGGAGGCGAAGGCGATCATCCCGTAGCGCGAGACCGCGCCGTAGGTCGGCTTCAGCCCCACCACGCCGCACATCGCCGCCGGCTGGCGGATCGAGCCGCCGGTGTCGGTCCCGATCGCCCACGGCGCCGTGCCGGCCGCGACCGCCGCCGCCGAGCCGCCCGAGGATCCGCCGGGGACGCGCGTGTGGTCCCATGGGTTCTGCACCGGTCCGTAGCCGGAGTTCTCGTTGGAGGAGCCCATTGCGAACTCGTCCTGGTTAGTCTTGCCGAGCACCGGAGCCCCGGCGGCCTGGAGGTTGCGCACTGCCGTGGCGGTGTAGGGCGGGCGGTAGCCCTCGAGGATGCGCGAGGCGGCCGTGCTGGGCACGCCCTCGACGCAGAAGAGGTCCTTGACCGCGATCGGCACGCCACCGAGCGGCGCGTCGGGCGCGAGCGGCTGCGGTGCGTCCTCGGCGACCCAGAGGTAGGCGTTGAGCTCGTCGCCGGTCGCGCGCTCGCGCCAGAAGTCGAACAGCTCGGACGGCGAGACGTCCCTTGCGCGTACGCGCTCGGCGGCCTGGGCCGCGGTGAGGTCGAGCAGCTCGTCGCTCATTGCCCCGGGCTCGGCACTCGGAAGCCGCTCTCGGTCGCGTCCGGCGCGCTCTCCAGGGCGCGCTCGCGCGGCAGGCTCGGCCGCGGCACGTCCTCCCGCAGCACGTTCTCCAGCTGCACCGCGTGCGAGGTCGGCTCGACGCCCTCGAGGTCGAGCTCGGTCATGCGCTCCACGTGCCCGAGGATCTGCGACAGCTCGCCCGCCATCCGCTCGACCTCGTCCTCGGTCAGCTTCAGCCGCGCCAGCTTGGCCACGTGCAGCACCTGCTCGCGATCGATCATCGCGGCGATTGTACGGTCAGGCCCCGGGGCCGGCGCGGTCGATCATGCGGCGCTCGTGGGTGCCGACGCCGATCGTGCGCGCGCCCTCGCGGACCTCGACGTCGAAGCGCAGCTTGCGCCCGTCGACGACCTCGCGCAGGGTCGAGTGGGCGACGCAGCGCGCGCCCTCGCGCGCGGCGGCGACGTGCTTGACGCAGACCTCGAAGCCGACCGTCGCCTTGCCCGTGGGCAGGTGCTCGAGCGCCAGCCGCGTCGAGACGCGCTCCATCATCGCGATCATCCCCGGCGTCGAGAGCACCTTGACGTCGATCGTGCCGCCGACGTCGGTCAGCAGCCTGCCCTCGGCGGTGAACTCGTAGCGCCGCTCGAGGCCGGGCTCGAGGCTCACGACGGGTTCGCCGGCGGCGCTGGAATCGTCGGCAGTGGCTCCGGCGGCGGCGTCGGGCGGCCGGTGGCATCGGTCGGACGGCCGGGCTTCGAGAGGCGCTCGTCGCGCATCGCGAGCAAGGCTCCGACGACGATGCCGAGCGTCCCGGCCAACCCCAGCCACAGCGCCCAGCCGCGCCCGCTGGCCGCGTCCGGCAACGCCAGCACGCGGATCAGGACGAGCGCCACGCCGAGCAGGCCGGCGAACGTGAGCAGGCCGTCGAGGATCAGCGGCAGCGCGGCCACGCGCTGGGTGGCGGTCACGATCCACACCAGCACGGCGAAGGCAGCGATCAGGGCCAGCAGCACGTCGATGACCGCGAGCGTCCGCCAGGCCGACAAATCCTCCCCCCCGCCCTCGTACCAGGGCGAGAACAGCGACACGAGCAGCGCGATGCCCGCGACGCTCGCGGTCCACTCCCCTCGTCCCAGCCGGCGCAGATCCATGCGGCCGGCAGCCTAGCGCCGGGACCGCCGGCGCGGCGAGCCGCACCCCGGTCGCGCCAAGCGCGCCACAATGCGCAGCATGTCCCGTTCGCTTCGGCTCGGGGTCGCCGGCTGCGCCTTCCTCGCGCTCGCGGACACCGGCGTGGTGGCGCTCGCCCTGCCACCGATCCTGCGCGAGCTGGACACGACCGTCACGGGCGTGGCCGCCGTGCTCGGCGTCTACGCGATCGCGCTGGCCGCGGCGCTGCCGGCCGCCGAGCTGCTGCGACGCCGCACCGGCCTGCGCACGGTCGGCGTCGCCGGCGTCGCGCTGTTCGCGCTCGGCTCGCTGGTCTCCGGGCTCGCGGGTGCGCTCGGGCTGCTGCTCGCCGCCCGCGCACTGCAGGCGGTCGGCGGCGCCGGCGTGCTCGTCGCCGCCTACTCGCTGTTGGCCGACGACGGCGCCGGCACGCGGCTGTGGCGCGCGGCCGCGCTGATCGGAACCGCCACCGGACCCGCCCTCGGCGGCGCGCTGACCCAGGCCTTCGGCTGGCGCTCGATCTTCCTGCTCCAGGCCCCGGCCGCGCTGGCGGCACTGCCAGCGTGCCTGACGGGCAGTCCCACCCTGGCCGAGCAGCGCGTGCCGGAAGCGGAGCAGTCCAGGGCGAGCCGCCGTGCGCTCGAGGGCGTCGCGCTCGCGTTGCTCTCCGGCGCGCTCGCCGCCGCCCTCTTCCTCACGGTGCTCCTGCTCGTCAGCGGCTGGAGCGTCGAGCCGCTGGCCGCGGCGGCGGTGGTCAGCGTCGTGCCGCTGGCGGGGATCGCCGGCGATCGCATCCACGGACCGGCCGCGCTGCGGGCGCTGGCAGGCTGCGCGCTGGCGGCAGGCGGCAGCGCCGCGCTGGCGTTCGTGCCCGGCGCCTCGGTGCTCTGGACCGTGCCGCCGCTCGCGGCCGTGGGCCTGGGGATGGGCCTCGCGCTACCGGCGCTGGCCGGTGAGCTGCTGCCGGAGCGCAGCTCGAGCCAGGCGGCGCGGCTGCTGTCGATGCGACACGTCGGCATCGCGTTCGTGCTGGCGGTGCTGGCCCTGATCGCCCAGCACCAGCTGAACACCCAACTCGAGACGACGCGCGAGCAGGGCGCCGCGCTGATCCTCGACGCCCGCATCGATCCCACCACCAAGCTGCGGCTCGCCCCGGCGCTGGCGCTGAGCGTGGACACAGAGGACCCGCGCGGCGGGCTCGACAGGGTCTTCGCCGACGGCCGCAACGACGTCGACGGCGGCGACCTCGCCGAGTACGACGACCTCCAGCGGCGTGCCGACGACACCCTGGTCGAGGGCGTGATCGACGGCTTCGAGCCGGCCTACTTGGCCGGCGCGGTGCTCGCGCTGCTGGCCGCGCTGGCGGTAGCGGGCACGGCCGGTGCCCGCTCCGAGCTCGGCGCGCTGCGGCCCGCGCTGGCGCCCGTCGCCCTGATCGCCGCGCTGGCGCTGCCGCTCGCCTACGTCGGCCTGAGCGCCGTCAGCGGTCCCGACGAGGTCCAGATCGCCGACCCCTGCGAGGACCGCGAGCTGCCCGACACGGGCGGGCTCACCGGCTTCGTGCAGGACGCCGCGCTCCAGACCCTCGACCGGGTGGCGTGCAGGACCGGCTCGTCGCGGGAGGAGCTGGTGCTGGCGCTCGTCGACGACGAGGAGGCCGAGCGCTACAAGCGCCGCTACGGCACCGATCCGCGCTCGGTGATCGACCTGGCGCAGCTCGCGATCGGCGGCTAGCGCCGCGCCGCGCGCAGGGTGTTGACGAGCAGCATCGCGCGCGTCATCGGGCCGACCCCGCCCGGCACCGGCGTGATCGCCGCCGCCCGCTCGCGGACGTTCTCGAAGTCCACGTCGCCGACCAGGCCGGCGTCGGTGCGGTTGGTGCCGACGTCGATCACGACCGCGCCCTCGCGCACCATGTCGGCGGTGACCGTGCCGGGGCGGCCGACGGCCGCGATCAGCACGTCCGCCTCGCGGCAGACCGCGCCGAGGTCGCGCGTGCGCGAGTGGCACTGGGTGACGGTCGCGTTCGCGGCCAGCAGCAGCGCCACCAGCGGCTTGCCGACCAGGATCGAGCGCCCGAGCACGACCGCGCGGGCGCCCTCGAGCTCTACGTCGGCCTCGGCCAGCAGCTCCATCACGCCGGCGGGCGTGCAGGGCACGAGCGCTTCGGCGGTGCGCCCCTGAGCCAGCAGCCCGGCATTGACCGGCGTCAGCCCGTCGACGTCCTTGGCCGGATCGATAAGGGAGATCAGCGCGTCCTGGTCGAGGTGGTCGGGCAGCGGCAGCTGCAAGAGGATCCCGTGCACGCGCTCGTCGGCATTGAGCTGGCGGAGCAGCTCGGCGAGCTCGGCCTGGGACACGTCCCCGCCCGGCTCGTGGTGGAAGGATTCGATGCCGACCTCGGCGGAGTCCTCGCGCTTCATGCGCACGTAGATCGCGGAGGCGGGGTCGTCGCCCACGAGCACCGTGGCGAGCCCCGGCCGCACGAACGTCCGCTGGACCTCGGCCGCCACGCGCTCGCGCACGCGCGCCGCCACGGCCTTGCCGTCGATGATCTGCGCCGCCACCGCCGGCACGCTACCCACGCTTCTTCAGCGGCGCGTAGTCGGCCATCAGCTTGCGCTCGGAGCCGTCGCCAGCGAAGCGCACCACGACCAGCCCGCCGGGCTCCACGCCGATGATCACGCCCTCGCCGAAGCTGGCGTGCACGACGTCGTCCCCGAGCGCGAACGACGCCCCCGCGCCCGCCGGGGCGCCACCGCCGCCGGAGCCCCAGCTCGACGCCGCCTCGGCCGCGCTCGGCTCGTCCTCCTCGAGGTCGGTCAGCGAGCGCGGGATCTCGCCCAGGAAACGGCTCGGCACGTTCCAGTCGCGCTGGCCGAACAGCGTGCGCGTGCGCGCGTAGGTCAGGTAGAGCGCGCGCTTGGCGCGGGTGAGGCCGACGTAGCAGAGGCGCCGCTCCTCCTCCAGGTCGCCGGCCTCGATCGCGCGCATGTGCGGGAACACGCCCTCCTCGGCCCCGATCACGAACACGACCCCGAACTCCAGGCCCTTGGCGTTGTGGAGGGTCATCAGGGTCAAGAGGCCCTGATCGTCCTGCAGCTTGTCCTGCTCGGAGAAGAGCGCGATCTGCTGCAGGAACTCCTCGACCGAGCCCTCCTCCTGGGTGGCGTCGTACTCGCGCGCGACGCCGACCAGCTCCTCGAGGTTCTCCAGCCGCCCCTGCGCCTCGATCGTGCGCTCGGCCTGCAGCGCCTCGATGTAGCCGGTCGCCTCGAGCGTCTCGTGCAGCAGCTCGCCGACCGGCGTCCCGCTCTCGGCGCTCTCGCGCAGGCGCAGCATCGCCGCCATGAAGCGGTCGACCGCCTTGATGGCGGCCGCGCCAAGGCCCGGCACCGCCGCCGGATCGGCGGCGACGTCGAACACCGGCTCGCCGATCGTGTTGGCATAGCCCGCGATCCGCCCCTGCGAGGTCTGGCCGATGCCGCGCCGCGGCGAGTTGACGATGCGGCCGAAGGCGATCGCGTCCGAGGGGTTGACCAGCAGCGTCAGGTAGGCGAGCGCGTCCTTGATCTCGGCGCGGTCGTAGAAGCGCGGGCCGCCGAGCACCTGGTAGTTGACCCCGTAGCGGACGAGCATGTCCTCGAGCACCCGGCTCTGGGCGTTGGTGCGGTAGAAGATCGCGATCTCGTTGCGCGACTCGCCCTCGTCCACGAGCCGCTCGATCTCCGACACGACGAAGCGCGCCTCGGCGTGCTCGTCCTCCAGCTCGCGCACGTGCACCGGCTCGCCATCGCCGAGGTCGCTCCAGAGCGACTTCGCCTTGCGCGCGCGGTTGCGGCCGATCACGGCGTTGGCCGCGTCGAGGATCGTCTGCGTCGAGCGGTAGTTCTGCTCGAGCTTGACCACCTCGGCGTCCGGGAAGTCATCCTCGAAGTCGAGGATGTTGCGCACGTCGGCGCCACGAAACGCATAGATGCTCTGATCGTCGTCTCCGACAACGCAGAGGTTGCGGTGCTGTTCGGTGAGCAGCTGCAGCCAGCGGTACTGGGCGCGGTTGGTGTCTTGGTACTCGTCGACGAGCACGTAGCGGAAGGCCTGCTGGTAGCGGGCGCGGACCTCGGGGAACAGCTCGAAGAGGTTGACGCAGCGGAACAGCAGGTCGTCGAAGTCCATCGCGTTGGCGCCGTGGGCGCGGGACTCGTAGAGCTGGTAGACGTCGGCGGCGGTCTGCTCGAAGAAGCTCGAGACCTTGATCCGGTAGGCCTCGGCGTCGAGCAGGGTGTTCTTGGCGTCGGAGATCTGGCGCTGGATGCCGCGCGGCGGGAAGCGCTTGGGATCGGCGCCCAATTCCTCCATGCAGGCCTTGACCAGCCGCAGCGAGTCGGCTTGGTCGTAGATCGTGAAGCCGCGCGTGTAGCCAAGCTTGTCCGCGTCCGAGCGCAGCATGCGCGCGCAGGCCGAGTGGAAGGTCATCACCCACATCGCCTTGCTGCGCCGGCCGACCAGGGTTTCCACCCGTTCGCGCATCTCCTGTGCGGCCTTGTTGGTAAAGGTGATCGCGAGGATCTCGCTCGGCTGCGCCTGCCCCGTGCCGACCAGATGGGCGATCCGATGGGTGAGCACGCGCGTCTTGCCCGACCCCGCGCCGGCCAGGATCAGCAGCGGCCCCTCGCCGTGCAGCACGGCCGCGCGCTGAGGCTCGTTCAGCCCCTCCAGCAGCGACTCGGTGGTGGTCGGCGCGCTCATCCTGGCGAGGATAGACCGGCCTTCGGCCACGCTTGCGCTTGAGCCGCTGGGTGGCTGTGTCTGTGGTGGTGTGCGTGGGCTTTGTCGTTTACGGCGGCGGAGAAGGGGGCGCCGGGTTGGGTGGTTGGTGGCGTTCCACGGGGTGTGGGCCGTTTTCTTCGCGGTATGCGCGAGTTAGACGGCCCACACTCTGGGGTTTAGGCCGCGAGGCGCTCGGCTTCGTGCGCGGCGCGGGTGGCGCAGACGTACGCGCCGATGCGGTGGATGAGGCCGGTGGCGTAGAGGTCTTCGACGGCGTCCTCGACGCAGGCGCGGTTGGGCTCTGTGGCGGGTGGGGTGTCGCTGGAGGGGTGCAGGGCTCGGTCGAGCTCTGTCATGGACCAGAGGCCCTGATGGTCGTGCACGAGCAGGCCGAGCAGGGCCTGTTTGAGCTGGGTGGGGTCGTCGGGCGCGTGGCCCGGGTTACGCTCCAAGAGCATGGGAAGACTTCCTTCCTGTGCCGGGTCCCGGGCGGCGGCAACCGCGCCGGGGCCGATTTTAATTTCTGACCACGATAGGTGTCAGGCCGGACGGAGCCCCTCGCCCAGGAGGAAGAGGTGGTTGGTCGCCTCCTGGTCGCCGCGTACCGCAGCCCGAGCGGCGAGCAGCTCCGGTGGCAGGGGCTTGAACTGGGCCTGGTGGAGGTTCGCGTGGTAGTCGGGGAGGGTCGCCTCGTTGCGCCGGCGCTCGTAGTCGGCGAGCGCCTCGGCCTCCGGGCGGCGGCCGGCGAGGACGTCCGTGAGGGCCTGCGCCAGCAGCTCGGCGTCGCGGAAGGCGTCGCAGACGCCGAGCGCCAGGTAGGGATCCTTGTGGCAGCCGGCGTCGCCGACGAGCGCCCAGCCGGGACCGCCTGGCCTGCGCAGGAAGTTCGGCAGCTGGGTGGCGCCGTAGACGCGCTCCTCGCGCGTCCCGCCGCGCACGCGCTCGGCGAGCTGCGGCACCGTGTCCACGACGGCCAGCAGCGCGGATTCCGGATCGGCGCGCACGGTCGGAAGCTCCGCGCTCGGCCAGGCCACGAACACCGCGAACAGCCCGTCGTTGGTGGGAAAGGCGAAGATCACCCGACGGTCGCGGAGGTGGATCTCCAGCCCGTCGCCCGGCACGTCGCTCCAGTAGGAGAAGTACCAGCACGAGACCGTCGGGGCGGTCTCGTAGGCGGGCGCCTCGACCCGCTTGGCGACGCTG
Organism: uncultured Thermoleophilaceae bacterium; assembly: GCA_963734165.1. Classification (GTDB taxonomy): domain Bacteria; phylum Actinomycetota; class Thermoleophilia; order Solirubrobacterales; family Thermoleophilaceae; genus JACVRW01. The sequence goes on along the minus strand of CAVTFZ010000003.1, from coordinate 516,020 downwards.
GAGTTCCTGCCGTCGGCGCCGACCACGAAGACGGCCGCCTCGCTCACCGGCGCTCCGCCGCCGATGGCCCGGCCACGGATGCCGGTCACGCGCCCGTCGTCGTAGCGGAGGTCGTCGACCGCGAAGCCGTCGCGCAGCTCTGCGCCCGCCTCGACCGCGGCGTCGACGAGCACTCGGTCGAGCGCGGCACGGCGCGGGCCGAGGCCAACCGGCACCCCATCGACGGCGAGCTCCTTCCCGGTCAGCGGGAAGTCGCCGAGGTCCATCGTGATCGAGGTCACGGGCGGGCAGCCGGTGGCCAGCGCCGACTCGAGCAGGCCCCAGCGGCTCAGGCGTCGCGGCCCGTGCCGGTGGATGAAGTGGCCGTGCGGGATCTCGCTCGGGAAGCGGGCCCGATCCACGAGCAGGACGTCGCAACCGGCGCGCGCGAGCAGCATCGCCGTGGTCGCCCCAGCACAGCGAGCCCCGATGACGATCGCGTCGTACATACGACCCCACGAGTGTACGGGCCAACTCCAGTCGAATACACCCGATTGATCGACGAGGACCGCGAGGTCGGGGCATGATCGCGCTCGTCGATCGACGCTATGGCTCGGCTCGAACGCCGGCGACGGCGGCGCCGTCGGCACCTGTACCGGCGACATCCGTCAGCACCTGCGCGACGTCGCCGGCGAGCGCCGGCCAGGACCAGCGCTCGCTCGCCGCCCGTCGCGCGGCGATGCCGCGGCGCGCGCGCTCCTCGCCGTCGTCGACCGCGGCCACGATCGCCTCGGTGAGCGCCTGCTCGTCGTCGGGACCGACGAGCCAGCCGGTATGACCGTCCGCGACGATCTCTCCCGGCCCGAAGCGGTCGACGGCGATCGCGGGCAGACCGCACGCCATGCCCTCCACCAGCACCAACCCGAACTGCTCGCGCACCGAGGCGAGCACCTGGACGTCGGCCGCGTTGAGGAACGCCGGCAGCGCGTCGTGGTCGTGCCAGCCGGCGAGGAAGACGTCTTGCGCGCCAGTGGCCGTCACCGCCTCCAGCGGATGCTCGCCCTCCCACTCGCCGGGATGGCCGCCGAGCAGCACGAGCGCCGTCCGGCGCGAGGCGCGGCGGCGCGCCTGCTCGAAGGCCCGCACGAGCAGGCCCAGGCGCTTGACCTGCGTGAACCGGCCGACCGCCACGAGCACGACGGCTTCGGCGAGCGTGGTGACCGCCCGCTCGTCGTAGGCGATGCTGCCCACCGGCTGGCCAGGCCCCCAGCCCTGCGGTCGCTCGACCAGCTGGCGCCGCCAGAACGCCTCGCGGTCGACCAGCGTCGGCCGGAAGCGCTCGGGGTCGAAGCCGTTGGGCACGACCACGCACGCACGCGGATCGACTCCCAGCAGGCCGACCACGCGCTCGACGTCGTCGCCGGTGTGCACGATCAGTCGCTCGCAGTCGCGTGCCCAGCGCCGCATGCGCTGCGCCCACGCGTCGGCGTGCGTCCACGCGGGTGGCGCCCCCGCAGCGATCCGCTCCAGCATCAGCAGCTCGGTGCCGTGCAGATGGCCGACCACCGGGACGTCCGGCGCGACCCGCGCCGCGGCCTCGTTCAAGGGCGTGAGGTGGTGCAGGTGCAGCACGTCGGCGTCCGCCGCGCCGGCGTCGGCAAGCGCCCGCGCCCAGGCGTCGACGTGGGCGCGGTAGTCGTCGTCGCCGAGCCGGGCAAAGCAGCGGTCGGGAGCGCCGGGACGGTCCTCGTAGGAAGGGTGCATCGGCGCGTCGCCGGCTGCGAAGTCGACCGCGTGGACGTCCAGCCCCGCATAGAACGCCTCGGCGTCCCCGAGCCCGGTGCCCGTGGAGCCCGAGACCACGGTAACGTCCCATCCATGCGCGGGCAGCCCACCCGCCAGCGCGCGAGCCACCTGGGCCGACCCACCACGTGGAAAGAAGATCAGGCCACTGAGAACACGCACCGTCTCACTGTAGTCCCCTGCCTCTGCCGGCCGGTAACGTCAGCGCGGCGCGAACACCAAGGCGGTGGCGATCGGGCGCCCGCCGACCAGCGCGACGCCGTCCGCCTCCCGCGGCACGTTGCGCAGGCGCCCGCCGCAGACCAGCGATGTCGAGCCGCCGCCATCGAGGTTCAGCGCAGCGTCCGCGCCGAGCTCGACCAGCGTCCGGGCCAGTTCGTCGAGCGTCAGCCCGGCCTCGTCGCCGGTGCGCCCGTCGCACGCCACCGCGATCAGCCGCCGGGTGTCGAGCCCGAGCGCGGCACGCGGATGACGCCCGACCGTGATGTCGGAGTCGAACTGCCCGGCGCCGGCCGAGAAGCCCTCGTCCCGGTTGTCCGCGACGCTCCCGTCGCGCACCAGCAGCGGACCGGCCTGCAGCAGGTCGCCGTCGAGCTCGGCGGGGAGCTCGTCGCGGCGCGCGATCCGCACGCCGGCTCCTGAAACGTGCACGCACGCACGCCGTGCACCCCACGGTGCGCTGAAGGCCACCGACGCGCACGCCGCCCCGCGGCTGCGCAGCTCGCCCAGCGGCATGCCGCTGAGCAGCGGATCCGTGGGTGTCTGAGGCTGGCGGACGTAGAAGCCGCCGACCAGTGCCTCGTCGATGCCACGGGTGCCGCACCACTGCTCGAGCGTCATCGGTCCTGGCAGGCGCTCGACCCGAAGCTGCGCCTCGGCCAGCGCATACTCGGCGACGTGCACGGTCGTGCGTGCACCGTCGCCGAGGGTCAGTCGCAGCCGTCGCAGGTGTGGCGGCGACGTTACGTCGAAATCGTCCTGGCGCTGGGGAAGGAGCATGGCTTCGAGCCCGCGGAATGCTCCCAAACGGCCCGGCCTGCTCCCGCGGACCGAGTAGTGTCCAGGGAGATCTCGACCGAAAGGGGCCTTGTGCCCTACCTCAAGTGCGTGGCGTGCAGGATCCGGGTCGCGGAAGCGGGCGCCAATGCGGACCTCACCGCTGCGACGTGCCCCGGCTGCGGTGAGCTGCTGGAGCCAGGTGGACCACTTGTCGAGCTGGTCGGCTTTCGCGCTCCGGACCTCCACGACCGGTCCCCTTACGGAGACTTGCTCGCCGCCGCCGTCGCGGCCAGGGCGCAGTACGAAGCGCCATGACGGAAGCGACCGAAGCATCCGAGGCCGATGAGTTGAGCCGCGAGCGCGTCGAGCGGGCACGTACCGACAGGCGGCGCACCCAGCAGCTGCGACAGGTCCGCCGGCGCATCCAGGAGCGCGCCACGCAAGCCCTGCGTGCGCAGCGGTCCAAGCGGCCGTAACGTGTCCCGGCGCAACTCTCTCCAGCTGGCGCGCGCGGTCGGGAACGGCCGTGACGTCGCCGCAGCGCTGCGTCATCTCGACGCCCACCGCTCGGAGATCGGCGCGATCGTCCTCGCCGACGCGCTCGCGCGCTTTCTCGTCAGCCGCTGCGAGTCCCATCACGCCGGCTGGCGGACGATCCGCCGAGTCGTCGTCGAGTCGGCCGCCGACGCGCCGTGGGAGAAGTGCGCGCGCCGAGCCGTCACCCAGGTGACCCACGACTTGCTGAACATCACAGGCGAGGGCGGCCGGACGCGGTTGGGATCCGCACAGCACCTCGCCGCCAAGCGCCGGGCCGAGCAGATCGCCCGGCACGTCGACGGTCCCACCATCCTCGCCGACCTGGGCCTCGACGCGCGTGTGGTGAGCGCCGAGCGCTGGCAAACCGCGCTGGGCAACGCGGTCACCGCGCGCTCGCGTCAGCAGGTCGCACGCGCGCTCGACCTCGCCCTCTGCGACTGACAGACTGCCCGACGATGGCCACCACCACGGTCCTACTTGCCACCAGCGAGGCGCTCGAGGTCGCCGGTGCCCTCGACGAGGTCGCCAAGCAGCTCGAGAACGCGACCCGCAGCAGCGCCGGGACCTTGGCGTGGCTGCAGGAGGCGGCGACCGGAGAGCGGCTCGGCGTCAATCCGGCGCAGGTCGTCTGGGTGCGCCCGGGACGGGAATAGCACCCCTCGCTTGGTCTATCAAAGTAGAGCGCTTAGAATTTCCAGATCATTGTCTCCCACGGAGAGGACTCTGGATGAAAGCGCTGAGAATCAGTGGGCTGCTAGGCCTGACCTTGATCGCGCTGGCAGTCATTGCAGCGCCCGCCCTCGCCACACCGAACACGACAGGTTCAGGAGCGACCGCCCCCTTCTGGACACCGATAGGCAACACAACCAATTCATCATTCACAGCCGACACGACGAGACTCAACTTCAGCGCCGTCTCCGGTGACGGCGTCACAACCTTCGACGTGACCTGCATGGCGACACTCGACGCCTACGTTCCGCAGACACATACACGTGCCCTCGTCACGTCCTTCATCCCAGGGCCGTGCACGAGCTCGACGTTCCCCACAGCGGACGTCTTCTGGATCGCCCCCGCAAACTCAGACGCGCCCTACGCGCTGCACCTCACACAGAGAGTGGCGGCGAACTCATGGCGCGGAACGCTCTCAATCCCGCAGACAGGGGACATGACGATCTGGGCCATCGACAACAACAGAACCGTCTGCAGATTCAGGATCCCCGCGCAGTCAGTGAGATTCGTCGACACAGACGCGACCACATCATTCGTGTTCAACGATCCGACAGTGAGCTTCATCAACGACGCGGCAGCGGATCCCTCATGCCCCGACCCCGCGAGAACCGGCACGATCGGGTCCACCTTCACATTCAGCTCCGACACAGCCGGAGACAACCTCAGATCAACACCCGCTTCAGACTGACCGGCACCGAAGGGGCGGCCTCGGCCGCCCCTTCCGTCTTGACGGCCGTCAGGCGGTCGGCGGTCCTGGGCGGATGACGTTGCGCGGGTCGGGCCTGGACTCGGACGGGCCTGGCTGTAGTCGCCGAAGTGTCGGTCGCGCTCGGCGGTGGCGGCCGCGACGCCGCCGCTCTCGGCGAGGTCGATGAAGCGGTGGGCGTCCGGGGTGTTGCGCATCAGCCCGTCCAGGATCGGGCCCAGGGTCTGCGTGCTGGCCAGCCCCATGTTCTCGTAGGCCTGGTTGACGATCGCCTTCATCACCGCGAGCTGCGACGCGGGGATCTGCGCGAGCTCCACGGGCCCGCCGGGCGACCTCCGCCTCGAGCTCGTCGAAGGGGACGGCGGCGTTGATCAGCTCGACCTCGGCCGCCTGCCTGCCCGAGAGCGGCCGGCCGGTGAGCGCGTGCTCCTTGGCCTTGGCCAAGCCGAGCCGGTAGATCCACATGCCGGACAAGTAGCAGCCCCAGATGCGGGAGTAGGGCGTGCCGATCTGGGCGTCCTCCGAGGCGATCACCAGATCGGCGCAGAGGGCCATGTCGCTGCCTCCCCCGACGCACCAGCCATGCACCTGCGCGATCACCGGCTTGGGGATCCGCCACATGCTCATGAAGCGCTGCGTCGGGCCGAAGCTGCCATTGCCGATGAAGTCCTTGCCCGGGTCCCAGCGCCCATCGGTCGTCAGCTTGTCGTCCCAGTGGTGAAATCCATCCGCGAAGTCGTAGCCGGCGCAGAAGGACCGCCCGGCCCCCCGCACGATCACCACCTTGACCGCGTCGTCGGCAGCCGCCTGGTGGATGCACGCCTCGAACTCCTCGGGCATCGGCGGCACGATCGTGTTGAGCCGCTCCGGTCGGTTGAGCGTGACGGTGGCGACCGCGTCGTCGACCTCGTAGAGCAGCGTCGTGTGTTCGGCCATCGCGCGCAGTCTAGGAAGCCAGCCTAGGCTGTCCGCCGATGGGGCTGCTCGACGACGTGCGACGCGAGTGCGCGGCGATCGCCGCGCGGGCGCGCTGGGTGCGGATCGAGCTCGAGCGGCTGGACGGCGTCGAGCCCGGCCCGCCGCCGCAGCTCGATCCCGAGCGCCACTTCCTCGAGGGCTCGAACGTCGACGTGGCCACCTACCTGCTCACGCTCGACGCGATCAACTTCGGCTCGGGCTGGTTTCCGACCCTGCGCAAGCGCCCCGGCTGCTCGGGCTACTACACGGTCGCCTGGGCACTCGCCGACCGCTTCCGCGCGCACGGGCCCTGGTCGGCGGCCGAGCTGCGGGCGCTCGACGCCGCCACCGTGGCGGAGGTGCTTGGCCAGACGCCCGACCACGAGCTGATGGCCCTGTACGCCCGGGCGCTGCGCGAGCTCGGCACGTTCCTCGCCGACCGCGACGCGCTGGAGCTGGTCGCCGGCGCCGGCGGCTCGGCCGAGCGGCTGGCGACCCAGCTCGCGGATGGGATGCCACTGTTCGACGATCGCGGCTTCTACAAGCGCGCCCAGATCGTCGCCAACGACCTCACGCTCGCGGGCCTGGCGCGCTTCGACGACGTCGACCGGCTGACGATCTTCGCCGACAACCTCGTTCCGCACGTGCTGCGCGTCGACGGCGTGCTGCGCTACGACCCGGCGCTGGCCGCCCGCATCGACGCCGGCGAGCTGCTGCCGCCCGGGCCGAGGAGCGCGAGATCCGCGCCTGCGCCCTGCACGCCTGCGAGCTGATCGCCGCGCGGCTGGGCGTGCCGCCGCGCGTGCTCGACACCTGGCTCTGGAACCGCGGGCAGGCGCCGCGCTACAAGGCGATCCCGCGGCACCGCACGCGCTGCAGCTGGTACTAGTAGGCGGCGGCCGCGCCGAGCAGGGACGGTCCGCGGGGCCGCACGCGCGGCCTGACCAGCGGCGGCCGCGGACGCTCAGCCGCCGACGCTGTCCGGTCCGCCGCGCCGCTCCAGCGGCTTGACCGCGTCGGTCGCCGGCGTGCGCCCGGTCTCCTCGGCGACCAGCTCCTCGAGCGCGTTGAGCCGGTTGGCCAGGCCGCTGATGGCGTCCGCCACCGGATCGGGCAGGTGCACCCAATCGGCGTCGGGGCCGCTGGGCTTCTTGCCATCCACACGGACGGGGTGGCCGGGGTTGCCGACGACGGTGGAGTCGGCCGGCACGTCGTGGATGACCACCGAGTTGGCGCCGATCTTCGTGCGCGCTCCGACCGTGATCGGGCCGAGCAGCTTGGCGCCGGAGCCGACCATCACCTCGTCGCCGACGGTCGGGTGGCGCTTGCCGCGCTGGAAGCCGGTGCCGCCGAGCGTCACGCCCTGGTAGAGCGTCACGTCGGCGCCCAGCTCGGCCGTCTCGCCGATCACCACGCCGCTGCCGTGGTCGATGAACAGCCGCGGTCCGATGCGGGCGGCGGGATGGATCTCGATGCCCGTGATCACCTTCGTCACGTTGGCCAGCATGCGCGGCAGGATCGGCACGCCGGCCTGGTAGAGCGCGTGCGAGACGCGGTGCGCCAGCACCGCCTGCACGCCGCCGTAGGTGAGCAGGATCTCCAGCCGCCCGACCGCCCGCGCGGCCGGGTCGCGCTCCTGGGCGGCTGCGAGGTCCTCGCGCACCTCGCGTCCCACCTGCCTCAGAGTCGAGATGCCGGGCATGTCAGTGTCTAGGGGGCGAAGAACGGCGTGCTGACGTAGCGCTCGCCGGAGTCGGGCACGATCACGACGATCCGCTTGCCGCGCAGCTCGGGCCGCGAGCCGAGCTGGATCGCCGCCCACAGGGCGGCCCCGCCAGAGATGCCGGCGAGCACGCCCTCCCGCCGAGCGCACAGGCGCGCGGTCTCGAGCGCGTCCTCGTCGTCGACGGGCACGATCTCGTCGATCGCGTCGCGGTTGAGCACCGCGGGCACGAAGCCGGCCCCGATGCCCTGCAGCTTGTGCGGCCCGGGCCGCCCGCCGGACAGCACCGGCGAGCTCTTGGGCTCGACCGCGACGACCTGGAGCTCGGGATTGCGCTCCTTGAGGCGCTCGCCGCAGCCGGTGATCGTGCCGCCCGTGCCCACCCCCGCGACGAACACGTCCACGCGCCCGTCGAGGTCGCGCCAGATCTCCTCGGCGGTCGTGCGCCGGTGGATCTCCGGGTTGGCCGGGTTGGAGAACTGGTCGGGGATCCAGCAGTTGCCGCGCTCGCGGCAGATGCCGCGAGCGGCCTGCACCGCCTCGTCCATCCCTCCCATCGACTCCACGAGCTTCACCTCGGCCCCGTACAAGCGCAGCAGGTTCTCGCGCTCGCGGCTCATGCCCTGCGGCATCGTCAGCACGAGGTCGTACCCCTTGGCGGCGCAGACGAACGCCAGCGCGATGCCGGTGTTGCCCGAGGTCGACTCGACGATCGTGGTGCGTCCCGGCTCGATCCGGCCCTCGGCCTCGGCGGCGTCGACCATCGCCACGCCGATGCGGTCCTTGACGCTGCCGGCCGGGTTGTAGGCCTCGAGCTTGCCGACCAGCTCGGCGCCGCAGTCGGGCGCGATCCGGGTCAACCGCACCATCGGGGTGCCGCCGACGATGTCGGACAGGTTGTCCGGTACCGCTCGAGCTACCTGGGGCGTGCTCATGGCCGTGCCTAGATGTAGTACATGTTCGCCCCGGCGGCCTGCGCCTCGCGCTCGGCCACCTCGGCGATCGTGGTGCCCGCCAGCACCGACTTGACGGCCTCGACCGCCTCCTCCCAGACCGGGCCGGCGTCCGCGGCCTCCGCGCCGAGCTCGCCCTCGAGCAGCTCGACGACCTCGAGCACGGTGATCTCGGCGGGCGGGCGGGCGAACGTGTAGCCGCCCTTCACGCCGCGCTGGCTCTGCAGCACGCCGGCGCGGCGCAGGGTCGCGAACAGGCCCTCGAGGAACTGCACCGGGATGTCGCGCGCGCGGGCGATCTCGCCGATCGGGACGGGGCGTTGCCGCCGCGGCGGGCCAGCTCGGCGAGCGCGCGCACCGCGTAGGGCGACTTGCTCGTGATGACCAGCACGGAAGTCACTCTACGGTATGCCGATGGCGCTCCTGCGCCGCGTCGACCCGTGGCTGCCGCCGCTGCTGGCTGATGGGGGTGATCTTCTTCTTCTCGGCCCAGCCCAGCCTCGACACGCACCTCGGCCTGATCGACCTGATCGGGCGCAAGCTGGTCCACTTCGCCGAGTACGCGCTGCTGTGCTGGCTCTGGTGGCGGGCGCTTCGGCAACGCCTGCTCGCCCGGGCGAGCCGCGCTGCTGGCGCTCGCTGGTCTCGAGCGCGTACGCGGCCACGCGACGAGTTCCACCAGACCTTCGTCGACGGCCGCCACGGCACGCCGGTCGACTGGGCTGATCGACACGGCGGGCGCGGTCGCTCGCCGCCTGGCGCCTCGGGTCTGCGCGCCGACGGCGGACGACGGCCTGATGCTGCGTCGCCTGCCGATCGAGTCGGCCCAGCCGGTGGTGGTGTTCGCGGTCGTGCGGCTCGTGCTCGCACTGCTGGCGGTTGCGGCCGTCGCTCGTGCTCGGGCTTCCCTACGAGGGACGTGCCTGCGGCGGTGCTCGGCGGTCTGCTGCTGCCGTGGGCGCTGGTCGGTGCTGGCGCTGGCGCGGCGCAATCCCGAGCTGGCGCTCAGCCCGCTGTCGCGGCCGGCGACCTCGCGATGCTGGCCGCGCTCGAGCTGGTGGTGCCCGAGACCTACGGCGCGGTGCGGTTCGCCGCGCTGTTCCTCTTCGCCGCGCACGCGCACTTCCAGGGCGAGCGCCGCGGCCTGGCGATCGCCGCCGCCGGCTCGGCGATCGCTCGTGGTCGGCGACTGCGCTCGCGGCGACGACGCACCGTCGACGGCGACCTGCTCGCCTTCTACGAGACCGTGTTCGTCGTCGGCCGCGCTGGCCACCGGCCTCGCTCGTCGGCCGGCTGCGCACCACCGAGTCGGCGTCGCGGCTGCGCGCGCGCGAGCTCACGCGGCGCACGATCCAGGCCGAGAGCGAGGTGCGCCGCCGGGTGGCCGAGTCGATCCACGACGGCCCGGTGCAGGAGCTGATCGGCCTCGACATGATGCTCGCGGCCGCGCAGCAGGCCGCGGGCAACGGCGACGCCGAGCGCGCTGCCGAGCTGATCGAGCGAGGCACGCGAGCTGACCGAGCGCAACGTCCGCGCGCTGCGCGACGAGATCGTCGACCTCGGCCCGTACGCGTTCGAGGAGCTCGCCTACGCCACGCGCGATCGAGAACTGCGTGCCGGTCTGGCAGCGCCGCTACGGCTTCGAGGTGCTGGCTCACGCTCGAGGAGCTCGAGCTGCCCGCCGAGATGGCCGGCGACCTGTTCCGGATCACCCAGGAGGCGGTCGTCAACGCCGGCCGCCACGCCGCAGGCCGAGGCGGTCTCGATCTCGCTGCGCCAGGTCGACGGCCAGGTCGAGCTGCGCGTGACCGACGACGGCCAGGGCTTCGAGCGACGTCGACCCGCTCGGCGCCGCCGAGCCGGGCCACCTCGGCCTCGCGAGCATGCGCGAGCGCGCGGAGCTGCTCGACGGGACGCTCGACGATCGAGAGCTCGCGAGCGCGGCACGACGCGTGCTCGTGCTGGTGCCGCTGCGCGCGCCGGGAGCTGAGGCCGTCAGGCCGCCGCCGGCGCGGTCCGCTCCGAGCCAGCGCTCGGCTCGACGCGCGACCGGCGTGACGCGCACCGGGATGCCGTTCAGGAAGGCCATGCCGGCGAGCGCGCTCGAGGTCCTCGGGCTCGCGGCTCGGCCAGCAGGTTGACGTTCACGCCGCGCGTGCGCGTTGGCGAGCTGCCAGCCGCCGCGGTGGCCCCAGCCGTGCGGCAGCGCGACCGCGCCGGGCGTCATCTCGTCGCGTGACCAGCACCGGCACCGTCGACCGCGCCCGGCACTTCGACTCGAGCACGCGCCTGCCGCCGTCCTCGAGCCCGTGCGCGGCGGCGTCGTCGGGGTGCACGCGCAGCGCCTGCGTGCGCCCGCCGCGCATCAGCAGCGGCGCGTTGTGCATCCACGAGTTGTGCGAGCGCAGCTCGCGCAGGCCGATCAGCCGCAGCGGGAAGTCGGGGTCGTCGCCGTTCGCCGCTCGGCCGCGCGGGCGATCTCGCCGACGATCTCGGCCGGCGCCAGGCGCACGCGCTTGCCGCGCGTGCGCAGCTTGCCGCGCGAGCACGCCGGTCGCCACGTGCTCGGCCAGCACGAGGCCGTGCGGGTGCTTGCGCGCAGCTTGGCCAGCGACAGGCCCGCCGCGGCGCAGGCCGAACAGGTCGCCGTCGCGGCCCGGTGCGCAGCAGCAGGTCCACGAGCCGTCGCGGGCGTGAGCCGCACGCCCAGCTTCGCCGAGCCAGCGCAGCGGCGGCGACGCTGTAGGGCGCGACGCCGATCGCGGCGCGAGATCGCGTCGATCGATCTCCCACTCCTGGCGCGCCTCGCCGGCCGGCGCGACCACCGCCTCGGTGGCCTGGATGAACGGCGTGGTGAAGAAGCCCAGGAAGCGCGAGCGGCACGTCCTCGCGCTCGTAGAACGTCGTCGCCGGCAGCACGTAGTCGGCGTGGCGGTTGGTCTCGTTGACGTAGAAGTCGAGCGACACCATCAGGTCGAGCTTGCCGAGCGCGCGCTCGAGCGCGTCGCCGTCGGGCACCGACAGCACCGGGTTGCCGGCCGAGACGAACAGCGCCCGGATCTGCCGCTCGCCCGGCGTCTCGATCTCCTGCGGCAGCAGCGACGCGGGCAGGTTGCCGATCACGTCCGGGAAGCCGCCGAAGCGCGAGCGGCGTCTTGCCGTAGGTGGCGAGCCCGAGCCGCTCGGCGATGTCGTCGAGCGCGACCGGCGGGTCGCCGAAGACCGCGCCGCCGGGGCGGTCGAGGTTGCCGGTGACGGCGTTGAGCGCGTCGAGCAGGAACGCGACGAGCGTGCCGAAGCGGCCGAGGCAGGAGCCGGTGCGCCCGTAGGCGGCGGCGCCGTCGGCGGCGGCGAAGTCGCGCGCGAGCGCGCGCACGCGCTGCGGCCGGGACGCCGGTGCGCGCCGCGGTCGCCTCGGGCGGATGCTCGGCGCACCAGCGCGCTCGAGCGCGTCGGCGCCCGTCGGCCGAGCGCGGCGAGGTAGACGCGGTCGGCGAGGCCCTCCTCGAAGATCGACGCTGCAGCAGCGACAGCAGCAGCCAGGCGTCGGTGTCCGGGCCGGATCGGCAGGTGCTCGAACTGGCGCGCGGTCTCCGTGCGGCGCGGGTCGACGACCACGATCCGCCGCCGCGCTCTCGATCGCGAGCAGCTGCTCGCGCACGCGCGGCGCGCGACAGCACCGAGCCGTGCGAGACGAGCGGGTTGGCGCCGACCATCAGCAGGAAGCTCGGTGCGCTCGAGGTCGGGGATCGGCACCACGCAGCGGCGAGCCGTACAGCAGCGCGCTGGCGGCGAAGCGGTTGTTCACGTCCTGCGAGCCGGCGCGAGTAGTAGTGCGGCGAGCCGAGCGCGTCGAGGAAGCCCTTGACCCACAGCGTGTGCGAGTAGGAGAACGCGCCGGGGTTGCCCATGTACCAGCCGACCGAGCCCGGCCCGTGCTCGGCGAGCACGCGCCTGCAGCCGGTCGCCGATGTCGTCGAGCGCCGTCGTCCCAGGAGACGCGCTCGAAGTCGCCGGCGGCGCGTGCGCCGCAGCGGGTGCAGCACGCGGTCGGGGTCGTTCTGGACCTCGGCCATCGCGATCCCCTTGGGGCACGCGTAGCCGCGCGAGAGCGGATGGTCGGGGTCGGGCCGCAGCTTGGTGAGCTTGCCGTCCTCGACCGTGGCGACCATCCCGCAGAGCGGCTCGCAGATCCGGCAGAAGGTGACCTTCTGCTCGACAGCCATCGCGAAGCAAGGACCTAACTGGCCAGCCAGCCAAAGTCGAGGCTGAGCTTAGATCCAGCCGCGCTCGGTGGCGATCAGGACTGCCTGGGCGCGATCCACCGCGCCGAGCTTCGCGTAGGTGTTGTGCAGGTGCGTGCGCACCGTGCTCGTGGAGAGCTCGAGCTCGTGGGCGATCTGCTTGTAGACCTTGCCCTCGGCCAGCCGCTTGAGCACCTCGACCTCGCGGGTCGAGAGCGGGCACGGGATCGACGTTGCGCTTGGCGTTGCCGCTGCCCTGCGGCAGCTCGTACATCACCGAGCGCAGCTGCTCGGTCGAGAGCCCGAGGCCTGCGCGCCGCGTGCAGCAGCTCGCTTGGGGTCGACGGGCTGCGCCGTGCCCGTAGTGGGCGAGCATGTCGGCCAGGCGCACGAGCGCGGCCTCGCCGTCGGCGTCGTCGGAGTGGTGGCGCTCGATCGCCGGCGCGAGCCGGTTGGGCAGGCCCCAGCGGCGGGCCAGCACGCCGCCGACGAGCGCGTGGTCGACGCCGAGCTCGCGGCGCTCGCGGTGCACGCGCTCCTCGGGGGTGCGCGCCTGGCCGTGGATCTGGCCGGGATAGGCCGGGATAGGCGTGGGCGAGCACGAGCTTGCCGATGTCGTGCAGCAGCGCCGAGCACGAGCAGCTCGTCGCGGTCGTCGTAGTCGAGCTCGCGGGCCAGGCGGTCGGCGGCGGCCTGGGTGGCGACGGCGTGCAGGCGGAAGCGCTCGGGCATCAGGTCCCAGCCGGGGGTGCGCTCGAAGAAGTCGAAGGTGGCGGTGCGCGCGGCGAGCGTCTCGACGCCCTCGGGCGTGAGGATCTCGACGGCCTCGGGGATGCTGGCGATCTTGCCCCGCTTGCGCTGCGCGGTGCGGTTGGCGATCCGCAGCACGGTGATCACGAGCGCGACGTCGGACTCGACGGCGGCGACGACCTCGCCGACCGACGAGCGCTCGGCGCGCACGACCCGCAGCACGCGGTTGCGCGACTCGGCCAGTGCCGGGAACGCCTCGAGGGCCTCGAAGGCGGCCGTGAGCCGGCGGCCGTGGCCCTCGTTGTGCCGGCGCACAACGGACTCGGCCCCAGCGGACTGGGTCAGGGCTGCTGCTTCCACTGTTGTGGATCATCGCTCGCTAGCTGGTTCCCGCTCGTTTCCCACCATGGCTATCGGCAGGTGGACGCCCAGAGTTGAGGTCCAGAGCGGTTGAGGTGCTGAGCTAGGCCCCGTCGGCCTTGACCAGCGCGCGGTCGATGCGCGCCAGCGTCTCGTCGCGGCCGAGCGCGGCGACGGACTCGAAGATCCCCGGCGAGACCGTCGTGCCGCTGATCGCCACGCGCACCGGCTGGAAGACCTCCTTCGGCTTGACCCCCAGCCGCTCCACCACGCCGCGCAGCGCGGCCTCGACCTGCTCGGCGTCGAACGGCTCGGGCCTGCCGAGCGCCTCGCGGGCGGCGCCGCAGGCGCTCGGCCGCCCCGTCGCCCATCACCTTGGCCCAGGCCTTCTCGTCGTAGTCGGTCGGCGGCTCGACCAGGAAGCCGGCGAGCGGCCAGAAGTCGGCCAGCGTCTGCATCTTCTCCTGGCTGACCTCGACCGCGGCTCGGCGGCAGCTCGCGGCCGGTCAGCGCCTCCAGCCGTGCGCGCAGGTCGTCCGGCGCCAGCTCGCGCAGGTAGCGGCCGTTCATCCAGCGCAGCTTCTGCTCGTCGAACACGGCCGGGTTCTTCGACACCCGCTCGAGCGAGAAGTGCTCGATCAGCTCGTCCGTGCGTGAAGAACGTGGTCGACTCGTCGTAGCCCCAGCCCAGCAGCGCGATGTAGTTGCGCACCGCCTCGGGCAGGTAGCCGTCCTCGCGCAGCTCCTGCACCGAGGCCGCGCCGTGGCGCTTGGAGAGCTTCTTGCCGTCGGGCCCGTGCAGCAGCGGCAGGTGGGCGTAGATCGGCGGCTCGCTCGCCGAGCGCCTGCAGGATCATCACCTGGCGGGGCGTGTTGGAGAGGTGGTCCTCGCCGCGGACGACGTGGGTGATCCCCATGTCGCGGTCGTCGACGGCCACGGCGAGGTTGTAGAGCGGGCTGCCGTCCGAGCGGCGGATCACGAAGTCGTTCGAGCGCCGAGTGCGGGAACGTGACCTCGCCGCGGATCACGTCGCTGACCGTGATCTCGCCCTCGTCGGGCACGCGCAGGCGCACCGCGCCCTCGTCCTCGTAGGCGTGGCCGGACTCCAGCAGCTGGGTCGACCGCGGCGGCGTGGGCCTCGCCGCGCTCGGCCTGGGAGAACGGCCCCTCGTCCCAGTCGAGCTCGAGCCAGCGCAGCGCGTCGAGGATCTGCTCGACGTTCTCGGGCGTGGAGCGCTCGCGGTCGGTGTCCTCGATCCGCAGCACGAAGCGTGCCGCCGTTCCCGCGCGCCAGGAGCCAGTTGTACAGTGCCGTGCGCGCGCCGCCGATGTGCAGCACCCCGGTGGGAGACGGCGCGAAGCGAACCCTCATGAAGACGGACGCTATCCAATGCTCATCGGCGCGCACGTCTCCACCGCGGGCGGCCTCGTCAACGCGCACGCGCGCGGCGTCGAGATCGGCTGCGAGGCGATCCAGGTCTTCAACCAGTCGCCGCGCATGTGGCGCCCGACGCGCTGGAAGGACGACGACGTCGCGGCCTTCCGGGAGCTGATGAAGGGCGGCCCGATCAAGTCCGTCACGATCCACGCCGTCTACCTGATCAACGCGCCACGCAAGGACAAGGAGATGCGCAAGAAGTCGCCGACTCGCTGATCCACGCGCTGCGCATGGGCGACGCGATCGGGGCCGACGGCGTCGTGCTGCACCCCGGCTCGACGGTCGGCGAGCCGCACGAGCGAGGCGCTGCCGCGCGTCGGCGAGATGCTGCGCGCACGCGCTCGAGCGAGAGCGACTCCTGCCGGCTGCTGCTGGAGGACACCGCCGGCGCCGGCAACACGCTCGGCCGCTCGTTCGAGGAGCTGCGCGAGCTGATCGACCTCGCCGGCGGCCGACAAGCGGCTCGGCGTCTGCCTCGACTCCTGCCACCTGCTCGCCTCCGGCTTCGACATCACGACCGCGGACAAGCTCGCCGAGGTGGTCGACAGCTGCGCAAAGGTCGTCGGGCTGCGACGCCTGCGCTGCCTGCACGTCAACGACTCGCAGACCCCGCTCGGCTCCAACCGCGACCGCCACGCCCCGCCCGGCGACGGCGAGCTCGGCCCCCGCGGCTGCGGCGCCTTCCTGTCCGAGCCGCGCTTCGAGGAGCTGCCGGCCCTGTTCGAGGGACCAGGCGTCGAGGGCGGGGCGCCCGCCAAGGCCGACATCGACCGCATGAAGCAGCTGCGCCGCAACGGCCTGCGCGCCCGCGCGCGCCGCGCCCCGTAGGCGCGGGCCTAGAGACCGTCGCGCAGGTCGAAGGAGGAGGACCCGGAGGGATCCTCGATCTCGGGCTTGACGAAGAAGCTCGGGTTGACGCAGTCGAAGGCCTCGGTGTAGCCGTCGTAGGCGCGCTCGACCGAGGTCCTGCACTGGGGCAGCGGCAGGTCGGCCATCTTCACGCCGCCGAAGCCGTGCCGGGTGCGCTCGGCCTGCTCGAACAGCTCCACGTCGATCTCGCCGCGGAAGACCTTGTTCATGCAGCCCATGAAGCGCCGGCCGGTGTCCTCGTCGTCGAACAGGTAGAGGTAGCGGCAGCCCGAGGCGATGCAGCCGGAGGGATGCACGACGCGGTCGCAGAACGAGCAGCACTGCCGGCAAACGTGGGGCTCCGACGCAGTTCGAGCCGGAGACGGCATCCGGTCAGTGTAGACCGGGACGGGCTTAGGCGATGACTCGCGCGGTGCCCTGCAGCTGCCCCAGCTCGGCCTGGCACGGGCCGGTCGCGGAGACCCGGTAATCGGGCCCCAGCAGCAGTCGCCGCTCGCCGACCGCGAGCAGCAGCTCGTAGTCGCCGCGGTGCTGTCCGACGACGTCGCGCAGGTCCTCGAGGAAGGACTCGGGCACGCCCGGCGAGACGTGCAGCGTCAGGCGCTTGACGGTCGGCTCGGCGACGGCCTCCTCGGTGGCGCGCAGCACCTCCTCGGCGCTGGGCTCGAAGGGCTCGACGTCCTGGGCGACCAGCTTGACCTCGCCGGCCTCCTTGTTGTCCACCCGGCCGCGCACGATCACGATCTTGTCGACGTCCACCTGCCCCTCGTTGGCGGCATAGGCGGAGTTGAAGATCGAGCATCTCGACCTGGCCCTCGAGATCGTCGAGCGTGGCGAACATCATCGGGTCGCCCTTGCGCGTGCGGATGCGCTTGCACTCGGCGATCATGCCGCCGACGGTGACCCACTCGCCGTCCTTCTTCTCGCCGATCTCGGCCAGCGAGCAGTCGACCTTGGCACGCAGCGCGGGGCGCACCTCCTTGAGCGGGTGGCTCGAGAGGAACAGCCCGAGCGTCTCCTTCTCCCACTCGTTGATCTGCGCGCTGGTCGTTGGGCAGCGGCGGCACCGGCAGGTCGTGGTGGGCGGCCTCGCCGCCCCCGCCACCGGCGAGGTCGAAGAACGAGCCCTGGCCCAGCTGCGCGTCCTGCTGGTGGGTCACCCCCGCCCCCTGGGCCTGCGGCATGACCTGGATCAGCCCCGTGCGGGTGCCGCCGAGCGAGTCGAGCGCGCCGCACTTGACCAGCGACTCGATCGCCTTCTTGTTGGCCGCGCGGCAGTCCACGCGGCGGCAGAAGTCCCAGATCGAGGTGAACGGCCCGTCCTCCTCGCGCGCGGTGATGATCGCCTCGACCGCCTGGGCGCCGACGTTCTTGACCGCGTCGAGGCCGAAGCGGATGTTGCCGTCGACGACCTTGAAGTCGTGCCCGGACTCGTTGACGTCCGGCGGCAGCACCTCGATGCCCATGTCCTCGCACTGGGCGACGAAGAACGGCACCTTGTCCTTGGTCGACATCACCGAGGAGATCAGCGCAGCCATGTACTCGGCCGGATAGTTGGCCTTGAGCCAGGCGGTGCGGTAGGAGATCAGGGCGTAGCAGGCGGCGTGGGACTTGTTGAAGGAGTAGTCGGCCGCGGCCTCGTTGGTCTCCCACAGCTGTTTGATCACGCTCTCGCTGGTGCCGGTCGCGCGGGCGCCCTCGAAGAAGCGGTCCTTGAGCGCGGCCATGCGGTCGCGCTGCTTCTTGCCGATCGCCTTGCGCAGGTCGTCCGCCTCGGGACCGGAGAAGCCGGCGATCTCCTTGGCGATCCGCATCGACTGCTCCTGGTAGAGGATCACCCCGTAGGTGGACTCGGTGATCGCGCGCAGGCGCTCGTCGAGGTACTCGATCGCCTCGGGGTTGCGCTTGTTGCGCGCGTAGGTGTCGATGTGGCGCATCGCGCCCGGGCGGTAGAGGGCGACGAGCGCGACCAGGTCCTCGAACTCGGTCGGGCGGACCTTGCGCAGCGCCTCGCGCATGCCGTCGGACTCGAACTGGAACACGCCGATCGAGTCCCCGCGCGCGAGCATCTCGTAGGTCTTGCGCGTCGTCCTCGGGCAGCGTCGCCATGTCGGGGCGCTCGCCGCTGGACTGCTCGATGATGTCCAGGCCGCCTCGATCACGTCGAGGTTGCGCAGGCCGAGGAAGTCCATCTTCAGCAGGCCGATCTCCTCGATCGGCTTCATCGAGTACTGCGTGACGGTGCGGTAGGCGCGCTCGCCGTCGGGCGTGGCGGCGCCGCGGTCCTCGGCCAGCTGCAGCGGCACGATGTCGGTCAGCGGCCGGTCGGCGATCACGACCGCGGCGGCGTGGATCGAGGAGTTGCGCACGATCCCCTCGAGGCCCTTGGCGGTGTCGATCACCTGCCGCGCCTCGGGCTCGGTGTCGTAGACGCGCTTGAGCTCGGGCTCCTCGGCCAGGTACTGCTCGAAGCTCTTGGAGCGCCCCATGATCGGCTCGGGGATCAGCTTCGCGATGCGGTCGCCCAGGGCGTAGTCGAAGCCGAGCACGCGCGCGGCGTCGCGCGTGGCCGCGCGGGGGAACATGCGGCCGAAGGTGACGATCTGCGCGACCGACTCGCGGCCGTACTTGTCGGCCACGTACTGCATCACGCGGTCGCGCCCCTTGACCGAGAAGTCGATGTCGATGTCCGGCATCGAGATGCGCTCGGCGTTGAGGAAGCGCTCGAACAGCAGGTCGTAGGCGAGCGGGTCGACGTCGGTGATGCTGAAGCGAGTAGGAGACGATCGAGCCGGCCGCCGAGCCACGACCCGGGACCGACGGCGATGCCGTTGTCCTTGGCGTACTTGACGAAGTCCCAGACGATCAGGAAGTAGGCGTTGAAGCCCATCTTCTCGATCACGCCGAGCTCCATCTCCAGCCGCTCGACGGCCTCCGCCGGCACCGGATCGCCGTAGCGGGCGCGCAGGCCCTCGTGGGCGAGCCGGCGCAGGTACTCGCCCTCCGCCTCGCCGTTCGGCGTCGGGAAGCTCGGGATCAGCATCTTGCCGAGCTCGATCTCGACGTTGCAGCGCTCGGCGATCTCGACCGTCGTCTGCAGCGACTCGGGCCAGGCCGCGAAGTCCTCGCGCCATCTCGGCCGTGGGCTTCAAATAGAACTCGTTGGTGTCGAAGGACAGCTTCGGCTCGGCCAGCGTGCTCTTGGTCTGCACGCACAGCAGCGCCTTGTGGTTGTCGAAGTCGTCGCGGCCGAGGTAGTGCACGTCGCCGGTGGCCACCAGCGGCCGGCCGAGCTCGCGGGCGATCCGCACGATCCCCTCGTTGGCCTTGTCCTGGGCGGCGATGCCGTTCTTCTGGACCTCGAAGTAGACGTCCTCGGGGCCGAAGACCTGCATCAGCTGGTCGGCGTGCTCGCGCGCCTCGCTCTCGACGTCGTCGACCAGCCGGCGGCAGAAGCGCGACTGCAGGCAGCCGGTGAGCGCGATGATGCCCTCCGAGTAGCGCGCCAGCAGGTCCAGGTCGACGTTGGCCTTGCCACGCCGGTAGCCCTCCAGGTAGCCGGCCGAGCTGAGCTTGACGAGGTTGCGCAGCCCCTCGTCGCTGGAGGCCAGCAGCGTCAGGTGGTTGCGCTCGTAGCGCACCGCCTCGCTCTTGCAGTCGTCGACGAAGTAGGCCTCGAGGCCGACGATCGGCTTGATCCCGTGCTTCTTGCAGGCCTTGTAGTGCTCGATCGCGCCGTTCATCACGCCGTGGTCGGTCAGCCCCAGCGCGGGCTGGTCGAAGGCGGCCGCGCGCTCGGCGAGCGAGTCGATGCGGCAGGCGCCGTCGAGCACCGAGTACTCGGAGTGGACGTGGAGATGGGCGAAGGACACCGGACGTTCATCCTAGGAAGCGGACCGGATGTCCGCTCGGGGAGTGCCCGCTCTTTACGGGGGTATAAATCGAGCATGCTGAGAGACGGCCCGATCCCGCGTTTCGTCCACGGTTTCATCGAGTACGCGGCGGCGGCGCTGTTCTTCGCGGCGCCGTTCGTGTTCTCGTTCGACGCAGGCGCGGCGATCGCCGTCTCGCTGATCGCCGGGATCGTGGTGCTGTTCCTGGCGGCCTCCACCGAGGGGCCGACGAGCCTGATCAATTACGTGCCGCTAGCCGCGCACGTCGTGCTCGACTACGTGCTGGCGGTGCTGCTGATCGCGATCCCGTTCATCGCGGGCTTCTCGGACGAGACCGCGCCGACGGTCTTCTTCATCGCCGTCGGCGCGCTGCACCTGCTGGTGACGATCGGGACGCGCTTCAAGAAGGACGCGGCCCAGCCGTCGCGCAAGCGGCGGCGGCGGCGCGGGCGCTCCGAACTCGCCGCGGACGGCGGCGACGCCCGCCCGGCCGACGACTGGCTCGCTCCCGCCGCGCAGGAGCACCAGCGCGAGCAGGAGCCGCCGAAGGGCCGCCCGTAGGCGACGCTAGCCGTCGTGGTCGCCGGCGGCCTTGGCGGCCAGCAGGCCGACCGCGAGCACGCCGACCACGGTGGCGGCGGCACCGAGCTTGCCCTTGTTGTGCCGCAGCTTGCGCTTGGCCACGCGCGTGGCGACCTGCCACACGGCCCAGCCGAGGATGGTGTATCCGCGAGTGCTCATTGATCCTGCTTACCCCGGTTGCGGACCCGGTACGCCATCCGCGACTGCAGGCTCCAGAGCTCGATGAAGCCGGGGCTCGCCTGCTGGGAGAAGAGGCCGCCGGACTCGCCGAAGCCGGCCAGCGCCGGATCGTAGAGCGCGTTCGGCGAGCGGCGCGCGACCGGCCGGGCGCTGCCCTTGTAGAGCCGCATCGTGATCTCGCCGGTCACCTGCTCGTTGACCGAGTCCATCAGCGCGTTCAGGTTCTCCAGCAGCGGCTCGTACCAGAGCCCGGCGTACACGAGATAGGCCCAGTGGGCGTCGAGCTGTGGCTTGAAGGTGTTCTGGTGGATCGTGCCGACCAGCTTCTCGAGCTCCTTGTGCGCGGTCAGGATCAGCTCGGCCGCCGGCACCTCGTAGAGGTCGCGCACCTTCAGCCCGACGATCCGGTCCTCGATGTGGTCGACGATCCCGATCCCGTGGCGGCGCCCGATCTCGCCGGCCCGCTCGAGCAGCTCGACGAGGCCGAGCCGTTCGCCGTTGAGCGCCACCGGGCAGCCCTGCTCGAACGCGACGGTCACGTCCTCGGACTCGTCCGGCGCCTCCTCCGGCCTGGTGACGAGCTGGAACACGTCGTCGTGCGGCGGCTCCTCGAGGTCCTCGATCGCGCCGCCCTCCGAGCTGCGACCCCAGATGTTGTCGTCGATCGAGTAGGGCGGCGCCTCGGTCCCGCCCTTGACCGGGATCCCGTGCTCGCGCGCGTAGGCGATCTCCTCCTCGCGGCCCATCTGCCAGCCGCGCACGGGCGCGATGATCTTCATGTCGGGGTCGAGCGCGATCACGGTCGACTCGATCCGGACCTGGTCGTTGCCCTTGCCGGTGCAGCCGTGGGCGACGGTGTCGCAGCCCGTCTCGCGGGCCACCTGCACCGCGAGCTTGGCGATCAGCGGGCGGCCGAGGGCGGTGAAGAGCGGGTAGCCGCCGCCGTAGAGGGCGTTGGCCTTGATCGCCGGCAGCACGTAGTCGCGGGCGAACTCCTCGCGCGCGTCGATCACCTGGCAGTCGAGTGCGCCGAGCTGGAGCGCCTTGCCCTTGACGACCTCGAAGTCCTCGCCGGGCTGGCCGAGGTTGACCGTCAGCGCGACGACCTCCGCCTCGTACTCGTCCTGGATCCACTTGAGCATGACGGAGGTGTCGAGGCCGCCGGAGTAGAGCAGCAGGACGCGGCCGACTTCGCCGGGTTTGGCTTCGTAGGAGGCGGTGGTGACGAGGGTGTGGCGCTCCGTTGTCACGGGGTTGGTGACCCTACCGATTCGGGTTCTGGCGCCGTGGCCTCGGATCTTGCGCTCCGCACCACGCTCACCGTCCAAGACGCTCCGCGTCTCGTCCGCTGACCGGGATGCGTCGCCGTCCTCGGAGGAACGGGGCTGAACGACTCCGGGTCCCTTCCCCGGTGCTTCGTCTTCGCCATCCCCTCGCGGTCGAGTTGACCCACCCGCAGTGCTCCAGCGCCGCTTCCTCGCCCGGCGATCTCATGCTCCCCTCCCCCGGTGCCCGTCGTTGAGCCCTCAGCCGCCCTCACCCGACCAACGCGGCGAGGCGGTCGATGGCGGCGTCGACCTCGTCGGTGGTGACGGTCAGGGGCGGCAGCAGGCGGACGGTGTCGGGGCCGGTGGCGTTGAGGACCAGGTGCTGTTCCAACAGGGCGCGGCGGACGAGGGTTGGGGCGTCGTCGTGGGCGAAGGCGAGCATCAGGCCGAGGCCGCGGACGTCGAGGCCGAGGCGTTCGAGGCCGAGGCGCAGGCGCTCGGCCCTCGTCGCGGACGCGGAGGCGGAAGGACTCCTGTTCGACCTCGTCGAGGACGGCGTGGGCGGCCGCCGCGACGACGGGGCCGCCGGCGAAGGTGGAGCCGTGGTCGCCGGGTTGGAGGACGTCGGCGCAGCTGGGGTTGGTGATGCAGGCGCCGATCGGCAGGCCGCCGCCGAGGCCCTTGGCGAGGGTCATCACGTCCGGCTCGACGCCGGCGTGCTCGAAGCCCCAGAGCGCGCCGGTGCGGCCGAGGCCGCATTGGATCTCGTCGCAGATCAGTAGGGCGCCGTGCTCGTCGCAGGCCGCGCGGGCGGCCTCGAGCAGGCCGCTCTCGAGCGGGTGGATGCCGCCCTCGCCCTGGATCGCCTCCACGACGACCGCCGCGGTGCGGTCGGTGACGGCCTCGGTCAGCGCGTCCGGCGCGTTCGGGGCGACGGCGGTGAAGCCGGGCACCAGCGGGGCGAAGGGCGCCTGCTTGGACTCCTGGGGCGTGGCCGACAGCGCGCCCATGGTGCGGCCGTGGAAGCCGCGCTCGAGCACGACGAAGTCGCCGCCGGGGCGGTGCTTGCGGGCGAGCTTGAGCGCGCACTCGATCGCCTCGGCGCCAGAGTTGGTGAAGAAGACCTTGCCCCCCAGCGACAGCTCGGAGAGGCGTGCGGCGAGGCTCATCGGGGGCTCGGTGTAGAAGAGGTTGCCCACGTGCATCAGGCGCGCGGCCTGCTTTTGCACCGCTTCGACCACGTCGGGGTGGCAGTGGCCGAGCAGCGAGACCGAGATGCCGACGAGGAAGTCGAGGTACTCGTTGCCGTCGGCGTCCCAGAGGCGGGTGCCCTCGCCGCGCACGAACTCGACCGGCGCGCGGGCGTAGGTGCCCATCACGGCCTCGCGCTCGAGCTGCTGCAGGTGCCCTACGGCCACAGCTTGGTCCCGATCCCCTCGTGGGTGAACAGCTCCAGCAGCAGCGAGTGCGGCTGGCGGCCGTCGATGATGTAGGCGTTGTCGACGCCCGCCTCGAGCGCCTGCACGCAGGCCTCGAGCTTCGGTCGCATCCCGCCTGTGGTCTCGGGCAGCCGCTCGCGCACCTCGGCCGCCTTGGCCTCGGAGATGCGCGTGGCCGGGTCGGCGGGATCGGCGCGCCAGCCCGACACGTCAGTCAGGAAGACGATCTTGAAGGCTCCCAGGGCGACGGCGACCGCCGACGCGGCGAGGTCGGCGTTGACGTTGTAGGAGTGTCCCTCGCGGTCGGCGCCGACCGAGGCGATCACCGGGATGTAGTCCTCGGCGATGTGGTTGAGCACAGCGGCGTCGACGTGCTCGATGTCGCCGACGAAGCCGACGTCGGTGGCGCCCGCCATCCGCTTCTTGACGGTGAACAGCAGGCCGTCGTCGCCGCAGAGCCCGACCGCCGGCTGGCCGTGGCGGCCGAGGCGCAGCACGATGTCCTTGTTCTGCTTGCCGACCAGCACCATCTTCGCGATCTCGACGGTGGCCTCGTCGGAGACGCGCATGCCGTCGACGAACTCGACCTTCATGCCCAGGCGCTTCATGTAGTCGGTGATGTCCGGGCCGCCGCCGTGCACCACGACGGGGTTCATGCCGACGTACTTGAGCAGCACCACGTCGCGAGCGAAGTCCTCCTTGAGCGCCGGGTCGGTCATCGCCGCGCCGCCGTACTTGATCACCACCGTCTTGCCGTGGAAGTCCCGGATATAGGGCAAAGCCTCCAGCAGCGTGGCGACGTCGCGCATCAGGACGTGTACTCCGCGTTGAAGCGCACGTAGGCCTCCGACAGGTCGCTGAAGAACACCTCGGTCTCCCCTCCTTCGCCCGGCAGCGTCAGCTCGTACTCGACCTCGGAACCGCCGACCGCCTGCTCCAGCTCGCGCAGCGTCTGCGGCGAGACGTCGACCGCGTCACCGGCCGAGACCAGCATCCGCCCCTCGATCTCGAGGTCGGCCACGAACGGCTCTCCCGGCGGCCAGGCCTGCCCGGCGGCCTGGAGCACGCGGCCGAAGTTCGGGTCCGCCCCGTGCAGCGCGGTCTTGACCAGCGGCGAGTTGGCGATCGAGCGCGCGATCGGCTCGACGGCGTGCGGCCAGCCGCGCACCACGACGCGTCCGACACGGGCCGCGCCCTCGCCGTCGGCGACCATGTCCAGCGCCAGCTGGCGCAGCAGCGCGTCGAGCGCCTCGCCGAAGCGGCGCTCGGCGGCGGTCTCGGGCTCGATCCGCACCCCGGAGGCGCCGTTGGCGAGCGCGAACACGGTGTCGCTGGTCGAGAGCTGGCCGTCGACCGAGACGCGGTCGAACGAGCGCTTGACGCAGACGCCGATGAGCAGGTCGAGCGTCTCGTGGTCGAGCGCGGCGTCGGTCTGCACGAAGCAGAACATCGTCGCGTAGTTCGGGGAGATCATCCCAGCCCCTTTGACCTGGGCGGCGAGGCGCACGGTCCGCCCATCGCCGAGATCGACCTCCAGGCAGGCGCGCTTGGGCCCGCTGTCGCTGGTGAGGATCGCCTCGGAGAAGCTGGCGGCATCCTCGCCCAGCTGGGCGCAGCAGGCACGGATCCCGGCCAGGACCGGCTCGCGCGGCAGCTCCGTGCCGATCACGCCGGTCGAGGCGACCCCGACCTGCCCCGGCTCGACGCCCAGCCGCTCCGCCGCGGCGGCCTGCATCGCTTCGGCGGTCTCGATGCCGCGCCGCCCGTCGCCGACGTTGGAGCAGACCGCGTTGGCGACGACGACCCGCAGCCGGTCGAGCCGCGCCGCGCGCGAGACGATCACCGGCGCGCCGACGCGGGCGTTGGAGGTGAAGCGCGCCGCGGAGACGGTGGCCGGCTCGTCGGAGACGAGCACGCCGACGTCGAGCTCCGGCGCGGCGGCGGGGGTCCTCCCGGCCGCGCCGCGCAGGCCCGCGGCCACCCCGGCGGCGCGGAAGCCGGCGGGCAGGGCCGCGGAGTCCAGCTCGCGCACGTGCGGCGGCGCCTCGACCCAGCGCGAGCGGAAGAAGCTCACGCGAGGCCTTCGGTCTCGGGCAGGCCGAGCATCAGGTTGAGGTCCTGCACCGCTTGGCCGGCGGCTCCCTTCCAGAGGTTGTCGATCGCCGCGAAGGCGAGCACGCGGTCGCCGAGCACGGTGGCGTGGACGCGGGCGCGGTTGGTCTCGCGCACGTCGGCGGTGCGCGGGGGGCAGTCGCTCCACTCGACGAAGGGCTCGTCGCGGTATGCCTCGGCGAACAGCTCGCGCACCTCGGGGATCGTCAGCGGCTGCTCGGTGGTCACGTAGCAGCTGGCCAGCAGCCCTTGGTCGATCGGGATCAGGTGGGCGAGGAAGGTGATCCGCGGCACGCCCGGCAGCTCCTGCGCCAGCTCGGCGCTGTGGCGGTGCCCCTCGGTCTTGTAGGCGTTGACGTTGTCGACCGCCGAGACGTAGTGGGTCTCGCGCGTGGGCTCGCGGCCCGCGCCCGAGACGCCCGTCTTGATGTCCACAACCACGTCGCGCGCGTGCTCGCGCAGCGGCCAGAGGGCCAGCAGCGCCGCCGTGGAGTTGCAGCCCGGCCCGGCGACGAGCTGCGCGGCGCGGATCTCGTCGCGGTGGTCGAGCTCAGGCAGGCCGTAGACGGACTCGGCCAGCAGCTCCGGCGCCTCGTGGGGCTGGTACCAGTGCTCGTAGCTGGCCTGGTCGAGCCGGAAGTCGGCCGACAGGTCCACCACCTTCAGGCCCCGCTGGCGCAGCTCGCGCACCGCGGGCGCCGCCGCCTTGTGCGGGTAGGCGACCAGCGCCGCGTCGGCCCGCTCGGCGATCCGGTCGGGATCGAACTCCTCCAGCGTCAGCGGGACGCGGTAGCGGGGATAAAGCTCGTCGTGGCGTCGGCCGGCGTCGGTGCGCGCCGTGACGGCCGTCAGCTCGAGCGACGGGTGCGCCTGCGCTATCCGCGCACAGAGCGCGCCGCCGAAGCCGGCGGCACCGATGACCGCGACGCGCTCAGGCACGCAGCCTCCCACCCACCTGCTCCAGTGCGCGCTCGATCGCAGCGCGCCGCTCGGCGACCTCCTCATCGGTCAGCGTCCGGTCCGGAGCGCGGAACTCCAGCCGCAGCGCCAGCGACTTGCTGCCCTCGCCCACCTGCTCGCCGCGATAGAGGTCGAACACGCGCACGTCGCACAGCAGCTCGCCGCCGCCCTCGCGCACGAGCCGCTGCACCTCGGCGGCGGAGACCTGCTCGCCGACCACGACGGCGATGTCCTGCAGCACGGCCGGGAAGCTCGTCACGTCCTGGTAGGTCGCGACCTGTCCTGCCGCCAGCTCGACCAGCGCGTCGGCGTCGAGCTCGAACGCCGCGACCGCTCCCTCGAGGTCCCAGGCCGAGGCCACCAGCGGGTGCAGCTCCCCGAGCCAGCCCAGCTCGGCACCGGACTCCGCCACGATCGCGGCCGCGCGCCCGGGGTGCAGGAAGGGCCGCGTCGCGGGCTCGGCCCGCCAGGCCACCCCGGCGCCGTCGAGCAGCGCCTCCAGCAGGGCCTTGGCCGCGTAGAAGTCGGCCGCGCGGGCCGAGCCGCGCCAGCCCGCCTCCGCGCCTGCGGTCACGACGACGGCCAGGTGGTGGCGTTCGCGCGCCGGGATCGCGCCGCCCGGCGAGCCCTCGGGCGCGCCGTCGAACGGCCCGTCCGGGGCATAGACGTGCGCGGACTCGAACAGCGCCACGCCGGGGCGACCGTGCGCCACGTTGTGCCGGGCGGCGTCCAGCAGCCCGGGCAGCAGCAGTGGCCGCATCACGCTCTGGTCCTCGCTGAGCGGGTTGTCCAGGCGCAGCAGCGGCACGTCGTCGAGCCGCAGTCGCCGGATCGCGTCGGGCGAGGTGAAGCTGTAGGCGATGCACTCGAGCAGGCCGCGGTCGCGCAGCAGGTCCTCGACGCGGCGGCGCAGGCGCTGGCTGGCCGTCAGCCGCCCGACGGCGTGCTCGCGGGCGGGCAGCGTGGTCGGCAGCTTGTCGAGCCCGTGGACGCGCGCGACCTCCTCGATCAGGTCGGCCTCGCGCTGCACGTCGCTGTCGCGCCAGGGTGGGACCTGCCAGCCGTCGCCGGCCCAGGAGAAGCCGAGCCGGTGCAGGATCCCGTCGACCTGCTCGTCCTCGACCGTCGCGCCGAGCAGGCCGTAGAGCCGCTCGCGCCGCAGACCCACCACGCGCGGCTCGGCGGGCCGCGGGTACTCGTCGATCGTCCCCGGCACCAGCCGCGCGCCGGTCAGCTCGACCATCAGCCGCGCCGCCAGCCGCTGGGCGGCGATCGCCTGCTCGGGGTGCAGCTGCTTCTCGAAGCGCGCGGACGCCTCGCTGCGCAGCCCGAGCGCCTTCGAGCTGCGCATGATGTTCGCGCCGACCCAGGTCGCAGCCTCCATCAGCACGCGCGTGGTCGAGTCGGACACCTCCGAGATCTGGCCGCCCATGATGCCGGCGATCCCGCTCGGCCCCTCGGCGTCGCAGACCAGCGCCGCCTCGGAGCTGAACGTGCGCTCGACGTCGTCGAGGGTGACCATCGTCTCCCCCTCGCGCGCGCGCCGCACGACGATCCGCTGGCCACGGACCTCGTCGAGGTCGAAGGCGTGCAGCGGCTGCCCGGTCTCGAGCATCACGTAGTTGGTGATGTCGACGACGTTCGAGATCGGGCGCTGCCCGGCGGCCATCAGGCGCTGCTTGAGCCAGCGCGGCGACGGGCCGACCTGCACGTCCTCGAACACGCGCGCGGTGAAGCGCAGGCAGATCTCGGGGTCGATCTCGACGCCGGCGTGGTCTTCCACCGAGTCGGAGCCCGCCGGCTCGGCGTCCGCGTCCGTCGGGTCCGGCGCCAGCGGCGCGGCGGTCACCGCGTGCAGGTCGCGCGCGACGCCGTAGACGCCCATCACGTCGGGCCGGTTGGGGGTGACCTCCAGCTCGAGCACGTCGTCGGCGATCGGCACGTGCTCGGACAGCTTGGCGCCCGCGGGCAGGGCCTCGTCGAGCACCATGATGCCGGCGTGCTCGGTGCTAATGCCGACCTCGTCCTCGGCCAGGATCATGCCGCTGGAGCGCACCCCGCGCAGCTTCGCCTCGCCGAGCTCGGTGCCGTCGGGCATCACCGCGCCCGGCAGCGCCACCGCCACCGTCTGGCCGGCGGCGACGTTCGGCGCGCCGCAGACGATCGTGCGCGGCTCGCCCGAGCCGTCGTCGACCTCGCAGACGCTCAGCCGGTCGGCGTCGGGGTGCCGCTCGCAGGCGAGCACCTTGCCGATCACGAACTCGGCCGGGTCGCCGACGCCGGTGTGGTGCAGGCGCTCGAGCTTGACCCCGGCCAGCGTCAGCGCGTCGGCGATCTCCGCCGCGCTCAGGTCCGGGTCGCAGAAGGAGCGCAGCCAGGCGACGGGGACCCTCATGCGCCGAACTGCTCCAGCACGCGCGCGTCGTTGTCGAACAGCAGCCGCAGGTCCGGCACCTGGTGGGCGAGCATCGCGATCCGCTCGATGCCGAGGCCGAAGGCGAAGCCCTGCACGCGCTCGGGGTCGTAGCCGTTGCCCGCGACGTAGCCGAGCACGTTCGGGTCGACCATCCCCGAGCCGAGGATCTCGATCCAGCCCTCGCCGCGACAGGTCGGGCAGCGCTCGTTGCCCAGGTAGCCGCTGCCGCCGCAGCGGAAGCAGGAGACGTCGACCTCGACGCTCGGCTCGGTGAACGGGAAGTAGCCGGGCCGCAGCCGCACCTCGGTGTGCTCGCCGAACATCTGGCGCGCGAACGAGAGCAGCACGCCCTGGAGGTCGGCGAGCGTGATGTCGGTGTCGATCGCCAGGCCCTCGAGCTGGTGGAACATCGGCACGTGCGTGGCGTCCGGGGTGTCCGGGCGGTACACGCGCCCGGGCACGACGACGTAGATCGGCGGCTCTTGGGCCTCCATCGTGCGCACCTGCATCGGCGAGGTGTGCGTGCGCAGCAGCACGCGCTCGGCGAAGTAGAAGGTGTCCTGCGGCAGCCGCGCCGGGTGCTCGGGCGGATGGTTGAGCGCGGTGAAGTTGTAGTAGTCGTACTCGATCTCCGGCCCCTCGAGCACCGAGAAGCCGAGGCCGACGAAGATGTCCTCCAGCTGGCGGCGGATCTGCGAGATCAGGTGCAGGTGCCCGACCGGCTGCGGCGGGTCGCCCGGCAGCGTGACGTCGATCCGGTCCTCGGCCAGGTGCCGGTCCAGCTCGGACGCCTCGAGCGCCGCGGTGCGCTCGGCCAGCAGCGCCTCCAGCGCCTGCTTGACCTGATTGGCCTCCTTGCCCACCGGCCCGCGCTGGTCGGGGGCCAGCTCGCGGATCGAGCGCAGCGTGGTGGTGAGGACGGCCTTGCGCCCCAGCCACTGCACGCGCAGCTCCTCCAGCTCGGCCGCGGTGCCAGCGGCGGCGATGGCCGCCTCGCCCTCCTGGCGCAGCTGAGCGAGATCGGGCCGGTCAGCCATCGGCGGGCATCCTATTGGCGAGCTCATACAGCGCGACGGTGGCGGCCATCGCGACGTTCAGCGAGTCGGGGCCGCCGGGGCGCAGCGGGATGCGGGCTACAGCGTCGGCGCGTTCGAGCAGTTCGGGCGGCAGGCCCTCGCGCTCAGCGCCGAGGCAGAGCGTGATCGGTGCGCTCCCCGCGGCGGCCATGTCCTCGTCGCCGGCGGCGGGCCGCGCGGGCGCCGACGAAGCGTCGATCGGTGCCGCCGCTGCCGGCGAGCGCGAGCCTGACGCGAGCACCGCCCGCGCCACCTCGCCGAGCGTGTCCTGCGCGCCCGCGTCGAGCGCGATCAGCGTGCCCGGCAGCGCGGCCAGCTCGGCCCGCGCCGGCGGGCGCGCGAACAGCGAGCCCATGCTCGCCCGCACCGCCTTGGGCGAGAACGGGTCGGCACAGCCCGGGCCGAGGACCACCGGACCGTCCGCGAGCGCGTGCGCGGAGCGGATCGCGGCGCCGACGTTGCCCGGGTCCCCCACCCCGTGCAGGTACAGCGACAGCCGTCCACCTGGCTCGGCCCAGCGCTGGCGGTAGACGCCGATCGCACGCGTGCCGGAGCCGAGCACGCTGACACCGTCGAGCAGCTCGGGCTCGACGTCCTCGCCCGCCCGCAGCAGCAGCTCTGGCTCCCAGCCGGCGGCCGCTGCGGCCTCCACGAGATCCTCACCTTCAGCGCAAAACAGCTCCAGCCGCTCGCGCCAGCGCTTGGCCTGGAGCTTGCGGATCGTCTTGAGCTTGTCGTTGTCGGGGGAGCTGATCATCTGTTTTGGGTCCTAGGAACGAGAAAGGGCGCCTCGCTGAGGCGCCCCGGAAGAATCTTGGCCTGTGCCCGCGCTCGCTACGCGGCCACAGCCTCCCGGGCGCGCTCGGCAAAACGTCGGAACGTCTGGGGATCGCGAACGGCGATGTCGGCCAGCACCTTGCGGTCGAGCTCGATGCCGGCCTCCTTCAGGCCATGCATGAACTGACTGTAGGAGAGGCCCTCGCGGCGCGCGGCAGCGTTGATGCGGGTGATCCAGAGGCGGCGGAAGTCCCGCTTCTTGTTGCGCCGATCGCGGTAGGCGTAGCTGTCGGCCTTGAGCAGGGCCTCCTTGGCCCGCTTGTAGCTCGAGTTGGCGGTCCCGCGGAAGCCCTTGGTCCGTTCGAGCGTGGCGCGCCGCTTCTTGCGGGCGTGGACGGAGCGCTTGACGCGGCTCATTTGTGCAGCAGCTCCGTGACGCGCTGGCGATCGGCCTTGGAGACCGCGAGCGGCTCGGCGAGCCGACGCTTGCGCTTGGCGTTCTTGTGCAGCTGGTTGTGGCTGGTGAACGCGTGCCGGGCAATGAGCTTGCCCTTGGCGGTCTTGCGAAAGCGCTTCTTGGCGCCCGAGTGGGTCTTCATCTTCGGCATCGCGACGGTGTATTGAAGCAGACGCCGCCGTAGTTGCCGGTAGACCTGACGCTGCCGGGCACCGGCTCGACTTCCGCCCAGGACCTGCTCACCGGCAACCTGCCCGCCCAGGCCTACGGCACCAACCCGGTCGTGATGCAGGCCCAGGGCGGCAAGGTCAGCGACGGCAAGAACAAGCAGGCGATCGAGGACACGCTCGCGTCGCTGCGCGACACGCCCGGCGTGACGAAGGCCGTCGACCCCTTCGGCAAGGAGGGCAAGGGCACCGTCTCCAAGGACGAGACGATCGCCTACATCCCGGTGACGCTCGAGGAGAGCCCGAGCGATCTCACCGAGGAGGACGCCGACGACATCATCGACGCGACCTCCCCCGCCAGCGACGCGGGACTGAATCGTGACGGCCCTGATCGGGCTGTCGATCTCGCTGGCGCTGATCAAGCTGCTCGGGCACGTCGTGGCCGTGCCCAGCGTGGCGCCGACGCTCGGCACGATGATCGGGCTGGGCGTCGGCATCGACTACGCGCTGTTCATCGTCACCCGGCACAAGCTGCAGCTGCGCGACGGCATGGAGCTGCGCGAGTCGATCGCCCGCGCGATCGCCACGTCCGGCGGCGCGGTCGTGTTCGCAGGTGGCACCGTGGTGATCGCGCTCGTCTCGCTGCTCGCGTCCGACATCCCGCTGGTCGGGACGATGGGCTACAGCGCCGCGGTGTCGGTGCTGACGGCCGTGCTCACCGCGGTGACCCTGCTGCCCGCGCTGCTCGGCGCCCTCGGCCCGCGCATCGACTCGCTGCGCGTCAAGCTCGGCCGCACCCATCCCGACGACCACCAGCCACACGGCTGGCGCCGCTTCGCGCTGGCCGTCTCGCACCGGCCCTGGCGCTCGATGCTGGCGGCCGTGCTGGTGCTCGGCGTGCTCGCGGCGCCGATCCTGAACCTCGAGCTCGGCTCGTCCGACAGCGGCGAGCTGCCCAAGGACACCACCGCCCGCCAGGCCTTCGACCTGATCAGCGAGGGCTTCGGCCCGGGCACCAACGGCCCGCTGCTGGTGGGCGTCGAGCTCGGCAGCCCGGCCAAGGGCGATCAGCAGCAGAAGCAGCTGCAACAGCCCGCGGCGGACCCACGCCTGACCGGCCTCGAGAACGCGATCGCCAAGACCGAGGGGATCGAGAGCGTCTCCCCTGCGATCGTCGACAAGAAGGGGACGGCTGCCGCCTTCACGGCGATCGCCACCACCGGGCCGTCGGACACCGAGAGCCAGGATCTGGTCGAGCACCTGCGCGAGGACGTGATCCCGCAGGCGACCAAGGGCGAGGACGTGACCGCCTACCTCGGCGGCCAGACCGCCGGCTACATCGACCTCGCCAGCCGCATCAGCGACAAGCTGCCGCGCATGATCGGGATCGTGGTGGTGCTGAGCTTCTTCGTGCTGCTGCTCGCCTTCCGCTCGATCCTGCTCCCGCTCAAGGCGGCGCTCTGCAACCTGCTTTCGGTCGGCGCCGCCTACGGCATCGTGACGTTCGTCTTCCAGGAGGGCCACGGCGCGCAGCTGATCGGCCTCGACGGCGCGGTGCCGATCGTCAGCTACGTGCCGCTGCTGATGTTCGCGATCCTGTTCGGGCTCTCGATGGACTACGAGGTCTTCCTGCTGTCGCAGATCCAGGAGCACTTCGAGGAGTCCGGCGACACGCGCAAGGCGATCGTCGACGGGCTCGCCACCACCGGCCGGGTGATCACCTCGACCGCGCTGATCATGGTGTTCGTGTTCGCGAGCTTCGTGCTCAACGGCAACGCGGTCGTCAAGCAGTTCGGCATCGGCTTGGCCGTGGCGATCGCGATCGACGCCACGATCGTGCGCTGCCTGCTGGTGCCCGCGATCATGACCCTGTTCGGCGACGCCTGCTGGTGGCTGCCGCGCTGGCTCGACAGGCTGCTGCCGAAGATCAGCGTCGAGGGCAGCGAGTTCTTCCACGAGCGCGAGCAGGCGGGGCCGGGTCCGACGCCCGCGCCCGTCGAGCAGAGTTGAGCGTCAGGCGCTAGGAGGCGTCAGCGGTCGACGCGTCGGCAGCTGCTTCTGCCTCTGGATCAGCCGCCGGCGGAGCGTCAGCCGTGGCGGCATCGGCCGTGGGCTCAGGCGCGGCCGGCGGGTCGGCCGCAGCCTCGGGGGCGGGAGCGTCGTCCGCGGGCGTGCCGTCCTCGGATGCGGCCTCCGGCTTTCTCTTGACCGGCGCCAGCAGCATCGTCATGTTGCGCCCGTCCTGCTGGGGCATCTGCTCGATCGAGCCGAGCTCGGCGACGTCCTCGGCCAGGCGCATCAGCAGCCGCTCGCCGCGCTCGGGATGGGTCTGCTCGCGGCCACGGAACATGATCGTGACCTTGACCCGGTCGTCGCCCTTGAGGAAGCGCACGACGTGGTTCTTCTTGGTCTCGTAGTCGTTGGTGGCGATCTTCGGCCGCAGCTTGATCTCGCGCACGTTGACCTGCTTCTGGTGGCGGCGCGCGGCCTTGGCCTTCTGCTCCTGCTCGTACTTGTACTTCGAGTAGTCGAGCACGCGGCAGACCGGCGGCCGCGCGTCGGCGGCGACCTCGACCAGGTCGAGGTCGCGCTCCTGGGCGTAGCGCAGCGCCTTCTGCGTGTCGACGACGCCGATCTGATTGCCGTCGGCGCCGATCAGGCGCACCTGCGGAACGCGGATGCGCTCGTTGATACGCGTCTCATCCCGCTCAGGCGGGCGCCGATCGAACCTCCGCGGGATCGGCACTAGAGGCGAGGACGGCTAGACGTCAAAGGCGGGACCGTCGCAAGGTCGAGGAAGGCACGGGTACGCGTCAGCGGGAAAGCGTGCGCGTGGATCGGGTGCCCTTCATTGCGGCGAGTATAGCGGCGCCGGCTAGCGCCGGGCGTCGATCTCCTCACGCACCCGCCGAGCGAACTCAGCCGTCGGCACGGCGCCCTGATCGCCTTCGTGGCGGCGCCGCACGGCGACCTTGCCCTCCTGCTGCTCGCTGTCGCCGACCACCAGCATGTAGGGCACCTTGCGCAGCTCGGCGGCGCGGATCTTCTTGTTCACCGACTCGACTCTGTCGTCGACCTGCGCGCGGATGCCGGCCGCCTCGAGCGCCTGCTGGACCTCGCGCGCGTACGGCAGGTGCCGGTCGGCGATCGCCAGCACCGCGACCTGTACGGGCGCCAACCAGACCGGGAACTCGCCCGCGTAGTGCTCGATCAGGATGCCGATGAAGCGCTCGAACGAGCCCATCAGCGCGCGGTGGATCATCACCGGCTGGTGCTCGGCGTTGTCGGCGCCGGTGTAGGAGAGCTCGAAGCGCTCGGGCATGTAGTAGTCGAGCTGCACGGTGCCCAGCTGCCACGAGCGACCGATCGCGTCGGTCATGTGCAGGTCGATCTTGGGGCCGTAGAAGGCGCCGTCGCCCTCGTTGAGGTCGTACTCGAGGCCGCGGTTGTCGAGCGCCAGCTTAAGCGCCGCCTCGGCCTTGTCCCACATCTCCTCGCTGCCGACCCGCTTCTCGGGACGCGTCGAGAGCTCCAGCCGCGGCTTGAAGCCGAAGACGTCGTAGATGAAGAAGCCGAAGTCCAGGCAACGCAGCACCTCCTCCTCGATCTGCTCCTCGGTGCAGAAGACGTGCGCGTCGTCCTGAGTGATGCTGCGCACCCGCAGCAGCCCGTGCAGGGTGCCGCTGGGCTCGTCGCGGTGCACGAGGCCCTGCTCGGCGTAGCGGATCGGCAGGTCGCGGTAGGAGCGCCGCTCGCGCTTGTAGATCTGGATGTGCGCCGGGCAGTTCATGGGCTTGAGGCCCATCGGCTGCCCCTCGACGTCGGCGAAGTACATGTTGTCGCGGTAGACGTGCCAGTGGCCCGACTGCTTCCAGAGCTCGACGTCGTAGAGGATCGGCGTGCGCACCTCGGTGTAGCCGCGGCCGACGTTCTCCCCGCGCCAGAGGCGGGTCAGCTCGTTCCAGACGTGCGTGCCGGCGGGCAGCCAGAAGGGCGAGCCGGGCGAGAGCTCGGAGAGCATGAACAGGTCGAGCTCGCGGCCGAGCTTGCGGTGGTCGCGCGCGCGCGCCTGCTCGAGCCGCTCGAGGTGCGCCTCGAGATCCTCGTTGGAGAGGAAGGCGGTCCCGTAGACGCGCGTGAGCATCGCGTTCTTGGCGTCCCCACGCCAGTAGGCGCCGGCGAGCGCGGTCAGCTTGAAGGCCTTGATGCGCTTGGTGGAGGGCGCGTGGGGGCCGCGGCAGAGGTCGGTGAAGGGACCGTTGCGGTAGAGCGAGACGGTCTCGACGCCCTGGTCTGCGACGAGGTCCTCGATCAGCTCGACCTTGTAGTCCTGGCCCTCGGCGCGGAAACGTTCGATCGCCTCGGCGACGGGTAGCTCGCTGCGCTCGAACCGCTCGTCGGCCTTGACGTGCTCGCGCATCTTCTCCTCGATGCGCGGCAGGTCGTCCTCGGACAGGCGGACGCCCTCGGGGAACTCGAAGTCGTAGTAGAAGCCGTCCTCGATCGGCGGGCCGATCGAGATCTTGACCCCCGGGTAGAGCTCCATCACCGCCGTCGCGAGCACGTGTGCGGCATCGTGGCGCACGAGCCAGAGCGCGTCGGCGCCGTCGCGCGCAGTGACGATCTCGATCTTGTCGCCGTCGTTGAGCGGCGCCGCGAGATCGCGCAGCTCGGGCGGGCCGCCGTCGTCGGTGACGCGGATGCCGAGCGCCGCGCGCGCGAGCCCCTCGCCGATCGAGCGCGCGGCGTCGGCGCCGGTGGCGCCGTCCGGGAGCTCGAGCGGGTTGCCGTCAGGGAGCGTGACCTTCACGGGCCTCACGGTACCCCACCAAGGCCGCTCAGCGAGCCCGTCCCGGCGCCCCGCGCCCGCTTCCGTGGGCCGTCACGGCGCCCACGGCCCGGATGCCGCACGATCCCTCACTGTGTGATGGATCTCACATTGAGCAGGGATCCATCACCTACCCTGAGCAGTCGTTTTGCCGGCGCCACGCGTCGCGTGCGACCACGCCCGGCCAAATCCTCGCGTCCTGAATGGCGCGGACCGCCCAGCAGCGGGCGGAGAACGCAGCGGAGGTGGTTCGCGTGCGCAAGGTGCTGCTGCCGGTGGTCGTCGTCGGCCTGATAGCCGTCCCGGCTCCCGTCGATGCCCTCGCGCATCATGGCCAGCGCGTGGATCCTCGCCCGCTCGAGCGGGCCACCGTCCAGCATGAGGCTCGTTCAAGACTCGAGCTCGCCACGGCCCACGCCAAACGCAAGGCCACACCGCCCCCGCCCGAGGTCGCCGTCCCACCGCACCTGCAGGCGATCGCCCAGTGCGAGTCCGGCGGCGATCCCCATGCCATCGGCGGCGGCGGGCTCTACCGCGGCAAGTACCAGTTCTCCTACTCCACCTGGGCCGGCGTCGGCGGCTCCGGCGACCCCGCCGCGGCCCCGGAAGCCGAGCAGGACATGCGCGCCATGCTGCTCTACGAGCGCTCGGGCCCCGGCCAGTGGCCGGTGTGCGGCTCGTGAGCTAGCGGTAGGGCAGGAACCACTTGGCCAGCAACCCGCGAAATCCACGCCTCACGACGGTCTTCGTCCCGACCTCTGGAATCCCGAGTTCCGGCGGAAGCAATCCGAGCGCCGGAGGCGGTTTGCTGTCCTGCTCCCGTGGTTCCTGTTGCTTCGGCTCAGGCATGAAATCACACGATAGGGCTGAGTCCGGCTATCCACAACCCCGCCTGCGTCAGCAGAGCTAAGGCAGCCACGCGATAGCTGGTCGAGAGGCGGTCGAGCACCGACTGGTTGGCGATCCGTCGGTCGTTTGCCCAGCTCGTGAACTCTCGATGAAGCTTGCTTAGGTCGTTGCGAACGGATCAGAGCCGTAGGTCTCGTAGCCCGGCTTCCTGTTCGGCCAGCGCTCGTAGCGATGCGTCGAGCACGATCCTTTCCAGGCTGTCGGCAGGGGTTTGCATCGGCGTCTCTCTGACTAAGACCCCGACGGGAGAATTTCGCCCCCGCCCGCAGCGGTAGGTTCCCCGCGTGGAGCGGGCGCTGTTGGCGTGGCATCGCGAGGCGGAGCGGGAGCTGCCGTGGCGGCGGCGGCGCGATCCGTATGCGGTGCTCGTCTCGGAGGTGATGCTGCAGCAGACGCAGGTCTCGCGGGTGGTGCCGCGCTTCGAGGAGTGGATGGAGCGGTGGCCGTCGATCGAGGCGTTCGCGGCGGCCTCGCCGGCGGACGCGATCCGGGCCTGGCAGGGGCTCGGGTACAACCGGCGGGCGCTCAACCTGCACCGGGCGGCGCGGGTGGTCGCCGCGAACGGCTGGCCGGACGACCTGACCGAGCTGCCGGGTGTCGGGACCTACACGGCGGCCGCAATCGGGCGCTTCGCGTTCGGGCGCAAGCTGTTGCCGGTGGACGTGAACGTGCGCCGGATCGTCGTCCGCAGCGGCGGCACGTTCAGCTGGCGCTCGGCGGAGGCGCTGATGGACCTCGGGGCGACGGTCTGCCTGGCGCGCGTGCCGCGCTGCGCCGCGTGCCCGCTCGCCGCGGCCGGCTGCCCATCGCGTGGCGCGCGCTTCGAGCCGCTGCGCCGCCAGAGCCGCTTCGAGGGGTCGTTTCGTCAGCGGCGCTCGCGCACGCTGCGGGCGGTCGCGGGCGGGACGAGCGCCGTGGACGCGCTCGACCGGGAGGCGCTCGAAGCCCTGGCGGCGGACGGGCTCGTGCAGGTGGTGGACGGCGTGGCGCAGCTGCCGGCGTAGCTCAGCGCCGCACCTGGCTGCCGGGAACGATGTCGTCCTTGCCGTCGGGCCAGCGCACCCAGGCCTTGTGGCCACCGTCGTAGTCGGGCGCCCAGAGCACGAGGCGGGCGTCCTGACCGGCGACCTGGCAGGACTCGTCGCCCTCGGGGTCGAGGCCGCGCCAGACGCGCACGAAGGCGTTGGACTCCCACTCCTCCCCCACCGTCGTCGGATCGGTGTGACCGGGATGCAGGCGGGTCTCGGGCGGCAGCGCCATCAGCACCTCCATGACCGAGTGCCTGAGGTCCTCGAAGCTCGTCGAGCCCGGTGCGCGCACGCCGCCGACCGAGCCGCGGAAGAGCGTGTCGCCGGTGAAGACGTCGGTCTGGTCGACGACGAAGTTGAGCATCCCGTCGGTGTGGCCCGGGGTGTGCAGCGAGGAGATCGACAGGCCGCCCACCTCGAGCGCCTCCCCCGGCTCGATCGTGCGGTCCACGTCCAGCAGCCGCGCCGCCTCCAGCGGGTGGGCGAGGATCTCGACGCCGTGGCGCTCCTGCCAGACGTGGTTCTCGGCCACGTGGTCGCCGTGGTGGTGGGTCAGCAGCAGGTACCGCACGTCGAGCGAGTGGCGCTCGGCCGCCTCCAGCAGCGGTCCCGCCGGCCCGCCCGAGTCGATCACCACCGCGCTGCCGCCGTCCTCGTCGCCGACGAGGTACGCGTTCGAGAGCCAGCCGTCGTGCATGGAGCGTTCGAGGATCATGGGCAGCGGAGCCTAGTATCAGCGGCCGTGGACGACCTGCGCGCCCAGTTTCCCGTGCTCGAGCGGGTCGCCTACCTCAACGCGGGCACCAACGGGCCGATGCCGCGCCGGGCGCGCGAGGCGGCCGCGACCGCGCTCGCGCTGCAGTGCGAGAACGGCCGCGCGGACGCGATCTTCTTCGAGGCGCTGATGACCAACCGCGACGAGCTGCGCGTACGGGCCGCTCGCCTGCTCGGCTGCGACACGACCGAGGTCGCCCTCACCGGCGCCACCACCGACGGCGTCAACGCGGTGCTTGCGGGCCTCGACCTACGGCCCGGCGACGAGGTGCTGACCAGCGACGAGGAGCACCCCGGCCTCTCCGCGCCGCTGGCGGCGGCGCGGGAGCGTCACGGCCTCGAGCTGCGGGTCGTCCCCTTCGACCGGCTGGTCGACGCGGTTCGCCCGAGCACGAAGCTGGTCGCCTGCTCGCACGTCTCCTGGATGACCGGGCGGGTGGTGGACGTGCCGGCGCTGGCGGCCACCGACGCGCTGGTGCTGCTCGACGGCGCCCAGGGCCTCGGCGCGATCGGTGTCGACGTGCGCGCGCTCGGCTGCGACTTCTACGCCGCCTCCGGCCAGAAGTGGCTCTGCGGTCCGAACGGCACGGGCTACCTGTACGTCCGCGCCGAGCTGGCGCCGCGGCTGCGCGCCCCCTGGCCCGGCTATCCCACCGTGGCAGACAACGCCGATCCCTTCGCGCCCGCCCTGCACGAGGACGCCCGTCGCTTCGACATCGGCTTCCCGTCCGCCGAGCACCTGGCCTGGGCGCTGGCGGCGCTCGACGTGCTCGAGGGCGCCGGCATCGAGCGGGTGCAGCGGCACGCGATCGAGCTGGCGGCGGGCCTGGCCGACAACCTGCGGGCCAGCGGGATCGCCGTGGCGCCGCGGGGGGAATCGACGCTGGTCTCGTTCGAGGTCGCCGATCCCAAGGCGACGGTCGAGCGCCTGCGCGGCGAGGGGATCGTCATCCGCGACCTCCCCGGCACGCCCTACGCGCGGGCGTCGGTCGGCGGCTGGTCGAGCGAGCGGGAGCTGGAGCGGCTGGTGGCGCTCGCCTGAGCCTTGGGTGCGGCCTGAACCCAGCCGGTCTACTTGTTCGTCATCACGACGATGCCGAACACGATCGCTGCGCAGACCAGGGCCAGCGCGACCGTGCCGATCGTCCCGGCCACGATCGACGCTCCTCCACGACCGCCGCGGCGCAGGTCCACCGCCCGCGTGGCGCCGACGATCGCGACGCCGAACGCCGCGGTCACGCCGATGCCCGCGAGGATCGAGCTCCAGACGACCTGCAGGAGCGCGTCCCAGTCGACTGACGCGATCACGTGCGGACCTCCGCGGGGGCGCTGACCGCGGGGCCGCGCTGCGCGCGCCGGACCAAAAGCAGCACGGCGCCCAGCAGGATCGCGCCGCAGACCACCAGCGGGCCGGCGGCGCCGGTGCCGAAGATGCGCGTGACCGCGTAGGTCAGGCCGCCGATCAGCGCCGCGGCCGGCAGCGTCAGCACCCACGCCGCCACGATGTTGCCCGCCACGCCCCAGCGCACCGCCGACAGGCGCTTGGCCGCGCCGGCGCCGATCACCGCACCGGAGATCGTGTGCGTGGTCGAGAGCGGGAAGCCCCCGTGCGAGGAGGCGAGGATCACCGCGGCGCCGGCGCCCTGGGCGGCGAAGCCCTGGGCGGTGTCCATCTTGTGGATGCGGCTGCCCATCGTGCGGATGATGCGCCAGCCGCCGACGTAGGTGCCCACCGAGATCGCGGTCGCCGCCGAGACCACCACCCACGTCGGCACGTGGAAGTTGTCCTGGGAGATCGAGCCGTTGGCGATCAGCGCCAGCGTGATCACGCCCATCGTCTTCTGGGCGTCGTTGGTGCCGTGCGCCAGCGCCAGCAGCCCCCGGAGAGGATCTGCCCGGCGCGGAAGCCCTGGTTGACCGGCCCCGGCCGCAGGCGTCCGACGATGCGGTAGAGCAGCAGGATCGAGAGGCCGGCGACGACGAAGGCGAGCACAGGTGCCACCACCGCGGGGATCATCACCTTGCCGAGCACCCCGTCCCAGAGCACCGAGTTGAAGCCGTGCGCGACGGTCGCCGCGCCGACCATGCCGCCGATCAGCGCGTGCGAGGAGCTCGAGGGCAGGCCGTAGAACCAGGTGACGAGGTTCCAGGCGATCGCGCCGATGAGGCCGCCGAAGACCATCAGCGGCGTCACCAGATCGGCCTGCACGACGTCCTTGGCGACCGTGGCGGCGACCTCGAGCGAGAGGAAGGCGCCGACGAAGTTCAGGATCGACGCCATCCCCACCGCCACGCGCGGCGCCATCGCGCGCGTGGAGATCGAGGTGGCGACCACGTTCGCGGTGTCGTGGAAGCCGTTGGTGAAGTCGAAGGCGAGCGCAGTCGCCACGACGATTACGACGATCAGATCGCCATCCATCGCAGGATTCGTCCCGGGTTCAGGTGTTCTTGATCACGATTCCCTCGAGGATGTTGGCCACGCGCTCGGTCGCGTCGATGGCCTCCTCGAGGCGCTCGAAGATGTCCTTCCAGCGGATCACGACCATCGGATCGATGCCGTTGTCGAACAGCGAGGCGATCGCCTCGCGCGTGATCCGATCGCCGTCGTTCTCGAGCCGGTTGATCTCGACGGTGTAGTGCGAGATGTCCTGGAAGCCGCGTAGCCGCGGCATCGCCTCGGCGATCTGGCGGGCGCAGGCGGCCAGCACCTTGGCCAGCTGCTGGGCCTGCTCCATCGGGGCCTCGATCTTGTACAGGCCGAGGTAGTCCGAGACCTCCTCGGTGTAGTCGACGACGTCGTCGAGCGCCGAGGCGAGCTCGTGGATGTCCTCGCGGTCGATCGGGGTGACGAAGGTCTGGTTGAGGCGCCGGATGATGTCGTGCGTGATCCGGTCCCCGTCCTGCTCTGCGATCAGGATCTCGCGCGCGAGCTCGTTGCGGTCGGGGAACTCGCGCAGCATCTCGTCGAGCAGCGTCGCGGCGCGAAGGATGTTGCCTCCCGCCTCCTCGAAGAGGTCGAAGAACTCGCGGTCCTTCGGCGTGATGACGCTGGACAGGCGCACTCGGCGGCCACGCTAGCACGCGTCGCGGTCAGGTCACGTCGAAACGTGCCCGCTCGATCCGGCGGGCGAAGAGCTCGCCGTCCGAGCCCAGGCGGTCGCGCACGGCGGCGGCGCTGGCCTGATGGTCGTAGGCGGTGCGCCGCGGCTCGACGCGGCCGTCGCCGTGGACGATCGCCCAAGCCGCCCGCTGGTCCCCGTCGAGCGGGATGCCGACGCTGCCGGGATTGCTCAGCTCGACGCCGGTCGGGCCCTCGCGCGTGAACTGCAGGTGCGTGTGGCCGAAGACGACCCGGCGGGCATCGACCCCCTCCAGCAGCTCGGCGTCGGTGTCGGCGGGCTCGGGCAGGAAGCTGCTGACGTCCGACCACGGCGAGGCGTGGCAGTAGAGCACGCCGTCGTGGCGGCGCGTCTCCCGCAGCTCGGCGAGGTCGCGGGCGACGCCGTCTCCCAGCAGCTTGCGACAGCGCGCCAGCGCGCCGCGCACCGGCTCGGGAGCCTGGTCGGGCGCGAGCGTCCAGCGGTCCACGTTGCCGCGGATCCACTCCGCGTCGAGCTCGCGCAGACGATCGACGGTCTCCAGCGGCCAGGCGCCGAAGGCGGCGTAGTCGCCGCCCAGCAGCCAGCGATCGACGCCGGCCCGCTCAGCCTCGGCGAGCACCGCCTCGAGCGCGGGCAGGTTGCCGTGAACGTCGTAGAGCAGCCCGAGCACGGGCGCAGGGTAGCGCCCCAGTTGCTTCCGCCACACTGAGCATGTTGTGTTTTCTTGAGCGCTTCCTTATTCTCATTGGGTCTGGCCGCGGCCTCCGTCCCCGGAAGCCAGAAAGGATCTCCCAATCATGAATCCGCTCAAGCGCGGTGTCCTGGTCGCGCTCGTCCTCCTGTGCGCGCTCGCGGTCGTCAGCGCGCCCGCCTTCGCCACAGTCGCGAACACAACGTCAGTCATGAACGTCGCGCCCTTCTTCACACCGATCGGCAACACAGACAACTCATCATCAACATTCGCCTCGCCCAGAATCGACTTCTCAGCGGTCGCCTTCGACGGCAGAGTGGTCACAGTCACATGCGTGGCGAACGCCTCAGGCTACGTCCCCAACACACATACACGCGTCCTCATCACCGCGATGGGCTTCGGGGGCTGCAGACCCAGCATCGGCGTGGCCGCGACGGTCACCACCACCGCCACCTCAGCAACGCCCTTCGGCTGGCACGTGACAAGCACAGTCGTGATGAACCCGAACTCATGGTTCACCACCCTGACCGTCCCAGGCGGTCAGAACATCTCAATCACGATCAACCTCGGCGGCGGCAGATTCTGCGGGATGACAATCGGCCCGCAGTCAATCAAGGCCACCGACACAAACGCCGGCAGAACCGTGGTCGTCGCCGACCCCACAATCAGATTCGTCCTGGACGCAGGCTCGGACCCGGTCCTCTGCCCAAACCCGGCCAGAACCATCACGATGACCGGGACCTACACCTACAGACCCGACACAGCCGCTGACAGATTCAGATCAACAGCTGGCTCATAGGCAGCCCATGTCCAGCGGAAGCCAGAGAAAGGATCTCTCGCCATGAACCCGCTCAAGCGCGGCGTCCTCGCCGCACTCGTCCTCGTCTGCGCACTGGGAGTCGTGAGCGCCCCGGCCTTCGCCACAGGCGCCAATACAACCTCAGTGGCAAACGTCGCGCCCTTCTTCACACCGATCGGCAACACAGACAACTCATCATCAACATTCACCTCGCCCAGAGTCGACTTCTCAGTCGTCGGGCTCGACGGCAGACTGATCACAGTCACATGCAGAGCCGCGGCGTCAGGCTACGTTCCGCAGACACACACACGCTTCTTCTTCACGACGATGACGTTCGCCGGCTGCAGATCCAACCTCGGCGTGGCCACGACGGTGACCACGACCGCCACCTCAATGACGCCCTTCGGCTGGCACGTGACAGCTCCCGTGCCGGGGGTGGCGAACTCATGGTTCACGACGCTGATCGTCCCGGGCGGCCAGAGCATCTCAATCGTGATCACACTGGGAGCCGGCAGATTCTGCGGCGCCACAATCGGCCCGCAGTCAATCAAGGCGATCGACACAGACGCCGCCAGAACGATGGCCATCAACGATCCGACAGTGAGATTCGTCCTTGACGCCGGATCGGACCCCGT
This sequence comes from uncultured Thermoleophilaceae bacterium, assembly GCA_963734165.1. Classification (GTDB taxonomy): domain Bacteria; phylum Actinomycetota; class Thermoleophilia; order Solirubrobacterales; family Thermoleophilaceae; genus JACVRW01. The sequence continues at coordinate 471,879 of CAVTFZ010000003.1, read as the reverse complement.
CGTTTGCCCCGACCCGGCCAGAACCATCACCATCAGAGGCACGTACGGATACACGCCCGACACACAGAACGACGCCTTCAGATCAACAGCGGCGTCATAGCGCCCGCCACGCGAAAGGCCCCGCTTGCGGGGCCTTTCCAAGTGGGCCGTACTGGGCTCGAACCAGTGACCTCCGCCTTGTCGAGACGGCGCTCTCCCAGCTGAGCTAACGGCCCTGGGATGCTGAAGGCGGGCGACCCCCGCTCAGGCGGCCAGCGTAGCAGTCGGCCGGGGCCGGCCGGTGCCGTTTGCGGCGGCAGCTTGCCGTGGGCGCGCATGGTGATCTCGAAGGTCTCGCGGCTGGTGTGCCGCGGCCTCCAGCCGGTCGTCCGCTTGAGCTTGTCGGCCGACACGATCCACGGGTGCAGGGCGAACTCGATCTGGCCCGGGGGCGCCTCGCTGGCGCGCAGGCGCCACATCGTCCGCGCCAGCGCACGGTAGGCGCGCAGCGGCAGCTTGCGCACCGGCGAGCCGATCGTCTCGGCGCACTCGCGCATCGTCATCAGCCCGTCGCCGCAAACGTTGAAGGCACCGGCGTGGGCGCCCAGCAGCAGGCGGGTGATCGCCTCGACGACGTCGTCCTCGTGCACGAACTGGATCTCGTTGTCGAGCGCGCCGGCGGCGTCGACCGCGAACGGCGCCTTGGTCCAGAGCCGCACGAGGTAGTTGTCGACGTTCGGCCCGAACACGATGCACGGCCGCACGATCGTCATCGTCCTGTCCGGGTGACGCTCGGCCCAGAGCTGGCAGATGCGGTCCGACTCGGTCTTGTCGCGCGCATACGAGAACACCGGCACGCCGCGCACCGGGTGCTCCTCGGTGATCGGCTTTGGGTTGTCGGGGAAGGCGCCGTAGGCGGTCGAGGACGAGGTGACGAGCACCTGCCCCACCCCGGCCGCCGACGCCGCGTGGAGCACGTTGTGGGTGCCGTTGACGTCGACGTCGTACATGAAGTCCTCGTCGTGCGAGGGGTTGAGGATGAAGGCGAGGTGCACGAGCGCATCTGGGCGCACGCGCTCCAGGACGCCGCGCACGGCGGCTCCGTCGCGCACGTCGACGCGCTCGAACTCCGTCTTGGGCAGGTAGGGCCCGCGCGGCGGCGCGAGGTCGCAGATCACGATCTGCTCGGTGTCCTCGCGGCGCGAGAGCAAGTCCACGAGCCGCGAGCCGATGTAGCCGGCTCCTCCGGTGATCACGTAGCGCATGCAACGATCCTACGGGTGCCCGCAAGGCTGGGAGGAGGCTTGCAGCGCGTCAAGGCGCCACCCGCTTCAGCCGATCACCAGAAGCGAAGGTCGACGAGCCGGTTCACCCTTCCCACCCGAGCAGCCGGCGGTACGCCTTCCCGACCAGGGGCGCCTCCCACACGGGCGCCCCTCGTCGTCCTAGGACTCGTCGCTGCCGACCTTGGCGGCCAGATCGGCCATCACGCCCGGCTCGCGCAGCGTGGTCACGTCGCCGAGCTCGCGGCCCTCGGCGATGTCGCGCAGCAGGCGGCGCATGATCTTGCCCGAGCGGGTCTTGGGCACGTCGGCGGTCCAGATGATGCGCTTGGGCCGGGCGAGCTTGCCGATCCGGCGCGCGACGTGCTCGCGGATCTCGGTCTCGAGCTGCTCGTCGCCCTCGTCGTTCTCGCCCTCGAGGATCACGAAGGCCGTGATCGCCTGGCCGGTGTCCTCGTCGGTCTGTCCGATCACCGCCGCCTCGGCGACCTTCGGGTGCGAGACGATCGCCGACTCGACCTCGGCCGTCGAGAGCCGGTGGCCGGAGACGTTGACCACGTCGTCGACGCGGCCGACGACCCAGAAGTAGCCGTCCTCGTCGCGGCGCGCGGCGTCGCCGACGAAGTAGGTCGTCTCGCCGAACTTCGAGAAGTAGGTCTCCACGAAGCGCTCGTCGTCGCGGAACAGCGTGCGCACCATGCCCGGCCAAGGGCGCTTGATCACCAGCAGCCCCTGCTCGCCGTCGGGGACCTCGTTGCCGTCCTCGTCGACCACCGCCGGCTCGATGCCCGGCAGCGGACGCGTGGCCGAGCCGGGCTTGGCGCTCGTCACGCCCGGCAGCGGCGAGATCAGGATGTGGCCGGTCTCGGTCTGCCACCAGGTGTCGACCACCGGGCACCGCTCGCCGCCGATCACCTTCCAGTACCACAGCCAGGCCTTGGGGTTGATCGGCTCGCCGACGGTGCCAAGCAGGCGCAGCGACGACAGGTCGTGTTTGTTCGGGTGCTGCACGCCCCACTTCATGCAGGCACGGATCGCGGTCGGCGCGGTGTAGAAGAGCGTCACGCCGTAGCGCTCGACCAGCTCCCACCAGACGTCCTTGTCGGGGTAGTCGGGTCCCCCCTCCCACATCACCGAGGTCGCGCCGTTGAGCAGCGGCCCGTAGACGATGTACGAGTGGCCGGTGACCCAGCCGACGTCGGCCGAGCACCAATAGACGTCCTCGTCGGGCTTGAGGTCGAAGACGTTGCGATGGGTCCAGCCCACCCCGGTCAGGTAGCCGCCGGTGCCGTGCTGGATGCCCTTCGGCTTGGCCGTCGAGCCCGAGGTGTAGAGGATGTAGAGCGGGTGCTCGGCGTCCAGCGGCTCGGCCGGGCAGTCCTCGGAGGCCGCCTCGATCGCCTCGTCGTAGAAGATGTCGCGGCCCTCGGTCATGTCGACCTCGGCGCCGGTGTGGCGCACCACCACCACGGTCTCGATCGACGGCACCTCGCCGAGGAACTCGTCGACGGCCGGCTTGATGTCGGCGCTCTTGCCCTTGCGCCGCGCCTGGTCGACGGTGATCAGCGCCTTGGCGTCGGAGAACTGCATCCGCTCCTTGACCGAGTCGGGCGAGAAGCCGCCGAAGACGACGTTGTGCGGCGCCCCGATGCGCGCGCAGGCGAGCATCGCCACCGCGACCTCGGGGATCATCGGCAGGAAGATCCCGACCACGTCGCCGGCCTGCACGCCGCGCTCCTTGAGCACGTTCGCGAGCCGCTTGGTATCGCGCAGCAGCTCGGCGTAGGTGACGTCGCGCTCCTCGCCCTGCTCGCCGCGCCAGTGGAAGGCGACCCGGTCGCCGCGGCCGGCCTCGACGTGGCGGTCGAGGCAGTTGTGGGAGGCGTTGAGCTTGCCGCCGACGAACCACTTGTAGAAGGGGGCGTTCGACTCGTCGAGCACCTCGTCCCAAGGCTCGAACCAGTCCAGCGCCTCGGCCTGCTCGGCCCACCACGCCTGCGGATCGCGCGCGGCCTCCTCGTAGACCGACTCGTCGGAGATCAGCGCCTGCTTGCGGAACTCGGCCGGCGGCTCGAAGGTCTCCTGGTCGAGCAGCTCGCCGATCTGCTGCTCGATCTCCTCCCCGGACGGCTTGGTGCTGGCTTCCATTCGCTGTCTCCTCGCTCTCCTGCTGTCGAGGCAGTTCTACCCCACCGGCCGCCATGGCACACGGCGCCCGCCCGTCCCGCATGCGGGCGCCGAGTGCGTTCCTCCCTCAGGGGGCCAGCTTGGTGGGCATGGTAGTCGCGGCCGCCGTGGCGCGCCCGGCGCGGCGCCCCCCAGCGCCGCCGCCGGTGAGCTTGAGGCCGGTGCCGACCTCGGCGCCCAGGCCGGTCTCCGAGCGCACGTACAGCTCGTCGAAGCTGCGCGCCGTCTCGCCTTGGCTGCTGAGCACCGTGCCCAGCCAGCAGCCGATGAAGCCGAGCGGGATCGAGACGATCCCCGGGTTGGCCAGCGTCAGCCAGGACAGCGCGCCGCCCTCGGAGTCGGGTCCCGGCCACACCGTCGGGCTGATGATCACCAGGCCGACCGAGCTGATCACGCCGAACAGCACGCCGGTCACGGCGCCGGTGGTGTTGAAGCGCCGCCAGATCAGCGCCAGCAGCAGCGCCGGGAAGTTCGCGCTCGCGGCGACCGCGAACGCGAGCCCGACCATGAACGACACGTTCAGCCCCTCGCCGCCGAGGATCGCGACGAAGATCGCGATCGCGCCGATGCCGACCGCGGCCAGGCGCGCGACCCAGACCTCCTCCTTCTCGGAGTCCCTGCCCGCGCGCACGATGTTCGACCAGACGTCGTGGGCGACCGCGCCGGAGGCGCTGATCACCAGCCCCGCGACGACCGCGAGGATCGTGGCGAACGCGACCGCGGCGATGATCGCGAGGAACAGGTCGCCGCCGACGGTGCCGGCGCCGCCGCCGACCTCCTCGGCCAGCAGTGGTGCGGCGAGGTTGCCGCCGCTGCCGACGGCCTCGGTCGCGCCCTCCCCGAGGATCGCCCGCGCCCCGAAGCCGAGGCAGGTGGTCATCAGGTAGAAGACGCCGATCAGGCCGACCGCCCAGCCGACCGACGAGCGCGCGGCCTTCGCGTCAGGCACGGTGAAGAAGCGCATCAGGATGTGCGGCAGCCCGGCGGTGCCGAGCACCAGGCCGAGGCCGAGCGAGATCGTGTCGATCGGCTTGGCGTAGAGCAGGCCCGGCTCGAGGTACTTCTGCCCCGCCGGCGACTCGGCGCGCGCCTCGCGGAAGAGGTCGAGCGGGTTCCAGCCGATCTTGCCGAGCACGAAGATCGAGAGCACGAAGGTGGCGGTCAGCAGCAGCACCGCCTTGATGATCTGCACCCAGCTGGTGGCGAGCATGCCGCCGGCGACGACGTAGACGAGCATGAACGCGCCGGTGAGGATCACGGCGACGGTGAAGTCGACCCCCACGAGCGCCTGGATCAGCACGCCCGCGCCGACCATCTGCGCGATCAGGTAGAAGGCGACCACGCTCAGCGTGCCGAGCGCCGCGGCGGTCCGCGCCGGCGTCTCCTTCATCCGGAACGACAGCACGTCGGCGATCGTGTACTTGCCGCTGTTGCGCATCCGCTCGGCGAGCAGGAACAGCACGGTCAGGAACGCGACCAGGAAGCCGACGGAGTAGAGGAAGCCGTCGAAGCCGAACAGGAAGATCAGGCCGGCGATGCCGAGGAACGACGCGGCCGACATGTAGTCGCCGGCGATCGCGAAGCCGTTCTGCACTCCCGGTCAGGCCGCGTCCGGCGGCCCAGAAGTCGGTTGCGCTGGAGACGCGCTTGGAGGCCAGGTAGGTGACGACCAGCGTGACGCCGACGACGACCGCGAAGATCGACAGCGCCAGCTCGTTGACGTCGGCTGCGATAGATGGTCATCGGCCGCTCACCCCCTCGTGCCGGGCTGCTCGACCGCCGGCCCGGTCCGGGGCTCGCGCTCGAAGCGCCCACTCGTCGTCGCAGGCGGCTCGCCCACCTCGAGCGCCCGCCGCGCCGCCTTGGCGGCGAGCGGGTCGAACACCCGGTCGGCGCGGCGCAGGTACCAGGCGGTCAGCACCCAGACCATCACGAACTGGCTCAGCGCGAGCACGTAGCCGACGGTGATGCCGTCGACGAGGAACTCCTCGCCCATGAAGTCCGGCGCGTAGCCAGCGAGCAGGATGAAGCCGAGGTACCAAGCCAGGAAGAAGATCGTGGCCGGCACCACGAACGACCGCTTGCGCCGCACCAGCTCTCGGAACTCCGGCGAGCGCTCGGCCGCGACCCAGTCGATCTGCTCACTCGTGGGTGGCGCAGACGCTCGTTCGGCGCCGCCGCCGTTGGTCTCCGTCATGGCTCACTCCCTCGGTGTGCATTTCGTCCCGGCCCACACGCCAGGGACTTTCACGGCGGTATGTACCCGGAAAGCGAGTCGTCTATTCCATTTTCGGGGGACCGGAACGCACCTCGGCGGCGGCCGTGAACAGCCGCGTGCAGTGCTCGATCAGCCGCGCGCGCGAGACCTCGAGATCGCCAAGCAGCCAGGCGAACAGCAGTTGGGCGAGGCCGCCGACGAGCGCATGGGCGGTCAGCTCGGCGTCCTTGAGCAGCGGCCCGGATACGCCGTAGAAGTCCGCGGCCTGATCGCGCACCAGATGCGCGAAGGCGGTGATGGCGCGCACGCGCCGGCGCTGCAGCTGCTCGTGGTTGCTGGCCTCCAGCAGCAGCACCTTGGCGTGGCGCGGATCGTCGGCCAGCAGGTCGACGCAGGTCGTGATCGCCGCCTGGGCACGGGCGGTGGCGTCGCGCGGCGCTGCTTCGACGGCTGTGAGGATCGCCTGGGTCGTCTGCGCCGCCACGTGGTCGAAGAGCGCGATCAGCAGCGCGTCGCGATCGTCGAAGGCCTCGTAGAAGTAACGCTCGGTGAGAGCGGCCCGCGCGCACACGCGCCTGACGGTGGTGTCGGGCCAACCGTGCTCGGCGACCACGTCGAGGCCGGCTTCCAGCAGGCGCGCTCGCCGCTCGTCCCGGCGCTGCTGCGGGGCGACGCCGCGGTAGGTCCGAGGTGCGCTCTGGGACACGGCGCAATCGTGACAGAGCCACTGTAGGGTGTTGACAGTGAGCGTTGTCAGTTCTGAGATCGAGGAGGACGTGGGGCTGCTCGGCCCGGACTCGGTGGCGTGGAAGGTGCTCGCCCATCCCTCGGGTCTGGTCGGCGGCCTGCGCGCGCTGATCATCCAGGCGCTGGAGCCGCGCGCGATGGCGGGCGTGGCCGAGTTCGACAGCTACCAGAAGAACGGGCTGCGTCGCCTGCGCCGGACCTCGTACTACGTGATCGCCACGACCTTCGGCGACACCGAGACCGCCCACGCCGCGGCCCGCCGCGTGCGCGCGGCGCACAAGCGCGTGCGCGGCGTCGACCCGGTCACCGGCCAGCCCTACAGCGCCGACGACCCCGAGACCCAGCTCTGGGTGCACTGCGTCGAGTGGCACTCGTTCCTGGCCGCCTACCGCACTTACGCGGGCGGGCTGACACCCGAGGAGCAGGACCAGTTCATCTTCGAAGGAGCGCGCATCGCGGCCCTGGTGGGCGTGCCGGAGGAGACCGTGCCGCAGTCGGTCGAGCAGATGCGCGACTACTTCGCGTCGATGCAGCCGAAGCTCTGCGTCAGCGCGGCCAGCCGCGAGGCGATCGACTACGTGATCGGCCTGACCGTCAACCGCGGGATGCCGACGCTGCAGGTGCCGCTCTGGATGTACGCCCAGGCCGCCGTGGCGATCGTGCCACGCCCCCTGCGCCAGCTCGCCGGCATCGACCGCCCCCGCGCCGTCGACAGCGCGACCGTCGCCGCGATGCGACCGGCGCTGGCGGCGCTGACCCTGCCCGGCGTGCGCCGCGCGCCGCGCTTGCTGCTGGGCGGCGAAGTCTCGTCCCTGGCCGGCCGGGCGCGCGACCTGCGGCGCGCAGCGGCATAGCACGCAGAGCCAAGGCGCCGACCAGAATCGAACTGGTGTAAACGGCTTTGCAGGCCCACCTGCGACGCGGTGCTCCGCTCTGTATAGCGGTTTCAGTCGCGCTCGGTTGCTAAGCCCGTTGCGCCCGAACTGCGATGGCTCGGGACATGAACGGGGACACGTTCACGGCGAAGCCCAGTAATCCGCTGAGGCGCTAGGTAGAATTGGGCTGTGGTCGTCTTCCGCAACTGTACCTTCGCAAATGGCGGAGGGGCGGCTATCGAAATTGAGGGCGATATAGGTGGGCTAGTCCTTGACCAAGTCGAGGTGGTCAACACTCCTGTCGTCGTGTCCTCGACGGGGCCAGTTCGTAACCTGCATGTTCACGGTTTGGTACATCACCCTGTCCGGCGGGGGAAGAAGATCGGCCGCAACGCCCCGTGCCCATGCGGCTCAGGCCAGAAGTTCAAGAAGTGCTGCACGCCATGAGTGAGCGCCCAACTCGGACGTTTGACTTTGGAGAAGGTTCAGTCGAGGACAGCACGTTCAGCCAGATCGAGTCCAGCGCGGACGAAGTTCTACGAGCCGGCAGCAGCAAGAGCACGGTCTATGAACTGATCCGACACAAGCCGTGGCGAACTGCGGATGACAACGTCAACTGGATTAAGGTCGGAGTGATCGCGGGCCTGGTCGGGGCGTTTGCGAGCGTGGTCGCTGTACCAGTAACCATCGTGTTCGGGTAACCATCGTGTTCGGGATGACACCTCTTTGGTCCAGACGCCCGAAACGGACTACTTGCTCGGTCCGTATGGCCGCTTGAGGATGTCGTGGTTGCAGTGAGCGAGAAGCACAATCACGTCCCCGTCCCAGTGCCACGTCACCCGGTTCTTCATGTCCACGTAAGCCTCAAAGACCTTCGGGTTCCGCGTTCCCTGCACGGGATGTGTTTGGAGGCCCGGATTGCGAGGGTTCTCTCCGAGCTTGTGGACGCAGCGGACGATCGACGCCGCCAACTTTGCTTCCTTCTTGTCCAAGGCGTCCGTGAACGCCTCGGGTATCCGCAGACTTGGCAAGCTCAGCGGTCGGTGCCCAGCAGGTAGCGCACGGCCTCGCCGGGGTCGTCGAACGTCCGGGAGCGACCGGCAGCAAGGTCAGCCCTCGCCTTCCGTTCGGCGTCCTGCCATGCGAAGGACCAGTAGTAGAGCTGATCTGCGGGCACAAACAGAGGGAGACCGGGCGAAGGCGGGGAGCCCAGGTTGCTCGCGGCAGCGCCCGGCCGGACTCCTCCGGGGCCGGTGGCGGTGTTCTTGTCTCGAGTCGCGAGCGTCTGTGTCATGGTTCCCTCCTCTGCTGCTGTCTCTCATAGTTTGCCAAGGTCTGCTGAAGAACTTGGATGAGCTGTTGCAGCCGTGCAGGCGTGAGCGCGATTCGCGCTACGGGCTTGACCTGGACGAACTGGATGTCCTCGACGGCAGCCCTACGCTCCTCCTCCGTCTCCCCGAGGATCGGCGGGGGCACCAGGCTTCCCAAGGTCAGGAAGACCTCGTCGGGAGCGACCACGCCAACAAACTGGTTGACGAACTGGACCGGAAGGTCCTCGGTACCGACCCAGACGACCGGGACGGACCTGGCTTCGACTTCCGGGGGCTGTTCTTCGGCCATACCGTCTACCTCGTCAACCGTCGTCCAGCCTTGAACCGCGCCAACAAGCGGCCAGCATACATCTGCTCCTGCGCCGTGGGAATGGGGGGACTCCTGCGACCGTCCCAGGCTGGCGCCAAGGCCAGGCGCTCACCCTGGTCTGTCGGCGATCCGGGGACACGCTCGGGACACGCCCCGGCGGTCGAAGCGGCGGATTCCGCTCCACGACTAGAGGCGCCGACCAGAATCGAACTGGTGTAAACGGCTTTGCAGGCCGCTGCGTAGCCACTCCGCCACGGCGCCGGAGGACGCTGAAGGGTAGCGGCGCGCGACCCCACCCCGCGCCCTGCCAGCCACCGCCCACGGCTATACTCGACCGCCTTGCGGCTGTAGCTCAGCTGGCTAGAGCGTCTGCTTGCCATGCAGAAGGTCGTGGGTTCGAATCCCATCAGCCGCTTGCCCCCGGAACACGATGAGCATGGCCACGAGGACGGATACGCAGTCGCCTGCGCTACACGTTGCCGACAGCCACGATCTGATCCGCGTGCAGGGCGCGCGCGTGAACAACCTCAAGGACGTCAGCGTCGAGCTCCCGAAGCGCCGGCTGACGGCGTTCACCGGCGTCTCCGGCTCGGGCAAGAGCTCGCTGGTGTTCGGCACGATCGCCGCGGAGTCGCAGCGGCTGATCAACGAGACCTACAGCGCCTTCGTGCAGGGCTTCATGCCGACGCTGGCGCGGCCCGAGGTCGACGTGCTCGACGGGCTGACGACCGCGATCCTCGTCGACCAGGAGCGGATGGGCTCCGATCCCCGCTCCACGGTCGGCACCGCGACCGACGCCAACGCGATGCTGCGCATCCTGTTCAGCCGGCTGGGGAAGCCGCACATCGGCTCGCCCAGCGCGTACGCCTTCAACGTCCCCTCGGTCCGGGCGAGCGGTGGGATCACGATCGAGCGCGGTGGCAAGACCAAGACCGAGAAGGCGACCTTCAACCGAACCGGCGGAATGTGCCCGCGTTGCGAGGGCCGGGGCTCGGTCACCGACTTCGACCTGTCCCAGCTGTACGACGACGGCAAGTCGCTCAACGAGGGCGCGCTCACGATCCCCGGCTACAGCATGGACGGCTGGTACGGCCGCATCTTCCGCGGCTGCGGCTTCTTCGACCCCGACAAGCCGATCTGCAAGTTCAACAAGAGGGAGCTCCACGACCTGCTCCACAGGGAGCCGACCAAGATCAAGGTCGATGGCATCAACCTGACGTACGCAGGTCTGATCCCGCAGATTCAGAAGTCGTTCCTCTCCAAGGACGTCGACGCCCTCCAGCCGCACATCCGCGCCTTCGTGGAACGGGCGGTGGTGTTCACCACCTGCCCCGAGTGCGACGGCACCCGGCTCGCCGAAGGCGCCCGGTCGTCGAAGATCGACGGGAAGAACATCGCTGACGCGTGCGCGATGCAGATCACCGACCTCGCCGAGTGGGTGGGCGGCCTCGACGAGCCGTCGGTAGCGCCGCTGCTCGAGGCGCTGCAGGAGACCCTCGACTCGTTCGTGGAGATCGGGCTGGGCTACCTCTCGCTCGACCGGCCGTCGGGCACGCTGTCGGGCGGCGAGGCGCAGCGCACCAAGATGATCCGCCACCTGGGCTCCTCGCTCACGGACGTCACCTACGTCTTCGACGAGCCCACCATCGGCCTGCACCCCCATGACATCCAGCGGATGAACGACCTGCTGCTGCGGCTGCGCGACAAGGGCAACACGGTGCTCGTCGTGGAGCACAAGCCGGAGGCGATCGCGATCGCCGACCACGTCGTCGACCTCGGCCCGCGCGCCGGCGCCGAGGGCGGAGAGGTGGTGTTCGAGGGGACCGTGGAGGGGCTGCGTGCCAGCGACACCCTCACCGGGCGGCACCTTGACGATCGCGCATCCCTGAAGGAGACGGTGCGGGAGTCGTCGGAGGCGCTGGAGGTGCGCGGCGCCGGCACCAACAACCTCCAGGACGTCGACGTCGACATCCCGCTCGGCGTGCTGGTCGTCGTCACCGGGGTGGCGGGCTCGGGCAAGAGCTCGCTGATCGGTGGCTCGGTGTCGGGGCGCGACGGGGTCGTGTCGGTCGACCAGGGAGCGATTCGCGGCTCGCGGCGGAGCAACCCGGCGACGTACACCAAGCTCCTCGACCCGATCCGCAAGGCGTTCGCGAAGGCCAACGGCGTGAAGCCGGGGCTGTTCAGTGCCAACTCCGAGGGTGCCTGCCCCAACTGCAACGGCGCCGGCGTCATCTACACCGACCTGGCGATGATGGCCGGCGTCGCCAGCACCTGCGAGGTGTGCGAGGGAAAGCGGTTCCAGGCCGAGGTGCTGGAGTACGGGTTCGGTGGCAAGGACATCAGCGAGGTGCTCGCCATGTCGGTGACCGAGGCCGAGGAGTTCTTCGGCGATACCCCACAAGGGGGCACAGGCGGCGAGGCGCACACGCCGGCCGCGCACACGATCCTCGACCGGCTCGCCGACGTCGGGCTCGGCTACCTCAGCCTCGGCCAGCCGCTCACCACGCTGTCCGGCGGCGAGCGACAGCGGCTCAAGCTGGCCACTCGCATGGCCGAGAAGGGCGGCGTCTACGTCCTCGACGAGCCGACCACCGGCCTCCACCTCGCCGACGTCGAGCAGCTGCTCGGCTTGCTCGACCGGCTCGTCGACTCCGGCAAGTCGGTCATCGTCATCGAGCACCACCAGGCGGTCATGGCGCACGCCGACTGGATCATCGACCTCGGCCCCGGCGCCGGCCACGACGGCGGCCGGGTCGTCTTCGAGGGGGCACCCGCCGACCTCGTCGCCGCCCGCTCCACCCTCACCGGCGAGCACCTCGCGGCCTACGTGGGCACCTGAGCGAGGCCCTCGCGGACACGGTGAGACGAGTAGCGTCGGGCCATGCCGCTGCCCCCGGGGCCTCGACTTCCTCCGCTCGTTCAGAGCTCTTGGTATTTCGCGGCGCCCGATGCTTTCTGTCGGTACGCGGCGCGCAGGCATGGCACGCCGTGCACGGTTCGCGTCCTCGGCGAGACGTGGGTGCTGCTCGATGACCCGGCCGCCATCGCCGAGGTGTTCAAGGGCCCGGCCGAGACGCTGCGCTCCGGCGAGGCCAACGCCCTGTTCGCACCGATCTTCGGCCCGGCAGCGTGCTCTTGCTCGACGCGGGCGAGCACCTGGAGCGCCGGCGCGCGTTGCTGCCCTTCTTCCACGGCGAGAGCATCGCCGGCTACCGCGACGTCGTCGCCGACGTCACCCGCAGCACGATCGAGCGCTGGCCGATCGGACGACGCTTCGCGCTGTTGCCTTCGTTGCAGCAGCTGACGCTCGACGTGATCCTGCGCGCCGTCTTCGGCGTCGACGAGCGCCGTGGGCAGCGCGCGGGGACGCTGCTGCGCGAGCTGCTCGGGTGGACGGGCGCGCAGCGCAACATGCTCGCCATGGGCGCGCTCGGCCCCGACCGGACCGCGCGCCTGCGCACGTTCCGGCGCGTCCTGGCTCCCGTCGACGTCGAGCTCGGCGCCTTGATACGCGAGCGCCGCGCCGACCCGAGCAGCGGCGAACGCACCGACATCCTGTCGTCGCTGGTCAGCCACACCAAGCTGCCCGATGGCGACGTGCGCGACGAGCTGGTGACGCTGGTGCTCGCCGGACACGAGACGACCGCGGCCTCGCTGGCCTGGGCCTTCGAGGCGCTGATGCACGAGCCCGAGGCGTGGCAGCGCCTGCGGGCCGGCGAGCCCGGCTGGGCCGAGGCCGTCGCGCGCGAGACGCTGCGCCTGCGCCCGCCCGTGCCACACGTCGTGCGCCGCCTGACGGCCCCGATGACGATCGGCGGCACCGACCTGCCCGCCGGGATCACCGTCGCGCCCTGCGCCAACCTCGTGCACCGCCGCGAGGATCTGTACCCAGAGCCCGACGCCTTCCGGCCCCAGCGCTTCCTCGGCGTCAAGCCCGGCACGTACACCTGGCTGCCCTTCGGGGGCGGGACGCGGCGCTGTCTCGGCCAGTCCCTCGCCATGCTCGAGCTGACCACCGTGCTCGAGACGGTCGCTGCCCACGCGACGCTTCGACCCGCCTCGCCGCGCCGCGAGCACGCCCGCCGCCGCTTCACCGTCCTCGTTCCGTCGCGAGGCGCCCGTGTCGTGCGGGAAGCCGCGGGCCAGAGCGGCTTCCCGGCGCTGTCGGAGTAGCGCCCCTCAGCCGGCGTTCTTGGCGAGGAGCTCGTCGAGGCGGGCGTAGGTCTCGCGGAGTCCGCGCTCCATGCCCGAGGCGATCATGCCGTCGCGCTCCTCGGGGGTGTGGAAGATGGAGGTCGTGATCACCTTGGTGCGGTCGCCGAGGTCCTCGAAGCTGGCGGTCTCGACCGACACGTGGCCGGGCATGCCCTCCCACTCGAAGGTCTGCACGATGCGCTCGGGCGGGGTGACCTCGCGGTAGGTGCCGCGGAAGGCCGTCTCGCTGCCGTCGGAGTCGCGGCTCACGAAGCGCCAGCTGCCGCCGGCCTCGACGTCCATGCGGTCGACGATGGTCGTCGTGCCCCGCGGGCCCCACCACTCGGGGATGAGGCTGGGATCGGTGAAGGCCGCGAAGACCTGGTCGCGGGGCGCGTCGAAGACGCGCTCGACGTGGATCTCGCGGTCGGTCGGCGTGGTGATGGTGGCCGCCGGTGCCTGCTGCTGGTCGTTCATGGTTGCTGCGCTCCTTTGGTCGTACGTTCGAGCAGCTCCCCGAACCGGTCGAGGCGCTCGTTCAGCATCCGCCGGTACGCCTCCGTCCACTCCTGGACGTCCTCGAGCCGCCGTGGGCCGAGGTTGCAGCGCCGCGTCCGCCCCACCTTCTCGGTGGTGGCGAGTCCGGCGTCCTCGAGCACCTGGACGTGCTTCTTCATCCCGGTGAGCGAGATGCCGAACGGCTCCGCGAGCTCGGTGATCGTCGCCGGCCCACGGGCGAGCCGCTCGAACACGGCCCGGCGCGTGGGGTCCGCCAGGGCGGCGAACGTCCGGTCGATCGTCTGGGGATACTGAACCATTTAGTTCAGTATAGGGGAAGCGCGAACGAGTGGCAAGTCATGTTGCCCTCGGTGGTACGTGCGTGTACCGTAAGCCGGACGACATGGACGCCACCTCCTACCGCTATCCCGACGGACCCGGCATGCCGAAGTGGGCGCAGGCGCTCGCCGCGGTGCGTCAGCTCTCGACGCTGCGCCGCCTGCACAGGCGCTACGGCGACGCCTTCACGATCCACGTGCCGGTGTTCGGCAGGACGGTCGTGGTCGCCGATCCGGCGCTGATCAAGCAGACCTTCACGGCGCCCCCGGACGTGCTCTACGCCGGCGAGCGCAGCCCGCTGCGCGCGGTCCTCGGCGACAGCTCGCTGCTGACGATCGACGGCGCGCGGCACCTCCAGCAGCGCCGGCTGCTGCTGCCCCCGTTCCACGGCAAGCGCATGCAGGCCTACGAGCAGATCGTTCGCGAGGAGGCCCTGCGCGAGCTGGAGGGCTGGCCCGAGCAGCGGGAGTTCCGCACGCTCGAGCCGATGAGTCGCATCACCCTCAACGCCATCCTGCGGGCGGTCTTCGGAGCCGAGGGCGCCGAGCTCGAGCGGCTGCGCCAGCTGCTGCCGGGCTTCGTGCAGCTCGGATCGCGGCTGGTCGCCGTGCCGTTCCTGCACCGCGACTTGGGCCGCTGGAGCCCGTGGGGCCGGTTCCTGCGCATCCGGCGCGCCTTCGACGAGCAGGTGGACGCGCTGATCGACACCGCCCGCGCGACGCCCGACCTCGAGCGGCGAGAGGACGTGCTGGCCCTGCTCGTGCAGGCTCGACACGAGAGCGGCGAGCCGATGTCGCACGCCGAGATCGCCGATCAGCTGCTGACGCTGCTGGTGGCCGGACACGAGACGACGGCCGCGACGCTCGCCTGGGCGGTCGAGCGCCTGCGGCGCCATCCCGCGCTGCTGCAGCGCCTCGCCGACGAGGCGCGCGACGGCGGCCAGGAGCTGCGCGAGGCCACGATCCGCGAGATCCAGCGCACCCGGCCGGTGATCCAGGGCACCAGCCGCTTCGTGATGCAGCCGTTCGAGCTCGGGCGGTGGCGCTTGGAGCCCGGCACGACGGTGGTCGTCTCCGCGGTGCTCACTCACGAGGATCCGCGCTTCTACAGCGACCCGCTGCGCTTCTCGCCCGATCGCTTCCTCGGGGTCAAGCCCGACACCTACGAATGGGTGCCCTTCGGCGGCGGCATGCGCCGCTGCATCGGCGCCGCGTTCGCCCACATGGAGATGGACGTCGTGCTGCGCACCATGCTCGAGCGCTACGAGCTCCTCCCCACCACCGAGCCGGACGAGGGCTGGCGCTGGCGCGGGGTCGCGTTCGCCCCGGCGCGTGGCGGCCGGGCGCTGGTCAAGCGACGGCCCCTCCCCCACGACCAAGCCCCAAGCGAGCCGGCGGCGGCCGCAGCGTAGTCGTGGCCCCGGCCGACCCCGACGAGCCCTCAACGCAGTACCGCGATCACCACGGCCGCTTGCTCGAAGGCATGGCGGTGGCGGTGCGCGAGCGCGGGCTGCGCGGATCGACGGTGGCCGACGTCGTGCGCGGCGCGCGTGTGTCGCGCCGCACCTTCTACCAGCACTTCGACGACCTGATCGACTGCTACCTCGAGCTCATGAACCTGCTCGGCGAGCAGCTGCTGGAGGCGGTGCGGCAGGCGATCGAGTCGGGCGGGACCGCCGAGCAGCGGATCGACCGGGCGGTTGGCCGCTACCTCGAGCTGCTCGAGGAGGACCCGGCGCTGGCGCGCAGCTTCTGGCTCGAGTACCACCTGACCGGCGAGCGCGGGCGCGGGCACGCCGTCTCCGCCAGCGAGCGCGCGGCCCAGCTGTTCGGCCGCCTGGCGCAGGAGTTGCGGGCGGCGGACTCGCCGCCGCGGGAGCCGCTGCCCTTCGAGGCGCTGGTGATGCTGACCGGAAGCATCCGCGAGCTGGTCCTGTACCTGTTCGAGCACGACCGCTCCCCGCGCGAGGCGCAGGCGGTGCTCGCCTGGATGGTGCGGCTCGTGGCTATGGCCGACCCTCCTGTTGCGCCCGGGATCGCAGCGCCCGCTCGACCAGCGTGAGCACGTCGTAGTAGCGCGACGGAGCGCAGCGCGCGAGCAGGTCGAAGAAGTAGGCGTCGGGTCCCACGAGGATCCGGGCTTTGCCCTTCTCGACGCCCTGGTGGATGATCTCCGCGGCCCGCTCGGGAGGCGTGCGCGCGATGCGCGCGAACTCGCGGGCCATGTCCTCGACGCCCCGCCCGAGGTCGTGCGGATCCTCGCGCATGCGGCCGTTGAGGACGATGTTGGTCTTCACCCCGCCGGGATGGACCGTGATGGCGCGCACGCCGGTGCCACGCAACTCCTGGCGCAGCGAATCAGTGAAGCCGCGGACGGCGAACTTCGACGCGCAGTAGGCGCTCTGATAGGGGATGCCGACGAGACCGAAGACGCTCGAGGTGTTGACGATCGCGCCGGAGTCCTGGCGCAGCAGGATCGGCAGGAAGGCGTGGACGCCGTGCACCACCCCCTCGTAGTTGATCGCGCGCAGCCACTCCTCGTCCTCGACCGAGCCGCCGGCGACCGAGGCCGAGAGCGCGACGCCGGCGTTGTTGAAGACCATGCCGAGCGGTGCCGGCGCCCACTCGTCGACCTCGGCGCCAAACATCATCTGCGCCTGGCGGTCGCCCACGTTGAGGACGCGGGCGAGCACGGGCCCCTTGAGCGACGCCGCCGTCTGCTCGAGCGCCTCGGCGTCGATGTCGGCGATCGCGACCGGGGACCCGTGGCTCGAGAGCCGCTGGGCCACCGCGCGACCGATCCCGGAGCCGGCCCCGGTGATCACCGCCGTCCGTCCGCTGACGATCGTCTTCCGTCCCGTCATCTCATCCTCTCAGTGCGCGATCCGTCTCCGGCAGCGCCGGAGTGCGCACGCGTCGGGGGTACGCAGGTGTACCATCTTTCTTCGCATGACGTCCGAGCATTTCGACGTGCTGATCGTTGGCGCCGGCCTGTCGGGCATCGGCGCCGCCTACCACCTGCAGGACAGGTGCCCCGGCAAGACCTACGCGCTGCTCGAGGCTCGCGCCGACCTCGGCGGGACCTGGGACCTGTTCCGCTACCCGGGGATTCGCTCGGACTCCGACATGCACACCTTGGGCTACCGCTTCCGCCCCTGGACCGAGGCCAAGGCGATCGCGGACGGCCCCTCCATCCTGCGTTACGTGCGCGCCACCGCGCGGGATCACGGCATCGACGAGCGCATTCGCTTCCACCATCGTGTCGTGCGCGCCGAGTGGTCGACCGACGAGGCGCGCTGGACCGTCGAGGCCGAGCGCACCGACACCGGCGAGACGGTCCGGCTGAGCTGCGACTTCCTGCAGATGTGCGGCGGCTACTACCGCTACGACCAGGGCTACACGCCCGACTTCGAGGGGATGGAGCGCTTCGCCGGGCGCATCGTGCATCCCCAGCACTGGACCGACGACGTCGAGTACGCCGGCAAGCGCGTGGTGGTGATCGGCAGCGGCGCCACCGCCGTGACGCTCGTGCCCTCGCTCGCCCAAGAGGCCGAGCACGTCGCGATGCTGCAGCGCTCGCCGACCTACATCGTCTCGCTGCCCGCCGAGGACCCGATCGCCAATCGCCTGCGGCGGCTGCTGCCGGCCGCGACCGCCTATTCGATCGTGCGCTGGAAGAACGTGCTGCTCCAGCTGTTCAGCTACCAGCTCAGTCGCCGCCGACCGGAGCTGATGAAGAAGGTCCTGCGCCGGGGCGTCCAGCGAGCGCTGCCGGCCGGCTACGACGTCGACACCCACTTCAAGCCCCGCTACAACCCCTGGGACCAGCGCCTGTGCCTGGTGCCCGACGGCGATCTGTTCGAGACGATCGGCTCCGGTCGCGCCTCGGTGGTCACCGACCAGATCGACACGTTCACCGAAAAGGGGATCCGGCTCCAGTCCGGGGCCGAGCTCGAGGCCGATCTGGTCGTCACCGCCACCGGGCTGAACCTGCTGGTCTTCGGCGGCGTGCAGCTGAGCGTCGACGGCCAGGACGTCGACCTCTCGCAGACGATGGCCTACCGGGGGCTGATGCTCAGCGGCGTCCCGAACTTCGCCTTCGCGACCGGGTACACGAACGCGTCCTGGACGCTCAAGGCCGACCTCACCAGCGAGTACGTCTGCCGGCTGCTCAACCACATGGACGCGCAGGGTCATCGCCAGTGCGTGCCGGAGCGGACCGACCCGTCGGTTCGCGAGGAGCCGTTCCTCGACTTCCAGGCCGGCTACGTCCTGCGCTCGATCGACCAGTTCCCGCGCCAGGGCTCCAAGGTGCCCTGGCGGCTGCGGATGAACTACGCGCTCGACATCAGGACGCTGCGCTACGGCGAGATCGACGACGGCACGCTGCGCTTCTCGAGCCCCACGGGCCGGGTCCAGCCGCCGGAGCCGGTCACCGCCTGAGCGCGTGGCCCGGCCGCATGTCGACTACGAGCGGCACGGGCGCACCTACGCGCGCCAGCGCCGCTCCGATCCGCGCATCGCGGCGCGCATCCACGCCGCTTTGGGCGATGCCCGCACGGTCCTGAACGTCGGCGCCGGCACGGGCTCCTACGAGCCCGTCGACGCGGCGATGGCCTGCGTGACGATCCACCACTGGGAGCCTCCGGAGGCCGGGCTGGCGGAGCTGCGCCGGGTCGCTAGCGGTCCGGTCGTCGTCTTCACCTTCGACCTCGACTGCCTGCCCGCCTGGCAGCTGGAGCACCTCGCCGAGGGCTTGGAGATCGAGGGGCCGCGCTTCCCGGAGATCGACGCCGTCGCCACCGCGCTCGGGGGCCGCACGTGCGTTGAGCGCATCCCCACGCCGGGCGACTGCGTCGACGGCTTCTTCGAGGCCTACTGGCGCCGGCCCGAGGCCCTGCTCGACCCGGCCGTCCGCGCCGCGCAGTCGATGTGGGCGCTGGTGGGGCCGGACGTCGAGCAGCGCATCGTCGAGCGCCTCGCCGCCGCGCTGGCCTCCGGCGCCTGGGACGCCGAGCACGGCCACCTGCGCGAGCAGGAGGCCTTCGACGGAGGACTGCGTCTGGTCGTGTCCGAACCGCAACCCGAAGGAGACTCGTGACCCTCACCGACAAGCAGGTCGAATTGTGCGAGCGCAGCACCACCGACTACTCGGATCTGAGGGCCTTCTTCATCAACTGCACGCTCAAGCGCAGCCCCGAGGTCTCCAACACCCAGGGACTGATGGACATCTCGATGGAGATCATGCGCCGCAACGGCGTCGAGGTCGAGTGCATCCGTGCCGTCGACCACGACATCGCGACCGGCGTCTGGCCGGACATGACCGAGCACGGCTGGGAGCGCGACGAGTGGCCGGCGATCTTCGAGCGCGTGCTCGCGGCCGACATCCTCGTGCTCGGGATGTCGATCTGGCTCGGCGAGAAGTCCTCGATCGCCACGCAGATCGTCGAGCGGCTCTATGGCAACTCGCATCTGCTCAACGACGCCGGTCAGTACGCCTACTACGGCCGCACCGGGGGCTGCCTGGTGACCGGGAACGAGGACGGCGTCAAGCACTGCGCCATGAACGTCCTCTACTCCCTTCAGCACCTCGGCTACACGATCCCGCCCCAGGCCGACGCCGGCTGGATCGGCGAGGCCGGCCCCGGCCCCTCCTATCTCGACGAGGGCTCCGGCGGTCCCGACAACGACTTCACCAACCGCAACACCACCTTCGCCACCTGGAACATGCTCCACATGGCGCGCATGCTCAAGGACGCCGGCGGCATTCCCTCACACGGCAACCAGCGCTCCGAATGGGACGCCGGCTGTCGCTTCGACTTCCCCAACCCCGAGCACCGCTGATGCGGACCGAGCGCCGCCGGCGCGGCCGTCCCGAGCACGCCGCGGCGAACGGCTAGGACGCCTCGACCGCGACCTTGATCGACTGCGCGAAGTCGTCCGCGCCCTTGCGCGCTGAACGCAGCGCGAAGCCCTCGATCAGCTTGCCGAAGCCATGCCCCTCGAGCACGTTGTGGACGGTCAGACGCGTGCCGCCGTTCCCGTCCGGGACGAGGTCGTAGCCACCCTCGGGGGCGGTGACAAGGTTCTTGGAGATCTCGGCCCAGCGAATCTTGGTCGGCTGCTCGAACTCGGTCAGCTCGAACTCGCGCTGGGTCTTCATGCCGGCGTCCTTGACCGTGCTGGCGTAGATCGTTCCCACCCCGGGCGGCCCGTCGGTCGTCTTCTCGATCTCGAGCACGCGCGGGCTGAACTTCGGGTCGTTCTCGCCGTCGGCGAGGAAGGCGAAGACCTCCTCGATCGGCTTGTCGATCGTGACTGTTGCCTCGAACGTTCCTGCCATGCGAGTCCCTCCGCTGGATCGGGGCCAAAGCGCCTGCCGCGCGGGATCATCGCACCTGGGAGGCTGGACCGATGGACACCTCCAACCTGCATGGACGAACCGTGCTCGTGACCGGGGCGGGCAGCGGCATCGGCCGCGAGACCGCGCTGCTGGCGGCCCGCCGCGGCGCCGACCTGGCGATCTGCGACGTCGAC
Organism: uncultured Thermoleophilaceae bacterium; assembly: GCA_963734165.1. GTDB lineage: Bacteria > Actinomycetota > Thermoleophilia > Solirubrobacterales > Thermoleophilaceae > JACVRW01. The sequence continues at coordinate 451,379 of CAVTFZ010000003.1, read as the reverse complement.
GACGCGGGGCTGGCCGAGGTCGAGGCGAGCGCCCGCGCCCTGGGCCGCGGCGTGCTCGCCCGCCACGTCGACGTCTCCGACCGCGAGCAGATGCGCGAGTTCGCCGACGCCGTCCACGCGGACGCCGGCGCGGTGGACCTGCTCGTCAACAACGCCGGCGTCGGCCTGGCGGCCGGCTTGCTGGACACCGAGCTCGAGGACTGGGACTGGATCGTCTCGATCAACCTGATGGGCGTCGTCCACGGCTGCCACTTCTTCGTGCCGAAGATGGTCGAGCGCGGGACGGGCGGACACGTGGCGAACCTGTCGTCGATGGCCGGCTTCCACGCCAGCCCCGGCGCTGGTCGCCTACTCGACGACGAAGTTCGCCGTGCTGGGGTTCAGCGAGGCGCTGCGCGAGGAGCTGCGCCCCCACGGCATCGGGGTGACCGCGATCTGCCCGGGCGTCATCAACACGCCGATCACGGTCAACAGCCGCATGCGCGGTGCGGCCACCGACCCGCAGGTGCAGCGAGCGCCTGCGCGCGGTCTACAAGCGGCGCAACTACGGGCCCGAGCGTGTGGCGAAGAACATCCTCAAGGCGGTCGACCGCAACCGCTCGGTCGCCCCGGTCGCGGCGGAGGCATGGCTCGCCTACGGGATCAAGCGAGCCTCTCCCCGGCTCGCCGGCTGGGTGGCCCGGCGCCTGGCCAGCGTGGCCGAGTAGCGCCATTCACCGAAATCACCGAATCGAAGGAGACGCATGTCGACCACGCCCCTGAACGAGCTGTTCGCAGTCCATGGCAAGACAGCCGTGGTGACCGGTGGCTCGCGTGGGATCGGGCTGATGATCGCGCGGGGACTGGTGGAGGCGGGCGTGCAGGTCGTGATCTCCTCGCGCAAGGCCGACGCCTGCGAGGCGGCCGCGGCGGAGCTGTCGACCGTGGGCGACTGCGTCGCGGTGCCGGCCGACCTCTCCACGCGCGCGGGCGTGGACCTGCTCGCGGCGGCGGTGCGCGAGCGCTTCGACGGGCGGCTGCACCTGCTCGTCAACAACGCCGGCGTCTCGTGGGGCGCGCCGCTCGACGAGTTTCCCGACAGCGGCTGGGACAAGGTGCTCGACACCAACGTCAAGGCGATCTTCGGCCTCACCACGGCGCTGCTGCCCGAACTGCGGGCGACCGCGACGCCCGAGGACCCGGCGCGGGTGATCAACATCGGCTCGGTCGACGGCATCCGCGCGCCGTTGATGGAGAACTACTCCTACAGCGCGAGCAAGGCGGCCGTGCACATGCTCACCCGCCACCTCGGCAAGCGCCTGGCCGGCGAGTCGATCACCGTGAACGCGATCGCCCCCGGCCCCTTCGAGAGCAAGATGACCGCGTTCATGCTCAGCAATCCCGAGGGTCGCGCGGTCGTCGAGCAGCAGGTCCCGCTCGGACGCATCGGCAGCCCGGAGGACGCAATCGGCACCGTGATCTTCCTCAGCTCCCGGGCCGGCGCCTACCTCACCGGCGCCGTCGTGCCGCTCGACGGCGGCTACAGCGGCTGCGGGTAGAAACCGTCCGAGAGCGAGTATGCGGACATGTCGTCTGTGAATCGCCGACGTTGCAGGATCGTCATTGCGCCTCCTCGGGGGAGACGTTCTTGCAGAGGATGATCTTGAGACTCGGCTCGCACGTCGTTCTGGGCCGGTACTTCTTCCGCATGCGATTCGTGAACACGTTCTGCGCTTGCGTGGCAGTGGCGTTCTGGAGCTCTTTCACGATCGTCGGACGAACTCGTGCAAACGGGAGCTGGATCGGCGAAACGGATCTCTTCACCTCGAAGAGGTACCAGAAGGGTGGATCCTCGACCGGCCCACGGATCGCGTCGAGGGGAGCGCTGAAGACAGCCTGGTTGAACGCGGGGGGCGCGTCTCCTCTGCGCACCATCAGCAGCGACCCGTTGGCGTTGCCGTGGTTGAGGACCCGCTCGGAGTAGCGTCTGCGGACACTCGCCCAGCTCGCTCCGCCTTGCAGGGCCTGCTTGGCCTTGATCGCGTCCTCCTGCCGAGCGGCCTTCACGAGATGCACGTCGCGCCGCGCGGGGACAACGAAGTTGGCCTTGTTGCGCTCGTAGAAGCTCTTGACGGAGGCCGCGGAGGGCAGGTTCGCCTTCACCACCCTGGCGATCAGCCGCTCTCGCAGGGCGTTGACGCGCTCACTGCTGCGGCGGGCCCAGCGTCGGATGGCACACCCAGATCAGCGGCCTCCTGCTCGACCCATTCCGCGTCGATCAGCTCCGCGGCAGCGACGTTGCGAACGTATCTGCGGTAGTGCTTCTGGGTGACGCCCTGCCCGGGCAAGCCCTGGCGCGCCAGCTCCCGGATACGGGTCGCGACCTCTTGTTTGGAGATCTGCGTCTCTCCGATGGTCGCTACCGGACCGGCGTCTCTGCCGCTGTCCTTGGAGTCGTCCCCACAGCCGGCCGCGAGCATGCCGAAGAGCAGGAAAAGGCCAGTGACGTAGGTGGAGATCGTAGCGGTGCGCATTCAGCGCATGCTGAGCGCTCAGCCTAAGCGCCATCTAAAGCCTTGTGGTTCCTGAAAGAGTTCGGGAATGCGAGCGATGCGGGAGGACGGGATCGCCTTAGGGCATGGGACGAGCCGGCGGACGGCCGCAGCCGCCCACCGGCTCGTGCCGCATCTCTAGCGCTTGCGGGACTTCTTTCCCTGCCCCTTGGCCTTGCAGCCCGTCGCGATCTTGGGCGAGGCCTTGTAGGTCTTGCCGTTCTGCCCCGTGAAGCTGATCTGCGCGGTGTTGTTCGCCTTGCAGAGGCTCTTGCTTCCGGTGACAGCGAGGATGCCCCGCTTCGATCCGCCCTTGAGCTGAAGGGTGAACTTGCTGATCCGCGCATCGGGAACGGTCGCGAACGTGCTCACGAGCTTCCCGCCCTTGACCGAGCTGGTGGCCCGGAGGTTGATCGCGACCTCCCCACGCAGCTTCATCAACAGGGTCGGGAGCGTCCGGATCGCCCGGCCGATCTTGCTGAACCGCACGTTTTTAACAAAAAACACCGATCCGGTGAGCGGGCGGTTGAGCAACGGCGTGGACGCCGTCGCCTTGCCGATGATCGACGAGGCGGGGCAGTCGGCCTGCTTGCCGGCCTCGAAGTCGCAGAGCCAGTCGCCCGACGCGTTCTCCGCGTCGAGGGCCAAGCTCAGCGGCAACGCCACGGACACCTTGCGGATGTTCGACTGGCCGGCGCCCTGGGCCAGCACGGCCTTGAGGCCGGGGTTGGACCCCACCTTGGTCTTGCGTCCCGTCGTGCGGAGGGCCAGCTTGGGCTTGAAGCCGAGCGCCTGGCAGTCCCCTGCCTGGAAGCGGGACGTGGACTGGGAGACCGCCCCCCGGTCCGAGGTCAGCGTCGCCTTGATCTCCTTCGGCGCGCAGCTCGTCGGGTTGAGGGTGAACTCGGGTCGGTCCGACTGCGATCGCGACGGTGCGCAGGCGCAGCGGGATGCCCTGCACGATCGTGGGCAGAGGATCGGATACGACCGTCAGGTGGGCATCGCTCGGGTCCACGTGGATCGCGGCCCGCGTCACGACATGGCCGAGGTCGAACGGCCCGGCGATCGCGCGGACGTCGACGGCCAGCCCGTATGGAGCTCCGCGATAGGGCCCGGTGAGGTAGAGGTTGCCGAGTCGCGGCTCCGTGAAGTACGGATATGGCCCCGGGCCCGCCCCCACCGTCGCGGAGCCGATCTGGGAGCCCGCCGGACATGCCGAGGCCGCCGCCTGCTCGTCCGTGCACAGCGGCACGCCGCGCAGACGAGCCGTCAGCCCCGTCGGCATCTCCACGGAGACTCCAGAGAGGATCTGCTGACGATCCGGGCGCTCGATCCGCACGGTGAGCGGCGAGAACGCGCCTCCGACGGGCTCGGTGGTGCCGGCGGTCAGCGACGGCGTGAACGCGTCGCTGCCCGGGCAGCTGATCGTGAACGACCCGGTCCGAGTCACCACGTCGCTCGGGTCCGGATTGTCAGGATTGGCCGCGGACCACGGGGTCAGCTGCGTCTGCACCGAGTGGGTGCCGCAGGTGGATGGATTCACCAACGGCGCCCGCGGCCCCTCGAACAGGTGCACCTTCAAGCGCTCGAACGGGATCTGCGGATTGTTGTCGAAGGTCGCCGTGAGCTGTCCCGTCTCGGGATCGGGCTCCACGTGCCCGGAGAGCTTGATGACGATGCCCCGGGTCTTGTTCTCGACGACCATGTACATGGCCAGCAACGATCCGAACGGATTGTCGGCTTGCTTGGCGAGGTAGGCCGAGCCGACGAGTGGATCGGGATCGTCGGTGACCTGGGCCGGATCGAGCGGGGAGGACTTGGTCAACAGGTGGGACTCGACCTCGACCGTCCCGATCCTTCGAGCCGTCGGGACACTCGGGCGCTGCGGAGGACCCGAGCTTGATCTGGGCAGAGGTGCAGGCCGCCAGGCCATTCGCCGAGGACGGCGAGACGGCCATGCCCTTGGGGAGCGTCACGGCAACGCGCTTCGGCGCGGCCGCCGACAACGCCTCGGCATCGTCGACGTCGCGGGGGATCTCGGAGATCCACGTCCAACCCGGTCGCAACGTCCGGCTCGTCGCTGGTCGGCTGCACCGAGATCTGAGGATCGAAGGGCACGTTCTCGCAGCCGGTGATGACCATCGGGTTGCCGTTGGTGTCCTGCGAGAAGCTCGCGCTCTTGACGGCGTCCGGGTGCTGCCAGGAGGCGGTGCGAATGGTCGTCACGATCGGCTCGCTGTCGCAGCGCGTCGGGAGCGTCAGGAACGGTCGCCGGGGCGCGTTCACGGGATTGACGCAGCCGGGCGGGGCGAAGTCGGGGTCGGCGCAGCTGAACGAGCCTCCCTGGTCCGTCGGGATCCCGGCGTCGACGCCGAAGCCCCGTTGGGCATCGTGCGAGGAGTCGGCCGGAACTCCCCAGAACGTCACCGTGGAGCCGGTGACGCCCTGGCCCTGGATCAGGCCCGGGACCTTGACGGTGAAGCCGTAGTCCCCGTCGCTGCGCACGCGCGGGAGCAGCAGCACCGGATACGACGCTCCGGAAAACCCGAACATGGCGGGCGAGCCGGGCGGAGGCACCATGTTGTAGATCGGCTTGCCGATGCCGCCGAAGGTCTCGTTGGTGCCGAAGAAGCCACGGACGATCGTCGCCACGCCAACCTGCGAGCTGACCGGACACGAGGGGAAGCCCTCGCCGAGCTCGGTCAGCTGCTCGGACGTGCAGCGCGTCGGGGTGGCGGCTGGATTGCCGATCAACCCGGGGGGAAGGTCGACCTCGACGTCCTTCATGTCTTCGTCAGGCCCGAACCCGGGTCCAGGCGGGATTCCTCGAAGCTCGTCGTGAACGAATACGGATGGGAGCCGGCCTGGAGCGCCGACGTGCCGTCCTGGTTGGCGGAAAGGCCCTCGAAGCGAGAGATCTCGAACGCGGCGTTGCCCGCAGCCGGCGTCAGCAGCGCCGCCGCGACCGCCGCGGTCACTGCCATGAGCAGCCGGCGCGTCCTGCGGCCTGCGGCCTGCTTGGTGTTATCAGCCCTCATCGACTCCCCCTCTTCGACCGCACCTGCCGCTGCTTGGAGCCGCGCTTGTGCTGCTTGCTCTTCTTCTTGACGCACCGGGCCTTGCCCCGAACCTTCTTTCGGACGTATCCACGCTTGCACTTCTTCTTCGCCTTCTTCGGCGTCGTGGCCCGCGCGTTCCCCTTGCCCTGGTACGTGGTGCTGGCGGGCAGGGGAAGGGCCGGAGGCAACAGCGGAAGGCCCTTGCACACCTCGTCCGCGCAGACTGGCGGCGGCGGAGGCGGTTCCGGGAACCCTCCGCCGAGTCGCGCGTCGTAGAGGTCCGCGTTGTCGTCGACGTCCTTGCCGACGAGCCGCTCCCGGGTCGTGAAGAACACGTCGGATCCCGGACGGGGTCGCGTCCCCGAAGAAGGAATCGAACGAATCCTTCCCGGAGCTGATCAAGCTGACTTCGCCCGCCTGCCACTCGTAGACGTCCCGGGCGGTGTTGACGTCGTCCGGCACGAGCCGATCGCGCGATTCGAAGTACACCCGCTCGCCGTCCGGGCTCAGATTGCCCGGCAGCGCGTCGGGGCTGGGCGGCGCGGCGGGGCCGGCCCCGTACAGCGAGGTGTCCGCCTGAGCCGGATCGCTGGGCGGACCGCACGAGACGCAGGTGAGGGCGTCGGCGTCCGCGTCGTAGCGGAACACCTGCATGCAGCGGTTCTCCGGGTTCGACACGACGTCGTCCGGCGACGGGGTCACGCCGTCCGGGCCGAGGCTCGAGACCCACGAGGGGCAGGCGCCTGCGTTCGTCCGTTCCTGGCCGGTCAGCGGCAGCCGCGACGAGAAGACGGCGGCCGACCCGTCAGCCGAGACGCGGGACGACCAGATCCGGCTCTCCCCCGCGTCGGAGGCAAGCGTCCAGTTGCTGCCCTCGGACTTCCGCCTTCCCAGGAAGATCGAGGACGAGCTCGCGTCGAGCGTCGCGATGAAGCGGACGGCTCCGGCACGCCAGAGATACAGATTGGCCTGACCGCTGGTGGCGCCGGCGGCCAGGTCGCCCGCGGCGACGAAGTACACGCTGTCGAGATCGTCGCTCACCCCGACGACGCCGTAGACGTCGGCGCCGCTCGCGTCACCGGTGGTCAGGTCGGTGAGGTCGCCGGAGTCGACGTCGAACACGTAGAGATCGCGTCCGAGGAGGCGATCGTTGGAGCCGATCGTCTGGACGCTATTGGCGCACTGCTGGCTCTCGTCGACGTCGGTGTTGGGATCGTCGGGAGTGAAGCTGGCGGTCGAGTCGTCGGTCAGCTTCTCGCAACTCGTGAACAGGACCTTCGATCCATGGTCCGCCTCAGCCGACCAGAAGAGGGCGGGCAGCGGACCAGCGGGATCCGGCGGGGTGCGTTGGGACGCGGAGACGTGAGCCGTGGTGGGAGGCTGAGTGCCGTCGTCGGTCCGCACGTACAGCTGGCCAGCCGTGGAGCTTTGTGGGTCGGGCGAGTCGGCCTGCACGGCGTGGAAGACCACTCGGTCTCCGTCTCGCGAGAACGCCCGCTCGAAGGTGCTGAACCCGACGGTGCCGGCGCCCGGCTGAGCGCCGTTGGGAGCGGGGGTGCCGTCGGGGAGGATCCCCGCGAGGCTGACCGCTCCCTCACGCCAGACGTATGGGTAGACCGAACCGGGGACGGCGTCGGACGTCTGCGGAGCGTTGGAGGCCTCGTAGGCGATCGCGGAGAAGTCCGACGAGGCGCCGAAGTACTGGAACTGCCCGAAGTCGGCCCCCAGCGGCGTCAAGACCTCGTAGGCACCGGTGTCGCTGTTGCGGCGATAGAGGTTCTGGCCGGCAGGACTTGCGGGCGTCGCCAGGGAGGCGGGCGCGAGCAGGATCCCCCAGCCGAGATCTCCCGAGAAGCCCTGGAACTCGTAGCCGGTCTCCGGTGGCAGCGGGGGCGCGATCGGATTCGCCACCCAGCCCGCAATGGGGTCCCGCGTGCTCAGCATGGGCGTCGACCCGCCCGACTCTGCGTCGGGCGCGGTCGCCTTGCTGACCAGCGCCACCCGCTCGGACGTCGCGTCGCGTCGCGCCCAGGCGCGCACGCTGAGGCCGTTCTTCTCGACCGGGGAGACCATCTCCCACCCTCGGCCCTGCGGGGCGGCGGCACCAGCGGATCCGGCCGTCATGCATGCCACCAACGTCGCGGCAGCACACCACCGCGTCAGTCTCATCACCAGATCAGGCACCAGCGCTCTCCCTCGATTGCCTCCCACTCAGCTGCGGCCGCCCGCCAACGGACGGCCGGTCGCAGCGCGCCCCATAGTAGGCGAGGATGTTTTCGACGTCAACAGCGGCTCGATACCGTGCGGTTTCTACAGCTGTCCGGGCGACTCCCTTGCCTGGAGCGCCATTTTGGCCGATCGAGAATGCGAGCCCTTCGAGATGGAGAACGCCGATCTACAGCCATCCCGAGCCCTTCAGAAAACGCACGGAGGCCTGTCGGTGCTCGCCGGCCCCGCTGACCCGCCCTAGGGCCGGCAGCGATCTTCTCCGAGGCGCTATGAGATCGTCGGCGCTCTTCTCGTCGCGTCGATGACCGTTCTGTTGCTGGCGCTGTAGCCCGCGGTGCCGGTTCTACCGAGGATTGTCGCGAGGGTCCCGGTGACCGTGTAAGGCAAGGATCCGGAACATCCGGAGGAGCCCGTCATGACGCCGGTGGTGCTTGTGTATCTAGCGCATCCTCTGATGCTGCTGCCTCTGGTCACCGTGATGGTGCCGTTGTTTGAGGCGATGTTGCATGTTCTCTGGACGATTCTGACCTCGCCGATCGTGACGTTCAAGTCCCATGATGTCGCCCCGAACGGGATTGAGGATGCAAGGGTCAGTGTCCACGCGTCGGCGGCGGTCGGGGTCACCGTGACCGTGCAACCGGCGTCGATGTTGATTCTGCAGGTGGTGAAGGTGACGCTGGCGCCGGTCGTTGACGCCGAAGCCGCCTCATCGGTCACGTTGCCTGAGAATGTGTTGTCCGCACAGGACAGGGTCGCGAGACCGCCCGCGGTCACGAATCTGGAATCCGACGCTGTCAATGTGACGGCACAGGGACTGGCGGCAGCGCCACATGTAAAAGCAGCCGACGCCGGAGCCGCCGCAAAGGCCAAAGCACCCAGCACCATGACCAGGACCAGCAGCCCCACCTTGGGAAATAGCTTCATCGGTATCACGTGCCTCTCTCCCGGCAAGGACCTCGCCGGGCTGCTTGTGCCGTCAGCGCACTTCAAACAGCGCGTTGCGCTTCGAATCTCATGCGAGACATGCCAGGACCTTGTCGCCTTCAGAGAGCGTTGTTCTTAGCTCCACCCCTCGTGAATGCGGGCTGAAATGGGATTGCACGCAGCCTACTGGAGCGCTCAGAAAATTACAAGTGCATAACTTACGTTGAGACATGACCGCGACCCCGAGACACGGATCCATCAACTCCCGACGCATGGAGGCCGGTCATCGCTGGCCGGCCTCCACCTTGTGATGACTGCCTACCCATCGTGGGGGTGGCAGCGCTCTCTCGGAGTCGTCGTTATGAGATCGTCGGCGCTCTACCCGTCGCGTCGATGACCGCTCTGTTTGTGGCGCCGTAGGACGCGACACCGGTTCTGCCGAGGATTGTCACGAGGGTCCCGCTGACTCTGTAAGGCACGGAGCATCTGGAGATCGCCAGGACGCCGGTGCTGCTTGTGTATCTAATGCATCCTCTGAGGCTGATGCCTCTGGTCAGGAGGATGGTGCCGTTGTTTGAGTCGATGTTGCATGTTCTCTGGACGATTCTGACCTCGCCGATCGTGACGTTCAAGTCCCATGATGTCGCACCATTCGGCACTGAGGAGGCGAGGGTCAGTGTCCACGCGTCGGCGGCGGTCGGGGTCATGGAGAGCGTGCAGCCGGCGTCGATGTTGATTCTGCAGGTGGTGTAGGTGACGCTGGCGCCGGTCGTTGACGCCGAGGCCGCTTCGTCGGTCACGTTCGCTGAGAATGTGTTGTCCGCACAAGACAGGATTATGAGACCGCCCCCGAGGACCCATCTAAAGTCTGGCGCTGTCAATGTGACAGCACAGGGACTGGCGGCAGCGCCGCATGTAAAGGCAGCCGACGCCGGAGCCGCCGCGAAGGCGAAGGCGCCCAGCACGACGACCAGGGCCAGCAGCCCTACCTTGGGAAATAGCTTCATTGGTATTACGTGCCTTTCTCCGGCAAGGACCTCGCCGGGCGAGAGATGCGAAAGCGCGAATGCGCTCAGTAAGCGCGCACCCACGACACGAACGAGGCATCCCTAAGAGCCTCGCCACACTCAGAGAGCGAGAGCGTCGTTCCTTGGCTCACCCCTTCCGTGCATGAGAGCTATGAGTGCTCTCCTGAACTTGAGATATTAACAAGAGTTGATTCCTTGCAGTTTCTAAAGTCTTAGCCGACTCCCCAAGAAGCAAGGCCTCGAGATCGCTGGCCTCCCCTATACGACTCTGAGCTCCCCGAGAGGCCTTCCACAGAACGAGCGGAGGCCGGCCATTGCTGGCCGGCCTCCACCTGACTGCCTGCCCATCGTGGGGCTGGCAGCGTTCTCTCTGAGTCGTCGTTATGAGATGGTCGGCGCTTTTCTGGTCGCGTCGATGAGCGTTCTGTTGTTGGCGCTGTAGGACGCGGTGCCGGTTCTACCGAGGATTGTCGCGAGGGTCCCGGTGACCGAGTAAGGCACGGAGCATCTGGAGATCGCCAGGACGCCGGTGGTGCTTGTGTATCTAATGCATCCTCTGAGGGTGCTGCCTCTGGTCACCGTGATGGTGCCGTTGTTTGAGGCGATGTTGCATGTTCTCTGGACGATTCTGACCTCGCCGATGGTGGCGTTGACATCCCATGATGTCGCACCATTCGGCACTGAGGAAGCGAGGGTCAGTGTCCACGCGTCGGCGGCGGTCGGGGTCACGGTGACCGTGCAGCCGGCGTCGATGTTGATTCTGCAGGTGGTGTAGGTGACGCTGGCGCCGGTCGTTGAGGCCGAGGCCGCTTCGTCGGTCACGTTGGCTGAGAATGTGTTGTCCGCACAGGACAGGGTCGCGAGACCGCCCGCGGTGACGAATCTGGAGTCCGAGGATGTCATTGTGACAGCACAGGGACTGGCGGCAGCGCCGCATGTAAAGGCAGCCGACGCCGGAGCCGCCGCGAAGGCGAAGGCGCCCAGCACGACGACCAGGGCCAGCAGCCCTACCTTGGGAAATAGCTTCATTGGTATTACGTGCCTCTCTCCGGCAAGAACCTCGCCGGGCTATGAGATTTCGAAAAGCGCGAAATGCGCTGTGAAGTGCACTGACGACACGAGCGAGGCATCGTCAGGAGCCTCGCCGTGCTCAGAGAGTCTCGTTCTGTGGCTCACCCCCTTCCGCGAATGAGAGCTATGAACGCTCCCCTGAACTAGACCGTGCGCACCGTACCGAAGCGCTCAGAAAATTGCAAGTGCATAGCTCAAGGACGGTTTGCCTCTTGCTCTCCGAGCCAGCGCTAGAACCAAAAGGCGCTTTGGAAGCGGCAAAACCCGCGAAAGGGGCATTTAGACAGGGAAGATTCATCGATGAGCTACGCTCCTTGGAGGAGGGGTCTTCACGAAGACATACCGGGGATTTCTGGCTGCGAAACGGGGCAGGATGCCTTTCAAGCTGGAGCATCAGCGTTCTATAGTCGTCCTTTGCCTGGGCGCGCTCGCGCTCGGCGTCGGCCTTGCCGGCTGCGACGCGGAGGATGGCCCCGCCAGCCCTCCGATCGCGAGCGTCGGCAGCACAACGATCTCTCGCGCCGAGTACGACGCGGCCTTGCATGCCGCCGAGAGCTCGTATGCGCGGGCTCGCGGCCTCGCGGGCAAGCGCTACTACGTCCCTCCCACGTTCCGGCTCTGCATCCGCGACCGAACGCCCGCCGGTCGCGGTGCCCCTGCGGCAAGCGAGGTGCGGCGCGAGTGCCGGACGAACTACGTGCGTCTCAAGCGGACGATGCTTCAAAGCCTGATCGAGACACGGTGGATCCGCCAAGAAGCCGCGCGGCAAAAGCTCCCCGCGCTCGACCGCTCCCCCGACCTCCTGCGCCGAGCCCTCTTGCGACGGGCTCTGACGGCCGCTGACGCGCCACCAGCTCCGCGGCAGGTCCGCGTCTACTTCCAGCGGTTCCGCACATACTTCGTCCAACCGGAGCGACGCGACGGCATCGCCCTGGCGGCGTCGACCGAGAAGGAGGCTCGCGCGGCAAGACGAGCGCTACGGCACGGAGCCGCCTGGGCCTCCATCGCCCAGCGCTACGCCGTCTCGGGAACTCCGGAGCGCTTCCACGACGCGACGCGGGCGGAACTCGATCCCGCGGTCGGCGAGGCGCTGTTCAGGACCCGGCCAGGCTCGCTTGCCGGACCCATACCCGCCACGTCGGGCTGGTACGTCGTCGAGACGGTGCGGGTGACGCGAGGCTTCCGGATGACGCTGGAGCAGTCTCGACCCATCATCGCGAGCTTCCTCCGACGCAGAAACGCCCAGGAAGCCGTCGCGCGCTACTGGAAGCGAGTCCGGCTGCGGGGACGCAGGCATACCGTGTGCCGCACCGCCGCGCTGCGGGTTCCCCACTGCCTCAACGGACCTCGGCGAGAGTTCGACGCCGATGACGGCATGGGCGAGATCGAGGCATCCTTTCCTCCGCTGCCCCCAGTCGCTCCGCGCAGCGCCGAGGGCTAGCCGTCTCCAGCCGCATCGTCGCGCTCGGGCGCGAAGCGGTAGCCGATGCCGAAGTGCGTGTGGATGAAGATCCACCCGGGCGCACAGAGCTCGAGCTTCTTGCGCACCTTGCGTACGAACACATCGACCGAGCGGTCTCTGCGTGGCATCGGGCCGCCCCAGACCAGCTCATAGAGGTCCCGCCGTGGCACGACGCGGTCGTGCCGCTCGACCAGTGTCTGGAAGATCTCGAACTCGCGCACCGTGAGGCCGGCGCGCTTGCCGTCGACCAGCGCCGGCACGAAGTCGTGGAGGTCTCCGCGGGCGACGTGCCCGGCGCCGAGGGCACGACGCCGGAGGAGAAGCCCCAGGAGGTCGACGAGAGCGAGCTCCAGGACCTGCAGGGGGCGACCGGCGAGGAGCAGCAGAAGAAGTCCGCCAAGCTGCCCCCCACGCTCGAGCTCGGCGGCAAGGCGCCGCCGAAGGACGACGAGCAAGCCGGCGGCGGCACCGACGCCGAGGTGATCCAATGAGCGCTGCGGAGCCCGTCAGCCGGGTCGCCCTCCAGCGCGGCGAGCTCGAGCGCCGACGTGAGCAGGTGGCCGCGAACTGGCCGAGCAGCACTGGGACCTCGGGGGCCTCGCATACGAGATGGCGATCCGTGACTACTTTCGCCTCGACGTACTGACCCGTCAGGCCGCTAGGGTGCAAGAACTGGACGCTGAGCTTGCACAAGTAGAGCGGCTACTGCGCCTCGAGGGAGAGGGTGCTGCCGGATCCTGCCAGTCTTGCGGCGCGTTGTTTGCTCGCGGGGCCGGTTTCTGCTGGCAGTGCGGCAGCGAGCTGACGGAGGCAAGACCGGCAGCGTGACCGGCCAGCGCCCCCGCCCCGGCGCCAGGCCCTTCCGGGTGCTCCGCACGACCGCCGCGTTGGTGGCGGTCACGGTGGCAGCCGCAGCGCCGCCTGCCTCGGCCCAGACGTCGGCGGCGGACGAGCCGGTCGCGACCACCACCGTCGAGACCGCGCCCGCGCCGCCCGTCACGACGCCGGCCCCGACGCCCACCACGACCGATCCGGCGCCGCCACCTTCCACCACGACGGCGCCAAGCCCGCCGCCGCCCGAGCCGGCCGCCCCGGCGCCCGTGCAGCGGCCGGAAAAGAAGCCGACGCGGCGCAAGCCGAAGCTCACCGACCCGGGGCTCGACCGCGAGCGCAAGGCCGAGCGCGAGCCGAAGCCTCGCAAGCACACCGAGAAACGCGCCCGCAAGCGCTGCGGACAGCACTGGGAGCCGCTTCCCAAGCCGAAGAAGGCTCGTCGCACCAAGACGAACTGTGAAGCCAAGCGTGAGACTTCTTTACATAACAAGTCTCAGCCTCGACCTGAGGCTCCAGCCCTGCCTCCCAGCCAGGCGTTCCCCAACTTCATCGACGATCTTCCTGGTCCGTCGGTTGTTGGTGGGGTGCCGAATTTCATTATCAGGAAGTTTCGGGTGCCGCCGTTCTTGCTGCCGATCTATCAGGCGGCTGGGATCGAGTACGGGATCCGCTGGGAGGTCTTGGCGGCGATCAACGAGATCGAGACTGACTATGGCCGTAATCTGAATGTCTCGTCTGCGGGGGCGTTGGGGTGGATGCAGTTCATGCCCTCTACCTGGGAGATGTACGGCACCGACGCCAATGAGGACGGGCGCAAGGATCCGTACAACCCCGTGGATGCGATCTTCGCTGCCGCGCGCTATCTGAAGGCCGCCGACTACGAGCACGACGTGCGCAGGGCGATCTTCGCCTACAACCACGCCGACTGGTACGTCGACAGCGTGTTGCTGCGCGCCCGGTTGATCGCCGGTGTGCCGGCGGATCTGATCGGGTCGTTGACGGGGCTGACCGAGGGACGCTTCCCCGTCTACGCCAGGGCGCGCTACGCCGACGACCTCGCCGAGAAGGGGTTGCTCAAGCGCGTCAAGGCCGGGCAGAACGCCGCCAACCTCGTCGAGTCCGACGACCGGCGACGCGGGATCGACATCTACGCCCGCCAAGGCTCTCCCGTGGTCGCGGTCAACGACGGGGTGGTCAAGAAGATCGGACAGTCCAAGCGCCTGGGGCGCTACCTCATCCTCCAAGACGTCTACGGCAACCGCTACACCTACGCCAACCTCGGCAAAACCGCCCGCTACTACCCCGTACCCAAGACCGACACGGTCGACCGGCACGCCCAGGCACTCGAGGCGAATGAGCCAGGTCGAATCGCCGACCCCAAGCCCACGGCTGCGGCTTCGGCGGGTCACCAATCCTCGCAGCGCAAGCAAGCCCCCCAACGTGCCGAGGATCGGCCGAGCCAGGCGTCGGTGCCGATCAAGCAGCGCCTGTTCGCCCACCCAGACACGCCGATGGCCAGGGCCTCGGGTGGGCTGGAGCAGCTGCTGGACTCAAAGGCCGCCCTCGGCAGGGGCTCGACCTACCGCAACTACTTCTCCCGCCCATTCGGACTCGACCCCTCCAAGGTCCGCCTCCGCCCCTTGAAGCAGGGCGCACACGTGATCGGCGGGACGATCCTCGCCCGCGTGGGCTCGCGCGTGCGGTTCGAGATTCGTCCGGCTGGCAAGGGCGCCCCCAGGATCGACCCCAAGCCCATCCTCGATGGCTGGAAGCTGCTGGAGGCCACCGCGATCTACCGCGCCTCCGGCCGCAACGTCCTCCACGGCGACGAGGCCGGCGGGATGTCGATCGGCCAAATCCTCCTCCTGCCAAAGCCCCTCCTTGAGAAAAGGGTCTTGGCAGACGAGCGGATCGAGATCTATCAGGGCGGACGCGACGACATCCGCTCCGGCCAGATCGACCGCCGCGTGCTCGCGACCCTCGAGTACCTCGCCGAGTCCGGCCTCGAGCCCGCTGTCACCAGCCTCAAGAGCAACCACGGGTACTACACCGCCTCCGGCAACGTGTCGGAGCACTCCTCGGGTAACGCCGTGGACATCGCCGCGATCAACGGCGTTCCGATCGTCGGCCACCAGGACCCCGGTGGGGTGACCGACCAGTCGGTCCGCCGCCTGCTGCTCCTGCAAGGCACGCTGCGCCCCCACCAGATCATCAGCCTGCTCGACTACGGCCAGAACACCCTCGCCATGGCCGACCACAACGACCACATCCACGTCGGCTTCCAACCCTTGTTCGGCGCCAACACCAAACTCGCACGCCAAGCGATGACCGTCCTCAAACCAGGACAATGGTCCAACCTGCTCGACCGCCTCGGCGAAATCGACAACCCCATCGTCCCCACCAAACCCTCCAAATACGCCATCCCGGTCAACAAGCACCAAGCCAGCAACGCCCACCGGGGCGAATAGTCGACCCCTCCGTTTCGCGGGGGCCCGGATCTGAGAAGCTGTAGGCGATGGCGTCTACAGACGCGGCACTAGCTTTCGCCAGGGAGCGCCACGGCGCACCGTTCATCACGCATCCGCTCGAGGTCGGCTCGCTGCTGCGCGAGCACGAGTATCCCGATCACGTCGTCGCCGCCGGGGTGCTGCACGACGTGCTCGAGGACACCGACACCGACCCGATCGAGCTCGAAACGCGCTTCGGCCCTCGGATCGCCGCTCTGGTCGCGTCGCTGAGCGACGATCCCACGATCGCCGACGACGCCCAGCGCAAGGCGGCCCTGCGACGGCAGGTGGCGCGCGCCGGTGCGGAGGCGGCCGCCGTCTTCGCCGCGGACAAGGTCTCCAAGACACGCGAGCTGCGTCTGCGCGCGCTCGCCGGTCCGCTCAGTCGCGACGATCGGATCAAGCTCGACCACTACCGGCGCAGCCTCGTGATGCTCGACGAGCTGCTGCCATGCCATCCGCTGGTGACGCTGCTGCGTCGCGAGCTGGCCACGCTGTCGTTGGGCCGCTTCGAGCGCCGGGCCGGCCGTGCCGGGAGCGACGTGGCGTCGCCCCCGGCTGGCCGTACCGCGACTCCCGCGGTCTGAGCGACCTCGCTAGAGCCCGCAGCCGTCCGGCAACGGCACGAAGTCGATCTTGGTCGGGATCGAATTCGGGTTCGCGGCCGGATCGGTCACGTGCAGGAGGTTGAAGTCGTTGTCGTCGATGAGCGCCAGTCGCGTGCGGCGGCCGGACTTCACCAGCGCCATGCCCTCCAGCTTCTGGTTGACGAGGCCGTGCGCGGTCAGCGTGGCGTTCACGTCCACGCACAGCGACCGCTTGCCGGGCTTGACGTCCGCCGGATCGTCCGGCACGACGCCGTCGGTCGTCGGCAGGTAGCGCTGCTCGAGCGTCGGGCTCGTCGCCGCCTGGTCGTAGGCGCCGCCGAGCAGGTTGGTCGCCTGCGAGAAGTCGACCTTCCAGATCCGGGTGGAACCGGCCGGATCGTCGCTGCGGGCATCGTCGCGCTCCTCGATCAGGAGCTTGTCGGGCCCGGCCGGCCAGAGCGCCGAGACCTTGTCCGCCAGCGGGGACTTCTTGCCCGGCTTGATCGCCAGCAGGTGCACCCACTCGCGATCGACGACGGGGTCGTCGACGTCGGTCACGTCGATCCGGAAGACCCGCAGCGCAAGCGAGTTGCGCGTGGTCTTGTCGGGGTTCTCCATCGGGCTCTGCAGCGCCGTGTACACGTACGTGCGCCCCTTGAAGCGCTGCACCGCGACGTCCTCGAAGCCGCGGTTGTGGCGGAAGCGGTCGCCGACGATCGCCGGGAAGGCAGCGTGCACGTCGAGCGAGTCGCCGCTGTCGGCCTCGGCCTGGGCGACCGCGGCGGCGTAGGCGTCGCCGGTCGCTCCCCGCGGGACGATGCGCGCCAGCAGCCTGCCGCGCGCGCTGGCGAGCAGGATGCTCGGGCGGTACTCGTCCGAGAGCCACAGCTTCGGCTTGCCGCCGCGCGGATCGACCGCGACGCCCTCGGTGTCGACCCCGAACGGGTCGTTGGGCAGCAGCTTGCACCCGGACGTGAACGAGCTCTCGTCGCTGGGCAGGTTCGCGAGCCTCGACGCGAGCTGGTTGCCGACGCGCAGCGGGCGCACGCGATCGAGCTCGATCCTGTCCTCCTCGACGGAGAACTCGATCAGCCGCGGCGCGAAGGCGGGGACGAAGATCTCCTTGCCGTCGACCCCCTCGCAGGTCTTGTCGCCGTTGGGTCCCCGGTCGGTGAGCGTGACGAAGCGGTGTCCGTATGGATCGAGCGGATACAGCGCGCTGAATCCGCCCAGCAGCCAGCGACGCGCGTCGGAGTCGACTCCGACGGGCACCTTCTTGTCGAGCGTCGCCTCCGAGGACGACGTCCCGCCGGCGGCCGCCACGGCGGTCGGGACGAGGATGAGCGCGATGGCCGCGAGCACGAGCCCCAGCCGTCGCCAACGATGCGTTCTCACGTTGCTCCTTCGATCGTGGATCGGGTCGGCGGGCAACGTATGAGCGCCCGGCCACCCGGAAGTGGCCGAGGCGTCAACGCGGTGTGAAGCGTTACTCGAGCCGCCAGGCGCGCCAATACGCCGACAGCCGCGCGGAGAACTGCTTCGGCTTCTCCGCGTAGAGGCGCTCGCCGAGCGGGATCGCCGCCTCGAGCAGCTCGCCCTGGCGGCGCTCGGTCAGCTCCAGCAGCGCGGCGGCGTCGCGATCGCCGTTGGCGCCGGCCCTGATCTCCTCGGCGAGCACGGTCAGGTCGTGATGGTCGCCGAGCAGCTCGGACAGCTCGTGCGCCTGGTCGGCGGCTCCCTTCAGCGCCTCCGGCCACATGTCCCGCAGCAGGCGCAGGTGGTACCAGAGGTCCTTGACGCGCTTGCGCCAGTCGTGGACCGCCTCCGGCGTCGGGTCGTCGCGGACCTGGCGCAAGCGCTCGCGCCCGCGCCGGTAGCTGCGCTCGAGCCCCGAGCGCACGAGCTTCCACCCGGAGGTCTCCAGCGGCCAGTCCCCGATCGCCTCGCCGCCCCGCTCGATCGCCTGCGCCGCCTGCTCGATGCGCTCGCCGACCTCGGCCGCGTCGAGCTGCCCCGAGAGCCGCTCGCGCTCCTGCTCCAGCGTCTCCTGGAGCTCCTCAAGCGCTGGCACCTCGTCGCCGTAGTGCCGGCGCAGGCCGGTGAGCGTCTCCAGCTTGACCTCCGCGTCACGCGAGCGCGAGAGCAGCCGCGCCGCGTCCCGATAGCGGGCGTTCTCGACCCGGTAGCGCTTGTCGCCCAGCTCGTCGCGCACCAGCCGCAGCACGGCGCGGAGCTTCTTCATGTCCTTGCGCACGTCGTGGACGGCGCTTGGCAGATCCGCCTTGCTGTGCTCGCGCAGCTGGTCGAGGGCTGCATCGACCCGGCCGCGCGCGATCCGCCGCACGCCCTCGTGCGCGGGCTCGTCGCCCTGCAGCCGGTACTCGCGGCTGGTGGCCCTCGTGAGCGCGCGCTGGGCCTTCGCCGACAGGGGCTTGTCGGGGAACTCGGGCATCACCGCCATCATCGCCCATACCCGCGGTCGACCGATCCCGCGTAGCGGCTTTTTCACGGGATCTATGCGACTCGTTCACAGGCGATCGGCGCCACCGGCCTAGCGTTGCCGGCCGATGGCGCTGACGGTCGTCGCCTGCCTGCTGCTCGCAGCGCTGTCGCTGCTCGGTCCCTCCGAGCCGAGCTACGACCCCTGGGCCTGGCTGGTGTGGGGCCGCGAGCTCGCGCACCTGGGGCTCAACACGACCGGCGGCCCCTCCTGGAAGCCGCTGCCGGTGATCTTCACCACCCTGTTCGCGCCGCTGTCGAAAGTCGACGACGGCATCCCCGCGGCGCTCTGGATCGTGGTAGCTCGCGCCGGCGGCCTGCTGGCGCTCGTGCTCGCGTTCAAGCTCGCGGCACGCATCGCGGGCGGCGGGCGCGGCTGCCGTGTCGTCGCGGGAACCGTCGCCGTCGTCGCGCTCGTCCTCGCCCCCGGCTGGATCCGCTACCTCTTCCACGGCAACGAGGCGCCGCTGGCCGTGGCCCTGGCGCTGTGGGCGATCGACCTGCACCTCGACGGCCGCCGACGCTGGGCGCTCGCGCTGGGCGGGCTGGTGTGCCTGGCGCGGCCGGAGCTGTTCGGCTTCCTGCTGCTCTACGGCGCCTACCTTTGGTGGCGCTCGCCCCGCGACCGCCACTCGACCGCGTGGGTGCTCGGGCTGGTCCCCGGCGCCTGGCTGCTGCCCTCGTGGCTGGGATCGGGCGACCCGCTGTTCGCCGGCGAGCAGGCGCGCAGCGAGCCGTCCTGGAGCCTCTCGCTCGCCCCCGTCCCCTGGCGCGCCGCGCTCGAGGTCGCGCAGAGCCAAACCTGGCTGGTGCTCGAGCTCGGCGCGCTGGGCGCCTGCGCGCTCGCGGTGACCTCGCTGCAGCGCGGGTGGCCGGTGCTGCCGCGACCCGCCAGGCCGGGGGCGATCGCGGCGCTGGCCGCCTTCGGCGTCGCGATCGTCGCTCTCTACGCCGCGATGACCCAAGCCGGCTTCTCGGGCAACGTGCGCTACGTCCTGCCCGCACTCGTCGCGGTCGCCGTGCTGGGCGGCGTCGGGGCCGGGCTGCTGCTGGACCTCGGCGCTGCACTGGGACGGCGCGGCCCAGGCGCCGGGCTGGGCGCGGCCGCGGTCGGCGTCGCTTTGCTGGCCCTGGCCGCGCCGGCGCTGCGCGACCACCTCTCAGCCGCCGACGCCGAGACGCGCGAGGCGATCGAGCGATCGCGGCTGCACACCGACCTCGAGCGTGCGGTCGACCGGCTGGGAGCGCGCTACGTGACGATCTTCGGCCCCGCCGCGGTGAACCGCTCCTACCAGACGCATCTGGCCTGGGAGCTGTCGCTGCCGCTCAGCGACGTGCACGGCGCGCGCGGACGGGGCATGGTCTTTCGCGCGCCCGCCGAACCCGTCGCCGGCGTGATCCGCGTCTATCGCCGCGCCAGCGAGCGCACGCCGCTGGCGCGGGTCGGCAAGTGGACGGTGACGGCGCCGTTCACAGCAGCTTCACCCGATCGACCCAAAACGGTTAACACCGGGCACGCACGCGCGCCTACGGTGGTCGCAGTGGAGTAGGCCCCTGGGGGCGTCCTCCTGAGCAGCAGTTCGACGACGACCAGCTGACATCAGGAGATCCACGTGACCCGATCGATCGACCCCCGCCACCTGCTGCCCGGCCTGGCCGCGTTCGTGGCCGCCCTGCTGGTCGCGCTGCTCGGCCTGCGCGCCAATGCCCACTCGCCGGCTCCCCAAGCGGCGCCCGCACCGCCGCCCGAGCGGCACCGTGAAGCTGCGGCTGCTCGGGGTCAACGACTTCCACGGTCACCTGGAGCCGCCACGGCCCGGGCTCGGCGGCGCGGCGTGGCTGAAGTCGCACCTCGACGAGGCGACCCTGCCCGGACGCACGATCCGCGTGCACGCGGGCGACATGGTGGGCGCCTCGCCGCTGATCTCCAGCTGGTTCCACGACGAGCCGACGATCGAGGCGGCGAACGAGATCGGCTTCGACGTCGGCACGGTCGGCAACCACGAGTTCGACGAGGGCGGGGACGAGCTGCTGCGACTGCTGCGCGGCGGCCACCGCGAAGGGCCCGGCGCACTCAAGCGCGACGTGGACGGCACACTGGTGGACACCTCCTCGCCGGACTTCGCCGGCGCGCGGTTCCCGTACGTCGCGGCCAACACCTTCGACCGCGGCGGGAAGCTGCCGCTGCCGCCCTATCTCGTCGTCGAGCGCGCCGGCGTCCGCGTCGGCTTCATCGGGGTCACGACGACCTCGACGCCGACGTTCGTGCTGCCGCGCTACGCGCAGCGCTTCGCCTTCACCGACATCTCCGACGCGGTCAACCGCTGGGTGCCCGAGCTGCGCCGCCGCGGCGTCGAGGCGATCGTGGTCTTGGCCCACGAGGGCGCGCCCAGCCAGGATCGCGACGACGCGCCGCGCGCGACCGGCACGATCGTCGAGGAGGCCCGTCAGATGGACGATGCGGTCGACGTGGTGATCGCCGGCCACAGCCACTCGCGCATCGACCTGCGGCTGCCGAATCCGAGCGGGCACGGCGACAAGCTGATCGTCGAGGCGCAGTCCTACGGAACGGCCTACGACCGCGTCGACGTCACCGTCGACCGCCGCAGCGGGGAGATCGTCGACAAGGCGTCGTCGATCCCGGAGACCACGCATGCCGGCGTGCCCGCCGACGACGCCGTCAGCGCGCTCGTGCGGCGCTACGCGCGGCGCGTCGCCCCGCTCGCCGACCACGTCGTCGGCACCGCCACGGCGCCGCTGACCCGCGCCAACGGCCGCTTGGGCCAGCTCGCCGCGGACGCGCAGCGCGCCTTCGCCCACACCGACCTCGCCCTCGTCAACCCCGGCAGCCTGCGCGGCGACGTCGACGCGGGCCCGATCGCGTATGCCGAGCTGTTCGAGGCCCAGGCCTACGACCACCGGCTGATGCGCTTCGAGCTGTCGGGGCAGGCGGTGCTGGATCTGCTCGACGAGCATCTCTACCTCTCTGGCCCAGCGGACGGGCGCTCGCTCGACCCCGCGGCGACCTACAGCGTCGCCGCCAACGAGCTGTTCGCGAGCGGCGGCAGCCTCCCGCGGGCGGCCGCCGAGAGCGCGCGACCGGTCGGCACCGAGGTGCAGGCGCTCGCCTGGTATCTCCTCGCTCCGAGGAGCTTTAACAGCTCGGTCACAAGCGGGCAACCGACCCGTAACCACGATTCCGCAGCGTCGCGGAAACCTCATTGACGGCATGAACGCGAGCGACCGCGTCCTGAGCCTCTTCACCACAGCTCCCCGCTACCGGGACTTCTACGACCTCTTTCGCCGCGCCGGCACCAACGTCGAGCAAGCCACCGCGCTGCTGGTCGAGCTGATGAGCAGCTGGCCCGACGACGGGCCCCGGCTGCGGCACGAGCTGAAGGAGCTCGAACAGGAGGGCGACCGCATCACGCACAAGGTGATCCACCACCTCAACGTGAAGGCGGCCGTTCCCTTCCCCGCCGCCGACGCCCACGCCCTGATCTCGGAGCTCGACGACGTGGTCGACTTCGCCGAGGAGGTCGCCGACTTCATGGGGCTCTACCGCGTCGAGGCGCCGACCGACCAGGCGATCGAGCTGACCCGCATCCTGCATGCCGCCGGCACCGAGCTGGCGGCGGCGCTCACGACGCTGCACCACCTCCCCGGGGTGCACCCCCACGTCGTCGAGGTCGACCGGCTCGAGGACGACGGCGACCGCGTCGAGCGTCAGGCGCTGACCACGCTCTTCGACGGCGGCATCGACCCGATGGTGGTGATCCGCTGGAAGGACATCTACGAGCGCCTAGAGGCCGGCATCGACGCCGCCGCCCACGTCGGAAACACCCTCGAGGGACTGCTCGTGCGCCAGCTGTAGCCTGACCGCCGAACCATGGATCGGACGCGCAGGGACTTCATCGGGCTGGGGGTCGGCGGTGTCGCGGCCGTCGGCCTGGGCGTCGCCTTCTGGGACGACGTGTTCGGCTCGGCGGCCACCGCCCGGCGCAGCTCGAGCCGCGGCTACGGCCCGCGCCGGCCCCCCGACGAGCACGGCCTGCGACTGCCGGAGGGCTTCCACTCGCGCGTCGTGGCGCGCGGCGGCGAGCTGGTGCCGGGCACCGACTACAGCTGGCACGAGGCCTCCGATGGCGCCGCCACCTTCCCGCTCGACGACGGCGGCTGGATCCTCGTCTCGAACTCGGAGACGCTCGACGGCGGCGCCTCGTCGGTCCGCTTTCGCCGCGACGGCAGCGTGGCCGTCGCGCGGCGCATCCTCAGCGGCACGACGCAGAACTGCTCGGGCGGCGGCACGCCCTGGGGCACCTGGCTCTCGTGCGAGGAGACCGAGGACGGGCTGGTCTGGGAGTGCGATCCCAGCGGGCGGCACAAAGCCATCAGCCACCCCGCGATGGGCGTGTTCAAGCACGAAGCCGCGGCGGTCGACCCGCGCGGCCGGCGCGTCTACCTGACCGAGGACCTGATCGACGGCGGCTTCTACCGCTTCACGCCCACGCGCTGGCCCGACCTCTCGGCCGGCCTGCTGGAGATCGCGACGGTCGGTCGCGGCGGTCACGCCCGCTGGACCGAGCTGCCCGACCCCGCCGCCAGGACCACCCCCACGCGGCGCCAGGTCGAGCGCAGCACGCGCTTCAAGCGCGGCGAGGGCCTCTGGCACGACGACGGCACCGTCTACGTCTCGACCACCGGCGACGACCGCGTGCACGCCTACGACGTCCGTCGCGAGCGCTTCACGGTCGTCTACGACGGCCTCGCCTCGCGCTCGGCCCCGCTGCTGCGCGTCGACCAGCTGACCGCCAACCGCGCCGGCGAGGTGTTCGTCTGCGAGGACATCGCGACCGAGGAGATCGACATCGGCCTGATCGACCGCGCGGGCCGGGTCTCGCGCTTCCTCTCGGTCACCGGGCCCGAGCACGTCGGCTCCGAGCTGACCGGCGTCACCTTCTCCCCGGCCGGCGACCGCATGTACTTCTCCTCCCAGCGCGCCGGTGGCAAGGACGGCCTCGCCGGGCCGGGGGCGATCTACGAGGTGCGCGGCCCGTTCAGAGGGCGGCGGCTGGCGTGAGCGCCTGGCGCAGCGCGCCCGCCATCAGCGTCAGCGCCTCGCGACCGCTGCGGGTCGCGCTGAGGTTGAAGAAGCCGTGGATGTGCGGGTGGCGCTGCAGCACCACGGACACGCCCGCCTCGCCCAGCTTGCGCGCATAGGCCTCCCCCTCGTCGCGCAGGGGATCGGCGAGGGCGGTCGCCACGTAGGCGGGTGGCAGCCCGGAGAGGTCGTCGGCCAACAGCGGCGACACGCGCGGGTCGCGACGCCGCTCGCGGTCTGGCACGTACTGATCGGAGTACCAGTCCATGTTGGCCTTCGTGAGGAAGTAGCCGCGCGCGAAGGTGAGCTCGGACTCGTAGGTGCCGGCCAGGTCGCAGGCCGGGTAGATCAGCAGCTGGAAGGCGGGCTGGGGCAGGTCCGAGTCGCGCAGGTCGAGCGCCAGCGCGGCCGCGAGGTTGCCACCGGCGCTGTCGCCGCCGACCGCCAGACGAGCCGGGTCGGCCCCGAAGGACTCCGGCTCGCGCGCGACGTGGGTGTAGGCCGCGAGCGCGTCGTCGGCCGCCGCCGGGTAGCGGTGCTCGGGCGCCAGGCGGTACTCGACCGACAGCACCCGCACGCCCGCCAGCCGCGCCAGCAGGCGACAGGACCGGTCGTGGGTGGCCACCGAGCCGCGCACCCAGCCCCCGCCGTGGAAGTAGATCAGCAGCGGCCCGTCCTGGGGCGGGCGCCTCAGCCGGCGTGTAGAGGCGGGCGTGGAGCTGCCCGTCGGGCCCCGGCAGCAGCCGCTCGGCGATCGCGACACCCAGCGGCGCGCGCGCTGAGAGCGGCGCCGCCTGGACCTCGAACAGCCTCCGCGCCAGCGCGACCGGCGTGTCCCCGACCGGGCGCTCGACGAGCGCGGTCAGCCGCGCGAGCGCCCAGGCCTCGGGGTCGAGGCCCTTCGCGGCGGGCGGCGGATCGCCGGCCAGCCGGCGCAGCAACGGCCGCGGCAGGCTCAGGACCAGACGGGCGAAGGTCCCCATGGCGTGCGCCCTGAGCTCCTGCACGGCGGTGGGCTGGGCGCTCACCCGGCGAGCGTACAGCTCCGAGCCAGCGGGTATACCCCCCGGATGCAAATCCTCTCTCCCAGGTCCTTGGCCCTCCCCGTACTCGCGCTGACGCTGCTGCTGGCGGTCCCCGCCAGCGCGAGCGCAGCCGCGCCGAAGCTGCTGAAGCCGAAGGCCGGCGCGGCGCTGGCGGTCGGCAGCGAGCCGACGTTCAAGGTCCGCGACGGGTCGGCCGCGGCCAAGAAGTACAAGATCTACATCACGATCGGCACCAGCAGGAAGCGCACCAAGAACGGCGACCTCAAGCGCACGTCGATCGGCACCTTCACCTCCACCAAGCGCAAGGGCAACGTCTTCAGCTACACGCCCGAGGACTACAGCTTCGACACCTGGTTCATGAACCGGCCCGGCACCTACTACTGGCAGGCGTTCCACATCGACTGCGCCGTCAAGGGCTGCCACGTGCACAGCAAGATCCGCAGCTTCGAGGTTCAGTGACCCCGCGGGACGGGGCGCCGCGGCCTCAGCGCTGCAGCGCCTCGTCCAGCGCCTCGTTGACCAGCTGGTCCGCGCGCACGTTGGACTCGCGGCGGACCGAGCGCACCGACCAGCGCTCGAACTCGCGCAGGGTGCGCATCGCCTCGAGGTAGAGCGGCTTCAGGCCCGCATGCTTGACCTTGTACTCGCCGCCGATCTGGCGTGAGACGAGCTCGGAGTCGTTGATCACCTCGACCTCGCGCGCGCCCAGCTCGCGCGCCAGCTCGAGGCCGAGCAGCAGCGCCTGGTACTCGGCGACGTTGTTGGTGGCCTCGCCGATGTAGCGGCCGCGCTCCAGCAGCGGCTCGCCGTCGGGGGCGCTCGCGACGGCGCCGACCGCCGCCGGGCCGGGATTGCCGCGCGCGCCGCCGTCGACGTTGACGACGACCTTGTCCACCGAGCCGCTCAGGCGCCCGCAGGAGCCTCGATCGACGGGAAGCTGCCCTTGGGTCGCTGCCGACGCCGGTCGGTGTGGGCCGGATGGGTGCCGGGCTCGCCGCCCTGGGCGCGGCGGTCGACGATGACCTCCACGGCCGGATCGTCCTTGTAGTAGTCGGCCAGCTTGTCGTACAGCTCGTCGGTCAGTGCCCGCGGCACGACGCAGTAGATCACCGCTCGTCTCCTTCTGTCACCGCGTGATCGGCCGCCAGGCGCCCATCCGTGTCGAGCGTGGCGTTCCAATTGCGTAGCGACTCGTCGATCTGATCGATCTCCTCGCCTTTCTCCAACAACGCCACGGGATCGAGCTCGTCACCGAGATCTATCCGATAGCGGTACCACGATAGCTCCCAGGCCACCAGCACGGTGACGGCGCTCGGTTGGTCGCTCTCCGGCGCCGCGGTCACCCATGGCGTGCCGAGCGTGCGCGCCAGCCCCGCCGTCGTGCGCTGGTGCGCAGAGCCGTTGAAGAGCTCCAGCGCCCGCTCGATGCGGCCGCCGTCGGTGCTGGGCACGGCGCGCACGTGGCGCGGATCCTTGGGCCGCGAGCGTGGCGCCGGACGCTGCTCCTCCAGCGCTGGCGCGGCCTCGCCGGCAGCCTGCTGCCCGGAGCCGCCCCCCTCGGCCTCCCAACCGTTGGACTCGGCGTGCTGCTCGGGCTCGGCGTAGGCCTGCGGCTCGGGCGCCGGTGGCCGCGCCGGCGGCTCGCCGCGCTTGCGCAGGCGCCCCAGCAGCGAGCGGCGTGGCTCGGTGCGCGCTGGGCGCAGCGGCAGCTCGCCTGCGCTCGACTCGCGCATCCAGCCCGCGTTCTCCGCGCGCGCGAAGCAGAGCTCGCAGACCACCCGTCGCTGGCCGCCGGGGGCCAGGTACGCCTCGGTGTGCTCGCCCTTGAGGATCGTCCGGCCGCAGACGTCGCAGCTGACGTTGTCGTGGACCGGTCGCAGCTCCTTCTTCACGGCCGCCAAGGATAGGGGCGGCGGCGCGTGCGTTGGGAGCGTGGGATCAGGCCTTCACCGCTTCCTGGCCGCCGCGGGCCTTGGCGACCACGTCCGGCGCCACGTGACCCGGGACCTCCTCGTAGCGAGCGAGGTCCATCGAGTACTCGCCGCGCCCGCCGGTGATCGCGCGCAGGTCGGGCGCGTAGCTGAGCATCTCCGCCATCGGCACCTCGGCCTTGACCTCGGTCACCGCGCCCTTGGGCTCCATCCCCAGCGGTCGCCCACGACGCGAGTTGAGGTCGCCGATCACGTCTCCGACCGAGTCCTCGGGCACCAGCACGCTGACGATCATGATCGGCTCCATCAGCACCGGCTGGGCCTGCTCCATCGCGTCCTTGAAGGCCATCGAGCCGGCCATCTTGAACGCCATCTCCGAGGAGTCGACGGCGTGGTGCTGGCCGTCGAAGAGCCTGACGCGCAGGTCCTGCACCGGGTAGCCGGCGACCGAGCCGGCCTGCATCGCCTCCTGGATGCCCTTCTCGACCGCGGGGATGAAGCCGCCCGGGATCACGCCGCCCTTGATCGCGTTCTCGAACTCGAAGCCGGCGCCCTGCTCCAGCGGCGCAATCTCGATGTGGCAGTCGGCGAACTGACCGCGACCGCCGGTCTGCTTCTTGTAGCGCGCGTGCGCGGTGGCGTTGCCCTTGATCGTCTCGCGATAGGGCACGCGCGGCGGGTGCAGCTCGACCTCGGCGCCAAAGCGGTCCTTCATGCGCTCGACGATCACCTCGACGTGGACCTGCGTCAGGCCGGCGACGATCTGCTCGCCGGTCTGCGCGTCGCGGTGGAAGTCGATCGTCGGGTCCTCCTCCTGCAGGCGCCGCAGCGCCGCGCCCATCTTCTCCTCGTCCCCGCGCGCCTTGGCCTCGATCGCGAACGCCATCACCGGCTTGGGCATCTGCGGCAGCGCGAGCGGGATCTCGGCCTCGTGGGCGGCCAGCACGTCGCCGGCGCGCGTCTCCTTGAGCTTGGCCACCGCGCCGATGTCGCCGGGGCCGAACTCGCTCGCGTGCTCGGACTCCTTGCCCTGGGGCGTCAGCAGCTGGCCGACGCGCTCCTTGGCGTGCGAGCGGCAGTTGTGCACGTGGCTGTCGTGCTCGAGCACGCCCTGGTAGACGCGAAAGAGGTTGAGGCGCCCGGCGAACGGGTCGGCCAGCGTCTTGAAGACGAAGGCGACCATCTCCTTGTCCTCCTCGGGTTCGAGCACGACCCCGCCCTCCAGCTCCAGCGGCCCCTTCTTGGCGGGCGAGGGCAGGTCCTCCACGATCGCGTCGAGCAGGCGGTTGATGCCCAGGTTGCGCGTGGCGGCGCCGCAGGTGACCGGGAAGATGCGCCCGTCGGTGACCCCTGTCTTGAGCGCGGCGACGGTCTCCTCGTGCGAGATCTCCTCGCCCTCGAGGTAGCGCTCCATCAGCGTGTCCGAGACCTCGGCGACCTCGTCCATCAGCTTCTCGCGGTACTCGTCGGCCTGCGCGCGCAGCTCGTCGGGGATCTCGATCTCCTCGCAGTTCTCGCGCGCGGCGCCGTCGTAGCGGTAGGCCTTCATGTCGACGAGGTCGATCACGCCCTGCAGGTCCTGCTCGGCGCCGATCGGGATCTCGGTCGCGACGACGTGCTGGCCGAACGCCTGCTTGAGCGACTCCAGCGCTCTGAAGAAGTCGGCGCGCTCGCGGTCGAGCATGTTGACGAAGATCAGCCGCGCCAGCCCGAGCTCGTCGGCGCGCTCCCAGAGCCGGTTGGTGGTGACCTCGGCGCCCATCACGCCGTTGACGACGAACACCGCTCCCTCGCAGACCCGCAGCGCGGACAGCGCGTCGGCGATGAAGCTGGGCTCGCCGGGCGTGTCGATCAGGTTGATCTTGCGGTCCTCCCAGCGAAACGAGGACAGGCTCGACGAGATCGAGAGCTCGCGGGCCTTCTCGTCGGATGCCGAGTCGGACACGGTCGTCCCATCGGCCACCGAGCCCAGCCGGCTGATCGCCCCGGCCTCGAACAGGAGCGCCTCGTTCACAGAGGTCTTCCCGCTGCCTCGGTGGCCCAGTAGAGCCACGTTGCGGATCCTCTTGGCGGACTCGTGAGCCATCCGATCTCCTCTCCTCGTGGGAAGACTCAGCCTACCGCGGCGACGGCCTCGTCGAGCGAGTCGTGCACGGGCGCCACGGTGGCCACGTCGGTGAGACTCAGCACGCGCCGCAACGGCGAGGAGGAGGGCAGCGTGACGTGCAGCGCCTGCCGGCGGCGCCCGAGCTTGCGAGCGAGGTCGAACAGCACCTCGATCGCCGCCGAGTCGAGGTAGCGGCAGCCGCTCAGGTCGACGACCAGCGCCAGTGCGTCGTTGGGCATCGCGCCGACCAGCTCGTCGCGCACGTAGGTCGAGTTGGTCATGTCGATCTCGCCCGCCAGCGTCGCCACCATCACGCCGCCGTGGCGCTCGACGGCCAGCTCCGCCGGCGCGGTCACGCGACCCGCTCCGGCTGGCGGATGCGGCGACGCATGCGCACGACGGTACCGCCCTGCTCGCGGGAGACCTCGACCGCGTCCATCAGCCCCTCGATGATCTTGAGACCGCGCCCACGGTGTTCTCCTCGGCGTTCGCGCCACGTTCCTTGATCGCGAACGGTGGCGACCACTTCGCCCTCGTACAGCTCGACCACGACCTCGAAGGCCGCGTCACCCGGCCCATAGGCGTGCTCGATCGCGTTGCCCGCCGCCTCGCAGACGGTCAGCGTGATCTCGTAGATCTCGCTCTCGTCGGCGCCGGCGGCCGCCAGGAAGCGGGTCAGCCGCCGCCGCAGCGGCGCCAGCGTGCCCGGATCGGCGGGCAGCGACAGCGCCAGGCGCCCGGCCGTCGTCGGCTCCAGGCGCACCGCCAGCAGCGCGACGTCGTCGCCCGGGTCGCGCGGGCCCAGCACGCCCGACAGCACCTCGCCGCAGAGCTGCTGCAGCTCGCCCCGAGCCGTGCCGGCGATGCCCGCGAGCTCGGCCAGGCGGTCGGTGAGCGGCACGTCGCGGCGCTCGACCAGCCCGTCGGTGTAGAGCAGCAGCGTCGCTCCGGGCGGCAGCGTCGCATGACCCTCGCGGAAGGCGACCGGGTTGGCGGCGCCGATCGGCACCGAGCGACCGCCCTCGAGGAAGCTCGACGTGCCTGCGGGGCTCAGCACCAGCGGCGGCGGGTGGCCGGCGCTGGTGTAGGTGATCTCACCGCGGTCACGGTCGAGCACGAGGTAGAGCACGGTCGCCATCACGCCCTCGTCGCCGCGGGCGACCAGGCGGTTGACGCACCCCATCACCTCGGCCGGCGAGCTCTCGACCAGCCCGTAGGCGCGGAAGGCGTTGCGCAGCTGGCCCATCGTGGCCGCCGCCCGCAGCCCGTGACCGACCACGTCGCCGACGACCACCGCGACGCGGCCGTCGTCGAGCTCGAGCGCGTCGTACCAGTCGCCCCCGATCGCGGCGCCCGCGCCCGCCGGCAGGTAGCGCGCGGCCAGCTCGATGCCCTCCAGCCGCGGCAGGCGCTCGGGCAGCAGGCTGCGCTGCAGCGTCTCGGCGGCCTCGTGCTCGCGCTCGGCGACCTCGCGCAGGCGCGCCTCGAGCAGCTTGCGCTCGTGGATGTCGATCGCGGTGCCGACGTAGCCGGCGTAGTCGCCGTGCTCGTAGCGGGGCACCCCGCGGTCGACGACCCAGCGGTACTCGCCGTCGCGCCGGCGCAGGCGGTACTCGTGCTCCCAGGGGTGCCGTCCCGACAGCGCCGCGACCCAGGCGCTCATGAAGCCGTCCAGGTCCTCGGGGTGCACGCCCAGCTCCCAGCTGGCTCCCAGCTCCTGCTCGAGCGTCGTGCCGGTGTAGCGCAGCCAGCTCTCGTTGACGAACGTGACCAGACCGTCGCGGTCGGTCGTCCAGATCATCACCGGCGCCTGGTCGGCCAGCTCGCGGAAGCCCTGCTCGGACTCGCGCAGCTCCTCCTCCATCGCCTTGCGCTCGTGGATGTCGGTGGCCGTGCCGACGTAGCCGACGAACTCGCCCGCCTGGAAGCGCGGCTCGCCGACCTCGACGACCCAGCGGTACCGATCGTCGTGGCGGCGCAGGCGGTACTCGTGCTGGAACCGCTCGCGCCGCCGGAAGGCGGTCTGCCAGGCCGCCAGCAAGCCAGGACGGTCTTCGGGATGGGCGCTCATGGCGAAGGTGTTGCCGAGCTCGTCGGCGAGCGTCGTACCCGTGAAGCGCAGCCAGCCCTTGTTGACGAACGTCACGTGGCCCTCGGCGTCGGTCGTCCACATCAGCGCCGGCGTGGTGTCGGCGAGCTCGCGGAAGCGGGCCTCGCTGTCGCGCACGCGCTCCTCGGTGCGGGCGCGCTCGACCGCGGCGCCGACGACGTTCGCCAGCGACTGCAGGAAGTGGGCATCGTCCTGGGAGAAGCGCAGCGGCGAGCGGCTGCCGGCGGCGATCACGCCGAAGTGGCGTCCGCGGGCACCGATCGGAGCGCCAATGGTGCTGACGATCCCGAGCTCCAGCTGGGCCTGCGAACGCACGAAGCGCCCGTCGGTCTCGGTGTTGGGGACGACCACGGGCGTATCGGCTTGGAGTGCGTGGCCGAGCATGCTGCGCTCCTGGGCCGGCAGCACGTCGCCGAGCAGCTCGTCGGGCAGCCCGCGTCCGGCGCGCACCAGCAGCCCCTGCCGGTCGCCGGTCAGCTCCATCACCGCCAGGTAGTCGGTGCGCAGCTCGCGCTCGGCCACCGCGGCGGCCTCGTCGAGCAGCCCCTCCAGCTCGGTCCCGGCCAGCGCACGCTGGCCGAAGTCCGCGATCGCGGCCTGCTGGCGCGCCCGCGTGCGCAGCTCGTCCCGATGGCGGTTGGAGCGGCGCCGGCGCACGAGCGCAGCGACCGCCCTACTCGTGCTCCGCCAGCGAGTCCCCCTGCAAGCGCGACTTGAGGCGCAGCACCGCCTTGGTGTGCAGCTGGGACACGCGCGACTCGGTGACGCCGAGCACCTCGCCGATCTCGCGCAGGGTCAGGTTCTCGTAGTAGTAGAGGGCCACCACGAGCTTCTCCCGCTCGGGCAGGCGCGCGATCGCGTCCGCCAGGCGGTCCTTCATCTCGGTGGTGTCCATCTCGTGCGCTGGATCGACCGCCTGCGGGTCCTGGATCGTGTCCAGCAACGAGACCTGGTCGCCGGACGCGTCAGAGACCGTCCAGAGCTCGTCGAGCGCGACCACCGACGAGTTGGAGATCCGCACCAGCGACTCCTGGAACTCCTCGACGGTGACCTCGAGCGCCTCGGCCATCTCCTGGTCTGTCGGCGCGCGGTGCAGCTGGTGCTCGAGCTTGGCGTTCGTGCGCTCGATCTCGCGCGCCTTGGTGCGCACCGAGCGCGGCACCCAGTCCAGCGAGCGCAGCTCGTCGATGATCGAGCCCTTGATGCGGGTGATGGCGAAGGTCTCGAACTTGATCTCGCGCTCGGGCTCGAAGCGCTCGATCGCGGAGATCAGCCCCAGCAGGCCGTAGGAGATGAGATCCGACTCCTCGACGTGCGACGGCAGGCCGCTCGACATGCGACCGGCGACGTACTTCACCAGCGGCGAATACGCGAGCACGAGGCGCTCGCGCGCCTTCTCGTCACGGTCGCTCTTGTATCGGCGCCAGAGATCCTTGAGCTCGATCGCCTTGAGGTTCGTCTCCACCACACGAGTCCTTTGGGGTTACGCGCGGGGGTGTGCCCGCGCATACGCCGTCCTGAGGCGCTTCGACTCTACCCGAGTGTAGGTCTGGGTCGTCCCGATCGAGGCGTGACCGAGCAGTTCCTGGATGCTGCGCAGGTCCGCCCCGCCCTCCAGCAGATGGGTCGCGAACGAGTGGCGCAGCGTGTGCGGGGTCACCCCGCCCTGCAAAGCAGCCCGGCGCAGCTGCAACTTGAGCCGGCGACGGACGTCGGAGGTCGACAGCCGTCTGCCGCTCTTGGACAGGAACAGCACCGGATCGGCCGCGCCCGCCGCCAGCGCGGGTCGCGCGCGCGCGAGGTAGGCGTCCAGCGCCCGCCAGGCCTGCTCGCCGGCCGGCACCACCCGCGTGCGGCCGCCCTTGCCCTCCACGCGCACCTGCTCGCCGTCGAAGTCGAGGCTCGTCACGTCGAGGTTGACGAGCTCCTCGGCGCGCAGCCCGGCGGCGTAGGCGAGCTCGAACAGCGCTCGGTCGCGCAGCTCGAGCGGCCCGTCGGCGGGGATGCGGTCCAGCAGCTGCTCCACCTCCCTCGGGCGCAGCACGCGCGGGAGGTACTGGTCCTTCTTCGGCGCCGCCACGAGGTCCGCCGGGTTGGCCTCGAGCTCGCGACGCTCGACCAGGCGACGATAGAAGCTGCGGATCGCGGCCAGCTTGCGCGCCACCGTCGACTTCTGGGCGCCGCGCTCGGACAGCACGCCGGCGAAGCGACGCAGGTCGCGGTGGCCGACGTCGCCGGGCCCGAGGCCCTGTCCGCTGGCCCAGTCGGCCAGCTGCTGCAGGTCGACGCCATAGGCGCGGCGGGTCTTCTCGCCCATGCCCTGCGCGTGCAGGCCGGCGTCGAAGGCGCGCAGCGCATCGGTCCAACTAGCCTCTTGCGCGGTGGGCGCCTTCTTCGTCAACACGCAGGACGGTCGGGTCGCGACGCGCGCTCAGCTGGCCGAGGCGGACTTGGTGGACGAGTTCGACAAGCCGCTGAAGCCGTGGCACCCGATCCAGGGGCCCAGCGACGCCTCGACGATGTGGTACTCGGTGTTGCGCAAGCGCGAGCGGGGCGTCTTCATCGGCACGCTCTGCATTCGACACACCGGCCGCCAAGCCTCCCTGGAGGAGCGGGGCTGGGAGGAAGTGCCGATCGCCGAGATCGGCGTTCAGCCGATGTAGATCGGGGCGCCGACCGGGACGCGCGGATAGAGGTCGATCACGTCGTCGATCCCCATCCGGATGCAGCCGTGCGACGCGGCGCTGCCGAGCGAGCCGGTGTCGTCGGTGCCGTGGATGCCGGCCCCGTCGAAGATGCCCAGCCAGCGCGCCTTGAGCGGGTTCTCGGGCGTGCCGCCCGGCACCACCGTGCCGGCGAGGTCGCCGGCCCAGGCGCTGTGGGGCACCGTCCAGGCCGGGTCCACCGCCTTGTTCTGGATGTGGTAGAGCCCGGCGGGGGTGTCGAAGCCCACCGCGCCGACCGCCACCGTGTACTCCTTCTCCAGCTTCAGGTCCTTGTAGAGGCGCAGCTTGAAGTTGCTGCGGTCGGCGACCAGCAGGACGGGGTACTTCTTGGCGAGCTCGGCGGTGGTGACCTTCGGCTGCACCACCTTCACCGGCGGCTTGACCACCCGGTCGACGCCCGGGACGGTCAGCGACTGTGCGATCCGCTGCCGCAGCGCGGCGGTGCGCACGTGCACGCCCGGCCGCTCCTTGACCTCCTCGAGCGAGGGGAAGTCGACCCGCGCGTCGCGCGGCTCGGTGTCGAGCTTGGCCGCCACCCGCTCGACGAGGCCGTCGACGGCCCGCTCGGAGTAGTTCACGCGCGCCGGCACCTGGGCGTTCTCGCTGCCGCCGGTGACGTCACGGGCGACGCGGGTGACGATGCTGCCGTCGCGACTGGCGCGCACGGCCTCGTCGACCATGCCGCCGACGTCGGCGCGCACGCCCGCGTCCTGGGCCGAGAGCGTGAAGCGCTGGCCGCCACGGCGGACGACGATCGGCTCGTCGAGGGCGTCCTGGAGCTCTCGCTGGATCCGGGCGTGGGCCTCGTCGGCGCGCATGCCGCCCACGTCGGTCCCAGCCACCGTCACGCCCTTGGCGATCAGGTCGTCGCGCGAGGAGTCGTATGCGTAGGCGCCGACGGCGCCCACGATCAGCACCAGGAGCAGCGCGGCGAGCAGGATGAACGACTTGTGCCTCATGCGAGCGGGTACGACGACGGGACGCCGCCGGATCAGCGTAGCGACCGGCGCAGCGGATTCCGAGCGGTGAGAGCGTGCTTGCGCTGGTTTTTCGCTGCTCGAGGCGCTTTTACCTGCGCGCCAGCACCGACTCGAGCGCCGCGATCACGTCCTCGCGGGCGTGGTGGGCGCGCTCGTGCTCGAGCAGCGCGACGAGGTCCGCCGGCTCGAGCGAGCCCAGCAGCACGATCACCTCGTGCGCCTCGAGCTCGTCGTAGCGCTGCACGGGGCTCGTCGCGGACGCGACGGCCTTGGGCGGCCGTGCCTGGGCCTGCGCTCGCTGGCTCGCCAGCGAGCCGCGCACGTGCGGGCTCCAGCGCAGGAACTCCTCGACCTCGCGCTCGTAGCGGTAGGGCTCGTGCGCGTTGCGCACGATCGGGTGCAGGCGCAGGTGCTCGGCCAGCTTGAGCACGGTCTCGCGGCTGGTGTACTGATAGACGAAGCCGGCGGCCTTGTAGCGGCGGTTGTCGACGCCGCGGCCGAAGCGCAGCTGGTTGAGCATCTCGGCGGGGATGCGCAGTCCCAGCCGCCGCAGCGCGCTGGCGGCGAGGCCGGTGCCGAACGGCGGCAGCACCGGCACGTAGGGCTTGCCCAACAGGCCGGCCACCTCGGTCAACGCCAGCACGCCGTCGCCCGCGACGTTGAAGGTGCCCGGCAGCTCCTGCACCACCGCGTGCTCGAGCGCGTGCACGACGTCGTCTTCGTGCACGAACTGGTAGCGCGGGTCGAACCCGAGGATCATCGGCACCACCGGCAGCGAGAGCAGGTCGACGTGCGAGGTGCGCACGTCCGGCCCGAGCACGTTGGCGAAGCGCAGCACCGTGACGACGGCGCGTGGGTTCTTCT
Organism: uncultured Thermoleophilaceae bacterium; assembly: GCA_963734165.1. GTDB lineage: Bacteria > Actinomycetota > Thermoleophilia > Solirubrobacterales > Thermoleophilaceae > JACVRW01. Next base: position 415,783 of record CAVTFZ010000003.1, on the reverse strand, counting down.
CGGCGAACTCCCTCAGCGACGCCTCGGCCTCGACGATGTCGCGCTCGATCGGCGTGCGTGGGCGCTGGGAGCGCGGCATCGCCTCGTCGAAGAAGGCGGGGTCGTCCTGCTCGCAGCCGTAGTAGTGGGTCGAGGACTTGAACACGACCTTGCGCACCGGCGAGCTCGGCCCGCCGCAGGCGGCGAGGATGTTCATCGTGCCGATGACGTTGTTCTCGTGCGCCTTCTGGGGCGTGGTGGTGCTCGAGTCGACCACCAGCCGCGTGTCGACCACGGTGTCGATCTCGGCCGCCTCGACGACCCGTCTGAGCAGGCCGTGTTGGGCGCCGACCTTGACGTACTCGGTGCGCTCGAGCTCGACCGTCGGCTCCTCGTTGTCGACGCCGATGATCGCCTCGACCTCGGGGAAGGCCTCCAGCGCCTGGGCCAGTCGTCCGCCCCAGTAGGTCGAGAGGCCGGTGATCAGGACGCGGCGGATCATCCGAACCAGATCGACTTGCGGGTCGCGAGCATGTCCCAGAGGTTCTCCTGGATGCGCGCGCGGATCTCGTGGGCGGTGGTCTGCACGAGCGCCTTGTCCTCGTGCATGCCCTCCTGCTCGAAGTGGATGGGCTCGAGGAAGCGCAGCTTGAACTTGGCCGGCAGGTAGCCGAACACGCCCAGCGCCGCCAGGTGCGGGAAGGTCGGCGTGAGCGGGAAGTAGATCAGGCCGGTGAGCCGCTTCATCAACCCGATCTGGGCGAACGAGGGCGCCGCCTCCTCGGCCCCCACCACGCACACCGGCACGATCGGGGCGCGGGCGCGCATCGCCGCCTCGACGAAGCCGCCGCGGCCGAAGCGGCGCAGGCGGTAGCGGTCCTTGTAGAGCTTCTCGGTGCCCTTGCGGCCCTCGGGGAAGACGAGCACCAGCTGCTGCTCGTCGAAGAGCAGGCGCTGCACGTTGGCCGGGTGGGCGGTGACGGCGCCGATCTTCGGCAGCAGCATCGAGAAGCCGGGATAGCCGCGGAAGAAGTTCTCGACGGTGATGTGCAGCGGCCGCGGGTGCGGGTGCTCCTCGCGGATCGCCTTGGCGACCATCGCCGCGTCGGGCGGCAGCGCGCCGGCGTGGTTGGAGACCAGCAGCGCGCCGCCGGTGGCGGGCACGTTCTCGATGCCCTCGACCTCGGCCCGGAACCAGTAGCGGTAGAACCACTCGTAGAGGGTGCGGTCCATGAACCCCTCGACGCGCTCGGAGCGCCCCCAGTCGGTCAGCTGGCGTTCGGGCTCGACGCCGGCGAGGTGCTCGCGCAGCTCGGGCGCCGGCTCGAGCTGGCCGGCCGCCGCGCGGCGCTCGCGCGTGGAGAGTGTGGTGCGCTTGGCTTCGGCCACCCGGCGATTGTGGCAAGCCCGGCGCCGACTGCGATCCTTCGCTCGGATGCGCTCGAAGGAAGCGGTGCGGCGCGAGGTCTGGGAAGCGATGGAGCGCGAGGGCGTGGCGCGCTTTCCCGGCGCCGAGGGGCGCATCCCGAACTTCGCCGGGGCCAAGGACGCCGCCGAGCGGCTCGCGCGCCACAGCGGCTGGATCGGCGCGGAGACGATCAAGGCCAATCCGGACTCGCCCCAGACCCACGCGCGCCGGCTCGCCCTCACGCAGGGCAAGCTGCTGGTGATGGCCGTCCCGCGGCTGCGCGACCAGCACCCGTTCCGGCTGCTCGACCCGCGCAAGCTGTCGGGCGAGAAGCTGCGCGAGGCGGCCACGATCAAGGGCGCCCTGCGTCACGGGACCGTGATCGACCTCGATCAGGTCCCCCAGCTCGACCTCGTGCTGACCGGCTCGGTGGGCGTCAACCTCAAGGGCGCGCGGCTGGGCAAGGGCGGCGGCTTCTCCGACCTCGAGTTCGGCCTGCTGAGCGAGGCCGGCCGGATCGACCGGCGCACGCTGGTCGCCACGACGGTGCACCCGCTGCAGATCGTGCGCGAGAACCTGCTGATGACCGCGCACGACATCCCGCTCAACCTGATCGCCACCCCGCGCGCGGTGATCGAGGTGGACGTGGCCTACCGGCGCCCCGCGGGCGTGCTCTGGGACCACCTGCAGCCACCGCAGATCCACGAGATCCCGGTGCTGGAGCGGTACGGCAAGGTCGGCTGAGCGCCTTCGGCGCGGTCACAGCGCCCGGATGGCGCCGCTGCCATCAGAGCGCGGGCATGGATGCCCGCAAGGGCTATGACCCGTCGAGGACAGGCTCGAGCTGCGCGGCCAGCTCCCGCCAGTCATGCGCCGCGATCACCCCACCCCGCTGCACCAGCTCCTCGTTCCAGGGGTGGATCAGCGTCGCGGCGACGATCCCCTCGGCGCGGGCCCGCTCGAGGTTCACCGGGCTGTCGTCGACCAGCACGTCGATCTCCAGCTCGACGCAGCGGGTGATCTTGTCGAACGAGCAGTGCAGGTCGTGGTAAGGCATGCCGATCGCCTCCAGCCAGCGCTCGGTGGCCGGTCCGGCGCTCGTGCGGCGGTGGCTGGTGACGTGGATCCAGTGGCCCTGCTCGTGCCAGCGGCGAACCGTCTCGACCGCGTCCGGGTAGGGCTCGCCCGCGGCGATGTTCGCGTCCGAGTGGGTCTCCTCGACGCAGTGCACCAACGCGTCGCGCTCGAGCGCCGTGATGCCCCAGTCGCGCTGCTGCTCGTAGGGCAGTTCCACCCCGTAGCGCTCGTGGGCGACGCGCTGCAGGACGTCCCAGTAGGGATGCAGCGTCGAGTCGATGTCCAGCGCGATGCGGGCCATGGCGGGGGTACCCTACGCAACATGCCTCGCGTACTCGCCTCCACCGCCCTGCCCGCCACGCCCCGCAGTGCCCGCCGTGCGGGCAACGGCTACGGGGTCTCCGACACGCCCGATTGGCGTGAGACCGACTGGGCGGCGCAGCTGCAGCGCGCGCGCGTGGACGGGACCGAGGTCAACTACGTCGACGTCGGCCCGCGCGACGGGGATCGGGAGCCGATCGTGTTCGTGCACGGGCTCAGCGGCCAGTGGCAGAACTGGCTCGAGAACATCCCGCGACTGGCGCTCGAGCGGCGCGTGGTGGCGCTCGACCTGCCCGGCTTCGGCCTCTCGCCGCTGCCCAGCGAGCGGATCACGATTCCCGGCTACGGGCGCTGCGTCGAGGCGCTGTGCGAGCAGCTCGGGCTGGGAGCGGTCGCGCTGGTGGGCAACTCGATGGGCGGCTTCATCGCGGCGGAGGTGGCGATCCAGCAGCCCGCGCGCGTGGAGCGGCTGACGCTCGTTTCCGCGGCGGGAATCAGCACGTCGGCCGTGGCCGCGGCGCCGGTGCTGACCGTCGGTCGCGGCCTGGCGGCCCTGACGACCTACGGGATCCCCCGCCAGCGGGCGGTCGCCCGCCGGCCGCGGGCACGTCACTGGGCGCTCGCGCTGGTGGCCCGCCATCCGAGTCTGCTCAAGCCCGACTTCGCCTACGAAGGCTTCATCACCGGAGCCGCCAAGCCGGGCTTCCTCGACGCCCTGCGCGCCTGTCTGGAGTACGACGTGCGCGAGCGGCTGCCGGAGATCGGCTGCCCGACGCTGGTCGTGTGGGGCGAGAACGACGCCGTGATCCCCGTCGCCGACGCGCACTACTTCGAGCGTCTGATCCCGGACAGTCGCAAGCTGCTGATGCGCGACACCGGGCACGTCTCGATGGCCGAGCGCCCGCAGGCGTTCAACGACGCGCTGCTGGGCTTCCTCGCCGAGACCGGCGCTGCCGAGGAGCACGGCGTCGAGCAGGCCGCCTGAGCCGCGGGCGGCGACCACTGCCCGAGCCCTCGCAGCAACCGCCCGAACCGTCGCACCAGCTGCCCGAGCCCTCGCAGCAGCTGCCCTCGGAGGCGCGCACCTACTTCGTGCTCGAGGCGCTCGGCGGCGGGGTCGGGCTAACGATCGCGGCGCTCGTGCTCGCGGGCCTGCTGGACGGTCACGTGCCAGAGCTGGTGGTGCTCGCGCTGCGCTTTGCGGTGCCGCTGGCCGCGCTCGGCGGCGCCGTCGCGCTCGGCGCGCTGCGCTACCGGCGCTGGCGCTACGAGCTGCGCGACGAGGAGATCGACCTGTTGCGCGGCGCGTTGATCGTCACGCGCACGCTGATCCCGATCGTGCGGGTGCAGCACGTGGACACGCGCCGAACCTGGCTCGCCGATCGGATCGGCGTGCAGGCGGTGGTGATCCACACCGCGGCCGACTCGCATGCGATACCCGCGCTGACCCCGGGGGAGGCCGCGGCGATCCGCGATCGCATCGCCCTGCTCGCCCGCCAGCCCGATGAGCTCTGAGCCGCCGATCGGGCCACGGCGGCTGCACCACGCCGCGATCTTCGCGAGCGCGCTCGAGAGCCTGCGCGAGGTCGGCACGGCGGTGCTGATCGGCCTCGTGCTGCAGGCGGGCTCGGGCGGGCTCGGCTCGCTGTCCACGTTGCTGCTGGCTCTTGGGGGCGTGGTCGCGGCGCTGGTCATGGGCTACCTGCGCTGGACCAGCGAGTGGTACGAGGTCGAGGGCGGGGCGATTCGCCACCGGCGCGGGCTGATCTCGCCCGACGAGACGTCGGTCCCACTGGCGCGCATCCAGGCGATCGACACCAGTCAGGGCCCGGTGCAGCGGCTGTTCGACGTGGTCGCGGTGCAGATCCAGACCGCCGGCGGTGGCGCCAAGGGCGAGATCGAGCTACGGGCGCTGCGGGCCGCGGACGTGCGGGCGCTGCGCGCGGTGGCGGGACTCGCGGAGCCAGTGGCGGAGGACCTGCCCGAGTGGCGGCTCGGCACGCGCCGGCTGCTCGTGACCGCGCTGACGGCGCCGCAGTTCGGCGTCGTGCTGCCGCTGCTCGGCGCGGCGGCGGCGGGACTCGACAACGCGCTGTCCGGCGACACCGCCCGCAGCCTGATCGACCGCGCGCCCAGCGATGCCGGCGGCATCGAGCTGCTGGTGGCGGCGATCCTGACGGCCGGCTGGCTGCTCTCGTTCGCCGGCGCGATCGTGGCGTTCGCGGGCTTCTCGGTGGTCCGTGACGGCGAGCGCCTGCGCATCCGGCGCGGGCTGCTGCAGCGGCGCACGGCGAGCGTGCTCGTCGGGCGCGTGCAGGCGGTGGACGTGGTCGAGAGCGCGCTGCGCCGACCCTTCGGGCTGGCCGCGGTGCGGGTCGAGGTGGCCGGCTATCGGGCCGAGCCGGCCGCCGCCCAGACGCTGTTTCCGGTGCTGCGCCTGGAGGAGGTCGACGAGCTGCTGCGCGCGTACGTGCCTCACCTCGGCGGCGCCTTGGGTGGGCTGGCTTCGCCGCCGGCTCGGGCCAGACGGCGATACGTGCTGCCGTCGCTGAGCTTGGGGCTGGCGGTCGGCGGTGCGGTGGCGCTCGCCTGGCCCGCCGCGTGGGCGGCGTTGCCTGGGCTGGCGCTGCTCGGCGCGCTCGACGGCCTCAGCCGTTACCGCGGGGCCGGCTGGCGTCTGGCCGGCGGCGCGATCGTGCTCCGCCGACGCTGGCTGACGCCCGCGCGCAGCACGCTTGTCGCCCGGGTTGGCCGGCTGCAGGAGCATGCGCTGGCGCAGAGTCCGCTCCAGCGGCGGGCGCGGCTGGCGAACCTGCGCGTCGCGGTCGCCTCCGGGCGTACGGGCGGCGTGGAGCACCTGGAGCTGGCGACCGCGCAGCGGCTGTTCGAGCAGCTGCGGGCGCAGTAGCCTCCCCCACGTCGCGATCCTGCTCGAGCGAGCCTCTTAGCCGGTGACCGCGCCGGTGGCGGCCGAGCCCACCTGGCGGGCGTACTTGCCGAGCACACCGCGCTCGTAGCTGGGCGGGCGCGGCTCGTAGGCGGCGACGCGCGCGGCGATCTCCTCGTCGGAGAGCTCGACGTTGAGCTCGCGGGCGCTGACGTCGAAGACGACGACGTCGCCGTCCTGGACCGCCGCGATCGGGCCACCGCGGGCGGCCTCGGGCGCGACGTGACCGGCCATGAAGCCGTGGGTGGCGCCGGAGAAGCGGCCGTCGGTGAGCAGCGCCACGGAGTCGCCGAGGCCCTCCCCCACCAGCGCCGCGGTGACGTGCAGCATCTCGCGCATGCCCGGCCCGCCGGAGGGACCCTCGTTGCGGATCACGACCACCGACCCGGGCTCGATCTCCTTGGCCATGACCGCGGCGAAGGCGTCCTCCTCGGACTCGAACACCCGCGCCGGTCCGCGGTGCTCGGTGCGATCGTGGCCGGAGAGCTTGACCACACAGCCGTCCGGCGACAGGTTGCCGCGCAGGATCGCGAAGCCGCCGTTGGGCTTGAGCGGATCGTCGACCGGCCGCACCACGTCCTGGCCATCCGGCTCCTCGGCGGCGGCCGCGACCTCGCCGATCGTCTGGCCGGTGACCGTGATCGCGTCCTCGTGCAGGAGGCCCGCCTGCTGCAAGCGTTTGATCACGACCGGCACGCCGCCGGCGCGATAGAGGTCGGTGGCCACGTAGCGCCCGCCCGGCTTGAGGTCGCACAGCAGGGGGGTGTTCCAGGCGATGCGATCGAAGTCGTCGATCGTCAGCGGCACGCCGGCCTCGTAGGCGACGGCGAGCAGGTGCAGGACGAGGTTGGTCGAGCCGCCGGACATCGCACCGGCGGCGATCGCGTTCTCGAGCGACTGCCTGGTGATGACGGCGCTCGGCCGCAGGTCGCGCTCGAGCACGTCGAGCACGAGGCGCCCGCAGTCCTCGGCCACCTGGCCCTTCTTGCCGTCCTCGGCCGGCACCATCGAGCTGCCCATCGGCGAGATGCCGAGCACCTCGAAGGCCATCGCCATCGTGTTCGCGGTGAACTGGCCACCGCAGGCGCCGGCGCCCGGGGAGGCGTGGTCCTCGAGATCGGTCAGCTCCGCGTCGGTCAGCTTGCCGGCGGCGTGCGCGCCGATGCCCTCGAACACGTCCTGGATGGTGACGTCGCGCCCGCGCCAGCGCCCGGGCGCGATCGAGCCCCCGTAGAGCATCAGGCTGGGCACGTCCAGACGCGCCAGCGCCATCACGCAGCCGGGAATCGTCTTGTCGCAGGCGCAGAGCGCGACCACCGCGTCGAACATGTGGCCGCGGCTGACCAGCTCGATCGAGTCCGCGATCACCTCGCGACTGACGAGCGAGGTCTTCATGCCCTCGGTGCCCATCGTGATGCCGTCGGAGATCGCGACGGTGTTGAACTCCATCGGCGTCCCGCCCGCAGCCCGCACCCCGTCCTTGACCCGCTCGGCGAGCCGGCGCAGGTGGAAGTTGCACGGCATCGTCTCGGTCCAGGTGTTGGCGATGCCGACGATCGGGCGCTGGAGGGCGTCGTCGTCGAAGCCGATGCCCTTCAGGTACGCGCGTGCCTGGGCTCGATCCGGGCCGTCGAGTATGACCCGGCTACGACTGCGGAGGTCGTTGCTCACCGCGTTCGGCCTGCGGTGTGTCCGCCGTCGGCGCCTCCGTGCGGCGGCGTCTGGCGACGACGCTCCCATTCGCTCAGGCGCCAGAGGTCGCGCCTGACCCTGGCCGGATCGTGCTGACGACCGACCAGATGCATGTTCGCCCGCCGGATCACTCGATCCTCGTCCGAGGTGAGCGCCATCCATTTCGCGAGCACGTCATCGGACGCCGGCAGGCGGGCCGGCCTGCCCTGACCGTCCAGGTCGGGAAACTCGACGCAGTACTCGGACAGCAGCTGCCCACTGCCGGGCACGTAGGCGACGATCGGCTTGTGGGGGTAGACGAGGTAGGCATACGCGGCGCGACCGGGCCGGTCGCCCTCGCGGCGGGCATGACGCCCTCTGACACGGATGAATCCCAGATCGCGATACATCGCCCACTCGGCCTCGTTGACACAGGAGCGCAGCAGCTCCCGCGCCCGCTGCTCGGCTCGCCGCTCACGACCAGGGTCGTAGAGCGAGAGGTCGAGCGAGCCTAGCTCGGGCTCGCGCAACCCCGCCCGGGCGGCGCGCCAGCGCCCCGCCTCGCGCACCAGCAGCGGCGCGGCGAGCACGAGGGCGATCAGGGCGAGGGCAAGCAGGGCGAGCAGCATCGAAGCGAACCTCAGCCTCCCGACGCACGCGGGAAGAAGATCACGCGTTCCGCATCCACCGGGATCTCGGCGTACTGCTTGACCAGCTGGGCTTCACGCCTGCCACTGCCGGGATCGGTGGTCGGCACGGCGGCCCACATCCCCTCGTCGAGCTGACGGCGGAACTCTGCGACCAGCCGTTCCTCCTCCTCGCGCACCCGCGGATCCCCCTCCGCAAGGAGGACCTCACCGTGACCAGGCTTCATGCGAAGGAACTTGATCTGACTCTCCTGGCGTGACGTGGACGCCACCAGCCGCCTATACCTCCAACTCTCCCGATTATGTCACGCCGCGAAACCTGGCCCGGAGGCCTCTATGGTCACCTCCCTCTCCTGCTGAGACCAAGAACGTCGACCGGACCGGCACCGGCACCGAGGCCGGCGAGCCCGTTGCGGACCGCCTCGGCGGCAATCGCCTTTGCCCGCTGGGCCGCAGCAAGTGGATCGAGCCCATGCGCAAGCTGGGCGGCGAGCGCGGCGGAGTGGGTGCAGCCGGAGCCATGTGCGGCACCCCCCGGATAGCGCTCTCCCGGGATCTCCACGACGAGCACGCCGTCGAAGAAGACGTCGATGGCTTCTGCCCGATGGCCGCCGGTCACGACAGCGACCTGTGGCCCGAGCGCGCGGACTGCACGTGCGAGCTCCGCACCGCTGGCTTCCTCGGTCAAGCCGGTGAGACGGGCGGCCTCGGGCACGTTGGGCGTAACCACGGTCGCCAGCGGCAGCAGCTTCGTCCGCAGCGCCTCTTGGGCGTCGTCGTCAAGGAGGCTTGCCCCGCTCTCGGCGACCATCACCGGATCGAGCACGATCGGAGCCTCGCCCACGAGGGCCAGAGCACGCTCGACCGCGTCGATCGTCTCGACCGTGCCGAGCATTCCGATCTTGACGGCATCCACGCCGATGTCCTCGGCCACCGCCTGCACCTGCTCAACGATGGCCTGTGGCGGGAGGGCGTAGACCGCACTGACGGCAACCGTGTTTTGAGCGGTCACCGCGGTGACCGCGGTCATGCCGTGGACGCCACACGCCGCGAACGCCTTCAAGTCAGCCTGTATCCCAGCCCCACCGCCGGAGTCCGAGCCAGCGATGGAGAGCACCCGCAGCGGGGTTGGGGAAGCGGCAGCCACGGCGCGAGCATAGGGACCCGCTACGGCAATCATCCGGCCACCCGTTCCCAGCCGACCAAGTCGCGACGAACGATCCAGCCCCCGCCCTCGAGACGCCCCAACGCCGTCCTGACCTCAGCTGCTGTCAGGTTGGCGGCGGCAGCGACCTCATCGACGGTTCGTCCTGCCTCGACGGCCTCGAGGACTGTGCGCAGCGGCGGCTCCGAGGGCTCGTCGCCTCGACCACGTTGTCGCGGAACGGTCCTGACGCCAGCACCGAAGAGTTCGTCGAGCACGTCCTGCGGCGAGGTGATCGGCACCGCACCGTCGCGCAGCAGTCCGTTGACCCCACTCGCCATACGCCACGTGACGCGGCCCGGCACGGCGGCCACCAAGCGCCCCAGGTCACGCGCAAAGTCGGCTGTGATCAAGCTGCCGCTCGGCTGCGCTGCTTCCACGACCACTGTCATTTGCGTGAGCGCAGCCATGATGCGATTGCGCGCGGGGAAGCTCCAGCGAAAGGCTGTCGCCCCCGGCGGCAGCTCCGAGATCACGAGACCGGCCTCCGACACACGTTGGTGCAGACCGCGGTGCCGGCGAGGGTACGGAACATCTGGACCGCCCGCGAGCACCGCGACGGGGGTGCCGCCAGCGTCGAGACACCCCCGATGAGCCATCGCGTCGATGCCTAGCGCAAGCCCACTCACCACCGTCACACCCGCCGCCCCGAGTCCGCGGCCCAGCCCGTAGGCGACTTCGATGCCATAGGGCGATGGATGGCGGGTGCCCACAACTGCCACCGACGGCTCAGTCGCCAGCTGTGCCAAGCCTTGTTCCCGACCGCGTATGAACAGCGTGGCCGGTGCATCGTCCAGGTCACATAAAGCGGGTGGATAAGCAGGCGAATGGCGGCAGACAGCGACTACCTGCACACGCTTCAGACGCTCGCGCTCACGTTCCAGCAAAAGCGACGCGAGATAGCTGTGCACCGCGCTGGGATCGGAGCCCCCGGCCGCAGCTACGAGCTCATCCTCTGGAAGGCCGAGCAGGCCGGCGACCCGCCGTCCACGGCGGTCTAGCAGTCCCGCGATCCTCGGAGCGAGAAAGGCCACCAGATAGGCCCGCCGCAGGCAAGGATCACAAGCCGTTGGATGATCTGGCTTCGCGTTCATGCCGCCAGCTGATCCCAGGCATCGAGGCGGTAGCCGATCGCCTCGTCGACGTGATGGACATGCACGCTATCCGTGCCTTCGAGGTCCGCGATCGTGCGCGCCACCCGCAGCACACGATCGTGACCCCGGCCGCTAAGAGCGATGCGCTCTTGAGCCTCAATCAGACGCCCGGCGATGGTGGGACCGATCTGCACCTGTCGACGGGTGAGCCGACCGTCCATGTCGCCGTTACACAAGGCATCGGCGTCGCGCAGGCGCTCTCTTTGTCGTTCACGCGCCTTCTCGACCTGAGCCCGCATCGTGGCCGAGTCGACGCAACGGCCAGGAGCCGTCGCCGCTAGTTCCAGCGGCGGCACGGCCGAGACTTGACAGACGAGATCGATGCGATCGAGCAACGGTCCGCTGAGCCTGCGGGTATAGCGTCCAAGCTCCCCCTCTGTGCAGGAGCAGCGATCCGGAGGCCGCGCGCATGGGCAGCGATTGCAGGCCGCGACGAGCATGGCGTTGGCGGGAAACCCGAGCGTCCGCTGACCGCGCATGATCTGCACAGAACCTTCCTCGAGCGGCTGACGCAGAGCATCGACCGCGCCTCGAGCAAATTCGGGTAGCTCATCGAGGAACAACACTCCTCGATGCGCGAGGGTGATTTCGCCTGGCCGAGGGGTGCCCCCTCCTCCCACTAGTCCCTGAGCGGAAATCGTGTGATGGGGGGCGCGGAACGGACGCTCGCTGATCAGCTGACCTGAACCGAGACCCGCAGCGCTGTGCACCCGCGTGACCTCCAATGCCTCTTCGAAGCTCAACTCCGGCAGAATCCCGGGCAGTCGCCGGGCGAGCATCGTCTTGCCCGCGCCCGGTGGACCCACCATCAACAAGTTGTGACCCCCCGCAGCGGCGATCTCGAGCGCCCGCTTGGCATCCTCCTGTCCCCGGACATCCGACACGTCGAGGGCAGGACGGATCGAAACACGCGAGCGTGGCGCCGGTCGAGTGGGTTCCGGAGTCCAGCGCTGATGCAGAAATTCAGCTAGGCGGCGCAACGACGGCACCCCCACGACCTCCAGCCCTTCCACCAGCGCGGCCTCCGGAGCGTTCTCCTTCGGCACGAGCAGCCGCCCGCGGCCGGCGTCACGCGCTCCTAGCGCTGCGGCAAGTGCACCTCGCATCGGCCGCAACTGGCCGGTCAGCGATAGCTCCCCACAGAGCGCCGCCTGGGCTAACGGCAACGCTGGCACTTGCTCACTCGCGACTAACAGTCCGACGGCAATCGCCAGATCAAAGGACGGCCCGGCCTTGCGTAGATGCGCCGGAGCAAGATTGACGGTCAAGCGCTTCATCGGGAAGTCGAGGCCTGAGTTGAGTAACGCCGCACGCACGCGCTCGCGCGATTCACGAATCGCGCGGTCCGGCAAGCCGACCAAGGTGAAAACCGGAAGACCGCGTCGAACATCGACCTCAACGGTGACTTCCTCGCTGCCGACCCCTTCGAGGGCAAATGTGAACACGCTTGCGAGCATGGCGGACACGCTAGGCACTTGCGCGTGACGGCTGGGCACACAAATGTGACAACTCAGTAAAACCTGCTTCGAAGTTTTTTACAGAGTTGTTACGTATGTCACCCGCAGGTCTGACATGCCGGCGTAGCGTCCCCGGCGTGACCGATTCCGTCATCAGCGACCCCCGGCGCCGCCTGGGCGCTCTAGGTGAGCAACTCGCCACCAACCACTTACGTGCGCGCGGGCTCGAGATACTCGAGCGCAACTTCCGCACCCGTTACGGCGAGTTGGATCTCATCGCCGCCGACGCGCGGCACCTGATCTTCTGCGAGGTCAAGACGCGCGTCGTACGCGGCGATCCGGGTCCGCTCGGCCCTTTTGCCGCGATCGGCGGCCGTAAGCGACGTCAGGTGCGCCTGATGGCTCGCTTATGGCTTGCTGCACAGGCCGGTAGGCGACCACACCCGCCGGAATTGCGTTTCGACGCCGTGGGCGTCAGCCTGGATCCGAGCGGGCGCCTAGTCGCCCTTGAGCATCTCGAAGGGGCATTCTGATGATTGCCGCCGAGCCATCAGCCCTCGAGCGCGAGCTGGGTGTACGCAATCGAGCGGAAGGACAGGCGGTGCAGCGGGGAAACCCCGTGCGCCGCGATCGCCGCGCGATGTTCGGGCGTCGAGTAGCCGACGTTGGTTTCGAAGTCCCAGCGGCAGTGACGCTCCGCAGCCCGCTGCATGTAGCGATCGCGAGTCACCTTCGCGAGCACCGACGCGGCAGCAATGGCAGCGCTGCGACAGTCCCCATCGATCACCGCCCGCTGCGGATGCCCGAAGTCCGGGACCTTGAACCCGTCGACAAGGCAAATGCATTCGTCGCGAGCAACTCCGAGCAGGGCCGAACGCAAGGCATCGAGGTTGGTGACGTGCAGGCCTCGACTGTCGATTCCTCGAACGCAGCGCGACACTATGACCGAGCGGGTGGCCGCGCGCAGCACGAGGGGGTACAGCTCCTCACGTGCTTCGGCCGTGTGCTGCTTGGAATCGTTCAGGCGACTGAGTGCCCTGCGATCCGAGAGCGTCAGCCGCTCGAGGTCGAAGAGCACGGCAGCGGCCACGAGTGGGCCTGCGAGCGATCCCCGGCCAGCCTCATCCGCCCCGGCGACGTACCGACAGCCCAAATCCCGATCGAAGGCGAACAGACGACGTCCGCTGTGCGCCTTGCGACGCGTTCGTTTGCGCTGCTTGGAACTCGCGCCGGCGCCGGTGGCCTGCTGCGCAGGCTTCGACGCTTGGCTCTCGGATGGACCCGACCGACTCACGCTGCGGCGATCATAAGCCCGATCACGGCAGAAGTGCTCGGGGCGCTACAGCCCACCGATTCTGTCGGGTGGCCAGTAGGTCATGAAGGCCTTGCCGATCATCGAGTCCTTGGGAATGGGACCCCAAATGCGACTGTCGGCGCTCTCCCCTCGATTGTCGCCCATCATGAAGTAGTAGCCCTTGGGGACCGTCATGGGCCGCGGCAGATTGCAGATGCCACAGTTCTTGTCCAGCCTGGCAAATGGCTCCTTCTGCCGTTTGCCGTTGACGTAGACGTGGCTGTCGATAATCTTGATTCTGTCGCCGCCGGTCGCAACGACGCGCTTGATGAAGTTGGTGCTCGAACGCTGTCGCGTCGGACGTGGGCAGACCTGATCGTCTGGATGGGGGATGCCACAGCGGTCGGTATCAGCCCCCTGCGGCGGCTTGAACACGATGATGTCGCCGATGTCTGGGTCGCCGAACCGCAGGCTGACCCGATCGACGAGCACCCGCTCACCAACTTCGAGGGTAGGGACCATCGACGCGCTGGGAATCCGAAAGGGCTTGACGAGGAAAGCCTGAATCCCGAGCGCCAGCCCCAACGCGACAGCCACGATCAACACGAGCTCGATCAGGGAGCCGCGCGTGCCCGGCCTCTTGCTTCGCGCCGCCACGTGCACTCGGCGAGGCCTCGCCCCGCCCTAGGACTCGGACTTCTCGGCGAGCTCCTCCTCGGCCTCCGTGGCAGTCGACTCTTCGGTCTCCGCCTCGGAGGTGGATGGGAGCTCACTGCTGTCTTCGGAGCTGGAGGCGTCGGCGGCTTCGCCGGCAGGCGCAGCATCAGCGGCAGCTGCGGGGGCTTCCCCATCCACAGCGGCAGCGCCATCCGTCTGGGCCAACTCCTCTTCGCCTGGGCGCGGTGCGTCGTCAGGCGGCATCGCGCCCTCGACGTACTGCTGGTCCTCCGCACCGGACCAGCGGCGCTCGCGAACGCGAGCTCCACGCCCTACACGATCACGCAAGTAGTACAGCTTGGCGCGGCGCACATCGCCGCGGGCAGCTACCTCGATCTGCTCGATCTTCGGCGAATGCAGCGGGAACGTTCGCTCGACACCGACCCCAAACGACTGCTTGCGCACCGTGAAGGTCTCGCGCGCACCGCTTCCCTGGCGCTTGATCACCACTCCTTCGAATACCTGCGTACGTCGACGAGTGCCCTCGACGACCTGGAAGTGCACGCGCACGCGGTCGCCTGCCTGGAAGACGGGAACGCGCCGCAGTTGGGCACGCTCGATGCTGTCGATGACGCCGGACATGGAAGTGGAGGTCGCCAGCGCACCCGGAGCACGAAACAGAAGCGGTCCCGGGGAGCACGCCGCGCGACGCGGAATGGTAGCGAAGGAACGGCGGGCGCCTCACATGAGGTCGCGACCACGCTCGCGACTGCGCTCCAAGCGCCACTCGCGTACCCGCCCGTGGTCGCCCGAAAGCAGGATCTCCGGCACGGTATGACCGCGCCAGTCGAAGGGCCGGGTGTAGTGCGGATACTCTGGCGCTCCCTCGAGCGCGGGGCTGAAAGACTCCTCGAGGGCACTTTCCTGGTGCCCGAGCGTCCTGGGAAGTTTGCGCAACACCGTGTCGCAGACGACCATCGCCGCGAGCTCGCCCCCGGTCAATACGTACGGCCCGATCGAGACGACGTCGCTCGCGAGCTGTTCGTGCACTCGCTCGTCGAAGCCCTCGTAGCGGCCACAGAGCAGGGTGAGCTCGTCCTCGTCCGCGAGTTCGGCTGCGAGAGCGTCGTCAAGACGACGCCCGCCCGGCGCGAGCGCCAGCACCCGACGTCGGCGACGCACGTCGACTGGGTCTCCCTCATAGCGGGCAGCCATGGCCGCTTCCACCACGTCGACCCGGATCACCATCCCCGCTCCACCGCCATACGGCGTGTCATCGACCTGTCCGGCCTTCAGCGGAGTCGTGGCGCGCAGGTCCACGAACTGGAGCTCGTGACCGAGCTCGAGCGCGTTGCGGACGTGACGCTGCTCGGTGAACCACTCGAACCATGCCGGAAAGAGCGTGAAGACGTCGATCTTCACAGGCCCCTCACTCTCAACCGCCCGCATCCTCGAGTCCGAGGAAGCGGCGATCGACTGCAATTGCGCCGGCGGCGGTGTCCACTTCCATGATCGCGTCCGACACGAATGGAACCAGCGTCCCGTCCTCGAGCTCGAGTACGTCACAGGACGGGCCGTGGAGGACTCGGCGCACAGGCCCCACCCCCGTCACCTCACAGCCGACGAGCTCAGAGGCGAGCCACTCTCCCGCTCCCAGCTCCTGGTCCACCAGCAGCGACTCGCCGCGATACGAGCGCGAATCCGCGATACCGCCCAGCCGCAGCAGCGGACGCTTTTCGGTGCCCGCGCGTCGTTCCACCACGGTTTCCCGACCGGCGAGAACGATGACGGTGCCCAGCGGAAGCGGGTGGCTGGCCTGCTCGACCCAGAAGCTTCCGTCGTATCCATGGGCCCGGCCCACGCGGCCGGCGCTGAGGAGCGTCAATCCACCACGTCGACGAGCACCCGGTGACCGTGGCGCACAGAGCAGGCCTTCATCACCGTACGCAGGGCCGCCACGGTGCGTCCGCCGCGACCGATCACCTTGCCGGTGTCGTCCTCGGCCACGGTCAGCTCGAGCACGACGGTGCCATCTTCCTCCTCGAATCCCTCGACCGAGACCTCATCTGGCTCGTCGACCAGCGACCGGGCGAGGTACTCGAGCAGGTCTTCCACTAGGAGGCGGAGTCGTCCTCCGCCTGAGGCTCGGCGACGCCGGCCGCCGGCTCGTTGTCCGGGGACGGCTCCAGCTCGGCCTCCGCGGCAACTTCGGTGGCAACCGCCTCGTCAGCTGGCTCCTCGGCGACGGTCTCAACCGTGGCAACCGGCGCCACTTCCGGCTCGTCCGCAGCGGGAGGCGCCTTGGCGTGCGCCCTCACGAGCTGCTTGACCGTGCCGGAGGGCTGGGCGCCGCGAGCGAGCCAGTGATCGAACCGCTCACGGTCGATCACGATCGTCGAGGGCTCGGTTTGCGGGTTGTAATGGCCGATGGTCTCGATGAACCGGCCATCGCGCGGCGAACGCTGGTCGGTGACGACCACGCGCCAGATCGGATTCTTCTTGCTGCCCACACGCGTGAGCCGTACTCGAACAGACATGAGGGCGGGAGCTTAGCGACCGCCGGCCAGCTGTTGCAGCGACGGCATCTTCCCGCGCGACAGCTGCTTCATCAGCTTCTTCATCTGCGCGAACTGCTTGACGAGGTGCGACACGGCTTGAACGGAGGTTCCCGAGCCCCGGGCAATGCGTCTGCGACGCGATCCGTCGATGATCTGCGGGTTCGCTCGCTCCGCGGGCGTCATCGACAGGATGATCGCCTCCAACCGATCCAGCTCCTTCTCGGAGATCTGGATGTTGCCGAGCTGGGACCCCACGCCGGGCATCATTTTCAACAGGTTGCCGAGCGGCCCCATGTTGCGCACCTGCTTCATCTGGTCGAGGAAGTCATCGAGCGTGAACTGCTCCTTGCGGATCTTGCGCTCGAGTTCCTGCGCCTTCTGCTCGTCGATCTGACGCTCGGCCTTCTCGACCAGCGTCATGACGTCGCCCATCCCGAGGATGCGCTGAGCCATCCGATCGGGATGGAAGCGCTCGAAGTCGGCCAGCTTCTCGCCGGTCGAGGCGTAGAGGATCGGCTTGCCCGTCACGGCCTTGACCGACAGCGCGGCACCGCCACGCGAGTCGCCGTCGAGCTTGGACAGCACGACGCCGTCGAAGGCCGCGACCTCGGCAAAGCGCTCGGCCACGTTGACGGCATCCTGACCGGTCATCGCGTCGACTACCAGCAGCACGTTGTGGGGCTTGGTGCGCTTCTTGACCTGAGCCAGCTCCTTCATCAGGTCCTCGTCCACGTGCAGGCGACCGCTGGTGTCGACGATCAGCGCATCGCGGCGATCCTGCTTGGCCTGGTCGAGCGCCCACTCGGCGATGTCCACCGGATTGCGTCCGGTGCCCTGCTCGTAGACGTGCGCGCCGGCCTGCCCCCCGACCTTGATCAGCTGGTCGACAGCGGCCGGGCGGTACACGTCGCATGCGGCGATGCCAACGTCCATGTCGTGTTGCTCGCGCAGGTGCCGGGCGAGCTTGCCACAGGCCGTCGTTTTGCCCGAGCCCTGGAGACCCGCCATCAGGATCACCGTTGGCCCGGGCCGGGCGAAGGCGAGCTCTCGACCGGCGCCGCCCATCAGCGTCGTGAGCTCATCGGAGACGATCTTCACGACCTGCTGGCCGGGGTTCAGCGACTGCAACACGTCCTGGCCGAGCGCTCGTTCCTTGACGGCGTCGGTGAACTCCTTGACGACCTTGAAGTTGACGTCGGCCTCCAGCAGGGCCAGGCGAACCTGGCGCATCGCCTTCGAGATGTCGTCCTCGCTCAGCGTGCCGCGCGAGCGGACGTCGCCGAGGGCGGCCTGGAGGCGATCGGAGAGGGCGTCGAACACGGACGTCTGAGGCTAGCGCGGTGGAGGCAGCGGGAGGACTCGGCGGCTGTGGCGAGCTGAGAGGTGGGCCACCCTCCGGCTTCGGCAGCACCGTGCCGAGCTGCTGCAGAGCCTGGGTGACCTCGCTGGGGATGATCCAGAGCTTGTTGGAATCGCCCTGCGCGATCTGCGGAAGCACCTGCAGGTACTGGTAGGCGAGCAGCTTGGGATCGGCGTCGCCCTGATGGATCGCCGCGAAGACCGTCTCGATCGCCTTCGACTGGCCCTCGGCCTCGAGGATCTGCGCCTGGCGGCGGCCCTCGGCGCGCAGGATGTTGGACTGCTTCTCACCTTCCGCGGTCAGGACCTGCGACTGCTTGACGCCCTCCGCGGTCAGGATCGCCGCGCGGCGGTCGCGCTCGGCCCGCATCTGCTTCTCCATCGCCTCCTGGATCGTGCCTGGCGGGTCGATCGCCTTCAGCTCGACCCGGTTGACGCGGATGCCCCACTTGCCGGTCGCCTCGTCGAGCACGGTGCGCAGCTCGGCGTTGATGTTGTCGCGCGAGGTCAGCGTGTCCTCGAGGGTCATCCCTCCGGCGACGTTGCGCAGCGTCGTCACGGTCAGCTGCTCGATCGCAAGGATGTAATCGGCGATCTCGTAGGTGGCGGCCTTGGGGTCGGTGACCTGGAAGTAGATGACCGAGTCGATCGAGACCGTCAGGTTGTCCTCGGTGATCACCGGCTGCGGTGGGAACGAGACCACCTGCTCGCGCAGGTCGATCAGCGGCTTGACGCGGTCGATGTATGGCACGACCAGCGCCAACCCGGCATCGAGCGTGCGGTTGTAGCGGCCCAGCCGCTCCACCACCCCTGCCCGCGCCTGGGGCACGATTCGAACTGCCTGAGCCAACGTGATGAGTACCACGACGGCCACGACGATCAGTGCGATCAACCCTGCCACGTCACTCCCTCTCTCCTATTCCGCCACCAACGCGGTAGCGCCATCGATCTTCAGCACCTGCACACGCGTGCCCGGCTCGAGCACCTCGTCCTCGTCATAGGGACGTGCGGTCCAGACCTCGCCGCCGATCTTCACCTGGCCGCCAGCCACATCGACCCGCTGGAGCACGACCGCATACCCACCCACCAAGGCCGCCGTCCCGGTCCGCAACTGAGCCGGCGTGCGCATGTGCCGACGGGCGATTGGGCGCAGAACCGCGAGCGATGCGACCGTGGCGACGATGAACACGACCAACTGCGCTGCCGTTCCACCTCCGGCGAGCGCCACGGCGCCCGCGATCAATGCCGCGACCGCGACCGGACCGAGGAAGAAGCCGAGCGTGAGGATCTCGCCGACTGCGAGTCCCCCGGCCGCGATCATCCAAATCACCCACGCGTCCATCGCCGCCCACGATCGTACGCGAGCGCGCCTGCGCTAGGGGGCGTGCGGTGCCTTCGGTCAGGGCTCGAGGATCGCGCGAGCGAAGTCGTCGGCGTCGAAGGGGCGCAGATCCTCGATCGCCTCGCCGATGCCGATCAGCTTCACCGGCACCCCGAGCTCTTGGGCGATCGCCAGCGCGATGCCGCCCTTGGCCGTGCCGTCGAGCTTGGTGAGCACGATGCCGTCGACGTCCACGGCGTCGCGGAACAGCAGCGCCTGACGCAGGCCGTTCTGGCCGGTGGTGGCATCGATCGTCAACAGCGTCTCGTGGGGCGCGCCGGGCGCCTGACGGGCGATCACGCTGCGCACCTTGTCGAGCTCTTCCATCAGATGCTGCTGGGTGTGCAGGCGACCGGCGGTGTCGCAGATGACCACATCGACGTCGCGAGCCTTTGCGGCGGCGATCGCATCGAACATCACCGCTCCCGGATCGGAGCCCGGATTGCCGCGCACGATCTCGCAGCCGGCTCGCTCGGCCCAGGTCGTCAACTGCTCCGCAGCCGCCGCCCGAAACGTGTCCCCCGCGGCGAGCAGCACCGAGCG
Source organism: uncultured Thermoleophilaceae bacterium (assembly GCA_963734165.1). Taxonomy (GTDB): domain Bacteria; phylum Actinomycetota; class Thermoleophilia; order Solirubrobacterales; family Thermoleophilaceae; genus JACVRW01. The sequence continues at coordinate 396,126 of CAVTFZ010000003.1, read as the reverse complement.
ACCGAGCTCCTGCTGCAGATGCCAGGCCATCTTGCCGATGGTGGTCGTCTTGCCGGTGCCGTTGACGCCCACCATCAGGATCACCGTGGGGCGTCTCGGCGAGGGCGATGCGATCGCCGTCGACGCGCGCCGTCTCGGCAAGCAACTCGCGCAGGCGATTGCTCAGATCCTCCCCGCTGGCCAGCTCGCCCGAGCTCGACCTCGCCCTCCAGGCGCTCGACGATCATCGCGGTCGTCGGCGCGCCCACGTCGGCGTAGATCAGCGCCTCCTCGAGCTGCTCGAACGCCTCGTCGTCGAGCGATTGGAAGACGGTCGCCTGCAGCTCCGCCCCGAGCGCCTCGCGGGTGCGGCGCATGTTGGTGCGCAGACGACGGAAGAAGCCGCTGCGCTGCTCGGAGTCCGCGCTCTCATCTGCGGTGGAGGACGGAACCGCGTCGCCGCCGGTGTCGAACAGCTCGTGCCAGGTGCGCGCCATGAGATCGCGCAAGGATAGGGCGGCGACGTTCCGAGCTTCAGGCCGCGGGACGAGAAGCTGTGTTGACGACCTCGGCAGCCGCCGGCTTGCCGGCCAGCTTGCGCGAGACCACGCGCGAGACGCCATCGCCGCCCATGCTCACGCCGTAGAGCGTGTCGGCCGCATCCATCGTGCGCTTCTGATGCGTCACGACGATGAACTGCGCACGGTCGGAGTACTTGTTCACGAGCTGGAGGAAGCGGTCGATGTTGAGGTCGTCCAGCGCGGCCTCGACCTCGTCGAGGATGTAGAACGGGCACGGCCGGGCGAGGAAGACAGCGAACATGAACGCCAGCGCGACCAGCGACTTCTCGCCCCCGGAGAGCAGCGACAGACGCTTGGTGGACTTGCCCGGCGGGGTCACCTCGATCTCGACGCCCGCCTCGACCTGCGGCTCGTCGGGATCGGCCTCGGAGTCGCTCCTCGGGCTCCCCGTCGGGAGGCGCCTCGCCGCCGACCACCGCCCGCGGCGTCTGGTCCGGGTGGACGAGCCGCAGCCGACCGCGGCCGCCGGGGAACAGATGCGAGACGACGTCCTCGAAGTTCTTTGCCGCAGCGTCGAAGGTCTGCTCGAAGCTCTCCCGGATGCGCTTGTCGGTCTCCTTGATCAGCCCCTCGAGCTCGGCGAGCGCAGCCTCGAGATCCGCGCGCTGGGTCTCGAGCTCCTCGACGTGGGCGACCGCTTCCTCGTACTCCTGCTTTGCGAGCGGGTTGACCGGGCCGAGCTGCTCCCGTCGACGCTGCAGCCGCTCCAACCGACTGACCAGCTCAGCGCGCTCCTGCTCTGCCAGCGGCTCGGACAACGGCTCCGGCTCGAGCCCGAGCTTGCCGGCGACCTCGTTGAGTTCGCGCTCGACGTCGGCCGCACCGTCGCGGGCCTGCTGCGCGGCGACCTCGGCGCCGGTCGACCGCCTCGCTGGCGCCGCGCAGGCGCCCCTGCAGCTCCGCCTCCTCCTGCGCGCACTGCCCGCAGCGCGGCCGCCATCTCCTCGCCGGCCGCAGCTCCCGGCCTCGAGCTCGGCGGCCAGGGCGTCCCGCCGGGCCTCGACCGCCACACGCGCGGATTCCAGCGCCTCGGCGGCACGCCCGCGTCCTTGGCCAACAGCTCGTCGCGCGCGCTCCCCATCCGCAGCTCGGCGATCGCCTGGGAGCGTTCCTCGCGCTCCCGCGCGATCCGCTCGGCGAGGCGCCGCTCGGCGCGCAGGTCGGCCAGCAGCTCCGCCCGACGGACCGCGCCCGGCCCCTCGTCGGGCGCCTCGCGGCGCCGGGCGATCGACCGCTCGACACTCGCCGCGGCCTCCGTCGCCTCCGCGACCTCGCGCTTTGCGGCTCGCAGGGCGGTCTCGGCCTCGTCCCGGGCGGTGTCGGCCACCGTCACGGCCGCAGCGTGGCGATCGACCGCGGCGACGGCCTGCGCCTCAGCCGTCGCGGCCTCCTGCGAGGCAACCACGAGCCGCTCACGCCGAGCCCGCTCCTCGAGCAGCCGCTCCGCGCCGCCGGCAGGGCTCTGCGCAAGCTCGCCGCGGGCGCCGTCGAACAGCCGCCCGCCGCGCGTGACCGCCAGTCCCTCGAAGTGGTCGGACACGCTGCTCAGATGGCCCGACGACCCGACGCCCGATCGAGCAACCGGGCCGCGAGCGCCGCCAGTGGTCCTTCGGCACGCACGTGGTCGAGCAGGAACTCGCCGCGTCCGAGCTGGGCGCAGTCCCGCGCGTGACGCTGCGGCGGACGGACCCTCGTCACGAGCGCGCAACCAGCGCCGTCCCACCCGCGTCGCCGGCCTGGTCGAGCAACGCCTCGCCCGCCGCGAGGTCGTCCACCATCGCCGCCGACAGCCGAGGCCCGAGGACGGCGGCCAGTGCCAGCTCATATCCCTCATCGACGTCGAGCGCCTGCGCGAGGGTGCGAGCGCCGCCGGGCGCGCCACCGACGCTGCGCAGGAACTGGTTGACCGCGGCCAGCTCGGCGCCGACCTCGTGCCGCCTGACGGCGGGCCGCCTCCACGGCCTGCTCGGCCTCGCGACGGGTCGCGCGGGCGGCATCGGCGGCCCGCTCGGCCTCCTTCGAGCTCGGTGCGCCGCGAGGCGACCGCTGCGCTCAGCTGCTGGCTCGTTGGCCGCGTCGCCTCGACCTCCCGCTCCAGGCCAGTCAGCTCCTCACGCAGCCGCTGCTCGCGGTCGCGCTCGAGCCGATCGAGCTCGAGCTCGATCGCGCGGATGCGATCGGCGGGTGCGAGCGCGTCCCACGCCGCGCGCTCTGGATCGTGCAACCCAGAGGACGTCTCCGCCGCCTCCGGACCGGCGCCCGCCTCGCCCCAGGCGGTGCGTTGCTGGCCGCCCGGCGGTCGCGGCAGCTGCTCCTCGGGCAGCCGCTCGCCCTCCTCGGCACTGTCGGCCGCCGCCTGGGCCTCCAGCACCTCCAGCTGGCGCAACCGTCGCTCGCGCCGCTCGCTCGGCGGCCAGCGCCTGCTCGCGCGCGCGCTCCAGCCGCATCGCGATTCGGTCAGCCCCCGAACGTGCCGAGAACAGCCGTCCCTGCAGACGCTCGCGGTCACGCGTCTGGCGCGCGAACGCCTCCTCGGCCTGCTCACGGCGTTGGGCGACCTCGGCCAGCAGCCGCTCGGACTCGTCGCGCTCGGCACGCGCGGCACGGGCTCGCTCCTCGGCGGCGACCAGCTCCAGCCGGGCGGCTGCGGGCGTCGTCCCGCGCCAGCTCCAGCCGCGCCTCCAGCGACTGACGCTCGATGCGCTCGTGCAGCTCGGCCGCCTCGGCCTGGCGCTTGAGCGGCCGCAGGCGCGAACGCGCCTCGCGCTCCACGTCGAGCGCCCGAGACAGGTTCTCCTCGGTGCGCTCGAGCTTCAGCTGCGCGCGTCGGCGGCGCTTGCGGTGCTTGCCCAGCCCGGCCGCCTCCTCGATCAGCAGCCGCCGCTCGCGCGGGCGCGAGAGCACGATCTGCTCGACCTTGCCCTGCGAGACGACGGAGTGCATCTCCTTGCCGAGGCCGGAGTCCGACAGGACCTCGAGCACGTCCACCAGCCGGCAGCGCGCGCCGTTGAGCCGGTACTCGCCCTCGCCGTCGCGATTCAGGCGCGCTGCACGATCGAGATCTCGCTGAAGTTCGACTCCAGCCGTCCCTCGGAGTTGTCGATCACGACCTCGACCTCGGCTGTGCCTACGCCCTTGACCCCGTGACCGCCGGCGAAGATGACGTCCTTCATGCTCTGCCCGCGCACCGCCAGCGGGCTCTGCTCGCCGAGCGCCCAGAGCACGCCGTCGGTGATGTTGGACTTGCCCGAGCCGTTCGGGACCGACGATGACCGAGACGCCGGGAGCGAACTCGAGCTTGGTTCGGGTGGGGAAGGACTTGAAGCCCTTCAGCGTGATCGAGCGCAGGTGCATTCAGCTCTCCTCGAGCGCGTCGAGGGCCTGCAAGGCGGCTTCCTGCTCCGCGCCCTTCTTGGTCTTTCCCTCGCCCCGGCCGAGCTCCTGTCCGGCCGACCTCGGCCACAGCGACGAAGCTGCGGTCGTGCGCCGGGCCCTGCTCGGCGACGGTGCGATACGCAACGACCTCGGCGCGGCGGGCGAGCCGCTCCTGCAGCACGGACTTGTAGTCGACCGGATGATCGAGCGCATCGGCGATCTCGCCCTCGAACGAGCGCACGACCGCGGGGGCGGTGCGTTCGAAGTCGAAGGCCAGGTAGGAGGCTCCGATGATGGCCTCGCAGATCGAGGCGAGCACGCGCTCGGACTCCACCAGCAGTTCGGCGCTGCGGCCGGTCGCGCCCGTGGGCGCGACGGCGCGCAGCCGGTCCGGCACGCCGAGGCCGCGGGCCACGCGTGCGCACGAGGGGCCGCTGACCGCCTGCGCTCGCACCTTGGTCAGGCGCCCGGCGCCATAGCGCTCGAAGCGCGGGTAGAGATGGGTGGAGACCGCAAGGCTCAGGACGACGTCTCCCAGGAATGCGAGCCGCTCGTACGACTCGGCTCGATGCTCGACCCAGGAGGCGTGCATGAAGGCCTGCCGGCCAAGATCCTCCGGCAGTTCCGCGAGCAGCTCCGCGAGCGACTCAGTGTTCGATCTCCGCGGCATGGGCGGCGACGAAGTCGGCGGCCTGCCCGACCGTCAGGATCTTCGCCGCCTCCTCGTCGGGGATGCGGATGCCGTAGCTGTCCTCCAGCTCGACCACCAGTTCCACCAGGTCGAGCGAGTCGGCCTCCAGGTCCTGCTTGAAGCGCGTGTCGTCGGCGATCCGGGCGGGATCGATCTCGAGCTCGGTGGCGAGATGAGCGCGGATGCGCTCGAGGACCTCATCGCGATTCATGGTGCGGCGACGCTACCAGCGGGTGCGGACCTCAACGCCCCGGCAGCTTGGAGCGCGGCGGCGGTGCGCCCGACCATGTCCTCGTCCACCGCCCGGCGGGCGAGCCGCAGCGCGCTCGCGATCCCTTCCGGACCGAAGCTGCCATGGGCGACCACCACGGGCTTGCGCAACCCGAGCAGGATCGCCCCCCCGACGGCCTCCGGATCGAGCTGCGCACGCAGCCGGCCGAGCCGGCCCCGCACCAGCAGCCCTCCAAGCGTCGACACGAAGCCCGAGCGGATCGCCGCCCGGATCGCGCCGGTGACCTCCTTGGAGGTCCCCTCCATCACCTTCAGCGCCACGTTGCCGGTGAAGCCGTCGGTCACGATCACGTCGGCGGCGGCGCGCGGGAGGTCGAAGCCCTCGAGGTTGCCGACGAAGTTCAGCGATCCGTCCGTCAGGCGCTCGTGCGCCGCCAGCACGTCGGGCGTGCCCTTGCCCTGCTCCTCGCCGACCGACAGCAGCCCCACTCGCGGGCGGTCGAGCCCGTAGACCGCCTCCATGAAGCAGGCGCCCATGTACGCGAACTGCTCGAGCTGCTCGGGCCGCACCTCGGTGTTCGCGCCGCAGTCGAGCAGCAGCACCGGACCCGCCGGCACTGGCAGCACCACCGCCAGGGCGGGACGGTGGACGCCGCGCAAGCGCTTGATCTGCAGCGTCGCCGCCGTCAGCGTGGGCCCCGTGCTGCCGGCCGACACGAGCGCATCCGCGCGGTCGGCCGCCACCGCCGCGGCGGCCTGCACGATCGACGCCTGAGGCTGCGAGCGCACCGCGCGCACCGGCTCGGCGCCGGCGGCGATCGCCTTGGGGGCGTCGACCAGCTCGAGCGCGCCACCGCTTCCACCCAGCTCGGCCCGAGGGCCGAACACCAGCACGGACAGGCCCGAGCGGCGCGCTCCGTCCGCGACCGCAGCCGGTCCCCGGTCCGCGCCGTTCGCATCGAGTGCGATCGGCCGGCTTACGCCGTCCGCGACGGCGGCTGGCCCTGATCGGCGCTGCTCGCGTCCAGCGCGATCACGCCGGACGCCTCCTAGGTCTCGTCGATGTCCGCGCCCGGCCCTTGCACGACGACCTCGCGACCGGCGTACGTGCCGCAGCTCGGGCAGACACGGTGCGGCAGGCGCGGCGCATGGCAGCGAGGGCAGTGCGCGATCCCGGGCGTGGAGATCTTGTGCTGGGAGCGGCGCTTGGAGGTCCGCGAGTGGGACTGTCGTTGCTTGGGGACGGCCATGAGACGCGCAAGTCTAGCCAGGAGCGGCTCGCGCTTGTCCGCTACTCCAGCTTCAGCTCGCGCAGGGCCGCCCAGCGCGGGTCCGGCGCGCGCTCGTGCGCGTGATCCGGCGGCGCCTCGTTGAGGTTCTCCCCGCACACCGCGCACAGTCCGCGGCAATCCTCGCGGCAGAGGATTTGCGCCGGCAGGGCGAGCGCCAGGGCGTCGCGCGCCCAGGCGGCCACGTCCAGCTCCTCCCCTTTCAGGTAGGGCGAGCTCAGGTCCTCTCCCCCGCCCGGCTGGTCGACCTCGCGGGCGTCGATCTCGAGCTGCCGCTCCGCCGGCTCGAGGCAGCGCATGCAGGGGCCGTCCAGCTCGGTTCCGAAGCGCAGCCGCAGCGCATAGCCGCTGACGGTGTGGTCGACGTCGATCCGCGCGACGACCTGGCCTCCCGGAATGGCGTAGCGCTGCCCGCCGAAGTCGAAGTCCTCGACCGGCACGTCGAGGTCGAAGCGACGCCCCTCGCCCGAGGAGAGCTTGAGCTGCCCGAGGTCGAAGATCTCGGTTCGCTGGCTCATAGCCCGAGATTAGCGCCGTCGTTCCGCGACGGCGGGGCCTCAGGCCGGACGCTCGATCAGCTCGATGCGGTAGCCGTCCGGGTCGCGCACGAAGGCGATCCGGGGACCCTCGGTGCGACCGCCGGGGCGGTAGGGCGGCTTCTCCGGATCGACGCCCTCGGCGGCCAGCCCCGCGAGCGTGCCGTCCAGGTCCTCGACGCCGAGCGCGATGTGGTTGTAGCCGGTGCCGAGGTCGTACGAGTCGACCCCATGGTTGTAGGTCAGCTCGAGCGCGACGTCGTCGCCCGGCAGGGCCAGGAACACGTTGATCGCCTCGTCCCCGATCGGCATCCGGCGCTTCTCCTCGAAGCCGAGCTTCTCGTAGAACGCGACCGAGCGGTCGATGTCGCCGATGCGATAGCAGGTGTGGAGGTAGCTCGCCATGGTGGTTTGCAGTGTGGCAACTCGTCGAGGGGGCGACGAGTTTCGGCGCACGACGGGCTTAGAGGGGTGTGGGCTCTGAGCGCCGTGCAAAACCTTCCAGCCGAGCCGCGCAACCGGTCAAGCGGAAGGTTGTGCATCGTGGTGGTGCAGAAAGTTCCGATCTCCGCCCGGCAACGGTTGTTCGGAAGGTTCTGCAGCAAGGGTGGAGCGGAGAACGGGCGGTCGCGGGGGTGGCGGAGCGGCAGCTCGGGCTCGTGACGCGCACGCAGCTGATGGCGCTCGGGATCAGCCGGGGTGCGGTCGCGCGGCGAATCGAATCCGGGCGGCTGCACAGGGTCCACCGCGGCGTGTACCGCGTCGGCCATCCGTCGCCGCTGCCGTTCTCGCGCGAGCTGGCAGCCGTGTTGGCGACCGGCGAGGGCGCAACCCTCAGCCACGGCTCCGCCGCGTACGCCTGGGCGCTGGCGCCTGAGCCGCGAGGCGCCGTGGAGGTCACCATCCCGCCCGACCGGCGCCGAGCCCGAGCGGGCATCCGGGCTCATCGCTCGATGCTGCCGTCCAGCGACGTCACGACCTGCCGCGGCATCCCGATCACGACGCCGACGCGGACGCTCGTCGACCTGGCCGCTGCGAGCAGCCCGGAGCAGCTGGAGCGCGCCGTCGCCGACGCGCTGCGCAGGCGGCTGGTGACGCGGCGCGGCCTGAAGGAAGCGCTCGTTGGGAGCAGGCCGGGCGCCCCCGCACTCCGCGCATTGCTGGAGCGCGCCGAGGGACCGGCGCTGACGCGCTCCGAGGCGGAGGCGCGCATGCTCGCGCTCGTCCGCGCCGCGCACCTGCCGGCGCCCGAGCACAACGTGCGCATCGGACGCTACGAACTCGACCTGCTGTGGCGTAGCGAGCGACTCGTCGTCGAAGTCGACGGCTACGCCTACCACCGTGGGCGCGCGGCGTTCGAGTGCGACCGCACCCGGGACGCCGAATTGAGCGCTACAGGGCTGCGGGTGATGCGGGTGACGTGGCGTCAGCTCGTCGACGAGCCCCAAGCCCTCGTCGCCCGCCTGGCGCGGGCCCTCGCTAGGCCCGGGTCAGACGCTTGTAGGTGATCCGGTGCGGCCGATCGGCCTCGGCGCCGAGCTGGGCGTGGCGGTGCTCCTCGTAGGCCTCGAAGTTGCCCTCGAACCAGGTCACCTGGGAGTCGCCCTCGAAGGCGAGCACGTGGGTCGCGACGCGGTCGAGGAACCAGCGGTCGTGCGAGATGATCACCGCGCAACCGGGGAAGGACAGCAGCGCCTCCTCGAGCGCGCGCAGGGTGTCGACGTCGAGGTCGTTGGTCGGCTCGTCGAGCAGCAGCACGTTGCCGCCGGTGCGCAGCAGCTTGGCCAGGTGCACGCGGTTGCGCTCGCCGCCGGAGAGCACGCCGATCTTGCGCTGCTGGTCGGACCCCTTGAAGTTGAAGCCGGCCGACGTAGGCGCGCGAGGCGACGCGCCGGTCGCCGACCGTGATCTGGTCATCGCCGCCGGAGATCTCCTCCCAGACGGTCTTCTCCGCGTCGAGCGCGTCGCGGGACTGGTCGACGTAGGCCAGGTCGACCGTCTCGCCCACCCGCAGCGAGCCCGCGTCGGGCTGCTCCTCGCCGACGATCATCCGAAACAGCGTCGTCTTGCCGGCCCCGTTGGCGCCGATCACGCCCACGATCCCCGCCGGCGGCAGCGAGAACGACAGGTCCTCGATCAGCAGCCGGTCGCCAAAGCCCTTGCGCAGGCCCTCGGCCTCGATCACCACGTCGCCCAGCCGCTGGCCGGCCGGGATGTGGATCTGGACCTGGTCGAGCTTGACGTTGCGCTCCTCGGCCAGCAGCCGTTCGTAGTTGTTCAGGCGCGCCTTGGCCTTCTTGCGCCGCCCCTTGGGGTTCTCGCGCACCCACTCCAGCTCCTGGGCGATCGTGCGCTGGCGCGCGGTCTCCTTGCGCTCCTCCTGGGCCAGGCGCTGCTGCTTCTGCTCCAGCCAGGAGCTGTAGTTGCCCTGGAACGGCAGGCCGTGGCCGCGGTCGAGCTCGAGGATCCAGCCGGCGACGTTGTCGAGGAAGTAGCGGTCGTGGGTGACCGCGACGATCGTGCCCTCGTACTCGGCCAGGTGACGCTCCAGCCAGCCCACCGACTCGGCGTCGAGGTGGTTGGTGGGCTCGTCGAGCAGCAGCAGGTCCGGCTTGGACAGCAGCAGCCGCGCCAGCGCGACCCGCCGTCGCTCGCCGCCCGAGAGCGTCGACACCTCGGCGTCGCCGGGCGGGCAGCGCAGCGCGTCCATCGCCTGGTCGAGCATCTGGTCGAGGCTCCAGGCGTCGGCCGCGTCGATCCGCTCTTGCAGCCGTGCGAACTCGTCCGCCGTCTCGTCCGAGTAGTTGGCCGCCAGCTCGTTGAAGCGGGCGAGCAGGTCACGCAGCTCGCCGAGGCCGTCCTCGACGTTGCCGCGCACGTCCTTGGACTCGTCGAGCCGCGGCTCCTGCTCGAGCAGACCGACGCTGGCGCCGGGCGCGAGCTGGGCCTCGCCGCGATAGTCGGCGTCCTGCCCGGCCATGATCCGCAGCAGCGTCGACTTGCCGCTGCCGTTGAGCCCCAGCACGCCGATCTTGGCGCCCGGCAGGAAGCTCAGCGAGATGTCGCTCAGCACTTCCTTGTCCGGCGGGTGGACCCGGGACAGCTTGTACATCGTGAAGACGTATTGGCTCGACATGAGCCGACGACGATAGAGACGGGCCGGCGGGGCTAGCCGACTTCGGCTTCTTCGCCCTCGCGACCCTGCAGGCGATCGCGACCGCGCTGCACCGCCGCGATGAACTTGGTCAAGTTGACCTCGAGCGTGTTGAGGATGTCGTCGGCGTAGTCCTCCGCGCCGAGACGGATCTCGCGCTCGCGGGCGCGAGCGTCCTCGATGATCTCGTCAGCCTGGCGCTCGGCCTGCTTGACGATCTCCTCCTCGCCGATCAGGCGGATCTGCTCCTCGCGCGCTTCCTTGATGATGCGCTCGGCCTCACGCTTGGCCTCGGCGAGCATCTCCTGGCGCTCCTTGACGATCCAGCGCGCCTGCTTGATCTCCTCGGGGATCGTGGCGCGCATCTGGTCGAGGATGTCGTAGACCTCTTCCTTGTCCACGCGCACCTGATCCGTCAGCGGGACCGGCTTGGCGTTGTGGATGGTGTCGTCGAGCTTGTCGATGAGGACGAGAACGTCCATAGGCGGTTCCTCAATTCGCTAACGCCTGAGCTCTTCCTGCAAGCGCTCTGCCACGCGGTCAGGCACAAGACCGGTGATGTCCCCCCCGAACATGGCCAGCTCCTTGATGCCACTGGAGCTCAGGAAACTGTACTGCGGGGTGGCCATCAGGTAGACGCTTTCGATCTCCGGAGCCATCTTGCGGTTGAGCTGGTTCATCTCGAACTCGTACTCGAAGTCCGAGATCGCTCGCAACCCCTTGACGATCGCCTTGGCCCCGTGCTCGCGAGCAAAATCGACGAGCAGCGTATCAAAGGGTTTTACCTGCACATTGCCGAGTTTCGCGACCTCGGCCTCGATGAAGGCGACGCGCTCCTCGGCGCTGAAGAGCGGCTTCTGCTTGCGCACCGGCTGGTTGACCACCCCGACGAGCACGTTGTCGAAGACCCCGGAGGCGCGCGTGATGATGTCGAGGTGCCCGTTGGTGACCGGGTCGTAGGACCCCGGGCAGATGCACGTCCCGCCGTTGCGCTCAGCCATGGATCGCGATCCTGGTGTCGCCGTAGACGCGCTCGGTCAGCAGCGGCAGGGCGAGCTCGAGCGGCTTGCGCTTGTCGGATTCGGTCACGATGCGGGCACCTTCGGAGAGCGCCGCCGGGAGGCGCTCGGAGAGCGACGCCCCCAGACGGGGGGCCGCATCATATGGCGGGTCGGCGAACACGAGGTCGTACGTACCCTGCTCGCCCGCGAGAAACGCCAGCACGTCCTGACGCCTGAGCGTCGCGTCGGCGGCCCCGACGGCGTCCAGGTTGCGCTGAAGCGCGGCCGCCGCGCGGGCGTCGCGCTCGACGAACACCGCGCTCGCCGCGCCGCGCGACAGCGCCTCGATGCCGAGCGCGCCGGAGCCCGCGTAGAGGTCGAGCACGCGCGTCGCCGGCGACGTCCCCGAGGATCGAGAACAGCGCCTCGCGCACGCGATCGGCGGTCGGTCGGGTGGCCGACCCGCGCGGCGCGTACAGGCGGCGGCCCTTGTAGGCGCCGGCGACGACCCTCATGACGCGATCGGCGGTCGTGGCGGAGCCGGAGCACGGCGAGGCCGCGGCGCGAGCGGAGCGACGTGCGAGCGCATCACGCCGGAATCGGGTCGAGCTCGGAGCCGAAGCGGGCGACGACCGCCTCGCGCAGCAGCACGTGCTCCGGCTCGGCAAGCTCGGGATCGCGGTCCAGGATCGCGTTCGCGTGCGCGCCGAGCGCGGTCGAGCAGCTCCACGTCCTCCGGCAGCCGCGCCACGCGGAACTCCGGCAGCCCGTGCTGGCGCGTGCCGAGCACGTCCCCCGCCCCGCGCAGCTCGAGGTCGATCTCGGCCAGGCGAAAGCCGTCGCGCTCGCGGGCGATCGCCTCCAGGCGCGGCAGCTTCGGATCGCCGAACAGGATGCACAGCGAGGCGTGCTCGCCGCGGCCCACGCGCCCGCGCAGCTGGTGCAGCTGCGACAGCCCGTAGCGCTCGGCGGCCTCGATCAGCATCACGGTGGCGTTGGGCACGTCGATGCCGACCTCGATCACGCTGGTGGCCACGAGCACGTCCGCCCCGCCGCCGGCGAACGCCTTCATCGCCTCCTGCTTGGCCGCGCTGCGCCATCTGGCCGTGGATCAGCTCGACGCGCAGGTCGCGGAACTCGCCGCCGCGCAGGCGCTCGTACTCCACCGTCGCGGCGCGCGCCTGCAGCGCCTCGGACTCCTCCACCAGCGGGCAGACGACGAAGCACTGGCGCCCGCGGCGATCTCCTCGCGGATGCGCTCGTACGCCCGGTGGCGCGCCCGCTCGCCGTCCACGACGTGCGTCTCCACCGGCTGCCGGCCGCGCGGCAGCTCGCGCAGCACGGTGGCGTCGAGGTCGCCGTAGGCGGTCAGCGAGAGCGTGCGCGGGATCGGCGTGGCGGTCATGTGCAGCGCGTGCGGCACCAGCCCGTCGGGCGCCTTGGCCTCCAGCGCCGCGCGCTGGCGCACGCCGAAGCGGTGCTGCTCGTCGACGACCGTCAGCGCCAGCGCCGCGGAACTCGACCGCCTCCTCGATCAGCGCGTGCGTGCCGACCACCAGCGGCAGCTCGCCGGAGGCGAGCCGGCCGAGCAGGTCGCGCCGGCGCGCGGCCGAGGTCGAGCCGGTCAGCAGCTCGACCGGCACCGTGCCGCCGAGCAGCGCGTCGAGCGTGCGATGGTGCTGCTCGGCGAGCGTCTCGGTCGGGCGCCATCAGCGCGGCCTGGCGCGCCGTTCTCGACCGCGCGCAGCATCGCGTGCAGGGCGACCACCGTCTTGCCCGAGCCGACCTCCCCCATCAGCAGCCGCTGCATCGGCCGCTCGCCGGCCAGGTCGCGCGTCGATCTGCTGCGCAGGCGCGCGCCTGGTCGCCGGTCAGCTCGAACGGCAGCGACCGCGCGCCAGGGATCGACCACCGCGCCCATGTGCCGCCAGCGGCTGCGCGCGGCGCCCCTCGCGGCGGCGGCGGCGGCGCGGCCGACCGCCAGCTGGAGCAGCAGCAGCTCCTCGAAGGCCAGCCGCCGGCGCGCGTCCCGCCTCCTGCTCCTCGCTGTCGGGGAAGTGGGTGGCGGCGAGCGCCGCCGGACGGTCGGCCAGGCGCTCGGCCGCCCGCAGCGCTGCCGGCAGCGGCTCGACCGCGGCGAGCATGCGCGGGTAGGCGTCCCAGGCCAGCGCCGCGCAGGCGCTCGGCCGAGATGCCCTCGGAGGCGGGGTGCACCGGCACCAGCCCGACGGTGTGCACGGGCGCCTCGCCGCTGCCCCACAGCTCCCAGCTCTTGACCTGGAAGTCGCTGCCGCGGCGCAGGCGGCCGAAGCAGCAGCACCTGCGTGCCGGGATACAGCTGCTCGGCCACCCAGGGCTGGTTGAACCAGGTCGCCTCCAGCGGGCCGGTCTCGTCGTAGACGCGCGCCTCGCACGAGCTTCTGGCGGCGGTTGCGCATCGGCCGCACGCTGACGCTGCGCACCGTCGACCGCCACCGTGGCGTCCTCGCCGATCGCCAGGTCGCCGATGCGGCGCAGGTCGCGCTGGTCGCGGTGCTCGTGCGGCAGGTGCTCGATCAGGTCGCCGTAGGTGGCGATGCCGAGCGTCTGCAGCGCCTTCGCCGCCTTGCCGCGCAGCGTCAGCGGCTGCGGCGAGCAGGTCCGGTCGCGGCCAGGAGCGCACCGGCGCGGCCAGCGCCTGCTCGGCGCGTCAGCTCGTCCTGTGACGGCGAACGCGGCTACTCCGCGCAGAGCAGCCACCACCACGCCGGCTGGCCGCCCTCGTGGTACTCCAGCTCGACCCCGTCCGGGCAGCGCGCTGCTCGAGCTCGCTCGCGCGTCAGCGGCGGGTCGGCGCCGGCGATGCAGGTGACCAGCTCGCTGCCGGCGCCGATCCGCTCGAGCGTCGCCGCGAGCGTCGCGGCCGGGTCGCCCCAGGCCACCAGCTCGCCGCCGGCGTAGCCGACGCGCGTCGCCGGTGCGGAAGCGGCCCTGGGCGTCGTCGCGGGCGGCCGGCGCCACGCCGCCGAGGCGCAGCGCTCCGGCGGCCTCGCGCGACCGCGTCGGCGTTCTCCTCGGCGCCGCGGCCGGGTCGAAGGCCAGCAGCGCGGCCAGCCCCTCCTGCGGCGCGGTCGTCGGCACGCACCCGCGCCGGCTTGCTCCGACAGCTCGGCGGCGCGCTCGGCGGCCAGGATCACGTTCGGGCTGTTGGGCAGCACCAGCACCTCGCGGCCCGGCGCCGCGTGGATGCCGGCGAGCAGCTCGTAGGTCGAGGGGTTCATCGTCGCGCCGCCGTCGACGACGAGCGCGCCGAGCTCCTCGTAGAGGCGCGACGATGCCCGGGCCCGCTGGCGACGGCGACGACCGCGCAGGCGGCGGCTCGGCGGCGGCCGCGGCGCCGTCGCCGCGCCAGCCGGGCGCTGCGCTCGGCCACCTGCTCGTGCATGTCGGCCACGTCGAGGCGCGAGACCTCGCCGTAGCCGCTCGAACACCGCCACCGCGCGCTCGGGCTCGTCGGTGTGCACGTGCACGCGCAGCGTGCGCTCGTCGCCGACCACGAGCACGCGAGTCGCCGAGCGCCTCCAGCCGCGGCACGAACGACGCCTGGCTCGAGGCCGCTCGCCGGTGACGGCGAAGTTCGTGCAGTAGCGGAAGCTCGAGGACTCGTGCGGCTGGGATGGTGCAGCGCCGCCGGCGTGGCCTGGTGCGGCGAGCTCGGGCGCCTCGGTCGCCGCGCAGGGCGGCCAGGCAGCCGGCGACGATCACCGTCAGCCCGTAGGCGCCGGCGTCCACCACGCCGGCCTCGCGCAGCACCGCGAGCTGCTCGGGCCCGCGCTCGACGGCCTCCTTGGCCGCCTCGAGCGCGCGCTCGAGCACCTCGGCGAGCAGCGCGTCCTGCTCCTCGGCGCTCGGCGTCCGGGCCCAGGCGCTGGGTGTCCATGTGCGCGAGGTCGTGCGCCACGCGGCGGGCCATCGCGCGCACGGCGCGACAGCATCGTGCCCTCGGCCGGGTCGCGCACCGAGGCGTAGGCGGCGTCGGCGGCGCGCGCGAACGCGGCGGACACGAGCACCGGGTCGACCAGCTCGCCGGGCCGCGAGGCGAGCTCCTCGGCCGCGCCGCGCACGATCTGGGACAGGATCACGCCGCTGTTGCCGCGCGCGCCGAGCAGCGCGGCGCGGGCGACGGCGGTGACGATCTGCTCGCGGCCGATCTCGTCGATCGGCTGCGCCGTTCATGCCGTCGAGCTCGTCGAGCACGGCGCGCAGGGTCATCGCCATGTTGTCGCCGGTGTCGCCGTCGGCGACCGGGAAGACGTTGAGGTCGTTGACCTCCTGGCGGCGCCGCTCGAGCTCCGCGAGCGCCGCGGCCACGACCCGCCGGAAGCGGACCAGGCTCTCGTCGGGCACGGCACGGGCTCTTCTACACCTCCCAGCGGCCGGATTACGGCTCAGCCGCGGCCGAGCTAGGCAGGCTAGACGTGCTTCGCGACCTTGCCGGCCTTGAGGCAGCGCGTGCAGACGTACTCGCGCGTGGGCGAGCCGCCCACCGCGATGCGGACCTTCTGCAGGTTCGGGTTGAAGCGCCGGCGCGTGGCGACCATCGAGTGGCTGCGGCTGTTGCCGAACGCGGGACCCTTCCCACACGTGTAACAGACCTTTGGCACGGCGCGTCAGGGTAGCAGCGCGCGGCTCGAACGCCTCGCAGCGCCCGGTCGATCCGAGCGCGGTCGACGTCGAGGTGGGTCACGCAGCGGACGCGGTCGGCGGCCACCGGCGCTGACCTCCACGCCCGTCGTCGGCGAGCCGCTCGGCCAGCGCCGGACGCGTCGTCGACGTCGCAGATCACGATGTTGGTCTCGCGGCTCGGGCCGAGCAGCTCCACGCCGAGCTCGCGCGAGGCCCTCGGCCAGCAGCGCGGGCGTTCTCGTGGTCCTCGGCCAGCCGCTCGACGTGGTGGTCGAGCGCGTACAGGCAGGCGGCGGCCACGATCCCCGACTGGCGCAGCGCGCCGCCGATCATCTGCTTGTAGCGCCAGGCCTCCTCGATCAGCTCGCGCGAGCCGCACGAGCACCGCGCCCACCGGCGCGCCGAGGCCCTTGGTGAAGTCGAGCCAGGCGGTGTCGAAGCCGGCCGGCGTAGTCGGCCGCGGCTGACGCCGGAGGCGACCGACCGCGTTCATCAGCCGCGCGCCGTCGAGGTGCGTGCGCAGGTCGTGTCGCGCGCGCCACGTCGAGCACCTCGCGCATCGTCGTCGAGCGGCCAGACGCGGCCGCCGCCCATGTTCGTCGTCTGCTCGACCGAGACGAGGCGCGAGCGCGGCGAGGTAGCGGTCGCCCGGCGGGCGCAGCGCCGCCTCGACCTGCGGCGCCGTGAAGATGCCGCCGTCGCCGTCGAGCGTGCGGATCATCGCGCCGGAGACCTGCGCCGGGCCGCCGGCCTCGGCGACGATCGGGTGCGCGCTGGCGGTCGAGCATCACCTCGTCGCCGCCGGGCCGCAGGTGCAGCCGGAAGCGCGATCTCGTTGCACATCGTGCCGCTCGGCAGGAACAGCGCCGCCTCGTGGCCGAGCAGCTCGGCGACGCGCTCCTGCAGCTCGAGCGTCGTCGGGTCGGCGAAGCGCTGCTCGTCGCCCACCTCGGCGTCGCCATCGCCGCGCGCATCCCGTCGCTCGGGCGCGTCTGCGTGTCGCTGAAGAGGTTGACCGTCGACAGCGCCGCGAGCTCGCGGCGCAGCGCGGCCATCCGCAGCACCGCGTGGGCGGCGTCCTCGCCCTGGTGGCGCTTGCCGCCGCCGACGCGGGCGAGCGCCTGCTCCATGTCTCGACGGTCAGCACGCCGAACGCGCACGGCACGCCGGTGTCGAGCGACACGCGCGCGATCCCGCGCGCGGCCTCGCCGCAGACGTAGTCGTAGTGGCTGGTCTCGCCGCGGATCACCGCGCCGAGGCAGGCCACGCCGGCGTAGCGGCCGGACTCGGCGCAGTACTTCGCCGCCAGCGGCAGCTCGAAGGCGCCGGGCACGTCGTGGACCTCGACCTCGCGCCCGCCTGCCTCGAAGATGCGCGCGCGCGCCCTCGACCAGCTGCTCGGCGAGGTCCTCGTAGAAGCGGCCGACGCAGGCCGCGTAGACGTCAGCCACCGCGCGGCTCCGGCTCCTCCGCCCGCTGGCGCGCCTCCTCGCGGTCGTGCAGCCGCTCCTCGTGGATCATCTCCTCGTCGAGCGCCAGGCCCTGGTGGTGGAGCAGGTGGCCGAGCCGGTCCTTCTTGGCGCGCAGGTAGTCGCGGTTGTGCTCGCCGGGCGCGTGCTCGATCGGGATCTGGTCGGTCACGCTCAGCCCGTAGCCCTCGAGGCCGACGATCTTCTTCGGGTTGTTGGTGAGCAGCCGGATCGAGGTGAGGCCGAGGTCGACCAGGATCTGCGCGCCGATGCCGTAGTCGCGCAGGTCGGCCGGCAGGCCGAGCTTGATGTTGGCGTCGACGGTGTCGAGGCCCTCCTCCTGCAGCTTGTAGGCGCGCAGCTTGTTCAGCAGGCCGATGCCCGCGCCCCTCCTGCGCGAGGTAGAGCAGCACGCCCTGGCCCTCCTGCTCGATCCGCGCCAGCGCGTCCTCGAGCTGCTGGCCGCAGTCGCAGCGCAGCGAGTGGAAGACGTCGCCGGTGAGGCACTCGGAGTGCACGCGCACGAGCACGTCGTCCTCGCCGTCGATCTCGCCCTTGACCATCGCGACGTGGTGCTTGTCGTCGACGAGCGAGCGGAAGCCGACGACGTTGAAGTCGCCGAAGGCGGTCGGCAGGCCCGTCTCGACCACGCGCTCGACCAGCTTGTCGTGCTGGCGGCGGTAGGCGATCAGGTCGGCGACCGTGATCATCTTCAGGTCGTGGCGCTGCGCAGTAGCGCTCGAGGTCGGGCACGCGCGCCATCGTGCCGTCGTCGTTCATCACCTCGCAGATCACGCCGGCCGGGTTGAGCCCGGCCAGGCGCGCGAGGTCGACGGCCGCCTCGGTCTGGCCGGTGCGCTCGAGCACGCCGCCGGCCTTGGCCTTCAGCGGGAAGATGTGGCCGGGCTGGACGAGGTCCCGCGGGCGGCTGCCGGGGTCGATCGCGACCTGGATCGTGTGCGCGCGGTCGTGCGCGGAGATGCCGGTGGTGATGCCCTCGCGCGCCTCGATGGAGACCGTGAAGGCGGTCTGGAACGGCGACTCGTTCTTGGCCGCCATCAGGTCGAGGCCGAGCTCGTCGCAGCGCTCGGGGGTCAGCGCCAGGCAGATCAGCCCGCGCCCCTGGTTGGCCATGAAGTTGATCGCCTCGGGCGTGGCGAACTGCGCGGCGAGCGTGAGGTCGCCCTCGTTCTCGCGGTCCTCGGCGTCGCAGACGACGACCATCTTGCCGGCGCGGACGTCCTCGATCGCCTCCTCGATCGTGCTGAAGCGGCGGCATCGCGCTCATCGCGCTCAGCTTCTCCACGTACTTGGCGAGCACGTCCACCTCCAGGTTCACGGTCCGTCCGGGCTCGGCGGCGCCGAGCGTCGTGCGCTCGAGCGTCTCCGGGATCAGCGACACGGCGAAGCCGCCGTCGTCGACCTCGGCCACCGTCAGCGACACCCCGTCGACCGCGATCGAGCCCTTCTCCACGACGTAGCGCAGCAGGTCGGGCGCCGCGGCGATGCGCACGACGCGGGCGAAGCCGTCCTCGCGCACGGACTCGACGCTGCCGGTGCCGTCCACGTGGCCCTGGACGATGTGGCCGCCGAGCCGGTCGCCCGCGCGCAGCGGCAGCTCGAGGTTGACGCTGTCGCCCTGCGGCGAGCGGCCCGAGCGAGCTGCGGCGCAGCGTCTCGGCCATCACGTCGGCGCTGAAGGCCTCGCCGTTGACCTCGACGGCGGTCAGGCAGACGCCGTTGACGGCCACCGAGTCGCCCGCCGCGAGCTCGCCCGCGAGCGCGGTGTCGACGCGCAGGCGCACGCCGTCGCCGTCGCGCTCGAGCGCGCGCACGGTGCCCGGTCCGCGACGAGCCCGGTGAACACGCAGGCACCACTCGGCACGCGCCGCGTCCGGCCGGCGGAGGATCGTCGCGCTCACCACTCCCGCAGCCGCGCCGTGATCAGCACGTCGTCGTCGATCCGCTCGACCGTCGTGGCGCTGGCGCGCACCGCGTCGGCGATCGTCTCGACGCCCTGGCCCTCGATCGCGCGTGCGCGCCTGCGCGCCCCCGGCCAGGATCGGGGCGATGAAGATGCGCGCCTCGTCGATCTCGCCGGCCTCGAGGAACGCGCCCGCCAGGTGCGGCCCGCCCTCGAGCAGCAGCGACTGGACGTCGCGCGCGCCGAGCTCGTCGAGCGCGTACTCGACGCGCGCGGCCTCGTTGGCGCCGCTGGCGACGATCACCTCGACGCCGGCCGTCTCGAGCGCCTGCGATCGCGGTGCGCGAGGCGGCGCGCGAGCAGACGACGATCACCGGCGCCTCGGCGCCGCTGCTGCACGAGCTTGCTGGCCGAGCGGCAGGCGGGCCTCGGAGTCGAACACGACCCGGCGCGGCTGGCGCGCGACGCCCTCGACGCGCGCGGTCAGCAGCGGGTCGTCGGTCGAGCGCGGTGCCGATGCCGACCGCGACCGCGTCCGACTCGGCGCGCCAGCGGTGGGCGCGGGCGCGGCTGGCCTCGCCGGAGATCCACTGCGAGTCGCCGGTGCGGGTGGCGACCTTGCCGTCGAGCGTCATCGCGGACTTGAAGATCACCAGCGGCCGGCCGGTGCGGGCGTGCTTGCGGAACGGCTGGTTGAGCAGCCGCGCCGCGTCGGCCGAGCTCGCCGTCGAGCACGTCCACGGCGATGCCCTCGTCGCGCAGGATGCCGAGGCCGCGGCCGGACGCCTTCTCGGTCGGGTCGTCGGAGGCGACGACCACGCGGGCGATGCCGGCCGCGACGATCGCGTCGGTGCACGGCGGCGTGCGGCCCTGGTGGGAGCAGGGCTCGAGCGACACGTACAGCGTCGCCCCGGCGGGATCCTCCGCGCAGGCCGCGAGCGCCTCGCGCTCGGCGTGCGGCTCGCCCGCCGCGGTGTGGAAGCCCTCGCCGATCACCCGTCCGCCCTTCACGATCACGGCGCCGACGAGCGGGTTCGGGCTCGTGTGTCCGCGCGCCTGGCCGGCCAGCTCGATGGCCCGCTCGAGGTGGCGCGCGTCGCGCTCGGTGACCGTCGTCTGGGCCATACGGGGGCTGCGAGCGGCCTGATTGACTCGCGAGTCAACGATACCAGTGGGTATCCGGACCTCCCCGAGCGCACGGCCCGGCGGAGGCCCGCCAACTAGCCTCCCGGCCGTGCAGAGGGTGCTGCTGGGACTGATCCTGCTGGCCGGCCTGGCGCTGCGCGTCTGGCACAACGACTACGGCCTGCCGTTCGTCTAGAGCATCGACGAAGCCAGCCACTTCACCGACCGCGCGGTGCTGATGTTCCGCGAGGGCATCGACCCCGGCTACTACCAGAACCCCGCCGCCTACACGTACCTGCTCTACGCGCTGCTGCGGGTGATGTACGGCCCGCTCCAGGTCGCCTTCGACCTGCCCTTCGGCAACGTCACCGACCAGTTCAGCAAGGACCCGACCCAGATCTGGATCGCCGCCCGGACGCTCGCGGCGGTCCTGTGCATGGGCGGCGTGCTCGCCGCCTAGTGGGCGGCCCGCCGGCTCTGGGGGCGCGCGCGAGGGGCTGGTCGCCGCCGCGGTGCTCGCGTTCGCGTTCCTGCCGGTCGCCTACTCGCGCGTCGCGGTGACCGACGTCGGCGCGCTGATCGGCGTCGCGCTGGCGCTCTGCTTCGCGGTGCGCGTCCACGAGCAGGGGCGCCTGCGCGACTACGCGCTCGCCGGCGCGGCCGCCGGGCTCGCGATCTCCTTCAAGTACACGGCCGGCCTGGTCGCTGCTGCCGCTCGGCATCGCGGCGCTCGCCGCGCTTGCGCGCCGACCGCCTACGCGCGCTCGCCGGCCTCGCCGCCGCGCCGCGCTCGCCGGCCTCGTGTTCGTCGTGCTCAACCCCTACCTGCTCGGCTCCTTCGACAGCTGGTGGGAGCGACCTGCGCGGCCAGGCCGAGGTCGCCGCCGACCAGCCCAAGCCCGGCCAGGAGTCCGGCGGGCTCTCCTACTACCTCGACAGCCTCACCTGGGGCCTCGGCTGGGCGGCTGCGCAGCCGCGCTGGCGGGCGCCGCGCTCGAGCTGCGCCGCGACGTCGTGCGCGGCCTGATCCTCTTCGCCGCTCCCCCTCGCGCTGCTCGTCTACCTGAGCCTCCAGTCCCGCTACTTCGGCCGCTGGCTGCTGCCGGCCTACCCGGCGCTGGCGATGCTGGCCGCGGTCGGCATCGCGCGCGCAGCGACCGTGATCGCCGCAGCGCTGCCGGGCGCGAAGAAGGAAGCGCCGGCGGAGGACGAAGCGGCGAGCGAGCGGGCAGCAGCAACCGACGCTCCTCGAAGGGCGGCGACGCATCCCGATCGGCGGACACGGCGCCCTGCGCCGTGGACGTCGAGCGCGGTGCGGAGCGCAAGCCCGACGCCACGGCGCCTAGCTCTAGCAGCCGCCGCCCTCACCGCCCTCACCCTCGCGCAGCCGCTGGCAGCCGACATCCGCACCGCCCAGTCCTCGGCCGCGACGACACGCGCGAGCAAGCACGCGACTTCCTCGTCGACAGCTACCCGCCCGAGCTGCGGGTCTCGATCGAGCCGGCCGTGCCGGGCCGCTGGTACCGCACCAACCCGACTGGGCGGGACCCGGCGTGGCTACAGAGGTGCGAGCAGCAACCCGGCTGGACCGAACCCGGCTGGTCCTACCCCGGCCCCGACGGCAAGCGCGTCTGCGAGCGCTACCGCCCCGGCCAGTTCGCCCGCCCCGACGGCGGCGTGCGCGCCTCGGCCTACCACCTCGTGCTGCGACCGCAGGTGGTCGACGACTACCGCTTCTACGGCTACTGCCTCGTCGTGACCTTCGGCACCGTGCGCGAGCGCGCCGAGGAGACCGGCAGCCGCGCCGTGCGCGCCTACTACGGCCGGCTCGAGCGCGAGTCGACGGTGCTGCGCCGCTTCAGCCCCTACGACGCCGGCGCCACGCCGGTGCCGTTCGACTTCGACCTCTCCTTCAACTACGAGCCGGCCGCCTACCACCGCCCCGGCCCGGTGGTCACCATCTACCGCCTGAGGAACTGCCGCCAGGGCTACGGCACGTCGCTGATCCAGGTGCCGGGGGCCGTCGAGCTGCCGCCGTTCGCGCCGCGCGACGAGGAGAACGCGGGCGACGAGCTGTAGCGCTCGCGGCGCCGTCAGCCGCCCAGCTGCCGCAGCGAGTAGCGCTTGGCGAAGCCGTACTTCGTGCCGTGCGGCGGGCGCAGCCAGGTCGTCTGGTAGCGCGCGAACATCAGCGCCCGCTCGGGCCACCACGACCCGACCGGCAGCGGCCCGCCGTTGCAGGAGCCGCCCGAGTAGCCGGGCCGGCCGATCCACATGTAGGCGTCGACCTTCGGGTCGGCGGTCAGCGTGGTCGGCGGGAGCCCGAGGCCCCGCTTAAGCGGGTGGCACCAGACGTTGACGCGCCGCCAGAGATGGCGGCTGCGGTCGATCCACCGCTTGTAGTGCACCGGCCCGCGGCCGTTGAAGGCGGTGTTGACGATGAACGGCTTGCCGCCGGTCAGGCGCGAGACCTCGAGGCCGTGCTTGATGTTGTCGGCCGTCCAGTCGTAGTGCGTCACGTTGAGCATGAAGCCGCGCACCTTCGCGATCCCGATCGAGCGCAGCTGCCAGGCGGTGCGGCTGGCCGGCTCCCAGTCGGAGGCCCCGCCCTCGAGGTAGATCGTCGCGTTGGGAAGCTTCGAGAGCACGTCGACGCCGTAGCGCAGCAGGCGCATGCGCGCGAAGCGACGGCTGCGGGTGAGGCAGTCGATCGTGCCGAGCGAGTCGGGCTCGAAGGCGATCACCACGCGGCGGTCGCCGACGCCGCGGGCGAAGCCGCGATACCAGCGGCGGGTGCGGGCGTCCTCGGTGGCGCCGCCGCCGTCGTAGCGGTTGCGGCAACCCTTGCCCTGGTGGCGCAGCACGGTCACGAGCGGGATCGTGCCGGGCTGCTGGCGCTGAGCCCGTTCGAGGAACTCGCGAATCGCGCGGCTGGAATGATTCCAGCGGCCGAACCACTGGAACTTGGGCTCGCGGGCGACCTTCCACATCAGCGCGGCCGCGCGCGTGCGGCCCTTGCGCTTGAACGTCCGGTATGAGCGGGCCGAGGGCTGGCGGTCGAAGTCGACGAAGAAGCGCTGCCCGGCGAGCGGGTTGGGGGCGGCGGGGTCGACGCCGCGCGGGTCCGGCGCCTGCGCCCCCGCCGGACTGGCGGGCAGCACGAGCAGGACCGTCGCGACGGCAAGCGTCAGCAGGATGCGCGGCAGCGACTTCGACATGCGACCTCCCGGCGGCGAGGGTACCCAGCCGGGCGGCGACATATCCCGCGCACGGGCGCTGCACGGGCCCGGCGCTCGAAAGCGATGCGAGCGCGGCGGGTGCCGCAAGGGCGCGGCGGCGTAGTAGCGGTGGGCGCAGCGAAGCGCGTGACGGCGGCGCGCGGCGCGCCCCTACGGCGCGCGGTAGCCGAGCGCGCGCAGGCTGTAGCGCTTGTAGTGCCCGTTGCGGTGCCGGCCGGCGGGCGTAGCCAGTCGGTCGCATACGCGGCGAACATCAAGGCGCGCTCGGGCCACCAGGTGCCGACCGGCAGCGGACCGCCGTTGCAGGAGCCGCCCGAGTAGCCGGGGCGGTTGATCCACATGTAGGCGTCGACCTTCGGATTCGCCGTGATCGTGGTGGGCGCGGGCCCGGCGCCGCGCAGCAGCGGATGGCACCAGACGTTGATCGTGCGCCAGAGGTGCTTGCCGCGGTTGATCCAATGGCGCACGTGCACGGGGCCACGGCCGTTCTCGGACGTGTTGATGATGAAGTGCTTGCCGCCCGTCAGGCGCGAGATCTCGAGCCCATGCTGGACGTTGTTGGCGGTCCAGTCGTAGTGGGTGACGTTGAGCATGAAGCCGCGCACCTTGGAGATGCCGACGTAGCGCAGCTGCTTCGCGGTGCGCGCGGCCGACTCCCAGTCCGAGGCGCCCGCCTCGATGTAGAGCGTCACGTTCGGCAGCTGGGAGAGCACGTCGATGCCGTAGCGCAGGTTGTCCAGGCGCGACTTGCGGCGGCTGCGCGCCAGGCAGTCGACGGTGCCGAGCGAGTCGAGCTCGAAGGCGATGATCACGCGCGCGTCGCCGATCGCCTGCGCGAACTCGTCGTACCAGCGCTGGGTGCGGCGATCCTCGGCCGGGCCACCGGCGGTGTAGTGGGGGTTGCAGCGGTTGCCCTGGTGGCGCATGACGCCCATCAGCGGCACCGCGCCGGGCTGCACGGCGGCCGCGCAGTTGAGGTACTCGCGCACCTTCTTCTGCATGTTCGGTCGCGTCCAGCGGCCGAACCAGCGGAACTTCGGCTGGCGCGCGATCTGCCACATCAGCTCGGCCTTGTGCTGATCGCCGCGGTGCACGTACTTGACGTAGGTCTCGTAGGCGTGCTCCATCGGATCGACGTACCAGCGCAGGCCGCGCAGCGGGTTCGGGGCGGCCGGGTCGGCTGCCTGGTTGTCGACCCCCGGCACGCCCTGCGCGATCGTGGCGGGCTCGCAGCCGCGCGGGACCTCGGGCGTGGGGTCCTGTCCGGGCACCGGCTGGAGATCCGGCACCGGGCCGAAGCTGGGCGGCACCGGCTCGACGGGCACCGCGGCCGGGTAGACGTCGGGCAGGAACGGCGGCGCCTGGGCGGACGCGGGCGCGGCGACCACGAGGGCGACCAGCAGCGAGCAGAGGAGGAGTCGGGCACAAGCGTGCATGCACGACTCGATATCGGCGGGCGCGCCGCCCGCTTGAGCAGGACGCGGACGGCGGCGGACGCGGAGCGGGCACGCGATGGACGACCTCAGCCGGCGCCCTCGAGCGGTCGCGGGCACGCGGCGAGCAGGCTCAGCCGGCGCCGCCGAGGGGTCGCAGGCGCTCGCCGTCCACCTCGAACAGCCGCACGCTGTTGCGCCCGGGCCTCAGCGCCCGCTCGGGCACCATCAGCGACAGCTGCTCGGCGCGCGCGCCCGCGAGCGTGAAGGTCAGCCCGGTGGCCTCGATACGCCCGTTGACCGCGACCGCGATCGTGCGGCCGCCTCCGGCCCGGCCGCCCTCGATCGTGCCGACGACGTGAGCCGGCACGACCCCCGAGCCCGGGGCCACGTCGGTGTAGCGCCGCGCCCTGATCAAGCGCGCGCGCGGACCGTGTGGCGCGGGTCCGGGCAGGCCGCTCACGTCACGGCCGAGCAGGTCGGGCCGCGGACCGTAGGCGTAGAGCCCGCGGCCGAACAGCCGCGCCTTGCGCGCCAGCACACCTCGCTGCTGCGCGCGCCACGACGGGGTGTCGACGAGGTAGGCGCGCTCGAAGCGCTTCTTGAAGATCCGCCGCGGGCGCGGCGCCGCGCCGGCCGCGCGCAGCGCCGAGCGCCCGTCCACGTGCCAGGGGATGCGCACCCCGATCGCGTCGGCGAGCGTGGGCAACACGTCGATCGTCTGCAGCGGCCTGTCGGAGATCGCCCCGTGCCGCTGGCCCGGCCGCTTGAGCAGGAAGGGCACCGGCGCGATCTCGCGCACGTTGCCGGGCCGCAGCAGCCGTCGGCCATAGCCGCGGCGGAAGCTGATGCCGTGGTCGGCCACCACCGCCACCGCCACACGCTGGTAGAGCCCGACGCGCTGGAGGCGGTCGAGCAGCTCGCCGAGCAGCCGGTCGGTCAGCTGCAGCTGCAGCAGGTGCCGCTGGTAGGCCTGGCCGGTGAGGAACGGCGAGTGGAAACCCGGCTTGGCGTTGAGCCCGGGCAGCTCCTCGCCCGACCGCACCCGGTAGGCGCGCCCGGACGGCAGGTACTGGTAGGGCACGTGCGGCAGCACCGTGTGGATCACGTCTAGGCGCGGCCGCGCTCCGCCCTCGATCTCGTCCACGAAGCGGCGGAAGCGCTCGACGCGCCCGACGTCGAGGTTGCCCAGCAGCCGGCGCCGGCGGTGCTCGGCCGACTCCGGCGGCGCGGCGCCGGCCGCGAGCACGCTCGCGGAGGTCCGCAGCGCACCGTCTCGCTCGGCGCTGAAGCGCCTCCAGGCGTGCGCCACCGCGGGCACGTCGCGCTCCAGGCCGTCCGGCAGCACGAGGTGCAGGTAGACCTTGCCGACGTCGTCCCAGGTCCCGTCCGCGGCGGCGGGGTCGGCTCCCGCGCACAGCCGCGGCGGGCACAGCGCCGTCGCCTCCTCGTGCGCGTGCAGCTCGTAGCGGTCACCGAGCAGCGTGAACAGGTTCCGCGGATGGTCGGCGGCGAACGGCAGCCGGTCGGGGCTTGGCAGGCGCCCGTCGAGGATCGCCGGCACCGCGAACGGCGTGTCCTGGTCGACGCTGGCGGTGTTGCGATACCAGGTGGCGTCGCGCGCCAGCCGCGCGAAGTTCGGGAACAGCGCCGCGTCGATGCGGCGATCGGCGTCCATCAGCGAGTGCACGGGCAGCTCGTCGAAGATCACCAGCACCGCCGGCGCGCTGGTCCGCACGCTCGCCGCGCGCACCTCCTCGTCCTCGGGCAGCACGAACGTCGACACGTCCGAGAACAGCAGGAACAGCGCCAGGAAGATCAGCGGCGCGGGCGCCAGCATGCTCAGCAGCGAGCGCGCCGGACGCACCCGCGCGTACACGAGCGCGGCGGCGCCTCCGGCCGCCAGCGCGATCGCGAGCGCGGGCACGGTCGCGGCGATCGACAGCAGCTGGAGCACGAAGGCGCCCACCAGCACGACCACGAGGCCCAGGTGCAGCACCCGAGCCGCCCGCGGGTCGGCCAGCTCGACCAGCGCCTCGACGCCGGCGAGGACCAGCGGCGGCACCAGCGCGACGATCAGCGCGAAGACGACGATGTCCCCACCCGGCCAGCCGCGCAGCGCGAAGAACTGCGGGTTGTCGCCGAGCAGGTCGAACAGCGGCTGGGCGACCGCGAACGCCCAGAGCACGCCGAGGTGCGCGCCGCGCTCGAGCAGCAGCCGGCGTCTGCGGCACCCGCTGCTGGCCGGCCGCGCCTCTGCACGAGACGCTCACCGTCAGGAGTGCAGCGGCTCCTTCATCGACTGCGTCTCCGGCGCGTCGATGTACGGCTGCTGCTCGTCCTGTGTCTCCTCCTCGTGGTACACCGACTCGGCGTTGACGGCCCAGATGTCGTGCTCGGCGCCGTCCACGAGGTTGTCCACCGCGCGCATCGCGGTGAGCATCGAGTGATCGCTGTTGTTGTAGCGGTGCAGCCCGTTGCGGCCGACCTGGATGAAGTTGTCGAGCCCGTCGAGCCAGGTGCGGATCGTCGCGACGCGCTCGGCGTACTGGGCGTCGTAGATCGGGTACGCCTTCGGCACGCGCTCGACGAAGCCGAACTCGAGCTGGTCGCGGCGCGCCAGGCCGAGCTGCTCGAGCTCGCGCATGCCGAGCTCCACGAGCTTGTCGTCGTCGGTCTCCCAGAGCTCGTCGCCGGCGAAGCAGAAGAACTCGAGGCCGACGCAGGCCTTGGTCGGGTCGGGCACCATCCACGGGCTCCAGGAGCGGAAGTTCTGGATCCGGCCGACGTTCACGTCGGGCTCGTGGATGTAGATCCAGTTGTCGGGGAAGATGTCGTCGCCGTTGAGCACCACGGCGACGGTGAGGAAGTCGCGGTAGCGCACGCCCTTGGCGGCGGCCACGACCTCGGGCCGCGGGTGCGGAGCGGCCATGCCGACCATGGTGCGCAGCGGCAGCGACGAGATCACCGCCGACGGCTCGAAGACCTTGTCGCCGGCGTGCACGCGCACGCAGCTGCTCGCCCTCGAAGTCGAGCTTGTCGACCTTGTGCTCGAGCAGCACCTGACCGCCGAGCTTGCGGATGTCGTCGGTCATCGTCTCCCACATCTGGCCGGGGCCGTAGCGGGGATAGTTGAACTCCGAGATCAGCGACTTGATCTTGTCGCCCTTGTTGCCGAAGAAGGCCGACTTGGCGGCGGAGAAGAACGACAGCCCCTTGATCCGCTGCGCCGCCCACTCGGCGCGGATCTCCGAGGTCGGGACGCCCCACACCTTCTCCGTGTAGGACTTGAAGAAGAGGTTGAACAGGCGCCTGCCGAAGCGGTTGGAGACCCACTGCTCGAAGGTGTCCTCCGCGCCCTTGGGCTTGACCTGCGCCCAGAAGTAGGAGAGCAGCCGCAGCGCGTGAGCTCGACGGGCCCGAGCTTCTTGATCACGTCCGGGCCGCGCAGCGGGTAGTCGAGGAACTTCTTGTTCCAGTAGATGCGCGACATGCGCGGGCGCAGGAGGAACTCCTCGCGCATGATCTCGTGCCAGAGGTCGTCGACCTCCTTGACCTTGGTGAAGAAGCGGTGGCCGCCGAGGTCGAAGCGGTAGCCGTCGCGGACCGCGGTCTTGGCGATGCCGCCGACCTGGTCCTCGGCCTCGAGCACGATCACCGGCAGGCCCTTCTTGGCCAGCAGGTAGCCGGCGGTCAGGCCGGCGGGACCGCCGCCGAGGATCACGGTCGGCTTGTCGCGCATCTCCGGGCGCGCGAGCTTCGCCGGGGGCTCGACCTTGAGCTCCTTCTCGATGGGCTTCGGTGCGTGCTGGCTGTTCGTGCTGTTCTCGCTCATCCGGTCTTCTCGTAGAGGACGCCGCGCACGCCGATGCGGGTCGCGCGTTTGTAGAAGGGCGGTACGGCTTCGATGCGCTTGAAGCGCGGGTCGGTGGCCAGGGCGTGCCCCCACTGGGCCGAGCGTCGCCGTACGAGCTGGGTCCAGGGCGCGTCCCAATCGTCCACCCGCGAGGTGACCGGGTGCACGATCAGGACGTGCGCGCCGCGCGGCAGCTTAGCAAGCAGCGGATCGAGGTTCTTGCGCGACGGTCGCGTCCTCCATGTCGGTCTTGCGCGTCGGTCCAGTCCATGATGCGCTTGTTGGCGACCGCCCCCATCGCGTTGGCGTATCTCAACGGCGGGGCGCCGCCGAGCCGCTCCAGGTGGTACTCCAGCAGCGGCCCCTGCTCGGGCTGCATCGAGATCACCAGATCGCCCTGCTGCAGCAGCGGCACGGCCGCGTTGCGCAGGTCAGCGGCGTTGGACTTGTTGGTCAGCCCGAAGGTGCGCGGGATCGCCCAGATGCCGAGCACGATCACGAGCGCGACGATGCCCAGCTTGCCGGCGCGCGAGAGGCCGAAGGCGCCGATCAGGATCAGCTGGCCGAGGATGATGCCGAGGTAGCGGGTGGTCCAGGCGGGCGAGACCTGCGACACCAGCCACGCCACTGCCAGCGTCGCCAGGCAGAGCACCATCGCGGCCACCACGGCGGTGCGCTCCCGGTCGTCGACCTTGCGCTGCAGCACGGCGGCGATGCCCGAGCCGCCGGCGAGCAGCAGCGCCACGGTCGGCGTGCCGCCGCCCAGCAGCGACTTCGAGATCTGCACGGGCGCGCCGAAGTTGGGCGGGTTGAGCCAGGGCGCGCCGGTGTGGCGGATCTGGTGCAGCAGCGTCGGAACCCAGGGCAGGTACAGCAGTCCCGCGGCGCCGAAGCCGATCAGCGCGTCGCGCAGGAATGCGCGCCGGTCCTCGGAGACCAGCCAGCAGGGGACCAGCGCGACGACCGCGCCGACGGCCGCGAAGCCCGCCCAGTTGTGGGTGTAGAGCGAGGCCGCGAGCAGGACCACGAACAGCGGCAGGTACTGGCGGTGGCGGTAGGCGAAGACGTGCAGGAAGGCCGCGGTCGTCAGCAGCGAGAGGACCAGCATCAGCGAGTACATGCGGGTCTCCTGCGCGTACGCGGTCAGGAACGGGTTGACCGCGCACATGGCGGCGCAGATCAGCCCGGCGCGGCGGCCGAAGAGGCTCCAGCCGGCCCACAGGCCGCCCGGCACCGACAGCAGCGCGATCGACCATCGAGAGCGCCTGGGTCGCGCGCGGCCCGTCGCCGAAGACGTCCATCCAGACCGACAGCAGCATGTAGTAGAGCGGCGGCGAGCCGTCCACGCGCAGCACGTGCGGGATGTCGAGCAGCGGCTGCGAGGCGATGCCGATCGACAGGCCCTCGTCCATCCACAGCGACGCGCCCAGCGACTTGGTGCGCAGGTAGGCCGAGACGACCAGCAGGCCGGCGAGCACCAGCGCCGGCAGCACGAAGTGAGAGGGGACCCTGCCGACCCGGGGCAGCGGGCGAGGGCGAGAGGCGACGCTTGCCACGCGCGAATCCTAGGCGACCATCGGGTCGGTCAGGTCCCCGCGCGCGGGGCCGTGGGAGCGGTCGGATCGGCGGCCGGGCAGCGCCCGTCGCCGCCCGCGGGCGGCACGGTCAGCACGCGCTCCTTGCCGTTGACCTCCACCAGCCGGAAGCGGTCGTCGGTGGGCTTGGTCACGAGCGGGCCGTCCGGCACCGTGCGGGTGCGGAAGGCCACGCCCGGCGGCGGGGTCTCCTTCCAGCCGACGTCGATGCCGTGGATGCCGAGCTCGTAGGCGACCATCTGCGTCTGGAAGGGGCCGCTGAAGACGCCGCCGCAGGCCAGCAGCCGGTCCTCGCCCCCGGCTTGGTCGATCGCCCCCTTGAGGTCGTGCCAGACGTCCGCCTCGTGCTCGAGGCCGCCGGCGACGCGGCTGATGTTGTTCGCCTTGGCGCGGATGATCGGCGTCGCGATCAGCAGCCCGAGCACCAGGAACGTCGCCGCCGCGATCGTGCCGGCGCGCTGGCTGTGACCGAAGCGCTCGCCGAGCCAGCCGATGCCCTGGATCACGCGCGTCATGCCGATCCCGCCGAGCACGCAGACGGCCGCCGTGGTCACGATCAGGTAGCGCTGGTTGCCGGCGAAGCCCGCCTCGGTCATCGCGGCCACGAGCGCGAACCAGGCGAAGCCGAGCACGGCCAGCGCCAGCGTCCGCGCCTCGGTCCGGCGACGCGCCCAGGCGACGACCGCGTAGGCCGTGGCGATCACGACGCCCAGCTCGACCGGCGAGATCGTCGTCTTCTGGAACTTCTTGAACAGCTCGAACGACGGCCGCTCGGCGAAGGCGACGCTGCCGGGATTGGGCGCGTTGGCGCGCGCCCCGGCACGGAAGGGATCGCCCGAGCCCCACCACTCCGGCAGGAACCAGAGCGCGGGGATCAGCGCGGCGAAGCCGACCATGCGCAGCCGCAGGCGCGGCTCGGCGAACCACAGCCAGAGCCCGTAGAGGCCGAGGAACGGCCACGCCTCGGGGCGCAGCAGGGCGCAGGCCACGCCGAGGTAGAGCGCGTGGTCGCGGCGGCCCTCGAGGTGGCGCTCGAAGGCCCACAGGAACAGCGCGGCCAGCAGCGGCTCGGAGTTGCCGAGCGCCGCGTCGCGCACGAAGTGGAAGCTCGAGAACAGCGCCAGCGCCGAGGCGATCCCGGCGACCACCCCATACCAGCCGCCGCGCGTGAGCCGGAAGGCGACGCGGTAGGTCATCACGCAGGCCAGCAGGCCGCCGGCGCGGCCCACGACGACCCACAGGTAGGGCGCGACGTCGTGCCCGAGCAGCGAGAACGACCGTCGTGAAGACGATCGGCAGCGGCTTCCAGGAGGGGCCGCCGTCGGTGACGAGGTCGAGGTGGGTGATCTCGCGGCCCCAGAGGATCCAGGCCCAGGGGTCGTAGGTCGGCGTCGAGGGCAGCAGCAGCGTCAGCGCGGCGACCGCCAGGCAGCCGACGATCCAGGGCCAGACCGGGCCCAGCCGCAGCTCACGATCGCGGCTCGCCGCCGACGCCTCGGCGTGGCCGTTGGCGCGCTCGGCCAGCTCGGACTCGCGGCCACGCAGGCTGCGCAGTTGGGCTGCGGGGGCGCGCATGGGCGTGGGTCAGGCCCGGCTCGCCTCGAGCCGGACAGCCGTCCTGACCCGCGACCAGCCGCCGTAGCGGACGACGAGCAGGACCAGCCCGACGAGCGTGATCGGGACGAACAGGATGAAGCGCAGCAGCAGCAGGTAGGGCAGCGCGGCCGACTCGGTGCCGCCGATCGCCTTGACGCCAAAGATCACGGCGGCGTCGAAGGTGCCGACGTAGCCCGGCGCGGCCGGCAGCATCGCGAACAGGTTGGCCAGCGCCATCAGGTAGAGGGCGCCCATCGCGGAGATGTCGAGGCCGGTCGCGTGCGCCACCGCCAGGTAGACGCTCGCCTCGATGCCCCAGATCAGGAACGAGCCGACCAGCAGCACGACGCCGGTGCGGGAGAGCAGCGCGCGCGGCGCGCCCGCGAGCGGCGCCAGGAAGTCGCGCACGCGGCCGAGCATGCCCTTGCGGCGAGCGATCTCGAAGGCCACCACGCCGATCGCGACCAGCACCAGGGCGATGCCGCCGATCAGGAACGGGCGGTCGCTCGGGATCTCGGTGTCGCGCAGGATGCCGAAGGCGACGACCACGAAGATCACGCCCAAGGCGATCGCGTCGAGGATGCGCTCGGCCACCATCGTGCCGAGCAGCTCGCGCTTGCCGGCGTCGGCGCGCTTGGACAGCAGGACGACCTTGAGGATGTCCCCGGCGCGCGCGGGCAGCACGTTGTTGCCCATGTAGCCCGACGCAGGTGAGCGAGTACGAGTCGCGCGCGTCTGGCGGGCACGCCGACGAGGTGCAGGATCCGGTGCCAGCGCTCTGATCGCAGCAGCGTGACGAAGGCGTAGAGGCCGAGGCCCCGCGACCAGCCAGGCATAGGCCGTGGTGCCGTGCGGGCAGCGTGGGCGCGTCCTGCTTGGACGCCCACCAGATCACGGCACCGAGCGCGACCAGCGAGACGAGGGCTTGAATGAGCGCGAAGCGACGATTCATGAATCTTCGAGATGCCGTCCGGGACGCATGGACGGGGGAAACGACTCGCGCAGGGGGCCGGCGCCGGGACCGCCGGGCGCGCGGCCTCACGGTAGCAGTACCCGCAGTCGCCCGACCGCAACCTGGCACCCGTGGTCGTGTTCTGCCAGGCGTCGCCGCTACCCTGCGCTGCGCTCGCCCTTCCCCCTCCGTGCGCCCTCTCTCCCGCCCCCTGCTCGCCGGTCTGGCCACAGCCGCTCTGCTGCGCCGCGCCCGCGCTCGCGCAGACGCCCGGCGCCGCCGGCGACGACGACGCCCACCGTCACCCTCCCGCCCCCGCCTCCGCCGCCCGCGCTGGTGGTGCAAGAGCCCCAGGCCCGCACGCTCACCTACGAGGGCCAGACCAACCGCTACCTGCTCGGCGGCGTCTGGTACTTCCGCCAGGACGACGCCTTCGTCGGCGACGACGAGCACTGGTACACCCAGCGCGACCTCAGCGGCTGGTCGGCGATCCGCACGCCGCACAACTGGAACGCCACCGACACGACCCTGAATCGCTCCTCGGTCGGCTGGTATCGCAAGGAGTTCACCCTCCCCAAGGCCCCGCGCGGTCGCGATCGGTTCTGGAAGCTGCGCTTCGAGGGCGCCAACTACCGCACCAAGGTCTGGCTCAACGGCACGCACGTCGGCGGCTTCACCGGCTACTTCCCGTTCGAGGTCGACCTCGGCAAGGCGCTGCGACCAGGGCGCAACACGCTCGTGGTCAAGGTCTCCACGCTGCGCAGCCGCACCGACCTCACGCACTGGCGTCCGGCGGCCTTCAACGGCTACGGCACCGGCGGCTGGTGGAACTTCGGCGGCCTGCTGCGCGAGGTCTACGTGCGCCGGATCGACACGGTCGACGTCGAGAGCGTGCGCGCGCTGCCGCACGTGCGCAAGGTCGGCGGCCCGGCCGTCGTCGACGTCTACGCCCAGGTGCGCAATCCGACGCGCAAGAACCGCGACGTGACCGTGGCCGTGACGGTCGGGGGCGAGCGCGTGGAGACCCGGACGCGCGAGGTCGTCAAGGGCACCGCGCGCAGCTTCCACGCGCGCGTGACGATCCAGCGGCCGCGGCTGTGGCAACCCGGCCGGCCCTACCTCTACCCCACCGCGGTGACGGCCGCCGTCGACGGCGAGCGCCGAGCCTCCTACCGTCTGCGCCTCGGCGTCCGCAAGCTCGAGGTCACGCGCGGCGGCATCGTCGAGCTCAACGGCCATCCGGTGCGGCTGCGCGGGGCGAGCATCCACGAGGACGACGTCAAGACCGGCGCGGTGATCGGAACGCCCACGCGCGTGCGGCTGATCCGGCGGCTGAAGGAGCTGAACGCCAGCCTCACCCGCTCGCACTACCCGCTCGACTCCGGCTTCCTCGAGGCGTTCGATCGCGAGGGCATCCTCTACTGGCTGGACGCGCCCGTGTACCAGCTGCCGAACTCGTTCTTCAACCAGGGCGCGGTGCGTGCGGCCGCCGAGCGCGCGGTGCGCCTGACGGTCCAGAACAACGTCAACCACGCCTCGGTGATGACGTGGTCGCTGGCCAACGAGCCGGCCGGCAACCGCTCGGAGCTGGGCGTGATCGGCGGCGGCCTGGCGCGCTTCATCAAGGAGGGTGCGGCCGAGGTGCGCAAGCTCGACGACACGCGCCTGGTCGCGATCGACCGCCAGTCGCGCGCCGGCGAGCCGCTCTCCCATCCGGCCTTCCGCTACCTCGACGCGCTCGGCGTCAACGAGTACTTCGGCTGGTACCCGTCCTACCAGGCGCAGCTGCAGCGGCCGCCGACGAGCTCCGACGAGCTGAGTCGCTACCTCGACGACCTGCACGCCGCGAATCCGAACCTCGGGCTGCTGGTGACCGAGTTTGGCGCCGAGGCCAAGGGCCCGGCCCGGCCGAGCAGCGCGGCTCGTACGAGTTTCAGCGCCGCTACGTGCGCGATCACCTGCGCATCCACGAGTCCAAGCGCTTCGTCAACGGCTCGCTGATCTGGGCGCTGCGCGACTTCCGCGTCGAGCCGACCTGGGCCGGCGGCGCGCCGGACGGCTGGACCGTGCCGCCCTGGAACAACAAGAGCCTGATCGAGGAAAACGGCACGCCCAAGCCGGTCTTCTTCGACGTGCGCAAGCGCTGGCGCCACGTCAAGCCGTTGCGCTGACTACCCTCCGGCGCCGATGAGACGACTCGCCCTGCCCCTGCTGCTGGTCGTGTCGCTGCTCGCCGTGGCGGGCTGCGGCGGCGCCTACGACCCGCGCGCCGACCTGCCGAGCACGGTCAGCTCCGACGACGACCGGGCGGTGGCGCTCAACTGCCTGACCGAGCACGAGGGCCTGGACGCCCGCCTGGAGGGCGAGGAGGAGATCGCCGTCGGCCCCGGCGACGACGGCCCCCGGATCCGCTTCTACCTCACCGGCGGCGAGTCCGAGGCCGCGCAGTTCGAGGGCCGCGCCGAGGGCAGCGAGCAGATCGGCAGCGCGCTGCTGTTCGCGCGCGAGGGCAGCGACGACGAGCTCGAGCACGTCGAGTTCTGCCTCGACAACCTCTAGCGCCCGTGAGCGGGAGCGGGCACGAGCCGCCGTGACCGAGCTCAGCCGCCGCGACTTCCTCCGCGTCGCGGGCGCGGGAGCCGCCGGCGCGGCGCTGCTGGGTCCCGCCGGCTGCGCGAACCCGCTGCGCTCGCGCTCGGACCGCACCAACGTGCTGGTGATCGTGGTCGACACCCTGCGCGCCGATCACGTCGGCAGCTACGGCGCGGCGCGGGTGCAGACGCCGAACGTCGATCGCATCGTCGAGCAGAGCCTGCGCTTCACGCGCGTCTACCCCGAGGCGATGGTGACCCTGCCGGCGCGGCGCTCGCTGTTCACCGGCCGGCGGATCTTCCCCTTCCGCTCCTTCCACCCGCTGCCGGACCTCGGCCGCAGCCCCGGCTGGGAGCCGATCGACGACGTCGCCTCGACGCTCCCGGCGCTGCTGCGCAAGGCCGGCTACTGGACAGCCTGCACCACCGACAACCCCTTCTACGGCTTCACCGACAGCTTCGACGGCTTTCGCAGGACCTTCGACCGCTTCATCCCGGTCGAGGGCTACGTCGGCTTTCGCAAGTCGCCGTCGACCGTCTCCGATCGCGAGCTCTACCACTGGCTGCCCGAGCCGTTGCGCAGCGAGCGCTACGTGACCGGCGTGCGCAAGTTCCTGGCCAACACCGGCTACGCGCGCGACGACGCGCAGTCGGCCGCGGCGCGCGTGTTCACGTGGGCGGGACACCTGCTGGACGAGTGCCTGAACAAGGTCGACCCGTTCTGCCTGGTGGTCGACTGCTTCGAGCCGCACGAGCCCTGGTGCCCGCCGCGCAGGTACATCGACATGTACGGCGATCCCGACTACCGCGGACCCGAGCCGGCCGTGCCGCGCTACGCGCCGGCCGACTACCTCAGCGACACGCTGCTCGAGCGCATGCGGGCCGTCTACGCCGCCTCGGTGACCCAGATGGACCGCTGGCTGGGCGAGTTCTGGGAGAAGTTCTCCGACAGCGAGGTGGCCGACAACACCGCGGTCGTGTTCCTCAGCGACCACGGCATCCTGCTCGGCGACCGCGGCTGGACCGGCAAGGTGCCGCGCGTGCTGCACCCGGAGATGACCCACGTGCCGCTGGCGATCAAGCACCCGCAGGGCAAGCGCGCCGGCGAGGCCAGCGACTGGTTCGCCTCCACCCACGACGTGGCGCCGACGCTGCTGTCGATGCTGGACGTGGCCCCCGCCCCCAAGATGGAGGGCGCCGACCTCTCCCCGCTCTTCGACGACGGCCCGCTGCCGCGCCGCGACATGGCCTACGGCGGCTACTACAACCGCCACTACGTGCGCACCGACAAGTGGTTCTACCAAGCCGACAACCGCTACCAGGAGCGCAAGCTGTTCGACCTCGAGCTCGACCCCGACGAGCAGCACGACCTGGCGGCGGAGAAGCCCGAGGTGACGCGCGAGCTGTACGAGCGGATGCTGGAGCGGATCGGCGGCACCCCCCCGCCGTACTACGCGTAGCGGGCCCAAGGAGGTCGCCGCTACAACCGCTGCAGGCGGCCGCCGGGCAGAACGGCGAACAGCTCGATCCGGTTTCTCCCAGCGCGCAGGCTGTCCGGCGGGATCATCGCCGAGATCAGCTCCTGGTTGGCGTCGGTGGCGAGGTAGAAGGTCTTCGAGACGGCCGCGATCGTGCCGTTGACGGCGATCGCGACGTCGTGGGTCTCGGGCGGCGAGCCACCCGACACCGTCGCCACCGGATGCGTGGGCAGGAAGTCCGACTTCAGGTCGACGTCGTCCCAGTCGCCGGCGTCCTGGAGCTGGGCGCGCAGCTCGCCTCGCGGTCGCGGCGACAGCGAGGCGACCGTCTTGCCCAGCAGCTCCTGGTGGGGACCGATGCGGTAGATGCGGTCCGGGCCCTCGCGCCCGGTCCCGAGCACGGCCAGCTTGTGGTCGAGGGCGACCTTGCGCTGGCGCTGGAACTCGGCCACCGAGACCTTCAGCGGCTCGAAGCTGTTGCGCAGGAACATGCGCAGCTCGCGACGCTGCTGGACTGTGTCGCTGAACGCGGAGCTGCCGTCCAGCTCGACCTTCGGGTCGACGTTCAGCAGGTCGAAGATCGTCGGCAGGATGTCCACGGTCTCGACGTAGGCGTCGTCGACCTTCCCCCGCCGCTGGTCCGGCGCCTTGATCAGCAGCGGGATCGAGGCGATCTCGCCGACCGTGTCGGGCTTCAGCCGGCGCCGGTCGCGGCGCGCCTTCTGGATCGCCACGCCGTGATCGGCGGCGACCACGATCAGCGCCTTGTCGAACGTGCCCTCCTGCCTCAGCTTCGCCCACAGCTCGCTCAGCAGGTGATCGGCGAAGCCGAGCTGCAGCAGGTGGCGCTGCAGCAGCACGTCGCGCTGCTGCTCGTAGTCGAAGGCCTGGACGGAGAGGCCCGGGATCGAGTCGTTGGGCTGGCGGCGGTAGCGGCGCCCGTCGGGCAGGTACTGCCAGGGCACGTGCGGCAGCAACGCGTGCTTGAAGTCGAGCTCGGGCTTGGTGGCGCTGCGGATGCCGGCGATCCAGCTCTCGAAGCGGCCCTTGCGATCGGCGCGCAGGTTGGCGAGCACGTCCACCCCCTGGCTCTGCGCGTCCTTGGGGGCGCTCTGTGCTTCGCCCTCGTCCTCCTGGCCGCCGAAGTTGCCCCAGTTCTCGGACACCGAGGCGAGGTCCTGCTCGATCTTCGGCGGCGAGACCACGTGCAGCCAGACGAGGCCGAGGTCCTCGCTCATCGACTCGATCCGCTCGCCGTAGGACTCGTCCGGGCGCGTGTCCTCGCAGAGGTCGGGGGGCAGACGTTCGTGGCCTCCTCGGACACGTGCATG
The DNA here is from genome assembly GCA_963734165.1 of uncultured Thermoleophilaceae bacterium. Lineage (GTDB taxonomy): Bacteria > Actinomycetota > Thermoleophilia > Solirubrobacterales > Thermoleophilaceae > JACVRW01. The sequence continues at coordinate 358,035 of CAVTFZ010000003.1, read as the reverse complement.
CGGTGGGTCTTGCCCAGCAGCGTGAAGATGCTGTTGGGGTGGTCGGAGGAGACCGGCAGGTGGTCCTGCTCGGGATAGTTGCCGTCCATGATCGCCGGCTGGGCGCGCTCGGTCGAGTCGTAGATCGAGTAGGCGTTCGGGAACCAGGTCGCGTGCCGGGCCAGCTCGGCGAAGCCGGGGAAGCGCGCGGCGTCGATGCGGTGGTGCGCGTCCATCAGCGACAGCGACGGCAGCTCGTCGAGCAGGATCACCACGACCGGCGTGCGCGTGATGCCGCCGATCGTGCGCGCGCCGGCCTCGTCGGGGAAGGCGAGCTTGGAGATCGGCGCGGTGAACAGGAACAGCGCCAGGAACACCAGCGGCGCCGGCGAGAGCACGTTCAGGAACGAGCGCACCGCCTCCGCGCGCGCCCACAGCGCGGCCACGCCCGCGCCGATCGCCAGCGACAGCACGATCAGCACCACGTCCGAGGCGTCGAAGGCCTTCTTCAGCGCCTGGGCGGCGATCAGCGCCACCAGCACCCCGATGAAGACGACGTGCGCGACCTCGCGCACCCGGCGGCCGAGCAGCCCGAGCAGCAGCTCGATCGCCAGCAGCAGCAGCGGCGGCAGCAGCACCAGCAACACCGAGAAGCTGACGATGTCCCCGCCCGAGGAGCCGCGGGCGGCGAAGAACTCTGGATTGTCCTTGAGCAGGTCGAACAGCGGCTGGGCGACCGCGAACGTCCACAGCACCGCCAGGTTGAGCAGGCTCCAGAGGGCCTCCTTCGCGGTCACCCGGGGCGCCCGGGCTGACGCCGCGCCGTCGTCGGGCGGCGCGGCCTCGGCGGTGCTCATGCCCCCTTCGGGCGCGCGTGATAGAGAACACGGGTGCCGGACTGCAGCCGCTCGGAGCGCTCGATCTCGAACGCCTCGCCGAGGCAGCGCTCGAAGAAGCCGAGCTCGTAGTCGGGGTGCAGGCCGTCGCGCTTGGGCGCCAGCAGCTGCTGGACCATCGGGTCCTCGCGCGTGGGGAACTCGATCACCAGCGCGCAGCCGAGCGAGGCCAGCCAGTCGACGAACTCCTTCACCGGCACGTTGGCGCTCATCGCCACGTGGTGGATCACCGCCAGCGCGAGCACGAGGTCGGGCTTGCCGCGCTCGGGCATGGGCTTGCGCTCCAGGCCGCGCCAGCCGAGGCCGGGCGACGGGTCGGCGAGGTTCATCGTCAGCGTCAGGATCTTCTCGTCGCCCTCCTTGCGCAGGTCGCGGTAGAGCAGCTCGACGGGGCCCTGGTCGGCGTCGACGGCGATCACCGTGTTGGCGCCCTCGGCGGCGATGCGCGAGTAGCGGCCGTTGTTGGCGCCCACGTCCCAGACGAGGTTCCACTCGCGCGAGGTGGCGACCTGACGCACGAACTCGTCCTTGCGGCGGGCGTCGTCGTCGGTGTAGGTGTTGCGCTCGCCGTAGGCGGTCCAGACGCCCTCCGGCGGGTCCCACTCGAGGCCGCTCACCAGCTTGCGCATCTTGCGCACGTTGGCGACGATGATCTCCTTCTTGAAGCCGGCCTGCTTGATCTCTGCCTTGGTCTGCTTGGGCCGCGACGAGTAGCGCTGCTCGAGCTTCGCGTGCAGGAAGACGTTCGTGAACATGCCCTTGCGGAAGCGGTCGCGGAAGCTCATCAGCGCGCGCATCTGGGCGGGCGCGATGCCGTCGATCGAGCCGCGCAGCCAGGGCTGGAAGGGCACGCCCTTGGTCGCCTGCAGCAGCAGCGGGTAGAGGTAGAGCATGCAGAACTGGCGGTAGCCGATCCAGGGCTCGCCGTCGCGCTGACGCTCGTAGGAGCCGATGTCGACGAACACCGGTCGTGCGCCGCGGAACTGCACGTTGTAGGGCGTCGAGTCCTTGAGGATCAGGCCCTGGTCGAGCGCGGCGAGCAGCAGGTCGAGCTGCACGAGCGCCGCGTCCTTGAGCATCGAGAACGTCCACTCGTACGGGTAGGAGACGAACGGGATGCGCTCGTGGCGCAGCACGCCCGCGGGCTGATGCACGAGCAGGCCCTCGAGCGCCTTGCTGTCCTCGACGCGCTCGGTCCGAACGAGCCGCTCGTCCTCGAGCAGGCCGGTGGCCGCGAGCGCCTCGTAGTCGCTCAGGCCATCGGCCGAGAGCGCCCGGTAGACCTCGCCGTCGGAGTAGAAGACCCGGCTCTCGGGGTCGCGAAAGGAGCCGGGTTCGAGGGCTTGGGCGGCAGGCGTCGGCATCGGGCGGGCGCGAATAGTAGAGATGTGGGCGGGCGCGCCGTGGTGCGCCTCGCGCGACCGGCTTACGCGGTGTCGGAGGTGCCGCTAGCGTCGGTCTTGGTGACCGTGGCGACTTCCGGCTCGTCCTTCTTGATGCGCAGGAAGCGCAGGATCTTGTTCCAGTAGAGCTTGGCGGTCACTGCGACGGCGGCGAGGCCCCCGGCGAGGATCTGGAGGATCATGCTCCCGCTGCCGGGATCGAGGTAAGCGAGGAGTCTCATCGTGGTTCCAGCTCCATGCGGACGGGGTCGCGAAGCGACGCAGGCTAGCAGAGGCGCAGGTCGCCCCACGGCACGACGGTTGCAATTGTTAAATCCCTGCAAAGAAGCTGAAAAGACGGGTCGCCCATGAGCGTCGGCGAACGCTTCGAGGCGACCGTGACCGTCCGCCGCCGGCGCTTCCACAACGCCGAGAACGGCTTCGCCGTGCTGCAGTGCGAGCTGGACGGCGAGCCGCTGGTGCTGAAGGGGCCGATCGGCCACCTCGAGGAGCGCGAGCGGGCGCAGATCTCCGGCACCTGGGTCGAGGACCCGCGCTACGGCCGGCAGGTGGAGGTCGCCGAGGCGCTGCCGCTCGCCCCCACCGACCCGGCCGAGCTGGAGGAGTACCTGCGGCGCGTCCGCTACATCGGCGCGCGCCGTGCGCAGGCGCTGGTCGAGCGCTTCGGCGCGGAGGTGCTGGAGGCGGTGGATCGCGACCCGGAGGCGGCCTTCGCCGCGGTCGGCCTCTCCGGCCGGCGCGCGGCGGCCGCGGCGCGCTCGTGGGACGGGCTGCGCTCGCTGCGCGAGCTGCACCTGCTGCTGGGCCCGCACGGCCTCGGCTACCTCGCCACCCGCATCCACCGCGAGCACGGCGACCGCGCCCACCACGTCGTGCGCGAGCGCCCCTACGAGCTGACCGGCCTGTTCGGGGTCGGCTTCGCCTCCGCCGATCGCATCGCGCGGGCGGTCGGCATCCCGCCCGACAGCCCCGAGCGGGCGGGCGCGGCCGTGCTGCAGGCGCTGATCGACGCCGAGCGCGACGGCAGCACCTGCCTCGCCGACGGCGCGCTAGCGGTGCGTGCGGCCAAGCTGCTCGAGGGCGAGCCGCCCGGCTGGGAGATCGTGCAGCGGCTGGTCGAGGCGCACGAGCTGGTGGTCGTCGAGGACGACGGGCGCTGGGTCTACCGGACCGAGATCCACGAGCTGGAGACCGAACTGGCGGAGCGGGTGCTGGAGCTGGCGACGGCCGAGCCGGCCGGCGCGCTGCGGGCGCCGGTGGAGGCGGATGCTCGCCCGGCGGCAGGAGGCGCGGCAGCTGACGGCGCGCCCGCTTCGGCGCCGCCCAGCGACGGCGTGCTGAACGATGACCAATGGGCGGGCGTCCGCGCGGCTTTCACCGAGCGCCTCTCGGTGATCACCGGCGGCCCGGGCACCGGCAAGACGGCCGGCATCAAGGCGATCGGCACGCTCGCCGCCGAGCAGCGGGCGGACGTGCTGCTGGTCGCCCCCACCGGCCGCGCGGCCAAGCGCATGACCGAGGCGACCGGCCTGGCGGCAACCACGATCCACTCCGCGCTGGCGTGGGTCCCGGGCCAGGGCGCCCAGCGCGACGAGGACGAGCCGCTCGAGTGCGACCTGCTGATCGTCGACGAGACCTCGATGGCGAGCCTCGAGGTGATGGTGACGCTGCTGCGCGCCGTCGGGCCGCAGACGCACGTCGTGCTCGTCGGCGACGCCGACCAGCTCGCACCCGTCGGCGCCGGCAAGCCGTTCGCCGAGCTGGTCGAGTCCGAGCTGATCCCCACCGCCCGCCTGCAGCACATCTTCCGCCAGGCGGCCGGCAGCATGATCGTCCAGGGCGCGCACGCGATCCGCACGGGCGCCCAGCCCTCGTTCGAGCACGGCGAGGGGATGCGCCGGGACCTGTTCCTGATCGAGCAGGCCGACCCCGCGCGCGCCCGCGCGGAGATCGTCGAGCTGGTCAGCCGGCGGCTGCCGGCCCACTACGAGGTCGACCCGGTCGCCGACATCCAGGTGCTGAGTCCGGTCTACCAGGGCGAGCTCGGGATCAACGCGCTCAACCGCGACCTGCGCGACGTGCTCAACCCGACCGGAGCGCCGGTGAGCGGCGGGCGCCTGCGCATCGGCGACAAGCTGATGCTCACCGGCCGCAACCTGCACGAGCTGGGCCTGATGAACGGCACCGTGTTGCGGCTCGAGGACGTGCGCGAGCAGACCGACGACGACGAGGACGCCGACGGCGGGGCGCTGCTGGTCGCGGTCGACGGCCAGCTGATGGAGCTCGACGAGCAGTACGCGGAGGACCTGCAGCCGGCGTACGCCTGCTCGGTGCACAAGGGCCAGGGGATCGAGCTGCCGATCGCGATCGTGGTCGTGCACGGCGCGGCCGGCGGCAACTGGTTCCTGCGTCGCGAGATGCTCTACACGGCGATCACGCGCGCCTCGATCGCGACCGTGATCGTCGGCACGCGCAGCTGCATCGCCGGCGCGGTGCAGCGCACCGACGCCAGCCAGCGCTGCTCGCGCCTCGTGCCCCGGCTGCGCGAGGGTCTCGGCGGCTGACCCGCTCGCCTCGCGCCCGTCTACGCTGTGCGCACCACACGATGAAGCTGATCGTCCAGATCCCCTGCCTCGACGAGGAGCAGACGCTGCCGGCGACGCTCGCGGACCTCCCGCGCTCCGTGCCCGGCGTCGACGAGGTCGAGTGGCTGGTGATCGACGACGGCTCGACCGACCGCACCGTCGAGGTGGCGCGCGCGCACGGCGTCGACCACATCGTGCGCCTGACCAACAACAAGGGCCTCGCCGCCGCCTTCCAGGCCGGGCTCGACGCCAGCCTCAAGCTCGGCGCCGACCTGATCGTCAACACCGACGCCGACAACCAGTACTACGGCGGCGACATCGAGAAGCTGGTGGCGCCGATCGTCGACGGCACAGCCGACATGGTGATCGGCGACCGCGAGACCGACTCGATCGAGCACTTCTCGCCGCTCAAGAAGCGCCTGCAGCGGCTCGGCAGCGCCGTCGTGCGGCGCGCCTCGGGCACCAACGTGCCCGACACCACCTCGGGCTTCCGCGCCTACAACCGCGAGGCGGCCCTGCAGATGCAGGTGGTGTCGAAGTTCACCTACACGCTCGAGACGATCATCCAGGCCGGCAAGATGACCGTCGCGCTCGACCACGTCCCGATCCGCACCAACGAGCAGACGCGCGCCTCGCGCCTGTTCCCGTCGATGTGGGCCTACGTGCGCCGCAACTCGGTCTCGATCTTCCGCGTCTACGCGCTGTATGAGCCGCTGCGCGTGTTCATGGCCGCCGCGGCGCTGACGGCGCTGGTCGGCGCGGTGATCTGGATCCGCTTCTTCGTCTTCCTGATCGACGGCGACGGTCAAGGCCACGTGCAGTCGCTGATCCTCGGCGCGACGCTGTTCATCGTCGCCGTGCAGTTCGCGGCGCTGGGCGTGGTCGGCGACATCCTCGCCGCCAGCCGCGTGCTGCAGCAGCGGATCCTCGAGCGCGTGCGGCGGGTGGAGCTGCAGGTCGGCGTCAAGCCCAGCCACTACGAGCCGGGCCACGAGGACAGCGCGCACGAGCGCACCACCGGCGCCGCCTCCGGCCCGGCCACCGGCAAGACCGAGGAGCGCGAGGCGCTGCGGCTATGAGCGCGACCGCCGAGGTCCCGACCGGGAACACCTACGACAAGTACGGCTCCTCGAACCCCGTCGTGCGGCGGTTGATGGCCGGCTTCGAGCGCACGCTCGACGAGCTCTGGACCCGCGCCGCGCCGGAGTCGGTGCTGGACGTCGGCTGCGGCGAGGGCGTGCTGACGAGCAGCTGGGCGCAGCAGCTCGGCGAGGGACGGATCGTCGGCATCGACCTCGACGATCCGAAGCTGCACGCCGAGTGGGAGCGCCGCGCGCGACCGAACCTCGAGTTCCGCTGCGAGGAGGCGACCTCGCTCTCCTTCGCCGACGGCGAGTTCGACATGGCGACCGCGATCGAGGTGCTCGAGCACGTGCCCGACCCCGAGGCGACGGTCGCCGAGATGGCGCGCGTGGCACAGCGCTGGCTGCTGGTGTCGGTGCCGCGCGAGCCGCTCTGGCGCGGGCTGAACATGGCCCGCGGCGCCTACCTGCGCGAGCTGGGCAACACGCCCGGGCACGTCAACCACTGGTCGAAGCGGGCGTTCACCGCGCTGCTCGGGCGCCACGGCACGGTCGAGGAGGCCCGCTCGCCGTTCCCGTGGACCATGCTGCTTGTCCGCCTCGACTAGGGGCTACGGGCGTGGCGCCGCGGTCCTGTCGGTCGGGATCGGCGCCACCGGGCTGATCACCTTCGGCTACTTCGCGCTCGCCAGCCACGCGCTCGACGAGTCGGACTACGGCCGCATCAGCCTGCTCTGGTCGGCGATCTTCATCATCGTCTCGGTCCTCTACCGGCCGGTCGAGCAGCTGCTCTCGCGCACGATCGCCGACCGCGACGCGCGCGGGGTGGCCGGGCGCGAGCACCTGCGCGTGGCGGCCACGATCCAGCTCGGGCTGGGGCTCGTGTTCGTGGTCGCGGCGCTGCTGCTGCGCGGGCCGCTGCAGGACGACCTGTTCGGCGGCTCGGAGGCGCTGTACTGGATCCTGATCGTCGCGGTGCTCGCCTACGCGGCGAGCTACTTCGCGCGCGGGTATCTGGCGGGCCACCATCGCTTCGAGCTCTACGGGGGGCTGGTGTTGATGGAGGCCAGCTCGCGCTGCCTGTTCGCGCTGGCGGTGACGGTCGGGATCGTCGAGGGGCAGACGGCGGTCGCGCTCGGCATGGCGGCGGCCCCGATCGTGTCGCTGGCGGTGGTGCCGCCGGCGCTGGCGCGGGGGATCGCGTCGAAGGCGCCGTCGCCCGTCGCGGGCACCTCGGGCGAGACGGCCGCCGCCGAGGACGGGGCGGCGCGCGCCGCGGCGCTGGACGCCGCCGCCCGCGACGAGCCGGCCGGCAAGGAGCCGGAGTTCACGCTCGCGCACGGCAGCGGCTTCGCCGTCGCGGTGCTCGTGATCATGCTCTGCGAGCAGACCTTCCTCAACGCCGGGCCGCTGCTGGTGAAGGCCACCGAGGGCGCCAGCGGCGCGGCCGTGGCCGGCTTCACCTTCAACGTGCTGCTGATCGCGCGCGCGCCGCTGCAGCTGTTCCAGGCGATCCAGACCTCGATCCTCCCCCACCTCACCCGGCTGGCGGCCGGCGGCGAGTCCGACCCGTTCCGGCGCAGCGTGAACCTGACGCTGATCGCGATCGCCGGCTTCGCGGCCTGCGTTGCGCTGGCGATGCTGATCGCCGGGCCGACGGTGATGGACGTGGTCTTCGGCGGCGAGGCCGACTACGACCGCCTCGGCCTGGTCGTGGTCTCGCTCGGCATGGGGCTCTACCTCTCGGCCGCCACGCTCAACCAGGCGCTGCTCGCGCACGGGCGCGCCAAGCAGGCGACCGCCGCCTGGGCGCTCGCCGCGGCCGGCTTCGTCGCCTTCCTGTTGCTGCCCGACTTCGACGACCGGGTGCTGCAGGTGGAGATCGGCTACCTCGGCGGCGCGGCCGTGCTCTGCGCGCTGCTGCTGGGGCTGTACCGGCGCGCGGCGGAGTAGCCTGCTCAGTCGATGGCGGTTCACTACCGCACCTGTCCGTTCTGCGAGGCCACCTGCGGCCTCGAGATCGAGACGGCCGGCGACGAGGTGGTGTCGGTGCGCGGCGACGCCGAGGACGTCTTCTCGCGCGGCTTCCTCTGCCCGAAGGCGACCGGCCTCAAGCACCTGCACGAGGACCCCGACCGCCTGACCACGCCCCTCGTGCGCCGCGACGGCGAGCTGGTGGAGGCGAGCTTCGACGAGGCCTTCGCCGAGATCGACCGTCGGCTGTCGCCGCTGCTGGCCGAGCACGGCCGCGACGCGGTCGCCGTCTACCTCGGCAACCCGTCGGCCCACAACCTCTCGACGCTGCTCTACGGGCCGGTGCTCTCGAAAGCGCTCGGCTCGCGCAACGTCTACAGCGCCAGCACCGTCGACCAGATGCCCAAGCAGGTCGCCGTCGGGCTGATGTTCGGCCACTCGCTGAGCGTGCCCGTGCCCGATCTCGACCGCTGCGAGCACCTGCTGCTGCTGGGCGCCAACCCGCTCGTCTCCAACGGCAGCCTGCTGACCGCGCCCGACATGCGCGGCCGGCTGCGGGCGATCCGCGAGCGCGGCGGCAAGGTCGTGGTCGTCGACCCGCGCCGCACGCGCACCGCCGAGCACGCCGACGAGCACCACTTCATCCGTCCCGGCCGCGACGCGCACCTGCTGCTCGGGATCGCCTGCACGCTGGTCGAGGAGGACCTCGACCAGCCGGGCGCGCTGGCCGAGCACGTCGAGGGCCTCGACGACGGTGCGCGAGCTGGTGCGCGCCTACCCGCCCGAGCGGATGGCGAGCTGCCTGCGGCATCGCTGCCGAGGAGATCCGCCGCCTGGCGCGCGAGCTGGCGGCCGCCGAGCGGGCGGCGGTCTACGCGCGGCTCGGAACCACGACGCAGGAGTACGGCACGCTCGCGAGCTGGCTCGTCGACGTGATCAACGTGCTGACGGGCAACCTCGACCGCGAGGGCGGCGCGATGTTCCCGCGCGCGGCCGCGGGCCAGCGCAACGCCTCCGGCGAGTCCGGGCGCGGCAGCCGCCTGGGTCGCTGGGCCAGCCGCGTGCGCGGCGCGCCCGAGACGTTCGGCGAGCTGCCGGCCGCCTGCCTGGCGGAGGAGATCGAGACGCCCGGCGAGGGCCAGGTGCGCGCCCTGGTCACGATCGCCGGTAACCCGCTCGTCTCCACGCCCAACGCCGGTCGCCTCGACCCGTGCCGTCGAGGGACTCGACTTCCGGTTGGCGATCGACATCTACGTCAACGAGACCACCCGCCACGCGGACGTGATGCTGCCGGCGCCCGAGCCGCTGGCGAAGGGCCACTACGACGTCGCGCTCTACCAGCTCGCCGCTCGCAACGTGGCCAACTACTCGCCACCGGTGTTCGAGCACGACGGGCCGGACGAGTGGGAGCTGCTGCTGCGCCTGGCGGGGATCGTGTCCGGCCAGGGACCAGACGTCGACGTCGAGGCGCTCGACCGGATGGTGGTCGGGACGCTGGTCGCGCGCGAGGTCGCCGACGAGCACTCGACGCGTCGCCGGCCGCGATCCCGACGAGCTGCTCGAAGCGCTCGAGCCGCGCCGTGGGCCGGAGCGGCTGCTCGACCTGATGCTGCGCACCGGCCCCTACGGCGACGCCTTCGGCGCCAACCCCGACGGGCTGACGCTGGAGCTGCTTGAGGGCAACCCGCACGGCGTCGACCTCGGCCCGCTCGAGCCGCGCCTGCCCGAAGTGCTGCGCACGCCGTCCGGCCGCGTCGAGCTGGCGCCTGAGCCGATCGTCGCCGACCTCGACCGGCTGCGAGCGGGGCTCGACGCGCGAACGGCGACGGCATGGTCCTGATCGGGCGCCGCCAGCTGCGCTCGAACAACTCCTGGATGCACAACCTGCCGGCGCTGGTGAAGGGCAAGGAGCGCTGCACGCTGCTGGTCAACCCGGAGGACGCGGAGCGGCTTGGACTTGCTGAGGGCGGGCGAGCACGCGTGCGCTCCGCGGTCGGCGCGCTCGAAGCGCCCGTGGAGCTGACCGACACGATCATGCCGGGCGTCGTCTCGATCCCGCACGGCTGGGGTCACGACACCCCCGGCGCCCGCCTGCACGTCGCCCGCGAGCACGCCGGCGTCAACAGCAACCTGCTCGCCGACGAGTCGATCATCGAGCCGCTGTCGGGCAACGCGGTGCTGAACGGCATCCCGGTCGAGGTCGCGCCGGTCTGACGCTACCCGGCCCCGCGGCAGCTCGGGCCCGTCAGATCGGTTGCAGCATCGACGACCCGCAGTTCCGGCACGTGACGTTTGCCGTGTCCGACATGCGGGCGATCGTCGAGTGGGAGCCGCAGTTGGGGCACTCCGAGCGCAGCTCAAACCGTCTCAGGCAGGAGACGCAGCGGTAGCGGCCCGGCAGGTTGGTGCCGCGCAGCCACGGCTCGCCGCACGAGGGGCACTCGGGTCCCAGCTTGATCTGCTCGTCGGGAGTCGTGCTCATAGAACGTCCTGGAGCCGTGTCAACCGTAACCGCTCGCTGCTCACAGGGCGCTTGCGTACCCGCGCAGGTAGGCGGCGACATCCATCGGACGACCACCGGGCGGCTGCACCTCGAGCAGCTCGAGCGCACCGCTCGTCGTGCCGTAGAGCAGCCGGCCGTCGTGGGCGGCCAGCTGGCCGGGCGACAGGTCGCTAGCGGACTGAGCGAGGGCGGCGCGACGCACGCCGAGCCGCTCCCCTCCTGCCGCTCGATAAACGTGCCGACGTGCGGGTTGAAGGCGCGCACGCGGCGCTCCAGCAGCTCGGCCGCCGAGCGCGCGGGTCGAGCAGGCGATCCTCGCGGCCGATCTTCTCGGCGTAGGTGACGCCCTCGTCCGGCTGCTCGCGCCAGCTGCGCTCGTCGTCGAGCGCCTCGACCAGCAGCTCGCCGCTGAGCTCGGCGAGCCGCGCCGACAGCGAGCCGTAGTCGTCGTCGGGATGGATCGGCTCGCTGCGCTGCAGGCACATCGGGCCGGCGTCGAGCTCGGCGATCGGGCGCATGATCGTGACGCCGGTCTGCTCGTCGCCGGCCTCGATCGCGCGCTCGACCGGCGCGGCGCCGCGCCAGCGCGGCAGCAGCGAGGGATGCACGTTGAGCATGTCGTGCTCGGACAGCAGCGGCTCCTTGAGCAGGGCGCCGTAGGCGCAGATGCAGACCGCCTCGGGCTGGGCGGCCGCGATGCGGGCGCGAGCCTCCTCGGCGTTGACGCTCTCGGGCTGGATCAGCTCGATGCCGAGCGCCGTGGCCGCCTCGGCGACCGGCGGGGGCTTGCAGCTTGCGGCCGCGACCGTGCGGGCGGTCCGGCCGGGTGACCACCAGCGCGGGCCGGTGCGACGACCGCACCAGGCGCTCGAGGACCGTGACCGCGAACGCCGAGGTGCCGAGGTAGACCGTTGCCATCGTGGGCAGGCTAACCGGCGCCGAGTGCCCTACGCCACGATCAGGATTTCGAGCCGGCGCGGACCGTGCACGCCCTCGACGCGGCGCAGCTCGATGTCCGACGTGGCCGACGGGCCGGACACGAACGTCAGCGGCCGCCCTTCGCGCACGGCCGGCGCCAGCCGATCGATCGCCTCCGGGACGAGGCCCACCACCGAGCGCGCCTCGACGACGCAGACGTGCAGGTCGGGCACCAGCGTGAGCGCGCGCCGCCCCTGCCCGGGGCCGCCGTCGAGCACGATCGTGCCGGTCTCGGCGATCGCCAGCGCGCAGCCGGTCAGGGCCCCGTCGAGCGCGTCGAGCTCGGCAGTCGAGAGCGCATCGTCATGGACCGGCCCCAAGCCGCCAGGCAGCCACTCGGACGGCAAACCCGCGGCAACGCCGAGCCGCGCCACGTCCTGGCGGCGGCAGATCGCCGCGACCGCCGCCCCGACGTCGCCGGCGGCCACTCGCTGCACGGTGGCGTTGTAGTCGCCGGCGCGCTGCTCGAATCGGTCGACGAACTCGGGGTGCGAGGCGTCGTCGCGGCGGCGGTAGTCGTGCGGGACCTCGACCGCAGCGGCGCCGGCGATCGCCTCGCGAACACGCGCCAGCACGTCCGTACGCGCATTCCCGAAGGCGGGCGCCTTGGCAACGCGAGCTGGCTTACGGCGGGCAGCCGGGCTGGCGGGCACCGGAGGCGATGGAGGGACGACGCCTTCGCGCTCGCGCCACCACTCGCGGAAGGTCTGGTCGGCCACGGGCGGCATGTCGCGCACCGAGGTCCAGCCGGCCAGCGGCCCGGGCAGGCGCCGGATGCGACCGCCGCGGGCGAGCGGGCGTCCCGCCACACGACCGACGCGCTGGGCGCGCTCGTAAGCGCTGCGGCTGCGGAACGTGCGATAGAGCGTCCGCATCGCCACGCCCTCGGGATCGAGGCGGCCGCGGCTCTCGACCGCCTTGCCGCGCAGGTGCACCAGCAGCTTCGGGATCTCGATTCGCACCGGGCAGACCTCGGCGCAGGCGCCGCAGAGGCGTCGAGGCGAACGGCAGCGAGCTGCGCGTTCTCCACGCCCGCGAGCTGCGGCGTCAGGATCGCGCCGATCGGCCCCGGATAGACCGAGCCGTAGGCGTGGCCGCCGACCCGCGAGTAGACCGGGCACGAGTTGAGGCAGGCGCTGCAGCGGATGCAGCGCAGCGCCTGGCGGCCGACCTCGTCCGCGAGCGCCGCGGTGCGCCCGTTGTCGAGCAGCACGAGGTGGAACTCCCGCGGCCCGTCCCCCTCCCGCACGCCGCTCCAGAAGGACGTGTAGGGGTTCATCCGCTCGCCGGTCGACGAGCGCGGCAGCAGCTGCAGCATCACCTCCAGGTCCCGCCACTCGCAGACGACCTTCTCGACGCCCATCAGCGTCACGAGCACGTCGGGCAGCGTCGTGCACATGCGGCCGTTGCCCTCGGACTCGACGACGCAGACGTGACCGGTCTCGGCCACCGCGAAGTTCGCCCCGCTCACGCCCATGCGGGCACCGAGGAACTTGCGCCGCAGGTGCAGGCGCGCGGCCTCGGCCAGCTCGGCCGGGTCGTCGCCGAGCTCGTCGAGCTCCAGCTCACGCAGGAACAGCTCGCGGATCTCGGCGCGGTTGCGGTGGATCGCCGGCACGAGGATGTGCGACTGCACGTCGTCGCCGAGCTGGACGATCAGCTCCGCGAGGTCGGTCTCGACCGCGCGCACGCCGGCCGCGGCGAGCGCCTCGTTGAGCTCGATCTCGTCCGTAGCGATCGACTTGACCTTCACGACCTCCTCGACGCCGTGGTCGCGGGCGATGGCGCTGACGATCCGGTTCGCCTCGGCGCCGTCGCGCGCCCAGTGCACGTGCCCGCCGCGCTCGCGCACCGCGGCCTCCAGCCGCTCGAGCTGGTCGCCGAGGTCGAGCAGCGCGCGGTCCTTGATCGCCGCGCCCGCCGTCGCGCAGCTGCTCCCAGTCGGGCAGCTCGGCCACCACGCGCGCCCGCTTGGCGCGGATCGTCTCGGTCGCCCCGCGCAGATTGGCGCGCAGCTGGCTGTCGGCCAGCGTACGTTTGGCCGCGCGAGGGAATGGCTCAGCGGGTATCAGGCCCACGGCTCGTCCTCGGTCGCGGCGAGGATCTCCGCCAGGTGCACGGTCCGTACGCCGGTGCTACCGCGCGACAACGCACCGCCGATGTGCATCAGGCACGAGTTGTCGACCGCGCAGACGACCTCGGCGCGGGTGTCGAGCACCGCGCGCACCTTGTCAGCCAGCATCGCCGCCGACGTGTCGGCGTTCTTGATCGCGAACGTGCCGCCGAAGCCACAGCACTCATCAGCCTCCGGCAGCGGCTCCAGCTCGATCCCGCGCACCGCGCGCAGCAGCCGCCGCGGGCGATCGCCGACGCGCAGCTCGCGCAGCGAGTGACAGGTTGGATGCAGCGTGACGCGGTGCGGGAAGTACGCGCCCACGTCCTCCACGCCCAGCCGGTCGACCAGGAACTCCGACAGCTCGAACACCGGCGGCCCGTCCGCCAGCTGGGCGCGCACCATGCCGGCGCAGGACGCGGACGGGGTGACGACCGTCTCGGCGGCGGCGAAGACCTCGCCGAAGCGACGCACCAGCGCGAGCCCCTCGTCGCGGTAGCCGGAGTTGAGGTGCATCTGCCCGCAGCAGGTCTGCTCGCACCGGGAAGTCGACCTCGCAGCCGAGCCGCTCGAGCAGCCGCACCGTCGCGCGGCCGGTGCCGGGAAAGAGCGTGTCGTTGAAGCAGGTGACGAACAGGGAGACGCGCACTGCCCTACCCGTTTCCCGCGGTCGTGTCCGGGGCAAACGAGCGCCAGAGGGAGCGATGAGGGAGGGCTGACGTGTATACGCAGGACTTCGACCCCGTCTCGAGCTCGCTGGGGCTGAGCTCGATCTTCGCGGCGCTGCCGCTGATGTGCCTGTTCGTCCTGCTGGGAGGCGTGCGCTGGAAGGCCCAGTGGGCGGCGCTCGCGTCGCTCGGCGTGGCGATGCTGGTGGCGCTGATCGTGTACGGCATGCCGGTCGGGCAGACGCTGCTGTCGGCGACCGAGGGCGCCACCTTCGGGCTGTTCCCGATCATGTGGATCGTCGTCACGGCGATCTGGGTCTACAACATGACGGTCGAGACCGGCCACTTCGCCGTGCTGCGACGCTCGTTCGGCGCGATCTCCGACGACCAGCGCGTGCAGGCCGTGATCGTCGCCTTCTCCTTCGGCGCGCTGCTCGAGGCGCTCGCCGGCTTCGGCACGCCGGTGGCGATCACCTCGGTGATGCTGATCGCGCTCGGCTTCAGGCCGATCAAGGCGGCCTCGGTGGCGCTGGTGGCCAACACCGCGCCGGTCGCCTTCGGCGCGATCGCCGTGCCGATCACGACGCTGTCGGACACCACCGGCCTGCCGGTCGAGGACCTCGGCGCGATGGTCGGCCGCCAGACGCCCTTCCTGGCGCTGATCGTGCCGCTGATCCTGGTCGGCATGGTCGACGGCGGCCGCGGCGTGCGCCAGACCTGGCCGGTCGCGCTCGTGGGCGGCGTCAGCTTCGCGATCGGGCAGTTCGCTCTGCTCGAACTACGTCTCGGTCGAGCTGACCGACATCGTCGCGTCGCTGCTGTCGGTCGCCTCGATCGTCGGCTTCCTGCGCATCTGGCATCCCTCCGAGCCGCTGCTGGGCGAGACCGCGGGCGGCTTCTCGCGTCCCGCCGTGGCGGGCGGCTCGACGCACGACCCCGCGTTCGAGCAGCAGCTGGCCCGTCGCGACGACCGCAAGCCCGACCCGCGCGCCGACGTCGTGCGCGCCTACGCGCCCTACCTGATCATCATCGCCGTGTTCGCGATCGCGCAGATCGCGGTGGTCAAGGACGCGCTCGCCGAGTCGCCCTGGACCACCACCTTCGACTGGCCCGGCCTCGACGTGCGCAGCCCCGACGGCGAGGCGCTGTCGAGCATGACCTTCAACCTCAACTGGCTGCCGGCGGCGGGGACGCTGATGCTGATCTCCGGCCTGATCACGATGCTCGTGCTGGGCCTCAAGCCCGGCCGCGCGCTGGCCGTGGCGGGCAAGACGCTCGACCAGCTCAAGTGGGCGATCCTGACGGTCGCCGCGGTGCTGGCGCTCGCCTACGTGATGAACCAGTCGGGCCAGACCGTCACGCTCGGCCTCTGGGTCGCGGGCGCGGGCGGCGTGTTCGCCTTCCTGTCGGCGCTGATCGGCTGGCTGGGCGTCGCGGTGACCGGCTCGGACACCTCGTCGAACGCGCTCTTCGGCGGCCTGCAGGTGGCCGCGGCCAAGGACGCGGGCATCTCGCAGACGCTGCTGGCCGCGGCCAACAGCTCCGGCGGCGTGCTCGGCAAGATGATCTCGCCCCAGAACCTCGCGATCGGCGCCGCGGCGGTCGGCATGGCCGGCAAGGAGGGAGACCTCTTCCGCCGGGTCGTCGGCTGGAGCATCGTGCTGGTATTGATCATGTGCGTGATCGTGTACCTGCAGTCGACGGCGGTGCTGGACTGGATGGTCGTGAAGTGAGGGATGGCGCCCGCCTGCTCGACGAGCTGCGACGGATCGTCGGCGACGAGCACACGCTCACCCACGAGCAGCGGCTGAAGACCTACGAGTCGGACGGGCTGCTGCAGTACGCGGTCATGCCCGGCGCCGTCGTGCTGCCGGACACGGCCGAGCAGGTGGTCGCGGTGGTGCGCGCCTGCCACCGAGCCGAGGTGCCGTTCGTCGCGCGCGGCGCCGGCTCGGGCCTCTCCGGCGGCGCGCTGCCGGTGGCCGAGGGCGTGCTGATCGCGCTCACGCGCATGCGCCGCATCCTCGAGGTCGACCTGCCCAACCAGCGCGTGGTGGTCGAGCCCGGCGTGACCAACATCGACGTCTCGAAGGCGGTCGGCCCGAGCCACTTCTACCCGCCCGACCCCTCCAGCCAGATCGTCTGCACGATCGGCGGCAACGTCGCCGAGAACTCCGGCGGCGCGCACTGCTTCAAGTACGGCTTCACGACCAACTACGTCACCGGGCTCGAGCTGGTGCTGCCCGACGGCGAGCTGGTCCAGGTCGGCGGCAAGCGAGCTCGACCAGCCCGGCTACGACCTGCTGGGCGCCTTCGTCGGCTCGGAGGGCACGCTCGGCGTGGCGACCAAGATCTGGCTGCGGGTGGTGCCCTCGCCGCAGGCCGTGCGCACGCTGGTCGCCTTCTTCGACTCGACCAGCCAGGCCGGCGAGGTGGTCTCCGCAGATCGTGGCCGCCGGGATCGTGCCGGGCGCGATCGAGATGATGGACAACCTCTCGCTGCGCGCCGCCGAGGACTACACCGGCGCGGGCTACCCGATCGACGCCGGCGCGGCGCTGGTGGTCGAGCTGGACGGCTCGGAGGCCGAGTGCGAGCTGCGCTTCGAGCAGGTCACCGCGATCTGCGAGCGGGCGGGCGCGAACGAGGTGCGCGTGGCGCGCGACGCGGCCGAGCGCGACGTGATCTGGAAGACGCGCAAGGCGGCCTTCGCCGCGATGGGCCGCGTCGCGCCCAACTACTACGTCCAGGACAGCGTGATCCCGCGCACGCGGCTGGCCGAGGTGCTGGGCCAGATCGACGAGCTCGCCAGCGAGTACGGGCTGCAGGTGGCCAACGTCTTCCACGCCGGCGACGGCAACCTGCACCCGCTGGTCTGCTACGACGGTCGCGAGCCCGGCCAGGCCGAGCGCGCCGAGGAGCTGGCAGGCCTGATCGTCAAGGCCTGCGTCGACGCCGGCGGCTCGATCACCGGCGAGCACGGCGTGGGCGTGGACAAGAAGCGCTACATGCCGGAGATGTTCGGCGACGCCCGACCTGGGCGCCTTCCAGCGCCTGCGCTGCGCCTTCGATCCCGACCAGCGCGCGAACCCGGGCAAGCTGATGCCGACGCCGCGCCTGTGCGGCGAGGTGCCCGGCCCCTACCGCCAGCACCCGCTGGAGGCGGCGGGGTTGGCGGAGCGATTCTGATGTCCGCCGCCGGCCACGCCGCACGTGCGCCCGCGTCTCGGGCGGTGTCCGCCGCCTGATGGCAACGCAAGCGGTCAGGCGCGAAGCACCCGAGTCGGCTGACGAGTTCGCCGCGGTGCTGCGTGACGCCGGCGAGAGCGGCGAGCCTGTGCGCGTCCGTGGCGGCGGGACCAAGTTCGACTGGGGCGCTCCCGCGCGCGAGCCGGCGCTGGAGCTCTCCACCGAGCGCCTGGACGGCGATCCTCGAGCACAACGCCGGCGACATGACCGCGGTGTCGAGGCCGGCATCCCGCTCGCTCGCGCCCAGCAGGCGTTCGCCGCCGAGGGACAGATGCTGGCGCTCGACCCGCCCGACCTCGGTGGCGCCACGCTCGGCGGCGTCGTCGCCGCGGCCGACTCCGGCCCGCTGCGCTCGCGCTACGGGGCCGCGCGCGACCTCGTGCTCGGCGTGCGGGTCGCGCTCTCGGACGGGACGCTCGCGCAGGCGGGCGGCAAGGTGATCAAGAACGTCGCCGGCTACGACCTCGCCAAGCTGCTACGCCGGCTCCTTCGGCACGCTCGGCGCGATCGTGGAGCTGTCGGTGCGCCTGCACCCGCTGCCGCCCGCGACCGCCACGGCCGTGGGTTCCGGCGGCGATCCGACCGCGCTCGCCGCCGCCGCGCAGGCGCTCGCGCACGCGCCGCTCGAGCAGGACGCCTTCGACGTCCGCTGGCACGACGGCCGCGGCGCCGTGCTGAGCCGCTTCGCTGGCGCGGCCGCCGGGCCGCAGGCGGAGGCCGCCGCGACGCTGCTGCGCGAGGCAGGGCTCCAGACCGACCTCGTCGAGGACGACGCGGCCCTCTGGGACGCGCAGCGCGCCGGACAGCGGGCCAGCGCCACCGTGTCCAGCGACGCGCAGCGCACCGACGCGCCGCGCGGCACAGCGTCCACCGGTGCGCAGGATGGCTCCCCACCGGCCGACGCGGACGGCACCGTCGTGCGCGTCTCCGCGCTCCAGACCCAGCTCGCGGACGTGCTGCGCGCCGCCCAGCGCCACGATGCCGCGCTCGTCGGCCGCGCCGGGCTCGGGCTCTCGCTGGCTGCGTCTGGAGGACCGCTCGCCGGCCGAGGCCGTGGCCGCGGTCGAGCAGCTGCGCCGCGACCTCTCCCCCGCTCCCTGCGTCGTGCTCGACGCGCCCGCCGAGGTCCGCTCGGCGCTCGATCCCTGGGACGGCATCGACGCCGGCGCGCTGGCGCTGATGCGGCGCGTCAAGGAGCGCTTCGACCCCGCCGGCGTCTGCGCGCCGGGAGTGCTGCTCTAGCGATGCCCGGCGCCTACGACGAGACCCGTGCGCCGCAGCTCGACCTGATCGACGACTGCGTGCACTGCGGCTTCTGCCTGCCGACCTGCCCCACCTACACGCTCTGGGGCGAGGAGATGGACTCGCCGCGCGGGCGGATCGTGCTGATGAAGGCCGGCGCACGAGGAGGGCGCCTCGCTGGACGGGCCGATCGTCGAGCACCTCGACAACTGCCTGGGCTGCATGGCCTGCGTGACCGCCTGCCCCTCGGGCGTGCAGTACGACAAGCTGATCGAGGACGCCCGCGCGCAGGTCGAGCGCAACGCGCCGCGCGCGTCCCGCGAGCGGGCCTACCGCGGACTGATCTTCGCGCTGTTCACGCATCCCGGCCGCCTGCGCGCCAGCGTGCCGGGCGTGGCGCTGGCGCGCCGGCTCGGGCTCGACCGCCTCGCCCGTCGGCCGCGCGTGCGCCGGCTCGCGCCGCGCTGGCCACGCTCACGGCGCTGGTGCCCGACGCGCCGCTCAAGCGCGCCTACACGCGCCTACCCGAGCACTTCAGCCCGGTCGGCTCGCGACGCGGCACGGTCGCGCTGATGCAGGGCTGCGTCCAGCGCGTGTTCTTCGACCACGTCAACGAGGCGACCGCGCGCGTGCTCGCCGCCGAGGGCTTCGAGGTCCACGCGCCGCGCCAGCCGCGCTGCTGCGGCGCGCTGCAGCTGCACTCCGGCGAGGACGCCGGAGCCCGCGCGCTGGCGAAGGCCACGATCGAGGCGTTCGAGCGCTACGAGCACGTCGTGGTCAACGCCGCCGGCTGCGGCTCGGCGATGAAGGACTACGGCCACGTGCTGCGCGACGAGCCCGCTTGGGCCGAGCGCGCGGCGCGGTTCGCCGAGCAGGTGGTGGACGCGACGGAATTTCTCGCGAGCGTGGAGCCGCGGGCCGAGCGGCACGCGCTGGATGCGCGCGCGGTGCTCGGCGCACGACCGCAGGACGCGCGTGGCGCGGACGCCGAGCGCCGCGACGGCGCCGCCGAGCCGCTGCGCGTCGCCTACCACGACGCCTGCCATCTCGCCCACGCCCAGGGCGTCCGCGCCCAGCCCCGCGAGCTGCTGCGCGGCATCCCCGGCCTCGAGCTGGTCGAGCCGGCCGAATGGGAGCTCTGCTGCGGCTCGGCGGGCGTCTACAACCTCTTGCAGCCCGAGCCTGCCGCGGAGCTGGGCGAGCGCAAGGCGCGCAACCTGCTGGCCACCGGCGCGCAGGTCGTCGCCGCCGCCAACCCGGGCTGCGCGCTGCAGATCAGCGATGCACAGCGGCCGCCTCGGGCGACGCGCTGCGCGGTGATGCACCCGATGGAGTTGCTCTGGAGGTCGATCCGATGACGACGCAGGTGGGCGACGTGGAGATCCGCGGACCGGAGGTCGAGCGCGGCGACGAGGTGCTGACGCCACGCGCGCTCGAGCTGGTGGCGCGGCTGCACGCCGAGCTCGACGGCGAGCGGCGCGCGCTGCTGCGCCGGCGCGAGGAGCGCCAGGCCGAGCTCGACGCGGGCGGGACGCTCGACTTCGTGACCGCGCCGGAGGACTTCACGGTCGCCCCGCCGGCGTCCGGGCTGCACGACCGGCGCGTCGAGATCACCGGTCCGACCAGTCGCAAGATGGTCATCAACGCGCTCAACTCCGGCGCGCGCGGCTTCATGGCCGACTTCGAGGACGCCAACTCGCCGCTGTGGTCGAACATGGTCGGCGGCCAGGTCAACCTCGCCGACGCGATCCGCCGCGAGATCGAGCACGACGAGGGCGGCAAGCACTACGCGCTCGGCGACGATCCGGCCACGCTGCTGGTGCGCCCGCGCGGGCTGCACCTGCCCGAGCGCCACCTGCTCGTCGACGGCGAGCCGGTGGCGGGCGCCTTCGTCGACTTCGCGCTCTACCTGACCCGCAACGCCGAGGAGCTGCTCGAGCGCGGCGCCGGCCCCTACTTCTACCTCCCCAAGCTCGAGTCCCACCTCGAGGCGCGGCTGTGGAACGAGGCCTTCGAGCTGGCTCAGGAGCTGCTCGGCCTCGACGCGCGGCACGATCAAGCGCGACGGTGCTGATCGAGACGCTCCCGGCGGCCTTCGAGATGGACGCGATCCTGTACGAGCTGCGCGAGCACTCCGCCGGCCTCAACGCCGGCCGCTGGGACTACATCTTCTCGGCCATCAAGCGCTTCCGCGAGCGGCCGGAGTTCGTGCTGCCCGACCGCGCCCAGGTGACGATGACCGTCCCGTTCATGCGCGCCTACACCGAGCTGCTGGTCAAGACCTGCCACGCCCGCGGCGCGCATGCGATGGGCGGCATGGCGGCCGTGATCCCCAGCCGCAAGGACGAGGAGGCCAACCGCAAGGCCTTCGAGGCCGTGCGCGCGGACAAGCAGCGCGAGGTCGAGCGCCGGCTTCGACGGCACCTGGGTCGCGCATCCCGACTCGGTGCGGTGTGGCGACCGAGGCCTTCGACGCCGTGCTCGGCGAGCGCCCCAACCAGCTCGAGCGCCAGCGCGACGACGTCGAGGCGAGCGCCGAGCAGCTGCTCGCCGTTCCGGCCACGCCGGGCGAGATCACCGAGCAGGGGCTGCGCTCGAACGTCAACGTCGGCATCCAGTACATCTCCTCGTGGCTGCGCGGCAACGGCGCGGCGGCCATCTACGGGATGATGGAGGACGCCGCCACCGCCGAGATCAGCCGCGGCCAGGTCTGGCAGTGGGTCCGCCACGGCGCCCAGCTCGACGACGGCCGCACGATCACGCCCGAGCTGGTCCGCGAGCTGGAGGCCTCCGAGCTGGAGCGCATCCGCGGCGAGATCGGCGACGACGACTGGTTCGAGCGCGAGGGCCGCCCCGACCTCTCGCGCGACCTGTTCGAGCGCGTCGCGCTGGCCGACGAGTTCGTCGAGTTCCTGACGCTGCCGGCCTACGAGCAGCTGCTGCGCCTGGAAGCCGACTAGTTGTAAGTCCTTATCAATTAGTGTTCGTTTGATGCGTGCGGCAGCGGCGCTTCACCGCACTCTCGTCGAGGCGACCATCGAGGAGATGCGCCGGCGCGTCCACGAGCCGCTGTCGCTCGACGCCCTGGCGGGCGCCGCGCACCTCAGCCGCTTCCACTTCGCACGGGTCTTCCGCGAGATCACCGGCGTGCCGCCCGGAAGGTTCCTGACGGCGCTGCGCGTCGAGCGCGCGAAGGAGCTGCTGCTGACCACGTCGCTGCCGGTGATCGAGATCAGCCTCGAGGTCGGCTACTGGAGCCTGGGTGCGTTCACCAGCCACTTCACCGCGCTGGTCGGCCTGGCGCCGGCGCGCTTCCGTGCGCTGGCGCAGAGCGAGCACGCGGCCGCGCTCGTGCGCCGGCTCGGCGCAGCGGACCTGGGCGAGTCGCCGATGCTCGGGGTCAGCGGTCGCGTGCGCGGCGCGGGCGGCGAGCGCCAGCTCGTCTTCGTCGGCTTGTTCGAGGCGACCCCGCCGCAGCGGCGACCGCTCGCCTGCGCGCTCGTGCGCGGCGATCGCGCCTATGTCATCGGTCCGGTGCGAGCTGGCGCGTATGCCGTGGCGGCCGTGTCCTTCCCGCCCTCGGCCGACCTGCTGGCGTACCTGCTCCCGCAGCGCCATGCCGTGCGCGTCGGCGGACTCGCGCTGGAGGTCCGCGACGGCCGCGCGGTCACCGACGCCGACGTCGTCCTCGCGCCGCCGGCGGCCACCGACCCGCCGATCGTCGTCGCGGTGCCGCTGCTGCTGCTGGAGCGCGAGGCGACGAGATCGAGCAAGGCGGGAGAAGCGCGCACGCACTCGCACGGCTGACACTAGGGGGTCCCGACGACCGACAGGAGAGGCATGAGCGAGGAGACGCACAGGTGGGCCCGCAAGCCCGAGGAGATGAGACTGCCCGAGTGGGCACTGCACGGAGAGCCGCCACGCTGGAGCGGCCCTCCCGGCCGCCCGCCGGAGGATCCCGGTGACGTGTTCCCGCCCGCGGGGATCGACATGGTCGAGCACCAGCTGCGCGTGCGGCTCGACGTAGGGGCCACCGGCGAGGGCGACGAGATCGTCGCGATGCAGGGCCTGATGGTGATCGAGCGCGGCGATCCCTACACCAACGAGGAGCAACTGCGTCAGGTCGACTTTCAGGGTGCGCGCCTGGCAGGCGGTGGGCTGGAGCTGGACGCTCAAGTCCGTGCTGACGTACGTGCTCAGCGACAACGAGGATCAGCCGCCGAGCGTGATCGTCTCCGAGCAGCGCGAGTCGGACTTTCCGGCGACGCTGCAGTTCAACGTGGTCTTCGACGTGCGCGTCAACAACGTCTCGGTGTCCCGCAACCATCAGGGCAGGCCGGAGGGCCACGGCTTCTTCGCCATACCGCCGAGCGGCAACCGGCGCACGAGCCCGCGGCTCACGCAGTTCGAGACGAAGCGGATCGCCGTCGACCACCCGGACCTCGGCACGATCGAGGCGATCCCGATCGACTGCAACGACATGGGCAGCAAGACCCTCGCGAGCCGCTAGCGGACCGCGCCATGGCGACGCCGGAGCTGCGCGGCCTGCCGCTGGCCGGCAGCCTGCTCGACGTTTGGCGCGACCGGCTGGGCGTCGTACGCGCCGCGAGCGCCCTCGGCGACGTGGCGTGCTTTCGCATGGGGCGCAGGCGGCTCTACTTGGCCAGCGACCCGCGCCACGTCCGCCACGTGCTGGTGGAGTACCAGGACAACTACCGCAAGGGCATCGGCCTCGAACACGCGCGCCCGCTGCTCGGCGACGGACTGCTGACGAGCGAGGAGAGAGCTGGCGGCGCCAGCGCAAGCGCGTCGAGCCCGCTTTCGGGCGGCCGCAGCTCGCTGCCTACGTGGCGGCGATGCAGGCCGCGACGGATGAGCTGCTCGACCGCTGGGAGCGGACGCTCCCGGCAGGCGCGACAATCGATCTCGGCGCCGAATTGCGCGCGCTCACGCTTCGAGATCTTCCTGCGCACGCTGTTCGAGGCCCACGCCGGCGCCGACAGCTCCAAGCTTGAGCGTGCGCTCACCCTGCTGCTCGACGAGGCGATCCGGCGCATGCTCCTGCCGGTGCCGCGCCCCGAGCGGCTGCGGACGCCGCGCGCGCGACGCGTCCAGCGCGCTCTGGCGCTGCTCGACGAGCAGGTGGACGCGCTCGTGGCGCGGCGACCCGCCCCCGCGAACCTGCTCTCCACGCTCGTGACGGCGCACCGCGACCAGGATCGCGCGCAATTGCGGGACGAGCTGCTGACGTTGATCGTGGCGGGCCACGAGACCACCGCCGTCGCGCTCAGCTGGACGCTCTACCTGCTCGGCGTCCACCCGGACGTCGCGGAGGACGTGCGCGCCGACCGCTCGCTTCTGCGTCCGGTCGTCAAGGAGGCGCTGCGCCTGTATCCGCCGGTGTGGCTGATCCCGCGGCGAGCGGTCGAGGCGGATCGGCTCGGTCGCCATCGGATCCCGGCCGGCGCGGACGTCCTGATCAGTCCGTACACCCTGCATCGCGATCCGTCGCTCTGGGATCGACCGGAGACGTTCTCGCCCGCGCGCTTCGCGGACGCCAGGCCACCGAGCGCATACCTGCCCTTCGGCATCGGCCCGCGCAACTGCGTCGGCTCCGCCTTCGCGCTCGTCGAGATCGAGCTCGTGCTGGGCGCGATCGTCGATCGCTTCAGGCTGCGGCCAGCGGCCCCCGGACGCCCGGCCCCCAACCCGCTGCTGACCCTGCGTCCGCCGGACCCGTTTCCGTTCCGGATGACGGCTGCTAGGCGGCCTCGGGCTCGCGGTCAGCCGTCTCGCGCAACTCCCTGAGCGCGCGCTTGCGCTGGTCGCGCGAGGTGCGGTCGAGGATCAGGACGCCGTCGAGGTGGTCCATCTCGTGCTGGATCACGCGCGCCTCGAGCCCGGAGGCCTCGACGACGCGCTCCTCGCCGTGCTCGTCCTGGGCGCGCGCACGCGAACGTGCACCGGGCGCTCGACGTCGACGAGGATGCCGGGGATCGAGAGGCAGCCCTCGTCGAAGACCTCCTCCTCGCTCGCTCGCCCACTCGATCTCGGGGTTGGCGAGCGCGATCACCGGCGCGTCGGGGCCGACGCGGTAGACCAGCAGCCGCTGCGAGATGCCGAGCTGCGGCGCGGCCAGGCCGACGCCGAGGGCGTCGTTCATGATCCCGGCCATGCGGCTGACCTGCTTGCGCAGGGAGTCGTCGAAGCGGTCGACGGGCGTGGCGCTGCGACTTCAGCACGGGGTCGCCGAGCCGGCGGATGAACGACATCGCGGCGGCGCGCCGCGCCTCGACCTCGGGATCGAGCCGCGGGCGCCTCCTCCGCGTCGCGCTCCTCCTCGATCGCCTGCGGATCCTCGTCCGACATCTCCGGACGAGTCTACCGGGCACCGGAAGCCGGCGGCGAGGGTCGGACGGCGCCTATTGCGGGTCGACGTCGACCGCGAACGTGACCCCCGCGTGCGCGCGATCGGCGGCCACCGCCTCGACCGCGCTCGCGCACGGCGGCGATCGCCGCGCTGCGCGGTCGCGCGAGCTTGACCACGAGCTGGGCGCGCTGGCGACCCTGGCGGCGAAACAGCGGCGCCGGGCCGAGGGCCGGCAGCGCCGGCCGCCGTCGATGCGCTCGCGCACCGCCCGCGCGGCCGCCAGCTCGGGACCCGGCTCCTCGCGACGCGCACACGACCCGGATCAGATGGCCGAACGGCGGATAGCGAGAGCGCCTCGCGCCGCTCCAGCTCGGCCGCCAGGAAGCCCTCGGCGTCGTGCGCGGCGGCGTAGCGCAGCGCGCGGGCCGTCGGCGTCGAGCGCCTGCACGACGACGCGACCCGCCGCGCGGCCCGCGCCCGCTGCGGCCGGCGAGCTGCGCGACGAGCGCGAACGTGCGCTCCTCGGCGCGGAAGTCGGGGAAGCGCAGCGTCGCGTCGGCGTCGAGCACCACGCCGAGCGTCACGTCCGGGAAGTCGTGGCCCTTGGCGACCATCTGGGTGCCGACGAGCACGCCGGCCGGCGCCTCGTCGAAGCGGCGCAGGATCGCGCCCACCCCCTCGCCCGCGACCGCTGTCGGAGTCGAGCCGGAACACCGGCAGCGGCGCCACGAGCGCCGTCGAGCTCGCGCTCGAGCTGCTCGGTGCCGGCGCCGTGGCGCGCGAGCGACACCGAGCCGCAGTCCGGGCAGGCGTCCGGGCACCGGCTCGCGAGTGCCCGCAGTGGTGGCAGCGACACGCGTCCGGCGGCGCTGGTGCAGGACGAGCGTCACGTCGCAGTTGGGGCAGCCCCAGACGCGCCCGCAGACGCCGGCAGGAGAGGAAGTTCGACCAGCCGCGGCGGTTGAGCAGCACGATCGCCTTCTCGCCGCGGCGGCGCACCTCGTCGAGCGCCTGGCGCGTGCGCTCGTGCAGCGCGCCCGGGCACGCCGGCCATGCTCGACGATCTCGACCGGCGGCAGCCCGCGGCCGTCGACGCGCTGCGGGCAGCTCGAGCCGCTCGTAGGCGCGGTAGCTCTCGGGGCGCGGCGTCGCCGTGCCGGCCACGCAGCAGCGCCCCCTCCTCGGACGCCCGCCGCTCGGCGACGCGCCGGGCGTCGTAGCGGGGGTCGCCCTCCTGCTTGTAGGACGCCGTCGTGCTCCTCGTCGACCACGATCAGCCCGAGGTCGGCGAACGGGCGCGAAGACCGCCGAGCGCGGCCCGACGCAGACGCGCGCCTCGCCGCGGCGCATCCGCCACCACTCGTCGAAGCGCTCGCGGGCGCGTGAGCTGCGAGTGCAGGATCGCGACCTCGTCGCCGAAGCGCTCGACGAAGCGGCCGGCGGTCTGCGGCGTCAGCGCGATCTCGGGCACCAGCACGATCGCCGACTGCGCCGCGCTCGAGCGCGGCCGCGACGGCGCGCAGGTAGACCTCGGTCTTGCCGCTGCCGGTGACGCCGTGCAGCAGCAGCGGCATCGCTCCGCGCGGCGCGTCGAGCTGTGCCTCGATCGCGGCGAGTGCCGCCGCCTGGGCGTCGCGTCAGCGCCGGCGCGCCGGCCGCGCGCGCCGACGCCGTCGATCGTCGGGCGCCGGGGCGGCTCCGAGCGCTGCTCGCAGCTCGACGAGCCCGCGCTGCTCGAGGCGGCGCAGCGTCCGCGTGGTCGCAGCCGGCGGCGCGCGCCGAGCGCGGCGACGCCGCAGCGGGCCGGCGGCGAGCGCCCGCAGCGCGGCGCGCTGGCGCGGCGCCGAGGCGCGCGGGCCCCGGCGACTCCGAGCGCCTCGCGGCCCGCCGTCGGTCAGCGTCGCGCGCAGCGAGCGCCGCGGCCGCAGCGGCCGGGCGCGCCCGGTGCCGGTGCCCGGCGGCAGCACCAGCGCGAGGCCGCGGGCCGGGGTCGAGACGTACTCGCGCGCCGTCCAGAGGCCGAGCCGACCAGCGCGGCCGGCACGTCGGCCTCGAGCGCGGACAGCGGCTCGGCGAGCCGCTCGGGCGGCAGCTCGCTGCTGCTCGGCCACCTCGACCACCACGCCCAGCAGCCGCCGGCGGCCGAACGGCACCACCAGCATGCTGCCCACCCCCACGCCCTCGAGCTCGCCGAGCCGGTAGTCGAACGGCCCCCGCAGCGCGCGGGCGGGGGTCAGCGGCTCGACCTTGGCGATCACGCCTCCGAACCTACGCCTCGAGCCCGCGACCAGCGGCGACGGGCGGCGAGTCGTCACGATGTGCGCCGTGAGCATCGACTTCGAGGCCGAGGGACTGCTCGAGGAGCCGGCGACGAGCGCGCCACGCAGGCGCGGCTGGAGCTGCTGCGGACGCTCGCCGAGGAGGGCTTCTCGCTCGACGGAGCTGCGCCAGGCGGTCGCCGAGGGGCGCCTGGCGCTGCTGCCGCTCGAGCGCGTGCTCGCCGGCGAGGGCCCGCGCTACACCCAGCGCGAGCTGGCCGAGCTGACCGGGCTCGGACCTGGGCCTGCTGCATCGAGGCGCGGCGCGCGCTCGGGCTGCCCGCGATCGAGCCCGACGAGCGCATCTTCACCGAGGACGACCTCGAGCTGTCCGCACAGCGGCGCCCGCCTGATCGAGGCGGGGCTCGACGAGCGAGGCGTTCCTCGAGCTGACGCGCGTGATGAGCCAGTCGATGGCGACCGTGGCCGCCGCCTTCGCGGAGCTCTGGGGCGAGGCGCTGCTGCGACCCGGCGACAACGAGCGCGACCTCGGCCTGCGCTAGCGGAATCGCTGCGCGCCCTCGGCCCGCTCGCGGGACCGGCGCTGCAGCACATGCTCGACGCTGCGGCTGCGCGAGCAGATCCGCCACGCCGTCGTCGGGCGAGGCGGAGCTGCTCGAGCGGCCACCTGCCGGGCGCCCAGCAGGTCGCGGTCGGCTTCGTCGACATCGTCGGCTTCACCCGGCTCGGCGAGGAGATCCCGCCCGACGAGCTCGGCGCGGTCGTGCGGCACTTCGAGGAGCTGGTCGACGAGACCGTCCAGTCGCCCGCCCGGCTGGTCAAGACGATCGGCGACGCGGCGATGGTGGTCGCCCCCCAGCCCGAGCCGGTGCTGGACGTGACGCTCGAGCTGGTCGAGCATGCCCAGGAGGACGACGAGCGACTGCTGCTGCGCGCCGGCGTCGCCGGCGGCGAGGCGCTGCCCGCGCGCCGGCGACTGGTACGGCCGCCCGGTCAACCTCGCCAGCCGCCTGACGGCCTTCGCCCGCCGCGGCAGCGTCGTCGCCTCCGAGGACGTCCGCGACGCCGCCAGCGGCGCTTACGCCTGGTCGGCCGCCGGCCGCCGGCGCTTCAAGGGCGTCGGCGGAGAGACCGAGGTGTTCCGCGTCCGGCCGGCTTCAACGTAGCCGGCGAAAACCAAGCCTGGCGGCGGACGCAGGGAGCGTCGCGGGCGCTAACCCGCGAGCGACCGAGGACTCCGCCAGGCGCCGGTTTGCAGCCGGCTAGACGGCCGAGCGGGGTCGCCGAGTCCGGCGGCCTCGCGCAGCGCGTCGGCCTTGTCGGTCCGCTCCCAGGTGAAGTCGTGGTCCTCGCGGCCGAAGTGGCCGTAGGCCGCGGTCTTCTGGTAGATCGGCCGGTGCAGGTCGAGGTACTCGCGGAAGGCGCCCGGGCGCAGGTCGAAGTGCTCGGAGACCAGCTCGTGGATCTGGGCGCGGCGACCTTCTCGGTGCCGAAGGTCTCGACCATCACCGAGACCGGGTGCGCGACGCCGATCGCGTACGCGACCTGGACCTCGCAGCGGTCGGCGAGCCCGGCCGCGACGACGTTCTTGGCCACGTAGCGGGCCGCGTACGCGGCCGAGCGGTCGACCTTCGACGGGTCCTTGCCCGAGAAGGCGCCGCCGCCGTGGCGGGCCATGCCGCCGTAGGTGTCGACGATGATCTTGCGACCGGTGAGGCCCGCAGTCGCCGACGGGGCCGCCGATCACGAAGCGGCCGGTCGGGTTGACGAGGAAGTTCTCTTGCGCAGGCTGTTCGCGTCGTAGAGCTCCGCCGGCAGGATCGGCGTGACGACGTGCTCCCAGAGGTCGCGGCGGATCAGCGACTCGGCGCCCTCGGCGTGCTGGGTGGAGATCAGCAGCTTCTCGATCTCGACCGGCTTGCCGTCGCGGTAGCGGACCGTGACCTGGGTCTTGCCGTCGGGGCGCAGGTAGTTGACCTCGCCGGCGCGGCGCACGGCCGCGAGGCGCTCCGCCAGCCGGTGGGCGAGCGAGATCGGCAGCGGCATCAGCGAGTCGGTCTCGCGCGTGGCGTAGCCGAACATCATGCCCTGGTCGCCCGCGCCCGCGACGTCGAGCTCGTCGTCGTCGGCGGGGTCGGTGCGCGTCTCGTAGGCCGAGTCGACGCCCTGGGCGATGTCGGGCGACTGCTTGTCGATCGCGTTGATGACCGCGCAGGAGTCGGCGGAGAAGCCGAGGTCCGCGTCGGTGTAGCCGATCTTGCGGATCGTCTCGCGCGCGACCTCCTGGATGTCGACGTAGGTGTCGGTGGAGATCTCGCCGGAGACCACGACCAAGCCGGTGTTCACCAGCGTCTCGCAGGCGACGCGGCCGGTCGGGATCGTCGCGCAGCACGGCGTCGAGGACGCCGTCGGAGATCTGGTCGGCGATCTTGTCCGGGTGGCCCTCGGTGACCGACTCGGAGGTGAACAGGAACTCGTTGTCGGACAGCTGCTGGGTCGTCATCGGACGGGAAGGGTACAGCGCTCGGGGCGAGCGGGCCGGCAGTCGGCGCCCGGGGTTCAAATCTGAATACTATGAGTAGCATGAACTATGAAACGAACGCCCTCAACGCCCGCCCTTCACCAGAGGACGCGCTGGCCCGTGTCGGCCGCGCGTTCTCACATCCATTGCGCATCCGCATCGTGTTGTCGCTCGCGGACATGAACGAGTCCAGCCCGATGGAGCTGGCCGAGCGCGTGAGCGCGCCGCTCGGCACCGTCAGCTACCACGTCCGCTACCTGGCGGACCTCGGCGCGATCGAGCTGCAGCGGATGGTGCCGCGCCGCGGAGCCCTCCAGCACTACTACTCGCTCGCCCCGGTCATCCGCACGGTGCTGCCGCTCGTACGGGAGCTCGGCGCGGCCGCCGGCAACGGCGTCCCGCCGACGGCGAGCTAGGAGCGCTCGCGGCCCTTGAAGTCGATCACGAGCGGCACGCCCTGCAGGCCGTACCGGTCGCGCAGCCGGTTCTCGAGGAAGTAGGCGTAGTCGCGCACGATCAGGCCGCGGTCGTTGACCTGGATCGCGAAGCGCGGCGGGCCGGTCTCGAACTGGGTCATGTAGTACATCCGCAGCCGCTTGCCCCGGACCGCCGGCGGCTGGCGCAGCGCCTGCAGGTCGCCGAGGAAGCGGTTGAGCTCGACGGTGCGGATCCACTGCGCGGAGCGGTCGGCGAGGTCGAGCGCCTGGGCCACCAGGCGCGTCAGGCCGCGGCCGCTGTGGGCCGAGACCGCCAGCACCTGCGGCCGCTGGCGCAGCTTGCGCAGCACGCGCGCCTTGGCGTCCTCGAGGTCGGTGCGCGTCTCGTCCCACTTGTTGAGCGCGACGACGGTCGCGCACTTGCTCTTCATCGCCAGCTCGGCGATGCGGAAGTCCTCGCTGGTGACGCCCTCGCTGGCGTCGCAGACGACGATCGCCACGTCGGCGCGCTCGGCCGCGCGCTCGGAGCGCAGCTGCGCGTAGTAGTCGACGGTGCCCGCCACCTTGGTGCGCCGGCGCAGGCCGGCGGTGTCGACGAGCGTCACCGGCCGGCCCTCGAACTCGATGCGCGTGTCGATCGCGTCGCGGGTGGTGCCGGCGACCGGCGTCACGATCACGCGCTCCTCGCCGAGCAGCTTGTTGACCAGCGACGACTTGCCGACGTTCGGCCGCCCGATCAGCGCCAGCCGGATCGGTCTTCTCGGTCTCCTGCACGCCGCCGGGCAGGCGCTCGACGACGAGGTCGAGCAGGTCGCCGGTGCCGAGGCCCTGCGTGGCCGAGACCGCCATCGGGTCGCCCAGCCCGAGCCCGTAGAACTCCGCGGCGAGCCCGCTCTGGCGCGCGTCGTCGACCTTGTTGGCGGCCACGATCACCGGCAGCGTGCCGCCGCGCAGCTCGGTCGCCAGCTCGGCGTCCCCGGGCCGCAGCCCGGCGCGCGCGTCCACCACCAGCACCGCCAGGTCGGCCTCGGCGAGCGCGATCCGCGCCTGGCGCTGGACCTCGCCCGCCATCTGGTCCTCGTCGACGAGGTCGACGCCGCCGGTGTCCACGAGCGTGAACGGCACGCCGTTCCAGTCGGTGTCGATCTCCTTGCGGTCGCGCGTGACGCCGGCCTGCTCGTGCACGACGGCCTCGCGCGTGCCCGTCAGGCGGTTGACCAGCGTCGACTTGCCGACGTTCGGATAGCCGACGACGGCGACCTTCGCGCGGCTCACGCCGGCGTCCGCTTCGCGCGCACGAGCTCCGCGATGCGCTCCACCACCTCGTCGACCGACAGGCCGCTGGTGTCGAGCTCGATCGCCCCCGGCGCGACCTCCAGCGGCGAGTGCTCGCGGCCGCTGTCCTGCGCGTCGCGCAGCGCCTGGTCGCGCAGCACCGTCTCGACGTCGGCGCCCAGCTCCGCCGCGCGCCGCGCGGCGCGCTGCTCGGGGCTCGCCGTCAGGAACACCTTGACCGCGGCGTCCGGCGCGACGACGGTGCCGATGTCGCGCCCCTCGGCGACCCAGTCGCCGCTCGCCAGCAGTGCGCGCTGCTTGTCGACCAGCGCGGCGCGCACGCCCGGATTGGTGGCCACCTTCGAGGCGGCCTCGCTGACCTCGGGCGCGCGGATCGCCTCGGTCACGTCCTCGCCGTCCAGCGAGCACCCGCTCGCCGAGCTCGATCTCCGCCCGCTCGGCCCGCTCGGACGCCGCGCCGCCGTCGCGCAGCGTCTTCAGGCCGACGGCGCGGTACATCGCCCCGGAGTCGAGATAGGTGAAGCCCAGCGCGCGCGCGAGCGCGCGCGCCACCGTGCTCTTGCCCGCGCCCGCGGGACCGTCGATCGCCACCACCATCGCGCGCTGAGGCTAGCCCAGCAGCCCCGCGAGGTCCTGCTCGAACCCCGGGTAGGAGACCGCCGCGGCGTCCATGCCGACCACCTCGACGCCCTCGGGGCACGCGAGCCCGGCCACCGCGCCGAGCATCGCCATCCGGTGGTCGCCCCGCGCGTCGATCGCGCCGCCGCGCGGCGGCGTGCCGTCGCCGCGCACGACGAAGCCGTCCGCGGTCTCCTCGATGTCGGCGCCCAGGCCGCGCAGGCCCTCCACCACCCCGGCGATGCCGGTCGGACTCCTTGACGCGCAGCTCCTCGGCCCCGCGCACCACCGTCTCCCCCTCGGCGAACGCGCCCAGCAGCGCGACCAGCGTCAGCTCGTCGATCGCCAGCGGCACCTCGTCGGGCTCGACCACCGTGCCCTCCAGCGGCGAGGCGGCCACGTCGAGCTCGCCGACCGGCTCGTCGGCCGCGACCGTCCCCGGCTGCTCGAGCTCGCCGACGATCACCGCCCCCATCCGCTCGGCGATGCGGAAGAAGCCGGTGCGGGTCCAGTTCAGCCCGACGCCGGAGATCACCACGCCGCGAGTCCGGCACCAGCGTCGCCGCGGCGACCATGAACGCGGCCGAGGAGGGGTCGCCGGGCACGACGATCTCGTCCAGCTCCAGCTCGTCGACCTGCGAGACGGTCAGGCGTGCAGCCCGTCGCGCTCGAACGGCACGCGCGCGCGGCGCAGGATGCGCTCGGTGTGGTCGCGGCTCTCGCGCGCCTCGGTGACCGTGGTCGAGCCGGCGGCCAGCATCCCGGCGATCAGCACGCACGACTTCACCTGCGCGCTGGCGACCGGCAGCTCGTAGTCGATGCCCTGCAGCGCGGCCCCGTGCACGGTCAGCGGCGGCAGCCGGCCCGTCGCGCGCCTCCATGCGCGCCCCCATGGCCGCCAGCGGCTCGACGACGCGGTCCACCGGCCGGCGCCGGATCGACTCGTCGCCGTCGAGCGTCCAGACGCCGCCGGGCTGGCCCGCGAGCCAGCCGGGCAGCAGCCGCAGCAGCGTGCCGCGAGTTGCCGACGTCGAGCCGGCCGCCGGTGGCCTCGAGCGCCGCGTGCAGGCCGCACGCCGCGGACCAGCGACGCGCCCGTCGCCCTGCTCCTCCACCCCGGCGCCGAGCGTCAGCAGCGCGTCGAGCGTCGAGCGCGTGTCGGCGGAGTCGAGGTAGTTGCGCACCGTGACCGGCTCGTCGCACATCGCGCCGAACAGCGCCGCGCGGTGCGAGATCGACTTGTCGGCGGGCGGCGTGTAGCTCGCCCCGCAGCGGACCCGAGGGGCTCGAAGCGGGCGTTGCGCGACGCTCACAGCTCGAGGTCCGCCAGGCGTCGATCAGCTCCGGCGCGCTCGGCCTCGGCGTCGCCCGGCGATCCAGAGCGTCATCGCGCCCGAGCGCATGTCGGGCGCGGGCGCGAGCGCCATGTCGACGATGTTCACCCCTGCCTTGCCGAGCGCGAGCGCCACCTGCGCGACGATACCTGGGCGGTTGGGCACGGTGAGGCGCAGCTCGTGCACGGCGCCGCCGGCCACGATCGGCCTCCAGCAGCGCGTGGCGGGCGACGCGGCGGCGTCGTTCCAGCTCGGCGATCCGCGTCGCCGCGCTCGAGCAGCTGCGCCGCCTGCTCGATGCCGGCTGCCGTACTCGCGTCAGCTCGGCGGCGATCGCCTCGCGGTTGGCGCAGGTAGATGTCGGTCCAGATCGCGGTGTTGGCGCCCGCCACGCGGGTGGCGTCGCGGAAGCTCGGCCCGACCTGGCGCAGCGCCTCGCCCTGGTCGAGCAGCCGCTCGGCGCCCTGGACGACGAGCACGTTCGCGAGCACGTGCGGCAGGTGGCTGACAGCCGCGAGCAGCCGGTCGTGGGTGTCGGGCGTCGATGGCCACCGGCCGCGCGCCGAGGTCGCGCACCAGCCGGTGGAGGCGCTCGTAGAGCAGGCCCGCGGAGCGCTCGTGCGGCGTCAGGTACCAGACGGCGCCCTCGAACAGGTCGGCGCGGGCGTGCTCGACGCCGGCCGTCTCGGCGCCCGGCGATCGGGTGCCCGCCGACGAAGCGCGCGTCGCTCGACGCGTCGCGACCAGCGCCGCCTTGGTCGAGCCCGACGTCGGTGACCACGCAGTCGGGTCCCGCCGCGGCCAGCGCCGCCTCGACCTGCTGCGGCAGCGCGCCCACCGGCGCGCAGCAGAAGCAGGCGTCGGCGCCCTCGAGCGCCTCGCTCGAGCGAGCCCGCCGCGACGTCGATCGCGCCCAGCTCGCGCGCGCGCTCCAGCCGCTCCGGCGTGCGCCCGAAGCCGACCACCTCGACGCCCGCGCTCGCGGGCCGCCAGGCCGATCGAGCCGCCGATCAGCCCGACGCCGAGGACGGCGATCCTCACCGCTGCGCGCCGGGCGCGCACGGCGGCCGCCAGCGTCGTCGAGCACGGCGACCGTGGTGTCCCAGTCCATGCAGGCGTCGGTGATCGACTGGCCGTAGACGAGCGGCTGTGCCGGGCCGCAGCTCCTGGCGGCCCGGCGACCAGGAACGACTCGAGCATCACGCCGACGATCGCGCCGTTGCCGGCCGCGACCTGGGCGGCGATGTCGGCCGCGGCCAGCGGCTGGCGTGCCGGGTCCTTGCCGCTGTTGTCGTGCGAGGCGTCGACGATCACGCGCTCGGGCAGGCCCGCGGCGCGCAGCTTGGCGAGCGCCGCCGCCGACCGCCTCGGCGCCGTAGTTGGGCGCGCCGCGCCCGCCGCGCAGGATCACGTGGCAGTCGGCGTTGCCGCTGGTGTGCAGGATCGCCGGGGTGCCGCTCGACGTCGACGCCGGCGAACGCGTGCGGCACCGCGGCCGCGCGCACGGCGTCGACCGCGACCTGGACGTTGCCGTCGGTGCGGTTCTTGAAGCCGACCGGCATCGACAGGCCCGAGCCGAGCTGGCGGTGGATCTGGCTCTCGGTGGTGCGGGCGCCGATCGCGCCCCAGGCCACGGTGTCGGAGATGTACTGCGGGGTGATCGGGTCGAGGAACTCGCAGCCGACCGGCAGGCCGAGCCCCAGCACCTCCAGCAGCAGCGCGCGCGCCATGCGCAGGCCGGTGTTGACGTCGCCGGAGCCGTCGAGGTGCGGGTCGTTGATCAGGCCCTTCCAGCCGGTCGTGGTGCGCGGCTTCTCGAAGTAGACGCGCATCGCGACGCAGAGGTCGTCGCTGCAGCTCCTCGGCCGCCGCGGCCAGGCGCCGCGGCGTACTCGAGCGCGGCGTCCACGTCGTGGACGCTGCACGGCCCGACGACCACGAGCAGGCGGTCGTCGGCGCGGTCGAGGATCGTCGTGCGATCTCGGCGCGGCCGCGCAGGACCACCTCGGCCGCTCGCGTCGCCGAGCGGCAGCTCGTCGCAGCATCTGCGCCGGCGGCACGAGCGGGACGACCTGCTCGATCCGCTGGTCGCGGACGCGGTCGACGTTGGCGGGCCGGGTCGAGGACATGCTCAGGCGGCCACGGCCAGCGTCGGCTCTCGCGCGGCCAGCGCGGCGACGCGCTCGACCTGCGCAGGTAGCCGGCGAAGTCGGCGGCGTGCAGCTGCTGCGGGCCGTCGCAGACGGCGTTGTCGGGATCGGGGTGGACCTCGACCATGCAGGCCGTCGGCGCCCGCCGCGGCCGCCGCCAGCGACAGCGGCTCGACCAGCTCGCGCCGGCCCGCCGCGTGGCTGGGGTCGACGATCACCGGCAGGTGGCGTCAGCTCCTTGAGCACCGGCACCGCCATCAGGTCGAGCGTGAAGCGGTAGCTCGGTCTCGAACGTGCGGATGCCGCGCTCGCACAGGATCACGTCGGCGTTGCCCTCTTGAGCACGTACTCGGCGGCCAGCAGCAGCTCCTCGAGCGTCGCCGACAGCCCGCGCTTGATCAGCACCGGACGCCGGCCCGGCCGAGCTCGGTCAGCAGCGTGTAGTTCTGCATGTTGCGCGCGCCGAGCTGGATCACGTCGGCCACCTCGGCCACCGCGTCGAGGTCGCGCACGTCCATCAGCTCGGTCACGACCGGCAGGCCGGTCGCCTCGCTTGGCCTCGGCCAGCAGGCGCAGCCCCTCCTCGCCGAGGCCCTGGAAGGAGTAGGGCGAGGTGCGCGGCTTGTAGGCGCCGCCGCGCAGCAGCTGCGGCGCCGCCGTCCTTGACGGCCCGTGCGGTCTCGAGCAGGACCTGCTGCGACTCGACCGTGCAGGGCCCGCGATCGTGGCGAAGTGATCGCCGCCGATCTTGCGGCCCTGCACCTCGATCACGCTCCGCTCGTGACCCCTCGTTACTCGTATCATGACTCTTCCTCGCTAAGCCTCTCGAAGGCTCCCTGGTGATGTGACGAACGGTGGCTGCGGCGCCCGACGGAGCGTCGGACTGACGACGCGACGCGGCCACGGGCTGCCGCGGGCCGGACGCCTAGCTAAATCGCCAATACCAGAGACGCACGCCGACCGGCGCCCGAGGAGGCGCGCTGCGGAGCGGTCGGCTGAGCGTGGCAAGACATCGCCGCTGGTTGTAGCAGAGCTCACGAGCAGCCTCGTCGAGCGCCGCCAGGAAGCGGTCGTTCTCCGGCCGCGTGCCGTAGGTCACGCGCAGGCGCCCCTCCTCGCCCAGCGCCGCGCCGGCGCGCACGATCACGCCGCGCTCGGCGAGCCCGGCGACGATCGTCGGCCTCGTCGCGGTCGCCCGAGCGAGACCCAGGAGAAGTTGGCCTGGCTGTCGGTGGTCTCCAGGCCGCGCTCGCTCGAGCTCGGACTCGACGTGCACGCCGCTCGATCGACCGTGCGCTCCACGCGCCGCTCGACCTCGTCCTGGTGGCGCGATCGCCTCGGCGGCCGCGGCCTGCGCGAGCGCGTTGACCGAGAACGGCTGGCGCACGCGGTCGACCGCCAGGCGGAACTCCTCCGAGCCGAGCGCGTAGCCGGCGCGCAGCCCGCAGAGGCCGTAGACCTTCGAGAACGTGCGCAGCAGCACGAGGTTCGGGTGGCGCTTGAGCAGGTCGAGCGAGTCGTCGGGATCCTGGAGGGTCGAGAACTCGACGTAGGCCTCGTCGAGGATCACCGCCACGTGGCGCGGCAGCTCGGCCACGAAGGCGTCGATCGTCGCCGGCGGCAGCGCGGTCGCGGTCGGGTTGTTGGGGTTGCAGACCAGCACGCAGGCGCGTCGCGGCGGTGACCTCGCGCGCCATCGCGTCGAGGTCGTGGTAGCCCGTCGGCGTCGAGCGGCACCGTGATCGGCCGCGCGCCCGACGGCGGCGGCCAGGTGCGGGTACATCGAGAACGACGGCCAGGCGTAGACGAGCTCGGCGCCGGGCTCCAGCAGCGCCTCGGCGGCGGCCAGCAGGATCTCGCAGGAGCCGTTGCCGACCGCGACCCGCGCCGGCGACAGGTCGCGTGCGCTCGGCGATCGCGCTGGCGCAGCGCCGACTTGGCCGGATCGGGATAGCGGTTGAGCGTGCGCAGCTGCGCCTGCGACCGCCTCGAGCACCTGCGGGTGCGGCGCCCAGGGCGTCTCGTTGGAGGCCAGCTTCACCAGCTCGCCGTCGAAGGCGTAGGTCTCCGCGGCCGGGTAGACCGGGATCGCCTCGCAGGCGGCGGTTGAACTCGATGCCGGTCACTGCGCGCCCTCGCAGGTCGCGCCGCAGCGCCGACCGCCTCGCGCAGGTAGACGTGCTGCGGCCGGCTGCTGCCGGGTCGGCGTAGCAGTGCAGCATCAGCCGGATCGTGCGCGGCAGCGCGCCCGGCACGTCGATCTCGCGGGCGCACAGCAGCGGCACGCGCGCTGAGCCCCAGGCTGCGCGCGGCGACCGCCGGGAACTCGGCGTTGAGGTCGTCGGTGCAGGTGAAGATGCAGCTCACCATGTCCTCGGGCGCGAGCGCGTTGCGCTCCATCACCTCGCGCACCAGCTCCTCGGTGGCGTCGAGGATCGGCTCGGCGTCGTTCGCGGTCGACGGTGGTGGCGCCTCGCAGCGCGCGCAGTCTCACGGCCGGGCATTGTGTCAGCCGCCGCCGCTCGCTACCCTGCCTCGCAGTGCTTCCTCGTCGCCGAGTAGCCGGCGCCACCGCGCCCCAGTAGCCCGCTCACAGCGGGTGCGGCGGTGGCCATGCCCAGGCAGTTACGACGAGGAGATGTGCCCCGATGGACAGTTTCGACGCGCGCCACGTGATGGCGACGCGAATCGCACAGGAGTGGCAAGCGACTCAGAGCGCCGCCACAGAGCCGACCGAGCGCACGCCGCGCGCGCACGCCACACAGGCTCGCGCCGACGCAGCTAGCGGCCCCCGCGGCGCGCCGATGGCTTCGCCGCTTGCCACAGCCGCTCCACCTCCGCCCGGCTGAGGCGGCGGCTCTCGCCCGGGTCGAGGCCGCGCAGCCCCAGCGGGCCGAAGGCGACCCGCTCCAGCGCGACCACCCGGTGCCCGACCGCCTCGCACATGCGGCGCACCTGGCGCTTGCGGCCCTCGCGCAGCGTCGATCTCCAGCAGCCCGGGCCGGCCGGAGCGCACGCGCGCCGGCGCGGTGCGTGCCGTCGTCGAGCTCCACGCCCTCGCGCAGCGCCCGCAGGCTCGCCTCGCTCACGTCGCGCCGGCGCGCACGCGTGGCGCGGTAGATCTTCTTGACCCCGTAGCGCGGGTGGGTGAGCCGCTCGGCCAGCTCGCCGTCGTTGGTCAGCAGGATCAGGCCGGTGGTGTCGGCGTCGAGGCGCCCGACCGGGTAGAGGCGACGCGCGCGAGCGCACCAGCTCGACGACGGTCGGCCGGCCGTGGGTGTCGCTGCGCGGTCGAGACCACGCCCGACCGGCTTGTTCAGCGCGTGCACCTCGCGCGGCTCGGGCGCGACCGGCCGCCCGTCGACCTCCACCCCGCTCGGCTCGTCGACGTCGCGCGCGGGATCGGTGACCGTCTCGCCGGCGACCGTCACGCGCCCCTCGGCGATCAGGCCCTCGGCGGCGCGGCGCGAGGCCACGCCGGCGTGGGCGAGGTACTTCGCGAGGCGCATGCCGGCAGCCTCGCAGGTGCGGCGCGGCTGCCAGACGCTCGCGGCCGCTTCGGGCACACTAGGGCGGTGGACCTGGCCCAGCTCGACGATCTCCTCGCCGCCCGCGGCGAGCCCCGCTTCCGCGCCGGCCAGGTGTGGAGCTGGCTGGCGCGCGGTGCGTCGTCCTACGAGGAGATGACGGACCTGCCGGTCTCGCTGCGCGAGGCGCTGGCCGCCGAGCTGCCGCTGTCGGTGCTGACGACCGTCCACGAGGCCCTGGCCTCCGACGGCACCCAGAAGACCCTGTTCGAGACCCACGACGGGCGGCCGCTGGAGGCCGTGCTGATGCGCTACCGCGACGGACGGCGCTCGCTCTGCCTCTCCAGCCAGTCCGGCTGCCCGCTCACCTGCACCTTCTGCGCCACCGGCACGATGAAGTTCGGCCGCAACCTGACGGCCTCCGAGATCCTCGACCAGGCGCTGCACTTCCGCCGCAAGGAGGCGGTCGACCACGTCGTCTTCATGGGCATGGGCGAGCCGCTGATGAACCTCGACAACGTGCTCGCCGCCTGCCGCAGGCTGCCCGACGTCGGCGTCGCCACCTCCCACACCGCGATCTCGACCGTCGGCTGGATCCCCGGCATCGACCGTCTGGCGGTCGAGGGACCGCCGGTGCGCCTGGCGCTCTCCCTGCATGCCGCCGACGAGTCGCTGCGCTCGGAGCTGATGCCCGTCAACGACCGCTACCCGCTGCGCGACGTGCTGGCGGCCTGCCTGCGCTGGCACACGGCCCGCCGCCGCCAGGTGTTCGTCGAGTACCTGATGCTGGACGGCGTCAACGACCGCTACGAGCAAGCGCTCGCGCTCGCCGAGCTGCTGCAGCCTCGCAACGTCTTCAAGGTCAACCTGATCCCGTACAACCCCACCGGCTCCGACTACCGCGGCTCGACCCGCCAGGCGATCCACGTCTTCAAGGAGGCCCTGGAGCGCCGCGGCGTCCGCGCCACCGTCCGCCTCACCCGCGGCCGCGACATCGACGCCGCCTGCGGTCAGCTCGCGGCACGCGAGCGCCAGGCCGCGTAGACCCCCGTTGCAAACCCTGTTTCATGTTTCGCAACATGAAACATCCTCCGCTAGGGTCACCTCTGTGCTCAAGGGCCAGGACATCCTCGTCTTGCTCGTGTTGTCTCGGGACGAGCAGCTTCAGACGGTGCGCTCGCTCGGCGCAGCGGTCGGGCTCGACCCCGCGGGCGCGCATCGCGCGTTGCGGCGATTGCAGGACGTTCGCCTGATCGACGCCACGCAGCGGGTCAACGGGGCGAATGCCGAGGAGTTCTTGGTCCACGGCCTGAAATACCTGTTCCCCGTTCGCCAGAGCGGCGCGACGCGCGGTGTGCCGACGGCCTGGGCTGCCGCACCCCTCAAGGACGAATTGGCACCGATCGACGAGCTGCCGCCGGTGTGGCCTGACGCGCACGGCGAAGTTCGAGGGATAGGCCTCGAACCGCTCCACGAGAACGCTCCCGCCATCGCTCGTCGCGATCCCGGATTGGCCCAACAGCTCGCGCTGATCGACGCGATCCGCCTGGGCGATGGGCGGATCCGCTCGCTCGCCGCAAAGCGCTTGAGCGAGCGACTGCGCGCACACTCGCGATGAGCATCGAGCTGCTCGAGCTGGGGGCGTCGGCTCTAGAGGATCTGGTCGACGATGTCGTGTTCGTAGGCGGCGCGACCGTCACGCTCTGGATCACCGATCCCGCGGCGCCTCCGCCACGACCGACCAAGGACGTGGACGTGATCGTCGAGGTAGCGACACGCACCGGCTACCACGCCTTCGAGGAGCGGCTGCGTGCCATCGGCTTCCGCGACGAGACGTCGATCATCTGCCGCTGGATCCATCGCGAAAGCGGCCTGATCCTGGATGCCATGCCTACGGACGCCGCCCTGCTCGGCTTCGAGAACCGCTGGCAGCGAGAGGCGTTCCCGCATGCGGTCCAGGTGAGCCTGCCCTCCGGCACTTCCATACGAGCGGTGCCACCGACGTTCCTGATGGCGACCAAAGTCGAGGCCTACCTCGGCCGCGGAGAAGGCGATTTGCTCGGGAGCCAAGACTTCGCCGACATCGTCGCGCTGGTCGACGGGCGCCAGGAGCTCGTAGGAGAGCTTCGCGCCGCGTCCGAGGCGCTGAGGAGCTACCTCGCCGAGACGCTCGGACCCCTGCTCGCCAACAGGCGCCTACTAGACAGCATCCAGTCCCAGCTCCCTCCCGATCTCGCCAGCCAATCCCGAGCGCAGGACGTCGTCTTGCCCCGTCTGCGCGAGATCGCGGCAGCAAACGCGTGATCCGCTTTCCCCACTGTCACGAATAGGTCTGACAGTGGGAGGTCGGGCCAGCCGGGTCTGACTTCGTTTTCACACAAAAGGAAGGACTCGCACATGCGCAAGCTGCTGCTCGCCCTGGCGGCGCTCGCAGCCATGGCCATTTCGGTGACCGTGGCCGTCGGCTCGAGCCACCGCGAGGCGCCCGGGACGATGCTCGACCCGAGCGCCGACGACACGGATCTGTACGCCTTCACCGCCAAGGACGCCCCCGGCGCCCTGACCGTGGTCGGCAACTGGATCCCCGGGCAGAACCCGGCCAACGGCCCGAACTTCTTCCGGTTCGACGACCGTGCCAGGTACTACCTCAATTTCGACAACGACGGCGATGGCAAGAAGGACCTCGCCTACCGGTTCCAGTTCACCACGTCGGTGAAGAACAAGAACTCGTTCCTGTACGCCCTGCCGGGCGCCAGCGGGTATGACGACCCGAAGCTGAACGTGCTCCAGCGCTACAGCATCACCCGCGTGCACTACCGCTACCACGGCAAGAAGGTCAACGTGCGCGAGCGCGTGCTCGCCCGTGGGCTGCCCGTGGCGCCGCCCAACATCGGGCCGAAGACGTTCCCCAACTACCAGACGTTCGTGGACGGCGCGATCCGCACGCTGCACGACGGCACCAAGGTGTTCGTCGGCCAGCGCGAGGACCCGTTCTTCGTCGACCTGGGGGCTACCTTCGACGCCCTCAACATCCGTCAGCTCACCGGCAACCAGGGGCAGGGCAAGGACGACTTCTCCGGGATGAACATCTCGTCGATCGCCCTGCAACTGCCCGAGCGGCTGGTCACCAAGAACGGCAAGTCCGTCTCCGGGCCTGACGCCGGCAACGCCGTGGTCGGCGTGTACCAGTCGACCGAGCGTCGCCGGATCCAGGTCTCCGACCAGGCCGGCATCAGCTCTAAGCGGATGCACAAGCACCACCGCAAGCACAAGCGCGGCAAGCGCTCGAACGTCGGCGACTGGGTCCAGGTCTCGCGCCTCGGCAACCCGCTGGTCAACGAGGTCGTGATCCCGCTTGGCAAGAAGGACCAGTTCAACCGCACCAGCCCCGACCGCGACGCCGAGCTCTACGGCCAGTACGTCGTCAAGCCCGAGCTCGCAGCCGTCCTCAACGCGCTGTTCAACGTCGGCGCTCCGGAGAACGACCGCACCGACATCGTGCAGGCGCTGCTCCAGGGCATCCCCGGCGTGAACCAGCACAAGGGGATCGAGGGCCCGCCCGCGGTCGACACGCTGAAGATCAACCTCGGCGTGCCCCCGGCCGCCAACGAGAACCGCTTCGGCGTGATCGGCGGCGACACCGCCGGCTTCCCGAACGGCCGCCGCCTCGGCGACGACGTGGTCGATATCGAGGTGCAGGTCGTGGCCGGTTTCCTCAAGGGCAACAAGGTGCCACTCGGCGACGGCGTGGATCAGAACGACAAGCCGTTCCTGTCCACGTTCCCGTACGTCGCGGCCCCCGACAGCGGCTTCGACTCCGCCCCGTCGCGGCGGGTCGAGCCGGCCCACCCGCCGGTGGGAGCCGGCGGCAGCTGAACCGACCCGCGGCAGGGGGCGCCCACCCGGGGCGCCCCCTCGCCCGGGAGGTCCTTCGATGACCCTCTCCCCACCCAAGCTGATCCGGCTGCTCGCCCCGCTCGCCGTCTTCGGCGCGCTGCTGGCACTGCTGGCGCTGGTCAATCGCTCCGACCAGGCACCACCCGCCGCGGCTCCCTCCTCGCTCGGCGACGTGTCGGAGCGCTCCGGCGCCGACCGCACGCGCGAGCTGCAGGCCGCGATCGCGGCGAACCCCGGCGACGTGCGCGCCTACGCCGCGCTCGGCGACGGCTACCTCCAGCAGGCGCGTGAGAGCGGCGACCCCGCCTACTACACCCGCGCCCAGCGCGCCTACGACGCCGCGCGGCGGCGCGACCCGAACGACCTCGGCGCCCTGCTCGGCGCGGGGACGCTCGCCAACCTTCGCCACGACTTCCGCGCCGGGCTGCGCCTCGGCCAGCGCGCGCACCGCCTGCAGCCCGAGCTGGCGCGACCCTACGTCGTGCTCGCCGACGCGCAGATCGAGCTCGGCCGTTACGACGCCGCGCTCGGCTCGATCCAGCGCCTGGTGGATCTGAAGCCCGGTCTGCCCGCCTACGCGCGCGCCTCCTACTACCGCGAGCTCTCGGGGGATCGCGCCGGGGCGATCGAGGCGATGCGACTGGCGCTCTCCGCCGGCGGAGCGCCCGAGAGCGTCGCCTACGTCCAGACGCTGCTCGGCGACCTGGAGCTCGCCCGCGGCCGCGCTGGCGCGGCGCGCGATGCCTACCGCGCGGCACTGGCCGCCGTACCGGACTACCCGCAGGGACTGGCTGGACTCGCACGCGTGGCGCTGGCGGGCGGTGACCTGAACGTGGCCGCCGCCCGCCTGCGCCGCTCCACCGAGCGCCTGCCCCTGACCACGAACCTGACGCTGCTCGCCGACGTCGAGCTCGCGGCCGGCCACCGCCGGGCCGGCGCCGTGCAGCTCGCGGTCGTGCGCGCGCAGCGGCGCCTGCTGCGCGCGGCGGGCACGGTGCCCGACGCGGAGGGCGTGCTGTTCGAGGCCAACCACGGCTCGCCGGCGCGCGCCATCGCGCTGGGTCGCCGCGTCTGGCGGGATGCGCCGAGCGTGCGCTCCGCCGACGCGCTCGGCTGGGCGCTGACCCGCGCCGGCCGTCCGGCCGAGGGCCTGCGCTGGGCGCGGCGGGCGCTGGAGCTCGGCTCGCGCGACCCGCTGTTCCGCTTCCACGCGGGCATCGCCGCGCGCCAAGCGGCCCACCCCCAGTCGGCGACCCACGACCTGCGCATCGCCGCGACCGGCCGCGGACTGCTGTCCCCGCTCGACGCCCGTCGCCTGGACGAGGCGCTCCGATGAGGCGCGCGCTGACCCCGATCGCGGTCGCGCTCGCGCTGCTGGGCGTGCTGGCGCCGGGCGCGATGGCGCACCCGCTCGGCAACTTCTCGATCAATCACCTCTCGACCGTGCGCATCTCCGACGACCGCGTGGACGTCCACTACGTCCTCGACCAGGCGGAGATTCCCACGCTCCAGGAGCGCAGCCTCTCCGACGCCGAGCTGCTCAAGCGCAAGCGCGGCGAGGTCGAGCGACGCCTGGAGCTGACGGTGAACGGGCGGCCGACGCCGCTCGAGCCGGTGGGCAGGCCGCTGCTGCGCTTCCCTGCCGGCGCGGGCGGCCTGCGCACGACCCGTATCGAGCTCGAGCTGCGTGCGCGCGTGCGCGCGCCGCGGCGCGTAGAGCTCCACGACGGCACGTTCGGCGGCCGCGTCGGCTGGAAGGCGGTCGTGTCCGCACCCGGCGAGCGCACCGCGGTGCGCACCGACACGCCGAGCGGCGATCCCACCCGCGGCCTGCGTCGCTATCCCGAGGACCTGCAGTCCAGCCCGCTCGACCGGCGCGACGCGAGCTTCCGCGTGCGGC
This sequence comes from uncultured Thermoleophilaceae bacterium, assembly GCA_963734165.1. Classification (GTDB taxonomy): domain Bacteria; phylum Actinomycetota; class Thermoleophilia; order Solirubrobacterales; family Thermoleophilaceae; genus JACVRW01. The sequence continues at coordinate 313,036 of CAVTFZ010000003.1, read as the reverse complement.
CCGGCGAGGGCACGCTCACCGCCCCGAGCGGCGAGGGCGGCGCGTTCTCGACCAGCCGCGCCGAGGGCAGCGAGGGCTTCGCGGGGCTGTTCGAGGACGCCGCGTCCGGCGAGGGCGTGCTGCTGTTGCTGCTGCTGGCGGCGTTCGGCTGGGGGGCGCTGCACGCGCTCTCCCCCGGCCATGGCAAGGCGATGGTGGCCGCCTACCTGGTCGGCACGCGCGGGACGGCCCGGCACGCCGTCGCGCTCGGCGCGACCGTGACCGTGACGCACACGATCGGCGTGTTCGCGCTCGGCCTCGTCACGCTCGCGCTATCGCAGTACGTGCTGCCGGAGGACCTCTATCCCTGGCTGACGCTCGTGTCCGGGCTGATGGTCGTGGGCGTGGGCGCCGCGGTATTGCGCTCGCGGCTGCGCACGGCGCGGCACGCGCACCACGACCACGACCACGACCACGACCACCATCATCATCACCATCCCGAGCGGCTCGGCTGGCGCGGCATCGTCGGGATGGGAGCCGCCGCCGGGCTGATCCCCTGCCCGTCGGCGCTCGTCGTGCTGCTCGCCGCGATCTCGCAACACGAGGTGGCGCTCGGCCTGCTGCTGATCGTCGCCTTCAGCCTCGGCCTGGCGGGGACGCTGACCGCCCTCGGCCTGGCCGTGGTCTCAGCGCGCCGGCTGATCCCGTCCCGCCTGGCCGCGGGACGGGCGATGACCGCCCTGCCCGCGGCCTCGGCGCTGCTGATCGTCGCGGTCGGCTGCGTGCTGACCGCCAAGGCCGTCCCGGGCCTGACCTGATGGAACTCGCAACCATGAAGGAGACGACCCCATGAACTTCGACCTCCTGTTCACGCCCGTCGAGGACGTCGACGCCTGGCTCACCGGCCTGCTCGACGGCGCACCGCTGCTGGTGGCGCTCGGCATCGCGTTCCTGCTCGGCCTGCGCCACGCCTCGGACCCCGACCACCTCGTGGCGGTCACCTCGCTGGTCGCCGCCGAGGACGGCGACACGCGCAAGGCGGCCCGCCTCGGCGCCTGGTGGGGAGCCGGCCACGCCAGCGTCCTGCTGGTGCTGGGCCTGCCGCTGATCTTCCTCAAGGGCTCGCTGCCGGCCTGGCTGGAGAGCGGCGCCGAGCGGGCGGTCGGCGTGGTGATCCTGGCGCTGGCGCTGCGCGTGATGGTCAAGTGGCTGCGCGGCGACTACCGCGCGAGCGCGCACGACCACGCCGGCGGCCACGGGTCCCGGCGCCACCTGCGCACCGGCGGCGAGCACCGGCACGTCTCCGTCCGCACGCCGGCCCAGGCGCTGTCGATCGGGATGCTGCACGGCCTCGCCGGCACCGGCGCGGTCGTGCTGCTGCTGATCGCCGCGCTGCCGAGCCAGCTCGAGGCGGCGCTGGCGCTGGCGCTGTTCGCACCGATGTCGGTCGTCTCGATGGCCCTCTGCACGAGCGCCTTCGCGTGGGTGCTGACCCGTCCCGTGGTCGAGCCCGTCTACCGCACCGTGCTGATCCCGAGCCTCGGGTTGTTCGGCGTCCTGTTCGGGCTCTCGTACGCGGGCATCGCATAGTCGTGGCGAGGGCTCGCTAGCGTCCGGTAGGTGACCGACGAGATTCGTCACCCGCTGTTCGCGCGCTTCTACGCCTGGTTCGCGCCGCTCGAGGACCGCGTGGGAGTGGCCGACTACCGGCGCGACCTCGTGCGCGGCCTGCGCGGGCGGGTGCTGGAGGTCGGCGTCGGCACCGGCCTGAGCTTCCCTCACTACCCGCCCGAGGTCGAGCGGCTCGTGGCCGTGGAGCCCGAGCCGACGATGCGCGCGAACGCCGAGCGCGCGGCACGGGAGGTCGCGCTCGACGTGCAGCTGGTCGAGGGCACCGCCGACGCCCTGCCGGCGCCCGACGCGTCCGTCGACGCCGCGGTGGTCTCCCAGGTCCTCTGCTCGGTGCCCGATCAGGCGCGTGCGCTGGCCGAGCTGCGCCGCGTCCTGCGCCCGGGCGGCGAGCTGCGCTTCTACGAGCACGTGCTCTCGCCGCGCGAACCGGGACGGCGCATCCAGCGCGCGCTCGACGCGACGGTCTGGCCGCGCGCGCTGGGCAACTGCCATCTCACGCGCGATACCGCCGCGGCGATCGCCGCCGCCGGCTTCGAGATGCGCGAGCTGCGCCGCTTGCGCGTCGGGCCGACCCCAGCCGCCCCGCACATCCTCGGCGCGGCGCTGGCGCCGTCCTGAGTTCCCCGCTGTCCCGGAACGCTCCCCGGCCAGTTGACCGACCGTCGCGCGCTCTTCGAGCGAGGCCAGCCGCAGGCGCCGCGCGGCTCAGCGAGCGGTGAAGTCGAGGATCAGCTGCGCGGTCTCCAGCGGAGCGTCGAGCTGGGGGCAGTGGCCGATGCCGTCGAGTTCGACCCAGTCGGCGTGGGGCACGTCCGCCACGTGTCGGTGAAGCCATGCAGGCACACCAGCGGCGGCCCGGAGCCGCCGCGATGGGACGGAGTGAAGGACGAGTACACACTCCCGACGCTACCCGTAGCCTGCCTGCCGTGGCTCGACTACCACCTGCCGAGACGACCCTGGCCGACCGAACGCAGTTTGTCCTCGATAACGATGCCTGGAGGGCATTCACCGCGACGCTGGACGGTCCAGCAAAGGCGAAGCCGGCCGTCGTCGAGCTGATGCGTCGACCGCGACCTCAGTAGGTTCCGATCCCCGTCGTCACCCGGGACGACGTTTCGACCCATCGAAGCTGTCAGCAGGCTCCAGGTAGTGCGCGTCTAGGCATCAGGCTCGGGTGCCGACGGCGAGCAGGTACTCCTTCTCGAAGTGGGCGTTCTCGGGCGTGCCGCGGTTCCATTCGTCGCAGAACTGGTCGAGCGCCTGGTCGAACTCCGCTTCCTGGCCGTTGCGGGTCGCGTTGGCGCGAGCGGCGATGGTCGGTCCGTAGCGCGCCTTGAAGTGCTCGCCGTAGTCCTGGGGAAGCTCGAAGGCGGTGATGTCGAGCATGTCGCGCTCCAGCGTGCGGAACTCGACGCGATCGCCGAACAGCTCGCGCACGTGCTCCTCGCTGCCCCACAGCGGCGGCGGCTGGGCACCGGGCGGAGGCGCCGGGGCGAACGGCCCCATCGTGCGGAACAGCGCCCCGATCATGCCCTCGGGCGTCCAGCTCAGCAGGCCGATCGTGCCGCCCGGGCGGCACACGCGCACGAGCTCGTCGGCGACGTCCTGGTGATGGGGCGCGAACATGGCGCCGATCGAGGACATCACGACGTCGAACGACTCGTCCTCGAACGGCAGGTTCTCGGCGTCGGCCTCCACCCACTCCAGCTCGACACCCTCGTCCTCCGCGCGGCGGCGGCCCTCCTCGAGCAGCTCCGGCGTCAGGTCGCTCGCCGTCACCTGCGCCCCGGTCTGCGCCGCCGGGATCGCGGCGTTGCCCGTGCCGGAGGCGACGTCGAGCACGCGCATGCCCGGGCCGATCCCACACGCCTCCACGAGTCGCGGGCCGAGCGGCAGCAGGAACGTTTCGACCATCGACGGGTAGTCCCCCGACGCCCACATCGCGCGATGACGTGCCTTGAGCTCAGAATCAGACGTGGCGGACATGCAGTCTCCCCTCCTGGTTGGCACGCGGACCGTACCCCCACCCCCACACGATGTCCACCCACACACGCTAGCCAGTCCCTGTTCCCTGTCTAGGATCGGCGCATGGCGATCGACCACATCGACGTCGTCGTCACCGACTTCGAGCGCAGCCTGACCTTCTATCGCGAGCTGCTCGGACCATTGGGATACACCCGGGAAGGGCCGATCGTCGGGGAGCGCGGCGAGCACGTCGTGTACTTCGGGCACGAGGACGGCGTCGGCCATGGCGCCATCAGCGTGCGCGCTGCGCAATCCGATGCGCACGACGTGCCCTACGACCGGTACGGCGTGGGCGTGCACCACATCGCGATCGCGGCGCCGTCGCGGGCGGTCGTCGATGAGCGCGCGCGCTTCCTGCGCGCTGCGAGCGCAACGATCGAGTCGGGGCCCGCGGAGTACGACTACTCGCCGGGCTACTACGCGGTCTTCTTCTACGACCCGGACGGCATCAAGCTGGAGATCGTGCATCGAACGCGCTAGCCATCGCGCGTGGCCCGGGCACGATCACAGCGCCCGATGAATTTCTTCTCGTACGTCGGTCTATAGGGCAAGCATCCGTCGCGAGGACCCCGTCCCCGCCCTACGAGAGGACAGCGCCATGCCGCAGAAGATCGTCCCCAACCTGTGGTTCGACACCGAGGCCGAGGACGCCGCGAGCTTCTACACCACCGTCTTCAAGAACTCGCGCATCGTCAACACCACCCACTACACCGACGCCGGGCCGCGACCGGCCGGCATGGTGATGACCGTCGAGTTCGAGCTGGACGGCCAGCGCTTCGTCGGCATCAACGGCGGCCCCGACTTCACCTTCGACGAGGCCGTCTCCTTCCAGATCACCTGCGAGGACCAGGACGAGATCGACTACTACTGGGAGCGGCTGACCGAGGGCGGCGAGGAAGGCCCGTGCGGCTGGCTCAAGGACAAGTACGGACTGTCCTGGCAGGTCGTCCCGAGCGGGATGGAGGAGCTGTTCTCCGATCCCGACCCGGGCCGCGCCCAGCGCGCCATGCAGGCGATGCTCGAGATGAGAAAGCTCGACATCGACGCGCTGCACGCCGCGGCTGACAGCACCCCGGCGAGCTGACGCCCAGGCGCGTATCCTGGGACCCCTACCGAGCGCGGAGGGAGCACATGCTAGGAGAGCATCCGATCGACGTCGTCCTGCTGGCCACCGACCTCGAGGAGTCCAAGCAGTTCTATGCCGGCAAGCTCGGCCTCGAGATCCTGGAGGAGAACGAGGAGGCGATCACCTACAAGTGCGGCGGCGACAGCCAACTGGCGGTCACCAAGAGCACGGTGGGCACCGCCGACGAGCAGACCCAGGCCGGCTGGCGCGTGACCGACCTCGCCGCCGAGCTCACCGAGCTGCGCTCCCGCGGCGTCGAGATCCAGGACTACGACATGCCCGGCCTGAAGACCGTCGACGGGGTCGTGGACCTGGGCTTCGCCCTGATGGCCTGGATCGTCGACCCGCACAAGAACGCGCTGGCCATCATGCAATTGAAGTAACCGACGATCTCGTTCGGCGCGGACGCCTATTGGTCCGTGCGGCCTCGGACGCCTCAGGCCCCAGCGCATGCTCACGCTCGAAATGAAGCGCGTTCTTCCGGCTGTTCCCTCGGTCGTGTTCGGAGCCTTCAGCGATGCGAACGAGTTAGCGAAGTGGTGGGGGCCGAACGGCTTCACCACCCCGAGCCTGGAGTTCGAACCGCGCGTCGGAGCGCGCTACCGGATCGAGATGCAGCCGCCTGAGGGTGGCCGCTTCTATCTGACCGGGGAGTTCCGCGAAGTCGACCCGCCTACCCGCCTCACCTACACCTTCGCTTGGGAGCCGCCCGATCCCGACGACGTCGAGACCCAGGTGAGCCTGTCGTTTCGGGATCTTGGCGAATCGACGGAGGTCACTTTCACGCAGGGCTCGTTCAAGACCGAGGAGCGCCGCGCCCTTCACCGTGACGGTTGGACGGACGCGTTCGACAAGCTCGAGCGACTCATCTCCGCGCGGGCATAGCCAACCTGCGACCGTGACCGACACGCTGCTCGCCGACCAAGGCCCGGCGAAGCGGCCCTCCATGAAGGCCCTGCCGCGGATGCCGGCGCCCCTCGTCGTCGGCGGGGACACCGACGACGCGCTGCGCGCCGAGCACGGGTTCTCCGCGCTCGTGACGATCACCAAGAACGACCGGGAGACCCGCGTCCGCCCGACGGCCTCGTGGAGAACATGCGCCGGCTCGACATCCCCTGGCGACATCGACATCATCGTGCTCAGCCACGGTCACTGGGATCACGTCATGGGCATGGACGGACTGGTGGGGGACGCTCGGGCGCGTGAACATGCCCGTGCTGATCCACCCGGAGTTCTGGTCGCGCCGCCGGCTCGCATTCCCCGGCAGCGACCCGGTCGAGCTGCCGACGACGAGCAAGAGCGCGCTACAGGACGCGGGCTTCGACATCGTCGAGCAGCGCCAGCCCTCCTTCCTGCTCGACGGCTCGCTGCTGGTGGACCGGCGAAGTCGACCGGACCACGGAGTTCGAGCAGGGATTTCCGGTGCACCAGGCGCACCGGCACGGCGCGTGGGAACCCGACCCACTGATCCTCGACGACCAGGCCCTCGTGGCGATGGTACGCGGCCACGGCCTCGTCGTCCTCACCGGCTGCGGACACTCCGGCATCATCAACATCCTGCGCTACGTGCGAAAGCTCACCGGCGAGGACCGGATTCACGCGGTCCTCGGCGGCTTTCACCTCAGCGGGCGGGTGTTCGAGCCGATAATCGGCCCGACCTGCGACGCGTTCGACGAGTTCTCGCCCGACTACCTCGTGCTCGCGCACTGCACTGGCTGGCGAGCCACCCACGCCCTCGCCGCCCGCTTCCCCGACGCGTTCATCCAGAATAGCGTCGGCACGCGCTTCGAGTTTGCCGCCGCCGACGGTTGATCCGTAATCCTCCAGGTATTCGGCCAGCACACGCTCGGGCTCCCACAGCGCCACGTCGTAGTCGAGCAGGCTCGCTGACGAGCGATAGGGAATCCGCTGGATGCGTGCGTCGTGCGTTACGGCAACTGAGCGCAACCATCCGAAGCTGAGCGGCGATCATCGCGAACCTTCAGCGGCGGCCCTCACGTCGCCGCCCGATCCTTGAGGGAGCCCAGCTTAGAGCCCAGCGCTCGGCGGATGCTGTTGTCGACGTGGTAGCGCTGCATGACAGCAGTCGTCAGCGCTTCTTGGCTAAGCGACTTCGCAATGTCCTCCACGGACCATTCCTGCGATCCACGCATCGACTGCATGCCTATCACCGACTCGATCAACGCCTGCTCGAACCACTCACGCACAGCATCCTCAGCTGCGGGTTGTACGCCGGCAGTGACACCAGCGGCCTCGTAGAGCTTCACCCAGCGGTCGACCATGTCGCGGAACACTCGGAAGTCAGCATTGATGAGCAGCAGGTTCTCCTCGACCAGGTACTTGGCGGCGCGGTCCTCCAAATCGGGCGGGATACGCTTGCCGTTCTCGGTCGAAACCCAGTCCACTTTCGGATCGAACTCGCTGATGATCTCCTCGCCGGGCTCGCCGTCGGCGAGTGCGAACAATGCGTAGATGTCGCCGGCCCGGCCGCCGCGCCCACCTCTCTTGGAATCGCTCTGCTCTCTCGGAGCGTCGGCCTCCCCCGGCCGGCCACCGACGGCCGGCTCATCGACCGTCGCGGTGCCTGACGGGGTGCGGCGGTACCGACTGACCTTGAGAAGGTCCCGGATCTGCTTCAGGCGCTCCCTGATCGCCTGCCCGTAGTCGGTGGTGGTCGAGTCCTTGGTGACCTCGTCCATCAGATTCTTGATCTCGTCCGGCAAATCAGCGCGGAACTCGGCAGCCCAGTCCGCCCACGGCAACGGCTCGCCGTCCACGATCAGGTGCGTACGCGCGGTGTTGGAGATCACCGGGTGGCCGTTATCGGCACGCGGCTCGACGTAGATGACGACGCGATTGTGGCCAAAAATCGCGCCGAACTGCTGCAGGCGCGCCACGCCGGCACGGCCCGTCACCATCTCGTAGAGCTCGTCCTGATAGAGCGCGGCTACATGACCGTTCGATGCCACGAATCCGGAATTCTGGCTCAGAGCCGGCTCGTCCTTGAGTATCCACCAATGCGCGCGGGCCGTGTCCAGATCGCGCACACCTGAGACTTCCGTGTGTGCATCGAGGTATTCCCGCTGACCAGTGACGCGCCGCAGGACGTTGGTGTCGGTGTTGCTGCGCGGGTACTCCCACCCCTCGCGGCTACGCACCTCCACGCGGTCGGGGAAACGGAAGTAGCGCGTGTTCAGGTACCGCGCAACCCACCGGGACGGGCTGGGAGTGCCCTTTGGGGCATGCATAGTGTTGTCGTCGAGGTCGTCGCCCAGCAGCACGACCATGGTCCCGTGGTCCTTGATCTGCTCTGGCTTGATCGTGTCCTCGACACGCACCCAGTGGGCGTAGCTGCCGTCAGGCAACTCGAACTGCTTGAGCCCATACTGGCCAGTGTCAGGATCGCGCCACAAGTGGATCATCGCACCGATCCCGTCTTTCCAAGATAGGTACACGAGGCCAGCATGGTTGCGAGTAGCAGCCGCGACCTTGGCCCCCACACCAAAGTTGGTGTCGTGCGACTGCTGGTGCATCGACGACGACAGCATGTTGATGTAGCGCAGCATTTCCGGTCCGGTCATGCCGATCCCGGTGTCGATACAGGCGAGCTTGAACACACCCGGGGCGAGCTCAAGTCGGTTCCAGTCCACGTCCCAGATGACCTGGCCGCCTGACTCACCAGTCGCCTGGACCGCCTGAACCGCGTTCTCGGTGATCTCCCGGAGGAACTGCAGCGGGGAGCAGTCTTGCCCGAGCCGATCAAGCATGAAGCCGGTGTTGTCCACCGACATAGGCAGGGTGTGCGTGCCCACGAGCACGCTGGAGCTATCGCTCATTCGATCCTTCCGTCGCGAGATGGCAGGATTGGCGGCCTTCTCGATTGGGACCCCCTGCGCGCGTCGAATTGCTGGCAGGAGGCGAATCGCCTGCGGCCGAGCCCCCACGCCCACATGGGAACGTATCGATTAGGCACTATAGCCACGCGGACGGTCGTCTCTAACGTAATTCACGCTCTCTCCGAGCAAATAAACCGGTTACCGTTTCGGACGGTCCCGCGCAGAGATGCCCTTCCACTTCCACATAGCGGCTGAATACATCAACCCGCGCGGCGAATGCTTCGGGACGCCGGCTGCTCTGTGCGGCGCCCCGGATCGAGGTTTAGCCCGCCAGCCGCTGCGTCGCATGCGCGGCGCGGGTGGCGAACACGTACTGGCCGATGCGGTGGATGAGACCGGCGGCGTAGAGGCGCTCGATCGCATCCTCGGTTTCGTGGGTGGGCGGCTCGCAGCCGCTGACGGTCTCGCTGCTGGAGGTCAGCGAGCGGTTGAGCTCGGCCAGGCTCCAGAGGCCGGGGTAGTCGTGGATGAGGAGGTCGAGGAGCGCTTGGTCGAGCGTGTCCTCGGCAGTGCCGGGCTCAACGCCCGGGATAGGGTTGTGATGCATGGGAGCTAATGCCTCCTGTGCCGGGCCCCGGGCGGTGACAGCCGCGCCGGGGCCGTTTTGTTGGTGAGGGAATGAACCTAGATGGCGGGGCGGATGGACGTGGGACGACCTCAGTAGCGGGAGCCCTCGGCGGCCGGCATGGCGTCCAGCTCCGCCAAGTCCTCAGCGGTCAGCTCCAGCCGCGCGGCGGCGGCGTTCTCCTCCAGATAGGTCAGCCGCCGCGTGCCCGGGATCGGAACGACGTGCTCGCCCTGGGCGAGCACCCAGGCCAGCGCCACCTGACCCGGCGCCGCCTCGTGACGCGCCGCCACCGCCCGCACTCGCTCGACCAGCTCCGTGTTGCGCTGCATCGCCTCGTCGGCGAAGCGGGGCAGGCCGGCGCGAAAGTCGCCCTGCTCGAAATCGGCGCTCGTGAGCTTGCCGGTCAGGAAGCCGCGGCCCGAGCGGCGAGAAGGGGATGAACGCCGCGCCGTGCGCGGCGCACCAGGGCAGCACGCCGTCGAGCGGGTCGCGGGTCCAGAGCGAGAACTCGCTCTGCAGCGACGCCACCGGGTGGATCGGCGTGCGCCTGCTCGAGCTCGTCGAGCGTCGCCTCGCACATGCCGATCGCGCGCGCCTTGCCGGCCGCGACCGTCTCGGCCATCGCGCCCCAGGTCTCCTCCACCGGCACCTCGGGGTCGACGCGGTGCAGCTGGTAGAGGTCGACGTGATCGGTCTGCAGCCGCCGCAGCGACGCGTCGATCGCCTCGCGTACGTGCTCGGGCCGCCCGTCGCGACGCATCGCGATCTCCGGCAGCGCCTGCTCGACGACCAGACCGCCCTTGGTCGCCAGCACCGCCTCCTCGCGGCGACCGGCGAGCGCGCGACCCGACGAGCTCCTCGTTCGTGTACGGGCCGTACATGTCGGCGGTGTCGATCAGCGTGACGCCGAGGTCCAGCGCACGGTGGATGACCTCGATCGAGCTCTGCTCGTCGCGGTCGCTCGGGGCCGTAGGCCCAGGTCATGCCCATGCAGCCGAGACCAACGGCGCCGACGACGGGACCCTCGGTGCCGAGCCTACGGGTGGGGATGGGGTCGCTCATGCGATCAAGGCTCGCAGGTGCCCCGCCAGACGCGTCAGCGCGTCCTCTCGGGCGTCTGGACGCTGAATCCTCGGGCGATCCAGTCGCGGTAGGCGTCGTAGAACGGGACGAACTCGTCGGCGACGATGCGGGCAGCCTCATGGATTTGAGCGGCGGTCGCGGTGGCGTACTCGTGCACGAGCAGGCGCCGCAGCTCGCGCAGTCGCTCGAGGCGGCGCGCGCGCTCGGGCCCGATGACGCCGATCCGACGCAGGTCGTTGAGATCGCGGCGGGCGTTGAGGTCGGCCCCGCGTGGGCGCACGCCCGCCAGCTCGAGACCGAAGGCTGTCAGCTCGGCGATCGTGTTGTAGAGCTTGTCGACACCGCGCTCGACCGCGTTGACCCGGTTGAGCAGCACCGGATCGTCGGAGTCGTAGGCGGTGGTGAAGGGGTCGAGGTCGAAGTCCTCGCCGAACTCGGCCATCGCGGCGCGCAACGCAACGAGATGGCGGCGCACGTCCGAGACGCGGTCGCGGATCTTCGCCTTCAGCCATCGAGCCCGTTCCGGGTCGTCGCGCTCCAACGGCGGGGCGGGCGGAGCAGACTGGCTCATCCGGGTGCCTCGTCATCGAGCCTCTCCATCGCGTCGAGCAGCGACGGCTCGGCCTGCGCGGCGCGGCGGCGCCACGCCGCCAGCTTGGACTGCAGCTGTGGCCACTGGTCGTCACGATCGACGAGCACGCGGCCTCGCTCGAGCACATCGAGCATCAGCAGGGGAAAGCTCTCAGTGTCTTCCAGCCGCACGAGCTGGACTTCACGATCGAGCTGCCGCTCCAGGCGAGCGGTCAGCTCGGCTACACGCGCGGCCGAGGAGTCGGAGAGCGAGACCAGAAGGTCCACGTCCGACCTCTCGTGGCCGCGCCCGATCGCCAGCGATCCGAACAACACGGCGAGCCGGACGCTCGGCTCAGTCCGCAGCGCGGCCCGCAGCGCACGCAGCAACGGCCAGTGCTCGCGCAGGTAGGCCTCCTCACGCAGCGACGTCTCGAAGCGACGGGCGCTCGTGCGCTTACCATGAAGCAGCCCCTGTGCCGCGGCGCGCCGCAACGTACGCTCGGAGACGTCGAGGTGGCGAGCAAGGGATCGAAGCGAGGTAGTAGGCATGGAGCTGTCCGAGGTTTCTAACTTGTGTGGCCGATAGTTTACCTTGGTATGGCCGATAATCAAGGTTCGTATGGCCGATCAGGCTGGACAGGCGGACGGGCTGTCCTGACTGTCTTGACGGCGACCGGTGGCGGCGGCAGTGTTGCAGCGCATGGGCGACCCACCAGGCGTCGCGGGCTTCAACGCCCCAGCAGAGGCCTACGACCGGCACGTCGGGCGCTACGGCCGTGAGCTGGCGCGAGCGCTGATTGCGGCCGCGGAGGTGCGAGCGGGTCGACGCGCGCTCGACGTCGGCTGCGGACCGGGCGCGCTGACGACCGAGCTCGTCGCGGTGCTAGGCGCCGATCAGGTCGCGGCAATCGACCCGTCGCCACCGTTCGTCGAAGCCTGTCGCGCGCGCCTGCCGGGGGTACGCGTCGAGCTCGGGCCGGCCGAGGCACTGCCGTTCGAGGACGCTGCGTTCGACCACGCGCTCGCGCAACTGGTCGTGAACTTCATGGCCGACCCGCCGGCGGGCCTGCGGGAGATGCGGCGCGTGACGCGGCCCGGCGGCACGGTCGCGGGGGCCGTCTGGGACTACGCCGGGCAGATGACCTTCCTGCGCCACTTCTGGGACGCGGGGATCGCCGTCGACGCGTCCGCCGCGGAGCGTGACGAGGGCCGCTGCATGCCGTACTGCACGCCCGACGAGCTGGCAGGCCTGTGGTCGACGGCCGGGCTCGCGAACGTCGACGTCTCCCCGGTCGTCGTCACCGGCCGCTACGAAGGCTTCGAGGATCTCTGGGAACCGCTGGAGCGCGGCGTCGGCCCCTCGGGCGCCTACGTCGTGTCGCTTCCGGCCGACCGGCGGGCGGCAGTCAAGCAGGAGCTCCAGCGACGCCTCGGCGTCGCCGACGGCCCATTCCAGCTCACCGCGCGCGCCTGGATTGCCACCGGCCGAGTGCGCTGATCGCGGCTCGGGACTACACCGCCGGGCGGTTGCGATCCTCGTCGGCAACCGCGCACGCGGGCGTGCCTCCGGGCAGCCGGTACCGGTTGTCGGCGACGAGCTGGTAGCCCTTCGCCGCCAGCCGCGAGATCCCCGGCAGTCAGCATCGCGCGGCCGCTGGTCTTCCAGAGCCGTCCAGCGGTGCTCAGCACCGCGGCGATCGCCTCGTGTCCCGAGCGGACCGTGCCGTCGGTCTGAACCCACTGCACGGCCTCGCTCGCCTGCTCCTCGGTGATCCCCAGCTCAGCCAGATCGGTGAGCTGCCACGCGACGATCTCGGCATCCGGCCCGATCCGCTCCAGCAGGCGCGCAGACTTCGTGCAGAACGCGCAGTCACCGTCGAAGACGAACACCGGACGCTCTCGCCGGCTCACCGCGTCAGTCCCACGATTCGTCGAGCAGTCGATCGACCGCGAGCTGCAGCACCTGGAACCGGGTCTTGTCACCGTGCTCCGCCGCGATGAAGTAGCTGCCGATGAACAACGAGAAGGCCAGCATGCTGCGGGCCTCGACGTCGTTCTCATTCGCGCAGAACTGCCCGAACAGCGAGCGCAGGTACTCCATGCGCCGGTTGTCGACCCGGCGTACTCGCTCGGCGACGTCACTGTCGCGGCGCGACCAGTCCCGCAGTGCCAGCTCGGCGGCGAAGTCGACCGACGTGGCCAGCTCGAAGAGCTGCTGCAACTTGGCTCGCGGGTCGGCCGGCTGGCTCTCGATGCGCGCGATGACGTCCTCGACCACGGCCTGCTCCCAGCTGTCGAGCATCTCCTCGAGCAGCGTCTGGCGATCCGTGAAGTGCCAATAGAAGCCACCCTTGGACACCCCCAGGGACGCGGCCAGCGCCTCGACCCGCACGGCATCCGGGCCTCCCGCTGCCAGGGCCTGCAGCGCCGCGTCGACCCATGCGCTGCGGGGAGTCTGGACATTGGCCACCGACCAATCTATACGGCACCGTATTGACAAGGCAAGCGACTCTGCCTACTATCCATACGACACCGTATGGATCGGGGATCCAGCATGAGGCTTCCAAACGCAGCACACGAATCTCGTCCCTGGCGCATCCGCGAGATCGCGCCAGACTTCACCCTGGAGGACGTCTGGGTCCTCCCCGTGCACGGAGGCGCCGAGGACTTCCCGAAGCTGCTCGAGCTAGCGGCGTCCCTCGACCCGGCCAACGCGGACTCCCTCCCGACTCGCGCCCTGTGGCGCTTCCGCGACCAGCTCGGCAAGTGGCTCGACCTCGGCAGGATCTCGGCCTCGGTCGACAACGGCGACGGTGCCGCAGACGAGCTGCCGATCCCGGGCACGAGCGAGACCTCGCTGGCCGGCCGCCTGCCGGACGATCTGCGCGACACGGCGACGGATCTGCACTCCTTCGACTCCCTGCCCTTCACGCCCCTCTACCGCACCGATGACGAATTCGCCGCGGAGATCTCGAACCGGACCGTGCACGGCGTGATACACCTCGCTTGGGTCGACCAGGGCGAGGGCCGCTACCAGGGACAGATGGCTGTCTACGTCAAGCCGCGCGGTTCGTTCGGGAAGGGATACATGGCGCTCATCAAGCCGTTCCGGTACGCGATCGTGTACCCAGCGCTCATGCGCCAGTTCGAACGCGTGTGGAACGCACGCGTCCCACAGACCTAGCTGGGCGCTGCGCGGCTCACACTTTGTGGCACGGCGCCCGTCACCGCGCGGCGTGGCTGCCAGGGCAGGCGGCTCTCGGCCGCCAGCCAGGAGCCGCCGACGATCAGCAGCAGGCCGGCCGCGGTGGCGACGGTGAAGCTCTCGCCGAGGATCGAGACGCCGTAGACGATCGAGAAGCCGGGCGCGACGTAGGCGACCAGCGAGGCGCGCGCCGGACCCTCCTGGGCGATCAGCGAGAAGAAGATCACGAAGGAGACGCCGGTGCCGAGCACGCCCAGCGCCAGCAGGGAGCCGAGCGAGTCGAGCTCGAAGTCGCCGGTACGCGGGAGGTCGAGCACGAGCAGGGGTGCCGTCATCAGGGCGCTCGCGGTCATCGTGCCGGCGACCAGCCCGACGGGCGGCACCTCATGCAGGCGGCGCTTGAGAAACCACGAGCCGAGGCCGTAGCCGAAGCTGGCCAGGATCACCATCAGCCCACCCCAGAGCGCGGCGGAGCCGCCGTCGGCGTCGAGGCCCAGCAGCAGCGCGACGCCGAGGATGCCGATGCCGACGCCCGCCAGGCTCAACGGCGTCGCGCGGTCCTCGCCCTTGAAGGCGAAGGCCAGCAGGAAGGTGAAGATCGGCGCGGTGGCGACGAGGATCCCGGTCAATGCCGAGGGCAGGTGCTGCTCGCCGACGGTGATCAGCAGGAACGGCGCCGCCACTTGCACCGCACCGAGGATCGTCACGTCGCGCAGGCGGCCGCGCAGCCCGGCGATCGCGCCGGTGTGGACCGCGAGCGGCAGCAGGACCAGCGCCGCGAGCGTCAGGCGGATGAAGACGATCGCGGCTGGCGGGACCCCGTCCTCCAGCGCGACCTTGATGAACAGGTACGACGCGCCCCAGAAGGCTGCGAGCAGGAAGAAGAGCGCCCACGCACGTCGCGTCACCCATCCGAGGATCGCAGGCGCCTTCCATCAGTTCAAATGAAGACTTCTACCAATCGCGATAAGCTGCGCTGATGCTCGACGTCCGCCGCATGCGCGTGCTGCGCGAGGTCGCCGCCCGGGGCTCGTTCTCCGCCGCCGCCGAGGCGCTCAGCTTCACCCAGTCGGCCGTCAGCCAGCACGTGGCCGCGCTCGAGCGCGAGGCGGGCGTGCAGCTCGTCGAGCGCGGCTCGCGCGGCGTCCGCCTGACCGAGGCGGGCCGCGCGCTCGTCGACCACGCCGACGCGATCCTCGCCCGCATCGAGTCGGCCGAGGAGGAGCTGGCGGCCATCGCCGGCCTGCGCGGCGGGCGGCTGCGCCTGACCTGCTTCCAGAGCGCCGGCGCCACGCTCGTCCCGCGCGCGGTGGCGGAGTTCCACCAGCGCCACCCCAGCGTCGAGCTCGGCATGCTCGACGCCGAGCCGCACGACGCCGCCCTGCGCCTGAAGGCGGGCGAGGCCGACCTCGCGCTCGTCTACGACCACGAGTCGCTGCTCGCCCCGCTCGCCGCCGAGCTGGAGCTCGAGCACCTGATCGACGACACCTACGACGCGATCCTGCCCGCCGGCCACCCGCTGGCCAAGCGCCGGCGGCTGGGCCTGGCCGACCTCGCCGAGGAGCCCTGGGTCGCCTCGTCGAACGTGGCCGGCTGTCGCCAGATCGTCGAGCACGTCTGCCGCGAGGTGGGCTTCGCCCCCAAGATCGCCTTCGAGCACGACGACACGCTGGCCGTGCAGGCGCTCGTGGCCGCCGGCGTCGGCGTCAGCCTCATGCCCCGGCTGGCGCTGGCGACCGTGCACCCCGACGTCACCGTGCGCAGCCTCTCCGACGCGCCCGCGCGGCGCATCTGGGCCGCCAGACTGGCCGAGGGCTACCGCTCCCCGGCGGTCGACGCGATGCTGCAGATCCTGCGCGACGTGGCCGCGGAGTTCCGCGACGCGCCGCTCGAGCTGGTCTCCTAGCTAGGCGACGGCACCGGCACCGGGCTGGACGGCCGGGCCGGACGCCCGAGGTGGTAGCCCTGGGCGTAGTCGACCCCGACGCTGCGCAGCACCTCCAGCGCCTCCTGGGTCTCGACCCCCTCCGCGACCGTCTCGATCCCGAAGGTGCGCGCCACGTCGACGATCGCCTTGACGACCTGGCGGTCGGCCGAGTCCGGCGTCAGCTCGCGCACGAACTCCATGTCGATCTTGATGTAGCTGACCGGCAGGTGCTTGAGGTAGGTGAAGCTGCCGTAACCGGTGCCGAAGTCGTCGAGCGCGAAGCCGCAGCCGAGCTCGGCCAGCCGCTCGGCCAGCCGGCGCGCCTGGTCGATGTCCTCGGCGGCGGCGGTCTCGGTGATCTCGAACACCAGGTGGCTGGGGTCGGCGCCGGCGGCGAGGATCTCCGACTCGATGAACTCGAGCAGCCCCGGCTCGCCGAGGCTCTGGCCCGACAGGTTCACCTCCACGCGGCGATCGCGCGCCATGCGCGCCGCCTGTGAGACGACCCAGCGGTCGATCGCGGGGATCAGGCCGAAGCGCTCGGCCGGGGGCAGGAAGTCGCCCGGCATGATCAGCCCCTCGTCGCCGTCGGGCAGCATGCGCACCAGCAGCTCCTCCTGCACCACCTGCCCGCTGGCGATCTCGACGATCGGCTGCGCGTGCAGCACCAGCCGGTCGCGGTCGATCGCGTCGCGGATGCGGAACGACCACTCGACCTTCGCCTGCAGCGCGTCCTCGCGCTCCTTGCGCTCGGTGATGTCGGTGGCGATCCCGCAGAGCCCGTAGATCTCGCCCTCGCGCGAGCGCAGCGGGAACTTGTGCACGAGGAACGTGCGCGGGCGCCCGTGCACGAGCGTCGGCAGCTCCTCCTCGATCGCCACGCCGCTGGCGAAGACGCGGCGGTCGCTGTCCAGGAAGCGGTCGGCGAACTTCTTCGGCAGCAGCTCGTGGTCGGTCTTGCCCAGCACGCCGCCGGGGGGAGCGTCCACCAGCTCCTCGGCCTCGCGGTTCATGAGGATGTAGCGATGCTCGAGGTCCTTGGCGTAGATCACGACCGGCGAGTTGTCGATGATCGCCTGGATCTCGTCGTGCTTGTCGCGGGCGGCCGCCTCGGCGCGCTTGGCCTCGGTGATGTCGAGCAGCACGCCCTGGAACAGCACCGTGCCGTCGGCGTCGACGATCGTCGTGGCGTCGTCGCGCACCCAGACCCAGTCGCCGTCGCGCGTGCGCAGGCGGTACTCGCTGCGCAGCTGGCCGCCCGGCTCGGCGACGGCCTCCTCTTCCTCGGCCAGCACCCGCTCGCGGTCGTCGGGGTGGATCGCGTCGAACCACAGCGAGCGGCTGGCCGTCCACTCCTCGGGCGTGTAGCCGAGCACGGTCTTGATCTGGGGGCTGACGTACTCCCAGGGCGCCTCGGCGCCGATGCCCGCGGTGTAGACGATCGCGGGCACTTGCTCGACGAGCGCGCGGAAGCGGCTCTCGCTGGCCGCCAGCGCGCGCTCGGCGCGGCGGGCGTCGCTGAGGTCCTGACCGGCTCCGTACCAGCGCCCCTGGTCGAAGCGCAGGTGCCAGTTGATGCCGCGCCAGCGCCCGTCGCGGGTGGCGGTGCGCAGCTCGACGCCCGGCACACCGGCGCGCGTTCCGCGAGCGTGCACGAGCGCGCGCCGGAACTCGGGACGGTCGGCGGGATGGACGAGGTCGGAGGCGGTGAGGCCCGTCAGCTCGTGGGGAGCCCAGCCGAGCAGGCGCTCCCAGGTGCCGTTGACGAACTCCAGCCGGCCGCTGGTGTCGCAGGTCGCGAGCAGCACCGGGCTGAGGTCCGCAAGTCGCTCGGCCTCAGTTGGTATCCGCATGCCACGCAGCGGCGTGACGGACGCGATCGATCGGATGGGAGAGCGCTTGGGCGGCATGGCGCGCGAGGGCAGTTGCCCCTGGTATCGGCAGCCCAGAGCCCCATCATGAGCACTTCCAAATCCAAAAACCGCTCAGCTCTGACTTGCGCGCTGCTCGCCGGCTCGTAGCAGTCGCTCGCGCAGCTCGCCCTCCTCCTCGGGAGAGGGGTCGAAGCGGGCGGGATCCGGCAGCGCGTCCAGCGCCGAGAGGCCGAACAGCTTTTGGAACAGATCGGTGGTCCGGTAGAGCACGGCGCCGAAGCGCGAGCGGCCGGACTCCTCGATCAGGCCGCGCTCGAGCAGCGTCGAGACGGCGGAGTCCGAGGCCACGCCGCGGATGCGCGCCAGCTCGGGACGCGAGACCGGCTGCAGGTAGGCCACGATCGCCAGGCACTCGGCCTGGGCCTGCGACAGCGGCGGTGTGCGCGGAGCTGCGAGCAGGCGCCGTGCAGCGCGCTCGGCCACCGGATCGGTGGCCAGCGTGAAGCCGCCGGCGACCTCGCGCAGCACGACGCCTCGCCAGCCCTCGGCGTAGTGCTCGCGCAGGCGCGCAAGCGCCTCCACCACCTCGCCCTCGGAGACCTCGCAGGCGTCGGCCAGGCGATCGACCGCGACCGGCTCGGGCGAGAGGAACAGCAGCGCCTCGACGATCCGTGCGAGCTCGTTCATGCCTGGCTCCTCTCCACCGCCCGCACCGTGATCGGCCCGAACGTCTCGCTCTGCTCCCACTGCGCCTCCCCGGCCTTGTAGAGCTCCAGCAACGCGAACAGCGTGACCGCCTCGGTCAACCGGTCCGCCCCCTTCACCGCCTCGTCGAAGGAGAAGCCGCTGCGCGAGCGCAGCAGCTCGCGCAGATGGTGCAGCCGCTGCTCGACCGACACCGCCGGGCGGCGCACGTGGCGCAGGTCAATCGGCGGCGGGATCCGCAGCAAGCCGCCGAGCGCGGTGCCCAGCTGCTCCGGGTCGTAGGCGGTGGTCGCGACCTCCAGCGAGACGCGCCGCAGCTCCGGCGGCAGCGGCGCCGAGCGGTAGCGGTGGCCGTGCTCGGCCTCCAGCCGCTCGCGCAGGTGGGCGGCGGCCTGCTTGTAGCGGTGGTACTCGAGCATGCGCGCCAGCAGCTCGTCGGCGGCCTCGGCCTGGTCGAGGTCGGGCTGCTCGGTGTCCTCGACCGGCAGCATCAGCCGCGACTTCAGCTCCAGCAGCGCCGCGATCAGGACGAGGAACTCGGTGGCGGCCTCGAGGTCGAGCGCCCCGGTGCGCTCCAGGTGCTCGACGTAGGCGAGCACGACCTCGGCCAGGTCGACCTCCAGCAGGTCGACCTCCTCCTTGAGCACCAGCGTCAGGAGCAGGTCGAAGGGGCCGTGGAAGACCTCTAAGTCGAGATCGAGGTTGGCGAGCGCCACGGCGGAGAGCCTAGACGGAGGGGCGGCGAGGCCGACGCCCATGACCTCGCGCACCTCGGCCATCGTGCCGGTCGCGATCTCGCGCGCGCGCTCGGCGCCGCGCTCCAGCGCGGCCTCGATCGCGGCCTCGTCGCCGCGCAGCTCGGCGTAGCGCTCGCGCACCGGCGCGAGCAGCTCGACGATCGCCTCCCCAACCGCGCCCTTGAAGGCGCCGTAGCCAAGGCCTTCGAACTCGTGCTCGACCTGCTCGGGCGTGGTGCTGCGCGCCACCGCGAGGATGTCAATCAGGTTGGTCACGCCCGGCTTGTCCCGGGCGCGCACGACCTCCGAGCCGGAGTCGGTCTGGGCGCGCTTGACCTTCTTGAGGATCGCGTCGGGCTCGTCGTCGATGTAGATCAGGCCGCTCTCGGCGCTGGAGCTGGTCGACATCTTCCCCTCCGGCTCCTGCAGGTCCATGATCCGTGCCCCCACCGCGGGGATCACGTGCTCGGGCTCGACCAGCACCTCCTCGTAGGTCGAGTTGAAGCGGCGGGCGATCTCGCGCGCCAGCTCGAGGTGCTGGCGCTGGTCGTCTCCCACCGGGACCTCGTCGGCCTTGTAGAGCAGGATGTCGGCGGCCTGCAGCACCGGATAGAGGAACAGGCTGGTGCTGACCAGCTGCTGCTGGTGCGCCGACTTCTCCTTGAACTGGTGCATGCGCTGCAGGTCGCCGTAGGCGGTGACCGAACTCAGCAGCCAGGTCAGCTCGGTGTGCTCGCGCACGTCGGACTGGCGAAAGAGGATGCAGCGCTCGGGGTCGAGGCCGGCGGCCATCAGCATCGCCGTGGTGTCGAGCACGTAGGTCGGCAGCTCCGCCGGCTCGTAGCTGACGCTGGTGGCGTGCAGGTCGACGATGCAGTAGATCGCGGGATCGCCGCGCTCCTGGCCGTCGAGGTAGCCGCGGATCGCGCCGATGTAGTTGCCCAGGTGCTTGCGGCCCGTGGGCTGGATGCCACTGAAGATGCGCACGCTCAGGGGCGCCAGCGAACGATCGGCTGCTTGGCGGCGCCCGCCTCGTCGAGGCGGCGCACGGGCGTCGTGTGCGGCGCGGTCTGGGCGATCGTCGGATCGTCGGCGGCCTCGTCGAGGATCGTCTTGACCACGTCGGCGAAGTGGTCGAGCCGCTCCTTGGTCTCGGTCTCGGTCGGCTCGATCATCAGCGCCTCGTCCACCAGCAGCGGGAAGTAGACGGTCGGCGGGTGGACGCGGTGGTCGAGCATGCGCTTGGCGAGGTCGAGCGTCTTGACGCCGAGCTTCTCCTTGGCGCCGCGGCCGCTGAGCACGAACTCGTGCATGCAGGTGCGGTCGAAGGCGATCGGCAGGTACTCCGAGATCTCGGCCAGGCGCGCCTTGAGGTAGTTGGCGTTCAGCACCGCGACCTGGGACGCCTCCTTGAGGCCGTCCCCGCCGAGCGAGCGGATGTAGGCGTAGGAGCGCACGAAGACGCCGAAGTTGCCCTGGAAGCCGCGCAGCTTGCCGATCGACTTGGGCCGGTCGTGGTCGAGCTCGAAGTGCGGCTCGGCGCCGTTGCCCTCGGCCCCGACGCGCACCACCTGCGGCACGGGCAGGAACGGCTCGATGCGATCGCTGCAGGCGATCGGGCCGGCGCCCGGGCCGCCACCGCCGTGAGGCTGGGTGAACGTCTTGTGCAGGTTGAAGTGGACGATGTCGAAGCCCATGTCGCCCGGCCGGGCGATGCCCATCACCGCGTTGAGGTTGGCGCCGTCGTAGTAGAGCGTCGCCCCCACCCCGTGCACGATCCGGGCGATCTCCTCGATGTTGCTGTCGAAGAGGCCGAGCGTGTTGGGGTTGGTCAGCATCAGGCAGGCGACGTCCTCGGTCGCCTTCGCGTGGAGGTCATCGAGGTCGACGCCGCCGTCCAGCGCCGTGCCCACCTTGACGACCTCGTAGCCGGCCATCGTCACAGTCGCCGGGTTGGTGCCGTGGGCGGTGTCGGGGGTGAGCACCTTGGTGCGGTGCTCGCCGCGGTCCTCGTGATAAGCGCGCGTCAATAACAGGCCGGCCAGCTCGCCGTGCGAGCCGGCGCTCGGCTGCAGCGAGACGTGCGGCAGGCCGGCGATCTCGGCCAGCGCGCCCTGGAGGTTCCACATCAGCTCGAGCGCGCCCTGCGCGTACTGGGGGTCCTGCAGCGGGTGCAGGCGGGCGTGGCCGGGCAGCGCGGCGACGCGCTCGTGCAGCTTCGGGTTGTGCTTCATCGTGCACGAGCCGAGCGGGTAGAAGCCCTCGTCGAGGTGGAAGTTCTTCGAGGACAGCGTCGTGTAGTGGCGCACCAGCTCGGGCTCGGAGATCTCGGGCAGCTCGGCGGGGAGCTCGCGACGGGCGGAGGCGGGCAGCAGCTCGTCGAGCGGGACCTCGGGCACGTCGAGGGTCGGGGCGGTGAAGGCACGCCGGCCCTCGACCGAGCGCTCGAAGACGGTCAGCGTGTCCGGCTCGGCGGGAGCGTGCGCGGTGGCGGGCGCGTGCTCGGCGCTCATGCTCTCGCCTCCTCGGGCGCGCGCTGGAAGCGGCCTGCGGAGTCGCTGGCCACGAGCGCCGCCAGCTGGTCGATCTGCGCCCTGGTGCGGCGCTCGGTGATCGCCACCAGCAGGCCGTCCTCGTACTCCGGGTAGTCGCGCCCGAGGCGGTAGCCCGGGTTCACGCCGGCGGCGCGAGCGCGCTCGAAGAGGCCGTCGAGGTCGGGCACGCGCACGGCGAACTCGCGCACGACCGGGCCGGGGTTGATCGCCTCCAGCCCGAGCGTCTCGCGCGCGTAGTGGGTGCGGCGCAGCATCAGCTCGGCCAGGTCGACGGCGCCCCGCTTGCCCAGCCAGGACAGGTAGACCACGCCCGCGAGCGCGTTCAGCGCCTGGGCGGTGCAGATGTTGTGGGTCGCCTTCTCGCGGCGGATGTGCTGCTCGCGCGTCTGCAGCGTCAGCACGAAGCCGCGCCGGCCGTCCACGTCGCGCGTCTCGCCGGCGATGCGGCCCGGCAGCTTGCGGATGAAGCGCTCCTGGACAGCGAAGAAGCCGAAGCTCGGCCCGCCGTAGTCGAGCCGGTTGCCGAGCGTCTGGCCCTCCCCCACGCACACGTCCACGCCCAGCTCGCCTGGGGACTTCAGGATCGCCAGTGGCAGCGGGTCGGCTGCGCACACCAGCAGCGCGCCGGTGCGCTTGCCCGACCTCGACCAGCTCGCCCAGCTCCTCGACCGTGCCGAGGAAGTTCGGCTGCTGCACGAACACGGCGGCGGTGTCGTCTTCGACCGCGGCGGCCAGCGCAGCAGCGTCGGTCGCCCCCTGGTCGGTCAGCGGCACCTCCTCCACCGTCATCCCATAGCCGGCCGCGTGCGTGCGCAGCGCCGCGCGCGAGTGCGGGTGCAAGCCACGGGAGGTGACCAATTTCGAGCGGCGCGTCTCCAGCTTCGCCAGGTAGCCGGCGGCGGCGACCGCGCTCGGCCCCTCGTAGACCGACGCGTTGGAGACCGGCAGGCCGGTCAGCTCCGAGATTGCGGTCTGGAACTCGAACATCACCTGCAACCCGCCCTGGGAGATCTCCGGCTGGTAGGGCGTGTACGGCGTCAGGAACTCCGAGCGCGACAGCAGCGTGTCGATCAGCGCCGGGACGTAGTGGTCGTACATGCCCGCGCCGAGGAAGCTGATCTCCGCGTCGGCGTGGCGGTTGCGCGCCGCCAGCTCGGCGAGGTGCTCGTAGACCTCCTGCTCGGACTGGCCGTCGGGCAGGTCCAGCTCGCGCTGCAGGCGGACGCCGGCGGGCACGTCGGCGAAGAGGTCCTCCAGCGAGCCGACGCCGATGGCGTCGAGCATCGCCCGCAGGTCCTCGTCGGTGGCGGCGGTGTAGCGGCTCATAGGGGATCTACGACGTTAGCCATCGGACTGGAGCAACTGCTTGTACGCGCCGATGTCCAACAGCGCGTCCACCTCGGACGGATCCGAGAGCTCGCACCTTGACCATCCAGCCCTCGCCATAGGGGTCGTCGTTGATCTTCTCCGGCTCGTCGGCGAGGGCGCCGTTGACCTCCACGATCTCGCCCGACAGCGGGGCGAACACGTCCGAGACCGCCTTGACCGACTCGACCTCGGCGTAGGTCTGGTCCTTGGAGACCTGGACGCCGACCTCGGGCGGGTCGAAGAAGACCACCTCGCCGAGGGCGTCCTGCGCGTACCAGGTGATGCCGAACGTGGCCAGGTCGCCCTCGATGCGGGCCCAGTCGTGCTCGGGGTGGTACTTGAGGTCCTCCGGATAGCTGGCGTCAGCCAACGCTGGTCTCCTTCTTCGAGTAGAGGGGCTTGTCCTTGACCTGCGCGGGGCGCAGCGTGCCCCGTACGTCCACGTCGACGGCGGTGCCCGGCGCGGCCGCGGCGGCGGGCACGTAGCCCATGCCGATGCCCGATCGTCGAGGCAGGGCGAGAGGCTGCCGCTGGTGACCACGCCCTCGCCGTGCTCGGTCGCGGATCGGGTTGCCCTGGCGCGGGATGCCGCGGTCGGTGAAGGCGAACGGCACCAGCCGTCTGCGCGGGCTCGCCGACGGCGCGCAGGGCATCGGCGCCGACGAAGCCCGTGTCGAGCTTGCAGCACCAGGCCGAAGCCGGCCTCGAGCGGGTTGCGGTCCTCGGAGAGGTCGTTGCCGTAGAGGTGGAAGCAGACCTCCAGGCGCAGCGTGTCGCGCGCGCCGAGGCCCACCGGCGTCACGCCCTCTGCCAGCAGCGCGTCCCAGACGGCGGGCGCGCCGGCGGGCGCGATCAGCAGCTCGCAGCCGTCCTCGCCCGTGTAGCCGGTGCCGCAGACCAGGCAGTCGACGCCCGCCACCCTCAGCTCGGCGGTGCGAAAGCGGGCCGGCAGCTCGCCGTCCGGCGTCAGGCGCTCGAGGATGCCGCGGGCGCGCGGGCCCTGGACGGCCAGCATCGCCCAGTCGCCGTGGACGTCGGCGACCTCGACGTCGAAGTCCGCGGCCCGCTCGCGAAACCAGGCCAGGTCCTTGTCGTGGTTCGAGGCGTTGGTGACCGTCAGGAAGCGGCCGCCGTCGAGGCGGTAGGTGAAGAGGTCGTCGAGCACGCCGCCGTCCTCGCGGCAGAGCACGCTGTACTGCGCCCCGCGCTCGGCGATCTTGGTCACGTCGTTGGAGAGGAGGTGCTGCAGGAACGCCTCCGCCTCGGGACCGCTGGTCTCGATCTCGCCCATGTGCGAGACGTCGAAGACCCCGGCGGCGGTGCGCACCGCCACGTGCTCGGCGCGGATGCCCTCGTACTGCACCGGCATCTCCCAGCCGGCGAAGGGCACGAGCCGCGCGCCCGCCGCCTGATGGCGGTCGAACAGGGGCGTGCGACGGAGGGTGTCTGCGGCCGGGGACAAGGGGCTCTGGCAGGCTACCGGCCGGGCGGGCGCGGGTCGTCGCAGACCTGGCGCTACGAGCCGGCGGACGCACCGCCGAGGGCGGCGAGCAAAACCGCCAATGCAACCTCCGCGCGGCTCTGCAGCGAGGCCGCGCTGACCCACTCGTCCGGATGGTGGGCGGCGCCCCCGCGCGGCCCGAGCCCGTCGATCGTGAGCGGGATGCGCGTGGCCATGTGGCTGGCGTCGCTGGCGCCGCCACGCTCGGAGCCGACCAGCGGCCGGCCGAGCAACCGCGCCGCGGCGGGCAACAGCTCGCGCGTGGCCTCGCGGGCGTCCATGCCGGGCCAGCTGCGCACCAGGCGCGGCTCGAGCCGCACGCCGTCGAGCTCGGCCGGCACCGCGTCGAGCACCGGGCCGAAGGCCTCGAGCCGGTCGGCGCGCAGGTCGCAGATCAGCTCGCCGTGGGCCGGCACGACGTTGAAGGCCTCACCGGAGCGCAGCACGGTGGGCACCGCGGTCAGGTGGTCGGGGCCGGCGGGATCGGCCTGCGCGGCGACCAGCTGGGCGACGTTGGCGAGCGCCAGCAGCGCGCTGCGACCGCGGTGGGGCGCCGAGCCGGAGTGCGAGGCGCGCCCGTGCGCCTCGACGTTCAGCGTGCCGGCGGCCTTGCGCTTGACGATCACGGCCTCGTCGCCATCGGGGGTGCGCTCGCCGGCCTCGAAGCAGAAGCAGGCGTCGAAGTCCGCGAAGCGCTCGGCGTGGGCGAAGGGCGCGGTGCGCCACTCCTCGTCGACCACCAGCAGCAGCGCCAGCTCCTCGAACAGCTCCGGCCGCTCGGACAGCTCGCGCAGCAGGCCCAGCGCGAGCGCGTCGCCGCCCTTCATGTCGATCGTGCCGGAGCCGATCAGGCGGTCGCCGTCGCGCTCGAGCGGGCGGTGGGCGCCGTGGGCGACGACCGTGTCGAGGTGGCCGACCAGCAGCACGCGCCCGCTGCCGGTGCCGCGCAGGCGCCCGAGCAGGTCGGGCGCGCAGCCGGAGGTCGAGCAGGGCAGCCGCTCGGGCGTGGCGGTCGGCGGCATGAAGGCGATCGCCAGCGCGACGGCCTCCTCGGCGCCGGGCACGTCGCCCGAGGGCGAGGAGACGCCGACGAGCGCCTCCAGCTCGCGCTCGGCCGCGATCGCGACGCGCGGCGCGACCTCGGCGATCCAGGGGTCGATCACGCTCGACGCTCCGCCCGCTCGGCGCCGCGACGCTGCGCGTCCGCCACGCGACGTTCCCGGTCCGCCCGGCGGCCTCCCGCGGCGGCCGTCAGTCCTTCAGGAACGACGGCACGTCGATGTCGTCGTCGGAGATCTCGAGCGACTTGCGCTGGCGGTCGTCGAGGCTCACGTCCCTGCGCCGCGGCTCGCGGCGCTGGCCGGTCGAGTCCTCGGTGAACAGCGGCCGGTGGCGGGCGCCCTCGAAGCCGGTGGCGATCACCGTCACGCGCACGCCGTCGCCGACGCTGTCGTCGACGACCGCGCCGAAGATGATGTTCGAGTTCTGGTCGGCGGCGCCCTGGATGATCTCGGCCGCCTCGTTGACCTCGAACAGGCCGAGGTCCGAGCCGCCGGTGATGTTCAGCAGGATGCCGGTCGCGCCCTCCACCGACTGCTCGAGCAGCGGGCTGGAGATCGCGTTCTTGGCGGCCTCGCCGGCGCGGTTCTCGCCCGAGGCCTCGCCGATGCCCATCAGCGCCGAGCCGGCGTCGGACATGATCGTGCGCACGTCGGCGAAGTCGAGGTTGATCAGGCCGGGCGTGGTGATCAGGTCGGTGATGCCCTGCACGCCCTGGCCGAGCACGTTATCGGCCTCGCTGAAGGCGTCGAGGATGCTGGTGCGGCGCTCGACGACGGCCAGCAGCTTCTCGTTCGGGATCACGATCATCGTGTCCACCTGCTCGCGCAGGCGGTCGATGCCGTCGGTCGCCTGGCGCATGCGCTGGGTGCCCTCGAACTCGAACGGCTTGGTGACGACGCCGACCGTCAGCGCGCCGACCTCCTGCTTGGCCACCTCGGCGATCACCGGCGCGGCGCCGGTGCCGGTGCCGCCACCCTCGCCGGCGGTCACGAACACCATGTCCGCGCCCTTGAGGGCCTCCTTGATCTCGTCGCGGCTCTCGTTAGCCGCGCCGTAGCCGGTCTCGGGGTTCGCGCCGGCGCCGAGGCCGCGCGTGAGCTGGTCGCCGATCTGCAACTTGATGTCGGCGTCGCACATCTGCAGCGCCTGGGCGTCGGTGTTGACGGCGATGAACTCGACCCCCTTCAGGCCCGCGTCCACCATCCGGTTTACGGCGTTGGTGCCGCCGCCGCCGATGCCCACGACCTTGATGACCGCCAGATAGCTGCCCGTCTCCATGGGAGTCAGTTCTCCTTCTTCACGTCCGAAGCTCAAGCGATCATTGAGGGTTTTGAGTGACCGCACAGACCCTGCAAGGACCGCACTGTACGGAGATATCGGCCGACGTGTCAATCCGACCCGCAACAAACCGTGCACGTAAGACCTCGACCAGAGGTCGAGAGTTGAACAAGAGCTCGAGTTAGGGTTGAGGGTTCGTGAGGGCCGGGTCGGTGGGCGCCGCGGCGGCCGCGGCGGCGGGATCGACTGGCGCAGGCGCGGTCGCCTGCGCCGCGGGGGCGACCGGGGCCACGGTGGCCGCCCCCAGGCCGCCGACCGCCGGCCTGCTCGGCAGCCGCACGTCGATGTAGCTGGCACCCTGGGCCTCGCCGTCGGCGAGCACGCGCGCGGCGGCGATCCACTTCGCGCGCGCGAGGCGAGCGCCGCCGAAGACCAGCTCGGGGCCGTCGCGCAGCTGGGCCACCAATCCGCGCTCGGACTCCCTGTCGACATCCTCGATGCGGCGGCGCAGCAGCAGCGGCGCGGCACCCGCGATCCGCGCGGCGCGCAGCGCGACCGGATCGGCCAGCCGCTCGCCGTCCATGCCGCCCTGCGCCGTCAGCTCCGGCAGCGCGCCCCGGGCGGGGACGCCCCGCAGCACGGTGCCGTCGCCGGCCACGGGTACCCGCGTCCCCCCGACGAGCGCGAGCGCCGCGGGCACGTGCTCGAGCACGCGGATGCGCAGGGTGTGCGGGAAGTCGGCGCTGACCTCGAGGCCGCGCACGACCGGGTAATGGCTCACGGCCCGCTCCAGCTCGGCGCGATCGACGTCGAGCGTGGTCATCGAGCGCGCGACCGACGTGAGCGCGCCGCGCATGCGGGCGGCGTCCGCGCTGGTGGCCCCGCTCACCTCGACGTGCTCGACGCGCACGAGCGAGGAGTCGCGAAACCAGAACTGGAAGGCGATCGCGCCCGCGAGCATGAGCACGGCGAGGGCCAGCAGCCAGCGGCCCGTGTGCGGGGGCAGCGACGGGACCGGCGGCAGCGACAGGCGCCGCAGGCGGGCGGCAGACGGGGAGCTGCTCACGAGGGCTCCTCGAACAGCGCCGCCGCGTCGACGTCGCCCAGCAGCTGCACCTCCGGCTCCAGCGTCACGCCGAAGCGCTCGTGCACGCGTCGGCGGCCCTCGACCATCAGCGCGATCACGTCGGCGGTCGTCGCCTCGCCCATGTTCTCGACGAAGTTGGCGTGCTTGTCCGAGAAGCGCGCGCCGCCGACCGTCAGGCCGCGGCAGCCGGCCTCGTCGAGCAGCACCCCGGCGCTGCGCCCGCCGGCGCGCGGGTCGTCGGGGTTCTTGAAGGTCGAGCCGAAGGTCTTGATGCCGGACGGCTGCGCGGCGCGGCGCGCGGCGCGCATGTCGGCGAGCGTCGCCTTGACGCGCTCGGGCTCGTCCTCGCCGAGCGCGAACGAGGCCCGCGCCACGACCTCGCGCGGACCGAGGTTCGAGCGGCGGTAGGAGAAGCCGAGCTGCTCCGGCGCCCGGCGCTCGCTGCCGGCGGGGGTGGCCAGCTCCACCCACTCCAGCACGCGCGAGAGGTCCCCCCCGTAGGCGTTGGCATTCATCTTCACCGCGCCGCCGACGGTGCCGGGGATGTTGACGCCGAACTCGAGCCCGGACAGCCCGGCGCGCGCGGCCTGGGCGGCGGCCTGCGGCAGTCGCGCCCCGCCCCCGCAGACCAGCCGCGTGCCGTCCTGCTCGATCGTCGCGAGCGCGCCGTCCAACTTCAGCACGAGTCCCCGGAAGCCGTCATCCGCTATCAGCAGGTTCGAGCCCGACCCGACCACTCCTACCGCGAATTGCTCGGCGTCCGCCCAGGCGAGTAGCTCAGCCAGCCGCTCTGGGGTATCCGGACGCGCGAAGAAGTCTCCGGGACCGCCCGTGCGGATCGTGGTCAGGCGCCCCAGCGGGTGGTCACGCTGGACGCCGTCGGGGACGGTCACCTCGCGGGCCTCCTCGTCGGCACGGCGACGCCAGCGGTCGGCGTCGCCAGCGATCGCCGCTGCCCGCTCACGTGGTGAGCCTCCGCGCCAGCTCGTCCACGTCGCCGGCGCCGAGCGTCAGCAACAGGTCGCCCGCGCGCAGCTCCGTGCGCAGCATCCGCTCGGCGTCGCCGGCGTCCGGCAGCCACCAGACCGGCCGGCCCGCGGCGGCATCGGCCGCCGCGGCCGCGACCAGGCGCCCGCTCATCCCGGGGAAGTCCTCCGCGCGCTCGCGCGCGGGATAGACGTCGAGCACCACCACCATGTCCGCCAGCGCGAGCGCGGCGCCGAACTCGCGCGCCAGCATGCGCGTGCGCGAGTAGAGGTGGGGTTGGAAGCAGGCGATCAGGCGCTCGGGCTCGTAGCTGCGCGCGGCCTCGAGCGTCGCGCGCACCTCGGTCGGGTGGTGGGCGTAGTCGTCGACGACCAGCGCCCCCGCCTCGGACCTGCCGTGCTCCTCGAAGCGGCGTCCCGCACCGCCGAAGCTCGCCAGCGCCGCGGCGGCGTCGCCCAGCTCGACGCCGGCCACGCGACAGGCCGCCAGCGCCGCCAGCGCGTTGAGGACGTTGTGGCGTCCCGGCACGCGCAGCTCCACCGCGACACCGTCGATCCGGAGGTCGGAGCTGCCGGGGGGATCGGCGCGCAGCTCGAAGCGCGAGCCGCCGGGACGCAGCTCGAGGCGCTCGGCGCGCAGCTCGCCGTCCTCGATGCCGAATGTCTCGGCCGCTGCGGTCCCGCCCAGCGCCGCGTGGGCCTGCGCCGACACGATCCGCTGGGCGGCCGGCGCGAGGAACTCGCCGAAGGCCGTCTCCAGCTCGCTCAAGGAGCCGTAGGTGGCGTGATGGTCGAGCTCGACGTTGGTCACGATCGCCACGTCGCGGCGCAGCTTCAGGAACGAGCGATCGGACTCGTCGGCCTCGATCACGGTCCAGTCGCCCTCCCCCCAGGCCGCGTTGGTGCGTGCCGAGCGCAGCTCGCCGCCGATCAGGAAGCCCGGCTCGCGCTCGCAGCCGAGCAAGGCGTGGGCGACCATCGAGGCGGTCGTGGTCTTGCCGTGCGTGCCGGCGACCGCGATCGTGGGTCGCAGGCGCGAGACCTCGCCGAGCAGGTCCCCCCGGTGGAGCACGGTGGCGCCGGCCGCGCGCGCCGCCGCCAGCTCCGGATTGTCGTCGGGGATCGCCGTCGAGACCACGACCTCGGCCCCGGATGGCAGGTTCGCCGCGTCATGGCCGAGGCGCGGCTCGATGCCCGCCGCGCGCAGCTGCTCGTCGTAGGGGGAGGCGGCGCGATCGGAGCCGCTCACGTCGGCGCCGAGCGCCCGCGTCACCAGCGCCAAGCCGCTCATCCCGGCGCCGCCGATGCCGACGAAGTGCAGCGTCCTGCCGGCGAAGGGAGGCTCGTCCATCGCGCGTGAACCGTAGTGCGGGGCCCGGCGGGCGCAAGAACGGACGAGCGCTGATCCGAAGCGGTGCTTCGGCCGTAGCATGCTTAGGTGCTCATCCAGGCTTGCCTTAATGGGGCCCGGAGGCGGGGGGAGCATCCCTCCCTGCCCCTGCTTTTAGACGAACTCGTCCGCGACGCGCGGGCGTGCGCCGGCGTGGGCGCGAGCTCCCTGCACGTCCACCCGCGCGACGGCGCCGGCGGCGAGACCCTCGACCCGGGGCTGATCGACACCGCGGCCGGTGCCCTGCGCGCGGCGACCAAGCTGCCGGTCGGCGTCAGCACCGGCGCCTGGATCGAGCCCGACCCCCAGCGCCGTGCGGCGCTCGTCGCGAGCTGGTCAGGACCCGACTTCGCCTCGGTCAACCTCTACGAGGAGGGCTACGAGGCGGTCATGCGCGCCCTGCTGGACGCCGGCATCGGCGTCGAGGCGGGCATCGAGACCGAGGCCGACGTCGAGCGCCTGGCCGTCAGCGGCCTCGGCGGACGGCTGCTGCGAGTGCTGGTGGAGGTCGTCGACGAGGATCCGGCCGCGGCCGCCGACCACGCGCTGGCGCTCGATCGCGCGCTCGACGCGGCCGGCGTCGACGCCCCTCGCCTGCACCACGGCCAGGGCCGGCCACCTGGGCCGTGATGGCCCAGGCCGAAGCGCTGGGCGCAGACGTGCGCGTCGGCCTCGAGGACGTGCTGACGCTGCCCAACGGCGATCTCGCGCCTGACAACGCGGCGCTGATGAGCGCCGCGCGGGCACTGCGGCGCGCCGCCTGAGCGGCGACGCCGAACGCGCAGGGCACCAGACGACGCCGCGCTGGCGAACACCGCGCGAACGCTGCGGCACGCGGCGCTCAGAGCAACCTGAGAATCCCGTCGGCGATGCGCTCGGCGGCGTCCGGGCGGGCGGCGGCGCGCGCGGCCTTGGCCATCTCGTTCATGCGCTGCGGCGCCCCCATGAGGGCCGCCACCTCGCGCGCCAGGCGCGGCCCGTCGAGCTCGTCGTCGGGCACCACCACGGCGGCACCGGCGGCCTCCATGTAGCGGGCGTTGCCGGTCTGGTGGTCGGCCGTCGCGTGCGGGTAGGGCACCAGCAGCGCCGGCAGCCCGACGGCGGCCAGCTCGAGCACCGAGCCCCCCGCGCGCGCGACCACGAGGTCGGCGGCGGCCAGCGCGTCGGCGAACGGCTCGACGTAGGGCTCGAGTCGATAGTGCGGCGGCGCGCCCAGCTCGTCGAGGCGCGCGCGCAGCTCGGCGTGGTCGCGGCGCCCGCAGGCGTGCAGCACGAAGCAGGGCGCGTCCGCGCCGAAGGCGTCGATGGCAGCGTGGTTGAGCCGTCGCGCCCCCAGCGAGCCGCCGAAGATCAACAGGCACGGCAGCTCGCCCTCGATGCCGAAGCGGCGCCGGGCCTCGGCGCGGTCCACCTGGCCGGTGGCGACCGGCAGCGCCCGCCCGCTGACGACGTAGCGGCTGCCCTCGCGGCCCTCGAGCGGGAAGGCCAGGAACACGCGCCGGGCCAACGGCGCCAAGAGACGGTTGGCGACTCCCAGGTGGCTGTCGGCCTCCGTCAGCACCAAGGGCAGCCGGGACAGGCGCCCCGCCAAGCCCACCGGCCCCGCCACGTACCCCCCGCCCCCCACGACGACGTCCGCGCCGACGCGCCGCAGCAGCCTGTGGGCCGTATAACTCGCGCATACCGCGAGCAAGACGGCCCACACTGCGCGCAGCGGCCGGCGCCGGTCGATGCCGATGACCTTCAGCCGGTGGAAGGGGTAGCCGGCGGCCGGGACCAGCTCCGCCTCGGCACGCTCGCCGCCGATGAACTCCACCTCGGCGCCCCGGGCGCGCAGGGCGTCGGCGATCGCGAGCGCGGGGACGACGTGGCCGGCGGTGCCACCGGCCGCGATCACGACCTTGGGCATGTCCTCACCGGCGTCTGTCGGCCGTACGGCGGGCCGAGCGCGCGGCGGGCTGACGCGCCTGGCGGCCGCCCTCGATCGCCCGCAACGGGGTTCTCTGCCTGCGCTGCACCCGCCCGCCGGTGGCCGCCACGTTCAGCAGCACGCCCATCCCCCCCAGCAGCAGCACGAGGTTCGTGCCGCCGTAGGAGAGCAACGGCAGCGGCACGCCGGTCAACGGCGCCATGCCGAGCACCGCAAACAGGTTGAGGATCGCCTGCGAGAGGATCAGCGAGGTCAACCCCGCGGCCACCAACTTCGAGTGCAGGTCGCGCGCGAGCTTGGCCGCGCGCAGGCCGGCGTAGGCGATCAGCGAGTAGAGGGCAACCACGCCCAGCAGCCCGAACAGGCCGAGCTCCTCGCCGATGATCGCCAGGATCATGTCCGTGTGCGCCTCGGGCAGGTAGAAGATCTTCTGCACCGACTCGCCCAGGCCGACGCCGAAGAAGCCGCCCGAGCCGATCGCCGTGAGCGCCTGGACCGCCTGGAAGCCGGTGTCGCCCGCGTCGGAGAAGGGATCGATGAACGAGGTCAGCCGCTCGCGCCGGTAGGGCTCGGCGACCGCGAAGATCAGCGCCAGCAGGGCGAGCGCGCCGGCGATCAGGCCGAGGTTGCGCATGGGCACCCCGGCGGCGACCAGCAGCATGCCGATCGCGAAGCAGATCACCAGCGCCGTGCCCATGTCCGGCTGCTTGAGCAGCAGCAGGCAGGCGGCGCCGACCACCAGCAGCAGCGGCTTGGTCAGGCCGCCGAGCGTCTTGGTCGCGCGCGGGCGCGCGGCCAGCACCTGCGCGGCGTAGAGGACCAGCGACAGCTTCAGCATCTCCGAGGGCTGGAACTGCAGGAAGCCGGCGCCGATCCAGCGCGTGGCGCCGTTGACCGTGATCCCGACCCCGGGCAGCATCACCGCGACGCAGAGCACGAACGAGCCGATCAGCAGCAGCGGGGTCACGGCCTTGATCAGCTTCAGCGCGTGGCGCGAGGCGAGGTGCATCACCACCAGCCCGATCGCGCCGAAGAGCAGGTAGCGCTTGAGGTAGTAGGCGGGGTCGCCGGGGCCGGTCAGCAGCGACTCGGCCGAGCTCGCCGAGTAGACCATCACCGCGCCGAAGGCCAGCAGGCAGAGCGTGGCCGTGTAGAGCAGCGAGTACTCGATCGGTCGCTTGACCGCCGCCTTCCGACCCTTGCCGCGCTTGCCCATCCGGGCGTCCTTCGACGCCGGTGGGAGAAATCATGCAGCCGGAAGGAGCGAGCGGAAGTGGTCCCCGCGCTGCTCGTAATCGCGGTACTGGTCGTAGCTCGCGCAGGCGGGCGAGAGCAGCACGACCTCGCCCGCCGTGGCGGCGGCCGCGGCCGCCGCCACGGCGCTCGCCAGGTCGCCGCAGCGGTGCAGCGGCACGGTGCCGGCGAGGTCCGCCTCGAGCCGCTGCGCGGCGGCGCCGATCAGGTAGGTCGCCCGGCAGCGCCGGGCGACCGCCTCGCGCAGGCCGGTGAAGCCGCCGCCCTTGAGGCTGCCGCCGAGGATCGCGTGCACGCCGCCATCGAAGGCCTCGATCCCGCGCGTGGCGGCGTCCACGTTGGTGGCCTTCGAGTCGTTGACGTAGAGGACCCCATCGACGGTCCCGACCTCCTCGAGCCGGTGCGGCACGCCCGGGAAGGTGCGCAGGGCCTCGACCACGGCGGCAGGCGGCAGGCCGCTCGCCAGCGCCGCGGCCGAGGCGCCCATGGCGTTCTCGAGGTTGTGGGCGCCCCGAAGGCGGACCGCGTCCGCGGCGAGCAGCGCCTCGCCGCGCCATGCGAGCTCCCGCGCGCCGCCGCGGTCGCGCAGCGCCAGCTCGCTGTCGGCGGCGCCGAAATCCATCCGGCTTCCCGCGCCGGGCAGCGCGACGCCCGGCGGGGCGATGGCGACCTGCTCCGGCCCTTGGTTGGCGAACAGCCGCAGCTTCGCCTCGCGGTAGGCCGCCACCGTCCCGTGGCGATCGAGGTGGTCCTCGGTCAGGTTCAGCAGTAGCCCCACGTCGGGCGCGAATGCCGTCGCGTCCTCGAGCTGGAAGCTCGAGCACTCGCAGACCACGACCGCCTCGGGATCGACCTTGCCCACCAGCGACGACAGCGGCGTGCCGACGTTGCCGGCCACCGCCACCGGCACGCCCGCCGCCCGGTGCATCGCGCCGAGCAGCTCGGTCGTGGTCGTCTTGCCGTTGGTGCCGGTGACCGCCAGGAAGCGGTTCTCCAGCAGCCGCCAGGCCAGCTCGAGCTCGCCGTGGACGGGGATGCCGCGCTCGAGCGCGCCCACGATCGCGGGCGCCGTGCGCGGCACGCCCGGGCTCTTGACCACGCAGGCGACCTCGTCCAGCAGCTCGACCCCGTCGCTGCCCAGGTGCGCCTCCAGCCCGAGCGGCACCTCGGGCTCGCCGGTGTCCGCGGCGAGCACGCGCCCATGGGGCTCCAGCATCCGCGCCGCGGCTGCGCCCGAGCGGGCCAGGCCCACGATCAGGTAGGGCCCCGGCGGCAGCGGCGGCCGGGTCACGTGATCGACGCCTGGTAGAGCGTGAAGCCGATCGCCGAGCAGATCGTCGCCACGATCCAGAAGCGCAAGATGATCTTGGTCTCCGACCAG
This sequence comes from uncultured Thermoleophilaceae bacterium, assembly GCA_963734165.1. Lineage (GTDB taxonomy): Bacteria > Actinomycetota > Thermoleophilia > Solirubrobacterales > Thermoleophilaceae > JACVRW01. Next base: position 277,914 of record CAVTFZ010000003.1, on the reverse strand, counting down.
CCCACCAGCTCGAAGTGGTGGTGGATCGGCGCCATCAGGAAGATGCGCCTGCGAAAGCGCTGGAAGGCGACCACCTGGAGCAGCACCGAGAGCGCCTCGATCACGAAGATCCCGCCGATCAGGATCAGCAGCAGCTCTGTCTTGGTCAGTACCGCCAGCGCGGCGATCGCGCCCCCCAGGCCGAGCGAGCCGGTGTCGCCCATGAACACCGAGGCCGGGAACGAGTTGAACCAGAGGAAGCCGACGCAGGCCCCCACCAGGCAGGCGCACAGCAGCGCCAGGTCCTCCTGGCCGGTGGTGATGAACGTCATCGCGGTGAAGGTCAGGAAGACGATCGCCGAGCAGCCGGCGGCGAGGCCATCGAGGCCGTCGGTGAGGTTGACGCCGTTGGTGGCGCCGGCGAGCACGAGGAAGATCAGCACCGGGTAGGCGAGGCCGAGGTCCGGCACCGTGTAGTCGACGATGCGCAGGCGCAGGCTGTCCTCGAGGCCGACGTACTTGGTCACGAAGATCCAGAGCAGGATCGCGGTCACCGCCTGCACGAGCAGCTTGACGCGGCCCGAGACGCCCAGCGAGCGCCGCCGGCGCAGCTTGGTCCAGTCGTCGGCGAAGCCGAGCGCGGCCATCGCCAGCGCCGTGCCGAGCACGGCGATGCTGGCCGCCCGGTAGTCGGACAGGATCAGGAACGGCACGCAGACGGCGAGGAAGATCGCCAGCCCGCCCATGGTCGGCGTGCCCGCCTTGCCGTGGTGGCCGGCCGGGCCCTCCTCGCGGATGTGCTGGCCGAACTCCTGCGCGCGCAGGAACTCGATGAAGCGCGGCCCCACGAACATGCAGATCAGCAGGGAGCCCATGCCCCCGATCAGGATCTCGCCCAGCATCTAGTCGAGAACCCGTTCCAGCCCCACCGAGCGCGAGCCCTTGATCAACACGCGATCGCCCGGGCGCGCCAGCTCCTCGAGCAGCGCGCCGGCCTCCTCGGGCGTGCCGACGGCGTGGACCTCGCCGTCGAAGCCGCTGGTGTAGGCCAGCGCCTGCTCGCCGACCGGCATGAGCACGTCCACCCCGATCTCGGCCGCGTGCGCGCCGATCTCGCGGTGGTAGGCGGCCGAGTCGTCGCCCAGCTCGGCCATCGTGCCGAGCACGGCGATGCGGCGCTCGGCGCCGCTCCGCACCAACTGGTCGAGGGCGGCGCGCATGGACATCGGGTTGGCGTTGTAGCAGTCGTTGACCACGGTCACGCCGCCGGCGAGCTCGACGATCTCCCCGCGCAGCGAGGAGAAGCGCACGTCCACCGCGCCCGCGGGCGCGATCCCGAGGGCGCGCGCCGCGGCCACCGCCGCGAGCGTGTTGAGCAGGTTGTACGGCTCGCGGTACGGCAGTCGCAGCTCGACGCGCTCGCCGCGCGCCTCGATCTCCGCGCGACCGTCGTCGAAGGAGAGCAGCTGCACCTGGCCGCCGGGGCCGAAGGTCCAGGTGTCGAGGTCGTCGCGCAGGTGCGCGTCCAGCAGCGGCTCGCTGACCGGCACGACGCAGGCCGCACCGGGCCTGAGGTCGCGGATCAGCTCCGCCTTGGCCGCCGCGACGCGCTCGACGGTCCCCAACAGCTCCAGGTGCACCGGACCGACGTTGACGATCACGCCCACGTCCGGCTCGGCGATCGCGGCCAGCTCGGCGATCTGGCCCTCGCCGCGCATCGCCAGCTCGAGCACCAGCGCGTGCGTGCCGCGCGAGGCCTCGAGCAACGACAGCGGCAGCCCGATCTCGGTGTTGAAGTTCTCGCGGCTCGCGTGCGCGTCGATGCGCGTGCGCAGCAGCGCGGCGAGGATGTCCTTGGTCGAGGTCTTGCCGGTCGAGCCGGTGATGCCGACCGTCCCCACGCCGAGCTCGCGCCGCCAGGCCCGCGCGAGCCGCTGCAGCGCGGCGAGCGGGTCGTCGGTGACGAGCACGACCGCGGCGGCGCTGCCGGCCTCGATCGCGGCCGCCGCCTGCGGCTCGCGCACGAGCGCGCCCCAGGCGCCGGCCCGGATCACCTCGGCGGCGAAGTCCCCGCCATCGGCCTTGGCGCCCGGCAGCCCGACGAAGAGGTCGCCGGCGCCGGCCTCGCGCGAGTCGACGATCGCGCGCACGAAGCCGGGCGCGTCGGGAGCGCCGGCCGCCAGGCGCGCGCCGGCGGCCTCGGCGATCCAGGCGGCGGGGCGGTCGATCATCGGGCGCTCCCCTGGCTCGCCGCGGCCCGGCGCGCACCTTCCCCGCTCACGTCCGCGCTCCTTGCCGCGCCCGCAGCGCCTCGCGCGCGACCGTCACGTCGTCGAACGGCTCCTTGCGGCCGTTCTCAAACTCCTGGCCCTGCTCGTGGCCCTTGCCGGCGATCACGACCACGTCGCCGGCCCGCGCCGCGTCGATCGCCAAGCCGATCGCCCGCCGCCGGTCGACCTCGCGCACCGCCCCCGGCCCGGCGCCGGCCAGCACCTCGTCGACGATCGCCTCGGGGTCCTCGCTGCGGGGGTTGTCGGAGGTCACGATCACGCGGTCGGCGAGCCGGCTGGCGGCCTCGCCCATCAGCGGCCGCTTGCCGCGGTCGCGGTCGCCGCCGGCGCCGAAGACCACGTGCAGCCGGCCGCCGGCGATGCCGCGCGCGGCGCGCAGGACGTTCTCGAGCGAGTCGGGCGTGTGGGCGTAGTCGACCAGCACGCCGAAGTCCTGCCCCTCGTCGACGGTCTCGAACCGGCCCGGCACCCGGTCGAAGCTCAGCAGCGCCGCCTGGATGGTCGACAGCTCCACGCCCAGCGTGCGCGCCGCGGCGACCGCCGCCAGCACGTTCTGCACGTTGAAGAGCCCGGGCAGCGGCGACTCGCAGCTCCAGCGAGCCGTCCGGGGTCGCGCAGGTGAAGCGCGAGCCCATGACGTCGAACTCCACGTCGAGGGCGCGGTAGTCGGCCTTGCGCCTTACCGCGAACGTGACGGCCTCCCGCTCGCCGGCGAGCCGGCGCCCGTACTCGTCGTCGACGTTGACGATCGCCGGCCCCGGTCCCTCGAACAGCTTGCGCTTGGCGAGGAAGTAGTCCTCCATCGTCGGGTGGAAGTCGAGGTGGTCCTGGCTGAGGTTGGTGAAGACGCGGCAGGCGAAGTGGATCCCCGCCGCGCGCCCCAGCTCGAGCGCGTGCGAGGAGACCTCCATCGCGCAAGCGCGGTCGCCGGCCTCGAGCATCGCGCGGAAGTCGCGCTGGAGGTCGATCGCCTCGGGCGTGGTGCGCTCGACCTCCTGCTCGACCCCGCCCACCACCCGCTTGACGGTGCCCAGCAGGCCGGTCTGGATCCCGCCCGCCTCGAGCAGGTGGCGCACGAGGAAGGCGGTGGTGGTCTTGCCGTTGGTCCCGGTCACGCCCACGACGCGCAGTCGCGCGGTCGGATCGCCGTGGAAGCGCGCGGCGGCCGGCCCCACGGCGGCGCGGACGTCCGCGACCACGACCTCCGGCACGCCGAGCCCGAGCGGGCGCTCGCAGACCAGCGCGGCCGCGCCGCGCTCGACCGCGGCGGGGGCGAAGTCGTGACCGTCGACCTGGAAGCCGGGCACGCAGAAGAAGAGCGTGCCGGGGCCGACGCTCCTGCTGTCGTAGGCCAGTCCGGTGATCTCGATCGCGGGCGCCCCAGCCGCCCATGAGCTCGCGAAGGGTCAAGGTGCGCGCGAGAATAGCCCCTGCCCAGGCTGCCCAAGGCTCAGATTTCCCAGTGCCTGGCCGATAAGGGGCTTGATGGCCGCCACCGCCATCCCAGCCCTCGCGCGCCTCACCGAGCGCCGCTTTCAGAGCTTCTCTGAGGCGGCCGACGCCGTCCTCGACCTGCTCGAGGGCGAGCTGCCCGCCGACGCGATCCTGATCGGCCAGCTCGACTGGGGCGAAGGCCTGTTCCGGATCCTCGACGTGCGCGGGGACACCCACGGGGTCAAGTCCGGCTCGGCGCTGCCGCTGGCCGAGCACGCCGAGGGCGACCACAGCGGCGCCGGTGGCCTGATCGACCCGGCCGCGCTGCAGCGGATCGACGTGCGCAGCTACCTCGCGATCCCCTTCGAGACCAATCACGGCGCCGGCGCGATCACCCTCTGCGCGCTCGGCACCGACACCAACCGCTTCACCAGCACCCATCTCGACGTGCTGATGGTCGCCGGGCGCATGCTCACCTACGAGTGGGAGACCGTCAGCTGGCGCGCCGAGCTGCGCCAGATGGCCGAGAAGCTGCGCGACCCGGAGTCCACCGACCCGGTCACCGGCCTGCCCGACGCGGCCCGCTTCACCGACGCGCTCGACCGCGAGTGGAGCCTGGCGCAGCGCGGCATGATCGAGTCCTACCTCGTCGTCTGCCGCGCGACCGACCTGGAGGCCGTCGGCGAGGACGGTGGCGAGGCGCTCGCGCGACTGCTGCTCAAGGACATGGCCGACGTGCTCGGCGCGGCCGTCCGCCGCACCGACCGCATCGGGCGCACCGGCGAGAACGAGATCTCCGCCGTGCTGGTGGGCTGCAAGGGCCGCGCCGGCGCGGAGGCGTTCTTCGCGCGCGCGCTGGACTCGTACACGCACGTCACCGCCGGTCGTCCGGCGACCTCCGCGCTCGGGTACGGCATCCGCGACCTCGGCGGCGCCGAGTCCGCCCAGGAAGCGCTCGAAGGTGCCCGGGAGGACGCGCGCACGCCCGTGTCGGCGCCATCCGGGGAGCCGGTGTGAGCGACGGCCAGGCCACCGCGATCCCCGGCATCACGCCGCCCTCGACCCCGGGCGGGCGCCAGGACTTCCTCGACGAGGTGATCGTCGACCTCGGCTTCGCCAGCCGCGAGACCGTCGACGAGGCCGTGCGTGCCGCGCGCGGCGGCACGACCGTCTCCAGCGTGCTGGTCGAGTCGGGTGCCGTGACCGAGGACCAGCTCGCGCGCGCGACCGCCGAGCGCCACGGGCTCGACCACATCGACCTCGACGTCTACGAGGTCGACTCCGCGGCGTCCAGGCTGATCCAGCCCTCCGCGGCCAAGCGCTACCTGGCCGTGCCGGTCGGCTTCGAGCCCGACGGCTCGCTGATCGTGGCCGTGTCGGACCCCGCCGACGCGCTCGGCCTCAACGACATCGCGGTGATGACCAAGCTCGACGTGACTGCCGCCGTCGCCGCGCGCTCGGCGATCGAGCGGCTGGTCGAGAAGCTCGAGGAGAGCGCGCCGCCGCCGGTGCCCAACGAGGGCGGCAAGCGCAAGATCAAGGCCAACGGCGGCGTCGCCGACGCGGGCGAAGCCGTCGAGGCGGACGCCGCGCCCGCGCCCGCATTGCCTCCGCGCGCGGTGTTCTGGCAGGCCGACGGCGGTGCCGTCAGCGCCCCTCCCCCCGCGCCCGCGCCGACCTCGGCCGGTCCGGCCGGAGGCGACCAGGCGACGATCGACGCCCTGCGCCAGGAGCTGGAGGTCGAGCGGGCCACGGAGCGCGAGCAGCTCGGCAAGGCGCTCGAGGCCGGCAGCGCCGCCCAGCAGGAGGTCGGGCGCCTGCAGGCCCAAGTCACCCAGCTTCAGGAGCAGCTGACCGCCACCGGCAGCGCCCAGGTCGAGCTCGACAAGGCCAGGGCCGAGGTCGAGCGCCTCTCCTTCGCCGCCGCCGCCCTCACGGGCGCCCAGGCCGAGCTGGAGCAGCTGCGCGCCGAGCTGGCACGGCTCCAAACCGAGCAGGACGCGACCGGAGCCGGTGCCTCCGCCGAGGTCGCCCAGCTCCACGCCGAGATCAAGCAGCTGCACGCGGCCAACGCGGCGGGCGCAAGCGCCCAGGCCGAGGCGGAGCAGCTGCGCGCACAGCTCGAGCAGCTTCAGGCCCAGCTCGAAAGCGGCGCGAACGCGAGCGCCGAGGTCGAGCAGCTCCGAGCGCAGGTCGAGCAACTCCAGAGCGAGCGTGAGAGCGGTGCGAGCGCGAGCGCCGAGGCGCAGCAGCTGCGCGAGCAAGTGGCGCGACTCCAGGCCGAACTCGAGAACGGCGCGAGCGCCCAGGCCGAGGCGCAGCAGCTCCACGAGCAGGTGGCACAACTCCAGACCGAGCTCGGAAACGCTGCGAGCGCTCAAGCCGAGGCAGAGCAGCTGCGCGCGCAGGTCGAGCAACTGCAGACCCAGCTCCAAGGCAGCGCGAGCGCCGAGGCCGAAGCGGAGCAGCTGCGCGCACAGGTCGAACAACTGCAGGCCCAGCTCGAAGGCAGCGCGAGCGCCGGGGCCGAGGTCGAGGAGCTGCGTGCCGAGTTGGAGGCCGACCGCGAGGCCGGCGAGCGAGTGCGGGCCGAGGCAGAGCGTCTGCGCGATGAGTTGGAGCGGCTGCGGACCGAGCACCAGACCGGCGCCAAGGCTCAGACCGAGCTGACGCAGCTGCGCGCCGCGCTCGAGCGCCTGCGCCCCGAGCTCGACGCCGGCAACGAGGCACGAGCCGAGCTGGAGCGCGTGCGTCCCGAGCTGGAGACGCTGCGCGGCGAAGCCGACCGGCTGCGGGCCGAGTCCGCCGCCAGCGCTGGTGCGCAGACCCAGCTGCGGCAGCTTCAAGCCGAGCTGGTGCAGCTGCGGACCCAGTCGGCGGAGCTCGAGCAGCTGCGCACCGAAGCACAGGCCGCCGGCGAGGCGCAGGCACAAGTCGAGCAGCTCCAGGCCGAGGTCGAGCGCCTCCAGGCCGAGTCGGCCGCCAAGGCGGAGCAGCTCGTGGCGGCGGACGCCCTACGGGCGCAGGTCGAGCAGCTCGAGCGCGAGGTTGCCGTCGGCGCCCAGGCCAAAGCGGACCTCGAGCAGCTCCAGGGCCGCTTCAAGGAACTCGAGAGCGAAGTCGCGGCAGCGGAGCAGCTGCGCGCCGAGCTGGAGGAGCTGCGACCGAAGCTGGCGGCCGGCAACCGCGCACAGGGCGAGGTCACGGAGCTGCGCAGCAAGGTCGGGAGCCTGCAGTCGCAGCTGGATGCCAGCAACGGCGCCACGGAAGAAGCCGAGCGGCTGCGCGGGCAGCTCGGCGAGCTGCAAGCCCAACTCGCGGACCTCCAGGCCGAGCTCGCCGTCGGCAACGAGGCGAAGGCCGAAGCCGAGCAACTACGCGCGCAGATCGAGGAGCTGAAGCCCAGGCTCACCGCCGGCGATCAAGCCAAACAGGAGGCCGAGCAGCTCCGCACCCAGGTCGAGAAGCTTCAGCCCAGGCTCGCTGCCGGCGAGCAGGCCAAGCAGGAGGCAGGGCAGCTCCGCGTCCGCGTCGAGGAACTCGAGCGCGAGGCGGTTGCGGCCGACGAAGCCAAGGCCGAGGCCGAGCGCCTCCGCACTGAGATCGAGGGGCTGAAGCCCGAGCTCGCAGCCGGCAGCGAGGCGAGGAGCGACGCTGAGCGGCTGCGCACCGAGCTCGAAGGAGCTTCAGCCCAGGTTGGCAGCCGGTTACCAGGCCAGGGACGAGGCCGAGCGGCTGCGCGCCGAGGTCGAGGAGTTGCAGCCCAAGGTCGCTGCCGGCGAGCGAGCGCAGGCCGAAGCTCGGGAGCTGCGGGAGCGGTTGGAGGCGTTGGAGCCCGTGCTGGCCGCCGGCGACGAGGCGAAGACCGAGGTCGAGCGGCTACGCGGCGAGGTGGAGGAGCTGCGGCCGCGGGTCGAGGCGGGTGCCGAGGCGCAGGCGAAGCTGGAGAAGCAGCGGGTCAAGAACGAGAAGCTGCGGGCCGAGCTGGAGGCCGCGGGCCAGGCGCAGGCCGAGCTCGAGCGGCTGTTGCCGGAGCTGGAGCGGCTGCGCGTGGTCGAGGACGACGAGGCGAAGCTGCGCGAGCAGGTCGAGCGGCTCGAGGGCGAGCTGAGCGCCGATCGCGAGCGGCTCGCGCAGGCGAGCGAACGACTTGAAGCGGCCCAGACCCGGCTCGAGACCTTGGACGAGGCGATCGAGGCGGCCGAGACCGCCCGCGCCGAGTCGCGCGAGGCGCTGACCGAGCTCGATGCCGCCCGCGAGCGCCTAGGCGACGCGGAGGCGCTGCTCGCCCGTGCGCGCGGCGAGGCCGACGCCCGCGGCGCAGAGCTCGACGCGGCGCGCGCGCGCATCTCCACCGCCGAGCGCGCCAAGGACGACTCCCAGCGGGCCGCCACGGAGTCGCTGCGCGAGACCGAGGAGGCGCGCCGTCAGCTCGCCGAGGCAGAGCAGGCGGCCGCGGAGGCGGCCGAGCTCGCCACCCAGCTGGAGCTGCGCGCCGAGCGCGCGCAGGCCCGGGCCCGCGAGGCCGACGCCGCCGCCGCGGCGGCCGCCGAGCGCGCCAGCTCGTCCGATCAGCGCGCGGACGAGGCCGAGCGCCAGGCGCAGGAGGCCACCAAGCTCGCCGAGGAGGCCAACACGGCCGCCGCCGCGTCCGCCGAGGAGGCGTCGGCCGCCGACCGCCGCGCCGCTGCCGCCGAGCGCGCCCTCGAGGACGCGGGACGCAAGCTCGCGGACGTGCAGGCGGCCGCCGAGGACTCCCGTCGCCGGCTGCGCGAGCTCGAGGACGCCGACCGGCGCGCCGAGCACGCGCGCCTGGCCTACGCCGAGCTGCGCGAGGAGACCGACCGCCACCGCGAGCAGCACGCCCGCGTCGAGCGCGACCTGCGCACGCGGATCGCGGCCGAGGAACGTCGCCGGCGAACGCTGGAGGAACGACTGTCCGAGGTCGAGGAGTCAGTGTTCGCCGCCGAGCGCGCCTTCGACGAGCTCAACCTCGCCCACCGCAGCATGCGCGGCTCGCTGCGCGCGCTCGTGGAGCCCGCGACCGCCGAGGACGCGGCGCAGGCCGAGTCCGAGCCGGAACAGCCCTCCGACGACGAGGGCTGAGCACCGCACCGCCGCTCAGCGCGGCGGGATCTTCAGGTATGGCAGCGCGAACTCCATGATGCGCTCGAAGGCCGGCGCCGCGACGGTGCCGCCGTAGATGTCGCCCTGCGGCTCGTCGACCATCACCGACACCAGCAGCCGCGGCTGCTTGGCGGGCGCGAAGCCGATGAACGAGGCCACGAACTTCGTCTTCGAGTAGCCGTGCTTGTCGGCCTTCTCGGCCGTGCCGGTCTTGCCCGCCAGCGTGTAGCCGTCGACCGACGCTTCCTGTGCGGTGCCGCCGGCGGCCAGCACGCCCTCCAGCATCTTCGCCACCTCCTCGGAGGTGTGGCGGCCGATCACCCGGCGCCCGGGCTTGCGGTCGCCCTCGATCAGGTAGGGCTGGCGCAGCATGCCCTCGTTGGCGACGGCCGTGTAGGCGGTCGCCATCTGCATCGGGGTGACCGCGATGCCCTGGCCGATCGGCATGTTGCCCATCGAGGAGCCCGAGTAGTCCTCCGGCCGCAGCACGATCCCCCGCTGCTCGCCGGGCAGCTCGATGCCGGTCGGACGCCCGAAGCCGAAGCGGCGCACCCAGCGGTCGAAGCGCGTCGCGCCCAGGCGTAGGCCGATCATCACCGAGCCGACGTTCGAGGACTGGGCCAGGATGTCGGCCGTCGTCAGTCTCACCGCCCCGCGCGCGTGCGCCTCCTCGATCACGCGGTCGGCGACCTGGATCGTGGGCGGCAGGTCGAAGGGCGTGCTGGGGGTGATCAGGCGCTCCTGCAGCGCACCGGAGACCGTGATCGCCTTGAAGGTGGAGCCCGGCTCGTAGATCGACTGGATCGCGCGGTTCTGACTCGCGAACGCGGGTGCGTTGGCGGCGTCGTTGGCGTCCACGCGCGGCCAGTTGGCGAGCGCCAGCACGGCACCCGTGCGGGGATCCATGACGACGGCGCTGGCGCCGCGCGGCTGGTAGGTCGCGCCGACCTCGGCCAGCACCGCCTCGACGCGCTCCTGGATCGCCGCGTCGAGCGTCAGCTGCAGGTCGTCGCCGGCCTCGGCCCGCTTGGTCTCGATCAGGTTGACCGTCTCGCCCATCGCGTCCTTGACCAGCCGCCGCCTGCCGTCGCTGCCGGCGAGCTCGTCCTGCTGGGAGTACTCGAGCCCGGACAGGCCGGTGTTGTCGGTGCCGACCATGCCCAGCACCTGCGACGCCAGCGCCCCCTGCGGGTAGCTGCGCTTGGGCTCGGTGGTGGTGCCGATGCCCTCGATCCCGAGCTTCCCGACGCGATGCCCGTTGGTCGCGTCGAGCTTGCGCTTGAGGTAGACGAACCCCTGCTCGCGATCGGACAGCTCGCGCAGCAGATCGTCGGCGGGCACGTCGAGCAGCGGCGCGAGCTTCGCCGCAACGGCCGCGGGATCCTTGATCAGGAAGGGGTTGGCGAAGACGGTGGTGGCGTCCTCGGAGACGGCCAGCTCGAGCCCGTGACGGTCGGTGATCGTGCCCCGGCGCGCGGGGACCGTGAGGTCCTCCTCCTGCTGGGTGACGGCGCGCTCCTTGAGCGATCCCGCCTTGACGGTGCCGAGCCAGGTGGCCCGAGCGCCCGCCAGGCAGAGCAGGAGCAGGAAGAGGGCGAAGAGCAGCCCGATCCGGCGCTCGACCAGCCGCACCGACTACCCCGTGGGAGCCACCGCGGTGCCGGTCGCCGTGCCCGCGGGGGTCGTGCCGGGGGCGGTGGTCTGCGTGGTGGTGCCAGTCGTGGTCGGCGCGGCGGTGGTCGTGGGTGTGGGCGCCACGCCCGTCGTGGTGGGGGCGGTCGTGCCGGTCGCGGTCCCAGTCGTCGCGGTGGTGGTGGCGGGATCCACGGTCGCGGCCGGGTCCACGCCGGTGGTGGCGGTCGTGCCAGGCGTGACGCCGGTCGGCGGCGTGGGCACGGTCGCCACCGGCGCGGGCGCGCTGAACAGCCCGCTCGGCTCGCTGTAGCGCTTGACCGCCAGCTGGGGGTCGCCGTTGGGATGGGCCTTCAGGTAGCGCACCTCGCCGGGCGCGGGCAGCACGAGGCCCTGCAGCGCGGCCTGCTCCTGGATCCGCTCGCTCGACGCGGCGTGGGCCACGCGCTCGCGCAGGCGCCCGTTCTCGCGCTTGAACTGCTCGATCTGCTCGGCGGTGCTCGCGATGTCGCGGTTGAGCTTGAGCAGGTCGACGTTGAAGAAGACGATGCCGGCCAGCAGCGCGCCGACGAGCACGATCCAGCCGCGACCCGCGAGCAGGGCGTCGAGCGTGCGGCTGCCCTGACCGCGCAGGACGCGGGTGACGGGGGCGTTGAGGACGCGGGCGGGAAGCGGCAGCGCGACGGCGCCGCCGCGGGCGTAGCCGGAGGCGCGCCGAGGCACACGCGCCTGCGCGCCAGCGGGCCCACCGCGGCGCGCGGCGGGTCGCTTCGGGACGGGTCGCTTCGGGACCCGCGGCACGGCAGCGGCTCCCGCGCTGGCGCGGGCCATCAGGCCTCCTCGCCCTGGCGCAGCTTGCGCGCCGCGCGCAGGCGGCCGGACTTCGAGCGGGGGTTGGCGGCGACCTCGCCGGGCGTGGGCGCGAGCGCGCGCGAGGTGAGCAGCTCGGCCTCCGGCTCACGGCCGCAGACGCAGATCGGGAAGTCGGGCGGGCAGACGCAGCCGCGAGCGCGATCGGCGAGGAAGCGCTTCACGCGCCGGTCCTCGAGCGAGTGGAAGGAGATCGCGGCCAGTCGGCCGTCCTCGCGTAGCACGTCCCAGGCCAGCGGCAGTGCCCGGTCGAGCGAGTCGAGCTCGGCGTTGACGGCGATCCGGATCGCCTGGAAGGTGCGTTTGGCTGGATGGCCGCCGCCGAAGCGCCGCCGCACGGCCGCCGGCACCGCCGCCTCGATCGCGGCCACGAGCTCGCTGGTGGTCTCGAACGGCGCGCGGGCGCGGCGACGCACGATCTCGCGCGCGATCCGGCGCGCGTTGGGGTCCTCGCCCAGCGTGCGGAACAGGTCGCTCAGCCGCCGCTCGTCCCAGTCGTTGACGATCGTGCGCGCGTCCAGCGCCTGGCCGGGGTCCATGCGCATGTCGAGCGGGGCGTCGTAGGAGTACGAGAAGCCGCGCTCGCGCGTGTCCACCTGCATCGAGGACACGCCGAGGTCGAGGTACACGACGTCGGCCTGCAATTGCTCGTCGCGCAGGAGCTGGAGTCCGTCGGCGTAGTCCATGCGCAGGAAGCGGGTCTCGCAGGCGACCTCGCGCGCGAGCTCCTCGAAGCGCTCCTCGGCGGCCGGGTCGCGGTCGATGCAGACGAGCGTCCCCGTCGGGCCCAGGCGGTCGGCGACGAGCCGCGCGTGCCCGCCGGCGCCGAACGTGCAGTCGACCGCGATCTCACCCGGACCGGGCGCGGTCACGTCGATCAACTCGCCGGCCAGTACCGGGACGTGCGTACGAGTCATGTCAAGAAGGATTGCCAAGGCGCTCCGTCACCTCCCCGATCTCCTGGTCGAGGGCCTCCTGCTCGCGCTGCCAGCGCTCGCGGCCCCAGACCTCCAAGTGGTCTCCTACACCCACGACCACGACCTCCTTCTGGATCGCGCCGTGCGCGAGCAGCGGCGGCGGCAGGGTCACGCGGCCGGACGCGTCCAGCTCGATCTCGAAGGAGTTGCCCTGGTAGAAGCGCGCGAGCTTGCGGTACTCCGAGCCCATCGGGTTCAGGCCGCCGAGCGCGCGCTCGATGATCGACTCGTGCGTGTCGGGCGTCCAGACGGCCACGCACGGCTCCGGGTCCTTGGCCAGGACCACGCCCGCGGAGAAGGAGGCGCGGAAGCGCGCCGGAATGCTGAGGCGGTTCTTCGCGTCCAGCGAGTGCTCGTAGTGGCCCCGAAATGCCAACGGTCATATCCCCGCGCCGTCGAATGACGTTCTAGGACCGGAGTGGCGGAGTGGGAGGAGCCCCGCCACTCCGGTCGATTGATGGGTGCCACCCTACCCCACCTTCTCCCACTCTGCAACACGATTCCCCACGATTCCGTCCGATCGTGCCGAATCGACCCTCGCCAGGGAGGGCTTAACCGCTTGCTAGAGCTAAAAACTGCGCGTGGTAGCGGGTGGGGCGCTACCACCGTGCGCTGGGCGTGCGGCCACAACGCGAGCGACTGGGCGCAATCCTGCCTGCAGCGGGACCCGCTGCAAGATTCGCTGCACGCGGCTACGGCACGCTCGCCGCGACCTCCCAGTGCGACGAGGTCTCGTCGCGCTCGATCAGAAAGCGATCGTCTTCGGGATAGAAGACGGCCTGTTCGTAGTCCTCCCCCGCGAACGCCTTGACCGCCTCGAGCGAGTCCCAGAGCGTGACCATCGTGAACTCGCAGCGATCGCCGACGTCACGGCGCAACATCTGCACGCCGCGGTTGCCCGGCGTGCGCGCATACCCCTCGACTCCCGTGCCGAGCATGTAGTCCGCGTAAGCGTCGCCGTCCTCGCGCCGCACCGCGCCTCGCCAGATCCGTGCGATCACCGCTGCTCCTCTCGCTGGGATACGCCCGGGAGATACCCGGTGCACAACTCCTTACCACGTTGGCAGCAGCGCGCCGCCGGAGCCCGCCAGCGCCGTCATCAGCGCCGCGGCCACGAGCAGCAGCACGGACGGAACCAGCAGCAACGCGACCACGAGCTGGATCTCGGGGCCGGCCCGCGCGGCGTCCTCGCGGACGCGGCGCGCGAGCGCGAAGCGCGCCTCACGCGCCTGGGCCTCCAGCGTGCCTGCCAGCGGCGCGCCATGGCGACGGGTGCGCTCGAGCGCCGCCACCAGCGCGCGAACCTCCGGCAGCGGCAGCCGCACGGTCATCGCCTCGAGCGCCCGCGCGAGCGGCACGCCGAGCGCAACCTGACCGCCTACGGCACGCCACTGCGCCGCCAGCGGCCCGTCCGCCCGCCGGCCCACGGCCTCCAGCGCCGCGGGCAGCGAGACGCCCGCCTCGACGCTCACCCGCAGCAGGTCCAGCAGCGCCGGCAGCTCGCGACGCGCACGCCGGGCACGCGCGACCGCCAGCCGCCGCAGCCAGAGGTCCGGCGCGAGGAAGCCGGCCACGGGCGCCGCGGCGAGCAGGAGCGCGCCGAGCCGACCGGGCGCGGCCGCTGCCAGCGGCGCGCCCACGGCGGACGCCAGCAGGGCCGACGCCACCTTCGCGCCCATCAGCTCACGCGGCCCGAGCCCCGCGGGCTCGCCGGCGGCGGCGATGCGGGCGGCGAGGTCGCGCGGCACGGGCGCCCGCCCGGGTCGCAGGCGACGGCCGGCGGCGGACAGGCCGCGCACCAGCCGTGCGGTCCGGTCGCGGTCGCCGCGCCGCCGCAGGACCGTCGTCAGCGACTCCGCCAGCAGACCGGCGCCGGCGGTGGCGAGCGTCCCGGCGACGAAGCCGAGCGCGGTGGCCGGCATGCCGCTCACCGGCGCCCTCGCTGCCCCGCGCCCGCTCGGAGAGGCCGGCGGCCGCCAGCGCGCGCGGGAGCGAGGCTCGTCCCGCTCACCAGCGCACCCGCCCCAAGCGATGGATCAGCAGCCCGGCGACCAGCTGCAGCGCCAGCGCCGCGCCCACCAGCCAGGCGGTCAGCAGCGAGCCGACGAGCCCGGCGAGGAAGCCGGGGCTGGCCAGCTCGGCGAGCAGCGCACCGCCGAGCGGCAGCAGTACGACGAGCAGCCCGGTGAAGCGCGCCTGGGCCGTCGCGGCGCGCACCTCCCCCTCCAACCTCGCCTCGTCCTCCATCGCCCGTGCGCTGTCGCGCAGCAGCCTGGCCAGGTCGCCGCCGGCACGGTGTTGGAGCAGGCACGCCGCCACCAGCACGTCCAGCCGCGCCGAGCGACCGCGCGCTCGCAGCGCCTCGAGCGCGTCCGCGGTGCGGGCTCCGGCCGCGAGCTCCGCGGCTGTGCGCCGCAGCTCGCTGCCGGCCGCGCCGTCGACGGTCGCCGCCGCTTCCTGCAACGCGCCACGCAACGAATGGCCGCCGCCAAGCGCGTCGGCGATCGCCATGGCCGCCCCAGCAACGCCGGCGTCGACCGCCCGGCGATAGTGGTCTCGCCGCGCTCGCAGCGCCTGCGCCACGACCGCCGGACCGGCGGCGGCCAGGACCGCCCCCGCCAGCGGCCCGATCGACATCGTGCCCACCGCGAACGCCAGCCCGGCACCGGCGACCAGCAGCCGCCGGCGCTCCGCGGCGCCGGGATCCCTGCCGTCGCGCCCGAGCCGCGCGACGGCGTCGACCAGTCCCGCGAGCACTCCGGCCGCGCGTCTCAGCCCGCCGCCGCCCGTCCCGCGCAGCAGCTCTCCCAGCCCCACGACGGCGCAGCCGGCCGCGACGAAGGTCAGCAAGGGCGCCACGCGCTCGATCCCCCGCCTCCGAGCGCCACCTGCGCCCCGGCGACGCGCAAGGCCGCGAGACGCTCGAAGGTCACCAAGGGCGCCATCCGCTCCGTCACCCGCTCCCGAGCGCCGGCCGCGCGCTGCGCGCGCCGACGGCACGGAAGGCCGCAAGGCGCCTGCCGAGGGAGCCGTCGCCCGGCGGTGCGACGGGACCGCCGTGGCGATGGAGCTCGCGAACGCCGGCTCCGGCGACGACGCGGACCACCTCGCCGATCGACTCCACCACGCGCGTGCCGTCTGGCCGCCGCGCCTGGTGCACGACGACGTCGAGCGCGCTGGCGACCTGCTCGCGCACGGCGGCGTGCGGGAGCCCGACGCCTGCCATCAGCGCCAGCGTCTCCACCCGCCGCACCGCGTCCTCGGGCGAGTTGGCGTGGACGGTGGTGAGCGAGCCGTCGTGGCCGGTGTTGAGCGCCTGCAGCATGTCCAGCGCCTCGGGGCCGCGCACCTCGCCGACGACGATCCGATCGGGACGCATCCGCAGCGCGTTGCGCACGAGCGTCCGGATCGTGATCTCGCCGCGGCCCTCCAGGTTCGGTGGCCGTGCCTCCAGGCGCACCACGTGCGGCTGGCGCAGACGCAGCTCCGCCGCGTCCTCGATCGTCACGATCCGCTCGGCGCCGGGGATCGCGCCCGAGAGTGCGTTGAGGGTCGTCGTCTTGCCCGAGCCGGTGCCGCCGCTGACGAGGATCGACGCCCGCGCCGCCACGCACAAAGCGAGCAGCTCGGCCGCCGCGCCCGACAGCGTCCCGCCGGTCACCAGCTCGCGCAGCGAGAAGCCGTCGCGGCGGAAGCGGCGCACGGTCAGGCACGGCCCCGACAACGACAGCGGCGCGATCGCCACGTTGACGCGCGAGCCGTCGGGCAGCCGCGCGTCGCACAGGGGCGACGCCTCGTCGACCCGCCGCCCCAGCGGCGCCAGGATGCGCTCGATCGTGTGCATCAGCTCCGCCTCCGAGCCGAAGCGCGCGGCGGTCCGCTCCAGCTTCCCGCGGCGCTCGACGTAGATCTCGTCCGGGCCGTTGACCATCACCTCGTCCACCTCGGGATCCGCCAGCAGGGGATCCAGCGGCCCCAGGCCCGTCGCCAGCACCAGCACCCGCGCGCACAGCTGCGCGCGCTCGGGCTCCGCCAGTGGCGCCGCCTCGGCCTCCACCAGCGCGCGCACCCGCTCTGCCAGCGGCCCGCCGCCCTCGCCGGCACGGGCGCGCTCGACCAGCCGTCCCCGCAGGGCCAGCGCCAACTCGTCCAAGGCTTCCATGCCCAGTGAAGTCGGGACACGCCGAAATTCGCCCCCCACCCGTACCCTCAAGGCGATGTCACGCCGCGCGATCCGCTCCTGGCTGATGGACATGGACGGCGTGCTCGTACGCGAGGAGACCGCCATCCCCGGCGCGGCCGAGTTCCTCGCGGCGCTGCGCGAGCACGAGATCCCGTTCCTCGTGCTCACCAACAACTCGATGTACACGGCGCGTGACCTCTCGGCGCGCCTGCTGCGCAGCGGGCTCGAGGTGCCGGAGCAGAGCATCTGGACCTCGGCGCTCGCCACCGCGCACTTCCTCTCCGACCAGCGGCCGGGCGGATCGGCGTTCGTGGTCGGCGAGGCCGGCCTGACGACGGCGCTGCACGCCGCCGGCTACACGCTCACCGACCGCGATCCGGACTACGTCGTGCTCGGCGAGACGCGCACCTACAGCTTCGAGCGCATCACCCGCGCGATCCGGCTGGTCGGCGAGGGCGCGCGCTTCATCGCGACCAACCCCGACAACGTCGGCCCGACGCCAGACGGCCCGCTGCCCGCCACCGGCTCGGTCGCCGCGCTGGTCAGCCGCGCGACCGGCGTCGACCCCTACTACGTCGGCAAGCCGAACCCGCTGATGATGCGCTCGGCCCTGAACGCGATCGACGCCCACTCCGAGCACACCGCGATGATCGGCGACCGCATGGACACCGACATCGTCTCCGGGCTCGAGGCGGGCCTGGAGACCATCCTCGTGCTCACCGGGGTGACCGCCCGCGCCGAGACCGAGCGCTACCCGTACCGACCCTCGCGGATCCTCGAGTCGGTGGCGGAGCTGGCCGGCGAGATCGGCCCGCTGGCCGCGGAGATCCCGAGCTAGCCGCGCCGCTCAGACGGCGCTGGCAAACAGCACCGCGTTGTCCCAGGGGTCGCGCACCAGCAGGCCGCCGTCGCGCTCCTTGGACTCGAGTCCGGCGGCCTCCATGCGCGCCCGCAGCGCGGCGAGCGCGGCGGCGTCGATCACGACGGTCCAGTGCCGCAGGCCGACGGCGTCCGCCGGGGCCGGCGGCACGCCCTCGCCGCGCCAGGTGTTGATCGCGACGTGGTGGTGGTAGCCGCCCGCCGACAGGAAGGCGGCGCTGGGGAAGACGGTCATCGGCTCGAAGCCGAGCACGTCGCGGTAGAAGAGCATGCCGCGCTCGACGTCGCCGACGTGCAGGTGCAGGTGGCCCACGACGAGGCCGGGATCGGCCTGGGGGTGCGGCGACTCGTCCTCAACCATGCTCAGGAGATCGGCCAGGTCCAGCGGCTCCGGCCCGATCGTGGTCGGGTCGCTGAGGTCGCCCCAGCGCTCGCGCGGGCGGTCGGCGGCCAGCTCCAGCCCGTTGCCGTCGGGATCGGGCAGGTAGATCGCCTCGGAGATGCCGTGGTCGGAGGCGCCGCTGATGGGCGTGCGCGTGACCAGCAGCCGCTGTGCCGCCCGGGCCAGCTCCAACCGCGAGGGATGCAGCAGCGCGACGTGGTAGAGCCCGGCATGGCGGCCGGCGCGGCGCGCCTGCGGCTGTTCGACCAGGACGAGCAGGTCCTCGCCGCCGGCGCCGAGGGCGGCGCGGCCGTCCTCGCGGCGCTGCTCCACGAGGCCGATGGCGTCCTCGTAGAAGCGCACGGAGCGGTCGAGGTCGGTGACGGTGAGCTGGGTCGGGCCGAGGCGCAGGTCGGGCGGCAGCACGGCGGCGGAGGCAGCTGGCTGGCTGGAGCCGGGGGACGTGCTCATGCCCTAGACGTTACGCACGGATGCGCGCGGCCCTGAGAGGCTTTCGCCATGAGCGACCGCAGCCTCACCGTGACCTGGCAGGACCCGACCGCCCTCGCCGAGCGCGCCCGTGGCATGGCCGGCCGGCCGTTCCTCGAGGCGATCCGCGACGGCGAGCTGCCGCCGGCGCCGATCCAGGAGCTGCTGGGCTTCGCGCTGGTCGAGGTCGAGGAGGGACGCGTCGTCTTCGAGGCCCATCCCGGCGAACGCCACTACAACCCGATCGGCGTCGTTCACGGCGGCATGGCGGCCACGCTGCTCGACAGCGCCATGGGCGCGGCGGTGCACAGCACGCTGCCCGAGGGCAACGGCTACACGACGCTCGAGACCTCGTTCAACCTCGTGCGCCCGATCTCCGCGGACACGGGGCGGATCCTCGCCGAGGGCACGGTGATCCATCGCGGCGGTCGCGTCGCCACTGCCGAGGGCCGCATCACCCGAGCCGGCGACGGCAAGCTGCTCGCCCACGGCAGCTCGACCTGCCTGATCCTGAGCTGAGCGCGGCCTCTATCGTCTCGCCGGTGACCGACACCGCTCTCGAAGCCGCCCGCTGGGATCTCGAGCCGCTGGTCGAGGGCCGCGGCGCGGACGGCGTGGCCGAGCTGCTCGGCTCCGCGCGCGAGCGGGCCGAGGCGTTCGCCGCGGCCCACCGCGGTCGCGTCGGGGAGCTCGACGCCGCCGAGCTGGCCGCCGCGATGGAGGAGCTGGAGGCGATCTCCGACGCCGCCGGGCGCGCCGGCTCGTACGCGATGCTCGCGTTCGCGCTCGACACCCAGGCGCCCGAGCACGGCGCGCTGCTGCAGCGGGCGCGCGAGCTGGGCGCGACGATCGAGACCGAGCTGCTGTTCTTCGAGCTGGAGTGGAACCAGGTCCCCGACGAGCGTGCCGAGCAGCTATTGGCCGACGAGCGCTGGCCTTCTGCGCCCACCACCTGCGCACCCAGCGCCGCTACCGTCCGCACCAGCTCAGCGAGCCCGAGGAGCGCATCCTCACCGAGACCTCCGTCACCGGCCGCTCGGCCTTCACGCGCCTGTTCACCGAGCAGGTGTCCGGCATGGCAGTGCAACTGCCGGACCTCGACGAGCCGGTGCAGCTGGAGATCGCGCTGTCCCGCCTGCAGGACCCCGACCGCGAGCGCCGCGCCGAGGCCGCGACGGCGATCAGCGCGGGGCTGCGCAAGAACGTGCGCACGCGTGCGTTCGTCTTCAACACGCTGCTGGCCGACAAGGCGACCAAGGACCGGCTGCGCTCGTACCCGCACTGGCTCGCCTCGCGCAACCTCGCCAACGAGGCCAGCGACGAGTCGGTCACGGCGCTGATCGAGGCCGTGACCTCGCGCTACGAGCTGGCCCGCCGCTGGTACCGGCTCAAGGCACGGCTGCTCGGCATCGAGCGGCTGGCCTACTACGACCGCATGGCGCCCGTCGGCGACAGCGACGAGCGCATCCACTACGACGAGGCGCGCGAGCTCGTGCTCGACTGCTACCGCGGCTTCTCGCCGGTGCTCGGCGACGCGGCCGCCGCGTTCTTCGAGCACGGCTACGTCGACGCCCCGCCCCGCCCCGGCAAGCGCGGCGGCGCCTTCTGCGCGTACACCGTGCCGTCCGCGCACCCGTACGTGCTGCTCAACTACACGTCGCGTCCCTCGGACGTGCTCGTGATGGCGCACGAGCTCGGCCACGGCGTGCACGCCTCGCTGGCCCGCCCGCAGGGCATCTTCCACTTCTCGACGCCGCTGACGCTGGCCGAGACCGCCTCGATCTTCGGCGAGACGATCGTGCTCGGCCGCCTGCTGGGACGCGCGCCGGACGCCGCCGGGCGACTCTCGCTGCTGGCCGACTCGCTCGACGGCGCGGTCGCGGCGATCTTCCGCCAGGTCGCGATGAACCGCTTCGAGGACCGCGTCCACCGCAGCCGGCGCGAGCAGGGCGAGCTGTCGCTGGACGCCTTCGCCGAGGCCTGGCTGGAGACCCAGACCGACCTGCTGGGCGACGCGGTCGAGCTGGAGGACGACTACGGCGTCTGGTGGTCCTACATCCCCCACTTCATCGACACGCCCGGGTACGTCTACGCCTACGCCTACGGCCACCTGCTGGCGCTCTCGGTCTACCGCCGCTACGAGGAGCTGGGCGAGTCGTTCACCGACTCCTACCTCGAGCTGCTGCGCGCCGGCGGCTCGCGCTCGCCGCAGGAGCTGGGGCGGATCGTCGGCGTCGACCTGGCCGACCCGGGCTTCTGGTCCTCCGGGCTCGACCTCGTCGAGCGCAGCCTCGACCAGGCCGAGGCCGCCGCTGCCGAGGTGGCCGCGGCCTGACCTAGGCTGGCGGGCATGCCCTCGCCGCGCCTGCCCTCGCACGTCGCGGCGCTCGCCGGCGAGCTCGCCGGCCTTCCCGGCGCGCTCGCCGTGGTCCTCGGCGGCTCGCGCGCCAGCGGGACGCACCGGCCCGACAGCGACTGGGATCTCGGCGTGTACTACCGCGGCTCGCAGCGACCGCTCGACCCCGACGATCTGCGCCGGCTGGGCCACCAGGGGTACGTGTCGGAGCTGGGCGAGTGGGGCCCGATCATGCACGGGGGCGCGTGGCTGACGCTCGACGGCACGCCCGTCGACGTCCTCTATCGCGACCTCGACGCGGTCGAGCATTGGCTCGACGAGGCACGGCAGGGCCGCTTCGAGGTCCTGTCCCAGAACGGCTACCTCGCCGGCGCGCCGACCTACCTGCCCGTCGGGGAGCTCGCGCTCTGCCAGCCGATCGCCGGCGAGCTGCCGCGTCCGGGCTTCCCGGACGCGCTGGCCGCGACGGCGCCCGAGCGCTGGCGAGGGCGAGCCGGCGTCGCGCTGATGTTCGCCCAGGCCCACGCGGCCGCGGCCGACGTCGTCTGCTGCGTGGGCATGCTCGCCCAGGCCGTCCTCTGCGCCGCCCACGCGCGGCTGGCGCAGCGCCGCGAATGGGCGCTCAACGAGAAGGCGCTCGTGCGCCGCGCCGGCCTCGACGACGTCCAGGCCCTGCTCGCCGGCCCGGGCGCCACGAGCGCCGAGCTCGACGACGCGGTCACGGCCGTGGGCAGCGCGCTGGGCGTCGAGCCGCTCGCCGCCCGCTGACGGGGCTCAGAGGCGCGCGAGCGCCGCGTACAGCTCGCGCGCGGCCAGCTCGCCGAGCCGCAGGCTCTCGAGCCGGTAGCTTTCGTTGGGCGCGTGGATGGCGTCTTCGGGGAGCACGAAGCCGCTGACGATCGCGGGGATGCCGCGCTCGGCGAGCACCGACAGCAACGGCAGCGTCCCGCCGAGGCGCACCAGCGCGGGCGGCGTGCCGCAGGCCCGCTCGATCGCCTCCACGGCCAGTCGCAGCGCGGGCTCGGCCGGGTCGAACAGCGCCGGCTCGGCCAGCTCGTGCAGCTCGAGCTCGACCTCCGCGCCCACCGGCGCCGCCTCCCGCAGCAGCCGCTCCAGCGTCGCCGCGATCTCGGCGGCGCGCTGGCCCGGCGCCAACCGCACGCTCAGGTGCGCCTGGGCGCTGGCGGGGACGATCGTGCGCCGCTGGCCGAGCTGAATCTCGTTGACGTCGAGCGAGGCGTCCGCGCCCGTGCGCGCGTACAGCTCCTCGCCGGCGCCGGGAGTCACTGGCCGGCCGCCGCCGCTGCGCAGCAGCTCGGCGCCGTCGGGCAGCTGCGCCCACGAGGCCCGCTCCTCCGGCGTCACGGGCGCCACGCCTGCTCGCAGCTCCTCGCGCACGTGTCCCTGGGCGTCCGGCAGCACCGCGGCCAGCAGCCCGTGCAGCACGTGCGCCGCGTTGAGCGCCGCGCCGCCGTAGAGCCCGGAGTGCAGGTCCCGCTCGCCGGTGCGCACGGTCAGGTCGGCGGCGATCAGCCCGCGGCCGCCGATCGAGATCGCCGGCGTGCGCTCGTCGGCCATCAGCGAGTCGAACACGATCGCGCAGTCGGCGCCGCGCTCGTCGGCCGGGATCCAGTCCAGCACCGAGCGGCTGCCGACCTCCTCCTCGCCCTCGACCAGGAAGCGCACGTGCACCGGCAACTCGCCGGCCCGCGCGAGCTCGGCGGCGACGTGCAGCAGCGGCAGGAAGTTGCCCTTGTCGTCGGCCGCGCCGCGCGCGTAGAGGCGGCCGTCGCGCTCGGTGGGCTCGAACGGCGGGCTGTCCCAGAGCTCGGGGTCGCCGGGGTCCTGGACGTCGTAGTGGCCGTAGGCGAGCACGGTGGGGGCGTCCGCGCGCGCGGCGCGCAGCTCGCCGACGACCAGCGGATGCCCGCCGTCCAGCGACACCAGCTCGACGCTGCCGCCGGCGTCCTCGATCCGCTGGCCGACCCAGTCGGCCGCCTGCTCGAGGGCCGCGGCGTGGTCGCCGCCGGTCGAGATCGACGGGATCCGCAGGAACTCCTCGAGCTCGGCGCGCAGGGTCAGCACGGCGGCCATTGTGTCGGATCGCCGGCGCGTAGCATCGACGAGCATGCGCCGGGTCTTCCTGCTCGTCGGAGCCGTCGTGCTCGTCGACACGATGTTCTTCGCCGCGGTCTCGCCCCTGCTGCCGCACTACGAGCGGGAGCTGGACCTGTCCAAGACTGCGGCCGGCGTGCTGACCGCCTCCTATCCTGCCGGCACGCTGCTCGGCTCGATCCCGTCCGGCTGGATCGCGATGCGCGTGGGCGTCAAGCCGACGCTGCTGGGCGGGCTGATGCTGCTGGGCGTCTCCAGCCTCGCCTTCGGCTTCGCCGACAGCGCCGTCGTGCTCGACCTCGCCCGCTTCGTCCAGGGACTCGGCGGGGCGGCGATGTGGGCGGGCGGCCTGGCCTGGCTGGTGGGGATCTCGCCGCCCGAGCGGCGCGGCGAGCTGATCGGCTCGGCACTCGGGGCCGCGATCGTGGGCGTGCTGTTCGGCCCGGTGATCGGCGGCGCGGCGACCGTGGTCGGTCCCGAGGTCGTGTTCGCGCTGGTGTCGCTGCTGGCCGCCCTGCTCGCGACCTGGGCCTGGACGCTGCCGGGCTGCCCGCCCGACCGCAGCGCCGGCATCGGCGGGGTGATCGCGGCCCTGCGTCAGCGTCCCGTGCAGGCGGGGCTGTGGCTGTTCACGCTGCCGGCGATCTTCGCCGGGGTGCTGGAGGTGCTCGTGCCGCTGCGACTCGATGACCTCGGCGCGACGGGCGTGACGATCGGCGCGGTGTTCCTCGTCGCCTCCGCGTTCGAGGCCGTGCTGAGCCCGCTCGTCGGGCCGGCTGTCCGATCGCTACGGCCGGCTGGCGCCGATCCGGATCGGGCTCGCCGCCGCGGCCGCGATGGCGGTGCTGATGCCGCTGCCGGAGACGGTGGCGATCGCGGGCGTCGCGCTGGTGGCCACGGTGGTGGCCCTGAGCACGTTCTGGGCGCCCGGGATGGCGCTCGTCTCCGACGCCTCCGAGGAGGCCGGCCTCGACCAGGCGCTGGCCTTCGGCATCGCCAACCTCGGCTGGGCGCTGGGCCACCTGATCGGTGGCGGCGGCGGCGCCGCGCTGGCCGACGCGACCGCGGACGCCCTCCCCTACGCCCTGCTGGCGGCGACCTGCGCGCTCACCTGGGCGGGCGTGGTGCGGCTGGCGCCGAGAGCGGCGTCGGCGCGCTCGAGCGCCTGAGCGAGGCTGGCGCTACGGGCAGTTCGGCCAGGGCGCGGTGCCCTGCTGGCGGTAGAGCTTCAGCGCGAGCCTGTCCTGCTGGGCCTCGGACGCCTCGGCGGGGTCGCCCTCGCCGCCGAGGCTGCGCCAGGTGCCGCGGCTGAACTGGTACTTGCCGCGGTAGGTGCCGCCGGGCGAGACGGCCGTCGGGTCGCCGCCGGACTCGCACTCGGCGATCCGGCGCAGCATGCGCGGCAGCCGCGCGCTCTCCTCCTCGGCGGCGCGGCTGCTGATCGGCCGTAGGCCGAGCGCCTGGCGGGTCTGCGGCCCGACGATGCCGTCGACGACGAGCCCCTTGCGACGCTGGAAGCGCTTCACGGCCCGCTCGGTCTGCTTGCCGAAGACGCCGTCGGCGGCGACGCCGAGCGCTCGCTGCAGGGAGCGCACCGCGTCGCCGCGGTCGCCGCGCTTGAGCACGCCCTCGTTGCTCGCGGCGCTCGCGCCCCCGCCGGCCGCCGCGGCCGGGGTGTCGGCGGCGGCGCTGCCGCGGTCATGCAGCCCACGACGAGCGCGCCGCAGAGAGCGGCGAGCAGCAGCGGTCGCTGCATGGCGAGAACTGCAGATCGCACGTCGAACGGTCCCCTTTCCGACGCCTACGAGGTGAGCTGACGGGCTCGCGCCGGAAAGTGGCGCTACGCCGCACGCTGGCGGCGATTCGCCCCAGCGGCCTGACGGCCGCGAGTGGGTCCCCCGCTCTCCGCCGTTGGGACGGCGAAGACTCGGCTGTTGACGACTACGAGGCGGGAAGTGAAGCAGATCCGGCGGCGGATCGTCAGCAGCGGCGTTGGAGGCGCCCGCTCAGCGCGCCGCGCCGAGCAGGTCGTCCACGACGGTGACGATGTCGATCGGAGCGCGACGCAGACGGCGCACGAAGCGGTTCTCGGCGGGCGTCGGCGCGGTCCCGGGCGGGGCGATGGCCGCCTCGGCCACGCTCAGCGCCTCGGGGGTCAGCGGCCCATGGGCGCTCTCGTCGGGCGGCCCCGGCGGCAGCGCCGGGCGTGGCAGCAGCTGGCGGCGCAGGATCACCGTCGCCGTGGCACCGAGCAGCACCAGCGGCAGGGCGCGACGAGCCATCCTGCGAGCCTGCATCGGGCGACCTTACAGCGGCGCCTGGACGCTCACGGACGGAGGTAGGCTGCCAGCGTGGAGCTCGGGCTCGAGGGCAGGACGGCGCTGGTGACCGGCGCCTCGCGCGGGATCGGACGCGGCATCGCCGCCGCGCTCGTCGCCGAGGGGGCGCAGGTGGCCGTCAGCTCGCGCTCGCGCGAGCGCATCGAGGCGGCGGCGCGCGAGCTCGGGGCGCGGCCATACGTCCACGACATCGCCGACCTCGACGGCGCGGCGACGCTCGTCGAGCACGTGCGAGGCCGATCTCGGCCCGCTCGACGTGCTGGTGACCAACACCGGCGGCCCGCCCGGCGGGCCGCCGCTCGAGTTCACGCGCGAGCAGTGGCGGGACGCCCACGCCGAGCTGATGCTGATGCCGATGGCGCTGATCGAGGCGGCCGTCCCACGCATGCGCGAGCGCGGCTTCGGGCGGATCCTGAACGTGTCCTCGACCGCTGCCCGCGAGCCGATCCCGGGCCTGATGCTCTCCAACGCCCACCGCAGCGGCATGCTCGCCAGCTTCAAGACGCTGGCGCGGGAGCTCGCGGCGACGGCGTCACGCTCAACACGATCCTGCCGGGACGGATCGACACCGACCGTCTCGCGGCGCTGTACGGCTCGCGCGAGGCGGCGGCCGAGCTCGCCGCCGGCGAGGTGCCGGCCGCGCGGCTCGGCTCGGTGGAGGAGATCGCCGCCGTGGCCGCCTTCCTGTGCTCGGAGCCGGCCGGGTACGTCACCGGCACGGCGGTGCCGGTCGACGGCGGCCTGCTGCGCGGAGCCTGAGCGCGGCGCTATCCCGCCCGGGCGCTACCCCGCCCGCGCCGGCGGCATGCCCAGCAGCAGCGCGTTACGGCGCCAGCGGTCGATCTCGCAGGAGTTCGTCAGGTCGAACGCCACCCGCACCCGCTCGCCGAGCAGCGTCCCGCGCACGCTCGCCACCGCCGGACCGCCGTACAGCTCGGCGCAGGCGACGTTCCCCGGCACCGGCGCCATGCCCTTCACGGCCGCCGTGTCCAAGCGCCGGCAGACGTCCGAGCCGGCGCGCGGGCCGAGGCGACGACAGCTGATCCGCCGCGTGCGGGCCGGCTTGCTCGGCCCGTCGGGGCGCACGGTCACGCGCAGCTGCGCGGCCAGCGCCCTCGGAGTCGCCCGCCCCTGCTCGTCGCCGTCGTCGCCGCAGGCGGCGAGCGCGCAGCAGGCCAGCGCCAGCGTCAGCGCGGTCAGCGCTGGCCACCGATGCGCTGTGGCGGGCGTCCTCCTCACCCAAGGGGTTGTAGCGGACGCCCGCCGCGCGGCGTTTCTAGGCGGAGATGCTGTTGGCCGGCTCGGGCTCGAGCGCGAGCGCGAGCACCTCGTCGACGCTCATCACCGGGTGGAACGTCATCTCCTCGCGCACGTGCTCGGGAACCTCCTCGAGGTCCGCGCGGTTGCGCTCGGGCAGGATCACGTCGGTGAGCCCGGCCGCGTGGGCCGCGAGCACCTTCTGCTTGAGACCGCCGATCGGCAGCACGCGCCCCTGCAGGGTGACCTCGCCGGTCATGCCGACGGTGTGGCGCACCGGGCGCCCCGTCAGCAGCGAGGCCAGCGCCGTGGTCATCGTGATGCCCGCGCTCGGGCCGTCCTTGGGGATCGCCCCGGCCGGCACGTGCAGGTGGAACTCGCGCTCGTCGAAGTCGTGCTCGTCGAAGCCCAGCGCGTCCGCGTGCCCGCGCACGTACGAGAGCGCGATCCGCGCCGACTCCTTCATCACGTCGCCGAGCTGGCCGGTGAGCACGAAGTCGTTCTTGCCGCGCATCGAGGTCGCCTCGATGAACAGCACGTCCCCGCCGGCACCCGTGACCGAGAGGCCGGTGGCCACGCCCGGGATCGCCGTGCGCTCGGCCGCCTCCTGGTAGAAGCGCTGCCGCCCGAGGGCGTCGCGCAGCGTCTCGACGTCGATCGCGACCGGCGGTGCCACCGTGCCCGAGGCGAGCTTCGTGGCGGTCTTGCGCAGCACGGTCCCGAGCTCGCGCTCGAGCCCACGCACGCCCGCCTCGCGGGTGTACTCGCTCACCACGGTCTGGAGCGTGGCGTCGTCGATCTCGACCTCGTCCTCGCGCAGGCCGTTGCGGTCGCGCTGGCGCGGCCACAGGTAGCCCCTCGCGATCGCCACCTTCTCGTCGGTGGTATAGCCGTCGAAGCGCACGACCTCCATGCGGTCCAGCAGCGGCCCGGGGATCGTCTCGGCGACGTTTGCCGTCGCGATGAACACGACCTCGGACAGGTCCAGCTCGACGTCCAGGTAGTGGTCGCGGAACGAGTGGTTCTGCGCCGGGTCGAGCACCTCGAGCAGCGCCGAGCTGGGGTCGCCGCGCCAGTCGGCGCCAACCTTGTCGACCTCGTCGAGCATGATCACCGGGTTCATCGTGCCCGCGTCGCGCAGGGCACGCACGAGCCGGCCCGGCAGCGCGCCGATGTAGGTGCGGCGGTGGCCGCGGATCTCGGCCTCGTCGCGCACGCCGCCGAGCGACATGCGCACGAACTCGCGTCCGGTGGCACGCGCGATCGACTCGCCGATCGAGGTCTTGCCGGTGCCGGGCGGGCCGATCAGCGTCAGGATCGCACCGCTGCGCCTGTCCTCGGCGATGCCGCGCTCCTTGCGCAGCTTGCGCACCGCGATGTACTCGACGATGCGGTCCTTGACGTCCTCGAGGCCGGCGTGGTCGGCGTCCAGCACCTCGCGCGCATGCACCGGGTCGAGCCGCTCGTCCGAGCGCTGCTTCCACGGCACGGCGATCAGCCAGTCGAGGTAGGAGCGGATCATCGAGCTCTCGCCCGACTGCTCGCCCATGCGCTCGAAGCGGCCCAGCTCGCGCTCGGCCTGCTCGCGCACGGCGTCCGGCATGCCGGCTTCCTCGATCTTGGTGCGGTACTCGTCGACGATCGAGGCGTCGTCCTCGTCGAGCTCCTTGCGGATCGACTCCATCTGCTTGCGCAGGAAGTACTCGCGCTGCTGCTTCTCGGCGCCGGACTGCACGTCGTCGCGGATGCGGCGGCGCACCTGCAGCTCGGTCAGCCGCTCGCGCTGCATCTGGAGCGACCGCTCGAGCCGCTCGGTGACGTCGAGCGTCTCCAGCAGCTCGACTTTCTGCTCGTAGCTGAGGTCGGGCGAGTAGCCGGCGGTGTCGGCCAGGTTGCCCGGCTCGCTGATCGAGCGCAGGAAGGCCGAGACGCGACCGTCGTCGCCGCGCAGCTCGAGGATCTCCTCGACCACGGCGCGGTACTCGCGCTCGAGGTCGCGGGTGCGACCGTCGACGGGCTCGGCGTCCGGGTGGGCGCTGACCTCGACGCGGAGGTTGCCGCTCGGGTCGGTGTGAGCCGAGCCGATCGTGGCGCGGTGCAGGCCGTTGAGCGCGACGGCGCGACCGCCGCCGGGCAGGCGCACCCGCTCGACGACCTCGGCGACGGTGCCGACGCTCGCGAACGCGTCCTCGGCGCGCGGCACGAGCGCCACGCGCTCCTCGTCGGCCACGTCGACCGCGAGCGTGACCGTCATGTTCGGGAAGACGACCGAGTCGTCGACCGGGACCAGCAGCAGGGTTTCCGCCATCACCTTCTCCTTACGTTTCGTAAGCGAGAGTCTAGCGACGCCGCCTGCGACAGCGGGGCGCCTTGGCTCCTACGATCGGGTGGGTGGCCGCTCGCCCCCGCGTGATCGATCTCACGGCCCCGCTGTCGCCCCAGACGGTGCTCTGGCCGGGCCTGCCGGCGGTGCGCGCGGAGACCGTCTTCCAGCTCGAGCGCGACGGCGCGTACGGGCGGGTGCTGACGCTGCCGGAGCACTCGGGCACGCACATGGACGCCCCCGCCCACTTCGTCGCCACAGGCGCGCGCGCCGACGAGATCCCGGCCGAGCGGCTGGTCGTGCCGTGCGCGGTGCTCGACGTGCGCGAGCGCTGCGCCGCCGATCCGGACTTCGCGCTCGAGCGGGCCGACGTCGAGGAGCTCGAAGCGCGCGACGGGCCGCTGGAGGCCGGCGGCGCCGTGCTGCTGCTGACCGGCTGGGACGCCAGCGCCGACACAGCGGCCGCCTGGCTCGGGGACGAGACCCCGGAGCGCCTGCGCTTTCCCGGCTTCGGCCACTCGGCGGCCGAGCTGTTCGTGGAGCGCGAGCTGGTGGGGATCGGCGTGGACACGGCCGGCGTCGACCGCGGCAGCGACCCCGCCTTCCCGGTGCATAACACCACCCTGCCGGCCGGGCTGTGGCATCTGGAGGGGCTGGTGAACCTCGCCGCGCTGCCTGCGCGCGGCGCCCTGCTGGTGGTCGGCGCGCTGAAGCTGGCCGGCGGCTCGGGCGCACCGGCACGCGTCTTCGCGCTGGTCTGAGCGCACGCTCGATCGGAGCGTCGGAGCGGCATGGGATGCTGCTGGCGATGGGTGCCCAGCCTGCGACCGACGAGGTGGCGCGCGCCGCGGCGGCCGCGGCGGCCCTGGAGCTGATCGAGTCCGAGATGACGATCGGGTTGGGGTCCGGTCGTGCCGTCTGGAAGCTGATCGAGCTGATCGGCGCGCGCGGCGACAGCGTGCGAGCGGCCGTGGCCTCCGAGCGCACGCGCGAGCGGGCACAGGCGGCCGGCATCGAGATCGTCGAGCTGGACGGCACGATCGAGCTCGACCTCGCCCTCGACGGCGCCGACGAGGTCGATCCCGAGCTGCGCCTGATCAAGGGCGGCGGCGGCGCGCTGCTGCGCGAGAAGATCGTCGTCAGCGCCGCGCGGCGATTCGTGGTGGTGGCCGAGACGCCGAAGCGCGTCCAGCGCCTGGGCGAGGGCTTCCGGCTGCCGGTCGAGGTCGTGCGCTTCGCCTGGCGCGACACGCGCCGCCGGCTGACCGCGCTGCTCCCCGACGCGGCGCTGCGCAGCGGCCGGGACGAGGAGCCGTACCTCACCGACGAGGGCCACTACATCCTCGACTGCCCGATCCCGCCCGAGGTCGACCTGGATCGCCTCGCGGTCGACCTCGCGCCGATGCCCGGCGTCGTCGAGCACGGCCTCTTCATCGGCCTCGCCGAGCGGGCGCTGCTGGGCCGACCCGACGGCGGCGTGGACGTCGTCACGCACCAGGGCTGAGCAGCGCGCGTCACAGGCCGAGTGCGCGCTGCTCGGGTCTTCAATGGCGGCGTGGATGTCGTCGCGCGCGGGGACTGGGCAGTACGCATCACAGGTCATCGGCACCGACCTCGATCGGGCCGCTGCGGCGGCGGTCGCCGGGCGGGCGGACGAGCAGGCGCAGCTCGCGGCCGAAGTTCTGCGAGGCCGTGAGGTAGACGGCCTGACGGGCGGTGACGCGCAGGGTCGCGAGCGCCGTGGCGGTCGACTCGCCGGCAGGGTCGGCGTCGATGCCGGTCGCGCCGGCTCGCAGGGCGAGCAGCTCGACGTCCTCCAGGGCCATGAAGGTGTCTCCGCCGCCGCCCGACTCGCGCGAGACGAGCACGTCGACACGGGCGCCCGGCGCGGCGCCGGCGAGCGCCTCGCCACCGGCGGCGGCGACCTCCAGCGCACGCTCGCCGGGGCGGAGGGTCAGGCCCCCTGCCGCCTGCCCTCCGCCCCCGAGCAGCGACGACGTGAGCACCGTGCCGGCCGGCACGGGCACGATCGTCCTCCGTGCGGCACCGGCGGCTCCCGGGCCGAGCGCGTCCGGCGGCACGAAGCGGATGGGGACCTGGCGCGACGCGATCGCGCCACCGGCGAGCGGCGAGTCGGCCGGCAGGTCCCGCGCGGCGACGATCACCGGCACCAGCGGCCCCACCCGAGCCTCGACCGCGCTCGCGCGCCGGTGCACCTGCGACGCCGCCAGCCCGCCGCTGGCCAGCGCCAACGCAAGCAGGACGAGGCCTCGCCGGCGGTTCGGCCTCGCGCTCATCCGGCGCCCCGCTCGGCCCATTCCTCGAAGGCGGTCGAGAAGTCGACCGGCAGCTCGAGCACGGCGCGCATCTCCTCCGCGGTGCGCTGGATCGCGAGCTGGCCGCCGGCCCGCTCGGCGGCGGCCACGGCGATCTTCAGGCCGCGTCCGCGACGGTCGCGCCGCTGGCCCGATCGCACGTCGTTGCGGACCTCCACTCGCGTCGCGCCGGGCACGCGCGAGCCGCGAACGTCCACCGCGCCGCTGCCGTGCTCGGCGGCGTTCGCGACGAGGTTGCCGAGCACGCTGGCGACGGCGCCACCGTCAGCGGGCAGCCTCACCGAGCCCGCCCGCCAGTCGAGACGCGCCGGTCTGCCGGCGGCGCGGAGCGTCGGGCCCAGCCGCCGAGCGCACCGCTCACGAACGAGCCTAGCTCGCGCTCGCCCGAGCGCCCGAGCGCGGCCGGCTCGACGGGACGACCGGTGCGGGCGGAGGTCAGCGCGGCCAGCCCGCCCGCCATCCGCTCCAGCTCGACCTCGAGCGCCCGCGCGTGCCGGCGCGCCGCCGGCTCGCGGCGCATCCGCTCGCAGGCGAGCAGCAGCACGGTCACAGGCCCGCGCAGCTCGTGCTCGGCGCGAGCTACGGCCTCGAGGCGGCGGCGACCACGGAGCAGCTCGTGGATCGCCGCCGCCACGACGCCCCAGCCGGCGAGCGCGAGCAGCGTGATCGGGTGGAGCAGGTCGGCGAGTGCGAGCGACACCGGTGGGGAGAGCAGGTGGGCGAGCGCGATCGGCGCCAGCGAGCTGAGCGGGTCGCCGATCACGGGGCGTCCGTGAGGCGGTAGCCGATGCCGCGCACGTTCAGCACCCACTGCCGCCCCCGCTCGCGGCCGAGCTTCTTGCGCAGCCGGCAGGCGTGCGCGTCCAGCGTGCGTGTCCTCCCGCTCGCCTGATAGCCCCAGACGTCGCGTAGCAGCTGCTGCTTGCCGAAGACCCGCACCGGATCGGTGGCCAGCGCCAGCAGCAACCCGAACTCCTTCGCCGACAGCTCGAGCGGCCGCGGACCGAGACGGGCGGTGCGGGTCACGGGGTCGATCGCCAGCTCCCCGACCCTGATCACGCCCTGCCGGCGCCGCCCGTGGCAGCGCCGCAGCACGGCGTGGATGCGGGCCACCAGCTCGGTGTAGACGAACGGCTTGCAGAGGTGGTCGTCCGCGCCCCGCTCGAAGCTGCGGACCCGATCGGTGTCCCCCGCGCGGCCGCTGAGGACGATCACCGGCAGGCTGGGATCGATGCGCGACGCGAGGCCGTCGGAGGCCCGCACCCGATCGAGCACGTCCAGGCCGTGACCGTCGCCCAGCAGCAGGTCGAGCACGACGAGGTGGGGGTTGCGCGCCTCGATCGCGCGCACGCCCTCCCCCGCCCCGGCGGCGGTCCAGACCTTGAAGGCGTCCGCCGCCAGGTTGTCGGCCAGGAAGGCGCGGGTGGCGTCGTCGTCCTCCACCACGAGGACCGAGTGCTGCGTGTCCATACCTGCTGAAGTCCGGAGGGCCGAAAGTTCGCCCCCCTCTGCCTCAGCGGCGCGACACGACGTTCAGCTCGATCGCCGGCGCCGGCGCCAGCAGCATCGTCAGGCCCTCCCGCGGGTCGCGCGGGGAACGGCGCCGCTCGCGCAGCACGAGCGCGGCCCAGGGCTCGCCGGCGTCGAGCGCCGGCGCCAGCTCGGCCGCCAGCTCGCGCGGCACCCAGCCGACCTGCTCGCCGGCGACGACGGCGATCGCGTTGGGGTCGTGGGGGTTGGCGGGATCGCGACGCAGCTCCAGCGGACGCCCGGGCTCCACCGCATCCGCCGCCAAGGCGTCCGCGTGGTGGCGGCCGGCTCCGGCCACGCCGGCCACGCGCAGGCCGCGCTCGGCGAGCTGCGGCGCGTCGCGCCCCAGATAGAGGCCGGACGCCGGGTCGAGCAGCTGGTAGCCGGCGACCCAGACCGCCCCGCCGTCCTCCGGGTACCAGTAGCGCTCCTCCCAGGCCACGTCCACGACCAGCGTCTCGGCTGCCATCGCACCGAGCCTAGGCCGGCGCTCGCGCCAGGTTGCAAAGGGCGTTGCAAACCGTCCGCCAGCGAAGGATTCGAGCTTATGATGCCGACGCTCCGGCCGAGGGTCGGGACAGAGACCTATGGACACGACCCGCCGCGGCAACTACGAATCCGGTTCCGACTACGTGCTCGAGTACGGGGAGCTGCGCTTCACGTTCAACGAGCGCGACTTCACCGAGCGAGTCGAGCAGGCCGGCGTGAAGCTCGGCTTCGTGCACGGCGTGCTGGAGGAGTCCGAGCGCGAGGACCTCGTCAACCTCGCGGTCAACGGCGAGGTCAGCGAGCCCCACTCCGAGCTGGGCGAGCACATCCACGAGTGCTGGGGAGACCTGCAAGGCCCCTCCGAGCGCTCGCTCGTGCACTGGCTGCGCCGGCTGGTCTTCCGCGGCGCCTGGCTCGACCAGCGGGTGATGGAGGGCGAGCTCGAGGTCGTCTTCGACGAGAACACCCACAGCTTCGGCTACGCCCAGCCCGACCGCAACTACGAGCTGATCGAGCTCTCGCCCGAGCCCAACTGGCGCCGGGTCGCCTACCGCCGCTGACGCGCGGCGTCGGCTGCGCTCAGAGCCGGTCGGCGCGCAGCGTGCCGCTGCCGGCGGCGTCCACCACCGGCGCGGTCGCGCCCGGGGCCGGCGCGGAGAACTTCACCCAGCTGGTCGCCCAGCGCAGTGGCTCGGACGCATCCCCCACCGCGGCCACGACGGTCAGCGAGGCGCCCTCCTCGGTCGCCCGGGCGGCGCCGAACACGCGCCGCGCCACGGCCGGGGGCAGACCGGCGAGCGAGTCGACCACGACCGCGGCGTGCCCGCCGCGCTCGACGCGCCGCTTGGCGCGCTCGACCGCCAGCTCGGCGGCTTGGGCAAGCGTGTCCAGAGCGCGCTCGAAGCTGCCGCCGCTGACGTTCGCGTCGCCTGCCGCCTCGTTCCACTCGGCGACCTCCTCGGGCCGCACGCCCGCGAGCACGACGTAGAGCTCGATCTCCGACTCGCCGGCGAGCGACGCCGTCAGCTCGCGCAGCAGCGTCGTCGCGCCGGCGCCGGGCGGTCCCGCGACCGCCACGCGCGAGCCGTAGCCGAGCGGCACGCCGTCCAGCGCCGCGGGCGCCTTGAGGCGCTGCTTGGGAAAGCACGGGGTGAGGTCCTCGAAGCGGGGGCGCTCCTCGGGTGGCTCGGCCTCCCGACCGTTGACGTTGTCGACGCGAATCAGGGAGGGATGGCGCTCGTTGCGCCGCGGCGGGCGGACCGGGCCGCTGACCTCGTCACCGGGCCGCAGCTCGCAGCGGCGGATCTGCGCCGGCGAGATGTACGCCTCGTCGCCCTCGCCGCGCACGAAGCCGCTGCCGTTGGGCAGGATGTCCAGCACGCCGGTGACGATCTGCCTGTCCTCGTCAGAGGGCTCGTCCTCGGCCGGGGCCTCCTCGGCGACGGGCTCGTCCTCAGCCGGGGACTCCTCCTCCGCGACGGGCTCGTCCTCGACGGGCTCCTCGTCGCCGTCGGCGTCCTGCTCGGCCGTGCGACGCCCGCGTCCACCGCGACGCCGGCGCCGGCTCGGGCGCTCGGTCGCGTCCTCGTCGGCCTCGGGCTCGACGGCGGCCGGCTCCTCGGTCACAGGCGGCTCCTCGGTCGCGGCCGGCTCCTCGACCGCCGCGGCTCCGTTGCCGTCGGCCCCGCCCTGAGAGTCCAGGATCGTGTCGATCAGCTGCGCCTTGCGCAGGGTGCGATACCCCTCGAGGCCCAGCTCGGACGCGATCGCGTGGAGATCCGCGAGCGGGCTGTCTTCGAGTTCCTTGCGCTGGAGGACGGACATGGCGGGCGCCAACCCTAGCGAGCAATGTCGGCGGAAGCGGCGGGGGTCGTCACGCCACGTCCCGCACGGCGTCGAGCACGAGCCCCATCAGCCGTGCGAGCGTGGCGTCCACGCTCTCGTTGGCGATCACCGCCACGCCCTGCTCCCGCGCCCGCTCGACCAGGTGGTCCTGGAGCACCCGGATGTCCTCGAAGCGGGCCAGGTAGCGCTCGGCGGGCCGCGCGCCGGGGCGGTGCGAGAAGTGGCCGCGGTGCAGCTCGGCGTCGTCGACGGCCAGCAGCGCCTCCACCAGCACGCAGCGCTCGCGCAGCTGCGCCTGCAACGCGCCCGGCACGACGTGCACGCCCTCGACGATCATCGGCTTGGCCTCGTTGGCGGCGCGCTCGACGATCGCGTCGATGCCGGTGCCGACGTGCTCGGCCTGCTCGCGGTAGCCGGGCACGCCGCCGGCCTCGAAGGCCGAATGGTGCACCGACTGCATCGCCTCGGGGGTGAAGAACGCGCGCAGCACCTGGCGGATCACGTCGGTCGCGATCACGCGCGTGATGCCCAGGCGGGCGGCCAGCATGGTGGCGACGGTCGACTTGCCCACCCCGGTGGTGCCGCCGATCAGCACCACCAGCGGTCGCTCGAGCCGGTCGAGCCGGTGCCAGTCGCGGTAGCGGCGCACGGCCAGCTCGCCCTCCTCGGCCGCGAGCACGTCCTCGCAGAGCGTGTGCAGGGCGGCGACGCCGATCTCGCGCTCACCACGCTCGGCGAGCTGCCGCTCGACGCGACGGGCGAGCTCGAACGAGCGCTCCGGCGACAGGCCGGTGGCCTGCAGCGACTGGGCCAGCAGCCCCTTCGAGTAGGGCAGGCCGTGGCCCTTGTGGACGACGATCGTCTCAGCGGGCATCGCGGTAGAGCTCCACTAGAGCCTCGTCGAGGCCGAGCGGGCGGTTGCGCACGAAGATCACCCGCACGCCCTCCCGGTGGGCGCGAGCCGCGACCGTGTCGATCGCCGCAGCCTTGAGCTCGGTCAGCCAGACGTCGCAGCCCTCGGCGAGCGCGCGGTCGAGGTCGGCCGCCAGCGCTCCCCGGCGGGCGAGGTTGGTCGACGCCAGCTCGGGCTCGACTCCCTCGCAGGTGGTCGCCCCGGTGGTGAACAACGCCACCCGAGCCCCCGGCGGGACGGGCTCGGCGGGCTCGGGCCGCAGCGCGAAGCGCAGCGCGCCGGGCGGCGCCGAAGCCTGCTCGTGGGCGACCACGAGGTCGGCGTGCAGCAGCCGGTAGCGCGCCAGCGGCTCGGGATCGCCCGGCCCGACCACGCAGACCGTGCGGTCGACGGCGACCGGCGGGATGCAGGCGCCGGAGCCCTCGAAGATCAGCACGCCCGGCGCCAGCGACACCGCCAGCGCCGCGCCGGCACCGACGTTCGAGAACGACGGCTCGCCGGCCAGGCCGCCGCCGACGCGCCGGCAGCCGACCGTGCGCACGCCCGCCAGCACCGCGCCCTCGAGGTAGTCGGAGGCCGCGTGGCCGCCGGCGTCCGCGAGCGCCAGCAGGTCGTCGAGCGACGTGTCGGGCTCGGCCGCCACCGGCTCGGCCGGCCCGCCGCGGCCCATGCAGACCACGATCGGATCGTGCTCGGCCAGCAGCCGCGCCCAGTGGCCGGCGAGCGCCGTCTTGCCGGTGCGCTTGCCGGTGCCGATCACCGCCAGCGTCGGCCCCTCGAAGGGGACGGGGGCGTAGTGGGGCGGCGTCAGCTGCAGCCCCGGCGACTCGTAGACGAGCCCCAGGTGCAGCGCGAGCGCGGCCAGCTCGAGCTTGGCGGCCGCCCGCAGCACCGGCTCGTCGGCCAGCTCGACCACGACCGTCGCAGACGGCGCCAGCGCCCGCAAGGCCCGCTCCGGATCCCCGGCATGGAGCGGGTGACCGCCGTAGAGCTCCGCCGACGGCGGCGCGGACAGCTTCTCCTCGCCGCCGCAGAACACCAGCCCGGCGATCGATCGCTTGTGCTCGATCCGCTCGAGCGCGTCGCGCACCGCCGGCGGATGGTGCTCGCCGTCGATCAGGACGATCACGGAGGCCTCAGCCGTGTGCGGTCTCACCTAGCAGCGACTGGTTCTTCTCGTACTCGTAGGTGCGCGGGTCGAACGAGAGGATCGCGTCCCGCTCGTCGAAGGGGTACTTGCGGTAGATCGTGACGCGCTCGGGGCTCGCCTCGATCACGTTGTAACAGGGCTTGGTCTTGCCGCGCAGGCGGGTCGTGGAGACGGTGCCCGCGTTGACGACGAACAGGTTCTCCAGGCGCCAGGCGTAGGGCACGTGCTTGTGGCCCGACAACACGAGGTGCACGCCGGCGCGCTGCAGGCATTCGAGCGTGTCGCCGGCGTCGTGGACGACGTTGCGCTCGCGTCCGGTGCCGGGCACCGGCAGCAGGTGGTGGTGCAGCACGAACGTGCGCAGGTAGGCCTCGTGGGCGCCGAAGCGCTCCTCGATCCACTGGTAGCGGCCGCGGCCGATCACGCCGTGGTCGAGGTCGGGCTCGGTGGAGTCGACGGCCACGATCGAGACGCCGTCCTGGTGGCGCTCCGAGCGGCGGTCGCCGAACAGCTCCTCGAAGTGGACGTAGCCGACGTTGCGCGAGTCGTGGTTGCCGGGGATCACGATCATCTGCTCGCAGTCGAGCCGGTCGAGGTACTCGCGCGCCTGCTCGTACTCGCCGCGCAGGCCGTCCCCGGTGAGGTCGCCGGAGACGATCACCAGATCGG
Source organism: uncultured Thermoleophilaceae bacterium (assembly GCA_963734165.1). GTDB lineage: Bacteria > Actinomycetota > Thermoleophilia > Solirubrobacterales > Thermoleophilaceae > JACVRW01. The sequence goes on along the minus strand of CAVTFZ010000003.1, from coordinate 240,349 downwards.
GCTCGAGCTCGTTGACCTCGACCAGCGCGCGGTCGAGCAGCTCGGGGACGAAGTGCGGCGAGCCGCAGTGCAGGTCGGAGAGCTGCGCGATCGTGAAGGCGCTCACGCCGCCGGCTCCCGGCGCAGCGTCATGTCCAGCTCCAGGTCCGCGGGCACCACCAGCTCGCCGCGCAGCGCCGCGCGCACGCGCAGGTAGTCGGCCGCCTCGGCCACGTCGTGCACGCGCACGATCTGGGCGCCACGGTCCACGGCCGCGCTGAGCGCCGCCAGCGTGCCCGCGAGCCGCGCCGCCGGCGCCCGCTCGACGAGCGCGCCGACGAAGTCCTTGCGCGAGATCGCCGCCAGCAGCGGCCGTCCGAGGGCGTGCAGCTCGCCGAGCCGGCGCAGCAGGTCGATCGACTGGGCCGGGGACTTGGCGAGGTCGAAGCCGGGATCGAAGACCAGCTGCTCCTCCCCCACGCCGCGCTCGCGCGCCACCACGGCGCGCTCGGTCAGCAGCTCGACGACGTCGTCCATCACGTCCGCGTACTCCGGGAACGCCTTCTGCTTGGGCGGCACGCGCGTGTGGGTGATCACCAGGCCGGCGCCGGTGGCGGCGCAGGCGTCGGCGACGTCGGGGTCGGAGAGGCCGCTGACGTCGTTGATCAGCGCAGCGCCGGCGTCGACCACCGCACGCGCGACCGGCGCGCGCCAGGTGTCGACGGAGACCGTCAGCCCGTCGGCCGCGAGCCGCTCGACCAGCGGCACGACCCGGGCGATCTCCTCCTCGACGGAAACGGCCTCCGTGTCGGTGCGGCCCGACTCGCCGCCGACGTCGATCAGCGCGGCTCCGGCCCCTACCAATGCGTGTGCGCGCGCGGCGAGCTCGTCGACGTCGCGCTGGCCGGGATCGGAGAACGAGTCGGGCGTCGCGTTGACGATGCCCATCAACAGCGGCTGGCCCTGGCGCAGGTAGAGCTCGCGCTCTGCCAGGCGGAGGTTCACGCGGCCTCCTCGGGCGCGGCGCCCGGCTCGCCGATCGGCGCGGGCTCGCGCGCGGTGGGCGCGGTCGGCGCCGGCGCTGCGGCGGCGGCGGTCACGACGAGCCCCTCCGCGGCGGCGACCGCGCGCCAGTCGGCCAGCTCGCGCTCGACGCGCGCCGCGTCCCAACCCAGCTCGCCGGCCATCGCCTGAGCCACCGCGCGCGGCCCCGAGGCCTCCTCGCCCACCAGCTCGGGCGCCGCCAGCAACCCCAGGCGCGTGCGGCGCAGCAGCACGTCGCCGACCGTGCGCGTCTGCTCGCGGCGCACGGCGAAGCTGGCCTCGGCCACGATGTCCGGCAGCGCGGATCCACCACGCGCGCCCCGAGCTCCGGGGCGATCTCGACCAGCCGCAGCACGTCGACCGCGGCGTGGCCGTAGCGGGCGGCCAGGTGGGCGCGGCTGCCCTCGTCGACGCCCGGGACCTGCGGCAGCTCGGCCGGGTCGATCGGCAGGCCGAGCGGGATCTCGTGCGTGTGGCAGGGCGCCTCGCGGCCCTCGCGCTCGACGATCCGGTCCACCGCCGAGCGCGCCATCCGGCGCCAGGTGGTGAGCTTGCCGCCGGTGATCGTCACGAGGCCCGAGCTGGTCTCGTACAGCTCGGCCTTGCGCGAGATGTCGACCGACTTCTTCGGGTCGCCGGTCGAGATCAGCGGCCGCACGCCGGCGTAGGCGCCGGTGAGGTCCGCCGGCCCGAGCGAGGTGCCGAAGAAGGCGTTGACCGCCTCCAGCAGGTAGTCGACGTCGTCCTCGGCCGGCGGAATGTGGTCGAGCCCGCCCTCGTAGTCGTTGTCGGTGGTCCCGATCAGCGTGCGACCGAGCCAGGGCAGCACGAAGATCGAGCGCCCGCCGGCGGCGGGCACGATCACCCCGGCGCCGTCGAGGGGCAGCGCCTCGTAGGCGAGCGTGAGGTGGGTGCCGCGACTGGGCCGGATGCGCGGCATCTCCTCCTCGCGATAGAGCTCGTCGGGCCGCAGCTGGTCGGCCCAGACGCCGGTGGCGTTGACGACGTTGGCGGCGACGAGCTCGAACTCGTCGTCGGCGTCCGCCGGGCGCACGAGCACGCCGGCGGCGCGGCCGTCGCGCTCGACCAGACCGGTCACCTCGCAGCCGTTGACGCAGACCGCGCCGAAGCGCTCGGCCTCGCCGAGGATGGTCAGCATCAGGCGCACGTCGTCGGTCTGGCAGTCGTAGAAGAGGTAGGCCGACGATGGTCCGCGCTCGGCCAGGGCGGGCGCCAGCGCGACCGCCTCGGCGCCCTCGATCGTGCGATGGCGGCTCGGGCTCCAGTCGTCGTCGCCGTCGCGCCCGCGCTGCCACGACATCACGTCGTACATGTTCAGGCCCACGCCGGTCAGGCGGTCGGGCCGCTTGCCCTCGAAGGCCGGCACCAGCAGCGGCAGCGGCTTGACCAGGTGCGGCGCCAGCTTGACCATCAGCGAGCGCTCGAGCAGCGCCTCGCGCACCAGCCCGAGGTCGAAGTTCTGCAGGTAGCGCAGGCCGCCGTGGACCAGCTTCGAGGAGCGGCTGGAGGTGCCGGCGGCGTAGTCGGCGCGCTCGACGAGCGCGACGCTGTACCCGCGCGAGGCGGCGTCGAGGGCGACCCCGGCGCCGGTGATCCCGCCGCCGACCACGACGACGTCGAAGCTGTCGCGCTCCAGTGCGGCGAGGGCGTCGGCGCGAGCGATCACGGCAGGAAGGTGACGAACTCGTCAGGGGCCAGGCGCTGCGGCGGGTCCTTCTCCTGCCGGGGCGGACCGAGGTGGAGCAGGCCGAGCACGCGCTCGCCGTCCCCCATGCCGACCGCGGCGCGCCCCTCGGGCAGCGCAGCACCGCGGGCGTGCGCCAGTAGCCGACCAGCCCGCGCGCGTGCGCGGCCAGCAGCACGATGTAGGCGGCCACCGCGCCGGCGCAGAGGTCCTCCTCGTCCTGCACCGGGTCGCCGCTCTCGACCACGCTCGCGACCACCAGCGTCGGCGCGCGGTCGAGCTTGGCCGCGGCCTCCGGCCCGGCCGCTCCTTCAAGCGCGCGAGCGCCTCGGGGCCGAGCACGCGGAAGCGCCAGGGGTTGGTGAGGTTGTGGTTGGGCGCCCAGCGTGCGAGCTCGAACAGCTCGTCCGAGCGTCTCCCGGTCCACGGGCTCGGCGCCGTAGGCCTTGTGGGTGCGGCGCGTTCGGATCGCGGCTTCCACTTCCACCACCCCTCGACGCTACCGGATAGGTTGAGGGCCATGAACGCGACTGGCCGTGGCAGGGTGGTGGTCACCGGGCCTCGACCGGCATCGGCGAGGCCACCGCGACGCATCTCGAGGAGCTGGGCTTCGAGGTGCTCGCCGGCGTGCGCAAGGACGAGGACGCCGAGCGCCTGCGCGGGCGCGGGATCACGCCGCTGAAGCTCGACGTCACCGACGCCGCCCAGATCGAGGCCGCGCGCGCGAGGTCGGCGAGCGGGCCGCTGGCCGGCGCTGGTCAACAACGCGGGCGTCGGCGTCGGCGGGCCGGTCGAGTACCTCCCGATCGAGGAGCTGCGCCAGCAGCTCGAGGTCAACCTGATCGGCCAGGTGGCCGTCACGCAGGCGTTCCTGCCGGCGCTGCGGGCGGGCAAGCGGGCGGATCGTCAACATCAGCTCGATCGGCGGGCGGGTGGCGCTGCCGCTGGTGGGCCCCTACAGCGCCTCGAAGTTCGCCCTGGAGGGCATCAGCGACTCGCTGCGGCGCGAGCTGCTGCCGCACGGGGTCGACGTGATCCTGGTCGAGCCCGGCGGGGTCAAGACGCCGATCTGGAGCAAGAGCGACGACACCGTCGAGCGCCTGCTCGGCGACGCGCCGCCGGAGCTCGAGCAGCGCTACGGGAAGATGATCGCCGGGCTGCGCGGCGAGATGGAGAAGATCGAGACCAAGACCGGCGTCGAGCCGCGGGTGGTGGCCGAGACGATCGGCAAGGCGCTGACCGCCAAGAAGCCGCGCACGCGCTACCTCGTCGGGCGCGACGCGAAGCTGCGCGGGCCGCTGGCGAAGATCGTGCCCGACCGCGTGCTCGACCGCTTGATCATGCGCACGCTCGGCGTCTGAGCGCTCAGACGTGCGCGGCGATGCGCGGCCGGGCGATCGACTCCGGCTGCGGCTCGTCGGTCGGGCGCCGGCTTGCCGAGCAGGTCGAACGCCAGCCGCGTGGCCAGCGCCATGATCGTGATCTGCGGGTTGACCCCCAGCGAGCTGGGCACCGCGCTGGCGTCGGAGACGTAGACGCCCTCGACGCCGTGCAGCCGCAGGTCGCGCGTCGACGACGCCGTGCTCGGGGCGGGCGTCGGCGCGGGCGGTGCCGAGCGGGTGGAAGGCCATCAGCGTCAGGTCGCGGGCGCGCAGCTCGCGCTCGGGCAGCGGGCCGAGCTCGCCGTCGCGCAGCTCGGCGACGCCGTCGACCGGCAGGTAGACCCGCTTCGCGCCGGCCTCCCAGTAGAGCTCGGCGAGCAGCTCGATCCCGCGCCTGAAGCGTCGCCACGTCCTCGGGCTAGAGGTCGTAGCGGATCTCGACGCGGCCGGCGCGCTCGCGCACGCGAGCCGCGCGAGCGGTCGGACACCATCACGCCGAACTGCGACAGGTTGCGTGAACTGCAGCATCAGCTCGCGGTGGCGCTCGCGCGAGAAGGGGAACGATCGATCGCGAGGTAGTCGGGCGGGCCGGCGGCGCCCTCGAACATGATCCCCTCGTCGGCGAACTCGTCGATGTAGAAGCGACTGCGGCACGCCGCGCGCCATGTCGATCTCCTCGTCGAACAGCGCGCGCACGGCGGTGGCCGGGTGGATCGCGAGGTTCTGCCCGAGCTGGCCCGAGCGCGCCGCCGAGCCCGTTGCGCGCGCAGCAGCAGCGGCGTGTGGATCGCGCCGCAGGCGACGATCACGGTGTCGGCGCTCGACGCGTCAGCGTGCCGCCGCCGGCGGTGGTCGCCTCGACGCCGCGGGCGCGGCCGCCCTCGATCACGATCGCGCCGCGCGCGGCAGCCGCGTCAGGTGGTCGCGCCGGCGTCCCAGGCGCGCGGCACGTAGGTGATGCCGGTGTGCTGCTTGGCCGAGGTCGGGCAGCCGAAGGCGCACACGCCGCGAGCCGACGCAGCCGCTTGGCGTTGCGGTAGATGAAGTCGCCCGACCAGCCGAGCGCGTCGGCGCCGCGCTTGACGACCAGCGCGTTGCGGCCCGCCAGCTCGGGCGGCACCTGCGCGACGTTGAGCTCGCGCTCGACGCGGCGGAAGTAGGGGTCGAGCTCGGCCGGGGTCAGCTGCCTCGAGGCCGAACTGCGCGCGCCACAGTGCTCGAGCACCGGCTCGGGGGTGCGGAAGCAGGTGCCGGAGTTGACCAGCGTCGTGCCGCCCACCGCGCTGCCGAGCGGCAGCAGGATCGGCACGTTGCCGACGGTCGTGGTCTGCCCGGCGTCGCGGTAGAGCAGCGCCGTCATCTCGCGCGGGCGGGCGGTGAAGTCGTCGGCGCGTGAAGCGCGCGCCCTCCTCGAGCATCACGACGCGCATGCCGCCCTCGGCCAGCTCCTTGGCCACCGGCGCCCCGCCGGCGCCCGTGCCGATCACGCAGACGTCGGCGTGCACGACCCGCTCGCCGCGTGATCCGGCGCCCCTGCTCGACGCGCTCGGCTCGCGGGCGGAACATGCCGCTGCCGTCGGTGTAGGCGGCGCCGGTGGTGGCGCGGATCGCGGTCACGGCCGCGCCTCCGCGCGCGCGCAGCCGCCGCGCCCGCTCGACGACCGCGTCGGCGTCGTAGCCGAGGCGACGCATCACGCCGTCGTCGCCGTAGTAGGCGAGGCAGGCGATGCTCTTGACCAGCTTCACGAGCTGGCGCACCTGCGGGCGTGCGCACGCCGTCGAGCCGCGCGAGCAGCGCGGCCGCGCTGCTCGGCGGCCGAGCGCCCGCAGGCGAGCGCCGGCCGAAGGCGCGCGGCGCCAGCTCGGCGGCGTACAGCAGCGCGCGCAGGCCGAGGCGGTTGAGCGGCGGCGCGGCGAGCAGCCAGCGGTCGAAGGACCGACACGGCGTCGGTCTCGCGCACCGGCGGCAGCACGGGCTCGGGCGCGACGACCGTGTCGCAGACGCAGGCGAAGATCGACGCCTCGCGCGGGGTCAGCGCGGCAGCGGCGCGAGCGCGCCCGTCATCGGTGCTCCTTCGAGGCGGCCGCGAACGTGCTGGCGCGCCAGCGCGGCGAACACCGCGAGCAGCGCCCGCTCCTGGCGGCCGGCGAGCTCGGCCACGACCGCCGCCGCCCGCTCGGTCGCCGGCGTCGACCGCGTCCGCCGCCTGCGCGTAGAGCGGCGCCAGCTCGTCGCGCCCGGCGACCACGGCCTGGAAGGCGCCCGCGTGCTCGAAGTAGAGCGCGCGGATCGAGTTCATGATCAGCACGAAGACGACGTTGCCGGACGCCTCGACCAGCTCGGCCATGAAGCGCCAAGTCGAGCGCCTGCGCGGCGGCGGCGTCGGGCGCCGCGGCGATCCGCTCGGCCAGCTCCCGCAAGCGCTGCGGCCTGCGCGTCGGTCCGCCGCTCGGCGGCCAGGCGCGCCGCCTCGGCGAGCATCAGCCGGCGCGCCTCGAGCACGCTGGCCAGCGTCTCGCGATCGAGCCCGCCGGCGCGGAAGAGCAGGTGGGCGATCACGTCGAGGCCGCCGTCGGCGCGCCAGTCGCGCACGCGCATCGCGTCGCCGTGGCGGACCTCCACCAGCCGCAGCTGCTCGAGCCGCTTCACCGCCTCGCGGATCGAGGCCATGTTCACGCCCAGGTCGGCGGCCAGCGCGCGCTGGGTCGGCAGCTTCTCCCCCGGCTCGTAGACGCCCGAGAGGATCTCCTCGCAGAGGCCGCGGAAGACCTGATCGGAGACCAGCGAGCGCCGGATCGCGGGAGGCATGACGGCTCAGTGTACCGGTGTTCGGAACAATTTGTCGCACCTAGCGGCACGCTGCCGAGAAGGCCAAGGCGGCGCCGGAGGGCGCCAGAGAGAAGCCGCTGAGAAGCGGCGGGCGCTAGGAGGAGCGGCGCAGGCGCGCGGGCAGCAGCGTGCCGCCGCGGCGGGCGAGGGTCAGCAGTCGGCGGCGCAGCAGCCAGAGCAGGCCGAGCGCGGCGAGCGCGGCGGCGGCGATCCCGATCGCCACGCTCGGCGGCACGCCGTCGTCGCCGGCGCCGGCGGCGGCCCGCTGGGCGGAGGCGGCGTCGGCGGGATCGGCCTCGGGTGTGGGGACCGTCAGCGGCGTCGTGGTGGGCGCTGGCGCGGAGGGAACGCTCTTGGGCGAGCTCCCAGCTCCCCCGGCCCGGAGCGCGTCCAGGACGTCCGGCGTCGTGGTCGCGGGCGCGCCCGCGCCACCCGAGGCCGCGGCGCCGCTGCCGCCGCTTCCCGGCGCCGCGGCGCCGCCGGCGTCGTCCTCGTCCTTGGGCTCGGCCGCCGCGGCCCTGAGCGGCTTGGGCTTGCGCGGCGCGGCGGCCAGCGGCAGCGGCGCCCGGCGCAGCGCCATCAGCGCCTGGGCGGTCACCCACACCGGCGTCTGGCTGCTGGTGGCCGAGTAGCCGAAGCTGCCGTCGCCGCGCTGGAGCGAGACGAGGTAGCGGTTCGCGCGGCTGACCGCCGCGTCCGCGCCGCCCACCGCCACCATGCCCTGCACCGCGTAGGAGGTCGACTGGGCGTTGGAGCTGTCCCCGGCGCGCTGCGGGAAGCCGCCGTCGGCGTTCTGGATCCCGAGCAGGTAGGCGACCGCCCGCCTGGCCACCGGGCTGCTCGAGCGACCGACCGTCGCGAGCGCCTGGAGCACCACGCCGGTCATGTCCGCGTCGCTGGTCGTGCCGCGGGCGACGCCGAAGCCGCCGTCCTCGTTCTGGCTGCCGAGCAGCCAGGCGATCGCCGGCGAGCCGGCCGGCTGGCGCGCGGCGCGCAGGGCCAGGATGCCGAAGGACGTGTAGCTCACCTGCCCGGCGATCGACCCGTCCGAGCGCCTCTGAGCGAGGATCTCCTCGATCAGGTCGCGACCGCCGAAGCTGCGCGGCGAGACGCCCGTCGCCGCCGCCACCAGCGCCGTGCGCTCGATCTCACCGATGTCGGCGAGCTTCTTCGCGCTGCGGACTAGGTAGCTGCCGGCATGGCGGCCGCGCTTGCGCTTGACGTCGCGCGCGTTGTGCCCGGCCGCGGCCAGGCCGAGCGCGACCCAGCCGCTGTGCAGGCTGGTCGAGCTCTGCCTCGGCGCGGGGCCGAAGCCGCCGTCGGCGTTCTGGGCCGAGCGCAGGTAGACGACGGCCTTGGCGGCCGGCGTCTTGGCCGCGACCTGCGCGGTCGTGGCCGCCGCAGCCGGCTCGGAGCCGATCGACGCGCCCGTCGCCAGCGCCAGCGCGAGCAGGGCCACCGCCGCGACGGCGCCGGCCTGGCGTGGCTGCCAGCGCACCTCGAAGCGCCGCCGATAGCGCCGCAGCGCGCGCACGAACGCCGGCCCGATCAGCAGGCAGAAGACGACGTTGCCGACCACGTGGGCGACGTTGTAGGGCAGCGAGGTGCCGGAGATCGCGAGGTAGGTCGGCAGGTCCTGGCGCGCCGCCAGCGTCCACTGGTACAGGTCCATCCAGGCGCCGAAGGCCGCACCCGCGAGCCCGCAGACGAGCGCCAGCTGCAGCCGGCCGAGCTCGCGCCCGCGCGCGGCTCGGGCCAGCAGTGCGCCACCGGCCCCGACCGCGCCCCAGCCGACCATCTGCCACGCCGTCCAGGGGCCCTGAGAGAAGAAGACGTTCGACACCAGCGCCGTCACCGCTCCGACCACGAAGCCGGGCACGCCACCGAGCGCGTAGCCGGCGAAGAGCACGATGTCGGTGGTCGGCTTCACGTTGGGAATCGCGGCGAACGCGAGCCGGCCGACGACGGCCAGCGCGGCCAGCGCGGCGACCAGCGCGAGCACGCGCGCGGGCGGGCGCTGCCGCTCGTACCAGAGGAAGGCACCGGCGAGCACGAGCGCCAGGATGGCAAAAGATGCGGCTTGCCAGCTCATCGCGCCAGCTCCCTTGCGTCGTTCACACCGCCACCTTTCGCTTCGTCGTCAGCACGGCGGCGCCCTGCTCGGGGGTCAGCGCGGCGCCGTCGAGGGCGCGCGCGACGTCGGTCGAGAAGTGCCAGCCGCCGGCCAGCACCTCGGCCGGCGGACCGTCGGCGATCACCGTGCCCTGCCCCATCAGCACCACGCGGTTGGCGAACGCTGCGGCGAACTCCGTGTCGTGGGTGGCCACGATCACGCCGGCCCCGGCCGCGGCCAGCGTCGCCGATCCGCGCGGCCAGCGCGTCCTTGTGCGGGCGGTCCATGCCGCGCGTCGGCTCGTCGAGCAGCACGGCGGCGCAGGGGCCGCCGCCGAGCACGACCTCGAGCGCGAGTCGCTGGCGCTCGCCGCCGGAGAGGTCGCGCGGGTTGGCGTCGCCGCGTCCGGCGAGCCCGGCGGCGGCGAGGCCCTCGGCCCCGGCCTCGTCGAGCGCGTGCTCGTGGACGAGGTAGTCGCCGGGGTTCTGCAGCAGCAGCGCGACCTCGCCGGCGCGCTCGATCCCGCCGCGCGTGGGCTCGACGAGGCCCTTGGCCAGGCGCAGCAGCGTGCTCTTGCCGGCGCCGTTGCGGCCCATCAGCGCGACCAGCTCGCCCGGCTCGACGCGGAGGTCGAGGCCGCGCAGCACGGCCGGCCCGTCCTCAAGCTCGAACCAGAGGTTGCGGGCGTCGCAGAGCCGCGGCCGGCGTCGCGCCGCTGGCGCCGGCGCAGGCGGACGACCTTTCGCGCACGCGCGTCGTCGGTCGGGCCTGCGGACGGCGCGATCCCGACGGCCCGCAGCGTCGCCCGCGCCTGCTTGACCGACACCGGCGCCGGCGTCAACCCGGCCAGCCCGAACAGCCGGGCGGCGGGCGTGACGAGCGCGGGCGCCTGGCTCATGGCCCAGTCGAGGAACGCGCGCGGCGGCGCGTCGCAGGCGATCGTCGCGCCCTCGATCGCGAGCACGCGGTCGGCGGCCGGCAGGCAGCGCTCGAGGCGGTGCTCGGCGATCACGACGGCCGTGCCCCACTCCTCGTTGAGCCGTCGCAGCATCCAGATCAGCTCGTCGCCGGCGACCGGGTCGAGCTGCGAGGTCGGCTCGTCGAGCAGCAGCAGCGCGGGCCGGTGGACCATCGCCGCGGCGATCGCCACGCGCTGCAGCTCGCCGCCGGAGAGCGTGTCGGTGCGGCGGTCGAGCAGGTGCGCGACGCCGAGCGCGAGCGCCGTCTCCTCGACGGCGCGCGCGACCGCCGCCCGGCGGCTCGCCGCGGTGCTCGAGCGGCAGCGTCAGCTCGGCCCGCACGCCGCCCATCACGACCTGGCCCTCGGGGTCCTGGAAGACCGTGCCGCAGACCGCGGCCAGCTCGCCCGGGCCGTGCTCGCGCACGTCGAGCCCGCCGACCTCGAGCTCGCCCGCCACCGCTCGCCGCCGTGGAAGTGCGGCACCAGGCCGCAGAGCGCGCGCAGCAGCGTCGACTTGCCCGAGCCGGAGACGCCCGCGAGCACCGTGAAGCTGCCGGGCTCGAGCTCGAGCGAGACGTCGCGCAGCGCCGGGCCGGCCGCTCCGGGTAGGAGTAGGTGAAGCGCTGCGCACACACGAGGGCGTCGCTCATGGGCGCGCCCCTGTGCGATCGCGGCGCCCGTCGGGGCACGGCGCCCTACCCATGCCGCACCCCCAGCCGCGCCGAGCGCCCGGCGAACGGCGCCAGGGCGAGCAGCGGCAGCGCCGCCGCGAGCGCCAGCGTCAGCCGCGCCGGCGTCGATGTCGAGCGTCGGGTAGCACTCGACCGCTCCCGCCCCCGCCACCTTCGCCCCAAGCGCGACCGCTGCGATCGCCACGGCGGCGAGCCCGACGCGCACGTCGTGGCGCGACCACGGCCGGCCGCTCGGAGAGCGGGCGCCCGGCGAGCGCGTAGCCGCGCACCTCCAGCGCGGCGGCCATGTCGACGGCGCGATCGAGCGTGCCGGCCAGCACCAGGCGGGTCATCGCCAGGCGGCCGGGCGGCTGCGGGCGGCAGCGCGCGGCGTCGCCGCGGCGCAGCGCGTCGCGCTCGAGCACCGGCACCAGCCGCGTGGCCAGCGAGCCGCGGTCAGCGCCGAGCGGTAGGAGACGCGCCGGAACAGCCGCAGCAGCTCGTCGGGGTCGACGGCGGCCGAGAGCAGCCCGAAGCGCGACCATGATCGCCGCCACGCGCAGGCCGGCGAGCCCGCCCTGCACCGATCGCCTCGAGGGTGATGTCGATCCGGCGCCCGAAGACCTCGCCGCCGCGGACCAGCAGCGTGTCGCCGCCCTGGTAGACGAGCGGGTTGACGATCGCCACCAGCAGCGCGAACGGCAGCGCCAGCCGCAGCGCGAGCCAGAGCTCGCGACCGACCCCGGCGGCCGCGCCGGCGAGCAGCGATCGCCGCCAGCACCGAGGCCAGCACGATCGGATTCGCGTACAGCGCCCCGGCGAGCGCGAGCGCGCCGCAGAAGGAGGCGGCGACGCCGGCGCGCGCGGCGTGCAGCGCGCTGGCGCCGGGGCGATAGGTCGGGCACCATCCTCATCGGTCGCCGCCCCCCAGCGGCAGCTTCTCCACGCCTGCGTCGCTCGCCGCCACCGCGAACGCGTCGCGCAGCGCGCGGGCGTCGAGCGCGGCGGCCGCCGCCTCGACCCCGCCCTCGTCGAGCCCGGTCACGACCCAGGCGAGCTGGTCCTCGCGCGGGCGGACGCGCCGCCACGAGCCCGGTTCCGTCCCCGGCTCGACCGTGCGCGCCGGCTCGCCGGCCGCGTCGAGCAGCTCGAGCGAGCGGCCGTCCTCGGCGAAGCGCGCGAACACCCCGCTCGCCTGCGGACCGTCCTCGAGCTCGCTGACGCTCTGGCGCAGCGCCCGCCAGCGGCCCACGAGCACGCGCACGATCGTCTCGGTGTAGGGCGCGCCGAGCGACGAGTCGCTGGCCGCCACGCCGGCGTCGGCGAGCCGGTCGCCGCACCCGCTTGCAGGCGGGGGCGTCGGCGTCGCTCGCACTCCACGCGCACCGGCCGGCGCTTGCCCTCCCAGCCGTGCTCGAGCGGCTCGGGGTAGGCGCCGACGATCGCCGGCACGCGCATCGTCGCGCGCCAGTCGCGGTAGTCCCACTGGACGCGGTCGCCGGGCGACAGCTCGTACTCGGCCGCGCCGACGTCCGACTCGATGCCGTTGACCCAGAAGAACCAGTCGCGCTGGCCCTCGGCGCCGGCGCCGGAGAGGCCGTCGATGCTCTGCACGAAGCGGCCGCCGTAGCGCGTCTCGACGTCGAACTTCGACCGCAGCAGTCGCATCACCGTCTGATCCTCGCGCACCGCGGACCTCGCCGACCGAGCCCAGCTGGCGCTGGCCGAAGTCGCGTGTGACCACGAGCCGCGCGCCGGCGCCGCTGCGCTCCTCGCCGGCGCCGAGGCCGCAGCCGCCGGCGAGCAGCGCCGCCGCGGCACAGGCACGGAGCGCCAGCGCGCTGCGGGTCACCGCAGGTGCCACCCGCTCGGCGAAGGAGCGCACCAGCCCCTGCCTTCTCGGCGTAGACGCGCACGGGACGGGCCGGCAGCGGGGGCCAGGACGATGCCGTCGCTGCCCCGTCGTGGCGGTGGCTCGAGCCCGACGTGCACGGTGGCGCCGTCGATCGCGGCGCCGTGCCCGCGGTCGTCGTAGCCGCGGACCCGCACCCAGAGCCCGCCGGGCGCGAGCGTCGTCCGCACGCGCCAGCGTGCGCTGGCAGCCGCCGTCGCCCATGTGGCAGTAGAACCACGTCACGCGAGCGCCCGTGCGCAGCCGGCCGCGCGCCGAAGGGCCCGGTGGGATCGGCCGCGCCGGCGCTGCCGACGCGCTGGCCGACCTTGTAGACCCAGCCGTCCTGGCCGCTGTTGCGATCGCCCCGGATGCCGCTCACGAACAGCCCGGAGCCGTCGCGCGGGCGTCGCGAGCAGGAGCCGTAGTCGCGCAGGCGCAGCCGGCCCGGGTGGCTGCGAACGAGCGCCGCCAGCGGCGTGCCGGCCGCGACCGCGCAGCGCCTGCCACGGACGCGCACGCGAGCCTCACGGGCGCTCACCCGCTTGTTCACCGCCAAGCCGTCGCGGAAGACGACCAGCTGGTCGACGGTCGGGCCTGCCACCGCCCGTGCGGCTTCAGCGTCCGCTCCCGCGGCAGGCAGCGCCACCGCGAGCGCCGCGGTCCCCGCCGCCGCGCTCGCGAGCAGCGCCGCTCGCCACGCTCGGCTCATGGGATCGGCGCGACCGCGTCGAGCTCGATCGGGCCGCCGCCGAGCGCCTTCAGCCGCAGCGCGTGGTTGCCGGCCTTCAGCGCCGGGCTGGCGTAGAGCGTCTGTCGCGCGGTCCCGCGGCCCGCGAGCCTTAACGTCGTGGCCCTGCCGTCGATCGTCACGCGCAGCCGGCCGCCGCTCCGGCAGCTTGCGCCCGATCAGCGCCACGCGCGTGCCGCTGAAGCGCCATGCGCGCGCTGGCGCCGGCGCGCTTGGGCCGCAGCACGCGCCCGCCGAAGGCGTCCGCCCGCTCGACCCCGCGCCAGTCGCCGAGCGAGAGGCGCAGGATGCGGCGGTTGTGGTCGTCGACCGGGAACACCAGCGTGCCCGTCGCGGGGGCGCTGGCGTTGGCGGCGCGATCGTAGGCGGTGACCTTGAACTCGTAGGCGCGGCCGGCACGACCGCGGAAGACGACCGACGTGGCGGTCGAGCGGTACAGCAGCGTGCGCCACGTCGCCGCCTGGCTGGCCCGCGCTCCCTGCGCGAGCTCGCGCACCTCGGCGGTGTAGGTGGCGACGCCGCTGCCATCGGCCGCCGGGTCCTGCCCCTGCCAGGCGATCGTCAGCGTGCGCGAGCGCGACCGGCGGACGCGAGCCCCGGACCCGCCGTCCGTCGTCGCGCCCGGGAGCTTCACGCTCACCGACGGTGCGGTCTTGTCGCGCGCCCGTGCACTGCTCGGCGCCCGCCGGGTCGACGCACAGCACGAGCGCGTTCGAGCGCACCGAGTCGTCGCGCTCGGCCTTGAGGCGGTAGACGCCCGCCTGGTCGAAGCTGAGGCTGGCGACGCCGTCCGCGCCGGTCTTGGCGCCGCGCACGTCGGCGTCGGCGAGCGGCGCGCCGCTCGCGGCGTCGGTGACCTTGACGGCGATCGGCTGGCCGACGGTCGCGGCGCCGGGCCCGGCCAGGCGCAGCGTGTGCGAGCTTGGAGAAGGCGTCGAAGGCCCACAGGACCTCCTGTCCGCCGGTCACGCGCTGCTGGCAGCCGCCGACGACCGGCGCGACGCCGTCCACGAAGAAGCCCCAGAACTGCGTGTCGGTGACGGCGTCGCCGGCGACGCGGTCGATGCTGAAGTCGGAGAAGCCGTCGAACCAGGTCGCCGTCCCAGGAGAAGCCGCCGAGCTTGGCGGCGTCGTCGAGCGCGGCGGTCGCGGTCGGGCCGGCGGACGGGTTGACGCCGCCGTTGGTGCCGTCGCACGGATGCGTGCCGCCGGTCGCGGTCGTGACGTCGTGCCCGTCGGTGGTGACCGGGCCTTCGAAGATGGTCTGCGTCGCGCCCTCCACGCGCAGGTTGACGCTGACCGGCGCGGCGAGCGCGGTCGCGGGGAGCGGTGAGAGCGAGCGCGACGGCGAGCACGAGCACGCTGCGCACGGGACGGAATCGATCGATCATGGCCACCCTTTTCCTCGAGGGTCGGTTTTGGCCGGCCGGGACCAGGTCTCCTGGCTTCGGGCTCCGTGTCGCGCCTTCCCGGGTCGCCGTCGGCGTCCCAGTGGCATTCGTACGACACATCGTCGCCCGGTCACAGTGGCGGGACCGCGCCGGATTCGCACCGGACTTCCCATGGCCACCGGCCGATATGGACCAGCGCAGCATATCCCGCCCGCCCCGGACGAGGCGCCAACCCTGCCGCTACAATCGCCGCCTGCTAGCCGCCATCGTCTAGGGGACTAGGACGCCGCCCTCTCACGGCGGAAACCGGGGTTCGAATCCCCGTGGCGGTACTGCGCGACCTCCGCTTTACAGCGGGGTTTCGTCGTTCTAGGGCCGCTCGGGTACACGCCCAGGTACACATGATGCACGGCCCGTGTCGTCAACGCGCATCCGATGGCGCCGTTATGAGTGCCCCCGTGACTCGCGAATCCGCATCGACCGAAGGGCCGCAACGCCCGCCGGGCGATGAGCTGTGGCAGCGGCTGCTGCTGGTCATAGACGAGCACGTCAACGCGGCGGTCCTGCACCCGCTTGATCGCTCGCGTGTGATCCGCCACCTACAAGCGCTCCACCGCATCGGCGAACGGCCGCCCTATGACGACTTCGCCGCCTTCCTCGAACTACTCTGGTCGCCTTGGCCGACCACGCGGAAGTGGGTCCGTGGTATCTGGCGGACCATCCTGCGCAACCCCTATCACCGCTTCCGCATCCGCGAGGGAGACATTTCGCTCGCGACGCTAGATCGCTTGTGCAACGAGCTGGCGCGCGAGTTCGGGTTGCCGCCCCTCGAATGGCGCGCGCTCGACGTTTTCAAGGCTGCTCAGGATCGGTTCGCGGCCATGGCGATCGACTACCCGGACTTGGAGACGTACCTGCACGCTGAGCGCGAGCTGCGAACGGCGATGGCGACTATAGGGCGCGTGCGCGAGCTACGACACGGGCCGGCCGCTACGGGCAACTGGATCAAGGCGCACGACGCTACGAGCGTAGACGTTCAGGAGTGGGCGCGACTGCGACGAAAGTACGGCCGCCAATAGAGCCTGCGATCAAGCTGCCTGCCTCGCTGCCTCGAAGCGGGGCGGTTCGAGCACCTTGACGCGCCCAAGCCGTGACTTGACGCGCCGGTATTCGCACTCAACTTCCGTCTGCTCGACGGCTTCCCAGAACGTCTTTGGCTGAATGACCTCGAAGGGGAACGAGCACTGATACGGCTGGTCGAAGATCAGCGTGCAGCCGGTGACCACCCGGCCCGGACCGTGAACGTCCTGTACGAACCACCACACGTCAAGGCTGTACGTGGGCACGGTAAAGGCAGCGCCGGGTGACAGCGCCAGAATTCGATGCTCCGAGTAGAAGGCAGCTCCGGTTCGCTGCTGGCGTGCGGCCCGCTCTTTCTCGGCCTTTCGGCGCTTGAGTTCGTCTGTGGTGACGACCTCGACCACCTCGGCGTCCCCATCGCGGACGACCACCGGAGCGACCTCGGGAGGTTCAACCTTTCGCAATGGCCTGGGCAAAGCTGATCTACGTTGCCAGTTAGACCGGACGGCTCCGACGAGAGCTGCGCCGTGGACGGCTTATGCCTCGTCGCCGCGAAGGCGCCCCCACCCCGGTATGAACCGACCGACCGAGCGGCGTAATCGGCGTACGTCCCCCCGTGGAGACGGAGTAGGTAGGGCTCCTCCACGACCCGCACCTGCAGCTCTAGTGCGAGCCAAAGCCCGACGAGCCCCGCGATCCAACTCGGCACGAGCAGCGCGAGCCGAGCGCCGTGGGAAGCATGGCGGCGAAGATCGAGGTTCGCACGACCGCGAACGGCCCGTCCGTCATGAACGACGTGCGCTCGGTCGGGTCCACGCCGATCCGCCAGCTAGCTGCATAGCCGGGACACTAGGCCGGTCGGAGGGGCATCCGAACGCACCGCGACGCCGCAACTCGATTGTGCGGACGGTAGGAGTTTCGAGCTTGGCGGAGCACTAGGGTTATCGAATGCCCGTGGCCGAGATAAGGGCGCATACGACGCCGGAGGTTCTCCGGTGGGCTCGGGAGGCCGCCCAGCTTTCCGTGGAAGCTGCGGCGCGGAAGGCCGGCGTTGCGCCCGAGCGGCTAGAGCAAGCCGAGGCGGGGAAGCACCTGCTCACGATCCGGCAAGCTCGCCTAGTCGCGGCAGCATATGGGCGCTCGTTCGCGTTTCTGTTGCGGCCCGAGCCACCCGACGAGCCTTCCGTCGCGGCGAAGTTCCGACGCCTGCGCGACGCCCCGCCGCCTCCATGGAGTCCCGAGCTTGTCCGCCTAGAGCGGGAGATTCGAGAGCGCCAAGACGCTGCGGTTGCCCTGTACGCGGCGATGGGCGACGACCCACCCTGGCGGGAGGGCGCGGCCCGGCTCGGGCTACCAGACTCGCTGCCGACCCCGGACACTGTACGAGCGGTGCTCGACCTCGCGCCGCCTGCCCTCCGGGCTGCGCGGACTAATGATCTATGGCACTCGCGCCGCGTCGTCCTACGCGCTGTCGAGTGGACGGGCGTGCTGGTTGTACGCCAGCGGATTCCAGACGAGGGTGTCCGTGGCTTCCTACTGCCCCATGACGAGGCCCCCGCGATCTACGTCAACAGCGGAGAGGACGCGCGGGCGCAGGCGTTCACGATCCTCCACGAGTTCGCGCATCTACATCTCCTGACTGCCGGCCGAACCCATCAGAGCGAGGAGGACTGGTGCGAGCAGTTTGCAAGCGAGGTTCTGATGCCCCAGGACGAGTTTGTCGCCTCCTATCACGCGGTTGCGGCCGACAATGCGATCGAGACGGCGAAGGCGCTCGCATTCGAGTTCGGCGTTACGCCCTTCGCAGCTGCTACCCGTGCACGTCGGCTCGGGCTGTTCACGGTTGCCGAGTTGATTGCGGTACGGGACCGCCCGACCAATAGCGCGTTCGGCGACGGCGGCGACGGCAACCGCAACAAGGTCGCGCGTCTCAGCCCAACCTTTACGGACCTCGTCCTCGCGGCGGCCGACTCGTCTGCTGTGACGCTCACGACCGCATCGCGGCTCCTGCGGACCAAAGTTGACGACTTCGACAAGCTGCGGGAGTTCTCCGCTCAGGCTCTGGCCGACTGAGGCTCGATAAGTGATCGTGATCGATACGTCGGCTCTGGTCGGGGCGCAGCATGCCCATTATCTGCCGACCTCGTTCTCGGGCTTCTGGACGTTTCTTGACGAAGGACTGGCTAGCGGAAGCCTCCTGATACCGAGGGCGGTCTTTGACGAGCTGGCCGGCCAGAGCGACGGCGCATACGCATGGGTCAAGGAGCGCGAGGCCCTGGTGGAGATCCGGTTGAGGAAGTGCAGGCAACAGTCGGCAAGCTTGTCACGAAGTACCGCTTCCGAGACGGCGGGGACGAGGCCGACCCGTTCGTCATCGCCGAGGCTATGCACCGCGGATTCGCCGTTGCGACCTACGAGGGCCGGACCCCCACGGGAAACGTCGCCAAGGCCAAGGCACACCTGGACAACATCCCCTTCATCTGCAACGAGGTAGGCGTGGAGTGCCTTCAGCCGGCAGCCGCGTGGGAGGCTGCGGGCCTATCCCTGTGAGCGCGTGGCTATGCCGTACTCGCGCGAAACGCAGCGAGCGGAAGGTCGCCGAACACCCGCCGCACCTGCTCGCGAGCGTTGAAAATGTCCGGTGCCGTGACATCGAGGCTCACGTCGGTTGGGCCGTCCTTGGGCGTGAGGTCGCATTCGCGCCACGTCGCCACGCTTTGAGACCTTGCCACGGCGACCATCTCCGGCAAGGTCCACCGGGGAAGCCGCACGAGCACTGTGATTACGCCTTCCGCCATCGCCTGCCGCAGTATGGAGCCAGGGGCGGCGGAAGCGGGCCCCACGGCTGATGCGCAGGAACGTGAGGGGCGAGTCGGGTACACGCCGGGGTACACAGGAGGGCCGCAAAACGGAAGTCCTCGAATTCGTGGCCTAGAGCCAAATCGCTTGCGGCGGGTTGCGGCCGATCTGGCTCCGGCTGGGTTTGAATCCCCGTGGCGGTACTGCGCGACCCCCCGCTTCAGAGCGACGCTTGCTCGCCGAACAACGCGCACGAGTCGAACGTGTCGCAACCGCAGGCGGTGGCCGTCGTGAGCCACTGTCGCGTCGTCTGAGCGCGCTCGATCAGCGCATCGACCTCGGGCAGCTTGCGAACCGCCAGAGCCTGCAGCTGCTCGTGCGCCGGAGCGCCTCGATCTGCGGAGTCGAGCAACAATCGAACCTCGTCCAGCGAGAATCCGGCTTGCTTGGCGACGTCGATCACGCCCAGGCGCCGGATCGCGTCTTCGGTGTAGCGGCGCTGGCCGCTTGCGCGCACGGGCTCCGGCAAGAGCCCGTGGCGCTCGTAGTAGCGGATCGCCGACACGTTGAGACCGGCCTTCGCGGCTACCTGACCGATGGAGAGCGTTGCGTCTGCCATGTCGTCCCCTTGACCTAAACCCACGTTCAGGGCCGACACTAGCCGTCCCCCACCCCTTTGAGCCCCTGGAGGACGAATGACGGACGGCAAGCCGATCGCCTGCTCGCTCGACGCAAGCGGCCTCGAACGGCGACTCGCCGAGATGGCCGAGGTCGGCGCCGACAGCCTGACCGACCGTGCCGTCGAGGACGGCCGCCACGTCCTGCGCTTCCGCGCCGACGCCACCACCCGCGACAGGCTGGACGCGATCGTCGCGACCGAGGCCGACTGCTGCCCGTTCCTCGACCTCTCCCTGGTCGAGGATGCCGACGAGCTGGTCCTGACGATCGAAGCACCCGACGACGCGCAGCCGGTCGCCGACGACCTCGCCCGCGCGTTCGGCGGAGCGGCCGCATCGTGACGATGGCGACCGGGACGGCGGCTAGGTTCGGCGCGTGCTCCGGTTCGCCCGACGCGAGCCCTCCGCGGTCCTGCTCTTCGCCCAACTCGCCGGGGTGCTGCTGTACCCGTTGATGGAGAGCAGCGACGCGGGTCGCGCGCTGTTCAGCGTCTTCGGCATCGCCATTCTCGGGCTCGTGGTGCTGGCCGTGCGCAGCTCGCCGGGGCTGACCTGGATAGGGCTGTTGCTCGGGGTCCCCGCGACCGTCCTGCTGCTGATCCAGGCCGTGACCGGCGACGACACGCTGTTGCCCTACTCCTCGGCTCTCGAGGCGATCCTCTACGTCTACGCCGCTGGCGCCCTGATCGCGTACATGCTGGCCGACCACGAGATCACGCGCGACGAGCTGTTCGCCGTCGGCGCCACCTTCACGCTCGTGGCCTGGGCGTTCGCCTACACCTACACGGTCTGCCAGGCGATCGAGCCCGGCAGCTTCACCGCGGCGGTCGACCCGAGCGGTGAGCGCAGCTGGATGGAGCTGTTGTTCCTCAGCTTCACGACCCTGTCGAGCACCGGCCTCAGCGACGTCGTGCCGATCAAGCCGTTCGCGCGCGGGCTGGTGATGCTGGAGCAGCTGGCCGGGATCGCCTACGTGGCGATGGTGGTCTCGCGGCTCGTCGGCCTGCTCGTCATGCGCCGGCCCGACATCGACTGACCGGCGAAAGTTTATGGCTGAAAACTTTCGCCCGATAGGTGGAGGCGAAAGTTGTCTTGCGCCAGCGCCAGGACTTATTGCTCCTGACCTGAGCATCGCTCGACGACCTTTCTCCGCCGCGTTTAGCTCAGCTTCTCCGCTCGGCCGATCAGATCCGAGAGGGTCGTGTCGAGCGCTCGAGCGATGCGAGCGAGCACGAGCAGCGTGGGATTGCGCTCGCCGAGCTCGATCTCCGAGTAGTAGTAGCGGCTGACCTTCGCCTTGTGAGCGACGGTCTCCTGACTCTCGTGGCGGGCTTCACGTAGGGCTCGAACGACGTGCCCGACCTGCGCGGGCGTCGGCGAGGGATTAGACACGCATTGGAACTGTGGAGTGCGGGCAGTGTCTAGACAAGCAATTATAGTTGGCAGCGACCAACTGATTAGCCGTGACCGACTGCCGTCTGGACAGCCCAGCGTGTCGCCCCGAGATCGACCTTCGAAGCCACCGGCAGGCGCTGCTCGGGGCCTTCCGGGAGCGATGTGCCGCCCAAGATCGCTCCTTCAGCGCGGTGGCCCTCCAGGCTGGCCTCTCACCCGCACAGATCGCGGCCGTCGAAGCCGGCGAGGCCGATGTGCGTCTCGAGGAGATGACCGCCATCTGCGCGGTCCTCAAGGTGAGGACAAGCGAACTTATCGCTCGCGCCGAGGCCCTCGACCAGGACGCGCGATGAGCCCGGGGGGATGTTCGGAAGCAGCGCCCGAGCGGTCGACGACAGGCAGACAGAAGCTCGGCCTGGTCGGGATCGGTCGGGGGCTGAGCCACCCGCTGCGCATCAGGATCATCATCTCGCTGCTCCAGGCCAGAACCGAGCTGAGCTCGACCGACCTGGCGGGCCGGCTCGGCATCAGCCTCGGCAACATCGACTACCACGTCAAGTGCTTATTGGCCCTGGGCATCATCGAGTCCAAGCGCACGCACCAGGGCCGTGGATCGCGCCAGCACTTCTACTCACTCGTCCCCACGGTTCGCGACGTCTTCGGCACGGTGGTCGAGCATCAGCTGCCGGGTCGCTGACGCCGATGGAGCACCCGCTCGACGAACTTCCCCTTCTCACGCGTGTAGTGCTCGTAGTCGCTGCCGTCGAGGGCGAGCTTCAGCGCGTTGTAGCGGGCGAGTAGCTGCGGGTCGCCGGTGAGCGCGGCGATGAACGGCTCGAAGAACCCGTCCTCGTCGGAGCCGGCGACGACCAGTTGCACGCCGACCGGGGGATCGGTCGACTCCGAGTCGACGAAGCTGGCGTAGGTGGCCGTCCAGTTCTCCGGCTGGTGGATCGCGTAGAGGCCGCGGAGGGCCCGCACCGCCGAATCGAAGTCGCCGGTGGACGTGCGCACGAGCAGATCGACGTCGCCCTTGGTCAGCGCCCCCGGGACGGCGGTCGAGCCGACGTGCGCGATCTCCGCCCCGGGCAGGAGCTTCACGATCCGCCCGCGATGCTCGCGGAACGCCGCCGTCGCCTCGGGCTCGATCTCCGCGACCGGCCGGATCCGCACCCCTTCCACGACGCGCGGCAGCCACTCCCGCACCGCGGCGGCCACCGCCTGGGGGTCGGTCCTCAGGCTGTGATCGCCCGACACCTCCACCACCGTTCGTCGCGCACCGGCGGGCGGGATGCCGAACCGATCGCGCGCACCCTGCACGACCAGCGTCGGGACGGCCACCGCGTCGAGCTCGTCCAGGCGACTCTGCGCTGGGCTCGCGCCGGCGCGCCGCGGCGGCAGCAACGGAAACGCCAGGCACAGCACGCCGGCCGCCCCGGTCGCCGCCGCGGTGCGACACGCCACCCGCGCGCCCGCGGAGCGACCGCCGACCACCAGCGCCAAGCCGCGCAGCTCCCGCGCCGCCAGGCGCTCGACCACCGCCGTCCAGGCCGCGTCGAGCTGACGCGCCGGAGCGGGAGAGCGGCGGCCGGCGACGCGATACGGCTGCTCCACCAGCGCCACGCCGATCCCCTCCGAGACCGCCGCCTCGGTCACCGCCACCAGGTCCGGCGCGGCCACCCCGCCACCGGCTCCATGGCCCAGGACCAGCCCGGCTCTCGGCGCTTCGAGGAGGTGCAGGTGGGCGTTGGCCGGGCCGTGCGGAGTCTCGATCTCGAGCACCGTCATGGAGACGGACGCAGCCGCTCGACCTCGCGCTCGCGCTTGGAGACCTCCCGCTCGCGCTCGCGCAGCGCCGCACGCGTCTCGCGCTCGGCGGCCTGCGCGTCCTCGAGCGCGCGCCGGGCGGACTCGATCTCGCGGGCGGCGCCGTCGTAGGCCGCCTCGGCCTCGGCGAGGGCGGCACGGGCCTTCTCAAGTGCCCGCTCAGCCGCGGCGAGCCGCTCGGCGCGGTCGTCGGCGTCGTCGCGCTCCCGGGACCGCGACGCGCCGGCCGGCGGCGCGGCGACCCCCGCGCCGAACGCGCCCAGCCCAGCCGCCTCGCGCTCGCGCACGACACGACCCGCCGCCAGCTCTTGCCGCGCGTCCTCGTCGACCGCGGCGGCGTGCAGGGTGCCGCGCAGCCGCTCCTTCAAAGCCGGGCCGCTCGTGCCGGCGACGGCCTCCGCCGCGTCGGCCAGAGCCGAGACCAGCCTCCGCTCCCGCTCGACCGCCTCGCGCAGCACCGACCGATCGCCACCCGCCAGCAACGCCTCGTGCGCCTCGCGCAGCGCCTCGCCCGCCGCCAATAGCTCGTCCCGCTCACCGGCTCGGCACCGGACCGCCTGGTTCAGCGCCCAGGCGCCGCGCGTCGGCTTGCGCAGCGCCTTGACGCGCTCCGCGGCCTCGCGATCGCCCTCCGTGCGCAAGCGCTTGGCGAGCTCGTCTCGCTCGGGCACGAACTCCTCCAGCGGCAGCCCGTAGAGCCGGTCGATCTCAGCGTCGAGCTCCACCCCGAGCAGCCTACGCCGCCGACGGGGCGCCTGCCCCGGCGTGCCCGTCGAGTGTGGGCCGTCTAACTCGCGCATACCGCGAGGAAACGGCCCACACTCCAAATGGGTGCCGGCGCGCCCTGCTTCGGCGCTCAGGCAGCGAGGCGCTCCGCCGCGATCGCAGCGCGCGAGGCGAAGACGTAGGAGCCGATGCGGTGGATCAAGCCGGCGGCGTAGAGGTCTTCGACGGCGTCCTCGACCGCGGCGCGGGACGGCTCGGCGCCCGGCTGCGTGTCGCCGGAGGGCGTCAGGTGACGATCGAGCTCGGCCAGCGACCAGAGGCCGGCGTGGTCGTCGACCACCAGGCCGAGCAGGGCCTGTTTGAGCTGGGTGGAATCGTCGGGCGCCTCGGCCCGAATACGCTGATGGAGCATGGGAGTTAATGCCTCCTGTGCCGGCCCGGGCGGCGGTAACCGCGCCGGGGCCGTTTCATTGAGTTGTGGCCCTCCGGAGAGGAATGACCACGATAGGGGTCAGAGCGGACGACTCGGGCGTCAGGTCCAGCGCCACTGGCCGACGGCGTCGCGCTCGCACGTGACCCGGTCCTCGTGTCTGCGCCGCTCGTCGTCCTGGCAGCCGGTCGCGGCGTGGCAGGTGATCGTCACGCGGTCCGCGGTCGCGTCGATGCGCAGCAGATGCTTGAACAGCGGCGGGTCGTTCCAGTCGAAGTACTCCGAGAACCAGGTGTGCCAGGGCCCATGGCCGTGGCCCGGCAGCGGGAAGACCCGGCGGGCGCGGCGGCGGGTGGTCTTGGTGATCTCGACGTCCTGGACCTCGTCCTTGGTGGGAGGCAGTCCGAGCCGCTCGGCCATGTAGGCCGCCGCCTGCTTGGCGTCGATCGACCAGGAGCCCGGGAACTTGCTGTCGTAGAGGGTCGAGTAGAAGGAGAGCGAGTCGCCGCGCAGCGGGTAGCAGCGAAAGCCGGCCTCCCCCACGCCCTCGAGCCCGGCCTCGTCGATGTTCGGGATCTTGTGGGTGGCGTGCGTGAACGCCCCACCGCCGCCGCTGACGAGGTACTGGACCGTGCGGCCGTCGACGTCGACGGGGTAGCGCTGGTAGTTGTGGATGTCGCCCCCGATCGCGGCGATGTAGTTGTTGGCGGGATCGCGGACGAGCGCGTCGACCGTGCCACCGCCCTCGATCGGGCAGGCATGGAGCTTGCCGTCGACGTAGATCGGCTTGCCCGTCAGCAGGATCTTCGGCTTCGACGACTGCGAGACCACGTGCAGCCACTCCCCCTGCGTGGCGTCGAGGCGGTTGACGATCCCGGTGTCGATCGCGACCAGCTCGAGCGAGCCCAGCTCGAGCACGTAGTAGGAGCCGGGCTGGGTCGCCTGCTGCGCGGGGTCCGCGCGCAGCGCCCGCATGCGCGTCACCTGCGCGGGATCGGGCGGCGCGCTGTTGCGCTTCCAGAGACGTTCGCGCAGGCGCGCCCGGGAGAGGAGCCGCGGCCGGGGACGCGCCGGAGCCGTCTCGCGTCCGCAGAAGGTGAACATGAAGCCGCGCAGGTCGTCGTACCAGTCGTGGTTGCCCGGCAGCGCGTAGATCGGCCCCCCGTAGCCCTTGTAGGGGTGGAAGAACTTGCGCTCGTACTCGGCGACCTCGCCGGCCGGGTAGATCACGTCGCTGCAGACGACCATGAAGTCCGTGTCGTGGCCGAACCGCTCGAGCACCGAGAGCAGCGCGTACTGGGACTCGTCGCCCTCGCCGGTGTCGCCGAGCAGCACGAACGACGGCTCCGCCAGGTCCGTGCGGTCGATCCGCATCCGCCGTGGGGCCTCGCCATGCCAGTCGCGCAGCCACAGCTCGCGCTGCTCGGGGCTCGGGTCGCCCAGCAGGCTGGCGAGCCGGTCGTTGCGCGACTCCAACAGCACCCGCACGTCGAACCACCTGAAGCGCGGCCTGCCGCGGCTGTCGGGGTGCAGCAGCGCCTCCAGATCCCGCGGCGGGCAGTTCCAGCCCGCGCCGCTGACCGAGTCGCGCGAGTTGGCGGCGGGCTGCGGCGCTCGTGCTGGCGTGCTCTGTGCCTCGATGGGAGCCGACTCAACCACAGCGCCGCACAACAGTCAATGAATCCCGAGCATGGGATCCGCCCCGGTGCGCATACCGGCACACCGATTGGGTAGTCGGCCGCTATGGCAGCCAGCAAAGACGACACGCGAGCGCCCGATACCCCCACCGACCTGAAGGGGCGCTCCTGGGGCGGTGTGCTCAAGCGCACCGCGAAGGAGTTCCAGGCCGACAACCTGACCGACTGGGCGGCGGCGCTCACCTACTACGCGATCCTCTCGATCTTCCCGGCGCTGCTCGCCCTGATCTCGATCCTCGGGCTGGTCGGCCAGTCGGCCACGCAGCCCCTGATCGACAACATCTCCACGGTCGCGCCCGGCTCGGCCAAGGACATCACCACCGAGGCGATCCGCAACCTGCAGAAGAGCCAGGGCGCCGCGGGCGTGCTGTTCATCGTCGGCCTCGCCACCGCGATCTGGTCGGCCTCGGGCTACATCGCCGCCTTCATGCGCGCCTCGAACGCGATCTACGACATCGAGGAAGGGCGACCGATCTGGAAGACGCTGCCGGTGCGCATCGGCCTCACGATCGCGCTGCTGCTGCTGACCGCCGTCAGCGCGGTCGCCGTGGTCGTCAGCGGCGGCCTGGCCGAGAAGATCGGCGACGTGATCGGCCTCGGCTCGACCGCGGTCGACGTCTGGAACATCGCCAAGTGGCCGGTGCTGGTGCTGCTCGTCAGCTTCATGTTCGCGCTGCTCTACTGGGCGGCGCCGAACGTCAAGCAGCCGGGCTTTCGCTGGATCAGCCCGGGCAGCCTGCTGGCCGTGCTGCTGTGGATCGTGGCGTCGGCTGCGTTCGCGTTCTACGTCTCGAACTTCAGCTCCTACAACAAGACCTACGGCGCGCTCGGCGGCGTGATCATCTTCCTCGTCTGGCTCTGGATCTCGAACATCGCCGTGCTGCTCGGCGCCGAGTTCAACTCCGAGCTGGAACGTGGACGGCGCCTCGACGCGGGAGAGCCCGCGGACCGCGAGCCGTACGTGGAGCCGCGCGACACCCGCAAGATGGACAACCCGCCGCCCCGGGGCACCCCCGCGCACGATCGCCGCTAGCGACGGCGGCGCGCTTGCCGGGCGGATCCGCCCGACTCGGTGGCGAAGGTGCCCCACCGATCTTTGGACACGTGGATAATGCTGTCGCCCAGGTCGCGCGGATAGCGTGACCATGCCCGTTGAAACCAAGCTTTCCTCGCGCGCCCGGGTCCGGGCGCGCGGTGCGTGCGTAGGAGGCCACCCAGAAGCCATGCCGAGGATTCGCCAGCAGAACGTCACGGCCGCCCAGTGGAGCCCCAACGGGGGCGCGCTCGGCGCGACCGACCTGACCCAACCTTCCAGCTACCCGTTCGGGGAGAACGTCTTCTCGCTCGCCGTCCAGCGCCAGCGGCTGCCCAAGGACGTCTACAAGCGTCTGGCGCTGACCCTGGAGCAGGGCGAGGCGATCGACTCCAGCCTCGCCGACGCGGTCGCGCTGGCGATGAAGGAGTGGGCGCTGGAGAAGGGCGCCACCCACTACACGCACGTCTTCCAGCCGCTCACCGGCCTGACCGCGGAGAAGCACGACTCGTTCTTCAGCCCCGCCGACGGCGGCGTCTCGCTGGCCGAGTTCTCGGGCAAGGAGCTGATCCAGGGCGAGCCGGACGCGTCCTCGTTCCCGACCGGCGGCATCCGCGCCACCTTCGAGGCGCGCGGCTACACCGCCTGGGATCCGACCAGCCCGGCTTTCATCCTCGAGAACCCCAACGGCGCGCTGCTCTGCATCCCGACCGCCTTCGCGTCCTGGACCGGCGAGGCGCTGGACGCCAAGATCCCGCTGCTGCGCTCGATGGACGCGCTGTCGAAGTCGGCGATCCGGGCGCTGCGGCTGCTCGGCGACGAGGCCGCGTCGCGCGTGTTCACGACCGTCGGGCCCGAGCAGGAGTACTTCCTGATCGACGAGCAGTACTACTTCGCCCGTCCCGACCTGATCAACACCGGCCGCACGCTGTTCGGCGCCAAGCCGCCCAAGGGCCACGAGCTCGACGACCACTACTTCGGCTCGATCCCGAGCGCGTGCTCGCGTTCATGATGGATTCCGAGCTGGAGCTGGCCAAGCTCGGCGTGCCGGTCAAGACCCGCCACAACGAGGTCGCCCCGGCGCAGTACGAGCTGGCGCCGATCTTCGAGAACTCGAACGTCGGCTCCGACCACCAGCAGTTGACGATGCAGGTGATGCAGCGGGTGGCACGCAAGTACGGCCTGGTCTGCCTGCTGCACGAGAAGCCGTTCGCCGGCGTCAACGGCTCGGGCAAGCACAACAACTGGTCGATGGGCACCGACACCGGCGCCAACCTGATGGACCCGGGCGACACGCCGGCGGACAACCTCAACTTCCTGTTCTTCTGCGCGGCGGTGATCAAGGCCGTCGACAAGCACCAGGGCCTGCTGCGCGCGTCGGTGGCGAACATCGGCCAGGACCACCGCCTCGGCGCCAACGAGGCGCCGCCGGCGATCATCTCGATCTTCCTCGGCGCCGAGCTGGAGAAGGTCTTCGAGGCGATCGCCTCGGGCGAGGGCGACCCGCACACGCCGGGCTCGTTCCTCGGCCTCGGCACGCCGGTGCTGCCGCCGCTGCCGATGCACGGCGGCGACCGCAACCGCACCTCGCCGTTCGCATTCACCGGCAACAAGTTCGAGTTCCGCGCGCTCGGGTCGAGCATGTCGCTCGCCTTCCCGAACACGGTGCTGAACACGATCGTCGCCGAGGCGATCGACGAGCTGGCCGACGAGCTCGAGGCGAAGACCAACGGCGACGACGTCGCCGAGGCCGTGACGCGCGGTCGTCAAGGACGCCTACCTGGCGAGCAAGCGCGTCTGCTTCGGCGGCGACAACTACTCGGACGAGTGGCACGCCGAGGCCGAGCAGCGCGGCCTGAAGAACCTGCGCACGACGCCCGACGCGCTGCCCGAGGTGATCGCCGACCGACACGGTGGCGGCGTTCGAGAAGTACGAGGTGCTCAACCAGCGCGAGCTCGAGTCCCGCTTCGAGGTCTGGGCCGAGCAGTACTCGACCCGCGCCAACATCGAGGCCGAGACGGCCAGCTCGATGGCCCGCACGATGCTGCTGCCGGCGGCGCTGCGCCACATCGCGCTGATCGAGGCGGCCGGGATGAGCGAGCTCGCCGACCGAGGTCCGCTCGCTGACCGACGAGTTCGCCGTCGGCGATCTCCGCGCTCGAGGCGGCGAACGTCTACCCCGACGACGTCGAGGGCCTCGACCTCGCCGTCTACGCCCGCGACAACCAGCTGACCGCGATGGACCACGTCCGCGAGCTCGGCGACAGGCTCGAGAAGGTCGTCGCCGACGACCTCTGGCCGCTGCCGAAGTACGAGGAGATGCTGTTCATCAAGTAGCGGGACGGCGCGCGCGGACGCTCCGCGCGCGCCGCTGTGGTCACGGGACGTTCACGAGGGCTTCACCGCCGAATCACATCGCTCGGGGGGCGCTGCCGACCATCCATGGCATGGACAGGGCAGCGACGCTCGTCTTCATGGCCGCGGTCACCTGCTACCTGCTCGGACGCGTGTTCGTGGAGGCGATCACCGGTCCGAGCCCGATCGAGGTCGTGGTCTACGGGATGACTGCGGCGTTCGGGCTCGACTACCTGATCGCCTCCTGGCGCTCGCTCTGGGTCACAGGTTAGGTCGCCCGAAACCCGGCTTTCGGCACGCCGCCGCGTGCGCTAGATTCGCCGTGATGGAGATGCCAGCGCAGCGACGTGTTGCGGGCCTCGCCGCGGATGTTCGAGTCCGACCTGCTGGACAAGCTCTCGCGCGTCCATCCCGTCGTGCCGCCGGTGATCTTCATCCCCGCGATCGCGGTGCTGTTCGCGCTCGGCCAGGAGGGCGCGCGGGCCGCTCGAGGTCACCGCCGTGCTCGCCGGCGGCTACCTCTTCTGGACGCTGACCGAGTACTGGCTGCACCGGCTGGTGTTCCACTTCGAGCCCGACGACGGGCTGGGGCCACGCCTGCACTGGATCATCCACGGCGTCCATCACGACCACCCGAACGATCCGCTGCGCCTGGTGATGCCGCCCTCGGTGAGCATCCCGCTGGCGCCCGCTTTCTACGCGCCTGTTCGTGCTCGTGCTGCCGCCGGAGATCGCGCAGCTGTTCGCCGTCGGGCTTCCTCGCCGGCTACCTGGCCTACGACATGACGCACTACCACGTGCATCACCACCGCCCGAGGAGCCGCGTCGGCAAGCTGCTGCGCGAGCTGCACATGCGCCACCACTTCCAGGACGAGACGCGCGGCTTCGGCGTCAGCGCACCCGTTCTGGGACTACGTGTTCCGCACGCCCGCGCGCCGCTCGGCAGCCCGCTCGTGAGGTCGGTCCATCGCGCGCCGCGCGCCGCTTCAGCACGACGCGCGTTCGCGACCGAGTATCCAGTGCTGCGCGCAGCCCGCAAGCAGCGGAGCTCAAGCGCCAGCTGGCCTCGCGGCCGGCCGCATCCACGACCTCGAGCAGGAGCTCGCCGCGCGCACCCAGCGCGACCCGCTCACCGGGCTGCACACCTCCGCAGGCCTTCGCCCAGCGCCTCGGACGCCGAGGTCGAGCGCTCGCGCCGCCACGGGCGTGCCGCTGTCACTGGCGGCGCTCGACATCGACGGCTTCGGCGCGCTCAACAAGTCGCACGGCCGCGAGCGCGGCGACGACCTGCTGCGCGTCGTGGCCGGCCTGCTGCAGCGCAGCCTGCGCAGCAGCGACGTGCTCGCCCGCGCCGGCGCCGACGAGTTCCTGGTCCTGCTGCCCGAGACCCAGTCCGCGGCGGCGCTGCACGCCTTCGAGCGCATCCTGCTGGTGCTCGAGCAGACGCGGGTCGGCCCGGTCGAGGCGGTCTCCGCCTCGGTCGGCGTCGCCGGCTGGGCAGCGCGGCAGACGGCGGCCGAGCTGGTGGCCGAGGCCGAGCGCCGGCTGCGGCCGCCCGGGAGGCCGGAGGCGGCCGCACCGAGGGCGCGCCGGACCTCGATCGCAACGGCCGCCGCGTCGGCGGCGACCCGCAGCGCGACGCGATCGCGGGCCTCGCCGAGGCGCTGCTGGAGCGCGATCGCTACACCGGCGAGCACTCCGAGTTCGTGGTCGACCTCTCCGCGCGCGTCGCCCAGCAGCTCGCGCTCGACGAGATCGAGATCGACCGCGTGCGTCAGGCCGCGCTGCTGCACGACATCGGCAAGGTCGCGATCCCGGACGAGGTGCTCAACAAGCCCGGCCCGCTCGACGAGCTCGAGTGGGCGGTGATGCGCGAGCACCCCGTGATCGGCGAGCGCATCCTGCGCGCCGTGCCCGGGCCTCGGCGCCATTGCGCGCATCGTGCGCCACGAGCACGAGCACTGGGACGGCAGCGGCTACCCCGACGCCCTCGAGGGCGCCGACATCCCGATCGGCTCGCGCATCATCCTCGCCTGCGACGCCTACCACGCGATGACCTCCAACCGCCCCTACCGGCGGGCGATGCCCCACGCCGACGCCGTGCGCGAGCTGGGGCGCTGCGCGGCAGCCAGTTCGATCCCGAGGTCACCGAGGCGCTGATCGGCTGCCTCTACGGCAGCCGCCTGAGCGTCGTGCCCGCGCCGTCCGACGCTGTCGCCTGAGAGCGGCCTAGCAGCGCCCGACCGGCGCGCGACCGCGACCCCAGCTCGAGAACCGGTGCTCCGAGGTGCGGGAGACTGCTCTCGGTACTCAGTGACCGACAAGCAAAATGAGGAGAGGCCGTGGTACAGGAATCCGCCTACGGTCGTGGGATTCCTGGGCGCCCTCGTGGCCCTGATCGTCGCCGTGACGCAACTGGTCGGGCCGCTCCTCTCCGCGATCCACCGCAGGTCAGCGCCGAGTACATCGTCGACGTCTCGCAGGGCATGGCCGGGAAGATCGGCAAGCAGGCCAAGCTCGAAGCGCTCGAACACGCGGTTCTTTCGAGCGTCCAGGGCTGCCAAACGCCTCGGCCGCCCTGCGCCTGGCGGGTCCAACCTGCACGAGCAAGTACCGCAGCCCCGACATACCGTTCGCGACGGGCAACGGCGACGAGATCGAGCAGGCGCTGAACTCGGTGAGACCGCATGGCCAATCGGATTTCGTCAGCTCCGTGAGGTACGCGGTCAACGACTACATCGGCAACGAGAAGTCCGCGTCGGGCAAGAAGAAGCAGATCGACATCTACGTCAGTGGTTTCGACACCTGCTCGCCCCACGCATCCGCCGACGTCAGGAGGGCCCTCATGTCTCCACCGCCTCCAAGGACGTGGATTCCTCAACCTCACGTTCATCGGCGTCGACGCCCCGCCGAAGGTGACGCGGGCGCTGAAGTCCATCGCCCGGGTGGCTGACCCCTACGTCGACGATGCGCTCTTCGAGAATGCGACGACCTTGCGTGAGCTCAACCAGATCACGCAAGACGCGAGCGGTCCATCCAGCTCCCCCGCCCCCGAGAGCACGGAAGGCACCGACACCAGCCCGACCACCACCACCACCACCACGAACACCGACACCAGCCCGAACACGAACACCGAGACCGGCCCCGACACGAGCACTGGCGAGACCGATACGAGCACGAATTTCGAGACCGGCACCGACGCCGGGGGCGGATAGCGCGGTTCGATTCGCGATGCTCTAGTGCGGCTGGAGGGAGTCGAACCCCCACGGGCTTTCGCCCACGGCGACCTGAACGCCGCGCGTCTGCCAATTCCGCCACAGCCGCAGCGGTCGCCAAGCCTAGCGTCTCGGCGGCAACGCATAGAGTCTGGGGCCGCGCTGGCGGAACCCCCGAAAGGAGTCACATGGCGTACGACGTACCTGCGCTTCCATACGACTACGACGCGCTCGAGCCGCACATCGACGAGACGACGATGCGGGTTCATCACGACAAGCACCACCAGGCCTACGTGGACAAGGTCAACGCCGCCCTGGAGGGCACCGAGTGGGCCGACAAGCCCATCGAAGAGGTGATCGCGAACCTCTCGCAGGTTCCCGACGACAAGCGCACCGCCGTGCGCAACAACGGTGGCGGCCACCTCAACCACACGTTCTTCTGGGAGACGATGTCGCCCAACGGCGGCGGCGAGCCGCAGGGCGCGCTGGCGGACGCGATCGACCAGCACGTTCGGCTCGTTCGAGGACTTCAAGGGCAAGCTCAAGGACGCGGGCGTGGGCCAGTTCGGCTCCGGCTGGGCCTGGCTGGTCTATGACGGCTCGGGACTGGCGATCGTCTCGACGCCCAACCAGGACAGCCCCGTGACCGACGGCAAGACGCCGCTGCTGGGCGTCGACGTCTGGGAGCACGCCTACTACCTGAAGTACCAGAACAAGCGCCCCGACTACCTCGACGCGTGGTGGAACACGGTCGACTGGGGCAAGGTCGGCGAGCGCTACGCCGCCGTCTCGAGCTGACGCCTGCGCCGCCCGCGCCCTCGGGGGCGGGCGGCGGCGCTCAGCCGCCTAGGAAGCGCACGATCTCCGCGGCGATCCGCTCGCCGCGGTCCTCCTGCAGGAAGTGCGCCCCGCCCTCGATCCGCACCTGCTCGGCCGCGGTCGGGATCAGGTCGCAGAAGACCTGGCCCGAGCGCGGGAACGGGAACACCGGATCGGAGTCGGAGAATGCCACCAGCGCCGGCTTGTCCCAGCGCGAGAGCGCGTCGGAGACGGCGCGCATCTCGGCGGCGCCGGCGTCCTCGTCGCTGGTGGGCACGATCAGCGGGAAGACGGCCGCACCGGCCTTGGACTCGACGGTCGGAAACGGCGCGTCGTAGGCGGCCACCACGTCATCCGGGAGCTCGGTGGTCGTGGCGCCCTGGACGATGAAGCCGATCGGCAGGTCGGGCGTGCGCTCGGCGAAGTCGCGCCAGGCCATGAAGCCCTTCGACACCCGGCCGGTGAACAAGCCCGTGTTGAGGATCACCAGCCGTGCGACGCGGTCGGCGTGCTCGACCGCCCAGCGCAGCCCGATCGGCCCGCCCCAGTCCTGCACGACGACGGTCGCCTCGCGCACGTCGAGCTCCTCGAGCAGGTCCGCGATCAACTCGGCGTGGCGGTCGTAGGTGTACCAGCGCCGATCGGTGGGCTTGTCCGAGCGGCCGAAGCCGGCGTAGTCCGGGCAGATCACGCGCTGGCCGGCCTCGACCAGGGGCGGCAGCATCTTCCTGTAGAGGTACGACCAGGTCGGCTCGCCGTGGAAGCAGACGACCGGATCGCCGCTGCCCTCGTCGAGGTAGTGCAGCCGTAGCCCGTCCAGCTCGGCGTAGTGCGGAGCGAAGTCATACCCCGGCAGTCCCTCGAAGCGCTCGTCCGGAGTTCGGTACATGTCGTCGGCCATGGCGGCCAGCCTATCCTTGCCGCAGGCATGAGCGAGTGGGTTCGACACGCGCAGCGCACGCTCGAAGGAGCGGGTCACCGCCAGAGCGCCCCGCGCGCGGCGGTGCTGGGCGCGCTCGACGAGCTCGGCTGCAGCGTCACCGCGCAGGAGATCGCCGACCGCCTGCGCACGCGCGGCGAGGGCGTCGGCGTGGCCAGCATCTACCGGGCGCTGCAGCTGTTCGACGAGCTGCGCCTGGTGCGCCGGGTGGACGCCGGCGAGGCGGTGGCGCGCTACGAGCCGGTGCATCCCGACGGCGAGCACCACCACCACCTGCTCTGCGAGGCCTGCGGCAAGGTGCGTCCCTTCGAGGACGCCGAGCTGGAGCGCGCGATCGAGCGCCTGGCCGGCCGCGTCGACTACACGGTCGACGCCCACGAGGTCACGTTGCGAGGCCGTTGCCCTGCCTGCCTCGTGCGCGGCTGACCGCCCCGAGCTAAAGAACCACCCCGCAGAGACCGATTCCCGGATAGAGGAACCATCAGGTTTCTCCAGGAACTGCCGGTCTCACCGCCCCCACCATGTCGAGCTTCGCCCGTACACGCATCCTTCTCGTGGTCGCCGTCGGCGTCATCGCCGGCGCGGTCTGGATCGCCTCCAGCTCGCAGCGCTCCGCCGCCGAGCGCGTCTTCGACGAGACGCGATCCGGGCAGGCGATGCTAACGGCGATGCTCAATCAGGAGACCGGCGTGCGCGGCTTCGCGCTCACCGGCCGCACGTCCTTCCTGATCCCTTACAACCGGGGGCGGCGTGACTTCGAGCTGGCGGTCGCCGACGCGCGCGAGGCCAGCCGCCACGATCCGCCCGCCTACCGCAGCGCTGGGCGGCAGGCCGAGGCCGCCGTCGCCTGGCAGCAGCTCGCCGAGCAGCAGATCGCCAGGGTGCGCACAAACTCGTCGGACGCGCGCGCGATCTCCAACTTCCTGCGGCGCAAGCGCGCGTTCGATCGCTTCCGCAAGGAGAACCTCGTCTACCAGACGGCAGTCGCACATGCACGCACGCGCACGCTCGAGCGCGCCCAGCAGGTGCCCGTGGCGATCATCATCGCCCTGGCGCTGCTGTTCGGCGGCTTCGGCTACGTGATGATCGACCGCGTCGCCCGCCGCACCCGCGCCAAGCGCGCCCACGACAGAGCCTTCCGCCACTCCCAGGACGAGTTCGTCGAGACGCTGCAGGCGATGCGCAACGAGATCGAGGCGCACGCGCTGCTCAAGGAGCACCTCGAGCGCTCGCTCGACGACGCCGAGGTCACGGTGCTCAACCGCAACCACAGCGACGACCGGCTCGAGCCCGCCACCGTGGTCCCGCTGGAGGCCCCGCTCGCCGAGCGGCTGCTCGACGCCACCCCCGACTCCTGCGTCGCGATCCGGCTCGCCCGCCGCCACGAGCAGGGCGCCGGCTGCGACCCCCTGATGCACTGCAACCTCTGCGGCGCCGACGGCGAGCGCCGCACGCTCTGCACCCCGTCGTTGGTCAGCGGCGAGGTGATCGGCTCGGTGCTGGTCGACACCGGCGCCGCGCTGCCCGACGACTGCCGCAAACGCGTGCAGGAGTCGGTCACCCAGGCCGCGCCGGTGCTGGCGAACCTGCGCAACCTGGCCGTCGCCGAAGCACGCGCCGCCACCGACGCGCTGACGGGCCTGCCGAACAACCGCGCCGCGCGCGACACGCTCAAGCGCCTCAGCGCCCAGGCACTGCGCGACGGCAGCCCCCTGGCGGTCGTCCTGCTGGACCTCGACCACTTTAAGCAGATCAACGACGTCTTCGGCCACAGCGCCGGCGACGACGTGCTCGCAGCCGTCGGCGCGGTGCTGCGCTCGCGTCTGCGCGACGGCGACTTCGGCGCCCGCTACGGCGGCGAGGAGTTCATCATCCTGCTGCCCTCCACCGACCGCGCCGGCGCCGTCGCCGTCGCCGAATCCCTGCGCGCCGAGCTCGAACGCCTCAACGTCTCCGGCGTGACCCGCTCGGTCACCGGCAGCTTCGGCGTCGCCGTCCTGCCCGAGGACGGCGCCGAAGGCGAGCAGCTCGTGCGCCAAGCCGACCACGCGCTGTACGCGGCCAAGGCCGCCGGACGCAACCGCGTCCACGTCGCCGAGCGCTCCGCGGCGACCGCGCCGACGGTCGAGCCGGCGTAAGTCAGGGTCGCTGGGCGTCATAGCGGGCGAGGGCCTCGTAGGAGGCGAGGAAGTGACCCTCCTCGCCTCGCCGATTCGCGGCATCGATCGCTGCGATCGTGCGGCGTGCTTCAATCGGGGTGACCGATGGGAGATCGATCGCATTGGATCGAGGGCCTCGTGTTCAGGCTGGATGGGCGCGGCCACGTAAGGATCGGGGGTCGGCTGACGCGAACTCGGTGTGCGGTCGTCGTGCGTGACCATGCCTCCCCCTGAGCTCTCAAGCGATCGTCGCCCGCTCGACGCGGAATCTCGGGTCTGGGTCGAGCGGCTCGGTGTTGGTCACCCCGCGCGCGACGCGGCGATCGAGCATCTGCACGAGCTGTTGTTGAAGGCGGCGCGGTTCGAGGTTCGCAGGCGCGTGGCGACGTCGACGCACGTTCGCGGCGGCGATCACGATGACCTTGCTCATCAGAGCGCCGACGACGCGCTTGTCGCCGTGCTGGGCAAGCTCGGCGAGTTTCGAGGAGACAGTCGCTTCACCACCTGGGCGTACAAGTTCGCGTTGCTGGAAGCGGCGGTGAAGGTTCGTCGCAGGGCATGGCAGGGACGCGAGGTGCCGCTCGAGCCTGAGGGGTTGGCGCGGCTGCCGGAGGGCACCCGGACCCTGCAGCAGGATGCGGAGACCGCAGAGCTGCTGGCCGCGGTGCGGGAGGCGATCGAGGACGAGCTGAGCCCCCGCCAGCGCGAGGTGCTGGTGGCCGTTGCCCTCAACGACGTCCCGATCGACGTGTTGGCCGACCGGCTCGGCTCGACCCGGGGGGCCCTGTACAAGACCATCCATGACGCTCGCCGCAAGCTGCGGGCCTCGCTCGTGGCCCGTGGCCTGCACGAGGAGGAGGGCATGCGGCCATGACCCAGCCACGCGATCCGAACCGCCTGCTGGCGCGACTGCTCGGACCGGCCGAGACGGAGCTGACGTGCGAGCAGTGCTTCGACCAGCTCGACCGCTACGTCGAGCTCGAGCTCGACGGCGCTCAGGCCGACCACGAGGTCCCGGGCATGCGCGCGCACCTGGTGGGCTGCCCGGCCTGCGCCGAGGACCACGACAGCCTGCTGGCCTTCGTCGCCGGGCAGCGGCGGCGGGCAGCCGACTAGATCGCTGCGCTCGAAGCGTCGTGCGCGATCGACGGCCGGATTTCGGCAGGTAAGGATCGCGGTCGCGCCGACGCCAACTCTGTCGAAGGCCGCCCGCGCCTGTGGCGACCCCGACGAAGGAGAGTTCTCGATGGCTGCCGCTCGACCCCAAGCACCCGCGGTCACCCGCGACCACGCCGCATCCAGCAGCAACGACAACGGCGTGGCCAAGAACGCCGACTGGGGCGATCCCCGCTACCAAGCGTTCGCGCTGCTGCGGCTCGCGTTCACCATCGCGCCGATCGCCTTCGGAGTGGACAAGTTCTTCAACGTGCTGGTCGACTGGCCGACCTACCTCGCCCCGTGGATCAACGACATCGCACCCGGCAGCGGCCAGCAGTACATGTACGTCGTCGGCGCGATCGAGATCCTCGCTGGCGTGATCGTGGCGATCAAGCCGCGCTATGGCGCGTACGTCGTTGCGGCGTGGCTTGGCGGGATCGTGATCAGCCTGCTGACCTACTCCGGCTTCTACGACGTCGCGCTGCGGGACTTCGGCCTGATGCTCGGCGCGCTGACGCTTGCGCGGTTGGCGTCGGTCTACGATCCGCCGAGCCGGTCGTAGCAGGCGGGATGGACGCAGATGGGACGGACGCTCCGCGGCAACCTCGCCGAGTTCCCCGCCGATCGATGACTTTGCGGCGATGGCAAGGTCTATACGGAAACATCGATACGGAGGTGAGCAGTGGGAGCGATACACGTGCATGAGTTCATGAGCCTGGATGGTGTGATCGACGCGCCGACGTGGACGTTCGACTACGGCTTCGACCCCCAGATGGGAGAGACCATCGGCGCGGTCACCGAACGTTGCCGAGGCATCCTGCTGGGACGCACGACCTACGAGATGTTCGAGCCGGCGTGGTCGACGCGGACCGTGGAGGACGACCCGGGG
This sequence comes from uncultured Thermoleophilaceae bacterium, assembly GCA_963734165.1. GTDB lineage: Bacteria > Actinomycetota > Thermoleophilia > Solirubrobacterales > Thermoleophilaceae > JACVRW01. The sequence continues at coordinate 202,431 of CAVTFZ010000003.1, read as the reverse complement.
GCGCCGTTCTTCAACGACACCACCAAGTACGTCGTCTCCGCGACGCTCACGGAGGCGACGTGGAGGAACTCGAAGATCGTCGGGCCGTACGACCCCGACGCGATCCGCAACCTCAAGGACGAACTCGACGGCGATCTCTACGTCAGCGGCAGCGGCACGCTGGTCCGAGCGATGCTCGCCGACGGCCTGGTCGACCAGCTGCACCTATACGTCTACCCGCTCACCCGCGGATCCGGACCGCGGCTGTTCCCCGAAAACGCCGCGCCCGCCAACCTCTCGCTCGCGGCCAGCGACTCCTACGACAACGGCGTGGTCTACCTCGCCTACCAACCACAGGCGTGATGGCCCGCGTCAAGCGCGCCCGCGCGCTCACTCGTCGCGCTCGTCGGCGTCCGCGGCGAGCAGCTCCGGGCTGGCGATCGTGAACACGCCGAGCACGAACGCGGCGGCCAGCAGCAGCAGGCCTGGCAGCGTGAGCTCCAGCAGGGTGAAGACGATCGCCCCGAGGACGAATAGGCCGAGCGCGATCCAGCGGCTCACCGCTGTTCCCCCGCCGTGATCGGGTGGAACTCGTCGTCGAGGCGACCGCGCAGGACCAGGCGGTAGAGGTAGGCGAGCGCCGGGATCAGCAGCAGCAGGCCGACCGCCGCGCAGCCGAGCATCGTGCGCAGGGTGGCGTCGGGCGCGGCGGCCTCGTGCACGGTCAGCTCCGGTGGCAGCAGGTAGGGCTCTTGCGCCAGCGCCCAGCCGGCGACCACGGCCGCCACCGCGGCCGCGACCGTGAAGCGGGCGAGCTCGAAGCGCTCGCGCCACTCCAACCACAGCGTCAGCAGGCCCGCGGCCGCGGAGAGCAGCACGCACACCAAGCCGGACCCGGATACCAGGCCGTCGTAGAGGTCCGGCGCGTCGGAGCGCAGCACCAGCAAGCCGGCGAGCGAGAGCGCACCCGCGACCAGGCCCGAGCCCAGAGCGCGGCGGCGGAAGGCGTCCACCAGGTCCGGCTGCCCCGCCCGCACGGAATCCGCGCCGAGGAAGACCGCCGACACGTGCGCGCCCAAAGCAACCGCCAGCAGACCGATGAAGACCGAGGTCTGGTTGAGCCAGCTGGTGAGCTCGTCGCCGACCGCGTTGCCGACCGGCACCCGCCCGGACGCCACCCCGCCGACCGCGGCGCCGAGGCAGAAGGGGATCAGCACCGACGAGAGCGCGAACGTCCCGCCGAGCAGGCGCGCCTCGACGATCGTCGCCGCCTCGCCGCGCAGCGCGAACGCCGCTCCGCGCAGGATCACCCCCAGCGCCGCGAGGAACAGCGGGATCGCGAGCGTCGAGGTGACCGAGCCGAAGGCCTCAGGAAACGAGGTCCAGAAGATCACCAGGATGAAGATCAGCCAGACGTGGTTGGCCTCCCAGACCGGGCCCATCGACTGCTTGACCTTGCCGCGCAGGCGCGCGCCCCGCTCGGGGCCGCCGGCGGTCAGGTCCCAGAAGCCGGCGCCGAAGTCCGCCCCGCCGAGCACGGCGTAGGCGGTCAGGCCGGCACAGAGCAGCCCGGCCGTCAGGTCAGCGAGCACCGGGCACCTCGACCTCCAGCGGCCGCCGCCCCAGCCGCCGCAGCATCACGAACGCGATCACCGCGACGCAGACGTAGATCACGACGAGCGCTACGTAGCCGATCGGGATCCCCCCGCCCCGGTCACCGCCTGCTCGGTGCGCATGATCTCGTAGACGATCCACGGCTGGCGGCCGACCTCGGTCGTGATCCAGCCGGCGATCAGCGCCACCAGCGCCAGCGGCCCGCAGGCCACCACCGCACGCAGGAACCAGCGCGAGCGCGGCAGCCGCCGCTTGCGCCACCACACGACGAGGAACAACGCCGCCGACCGCGGCCAGGAAGGTGCCGATGAAGACCATCGTCTGGAACGAGAGCCGCACGACGTTGATCGGCGGCCGGTCGTCGGCCGGCACCCGGTCGAGCCCGCGCACGCGCGCGTCGGGGTCGTGGAAGGCGAGGACCGAGAGCAGCTTGGGGAACTCGATCCCGTACTCGACCTCGCCGTCGCCGTACCAGCCGAGGATGTGCAGCGGCGCTCCGCGCTCGGTCTCGTAGAGCCCCTCGAGCGCGGCCAGCTTGGTCGGCTGGTTCTCGGCCACCGTGCGCGCCGCCCAGTCGCCGACCAGCAGCTGCGTCGGCGCCGCCAGCGAGGCGACCGCCAGCGCCACCGTCAGCCCGACGCGGTGGTGGCGGTCGGTCCTGCCGCGCAGCAGCGCGAACGCGTAGACGGCGGCGACGATGAAGCTCGCCACGATGAACCCGGCGACGTACATGTGCACCAGCTCGTGCCAGAGGTTGCCGTTGAACAGCGCCTCGAACGGGTGCACGTTCACGACCTCGCCGCGAACGAGGTCGAAGCCGCTCGGCTTGTTCATCCAGCCGTTGACCGCGATCACGAACAGCGAGCCGGTCATGCCGGCGATCACGATCGGAATGCCGGCCAGGAAGTGCGTGCGCCGCGGCAGCTTGTCCCAGCCGTAGACGTAGATCGCGATGAAGATCGCCTCCATGAAGAAGGAGAAGCCCTCGAGGCTGAACGCCACCCCGAAGACCGCGCCGAAGGTCGCCATGAACTCCGGCCACAGCAGCCCGAGCTCGAACGACAGGATCGTGCCGGTGACGACGCCGATCGCGAACAGGATCAGCATCGCCTTCGACCAGCGCTTGGCGAGCGCGCGGTAGAGCGGGTCGCCCGGTGCGCAGCCAGAGGCCCTCCATGAACAGCACCATCGCCGGGAAGGCGATCCCGAAGCACACGAGCGGGATGTGGACCGCGAGCGACAGCGCCTGCATCTGCCGCGCCTGAAGCAGGTACTCCTGGTCGACCGGGCCGCCGAGGGCGCCATCGATCACGCCTCAGTCTTACCATCGCGAGCCATGGAGCGCTTCTTCGAGGACGTCCAGCGCGCCTACGACAAGGAGATCCAGATCCCGGGCAAGGAGCTGGCGTTCCTGATCCTGATCGCGTTCCTGTGCTCGTTCGGCTTCATCCGCACGAGCGCGCACATGATCCGCGCGCAGGTGAGCTGGTGGCCGGGCAACGTCGAGACCAGCGGCGGCACGCACATCCACCACCTCGTGTGGGGGATCCTGCTGATGATGCTGTTCGGCTACCTCGGCATCGCGGTCGCCGACGGCAGCCCGTGGCTGGAGCTGGTGGCGATCCTGTTCGGCGTCGGCATGGGGCTGACGCTCGACGAGTTCGCGCTCTGGCTCAACCTGCAGGACGTCTACTGGTCCCAGAAGGGGCGCCAGTCGATCGACGCGGTGATCGTGGCGGCGCTGCTGCTGGTCGTCGGGCTGCTGGGTCTGTCGTTCTGGATCGACCTCTACCGCGCGGCGCTCGTGCTCGTCGGGCATCGGCGACGAGAGCTTCGACCGCGGGGACACCGCGCTGTTCGCGGTCCCGCTGCAGCTGCTGGCGCTGGCGTTCGCGATCGTCTGCTTCGCCAAGGGCAAGCTGCTGACGGGGCTGGCAGGCATCGGCGTCCCCCTGGTGGGGCTGATCGGCTCGATCCGCCTGGCCAAGCCGCACTCGCTCTGGGGACGGCGCTACACGGGCGAGAAGCGGGCCAAGGCGCTGGCGCGCTTCGCGCACGAGGAGGAGCCGGCCGCGCCGACGACGGCGCAGCCGGAGAGCGCGAGCGTCTAGCCGACCGACGCGTTCCAGCGCGTCAGCGCCGGCCACTCGTGCTCCCAGCCGAGCACCGAGAGCGTGCCGGTGGAGAGCTTCAGCGCCGCGCCCTGCTCCGGGCGCGAGCTCGATCCAGCGCGCGGCCAGCACCCGCAGCACGTGGCCGTGGGCGAACAGCACGGCGTCGCCGCCGAGCGCGTGCAGCTCGGCGACTAGGGGGTCGACGCGCGCGGCCACCTCCGCGGCGATCTCGCCCCCCGGGCAGCCGTCGCGCCAGAGCACCCAGTCCAGGCGCCGCTCGCGGATCTCCGGCGTGGTGATCCCCTCGTACTCGCCGTAGTCCCATTCGAGCAGCTCGTCGCGCAGCTGCGCCCGCTCGCCGAGCCCCGCGAGTCGGCAGGTCTCCAGCGCGCGCGAGAGCGGGCTGCTGAGCACGAGCTCGAACTCCCAGCCGGCGAGCGCCGGGCCCAGCGCCTGCGCCTGCCGGCGCCCGGCGTCGGTCAGCGGGATGTCCGTGCGCCCGGTGTGGCGCCCGTCGCGGCTCCACTCGGTCTCGCCGTGGCGGACGAGCACGATCTCGGGTCGCCGCTGCATCGCGGAGACGGTACCCGCTATGACGATCGTTATCCGCGCGTGACAATGCGCCCTCTACCGTCGCCGACATGAGCGATCGCCGCAGCCTCTGGGTCGAACGGCAACGAACCGAAGACGCCGAGCACGGGCCGTTCTCGCAGGCGCGCTGGCGCGCGCAGGCGCGCGCCCGGCGGCCAGTCGCCGAGCCACCGCCGGAGCCGCCGCCCGCGCCGCCCAAGCGACGCTTCGCGCTCGTGCCCGCGCTGGCGCTGCTGGTGGGGATCGTGGCGCTGGCGCTCGCCGGCGTGGCGCTGCTCGACGACGGCTCCTCCAGCTCCAAGGCGCTCGCCCCGGCGGTCGTCAGCGGCGGCAAGCCGCTGCCGCAGGGCACCGTCGGCCGCGTCTACGAGGCGGCCGGCCCGGGCGTGGTCTCGGTCCAGGCGGGCAACGCGACCGGCACCGGCTTCGTCGTCGCGCGGGACGGCACGATCGTGACCAACAACCACGTCGTCGGCGAGAGCGAGACCGCGCAGGTGCGCTTCAACGACAGCGGGCGCCAGGTCGAGGCGCAGGTGCTCGGCACCGACCCCTCCTCCGACCTCGCCGTGCTGCAGGTCGATCCCGACGCGGCGGGAGCGCTGCGCCCGCTCGCGCTCGCCGACTCCGACGACGTCCAGGTCGGCGACACCGTGGTCGCGATCGGGCACCCGTTCGGGCTCGACCGCACCGCCACCTCGGGCATCGTCTCCGGCACCGGTCGCGAGATCCAGGCGCCCAACGGCTTCCAGATCGACAACGTGATCCAGACCGACGCCGCCATCAACCCCGGCAACTCCGGTGGCCCGCTGCTGGACGCCAAGGGCCGCGTGATCGGCGTCAACTCCCAGATCGCGACCTCCAGCGGCGGCAGCCAGGGCGTCGGCTTCGCGGTCCCGTCCAACATCGTGCGCGACGTGCTGCCGCAGCTGCGCCGCGGTCACGAGGCCCAGCATCCCTACCTGGGCGTGCAGTTCACCCCCGCTCCGCGCGGGGCGCGGATCGCCGACATCACCGCCGGCGGCCCCGCCGCGGGCAGCGGCCTCAAGGCCGGGGACGTGGTCGTCGACGTCGACGGCACGCGGGTCGAGGAGCCCGACGACGCGATCAGCGCGATCTCGCGGCGCAAGCCCGGCGAGGATGCGGCGATCGAGGTGCTGCGCGACGGCCAGCGGCGGACCTTCACCGTCCAGCTCGGCAACCGCCCACGCACTCCATGAGCTTCCAGGAGCCGCTGTTCCTGCTCCTGCTGCTGCTCCTGCCGGCGGTGGTGGGCCTCTACCTGCTCGGCGAGCGCGGGCGCGGGCGCGCCGCCGAGCGCTTCGCCTCGCCCACCTTGACGGCGGCGGTCGCGCCGCGGCGGCCGGGCTTTCGCCGCCACGCGCCGATGCTGCTCTACGCCCTCGCGCTGGCGGCGCTGACGCTGGCGCTGGCACGGCCGGAGGCGACCGTCGCCGTCTCGGAGGAGCGCGCCGCCGTGGTGCTGGCCACCGACACCTCCGGCTCGATGGCCGCCCGTGACGTGGCGCCGACGCGCATGCAGGCCGTGCGCGAGGCCGCGCTGGACTTCCTCGACCGGGCGCCGGAGGGCCTGCGCGTCGGCACCGTGGTGTTCAACCACCGGGTCCAGCGCATCGAGCCTCCCACGACCGACCGCGAGCCGGCGCGCAAGGTCACCGAACGACTCCACCCCAGCGGCGGCACCGCCACCGGCGAGGCGCTCGCCTCCTCGCTGGCGGTGCTCGAGCGCGCCCGCGGCAGCACGCGCCCACGCCCGCCCGCCGCGGTGATCCTGATCTCCGACGGCGCCTCAACCCACGGGCGCGACCCGATCCCGCTCGCCCGGCACGCCCGGCACCTGCGGATCCCGGTCTACACCGTGGCGCTCGGCACCGACGCGGGCACGATCGAGGTGCCCGACCGCAACGGCGCGCTGCAGCAGCGCCCGGTGCCCCCGGACCGCGCGACGATGCGCGAGATCGCCAGGATCACCCGCGGCAAGACCTTCAACGCCAGTGACGGCGACGAGGTGTCGGAGGTCTACAAGCGCCTCGGCTCGCAGGTGGCCAAGAGAGACGAGCAGCGCCAGGTCACCGCCGCGTTCGCCGGCGGCGCCGCGCTGCTGCTGCTGGCGGGCGGCCTGATGTCGCTGCGCTGGTTCGGCCGGCTGCCGTAGAGGCCCTTAGAAGCGCTTGAGGGAGGCCTCTACCCTCAAGACATGGGCAGACTGAGTCGCATCGTCGTGGTCGTGGTCGCGGTCGCCGGCCTCACGCTGATCGGCAGCGCGGTTCAGGGACTGGCGGCGGTCGACGGGCGGCTCGCCGAGGCGACCAAGCAGCAGCGCCAGGAGCACATGCGCGAGGTCAGGCAGTTGCAGCGTCCCGAGCGCCCCGGCTGCCCGCGCCCGCGTCCGACCGCCGTCCAGACGCGCGCCCTCTAGCCCGCGGCGAGCGGCAGTCTCACCGTCACCACCAGGCCGCCGCGCTCGCGCGGCGCGATCTCGAGCCCTCCCCCGTGCGCCTCGCAGACCGCCTTGACGATCGAGAGGCCGAGGCCGGCGCCGCGCCGGTCCCCGGTGCGGTCGAGGCGCTGGAAGGGCTCCGCCAGGCGGCGCGCCGCCTCCGGGTCGACCGGCGGGCCGGTGTTCTCCACGCGCACGAGCGCCTCGTCGCCGACCGCGGCCACCGTCACGTCGAGCGTGCCGCCCGGCCGGTTGTAGCGCACGCCGTTCTCGAGCAGGTTGGCCAGCAGCCGCTCGAGCAGCGCCGAGTCGCCCGGCGCCACCACCGGCGTGGCGTCGAGCCGCACGCGCACGCTCTCGGCCGCCGCCTCGCGCTCGACCAGCGCCGCCGCCGCTCGCGCCGCGGCCGCGAGGTCCACCGGCTCGCTGCGCAGCAGGCCGCGCTGGCTGCGCGCGAGGATCAGCAGGCTGGCAAGCAGTGCCTCGGTGCGCCGGCTCGCGGCCACCACCGCCTCCCCCATCGCGCGTAGCTCCTCGGCGTCGGGCTCGGGGTTGGCGAGCGCGACCTCGGCCTCGGAGCGGATCACCGTCAGCGGGCTGCGCAGCTCGTGGCTGGCGTTGGCGACGAAGCGGCGCTGGGCCTCGAAGGACTCCGCCAGGCGGTCGAGCATCGAGTTGAGCGTCTCGGCCAGCTCCCAGAGCTCGTCGCGCGGGCCCTCGACGGGGATGCGCTCGTCCAGTCGCTCCTGCGACACCCGCCGCGCGGTGCCTGTGATGCGCGTCAGCGGCGCCAGCACGCGCCCCGCCACCAGCCAGCCCACGGCCGCCGCCAGCAGGGCGGTGCCGGCGAAGGCCACGAGGTACTGCAGGCGCACATCGGCGAGCGCGTCGCTCGCGCGCGCGTCGGACAGCGTGCGGTCGAACTGGCGCCCGAGCAGCCAGTAGCTGACCAGCAGCAGCACGCCCGTCGAGATGCCCACCAGCGCCGCGTAGAGGGCGGTCAGGCGCGTGCGGATCGTCGCGCGCGGTGCCCTCACACGCGGTAGCCCGCGCCCTTGACCGTCTCCACCACCGGCGGGTCGCCCAGCTTGCGGCGCAGCTTCATCACCGTCATGCGCACCGAGTTGGTGAACGGGTCGGCGTTCTCGTCCCAGACGCGCTCGACCAGCTGCTCGCTCGACACGACCGCGCCGTCGGCGGCCAGCAGCGCCTCGAGCACGCCGAACTCCTTCGGCGTCAGCTCGACCGCCTCGCCGTTGCGGGTGACGGTGCGCCGCGCCGGGTCGAGCACGACGTCCTTGGCCCGCAGCGCCGGCGGATGGGCCGGGCCGGCGCGGCGCGCCAGCGCGCGCACGCGCGCGATCAGCTCGGCGAAGGCGAACGGCTTCGCCACGTAGTCGTCGGCGCCGGCCGAGAGGCCGTCGACGACGTCGTCGACGCCGGTCGCCGCGGTCAGCATCAGCACCGCGTCTCGGGCTCCTCGGCGCGCAGCAGGCGGCAGACCTCGTCTCCGTGCAGCAGCGGCAGGTCCCGGTCCAGGATCACCACGTCGTAGCGATTGAAGCGCGCCTTCTCGAGCGCCTCCTGGCCGTCGCGGGCGACGTCCACCGCCATCCCCTCGCGCCGCAGGCCGCGTGCCACCGCGTCGGCCACGCCGGGCTCGTCCTCGGCGATCAGCAGGCGCATGCTGCGAGGGTAGTGGGCGGGTTTACCCGCAGGTGACACAGCCCTCCCTACCGTCGCTTGCATGAACGAGCCTCCCCAGGACCCCCGCGAGGCGCTCGAGGGCGCCCTGTATGAGATCAAGCGCGTGATCGTCGGCCAGGACGCCATGCTCGAGCGCATCATGGTCGCGCTGCTGACCGGCGGCCACGTGCTGCTCGAAGGCGTGCCCGGGCTGGCGAAGACCCTGACGATCAAGACGCTCGCGTCGGTGGTCGGCGGCAGCTTCCAGCGCATCCAGTTCACCCCGGACCTCGTCCCCTCGGACCTCGTCGGCACGCGCATCTACCGGCCCGACACGGCCACCTTCGAGACCGAGCTCGGCCCCGTCTTCACCAACTTCCTGCTCGCCGACGAGATCAACCGCGCCCCGGCGAAGGTGCAGTCCGCGCTGCTGGAGGTGATGCAGGAGCAGCAGGTGACGATCGGTGTCGAGACCTTCCCCGTGCCGGCGCCGTTCCTGGTGCTGGCCACCCAAAACCCGATCGAGTCCGAGGGCACCTACCCCCTGCCCGAGGCCCAGGTCGACCGCTTCCTGATGAAGATCCTCGTCGACTACCCCTCCCCCGGCGACGAGGCGGCGGTGGTCGACCGCTCGCTGACCGCGCCGCCCGAGCTGGAGCTGCGCCTGGACGCCTCGCAGCTGCTCGACTTCCGCCAGGCGGTCAGCGAGATCTTCGTCGACCGCGAGACGATCGACTACGCCGTCGCGCTCGCGGACGCCACCCGGCGCCCGGGCAAGTACGGGCTCGGCGAGCTGGAGCCGCTGGTCAGCTACGGCGCCAGCCCGCGCGGGCCGATCGGACTCGTGCAGTCGGCGCGGGCGCTGGCGCTGCTGCGCGGGCGCCGGCACGTGTTCGCCGCCGACGTGACCGACCTCGCACCCGACGTGCTGCGCCACCGGCTGGTGCTCAGCTACGAGGGACTGAGCGAGGGCGTGACCCCGGACACGATCCTGGACAAGGTGCTGGAGGCGGTCGGCGAGCCCGAGGCCGATCGCAGCGGCCTGAGGGACATGCGGGCGGCGTGACCACCAAGCTGGTGCCACCGCCGGGCCGGCAGGGGCCCGGCCCGATCCCCGCCGCGCTGATCGAGGCGCTCGACCTCGCCTTCGTGCGCCGCTCCGGCGGCCTGCTGGCCGGCGAGCACCGCGCGCTCGGCGTCGGCACCGGCACCGAGCTGGCGCAGCTGCGCGCCTACCAGCCCGGCGACGACGTGCGCCAGCTCGACCCCGCGGCGACCGCCCGCACCGGCATCCCGCACGTGCGCCAGCAGGTGCCCGAGCGGCTGCTGACCACCTGGATCGCGCTCGACCTGTCGCCGTCGATGGCCTTCGGCACCGCCGACCGGCTCAAGAGCGACGTCGCCGAGGGCGTGGCGGACGTGCTCGGCTCGCTTGCGATCAAGCGCGGCGGCAAGGTCGGGCTGATGAGCTTCGGCGCGCCCACGCGCCGGCTGATCCCGCCCCACGGCGGCCGCGGCGCGCTGGTGGCGCTGCGGCAGGCACTGGCCGAGGGCGTGGCGCCGGACGGCGCCGACGGCGAGCCGCTGGAGCGGACCGCCGTCCGCCTCGGCCGCCTGGCACGCCAGCCCGGGCTGATGGTCGTGATCAGCGACTTCCGCGGCTCGACCGCCTGGGCGCGCCCGCTGGCCGCGCTCGGCGCCCGCCATTCGCTGCTGGCGGTCGAGGTGCGCGACCCGCGCGAGCTCGAGCTGCCGGCCGTCGGCCGGCTGGCGCTGGTCGATCCCGAGACCGGCGAGCGCGTGGAGGTGGACACCTCCAGCCGCGACCTGCGCCGCCGCTACCGGGCCGCCCGCGCCGAGGAGCGCGACGAGGTCGCCCGGCTGCTGCGCCGCGCGGGCGCCGAGCACGTCGTGGTGTCGACCGCCGGCTCGTGGAGCAAGGACCTGGGACGGAGGCTCGCGTGAGCTTCGCCTCCCCCGCCCTGCTGCTGACGCTGCTGGTGCTGCCGCTGGCGCTCGTCGCCTATTCCTACGCGCGCCAGCGCCGACGGCGCTACGCCGTGCGCTTCCCCGGCGTCTCGACGCTGGCGGCGATCGCGCCGCGCGCCTCCCAGTGGCGCCGCCGCGCGCCGCTCGCCCTCTTCCTCGCCGCGCTGGCCGCACTCTCGGTGGCGGCGGCCCGGCCGCAGCGGACCGTCGAGGTCCCGCGCGAGCAGGCGACGATCGTGCTGGTGACCGACGTCTCGCGCTCGATGCTCGCCGACGACGTCACACCGACCCGGCTCGACGCCGCTCGCGAGGCGGCCCGCCGCTTCGTCGACGAGCTGCCCGACGGCATCAGGGTCGGCGTGGTCGCGTTCGCCGAGGCGCCGCACACGATCGAGGCGCCGACCGAGGACCGCGAGCAGGTGCGCGCCACGATCGACTCGCTCGCCGCCGACGGCGGCACCGCCACCGGCGACGGCCTCGCCGCCGGCCTGGCGATGGTCGACGGCAAGGGCGAGGAGCGCACGCCCGCGGCGATCGTGCTGCTCTCCGACGGCAAGGCGACCACCGGCCGCGACCCGATCGGCGTGGCACGGCAGGCCAAGAAGCTGAAGATCCCCGTCAACACGGTCGCGCTCGGCAGCGAGGGCGCGGTGATCACGGCACCCGACGGCAGCCTGATCCCGGTGCCGCCGGACCCCGAGACGATGCGCGAGATCGCCAAGGTCTCCGGCGGCCGCGCCTTCGTCGCCGACAACGCCGACGAGCTCTCGGGCGTCTACCAGTCGCTCGGCTCGCGCGTGGCGACCAAGACCGAGCAGCGCGAGATCACCTCCGCCTTCGCCGCCGGCGGGATCGTCCTGCTCGCCGCCGCGGCGGCCCTCGGCCTGCGCACGACGGCGCGCCTGCCCTAGCGCGACCCTCGAAGCCTCTCAAGCCGGGTACCCCCACCGGGTACACTCAGAACCGCCCATGGCCTCCGCTCCCACCCGCGGCTACTCCGCGACCAAGGACCAGCTCCAAGCGCGTCTGAAGCGGATCGAGGGCCAGGTGCGCGGCGTCGAGCGCATGGTCGAGGAGGAGCGCTACTGCATCGACGTGCTGACCCAGATCGGCGCGATCCAGGCCGCGCTCGACAAGGTCGCGCTCGGCCTGCTCGACGACCACGCGCGCCACTGCGTCGTGGGCGAGTCCGGCAAGGTCGCCGAGCAGCGCACCAGCGAGCTGATGGCCGCCGTCGGCCGGCTCATGCGCCGCGGCTAGTCGACCAGGCGCCGCTGCAGGCGGTTGATCGCGAAGCGCCAGATCAGCAGGCCGAAGCCCACGATCGCCGCCACGTGACCGACGTCGGCCCAGCCCTCGAAGCCGAAGACCGCGTGGCGCACCAGCTGCACGCAGTGGTAGAGCGGGTTGAGCTGCGCCAGCACCTGCGCCCAGTCGGGCAGCTGGTCGATCGGGAAGAAGGTGCCGGCGACCAGGAACAGCGGCGTCAGCACGGCGCTGGTGATGTAGCTGAAGTTCTCGATCGACGTCGCGATCGCCGGCGATCGCGATGCCGAAGCTCGCCCAGCCGAAGCCGGCGACGAAGCAGATGAACGGCACGGTCAGCATGCCCCAGCTCGGGTCGAGCCCGAAGACCATCGCGACCAGCAGCGGCACGCAGCCGTAGACGCCGGCGCGCATCGCGATCCACAGCGACTCGGCGGTGACCAGCTCCTCGGTGTCGACCGGCGCTGCCAAGATCGCGTCGTAGGTGCGCTGGAACTCGTACTTGACGAAGGTGCCGAACATCGCCGGGAACACCGACGAGAACAGCACCGCCGTGGCGACCGTGCCCGTGCCGACGAACTGCACGTACGGGTAGCCGCCGACCGTGGACACCAGCGTGCCGAAGCCGAAGCCGAACGCGAGCAGGTAGATCGTCGGCTCGACGGTCGACGAGAAGGTCGTCGAGCGCCAGTAGGACGAGAAGTTGATCATCTCGCGCACGAGCACGCCCGCGATCGCCGGGCGCTCGAGACGTCCGAGCTTCTGCGCGCGCGCCGGACGCGAGACCCCGCTCACGCGATCTCCTCGCCGGTCAGCAGCACGAACACGTCCTCGAGGTTGGCCGGCCGGCGCTCGCCCTCCGGGGCGTCGCCGTTGGCCCCGTCGAGGCCGAGCACCGCCACCGAGGTGCCGGTGCGGCGCGAGCGCAGGCCGCGACTGGCGACGCTGGCTTCGACCTCGGCCAGCTTGGCCGGCGGCCCGTAGACCTCGACCGCCTCGACGACCGGCGTGCTCGCGGATCAAGCGCGCCGGCGGGCCGTCGGCCACCACCCGGCCGTGGGACATGATCGTGACGCTGTCCGCCAGCCGCTCGGCCTCCTCGATGTAGTGGGTCGACATCAGGATCGAGGTGCCCTCCGAGCGCAGCCCGTCGATCAGCGACCAGAGCTCCTGACGCACCTGCGGGTCGAGCCCGACCGTCGGCTCGTCGAGCAGCACGAGCCGCGGGCGGTGCACCAGCGCTCGCGCGATCAGCAGGCGGCGGCGCATGCCGCCGGAGAGCGTGTCGACGCGGTCGTCGCGGCGGTCGCCGAGGTTGGCGATCTCCAGCGCGCGCTCGACCGCGGCGGCCCGCTCGGCGCGCGGCACCCGGTAGAGGTGGGCGAACACGAGCAGGTTCTGCTGGGTCGTGAGCGTCGTGTCGAGGTTGTCGAGCTGCGGCGTCACCCCGCACTGGGCGCGCGCCTGCTTGGACTCCTCGGGCAGCCGGAAGCCGAGCACCTCGAGCTCGCCCTCGTCGGCGATCGCCTGCGCCGTCAACATCCGCATCGTCGTCGACTTCCCGGCTCCGTTCGGGCCGAGCAGGCCGACGCAGGTGCCTTCCGGCACCTCGAGGTCGAGGCCGTCGACGGCGGTGATCGCGCCATAGCGCTTCACCGCGCCGCGGATGCGGATCGCGGAGCCGCTCACGGCCGGGAGGCTAGCGGTGCCGCCGAGACGCCCGTGTGCGCAAGGATGGCGGGCGATGCGCGAGCCGGCCCACGTCTGGTACCTGGAAATGCTCGACCCCGCGGCGCTGCGCCCGGCGGCGCCGGCTGAGGGGATCGCCGTCGTGCACGCCGAGGTCGCGCTGGGAGCGCTCAATCGCTTCTTCTACGAGGAGATTGGCCGTGGGCACCACTGGGTCGACCTGCTGGGCTGGTCCGCGGCGTCCTGGCAGGCCTTCGCCGAGCAGGTCGAGACCTGGATCGCCTGGGACCGCGGTACGCCCGCCGGCTATGCCGAGCTCGAGCCCGACGGCGCCGGCGCGATCGACATCGCCCACTTCGGCGTGCTGCCGGCCTTCCACGGCCGCGGCATCGGCGGCCACCTGTTGACCGAGGTCACCCGCCGCGCCTGGGCGCTCGGGCCGGAGAAGGTGACGCTGAACACCTGCGAGCTCGACGGCGAGCGCGCGCTGCCGAACTACCTGGCGCGCGGGTTCGAGGTCGCGCGCGAGGCGATCGAGCTGCGCGGCCGGTCGGGCTAGCTAGTTGTAGTTCCTGACCAGGTTGTTCTCGAGCAGCTCGTTGAGTCGGGTCGCTGGTGGGCGATGACCGAGGGAGCCGTGCTTTCGTCGGTAGTTGTAGCGCTCGAGCCAGCTGGGGAGGTGGTCGGAGCGCTCGGTGGATGAGCCGTAGATGCGCGCGTAGGCCCACTCGCGCAGCATCGTCTGGATGAAGCGCTCGGCCTTGCCGTTGGTGCGGGGTCGGTAGGGCTGGGTGCGGATGTGGCGGATGCCAAGCTCTCGACAGGCTTGGGCGTGCGCGGTGGAGACGTAAGGCGAGCCGTTGTCGATCATCACCCGCTCGACTCTCACCCCTCGCTCGGCCAGCCAGGCGAGAGCTCGGCGTAGGAAGGCGACTGCGGTCTCTGCACGCTCGTTGGGCAGGACTTCCACATAGGCAAGGCGGGTGGCGTCATCGACGCAGACGTGCACGCACTCCCAGCCGTAGCCACGGCTGGCTTGGCGGTTGCCGATCACTCGTTTGCCGGCCGTCCCGAAGCGCCCCAGCTTCTTGACGTCGACGTGGATCAGCTCGCCTGGGCGCGAGCGCTCGTAGCGATTAGGCGGCTCGGGTGGCGCCAGCGCCGAGCGCTTGCCCAACCCGCAGCGCTTGAGCCACAGCGAGACCGTCGAGAGCGCCAAGCCAAGAGTCTCGGCAATCTCAGAGGCGGTCATCCGCAGCCGACGCAAGACAAGCATCGCCTTGACCACCCGCTCGGGAGTGCGGTGAGGAATCCGCTTCGGGGCCGAGGAGCGATCGAGCAGACCGACCTCTCCCTCAGAACGCCAGCGCGCCACCCACTTGCAGGCACTGCGCTCGCTGATACCGGCGGCCTCGGCCGCCGCCATCAGCGACCAGCCTCCCTCCTCGATCCGCCACACCAACAGCCTCCGGCTGTTCGGGCACGTGCGAGCGTTAGCGTAGATCCTCATCCGGTGTCCTCCTTGTAGCTGGCGTCTTCGACAACCCCAGCCTTCAAGGAGGCCCGGATGAACAACCCTCTTAGGAACTACAGCTAGCCCGCCTCGGCGAGCGCCTCGACCCGCGCCGGCACGTGCTTGTGCCACGGCGTCAGCACGAGCGGGTCGCGCCAGTCGAGCGAGGTCAGCTCGTTGGCCGCGACGCCCACGCGCGCGGGGTCGCCGTCCGCGTCGGGCTAGTCCACGCCCATGCCGTTGGGCAGCGAGACGTGGCCGGGCAGCATCGTGTCGGTCACCTCGACGGCCGCCTCGGCCGAGCCGCGCGGCGGTCACGACGCGGGCGCGGGCGCCGTCGTCGAGGCCGAGTCGCGCGGCGTCCTGCGGGCTGATCCGCAGCGCGCCCTCGGCGTCGCGCTTGCGCCAGGCCGGGTCGCGGATGATCGTGTTGGCGGTGAACGAGCGGCGCTCGCCGGCCGACAGCACGAGCGGGAACTCGTCGCTCGTCCAGCCCGACGGGGCGCCGTCGAGGCCGCGCAGCTCGCTCCAGCAGCTCGGGGATCTCGAGCGCGATGCGCCGGTCGGGTGGGCGACGTAGCTCCAGGCGTCCTCGTAGTCGTCGAGCGGTGAAGGTGACGCCCGAGCGCCCGGCGAGGATCGCGTCGAACAGCGCCTCGCCGTCGGCGTGGCCGGCGCGCCGGACCGCGTCGGGGTAGGTCATCGCGCAGCGGTGCGCCAGGCCCCAGAGCGCGGCGGCAGCGGCGGCGCCGTCCGGCAGCGTCGGGCCCGAGCGTCTCGTAGAGCACGTACGGCGCGAGCTGCGGCGACGCGCGGGTCGGCGCCGCATCGCCGCGCCGAACGCGGCCGCGTAATGCGCGCGCGCCCTTGCGCGGCGGCGGCGCGCAGCGGCGCCAGCGCCTGCTCGTCGAGCACGCCCAGCGCGCGCATGATGCGCGCGTGGATCTCCGGCTCGGGCAGCGTGCCCGGGCAGCGGCTCCAGCAGCGGCGCGCGCAGGTGGAAGGTGTTGTGCGGGAACTCGAGGTTGAAGAACGTCGCCTCCCACTTCTCGAACTGGCTCGCGGCCGGCAGCACGTAGTCGGCGTGGCGGGCGGTCTCGGTCATCGCGACGTCGATCACGACCACCAGCTCGAGCGCGTCGAGCGCCTCGCGGAAGCGCTGCGAGTCGGCCAGCGAGTGCGCCGGGTTGGCGCTCTCGATCAGCATCGCGCGGAAGCGGTCGGGGTGGTCGGTGAGGATCTCCTCGGCGATCGCGTTGCAGGGCACCAGCCCGCCGGCGATCAGCGCGCCGGTGACCGGCGTGCGGCGCTCGCGCGTGTCGTAGCGGGCCAGCGGCGCCAGCCAGGAGTGCACGTGCATCGCGCCCGGCTTGGCGAAGTTGCCGGTCAGCAGCCAGCTGCAGCTTGTTCAGGTACGAGCAGAGCACGCTGTGCGGTCCCTGCTGGACGCCGAGGTCCTCGAAGGTCGAGACGCTGGTCGCGTCCGCGATCCGCCGCGCGACGGTGCGGATCAGCTCCTCGTCGACGCCGCAGCGCTGCGGCGCAGGCCGCCACGTCCACGGCCGCGCAGCGCCGCCAGCACCGGCTCGGCGCCGGTCGTGTGCTCGGCGCAGGAAGTCCTCGTCGAGCGAGCCCTCCTGCACCAGCACGCCGAGCAGCGCCGCCAGGCACCAGGCGTCGGTGCCCGGCCGCACGCGCAGGTGGAAGTCGGCCAGCTCGGCGGTCTCGGTGCGCACCGGGTCGAGCACGATCATCGCCCGCTCCGGGTCGCGCGCCATCTCGCGCAGCGTCACCCGGGCGCGCGGGAAGCTCTGCGACTGCCAGGGGTTCTTGCCGACGAACACGGCGACCTCGGCGTGCTCGAAGTCCCCGCGCGTGTGGCCGCCGTAGAGGTGCGCGTCGACGAAGCCCTCGCCCATCTTCTCCTGGGCCAGCGCGCTCGAGCGGTAGCGCGAGCCGAGCGCCCGCAGCAGTGGCGCCGCTGTAGGCGCCGCCGAGGTGGTTGCCCTGCCCGCCGCCGCCGTAGTAGAAGATCGTCTCGCCGCCGTGGGCGTCGCGCACCGCCGCGAAGCGCTCGGCGACCTCGGCGATCGCGGTGTCCCAGTCGATCTCCTCGAAGCCGCCGTCGGGGCGTCGGCGCAGCGGGCTCGTCAGCCGGTGGCGGCCGTTCTGGTAGTGGTCGAGCCGGAAGGCCTTGTTGCAGGTGTAGCCCTGCGAGGCGGCGTGCTCCTTGTCGCCGCGGATGCGCGCGAGCCGCCGCCCGTCGAGCTCGACCTCGATCCCGCAGTTGCACTCGCAGAGGATGCAGGCGGACTTGCTCCAGGCGGTCTCGGGCACGGGTGCCCGACGGTACCTATGACGATTGTCATAGTCAAGCCCGGCGGCGCGAACGGCCGGCGCCCGCCGCTCAGCGCGGCTCGAGCACGAAGACGTCGATGTCGCGCCCGGTGTTGGCGTCGTACGTGTCGAAGCCCGTGTAGCCGGCGTTCATCCGCCGCCAGAGCTCCACGCGCTCCTCGCCCTCGGCCACGCGCGCCCGCACGCGACGACGCTCGCGCCGCACCTGCACGTCCGCGTCGGGGTTGGCGCGCAGGTTGAGCGCCCACGCCGGCGTGCGCTCGTTGCCGGCGTTCGAGCCGATCACGATCAGGCGCTCGCCGTCGGCGAGGTAGACCACCGGCGCGGTTCGCTGCTGGCCGGAGCGGCGTCCGAGCGTGGTCAGCAACAGCACCGGCGCGCGGCTGACCCGTCCGAACAGCCGGCCGCCGCTGGCGCGGTAGAGCGGCACGTTGAGCTTGCCGATCGCACGCAGCGCGCCCGGCGGCAGCGCCATCGAGAAGCGGGCGTAGGCCTTGTCGCCGACCATCGCGCGAGTCTCCCACGGACGGCCGCGCGGCGAGCCGGTCGTTCAGCCGGTCGGGCCGAAGCGCTCGGTGCGCACGCGCGCCGGGTCGAAGCCCGCCTCGAGCACGAGCTGCGCGGCGGTCTCGACGAAGCCGTTCGAGCCGCAGATGAAGGCGGTGCCCTCGGGCGAGGCCGCTGCGGCGATCAGCTCGGCGTCGATGCGCCCGCTGTGGCCGCTCCAGCCCACGGGAGCCGAGCGCGTGAAGGTGAGCACGGTCTCGCCGCCGAGCTCGTCGGCGTAGATCAGCTCCTCGGGCGAGCGGACGGAGTAGACCAGCCGCATCGCCCGCTCGGGCGCGCTGCGCCGGCGGTGGCGCAGCATCGCCATCAGCGGCACGACGCCCGACCCGCCGCCGACCAGCAGCACCGGCTCCTCCCCGCGCCAGACGAAGTACGAGGCGAACGGACCCCGCACCTCCACCTGGTCGCCCTCGACGACGACGTCGTGGAAGTAGGTGGAGACCTCGCCGTCGTCGAGCCGGTCGATCGTCAGCTCGATCTCGCCCGCGTCCAGCGGCGAGGAGGCGACCGAGTACGACCGCTGCGCGCGGTAGCCGTCGGGAGCGGTCAGGCGGACGTCGTAGTGCTGGCCCGGCAGGTGCGGCATCCACATCGCCAGCCGCAGGCGGAAGGACTTGCAGCGCGGCGTCTCCCGCTTGACCGAGGTCACGGTGGCGACCTGCCAGCGTCCCGGCGCGCGCTGCTCGACCGCCGTCAGTCGCCCCAATACCGCTCTTCCTTCCAAGGATCGCCACGGTTGTGGTAGCCGTTGGCCTCCCAGAAGCCGGGCTCGTCGTGGTCCATGACGCGCAGCCCGGCGACCCACTTGGCGCTCTTCCAGAAATAGAGCTGCGGCACCAGCAGCCGTGCCGGCCCACCGTGCTCGCGCGGCAGCGGCTCGCCCTCGTGCTGGGTGACCACCCACGCCTTGCCGCCCGTGAGGTCGGCGAGCGCCAGGTTGGTCGTGTACCCGCCCGTCGAGTAGGCCATCGCGTAGTCGCCCCGCGGCTGCACCTGCTCCAGCAGCGTGTCCAGCGAGACGCCGCCGAAGCTGGTGTCGAGCTTCGACCACTTGGTCACGCAGTGGATGTCGCAGGGCACCTGCTCGAACGGGAGCTGGGCGAACTCCTGCCAGCTCCACTCGCGCTGGGCGCCGACCATCCCGTCGATGCGGAAGGCCCATGCCGCCGTGTCCACCTGCGGCGTGGGACCGGCGGTCAAGACCGGGAAGCCGCCCTCGTAGTACTGACCCGGAGGCAACCGCCCCTCCATCCCCTCCGGCGTGCGCCGGCGGCCGCGAAAGCCACGCGAGAGGAAGTCCGCCACGGCGCTGAGCGTACCGCGCTGGAGCGCGCGCCCAGCAGGTGGGAGGATCACCGGCGTGGCCGATCCGCTCGCCGATCGAGACACGCTCGCCGCGGCGCTCCAGCTGGCGGCCGACGAGGCGCGCCAGCACGTCGAGCGCCTGAGCGACGACCACGTCCTCGCTCCCGGGACAGAGCTGGCGATCCAGCGCTGGAGCGACCCGATGCCCGAGCAGGGAAGCGGCACCTTGGCGGCGCTGGCCGAGCTCTCCGACCGGGCGCGCGAGACCGCGACCCGCTCCAGCGGCCCGCGCTTCTTCCACTTCGTCATGGGCGGCGGCACGCCCGCCGCGCTCGCGGCGGACTGGCTGACCTCGGCGTACGACCAGGTCGCGTACGCCTGGGCCTCCTCGCCGTTCGCGGCGCGGCTGGAGCAGGTGGCGACCGACTGGCTGCGCCAGCTCTTCGAGCTCCCGCGGGAGTTCGCGGGAGTGCTCACGACGGGGGCGACGATGGCCAACTTCGTCGGCCTGGCGGCGGCGCGGAACTGGTGGGCTGAGCGTCTGGGCGTGGACGTGGAGGCCGAGGGCCTCGCGGATCTGCCGAGGCCGCTGATCCTCTCCAGCGGCTACGTCCACCCGACCGCGGTGCAGGCGATCGGCATGCTCGGCCTCGGCCGGGACAACGTCCGGCGGCTGACCGCGGACGCCGTCGGGCGCCTCGACCTCGCGGCGCTCGAGCGCGAGCTGGCGGCGGCCACCGCGCCGGCGATCGTGGTGGCGAACGCCGGCGAGGTCAACGCGGGCGACTTCGACCCGATCGCCGCGATCGCCGACCTCACCGAGCGCTACGACGCGTGGCTGCACGTCGACGGCGCCTTCGGCCTCTTCGCCCGGCTGGCACCGGCGACGCGCGCGCTGACGGAGGGGGTCGAGCGGGCCGACTCGATCACCGTCGACGGGCACAAGTGGTTGAACGTGCCCTACGACTGCGGCTTCGCCTTCGTGCGCGAGGCGGAGCGCCTGCCGCGCGCGCTCAACGTCGGCGCGCCCTACCTGCCGTCCGGGGACGACCCGCACCCGAACTTCGGCTTCGTCGCTCCCGAGAACTCCCGCCGCGCCCGCGCGCTGCCGGTCTGGGCAACCCTGCGGGCGTACGGACGCGCCGGCTACCGCGAGCTGGTGGAACGGCACCTGGCGATCGCCCAGCACCTGGCCGACCGCGTGGACGCCGCGGCTGAGCTCGAACGACTCGCCGACGTGCCGCTCAACATCGTCTGCTTCCGCGCCCGTCCACCCGGCCTCGACGAGCGGCAGCTCGACGAGCTCAACGCCAAGCTCGGGGCGGCGCTGCTGGCCGACGGGCGCGTGTTCGCCGGAACGACCACCTACGCGGGCAAGACCGCCCTGCGACCCGCGATCGTCAACTGGCAGACGACCGCCGAGGACGTCGACCTGCTCGTCGACGTCGTCTGCGAGCTGATCGCCGCGGAGCTCGCCCGCGAGCGGCGCTGATGTATGTTCGCCCGCATGCCGCGATCGAGCCCCAGCCGCCGTAAGCCCTCCTGCGTCATGGCCGTGCTGCTGGCGCTCCTCGCGTCGTCGGTCGCCCTGCCGGGAGGCGCCGTCGCCCAGGAACCGGGCGAGGACAACCCGCCGCTCGTCTCGAACGGGACGGTCACGCCCAGCAGCCTGCCCTACCTCGGCGGCACCGTCGCGATCAGCGTGGACGCGGTGGACGACTTCGGCATCACGATGGTCTACGCGGATGTACTGGGGCCCGACGGCAGCCCGCTGAGCGTGCAGCTGATCCCGTCGGGAGTGACGACCTACAGCGGCACCGTCGCGATCCCGCCGAACTTCACCGACTCGGCCGCGAGCTACTCGGTCAACGTGCAGGCGTCGGACACCAACGGAGCCACCACCACCGAGTTCGCCGGCGAGATCCAGGTCGACGCGCAGCCGCAGTTCGATGAGGCGCCCGTGGCGTCGGATCCCTCGGTGGAGCCGCGCGAGCTGCCCGCGGCCGGCGGCGCCGTGACCATCGGCGCGACTGCGACCGACAACCGCGGGATCTCCGAGGTCTACGCCACGGTCACCCTTCCCGGCGGTGGAACCGTGGCGGTGCCGCTGGAGCCGGTCAGCGCCATCCGCTTCGAGGGCGTCTTCACGGCGCCGGCGAACACGGGGACGACGGCCGAGCAGTACGCGATCGAGATCACCGCGCTCGACGACATCGGCCAGCCCGGCTCGGTGGACGCCGGAACCGTCACCGTGGCCCCAAGGCCCCCACAGTCCACGGGCCGGCTGGTGGTCTCGCCCGCGTCGCGCGCCTTCGGACAGGTCCGCGTCGGGTGGCCAGCGTGGCGGTGGATCGTGGTGCGGCACGTCGGACCCAAGTCGGCGGCACCGATCGAAGGCGTGGTCCACACGTCGGGAGCTCCCTTCTCCCTGCCGGGCGCGGGACCCGACGGCATCCGCTTCCGGCTGAGCCCGGGACGAGCACGGGTCGTCCTCGTGCAGTTCCAGCCCAGCGCGGTAGGACCGCAGACGGACCTGCTCACCGTCCTGCGCGACGATGGCGCCCAGCCCGACCTTGCGGTCCGCCTCTCCGGCCGGGGATCCAGCGGAAGGTAGAGACAGACGAACTACATAAGCTAAGAACTAATATCAACTTCGATATTAGCCTGCACCTAATACAAGCACACCTGTTCCTGCAGCCAGCAGCAGGCTGCTGAACGTCCCGATTAAGAAATACTCGGTCACTTGGTCGCTCTGTCGCTCCATCTGGTCGGTGCTGCTGCGGATCTCCGGCAAGCGCAGCAGCCCCTTGGCCGCGATGATGAACGCGGCACCCGCAGGATCGCCGGAGAGAACCAGCGCGCCGACGATAAGACGCTCCATCGGGCCGAGCAGCCGACCGCCGCGCAGCTTGCTCTCGCCAGTCGTCGCCGACGTGCCAGTGGCCTCGAGCACGAGCCGCACGATCCGATTTGCGGTCGAGAGCAGGAACAGTGCTGCGCCGATTCCGAGCACGAATTGATCGATGTCGACCGAGCGCACAAACGGAAAGGCAAGCTTCGAGTACCACGTCTTGAGCGGACCAGCCACGGTGTCGGCCGATCCGCTCATAGCAAACGAGACCACCAGCACCGCGGTGATCCACGCGAGCGGATAGCCCGGCCCGCAACGGCTGAGCAGCGGCTGGTCGAAGAGCACCCAGACCGCCAACACCACCATCATGGTCAAGCCTACGACCACGAGGTCGAGCGCTTGCAAGCCACCGAGCCCGGCTAACGCTACCGTCACGCCAGTCGCTCCGATGACCGCGAGCGCCGCACGATCGCGAGCAACGGGCTCTGGGGACCAGCGCAGCAGGTCGGCGACGGCAAATCCAAGTAACGCAAGCGACAGCAAGATCACGCGAGCTCCTCAAGACGGAGCTGCGCCGCCTCTATCGCAAATGCCCCGCTGCGGGTCAAGCTCTGGGAGACGGCGGGCTGCGTGATGCCCTCGTCGGCGGCGAGTTGTGACTGCGACCGACCGAGCAGCAACCCCAAGAGCAGTCGTCGACCGCGCGGGCTCATCCGATCGACGGTCGCATCGCGACTTATCAGGAACGCGTCCACGGCCAATGCCTCGATAGACGGGACGCCTGCGTGCTCCGGCCAGGAGTCGAAGCAGGTGCGAGCGAACGAGGTACGCGGGGAGCTCGCCAGCACCTTTGCCCGGTCGATCGCCGCCCTGGCCGACCACCAGCCCGGACCGTCTTGAGACGTCGGGGATCGAGCCTCCTCGAACACCGTGACCTCTCCGCAGCCAAGTCCATAGCGCGAGTCGCTCCCCCCCGCTCGAGCAGCTCGAGTCGCAGCAGCAGGCTTGCCCGCACCGCGCAGGCCACGCTTGAGAACACGCCTTGGAATTCATCACCGACGGTGGGCTCAAGCGGCTGCGGCGGGTGCAAGAGCGCGTTGATCGTGCCAAGCGCTCCGTCCAGCGAGCGCTGGAGCCCCAGCCGATCAGTGGATTGCTTCGAGCCGACGAGGTCGCCGATCAGCGTCACCGCGGATTCGCCGAGGGCCATGAGGGATAAGTCTATAGCTAATTACCCCGTCTCCATTAGCTATAGGCTGATATGCAGGATTCTTTGCAAGCTCACGTCGATCAGAAGCGACACCAACCCTGTACAGCTCGGCCGATCTGTCGCATCGTTCGATTAATCGGGGCGACTGGATTTGAACCAGCGACCTTCCGACCCCCAGTCGGATGCGCTACCAAGCTGCGCCACGCCCCGGTGTGGGCGAGTCTAGCCGAGCGAGATCGGGCGGCTTAGTCAGAGCGCCTTGACTTGTGAATGTGCGTCGATCAAGATCGGCCGCCTATGCGCTACCGCTCCCACGCCTAGATGCGCACCATCGAGTCCAGGGATGAGCTGCTGCGGCTGTTCGAGCAACGTCCTCACCGCACCTACACCTACCGCGTTCCCGATGGCTACCTGGAGGACCTCCCGGTCGACGACGAGCGGGAGCTGCGCTCGCTGACCGATTCGGAGGTCCAGGACGTCGCCGACTTCCTCGAAGTCGACCCGGCCGACCTCGCGGGACCCTTCGAGGTCGTCGACGCGAGCTGTCCCTACTGCGAGCGGCGACTCGGGTTCCTCGACTTCGTCCAGACCGCGGTGTCCACGCAGGCGCACGGCCGAGAGCTGCTGCGCGACGTGCTGACCGGCCGCGGCGGCACGTGGTTGACGATCCGGGGGATGGACGGCGGCCGGCCGGTCATCTGCGCGGAGTGCGGACAGGTGGGTCGCCTGTCTACCGGCTACTCGGAGTACAGATCGAGAACGTACGCCTACGCCTGACCCGCCTCGCGCTTCCCGATCGCCACTGCGGTCAAGCGGGCAACGGGATTCGAACCCGTACTAAGAGCTTGGAAGGCTCTTGTGCAGCCCTTACACCATGCCCGCGCTGGAGATCAGGCTAGCCAAGTCCGCGGGTTGGACACCATCATCGTGTCCAGCTGCTCGTCGCTCATCCCGTCCTCGCGCAGCGTCGGGATGACCTGCTCGAACAGGAAGGTCATGCTCCAGTTGGGCGCGATCTGCGGCCGCAGCTGCTCGCCCACCTCGGGCGGGAACCAGTCCAGCGTCGAGCAGTAGTCCTGCGAGAGCATCATCCGCTCGGCGTAGCCGCGTTCGAGCAGCGCGAGCACGGTGGCGTTGCGGCGGTCGGTCGGCAGGTAGAGGTCGAGCCCGTAGCGGTCCATGCCGATCCAGGGCCGAGCTCGAGCAGGCGCTCGATGTAGTCGAGGTCGTCGGTGTCGCCGGCGTGGGCGATCTGGACCTTGGCGGGATCGACCCCCTCCTCGACGAACACCCGCATCTGCTCCAGCCCCGTCCCGCTCGCCGGGCGCGAGTGGGCCATGATCGGCCGGCCGGTGCGCAGGCTCGCCCGCGCCGCCGCGCGGTGCAGCTTCTCGACGTTCGGCGTCATGCCCGGCTCGTCGGCGGCGGTCTTGATGAAGGCCGCCTTGACCTCGGTGCCTTGCATCCCCTCCTCGAGGTCGCGCACGAACAGCTCGGCGAGCTGATCCTCGCTGCGACTGGCGAGCACGTTCGGCAGGTAGTCGTAGGTGTAGACGCCGGTCGCCAGGATCACGTTCAGCCCGCTCTCCTCGGCCACGCGCCGCGAGAAGCCGGCGTGGCGGCCGCTGAGCATCGCGGTCGGCTCGACGACCGTCTTCACGCCATGGCCCACGACCGCCCGCGCATCCGCGATCGCGGCCTCCCACTCGGCCTGCTCGTCGTAGAGGCGCGGATACTGGAAGCTGGCGGCGTCGTCGACGAGGCGAAAGTGCTCGTGCACCAGCGTCAGGCCGAGCTGCTCGACATCGACGGGCCCCATGACGGTCTCGACGGTTGGCATCAGGTCTCCTTCTGGATCGCAGTCCTCTGAAGGAACCTAGCCGGGGCGAGCGCTGCACGCGGCGGATGGAGAGAGCGGGGGACCGAGGAATCGAACCTTCGAGTGGCGGTTTTGGAGACCGCAGTGTTAGCCGTTACACCAGTCCCCCTGGCGGGCCATCAGCCTAGCGGTCCATTCCTGTCGAAGCTCCCTGCTCACGTCCGAATCATATGGGAACATATGTTCGCCTTGATCGATCGGCAGCCACCCGATGCCAAGGCGTATTGCTACGCGCTTGGCCTCTACCTCGGCGACGGTCACATCCGCGTCTCGTCCCCGCGCGCCGCCTCGGTGATCCTCTCGCTGGACAGGCGCTATCCGGAGATCGTGCGGAGCGCTCAGTCCGCCCTCGCCACCTTGTTCGCCGACAGCCCCGTGACGTGTTACTGGCGCAAGCCCGCAGAGCTGATCCTGGTGCGCCTGAGCCATCCGGCCATCCCCCACGCCTTCCCCCAGCACGGTCCCGGCAAGAAGCACACGCGCCGCATCGAGCTCGAGCCGTGGCAAGCCGAGCTGACGGCGCAGCATCCGGAGGCGCTGCTGCGCGGCCTGATCCACTCCGACGGCTGCCGCACCGTCAACCGCTTCAAGGTCAAGCTGCCGAGCGGGCGCGTTGGCGAGTACGAGTATCCGCGCTACTTCTTCAGCAACCTGTCCGCGGACATCCGGCGGATCTTCACCGACCACTGCGAGCTGCTCGGGATCCGCTGGACGCAATCGAATCCACGCAACGTCTCGATCTCGCAGCGCGCCAGCGTCGCCCGACTCGAGCGGATCGTTGGCCCGAAGACATGACGCCGCCTAGAATCGCCCTACGCGCGCGGATGTGGCGGAACTGGAATACGCGCCAGGTTTAGGTCCTGGTGAGCTTCGGCTCGTGGGGGTTCGAATCCCTTCATCCGCACTGACATCCTCCCCGCATGCTCGAGGACGTCGTGGCCTTCCTGCGCTGCCCGCACTGCGGGAGCGGCCTGACCCTCGCCGACCGAACGCTCACCTGCACGGCGCGCCACTCGTTCGACGTCGCCCGCCAGGGCTACGTCAGCCTCTTTCCCGGCGCCACTCGCGTCCACGCGGGAGACACCGCGGCGATGGTTGCGGCGCGGGAGCGCTTCCTCGGCGCCGGCCACTACGAGCCGCTGACGAGCGCGGTGGTGGAGGAGGCGGCTTCGAGCGGTCGAGCACACGTCTTGCGTCGTCGAGCTCGGCGCCGGCACCGGCCACTACCTCGCGTGCGTGCTCGAGCGGCTGTCCGGCGCCAGCGGGATCGCGCTCGACAGCTCCAAGCATGCGCTGCGCCGCGCGGCGCGAGCCCACCCGCGGATCGGCGCGGTCGGCTGCGACGTCTGGCGCGGCCTGCCGCTGGCGGACGCCAGCGCGACCCTGATGCTGGACGTCTTCGCACCGCGCGACGGCGCCGAGATCCGGCGCGTGCTCGCGCCCGGCGGGACGCTCCTGGTCGTCACCCCCACCCCCCGCCACCTCGCCGAGCTGGTCGACGCCGTCGGCCTGCTGCGCGTGGACGAGCGCAAGCAGGAACGCCTCGACGACAAGCTCGGGCCGTACCTCGCGCTCGCCGAGCAGCGAGCGCTCGAATGGAGCCTCCAGCTCGACGCGGACGACGTCGAGGCCGCGGTGGCAATGGGTCCGAGCGCCTTTCACGCCCACGGACGCGACACGGGGCCGCTCGACGTCACGGCCTCGGTCACGCTCTCGATCTATCAGCGCTAGTCCGCACAGAGCGGGTGTAGAGTGGCCGGCGAGGGAGATGGCCGACACGGTGATCATCCATCCCAACCGCGACAAGGCGGAGTCGAAGGCCACCAAGGCCATCGTCACCCTGCTCCTGCTCGCGAGTTCGGCGCTGATCCTGATCGTGATGATCGGCGGCTGGTCGCAGCTGCAGGGCGCACAGGTCATCTCGTTCGCCTACGCGGGCGTGTACCTAGTGATGGCGATCTACGTCAGCCGCTGGAACCGCGGCGTCCTGCCCGTGGCCGCGGCGCTCGCCGTGCTGTTCGCGGTGATCGCGGCCGTCGCCGGCCCGGCCTGGTTCGAGCGCGACAAGGACGGCTTCTCGGACCCGACGCTCGACCCCGCTCTGCTGGGCCTGCTGACGCTGATCCTCGTCCCCGTCCAGATCCTCCTGATCGCCTTCGCCATGCGCGGCTTCCAGCAGCAGTGGAACATCGAGGTCGAGGTCCTCCCCGAGGAGGCCGACCGCTACCGCCGCGGCGACGTCGGCGGCAGCGAGCTGCACGCCGTCGAGACGTAGGCGTCCCGCGTCGTACGATTCAGTCGGCTGCCTGCCCGGGTGGCGGAACTGGCATACGCGATCGGCTCAAAATCGATTGCCCGCAAGGGCGTGTGGGTTCGAATCCCACCCCGGGCACTACGACGGCGTCAGCTCGCGCGCCAGTTCCACGAACGCGTCCAGCGCGGCGGGGTTGGCGAGCGAGTCGCGGCTCGCGGCGCGGGTCGGGTCGCCGCCCATGAGGATCTTCTTGATCGGCACCTCCAGCTTCTTGCCCGAGAGCGTGCGTGGCACCTCGGCCACCTGCACGATCCGGTCGGGCACATGGCGGGGCGAGCAGTGCTCGCGCAGGCGACGGCGCAACCGTTGTTGTAGCTCCTCGTCCAGCTCTCCCTCGGCGAGCACCACGAACAGCCACATCGTCGACTCGGAGGCGTCCTCGCTGGGCACGTCCACGACGAGGCTGTCGAGCACCTCGTCCGCCCCCTCGACCACGCTGTAGAGCTCGCTCGTGCCCATGCGCACGCCGCCGCGGTTGATCGTGGAGTCCGAGCGCCCGTAGATCACCGCTCCGCCGCGAGCGTTGAGCTTGATCCAGTCGCCGTGGCGCCAGACGCCGGGGTACATGTCGAAGTAGCTCGCGCGGTAGCGCTCCCCGTCGGGGTCGTTCCAGAAGAACAGCGGCATCGAGGGCATCGGCTCGGTGATCACCAGCTCGCCCACCTCGTCGACGAGCGGCTGCCCGTCCTCGTCGAAGGCCTGCACCGCGCAGCCGAGCGCCCGCGCCTGCAGCTCCCCCGCGTACACCGGCAGCAGCGGACAGCCGCCGACGAACGCGGTGCAGACGTCCGTGCCACCGGAGGTCGAGAACAGCCACAGGTCGCGCTTGACGTGCTCGTAGACCCACTCGAAGCCCTCGACCGGCAGCGGCGAGCCGGTCGAGCCGAGGCTGCGCACGCGCGAGAGGTCGTTGTCGCGCCCGGGCTCGACGCCAGCCTTCATGCAGGCGCCGATGAAGCCGGCGCTCGTGCCGAGGCACGTCACCCCCGCCCGCTCGGCGAAGCCCCACAGCCCCTGCGGGTCGGGCTGGCCGTCGTAGAGGACGAT
Organism: uncultured Thermoleophilaceae bacterium; assembly: GCA_963734165.1. Classification (GTDB taxonomy): domain Bacteria; phylum Actinomycetota; class Thermoleophilia; order Solirubrobacterales; family Thermoleophilaceae; genus JACVRW01. The sequence continues at coordinate 174,001 of CAVTFZ010000003.1, read as the reverse complement.
CGTCGCGCCGGACAGCAGCCCTCCCACGAGCAGGTTCCACATCATCCAGCCGGTGGTGGTGAACCAGAAGAAGCGGTCCTCCGGAGTCAGATCCAGGTGCAGCACCGTCTTCTTCAGGTGCTCGAGCAGGATCCCGCCCTGCCCCTGGACGATCGCCTTCGGCAAGCCGGTGGTCCCCGACGAGTAGAGCACCCACAGCGGGTGGTCGAACGGCAGCTGCTCGAACGTCAGCTCGGCCGGCTCGGACAGCAGCTCGTCCCAGCCGCTCGGGCACGCGTCACCGTGTGCTCGAGCGACGGGATCCCCTGCTGCAGCTGCGCGATCCGCTCGCGCACGTCGAAGTCCTTGCCGCCGTAGCGGTAGCCCTCGATCGCGAGCAGCACCTTCGGCTCGATCTGGGCGAAGCGGTCGATCACGGTCGGCACGCCGAACTCGGGCGCGCAGCTCGACCAGATCGCCCCGATGCTGGCGCAGGCCAGGAACGCGACCACTGCCTCGGGCCCGTTCGGCAGGTAGGCGCCCACGCGGTCCCCGCGCTGCACGCCGAGGCGGCGCAGGCCGGCGGCACAGCGCGCGACCCGGTCGCGCAGCTCGTCCCAGCTGACCTCGGCCAGCGGCTGGCGACTCGGAGGCGTGGACGATCGCCGGCGCCTCGCCGCGCGCCCGCAGGAAGACGTGCTCGGCGTAGTTCAGCCGCGCGCCCGGAAACCACTCCGCGCCCGGCAGCTCGTGCGAGCCGAGCACCCGCTCGTACGGCTGCGAGGCCCGCACGCCGAGCGACTCCCAGACCGCGCGCCCAGAAGCCCTCGAGGTCGTCGACCGACCATTGCCAGAGCGCGGCGTAGTCGCCGTGGCCCTGCGCGCGCATGAAGCGCGCCAGCGCCGAGTGCTCACGCAGCTCCGCTGGGGGCTCCCACAGCGGCGTGCCCTCGCTCATGGGCGGGAGTCTATGAGGGGCCGCTGAGCTGCGAACGCACCCAGTGGCGGAACAGCAGCGTGCGCAGCGGACGCGAGCCGCGCACGATCAGCGGGCCGGCGACGGCAGCGCCGAGGGTCACGCCGATCGGCTGCAGCGGGCTGCCGCCGAACCACAGCAGCCCGATCGCCGCGCCGGCCTCGGCGCCGATCAGGGCGGCCACGACGTCGTTGCGGGAGGGAGCCGGAGGCACCCTCCGAGCTTCGCCGCCCGTCGCGCGGTTCCTACAAGCCCGCGTTGGGCACCGGCTCGTCGCCGCTGTAGTCGTAGAAGCCCATGCCCGACTTGCGCCCGTACCAGCCGGCCGCCGTCAGCTTGCGCAGGATCGGCGGCGGCGCGAAGCGTTGCTCGCGGAACTCCTCGAAGAGCACCTCGGCGATCGAGCGCAGGGTGTCGAGGCCGACGAAGTCGGCGAGCGTCAGCGGGCCCATCGGGTGCCCGGCGCCGGCCTTCATCGCCGCGTCGATCTCGTCGATCGCCCCGACCCCTTCGCCGTAGGCGCGCATCGCGTCGAGCATGTAGGGGATCAGCAGCCGGTTGACGATGAAGCCGGCGCGGTCGCGCGTGGGGATGCCGAGCTTGCCGAGCGAGTCGACGAACGCCTTGCCGGCGTCGAAGGCCTCGCCCGAGGTGGTCACGCAGCGCACGACCTCGACCAGCTTCATCACCTGCGCCGGGTTGAAGAAGTGGATGCCGAGGAAGCGATCCGGCCGGCTGGTCGACGCCGCCTGGTCGATCACCGGCAGCGAGGACGTGTTGGTCGCCAGCAGCGCGCCCTCGCCGACGATTCCGTCGACCTCGCGCCACATCTCGAGCTTGCCGGCGAGGTCCTCGGTCATCGCCTCGATCACCAGGTCCGAGCCGGCGAGCGCGCCGTAGTCGAGCGTCGGCTCGATCCGGCCGCGCACCGCGTCCGCCTCGGACTGCTCGAGCTTGCCGCGCTCGACCGCCCGCGCCAGCTGCTTCTCGATCTTCGCGATCCCCTTGTCGAGGGCGCCCTGATCGAGCTCGCGGACCACCACGTCATAGCCCGCCTGCGCGGTCACCTGCGCGATGCCGTGCCCCATCAGGCCGCAACCGACCACGCCAACCTTCTTGATCTGCAACATTCCTCCTAGGTCTCAATCGTCGAGCGTCGGGAGCACTATGCCACTGGTCCGCAGCGAGGATCGCGGTTCGATCCGCCACCTCGTCCTCAACCGCCCGGAGAAGCGCAACGCGCTCAACGCGGAGACGATCCTCGAGCTCGGCGCCGCGATCGAGGCGGCGGCCGCCGACGACGACGTGCGCGTGCTGCTGCTGCGCGGCGAGGGCGCGATGTTCTCGTCGGGCATGGACCTCCACGACCTGCGCGAGCTGGCGGAGAACCCCGGCAACCTGCGCGCCTTCCGCCGGCCGCTGCTGTCGCTGGTGGAATCTGCTCGAGGAGATGCCCAAGCCGACGATCTGCCAGATCCACGGCGCGGCGCTCGGCGGCGCGTTCGAGCTGGCGCTGGCCTGCGACTTCCGCACGATGGCCCTCGACGCGATGGCCGGGATCATGGAGGTGCGCGTCGGGCTGCTGCCGGACGTGGGCGGCTGCTCGCGCCTGCCCGCCATCGTCGGCCTCGGCAACGCCAAGGAGCTGATCATGACCGGCAAGGTCATCGACGGGACCGAGGCGCACCGGATCGGCTTCGCCAATCGCGTGGCCGAGGCCGAGGACCTCGACGCGGTCGACCGAGGCGTTCGCCAACGAGCTGCTGGCTGTGCGCCCCGCGCGCGGTCGGCCTCGCCAAGCGGGTGCTGGACGCAGCCGCCAAGCCGGCGCTGGCGCTCACCCTGGAGCAGGAGGTCGCCGCCCAGGAGGCGCTGGCCGCCAGCGAGGACTTCGCCGAGGGCACGCGCGCCTTCTTCGAGAAGCGCCATGCCGCAGTTCGCCGGCCGCTGAACGCGAGACGAGCCCCGAGTTTCGACGGGGCTCGTCTGACGGGCTGGGACTCGTACTCGGGGGAACCTATGTGCCGAATTCCGGTCCCAGCGTCCTATATGGGTGATACCGGGTCCGGCCGGCTTTTAAACCCGTGCCGCGACCCAGATCGTCGCGGCGCCGCGACCAGCAGCAGGCCACGCGGTCGACCGCCCACGCCGGGCCGTAGCCGATCGCGTCGGCGAGCAGGCCGTAGAGCGCCGGGCCGCCGGCCGCGCCGATGTAGATCGCCGGACTGGCTGATGCCCGTCGCCCAGCCCGGCGACTGACGGTGGCCGTGCACGACCGCGAGGTTGAACAGGCCCGGCCAGCCCCAGCCGAGCGCGAAGGCGATCAGCGCCCCGAGCACGAACGGCAGCACCTCCTCGGTCGCCAGCAGGCCGAAGCCGATCGCGCCGCCGGCGAGCAGCAGCACGACCCAGGCGAAGCCGTAGTCGCCGCGACGGTCGGCGCGCGCGCCGAGGCCGATGCGCACCGCCAGGCTGGCCGCGCTGCCGAGCGCCGCCAGCAGGCCGGCGGTGCCCTCGGCGATGCCGGCGTCGACGGCCGAGGCACGAGATAGGTGCCGAGCGCGTTCGGCCCGGCGCTCGCCAGCGCCGCGCCGACGCGCGATCAGCAGCAGCGCGCGCGTCGGGCGCCCCTGAGGCTCGCGCGATCGGCGCCGGCGCGAGCGTGTGCCGCTCCCGGCCGGCGACCAGCGCGACCGCCAGCGCCGCCGACGCCGGCGAGCGCGAAGGCCGAGCGCCAGCCGAGCGGCAGCGCGATCAGCGGCAGCGCCAGGCCGCTGACGAGGATCGCGCCGGGAATCGCCGACTGCTTGATCCCGAACGCCAGGCCCTGCCGCTCGAGCGGCACCTGCTCGGCCATGAACAGGTTGATCGCCGGCTGGGCGACGGAGTTCGCCGATCCCCGCCACGGACAGCAGCACGAGAAACGGCCGCGCAGCGAGCCCGGCAGCGCCGCGATCGGCAGCAGGCAGGCGCCCGTGACGACCGCCGCGCCGCGCATCGCCGTCAGCGCGCCGACGCGCTCGGCGAAGCGCCCGCCGCGCGCCGCTCCCGAGCGCGCCCGCGCCGAAGAACACCGTCACGCCGGCCGCCACCGCGGTCACGCTCGCGTGCAGGTCCGGCGCGGATCTGGAGCGCGAGCGTGCCGACGAGGAAGCCCGGGATGACGGTTGCCGACGCCGGTCGGCGATCGCCAGCGCCGCCGGGCGCGCGACGCGCTTCAGACGAGCCCGGTCACGTTCGCCATCACGGTCACCCCCGCGACGCAGAGGACCCCGCCCACGACGTCGAACACCGCCCCCGCCCGCAGCATGCGACCGATCGGCAGCATCCCGGACGAGTAGACGATGGCGTTCGGCGGGGTGGACACGGGCAGCATGAAACCGTAGTTGGCGCCGAAGATCGCGGCGAGGGCCGGGATCGTCGGGTTCAGGTCCGAGGCGGCGGCGATCGAGATCGCGATCGGCACGACGATCGCCGCGCTGGCCGTGTTGCTCGTGGTCTCGGAGATCAGCACCGCGACCACCACGATCACGATCGTCACGCCGATCAGGCTCGACACGCCGAGCGCGTCCGAGAGCGACTCGCCGACGACCTGTGCCAGCCCGGTCGAGCTCAGCAGCGAGCCGAGCACGATGCCGCCGCCGAACAGCAGGATCGTGCCCCAGTCGATCCGCGCCGCCTGGTTCCAGTTGAGCGTGAACTCGCGCTTGGCCCAGTCGACCGGCAGCAGGAACAGCAGCGCCGCGGCGAGCACGCCGACCGTGCCCTCGTTGGCCGCCTCGCTGACCTGCACGTAGGCGTCCGAGTCGTCACCGGCGACGATGCCCGACGATCCCCGGCAGGAACCAGCCCAGCAGCGCGAAGGCGAGCACCCAGAGCACGTTCTTCTCCCCGCGCGAGAGCGACCCGAGCTTGCGCGCGCTCCGCCGCGACGTACTCCTCGACGCCCTCGACGTGGTCGGTCTCGGGACGGTTGAGCAGCAACACGATCGCCACTACCGCCACGAACATCACGACGACGATCGGCAGCGCCGTGACGAACCACTCGAGGAAGGTGATCGGCTCGCCGGTCTCCTGCTCGAGCAGCTCGCGCCCGATCAGGTTCGGCGGGCTGCCGATCGGCAGCAGCAGGCCGCCGACCGTGATGCCGTAGGTGATCACGAGCATCAGCGCGGAGCCGAAGCGCAGCCGCTCGGGACGCACGCCGCCGCCGTCGTGCTGGCGGGCGAGCATCGAGCCGACGATGCCCATCACGCCGAACGCGAGCGGCAGCATCATCGCCGCGCCCGCGGTGTTCGACATCACCGGCGAGGTCAGCGCGCCGATCAGCCCGAAGGCGAGGATGATGCGGAAGGTCGAGCCGCCGACCGCCTTCATCGACAGCACGCGGTAGGCCAGCCGGCGGTGCAGGCCGTGCACGACCATCGCCTCGGCGAGGATGAAGCTGCCGATGAACAGGAAGACGGTGTCGTCGGCGAACAGGCTGAAGACGACGTCCGCGGCGCTGTCGCCCTCCTCCGGCGGCGGCGTGGCCTCCAGCAGCACGCACAGCGCCACGGCCACCAGCGCGGTGATCGGGATCGGGATCGCCTCGGTCACCCACCAGACGACGGTGAAGGCGAGGATCGCCAGCAGCCGGTGCTGGTTGCCGTCGAGGTCGAACGGGATCGCGAGCATCGCCAGCAGCACGAGCGGGCCGAGGAACAGCCCGACCGTGCGACGGCGGCGCTCGAAGCGCTCCTCCGCGGCCGACAGCCGCCCCTCCTGCTCGTCGAGCGTGCGGTAGGTGCCGCCGCGCTCGAAGCGCTCGACGTCAGGCTCGCCGGCCTGCGCGGGGTCGCGATCCTCGGTCTCGCTCGCCATCGGCCAACCCTCCTCCCGGGTCGGCCAATGCATACCCCGAAAGCGAAGCGGCTATGCCGTGTGCCAGTCCACCGGCCCGGCGGTGAGCACGTGGCTGCCGAGCGGGCGCCCGAGCACGCGCTGGGCCTCGCGCGCGCAGGCCACGAGCGCCTCGAGGTCGATGCCGGTCTCGTAGCCCATCTCGTGCAGCATCGAGACGAGGTCCTCGCTGGCGACGTTGCCGGTCGCCCCCGCGGGGACGGGGCAGCCGCCGAGTTCGCCGAACGAGGACTCGAACGAGCGTCACCCCGGCCTCGAGCGCGGCCAACACGTTGGCGAGCCCCTGCCCACGCGTGTTGTGGAAGTGGGCGGTCAGCTGCACGTCGTCGCCGAGCTGCGCGCGCCGACTCGAAGAAGCGGCGCACCTGCGCGGGGTTGGCCATGCCGGTGGTGTCGCCGAAGGCGATCTCCTCGCAGCCGGCGGCGATCAGGCGCCGCGCGATCGCGAACACGCGCTCCTCGGGCACCGCGCCCTCGTAGGGACAGCCGAAGGAGGTCGAGATCACGCCCTCGCAGCGCAGCCCCTCGGCCCGCGCACGCTCCAGCACCCGCTCGAGCCCGGTCAGCGACTCCTCGATCGAGCGGTTGACGTTCTTGCGGTTGTGGGTCTCGCTCGCCGACAGGAACAGATTGACCTCGTCGAAGTGCTCGCGCAGGCCCAGCGCATGCTCGAGGCCGCGCTCGTTGGGGATCAGCACCGTCACGGCGACGTCGTCGGGGACGTCGGCCCGGCGCAGGACCTCTGGCCCGTCCGCGAGCTGGGGGATCACGTCGGCGCGCACGAAGCTCGTGACCTCGAGCCGGCGCAGGCCCGTGCGGGCGAGCTGCTCGACCAGCCGCACCTTGTCGTCGGTGGCGATGACCTCCGGCTCGTTCTGGAAGCCGTCGCGCGGGCCGACCTCGCGGATCTCGATCATGGCTCCCATTCTGCCGAGCCGCCTCCGCTAGGGTGGCCGCCGCGTGGAGACGATCCCGATCATCGGCGGCACGGGCGCGCTCGGCTTCGGCCTCGCCGCCCGGCTGACGCGCGCCGGCGTGCCCGTGGTGATCGGCTCGCGCGACGCCTCGCGGCGCCCGCGAGGCGGCCGGGCGCCTGCCCGAGGGCCTGGCCGAGGGGCTCGAGAACGCCGAGGCGGCGCGACGCGGGCCGATCGTGATCCTGACCGTGCCCTTCCGCTCCCAGTCCGAGACGCTCACCAACCTCAAGGAGGCGCTGAGCGAGGGCCAGATCCTGGTCGACGCCACGGTGCCGCTGGCGGCGGCGGTCTCCGGCAAGGCCACGCGCCTGCTGGGCGTGCCCCAGGGCTCGGCGGCCGAGCAGGCCCAGGAGATGGCGCCCGAGGGCGTGACCGTCGTGTCGGCCTTCCACACGATCAGCGCCGCCACCCTCGGCGACCCCGAGCACCAGCTCGACGAGGACGTGCTGATCGCCGGGGACCGCAAGGAGCCCAAGCAGCGCGTGGCGGAGATCGTGCGCCAGATCGAGGGCCTGCGGCCGGTCGACTGCGGGCGGCTCGAGAGCGCCCGCTTCATCGAGGGCCTCACCCCCCTGCTGATCTCGACCAACATCCGCCACAAGACCCACGCGGGGGTCAAGCTCACCGGCATCCCGGAGGACTACTGGGAGCGGTAGCCCTGCTGTCCGGCGGCACCGGGGGCGCCAAGCTCGCCCGCGGCCTGCTCGACGCGGCCGACGAGCTCGCGGTGATCGCCAACACCGGCGACGACGGCGAGTTCTACGGGGTGCACGTCTCCCCCGACCCGGACCTGATCACCTACTGGCTGGCCGACGCGATCGACGAGCGCGGGTACGGCCTGCGCGACGACACCTGGAAGGTGATGGACGCGCTGCGCACCGCCGGTCGCGAGGTCTGGTTCGAGCTCGGCGACCGCGACCTCGCGGCCTGCCTGCTGCGCACCGAGCTGCTGCGCGCGGGACGGCGGCTGACCGAGGCTCACGCCGCTGTCGTCGACGCCTACGGCGTGCGCGCGGCGGTGCTGCCTATGTGCGACGAGCCGGTGCCGACCCTCGTGCGCTATCGCGGCGAGCTGCTGACCTTCCAGGAGTACTACATCCGCGAGCGACCGGCCGGGCCGCCGGAGGGCGTCGAGCTGACCGGCATCGAGCGCGCCGCGGCCGACGCCGGAGGTGCTGGCCGCGATCGCCGCGGCGGAGGCGATCCTGATCGGCCCCTCGAACCCGGTGATCTCGATCGGGCCGATCCTCGCCGTGCCGGGGCTGCGCGAGGCGCTGCGCGCCGCGCCCGCGCCGGTGGTGATGGTGAGCCCGTTCGTGGGCGGCGAGGTGCTGAAGGGGCCGACGGCCGCGTTCTGCGAGCTCGCCGGCATCGAGCGGACGGCGGCCGGCGTGGCGCGGGCGTACGGGGACGTGGTGGACGGCGTGGTCGCCGACGAACCCGTCGACGACCTGCCGTCGCTCGTGATCGAGACGCGGATGGACACGGCGCAAGACCGTAGGCGGGTCGCCGGCGAGACGCTGGACTTCGCGCGCTCGCTGAGCGCCTGACGGGCGACGGATCGCGCCGGAGCTCGCGCGGCCGCCGGTCGCCGACACGCGGTGCGAGCGGCCGCGCGCGCTAGTGTCGAGCTCGGCCCCGATGCGCACCATCGCGATCCTTCCCGTGAAGAGCTTCGACGCCGCCAAGCAGCGCCTCGGCGGCCTGCTCGGCAGCGGCTCGCGCCACGCGCTCGCGCAGGCGATGTTCTCGGACGTGCTGGGCTCGCTGCTCCACGTACGGGGGCTCGACGCCGTCGCGGTCGTGACCGCGGATCGGGTGGCCGAGACGGCGTCGCTCGGCGAACGGGTGCAGGTGCTGCGCGACACCGAGCAGGCCGGCCAGTCCCCCGCCGCGCTGATCGGCATCCGCTACGCGCTGGCCGCCGCCTACGACCGCGTGCTGCTGGTGCCCGGCGACACGCCGCTGCTCGATCCCGCCGAGGTCGGCGAGCTGCTCGCGGATGCCGAGCGGCGCGAGCTCGGCGTCGCGATCGTGCCCGACCGCCACGGCACCGGCACCAACGCGCTGCTGCTGCGCCCGCCCGACGCGATCGAGCCGAGCTTCGGCCCCGGCAGCTACGAGCGCCACGTCGGCCTCGCCGAGGCGGCCGGCGTCGCGCACGCCACCGAGCGGATCGCGTCGCTGATGCACGACGTCGACACGCCCGAGGACCTCTCGGCACTGGCGATCGTGCTCGACGGCCGCCGCGGCCAGGCGGCCTCGACCCGCGGCGCCCTGCGCCAGCTCGACCGCAGCCAGGCGCGCGGCTCCGAGGCCGCGACGGCCCGCGCGCCGGCCTGAGCCGACGTCCCCGCCCGCCCCTGCCGTTGCCGGCACCTCCATCCTGGCGCGACGGCGACGCGGAGGACGCTGTCGCGCGATGCATAGTCTGCGCTCGTGGACTCCACCGCTCTCGCCTGCTCCCCGCTCCGGGGGCTGCCGGACGTGCGGCCCGGCGACGATCTCGCCGCGCTGATCGCGGCAGCAGCGCCAGAGGACCTCGCCGACGGCGACGCGATCGTCGTCGCGCACAAGGTCGTCTCCAAGGCCGAGGGCCGGGTGCGGCGGCTCGACGAGGTCGAGCCGGGCGAGCGGGCGCGCTCACTCGCCGGCGAGCACGCCAAGGACCCGCGGCTCGTGCAGGCCGTGCTCGACGAGTCCGCCGAGCTGCTGCGCGCCGCCCACGGCGTGCTGATCAGCGTCACCCATCACGGCTTCGTCTGTGCCAATGCCGGCATCGACCAGTCGAACGTCGGCACCGAGGGCGAGCTGGTGCTGCTGCCGCTCGACCCGGACGAATCGGCCCGGCGCCTGCGCGAGGGGATCGAGCGCGCCCGGGGGGCGCGGCCGGCCGTCGTCGTCAGCGACTCCTTCGGGCGCGCGTGGCGGCTCGGCCAGACCGACGTCGCGATCGGCGCCGCCGGCCTGCTGGCGCTGGACAACTGGACGGGGCGGCCGGACGCCTACGGTCGCGAGCTGCGCGTGACGGCGATCGCGATCGCCGACGCGGCCGCCGCCGCCGCCGACCTCGCCCGCGGCAAGGACTCGCGCGAGCCCGCGGTGCTCGTGCGCGGCCTCGAGCGCTACGTGACCGCCCAGCACGGCCCGGGCGCCGCCGCGCTGCGCCGCCCGCCCGAGCTCGACCTGTTCCGCTGAGCCAGCGTTACTTGATGATCAGGATGTCCGGATGCGTCGCCAGCAGCATCTGGGTGAAGACGTAGTTGAAGGAGAACACGGCCAGCAGCGAGATCACGACCGCCTGGTTGACCGCCCGCCCGACCCCCTCGGCGCCGCCCGAGGCGGTCATGCCCTTGTAGCAGCAGACGATCGCGATGATCGCGCCGAACAGCGCCGTCTTGAGGACCGAGCCCCAGAGGTCGGTCGTCGAGGCGTTGTTGACCAGCGTGGCGAAGAACGGTCCCAGCGGCGCGTTGAAGTACAGCGTCGCGAGCAACCCCCCCGCCAGGCCCGCGAGCACGGCGTAGAGGTCGAACAGCGCGGTCACGATCATCAGCGCCAGGAAGCGCGGCACGACGAGGTTCTTGATCGGGTCGACGCCCAACACCTGCAGCGCGTCCAGCTCCTCGCGGATCTTGCGCGCGCCGAGGTCGGCGGTGATCGCGGTGCCGCCCACGCCCGCCAGGATGATCGCGGTGATGCTCGGGCCGAACTCGCGGATCGTGGCCAGCACGAAGAAGCCGCCGAGCCGGTCGATGGCGCCGAACAGCGTCAGGAAGTTGCCGGCCTGCAGGCCGGGCGCGCCGTAGGAGACCACGAGCATCGAGATCGTCAGCGGCAGCCAGCACAGCCGCATCAGGAACAGGAACTGCTGCACGAACTCGCCGCCGTAGATGTACGGCGGCCGGAGCGCGCTGACCAGCGTCTTGCCCGTCAGGACCATCATGTCGCCGACCTGCTCGAGCAGGTTCTTGGTCGGCAACACGACGCGCGATTCCATCACCGGCATCGTCAGCCTCCGAGCGGGGCGCGCGGGTTGGTGCCCCAGAAGATCTGCGTGCCCACCATCCCGATCACGTGGACCATCACGGTGTTGAGCACCATCGACTTCGCGGTGGCCGCCCCGACCCCGACCGGCCCCCCGCTGGCGGTGTAGCCGTAGTAGCAGCCGACCAGCACGATCACCGTCGCCATCGCCATGCCCTTGATCAGGCTGAAGAAGAGGTCGGGGGGGTTCTGGAACATCCAGAACTGCAGGAAGTAGCCACCCGCGGAGACCTCCCCCACCTGCACCACCACCGCTAAGTACGACCCCAGGAAGCCGACGCCGACGGCCGCGACGTACATGAACGGGATCGCCATCCAGGCGGCCAGCACCCGCGTCGCGCAGAGGAACACGATCGACGGGATGCCCATCACCTCGAGCGCGTCGATCTCGTCGGAGATCCGCATCGCCCCGATCTCCGCCACCAGGCCCGTGCCGACCTTCGCCGACATCATCCAGCCGAAGGCGAGCGGCAGCACCTCGCGCAGGTCGCAGACCGCCGAGAACGCGCCGCCGACGCCCGGCGAGCCGATCGAGCGACCGAAGTACGCGCCCTCGATCCCGCACTGCAGGCCGAGGGTGAAGGCCAGCCCCCAGATCACCAGGCCCGAGCCGAGGATCAGGATGCCGGCCTGGCGCAGCGCCTCGCCGAAGAAGGCCAGCACGCGCGCGTTGAAGACGTCCGAGAGGACGCGCGTGCAGAACTTCACGATGTCGCCGAAGGACGCGAGAAAGGTCACTGTTCTACTGTGCTATCACACTTGCACACAGCCCGCTAGTATGAACCGCCATGGACCTTCGGGTCGACCGCTCCAGTCCGCTGCCGCTCGGCGCGCAGCTCGAGGGGCGTCTGCGCCGCGCGATCGAGCGTGGACAGCTCGCACCCGGAGATCAGCTACCGAGTTTACGGCAGGTGGCGGCGGAGGCAGGGGTGAACGTGAACACCGTGCGGGCGGTCTACACGCGCCTGGAGGCCGCTGGCGTGGTGGTCACCGAGCAGGGACGAGGCACGTTCGCGGCTGCGCCGAACGCCCGCGTGCGACGCGAGCTACGCAAGCAGATCGAACGGCTGGAGGCCGAACTGGTGCGGCTACCCCCGCCGCATCCCGGGGGCGGGGCCACGGACCCGCCCCTGGGCGGCGGCGCGGGGCTGCTGTCGACCGCCGACCTCGCAGCCATTCGGGACGAGCTGCTCGAGCGGCTGTACACGCTGGACGCGGCGCGAGCCGCGGTGATCGAGCGGCTGGAGCGGCTCGAGGACGCCGACGCGCCCACCGCGCCGGCGCCCACCGCGCGTCCGACCCCCGCGCGGCACTCGAGCCCCACGCTGACCGGCGCACGCGTGCGCTGGGTCGGTGCCTGAGTTCAGGCGGCTGCCATCGGGTCCGGCTGGCCCAACTCGGTGAACTCCCTGACCTCGTAGGCCGCCCCCGGCACGCCGCCGATCACGAGCACGCGCACGCCCTCGGGCCCCGCGTACAGCTTGCGCTTGACGCCCGGCCCGACGCGCACGAGCGTCTCGGGATCGAGCGTGTGGCGCGTCCCCTCGATCTCGAGCTCGCCGCTACCGCGCAGCACCCCGTAGACCTCCTCCTGCCCGTCCTCGGCGTGGTCGTGCTCAGGGTACTGGTCGTTGTTGGGCGGCAGGTCGATGATCTGCAGCCCGAACGCGGTGACGCCCAGCTCCGCGCGCACCTTCTTGAACGCGCCGCGGTAGATCGCCTCCATGTCGTCGATGCGCTTGACGGTGTGCGTGGCCATGCCGCCCCTCCTCAGGGTCGTGTCCGTTTAATGACGCAACCCTACTGCGTCGCTACGCGGCAAGCGGCAGTTCGAAGCGCTGGCGGACGCCGTAGAGGGTGTCGCGCTCGGCGGCGGGGCGGCCGGCCGCGTGCGCGGCGCCGATCAGGTCCTCGGGCTCGAGCCTGACGCCGTGCTGGGAGCCGGCCATGCGCGAGATCGACTCCTCCATCAGGGTCCCGCCGAGATCGTTGACGCCCCAGCGCAGCGCCTCGGTGGCCACGTCGAGGCCCATCTTGACCCAGCTCGCCTGCAGGTTCGGGATCGAGCGCCCGAGCGCCAGCCGGAAGACGGCGGTGTGCTTGAGGTTCTCCTCGCGCGAGATCTCCTCGATCCCGTGCGTGCGGCCGAGCAGCGTGTGGAAGGGGATGAACGAGAGCGGCACGAACTCCGTGATCCCGCCGCTGCGCTCCTGCAGCGAGCGCACCACGCGCATGTGCTCGGCCAGCTCCCACGGCTCCTCGATGTGGCCGAACATCACGGTCGAGGTCGAGCGCAGCCCCGCCCGGTGCGAGGCCTCGATCACCTCGACCCAGCGCGCCGCCGGCAGCTTGTTCGGCGAGATGCGCTCGCGCACGCCGTCGTGCAGCACCTCGGCGGCCGTGCCGGGCGTCGAGCCCAGGCCCGCCTCGCGCAGGCGCGCGAAGACCTCGTCGAGCGGCCGCTCGGCGCTCATCGCGTCGATCTCCATCGGCGAGTAGGCGTGCAGGTGGATCTCCGGCGCGGTGCGCTTGGCGACGCGCAGCCAGTGCTCGTAGTCGGCCAGCGACCAGTCGGGGTGGATGCCCGACTGCATGCAGATCTCGGTGGCGCCGAACTCCACCGCCTCGCGCACGCGCCGCACGAACTCCTGCTCGGAGTGCTCGTAGGCATCCGGCGAGCGCCGGCCCTGGCCGAAGCCGCAGAAGGCGCAGCCGACCGTGCAGACGTTCGAGACGTTGATGTTGCGGTTGACGACGAAGGTGACCGTCTCCCCCACCAGCTCGGCGCGCAGCTCGTCGGCCGCCTGGCGCAGGTCCTCGATCGCCTCCGGCCGCGTCTCGGCGAACAGCGCCGTCAGCTCCTCCGGCGACAGCCAGCTGCCGTCGCGCCCCTTGGCGATCGCGCCGGGCACGAGCTCGCGGGCGATCGACCGCTCCTCGCGCCGGCCCGAGCCGCGGCGCGGGATGAAGGACCAGTAGCGCAGCTTGATCGCGTCGAGCACGCCCTGCTCGAGCCAGCTCGCGTCCATGTACTGCGGGTAGACGCACAGCCGCTCGGTCAGCGCGTAGCCCGCGGGCGCGAGCCGCTTGCGCATGCGGTGCACCGAGGGAAACGGATGCTCGGGCGAGATGTGGTCGCCGTTGGCCGACAGGCCGCCGAGGTCGGTCGCGCCCTCCTCGACCAGCGGCAGCCACCAGTCCGAGAGGTTCGGCGGGATCTGCACGCCGACGTCTGGCATCAGCCGGCGACTGGCGCGCACCAGCTCACGCATGTCGTCGAGCGTGATCTCCGTCGCCCAGTCGGGGAGCGGCGCCGCGGCCGCCTCACCGCCCTCCCCGCTCTGGGCGGCGTCCGCGATCTGCGCCGGCTCGGCGCCGTAGTAGCGCGGATGGGGCACGAAGTTCTGCAGGATCACCTCCTGCAGGTGCCCGTGCTCGCGCTGCAGCTCCGCCAGCGCCTCCAGTGCGGCGATGCGCTCCTCGGGCGACTCGCCGATCCCGACCAGGATGCCGCTGGTGAACGGGATGCGCAGCTCGCCGGCGGCTCTGATGGCGTCCAGCCGCACCTGCGGGTGCTTGGTCGGCGAGCCCTGGTGGGCGACGAGGTCGGGGTTGACCGACTCCAGCATCAGCCCCTGCGAGGCCGTCACCTCGCGCAGCCGCGCCAGCTCCTCGCGCGAGCAGACGCCGACGTTGGTGTGCGGCAGCATGCCGCGCTCCAGCGCCCGCTCGCAGGTCCAGGCCACATAGGAGGTGAAGTCCGCGTGCCCGTACTCGGCCAAGCGACCGGCGACCTGCGGGTTGACCTCCGGCCGCTCCCCGGTGAGGACCAGCAGCTCCTTGGCCCCCCGCCGGGCGGCGTCGTCGAGCAGGCGCTCGACCTCGTCCGGCGCGTGGAGGTGGGCACGGTGCGTCGCGAACGCGCAGTACTTGCAATAGCACTGGCACGTCCGCGACAGCGAGACCGTGAAGTTGCGCGAGAAGGTGACCCGGCGCACCCCGCCAGTCTACGTGCGGGCTACCCGACCGGTTCCAGGGTCTCCGGCCCCTTGGCGCCGCGCGTGACCAGCAGGTTCATGTAGCCGATCGCGGCCACCAGTGCACCCAGGACCGGCGCCAGCACGTACACGAGCAGGAATTTGCCGAAGCCGTCCCACTCGCCCGACACCAGGTCCGGACCGAAGGCGCGCGCCGGGTTGAAGCCGGCGCCGGTGAGCGAGCCCATGATCAGCACGCCGAGGCCGAGCGCGGCGCCGATCGCAAGCGGCGCGAGCGCGCGGTCCACGCGCGGGTCGACGGCCACGGCGACGATCGTGAGCACGAGGAACAACGTGCCGATGAACTCGCCGAGCATGCCCAGCAGGGTCTTGCCGTCGAGCGAGTCGGAGACCGCGACCGCGCCGAAGTTGACCGCGTCGGCGTTGCCGAAGTTGTCGAGCAGCAGCTTGGTCAGGAAGGCGCCGGCCACCGCCCCGACGAGCTGGGCGACGATGTAGATTGCCGCGTCCGGCGGCTTGATCTGGCGCAGCGCCGTCATCGCGACGGTCACGGCGGGGTTGAAGTGCGCACCCGACACGATCGCCAATCCCTGCACGAGCGTGAACAGGACGAAGAAATGGATCAGGCCCAGGACGCCGAAGTCGATGAACGGCGCCGGGTTCTGCGGCGTGGGCGACGTGACGAACAACGACACGCCCGCCGTGATGAAGAAGACCAATAACAGCGTGCCGACAAACTCGGCGACGTATGCGGCGGGTCCGCGATCCTGCACGATCAACCTCCTTGGGGGTGGCAACTTCCGACGTAGGCTTCGCCGCGGGCCCGCGGCAACCTTCACACTGGTGGCGATCCTGTCGGCGCTGGCGTTCGGCGCCTGCGGCGACGACGGCGACGATTCGGCCGCCCCGCGCCCGGTCGCGCTGGCGCTCGACTTCCAGCCCAACGCCGTGCACGCGGGCATCTACGCCGCCGTGCGTGAGCATCTCGACGCCCGCCATGGCGTAGCGCTGCGCGTGCGCGTACCCGGCGCCTCGACCGACTCGCTGAAGCTGCTCGCCGCCGGTCGCGCGCAGTTCTCGATCGTCGACGTCCACGACCTCGGCCTCGCGCGCGAGCGCGGCGCGGACGTGGTCGGCGTCGGCGCGCTCGTGCAGCGGCCGCTGGCCGCGGTGATCGCCCGTGACGAGATCCGCCGGCCGCGCGAGCTCGAGGGCCGTCGCGTCGGCGTCACCGGGCTGCCCTCCGACGACGCGGTGCTGCGCGCGGTGATCGAGCACGACGGCGGGAGCATGGAGCGCGTGCGACGGACGACGATCGGCTTCTCGGCCGTGCCGAGCCTGATCGCGGGCAAGGTCGACGCCGTGGTCTCGTTCTGGAACGCCGAGGGCGTGGTCCTGCGGGCGCGCGACGTGCGCACCCGCGAGTTCCGCGTCGATCGCTACGGCGCCCCGCGCTATCCCGAGCTGGTGCTGGCCACGACCGCGCGCACGCTGCGCACCCAGCCGGGGCTGGTGCGCGACGTGGTGGCGACACTCGCCGACGGCACGCGCGCGGCGCTCGCCGATCGCCGCGCGACGGTCGCGGACGTGGCGCGCGCCGCGGGCGCCGACGAGGACCTCACAGGCGCGCAGCTGACGGCGATCGCCCCGGCCCTGCGGCCGCCGCTGCGGCTCGATCGCGGGGCGCTGCGCCGGTGGGCCGCGTTCGATGCGCGCTTCGGCATCCTGGCGCGCCCGCCCGACGTCGCCAGCGCGTTTCCGCGCTTCTAGGCCAGCGCCTGCTCCACCACCGCCGCCGTCTCGCGCGCCATCCGCGAGCGCGGCACCACCAGCGCGAAGCCGGCCTCCTCGGCGCGCCGCCGCACGTCCACCTGCACGTGCGAGTAGAAGCCCAGTCGCGGCGCCGTCGCCGCCGCGGTGACCGCGATGCGGGCATCGGGATCGTCGGTGAGATCCACCACCACGAGGTCTGCCTCGGCCTCGGCCGGGAGCACCTCGTGGCCGGCCGCGGCCAAAGCGCTCTGGAGCTTCGAGCCGAACAGCAGGTCCGGGCAGAGCACCGACACCCGGGCCACGGCGCTACTGGCCCGGCGCTCGCGGAACTCGCGCCGCACGGACTCGGGGCGACCCCACATCTGCGTGATCTCGACCCGCCCGGAGCGAGCTTGACGCACGATCAGCTCGCCCTCGATGCCCTCGTCGTCGAGCAGCTTGAGGGTGCCCCGCACGGTCTCCGGCGCGGCCGCGTGGCCGAACTCGTGGGCGCTGCGCAGACGCCAGTGCCAGTCGTGCTTGGAGTACGGCATCGCGTTGATCTGGGTCAGCAGCGCGGACGCCTGGATGTAGCGGTCCTCGTCGGCGATGCGCAGGTCGAGCTCGAGCGCCGTCCAGTCGGGCGGCAGCGTCTCCACGACCTGCTGGAAGTCCTCGGCGAGCGCCACGGCCGGAAGGCTACCCGGCGACCGTCCGCATCGCCCGCGTCAACGCGCCGCCGAGCACGTGCTCACGCTCGCCGAAGCGCACCGTCAGCGGCCCCTCGAAGGGCTCGCGCTCGAGCACCTCGAAGCGGTCGCCCGGCGCGATGCCGCGCCCGTGCAGGTAGCGCAGCATCTCCGGGTCGGAGTCGGAGACCCGCACGAAGACGCCCCGCTCGCCCGGCTGCAGGTCCGCCAGCGCCCGGGTGGGCGGCTCGTGGATCTCGCCGTCGCGGGTCGGGATCGGATCGCCGTGCGGGTCGACGGTCGGATCGCCGAGCTTCTTCGCGATCAGGTCGGAGAGCTCGGGCGAGATCGCGTGCTCGAGCACCTCGGCCTCCTCGTGCACGCGGTCCCAGGGCATCCCCAGCGCCTCGGCGAGATAGAGCTCCAGCAGCCGGTGGTGGCGCACGACCTCGAGCGCGACCCGCTCCCCCGCCGGCGTCAGCTCGACACCGTGGTACGGCTCGCGCGTGGCCAGCCCCAGCGACTCGAGCCGCTTGACCATCGCCGAGGCCGAGGCGGCCGAGACCTCGAGCCGCTCGGCGAGCGCCGAGGTGGAGACCGGCTCGTCGCTGCGCCGCGCCAGCGTCCAGATCGCCTTGGCGTAGTCCTGCACCGCGGTCGAGAGCGTGGCCGGGTCGCTGCGCACGGCCATCAGATCGACACCAGCAGGCCGGTGGCGTACATCGCGATCAGGCCGGCGAGCATGCCGGCGGCGGCGAGCGGGTTGAGCAGGCGCCCGGCCCGGTCGCGCACCGACGGGGCGATCTGCACGATCACCTGCGCGATCGCCCCCGCCCCGACGCCGAACATGAACGCGGCCAGCTTGGGGTCGTAGGCCGAGGCGCCGATCCAGGCGCCGAGCATGGCCGGCGCTCCCGCGAGCAGCCCGAGCCCAGCCAGGCGTCCCAGCCGGGCGCCGCCCCCGCGGGCGACGGGCGCGACGATCGCCAGCCCCTCGGTGGTGTTGTGGAGCGCGAAGCCGACGACCAGCGCGGCGCCGAGCGCGAGCGAGCCGATCGCATAGGCGGAGCCGATCGCGAGACCCTCGCCGAGGTTGTGCAGCCCGATGCCGAGCGCGACGAGGAAGGCGGCGCGGTAGCCGGTCGCCTCCGCCGACCCCGCCGTCGACCCCTTCGCGCCGCCGCCCGTAGCCAGCCGTCCACGGCCGCCAGCACCAGGTAGGCCCCCGCGGCGCCCGCCCAGACGAGCGTCGCGCCGCCGAACGCCTGCGGGCCCTTGCCCGCGAGCTCGAGTGCCCTCGAGCAGCGCCTCGATGCCGAGGAAGGCCAGCAGCCCGACCGTGGCGCCAGCAGGAAGCGGACCCAGCGCGGGTCGACCGCGCGCATCCAGGGCAGCCACAGCATCCCGATCGCGACCGGGATCACGCCCGACGTACAGCCCGATCAGCGCCATCAGCCCGTAGAAGCCGAGATCCGCGTCGGGCGTCTCCGCGGCGGCGTCGATCTCGTGGGCGATCGGTCGCGCCGGTCGCGGTGAGCAGCACGACCTCGTAGTCCTCCCCCTCGATCCAGGGGTAGTCGACCGTGATCTCCGAGCCCTCCAGGCGCCCCAGCTCGGCATCGCGTCTGGCGTGAACGACGCGAACGCCGTCGTTGACGATCACCTGCTCGACGCGCACGGGTCGGGGCCGTCGTTGCGCACGTGCAGCTCGATCTCGCCCGGCCGCAGCACGGTGCGCTCGACCGCCAGCTCCTCGACCGGCGACGCCGTTGCGGTCCAGCCCGGGCGCGTCGAGCGCCACGAACAGCCCGATCGCGGCGGCGAGCATCAGCAGCGGGACCAGGCCGAGCGCCCAGGCGGGCGCCGCCGTGGGCGTCGCGCCGTGGCCGGGCCGGCCTCCATCAGTCCACCACCTCGAAGAAGCCCATCCAGCCGAGCTCGGCGAACTCGGACACGTGGGCGTGGAACATGTACTTGCCGGCGTACGGGAAGCGCAGCTCGAGGATCCCGCGCTGGCCCTGGCCCTGGATCGACCGTGTCGGTGAACTCGCGCGGCTCGAGCCACGTGCCGGTCGGGTAGTAGTCGAAGAAGTTGGCGTGCACGTGGAACGAGTTGACGAGGTCGAACTCGAGCGCGTTGACGAGGTAGATCCGCACCAGCTCGCCGCGCTTGACCCGGATCGGCTCGGTCCATGTACGCGAACGCGACCGTGTTGACGGCGTAGACCTCGTTCGAGCGGTCGAAGTTGGTGTCGAAGCCGTTCATCACCATCACGAGCTCGTCGGCCGTCGGGCGGCCCTCCTTCGGGATCGATCACGAACGCGCCGTAGAGGCCCTTGGCGATGTGCTCGGCCAGTGGCGTCGAATGGCAGTGGTAGAGGTGCAGGCCGAACGGCTCGGCGTCGAACTCGTAGACGGTCGAGCCGCCCGGCTCGATGTTGCCGGCGCCGACGCCCGGGCACGCCGTCCATCAGGTCGCGGTGGATGCCGTGGAAGTGGATCGTGTGCGGGTGGCTCGAGCCGTTGACGAAGCGGATCCGCAGCCGCTCGCCCTCGCGCGCCCGCAGCGTCGGCCCGGGCACGCGGCCGTTGTAGGTCCAGGCCGCGTACTTGACGCCCGGGCGCGACCTCGATCTCCCTGTCGCTCGCGACAGCTCCCACTCGCGCACCGGCGCCCGCCCTCGCGGCGGACGCGTGCCGGTGTCGAAGTCGCGCACCAGCTCGTGCGGGTCGAAGCCGTTGGCCCTCGGGTCGACCCGCCCGACGGCGCCGCAGATGGCCGGAGCGCGATCGTGGCCAGCGTGCGCGTCGCCGTGCGCGCCGTGCCCCGCCGCCGGCGAGCTGGGCGTGGAGGCCCTGGTGCGGCACCAGCTCGTGCAGGACCGGCAGCGCCGCCGTGCCCGCCGCGGCGCCGCCGAGCAGCCGCCGGCGCGAGATTTGCCTATCCCACAACTTCTTCATATGCGCGATATTGAAGCACAATTTAGGCATGACTAAAAACTAGCTCCGAGCGCCGCGTAGACTCGAAGCCGTGATCGCCGCCGACCGAGTACGAGCTGCTACCGAGTCCGCGTCGGGCGCGTCGACCGCTCCGACGCGCGCGAAGCTCGTGCTGCGGGGCACGGAGGCCGCCGAGTTCCTCCAGGGCCAGGTGACCAACGACGTCGAGGCGCTCGCGCCCGGCGAGGGCTGCTACGCGGCGCTGCTCAACCACAAGGGCAAGCTGCGCGCCGACATGCGCGTGCTGCGCGGCGAGGACTGGTTCTGGATCGACGCCGAGCCGATCGGCCACGCGGTCGTCGACGCACATGTCCGGACCTACAGCCTCGGCCGCGACGTGCAGCTGCGAGGACGTGACCGAGGCGCGCGCGCTGCTGTCGCTGATCGGCCCCGCGGCGCGCGACGTGCTCGACGCGGCGCCGCCCGAGGACGAGCACGCCTTCGTCGAGGGCGAGCACGGCCTCTACGTCGCGACCGACCTCGGCGTCGACGTGATCTGCGACGCGACGCCGGACGTGACCGCGGCGCTCGGGCGTCGAGGCGGTCTCCGAGGAGGCCGCCGAGTGCCTGCGGATCGAGTCCGGCCGGCCGCGCCTCGGCTTCGACATGGACGGCGACACGATCCCCCAGGAGGCCGGCATCAACGAGCGCGCCGTGAGCTTCACGAAGGGCTGCTACGTCGGCCAGGAGACCGTCGCCCGGCTGCACTACAAGGGCAAGCCGAACCGCCACCTGCGCGGCCTGCGCCTGACGCGAGCCGGCCGAGCGCGGCGACGGAGCTGCGGCTCGGCGAGCAAGGTCGTCGGACGCGTCGGGCTCGGCCTGCGTCTCGCCCGCACTCGGGCCGATCGCGCTGGCGCTCGTGCGTCGCGAGGCCGCGCCGGGCGACGTCGTCGTGGTCGCCGGCGCGGGCGCGGCCGAGCGTCGTCGAGCTGCCGTTCGCGAGCAGCTAGCGCCCGGCGCCACCCACTTGGGTAGATTGGCCGCCGTGACGATGCGCGTCGCTCGAGGCGCCGCGGCGTTCCTGGCGTGTGGGGTGCTGCTGGCGGCCTGCGGGGAGGAGGACTTCGAGAACAAGCCGCGCCCGCCCGTGCGGGTCGAGCTGAACGGCGTGATCCGCGAGGACAAGGTCACGGTCGCCCCGGCGAAGGTCGGGGCGGGGCCGGTGGAGATCATCGTCGCGAACCTCACCGACGCCAGGCACACGCTGACGCTCGAAGGCGAGTCGGTGCGCGAGCAGGTCGGCCCGATCGGCCCCGCCGGACACGGCCCCGATCAAGCGCACGCTGGCCCCGGGCGACTACGAGGTGCGCGCCGGCTCGGAGGCCGCGGTGCCGAAGGAGATCGCTCCGGCCGAGCTGACGATCGGCAAGCAGCGCCCGAACTCCAGCAACGAGCTGCTGCAGCCCTACGGCCGGCGCCTACAGCTCGAGCTGGTCGCTCGGGCACGGCGGCCGCCTCGTCTGCAGGGGCCGAGCACGAGCGCGTCGACCTCCGCCAGGTGGCCGCGCACGCCGGCCGGCCATCTCCTCGGCGATCTCGTAGGCGCGGTCGATGTTCGTCTTCGCGCCGGTCAGCTGGCTCTTGACCTTGCGCACGTCCTCCATCGCGGCGAGCGCGCGCTCGACCAGGTCGTGGACGGCGGCGGGGTCGACGCCGCCCTCGCCGCCGCGCGCCATCAGCGACGCGGGCGCGCGCGAGCCGGTAGGCGACCTCGAGCGAGAGCCGCGAGCCGTCCTCGGGGTCGTACTCGGCGATCAGCTTGTCGCCGTTGTACTCGCGCAGCGGCTGCAGCTTGGCCGGGACCTCCTCGTCGCCCGGCACGACCAGCACCGCGAAGTCGGCGTCGCGCTCCTCCATCGCCTTGTCGAGCTCGGCGAGCGCGCGCGGGCTTGGACAGCCGGCGGTCCTTGGCCTCGAACACGATCCGCCCGCGCGCGGGGCCGTTGCAGGCGTCGATCGCGACCACCACGTCGCCGGTCTTGCCGGTCGCGCCCTTGAGGTCCCCGACCGCCTCGGCCACGTCGCCCTGAGCGCAGCGCGACCTCGTCGAGCGCTTCGGCCACCTGCTCCTCGAACGTGCGGCCCTTGGCGGTGCCGCGCTCGCGCTCGGCCTCGACCGCCTCGAGCTTCTCCTTCTCGTCGCGCAGCCCCTGCAGCTGGCGCTCGAGGCCCGCGAGGCGCTCGAGCAGCGCCTGCTGGGTCTGGTGCTGGCGCTCGTCGGCCTGGCGCAGCACGCGGATCGTGCCGGCCTTGAACTCCGCCAGCGGGTTGCTGCCGTCCGCGGAGGAGAACTGGCGCACGAGGTCCTCGCGCGACTTCGTCAGCGACTCGGTGACCAGCTCGCGGACGCGGTTCTGCACGGCGCTCGAGCTGCCGTCGGAGAAGAGCTTGTCGAGCTCGCGCGCCAGCCGGCCGTTCTCGGGGCCGAAGACCTCGTCGACCTTGCTGCCGAAGTGCTCGGCGACGGTGCGCGCCTTGTCGGTGAACTCCTTGTCGAGCTGCCGAGCCGCCCGTTCGAACTCCGTCTTGACGTACTCGGCGTTAGCGGCGGCCTGCTCGCGGTCGAGCACCCGGGCGCCGATCTCGATCGCGTCCCCGACGACCTTGACCGGGTTCTCGCCGTTGCGCTCGCGTTCGCGGACCAGCCGCACCGCAGCCTCGTCGTCGACCACGAGCCCGTCGATCGCGATGCGATCGCCGAGCAGGCGGACCTGCGGGTGCCTGAGTGGAGTTGCCGCTTCCATCGAGCGACCCACCGTACGCCGGGGATCCGACGGAACGACAGCGGCGCTTCAGGCTCGCTACGAGGAAGCTGCGGCGGCGCGACGCACGAAACGGGTGGCCGACAGCCACTCGCGCGGCAGCACCGGCCCGGTGTGGCCGGGATAGACCGGCACGATGCGCTCGGCGTGGCGGGCGGCGGGACGGTCGGCCAGCAGCGGCGCCAAGTCATCGAGCGTCGACAGCAGCCGCACGCTGGTCGCGATCTGGTAGTCCGCGACGTTCGGCTCGTCGCCGTCGATCACGCCCTCGTCGATCAGCTCGTCGACGTGGTCGAGCAGGCGCGGCAGGACCTCGAGGTCGCGGCGGACCGCGTCGTCGGTCGCGTGGTTGAGGCGGGCGGCGAGCGCGATCACGGGTGCGGCCGTCGTCGCCGCGACGTTCGTCGGGATCCCGAGTCGGGCGCCCTCGAGGTAGGTGTCGAGCTCCGAGCGGTCGCGCTTGAGCGCCGCCCAGACGACGCGGCGCGGCACCGGCTGCAGCACCTCGTCCCCCCACGACTCGGCGCGCTCGACTGCGGCACGCTGGTCGGGGTCGCTGGGAAGCAGCGGCGGCTCGGGCCGCAGCGCGTCGAGCGCGCGGGCGATCGCGAGCGTGCCCTGGAAGCGCGCGCCGTCGAGCTTGATCGCCGGGACCGTCATGCGCGGGAAGCCCGCGGCGCGCACGGCCGCCCGGTGGACGCCGGCGACGAGATCGATGCGGCGGTACTCGATGCCCTTGCGCTCGAGCATCAGCTGAGCGGCCAGCGAGGGATGCGAGCCCGGGACGCCGAAGAGCGTTGCCCTCATGGCGCAGAGCCTACGACGCGAGGCGTGGCGATGCGTCAGCGGTGCGCTCGATCGACGGCGAGCACGCTGCGTCGGGCGGTCGAGCGGCGTCGCCGAGCGGCTACGCGGCAGGCAGCGGCGCGCGCTCGATCCACGCGGCCAGCGAACGCCCAGCGGGCTCGAGCACGGGATTCCCCGCGGCCCGGGCGGCGCGGACATGGCCGGGAGCGGCGCCGGGCAGCTCGACGTAGGCGTCCACGGCGGCGTGCAGCTCGCGATCGTGATCGGCCGAGAGCGGCGGCACGAGCAGGGTCACGTCGGCGGCCGCGTCGAGATCGACGCCAGCGGATGCGGCGGCCGCCGCGGTGCGCTCCAACAGCTCGCCCGGCTCGCCGTCGGCGGCGCTGCCGACGAGCAGGTAGAGGCAGGCGCTGGTGCCGGCCGGCGCGGCGGCCTGCCAGGCGTCGAGCAGCTCGGCGAGCCGGTCGTCCTCGGCACGCCAGGCCGGCGCGGCGAGGACGCGCAGGTCGACCTGCTCCTCGAAGGAGAGCTCGGTCGCGGGTGGAGCGATCAGGCGCAGCGGCTTGGCGGTCGGTCGCTGCACGGTCGGGCGAAGCGCCTCCTCCGCGGCGGCGCCGGTCGAGCCAAGCGTGTCAGCCGCTTGCGCCAACGCGGCGATCCGCTCCGCGTAGCGCGCTGCCACCACATCCCAGACCAGCCTACGTGCGGCTTCGAGCCCAGCGGTGCCGCGCGCGGCGCGGCCCACGGGGTCCATCGCCGCGGTCCGAAGCAGCTCCGCCAGCGCCTCGACGTCTGGCTCCAGTTGCCAGGGCAGCCCCACGGTCTCCAGATCTCCCACGCGCGGCTCGGGGAAGCTGCGACGCGTCGAGGGGATGCGCCAGCAGG
Source organism: uncultured Thermoleophilaceae bacterium (assembly GCA_963734165.1). Taxonomy (GTDB): domain Bacteria; phylum Actinomycetota; class Thermoleophilia; order Solirubrobacterales; family Thermoleophilaceae; genus JACVRW01. The sequence continues at coordinate 149,223 of CAVTFZ010000003.1, read as the reverse complement.
CCGCGTCGGGGCAGAACTCGTCGGTCGGGCCGCCGGCGGTGACGATCGCCGGCAGGCCGCAGGCCATCGCCTCGAGCACCGGCATCCCGAAGCCCTCGCCGCGGTAGGGGTGGACGAGCACGTCGCAGGCGCGGTAGAGCGCCGCCATCTCGTCGTCGGAGAGCTCGTCGTCGAGGTAGCACGAGCGCGCGGCAGCTCGCGCCGCTCGGCGTACGCGCGCAGCTCGCTGCGGTCGGCGCCGGCGGTAGACGCCGCCGGCGCCGAAGTCCTTGACCACCAGCGTCACGTCGTCGCGGCCGGCGAACGCCTGCGCGCCAGGCGGCGAGCAGCACGTCGGACGCCCTTGCGGGCGATCGCGCCGCCGACGAACAGGAAGCGCAGCGCCGGCGGGCGCGTCGAGCGCGCAGCGCCGGCGCCGTCGGGCGCGAAGCGCTCGAGGTCGACGCCGTTGGGCACCACGTGCACGCGCTCGGCGCTCGACGCCGGCGCTCGACGTACATCGCGCGCACGTACTCGCTCGGCACCCAGAGCTCGTCGACGTTCGCGCGGAGCGGCTCGACCCAGTCGCGCGGGATCGCGCCGAACTCCCAGGGCTGGATCACGGCCAGGCGCCCGGAGCGCGGCGGGCGCAGGTCGGGCGGCCACTGGTGGCGCACCTCGACCTCGGCGCCGTGCGGGCAGCGGCGCGTCGAGCGGCGCCGTCGCGCGCGACGCGCTGGACCGGCTCGACAGGCGCTCGCAGACGCGCTGGTTGACGATCGAGAGGCTCGTGGGAGCGTGTGGTCGCCGACCCAGCGACGGCGAGGCTGCGTCGGCTGCAGCGCGGCGTGGTCGCCCATGCCAGCGTGCGCTGCCGCCGGCGCGCCGGCGTCCGCCGAGTCGGCGCCGCCGCGAGGGCCGCTCGCCCGCGTAGTAGCGCCTCCAGCTCGTCGACGTACTCGGCGAACGGGCGCGGCGCCTCGATGCCCGCCTGCAGCCGCTCCAGCAGGCCCTCCTCCCCGGCCAGCCGCTCGAGCTGGCGCGCGAGGTCGTCGGCGTCGAGGCCGTCGAAGAGCAGGCCGTCGACGCTCGTGGCGCACGGCCTCGGCGCAGGCCGCCGAGGCGCGGCGCCAGCAGCGGCACGCGGCCGGCCAGGCACTCCGCCGCCATCAGCGGCGCGCAGTCCCACCACATCGACGGCATCGACGGCGACGTCCACGCCGGCCAGCAGCGCCGGCAGACTCGTCGTGCGCGAAGGGCCGCCGAGCTCGACCACGCCGCGCGCGGTCGAGCGCCTCGCAGCTTGCGCGCGAACGCGGCCGGCGACCTCGCCGTGGATCTGCACGCGCAGCGTCGCAGTCGGCCCGCTGGGCCGCCTCGACCAGCAGCTGCGGGCCCTTGTGCGAGTAGGCCGAGCCGAAGAACGCGACGGTCAGGCGACTCGCCGGCGCGGCCGGGGCGCGCGGTCGCGACCGAGCGTCTCCCAGACGTGCTCGGCGGCCGGCATCGCCTGGCGCACGACGTCGATCATGGTCGGCCGGGTAGCCCTGGGCGATCAGCGTGCGCCGCACCGCGTCGGAGACGGCCAGGCAGGCCGAGATCGAGCGGGCGAAGCGGCCGCGGATGCCGGCCAGGCGCTCCTGGTGGCCGAGGCGGTCGTGCGAGCCCGACGCAGGCGGCGCAGTCGCCGCCGCGATCGCCGGGGCCGCCGCACATCGCGCCGTCGCCGGTGAGCAGGTAGGCGCGCGGGCAGATCAGCCAGTAGTTGTGGGTCGAGAAGAAGCGCGGGCAGGCCGCGCGCGGCGGCCTCGTCGAGCAGCGCGGCGCCGAGGTTGTGGAGGTTGTGGAAGTGGACGACGTCGGGGCGGACGTCGTCGAGCAGCGCGGCGAAGGCGCGCGTGATCGGCGGGTCGTCGAGCTCGCGCCAGGGGTTGCCGAGGTCGAGCATGCCGGTGCGGGCGGTTGTGGACGGCGACGAGCCGCACGCCGTCCTCCTCCCAGCTCGCGCACGCTCGTACGGCGGGCCGTCGGTGTCCCGCACGGCGGGCTGGAAGACGGTCACGTCCCAGCCGCGGCGGGCGAGCTCCTTCGAGACCTCGCGCGGCACGATCGTGCCGCCGCCGGCGTCGTTGAAGCCGAACGACGTCATGACGATGCGCGGGGAACGCGTCACGCCTACGTCATCGACGCTCCGGAGGGCTGCTTTAGATGCGCCGGACGACGATCGGGCGGCGCTGGGCAGCGGCGCCCACGAGCCGTGGAGCCGCTTCAGCTCGCATCGAGAGCGTCGATCACCCAGGCGAGGTGGTCCCCGCCCTCTCGATCGTGGTCGTCGCCTACGGCAAGCGCCCGTACAGCGAGCGCTGCCTGGAGAGCCTCGACGCCGCCTTCGGCGACCGCCTCGGCCGCGACGTGGAGCTGGTGCTGGTCGACAACGCCTCGCCCGACGACACCGCCGAGCTGTTCGCCGCCTGGGAGCCGCGCGCACAGGTGCTGCTGCTGCCCGAGAACCGCAACTTCGCCGGCGGCTACAACGCCGGCGCCCGCGCCGCTCGCGGCGAGGTGGTGGTGCTGCTCAACAACGACACGCGCGTGACCCCGGGCGCGCTCGACACGCTCGCCGAGGAGGCGCGCGACCCCACGGTCGGCCTGGTCGGCGTGCGGCTCGCCTACCCGGACGGACGCCTCCAGCACGGCGGCTTCGGCTGGCGCGCCGGACAGCACGGCCTGATCCCCTACCACCTGTTCCAGTGGGACCGCGCGGACCTGCCCGCCGCCCGCTGCTCGTTCGACCTCGACTCGGTCACCGCCGCCTGTATCGCCACGCGCCGCGAGCTGTTCTGCGAGCTGGGCGGCTTCGACGAGGGCTTCGTCAACGGCTGGGAGGACGTCGACCTCTGCCTGCGCATACGCTCGCGCGGCCTGCGCGTGGTCTACCGCGGCGACGTGCACGTGATTCACGACGAGGGCGGCACTAGCGGCGGCGACTACTCCAGCGGCGACAACGTGCGCCTGTTCGCCTCCCGCTGGGGCCACGCATTGGAGCCCGACGACGCGCTGCTGCGCGGCGTCTTCGACGCCGAGGCCAATCCGCTGATCGACGCCGGCGTGCGCGGGGCGCGCCACCCCCGTGGCGCGGAGCTGCTCGTCGAGGGGCACCTGAGCGGCCTCTCCCCCGAGGGCGACGAGGCGCGCGCGCTGCTGCGCGCGCTCGAGGCCGCCGGCCACGAGCCGGCCGCCCTGGACCTAGCGGACGCCGCGGTGAGCCCGCGCCTGCGCCCCGCCGAGCGCGAGTCGCTCACTCGCGCGCTGACCCGCCCCGCGCGCCCACTTGCGCGCCGGCTGCGCGTCGATCCCAGCGGCGACCACTCCTGGCCCCCGCCGATCCCGCCCTACCCGGCGGGACACGGCGGCGAAGGCGTCCTCGTGATCCTGCCCGCCCACGACCTGGGGCGCGTGGCGCTCGCGCTCGCCGGCCTGGGCGAAGCCTCACCGATCACGCTGCTCCCGACCGCGCGCACCTCCAAGCTGGAGGCGCTGGCCGCCACGCTGCCGGAGGCCGAGTTGCTCGACCCGGTGTCCTCGGAGGAGGCATTCGCCGAGCTCGCCGGCCGCTTCGACGCCGTCCTCTGCGCCGATCCCGACGACGTGCGACAGCGCCGGGCCCTGACCGCCGCCGCGACCGGCACCGCTCCGATCCTGCTGGACACCGGTCCGGCGACCGCGATCCTCGACGTGGAGTCCGTCGCGCCGGACCCGGCGGTGATAGCCAGTGCCCTGCGCGACGGCGTGCTGAGCGGCGAGGATGCATCGCCTCGAGACCACGACGACGCATCCGAGGCGGCGACGACCGCCGACGCCGTGCGCGACCGCGCCTCAAGCGAGGACGCGCCGCCGGGCAACCATGACGACGCGTCCGAGGCGGTCGCGATCGCCGGCGCCGTGCGCCGCGGAGGCACCGCGGCGGGCGACGCTCGCGCTGCCCGCCGCGCGCTCGTGCGCGACCGCTGCGATCTTCGCGCGGTCGGCGAACTCGTCGCCGCGGCGACGAAGCCGCCGGCACAACGCCTGCCCGACCGTGAGCGCCCCTCGATCCTCGTCGTCAACGCCAGCCCGCCAGCACCCGACGTCAACTCCGCCTCCGTGCGGCTGCGGCGGCTGCTCGAAGTGATGCTCGACGAGGGGTACGACGTCACCTTCGTCGGCCGCGACGGGCGCGATCACGCCCGCTACCTGGCCGAGCTCGACGCGCTCGGCATCGAGGCCTACGCGACCGATCCCGAGCGGCTCGCGGCTCGCGGGCGGGCGGTGCTCGCGCCGCCGCTCGACCTCGAGGCGATCCTCAGCGAGCGCTTCCACGATCTCGCTTGGCTGGTCACCTGGCACGTGGCCGAGCAGTACCTGCCCGAGATCCGCCGCCACTCCCCGCTGACGCGCGTGGTGGTCGACTCCGAGGACGTGCACTTCCTGCGCGAGCTGCGCGGCGCCGAGCTGAGTGGCGACCCGGCTGCGCGCGAGCGCGCCGAGCGGACCCGCGAGCGCGAGCAGGCCGTCTATGCGCAGGCCGACGCGCTGGTCGCCGTCAGCGACCAGGACGCCGGCGTGCTCGCGGAGCTGGCGCCTGGCGTCCCCACCGCCGTGGTCTCGAACATCCACGACCCCGAGCCGGAGGGGCCGGGCTTCGACGCCCGCACAGGGTTGCTGTTCGTCGGCAGCTTCTGGCACGCCCCGAACGTGGACGCCGTGCTCTGGCTCTGCCGCGAGGTGCTGCCGCTGGCTCGTCGCACGCTGCCGGGCCTGCGCGTCCGGATCGTCGGCGCCGGCGCGCCGGCGGAGGTGCGCGCGCTCGCCGGGGAGGGCGTCGAGATCGCCGGCCAGGTCCCCGATCTGCAGCCGGACCTCGACGGCGCCCGAGTCTCGCTCGCGCCGCTGCGCTACGGCGCCGGCGTCAAGGGCAAGGTCGGCGAGGCGATGGCGCATGGCCTGCCCGTCGTGACCACCTCGATTGGCGCCGAGGGCATGGGCATCGAGCCGGGTCGCCACGCGCTCGTGACCGACGACGCCGAGGCGTTCGCCGCCGCGATCGTGCGCGCGCACGAGGACCGCGACCTCTGGGAGTCGCTGCGCGACGCCGGCCGCGAGCTGATCGCCGCCCGCCAGTGCCGCGAGCCGGCCGCACGCGCACTGGCCGAACTCGACGCCCGCCTGCGCCCGCGCACCACCTACCTCGCGACCCCCGACTGGAGCGACCCCGCCTCGGTACGGGCAGCGGTGGAGCCCTACGTCACCCGCTTCGCGCCCGAGGATCCGGTCTCGCTGGCGCTCTGCACTGGCGGCACCAGCGCCTCTGCGGACGGCGCATTCGCTGCCGTCGCCACGGCATTGGCGCAACTCGGACACGATCCCGAGCGAGTGCCGGACATGGTCGTCACGCCGCTCGACCCGGCACAACATCCGCTTCCGACGTCAGCTCATCGAGCTAACTCCACGCCTTAGAAAGCACTAGAAGCCAAGGCTCGCCGGTCGTCGTCGGCGTCTTCGCTGGCTTCAGCGGCCAGGTCTTCGCGTGTAGCAGTTCTGCTACGATTGGTGTCGTGCATCGCATTCCTCAGCGTGACCTCCGCAACGACGTGTCGACTGTCCTCCGTCGAGTGATGGCCGGCGAGCGCCTGCGCGTCACCGTTGCCGGACGGGATGCGGCCGACCTCGTTCCAATCGACGACGCGCCAACCTGGATCCCGGGACCTCGCGCACGCGAGTTGATCGCTGCCGCCCAGGCCGATCCCACGCTCTCCCGAGAGCTGGACGACGCCTTCCCAGACAAGACCGATCAGCTCTAGCCATACACCGGAATGCGCGCCGTACTCGACACCTCGGTCTTCATCGCGCAAGAGCAAAGACGACCACTCGGCGAACTGCCTGACGAGGTCGCAGTCAGTGTCGTCACGCTCTCGGAGCTCCGCCACGGAGTGCTCGCGACCGAGCATCACACCGAACGCGCAACCCGCCTGACGACACTCGAGACCGCCAGAAGCCTTGGACGTCCCCTCCCGATCGACGAAGCCGTCGGCGACGAATTCGCACGCCTACGCGTCGAGCTCAAAGCCATCAACCGCTCGATGAAGGTCATGGACGCCTGGATCGCGGCGACCGCGATGACCCACGACGCCGCCGTCTGCACTCAAGACAGCGACTTCGACGCAGCACATCAGGCAGGACTGCTCGAAGTCGTGCACGTCTAGCTGCGACGCAAACTAACTCGCTGCCAACCAACGCTCGTCGGACACGACGGCCTCGGAATTTCGCGTTGCCACCGTTGAGGTCCATCCGCCCCGCCACCTATCGTGGTCACATCAAAAATCGGCCCCGGCGCGGGTGCAACCGCCCGGGGCCCGGCACAGGAAGGACACTTCCCATGCTCCACAACCCTAGCCCGGGCGTTGAGTCCGGCGATGCCGAGGACACGCTCGACCAAGCGCTCCTCGACCTGCTCGTCCACGACCACCCCGGCCTCTGGAGCCTGCACGAGCTGTCTCGCTCGCTGACCTCCAGCAGCCAGACCAGCGGCGGCGACGAGCCGCCGACCCACGACACCGAGGACGCCATCGAGCGCCTCTGGGCCGCCGGTCTCATCCATCGCGTCGGCCAGTTCGTCTTCGCCACCCGCGCCGCGCACAACGCCCAGCGCCTGGCGAGCTAGAGCGTCAACCCCGGGGCGCCGCACAGAGCAGCCGGCGCCCCGCCGAAACACTTCCAATGCTTGCGTGCAATACTTGCGTGCATGCAAGCATCTAGTGCGCCCATGCAAGTGCCCTCCGAGGCCACCGTCGACGCCATCACGGGGCAGCTGTCCGCGGTCATCAAGCACGCGATGCTCCGCACCCAGGGCCAGATGCTGGCCACCGTCGAGGAGCTCGGCATCTCGCTCTCGCAGCTCAAGGCGCTGGGCGTGCTCGAGACGGAGGAGACCCTCCCGCTCGGCGGCCTCGTCGCTCAGCTCCAGCTCTCCCTGCCCGCCGTCTCGCGCCTGGTCGACAGCCTCGTCAAGCGCGGCTGGGTGACCCGCGAGGAGGCCCCCGAGGATCGGCGTTGCAAGCTGATCCAGATCACCCCCGAGGGACTCGCCACCTACCGCGAGCTCGCCGCCCTGCGCGTCTCCGGCCTGCGCGCCTTCGTCGAGACGCTCAGCCCCGAGGAGCTGGACGCCCTCGCCCCCGGACTGCAACGACTCGCGCAGCGTCCCGAGATCGCCGCGCACATGACTGAGGAGGTCAATCGCCCATGACGAACCGCATCCGCCTGAACGAGGGCAACCGCCGCTGGTGGACGCTGGCGGCGATGTGCTTCGCCCTGTTCATGATCATGCTCGACAACACGGTGGTGAACGTCGCGCTGCCGTCGATCCAGGACGATCTCGGCGCGTCGCTCTCGGGCCTGGAGTGGACGGTCAACGCCTACACGCTCACCTTCGCCGTGCTGCTGGTGACCGGCGGACGGCTGGGCGACATCTTCGGCCGGCGGCGGATGTTCCTGTTCGGCGTGGTCGTGTTCGCGGTCTCCAGCGCCGCGATCGGCCTCGCCCCCAGCCAGGGCATGCTGGTCGCCTTCCGCGCGGTCCAGGGCATCGGCGCCGCGTTCATGATGCCGGCGACGCTGTCGATCATCACCGTCACCTTCCCGCCCGAGGAGCGCGGCAAGGCGATCGGCACCTGGGCCGGCGTGTCCGCACTGGCGCTGGCGATCGGCCCGGTGGTCGGCGGCGCGCTGACCGAGTACGTCTCCTGGCGGGCGATCTTCTTCCTCAACCTGCCGGTCGCCGCCGGCGCCGTGGCGGTGACGCTGTTCGCCGCCCACGAGTCGCGCGACGAGACCAGCGAGCACACGATCGACTGGGCCGGCATCGTCGCGCTCTCGGTCTCGCTGACGGCGCTCGTGCTGGCGCTCGTGGAGGGCAACGGCTGGGGCTGGGGCTCCGGCCGCATCGTCGCGCTGGGCGCGATCACCGTCGCCGGGCTCGTCGCCTTCGTGGCGCTCGAGCCGCGCGTGCGCGAGCCGATGGTCGACTTCGAGCTGTTCCGCTCGAAGACGTTCCTGGGCGCGAACGCGGTCGGCTTCATCGTCTCGTTCGCGATGCTGGCGATGTTCTTCTTCCTCGCCCTCTACATGCAGAACATGCTCGGCTACAGCGCCGTCGAGGCCGGCGTGCGCTTCCTGCCCTCGACGCTGATGATCGTGGCGATCGCGCCGATCGCGGGCCGGCTGGCGGACCGCATCGGGCCGCGGCCCCTGATCGCGACCGGCCTCTCGCTGACGGCCCTGTCGATGTTCCTGCAGACGCGCATCGACGTCGGCACCGGCTACGGCACGCTGCTGCCCGCATTCATGATCATGGGCGTCGGCATGGCGCTGGTGATGTCGCCGATGTCGACCGCCGCGATGAACGCGGTCGCGCCGTCCAAGGCGGGCGTCGGCTCCGGCGTGCTCTCGATGAGCCGCATGGTCGGCGGCACCTTCGGCGTCGCGGCGATCGGCGCGCTGTTCCAGCACCTGTCGCGCAGCTACCTGGAGGACCACCTGGCGGGCACCGGCATCAGCGCCGCCCAGCGCGAGCGGATCGTCGAGAACCTCGGCGCCGGCAACGACGGCGGCTCGCTGACGGGCCTGAGCTCGCAGCAGGCGGCCCAGGCCGCGGACGCGGCGAGAGACGCGTTCATCCACGCGCTCTCGAACGGCATGTGGCTGTCGGCCGGCGTGTCGGCGCTGGGCGTGCTGATCGCGCTGACGCTGATCGCGCCCAAGCGGGCCGAGCGGCCGGACCCGGCGCGCGAGCCCGAGGCCGCCGCCGAGGCCATCACCGCAAGTTGAGTCCCGAGGCGGCGCGTCGCAAGGGCGGCGCGCCGCACGGCCGCGCGGCAGTAGCATTCCGGCCCCTGGGGGGAGAACCGTGGAGGGTTTGACTGCACATGGCTGTTGACGTGAGCAAGGTGACTGAGCTGAGCGTGGAACCGGGCACGCTGCCGGAGACGATGGCTGCCTGGGTGATCCGCGAGGAGCGCCTGGGCGAGCCCCGGGACGCCTTCCAGCTGGAGGAGATCGAGGTGCCGGAGCCGGGCGCGTTCGAGGTGATCGTGCGCGTGATGGCGGCGGGCGTGAACTACAACAACGTCTGGGCCGCGCTGGGCCAGCCGGTGTCGGTGATGCGCTACGGCGACCACCCCGAGTACGGCCACCACATCGGCGGCTCGGACGCCTCGGGCGTCGTCTGGAAGGTCGGCGCCGGGGTCACGCGCTGGAAGGTGGGCGACGAGGTCGTCATCCACTGCAACCAGGCCTCCTACGAGGACGTCGAGGTCCACGGCCTCGACCCGCTCGCCGCGCCCAGCCAGAGGATCTGGGGCTACGAGACGACCTGGGGCTCGTTCGCGCAGTTCACCAAGGTGCAGGCCCAGCAGCTGCTGCCCAAGCCCGAGAGCCTGACCTGGGAGGAGGCCGCCTCCTACGGCCTCGTCTACTTCACCGCCTACCGGATGCTGATCACCCAGTGCGACCTGCAGCCGGGCGCGCGCGTGCTGATCTGGGGTGCCGCCGGCGGCCTCGGCGTGTTCGCGACGCAGCTCTGCGCGCTGGCAGGTGCCCACGCGGTCGGCGTCGTCTCCTCGCCGGACAAGGCCGAGCTCGTGAAGAAGCTCGGCGCGGTGGACGTGATCGACCGCAACGAGTTCAAGGGCATGATGCGCAGGGGCGGCGAGACGCCCGAGCAGGAGAAGGAGCGCTTCGGCGTCTCGCGCGCGTTCTCCAAGCGCGTCAAGGAGATCCTCGGCGACCAGCCCGACATCGTCTTCGAGCACGTCGGCCAGGCGACCTTCCCGACCTCGGTGTTCTGCGTCAAGCCGTTCGGCAAGGTCGTGATCTGCGCCGGCACGACGGGCTACAACCTCGACTTCGACGTGCGCTACCTCTGGATGCGCCAGAAGCAGATCATCGGCTCGCACTTCGCCAACGCCTACGAGTGCACGAAGGCCAACGAGCTGATCCAGTCGAACCAGATCCGCCCGGTGCTGTGGCGGACGCTCGGCTTCGAAGGCGTGCCGGAGGCGCATCAGCTGATGCGCGACAACCAGCACCTCGGCAAGATCTCGATCCTCGTCGGCGCCGAGGCGGAGAAGCAGGGCAAGACGGCAGAGGGTCCCGGGGCAATCTATGCGGAGGTGGGTGCGTGATGGTGCTCGTGATGATTCGCTGGGTGGCCAACCCGTTCCGAGGGGACAAGTTCGCCGAGGGCTGGCGGCCGGCCGCCGAGGCGGCGCTGGATTTCGGTGCCAGCTCGTGGGGCTTCTACCGCGCGCTCGACGGGCGGTTGGACTTCGTCCAGGAGGCCACCTTCCCCTCGAAGGCGCACTTCGAGCGCTACTGGTACTCGGAGCGCATCGCCGAGGCGCGCACGGAGCTGTCGGGCACCTACCAGGTGCCGCTGCTGCCGATGTTCTACGAGGTCGTCGGCGAGGGCGCCGCGCACGAGCTGACCGTCGGCTGACGCCGGCGGATACGGCGCGCGGCGCGTCTTACGCCGCGGCCGGCAGGGCGACGTCCGCGGGCACGACCAGGACCAGCGCAGTCGGCTCCTCCACGACGGCGAAGCCGACGCTCGTCAGCGCCTCGGCGAGCGTCGCCTGCTGTGGACGGCCCGGCAGGGCGGTGCCCTCGAAGCCGCCGACGCGCTCGTAGGCGTCGCGGCGCAGCGCCAGGCAGGGCCAGAACGGGTCGGGCACGTCGGCGCCCTCGACGTCCACCGCGCGCGGGCGCACCGCCGCGCGCGCGGGGTCGGCGACGAGCGCCTCGAGCCAGCCGTCGGCGGGCACCGCGTCAGGGCGCAGGAAGATCAGCCAGTCGCCGCTCGCGCGCGCGGCGGCCTGGTCGCAGGCCGGCCCGTAGCCAAGCGGGCGCTCGTTGCGCAGCGTCAGCAGGTCGCCCTCCACCCCGGCCAGCACGGCCGCGGTCTCGTCGAGCGAGCCGTCGTCGACGACGATCGCCTCGAAGGCCGGCTCGTCGGGCAGCTTCGCGAGCGCCGACAGGCAGCGAAACAGCAGCGGCGCCTCGTCGCGCACGACGAGCACGATCGACGCCCGCGGCGCGCTCACGCCCGCCTCCGCGCGATCAGATGGTGGAAGTGGGTGTTCTCCCACGGAGACAGCTCGGCCGGGTACGGGTCGCGCAGCTCGACGTCGAACCACTCCTCGAGCAGCGCGACCTCCTCGTCGAGCTGCGGGTAGACCGCGCGGTAGTGGGCGCCGAGGTCCTCGGAGAAGGTCTCCACCGCCACCTCCTCCTCGACGCCGAACTGCGCCTTCAGCAGCAGCGGATCGCCGGGGCCGAGCATCGCGGCGCAGTGCGCGTACATGCCGGTGCGCTCGGCCGCGGTCTCGAGGTAGGTGATCACCCCGAGCGAGAGGATCAGGTCGAAGCGCTCGGGCGACTCGAAGCTGCGCGCGTCGGCGACCTCGGTGGTCAGGCAGGGATGGTCGAGCGCGTTGGCGAGGAAGTCCGGCACGTAGTCGACGGCGTGGACGCGGCAGCCGAGGCGGTCCACCAGCAGGTTGGCGATCACGCAGGTGCCGCAGCCGAGGTCGAGCACGCGCGATCCTGCGTCGCAGAGGCCGGCGATCGCCTCGAGGTCGTAGGGGTCGTGGCGCGAGTGGAAGCGAGCCGCCTTGGGACCCTCGACGGCCGTGCGGCCGAGCCAGAACGCGCGGATCGTGTCCGCGCCGGTGCGCTGGTCGATGCTCATGCCCAGTGGTGCGCGATCGGGGCGATCCACTCGAGCGCGCGGTCGTAGTCGGCGGGTGTGTCGATCTCGCGGGCGCGCACGTCGCACACCGGGATCGGCAGGTGCGGCGTGAGCAGCTCGAAGACGTGGCCGCGGGCGTCGTGGCGACCGTGGGCCTGCTCGATCGCCTGGCCGGGGAAGCGCAGCAGCCCGGTCCACTCGAGGCCGTCGCCCTCGCGGGAGAAGCCGGTGGCCGAGCGCACGCCGTCGCGCTGCTCGACCGTCGTCAACACCGCGTCGCTGGTGTTGCGCGGGGCGACGCCCAAGCGCGGCCCGCCCGCGTCGAGCAGGCGGCGGAAGTCCTCGGGGTGCACGAGCAGGTCGCCGTCGAGCGAGATCACGTCGCCCGCGGCGCCGCGGCAGCCGAGCGCGAGGCTGGCGGCGGTGCCGGTGGTGGCGTAGTCGTGGTTGATCGCGAACGCGACGTCGCGGCGCGCCTCCGAGACGACGGAGATCACGTCCTCGGCCTGGTGGCCGACGACGACGACCACGTCCTCGACGTCGCGCAGCATGCGCAGGTGCCAGGCGATCAGCGGCTGGTCGAGCACCGACACGAGCGCCTTGGTCTTGCCCAGGCCCAGGCGCCGGCCCTCGCCGGCGCAGTTGATCACCACGCGGACAGGAGCTCGCACAGGCGCCTCGAGTCGAAGATCGCGTGGGTGGCGACGTCGTAGAGGCCCGGGGCGGGCGCGTGCACGCCGCCGTAGGCCACGCCGAGGTCGGCGGCGGCCATCAGGCCGAGGTCGTTGTAGCCGTCGCCGATCGCGCAGATCGGCCCGTCGAAGTCGCGTGCCACGTCGGCCTTGTCGAGCACCGTCGTCAGCTCGACCAGGCGGTCGCCCTCGGCGCGCGCGACCGAGCAGCGCACGTCGACGCCCAGCCGGCGCACGAGGTCCTCGATCCAGACGTCGATGTTGCCGGTGACGATCGTGCAGCGCTCGCGGTTGCGGGCGAGGAAGTCGGCGATGTGGGGATCGACCTCGACGCCGGCGACGATCTCGCGCACCGTCGAGATCGGCACGCGGCTGAGGATCTCGACGCGGCGGCGCAGGCTCGACTCGAACGGCAGCTCGCCCGCCATCGTGCGCCGGGTCAGCTCGGCGATCTCCTGCTCGAGGCCGATCGCGCGGGCGATCTCGGGCAGGATCTCGACGCGGGTGATCGTGCCGTCGAGGTCGAACAGGAACTGCTCGACGGTGCGGCGTGCCGGCTCGGTGGCACGCCCGCGGCCGTGGGAGCGGCGCCGCAGGGTCGAGCGGCTGAGGTTCAGCGGCGCGAGCGGGCTCATCGGCGGGCCTCCGCGGTCGCAGCAGCGGAGGTCGGCGACGCGACGACCCGATCGGCGGCGGAGAGGTCGTAGCCCGAGTCGTCCCAGGGCTCGGTGGCGACGATCGCCGGGCCGTCGAGGTAGTCCCAGTCCGTGCAGGGCGTGTGCCAGTCGCCGTAGAGGGCCGTCAGCTCGGCATCGTGGTCGCGCACCTTGAGCCAGGCGCGGCCGAGGAAGCGGAACTCCTCCAGCGGCTGGGCCGGGATGGCGCAGTGGTTCTTGACGGGGCCGGTGGGCGCGTGGCCGTAGTTGGCGTAGCGGAACTGCTCGCCCTCGACCCAGAGGCGGAAGAAGTCGAACTTGTCGCCGTCGCGGCGGAAGCTGTACTCGGTCGGCTCGGGCGCGTCCGCGCTCGGGAAGCGGTGCACCAGCTCGAAGCCGGCCGCGGCGAGCTGTGGGACGCAGGCCTCGAGCCGCTCGAGGTCCTCGGCCAGGAAGCAGAAGTCGGCGTCGCCCGTGTCGTGCAGCATCAGCTCGCCCTCGCGCGCCCAGCCGAGCAGGAAGCCGCCGAAGGCCCAGTGGCGACCGGCCAGCGGCCCGTGCGCGAGCACGTCGTTGAGCAGCCGCAGGCTCGCGACCATGCGCCTACGGGCATGCTCGGCGGGGGTCTCGAAAGCGATCGGCGCGACGCCGGAGGTCATCGCCCAGGTGATCGGCAGCCGCAGACCCGGTTTGAGAGCGGGGTCGAGAAGCCCCGCTGGCGGTCGATTACCGGGCGGTGATCCCCGAGCTGGCTCCCCGTCCGCGGGTCGTCGCGATCGTGCCTGCCTTCAACGAGGCGGACGTGATCCACCATGCGCTCGGCGCGCTGATCGAGGAGGGGGTCGAGGTCTACCTGCTCGACCACGGCTCGACCGACGACACGGTGGCCCGCGCCGAAGCCTGGCTGGGACGCGGCCTGCTGCGCATCGAGCGCTTCCCGCAGGAGTCGGGCTTTCCCGAGCGCAACGAGCGCGAGCTGGTCTGGAAGGACATGCTGCGACGCGTCGAGCAGGTCGCCCATGAGCTGCGCCCCGACTGGGCGATCTTCTCCAACGCCGACGAGTTCCGCGAGAGCCCCTGGCCCGAGCTCGGCCTGATCGAGGCGATCGGCTTCGTCGACGCGCTGGGCTACAACGCGATCAACTTCGAGCTGTTCGACTTCCGCCCCATCGACGACGACTTCGAGCCCGGCTCAGACCCGCGCGAGCACCTGCTCCACTACGAGCGCGGCGGCGACTTCGACGCCGTTCAGATCAAGGCCTGGAAGGTCGGCGAAGAGCCCGCGCTTTTGCACCCCTCCGGCGGTCACAGCGTGCAGCTGCCCGAGCGCCGGCTGTGCCCGGTCCCGTTCATCCTGCGCCACTACCCCCTGCGCGGCGAGACCCACGGTCGTCGCAAGGTCTTCGGCGAGCGCATCGAGCGCTTCGCCGCCGAGGAGCGCGCCGAGGGCTGGCACGTGCAATACGACGCCTATGCAACCGGCGATGCCCAGTTCCTGCGCGATCCGGCGGAGCTGGTCCGCTGGGACCCCCACGCCGTGCGCGCCCAGCTGCTCGCGCGCGCCTCGCGCGACGCGCTGCTTGCGCGTGCGCTGCGCCCCGGCGGCGTCGCGCTCGGCGACATGGACGGCGAGCAGGTCTCCGACTGGGCCTCGCGCGGCTGCGGCCACGAGCTGAGCGTCGAGCAGATGGCGGCCGCGGTGCAGGCACTGGAGACCCAGGTCTGGCCCCAGGGCGACCCGGCGGCGCTGAGAGCAGCCGGCCGGTTGTTGACAAACGAACTGCGCCTACGGGGCGAGCTGCGTGCGGCGCTGGAGATCGAGGAACGGCTGCGGCGCGTTTCGTCGGGCCTTCCGGACGACGTCCGTTCGATCGCCGTGCTCGCCGCGGCTGAGGAGCTCGTCGCCGGACCAGCGCTGCTGGAGGCCTGGGGCCGCGAGTTCGACGGCTCGGACGACGTCACGCTGGTGATCGCCGCCCCCAACGCGGTGCTCGAACAGACGGCGGCGGCGCTCGGCGAGCTGGCGGCCTCCGTCGGACTCGACGCCGAGGATGCCGCGGATCTGCTGCTCCATCCCTGCGACGAGCCCGAGCGGCTGCGCGACGAGGTCGCGGCGGTCTACGGCAGCGGTGGTTACGGGCCCGAAGCGCTCGCGGAACTGCGCGAGCTGCTCAGCCCTGCTCCAGCGGCGCCATCGTCAGCCCCGCTTCCTTGAGCAGCTCCCAGTAGTGCTCGGCCGGCTCCTGCGGACCGCTCCAGACGATCGCCTGGCCGCTGTTGTGGATCTGGTTGGCGAGCTTCATGCCCGCCTCGTAGCTGACGCCCGGCAGCACGCGCGAGAGCGCCGATGCGACGCCCTCGAAGGTGTTGTGGTCGTCGTTGAGCACGATCACCCGCCAGGCGTCGGAGAGGCCGCTGCCGGGACCGCTGACGCGCGGGACCTCGATCGTGCCGCTGCCGGTCACGCCGCCTCGGTCTCCGCCTTCTTGCGCCAGTAGCGCTCGAGGCCCTTGTAGAGCTGGTCCGGCGGGGCGGCCTGCATGAACGACAGCGCCGAGTCCTCGTCCATCGCCTCGCGCAGGCTGGCCTCGGTGCGAGCGACGAAGCCATCTTCGTCGAGCGCACGTGCCGCCTCCGCCGAGTCGAGCAAGCCCGCGCGCACGCGGTGCAGGTGGTCGGCCACCTCCGTTACATACCCGAAATGGGTCAGGCACAGTCGCTCTGGGTTCCATGCCGCCACGGTCTCGATCGAGTCGAGCCAGGCCTCGACGTCGATGTCCGGCGGCGGCGTCGGTGCCATCGCGTGCTCGTGTGGCGGGATGCGCACGCCGGCTACGTCGCCGGTGTACGCGTCGCCGGTCTGCTCGTGGAGATAGGCGACGTGGTGCGAGGCATGACCGGGCGTGTAGGCGACCTTGAAGCCCTCGACGGTCTCGCCGCCGCGCAGCACGTGCACGCGCTCCTCGGGCACCGGCACCATCTCGCCCCAGAGGGTCTCCATCTCCGCTCCGTAGAGCCGCTCGGCACTGACCATCAGCTTGGAGGGATCGATCAGGTGCGGCGCGCCGCGCTCGTGCACGTAGACCACGAGGCCCGGGAAGCGGCGGCAGAGCTCGCCGCTCGCGCCCGCGTGGTCGAGGTGGATGTGCGTCAGCAGCAGCCCGCGCGGGATCACGTCGCCGAGGCCCTCGAGCAGGGCATCCAGGCAGCTCGTGGGGCCGGGATCCACGATCAGCCCGTCGATCTCGTACGAGCAGATCACGCGGTCGCGACCCAGGTGCATTCCGTCGATGGCGCGGCTCACAGCGGCCAACCACCATACAATCACCCCTAATGGCGCAGTCCGATCACCGTCTTGCCGAGCGGGACCGGCCGTGGGTGATGCGCACCTACGCCGGCCACTCCAGCGCCCGGGAGTCGAACGAGCTCTACCGCCGCAACCTCGCCAAGGGCCAGACCGGCCTCTCGATCGCCTTCGACCTCCCCACCCAGACCGGCTACGACCCCGATCACGAGCTCGCCCGCGGCGAGGTCGGCAAGGTCGGCGTCTCGATCGCCCACAAGGGCGACATGCACGCGCTGCTGGACGGGATCCCGCTGGACGAGATGAACACCTCGATGACGATCAACGCCACCGCCGCCTGGCTGCTGGCGCTCTACATGACCGTCGCCGAGGAGAACGGCGTCGAGCGCGCCTCCCTGCAGGGCACGACCCAGAACGACATCATCAAGGAGTTCCTGGCGCGCGGCACCTACGCGTTCCCGCCCGAGCCCTCGATGCGCCTGATCGCGGACATGATCGCGTTCACCGTCGACGAGGTGCCGAAGTGGAACCCGATCAACATCTGCAGCTACCACCTGCAGGAGGCCGGAGCCACGCCGGTGCAGGAGATCGCCTACGCGCTCTCGACCGCCCAGGAGGTGCTCGACCGCGTGCGCTCGCGCGTGCCCGAGGAGACCTTCCCGCGCGTCTTCGGGCGGATCTCGTTCTTCGTCAACGCCGGCATCCGCTTCGTCGAGGAGCACGCCAAGCTGCGCGCGATGGGCAAGCTCTGGGAGCAGCTCGGTCGCGAGCGCTACGGCGTCGAGGATCCGCGCTTCCTGCGCCTGCGCTACGGCGTGCAGGTCAACTCGCTCGGGCTGACCGAGGCGCAGCCCGAGAACAACATCATCCGCATCGTGCTCGAGGCGCTGGCGGTGACGATGGGCCGCAACGCGCGCGCCCGCGCGCTGCAGCTGCCGGCCTGGAACGAGGCGCTCGGGCTGCCGCGGCCGTGGGACCAGCAGTGGTCGCTGCGGATCCAGCAGATCCTCGCCTACGAAACCGACCTGCTCGACTATCCCGACGTCTTCGAGGGCTCGAAGGTGATGGACGGCCTGGTCGACGAGCTGCTGACCGGCGCGCGGGAGGAGATGGCGGTCGTCGCCGAGCAGGGCGGCGCCGTGGCGGCCGTGCCGTACATGAAGACGCAGCTGGTCGAGTCCCACCGCGAGCGCGTACGGCGGATCGAGGCCGGCGAGCTGAAGGTGGTCGGCCAGAACGTCTACACCGAGCACGAGCCCTCGCCGCTGCAGGAGGGCGAGGACGGCGGCATCATGCGCGTCGACCCGGCCGTCGAGCGCGCGGCGATCGAGGCGGTGCAGGCCTGGCGCGCCGAGCGCGACGAGGCCGCCGCCGAGCAGGCGCTGGAGGGGTTGCGCGCCGCGGCGGCGGACGAGTCGGCGAATCTGATGCCAGCCACCCTGGCGGCCGCCAAGGCGGGCCTGACCACCGGCGAGTGGGCGGCCGCGCTACGTGACGTGTTCGGCGAGTACCGCGGGCCCACCGGCGTCGGCGACGCCGCGGCGGCCGCAGCCGGCGACGAGGCTCTGGCCGAGCTGCGCGAACGCGTCGAGGCGGTCTCCGAGACGCTCGGCCGGCGGCTGAAGATCCTCGTCGGCAAGCCGGGGCTCGACGGCCACTCCAACGGCGCCGAGCAGATCGCCGTGCGGGCGCGCGACGCCGGCATGGACGTCGTCTACGAGGGCATCCGCCTCACCCCCGCCCGGATCGCGGCGACCGCGGTCCAGGAGGGCGTGCACGTAGTCGGCCTGTCGATCCTCTCCGGCTCGCACGCCGAGCTGATCCCGGCGGTGCTGCGCGAGCTCGAGGAGGCCGGCGTGGACGTGCCGGTGGTGGTCGGCGGCATCATCCCGCCGGCGGACGAGCAAGCCTTGAAGGAGGCCGGCGTGGCACGTGTCTACACGCCCAAGGACTTCGAGGTCAGCCGCATCATGGGCGACATCGTGGAGCTCGTCGCCGAGCGCCACGCCACGGCCGCGGCCGGCGCTACCGCCTGAAGATCCGCTCGAGCGGCAGCTCGAAGCCGGGCAGCTGCGGCGAGCGCAGCGTCTCGTCGAGCTCGAGACGCAGCTCGACGTCGAAGGTCGGCGCGTCCGGCACGCTGCGCCGGCAGACGGTGACGGCCTCCTCTTCCGGGTCGACGAGCCACAGCTCCGGCAGGCCGGCGGCCTCGTAGACGTCGCGCTTGCGACCGCGGTCGTAGTGCCAGGTGCTGGGCGAGCGCACCTCGGCGATCAGGTCCGGGACATCCATGAGCGCTTGCCTAAGATCGCCTGGCACGTTCGCTTCTGCGAACCAAAGGACGTCCGGCGCATACGAGTCGTATTCAGTGAGGTCCATCCCTACCGGTGCAAGTGTCATACCGCGTCCAGGCACCGCCTCAGTCCAAGTGCCGAGCACCGCGATCAGACGTGCGTGCGCCATGCCGTGCAAAGGTCGCGGGTCATGCACGATCATCACCCCGCCGACGAGCTCGGTGAGATCGAGGTCCAGGCTCACCCGGTGGTACTCCTCGACGGTCATGCCCGTTGCTGGGGTACTCATAGTCCACACGTACTCTAAGTCACGACGCGGACTTTCTCGCCCCCCGCTAGCGTGCCGGCCGGCCCATGGCAGCGGACGCGCGAGAGCTCGGTCGGCGGCTGCGTGCGCGTGAGCGCTCGGCGGCGCCGGCGGCCCTGAACCTGATCGAGGATCGCTCGGCCGGCGCGCGCGAGCGGACGGCGGCGCTGCTGGCGGAGGTCTCCCCCGCGGCGCTGGGCGGGGAGGCGCCGGCGCATCTGGTGGGTGTGACCGGGCCGCCGGGCGCGGGCAAGTCGACGCTGCTGTCGGCGCTGGTGGCGGAGTGGCGCAAGCGCGATCGGGCCGTGGCGGTGCTGGCCGTGGACCCGTCCTCGAAGCGCTCGGGCGGCTCGCTGCTCGGCGACCGGGCGCGGATCGAGCACGATCCGCGCGACGACGGCGTGCTGATCCGCTCGACCGCGGCCGGCGGCAGGCTCGGCGGCCTGGCGGCGCCCACGCGCGAGGCGGCCGAGGCGCTTGCGGCCGCATTCGACCTGGTCGTGATCGAGACCGTCGGCGTCGGTCAGTCGGAGACCGACGTCGAGGAGGTCTGCGACACCGTCGCGGTCGTCGTCCAGCCCGGCTCGGGCGACGTGCTGCAGTTCCTCAAGGCGGGGATCATGGAGGTGCCCGACGTGCTCGTGGTCACCAAGGCCGACATGGGCGACCCCGCCACGCGCGCGCAGCGCGACCTGCGCCAGGCGCTAGGAGCACTCGGATCGCGCGACGTGCCGGTGGCGGCGGTGTCCTCGCTGCCGCCAGCGAGCGGGATCGCCGAGCTGGCGGACGCGTTCGAGCAGCACCGGGCCGGCCTCGACCTGCCCGCCCGGCGGCTGCGCTCGCGGCGGCTGTGCGCGCTGCGCGAGTTCACCGTCGAGCATGGCGAGCGGGCGCTGCGGGCGCTCGGCGGACGCCGCGAGGCGCAGCGGCTGCTGGCCGAGCAAGGCCCGGACGAGGACGTCAACGCGCTGATCGCGGCGCTGGAGCGGCAGCTGGAGGGCGCGGCATGAGCAGGCGCGGGCGCGGAGCGGCGCAGGACCGCGAGTCTGGCCCGGCGCCCGCGGGCGGGCTCGGCCTCGGCGCGCAGATCGGCGTCGCGGCCGCCATCTTCCTCACGATCACCGGGATCGCGGAGCTGGCCGGCGCGGCCAATCTGGGCGTGGCCGCCGGCATCGGCCAGATCGCCTTCGGCGTGACGCTCGTGGGCCTGATCTTGCGCAGCCCATGAGGGGCGACATTTCCTGATTGACCCATGGGGTGCCTGGGAAGACTGGGACCATGAGCGGGGTACACAGGGAGCTTTGGCTCCCTGCAGAACCAACGAGCGCGGCCATCGCCCGTCGCGCGATTCGCGAGGCCGCCAAGGATGCCGGCCTGGACACGATCGAGACGGCTGACGTCGTGCTCGCCGGCAGCGAGGCCGTCGCCAACGCCATCGAGCACGGCTCTCCGCGCGCGGAGGACGTGATCCGCGTGCGCATCGGCCTCAACGAGCGCGCGCTGACAGTCGAGGTGCGCGACAGCGGCAGCTTCCCGGCGGCGGCCAAGCCCGACGACGGCGAGCGCGGCCGCGGCCTGCCGATCATCGGCATGCTCAGCGATCGGGTCGAGGTCGACCCGCGGCCCGACGGCACGGTGCTGCGCTTCGCCAAGCACCGGCGACCGTCGCACGGCCCCGGGTGTGAGGCCAGCTTTCGGGCCGCGTAGAGGGCCCTAGGCGAGCGCCTTCGCGACGGCCTCCAGCACCCGGTCGGGCTGGAACGGCTTGACCACGAAGTCCTTGGCGCCGGACTTGATCGCCTCCAGCACCTTCGACTCCTGCCCGAGCGCCGAGCACATGATCACCCGTGCCGACGGATCGAGCGAGACGATCTCGCGTAGCGCCTGCAGCCCATCCTTCTCGGGCATGGTGATGTCGAGCGTGGTGACCTCGGGGTTCAGCTGGCGGAAGCGCTCCACCGCCTCGCGGCCGTCGCCGGCCTCCCCGATCACCTCGTGACCGCCCTGGGCGAGCGCGTCGCCCACCACCTTGCGCATGAACGCGGCGTCGTCCACGACGAGCACGCGTGCCATCAGTCCACCACCTCCCGTTCGAGTATGCCGGCGTCGCTGGCGACCACCGACTCGATCTTCACCGCCCATTCGGTCTCGTCGACCACGATCAGCCTGCCGGTCGCGAAGCGCAGCCCGTTGACGTAGACGTCCACGGGATCCTCGGCCCGGCGGTCCAGCTCGACCACCGCGCCCGGGGGCATCCCGACCACGCGACCGGTCTGCATGCGCGCACGGCCGAGCTCGGCCCAGACGCGCACGGGCACGTCGCGCAGCGAGTGCTCGAGGTCCGGCATGACGCTGACGCCGACCTCTCCCCCGCTGACGATCCCGTCGGTCACCTCGCCGCTGTGCTCGTCGAGCGCGCGCGTCATGCGCACCACGAACGCGTTCGGCACGACCAGGATCAGCCGGGTCGGCGCCCCGAGCACCGAGAAGTGGGCGCGCGCGACGCGGCCGTCCTCGTTGAGGGCCTCCATCACCGCCTCGGACGAGTCGTAGCTGCCCACCTCCGGCGGCGCGATGTTCACCGCCTGTCCAAGGGCGGCGCCGGCGGCGGCGGCCGCCGCGGACATCATCTGGTTCATCGCCTCGCCGATCGCCGACAGCTCGAGCTCCGACAGCTGCGGCTCGCCGCCGTCGGCGGGCGGGTCGCCGCCCATCATCGCCGCGGCCAGCGCCCGCGCGCCCTCGAGCGGCATCGCGAAGACGTTGCCGCCGGTCACGCCGTCGATGTAGGACACGCTGGAGGCCACGATCGGCGGCGGGATCGCCCCGAGCGGATCGAGGTCCGAGCTCTCGACCGAGATGCCGCCGAGCTCGACCGCGCCGGGGCAGAGCGTCTCCAGCACGCCGGAGACGGCCTCGACGGTGACCTCGACCAGTCGCTCGAGCGCGCGCTCGCTGCTCATGCTCCCGCCTCCTCGGCGGGCCCGAGCACCTGGACGGCACGGCGCACGCCGTTGCGGCCGGGAGCGCCGCGGTGGACCGGTTGGTCGTCCGCGTAGATCGTCACGCCGCGCGAGACGGGCGCGCCGAGGCGCAGCACGTCGCCGGGCTTGAGGCCGAGCACCTGGTCGATCGGCAGCTCCACGCTCGGGGCGGCGGCGCGCAGCGTCACGTCGACGTCGTGCAGCACGGCGTTGACGGCCTGGGCGATGCGCGGGTCCTGCGCGCCGTCGGCGGAGTCGTCACGGCCCATGATCGCGTCCTCGACCGGGTGGATCGCGCCGTAGGGGACCAGCATCGTGAGCGTGTGCGAGCCACCGCCGAGGCGCAGCTCCAGCACCAGCACGAGCGTCGGCTCGCTCGCCGAGGCGAGCGTGGCGTCGTCGGTGGAGGTGTCGAAGTCGCCCACGGCGAGGCCGACGCGCGCCAGGTCCTCCCAGGGGGTCGCCAGCTGGGCGACGAGCCCGTCGACGACGCGCAGCGCCAGGCGCCGGTCGACGTCGCTCAGACGCCGCGCCTTGGGGGGCTTGCTCGACGCACCGCCGAGCAGGTTCTCGATCGCGGTCAGCATGAACGCCAGCTCGACGCTCCAGAGCATGCGCGTCCCGATCGACTGCATCTCGACGGTCGCGTTGATCGAGTCCTTGGAAAGCTGCAGGTGGGCGTCCCACCAGGTCAGCTGCGCGCTGTCGATCAGCTCGACCTCCACAGGCATGCGCAGCTCGGCGGTGAGCGTGGTCGCGCCGGCCTGGCAGAAGCGGTCGACCGCCTGCTTGATGCGGCGGATCTGCTCCGGGGTGAACTTGATCGGGCGCGTGAAGTCGACCGGGCGCACGCGCTTGACGCGCTGGCCCTTGCGCGGCTCGCCGTCGGGCAGCTCACCGCGATCGGCGGCCTCGAACAGCTCGGCGATCTGGTCGGTGGAGAGGCTCTGGTCGCTCATGGCGCTCATCCCACCCCGAGCCGCTCGAGCAGCTCGTCGACGCCGTGCTCGCTCGGCACGAGCAGGAAGGACAGCGAGCAGGACTGGGTCTCGACGGTCAGGTCGGAGTCGACCAGCAGCGCGCAGTCGCCGCCGGCGGTGCCCGCCGCCAGCGCCGAGGCGACGATCGCACCGAGCATGTCGAAGTCCGAGCGCGGCGGCCCTGGGTGGAAGTCGATCCCGGTCATCGCGCCGAGCGCGCCGACGTAACAGGAGCCGAGGATGTTGCCGATCTCGCCGACGGCCGAACGGCCCACGTCGGTGCCGGCCTCGACGCCGAGCAGGCGGCAGACCGAGCGCTCGGCGTCCCACGACAGCAGCATCAGCACCACCGCCGGGAACTCGCCGCCGAGCGGCATCGAGACGGCCGTGAAGGGCGCCGTCGGCGGTCCCGCCGCCTGGATCGCCTCGGCGAACGGCAGCACGCGCGCGTTGGGGACCGACACGTCGACCGGGTGGCCGACCATGCTCGAGAGGGCCGTGCTGGCGTTGCCCGAGCCGACGTTCGCCAGCTCGCGCAGCGCGTCCAGCTGCAGTTCGGTGTAGCGCTCGGCGATCGGCAGGCGCTGGCTCATGCCGCCACCGCCTCGGTCCGGGCGACGGAGCCCGGGCGGGTGGCGAGCGGCAGGCGCAGGGTCGCCGTGCTGCCCTGGCCGGGGACGGAGCTGAGCGTCAGCTCGCCGCCGAGCTCGCGCACGGCGGTGCGCGCCGCGTCCATGCCCACGCCGCGGCCGGAGACCTCGGTCGCCTGCTCGGCGGTCGAGAAGCCGGGCGCGAACAGCAGCTCGACCGCCTGCTCGGCGTCGAGCGCGGCCGCGGCCCGTGCGGAGATCAGCCCGCGCTCGAGCGCCCGGCTAGCGATGTGCTCGACGTCGACCCCGCGGCCGTCGTCGGTCACCGAGATCAGCGCCTGACCGTCCTTGTGGTGCGCGGCGATCTCGAGCGTGCCGGTGGCGGGCTTGCCCGCCGCGGTGCGCTCGTCGGGCACTTCGAAGCCGTGGTCGAGGGCGTTGCGCACGAGGTGCGCCAGCGGCGCGCCGAGCGCGTCGACGATGCTGCGGTCGAGCTCGGTCTCCTCCCCCACCAGCACCAGCTCGACGCGCTTGCCGAGCGACTGCGAGAGGTCGCGCACGAGTCGCGGAAAGCGCAGGAAGACGGCCTCGACGGGAATCATGCGCAGCTGGGCGAGCAGCTGCTCGAGCTGCTCGCTGGCCTGCGACAGCTCAGCGACCACGCGCTCGAGCTCGGGCATCCCGGAGCCGCTGGCGAGCAGCTCGACCTCGCCGCGGTGGACCGCCAGGTCGTCGAGCGCGGCGACCAGCCGGTCGAGGCGCTCGACGTCCACGCGCACGGTGGCGACGCCGCGCGGGCGGGCGCGACCGGCCGCGGAGCCGGCGGTGGTGGTGCGCGCGGGCGCCCGCACCCCCTCGAGCTCGGCGGCCGAGACCTCGGCCACGTCCGGCACGGCGGCCGCGGCGCCGGAGACGTCCTCGCTCGGCTCCTGCGAGGCCACCCAGGCCTCGATGACATGGTCGTCGAAGCCCTCGACCGCGTCGAGCGGCGGCACCGAGCCGAGCAGCTGGCCGCGCTCGCGGAGTGCCGAGAGCACCATGTAAGCCCGCACCGAGGGCATCTCCGCGTCGGCGGACAGGCGCACGATCAGGTGCAGCACCCGGCTGCCGTCGGCGAGCGCCGCGGCGACGGGCGCCGGGCGCGCATCGGGAATCTCACGCGAGGCCTTCTGCTCGGCCGAGCGCGCGCGCACGAGACCGCGAAGCAGCTCCACCAGCGGATCGGGGTCGATGTCCTCGACGCCGGTCGTGGCGATCGCCTCGACGCAGGCCGAGAGCGCGTCGAGGCATTCGAGCAGCGCGTCGATCGCCTCGCGCGGGAGCCCGTCGCGGCGCTGGCGCAGCAGCTCGAAGACGTCCTCCATCTGGTGCGCGAGCGCCGCCATGCCGCTGAAGCCGAGCGTGGCGCTCGAGGCCTTCAGCGAGTGCGCGATGCGGAAGATCTCGTCGACGGTGTCGCGATCCTCGGGGTGCTCCTCGACGAAGACGACCGCGAGCCCGAGCCGCTGCAACTGCTCGCGCGCGTCCGCCAGGAAGAGCTGGAGATACTCGGCAGGGATGCCCATTCCCCTCGATGATCGGCATCCCGCAAATCCGCTTGAGTAGCGGGCTTCAGCTCATACGGACAAAGCCCACTACCCCATCCCGGGTGTGGGTGCGGCGAGCGACCATGTTGGAGCTGTTGCCCTCGATGGTCTGGATGCGGCCGTCGGGCAGGATGCCCTCGACGATGCCGATGTGCTCGTCCCAGACGATCAGGTCGCCGGGCTGCGGGTTCTGGGTGGTGCGACCGGCGCCCTGGGCCCAGGAGTAGAGCGCGTCGACGGAGCCGAAGCCCTCGCCGTTGCTGCCGAGCGGCATGCCCGCCTGGCGTGCGGCCCAGGAGACGAAGTAGGCGCACCACGGGCCCGGCGGCGGGCTGCCGCTGGCGGCTCGATACTCCCGAATGCGCGGGCTCTCGTTCGAGCCGGGCGGCTGCTCGCTGACGCCGATCTCGCCGCGGGCAGCGGCGATCATGCCTTGGGCGCCGCCGCCCATCGGAGCGCCGACCGCCGCGGACGCGGCCACGGGACTGGACGCCTGCTGGAGCACGCTCGCGAAGTCGGCTCGGCCGGCCGCCGTCGTCACCGGCTTGGGCCGGGGCGGCAGGAAGGCGGTGTTCAGCTGCTGGATGCGCGCGATGGTCGCGTCGAGGCTCACCGCCCCGGTCATCGGCGGCGGCGAGCGAGGGTTGAGAAGCAAACGGGCGGGCAGCCCGAAGGCCGCCCGCCCGTTCGATCGTTCCCCTATGTGGCTCCCAGAAGGAGCTATGTGACAGGCGCCGGGCTTACTGCAGGAGCGAAAGGACGCTCTGCGGGGCCTGGTTGGCCTGCGCCAGCATGGCCGTACCGGCCTGCTGGAGGATCTGCAGCTTCGTGAAGTCGACCATTTCGCTGGCCATGTCCACGTCGCGGATCCGGCTCTCCGACGCAGTCAGGTTCTCCTGGTACGTCGAGAGGTTGTTGAGCGCGTACTCGAGGCGGTTCTGCACCGCACCGAAGGCCGCGCGCTGGGTCGACACGTTGGCGATCGCCGTGTCGATCTCCGAGATGTCGGTCGTACCGGCCGAGGAGAGCTGGAAGACGCTCGCCGCAACCGAGGAACCGAGGGAGATCGTGGCAACGCCAATCTGCTCGCCGTCGTTGGCGCCGACCTGGAAGGTCATCGTCGAGACGACGTTCAGCAGCGAGGTGCCGTTGAACTTGGCCGAGGTGCCGATACGCTCGATCTCAGAGGCGAGCTGGTTGACCTCGCTCTGGATCGACGCACGGTCATCCGTGCTGAGCGAGCCGTTCTTGTACTGCACGGCCAGCTCGCGAACGCGCTGGAGCATTGCGTGAACCTCGGTCAGCGAACCCTCTGCCGTCTGGACCAGCGACACCGCGTCCTGCGCGTTGCGCTGAGCCTGGGCCAGGCCGCGAATCTGACCGCGCAGGCGCTCGCTGATGGCGAGACCGGCGGCGTCATCGGCGGCACGGTTGATCCGGTAACCCGAGGACAGACGCTCCATCGACTTGGCCAACTTGCTGCTGGTGTTGACCAGGTTGCGGTGCGCGTTGAACGCCTCGACATTGCTGTTGATACGAAGGGACATGAATCATCCTCCTTGATGAACGGTCTGACGTGTCCCGTCCGGGGCAACTCCATGTCACCCCAACTGACCCTCTAATCGACGCCCCGCGCACCCGCTTTAGGTGCGTACGGGCCGACATTCGTCCAGGCGCTCAGGCCTCGACGTCGATCAGCCGCTCGGGATCGCTCGGGCGGCGCGGCGGGCTGCGACGCGGCTGCTCGCGTCGCCCTTCGCGCTCGGCCTCGCGATCGTCGTCGTCGCGCGGACGCCGGCGTTGGACCGGCGTGACGCTCGGCACGTCGTCGCGGGCGCCGATCGGGCGGATCGGATCGGTCATCGGTCGGCCTTCGCCGCGAAGGCCTCGGCGGCCGCGGCGCGCGCCGCGGCCAGCCGCCGCCGGGCGGCCTCGACCTGCGCCAACGCCAGCTGGCGCCAGACGGCGACCGCGACGGCCCAGGTGACCATGTAGGCGACGACGCCCCCGGCCAGGCCGCGCAGCCAGGCGTCCGCGGTCGGGACGCCGGCACGCAGGGAGAGGAAGATCGTCAGCGCGAGCGCGCCGATGCCCGCCCAGGCGCGCAGGAAGCGGATCTGCGTGTGCGCGCGCCGGTGGCGCGTCAGCGTCAGCGCGTCGGGTGGCAGGCCGTCGGGGGCCTTCTTGGCGGCCATCAGCGCCGGTCCCAGGCCACGGTCAGGCGGTCCTTGCGCTGGCACTCGAAGATGTGGCGCACGAGGCGGTCGCGGCCCTTCTCGGTGATCTCCTCGATCTGCCCGCCGAGCCGGCCCTCGCCGACGTCGCGGACGAAGCGTCCGCGCCCCTCGACGACGTGGCCGTCGGGCAGCGGCAGCTCGAACCAGAACGCCTGGCCGAGGCCGAAGCCGCGCGCGCCGTGGATCAGCATGCCGTTGCCGCTGAGGTCGAGCGTGTTGGCCTCGATCGCCTCGGTCTCGCTGGTCGGGTCGCCCTCGTCCTCGGGGTCGTCGCGCCAGAGCAGCACCGGCAGCACGGTGTCCACGCGCACGAAGTCGCGCCGCTGCACCAGCGCCGCGTCGAGGCTGCGCTCGAAGCCGTAGAGGGCGACGCCCTCGTCGAGCGCGCGCACCACGCCCTCGATGCGGGCGAGGCCGCGCGGCGTGGTGAACTCGATCGCCGCCCACTGCTCGCCCGCGAGCTCGAGCTGCGCGTCGGGGGCGAGGAACAGCGCCAGCGAGAAGTGGTGCTCGGAGGCCCGCTCGACGCGCGCGTCCGTGCGACCGTAGCCGGCCACCTCGAGCGTCAGCAGCTGACGCTCGTGCGGGACGGCCGGGGAGGTCACGGCAACAGGCCTCCGGCGAGCCGATCGGGGTCGGCCGGGCGCAGGTCGGCGTCGACCACGTACGAGATCGGGATGCCCGCCGTCAGCGCCACGTCGACGACCGGCCCGAGGTGGGCGGTCTCGTCGGCGTGGGTCAGCGCGAGGCGGTCCGGCTGCAGCGCGTCGAGGCGCTGCAGCAGGTCCTCGGCGGCGCGGCGGCTGAGCGTCGCGGGCAGCACGAGGTGCACCTCGACGTCGCCGATGCGCTCCAGCTGAGCCGCCAGCTCGGCGACCGCGGCGCCGTCGCCGCTGGTCGGCGTGTCGATCACGACCAGCGCGCGGTCGCGCTGCTCTGAGATCACGGCCTGGGCCTCGTCGCCGGTCTCGGCGCGCACGACCGGCACCGCCAGCGGCAGCAGCGCGCGGGCGGCCGCGTCGGCGTCGGTGCCCAGCGCCACGTGGACGACCGGCAACGTGCTGCGCTCGGCGTAGACGGCCGACAGGCGCTCGGCGCAGAACGACTTGCCCGCCCCGCCGGCGCCGACGAAGGCGATCACGCGCGAGCTCGGCGGCGCCGCGACGATGCGGCGCGCCAGCGCTTCGCGCGCCAGCTCGCGCAGATCCGCTTCGGGCGCGAACGGCGCGCCGTGCTCGACCGCCTCGGCCAGCACCGAGCGCGCGAGCGCGCCGGACAGGCCAGCGTCGCGCAGCTCGTCCTCGACGGCCTCGGTCGCGTTGGCGTTGCGCTGCTCGCGCGGCTCGCGCAGGCGCTCGCCGGCGGCCAGGGCGCCGCTGACGGCGCGCGCCGCCGGGGTCGCCGGGGCCGGCGTCGGCCGCGGAGGCTCCGCCGGGAACGGCTCCTCGATCGAGAGCGCCGCGATCAGCGGGTGCGCGCCCGCAGCGGCGGGCGTGGAGGGCATGAAGGAGGTCGGCCGCCCGCTCGGGGCGGCAGCGGCCGGTGCAGGAGGCACGAATGGCACCGACGGCACCTGCGGGGCGTCCTGCACGGGCGCGGGGGCGTCCTCGTGGAGCGGCTCGGGCGGGGGCGCGAACGCGGTCTCCTGCGCCAGCGCCGCCTCCGGCAGCTGCGGCTCCAGCGGCTCGGCGGCCGCCCAGGCCGCGGCCTCGCCCTCGGCGCGCTCGAGCTCCAGCTCGAAGGCGCCCGGCAGGTCCGGCTCGAAGGCGTGGGTGTCCTGAGCGTCGTCGTAGCCCCGTTCGGGGTCGCTCGCCTCGCCGCTCAGCTCCTCGTACTCCGGCAGCGTCGACTCCTCCTCGTCGCGCACGTCCACGTGCGCGACGCCGGGGCGCGCCTCGATCTCGACGAACGGACGCTGGAAGAAGCCGCCGACGCCCCCGACGAGCCCGTCGCGGCGGCGGATCACCACCGCGTCGGGGCCGAGCTCGGCCCGGATCTTCGGGCAGCACCTCTTCCAGCGACTTGCCGCGGTAGACGCGGGTGTCGCTGCCGTTCTGGCTAGGGGCGGAGGGAGTGTTCACGACTCGACGACTCCAATCGTTTCAACGCGGATACCGGGGACGATCTCGTTGTAGGAGCAGACCGCGGTCTGCGGGGCGGCTTGCTCCATCAGGCGGGCGAGATGGCGGCGCACGCGGGCCGAGCAGAGGACCACGGGGCGCAGCCCGCGGGCCGTCGCCTCCTCCAACTGGGACTTGATCCGCAGCACCAGTGCCTGGGCGCGCGTGGGCTCGAGCGCCAGGTACTCGCCATCCGAGGTTTGCATGATGGATTCGGACATCTCCTGGTCCACTCTCGGATCCAGGGCGATGACCTTTAGCGATGCACCGGATTCGAGATGCGGCGCGGTGATCGCGCGGCCCAGCGCCTGGCGCGCGTACTCGGCCAGCATGTCCGGATCGCGGGTGAGGCGGGCCTTGTCCCCGACCGCCTCGACGATCGTGCCGAGATCGCGGATCGGCACGCCCTCGCGCAGCAGCGATTGCAGCACGCGCTGGATCTCGGCGAGGCCGAGCAGGTCTCCCCCGACCTCCTCCACGACCGCCGCGTTGTGCTCCTTGAGGCGGTCGAGCAGGCGCCGGGTGTCCTGGCGCGTGAGCAGCTCGGCGGCGTGGGCGCGGACCGTCTCGGTGAGGTGGGTGGCCACCACCGACTCGGGGTCGACGACGGTGTGGCCGCGCGCCTCGGCCTCGGCGCGAATGTCCTCGGAGATCCAGACCGCCGGCATGCCGAAGGCGGGCTCGACGGTCGGCACGCCGGGCAGGGTGCCGATCGCGTCGCCGGGGTCCATCGTCAGCAGGTGGCCGGGCATCAGCTTGCCGCGCGCGATCTCGCCGCCGCGCAGGCGCACGACGTACTCGTGCGAGTCGAGCGCCGGATCGTCGTGGATGCGCACCGGCGGCACCACGATGCCGAGCTCGGAGGCGAGCTGGCGGCGGATGCCGGTCACGCGCGAGAGCAGCGAGCCGCCCGCGCCGCCGTCGACCAGCGGCACGAGGCCGAAGCCGATCGCCAGCGAGAGCGGATCCACCTGCAGCGCCTCGAGCGCGGCGTCGCGCGGGGCGGGCAGCGCGGCCAGGTCGGCCTCGGGCTCCTCCGGCACGCGCTGCTCGAACAGGTCGTGGTCCTTCAGCACCCAGCCGACGGCCGCGAAGATGCCACCGATCACCAGGAACGGGATCTTCGGCAGCCCCGGCACGAGCGCGAACGAGCAGATCACCGCGGCGGCCACCAGCGGCGCCTTGTGCTGGGCCAGGATCTGGCTGGCGACCTCGCTGCCGAGGTCCTTCTCGGAGGCGGTGCGGGTGACGAGGATGCCGGTGGCGGTCGAGATCAGCAGCGCCGGGATCTGAGCCGAGAGGCCGTCGCCGACGGTCAGTAGCGAGAAGTGCTGGGCGGCGTCGGTGAAGGACATGCCCTGCTGGACCATGCCGACGACCAGGCCGCCGATCAGGTTGATCAGCACGATCACGATGCCGGCGATCGCGTCGCCCTTGACGAACTTCGAGGCACCGTCCATCGCGCCGTAGAAGTCCGCCTCGCGCGAGATGTCCTCGCGGCGCTGGCGGGCCTCCTCGTCGGTCAGCTGGCCGGCGTTGAGGTCGGCGTCGATCGCCATCTGCTTGCCGGGCATCGCGTCGAGGGTGAAGCGCGCGGCGACCTCGGCCACGCGGCCGGCGCCGTTGGTGATCACCACGAACTGGATCACCACGAGGATCAGGAACATGATCAGGCCGACGACGACGTTGCCGCCGACGACGAACTCGCCGAAGCTGTGCACGACCTCGCCGGCGTCGCCGTGCAGCAGGATCATGCGCGTGACCGAGACGTTGATCGCCAGCCGGAACAGCGTGGTCAGCAGCAGCAGCGACGGGAAGGCGGAGAAGTCCAGCGCGCGCGGCAGGTAGAGCGTCGCCACCACGATCGCGATCGCCGCCGAGATGTTGAGCGTGATGAAGAAGTCCAGCAGCAGCGGCGGCAGCGGGATGATCAGCATCATCACGACCAGGACCACCGCGGCCGCGGCGATCAGGTCGCTGTGCTTCAGGAGCCTCTTGACGCCGTCGCTCATGCCACGCGCCTCCTACCGGCTTGGCGGTACACGTAGGCGAGCACCTGCGCGACCGCCTGGAACAGGTCCTCGGGGATCTGCTGGCCGACCTCGACCGCGCGGTGCAGCGAGCGCGCCAGCGGCGGGTCACCGACGATCGGCACGCCGTGCTCGGCGGCGATCTCGCGGATGCGCTTGGCGAGCAGGTCCTTGCCCTTGGCGACGACCGTGGGCGCGGGCGTGCTGCCGTCGTAGCGCAGCGCCACGGCGTAGTGGGTCGGGTTGGTGACGACCACGTCGGCGGTCGGCACCGCGCCCATCATGCGCGCCCGCGCCTGCTCGCGCTGCTTGCGCTTGAGCTGGGTGCGCACCTCGGGCGGCAGGTCCTGGTCCTTGGCCTCGCGCTTGACCTCGTCCTTGGACATCCGCAGCTGCTTCTCGTGGCGGTGGCGCTGGTAGAAGAAGTCGGCGATCCCGATCGCCAGGTAGGCGGCCGTGGCCCAGATCGCGATCGCCTTGACGTGACCGATCAGCTCGGCTCCGAGCACGGCCGGCGGGATGCCGACCAGGCTGGCCAGGTCGGTCATGCGCGGGAACACGATCAGCGCGACGATGCCGCCGACGGCGGCGACCTTGAGCAGGCTCTTGCCACCTTCGACCAGGCCGTGGGGACCGAAGATCTGCTTGGCGCCCTTGAGCGGGTTCAGCTTCGATGGGCGCGGGCGCATCGCCTTGGCCGACGGCTTCCAGCCGACCTGCACGACGTTCACCCCGACCCCGGCCAGCAGGCAGGCGGCCATCAGCGGCGCCGAGGCGGTCGCGACCGCCAGCGCGCCGCCGCCGAGCAGCGGGCCGAGACCCTGCTGGGTCACGATCGAGGGATCGGCCATGGCGGCGAAGGTCTCGCGCATCATGCCGGCGCAGGCGTTCCAGAACCGCGGGCCGGTGAGGAACAGCACCGCGAAGCCGGCCACCAGGCCGACGGCCCCGCTGAGATCCGCGCTGCGCGCGACCTGCCCCTCGTCCCGCGCCTGCTGGCGGCGCTTGGGAGTGGGCTTCTCGGTCTTGTTCTCGTCGGCCACCGCTCAGCCCACCTGCAGCGCGCCCAGGATCGAGCGCATGGTCGAGTCGATTTCCTCGCCCATCCAGCCGCCCATGAAGGGCAGCGAGGCGGCGAGCACGATCAGCCCGATCGCGATCTTGGCCGAGAAGCCGACCGCGAACACGTTCAGCTGCGGCACCACGCGCGAGACGAGGCCGAAGGCCGCGTCGGTGAGCGTGACCGCGATCACGACCGGCGCGACCACCTCCAGCGCGGCCGAGAAGATCGAGACGAAGGCGGTGTCGACGCCCTGCAAGAGCGCGCCGAGGTTCGGCATGTCGGTCAGCGGCACGACGTCGTAGGTGCGCGCCAGCCCCTGGATCACGAACAGCTGGCCGCCGATCGCGACGAACACGGCCGTGCCGAGCATGGCGTAGAGGTTCGACAGCACCGAGGTCTGCACGCCGGTGATCGGATCGACCAGGCCGCCGTAGGAGAAGCCGAGCAGCACGTCGAGCAGCGAGCCGGCCACCTGCAGGGCGGCCAGCAGCGACCCGACCACGAACGCGAACGCCAGCCCGACGACGATCTCCTTCAGCAGCAGCTCGACGTAGGCGGCCAGGCCGTCCGGCACCGCCGCGTCGCCGAGCGCCACCGGCGCCAGGCCGATGCCGAGCGCCAGCGCGCACATGACGCGGGCGCGCGCGGGGATCATGCGCAGGCCGAACAGAGGCGCCAGCACGAACAGCGGCCCGACGCGCCCCATCACCAGCAGGAAGCCCGCGATCTGGCGCTCGCCGATCTCCGCGACCAGCTGGCTCATGGCCCGGCCACCGAGGGGATCGAGGTCCAGAGGTCGGCCGTGTAGCCGAGCAGCTGGTCGAGCATCCAGGGCCCGGCGACGATCACCACGACCACCAGCGCCAGGATCTTGGGGATGAACGTCAGCGTCATCTCCTGGATCTGGGTGATGGCCTGGAAGATCGAGATCGCGAGGCCGACGACCAGCGACACGAGCAGGATCGGCAGGCCGATCTTGAGCGCCAGCATGAGGGCGTCCACGCCCAGGTTGATCGCACTGTCCTCGGTCACTGGAAGCTCTCCACGAGCGAGCGGATGACGAGGTCCCAGCCGTCCACGAGGACGAACAGCAGGATCTTGAACGGCAGCGAGATGAAGACGGGCGGCAGCATCATCATGCCCATCGACATCAGCGTCGAGCTGACGATCAGGTCGATCACCAGGAACGGCAGGAAGATCAGGAAGCCGATCTGGAAGGCGGTCTTCAGCTCGCTGGTGATGAAGGCCGGGATCAGGACGTAGGTCGGCACGTCCGCGCGGGTCTCGGGCCGCTCGAGCTTCGCCAGCTTGACGAACAGGCCGAGCTCGTCGTCGCCGGTCTGCTTGAACATGAAGGCGCGGATCGGCTTGCCGCCGCGCTCGAGCGCCTGCGTCTCGCTGATCTTGCCCTTCGAGAGCGGGTCCCAGGCGACCTTCTTGACCTCCTGGAAGGTCGGCGCCATCACGAAGATCGTCAGGAACAGGGCGATGCCGACCAGCACCTGGTTCGGCGGCGCGGTCGGCGTGCCGAGGCCGGTGCGGATGAAGCCGAGGACGATCAGGATGCGCGTGAACGCGGTGGTGGTGAACAGCAGCGCCGGCACGAGCGTGATGCCGGTGACGAACAGCAGGATCTGGAGGGCGTTGCCCCCGTCGAGCTCGACGCCGTTCACCGCAGCACCGTGCGCTCGCGCAGCTGGTCGAGCACGCCGCCGATGCCGGAGCGAGGCTCGGCCGGCGGGGTGGCGACCTCGAGGTCGTCGTCCTCCTCGGAGGGCAGCAGGCCGAGCTCGCGCGCCTCGTCCTCGCTGTAGTGGCGCAGCTGGGTCACGCCCTGCTCGGCGACGCCGACGAGCACCAGCTCACGGCCGGCGCGCAGCAGCTGGACG
Source organism: uncultured Thermoleophilaceae bacterium (assembly GCA_963734165.1). Taxonomy (GTDB): domain Bacteria; phylum Actinomycetota; class Thermoleophilia; order Solirubrobacterales; family Thermoleophilaceae; genus JACVRW01. The sequence continues at coordinate 114,727 of CAVTFZ010000003.1, read as the reverse complement.
CTGCGCCCGCCGCCGATCGGCAGCGCCGCAACCGGCGCCAGGCCATACCCGCTGGCCCTGCCCTCCTTGCTGGCCTTGGCCTGCTTGAGGATCCAGCGCAGCGCGAAGATGATCCCGACGACCACCGCCAGGCCGATCAGGGTGCGGACGATCCCGCCCCCGCCGGCGGTATGGGCGGCGGTGTCCGAAGCCTTGTCGTCCTCCCCCAGGCGCAGGGGCGTGTCCGCCTCGCTGGGCGCTGCGAGCGCGCGCGCGGGAGCCGCCAGGATGGCGGTAGCGATCGCGTAGGAAATGACGCGGAAGCGCAACATAGGGGGCGACCCCCGGGGAGGGGTCGTTCACGTAATCGGCATCCGCGGGACGCCTTTTAGCGCCGCACGTGCGATCGCGTGGGACGGCGGGCTGCGCGGACCGGCCGCGCTAGACGGCGGTCTCGGCCGGCTCGTCCTCGGCGACCGGCTCGGGCACCGGCGCCGGGGTGGGCTCGGCGGGAGCAGCGGTCGCGACGGGCGCGGGCTCGACCGCGGCCGAGCCGCGCGGGCCGCTGAGCGGCCCGCTGTCGGAGACGACCTCGGTCACGCGCAGGCCGAACTCCTCGTCGACCACGACGACCTCGCCGCGGGCGATCGGCTTGCCGTTGACCAGCAGGTTCACGGGGTCGCCGGCGAGCCGGTTGAGCCCGATCACCGAGCCCGGGCCCAGCTTCAACGCCTCGCCGATCGTCATGCGCGTGCGGCCGATCTCGACCACGAGGTCGACCGGCACGTCGCGCAGGCGATCGAGCCCGGCGTCGGCGCCGGCGAAGGCCGCGGAGGCATCCAGTTGCGTGTATTCGATCTCGTCCATCACTGCACCGCCACGTCGGTGAACAGGACGTGCTCGACCTTGACATCGGTCTGCTTGCGCAGATCCTTGACGATTGCCAGCTTGATGTGATGCCGGCCCTTGCGCTCGATCAGCTCCTCGGCGGGGGCGTCGGTGAGGTGGTCGGTGACGATGTCGCGCACCAGCGCCTCCTGCGGCATCGCGCCGTAGCCCTCGGGCGGCGCGGCGGCGTGTCCACCGGCGGGCAGCAGCGCCGGGTCGCCGTGCTCGACCACCAGGCCGACGCCGAGCTTGACGAAGCGGCCGTCCTTGAGGTTGAGCACGAACTCCTTCGGCAGCACGTAGACCTCGCCGTGGACCTTCGGCTCGGGCGGCTTGGGCGCGAGCACCAGCTTGTAGGTCGCGCCCAGCACCACCAGCAGCACCACCGGCACGACGATCTTCAGCTTCTTCATGGCGTCACGGGTCCCTTCTGTCGTCCCAGTCCATGGCGCAGCAGGACGATCTCCACACGTCGGTTGCGCGTGCGCCCGGGCGCGGTCGTGTTCGAGTCGATCGGATGCAGGGCGGCGTAGCCGGCCGCCTCGAAGCGGCGCTGGAGCACGCCGGCGTGGGCCAGCGTGCGCACCACCGAGGAGGCGCGGGCCGTCGACAGCTCCCAGTTGCTCGGGTAGCGCGCGTTGGAGATCGGCAGGTCGTCGGTGTGGCCCTCGACCGAGATCGTGTGGCTGTCGGTCTGCAGCAGGCGCGCAATGCTGCCGAGCAGCTCGCCGCCCGGTGGCTTGACGGTCGCCTGGGCGGAGTCGAACAGCAGCTTGTCGGTCAGCACGCGGATCACCAGGCCACGCGCGCGCAGCGACGTGTCGATCTGGTTGCCGATGCCGTGCTGCTTGGCGTAAGCATCGATCTTGCGCTTGAGCGCCTCGAAGTCCTCGTCCTCCTTCTGGACCGAGCGCGCCTCGGACGGCGACATCTGGCCGACCACCTTGAGCGCCGGGATCGGCGGCGCGGCGGCCGCGCGGTCGGGCGTCTTCTCGGCGCCTCCGGCCTCGGTCAGGCCCTTGCCGCCGGGCAGGACGCGACCGGAGAAGGCGTCGTCGAGCGCGCGCTGCAGCGACTCGAACTTGGAGGTGTTCACCGACGAGATCGAGAACAGCACCATGAACAGCGCCATCAGCAGCGTGATCATGTCGGCGTAGGTCAGCAACCAGCGCTCGTCGTCGCCGTGGCCGCCGGCCGCGGCGCCGCGGCGCCGGCCTCCCCGCTTGCGGGATGCGGTCGCGCTCATGGCTACGCAGCCACCTCGGCCGGCTCGGCCACTGCGCCAGCGTCGCCGCCGCCGGATGCCGCGCCGTCGCTCTGGTCGCGCTCGCGCTCGCTGGGAGCGATGAACGAGCGCAGCTTGTCCGCCACCACGCGCGGGTTGTCGCCCGCCTGCACGGCGAGGATGCCCTCGAGCGTGACGGTGCGCAGCTCGACCTCCTCCTCGGAGATCTCCTTCAGCTTGTTCGACACCGGCAGGAAGACCACGTTCGCGGCGCCGACGCCGAACAGCGTCGCGATGAAGGCGCCGGAGATCGAGGGCCCGAGCGTCTCGGGCGCGTCGAGGTTCTCGAGCACGTGCACGAGCCCGAGCACGGTGCCGATGATGCCCATCGTCGGGGCGAAGCCGCCGGCCTTCTCGAACGGGCGCGCGGCCGCGTGATGGCGCGCGACCATGCCGTCGATCTCGTTCTCGAGGATCTCCCGCACGAGCTCCGGGTCGGTGCCGTCGACGACGAGCTGGAAGCCCTTGCGGGTGAACTCGTCGTCGATCGTGCCGATCTGCTCGTCGAGCGCCAGCAGGCCGTCGCGGCGGGCGCGCTCGGCGTAGTCGACCATCAGGTCGACGCGCCCCGGCAGGTCGAGGTCGGGAGGGCTGATCGCGCGCTTGTAGAGCTGCGGGATCTGCTTCATCTTCTCCATGCTCGTGCCGGCGAGCGTGACGCCGAAGGTCCCCACGAACACGATCAGCGCGGCGGGGATGTTGATCAGCGCAGCCGGACTCGAGCCCTCCATGAGGGTTCCGAGCAACAGGCCGCCGAGGGCGGCCCCGATACCGATCGCGGTCGCAGCTTTCATAGGGCGTCATCCGTGTAGTCGGCGCGGCGCGCCGAACCTTCAGACCGGATGGGATGAGGCTTCAGACCTCGTGCAGCGGGCGCGGGCGACGGGACGCCAGCGCGTCCGAGAGGATGCCCACGCGCCAGGTGCGAATGCGCGAGACGACCTCGTCGGGCGACTCGCTCACCACGATCTTCTGCGCGGTGGTGAGTGTGATCACGGTGTCGGGAGTCTCCTCGATCGTCTGGAACAGATCGGGGTTGAGGTGGAACGGCTCGTCGTCGTGGCCCAGCCGGTGCAACACGATCATTCGTTCTCTCCTCGAGACGGGTGAGGCGGAAGGCGGGGCGGGGCACGTGGCCCCGCCCCTGCCTAGCTAGCTCAGCGCTTCATGTTGACGACATCCTGGAGCATCTCGTCGGACGTCGAGATCACGCGCGAGTTGGCCTGGAAGCCACGCTGCGCGGAGATCATGGTGGTGAACTCGGTCGCGAGGTCGACGTTCGACATCTCCTGCACGCCGGAGATCGTGAAGCCGTGACCGGTCACGCCCGGGGTGTCGACCTGCTCGGCCCCGGAGGAGTCCGAGATCTGCCAGCGGTTGCCGGAGACGCGCGTCAGGCCGGCCTGGTTGGCGAACGTCGCCAGCGACAGGTAGCCGGCCACCTGGCGCGGCGGGCCGGCCGGCGGGGTGTAGGTGACCGCGCCGTCCTGGCCGATCGCCACCTCGGTGGAGCCGGCGGGGATCTGGATCAGCGAGTCGACGCCGCCGGCGCCGGTCACGTCCCGGCCCACGACGTACATGCCGTCCTGGGTCACCAGGTAGCCGTCCGTGTTGGTCTTGAAGTTGCCCGCACGGGTGTAGGTGAGGGCGGTCGGCAGCGCGGGCGCCGTGCCGGCGCCGACGCGGAACCAGCCCTCGCCCTGGATCGCGACGTCGAGGGCGTTGCCGGTCGACTGGAACGCGCCCGAGCCCATGATGTTGTCGATCGAGCCGAGGTTCACGCCGAGGCCGACCTGGACCCCGTTGGTGCCGCCGTTGTCGGCCGGGGGCCGAGCCCCCGCGCTGCAGCTGCGACAGCGAGTCCTGGAAGGACGTGCGGCTGGTCTTGTAGCCAACGGTGTTGACGTTGGCGATGTTGTTGGAGGTCACGTCGAGCATGACCTGGTGCTGCTTGAGTCCGCTGATCGCGGAGAACATGCCTCGCATCATCGGGGCATCCCTTGCCTTTCGGTCGTGCGCGGCCCCCTCAGCAAGGTCCGGCCGTGCGTGGTGTGGTGCGCCGCTCGCCTCATGCGATCACGGCGCTGTCGATGTTCGTGAACACCTGCTCGCGCATGTGCTCGGTGTCGACCGCCGTCACGACGGTCCGGTTCTTGACGGAGACCACGAATGCGGTCCCGTCCAGAAAGACGACGGAATCGCGCGAACCTTTAGCGGCTGCACGATCGACGCCGGACTGGAGCCGCTGCAGGGTCTCCCCCTCCAGCTGGATCCCGCGGCGCTCGACGCGCTGCAGCGCGTGCTTGGAGAAGTGCAGCTTCTCGGTCTGGCCGCGCAGGACGTCCGCGAACGCGGGCCCCTGAGGAGCCTGCGCGGCGCCCGGGCGACCGGGCGTCGCGACCGGCCTGACCGGCCCGACCCCGGGCGGCTGCAGCGCCGGGTTGCGGTGGATCGGGTCGGTCATTCGACCTCGCTCACCTTCGCCGGGTCGATGCCGGTCACGTTGCCGACGGTGAGGCTGGCGACGCCCTCGTCGATCGTGACCTTGTCCACCACGCCGGTCCCGGTGGCGCCCGCGTCGGTCGTGTAGGAGACCGTGTGGCCGATCAGGCCGAGCGCCTGGCTGGTCTGCATGTGCGCGACGAGCTGCTCGTTGGCCTTGGTCAGGTTCGTGACCTGCTCGACCATCGAGAGCTGGGTCATCTGGCCCATCAGCTCCTCGTTGCTGACCGCGGCCATCGGGTCCTGGGAGCGCAGCTGGCCGACGAGCAGCTTCAGGAAGCCGTCCTTGTCGAGCATGCCGGGCGTCTTGACCGCGGTGCCGGTCTGCTGGGGCGCGGGTGCGACGGGGTTGATCGCGGAAGGCATCGTGGGTCTCCTCTAGGCGAGCACGTCCACCAGCACGCCGTTGGGCAGCTGGACCGTGGTCTCGGGGGCATCGGGGTCGGTGTCGGAGGTCGGCTCGTCGTCGGGCGCGTGGCGCGGCCCGGCGGAGCCGTCGCGGGCCTCGGAGCCCGCGCGCGTGTCGCGGCTCCAGGCGATGTCGAGGCGCAGCAAGCGCACGCCCGAGTCCTCGAGCGCACGGCGCAGGTCGCCCTCGGCCTGCTGCAGCAGCGTGGCCGCCTCGGCGGCGTCGGCGGCGACCGAGGCCACGATGCCCTCGCTGGTCGCCCGCAGCCGCACCTCGACGGCGCCGAGCTGCGCGGGCCGCAGCGACAGGCTCGCCTGCGTGCCACCGCGGCGCGCGACCAGACGCAGCATCGCCTCGGCGCTCTCGACCGCGCGGTACAGCGGCGCGGACTGATGCGGGGCGCGCGGCGTCGGGCGGCGAGCGGCCGTGGGAGCCGGGACCGGGGTCTGTGCGGCGGGCGCCTGCTCGAGAGTCGGCGTCTGCCCACTCGCCGGTTGCTCTGCGGTCTGTGCAGGGATCGGCGTCTCGGCGCTCGCCGGCTGTCCGAGCTGCGCGGCCGACTCGGGCTTCGCGGCCGACTCGGGGGTGGGCGCCTGTCCAGGGCTGGGCACGGGGCCAGGGTTCGGTGCCGATCCGGAGCTAGGCGCCTGTCCGGAGCTCGGGGTCTGCCCGTGACTCGGAGCCTGCTCGGGGCGCAGCACCTGTCCGGTCGTCGGCGCCTGCTCGGACGTCGGCGCCTGCTCGGACGTCGGCGCCTGCTCGGCCTCCGCAACCCGCCCGGGGCTCGTCGCCTGCTCAGGGCGCGCCGCCTGGCCGAGACTCGACGCGCCCGCGGGGGCGGCGGTCGGGTCCAGCGTCGCGGCGGGGGGAACCGGGCCGGCTGGCGCAGGGCGCGCGGTCATGCGCTCCGCCGCTTGCGTTCCAGCGTCGGCAGCCGGGTGCGGGGCAGCGGATGGCACCGAGGAGGCGGGCGATCCCGAGCGGGGGCCGCTCTCCGTGGGCGCGACGCCCTGCGCCGCGGGCGTGCAATTCGCACCATCCTGCGCAGCGCTCGCGTCGAGTGGAACGTTCTGCATCACAGGCGTGCTGTTTGCACCACGCTCGCCAGCGCTGGCGTCGAGTGGAACGTTTTGCACCGGGACCGCTGCCTGCTGCGGAGTGGGCACCTGGGCGCCGGCCATCGGAGCAGCCGCAAGCGGCGCTTGCGCTGGTGCGACCGCTGCGGGAGCGCCGTCGACGATCGGGGCGGCCAGCAGCGGCGCGTTCGCCGGCGACATGGCCTCGGACGCGACGGCGAGCACGGAAGCGGCCGCCGGCGCCGACGACTGTAGGACGAGCTCCTGGTCGGGACGGGCATCCCCCGCTCCGGTCTGCTGGCCTTCCGCATCTGCGGTCCGGGCCGTGAACTGGTCGAGCAGGTCGGGGAAGTCGCCGCTCGGCTCTCCCCCGCCCGCTCGTCCGGGCGGTGGGGCGCCGGGTGGGCCGGCGGCCAGCAGCCCGGCTGGCAGGGCCGGGTTCACGCCGTGCCCCCGTAGCCGTAGCCGCGGGCATACTCAAGCACGCGCTTGACGTAGGCCTGGGTCTCCGCGTACGGCGGCACGCCGCCGTACTTCTGCACGGCGCCAGGCCCGGCGTTGTAGGCGGCGAGCGTCTTGGTCACGTCGCCGCCGAAGCTCCGCAGCTGCTGCGCGAGGTACTTCGCGCCACCGTCGATCGCCTGCGCGGGATCGAGCGGGTTCGTCACGCCGAGCGAGCGCGCGGTGCCGGGCATCAGCTGGGTCAGGCCCTGCGCGCCGGCTGGGCTCTTGGCGTTCGGATTGAAGTTGGACTCGGCGCGGATCAGGCCCTTGAGCAGGCCGGCGTCGACGCCGTACTTGGTCGCGGCCGCCTGGATCTGGGCGTCGTAGGCGGTCGGGCCGCCGCCGGCAGCGACGGGAGCCGCGCCCGAGGCCTGGGCCGCCTGCAGCTGGCTGGCGAAGCTCGTGGGGCCGGTCGCGGACGCGCCGGAGCCGGCGGCCACGCCACCGGACACGGGTCGACCGTGGATCAGCGCCTGCAGCTCGGCGACGCGAGCGATGGTCGCGTCGACGCTCATCGTGCGGTCCTCCCCAGGGGGGTCCAGACCATGCGCCGGCGGCTCATGCGACCTGCCTCCGATGGCGCTGGATCGCGAGCTCGTCGAGTGCGATGCCCTCGATGCGCTGGGCGTCGAGCAGGTGCTCGGCCTTGCGACGCTCCTTCAGCCGCTCGAGCGCCTGGCGCTCGCGCGCCCGCTCGGCGAGGTGCTGGCGCCGCTGCTCGACCTCGGCGTCGCGCTGGCGCAGATCCTCCGCCGCCAGCCGTCGGTTGCCCGCGGCGCGCTCGAGGTAGGCCTGCGCGGCCATCAAGTCCTGTCCACTGACCTGCTCGCCGCCGCCGACGGTGCGCATGTACGCGCCGTGGGCGCCGTCGAGCTCCTCGAGCGCCTCGTGCAGCTCGGCCTCCACCCGCAACCGGTGCCCGAGCGACGCCGCGAGCTCCTCGCGGGACATCTCCTCGAGCCGCTCCCGCAGCGCGCGCACGCGCTCGAGGCGGAATTCGAACCGGGGGGCGTTCACGACCTCGGTAATCGACCGCAAACCGCCGTTCTGAACGGCTCGCCGCGATCGCGTCGGTGGCCGCGAGCCGACTCAGACCGGCAGGTCGAGCGGCGGCAGCGCGGGGATCGCCGGGGCGGGGCCGGTGGCGGCGACCGGAGCGCTGTCCCAGGCGGGAGCTGGATCGACCGGGGTCGCGGCGAGGATCGGCTCGGTATCGGCGATGGCCAGCTCGAGCAGGCCGCGGTCGGCCTGCTCCGGTGCGCTCTGTTCGCTCACCGGCTGACAGAGGAAGCGCTCGATCTCGTCGCGGCGGGCGATCGCGGCGTCGACGGTCGGGTCCGAGCCGGGCTGGTAGGCCCCGATCGAGATCAGGTCCTCCTTGTCGCGGTAGGCGGCCATCAGGCGGCGCACCTCGCGGCCGGCGTCCTGGACCTCGGGCGCGGTGATCTCGGTCGCCAGGCGCGAGACGGACTGCAGCACGTCGATCGCCGGATAGTGGTTGGCGTGCGCCAGCCGGCGCGAGAGCACGACGTGGCCGTCGAGGATCGAGCGCACCGCGTCGGCCACCGGCTCGTTCATGTCGTCGCCGTCGACCAGCACGGTGTAGAGGCCGGTGATCGAGCCCTTGGCGCTGGTGCCGGCGCGCTCGAGCAGCCGCGGCAGCAGCGCGAACACGCTTGGCGTGTAGCCGCGCGTGGCCGGCGGCTCGCCGATCGCCAGCCCGATCTCGCGCTGGGCGGTGGCGAAGCGCGTCACCGAGTCCATCATCAGCATCACGTCGCGCCCCTGGTCGCGGAAGTGCTCGGCGATCGTGGTCGCCGTCAGCGCGGCCTGGATGCGCACCAGCGCCGGCTCGTCGGAGGTGGCCACGACGACCACGCTGCGCTCCAGCGCGTCGCCGAGGTCGCGCTCGACGAACTCGCGCACCTCGCGGCCGCGCTCGCCGACCAGTGCGATCACGTTCACGTCCGCGGTCGTGGCGCGGGCGATCATGCCCAAGAGCGAGGACTTGCCCACGCCCGAGCCGGCGAAGATGCCCAGCCGCTGGCCGCGGCCGCACGGCACGAGGCCGTCGAGGGCGCGCACGCCGAGGCCGATGCGCTCGGTGATGCGGGGCCGGGAGAGCGGGTCCGGCGGGCGGCCGGACGAGACGCGCGGGGCCACGTCGCGCGGCGCCCCTTGGCCGTCGATCGGGCGGCCGAGGCCATCGACCATGCGGCCGAGCAGCCCGTCGCCGGTGGGGATGCGCAGCGGCTCGCCGGTCGCCGTCACCGTCTTGCCCGGACCGATCCCCTGCATCTCGCCGAGCGGCATCAGCAGCGTGCTGGAGCCGCGGAAGCCGACCACCTCGGCGGGCACCGACGGCTGGTCGCGGCCGGTCTCGATCAGGCAGACCTCGCCGATCTCGGCCTCCAGGCCGGAGGACTCGACGACCAGGCCGATCAGCTGGTTGACGCGGCCGGAGCGGCTGTGCAGATCGGCCCCGCGCAGCGAGGCCGCGGCGCGGGTGAGCGCGCTCATGGGGTCTCGGTGCCTTCGACGGACGTCGCGTCAAGCGCGTCGGACGCGACTTCGTCGGCATGCGCCGCATCCAGCGCGACGCCACCGTCCTCGCCGTCGATCGCGGCGCTCTCGCCGAGCGCTCCCTCGCCCTCCAGCTCCGGCGCCGCCAGCTCGCGCACGATCACTTCTCGCGCGCGCTCTAGCTGCGTCTCCATGCGAGCATCGATCTCCCCCACAGGCGTGCGCAGCACCGCGCCGCCGCGGCCGACGCGGCGCTCGCCCTGAGCCTCGAGTCGCTCGATCCCACCGAGCGAGGCAGAGACCTCGTCGAGAGCGCCTCGCACCAACTCCAAGTCATCCGGATTGACCAGCACGGTCACCTGATCGCGCTCGACCAGCCGGCGCAGGCTGCCCTTGATGACCTCCAGCACGCACTCAGGCTGTACCTCCAAAGCCGCCGCGAGCACCTTGTCGGCAAGTTGCAGCGCCAGCTCCACCGCCTGCCACTCGAGCAGGTCGGCGTCGGCCTGCAGGCGCTGACGCGCCTCCTCCAGGCCGCTGGCCAGCGCGTTCGCCGCGACCACCACGTCCCCGCGCGCCGCCTCGATCCCGGCCCCGTAGCCGGCGTCGAAGCCCTCGGCGCGGGCCAGGTCGCGCACGTCCGCGAGCTCGGCGATCCCGGCGGGACCGCCGGGCAGCGACGGCATCCGCACGCCGGTCGCGTCGAGCTGCTCGAAGACGAAGCCGCCGGCAGCCTCAGACGACGGCATCGTCGTCCTCGCCGGCGCGTCCGATCACCAGCGCGCCCGACTCCTCGAGCTTGCGGATGGCGCCCACGATGCGGCCCTGGGCCTCCTCGATCACGCTGCGCTTCTGCGGCGGCTGGAACTGCATCTCCTCGACCAGCATCTCGGCGCCGCGCTGGGACATGTTGGCGAGGATCTTCTGCTGCACCTCGTCGGGCACGCCGCGCAGCGCCAGCGCCACGTCCTTGGTCTCGACCTCGCGCAGCACCATCTGCACCGAGCGGTCGTCGAGCTTGACGATGTCCTCGAAGACGAACAGCAGCTTGCGCACCTCCTCGGCCAGCTCGGCGTTGCGGTCGGTGAGCAGGTCGAGCACCGCGCGCTCAGTCGAGCGGTCCGACGAGTTGAGGATCTCCGCCAGCGACTCGACGCCGCCGGTGGCCGCGTACTCCTGCGAGCCGAGGTTGGCGAGCTTCTCGCGGATCACCGCGTAGACCTCGTCGACGACCTCGGGGCTGGTCTTCTTCATCGTCGCGATCCGCAGCGCGACCTCGGCCTGGTCGTCGGGTGGCAGCATCGACATCACCGCGGCCGCGAGCGTGGTGTGCAGCGAGGCGAGCACGAGCGCGACCGTCTGCGGCGACTCGTCGCGCAGGAAGGCGTACACCTGCTCCGGCGGCGTGCGCTGCAGGAACTCGGAGGGACGGCGCTCGATCACCGCCGACAGGCGGCCCATGATCTCCGTCGCGCGGCCGGGGCCGAGCGAGCGCTCGAGCACCTCGCGCGCGAAGTCCACGCCGCCCTCGGCGACGTAGTCGTAGGCGAGCATCATCTCGGCGACCTCGGAGAAGACCGCCTCGCTCTGCTGGGCGGTGACCTCGTGGGTCTTGGCCATCTCCAGCGAGAGCGTCTCGATCTCGGTCTCGCGCAGGTGGTTGAAGACCTCGGCGGCCCGTTCGGGGCCGAGGTTGACGAGCAGGATCGCCGCCTTGCGCGCGCCCGACATGCGCGAGACGGTGTCGCTCAGGCGCTGGGGCGCGGGGGCCGAGGCTGCCGGAGCGTCCGCGGTGGCGACGTCGCTCATCGCGGCCTCACTTCATCCAGGCGCGCACCTGGTGCGCGAGCCGCTCGGAGTCCGCGGACTCGACGATCTGCCGCTCCCGCCCGGCGGGGTTGTCCCCCTGGTAGAGCTCGACGTGGTGCTGCTGGGTGGGCGGAGCACGCAGCAGCGTGTCGGCCTCCAGCTGCGCCAGCGTCGCCGGCGCCTGGATCTCGCGCAGCCACACCGGCTCGCCGGTGAGCTGGTCGTTCTCGCGCTTCTTGAGCTGGCGCGAGAGCAGGATCAGGAAGACCAGCGTCGCCAGCGCGAGCCCGACGTACTTGAGGATGCCGAGGATGCCGCCGACCGGGCTGGGCTTGGCCGCCTCGGGCTTGGCGAACGCGACCTGGCTGACGTTGAGGACGTCGCCGCGCTCGGCGTCGATCCCCGCCGCGGCCTCGACCGCGTTGCGCAGCTCGGCCACGTCGGAGGCTTGCACCGACTTGTCGAGGATCAGCGAGACGCTCTGCTTCTCGACCGTGCCGGGCGCGATCTGCGTGCGCGTGACGGTCTTGTCGACGGCGTTGTCGACGTCCTTCGAGGCACGCTTGTAGTTGGAGTTGCCCGCCGCGCCGGCGGTCGCCTGCGCGTAGCTGGGCACGTTGCCGCCGGTGCCCGCGGTCCCGCCCGCACCTGCCTGGCCGCCGGCGAGCGTCTCGGTCTCGACCTTCTGCTTGACCGGCGTGCCCTTCTTGGCGTACTTGAGCTGCTCTTGGGTGGACTGGTTGGCGTTGAGGTCGGCGTTGACCCGCACCTGGCCCTTGCCCGGGCCGACGGTCTGCATCAGCATCGCGTTGATGGTGGCCTCGGTCATGCGCTCGTAGCGGCTCTCGACGGCCTGCTTGGTGCTCGCGCCGACGCCGCCCGGCAGCGCCTCGTCGTTGGGCCACAGCATCTGGCCGGACGAGTTGGTGATCGTCACGTTCTCGGTCTTCAGCCCCTCGACGCTCGAGGCGACGAGGTTCGCGATGCCGCGCACCTGCGCCTGGTCGATGTCGGCGGCGCCGGACAGCAGCACGGCCGCGGTGGCCGGCTTCTGCTCGTCGGCGAACAGCTCGTCCTCGGGCATGGTCAGCTGCACCTGCACGCCGGAGACGCCGTCGACGCCGCCGATCGTGCGCGCGACCTCGCCCTCGAGCGCGCGCTGGTAGCTGACCTTCTGCTGGAACTCGCTGGCGCCGAGCTTCTGCTTGTCGAACAGCTCCAGGCCCGGCTTGGCGTTGCCGGGCAGGCCGTTCTCGGCCAGCGCGATGCGCGCCTCGGGCACCTTGCCCTTCTCGACCGCGATCGCGGTGCCGTTGTTCTGCAGCTCGTAGCCGATGCCCTTCTCCGACAGCGTCGCGGTGAGCTTGCTGGTCTGAGCCGGGTCGACGCCCGAGGCGAGCGTCGTGTAGCTCGGCTTGGTCGCCAGCTTGAAGAAGACGACGGCGAACAGCAGCACGCCCACGGCCGACAGCACGAGCACGACGCGTCCGCGCGGGGTGAGGCTGGCGAAGGTGTTCTGGACTCGACCCATGGGCGGGGGCTAGACCTGCGTCCGGAAGATCTCCTGGTAGGACTCGACCGCCTTGTTGCGGACCTGGGAGGCCAGCTCCATCGACAGGCGCGCCCGCTCGATGGCCATGATCACCTCGGCGGGATCGCTGGCCTGGCCGGTGGCGAGCTGGCGCGCGGCGCCGGCGGCTTCGGTCTGAGTCTGCTGCAGCGACTCGAGCGCGTGCGAGAGCTCGTCGCCGAAGCTGGTGCTCGGGGCCTGCGCGACGTCGGCGCCCTGGCCGACGCCGGGCACCTGCCACTCGAGGCCGCTGGTCGCGAGGCTGGGATCGATCGGGGGGACCGGCATCAGCGCAGGATGTCGAGGGTCTTGGAGTACATCTGCTTGGCGGTCTGCATCGCCGTCACGTTGGCCTCATAGGAGCGCGAGGCGGAGATCAGGTCGACCATCTCGGTGACGGGGTTGACGTTCGGCATGTGCACGTAGCCGCGCTCGTCCGCGTCCGGGTGGCTGGGGTCGTAGACGAGCCGGTCGGGCGCCGAGTCCTGGGCCACCTGGGCGACCTCGACGCCGCTCATGGCGCCGTCGAGCTGGGCGCCGAAGCTGGGGCGAACGCTCCGAGCCGTTGGCCTCCTCGAGCACCACGAGCTTGCGCTTGTAGGGGCCGCCGTCGGCGCTGCGGGTGGTCTGGGCGTTGGCGAGGTTCTCCGCCGTCACGTTCATCCGCAGCCGCTCGGCCGTGAGGCCGCTGGCGGAGATGTCGAGGGCTCCGAACAGGCTCATCAGCGGGCTCCGATCGCGCTCTTGAGGATGTCGATGCGGCCCTTCGCCACGGCGATCAGGGCCTCGTACTTGAGTCCGTTGGCGGCCAGCTGCGCGGCCTGGGCGTCGATGTCGAAGCCGCTGCCGTCGGCGCGCATCTTCACGGTGCCGTCGGGCTGGGTCTCGAACGACGCGGCGCGCAGCGACTCCTGCGTCTGGCCGGTCTCCCGCTCGTCGTCGCCGAGCGCGGAGGCGAGCGCGCTGTGGAAGTCCACGTCGCCGGGCACGAAGCCGGGCGTGTTGGCGTTCGCGATGTTGTTCGCGATCGTCTCGTTGCGCAGGGACGCGCCGCTCATGGCGCGTTCGACGGCGAGTTGGGTGGTGTCGAAGAGCTGCATCGCAGGGAAACGGAAGGGGGAAATCGTTAAGGCCCTCCGTGGCCTTGCGACGCTCCGGTCCGTGGAGCCATCCCGGTCATCGGCCGGGGCGAGCGCGGCTTTAGCGCGGGTTGCCCCGGCTCAGCCGGCGCGCGTGTCGAGCAGAGCGCCGTCGGCGCTCAGCGGCGGCGCATAGGAGCGCGCCGTCTTGCGCCCGCGGCGCAGATCCAGCAGGCCATGGCGGGTCTCGACGAGCGCCGCGGCCAGGGCACGGGTGTTCTCCTCCTGCAACACGGCGGCTCGCTCCAACGCCGGTCCGGCCTCGGCCGGTGGCATGGCCGGCAGCGCCGCGACCAGCGCCGCGCGCTCGTCGTCGAGCGCGGGGAGCTCGTCGTAGCGACCGGCCGCGATCAGGTCGCGCTCGCGCGCGGCCAGCTCGACCAGGCGCTCGTAGAGCGGGCTCACGGGCAGATCTCGGCCCAGGCGGAGCGCAGCTCGCCGAGCAGGCGCGCGACCGCCTCGACCTTGGTCGGGTCCTGGGCCAGCTGCGCCTCGACCAGCGTGCGCCGGCAGAAGACGTAGATCGACCCCAGGCGCTCCGCCATCTCCCCCGCCTCGGGGTTGAGCGTGGCGTGCAGCTCGTCGACGATCGCCTCGGCGCGCCGCAGACGGCCGTTGGCCTGCACCACGGTGCCCTCGCGCATGGCCATGCGCGGCCTGCCCGAGGAAGCGCAGCACGCCGTCGTAGAGCATCAGCACGAGCCGCTCCGGCGGGGCACTCAGGACGCTGTTGTGGGTGTACGCGTTCTGAGCCTGAAGCGTGGGGTTCATCTCACCCGGAGTAGTCGGCGCGGGCGGGCCGAGATTGAGCCGCTACTTGGCGAACAGCGCGTTCAGCTGCCCGGTCAGCCAGCTCTGCTGGTTCTGGCTGTCGGAGAGCACCGTCTCGAGGGTCGCGAACTGCTTGCGCAGCCGCTCCTCCTCGAGCGCCAGGCGCGTGTCGAGGCGGCTCATCTGGGTGCGCTGCACCGCGGCCTGGGCGTCCGCCTCGGCCTTGCGGCGGGCGATCTGCCCGTCGGAGCTGTTGTAGGGATCGAGCAGCTCGTTGATGCGGTCGACGAAGCCGCCGCTGCCGGTCGAGCCGAAGAAGCTCTTGACGCCGCCGAGGTTGTTGGTGAGGGCGGCGTCGAGCTTGGCGTCGTCGATCACGAGCTTGCCCGCGAGCGCGTCCGCGCTGCTGGCGCCGCCGGTGGAGGCGCCGGTGGTGATGCCGAGCTCGGTGAGCTGGTCGAGCGCGCCGGTCGCCGCCGCTGCTCATCGTCGTGCGCAGCGAGCTGAGCAGCGCGCTCAGGCTGGTGTCGGCGTAGAGCACGCCCTTGACCGCGTCGGCGTCGGTCTCGGGGCTCATGATCCGCTTCTCGGTCGTCTTGGAGCGGATGAAGTCGATCGGTCGAGTTGTACTGCTCGACGAACTTCTTGATCGTGTCCTTGACCTTGGCCGGTGTCGGTCTTCGGCTCGCTGACCGAGACGGTCACCGACTCGCCGCTGGGCGTCAGCGACTTGAGCGTCAGCTCGACGCCCGGCATGCCGCCCTGGTGACGACGTTCGAGGCCGAGGTCTGGGTCGCGCCGCCGTCGACGCTGAACTCCGCGTCGGCGCCGGCCTTGAGCACGCCGCCCGAGAGCGTCGTGCCGTCGGCGGCGACCGCCGACGTGAGGCCGTAGGCCGCGCCGCTGGTGCGGCTCGAGAGCACGAGCTGGTCCGCCCACCTTGACCGCGTAGACGTGCGAGCCGGAGGCGCCGTTGATCGAGTCGGCGACGCTCTGGATCGTGGCGCCAGCGGCGATCTGCACCGTCACCGGCGACTTAGTCGCGTCCTCGGGCGTGAGCGTGAACGAGGTGTCGGCGGCCGGCGAGCTGAAGTCGAAGCTCCACTGGTCGGCGCTCGCGAGCTTCGACACCGCGATCTAGTAGCCCGCCCGGCGCCGAGCCGGCCAGCAGCGAGGCGGCCACCTGCGTCGGGTGCGCTCGACTCGACGCGTCTGGCGTCGGCCCAGGTCGCGACCGACCTCAGGTTCTTGGCCGCCGTCTGGAGGCTCTTGAGCCGCGTGACGACGTCCTTGAGCGTCGTCTCGCGCTGCTCGTAGAAGCTCTCCTTCTGCTGCATCCGCACCTTCGGCTGCTGCTGCAGCTGCATCAGCTGGGTGATCAGGCCATCGCTGTCCATGCCCGACGCCAGCCCGCTGAGGCTGATCCCCGTCACGCGGGCGCACCGCCCGCGATCGTCGAGCGCCTCGGTGGCCGGGATCGTGCGCAGCACCTGTCCCTCGAGGTCGCGGACCTCGATCCTGACCTTGCCGCGTCTCGCTCGTCGGTCTCGAAGTGCAGCTCGCGCTCCTGCGACCTCAGCCCTCGTACGCGCGCGCGGCCTGATCGACCTCGCGCCAGACCTCCGGCGGTGGGTAGTCGGCGGATTGCGCAGCGTCGAGCGCTCCCGCGAAGGCGTCCCCATTCTGAGGCCGGACACGGCCACGCTCAGCGCGTGCCTGGGCCACAGCGGGATCCACTCCGCCCGGCGCCACCGGTCTCGACGTCCATTTCGAACCTCCTGAATAACGGCTTTCCCCTAGTTCCGCCCCGCGTATTCGACCGGCCGCGCAGGATCTTTAGACCCGAATCGCGGCGACCGTCCTGGGCGAACGCGTTCAGTGGTTCAGGCGCCGGCGGTCACGCGCACCGCGGCCTGCGCGAGCTCGTGGCCCGGGTCGAGCGCCAGCGCCTCCTCGGCGAAGGTGCGCGCGTCGTCGGCGCAGCCCGCGGGCGAGCGCGACCTGCGCCAGCCCGGCGAGCGCGGCCGGCGTCGGGGCCCTGCTGCTCGCAGACGGCGATCCACTCGTCGGCGGCGGAGTCGATGAAGCCGCGCCGCAGGTACATCGTCGCCAGCAGCTCGCTGCGCTCGCGCGCCGGCAAGCCGACCGCGTCGAGCAGCGGCAGCAGCGTCACGAAGGCGTCCACCTCCTCGACGCGCAGCAGCGCCTCGAGCATCGACGCCAGCAGCGGTGCGGCCTCGCGCGGCAAGGCGGCGGGCGCCGTCCCGCCCACGGGCGAGGTCGGCCCAGGCGCCGAGCACGGCGGCCTCGGGGGCCGGCAGTCCGCGGCCGCCGTCGCGCACGAGCGCCTCGGCGGCGTCGGCAGGACGCCCCGCCGCGAGCAGCGGCGAACAGCCTCGGTGCGGGCGGCCTCGGGGGCCAGCGGCGTGCCGGCCTCCAGGCCGCGTGCCAGCGTGGCGGCGTCGTCGAAGCGCTTCTGGCACAGCAGGCACTCGCAGAGCGCGATCAGCGCCGGGCCGCTGGCAGGCTGGCGCTCGAGCACGGCGCGGAACTGCGGCTCGGCGGCCTCGGCGCGACCGGCCTCGTACAGCGCGGTGCCGAGCATGAAGTCGACGCTCGGGGTCACATTCGCGACCAGGCCCTCGATCCGCTCGACCACGGCGGCCGGCGTCTCGCCGCGGCGCAGCATGGCGGTCGCCAGCGGCAGCACCGCGCCCAGGTAGGCCGGGTAGCGCTCCAGGCAGTCGCACAGCAGCTCGGCCGCCGCGTGCCGGCTCGCGTCGAGCTCGGCGAGCTGCGCGCAGCGCGAGGTAGCGTGCCGCAGCCGACGGTGGCCGAGTACCTGCTCGGCGCGTCGCCCAGCTCCAGGCAGCGCTCGAACAGCTCGCGCGGCCTGGCGGCGTCGCCGCGATCGCGGGCGCAGGCGGCCTGCTCGAAGACGAGGTCGGTGAAGCCAGGGAAGATCGCGAGCCCCTCGTCGGCCTGGGCCTCGGCGGCCTCGAGCTGGCCGTTGACGCGCAGCGCCTTGGTCAGGCGGGACAGCAGCGAGGGGACGTAGCCGCGCTGGTCGAGGTCGTCCTCGCCGCGCAGCCCGTCCCAGGCGCGCTGGAACTGCGCCAGCGCGGCGGGCGGCGTCGCCGGCGGCGGCGTACTCGGAGCCGAGGTTGAAGGCGTGGAACGGGGTGTCGACGCCCTCGGCCGCCTGGCGCTCGAGCAGCTCGATGTTGCGGCGCGACTTCTCCTTGGCGTCGCGCACGACGCCGAGGTAGCCGTAGTGCTCGACGCGCACGCCGGTGTGCTCGAAGCGCTCGGCCAGGTCGCCCGGCATGCGCGTGGGCGATCTGCTCGTGCAGGCGGCCCTCGAAGCGGTACTCGGGGCGGTTGCGGAACATCGCGCAGGGCGTTGTGGGTGACGGCGGTGCCGTCCTCGAGGTCGCCGGTGTGGTTGGTCTCGACGAGGTAGAAGGCCTCGCGCCAGGTGTGGCCGCGCAGCGCGCGCAGGCGCTCGGCGATCGGCCTCGACCAGCACCTCGTCGGCGTCGAGGTAGATGAGCCAGTCGCCGGTGGCGGCGTTCGAGCGAGACGTTGCGGGCGTCGGCGAACGAGCCGTTCCAGGCGAACTCGAGCACCGTGCGCGCCGTAGGACTGGCGATCTCGACGGTGCGGTCCGACGAGCCGGTGTCGACCACGACGATCTCGTCGACGGCGGGCGCGGCGGCGGCCAGGCAGCGCGGGAGCATCTCCTCCTCGTCCTTGACGATCATGCAGAGCGAGAGCGTCAGGCCGGTCGCGGGGACGGCGCGGGCGGCGGCGCGCTCGCCGCGGGCGTCGAGCGCCTTGCAGCGGCGACCGCGACCGTGCGCGGGCACGCGCGGCGGCGGCGTCGGCCGGCCTTGCGGCGGCGGCGCGATCTGCTCCATGTTGGCGTCGACGTGCGGGAGTCTCGGGGTCCAGGCGGCGCGCGGCCTTGAACAGCGGCTCGGCGGCGCCCCAGGCGCCGAGCTCGTAGCAGCGCGACGCCGACGTAGTTGAGCGAGCACCGGCTCGCGCGGCTCGGCCTCGAGCACGTCGAGCCCGGCCTCGGCGACGGCGGCGTAGAGCTGGGGCACGGTCGCGGCGGACGCGCGCGCAGCGGCGGCCAGGCCCTGCTCGAGCAGGCCGCGCAGGCAGCGGTAGCGCTCGTGCGGATCCTCGACGCCGCCGGCGCGCTCGAACAGCGCGCGGTAGCCGCCGCGGTCGTCGCTCGCGAGCACGCGCGCGGCCTCGCGCTCGGAGGTCGCGGGCGGTCGCGCCCGGGGCCGAGGCGGCCGCGCGGGCGGGAAGCGAGGAATCGGTGAGTCGCAGTGCCATCGGGGAACTCGCCGTGGTCATCGGCCGTCGCGGCCGGAACTGAAACGCCTCCCGGCGGCGCGGCAATTACCACGAACCGGGGATGGGGTCGCCACCCCAGCGCATCGATACCGCTCTCGACCCCTAGATCGTCTCCCTAGTTCAGCTCCCAGGAAGGAAACGCCCCTATGACCACTGAGCTTCGCAAGGCCGAGCGGCCCACCGCGGACCAGTCGCTCGCACTCTGGAAGGAATACAAGGCCAGTGGCGACCTCTCGCTCCGCAACCGCCTCGTCCTGACCTACGTCCCGCTCGTCAAGCACATCGTCTACAAGAAGCTGCGCGAGCTGCCCGCCTCCTGCGAAGTCGAAGACCTGATCTCGTGCGGGATCGAGAGCCTGATCGGCGCGCTCGACCGCTACGACCCGGAGAAGGGCGCCGGCCTCGAGCCCTACCTCTGGACCCGCATCCACGGCGCGGTGCTCGACGAGCTGCGCCGCCGCGACTGGGCCCCGCGCTCCCTGCGCCGCCTCGAGCGCGACATCAAGCAGGCCCGCGAGACCTTCGCAGGCGTGCACGGCCGCCCGCCCTCGCGCGAGGAGCTGGCCGGCATGATGAACATGGAGACGAGCGACCTGCGCTCCAAGGAGCAGGAGATCGCCAACTCCGACCTGACCTCGCTCAGCTCGCTGGTCGTGACCGAGGGCGAGACCGCGATCGAGCTGATCGACACGCTCGAGTCCGAGGACCCGCACACCGACCCCGAGCACGTCGCCTCCTGGGACGAGGCCAAGGACAAGTTCCGCCGCGCCTTCGAGCTGCTGCCCCCGCGCGAGCGCGAGGTAGCCGTCCTGCTCTACGTCAAGAACCTGACCCTCCGCGAGATCGGCGAAGTCCTAGACGTGTCCGAGAGCCGCGTGTCGCAGATCCACAGCCAACTCAAGCGCCGCATCCGCGAGCGCCTGGCCAGCGACTCGATGCTCTTCAGCGAGGTCGCGTAAGCGACCGCCCCCGCAGGCCGGCCCGCCCTCCCCTCGGGCCGGCCTGCGTCCTTCCCCCTGCTCAGCTCAGCTGGTGCCCGCCGCACGGCGGTCGAGCCTGTACGCCCAGGCAAGTGCCTCGGCGACGACCGCGTAGAGCTCCTCGCCGATCTCGGTCCCGAGCTCGAGGCCGGCCAGGGCCTCCACCAGCGCGGCGTCCTCGCGGATCGGGACGCCCGCCTGCTCCGCTTCCTCGAGGATGCGGCGGGCGACGAGGTCGCGTCCGCTGGCGACCACCTTCGGCGCTCCCTTGCCCTCGTAGCGCAGAGCGGCGGCGCGCTTGGGCGGCTTGCGCCCCTCAGGCATACACGTCCAGCGGCTCGCGCCGCTCCTCCACGCGCACCTGGGCCTGGCGATCGGTGACGCGGGCGAGCGCCTGCTCGAGCTCGGCCGCGGCGGCGCTGGCCAGCTCGTGCGGCTCGCCCGCCCGGGCACCCACGATCGCCCGCACCGAGCCGGCGCGCAGCTCGAGTCGCAACCCGAGCGCGCCCAGGCGGGGAGTCTCGTAGACGAGCGCGATCGACTCGCCGCCTTCTCCCCCGCTCGCGCTGTCGTGCGGAATCCTCGTCGTCCACCCGCAGCCGCGGCTCCCCGGGCAGCGGCAGCGGGATCGCCGGCGGCGACGTCTCGGCGAGCAGCCGCAGCACGACGCGCTCGGGCGCCGGTCTCCTGCACCCGCAGCCGCAACCGGTCGCCCTCGTTGAGGTTCTCCGGCAACTCCGCCGCGAGCAGCGCGCCGGCGAGCGAGAGCATCCCGCGACCGGCCTGCTGCTCTGCCACCCGTGCCACGACGGTCATCCCCGGGCGCAGGCTGAGGCCGGGCAGCTGCTCGCGCAGCAGCGCCACCCGGACGGCGATCGGGTCGACCATGGCCGCAGAGGGTCTCAAAGCCCGCGGCCGCTCAAGAGTGCGGAGCGCACGCCGAGTACCGGGCCGCATGGATCGTGGCCTCTACATCGCGGCCTCCGGGATGCTCTCGGAGCTCGTCCGCCAGGACCAGATCGCCAACGACCTGGCCAACGCCTCGACCCCCGGCTACAAGCCCGACCGCGCCACGCAGCGCAACTTCGAGGATCTGCTGCTGAACAACACGCAGACCGGCGAGTCCGTCGGCAAGCTCGGCCTCGGCGCGCAGATCGACTCGATCGTCACCGACATGCGCCCGGCGGCGCTGCGCCAGACCGACGAGGCACTCGACTTCGGCATCGACGGCGACGGCTTCTTCGCCCTGCGGACCCCGCAGGGCGTGCGCTACACGCGCAACGGTCAGTTCTCGACTTCCGCCGACGGGACGCTCGTCAGCTCCCTCGGCCATCCAGTCCTCGGGCAGGGGGGCGGCACCATCCGCGTCGGCGCCGGCGGCAAGGTCCCGGCCAACGCCGTCGGCGTCTTCGCGGTGCCGAACGCCGTCAAGCAGGGCGAGTCCCTCTTCACCGGCAGCGCCGGCGGACGCGCCTCCGGCCAGGTCCGCAACGGCGTCCTCGAGGGCTCCGGCGCCGAGCCGGCCCGCTCGATGGTCGACATGATCGCCAGCTTCCGCGCCTTCGAGGCCGGCCAGCGCGTCATCCGCACGCTCGACGAGACGCTGCAGAAGGCCACCACGCAGGTCGGCCAGATCTAGGCCGACCGCGCAAGCGGTGGCGCTCGGCACGAGGCGTCGGCAGGCAGCCTAGCCAGTCAGCCGCTCGAGCCGCTCGACGGCGGCGTCGACCGGCGGCTGCGCCCGCAGCTCCGCCGCCAGATCGCGTGCCGCGACGCCGTAGGACCCGTCGTCGAGCACGCGCTGCACGGCTTCCCGGATCGCGGCGGCGTCGGGGACGACTGCGACGCCGGCGCCGATCGCCTCCACCCGACGCGCGTTGTAGGGCTGGTCGGCAAACAGCGGCACGACCACGACGGGCAGGCCCGCGGCCAGCGCGCCGAGCGTGGAGCCCGAGCCGCCGTGGCAGACGACCGCGGTGGCGTGGGCCAGCACGTCGGCCTGCGGCACCCAGGCCTCGACGTGCACGTTCGGGGGCGTCGTGCCGAAGGCGTTCGGGTCGGCCTCGCGGCCGACCGTCAGGAGCGCGCGCACGGGAAGCTCGCCCACGGCCTCGATGGCCGCGCGGAAGACGGGCGCGAGCATCTCCATCCCGCCCGCGACGCTGCCGAAGGTCACGTACACCAGCGGCGCGTCGCTGCCGGCCCACCAGTCCGGCAGCTCGGAGGGCGCCGCGTCCCAGGCGGGGTCGTGGAAGCGCAGCGTGTCGGGCTGCGCCGGCGCGGACGGCTCCTCGAGCGAGGCCGGGAACGACGTCAGGTAGGGCGCTGCCCGCAGCGTCTCCGCGTTCGGGTCGGCGGGCAGCCCGATCGAGGCGCGCAGCTCGTCCAGCGTGCTCGCGACGAGCGGCAGGGCGAGCTCCTCCGTCGCCGCCAGCCCGATGCCGACGCGCGCGTGCGGAGTCCCGTGAGCCTCCGCCGCGAGCGCCGAGCCGAACTCGGATGGATCGCGCACCACCACGTCCGGGCGCCACTGCTCGCACGCTTCGCGCAGCCGCGGCAGGCTGGCGGTCGTGTTCAAGCGCCCGAAGATATCGCCGACCACGACCTCGTTCTGCTCGTCGGGCGAGAGCGTCGGCACCCGCGACCAGACCGCCCCCAGCTCGTCTGCGGGCGGGTCGGCGAACTCCCAGAACGGGTAGCCGGCCTCATCCACCGTGTCGGCGAGCGAGGGCGGCCCGGCGACCAGCAACTCGTGCCCGCGTCGCCGGCAGGCCTCCGCGATGGGGACCAGCGGGTTGAAGTGCCCGGCCCCGCGGGTGGAGGAGAGCAGAACGCGCACGGCGCCAGTCTGACGCCTGCGCCGAGACTACGATCGCCCGCATGGACGTTCCGCCCGCCCACCGGGAGTTCGCGCGCCAGACCGAGCTGTCGCAGGCCGTGGATCCGATGCCGACCTTCAGGAACCTCTCGCAGGCGACCGGCGTCCCCGTCGAGCTGCTCGTCCATCACGCCCTGGTGCGCTGGGCCTCGGCCGGCGCCGAGGCGCTGCTGGCGATCGAGCCGCAGGCGCTGCGCGACCTGATCGCCGCCCGCAAGCGCGAGGACTGGACGGCGGTCGCCGGGATCGTGGACTGGCTCGAAGCGGGACTCTGAGCTGGGCGCAACAGCCCGGGTCGGTGTCGGAAAGGCGTTTAGGACGGTTGACCTGGGCATAGGGATCATCAGTCCGTCGTACGACAGGGAGGGTCGCTTCATGAAACGTCTGCTGGTTCTCACGTCCATGCTGGTCGGGGCGCTGCTGCTCGTCGCAGCCGCACCCGCCGGCGCGCATCGACATGGCCATGGCGATTGGCATGGTCACGGTCACCATCACGACTTCACCGTCGTCAAGGCGGGCGAGTCGATCCAGGCCGCGGTCGACGCCGCCGAGCCCGGCGACACGATCGTCGTCAAGCGCGGCGAGTACGCCGAGAACGTCGTCATCACCAAGGACGGCATCACGCTGAAGGGACGCGGCGCCACGCTCGTGCCGCCCGCCGCCCCCGCCCCCAACGACTGCTCGTTCGGCGGGCCGGCGACCGACGGCATCTGCGCGATCGGGCAGGTGGACTTCCCCGACGACGGCCCGCCCGTCGTCAACGACCCGATCAGCGACGTCACCATCAAGGGCTTCACCGTCAAGGGCTTCGAGGGCACCGGCATCATCTTCCTGGGCGCCGAGAACCCGGTGATCAAGCACAACCGCACTGAGGACAACCACGAGTACGGCATCGCCCGCTTCGTCTCGACCGGCGGCGCGATCCTCGGCAACTACGCGACCGGCGCCGAGGAGGCCGGCATCTACGTGGGCGACTCGCCCGACGCCGACGTGCTGATCGCGGGCAACCGCAGCATCGACAACGAGCTGTTCGGCTTCTTCCTGCGCGATGCGGCCAACGGCAAGCTCGTGGCCAACGAGGCGAGCGGCAACTGCGTCGGCGCGATCGTGCTCAACACCGGGCCGAACGTCGCGGGCGACTGGCGCTTCTTCGCCAACAAGATCCACGACAACGACCGCTTCTGCCCCGGCGACGAGGAGGAGGGCACGCCGGCGCTGTCGGGCATCGGCGTGGCGATCGCCAACGGCTCGAACAACGTGCTGTTCGGCAACGTCATCCGTGACAACAACCCGAGCGGCGAGGCCGCCTTCTCCGGCGGTGTCGTCGTGATCGACGCCGGCACGCCCGGCGCCAACCCGCCGTCCGGGAACGTCGTCAAGGGCAACCTGATCCTCGGCAACGAGCCGGACATCTTCTGGGACGGCTCGGGCGAGGGCAACGTGATCGAGCGCAACCGCTGCGAGACGAGCGTGCCGGACGGTCTCTGCGAGGGTCGCGGCCACGGGCATGGGCACGGCCATGGCCACCACGGGCACGGTCATGGCCACAAGCACGGCCACGGCCACTCTCGCGACCATGACCACGACCACGACGACGGTCACTTCGACAAGCCGGAGGGTGGCTGGGATTACTAGCCACAACTGAAGCCAGACGCGGTATGCGAGGGGGCCTGCGGGCCCCCTCGTCGTTTACATGCCTACACCTGGCGGGTAAACCGGACTACGTCCCGTACCGCAAAAGAGGAGGAGTTGACATGTACATCGGTGGCGGCGTCCTTGCCCTGATCCTGCTCATCATCATCTTGGTTCTGCTCTTCTAGGCTCCGCCCGCCTTCAGGCGGGCGCCTGCACGGCAGGTCGCTCGCGCTCCACGAGCGCGCGGGGGCGAAGCAGCGTGGTGAGCAACGCGACCGCGCCGGCTCCCGCCGCGAGCGCGAAGGCCGCCGCGGGGCCCATGTGATCGGCGACGGCCCCCGCGCTCGCCGCTCCCGCGGCGGCCCCGATCGCGACGGCGGTGGCCAGCCAGGCGAAGGCCTCGGTCACGGTCCCGTGCGGGGCGACCTGCTCGACCAGCGCGTACGCGGTGGCGTAGGTCGGCGCGATCGCCGCCCCGGCGAGCAGCAGCACGACCCCGAGCGCGAGCACGCTGCCGCTCGCCGCGATCAGCAGCAGGTGGCCGGCCGTCAGCGCGCCCAGCGCCAGCGGGAGGGCCGGAGGTCCGCCGCCGAGCCGGACCATCAGCACACCGCCCGCCAGCGAGCCGGCACCCCAGATGCCGAGCAGCGGACCGGCCGCCGCGGCGCTTCCCAGCGTCTCGGCGGCCGCGGCGACCGCGATCTCCACCGCGCCGAAGAGCATGCCGACCGCCGTCAGGACGATCACCAGCGTGCGCATTGCCGGCGTGCCCAGCGAGCCGCCGCGCGACCGGTCACCGGCCGGCGCCGGCCGCCAGCCGCGCGAGGCGGGGTGCGCGGCGAAGACCGCGGTGCCGACCAGCAGCACGAGGCCGGCGCTCGCCAGCGCAGCGCCGGTCGACCACAGGGCCCCGAGGCCGAGCGCGAGCGGCGGGCCGGCGATCCACGTCAGCTCGGAGGCCGACGCGTCGAAGGCGTAGGCGGCGCGCACAGCGCCGGAATCCGCCAGCAGCGCGGGGAGCAGAGCGCGTAGACAGGCGCCCAGCGGCGGCGTGGTCAGTCCGATCGCCCCCGCGAGCGCGACCAGGGCGAGCAGCGGAGCGCCCGCCGGCAGCGCGGCGACGGCGCCGAGCAGCGCGGTCGACGCGAGCGCGCTGGAGAGCAGGACGGCCGTCTGACCGCGGCGGTCGACGAGCTGTCCGAGCAGCGGCCCTCCGATCCCGAGCGAGACCGCGTAGGCGCCCGTCACGACGCCGGCCGCACCGAACGAGCCGGTCAGGTGCTGAGCGTGGACGAGCAGTCCGATGCTGAGCATCGTCTGCGGCAGGCGGGCGACGATCGAGCTGGCGAACAGGCGCGTCGCGCCGGGGATGGAGGAGAGCGTGGACATGCCGGAGCTCATCGCTTGGGCTGCCAAAACGCGAGCTCGCCGCCCACGGGCGAGGCGACGACGCTGCGCCAGCCCGCGGGACCCTCCCGGGGCTCCAGCGGTACCGCGGCCCCCAGCTCGCGCGCTCGCTCGGTGGCGACGGCGACGTCGTCGACCTCGACGTAGGGCAGCCACAGGGAGCGTGTGGTCGGGCACTCGACGATGCCCCCGCCGAACCCGCCGCCCCACTCGAGCGCTTGATACGACCTCGATCCGGCGGCGATCGTCTCGGGACGCCAGCCGCAGAGGCGTTCGTAGTACGCACGGGCTCGCGCCAGGTCGCCGGTGTGCAGCTCCAGATGGACCAGGGGATACGTCATGTCTCTAGACATGGACCGCCGCACGTCTCCAAATTCATCGGTGCGGGACGACGAGCCCACGGTGCCCGCCTCGGTTAGCCTGTTGGCCGATGGCCCCCGTTCGCACGGAGACCGCGGAGCGCGAGCTGATCGACTCGGCTCGCGCGGGCGACGAGGGCGCCTTCGGGCGCCTGGTCGAGCCCTACCGGGGCGAGCTCCACGCCCACTGCTACCGGATGCTCGGGTCGGTGCACGACGCCGAGGACGCGCTGCAGGAGGCGCTCCTGCGTGCCTGGCGCGCCCTGGCCAAGTTCGAGGGACGCAGCTCGCTGCGCTCCTGGCTCTACACGATCGCCACCAACACCTCCTTGAACACGATCGAGAAGCGGCCCAAGCGGGTGCTGCCGATCGACTACGGCCCGGCGGCCGATCCCCACGAGGGGCCGGGCGAGCCGCTGGTCGAATCGGTCTGGGTCGAGCCCTATCCGGACGAGAAGCTGGGGCTCAAGGACGGGCTCGCCACGCCCGAGGCGCGCTACGAGCTGCGCGAGAGCGTCGAGCTCGCCTTCGTCGCCGCGCTCCAGCACCTGCCGCCCAACCAGCGCGCCGCGCTGATCCTGCGCGAGGTGCTCGGCTTCTCGGCCAAGGAGGCGGCGGCGATGCTGAAGACGACCACCGCGTCGATCAACAGCGCGCTCCAGCGCGCCCGCTCGACCGTCGACGAGCGGCTGCCGCAGCAGAGCCAGCAGGAGACGCTGCGCTCGCTCGGGGACGACCGCCTGCGCGAGCTCGTCGACGGCTACGTCGACGCGTGGGAGCGCGGCGACGTCGAAGCGGTCGTAGGCATGCTGACCGAGGACGCCACCTTCGCGATGCCGCCGCTGCAGACCTGGTTCGGCGGTCGCGAGGAGATCGGCATCTTCCTCGCGGGCTGGCCGATGTCGGGCCTCTGGCGCTGGCAGGCGCTGCAGGTGCGCGCGAACGGACAGGTGGCCCTGGCCTTTTACAGCTGGGACCCGGACGCGGAGGCCTACCTCCTGTTCGCCCTCAACGTGCTGTCCTTCCGCGGCGAGCAGGTCAGCGACGTCACGGCCTTCATCGCGCGAATCGCGCCGAGCCCCGACCGCGAGGTGATCGCGCGCATGCCCGAGCAGCCCGCCGACCCCGACCGGCTCGCGGCCGCGTTCGGGAACTTCGGCCTGCCCGAGCGGCTGGATTGACGCCGCGCGCTCCCTAGCGCGCGACCCGGAACTTCAGGTGCGTGACGACAGGGGAGTCGATCACCCGCGTGCGCTCGAGCTCGATCGGATAGCTGCCGAGCTGGTCGAACAAGCGCACGCCGTCGCCGAGCAGCAGCGGCACGACGTGGACCTGGATCTCGTCGAGCAGCCCGGCGGCGAGGTACTGCTGGACGACGTTCGCGCCGCCGGCGATCGAGACGTCGCCCTCGCCCGCGGCCTCCCGCGCCTGTGCGAGCGCGCTCTCGATCCCGTCGGTGACGAAGTTGTAGCTCGTGCCGCCCTGCTTGACCACGGTCTCTCGCGGCTTGTGGGTGACGATGAAGACCGGCATGTGGAAGGGCGGCTCGTCGCCCCACCGGCCCTCGGCCAGGTCGAACATCCGGCGGCCCATCACGGCGGCGCGCGTGTCGCGGAAGGCCTCCTCGAGGAGCTCGCCGTCCCGGCTGGCCTCGCCGCCCTCGAGCCCATGGCGCTCGCGCCAGCTCGCCAGCCCGTAATCCACTCGTGCAGGCGCTCCCCGCCCTCGCCCAGGGGATTGTCGAGGTCGTCGTTGGGTCCGGCGATGAACCCGTCGAGGGACATCGAGAGATCGGCGCTCACCTTCGTCATCGGCTCCTCCTCGTTCGTGATTGCAGATCTAGAGACCGCCGGCCGGCGCGAGACTCATCGGTCCGCCGGAGCGAACGCTACGGCCGGTCGGGATCGGCGGGCACGTAGCGCACCTCGTCCTCGGTCCTCAGGGGTTCGATCAGGCCGGCGTCGACGAGGGCGATGAGGTCGTCGATGAGCTGCTCGGCGGCGCGTTCGTCGTCCATCGCCTCGGCGCTGAGGCGCTCCGGCACCACCGCGAACAGGTCGAGCTTGCGGCCGAAGCGCAAGGGGCGCATGGCCAGAGCGGGTCGTTGTTGGACGGTCCAGTGATCGATCATGTCCCTCCTGCTTTCTACGCGAGATTGCGTATGAGCCCATGGTGAGGGTGCGGTCGGACGGAACCGCGGCGAATGGAGGTCGCTCAGAGCGCCTTTTCTTCGCCTAGAGAGCCAGAAGTCCCGCTTTTTGCAGGGAAAACAGCGGCTGTCGACACGGTTCTCCACAGACACGTAGCCGAAAATCGCCACGGAGATCGGCGTATGAACATCTTGTCCACAGGTCAAGCTGAGGCGCGATCGACTTATCGAGGTAGAACCCGATCCAGCCAATGGTGCCGCCGACCCCCACCCCCTCCAGCCGCCTCGTGCGCGCCGCCGCCGCGGAGCGCGACGAGCTGCGCCGCCACCGCGAGCGGCTGCTCGACGCCCGCGAGAGCCTGCGCGCGGAGCTGGCGCGCATCGAGTCCTCGCTGCACGACGTCGACGAGCGCGACGCGCTGCTCGACCGGCTCACCGGACCTGCCGCCGAGCGAGTTGTCACACCGGCAGCGGCCGACACCGCCGCGGGCGCGACCCTGCTGCGCGGCCCGGCCATCCGGCGCGCGGCGGTCGAGGTGATGCTCCGGCACCCCCAGCGCCCCGAGGCGCTGCACTACCGCGACTGGTACGAGGCACTGCGCCAGGCGGGCTTCGCGGTCGCCGGCAAGGACCCGTTGGCGGTCTTCCTGACCCAGCTCAGCCGCTCGCCGGCGGTGCGAAAGAGCAGCCAGAGCGGGGTCTACGAACTGGACCGCTCGGCGCCGACGCGGCTGCGACGGCAACTCGACCAACTCCACGAGGTGCTGCGCGAGCTGACCGCGACACCCAGCTCCACCGCCGACCTCGCCGCCATCCGAGCGCGCCGCGCCGAGCTGACAACGCAGATCGGCCAGGTCGAGAAGGCGCTCAAGGAGGCCGAGGCGGTCCTGGCCTCCCCCACCGCCGCCGATCGCCTGGCCGCCGCGGGCTAAACCAGCGTTCCTTCCCGGTGTGGGCCGTCTAACTCTCGGTATGCGCGGGTTCGACGGCCCACAGTCCCTATGACGGGTGCCGGCCGCGCGGCCGGCACCCGCTTCGGCGCTAGGCGCCGATGCGCTCGGCTTCGAGCGCGGCACGGCTAGCGAAGACGTACTGGCCGATGCGATGGATGAGACCGGCGGCGTAGAGGTCCTCGACGGCGTCCTCGGTCGCCGCACGAGACGGCTCCTCGCCGCCGCGGGTGTCGTTGGACGGCGTGAGATGACGGTCGAGCTCGGCCAGGCTCCAAAGACCCGGGCGGTCGTCGACCACCAAGCCGAGCAGAGCCTGTTTGAGGTGGGTGGGATCGTCGGGCGTGACGCCCGGGGTACGCTGATCGCGCATGGGAAGGCCTCTACTTCCTGTGCCAGGCCCCGGGCGGCTGTAACCGCGCCGGGGCCAACTATTGAATTGTGCGCTGACCACGATAGGTGTCAGAGCGGATGGACCGGGGCGCGGCAATACAGTGCCGGCATGGCCACCCACGCCGCCTTCCTACGCGGGGTCAACGTCGGCAGCCACCACCGCGTCAGCAGCGCCGAGCTGCGCTCGCTGTTCGAGGGACTGGGCTTCGAGGACGTGAGCACCTTCCGCACCAGCGGCAACGTCGCCTTCAGCGCCGGCCGGGAAGCGGCCGCCAAGCTGACCGCCCGCATCGAGCGGGCGCTGGCGGACACGCTCGACCTGGAGGTCGCCGTCTTCCTGCGCACCGCCGGCGAGCTGCGCGCGATCGCCGCCCACCAGCCCTTCCCCGCCAAGCAGGTCGAGGCGTCGAAGGGCAAACTCCAGGTGAGCCTGCTCTCCAAGCCACCCTCGGCCAGCGCACGCAAGGACGTCCTCGCCCTGTCGACCGACGACGACCGGCTCGCCTTCGACCAACGCGAGCTCTACTGGCTCCCCAAGGGCGGCATGAGCGACTCCGACCTCGACCTCAAGACGATCGCCAAGCTCCTCGGTCCCACCACTGTTCGCACCAAAGGCACGATCGAGCAGCTCACCGCGAAGTACTTCGCCCGCTCGTAACGAAGGGCCAGTCGACGCCACGAGGCGGCCAAATGTGTTCGGTACAAATAAAATCGCCCTAGGCGAACACTTTCCCATTTTGTTCGGTACATTTAGTTCGTGGCTAGACCGAACAACTTAGGAGTCGGGCGGCGGGGGCGGCCCTCACGAGCCGAGGTCTACGAGCGACTGCGAATCCAGATCGGCGAACTGCGCGACCGCCTGGGCGGGCTGCCTTCTCCGATCGAGGCCGACGGCATCTGGCGGGGCATCTGGCTCGAGGAGGCACACCACTCGACTGCCATCGAGGGCAACACCCTCGTGCTCAAGCAGGTCGAGACCCTGCTCGCCGAAGGTCGTGCCATAGGAAACAAAGAGCTGAGCGAATACCTCGAGGTCCGCGGCTACGCCACTGCGGCCGACTGGGTGTACGGGCATGGCATCCGTCCCCGGCGGAATGGCACGACGGCAAGGTGATCTCGCTTGCCGAGCTACGCCACGTCCACACGCTCGCGATGACCCCGGTCTGGGACGTCGCGCCGCATCCGCAGGCGACCGATCGCGAAGGCCCCGGTTCGTTCCGCCAGCACGACATCGAGCCGTTCCCTGGCGGGATGCGGCCTCCCGAGTGGCCCGACGTTCCTCCCCTCGTCCGAGACTGGATCAATCAAGCCCAGCGACTCGCCAAAGCCGACGAACGCGTCCTTCCCAGAAGCGATCGCCTCCCTGCACGCTCGCTTCGAGCAAATCCACCCCTTCCTCGATGGCAACGGACGCACGGGCCGCCTCGTGCTCAATCTTGTACTCGTCCGGCTCGGATACCCACCGGCAATCGTCTACAAGGGCGATCGTTCCCGCTACCTCGCCGCACTCCGACGTGCCGATCAAGACGACCTGGGACCTCTCGCCGAACTCCTCGCGCGAGCGATTCTCGACAATCTCTACAAGTTCATCGTGCCAGCGGTTGCCGGACCAGCCCGACTGGTTCCGCTGCAGGCGCTTGCTACCGGCGAGCTCTCCGCCAATGCTCTCCGGGTCGCCGCCGTCCGCGGACGCCTCAAAGCTACGAAAGCTGCGGACGGCTCTTGGCGTAGCTCACGAGCGTGGGTCGACGAGTACGTAGCCGACCGTTACAAGCGGACTGGAGCCGTGACTAGACAGGGCACGCCTTGACGGGTGCCAGGCACCCTGCTCGCTTCTACACAGTTATATGAAGATCTAAGAGGGTCGCTTATAACTACGTGCCGGGTTGGCGTAGACCGGCCTGCCGGCGCCCAAGACTTCGGTAACACTCGATCGTCGAGATACCATCCAGATTGAGCGCCCTGATCGCAAATCGAACCTGACGATGGCGCAGTTAACCCCTGACGAGAGCGCAGCGAAGGGGCTCGAAGGTTGCGCACAGGGTCGAATCCGTTGGCGTCGAATCCCGCGGCGTGGACGAACGATCACGCGAACTCGAACGCCGACTGGAAGGCCCACTGCTGGTATTCGCCCTCCTGACGATCCCGGCGTTCATCGCCGACCTCGCCGAGTCCGAGGAGGGCCAGCTTCAGATCATGTACGGAATCGGGGGGGAGTCCAAGCTTCCCGAGGAGACGCTCGACCACATGTCCGGCTACGAGGGGCGAGTCCCGTGCGGGTCGGGAACGGCGCCTACAACCAGGATCAGCACGATGTCTGGGGCGCGATCCTCGACTCCTTCTACCTCCACACCAAGTCCCGCGACTACCTGCCGGAGCGCATCTGGCCGATCCTCGTGAAGCAGGTGGAGACCGCCCTCGAGAACTGGAGGGAACCGGACCGGGGCATCTGGGAGGTGCGGGGCGAGCCCAAGCACTTCACCTCCTCGAAGCTCATGTGCTGGGTCGCGGCCGACCGGGGCGCCGCGCTCGCCGAGATCCGTGCGGATCTCGAGTACGCGACCCGCTGGCGCGCGGCGGCCGACGAGATTCACGCCGACATCTGCGAGCAGGCGGTGGACGATCGCGGTGTCTTCTGCCAGCACTACGAGACCGACGCGCTCGACGCCTCGGTGCTGCTCATGCCGCTCGTCCGGTTCCTACCGCCCGAGGACGTGCGCATCCGCACGACGGTGCTGGCGATCGCCGACGAGCTGACCATCGACGGGCTCGTGCTCCGCTACCGCACGGAGGAGACCGACGACGGCCTCGCGGGCGAGGAGGGCAGCTTCACGATCTGCTCCTTCTGGCTCGTCTCCGCGCTGGTGGAGATCGGCGAGATCAAGCGCGCCCAGGCGCTCTGCGAGAAGCTCCTGTCGTACGCGAGCCCGCTGGGGCTGTACGCGGAGGAGATCGACCCGCGCTCGGGGCGCCACCTCGGCAACTTTCCCCAGGCCTTCACGCACCTGGCGCTGATCAATGCTGTCATGCACGTGATACGCGCAGACCAGGGCGCCGAGGCGGGGGCGCTCCCACTCGACCGCGAC
This sequence comes from uncultured Thermoleophilaceae bacterium, assembly GCA_963734165.1. Taxonomy (GTDB): domain Bacteria; phylum Actinomycetota; class Thermoleophilia; order Solirubrobacterales; family Thermoleophilaceae; genus JACVRW01. The sequence continues at coordinate 82,064 of CAVTFZ010000003.1, read as the reverse complement.
CTGATCCGCCAGCGCCAGTGGAGGTGACCCGGGGTGCCGTAGGGCCCCGGATGCTGCTTGCAACAACAGCGCGGGACCTTTAGGTTCGAGGCCCTGCCGAAACCCCCCGGAGGAAATCTTGCCCACAGCCGGAGCGTCGTCTTCGAACAGAGTCGAGAGCCTTGCTCTCTACCGCCGTGCCGCCAACTACATCGCCGTGGCGATGATCTACCTGCAGGACAACCACCTGCTCAAGGAGCCGCTGAAGCCGGAGCACATCAAGCACAGGCTGCTTGGCCACTGGGGAACGGTGCCCGGCCTCAACCTGATGTACGCCGGGCTCAACCGGCTGATCCTTGACACCAGCGCCTCGATCCTGCTGGTCACCGGGCCCGGCCACGGCGCGCCGGCGAACCTGGCCAACCTCTGGATCGACGGCTGCCTCGAGGACGTGCGCCCGGAGCTCAGCCGCGACGACGAGGGCCTCGGACGGCTGGTCCGGAGCTTCTCCTGGCCCGGCGGCTTCCCGAGCCATCTGGCGCCGATCGTTCCGGGAACGATCCACGAGGGCGGCGAGCTCGGCTACGCGCTGGCCACCGCGTTCGGCGCCGCGTTCGACAACCCGGAGCTGATCGTGGGGTGCATCGTGGGCGACGGCGAGGCCGAGACCGGTCCCACGGCCGGCGCCTGGCACTCGAACAAGTTCCTCGACCCCGCGACGTGCGGCGCGGTCCTGCCGATGCTCCACCTGAACGGCTACAAGATCGCCAATCCCACGATCTACAAGTCGATGAGCGACGAGGAGCTGACGAAGCTCTTCGAGGGCTACGGCTGGCGCCCGCTGATCGTCCAGGGCGAGGAGGACCTCGACGCGGAGATGGCGAAGGCGCTCGACACGGCCTACGCGGATATCCGCGAGCTCCAGGAGGCGTCGCGCGGCTCGAACAGGCCCGAGCGGCCGCGCTGGCCGATGCTCGTGCGTGCGCATCCCTCAAGGGCTGGACCGGTCCGAAGGAGGTGGACGGGGTCAAGGTCGAGGGCACCTCCAAGGCCCATCAGGTCCCCGCGATGCAGGCGAAGACCAACCCCGAGCATCTCAAGATCCTCGAGGAGTGGCTGCGCTCCTACGGCCCGGAGGAGCTGTTCGACGACGACGGCGGCTCCGGTCGCGGAGATCGTGGCCGCGTGCCCTGAGGGCGACCTGCGCATGGGGGCGAACCCCCACGTCAACGGCGGCAAGCTCCGCAAGCCGCTGGCCCTGCCGGAGCTGAAGGACCATGCGACGCCGCGTCTCGAGCGCCGGGCGCCGACAACGGCAGTGCCCTGATGGCGCTGGGCGGCTACTTCACGGACGTGTTCAGCCTCAATGAGGATGCGGAGAACTTCCGCATGTGTGTCCGGACGAGGTCGCCTCGAACCGCCTCGGCGCCGTGTTCGAGGTCGAGACCACGCCTGGCAGTGGCCGCTCGATCCCGAGATCGACACCGGGCACTCGCCCGACGGCCGGATCATGGAAGTGCTCTCGGAGCACAACTGCCAGGGCTGGCTCCAGGGCTACGTGCTCACCGGTCGCCACGGCGTGTTCCCCTGCTACGAGGCGTTCATCCCGATCGTGGACGGGATGGTCAACCAGTACGGGAAGTTCCTGAAGATGGCCCGCGACGAGGCGCCTTGGCGCGAGCCGGTGGCCGGGCTCAACTACCTGCTCACCTCGGTCGGGTGGCGCCAGGACCACAACGGCTACTCGCACCAGATGCCCGGCTTCATCAACTCGATGCTCAACCGCAAGACGGACTTCGCCCGCGTCTACCTGCCACCGGACGCCAACACCCTGGTGGCGACCATGGCGAAGGTCCTCGAGAGCACCAGCACGATCAACCTCGTGATCGCATCGAAGCACCCGCTGCCGCAGTGGCTCACGATGGAGGAGGCGGAGGCGCACGTCGAGGCAGGTGCGTCGCGCTGGGGGTTCGCCTCCAGCGACGACGTGGCCGAGCCGGACGTGGTGCTCGCCGGCTGCGGCACGATCCCCACGATGGAGCTGCTCGCCACCACCAGCCTGCTGCGGGAGGAGACGCCCGAGCTGAAGGTGCGCTTCGTCAACGTCAATGACATCTTCCGCCTGGCATTGCCCGAGGCGCATCCCCACGGCATGTCCCACGCGGAGTTCACCGACCTGTTCACCGAGGACAAGCCCGTGATCTTCAACTTCCACGGCTATGCCTCGGCGATCCACCAGCTCATTCACCGGCGGGTGAAGCAGGAGCGCTTCCACGTGCGCGGCTACGCGGAGGAGGGCACCACCACGACCCCGTTCGACCTGCTCGCGATGAACGGCGTGGACCGCTACCAGCTCGGCATCGAGGCGCTGCGCCGGGTGGACATCGGGGCTGCGGACAGCGTGGAGGGAATGTCCGGGGAGTTCGCGGTGCGGTCGATCCAGGGCGCGACGAACACGATCGACAAGCTGAAGGCGAAGCTGGAGGAGCACCGCGCGTACATCCGCAAGGAGGGGAACGACCCGCCGGAGATCCTCGAATGGACGTGGTCGCGCAACGGTCGCGGCAACGTCCTGACGGCTCGCTTGGCGCGCAGCCTCTACATCACCGGGATGGAGCCCGACAGCGGCAAGTCCGTGGTCGCGCTCGGGCTCATGGAGATGCTCTCGTCCCGCGTGGAGCGCGTGGGCTTCTTCCGGCCGATCGTGGCCTCCGGCGGGAGCGACCCCAGATCGAGCTCATGCGGCAGCGCTACAAGCTGGACGTCCAGCATGACCAGATGAACGCGCTCACCGACGACGAGGCGCAGGCGGCGATCGCCGGGGGCTCGTACGAGGAGGTCAAGAAGCGGGTGGTGTCCGCCTACCGCGGGCTCGAGGACCGCTACGACGTGGTGGTCTGCGAGGGCACCGACTTCACCGGACGGACGCCGGCGCTCGACTTCGAGCTGAATGCCGACCTCGCGAACGAGCTCGGCTGCCCGGTGCTCGCGGTGGTGGGGGGCGCGTCCGCGGACGAGGCCACGTCCGCCGCGCGGATCGCCGGCGAGTTCCTCGGGCAGAAGGGCTGCGAGGTACTGGGGGTGATCGTCAACCGGGTTCCGGTGAGCGTCATGCCGGAGGTGGCGCGCAGCCTGGCGAGCCAGGACGCGAAGTGGCCCGTGTACGTGGTACCCGAGCAGCCCGAGCTTGCCTACCCGACCGTCGCCGAGGTGGCGAGCGCGCTGAACGCTCACCCGATCACGGACACCGACGATCTGCGGAAGGCCTCCTGGGCCGGGGTCTCGCTGGCGCCCGGCACGCGCAGCGAGCTGCTCCAGCGTGACGTCCGCGCCGTGAGGATCGGGGCGATGAGCGTCGAGCACTTCATCGACGACCTCGTGGACGGGACGCTCGTGATCGTGCCCGGCGACCGACCCGACATCCTCGTTGCGAGCATCATCTCCACGCTCTCCTCGGCGTTCCCGGCGGTGGCCGGTGTGGTGATCACCGCGGGATACGAGCTCCACCCGGGGGTGCGAAGGCTGCTCGAGACGGCACCCTTCCCGGTGCTGGAAGTGCCGCAGCGGACCTACGCGGCGGCGACGGCCGTGGAGTCCGTGCGGCCCGTCCTGACGGCTGACAACCAGCGCAAGATCGCCGCCGCCCTCGGCGTCTTCGAGTCGGGGGTGGACGCTGACGAGCTCGAGGAGCGGATCAACCTCGAGCGCCCGGCGCGGATGACGCCGACCATGTTCGAGTACGAGCTGGTGGAGAGGGCGCAGGCGAACTCGCAGCACATCGTGCTGCCCGAGGGCGACGACGAGCGCGTGCTGCGCGCCGCGGAGATCCTGCTCCGCCGCGGCGCCGTGCGAGCTGACGATCCTGGGCGACCCCGAGGAGGTGGGCGGCCGCGCGGCGGCGCTCGGGCTCGACCTGAGCGGCGCGCGACTGCTGGACCCTGCGACCGCCCCTGAGCGGGGTCGCTACGCGGCCGCCTACCACGAGCTGCGAAAGCACAAGGGCGTCACCGAAGAGCTCGCCTACGACACCGTCGAGGACGTGTGCTACTTCGGCACGCTGATGGTGCACGCGGGGGACGCGGACGGCATGGTCTCGGGCGCGGCGCACACGACCGGCGACACGATCCGGCCGGCCTTCGAGATCATCAAGGCGCGCAAGGGCGTGTCCGTGGTGTCCAGCGTCTTCCTCATGGGCCTGCCCGACCGCGTGCTCGTCTACGGCGACTGCGCGGTCAACCCCAAGCCCGACGTCGAGCAGCTCGCGGACATCGCGATCAGCTCCGCGGAGACCGCCGCGACATTCGGGATCGAGCCGCTGATCGCGATGCTGTCCTACTCCACCGGAGAGTCGGCGAAGGGCGCGGACGTGGACGCGGTGCGCGAGGCCACCGAGCTCGTGCGCGAGCGGCGCCCCGACCTGCAGGTGGAGGGGCCGATCCAGTACGACGCCGCGGTCGACCCGGGCGTGGCCGAGAAGAAGCTCCCCGACAGCAGCGTGGCCGGGCACGCAACGGTGTTCGTGTTTCCGGATCTCGAGACCGGAAATATCGCTTACAAGGCCGTCCAGCGCTCGTCCGGCGCGGTCGCGATCGGGCCGGTGCTGCAAGGGCTGAACAAGCCGGTGAACGATCTCAGCCGCGGATGCCTCGTGGCCGACATCGTGAGCACGGTCGTGATCACCGCCATCCAGGCGCAGGAGGTCTCGGGGGGGAGTACCTCGCGGCTGCGTGTAAAACTGCCCACGGGCCGAGAGAAGGAGCCAGCACAAGCGTGACCGAACAGATTCCAAACGACGTCCTCGACTACCTCAGCTCCCAGAAGTCCCTGACGCTCGCCACGCACGGGAGCGACGGTCCCTGGGCCGCGACCCTGACCTTCGTCAACGACGGCGCGTTGATCTACGTCTGGACCAAGCCGGGGACGAACACCGCACGGCACATCGACGAGGAGCCGGTGGTGGCCTTCGCGATCGACGAGTACGCGGAGGACTGGCGCCAGACGAAGGGCGTGCAGGGCCGCGGCGGTTGCAGTGTGGTCCAGGGGGAGGAGATCGCGCGCGCGGCGGATCTCTTCGGCCAGAAGTATCCACAGCTGCGCCCGGGGGCCACGAGCGCGGTGGTGTTCTTCCGCATCGACCCTGACGCGCTCGAGTACATCGACAACGCCCGCGGGATCGCGGAGGAGGGCGACTTCGGCGCCGATTACCGCCGCCAGTCGATCCTCGACATGCCGGTGATCGACGAGAATTGAATGCCGGGTCGATGAGCGCTCTGCAGCAAGCACGTGCACACTTCGACGAGGGTGCGTTCGGCAAGGCGCACGAGGCGGCCGTCGCGGGCCTCGAGAGTGCGCCGGACGACGTGGAGCTGCTGAGGCTGGCCGGTCGCGCCGGTGTCGAGCTGGGCTCGGACGACGCGGTCGACCAGCTCAGGACGGTCGCCACGCTGCGGCCCGACTCGGCGGAGTCCTGGCGCGACCTGGCCGACGCGCTGGCCGCCGAGGGGCGCACCGCGGAGGCGAGCGAGGCCTTCCGCAAGGTGCTCGAGATCGAGCCCGAGGACGAGCTGGCCCTCACCGCGCTCGGCCATGCGGCCTTCCAGGAGGGCAAGCGCGACGACGCCGTGTCACTGCTGGAGCAGGTGGCCGGCCGCTCGGCCGGCGCCTCGACCGCTGCGATCTCCCTGGTCGACATGTACCGCTCGCTCGGCAAGCCGGAGGAGGCGCTGGCCGCGGCGCGCAAGGTGGCCGAGGCCGACCCTGAGGACGCGCTCGCCCAGCTCGACGTGGCGGAGCTGGCGCTCGAGACGGGCAACCTCGACGAGGCGGCGGACGCGTTCGCGCGCGTGAGAGACGCCCTCGACACGCCCGACGACGAGGTCGCCGCATTGCACGGTGCCATCAAGGTGGAGCTGGCGCGCGCACAGCCGGAGCAGGCGCTCGGGCTTGCCCGGCAGGCGAGCGCGATCGACAGCCGTCGGCCGGACCGCCGGCGTGCTGGCGCACCTGGAGCTGGAGCTGGGTGCGGAAGGGACCCCCGAGGAGGCGGTGGCGCGGGGCGCGACGACCGTGTTCATGCAGGCTCAGGAGCTCCCGCCGAGCCGTGCGGAGGTCGAAGCGCTGCTCGACGCCACGCTCGCGGACCTGCGCGGCAGCCTGCTCGGCGAGGACAGGCGTGTGGACGCCCAGGCCCGTGGCTGAGGTAGCCGCAGCGAGCCGCGCCGTGTCGGCCGAGTGGCGGCGCTGCCCGGCGTGCGAGGCGTTCGTCTACCACAAGCGGCTCAAGCGCAACCTGCACGTCTGCCCCGAGTGCAACCACCACTTCCGCCTTCGCCTGAGGGACCGCCTCGCGCAGCTTCTCGACGAAGGCTCCTTCGAGGAGCTGTCAGGCGACCTCGAGCCGATCGACGCGCTCTCCTTCGTGGACTCGAAGCCCTACCCCGAGCGGATCGAGGCGGCGCAGAGGAAATCGGGCGCCAAGTCGGGCGCGCTGTACGGGACGGGGACCGTGGACGGGTTGCCGCTCGTGGTCGCCGGCATCGACTTCGGCTTCATCGGCGGCAGCATGGGGGGCGCCGTCGGCGAGTCGATCACCCGCGCCGCGGAGCTGGCCCTCGAGCGGCGGATCCCGCTGCTCGTGATCTCGGCCTCCGGCGGGGCGCGCATGCAGGAGGGGTGCGTATCGCTGATGCAGATGGCCAAGACGAGCCAGGCGATCGGGCGCCTGAACGAGGAGGGCATTCTCTACATCTCGCTGCTCACCGACCCCACCTACGGCGGCGTGAGCGCGTCGTTCGCCACGCTCGGCGACGTGCTGATAACCGAGCCTGACGCGCATATCGGCTTCGCGGGGCCGTCGGTGATCGAGCAGACGATCCGCCAGCAGCTGCCGGATGGGTTCCAGACGGCCGGCTTCCTGATGGATCACGGGATGCTCGACCTCGTCGAGCCGCGCGAGAACCTGCGGCGCTCGATCCGCACCCTGCTCGAGCTGCACTCCCAGATCGAGGCGAACAGGGCAGCGGAGGGCGCTTCGCTCACATCGACCCTGCCGGAGACCGAGGGCGAGGAGCCCGTGGAGGAAGCGGAGGAGCTCACCACCCGCGACTCGTGGGAGATCGTCCAGCTCGCTCGCAACCTTGAGCGGCCACACACGCTCGACTACGTCGGCTTCGTGTTCGACGACTTCCTCGAGCTGCATGGCGACCGCGCGTTCAGGGACGACCCGGCGATCGTGGCCGGGCTGGCGCGGCTCGGTGATCTGGTGGTGATGCTGATCGGGCACCAGAAGGGGAGCACGACCGGCGAGATGGTCGAGCGCAACTTCGGCATGCCGGAGCCGGACGGCTACCGCAAGGGCATGCGCCTGATGCACTACGCGGCGAGGTTCGGCATCCCGCTCGTGACGCTCGTGGACACCGCCGGCGCCTACCCGGGCATCGGCGCCGAGGAACGCGGCCAGTCCAACGCGATCGCCGAGTCGATCATGCTGCAGTCGCGGCTGCCGGTCCCGACCGTCACGGTGGTGACCGGCGAGGGTGGCAGCGGCGGGGCGCTTGCCCTGGCCGCGAGCGACAAGGTGCTGATGCTCGAGAACGCCTACTACTCGGTGATCAGCCCGGAGGGCTGCGCCACGATCTTGTTCAAGGACGCGGCCGCGGCGCCACGGGCGGCCGCGGCCCTGCGCATCACGGCCCCAGACCTGTTGCGGCTGGAGGTGATGGACGCCGTGGTGCCCGAGCCCCAAGAAGGGGCCCACACCGACCACAACGCCACCGCCGCCAACGTGAAGCGGGCGCTCGTCGAGAGCCTGCGAGAACTGCTGCCGCTCTCGCCCGACGAGCTGCGTCAGAGGCGCTACGACCGCTTCCGGCGGTTCGGCGCTCCCGGCATGCAGTCGATACTTCCGCCTATCGAGGGAGGGGCATGAGTGACGAGAGGAAGATGATCGAGTCGACCTGGGCCGAGGCGCGGGCGCTCGTGCGGCAGCTCGAAGGCACGAGCGTGCAGCGGTTCGCGGTCAAGGCCGGCGATTACGAGATCGAGATCGAGCGTGGCGGCGCCGCTGAGGTGGCTCCCGGCGAGCCCCCGCCCATCAGCGGCCACCTGGCCCCGAGTGCCACGGGCGGCCTCGGAGTGGCCCCGGGGGCGCGCAGCGCCTCGGGTGCATTCTCCGCGATCACCGACGCGGCGCCGGACAACCGCGTGCCCGTGCTGGCGCCCCTCGTCGGCGCGTTCTACCGCTCGGCCCAGCCTGGAGCGAAGGCGTTCGTGGATGAGGGCGACGTCGTGGAGGTCGGCCAGACCGTGTGCATCGTCGAAGCCATGAAGCTCATGAACGAGGTGGGCGCCAGCGAGGCCGGCAAGGTCGTCGAGATCTGCGTGGAGAACGGCGAGCCCGTCGAGTTCGAGCAGGTGCTCATGTACCTCGAGCCCGGCGCCGAGTAGCTGCGGTGTTCGAGAAAGTCCTGATCGCCAACCGTGGCGAGATCGCCCTCCGCGTGGCGCGCGCCTGCCGCGAGCTCGGGGTCAAGTGCGTGGCCGTCTACTCCACGGCCGACGCGGAATCCGCGGTCGTGAGGTTCGCCGACGAGTCGGTCTGCATCGGGCCTCCGGCGGTGGGAAAGAGCTACCTCCACATCCCGAACATCATCGGTGCCGCCCAGAAGACCGGGGCCGAGGCGATTCACCCTGGCTACGGGTTCCTCTCGGAGGACCCCTACTTCGCCGAGATCTGCGCGAACGAGGGGATCACCTTCATCGGGCCCAAGCCGGACGTGATGGAGAAGGTGGGCGACAAGGCGATCGCCCGCGACCTGATGTCGAAGGCAGGCCTGCCGCTCCTGCCGGGAACGATCGAGCCGGTCACGACCCCGGACGAGGCGCAGGAGATCGCCGACGACATCGGCTACCCGGTGATCATCAAGGCCGTGGCCGGCGGCGGCGGCCGCGGGATGAACGTGGTGCGCAAGCCGGAGGACCTGCGGCGCCTCTACCAGACCACGCGCGCGACCGCCCAGGCGATCTTCAAGGACAGCGCCGTGTACATCGAGCGCTATCTCGAGGCGCCCCGCCACACGGAGGTGCAGCTCGTCTGCGACGCGCAGGGCAAGGGCGTGTACTTCTTCGAGCGCGACTGCTCGGTGCAACGTCGCCACCAGAAGCTGATCGAGGAGGCGCCGTCCATCCACCTCTCGGACGAGCAACGGCGCGACATCGGCGAGCGCGCCGTCAACGGTGCGCTCTCCGTGGGCTACACGGGCGCGGGCACGATGGAGTTCCTGCTCGACCACGACGGCAACCTGAGCTTCATGGAGATGAACGCCCGCATCCAGGTCGAGCACCCGGTGAGCGAGATGATCACGAGCTCCGACCTGATCCAGGAGCAGATCCGGGTGGCGGCCGGCGAGCCGCTCTCGGTGTCGCAGGACGAGCTGGAGCTGCGCGGGCACTCGATCGAGTGCCGCATCAACGCAGAGGACCCCGGCAGGGATTTCGCGCCCGCGGCCGGCCGCCTCGACGTGTATCTGCCCCCGGGCGGGCCGGGCACCCGCGTGGACTCCCACTGCTATCCCGGGTGGACGATCACGCCCTTCTACGACTCGTTGATCGCAAAGCTGATCGTGTGGGCGCCCGATCGCCCGAGTGCGATCGAGCGGATGCAGCGAGCGCTCTCGGAGTTCCAGGTCGAGGGCAGGGGCGTCAAGACCACCATCCCGTTCCACCAAGCCGTCTTCGCCGACGAGCGGTTCCGTTCCGGCGACGTGAACACCGACTTCCTCGAGCACTTCGACTGGCAGCAGCCGGAGCCCGTAGCGGCGACGTAGGCCCTTGACACGCGAGTCTGACAACGGACATGCTAGGTGCCGATCGCACGTGGACGAACCCGGGCAATGAATAAGGATCGCCAGGCTTCCAGCCTCGAGGTGCGTCCGCTTCGCCCGGCCGCGGATCGTTATGACGTGGCGATTCTGGGCGGAGGCCTGGCCGGACTGACGCTGGCGATCCAGCTGAAGCGCCACCGGCCCGAGACGAGCGTGGTGGTGCTGGAAAAGCGCGAGGGGCCGGCGCCGCTGGCGGCCTTCAAAGTCGGCGAGTCGACTGTTCCCGCCGGCGCCCACTACTTCGCCGAGGTGGTCGGCATGAAGGAGCACCTCCAGAGCAGAAGCACCTGCCGCAAGTGCGGCCTGCGGTTCTTCCTCCCGGCCGGAGACAACGGCGACATCAGCAAGCGGTTCGAGTTCGGCCCGCTATTGTATCCACCGCACCGCAACTACCAGATCGACCGCGGCCTGTTCGAGAACGAGCTCGCGGCCCAGCGCGCGCTGCGCTCGGAGTCGACGTGCTGCAGGGCTGCCGGGTGCGCCGCGTCGATCTTCGGGCGACGACCTGCACACGGTCACTTCAGCCAGATGGAGAGAGCACTGCTCGACTGCCGCCCGCTGGGTCGTGGATGCCGCCGGGCGCGCCAGCCTGCTGAAGCGCCAGCTGGGACTGGCCAAGGAGGTCGAGCACACCATCAATGCCGCCTGGTTGCGGCTCGCCGGCGGGCTAGACATCGAGGATTTCGGCCGCGACGACGCCGGAGTGGATGGCGCGGCCGCAAGATGCCCGGCTCCGCCAGCTCAGCACCAACCACCTGCTCGGCGAGGGCTACTGGGTCTGGCTGATCCCGCTGGGCTCGGGGCCCATATGCATCGGGGTGTGCGCCGACCCGCGCTTCCATCCGTTCGAGGAGATCAACGAGCTCGAGCGTATACTGGAGTGGCTCGGCGCGCACGAGCCGCAGCTGGCGGCGGCCATTGAGCCGCGACTCGACCAGGTCGAGGACTTCCTCCGCGTGGAGGATTTCGCCTACGGCGTCGAGCGGGCTTTCTCGCCCGATCGCTGGTGCCTGGTGGGCGAGGCCGCCGCGTTCGCCGATCCCTTCTACTCGCCTGGCTCGGACATGATCGGCTACGGCAACATCTTCACCGGAGACCTGATCACGCGCGACCTCGACGGCGAGGACGTGGCCGAGCGGCTCGACTACTACAACGACTTCTACCTGCGCATCTTCGACTTCGTGCTCTCGAAGTACGAGGACCAGTACCCGGTCTTCGGCAACCCCTGGGTCGCCGAGCCGAAGAACGCCTGGGACAGGTTCTACGACCACGCCGGCGTGGTGCTTCTGATGGTCAAGGGGAAGTTCGGCGACTACGAGTTCATGAAGAGCGTCCATGAGGACGTGGACCGGCTCTACCGGCTCAGCATGAACATGCAGAAGCTGTTCCGCGAGTGGCACGAGCTCGAGCAGCGGCCCGACTCGAACCCGGTGCTCGGGGGCGGCCCTGGGCACGCAGCTCGACTCCTTCCTGGTCATCGTGCGGGAGTACGACGACGAGCAGCTGCGGGCGGAGATGCGCAAGCGGGTGAAGGTGGGGGAGGGGTGGGCGGTCGAGCCTGTTCGACCAGGCCGCCAGCGCGCTGGAAGAGCGTCCCGATCCCGAACGCCGCATCAACCCCTACGCCGTCGGGCTGCGGCCGGAGCGCTGGGAGGAGGACGGCTTCTATGACGAGGCGGGCCTGACCGTGGAGGAGGCAAGGAAGCTGGCTACCGGGGCCGAGATCCCGTCCGAGCTGCCGGCGGAGCTGGTGGTCAGTGAGAGCGACGCCCCGGGGATGACCTGAGCGACAACAGGGAGAAGACCTGGAGCCCGGCGGCGGCCCGGCGACTCCCGGCCGCGCCATGGACACCGTGCTCCGGCGGCCCGCCGGCTCCGGGCGGGCCCATTCCCTGCGGGGGACCGACGGACAGGGCCTGCTCCTTGGCCTCCGCCGCAGTGAGCCCCGGTCCCTCGTAGAGGCCGTCCTGCTCCCAGCGCTCGGGACGGAGGCTCACGGCGTAGGGATTGATGGCTCGGTCAGGCTCGGGTTGCTGATCGAGCGCCTCGCAGGCGACGGCGAACATCGTCACCACCCAGGCCTCGGCGATGCGGAGCTGCTCGCGGATCTCTTCCCGCACGTCCGAGTCGTCCATGGGCGTCGTAATCCCGCGGAACATTCGCAGCAGCGTGCCGACACCCGCCGGTATGAGGGGATTCTCCTCGTCTCGCTGCTCGAGCTCGTTCCACTGCTTGAACATCTCCTGCATGTTCATCTGGAGCCGCTGGAGCCGGTCCAGGTCGTCCTCCACGCTACGGAGGAACTCGAGGTCCGTGAGCTTGTTCTTGCACCGCGAGCAGCACGACGCCCGTGTGGTTGTAGAACCCGTCCAGGTGCAGCTTGTGGGCAGTGACCCAGACGTTTCCGAAGACCGGGTACTGGTCCTCGTACTTCGAGAGGACGTAGTCGAAGGTGCGGAGATAGAAGTCGTTGAAGTACTCGAGGCGCTCGGAGATGTCCTCGCCGTCGAGTTCGCGGCAGATCAGGTCGGTGCTGGCGGTGTTGCTCAACCCGATGAAGTCGGAGCCGGGCGAGTAGAACGGGTCGGCGAAGGCGCCGGCCTCGCCCACCAGGCACCAGCGATCGGACGAGAACGCCCGCTCGACGCCGTAGGCGAAGTCCTCGACGCGCAGGAAGTCCTCGACGTCGGCCATGCGGGACTCGATCGCGTTGCCGAGCTGGGGTTCGTGTCGCTTCAGCCAGTCGACCATCCGGTCGAGCTCGCTGATCTCCTCGAACGGATGGAGCCGGGGGTCGGCGCACACCCCGATCGAGATCGGCCCGGAGGAGAGCGGGATGAGCCAGACCCAGTAACCCGCCCCCATCAGGTGGTTGGTGCTGTACTGGCGGATGCCGGGCTCGGACATCTTGCCCATCCACTCGGCGTTGTCGCGGCCGAAGTCCTCGAGGTCGAGCCCCCCGGCGAGCCGCAACCACGACGAGTTGATGGTGTGCCCCACCTCCTTGGCCAGGCCGAGCTTGCGCTTCAGCAGACTGGCCCGCCCGGCGGCGTCGACCACCCAGCGGGCCTTGGTCGACGCATCGGCGTCCATCTGGGTGAAGGAGACCTCGTGAAGGTCGTCGCCGAAGCTCACGTCCTGGACCCGGCACCCTTGGAGCACGTCGACCCCGAGCCCTCGGGCGCGGGTGGCCAGCTCGTTCTCGAACAGCCCGCGATCGATCTGGTAGTTGTCGTGCGGTGGATAGCGGGCCGATCCGTGCTCGACGCGCTTGGTGATGTCCTTGTTGCCGTCGGCCGGCATGAAGAAGCGCAGCCCGTTCTTCACGAGGTGCTCCTCCTTCAGATGGTCCTCCATGCCCACGACCGAGGCGAAGTAATGGGCGCCCGAGGGGACCGTGGACTCGCCGACCTTGAAGGCCGCCAGCGGCGCGGGCCCCTCGCGCTTCTCGAGCACCGCCACGCTCGTATCGGGCCGCCTCTGCTTGAGCTGCATGGCCAGCGTCAGACCGGCCAGCCCCCCGCCCAGGATGGCCACGTCGTACCGCTCGGCGGCGGTCCGAAGCGGGCGTATCTCGAGGCTGGAAGCCTGCCGATCGTTGTCATAAGCTGCTGTCTCCCGTGTGTTCGAGTTCCGCCTAAGCATCTCCGGCGCCGGACCGGACTGTCAAGTCGCGACCGGCGAACCCCCGACGTTTCTCGTCTGCGCACCGCGCATCGGCTGCGGTGCGTTGATATATGCTCGCCACTTCTCGCGCGACGTCCGGGAGGTATCGCAATGCCGCTGACCAGTGAAGAGACCGTCGATCTCGCCGAGGTCGATCTGAGCGATCCCGATCTGTTCGCTGAGGGCCCGCCTCACACCCTGTTCGAGAGGATGCGTCGCGAGGCGCCACTGCGGTGGAACCCGATTCCCGACGAGCCGGGCTTCTGGGCGGCGGTCCGCTACGAGGACATCGCTGCCATTTCCAAGGACCCCGAGACGTTCTCCTCTTGGCTGGGCGGGACGATGATCAGCGAGAAGACCCTGCCGCTTCCGGTCGCGCGCCAGATGATGATCAACATGGACCCGCCGCAGCACACCGCGTACCGCGAGATCGTCCAGACGGCGTTCAACGCCCGCCGGGTCGCCGATCTCGAGCCCCACATTCGCGAGATCGTGCGCAACCTGATCGATGCGGCGCTCGAGAAGGGCGACTTCGACCTCGTCAACGACATCGCCCTTCCACTCCCGATCCAGGTCATCGGCGAGCTGCTCGGCGTGGCGCCGGAGTACCACGGCAAGCTGGGAGAGTGGGCCGGCGCCTCGGCCGGCTTCGACGACCCGCGGCTGCGGCCGGAGGGCTTCGACCCGCAGCGAGCTTCATCGAACGGGCCGTCTTCTTCAATGAGCTCGCGCAAGACCGGATCAAGGAGCCACAGGACGACCTCGATCACTGCGCTGACTCAAGCCGAGCTCGACGGCCGCGGCTCACCCAGGGCAGCTGGGCGGGTTCCTCTGGCTGATCCTCGTTGCCGGGAGTCGACACGACCCGCAACGTCTACTCCGGCGGGATGCTCGCGATGATCGAGAACCCCGACCAATAGGAGCGACTCCGCGCCGACCGTTCGCTGGTCCCGACCGCAGTCGAGGAGTTCGTCCGCTGGGTCACGCCTTTCACGCACTTCCGGCGGACCGCCAGCCGGACACCGAGATTGGCGACGTGCCGGTGAAGTCCGGCGACGCGGTCGTCACGTGGTTCACCTCTGGCAACCGCGACGAGGACGTCTTCAGCGATCCCTTCCAGTTCGATGTCGCCCGCGACCCCAACCCTCATCAGGGATTCGGCGGCGGCGGCCCCACTACTGCTTCGGCGCCGGCCTCGCTCGACTCGAGCTTCGGTGCTGATCGAAGAGACCGTCGACCGCGTCCCTCCGCTGGAGCTCGCGGGACCGCCGGACCGCGTGCGCTCGGCCCTCCTGAACGCGCTGCATTCTCTGCCCGTACGGCCTCGCCGGGGCTCGTTTGTAAGCCTCCGGATACCCCGGCGTGGTGTCCTGTTGCACAATCGCGGGACGGTTTCCCGTCGCTTCGGTCGAGAGGAACGTAATGCTGAATAGTTCCGCCTAACGTTCCTCTCGACTTCGGCGAGTAACGAGCGACCACCCGAATGTGACGCGACGCCGGCAGAACGGCACCTCGTCTACCCAGCGGCAGTAATCGTCGGGCCCTCAACGGCGCGGCGAGCCGGCCGCCCCCCAGCGGGCTCGGGCGTCTACGGCGGCGGGGTAGGGGTTTGCTGGCGCAAAGCGCCTTGGCGCGTTCGTGCGCGTCTGTTTACTCGGGCGTGGTGTGCCGGCCCATTGCCCAGGCACGGCGGCCTCACAGGCTATGCCGCCTGCGCGGCCTTTCGCATGCCGAGCATCGCCCAGACACAGGAGGCGATCACGAGCCCGAATGCGGCCGCGAACGAGAGGGCCACGCTGACCGGGTCGCCGGCAAGGAAGCCTCGCCCCGCCTCGAGCAGGGCGGTCAGCGGGTTGACGCTCGCCACCGTCTCCAGCCAACCGCCGAGCTGGGCGCGGACGGTGAAGACCGGGGTAAGGAACATCACCATGAAGATGGGGATCAGGATCAGCGCTCCGGCCGCCGTGGATCTGAGACGGAGCACGATTCCGGCGCCGTAGAGCGTCGTCGCGACGTTCAGCAGCAGTGCCAATGCCACGAGGCCGACGATCTCGACGGCGCTGCCGCGGACGGGCATGCCGGTGATCAGCGCAACCGCCCAGAGGACCGTCGACGACGACCACGCCGCGACCGAGCGCGGAGATCACGTATCCGGCGACGATCGCCATGCGGCGTGGCGCCGCGGTCATCATCCGGCTCGCGACGCCGGTTTGGTAGTCGCTCGCGAGCTCGAACGTGGTGAAGATGGCGACGTATATCGCGCCCTGGTAGAGGACGAACACGAACACGAACGCGCTGTAGTCGTAGTAGCCGAATCCCGGCGCCGCCCCGAACGACGAGAGCGCCCCGGTGAACGAGGCGAAGAAGAAGAGCGGGATCATCGTCGGGACGACCGCTACCACGGGGCTCTTGCGCAGCTTGCGCGTGCTGCGCTGGGCGACGGCGAGCGCGACGGATAGCGAACGCGCGGCTCACGCCCTGGCCACCCTCCGCTCCAGCGTCGCGCTGGCCGCCGCCAGCGCAAGGATCGCGATCGCGCCCGCGATTCCGCAGCCCAGCGCCAGCGCCTCGCCGTCCCAGCCCGCCGATCAGGAGGCTGCGCGGGGCCTCGACCAGGTAGGACATCGGGTTGTAAGTGGCGACGGTCTTGAACCAGTCGACCGTGATCAGGTTCCTCGGCATCGCCATCGACGAGAGGAAGAGCAGGGCCAGTGCGAGCGCCACGATGCCCTGCAGCCCCTCGGCCGTGCCTGTTCGGATGGCGATGAGGATGCCGAGCGAGCCGAATGCGAGCTGGATCACGAGTACCACTGCGATCAGCGCCAGCGCCCCGCCGAGCCCGGTTCCGACGCTTGCGCCGGCCGCGAGGCCGACCAGGAGGTAGATCGCGGCCTGCATGACGCCGAGCACCGCGACGCCGGCGAGCTGTGCGCCGATCAACACCGGGGCCCTCAGCGGGGTCAGGGACAACCGGTTGAGAAACCCCGTCGCGATGTCGTCTCCAAGCGTCTGACCGGCCACCGTCATCGCCCCCGAGGCGCCCTGGATCAAGGTCGCCGCCAAGAAGAAGGTCGTGTAGTTGTCTGTCGGGAAACCCTTGACTTGCGTCGCCTGGTCACCGGCCCCGGCGGAGATGACCGCGAGGATGAACAGCGGGAACACGACGTTCGGAACGATCAGGACCGGCTGCCGGAGCGTGCGAGCGATCGAGCGACGCGCGAGCGTGCCGAGCTGGACCCGGGCGGAAGGGGTCACGCGCCGGCCAGCGGATCGACCGTGCCGAGTGTGGCCACGCTGAGCTGACGTAGCGCGTCAGGGGCCTCCTCGTCGGCTTCCTCGCCTGCGCCCTCCAGGGAGCGGCCCGTCTTGGCGAGGAAGACGTCGTCGAGCGTCGGCGAGTGGAGCTCCACGTTCGAGAACCGCAGGCCCGCATCGTCGAGCGCCCGGATCACCTCTGCCATGTCCTCGAGGCCGGGCTGGAGGCGGACGGCCACACCCTTGCGCGCGGCGCTCTCGAGCTCTCCGAAGCGCGCGAGCACGTCGCTGATCGCCGCGGAGTCCTTCCCGTCGAGGGGGACGACCTCGACCGCTGGCCGGCCGATCTCGGCCTTCAGCTTCGCCGGTGTGCCCTCGGCCACGATGTCGCCGTGGTCGATGATTCCCACCCGGTCGGCGAGCACATCGGCCTCCTCGAGGTACTGGGTGGTGAGGAAGACGGTCATCCCCTCCTCCTTCACCAGTCGTGCGACTTCCTCCCACAGCGCGGTCCGGCTCTGCGGATCGAGCCCGGTCGTCGGCTCGTCCAGGAACAGCACCCGCGGCCGGTGGACGAGGGCGAGTGCCAGGTCGAGGCGGCGCTTCATCCCGCCCGAGAAATCGCCCGCGCGACGGTCCGCGGCGTACGTCAACCCGACGCGCTCGATCAGCTCCTCGCCACGTTGCTTGCGCTCCGCCCTCGGTATCCCCTGCAGGGCGGTCTGAAGATCCATGTGCTCCCAGCAGTTCAGATGTGGGTCGAGCGCCGCCTCCTGGAGGGCGACCCCGATCGTCGCGCGCACCTCGGCGCCCTGCGTTGACCACGTCGTATCCGGCGATGCGAGCGGCACCGGAGGTCGGCGGCAGGAGCGTGGTCAGCATGTGGACGGTCGTCGACTTGCCCGCGCCGTTCGGCCCGAGGAAGCCGTAGATCTCGCCCGGGTTGACCATCAGGCTGATCCCGTCGACCGCGCGATAGCTGCCGAACTCCTTGACGAGTCCATCCGCCTCGATCGTGTTCGCAGGAAGGCTCGGCAGCGTCTCCGTGGGGGGCGCGGCGGGGGGCGCGAACACGATCGGCCCCGCCAGGCGCACGTCGATCACCGTCGACCCGACTTGGATCCGATCGCCGGTCCTGAGCGCGACCGTACCCACGATCTGCTCGCCGTTCACCAACGTCCCGTTGATGGATCCGAGGTCCCGCACCGTGAGCCCGGTCCCGGCGGGGGAGAAGGCTGCATGGCGACGCGAGATCTCGGGGTCGCCGTCGAGGACCACGTCGGCGGCGCCGGGGTCGCGGCCGACGACGATCTGTTGGCCGACGGGCACTTCGCTGCCGGCTCGCTGACCCGAGACGAGGGCGATCGTCGGCACCGTGGGGATCTCTCGGGCGCGCCCGCTCTCCGGCGCGGGCGGTGGAGCCTCCTCCTCAGGGCACATTGGCGCGATCCTAACCGACCTTGAGGTAATCGAATCGAATACGCTCGTAGCCGCGCGATGGCGATCCTGCGAATCACCTCCCGCCCCGCCTACGGGCAGATCGTCGAATGCGATCGAGAGCTCGTCATCGGGCGGGCGGATGCCGACGTCGTCGTCGACGACGCGGAGATCTCGGGGCGGCACGCGGTCGTGCGGCCGCTCCCCGACGGGATCGAGGTCGAGGACCTCGGCTCGCTCAACGGCACGTTCGTCGACGGTGAGCGGATCACCGGCCCAACCAAGCTGAGAGCCGGGGCAACGCTGAAGCTCGGGGTCACGACCTTCGCGCTCGAAGACGGGCCGCCATCCTCCGATGCGCCCGCACTGTCCGCGCGGGACGACACCGCCGTGCGCGAGGTGCCGCGGAGGCGGCGGCCGCCGGCTCCGGTCGCCGGGGGGCCACCGCGGGTGGACCGCCGGGGGGTGGACCGCCGGGGGGTGGACCACCGGGGGCGCCGCCGCCACCGATCCGCATGCTGATGAAGACCGCCCCTGGGACGGCGCCTCCTGCCGTTGCTCGCCCGGCTCCCGCAGGCGGCCCGTGGTCCGGCTTTGCTGCTACTGCCGCTGCTGATCGTCGGCCTGATCGTTCTTGCCCTGGTCCTGCTCCTCTGAGGCTGCCGGCGTCAGGCAGCGACCGGTGAAGCCAAGCGCTCCTCGAGCACCAGCCGGCATCCTTCCTTCGGGATCCACTGAATGCCGCGGCGATGGACGTCTTCGTCGCGCTCCAGCCCGGGCGCGAAGCGGAACTGCTGGACGAGCGTGCTGAGGATGTACTTCATCTCGTAGGTCGCAAGGCTGCGGCCGAGGCAGTGCCGGACGCCGCCACCGAACGGGATCCACGTGTGCTTGTCCGGCGCCTGCTCGAGGAAGCGCTCGGGGAGGAACCGTTCCGGCTCGGAATAGTGGTCCTCGCTCAGGTGCAGCGCATAGCCGTTGCAAGCGATCAGCGTGCCGGGGTCGAGCTCGTAGGGCCCGAGCTGATAGGGCTTGCCCACCATCCGAACGATCAGCGGCTCGAGTGGGCGAACCCGCAGCGTCTCGTTGATCACCGCTTCGAGATACTCCGTTTGCCCGGCCTCCACCTCAGCCCGCAGCCGGTCTTGGACCTGCGGATGTCGCGCGAGACGCTCGAGGGTCCAGGCGGTGCCTACCGCGGTTGGCTCGTGGCCTTGGATGAGCAGTGTGATCACGTGGTCGCGGATCTCGACATCGGTGATCGCGCTGCCGTCGTCGTGGCGGGCCCGGAGCAGCATCGCCAGGATGTCGTCGCGTTCCTCCAGGCGTGGGTCTTGCCTGGCGCGCTCGATCTCGGCGAACACCGCCGCGTCGAAGGGCTCGCGCAGCTTGAGCAACGCCTTCGGGGGCTCGGAGCCGCGCCTCAGCATGTTCATCCTCGCCACCGCGATCGGCTTGTCTCGGAGGGTGAGCAGCTCCTTGAACCGGGCAGCCAGGGCATCCACGGACCCGTCGGGGTCTGGCCCGAAGATGGCCCGCTTGATCACGCCGAGCGTGATCGTCTCCAGCCGCGGCAAGAGCTTCAGCGGCTGGCCAAGCGGCCAGGTTGCAATCTCCTCCGCGCAGACCTGCTCCATGAACTCGCCGTAGTGTTGAACGTGGTCGCTGCGAAGGGGCGGCATCAGCAGCTCGCGCGCCGCGGTATGCGGCGGCCCGCTGAGCACGATCACGGAGTGCTTGCCCACGACAGCGCCGATCCTGGCATCGCCGAGCAAGACGTCCGAGGGGGCGGCGAGGACACCATCGATCAGCGCGGGGTCCGACACGAAGACCATGGTCTTCCCGCCGACGATGCGAACGGTGAAGATCTCGCCGTAGCGCTTCGCCGCGGACTCCAGGAACGCCCTCGTTCGGCGCTGGGTCAGATACAGCGTCACGATGCCCGGGTAGCGCGGCCCCGGTGGGAGCTCGGCCGTCACAGCTGGTAGGTCCCTTCGTGCTCCCAGAGGCGCTGCCAGAAGCGCTGCGGCAGCGAGGACTGCACCGTCTCGCGCACGGTGACCAGCGGTCCGGCCTTCAAGCCGTTGAGCCGCGACATCTTTCGCGAGCGCCCGACGATCCCCGCCGTCCGCGGTATCCGCACCTCCTCGTAGCGCTTGAGGGCAGCCTCGACGCCGCCGCCGTTCTGGGCCACGGCCGGCGCGAGCTCGCGGGCGACGACGACGCCGTCCTCGATCGCCATCCCCGCGCCCTGCCCCAGCGACGGCATCGTGGGATGTGCCGCGTCCCCGAGCAGCGTGACGCGCCGATCGCTCCAGCTGCTCACCGGGTCGCGGTCGTAGACGTCCTGGCGGTCGATGATCTCCTCCGGGGTGGACTCGATCACCTCCGGGACCGCCTCGGGCCAGTCCCCGAAGATGCTCAGCAGGTCGCGCTGGCGGCCGCCGGGGGAATCGCCGGCTCCCTCCTGTCGCACAGCGCCCGCGTACCAGAACAGGCGCGAGCGCACCGGGTACATCCCGAACACGGTCGCAGGGCCCCAGATCTGCTCCGCCATGTCTGGAGCGAGCGACGGGTGGGTGTACTCGGGCATCCCGCGCCACACCGTCCACCCCCCGTACCGCGGCTTGCCCATCGTCGACGACCTGCTTTCGAATCACCGACTGCAGCCCATCGGCGCCGATCAGGGCGATCCCGCGCTCCTCGCGCCCGTCGGCGAACCTGGCAGTGACGCCGCCCGCGTCCTGTTCGAAGCCGACGCACTCCGAGGCGCAGCGGATGATGCTCTGGTCCGGCAGCGCCCCCTTGAGCAGCTCGAGCAGCTCGCCGCGGTGGACGGCTGCAACCGCGCGGTGCCAGGGAATCGACGCCAGCGTCCGCCCGTTCTTGTAGGAGACGTGTCGCAGCGCCTCGTAGCGCTCGCTCTCGATCGAGCTCAACGGCTCCTCGAGGCCGAGCATGGCGATCCCCTGCCGCGCGACTCGCTGGATCCCGACGCCCGTCCCCAGCTCCCGAATCGCCGGCTGCTTCTCGTGGACGACGACCGGGATATCCCGCTTCTGTAGTCCGACGGCCGCACTCAAGCCGCCGATACCGCCGCCGATGATGATGACCTTGTCGTCACCCAAGGCGGAAATGTCCTTCTCGTCCGGCCGGCACCGTCATTGGCCGACGATATCCGAACCTGGCCCACACCGGGACTGCCGGCGGTTGGGGGCGGGATAGGTGGGACTTGACTATCCGGGCGCAGACCGACGAAGATCGGGGCTCTGGTCACTGCGATACGACGCTAGGAAGGTATTCGTGAAGAAGCGCGGTTACGTGTTGGGGATTTCGTTCGTGGTGGCTCTTTTCGCGACCGCGCTGCTCGGCGCTCCAGCAGCGTCGGGCAAGGCGAGGGTGATCAAGACCCTGCGGGCGGCGGATGGGGTCTTGGACAGTCCCGCGGTCATTGCGATCAACAAGAAGACGAACAGGATCTACGTCTCGAACGTCGGCGGAGGGGATGGCACCGGCTTCGGCCCTGACAAGGTCACGGTGATCAACGGCAAGACCGACAAGGTCGTGACCAACGTCGCGGTGGATGACCATCCCTTCGGCCTCGCCGTGGACGAGAAAGCCAATCTCGTATACGTCGCCAACGTCGGCGGCAAGGTACCGACAAGCTTCGTGCCCGCTGATGGGCGGTGGCGGGACGATCATGGTCATCGATGGGAAGACGAACACCGTGCGCGAGGAGATCGACATTCCCCCGCCGCCGGGCGCGCACCTGCCGAACACCACTGCGCCGACGGAGAACGGATTGCCGGCGTATCTCGCCTACGATGCCGAGACGGGCTACCTCTGGGTCGCCAACACCGGCGAGGTGGGGGGTGACGTGCCCCGCACGGTCCCGGGCAGGCTCTCGGTCTATGACACGAAGTCGAAGCGGTGGCTGAAGGGCGGCGCCAACGGAATCCCGGCCGGCATCACTCCGATCCATCCCGACATCGACCCGGGGCTGAACCGCGTCACCGTGACGAGCTTCGACTCCGGCATCGTCACCGTGGTGAACTCGCACACGCTCAGGACGGTGAAGCGGATACGGGTAACGCCGGAGCCGTATGGCGCGGCCATCGACACCCGGCGCCACCGGCTCTACATCGGGCACGCCGACAGCCGGGCCGCGAGCGAGTCCGAGCCCCTGAAGCCCTACAACACCGTCCTCGAGGTTCTCGACCTCAGGACAAACAAGCTCCTGCAGCCGGTGTACGCAGGAGGGTTCACGCGCAATCCGGCCGTCGACCCCCGTACGGGGCGGGTGTACGTGAACAACCTGGCCACGGGCAGGCTGACCATCCTGGGCCCGGATCTGAAGGTCCGTCAGAGGCTGCGCGTGGACATCGGGCCGAGAGGCATCGCGTTCAATCCGGTCACGCGCAAGCTATATGTCGGGAACGTGTCGGTCTCCATGGGAGTCATCATCGGCGGGCCCGGGATCGATGGGAAGCCGGACAACATCTCGGTGATTCGCGATCCCCTTCCGCGGAGCAAGGCGCGGGACCGCGCCTCCTGCCGGGGATGCTGACGGACAGGACGTCGTAGAACAGGAGGCACGCCGCTCGGGTAGCTGAGGGCGCGACAGGGTGGCCTGAAGCGGCTAATCGAGGCCGAACAGGTGGCGGGCGTTCTCCTCGAGGATCTTGGCGCGCTCCTCCGCCGAGACGGGCAGCCGCTCCACCAGGCCGATCGCATCCTCCAGCGGCGTGGCGAGAGGCGGCGAGTCGGTCCCGAAGAGCATGTGGTCGGCACCCATCAGCTCGAGGTTCGCCAGATGGTTCGGCACGCTCGAGTTCGCCGTGTCGACGTACACATTGCGCAGGAACGTGCTGGGCGGCTCGCTGATCTTGTTCTCGTAGCTCATCATCGGGGGCGGCCCGCCGCCGGGCGGCCCGCCACCGGGCGGCCCGCCACCGCCCCGGCTTGCCGCCCCAATGCCGCGGCTGGTACGCCTGGTCGAGCCGTGCGGCCAGGAGCGCGATCGCCCCGCCGGCGGTGGCCGCGATGAACCGCAGGTCCGGATGCCGCTCGAGCCGTCCCGCTGAACACCAGCGTCGCCAGGCCCACGGTCACGTCCATGAAGCGGCCCACCTGCTCGACCAGGCGGAAGTCCGCGCAGGCTGTCGCTGCCCACGGGCTCGGCCGGCGGATGGAGGAACATCGGGCACGCCGAGCTCCGACGGCCATCTCGAAGAACGGGTCGGCGCGCTCCGAGTCGAGGTACTCGCCCTTGACGCTCGTGTTCACGATCAGGCCGACGAAGCCGCCGTCGCGCACCGTCTGGGCGGTCTGGTCGAGCATCTCGTCGCCGCCGAACGGGTTCGTGTACGCGTAGGCGGCCAGGCGCGGGGAGTGCTTGGCCACGGTCTCGGCGAGCCACTCGTGGAACGACTTGAGTTGATCCAGCGGCTGGGCGTAGTTGTCGAGGCCGGGCATCCGGCATCATCGTTCCGAAGCCCGACCGGGCTTCCCGACCACCGTGAGCCCGATGCCGGCCTCGGACTTCCTGTCGAGCATCCCGTCGATGTCCGCCAGCGCGGGCGGCATCGGATACTTCTTGAACAGCTCGGGGTGGGTGATGTGGCCGTGGATGTCGACGATCACGTCGCCTTCGCGCCGCTCCATCCGGAGCCCGGCCACGGGTAGCCCTCCATGCCGGACATGCGCTCCTGGAAGGCCAGCGATCGCCGCCACGTCGAGCTCGCCGAGGCCCTGCTGCTTGGCGGCCGTCAGCATCGAGTAGGCGGTCTCGGACACCGGCATGCGGCACGCCCAGCTCCTGGCACTCGTCGAGCACCAGCATCATGTCCTTGCGCATCAGCGACGAGCTTGAACGCGGCGTGATCGAACGCCGCGCTGGCCCATCATGCGCGCAGCGGAAGCTCATCACCGGCGAGCTGTAGCCGCTCTTGGCGATCATCTCGAGGATCTTCTCGCGCGGCAGGCCCGGCGCGCTCGCCGAAGACCACCGCCTCGGCCAGCGCCGGCATCTGCACGCCCATCAGCATGTTGAGCACCAGCTTCATCGTCGCGCCCATGCCGTTGCCCGCCGAGGTAGGTGACCTCCTTGCCGATCGCCTCGAGGATCGCCCTCGACGGCGCGGAAGTCGGCCTCGTCGCCGCCGACCATCACGCGCAGCTCGCCGCAGCGGGCGTGGAACGGGCTGCCGAGGACGCAGGCGTCGAGCGCGCTGGTAGCCCGCCGCGACGGCGCCTCTCCGCCAGCTCGCCGCGCGAACGCGGGCGGCACCGTGCTCATGTCGACGATGTAGCCGCCCGGCCGCAGCGTGCTCGAACACGCCGTCGTCCCCGAAGAGCATCGTCTCGACGACGTGCTGGTCGGCGAGGCTCATCATCACCACGTCGGCATCGCGCGGCCGCGTCGGCCGGCGAGTCGGCCACGCGGGCCCCCAGCTCGGCCACCTCCTCGCGCCTTCGAGCGGGTGCGGTTGTAGACGGCGACGTCGTAGCCCGGTCTCGGCGAGTCGCGACGGCCATCCCGGCGCCCATCACGCCGAGCCCGATGAATCCGATGCGTTGCTCCTTGGTCTCCGCCACTGTACCTCCTAGGAGAGCTTGAGCTAGCTCACGCCACCGTCCACGAAGATCATCTGGCCGGTGACGAAGCTGGCGGCGGGCGAGGCGAAGAACAGCGCCGCGCCCGCCATCTCGACCGGGCTCGCCGAAGCGGCCGAAGGGGATGCGGTTGAGCATCATCTGCACGAACTGCTGGTCCTGCGACGCGCGTCCTGGACCAGTTCGGTGGGCACGAAGCCCGGCGCGACGCCGTTGACCGTGATCCCGTGCTGGCCCCACTCGGTCGCGAGCTGGCGGACCAGGGCGTTCAGCCCCGCCTTGCTGGCGCGTAGGCGGCGAAGCCCGGCGGCCGCCGGCCACGCTGCGCGTCGAGGAGAAGTGGATGATCCGCCCGCCGCGCCCGCCGTCGATCATCACCTCACCGGCCGCCTGCGAGAGCCAGAACGCGCCGCTGAGGTTGATCTCGACGACCTGTCGCCAGTCGTCCTCCCCGAAGCTCCTCGGCCTTGCGCCTCGAGGTCGATCCCGGCCAGGTTCACCAGCACGTCGAGGCCTCCGAGCGCTCGACGCGACCGCCTCGACCACGCGCCTGCGCGCTCGCCCGGTCGGCGAGGTCGACCCGGGCGCCGATCGCCCGGCCGCCCGCGCTCGCGAGCTCCCCGGCCAGCTCCTCGGCCTTCTCCTCCGAGCGCCCGGCGATCGCGACCGCGGCCCCGGACTCCGCGAACAGCTCGGAGGTGACCCGGCCGATGCCGCCGTAGCCGCCCACGATCAGCGCCGCTTGCCGTCGAGCCGGAACAGCGAGCCGAGCGCGCTCTCTCGGCAGCCGACGCCGGGGCCGGAGGCGGGCCTCCACCGGCGGACGGGCCGCCGCCGGGGGGCCGCCGCCGGGAGGACCGCCGCCGGGGGGACCGCCGCGCCGCTCAATCGTCGTGCCGCCGGCTGACTAGCAGCTCCATGAAGCTCTTGATGAAGAACTCGCGCGCGCCCTCGGGCGTCGACATGTCGCGGGGCTCTGCGATGTGCTCGTCGAGCTTGTCCTCGAGGTCGCGGATCGCCTGCTGCTGGCCCATGTGCCGGGCGAGAGTCGGCAGGTCACGCCGTCCGTGGTCTCGACGACCCGCACACGTCGTGTCCTTCATGAACACCTGCGTGCTGATGCAGCGTCCCCACCTCGTTGCCATCCTCGTCGCGGATGGTGTGATCCGGGCGCCCGTAGTTGTGGAACAGCTCGCGCACGGCATCCTGGCTTTCCGGCTTGATGTCCCACATGAGCGCCACGTACTCGGCCACTGATTGCCTCCTTTCAGTCCAGATGCCGCGCCCGCCTGCCCTCGCGAGTCGCGCGGTGAGGCTATCCGCTCGTCAGTGGCGCCGCAACGGACCTCGCTCCTGAGCTTCCGGTAGCGTCTCCGCTCGACTTGGATCGGAGAGACCGGAGGCCGTGATGGGCGACAGCAAGGCGGAGCTCGAGCTACCGCAGCACGTGCTCGACTACCTGGGCGAGCACGAGACGCTGACGCTGGCGACCGCGTCGGGCGTGGGCGTGCCCCGGGCCGCCACGCTCCTCTACGTCAACCGGGGCCCCACGATCTACCTGTGGATCCGGCCGGACACCACGACCGCGAAGCACGTGGAGCAGAATCCCTTCGTGTCGTTCGTGATCGACGAGTACACCGAGGACTGGCGGAAGACGAAGGGGATCCAGGGGAACGGCGAGTGCGAGGTCGTCTTGGGCGGCGAGGAGATCGCACGGGCGGCGCTCCTCTTCGGCCAGAAGTTCCCCGACGTGTCCGCGGGCTCGTCCACGGTCGGTATCTACTTCCTGAAGATCGCTCCGACGCAGGTGGAGTTCATCGACAACACCACCGCGAGCGGTGAGCCGAGTGAGAACTTCGGCGTCGAGTACCGGCGCGAGACGGTTCTGAACGTGTTCAGCGACCTGCCGAACGAGGTGGGAGACACGATCGGCGCCGAGCTGCAGGCGATGCAGGTGGACGCCGGCGACGTGGTGGTGCGCCAGGGGGGTCCGGCGGACAAGCTCTTCATCGTCGTCGATGGAGAGCTCGAGGTCGTACGCGACGAGGACGGGCAGGAGGTCAACGTCTCCACGCTCGGTCCCGGCCAGCTCTTCGGGGAGATCGCGATCATGCGCGACACCCCGCGGGCCTCGACGCTGAGGGCCACGCAGCCCGCGAGGCTGCTCGCGATGGAGCGAGACACCTTTCGCAGCCTCATGGCCCAGGCGCTCGGCACGACCGGGAACTTCGACGAGGTAATCCATCAACGGCTCGAGCGGCTGAGTGGGGTGACGGGAGCTAGCGGCGATCAGGCTCGAGCGGAGCCGCCGGCGTTCACCGAGCAGCGACTTCCGGGACGCGGTCGGCGGCTTCGCCACGGGCATAAACGTCATCACGACGCGGGACGGCGACCACGCCTACGGCATGACCGCGAGCGCGTTCTCGTCCGTCTCGCTCGACCCGCCGCTGATCCTCATCTGCATCGGGACCACGGCCACCGCGAGCGAGATGATCGTCCGCAGCGGCGTCTTCGCCGTCAACATCCTGAGCGCCGAGCAGGAGCCGCTCTCCCGCTACTTCGCATCCAAGGACCGGCCGCGCGGACGCGACGCCTTCAGGGGCGTTCCGCACCGCGACCTGGTGAGTGGAGCCCCCATCCTCGAGGACGTGGCGGGGTACCTCGACTGCAGGCTCCACGCCTCTCACGAGGCGGGCGACCACCTGATCTTCATCGGCGAGGTCCTGGCGCTGGGCACCGACACCGAGGCTCAGCCCCTGCTATTCCACGGCGGGGCCTACCGCTTGCTCGGTTGAGCGCCGGCCAGGCCGTCACGCACGAGGTACTTCGTGGAGGCGGCTCCCGCGAAGCACTGGCGTAGCGGCTTGACCAGAGCGTCGTGCTCCGGCGAGCGGTCCCAGCTCGTGGACGCCTCCACGTCGTCCCACTCGCTCGTGATGATCCAGCTGAGCGGATCGTCGACGTTCTGGCAGAGCTGGTGGCCGAGCAGGCCGGGCACACCTTGCTCCAGCCGCGTGCGAAGCGCAGCATAGGCGTGCATCAGATCGTCCTCGCGTCCCGGAGACAGGCGAAACTCGAGGACGAAGCGCGCGGGCACCCGTCAAGCCTACGTCCGTCCGTCACAAAAGCAAGCACGCCGTGAGCCAACCGAGCGGATCCTCCCAACCGGACCCTCGCCCTGGGGTCCGCTTCGAATCTCCATCTTCCGGGCGATCTGGCTCGCGACGCTCGCGTCGAACCTCGGCACGTGGATGCACCTCATCGCCGCCTCCTGGCTGATGACCTCGCTCACCGCCTCCGCCGCGCTGGTGGCGCTGCTGCTCACAGCGCAGTCACTTCCGACCTTTCTGCTCGCGCTGCCGGGCGGGGCGCTCGCCGACGTTCTCAATCGCCGCCTGCTGATCGTGGCCACCCAGTGCTGGCAGGCGACGGTGGCGGCGGCACTCGCGGCGGCCACCCTCGCCGACCTCACGACGCCCGCGCTCCTGCTGACGTTCACGTTTGCGCTGGGAGTGGGCGCGGCGCTTTCGCTGCCGGTCCTCTGGGCCGTGATCCCGGAGCTCGTGCCACGGGCGCAACTGCCGGCGGCCGTCTCGCTCAACAGCACCTCCTTCACGCTCGCCCAGGCGGTCGGGCCCACGGTGGGCGGCCTCCTGGTGGCTGCGGCTGGCGCGGGCGCCGTGTTCGTCCTGAACGCCGTCTCCTTCCTGGGGGTCGCCGCTGTCGTGGCCAGCTGGCGGGCGCCGGCTCCCACCAGCACGCTGCCGGCCGAGCATGTGGGCGGCGCCGTGAGGACGGGAGTGCGCTACGTGCTCAATGCGCCGGCGCTGCAGGTGGTGCTGATGCGCGTGGTCCCCCATGCGATCTGCTTCAGCGCGCTTCCCGCCCTCCTGGTCGTGGTCACGAGGGAGCGGCTCGGGGTGGGAGCCGGGGCCTATGGCGCGCTCTACGGCTGCTTTGGCGTGGGCGGCGCGATCGGCGCGCTGCTGCTGCCCCGGCTCCGGACGCGGATCGCCACCGATCGGTTGCTGCCCGTGGCCGCGACCGTCTTCGCGGCGATGCTCCTCGGGCTCGCCACGCTGGAATCGGTCGCTGCGCTGGTGCCGCTGATGCTCGTGGGCGGCGCCGCATCGATGACGGTGCTCTCGTCGTTCAGCATCGCCGCCCAGTCGGTGCTGCCGGGCTGGGTGCGCGGCCGGGGCCTGGCCGTCTACCTGCTCAGCTTTCAGGCCGCGATGGCCGCCGGGGCGGCGCTGTGGGGGGCGCTCGCAGCCAACATCGGCGTCTCGGGCACGCTCTGTCGCGGCCGCTGCCGGGATGATCGCCGCTCACCTGCTCGGCCACGCTCCTCGGCCTGCGGCTCGCGGTGGCAGACGGGGTCGATCTCGAGAAGGCGTACTGGACCGAGCCGGGATTCGCCCTCGAGCCGGACCTGGGCGAGGGGCCGATCCGGGTGGAGATCGAGTACAGGATCGCGTCCGCGGACACGGGCGAGTTCCTGGCCGCGATGCGAGAGCTACGGCGCACCCGGAAGCGGGACGGCGCCATGCAGTGGTCGGTCTACCAGGATCTCTCCGATCCGGAACGGCATGTGGAGTCCTTCCTGGTCACCTCCTGGGCGGAGCACGAGCGCCAGCACGAGCGCGCCGTGCGCTCCGACCGGGCGCCGATCGAGCGCGTCCTGGCGCTCCAGCGGGGCGAGCCGCCACGGGTCACGCATCTGCTCTCGCGGGCTCCTTCGCGCGGCGCCGGACGGACGGTCATTGACAGGGACGACAAAGGTTGAGTAGCGTCGCACCGGTCCACGCGGCGCTAGGAGGCACGCATGTCAGAGGAGCAGGCTACGCCTGAGGAAGTGCAGGCCGACAAGCCGCACGCGGTCAAATCGGCCGACGAGGCTGCCCGCGGACACGCGCCGCGGCGGGGATGTCCGAACGCTGCTCAGCCCGAAGATCGGCGGACTCCACGTCCGGCTTCATGGGGGTCGCCACGATCCAGCCGGGAGACTGGATCTCCGAGCACTACCACCCGTACTCCGAGGAGTTCATCTACTGCGTGACGGGTACGATCACCGCCCAGCTCGACGGGGAGCCACACGAGGTGCCGGCGCGCGATGCGCTCTACATCCCGATCAACATGAAGCACCGCCTCGTCAACGACGGGGACGAGGAAGCCTTCATCGTCTTCCACCTCGGGCCGCTGGCCCCGCGGCCCGACATCGGGCACGTGGATACCGAGTAGCAGGCGCCGCCCCGCTTGAGGCGAACCGTCGTAACCGGCATCGGCGTCGTCGCGCCGGGCGGCGTGACGCGCGACTGCGTTCTGGGAGCGCGATCACCGCGGGCCGGACGGCCACCCGGCGGATCACGTTCTTCGACCCCTCCGGCTTCCGCTCGCAGATCGCCGCCGAGGCCGACTTCGACCCGCACGAGGCCGGGCTGACCGAGCATGAGGTCGCGCCGCATGGACCGCTACATCCAGTTCGCGGCCGCCGCCGGCATGGAGGCGATCGCCGACAGCGCGCTCGACCTCGAGGACGTCGACCGCGAGCGCATGGCCGTCACGCTCGGATCGGCCGTGGGCGGCACGATGGCCCTCGAGGACGGTTACGTGGCCGTGTCAGCAACCGCGGCCAGGACTGGCTCGTCGACCCGGACTACGCGCCGCCCTTCCTCTACCAGGGGCTCGTGCCCAGCAGCCTGGCCAGCGAGATCGCGCTCAAGTTCGGCGCGCAGGGGCCCGTCGGTCGTCATCTCCACCGGCTGCACCTCGGGCATCGACGCGATCGGCTACGGCCACCAGATGATCCAGGACGACGAGGCCGACATCGTGATCGCGGGCGCCGCCGAGTCGCCGATCTCGCCGATCTCGATGGCCTGCTTCGACCCGATCAAGGCCACCTCCCCGCGCAACGACGACCCCGCGCACGCGTCGAGGCCGTTCGACCGCGACCGCGACGGCTTCGTCATGGGCGAGGGCGGCGCGGTGCTGATCCTCGAGGAGTATCGAGGCGCGCCAGGGCGCGCGGCGCGCACATCTACTGCGAGGTCGCCGGCTTCGCGACCGCGGCAACGCCTACCACATGACCGGCCTGCGCAAGGAGGCCTAGAGATGACCGAGGCCATCAAGCGACGCGATGCGCCAGGCGGACCGCAGCCCGAGGACATCGACTACATCAACGCGCACGGGTCGGGCACGAAGCAGAACGACCGCCACGAGACGGCAGGCGTACAAGAACTGCCTCGGCGACCACGCCTACAACGTGCCGGTCAGCTCGATCAAGTCGATGATCGGCCACTCGCTCGGGGCCATCGGCGCGATCGAGATGGCCGCCTGCGCGCTCGCCATCGACCGGGACATGGTCCCGCCCACCGCCAACTTGGAGAACCCGGACCCCGAGTGCGACCTGGACTACACGCCCGGGAAGGCGCGCGCGAAGCCCGTGTTCGACGGCGCTCTCGACCGGCAGCGGCTTCGGCGGCTTCCAGTCGGCGATGATCTTCTCCGTACCGGAGGAGCTGCGGGAGGTGTCCGCGTGAGGAGGCCGGCACGCCGGAAGCACGCCCGTGGCTGAGCTGACCACCATCCCCTCCCCGTCGCGACGGGCGCTGCTGACGGGTATCGGCGTGGTCGCGCCGAACGGGATCGGAATCGAGGCTTGGTGGGAGGCCACCAAGTCCGGCACGAGCGGCATCGGGCCGATCACCCACTTCGACCCCTCGAAGTACGAGACCCAGCTCGCCGGCGAGGTCGAGGACTTCGACCCCGACGACTACATCGAGAAGCGCCTCGAGGTGCAGACGGACCGCTGGACGCACATGGCGCTCGCGGCCACGCAGATGGCGCTCGACGACGCCGAGTACGACCCGTCGGAGCAGGACGAGTGGTCCCATGAGCGTGATCACCGCGCTCGGCTCGGGCGGGAACGAGTTCGGCCAGAAGGAGATCCAGGCGCTGTGGGACCAGGGCCCCGGCTTCGTCGGCGCCTACCAGTCGATCGCCTGGTTCTACGCCGCCACGACCGGGCAGATCTCGATCCAGCACGGCCTGAAGGGGCCGTGCGGCGTCGTCGTCGTCCGAGGGCACCGGGCGGCCTGGAGGCGCTCCAGCACTCGCGCCGGACGATCCGGCGCGGGTTCGAGACGTCGTGAGCGGCGGGCTCGAGGCGCCGATCGGCCCGTACGCCCTGACCTGCCAGATGGGCACCGGCGACTGAGCCGCGAGAGCGACCCGGCCGCGGCGTACCGGCCGTTCGACGCGAGCGCCAACGGCTACGTCCCGGGCGAGGGCGGCGCGATCCTGATCGTCGAGAGCCAGGAACGGGTCGAGGAGCGCGGGGCGCCGCAGATCTACGGCGAGATAGCCGGGCTACGGCGCGACGAACGACGCCTACCACCACGGCAGGCCCGCCCCGGACGCGCGACCAGCTCACCCGCGCCATCCGCGTGGCGCTCAAGGACGCCGGCGTGGGCCCGGACGACGTGGACGTCGTCTTCGCCGACGCCGCCGGCATACCCGAGTGGGACCTGCTCGAGGCCAAGGCGATCAAGGAGGTCTTCGGCAAGCGCGCGACCGATGTGCCGGTGACCGCCCCGAAGACGATGGTCGGGCGCCTCTACGCCGGTGGCGCGGCGCTCGACGTGGCGACCGCTCTGCTGGCGATGCGCGACGGGCGTGATCCCGCCGACCATCAACCTCGACGAGCCCGCGGATGGGCTGCGAGCTGGACTTCGTGACCGGCTCCGCGCGCAAGGCGCAGCTGGACAACGTCCTCGTCATCGCCCGCGGCTTCGGTGGATTCAACAGCGCGCTCGTGCTCCGCCGGGCGAGCTGACCCGGCCATCCGGGAGTCGGCCCCTTGGCGTCCGCATCGACCGTCGACTCGCTGCTGACCCGGCGCGACGAGCACGGCCCGCGCCCCTGCCCTGGCCCTGGAGGGGCACGCGGTCAGCCACGCTGAGATGACCGCCGCCGTGGATCGCCTGAGCGCCGCGGATGGCCCCGTTCGCGGGCCCGGGTGACCGGGTGGCGATGATCGCCCCGAACGTGCCCGCCTCGTCTTCGCGCTGTTCGCCATCTGGCGGCTGGGCGCCGTGGCGGTCCCGCTGAGCGCCCGCCTGCGGGAGTTCGAGCTGTCACGGGTCCTGGGAGACGCCGAGCCCGCAGCCCTCGTCACGATCGACGCGTATCACGGCTTCTCGCTCTCGCTCCTCGCCGAGAAGCTCCTGCCGGGACTCCCGACCGTCCGCGGCTACCTCGTCGTGGATCCGCTGGGCGAAGTGCTGGAGGAGGTGACGCGAGACGGGCAGCCGGAGGCGGCCGAGCCGCTCGGGCCCGATACGGCGGCGATCCTCTACACCTCCGGCACCACCGGCGCCCCGAAGGGAGCGCTCGTCAGCCACGCCTGCGCTGCTCGCCGGCGCTCGCGAGCTCGGAGCGCTTGCGGAGCTCGATCCCACGGACGCCTCGTCCTGGTGGTCCCGATCTCGCATGCGTTCGGCCTCCCTGCCTGCTCGCGGCGGTGGCGTCCGGCGGGTCGCGCGGTGCTCGTCGATTCGACCTTTTCGCTCGGGGCGCTGCTGGAGGCGATCAGCGCGCACGGCGCGACCGTGCTCCACGGGTCTCCGGCGCTCTTCGCCGACCTGCTCGGGCGCGGCGTCGGCGAGCGCCCGACCCTGCGCACCGGCTTCGTCGCGGGGGCCGCGTGCCCGCCGGGCATCCTCGAGGCGCTGGACGCCGCGGGACTCGACGATCCTGAACGTGTTCGGCATGACCGAGATCGGCGCTGCCTCGGCCTGCCGCGCCTCCGACCCGGCCTCGCTACGGACCACGACCGCGGGCCGTGCGCTTCCCGGCTACGAGTTCCGCATCGCGCCGGGCGAGCACAGGCAGGGCGAGCCGGGCGAGCTGCAGGTGCGCGGTCCCGTACGTGACCGCCGGCTACTACCGCCAGCCGGAGCCGACGGCGGAGGCGTTCGACGGCGACTGGTTCCGCACCGGCGACCTCGGAACGATCGACGCGGAGGGCTACATCAGATCGCCGGGCGCTCGAAGGAGGTCGTGCACGTCGGCGGGGTTCAACGTGTTCCCGGCGGAGGTGGAGGGCTTCCTGCTCACCCACCCGGACGTGGCGCAGGCCGTGGTGGTCGGCGTTCCCCACGAGCGGATGGGCGAGGTGCTCGAGGCGTACGTGGTGCCTCGCCCGGGCCGGAGATCGAGCCCGCCGCCCTGCTGCGCTTCGCGCGCTCACAGATCGCGGGCTATAAGCTGCCCTATGCGATCAGGGTGCTACCCGAGCTTGCCGCTCCTGCCATCCGGAAAGCCGGATCGCGCGGCGCTCTCGAGAGCGGCGCTCGAAGCGGATCGGCGGCCTGAATGAGGACCGCCGCATCCTTCGAGGGAGTTGCGGTGCCCGTCTCGGCGCTCGAGGGCGTGCCGCTGTTCGAGGGTCTCGGCCCGGCCGAGCTCGTCACGGTGGCAGCGTCGATGCGCTTCCACGACTTTCCGGCGCAGGCCGTGATCTGCCACGAGGGCGCAGCCGGGCGCGAGCATGTTCGTGGTGCTCGACGGGCTGGCGCACCAGCTCGCGCCGACGCCGGACGCCGGGGAGCTGAGGTCGCGCTCGGTCTTCGCCGAGGGACGGCTGGTCGGGAAGCTGCGGCAGGGCGACGTGTTCGGCGCCACCTCCCTCGTGACCGGCGAGCCACGCTCCGCCACGGTCAGGGCGGCGGTGCCCACCTCGGCGCTCGAGCTGGGCGAGGAGGACTTCAGGGCCCTGATCGCCAGGTTCCCGGCGATCCTCTCGAACCTGACGCGCATCCTCAGTGGCCGGCTGGCTGCCGCGACCAGGCGCCAGGCCGGGCGCGGCCGCCGCGGCGAGGCGGTGGCCCTCATCGCCGGACCGTCGCTGGCGTCCGCCGTGCCCGCGGTGGTGTCCGCGGCACGGGCGGCGAGCCCGCGGCCGCTGGAGTCGCTCGACGTCGGACCCGGGCTTGACGGACGCGCTCGCGCGGCTCGACGACGCGCTGCACGAGCAGCCGCACGGTTGTTCTCGCGGCCGGCCTGCACGATGCCGAGCTGCCGCTGCTGCTCGAGCACGTGGACAGGGCGGTCGTGCTGCTGGGCGGAGGAGGACGGCGAGCCCACCGCTCGCGCTGGTGGCCGCGGACAGGCTGGTCGAGGTGGTGCGCGCCGAGCGAGCGCCCGCCGCGCGCGCCGTGGCGGCACCGGCGCTCGCGCGTCGTCCGGGTGGCCGCCCGCGGCGATGGGCACGACCAGGGCGGCCTGCCGGCGCCGAGATCGCCTGGCTCGGCCGGCACCTGTCCCGCACGAAGCTCGGGCTGGCGCTCGGGGCGGGCGGCGCCAAGGGCTACGCCCACGTCGGCGCGCTGGGCGTGCTCGAGGATGCCGGCTACACGGTCGACTGCGTCGCCGGCAGCAGCATCGGCGCCATCGTGGGCGCCGTACCGGGCGCTCGGCATGGATGCCGCCGAGATCGACGCGACGCTGCGCGAGGCGTTCACCGCCGAGCCGTGGCCGAGGTCTTCAAGCTCTCGCTGTCGGGCAAGTCGACCGGGCGGGACACGATGAGCCGCATCTTCCGGGAGACGACGCGAGAGCGCTCGTTCGACGACCCGTCATCCCGCTCGTGCGTCATGGCGGTCGACCTGACCGCCCGTGAGCCGACGCCGCTGACGGAAGGGCCGATCTGGGAGGCCCTGCTCGCGTCGACGGCGCTCGCGGGCATGTTCCCGCCGTACGAGCGGGACGGCCAGCGGCTGGTGGACGGGCTGGCGCTCGTGCCCGTGCCCACCGGGGCCGTGGAGGCGGAAGGCGCCGACGTGACGGTCTCCGTGAACCTGCTGAGCCGGGACACGCTGGCGGCGTGGCCCGGCGAGGCGCCGCCGCCGCCCGAGCAGGCGCAAACGCGGCTCGCGCATGCTGGAGACGCTGCTCGAGGTGATGGATCTGTCGCAGCTCGACGCGAGCGTCCGGCACGCCGCGCTGGCCGACGTGACGATCACCCCGCGTTTCGGCCCGTCGAGCTGGCGGGACTTCCATCTTGCGGACCTGTTCCTGATGGCGGGCCGACGGGCGGCGGAGGAGCAACTCCCCGCTCTCCAGGCCCTGGCAAGACCGCAGTCCGTAGCTATGACCACCACATAAAGGAGAGGCTGATGGCAGCTCAGACGTTCACCTTCGACGACCTCAAGGGGATTCTCGTCGACCGGGTCGGCTTCCGACGAGGACGACGTCGTGGACGACCCGGAGCGCGACCTTCGAGTCGATGGGCCTCGACTCGCTCGCCTTCGTGGAGATCCAGCTCGCGATGCAGCAGGAGTACGGCTTCACGATCCCCGACGAGGACGCCGAGCAGCATCACCACGGTCGGCGAGGCGATCGACTACGTCAACCGGCGCCTGACGGAAGGGGACTGAGGCGGATGGCCGCACATACCGACAACTCGATCGTGATCAATGCGCCCCGCGACTTCGTCTGGGAGCGGATGATGGACGTCGAGGACTGGCCGAACCTCTTCACCGAGTACGCCAAGGCGGAGATCATCGAGGAGAACGGCGACACGATTCAGTTCCGGCTGACCACCCACCCGGACCCCGAGTACGACGGTCAGGTGTGGAGCTGGGTCTCCGAGCGCACCGCCGACCCGGCCGCCTACACGTCCAAGTCCCGCCGGATCGAGACCGGGCCGTTCGAGTACATGAACATCGAGTGGTACTTCGAGGAGGTCGAGGGCGGTACGAACATGCGCTGGGTCCAGGACTTCTCGATGAAGCCGAGCGCGCCCGCGAACGACGAGCAGGCCGAGCAGTACATGAACAAGAACACGAAGGAGCAGATGAGCACGATCAAGGAGCGGCTCGAGGAAGCCGCGCCCGACTGAGGCCGAGCCGCCTATACGGCGGTGCGCTCGTCTATTCCTGGACGTGGAACCGCACGTCGTAGGTCTTCGCCACGGGCGGGGCACTCAGGATCCCCTTCAGCTTCGGGATCATCGCCTGCGCCACCTTGGCGCTGTTCTCCATGTCCTCCTCGGTCTCCCACAGCGTGATCGCCATCGCCCCGCTGCCGCCGGGCTCGGTCAGCAGGATGTAGCCCCGGAAGCCCGGGCTGCTCCTGGTAGCTGGGATGATGGTCTCCTCGGTCAGCCGCATCCCCTCTTCCACTTCCTCCGGGTTCCACTGCGTGGCGTTCACCCGTGCGTGCATGCTTCCTCCTCAGGAAGACGACTTGATGGTATGTGCGACGTCGAAGATGATGCGCTCGACCTTGCCCGCCCAGTAGGGCCGCATCGGGGTGGTCGTCTGCATGTGGATCGGCGTCGTCCTCCCAGGCCGAGGAACGCCTCCTTGCTTTCCCACTCGCTCAGCAGGATGTAGGTGCGCGGCCCGTCCTCGGCATCCGGCGGATCCGCCCGGCGCAGGAGCTCGTCGGCGATATGTCCCGTGCGTGCCCTTCACCTTCGAGGTGACCTCGGCGTAGGCCGCCTCGAAGGCCTCCTCGTCGCCGCGGTTGATCTTTGCGAACACCATCACGCGTGCGGGCATCAGCCTTCTCCTTTCGATGTGGGTCACGACGCTCGTGCACAGTCATGCGCGCCGATTCGCGCAGGTCTCGAAGCGGCGCCGTCAGGTCGTCCTGCTCAGGGCTGCGCTCGAACTCGTGGAACGCCTCCCGGCTCTCCCAGTCGCTCGCCACCACGAAGCTGTCGGGATCGTCCGGGTCGCGCGAGCAGCGTCTGACGAACGTTTCCCGGGAGCCACCCGAACGTGCTCGGCGATCTCGCGCCATACGCGCTCGAACTCCGGGCCGCGACCGGCTTTTATCTTCATGTACAGACTCGCGCGAACCATGTCCGCGGGCGCGAATCTATCCGAACGGGCGCGCAAGCCGCTCGGCAGGGCGCGGCCACCGCGGTTAGGATCGCTCCGCCAGTTCAATCCAGCCGCTAGCGCGGCGGAAGGGGACGCCAGTGTTCTGCCGCGTAACTCACGTCCAGGCGCCGGAAGGAAGGGTCCAGGAGGGGCTCAGCCCTCTGGTACGACAACATCCTGCCGATCACGAAGGCGCGCGAGGGCTTCCAGGGCGCCATCTCGATGGTCGACTTCGAGTCTGGCAAGGCTCTCTCCATCACCCTCTGGGAGGGCGAGGAGGACCTCCTCGCGAGCACCGAGGCCGAGTACCACAAGAAGGCCGTCGAGCGCTTCGGCGAGTTCTTCGAGAACGCCCACGAGCCGGAGAACTACACGATGCACATGTTCACCGGCCCGTCTTCAAGGAGACGTTCAGCACCGACGAGGCGGGCAAGAAGGTGGCCGAGGCCTGACCCCGGCGCTTGTCTAGATGCCGCCGTCCACGTTCAGGGTCACGCCGGAGACGAAGCTCGCGCGGTCGCTCGCCAGGTAGAGCGCTGCGTCGGCGATCTCCTCCGGGCCCCCGAGCCGGTTCAGCGCTGCGAGCCCGGAGTATCGGGCGCGCCCGGCGTCGTCGAGGTCGGCTGGTCTGGTCGGTCTCGATGATCCCCGGCGCGAGCGCGTTCACCCGGATGCCGCGCTCGCCCAACCTCCTTGCAGAGAGCACGAGTGAAGCCGATCAGGCCCGCCTTCGACGAGATGTAGTGCGTGCGCGCGGGCATGCCGCGCATCGCCACGGCCGAGGTGATGTTGACGATCGAGCTCCCCTCGGCCATGGCCGGCAGGGCTGCCTTGGTCACCAGATAGACGGCCGTTAGGTTGGTGTCGAGCACGCGGTGCCACTCCGCGAGGTCGAGGTCCTCGATCATCGCGTGGCTCACGACGCCCGCGTTGTTGATCAGGATGTCCAGCCCACCGAAGCGCTCCGCCGCGTCTCGGGCGAACGCCTCGGCCGAGGCAGGGTCGGACACGTCTGCCTGGGCGAGGTAGCTGTCCCCGCCGATCTCCTCGAGCTCCCCGCGGAGCCGCTCGACGTCGTCCGATTCGCGGTTGTAGCACGCGGCCACCGATCCACCGCCCTGCGCCAGCCCCAGCACGATGGCGCGCCCGATGCCACGCGAGCCGCCCGTGACGAGCGCCCGCTTCCCGCCGAGTCCGAGGTCCAAGAAATCCGCCCCCTCCGGGTTCAATTGCCGAGCGAGCCTACCCGCGGCGCGCCGGCTCCCGCAACCCTCGTCGGCGCCATATGCTTGCCGCTGTCGGCGAAGCTCGTCAGCGGAGAGGGGAAGACGGTATGGCGGTGAAGCGAGGCTGCATCGTGGCGAAGATCAAGCCCGGCTCGGAGGAGGAGGTAGCGAAGCTCTTCCAGGAGTCCGACGAGAGCGAGCTCCCCCGCCTCGCGGGCGTCCGTCACCGCAGCCTGTTCGTGCTCGAAGACGTGTACATCCACTACGTGGAGCTCGACGAGGACCTCGCCGAGGCCGTCGAGGGAGTCCGCGACCACCCGCTGTTCAAGGAGATCAGCAGGCGCCTCGACGACTACATCACTCCGCACAACCCCGACACCTGGCGCTCGCCGAAGGACGCCCAGGCCCTCGAGTTCTACAGCTGGGACGCTCCCGACTGAGGGCCGAGCGGGGCCGGCTCAGCGGGACACGAGATCCGGATGGGCCTCGGCGAACTCCTCCAGCTTCTGCCGCGAGTCGGCCGGCGAGACATCCACGCCGGGGTCGATCTGCCTCACCAGGCCGCTGAGCACGCGACCTGAGCCGAGCTCGAGGAACACGTCACACCCTTGTTCGGTCAGCGACTGGACGCAGTCGACCCAGCGGACGGGACTGGCGATCTGCGCGAGCAGCGCGCTTCGAATCTGGTCCCGCTCGCTCACCAGCTTGCCCGAGGCGTTGCTCGCCAGCGGCACCTCGGGCTCGTTCCAGGACACCGTGTCCATGACCTCGTCCAGTCGCGCCTGGACCGGCTCCATCAGGCTGCTGTGGAACGCGGCGCCGACCGCTAGCCGTAGCGCGCGCTTGGCATTGGCCTCTTGCGCGAGCTCCAGCAGGCGCTCCACGCCGGCCTCTTCGCCGGACACCACGATCTGGGTCGGCGAGTTGAGATTCGCGAGGGCCACCACACCGGCCTCGGAAGCCCGCTCGCAGAGGCTCTCGACCTCGGTCACATCGAGCCCGATCACAGCGGCCATCGCGCCCGGTCGCTCCGCCTGGATTCCGGCCATCAGCCGCCCGCGTTCGCATACAACGCGCATTCCGTCCTCGCGGGAGAGCGCGCCGGTGGCCACCGCGGCCGTGTACTCGCCGAGGCTGTGGCCGGCCACGAAGTCGGGCCGGAGCCCGATCTCACGCGCCACGTCCGTGACGGCGAGTGAGAGCGCGAACAGCGCGGGCTGGGCCACGTCGGTGCTGGTGAGCGACTCCTCCGGCCCCTCGCCGGCGTACTCCTGGACGGGCAGTCCGGAGACGGTGTCCGCCTGCTCGAAGTAGCGAGCGAAGAGGTCGGGGTCCGTCTCGCGCAGCTGAGAGCCCATCCCCACGCGCTGTGAGCCCTGACCCGGATAGAGGAAGGCGACCTTGCCCATCGGCCGGCGCATGCTACGTGCCCGGGGGCACTTGAGGCAAGCCTTAACGGCTGCCTCGCCTCGCCTAGTCTTCTTCGCTCGCGTGGCTCGCTCGCCCTCTTCGATCCACACCGTCGCGGCGGCCTTCAAGGACCAGCCGGAGGATCTCGGGACTCACACCTCCCCTGACGGGGTGATCACGCTGATGTTCAGCGATGTCGAGAACTCGACCGCGATGATGGAGCGGCTGGGAGAGCTCCGCTCCTTCGCCGTGCTGCGCGAGCACAAGGAGGTCGTCGGAGGACTCGTGCAGGGCGGCGACGGCAGGATCGTCAAGTCGCAGGGCGACGGCTTCATGATCGCCTTCCCGAGTGCTCGCGGCGGTCTCAGGTGTGCAATCGCGATGCAGCGTGCGTTCGCGGAGCGGGTGTTCGGCGACGGCGAGCGACTGCGGATCCGGATCGGCCTGCACGCCGGCGCGGTCATCCCCGACGAGGACGACTTCTTCGGGCGGAACGTGGTGCTAGCCGCCCGCATCGCCGATCGCGCGCGCGGCGGCGAGATACTCGTGTCCTCGGAGTTGAAGGAGTACACCGAGGTCGACCCGTCGTTTGCCTTCGAGCAGCTCGGCGAGCTCGAGCTCAAGGGCCTCCTCGGGAGCCAGGTGGTCTACAGCGTGCCGTGGGCCGGCGAGCGGGGCTAGGGCGTCTACGGCGGGGTAGGGGTGCGCCGACCGCAGTGCCTGGGCTCGCCCGTGCGCGTCTCGTCACGCGCGTGGCGTGCCGGCGCATTGCCCACGGCCACGGCCCGCCCAAGCAGCACGCGCGTCACGTTGAGCCGCCTATAGCGGCTCAACGTGACGCGGATCAACTCCGGCTGACAGACGACCACACGAATGTGACGCGACGCCGACAGAACAGCACCCTTACCCCGCTGCCGTAAACGTCCGAGGCCAGGCGGTTAGGGCGAGGCTTCCCGGCTCGGCAGCCCTGCAGCTTCACGTAGAAGCCGCGCGAAGTCCGTCGCGGCCCGCGGCCTGAACGTCGGGTCCTTCTGCAACGCCTGCAGGATCGCGGCCCCCACCTCGGAGGGAATGTCCGGCCGGCTCAGGCTGGGGTCGGTGGGCAGGTCCTGGAGGTGCGCCCACAGCACCTTCATGCCCTTGCGGTCGGCGAAGGGCGGCGCCCCCGTCATGCACTCCCACATGACGCAGCCGAGCGCGTACACGTCGGTCGTGGGGCCCACGTTGTCGCTCCGGATCTGCTCGGGGGCCATCCAGTCCATCGAGCCGAGCGCCTGGCCGGGGCGCGTGAGCAGGCTGCCCTGGCTGTCCTTGGCCAAGCCGAAGTCGGTGATGTACGCGGTGCCTTCCTCATCCAGCAGGATGTTGGCCGGCTTCACGTCACGATGGATCAGCCCGGCCGCGTGGAGGGCATCGAGCCCGCTGGCCACCTCCTCGCACGATCTGCACCGCCACCTGGAGGTCGAGCGTGCCGTCGCGGCCGATCTTCTCCGCGAGGTTGCCCCCGCCGATGAACCTCTGAGCCAGGTAGGGGAGGCCGTCGTGCTCCCCCTTGGTCAGCACCGGAACGATGTGAGGGTGCTGGACCCGTGCGTGCGATCCGCGCCTCGCGATCGAACCGCCTCCGGAAGATCGGATCCTGGGCGAGATCGCGCTTGATCAGCTTCACCGCCACCGGCTCGGAGTCCGGGCCGAGCGCCAGGTAGACGCTGCCCATGCCACCCGCGCCCAGCACCGACTCGATCTGGTACGGGCCGATCATTTGACCGATGAGCCGGTCGGACGGTGGGTGGTCTGGTCGCAACTCGCTCAAGGCTTCGAGCGTAAGCCATCTTGTGCCGGAAGGGAACAGGTACCGGCACCCGGCCATTGTGCCTCTCCTTCCCCTCGTAGACTCGCGCTGTCGTGCTCGAGCCGAAAAGCATCGTCGCCGGCCACCGGATCGAAGGCGTCCTGGGCGAGGGCGGCATGGGCACGGTCTACCGCGCGACGCAGCTGTCCCTCAACAGGACCGTCGCGCTGAAGTTCCTGCCGCGCGAGCTGAGCGCCGATCCCCAGTTCCAGGAGCGCTTCCGGCGGGAGGGCCCCATTCAGGCCGCAATCAACCACCCGCACATCGCCACCGTGTACGAGGCAGGCGAGACCGACCAAGGGCTCTACATCTCCATGTGCGTGATCGAGGGCCCCACGCTCAAGGATGAGATCCGCGCGGGCTCTCTCGATGCCGCGCGCAGCCTGCGGCTGCTCGCACAGGTGGCCGATGCCCTCGACGCGGCGCACAAGGTGGGATTGATCCACCGAGACGTGAAGCCGCAGAACATCCTGATCGGCGAGCGCGATCACGCGTACCTGGCCGACTTTGGCTTGACCAAGTCGGGCGACGGGGAAATGCTTACGGAGGCGGGCCAGCTCATCGGCACCATCGACTACCTCTCGCCCGAGCAGGCTCGGGCGCTGCCCGCTACGAGCGAGAGCGACGTGTACTCGCTCACCTGCGTCCTCTACGAATGTCTGACGGGCGCCGTGCCCTTCGACAGGGTGAGCGAGCCGGCGGTGCTCTACGCCCACATGATCGACCCGCCACCGCGCCTGTCCGAGCGTCGCCCCGATCTCCCGCCGGCGCTCGACGACGTGATCCAGCAAGGCCTGGCAAAGGACGCGGCGGACAGGCCGGTCCTGGCGCGGGATCTCATCCGAGCGGCGGAGCAGGCGCTCGCCGGGCCGGTCTCGTGAAACAGGGCGCTTCGGCCAGGCAACTGGCGATCTACTACGTGCTGCTGGCCGTGGCCATCGCCGTGGTCACGATCGTGGTGGTGGGCGCCGGCGAGGACAAGAAGGCCCAACCGCCGATCGCCGGCGGCTACGACGTCGAGAGGCCCAACGCCTGCCTCGGCCCGTCATTCGACGTGACGCAGTCGGGCCAGTTCGTGAACCTCTCGAACCTGCAGGGCACGCTCGGCGGCAAGCTGCGCCTCGAGGAGCAGTCGCGTGCGGGCGCGCATCCGCTCTCCGGGGATGTGAGCTGCGTGGACGGCAGGAGGCTCGAATTCGAGGGGACGGCCAGGTCTGGCGACGAGAGGACGATCGAGGGCCGGCTGGGTGGCGAGCGGGTGGCGGCGGACCTGAAGCGGGACCCGCCCGAGCCCGGCGCCGCGAAGCCGCGTGCCCCCGGCTCGATCGCCGGCTTGTACAAGCTGTCGCCGCGGTCGACCTGCTTCGGCGGCAAGTTCGAGCTCGAGGGCAGCGGCTCGTCGTACACGCTGAAGGCGCGCGAGCAGGAGGTCGGCGCGCTCGCCTACGACCAGGACACGGGGACGCTGGGCGGTGACGTGGAGTGCGGCCGCGGCGAGGTCCGCCTCAAGGCCCAGGCCATCGACCGAAACCTGAACAACGTGGCGCTGGTGCCGCTCGACCGACCGGTGGAGGCCGGGCCCCACGCCCACCGGGCTGCTTCCCTCCGGGGAGAAGTTCACGGCTACGAAGCAGCGTGAGTCGTTCGGGCATTTCGTGGCCGCGTTCCTGATCGCCGTCGCACTGGTCATGCTCGTGGCGCGGCTCTTCGGCGCCCTGGCGGTGAAGCTGTCGCAGCCGCGGGTGATGGGCGAGGTGGTGGCGGGGATCACGCTGGGCCCGACGATTCTGGGTGCGATCTCGCCGGACTTGCAGGCGCTGCTGTTCCCGTCGGACATCCTGCCCGCGTTCGGGGTGGCGGCGAATCTCGGGCTTGTCTTCTACATGTTCCTGGTCGGGCTCGAGATCGACGTGAGCCAGCTCAAGGGCAGGGTGAGCCAGGCGGTGGCGATCTCGAACACGAGCGTGGCGCTGCCGATGATGCTGGGGATCGCG
The DNA here is from genome assembly GCA_963734165.1 of uncultured Thermoleophilaceae bacterium. GTDB lineage: Bacteria > Actinomycetota > Thermoleophilia > Solirubrobacterales > Thermoleophilaceae > JACVRW01. Next base: position 37,856 of record CAVTFZ010000003.1, on the reverse strand, counting down.
GTGGCGCTGCCGCTGTACCCGTTGTTGGGGCCGGACAAGAAGTTCGTCGCCTTCGCCCTGTTCATGGGAGTCGCGATGTCGATCACCGCGTTCCCGGTGCTGGCGCGGATCCTGGTCGAGCGGCGGATGCTGAAGCGGCCGGTCGGCGCGCTGACGCTGGCCTGCGCCGCGATCGACGACGTGACCGCCTGGTTCCTGATCGCCCTTGCCACGGCGGTTGCGACCTCGGGCGGCAGCGGCGAGGTTGTGAGGACGATTGCCCTGGCGGTGGTGTTCTGCCTGGTGATGGCGCTCGTGGCGCGGCCGCTCGTGGGCCGTGTGTCCACCGCCTACGACGAGGCGGGACGGGTGCCGGGGGGCTGGGTGGTTGCCATCTTCGCGGGGGTATTGCTCTCGGCGTTCGTGACCGAGGAGATCGGCATCGCGCTGATCTTCGGCGGCTTCGTCGCGGGGATGATCATGCCCCGCCACGCGGGCCTCACCGAGGACGTGACCCGTCGGATCGAGGACTTCGTCGTCGTCCTGCTGTTGCCGATGTTTTTCGCCTACACCGGTTTGAAGACGAACGTCGGGCTGCTGGACAGGCCGGTGTTGTGGTGGATCACCGGCGTGCTGATCGCGGTGGCGATCGTGGGCAAGTTCTTCGGCGCGGCGCTGGCGGCGCGGCTGACCGGTTTCGACTGGCGTGCCTCGGCGGTGATCGGCACCCTCATGAACACGCGCGGGCTGACGGAGCTGATCGTGCTCAACCTGGCGCTCGAGAAGGGCGTGATCTCGGACGGCCTGTTCGCGGCGCTGGTGCTGATGGCGCTGGTCACGACGTTCATGGCCGGGCCGCTGCTAGGCTGTTCGACCCCAAGAACAGCTTCGGCGCGCCGCTCGAGGAGGAGCTCGAGGACGCCCGCGAGCTTTCGCGAGTGGAGTTCCCGGAGTTGGCGGTGCCCGAGCGCTCGATCCTGGTGGCGAGCCAGGGCGAGGACGAGCTGCCCGCCCTGCTGGCGATCGCGGAGCCGCTGGCGCGCTCGGAGCCGCCGCGCGAGCTGATCCTGGCCCGGCTCGTGCGGCCCACCCGCGGGGCGTCGGCGCGCGGGGCGCTGCAGACGGAGGACATGAAGCTGCGAGAAGCGCTCGACGAGGTCACGATCGCCCGGCTCGAGCTGATCGAGCGAGGCATCGCCGCCAGAGGGGTCGCATTCAGCTCGGCCGACCCCGGCAGCGACCTCGCCCAGCTCGCCGCCAGCGAAGAGGTGGACCTGCTGCTCGTCGAGGGCCGCAAGCCGCTGCTGGGCGATGCGGTCCCGCGCGGCGACGTGGGCACCGTGCTTAACGACGCGGCCTGTGACGTGGCGGTGCTCGTGGACCGCGAGCAGGTACCGGTTGGGCTGGGCCCCGAGCGGCCCGTGCTGGTCCCGTTCGGCGGCGCCGAGCACGACTGGGCAGCGCTCGAGCTCGGCGCCTGGATCGCGTCCGCCACCGGCGCTCCGCTGAAGATGCTGGGCGCCGCCGGCGACAGCGACGAGCACACCCGCGTCTCGCGCCTCCTCGGAGATGCGGGCCTGCTCGTCCAGCAGTACGCGGGCATCTCCGCCGATCCGCTCGTGGCCGAGCCCGGCGGCGAGGGGATCCTCCAAGCCGCCGAAGGCGCAGGCCTGCTCGTCATCGGGCTCTCGGAGCGCTGGCGCAAGGAAGGCCTCGGCCCCACCCGCTCGGAGATCGCCCGCTCCGCACCGGCTCCCGTGATGTTCGTACGCCGGGGCGTCCGCCCGGGGGCGCTCGCGCCGCGGGAGGACGTCACCCGCTTCGGCTGGTCCGCCGCGGGGATCGGCCCCCACGGCCCCGGAGCGACGCTAGGCGACCGGGACCTCGCGAAGGCGGCCGCTCTCCAGCTCATAGACGAAGCCGCGCACACGATCGCGATGCAACAGAAACGGCGAGCTTCGGACACGAAGCACCGGACTGGCGAACGTCCGCGTCCACATCGGTGAAGGACTCGATCGCGAATGGCGGTGCCATGCCCGTGGCCTCCTGCAGCTCGGCGCGGAAGCCGTCGTCGCTGATCGATTGCATGCCGCAGTCGCTGTGATGGACGATCGCGATCTCCTCCGTGCCCAGGCGGCGCTGCGAGATGGCGAGCGAGCGGATCATGTCGTCGCTCACGATGCCGCCGGCATTCCGCAGCACGTGCGCTTCTCCGATCTCGAGGCCCAGAGCCGCGGGAACGTCCACGCGACAGTCCATGCAGGTGACGATCGCGAGCCGCCGGGCCGGACGCGCGGCGAGCTGGCCCAGGTCCTTGCTCGAGCGCTTCTCCTGGGCGGCGAGGAGCTCGTCGATGACCCCCATTGCCCAACCCTAGCCGGGTCGGGTGGCCGGCGGATCCACGTCGCCGTAGCTGAAACCGTTCGGTCGAGCTAATATCCACGGATGGTCGGGCGCCCTAGAGCGGCACGCGGATTCTTCGCATGCCTGCCCGTCCTGATGCTCGCAGTCGCGTTCACGCTCGCCCTCCCGTCGGCGCCTGCCCAAGCCGGGCGGCTCGTGGTCACCGGACACGACGCGGATCTGCACTGCTCCGGCGGCAGCCAGTGCCATTTCGTCAGGGTCGCCGTCGAGTACGTGCGCGCCGGAGCCCCCGACCCGACGAAGCCCGTGCTCGTGCTCGACCGCGGATCGCTTCGACTTCGGCACCGCGCTCGACCGCGCCTTCGGGGCCGGCGCCGTCCCGAGAGTCGTGATGGATCCGCGCTCCGCCCAGTTTCGCTCCGCGCCGCTCACCACGAGCCGCTACAGCGCGATCCTCGTGGCCTCCGACACCACCTGCGGCGGCTGTGACCTGAACGACTTCGACTCGACCCCGGACTCCGACGCCATCAACGCGCGCAAGGCCGACATCGCCTCCTTCTTCAACGCGGGCGGCGGCGTCTACGCCAACTCGGGCGGCTCCCGCGGGGACGGCGATCCTGCCATCCCGGACGTGCTACTACTCGTTCGTCCCGCGCCGCTGGGCGGCCCGGTCGTGCAGCCGCCGTTTTGCCTGACCTCGGTCGGAATCTCCGCTCGGCTTCGAGGACCAGGCGCTGCCCGGACGCGAGCAAGCGCAGCGGGACGAACGACGACATCAACTGCTGCGCGACCCACAACTCCTTCCCGAGACCCGCCCGCGGGAAGCGCGCTCCGAGTGGCCGAGCGCGACCTCGGGCGCCGATGGCGTGGTGTCCGCCGACGACGGAGCCGAGACCCTCGATCGCCGACGGTCGCATCAGCGGCGGGCGCAGGTCGTGGAAGGCGCTCGGCCGCGCCGGTCCTGGGCCGCTCGGTGAACGTGCAGGTGGTCCGCGGCAAGGTGTTCGTGCCGTGAGGGCGAGTCGCCGCCAGGGGCCGGTCGGTGCCGGGGCTCAAGGGCAAGCGCTTCGTGCCGCTCACCGACACGCGTCACATCCCGACCGGCTCGCTCCTCGACACGCGCCGCGGCACGCGTCAAGCTCGTCAGCTGCCACCGGTTCGGGCGCCAAGACCCAATCCGGCGAGTTCAACGGCCGGCGTCTTCCAGGTGCTCCAGTCGGGCAAGCGCAGCGCCAAGGGCCTGACCGAGCTGCGCCTGAAGGGCGTCGAAGCTTCCGCGGCTGCGCCCGAGCCAGCGCCCGCAGGCGTGCACGCGGCGGCCGCAGCGGCGTCTCGCAAGCGCACGATCCGCGCGCCTGCGGGGCAAGGCCAACGGGCGCTTCCGCACGCGCGGGCGCCGCTCGGCCGCCACCGTGCGCGGCACGATCTGGTGGACCCGATCGATCGCTGCGACGGCACGCTCACCAAGGTCCAGAGCGGCAGGGTCGCGGTGCGCGACTTCGGCCGCCGCAAGACCATCGTCGTGCGGCGCGGACAGAGCTACCTGGCCCGGCTAGCATCTCAGCCGGGCCGCGGGGCGATCCGCGTCTCCCAGGCTTGTGAACGCGCCGGGATCGACGTCGAGCGCCGTCACCGCCAGCTCGGCGAAGAGGGCCGCGCGTTCCATGTCCTCGGCTCCGTAGCTCTGGCCGTCGCGGCGGTCGAGAATCGAGAGCGCGCCGATGGCTCGGTCCGCGCGCTTGAGCGGGCACGACCAGCATCGTGTGCGGCACGTACCCGGTTCCGGCCGCGATCTGAGCCGCGAAGCCCGGATCGGTGCGGCAGTCCGGCACGGCCTCGGCCTCACCGCTCGCGATCACCGAGCCCGCGATGCCCGTTCCCGGCGGCAGCCTGACGCCGACGATCTCGTGGGCGCCGGCTCCCCAGGCCGCCTGGTAGACCAGCTCGTCCGTGGTGCGGTCCGTGAGCGAGATCGAGGCCGCGGCCGCACCGAACACGCCCGCCGCGGTCTCGCACGATGCCCTCCATCAGCGAGCGCGGCGCATCCGGAACCTCGACGCTCAGCGCGAGCGACTCGCCCGTGTCGCGGCCCATCGGCGCCCCGAGCGCCTTGGCGAACGCGGCCACGGACGCCACGCGGCGCTCCGGCACCATCTCGAGCCCGGCCATGATCGTCTGCTCGAGCTCCGCCGAGACCCCGGGAACCACGTCCGACAGCTTGGTCGGGTCCGCGTAGACGGGCGGCTTGCCGACGATCAGGGTCCAGAGGGTGGCGGCCAGCCCGAACACGTCGCTGCGGGGGGACACCGTGCCGCCCGCGAACACCTCGGGCGCCATGAACCGCGGCGTGCCGATGCCGACGGTGCCCTGGTCCTCCTCGCTCAGCTCGCGGGCGATCCCGAAGTCCACCAGCACCACGCCCGTCCGGGCACACGATCAGGTTCTGGGGCTTGACGTCGCGGTGGACGATCTGCTGGTCGTGGACGTAGTGGAGCGCCTCACAGGCCTGGCGCACGTACTCGACCACGTCGTCGAGCGGTAGGCCGGGGGTGCCCCGGGCCTTGAGCACCTCGCCCAGATCGATCCCCTCGACGAGCTCCATGACCAGGTACTGGCCGGTCTCGTCCTGGAAGTAGTCGAGCACCCGCACCACCCGCGGATGGCGCAGATGCGCCAGCAGGCGCGCCTCGATCTCGAAGCGCGCGGCGTGGCGAGTGTCGATCAGCCGCTTGATCGCGACGCTGCGCGTCCGTCTGGGCGTCGTGGGCCCGGTAGACCGCGCCCATCGCACCGCGGGAGATCGGGCTCTCGACCCTGTAGCGGCCGCCCACCTCCACGCCCCGCGGGAGCGCCACCTGCGGCATCGACGCTCGTCATGGCCCGAGGGTAACGGTAGGGTCGCCGCGATGTGCGTGGGTCGAGGTGTTCGCCGTCTTCGTCGTGTCCCACCTCACCGGCGACTACCTCCTCCAGACCGACTGGCAGGCGTGCCACAAGCGCGGCGGCCTCGGAGGCGATCCCGTGGCGCTGCGCGCGCTGCTCGCGCACATCGCGACCTACACGCTGGCGTTCGTGCCGGCCCTCGTCTGGCTCGCGGACGACATCGGCGCGGCTGCGCATCGCGGCGGGGGCTGCGATCGCCCTGCCCCACATGGTCCAGGACGACGGCCGGCTGCTCGCCGTCTACGTGAGGCGCGTGAAGGGTCCTGGCGCCGCCGCCAATCCGTCCGTGATGGGGGCGGCGGATCAGAGCTTCCACATGCTCGCGCTCTTCGCGCTCGCGCTCGTCGTCGGCGAGCTCGAGCGACCTCGCCCGCCGGGCGTCGCCGAGCGTCCAGAGCTTGATCTTCGCCTCCCTGCCGCGCACCTCGAACTCGTCCACGTAGACCAGGTCCGCCGGCGGGTCCTTGAGCAGCGCGCGGGTGGAGTCCGCCACGAACAGCTGGTGCGGCGTGCCCTTCGTCATGCCCTCGAGCCGCGACGCGGTGTTGGTGGTGTCGCCGATCGCCGTGTACTCGAGGCGGCGCTCGGAGCCGACGTTGCCCGACATGACGGATCCGCTGTTCAAGCCGATGCCCATCCGGAAGCCGTCGCCGAGCCCCCGCGACCTGCATCCACTCGTTGAAGCGCTCCAGCCGGACCTCGAGCATCTCGCGCGCCGCGGCGAGCGCGCGGTCGGCGTGGTCGTCCTGCTCGATCGGGGCGCCGAACACGGCCATGATCCCGTCGCCCATGTAGGCGACGAGCGTGCCGCCGTGGTCCATGATCGCGTCGCTCATCTCGCTGAGGTACTGGTTGAGGACGTCGATCACCTGCTCCGGGCCCATCGACTCGGCGAAGCTCGTGAACCCGCGCAGGTCGGTGAACATCACCGTCGCCTCGCGCTCGACGCCGCCCAGCCGGAGTCCCTCGTCGGCGCGCGCCAGCACCTCGTCCACGACGTTCTCGGGAACGAAGCGCGAGAACATGTCGCGCACGCGCTCGCGCTCGAAGGCCGTGGTGACCCAGTAGACGGCCAGCGCTCCCACCGGTGGAGAGGAGCGAGAGCGGCGACCGGGTAGACGAACGGACAGAACCGTGCCTCCGTTGAAGGCGAGCTGCGCCGCCACCAGGAAGGCCACGCCCAGCAGCGAGGGTCAGCCCGAGCGCGCGAACGGACGGCATCACCAGGCTCCCGACCGGAGCGGCAAGTCCCATCAGCACGATCAGAGCGACGTCGAGCGGCCCGGCCCCGAGTCGAGCGGGAGCCCGCGACGCATCGTGTCGATCGCGTTCGCCTGGATCTCCGCGCCGGACATCTGCTCGTCCGCCCGGTCGTGGAGGTCGGGTGAACGTCCTGGAGCGACGGGGCGTAAGGCCCCACCACCACGAGCTTGTCGCGGAAGAAGCCGCGTCTTGACCTGTCCCTGGACCACGTCCGAGAAGGAGACGGCGCGAATCGTGTTCGGCGGGCCGCGGTAGTCGATCCAGGCCGGCTCGCCGCCGAACATCTCGGGCTCGACCTGCCGGCCGGTTGCCGTCTCGACCGCGGCCACGCCGAACGTCTCCATCCTGCCCACCGAGAAGTCCACGCGGCGGTACAGCTCACCGGGGTCCGTCGGCAACAGCCCGTTTCCGAACCGGCCCCCGATCTCCTCCAGCAGCGCCCGGTCCGGTGCCCAGGAAGTTGCCCCTTCCCCGCTTGTCGACCTCGGTCGTGGCCAGGACCACGCGGCCCTTGGCAGCCTCGATCGAGCCCGGCAAGTCGCTCGTCATCGGCCAGGCGGAGTCGCCCGCTCGCTGAACTGGACGTCGTAGGCGATCACCTTCGGCCGGTCCGCGGCGATGCGGTCGATCAGGTCGGCGTGCACCGAGCGGCGGAACGGCCACTGCTTGCGAAGCTCGTCGAAGGTGACGTCGTCGATCCTGACCACCACCAGATCGTCGGCGGGTGCCTGCTCCCCGCGGATGCGAGAAGCGAGCATCGACCGTGTCCAGGTCCAGGTCGCGCAGAGCGTCGGTCGCGTAGAGGACCAGCGCGATCGTCGTGGCGAGAGCCGCGACGCTCAGGAACAGGATGGTCCGCAGGCGGCTAGTTCGAGCGCCGATTTCCGCTTCCTCCGGCTGCTGTCCACGTCGAGCTCAGCGCGATCAGGCGAGCCTATCCGCGATTGCGGCCGCCGCGGTGGACCAAAGCTGTCGACTGGGACTAGCGGCGGGCCGCTGTCCCTGAAACCGGAATCGAGCGCGGTACCGCGCGTGTTACGGCCCGTCGGCTGGTTCGAGCCCGGGAACTGGCCCGGCGCGCCGGAGCCGCTGAACACGGTGCGGTCCAGCTCGAAGTACCTCGGCGGCCCGGTCGGGCAGCGGCCCGCGGGCGAAAGAGCCGGGTCCTCCGCCGCAAATCCGGGCTGATCGTCAGGATTTGGCTCGCAGAGCGGAAGCCTGATCCTGAGGTCGAGGGAGTCGTTCGCACCGCCGTCGCCGTTGTCCACGAACTCCCATTCGACGTAGGCGGGCTTGCCATTGAGGAGGCCTTTGCCATCACCTCTCTGGGTGTCAAAGCCGGCCCCGGACGCGCTGCCGTGGTCTGCGCAGCTGACTCCGTAGACCTGGGTCAGCGTGAAATTCCGGCCGTTGTCGAGGCGGACCTGGAAGTGAGAGCTTGCCTGCGCGGGGTCGCAGCTGACGACATACGCGAAAGCGGCCTGGGGGGACGCCGTGCTCTGCGCCAATGGGCAGGGCCCTTGCTTCACCCTCGTATGGTGCGTGGAGTGATCGTGCTCCGGCATGTCGGCTGGATTATGTATGTGAGCAGGGGTTTCCTGAGCTGGATCGGTGCGACGAGGGCGGTCTCGTCTCCGTGCAGCTTGCGGACCTGCTCGTGCCGCGCAGGCTGCCCTTTCCGACCATGCGGGCATTCGAAGGAGCGCCCCGGAAGAGCGAGCAGTCCTCTACCGCGCCGATGTACTCGTAGGAGCGTGCCGATGAGCCATGACCCAGGTTCGCGCCATCGGTACCCAGCACCAGGTTCACATGATCGGTCCCGGGTGCCAGAGCCCGGAGCCAGGGCAGCGTGTACGTCGCGATGTTCGTGACCGACCGATTTGTGTAAAGCGGCAGCACGCCCTGTGGCTGTCCGCCTTCCACCGCTCTACTCACCAAGACTTGACGATAGGCCTCCGGCGTCAGCTTGTAGAGCTGGTGCCGTTCATCGAGGCCTAGCTCTTGAAGGCCCTCCCCCTCCTGAAGGACGCTGTCGCCCTCGGGGAGAGTTATCAGGGGTCTCATCGTCCCCGATTCGGGAGTAAGAAGCTGCTCGGCGAAGATCGACGTGCCCAGTTCCGGCTCATAGAGGTTTTCCGTGAACGACCGGAACGGGACACGCTCGGCGGCGACCACGAGCCGGCCCCCCGGCGCATCGAGTTGGGGAGGGTTCCCAATCGGTGTGTTGACCGGATTGAGCGGGCCACCGGCTTCGAAGCGGACCCCGTCACGACATACGTGTAGCGCGTTCAGGGGAACCCCCTGGGGCCGCCGCCAGCCGGAGGCGGATCCGGCGTAGACGAGACTGGCCAGGAACACGACCAGCACCAACAGGGCATATCTCTTGAGCGGCCGGGTCATGGTGACTCGCACCGCCTGGTGATGCAGGGCTTCTCGTACTCCAACGCCGCCTCCTGGTCGTCGCGGCGTCCGTGCCCTGGACGGGCTCGACGAGGCCCGGAAGCCGAGTCTCTCCGACCCTGGGGATCCGCGTCAAGGGTCAAGCCTCGGTGAGAAACGCGGCGGCCTTCCTCGACGCCACCAGATTGCCCTTGGCCTCGTAGAGCTCGAGCGCCTCGGCGGTGACGGACCCCGCCTCGCCGGCTCGCCCGGTGAGGCGCAGTACCTCGGCCAGGTCCATGAGCTTGTCCGCGTGCAGGTTCAGGTCATCGGTTCGGGCGGCGCGCGATATGGCCTCACGGACGAGCGCTTCGCCGGGTACGACGCTCTCGTTCTGGACCAGCACCTTGCCGCGCGTGGCGCGCCACAACACCTGGGAGACCACGTCGTCGTCAACTGCCCAGCGCTCGGCCACCTGGCTGAGTTGTTCCGCCTCGTCGAATCTGCCCTGTAGGTAGACCGACTCCGCCAGAAAGGCCGCCGTCGTCGAGAGGTAGCCCTTCTCGCCGATCTCCTCGAGCAGCTCGTAGCTCCGGCGCAGCTCTACCTCCGCGTCCGCCGGAAGGCCGGCGAGCAGCGCTATCCAGCCGAAGACCTGTCCGAGCTCCGCGAGCTTGAAGGTCTGCCCGAGCTCTTCCAGGATGGCCTTGGCGTGGGTCGCGATCGTCCGCGCTTCGTCGAAATCCCCCCGCATCGCCTGTAGCCCGGCGAGGCCCGTGGCTTCCAGCACGGCGATGGTCTGGCCGGTCAGGCGGGTCGCGCTGCCCCCACCTTCGCCCGCGCTCGAGGATCTCGCGCAGCCGGCGAATGCCTTCCTCGACCGGGAACGGACCGTACTGGAGCGCTCCGGTGAGCTGCCACAGGAGCTCCGTTTCCTGTACTGCGTCACCGGCGCGCCGGGCATGAACGAGTCCTCGCTCCAGCGAGGCTGCGGCCATTCCCCAGCGACAGGCAACGGAGTCCACGAAGGCGAGGTGCCCCAGGGCCCGCGCCAGCCCGCCCTCGTCGCCCGCCCGCTCCAGCACCGGGACAGCGTTCTCGGCTGCCCGGCGCACATCGTCGGTACTTCCCTCGGAGCCCATCGCCAGGCGCCAGTAGGAGCGCTCGAGCAATGCGCGAACCGCCACCCGCTCGTCGGCCGCAGCTGCCGCCGCGGCCGCGGTCTCGGCGAGCAGGGCTTCCGCGCGCGCGAGCTCTCCGAGCTGGCAGAGCGCCGTGCCGAGCTCCAGCTGCAGGTCGCGACGGGCCGGCTCGCCGGGCGGCAGTACGGCCGTAGCGCGCTCGAGCAGGTTGGCCGCCGCCGGCATGTCGCCCCGGGCAAGGGCTCGGCCCGCCGCTCCGCCGAGCCGCTCCGCCGCCCGCCGTCCGAGCGTGGCGGTCCGCTCGTCGAGCGGCCCGAGCTGCTCGCGGTAGCGGAAGGCCTGCTCGAAGTGATAGCCGAGGATCTCCTCGTACTCGGTTACGCGCTTCCCCGCCTTTCCCTCGAGCCAGCGTCCAAACCCCTCGTGAAGCTCCGCCCGGGCTTCCTTGAGAAGGCCGGCGTAGGCGACGTCGCGGATGAGCATGTGACCGAACCGGAAGGCCTCCTCGCCCACGAACATCGCCCCGCCTGGCTCGATCAGCCCCTTTTCGGTGAGCGCTCTCAGATGAACGTCGACCTCCTGGGTCGAGCGGCTTCGGCCCCAGCTCCACGACGGCGCCGCGCGAGAACTCCTGACCCACCACCGCGGCGGGCTCGATCACGCCCCGCTCCTTCGCGCCGAGCCGGTCGAGGCGAGCGCCGAGGAGCGCGTGGATAGTGGGTGGCATCGAGATCTGGGAGAGGTCACCCACGGCTCTCCAGCTTCCGTTCTGCTTCTCCAGAAGACCGTCGTCCACCAGCATCCGGAGCAGCTCCTCGACGAACAGCGGGTTGCCCTCGGCTGCCTGGGTGATGCGCTGGGAGACGTCGTCCGCGAGGCGAGCCTCGCCGAGCAGCTTCTCGACCAGCAGCTCGCTGTCGTCCTCTCCGAGTGGCTCGAGCACCACGGTCGTCGGGATCCGGGACGCGACGAACTCCGGATGCGCCTCGCGTAGCTCCGGGCGGGCCAGCAGAAGCAGGAAGACGGGTTGGTCGCGGCTATAGCTCTCGAGGTACTCGACCAGGTCGATGAACGTGGACTCGGCCCAGTGGAGGTCGTCGAACACGACCACCAGCGGTTGCTCTCGCGCGAGGCACTCGAGGAGCGTGCGGGTGGCGAAGAAGATCTCCTCGGGAGTCGAGGCCGCCGCCGACAGTCCTACCGCCGAGGCCAGGTGCCTGGCGTTCCTGCCTTCAACGGCACCTTCGGGGAAGAGGCCTCTGATCATGGCGTTCGCCTCTTCTGCCGACTCGGAATGACCGATCCCCGCCGCCTGCCGGATCACCTCCGAGACCGGCCAGAAGGTGATCCCCTCCCCATAGGGAAGGCAGCGTCCCTGCAAGCTGCTCGCCCGGGCGCTCACCCGCGCCATGAGCTCCTGTGCGAGGCGCGACTTCCCCACGCCGGCGGGCCCGAGCACGGTGATCAGCTCGCACTTGCGGTCGCGCACGGCGCGCTCGAACCCCTCCTCCAAGGTGGCCAGCTCCTGCTCACGTCCCACGATCGGCGCGTCGAGGCGCCGCGCGACCCCCGGCGCCTGCGCGGCCACCTCCAGCAGCCGGTACGCGCGCAAGGGGGCGGACTTGCCCTTGACCTCCAGGGGGCCCACGGCCTCTGCGCGGACGGCGTCGCGCACGAGCGAATAGGTGGTCTCGCCGAGGAGAACCTCGCCCGCCGCTGCCGACTGCTCGAGACGCGCCGCCACGTTCACGGCGTCCCCGATCACGAACGACTCGCCCTGAGACGGGTCGCCGGCCACGACCTCGCCGGTGTTCACCCCCGTGCGGGTCCGCAGCTCGGTGTCCCAGCGCCGGCGCAGCTCCGTGTTCAGCTCGGCGAGGGCGGCCTTCATGTCGGCGGCGGCTCGCACCGCTCTCAGGGCATCGTCCTCGTGAAGCGTGGGCACGCCGAACACGGCCATCACGGCGTCACCGATGAACTTCTCCACGGTGCCGCCGTGGCTCTCCAGCGCCGATCGCATCGCCGCGAAATAGCGCCGCATCACCTGTCGAAGCGACTCGGAGTCGAGGCGCTCGCCCAAGCTCGTCGAGCCGGTCAGGTCACAGAAGACGATGGTCACCGTCTTCCGGCGCTCGCGGGCCTCGGTCTCGCCCTCGCCCTGCAAGGGCGAGCCGCAAGCGGAGCAGAACTGGGAGTCCTCGGCGTTCTTCTTGCCGCAGCTCGGGCAGAGGGCCATGGGTAAGTCTAGGTCGGCGCCGCCAGGGCCGGACCTAGACTGGGTTGGATGGGGGCCTGTCCGAGCTGCGGCCGCGAGAACGCCGAGGATGCCCGTTTCTGCTCGGCCTGCGGTACCCCGCTCGAGGCCGCGGCTCCCGCGCGCGAGCAGCGCAAGACGATCACCGTCGTCTTCTGTGACCTGACCGGCTCGACCGCCATGGGCGAGCGCCTCGAGTCCGAGTCGCTCAGACGCGTCATGGCGCGCTACTACGCAGCCATGCGATCGGAGCTCGAACGACACGGCGGAACGGTCGAGAAGTTCATCGGCGACGCCGTGATGGCCGTGTTCGGCGTGCCCACGCTCCGCGAGGACGATGCGCTCAGGGCGGTGAGGGCCGCCGCGGGCATGAAGGCGGCGCTGGCGGAGCTGAACGAGGAGCTTCGGCGCAGGTGGGACGCCGAGCTCAGGACGCGCACGGGGGTGAACACCGGCGAGGTCGTGGCCGGCGACCCCGCTCGGCAGGAGTCGTTCGTGGTCGGAGACGCCGTGAACGTGGCGGCTCGACTCGAGCAGCTGGCACCGCCCGGCGAGATTCTCCTCGGGGCCGAGACCTACCGCCTCGTGCGTGATGCCGTGAAGGTCGAGGAGGTCGAGCCCCTGACGGCCAAGGGGAAATCGCAACCGGTGCGCGCCTTCCGCCTGCTCGAGGTGACCGCGCAGGCGCCGGGCGTCGCGCGACGGCTGGACTCCCCGCTGGTGGGGCGCGACCGCGAGCTCGCCGTGCTCGAGGCGGCCTTCGAGCGCGCGCTGCAGAACTCCGGCTGCGAGGTCGTGACCGTCCTGGGGCCGGCCGGGGTGGGCAAGTCGCGCCTCGCGCACGAGCTCGGAGTGCGGGTGGCGGACCGGGCGACCATGCTGCAGGGCCGCTGTCTCTCCTACGGCGAGGGCATCACCTTCTGGCCGCTGGCGGAGGTGGTCAGGCAGGCGGCGGGCATCGACGAGGCCGACTCTGCCGAGGAGGCGCAAGCCAGGATCGCCGGCCTTCTCCCAGGCGATGCCGAAGGCAGGGGGATCGCACGGAGCATCGGGGTGGCGCTCGGGCTCTCGGCGGCCGCCTCCACGCCCGACGAGACCTTCTGGGCGGCCCGCAAGCTCTTCGAGTGCCTTGCCCAGGACTCACCGCTCGTGGTCGTGTTCGACGATCTCCACTGGGCCGAGCCCACGTTTCTCGACCTGTTGGAGTACCTGAAGGACTACAGCCGCGGGCGGCCCGTTCTCCTGCTCTACATGGCTCGTCCCGAGCTGCGGGAGGCTCGTCCCGCGTTGGCCCCCGCGGACGACCAGAACACCGTGGTGCTGACGGCCGCTCGGCCAGGACGAGAGCGAGCTTCTGATCGAGCACCTGCTGGGAGAGGCACGCCTTGCGAAGGACGCCGCCGAGCGCATCACCACGGCCGCCGAGGGCAACCCGCTGTTCGTGGAGGAGTTGCTCCGGATGCTGGTGGACGACGGCCTGCTCCAACGGCACGATGGGCACTGGAGCGCGATCGCCGACCTCTCGGAGCTGTCGATCCCGCCCACGATCCAGGCGCTCCTCGGAGCGCGGCTCGACCGCCTCGGCTCCGGAGAGCGTGGCGTGATCGAGCCCGCCTCGGTGGTGGGCCAGGAGTTCTGGCGCGGTGCGGTCGAGGAGCTGGCGCCCGAGCGCCTGCGGCCGGAGGTGGGAGCGAATCTCCAGGTGCTCACCGACAAGGATCTGATCAATCCCGGCGGTGCCGGCTTCGCCGGCGAGGACGCGTTCCGGTTCTCGCACATCCTCATCCGCGACGCCGCCTACGCCGGCCTCTTGAAGGAAGCGCGTGCCGACCTTCACGAGCGCTTCGCCGCCTGGCTCGAGCAGCAAGGCCGGCGATCGGGTGACCGAGCACGAGGAGATCCTCGGGTACCACCTGGAGCAGTCGTTCCGCTACCAAGAGCGCCTCGGGCCGCTCGACGACCACGGCCGGGGGCTGGGGCGCAGGGCCGCGGAGCGGCTCGGCTCAGCCGCCGGGCGAGCCCTCGCGCTGGGCGACATGCCGGCGGCCACGAACCTGCTGGAGCGCGCGGTGTCGCTGCTCGCGCCGGACGAGCCCGACCGCCCGGAGCTCGTGCTGAAGCTGGCGATCGCCTCCTGTGAGGTCGGAGACGTGGCCCGCGCGGATGAGCTGCTGAGCGAGACGGTGGCCGTGGCGGCCGCGGCCGGCGATCGACGGCTCGAGATGCTGGCTCGGCTGGAGCGCGCCTACTGGCGGCTCGTGACCAGCTCGAGCGAGGGCACGGCGGAGTTGCGCCGCGTCGCGGAGCAGGGCATCGAGGTGTTCGAGCGGGAGGGAGACGACGCCGCGCTGGCCAGGGCGTGGGGTCACCTGGCCTTCGTGGACTCGGCGGCATGCCGCTGGGGGGCCACCACGGAGTCGTTGGAGCGGGGGCTGGTGCACGCTCGCCGGGCCGGGGATGCGCAGGCGGAGGGTGAGCTGCTCCTGTGGCTCACGGGTGCGCTCCACTACGGACCCACCCCCGTGACGGAGGGAATCCGGCGGCTGGAGAGCATCCTCGGCAGGGGCGCGAGCGGCGGATTCGGCGCCGCGAGCCACGTGCTCGGCTTCAGCGGCCGTGCGGTGGTCGAGGCGGCGGGCTTGGCGGGACTGGAGGCCATGCTGGGCAACTTCGCGGAGGCTCGGCTGCTCTGCGATCGCGCGAAGGCCATCCTCGAGGAGCTCGGACAGACCCTGAAGCTCGCCATCCTCAGGCAGGTCTCCGGCTGGATCGAGCTGCTGGCCGGCACCCCGGACGCGGCCGAGCGCGAGCTGCGCTCGAGCTACGACACGCTCGAGGACATGGGCGAGAAGGGCTACCTCGCCACATCGGCCGCGCTGCTCGCAGAGGCCTGCTACGCCCTGGGGCGCTACCCCGACGCGGAGCGCTTCAGCACGGCCAGCAAGGACGTGCGCCGCCGACGACGACGTGGTCTCCCACATCCTCTGGCGAGCCACGCAGGGGCAAGCTGGAAGCGCGCCAAGGGGAGCTCGGCCCGGGTGAGGAGCTGGTTCGCGAGTCCGTGGCGCTCGCCCGCCAGACGGACGATCTCAACATCCAGGCGGACAAGCTCGTGGACCTGGCCGAGGTCCTGCGGCTCGGCGGCCGCCACGATGAGATCCGGCCTGTCCTGGCGGAGGCCCTCGAGCTCTATGAGGCGAAAGGCGTGCTCGTGTCCGCCCGCAGGACGCGCGAGTTGCTCAGCGAGCTGTAGCGGTGGCGCCGCCGGGCGCCTGGGCGGTGTTGTAGCCGTTCAGCTGGGTGGAGCCGGGGAACTTGCCCGGCGGCGCGGCGGTGCCCTGGAACCGCGGCGTGGCTGTTCGGGACCCTGATGCTGAGGTACGCCGAGTCGACCAAGCCGCCGAGGCCGCCGTCGACGAAGGTCCATTCGAAGTAGGCCCCGGCTACGCCGTCGAGCGTGCCTGTGCCGTTTCCGGTCTGGGTGTCGAAGCCGGCGGCGGGGGTGGTCACGTTGGAGTAGTCGGCGCAGCTGACGCCGTGGACCGTGGTCAGCCTGAAGCGGTGGGTGCCGTAGCGGACCTCGAACGGTCCGGCGGGGGCCGTCGGGTCGCAGCTCATGATGTAGGCGTAGGAGCCCGTGGTGCCGGTAGCCGGGTCGGTGATGGCGCCCTTGCCGACCATCCGGGCCGAGGACGGAAGGGTGCGCAGGAAGCAGTTCTCGACCCCCTGCTGCTCGCGCACCTCAAGCACGGGGAGTGCTTATGTCGTCGAAGCGCGTCTGGATGAGCTCGCCCGCATTCACAGTCACGTTCCATCGGATCGTGAACGTGCCGTTGTGACTGTCCTGCTCGGTGAAGCCGGCCTCGTCGACGAAGGTCACCGGATGCCTGTTGAGCGCGAGCGTCCGGGCGGCAGCGATGGAGCCAGGCGGCACGGCGCCGCTTTGATCGGGGAAGGGCTCGCGCCAAGCGCCTTGGAAGCTGGAGTTGTAGACGGGTCCCGGAATGTTCGCGAACGAGCCGGCTCCCAGCTGGAACCTGACGCCGTCACGGCAGATCTGCAGCTCGTTTATCGAAAGAGTCGATATCCGCCGATAGCTCTGGGCCGACTCGGAGTAGGCGAGCCCGGCGACGATTGCGGCGAGCAGGATCAGCGCCCCAATGGCAGCGCCGGTCGTTCGTCTCCTCCGGTGCGCGGCGGCGTCGCCCATCGTCGTGGCCCGACCCTATCGGAGCGTGGCCGACGGAAGCAAGCCAGAACCGCTCAGCTGCTCGCCTCGTCCACCTGCGCCAGGGCCCGCTTGAGGGCGTTCTCGCCGGCCCTCACGTCCTCTTGGCGGCGGCGAAGCCGGACTTGCTGCCACGACGGGCCGCGGCGGCCAGCTTCGTGTACGCGGACTCGCTCTTCTGGAGCGCGCGGAGGACCGAGTCGCTCGCGGCGCTGACGGCCGGGCTGACGGACAGGCCCTGCAGCCGCTTGCGCGCCTGGCGATAGTCCTTCGCGAGTGCGTCCGCTGCCTTCGCCTGTCCCGCCTGCTTCTTCGCCTTGCGCAGCGTTCCCAGGTCGGTCTTGCGCGCGGCGTTCAGCGCGGTGATGGTCTCGTCGAGCGTCGCGAGGTACTTCTCGTCGGGACCGAGCGGGAAGGGCTCGCCCTCGACCAGCTTGAGGCCGCCGGCAACCTGCTCGCAGGAAGGAAGGAACTCGTCAGCATCGCTCGCGCTCGACGCACAGGCCACGGTCGCGACCCCCTGGCTGGTGGGAGCCACGTACAGGGTCAGGCCTCCCTTGTAGCCCTCCGGGCGAAGGTCCTGGTAGCGATAGGCCTCGAGCTCGCCGAGCTTGACGGCGTCATCCCGCGCAGGGGTGTCGCCGAGCGTGTCGAGGAAGCCCTTCGGCAGCAGGGCCGGCCCGGTCGCGCCCGTCATGCCGGCGAGGAGGCCGTTGGTCTTCGGCGCGCCCGGCCTGGACAGGGAGATCGGCTCCTGGACTCGGAGTCCCGGGATCTCCGGGGCCTCGGCGGTCCGGGACCAGGTGTCCGGGAAGCTCACCTCGAGGGCGCCCTTCTGCGCGCTGCTGGTGGCGGCGGGACTCGAATCCTCGGAATCGCCACCCGAGCTGACCGAGCAGGAACCCGGCCGCCACCACCACCGCGAGCACGACGCCCGCCGCGCCCAGGAGCACCGGCGTGCTCGCCCGGGCGGCCGGCGGGCGGCCGAGCGTGGCCGTGGCCGCGGTAGGTGCGCTGGCCGGGAGGGCGGCCGGCCGCCCCAGACGAGTTGGCCCTGCCTCTGCCTGGGCCGGCCTTGTGACCCCCGGCTCCGGGATCACGGCCGTTGCCGGCGTGTCACCGCCCCGCTCCTCGGGCTCGTCCGGCCGGCGCTCCTCCTCTTCTGGCGCCTGCCCGGGCGCCGTGTCCGAAGCGGCCGCGGCGGGGACCGTGACATCGGGGACCGCGGGCGGGGCGTCGGCGCTGGCGCGTGTGACGGCGGGCTCCGACTCCACGGCTTCCCCGGCGTCCGTCCGTTCCGGCGGCTCGGCAGAGCGAACCGTCTCGGGGTGCCCCGCGGGAGGCGCGGTCTCGGCCTCCAGCGCTCCCGGCTCAGTGGGCGGCGCATCGTCGGGGGCCCTCGCCTCGCGCGTCTCGACCTCGGCCTCGGCAGACCTGATGCCGGTCTCCTGTGGGGCCTCGATCGGCCCCGGGGGTGTGAAGGCGGCGCGCATGCGGCGGGTGAAGGACTCATTCATCGCCTGCAGCAGTTCGCGGGTCGATTCGTAGCGGTCTGCCGGCTCCTTGGCCATGCCGGCGGCTATCACCTCGTCGAGCGTGGCCGGCAGCTCGGGGCGATGGTCCGTGATCTTCGGCGGCGGATCGGCCATGTGGGCGTACAGGACCGCCGCCTCGGAGTCCTTCGGATACGGAACGACGCCGGTGAAGCACTCGTAGAGGACGGCAGCCAGCGAGTACACGTCGCTCTGCGTGGTCGCACGGTCGCCCTTGATCTGCTCGGGCGAGATGTAGTCGAAGGTGCCCACGAACTGCCCGGTGCGGGTCAGGCTCTGCTCGCCGGTGCCCTTGGTCAGCCCGAAGTCCGCCAGAAAGGCCTGGTCGCGCCCACCCACGAGGATGTTCTGTGGCTTGATGTCGCGGTGAATCAGACCCGCCTTGTGCGCCATGTCGAGCGCGTCGGCTATCGGGCTGAGTATCCGCAGCGTCCGCCCCGGATCGAGCTGGCGAGCCACGATCATGTCCTTCAGGTTCGGCCCGCGGATCAGCCGCATCGCGATGAAGAAGCCGTGCTCGCTCTCGCCCGCCTCGTACACGGTCACGATGTGGTCGTGGTCGATCCCGGCCTGGATCTGACCTTCGCGGCGGAAGCGCTCGCGGAACGAGATGTCGTCGCTCAGGTGGGGCGCGAGGACCTTGAGGGCCACCGTCCGGTTGAGCGAGATCTGCGTGGCCTCGTACACCACCCCCATCCCGCCCTGGCCGAGGATGCCGCTGATCTGGTACCCGGCGAGCGTGGTCCCTTTCTCGAGCGCCATCGCCGGCCGGTGGTTACCTGAGCTTGATGTTGATCACGAAGGGCGTGCCGTCCAGCTGCTGGCCCGCGACCTTCAGCTGATCGCCGGCGGCCTTCGATCCGAGGATGTCACACGCGTCGGGAACCGTGGCGACCGCGGTGCCGTCCAGCTCGTCGATCCTGTCGCCGAAGAACATGTGAGCACGGTCGGCCGGCGAGTCGGCCTCGGGTTCGGCGCCGAGGTAGAGGCCGTCGGGGAGCGAGCTCGACCCGGTGACGGTCGTCAGGGTCCAACCCACGTAGCCGATGTCCTCGCCCGCCTCGAGCTTGCGCAGCAGGGAGCGTGCGCGGTCGATCGCGATGGCCCCGTTCTGGTTCTGGCTGTTGCCACCCGCCGAGACGGTGTTGATGCCGATGACCTCTCCCTCGGCGTTGAAGAGCGGCCCGCCCGAGTTCCCCGGGCTGATCGACGCGTTGTGCTGGATGACCGACGGCAGCGTGGGGAGATCGCCTCCCAGCGTGGCGGACGCGGGCTTGGACGAGACGGTACCTGGGGTCGTCTGCAGCCGGCGCTTCGTGATGTCCGCCTCGAAGGCGCCGGGGAATCCGAGCGCGGTGACCTCGTCGCCTGCCACGAGGTCGGCCGACTCTCCCAGCGTTGCCGCCTTCAGCCCCTGCGGCCGCGGCGTGAGCTGAATCATGGCGAGGTCCTCGCAGGGAGCGTTGCCCAGCCGGCGCGCGTTCACCTCGGTGCCGCCCTCGGTCAGGGCCTTGACGGAGGTGGCGCCGGCCACCACGTGGGCGTTCGTCAGTACGTAGCCGCGCTTGGCGTCGACGACGATCCCACTGCCCCCGCCCAGCTGGGTGATCTTGGTCCCGTTCTCGAAGCCTGGGCCCTTGGTGTTGATGCTCATCGTGGACGGCGTGTTCTCCTCGACGATCTCCGCGGCGCTGAGCTCCTTCGGCTCGTCGTCGCCGCCTCCCGAGAGCAGCACGACGCCGAGAACGACGGCGGCTACGAGCGCGGCTCCGGCGGCGATCAGCGGGACGGGCGGACCCGGCCGCCGTGCTCCAGGAGGCGGACCCCGCCGCCGTGCTCCAGGAGGCGGACCGGTCCGGGGGAGGCCCCGCCGCGGCGGCTGGGGGTGCGGCAGGCGGTGGCGCCGGGCGCGCAGCCGGCTGTTGCGGCGCCGCACCGGGGACCGTGGCCTGGTCCTTGGGCTCGACCACCTTCCGGAACGCGGTGGCCTGAGGGGCCTGGCCGGAGGCGTCGAGCACCTGAAGCGTGGTGGTGCCGAGCTTGACGGTGTCGCCCGGCCTGAGCACCTCGGTCCCGTCCACCTGCCGGCCGTTGAGGAACGTGCCGTTGGTCGAGCCGAGGTCCTCGATCGACGAGCTGGTCACCGGCGCGCCTGACGATGCGGGCGTGACGCCGGGAGAGCTCAGGATCCTCGCCGAGCCGCCCCTCGCCGACCGTGGCGCGGCCGATCACGAACTCGTCGCCGAGCTTGATCTCGGTTCCCGCTGCCTTGCCCTCCGTTACGCGGAGGCTCTCATCCGCCATCCTTCACGACTCCTGTCCGGGGCGTCAACGACTCGTCCTCTAAGGGCTGCGCGCGTGACCAAGCCCGATCGCCGGCTGTCCCGGGCCAACGAGCCCGCGATCATGTGGCGACAGTTGACCATGGACGGCGGCGGAACGCAACACGGGTGCGGGAGGGCTAGCCGGTCGTCGAGACGCCGGTGGTGCTCGAGCCCGTGGTGCTCGAGCCCGTAGTGCTGGAACCCGTGGTACTGGAGCCGGTAGTACTCGAGCCCGTAGTGCTGGACCCCGTGGTGCTCGAGCCTGTGGTGGTCGACCCCGTCGTGGTGGTCGAGCCCGTGGTGGTGGTCGACCCCGTCGTCGTCGAGCCCGTCGTGGTGGAGCTGGGCGCAGGGCGGAGGTTGGGAAGCTGTCCGCCTGACGCGAGCGACGGCGTGTCCGCCGAGCGATCGGATGCAGAGACCTGCTTCAGACTCGATTCGGCGGACGATCCGTTGTCGTCGCTGCCGCCGGTGGCCTTTCCGACCGCGAACGCCCCACCGAACGCGAGCAGCGCCGCGACGCCCAGCGCGACCTTGGTACCCCCGGCTCCCACCTACTCGCCGCTCACCTTCCGGGGCATCCGGGCCCCTTGTTCTTGGCCTTGCTCGGGCTGGAGCCTCCCCGGCACTTGTAACCATGCGAGCTGAACGTGATGCGGATGTACCGGGCCGTGGCATTGCTGGCCGTCACGCGGGCGATGATCTGGGTACCGGCCGGCCTCCTGCCCTTCAGCTTCTTTGCGGAGACGGTTCCTTCCTTCTTGGTGCGCGCGACCTTCTTCCCACCGGGGCACTTGCGCCCGCTCGGGAGCTTGCAGGCGATGCTCACCTTCGCGCCCTGCGGGACGCGAGTCAGCTTGAAGTAGCGCGTGATCCTGACGCCAGTACTCGTGGTGCTGAACAGGAAGGACGCGGTTGCCTGGATCCTGATGTGATCGGAGCAGCCGTCGTTGTTCCTGTCCGGCCGTCCCTGGGTGTCGGGGTTCGTGCCGACGCAACGGTCGGCCTGACCCGGGCCCTCCGGAACTACCGTCGCGGTCGTCATCGGGGCAGCCGCGGTGCTCGTCTGCCTTGTAGCCGCCCAGGCCGGGGCATCGGTCCGTGCCGCCGGCGCCCTCCGGAATCCCGTCCCTGTCGTTGTCCGGGCAGCCGTCGTGCAGAGAGGCGTTGTAGCCGGCCAGCCCGGGACACTTGTCCCTGCCACCTCGAGCCTTCCGGCACCCCGTCGCGGTCGTTGTCAGGGCAACCCCTGTACTTGGCCACGTCGATCCCGCCTTGAGTCGGACACAGGTCCGTCGCCGTCGAGGATGCCGTCGCGATCGGTGTCGGGGGTGAACTGCCAGGACATCGTGAACGCGCCCTGCCCGGGGGGAGTGGCGCCCGCCTCACCGTCGGAATCGTAGCCCCCGATTTGGATCTTGTAGCCCCAGTTTTCCTGGAGCCCCGTCAGGGGAAGGTTCACGTTCCCGAAGCCGTTGCCGACGTCGCATGGCCCGGCGGTGAGGTTGCTCCCGCTGAATGGACCGACGCCCACGACGATCAAGAACACGCCTGAGTTCGTCGCGATGGTCAGGTTGCCCGGCCGGTCGGGATAGAACTCGTACCAGACGGTCGCGCCGTAGTCGACCGTTGCATTGTCGCTTTGCCGGATCGCATTGAATGAACTCCCCGCCCTGGAGCGTGGCCTCCGCCGTGTGCCGCTGAGCGCACCAGTCCGCGGGAGAGTTTGGCCGGGCTGATTCAGCCGAACGGCGCTGAAGAAGTCGTCGTTGGACGGCGGCACCGCCCCTGCGGCCGACGGAAGCATCGCGAGGGCGGCCACCACCGCGGCGACGGCCACGGCCAGCGCCTTACCGATTCTTACCCGTCGCTGGCCAGCCACAAGGGATCCTTTCGTCAACTCCGCTGCCAACCCGGCACCCGCCCGACTAGTTGATCATGAAACCCAGACGGCTGCAAGAACCCGGCAGCGTCACTGAAGTTGCGCGTGCCGGCGCGGTTCGAGCCGGGCCCTGAGCCGGTCTTCTCTAGCGCCAGGAGCCCCGTGCCGGCGACGGCCGGCGACAGGAAAGCGAGATAGAGCACGAACATCCCGTAGCTGAAGAAGCCCACCCGGATCGTCAGGTCGATGCCCACGTGCATGGCGAATCCGAGCCCCAGCACCCACGGCCGAAGCGTCCGGTTCCAGACCAGGATGCCCACCAGTGCCTCGGTCGCCAGCGTCCCGTATGTCAGGAGGTTCACGGCGAGCTTCTGACGTGGCGAGAGTAGTGGGGGAGGTCGAAGCGCGCCAGGTCCTCCAGGCGGACCGCGTAGGAGACGGCCGTGCCGTCGTTCCAGGTCGGGCCCGCGAGCTTGGCCCTGAGCCCCGACAGGTAGACGATGCTGAGCTGCACCTGCATGAGCCGGAGGGCCCACGGGGCACGCGCAGGGAATTCCCAGAACGAGTCCCTTGCCCGGCGCCAGCGGTCGAGCGAGAGCGACGCTCCCGAGGGCGCGAGCATGAGGTAGAAGGCGATCACTCTCAGGAGCCCGTCGCCCGAGTTGAACACGAAGGGGTTTCGCCGCTCGAGGGACACGATCCCGACGAACACGATGGCCGCCGCGAGGCGGGTGAACTGGCCGACGATCAGGAATGCGCATGCCAGTGACAGCACCACGAGCAGCGCCGTCACGGCTGTGCGTCCGTCGGCGAGGTCCAGAAGGCCCCAGACGGCATCCCCCCTCCCCTCGTAGTCGGGAGCCGGGAAGGAGGCCCTCGCCTGAGAGGAAGCTGTGGCCGTCATGCGCGAGCGTCAATGTCCAGGCGAGCGTGACGAGGCCGAAGGCGATGCGGACGAGCGCCAGGGTCGAGGTCTGCTCGGGCTCGAACCAGAACCGCTCCCACGCCACGGAGCCGGCCGCTTCACTCGCTCACCGGGGTCGAGAGGAGGACGTAGCTTCTCCACGGGCCCACGTCGGAGCCACGCGCGCCGGGAGCGCGGAGCTCCTGAGCCTGCTCGATGAGCGTGACCGTCGTCGGCGCCTTGCCGGGTCGGCGCATCTGCCGCGCGATGTACGGCACCGCCGCCCGCTGAAGCGCCTCCCGGCGGGGTCCCACCGTCACGTGCTCGATCCATTTGCGCCAGCGGTAGTCCCAGTAGGCCCCCGCGAGGTCGCCGCCGGCAGGGGGCGTCCAGACCGCGGTCGACCCGTCCGGGTAGCGAACGCGGGCCAGCAGGCGGAGGCTCGTGCGCCTTGGCTCGGGTGCGAACAGACTCCAGTTCTGGTCGAGCCCCGTTGCCTCGAGGTACGGCAGTGCGACGCTCAGGCCATCACGCCGAAGTCGCGAGTCGGGGAGATTGGTGATGCCGACGGCGACCAGGGAGACGGCTATCAGCACGCTGATCAGGACTCGGCCGGCCGCCCGCGATTCGAGCCGCTCCTGTAGCGTGCGGTGCCATCCGAGCGACTGTCTCAAACCTCGGTCCCCGCCGTCGACCCGGGGCGGATGTCGGGAACCGGGGGTAAGCTGGGCCTAGTCGTGACTCGCGTCCATAGCCCCGAAAGGGTGTCCGAGCTGGGCCCTGGCGACACCGTTGGCCCCTACACGGTCGAAGCCCCCTGCGGGCAGGGCGGCATGGCGTGGGTGTACAAGGCGGTGGGCCCGGACGGCGAGGTCGTGGCGCTCAAGCTCGTCCGGCCCGAGCTGGCGGTGGAGGACATGTTTCGCCGGCGCTTCTCCCGCGAGGTCGAGACCGCCGACCCGGATCGAGCATCCCCATGTGGTGCCGGTCCTCGACAGCGGGGAGCACGACGGCGTGCCCTACATGGCGCAGCCCTTCATCCGCGGTGGCTCGCTGCAGGAGAAGCTCGAGCGCGAGGGCAGGCTCGAGCTGGAGACGGCCGTGACGCTCTGCCTGCAGATCGCGAAAGGCGTCGGCGCGCTTCACGCCCACCGCATGATCCATCGTGACCTGAAGCCGGCGAACATCCTGCTCGACGAGGACGGCAACGCGTTCGTCGCCGACTTCGGCCTGGCGAAGGACCTGGAGGCCAGCCTGATAACGAAGCCCGGGCAGGCGGTCGGGTCGCTCGACTACATGGCGCCCGAGCAGATCCGTGGCGAGAAGGTGACCTCGGCGGCCGACGTGTACTCGCTCGGCTGCGTGATGTTCCAATGCCTCGCAGGCGAGCCACCGTTCGCGGATCGCCAGGGGATGCAGGTCCTATGGGCGCACCTGCGCGACGAGCCGCCGAATCCCTGCGCCAAGCGCCCCGACGTCTCTCCGGACGTCTCGTGGGCGGTCACGCGCGCGCTCGAGAAGGAACCGGAGAGTCGCCCGCCCAGCGCAACCGCCTTTGCGCGCATGGTGCAGGTGGCCGCCGGCGTGCCGCCGCTCAGTCCCGGCCGCGAGGAATGAGCGACTTCCTCTTCGTCGAAGAGGCCCCCGTGGGCGGCCTCGAGCGGCCGGCGCATCCCGGCACGACGATCGGGCGGGCGGAGTGTGACGTCGAGCTGAACGACCCCGACGTGTCCCGGCGTCACGCCGTTGTCCGCCAGGTCGACGCCGGGCTGGCCATCGAGGACCTCGGCTCGACCAACGGGACCTTCGTCAACGGTCTTCGTGTCGAGGGCATCGTCGAGCTCTCGGCCGGCGACCAGGTGCGCTTCGGCAACACCGTCTGGCGTCTCGAGTCCCGGGAGCCGGACGGCCACCACGGCGGACGACGCGGCCGCGCGCGGAGCCGCCCCCGGCTGAGGCCGAGTAGCTCGTCCTCGGGGTCCCTTCTGCCGTGCTACGTTCCCGCCTGAGTGGACTCGAGGCCGTCACGGCGCACACTTCACGTCGTGCTGGCAGCGGGCGCGCTCCTCGCCACCTCCGGGGCGGCCGCCGCCGGCCAGGAGGGGGGAAGCGGACACCCCGAGCGATCGGCGGAGGACGCAGAGCGGGCGCCTCGCGCGCGCGTGCGCGCGAGACCCCTCCGCGTCTCGCGCCGCCCAGCGCCGGCTCGAGCGCCGGCTCGGGCGCTCGGGGACTGGTGGAACCGGATGCGTCCACCGGCACCCCGCGCCTGATCGCTCGGCGTGACGGCTTTCTCACGGCCGCGCAGCGATAGCCGCCCAGGGAGGTCGCGCTCGACTACGTCCGCCGCCAATCGGCGGCGTTCGCGCTCGACGGGGATGACCTGAGCGCGCTGGAGCTCACGCGCCGCTACACCTCTGAGAGCGGCGCCACGCACCTTCAGTGGGCGCAGACCTTCAGAGGGATACCCGCCTTCGACGGCGGGCTCCGGGCCAACGTGTCGGCGGATGGTCGCCTCATCAACGTGGGCGGCGCGCCGCGGCGCGACCTCGCCGTTGCCTCGACCGAGCCCCGCCTCGGTCCCGCGCCAGGCGCTCATGGCGGTCGCAAGGGCCGCTCTCCGCCCCGGTCGCGCCCGGAGCGCGCGGGGCCCAGCAGCGGCCCCGAGCGGAAGACCACCTTCGGCTCCGGCAGCCGAGCGAGCCTCGTCATCTTCGCCGGCACCGGCGCCCCGCGGCTGGCCTGGCGCGTGCTGCTCTCGGTCGACTCGGGGCACGTGTACGACGCAGTGGTGGACAGCACGAGCGGCGAGCTCTTGTTCCGGCGCAATCTGGTGCAGCACGCCACCGGCCTGGCGTTCGACAACTACCCGGGCGCACCCGCGGGGGGGACGCAGACCGTGAAGAACTTCGACCCCTGGCTCACGGCCACCAACAGGCTCTACGGGAACTACGCGCACGTGCACGCGGACCCGAACGACACCTACTACACGTCAGTGGCCGGCCCGGTGCCCTCGGGGGCCGACGAGATCCCGCCGGCGGGGGGCAACTGGAACTACGTTCACGATGCCGCGCCCCGCCGCGACCGGCCAGAACTGCCCGCCCGTCGGCTGTAGCTGGGAGGACGGCAATCCGAGCTTCAGCTGGACCGTGAACAGGAACCAGGCCGGCGCCCAGCTCTTCTACTTCGTGAACCGCTTCCATGACTACCTGCGCGACACTCCCGGCATAGCGTTCGGGCCGACGTCGGGAAACTTCGAGGGCGCCGATCGGGTGCTCGCCCAGGTCGACAACGGCGCGGGCGTGAGCGGGGGGTTCCCGGACTGCGGCCACGCGAACAACGCGGCCATGAACGTCTTGCCGGACGGCTTGCCCGGGCTCATGGAGATGTACCTGTGGAGCGGATCCTGCGACCTGGGGGTGCGCGACGTGAACGGCTCCGACGACGCCTACATCGTCTACCACGAGTACACCCACGGGCTCTCCTTCCGCCTGATCACCGATGCCAACGGGGTCGGCGCGCTGAATACGCAGGCGGCGTCTCAATCCGGCGCCATGTCGGAGGGCTGGAGCGATTGGTATGCGAAGGACTATCTGGTGACCGTCCGCGTTCGAACCGGACACCGCCGCGCCGGGCGAGGTGCGCGGAGGCGTGTACGAGAACCTCCCGACGTTGCGCAGCCAGGCGTTCGACTGCCCCGTGGGCGCGGCTGCGCCGGCCTGTCCCGGATCGCCGGGCGCCGGCGCCGGCGGCTACACCTACGGTGACTTCGGCAGGATCCTGGGCTTTCCGGAGGTCCACGCCGACGGAGAGATCTGGGTCGAGACGCTCTGGGACCTGCGCGCCGCGCTCATCGCCGCCCACGGAGGCGACGGCGTGACGCGTGCGCGGGCGCTCGTGACCGACGGCATGCGGCTGTCGCCCGCCTACCCCACCTTCCTGAACATGCGCGACTCGATCCTCCAGGCGGATGTGAACCGCGGCTATGGTGACCGCGACCTCATCTGGGCCGTGTTCGCGGCGCGCGGGATGGGCCTGAACGCCCGTACCGCAGGCGATCTGGACACCGCTCCGATCGAGGACTTCACGCGGCCGCCGCCGCTGCCGCCCGCCGCCGCCGCCGCCGGCCGTGGACAGCAAGGCTCCCGTGGTCTCCCGCCTCTCCATGAAGAGGCGGCGCTTCCGGGTGGGCCCCGCCAAGACCGCGCGCTCGGCGCCCGGCGCCCCGCCCGCGCGGCACTGCGTTCCGCTTCCGCCTCTCGGAGGCGGCGACCGTGTCGATCAAGATCGAGCGTGCGCTGCCCGGCCGAAAGGTGGGCAAGAAATGCCGGCCGGAGAGCCGGAAGCTCCGTAAGCGCAAGCGCTGCACGCGCTACGTGCGTAAGGCCACGCTCACCCGCCGCAAGCGCAAGGCGGGTGCGAACACGGTCAGCTTCAGCGGTCGCATCGGACGCAAGGCGCTCCGGGCGGGTCGCTATCGCGTGACCGTCTCCGCCGAAGACGCCGCGGGCAACCGCTCCAAGGGGCGGCGCACGTCGTTCACGATCGTCCGCCGCTAGTCAGCTCATGGCCGGGCGATATGCCGGCCGCCAGCTGGACCATCCGCGCGTAGGCGGTGGCGGTCGGCGGCCGCTTCGCGGGATCCTTCTCGAGTCCGATGCGGACGGTCGTTCCGAGATCGGCCGGCAGGTCCGGCCGCCTCGAGCGGACATCGGGGGGCTCGTCCTGAAGATGTGCCCACAGGACGCGCATGCCCTGCCTGTCGCTGAAGGGCGGCGAGCCGGACAGGCACTCGAACACCACGCACCCGAGCGCGTAGACGTCCGTGGCAGCCGTGACCTCCTCGCCGCGGATCTGCTCGGGCGCCATGTAGTCCAGCGACCCGAGCGCCTGCCCGGGCTTCGTCAGGACGCTCGCCTGGTGGTCCTTGGCCAGCCCGAAGTCCGTGATGTAGGCCACGCCCTGTTCGTCCAGCAGGATGTTGCCCGGGCTTGACGTCCCGGTGCACGAGCCCGGCAGCGTGCACCGCGTCGAGACCCGCGGCCACCCACAGGCAGATCTTGACCGCCGTCTCGAGCGTCGAGCGTACCGTCGCGCTCGAGCTTCTCCGCGAGCGACCCGCCTGTGATGTAGCGCTGGACGAGGTAGGGGATGCCCTCGTGCTCGCCGCTGTCGAGCACCGGCACGACGTGCGAATGGGTGACGCGCCGGGCGATCGACGCCTCGCGGTCGAAGCGGCGCCGGAACACCGCGTCCCTGGCGATCTCGGCCTTGACGACCTTCAGAGCCACATGCTCGTCCCCGGGTCCCACCGCTTCGTACACACGGCCCATGCCCCCGGTGCCCACGAGCGCCTTGACGCGATACGGGCCCATGAGCTCGCCCGGGCGCAGTTCGTCCGATGCGTCCTCGCGACTGGGCGTTGTGCTCGTTCAACGATTCCTTTCGGCCTGCCTCGGCCCGAGACTAGTGATCGGCTCGGCAGGAAAGTCAGCCTGAGCACGGCTGCGTAGGCTGCCGGGCCATGAGGGTGGACCTGAACGTTTCGGACGACCCCGCCGGCGTGGTGTCCGAGATGCTGGTGGCCGCCCAGGGGCATGTGGTGGTCACCGGCGGCTCCACGCCGCGTGCCGCCTACGCCCGGGCCGCCGAGCTGCGCCGTGACTGGTCCGGTGTCGAGCTCTGGTTCACGGACGAGCGTTGCGTGCCGGCCGACCACGAGCACTCGAACTACCGGATGGTCAGGGAAGCGCTGCTGGACCACGTGGAGGGCGCCGAGGCGAACCGCATGCGCGGCGAGCTGGGCCCCACCCGGGGGCGGACGAGTATGAGCGCCGGGTCGACGAGGTCTTCGGCGACCAGCTGCCCGTGTTCGACCTGATCCTCCTCGGCCTGGGCCCCGACGCCCACACCTGCTCGCTGTTCCCCGGCGACGACGCCCTGGCCGAGCGCGAGCGCCGCGTGGTGGGGGTGGACCGGCCCGGAATGGCCCCGCTCGTTGCCCGCATCACGCTGACGCTGCCGGTGGTGAACGCCGCCAAGCGGCGGTTTTCCTCGTCACCGGCGCCGACAAGGCCGACGCTGTGGCCCGGGCCTTCGCCGGCCCCCCTGACCCGCGCGCGCCGGCATCGCTGGTGGAGGGATCGGTGACGCTGGTGTGCGACCCGGCGGCGGCGAGCGGCCTGAACTAGCGCAGGCGACCGACCGACCGGGCGGCGGCTTCTGAAACGCCGCCCGGCCGGCTGGTGCTAGCGCCCGAAGCGCAGCACCTGC
This sequence comes from uncultured Thermoleophilaceae bacterium, assembly GCA_963734165.1. Taxonomy (GTDB): domain Bacteria; phylum Actinomycetota; class Thermoleophilia; order Solirubrobacterales; family Thermoleophilaceae; genus JACVRW01. The sequence goes on along the minus strand of CAVTFZ010000003.1, from coordinate 8,368 downwards.
TGGAAGGTCGGCCGGTTCGTGAAGCGCATCGTGTCTGGCGAGCAGCCCCGGCGCGAACCCGAGCCGCTCGAGCCGTTGCGTCCGCGCGCCACGTTCGTGGGATCCGGGCCCTGGGCGGCGGCGAGCTCGTCGCCGCTGCCTTGAGCGCGGCCCACAGCGAGGCTCGGCACGCGGAGAACGAGCCGTTCCCGCAGTAGCGCAGCCTGAACGGGCCGCGTACCCGGCTGCGCGAGCAGCGTCCGCAGATCCTTGTCCACGTAGCCGTACCAGCCGCCGCCGAACGATGCCGCTGTTCCGCGGCCCTGGAGCCCGGCGCAGGTCCTCCGTGAGCGGCCCGAGCACCGGGCTCAGCACGGCGTTGGCGACGTTGATCCAGGCGGGTCCGATGATCGCCGCGCCGGGATCGTCGATCTTGCCGTCGAGGTCGCCGTCCAGCTTGCTTCCGCCGGCGCTCGACCACCTGGTGAGGATGTCGGCGGCCTGAGCGGTGAGGGCGTCCGGGCGCGGGCGAGCCGGCCAGCACGCGCGCGGATCACCGGCCACAGCTCGGTGGCCCGCAGGTCCTCGGTGGCGGCGCGGTTCATGACGCTCGCCACGTCCTCGATGCGGGCACGGCGCGGGAAGTCGTCGAACATGTCGACTCGATGGACCGATCCGTAGGTGTGGCCGTCGTCGCCGGTCTGCCAGCCCGGGGCGGGCTTGTTGTTCCAGTTCAGGAAGCAGCCCGCCGGGCCCGCCCACGTCGTGCGGGTGCTCGCAGCAGCGAGAGGAAGCCGCGCCAGTCGTAGTCGCCGGTGCCGAGCGTGGGCAGCAGCTTGTTCGTCCGCGGCGCCCGGCGCGGAAGCTTGCCGGACGAGAAGTAGGCGGTGGTGTCGCGGCTCGCGTAGCCCCAGTTGAACGTGAAGCCGAACTGGTTGGCCGATTCGAAGAAGCCCTTGACGGTGCTGGCCGCGGCCGAGCGGTCATGTCGCGCAGGGCGCCGCAGCGAGAGCGATGTCCTCGCCGAAGGTGGAGCGCAGCCCGGGTGATCGCGTAGGGCTTGCCCGCCACCGTCGCGGTGCCGAACACGGGGCCGTGCACCGTGACCGGATAGCCGCACGGGCTCGCCGTCGAGCGTGCCCGCGTCGAACGTGGTCATCGCCCGGCACTGGCCCTTGTACACGTAGTGGCGCGAGTCGCGCGTGGGCTCGGCCCCGTCCGGCTCGCAGAGCTGCTCGAGGAACTGGTCGCGGTTGTCGTTGCTCGCGGAGGTGAGGCTCCAGGCGTAGTCCTTGGTGCGCCCGATCAGCACGTACGGGCCGCCGCCCGGGCACGAGCGCGCCCTGAGCCTCGATCCCCGGGCCGTGCAGGTCGGCCTCGAGCACGATCTCGGGGTAGAAGTAGCCGAGCTGCGGGCCCATGACCGCCAGCGATTCGCGCGTGGCCGAGCGGAACGGGTTCACTATCAGGAAGTTCGACGCCGAGCCTGGGACGGCGTGGCGCTGAGCTCCTGCGAGGATCCGGGGTCGATCAGCGGCGAGCCCGGCGGTGGGCGAGCCGCCCGACTCCCCGTACTCGAAGCGGCGCTTCGTGGTGGTGGGGGCGTCGTCGTCGTCGGCCTCCATGAGGTCCACGAACGCGCTTGGACCCGGCGCCTCCGCCGAGGCTGGCCGCGCAGCTTCGCCAGGAAGTCGGCGTTGCGGGTCTCGGCGCCGCCGCCGTTCCCGAAGATCGAGCCGATGAACGCGGTCACGGCGATCGTGTCGTTCACCGTCCAGGGCGGGGTGGCGACGTCCATGTCCTCGAAGGCGGCGTTGATGCCGTCGGCATACGCCTGGAGGTCGCGCAGGATCTGCCGCCCCTGGCGCCGTAGGCGTCCACGAGCTTCTGCCTCTGGTCCGTGACGAGTTGCTCGGCCTGGGCGCTCGGGACGAACGAGCGCCCGCTGGTGACGAGCCCGAAGGCGTTCACGCCCGGAACCTCGGCCACCGCGGCGCGAGCGGGCCCGCGGCCCAGGAACAGGAGCAGCGCCCGGTCCTGGCGCCGTGCGCATAGCCGGCGCCGAACCAGGTGTCCTCGCGCGTCGTCCCGTAGATGTGGGGCACGCCGAAGCTGTCGCGCAGGAGCGTGAGACCGGGCCGTCCCGTCTCGACCTCGGTGGTCGGCGCCGATCGGCTGAAGTTCTCGCGGCTTGAAGAACTTGGGGATGTCGGCCTCGGTCACGTTCCCGCGGAGGGGGGTCAGCGCCGTCGTACAGCGGGAGCTGGTCAGTCGAGTTCGGGTCGATCGGCACACCGCCGAACTGGCCCGGGGGAAGCACGTTGTAGGCGAAGTCCGGCCGGTGGCCCCCGGTGGCCCCAGGTCGCGCTCGCGGCCGGGAGCGCACGCGAGGCATGCGAGCGCGGCGAGGAGGGCGGCGACGGCGGGGCGGAACATCGATGCATGCGCAACCGTATGCGCTGGCGCCGCCGATTGCTAGTCCCGACCGTGGGGGACGCGGCGCTACAGCCGGGCGTCGGCCACCATCGCGCCGAACAGCAGCGCGAGGTATGCGAGCGAGAAGAGGTAGGTGCGGAGCGCCCAGCGACGGTCGGCGCGACGCTGGAGGGTGAGCGCGAAGGCGATGAACACGCGCGCCGAGGCCGAGCGCCGCGGCGAGGTAGAGCCCGTCGAAGAGCCGCCCCGCGAACGGCAGCACGGTGACCGCCACGAGCAGGATCGTGTAGAGCAGGATCTGGCGACGCGTCTCGCGCTCGCCGCGCACGACCGGGAGCATCGGCACCCCCGCCTTGGCGTACTCGTCCTTCATCAGCAGCGACAGCGCCCAGAAGTGGGGCGGCGTCCAGTAGAAGACGATCGCGAACAGGTACAGGGCGGAGCCCTCGAGCCCGCCGGTCACGGCAGCCCACGCCACCAGCGGCGGCACCGCCCCGGCGGCGCCGCCGATCACGATGTTCTGCGGCGTGGTGCGCTTGAGCCAGAGCGTGTACACGAGCACGTAGCCGAGCAGGCCCGGACATCGCCAGCACGGCGGCCACCTCGTTCACGGTGAGCGCCAGCAACGCGAAGGACGCGCAGCCCATCAGCACGCCGAACACGATCGCCGCGCGCGGGCTCACGCGGCCGCTGGCCACCGGCCGGTCGGCCGTGCGGGTCATGAGCTGGTCGATGTCGCGGTCGAGCGCGTGGTTGATCGCGCCCGCGCCGCCGGCCGAGAGCGCGCCGCCCACGCAGGTGAGCGCCACGAGGCCGAGCGACGGGTCGCCCGCCACGTACATCGTCGTGACGGTGGTGAAGAGCAGCAGCGACTGGACCTTCGGCTTCGTCATCTCGAGGTAGTCGGAGACGACGGCGCGGATGGCGGCGAGCGACCTCGGCGCGCGAGCGGCCGCGCGTGCGCGTGCCCGCCTCCATTAGGCGGTCACCGCCTCGCTGCGCCTGCGCGCGCGCTCGCCGGCGGGCGCGGGCACCCGGTAGAGCTGGAGGGTGAGGCCGAGCGTGGCCGTCCAGAGCAGGGTGCCGAGGGCGAGGTGCAGCACGATGAGCGTCTCGTACTCGTCGAGCCAGACGTTGAGCGCGCCCACGAGCAGCTGGAGCAGAAGCACGAACGCCACCGCCTGGGCCGAGCGCACCACCCCGGGGCTCGGCCGGCGGCGCAGGGCCACCGCCACCAGCGCGAGCGCCAGCAGCGTGGTGAGGTACATGAGCGCCCGGTGGGTCAGATGGATGTCCACGAGACGGGCCTGGCCGAACGGCATGAAGTCGCCGTTGCAGCTGGGGAACTCCTTGCCGCAGGCGTGGTGCGCGCCGTCCCCGAGCTGGTAGTCGGGGCGGCCGTACTTCTGCGTGCCGGCCATGTACCCGCCGGCCACGATCGTGCACAGCACGCCGGCGGTGGTGGCCACCGCCAGCAGCCGGAAGCCGCGCCCCCTTGCGGCGGGTCGGCGCCCGGCGCTCCCGGCCGGGTTGCGCGCCACACCCAGATCAGGCCGCCGATCAGGAGCATCGCCAGCCCGAGATGGGCCGCCACGAGCGCCTCCTCCAGGTTCTCCTCGACGGTCGCTCCGCCGAGGACCGCCTGGGCGAACACGAGCAGCACCAGCCCGGCGGTGACCCAGACCAGCGCGCGGTGGGCCCGGTAGCGGCGCCAGGACTGCACGGCGAGCGCCACGATCAGGATGCCCACCACGCCTGCCAGCGCCCTGTGCGTGTACTCGATGACCGAGTTGAGGTCCAGGCCGGGCACCACGTCGCCGTTGCAGAACGGCCAGCCGTGGAACCCCGATCCGCCCGGCCCGCAGCCGAGCCCGGAGTCGGACACGCGCACGATGCCGCCGACGATGATGAGCAGGAAGGTGGCCACAGCGGTCGCCAGGGCGAGCCTCCGGTAGCCGGTGGAGGGGGCGCTGCTCACAGGACGCCCGAGGCTACAGGCTGCGTGGGGCCGCGGGCTGTGCCACGGTTTCGGCGGCCCGGGCCACCGCCGCGACCTCGCGGCGGATGTCCTTCATGGGCTCGACGCTGCGGATGCGCGGCACCACGTCGAAGTTGTTCGGGGGCGGGGGCGACTGGGTGAACCACTCCAGCGTGTTGCCGTGCCACGGGTCGTTCCCGGCCCGCTTTCCGTTGCGGATGCTGTGGAGCACGTTGACCACCGTGATCAGGACGCCGATGCCGAGGATGAACGAGCCGATCGTGGACACGAGGTTGTACCCGCCCACGTGCAGGTCGTCGCTGTAGTCGTAGATACGTCGCGGCATGCCCGACAGCCCCGCCGAGTGCTGGATCAGGAAGGTGAGGTTGAAGCCCACGAACATCGTCCAGAACGACGCCTTGCCGAGCGCCTCGGACATCAGCCGGCCGGACATCTTCGGGAACCAGTAGTAGAGGCCGGCGAAGATGCCGAACACGGAGCCGCCGAAGAGCACATAGTGCAGGTGCGCGACGACGAAGTAGGTGTCGTGCAGCTGCCAGTCGACCGGGAAGATCGCGAGCATCACCCCGGAGATGCCGCCGATCACGAACAGGGCGGGGAGCGCGACCGCGTACATCATGGCCGTGGTGAAGACGATCGAGCCGCGCCACAGCGTGGCGATCCAGTTGAAGATCTTGATGCCGGTGGGCACCGCGATCAGGAACGAGCTGAGCATGAAGAAGGCCAGCACCACCGTGGAGGTGGGGGTGGTGAACATGTGGTGCGCCCACACGAGCAGGGCGAGGAATGCGATCGCCACGGTGGAGGCGGCGATGGCCTTGTAGCCGAAGATCGGCTTGCGGGCGAACACCGGCAGGATCTCCGAGATCATGCCGAAGGCCGGGAGGATCATCACGTAGACCTCCGGGTGGCCGAAGAACCAGAACAGGTGCTGCCAGAGCATCGGGTCGCCGCCGCCGGTGGGATCGAAGAACGACGGTGCCGAAGTGCCGGTCCGTGAGCAGCATCGTGACCGCGGTGGCCACCGCCGGCAGCGCGAGCACGAGCAGGTAGCTGTAGACCAGGATCGTCCAGATGAACAGCGGCATGCGGCCCCAGCCCATGCCGCGGGCGCGCATGTTGTGGATGGTCGCGATGAAGTTGATCGCCCCGATGAGCGACGAGATGCCGGTGAGGTGGATCAGGAAGATCCAGGCGTCCACGCCGCCGCTCGGCATGTAGCTGTCGTCCGACAGCGGCGCGTAGAAGGTCCAGCCCGCCTGCGGCGGCTCGAAGAACACGCTCGCGTAGAAGGCGATCCCCCCGAAGACGAGCAGCCAGAACGACAGCGCGTTCAGGCGCGGGAAGGCCATGTCGCGCGCGCCGATCATGAGCGGCACGAAGTAGTTGCCGAAGCCCGCCAGCACCGGCACCACGAACAGGAAGATCATCGTGGTGCCGTGCATCGTCACGAGGCCGTTGTAGGTCTCGGGATCCACCATCGTGCCGTCCGGCTGCGCCAGCTGGAGACGCATGATCAGCGCCTCCACGCCGCCGATGATGAAGAACAGGAAGGTGGCGAACAGGTAGAGGATCCCGATCTTCTTGTGGTCGGTCGTGGTCAGCCATGCGAGCCACCCGGTCGGCCGCTCGGCCGGGCCGTGCATGACGATCTCGGGGCGCGCCGCCGCTTCCACTAGCCCGTGTCCCCTGCACGTCGCTTGCGCTGCTCGGCGAGCGCCTCGCCGGCGGCCTTGATGTCCTCCCGCTGCCGGGATGCCCAGCTCAGGAACTCGTCGGGCGTGACCGCGCGGACGGCGGCGCGCATGTCGGCGTGGCCGGACCCGCAGAGCTCGGCGCACTGGCCGCGGTACACGCCCTCCTTGCCGCGCGGGACCTTGAACCAGGTCTTGTTCACGTGACCCGGCACGGCATCGACCTTTCCGCCCAGCTTGGGGATCCACCAGGAGTGGATCACGTCCGCCGCGCGGACGTCGAGGGTCACCGTGGTGCCGGTGGGCACCACCATCTCGTAGAAGCTGTAGAGCTGCTCGTTGCCCGGATAGTCGTAGCGCCAGACGTACTGGCGGCCCGAGACCTGGAGGTTGAGCGCCGGCCCGCCGCCGGGCGGCGGCTTCGGCTGGTCGATCGACGCGAACTGGGCGGCTGACGCGAGCCCGTCCGGATCCGACGCCGGCGGGTTCTTGATGTCGTCCAGGTACACGAACGTGATCACGGTCAGCACCACGAGGATCAGGGCGGCACCGATCGTCCAGCCCAGCTCGAGCGGCGTGTTGCCCCGGATCTGCGCCGCCTCGGGCCCGCCGCGGCGCCAGCGATGGCGCACCAGCGACCAGATCAGCGTGCCCTCCACGATCAGGAAGATCACGATCGCTACGTAGAGCGTGATCTTGTAGAGCGTGTCGATGTCGTCGGCGTTCGGCGAGCCGCCGGATTCGGGCGTGAACGCGTCGGCGAAGGCGCCGGGCGCGGCGACCAGCAGGGCTAGGAGGCTGCCCGCAAGGGCGGCGAGCAGCAACAGGCGTGTACGGCGCCGGGGCAAGGCGCGGCGCATCATATCCCTGGCCCGGACGAGCGCTCCACTTCGTGCCGGTTGCCCCGAGGGCCCGCCGGACGCGCTAGTCGGGCGGCCCGAGCGGCGCCTCGGACGTGTGTCCCGCCGGGCTGCTCTCCACCTCGGTGGCGATCGCCCCGACCGCCCTGCTGCCGCTGGCCGACCCGGCGGCGGGCAGTCGCCGCCTCATGCGCCCTGGAACTCCGGCGCGCGCTTCTCCACGAACGCCAGAACGCCCTCCTGGAAGTCGCGCGTGCGCGCGAGGGCGTGCTGCAGCTCGGCCTCGAGGTGAAGCTGGCCGTCCAGGTCGGGGTAGAGCATCCGGTTCAGCGCCTGCTTCGAGGACGCGTACGACCGCGTCGGGCCTCGGCGAGCCTTGCCACGAGCGCGTTCGCCTCGTCGAGCAGCCGGTCGTCGGGGTACACGAAGTTCACGAGGCCCCATTCGAGCGCTCGCGGCGCGTCCACGCGCTCGCCGAGCAGTGCCATCTGCAGGGCCCGCGCCTTGCCCACGGCCGTCGGGACGAACAGGGTCGAGCCACCGTCGGGCATCAGGCCGATGTTCACGAAGGCAAGCCCGAAGAAGGCCGACTCGGCCGCGAGCACCAGGTCGCAGGCGAAGGCGAGCGAGGCGCCGATTCCCACAGCCGGGCCGTTCACGGCCGCCACGACCGGCTTCTCGAGCCGGCGCACCCCGGCGATGATCGGGTGGTAGAGCTGGTCCAGCTCCTTGCGCACGTCCGGCATTCCGTCCTCGGCGGGGTCGAAGCCCTCCTTCAGGTCGGCGCCGGAGGAGAAGCCGCGCCCGGCTCCCGTCACGATCACGGCTCGCACCGATGGATCGGCGGCGTCGCCCTGCACCACCTGCTTCAGCTCGCGCCCGAAGTCCGCCGTCCACGCGTTCAGGGTGTCGGGCCGGTTGAGGGTCAGCCGTCCCACGCCGCCGTCCTGTTCCCAGATCAGGTGCTCGTAGCTCATGGCCGCGAGCCTATCCGCCTCGCGGGCGCGGCCAGTGCGCCCCCTATGCTGCCGCGCATGTTGCTAGACGGACTGGAGTGGCTCGGGCACTCCGGGTTCCGGCTTCGCGTGGGAGCGTCCGTCGTGTACATCGATCCCTACCGGGTCGCCGGGGCGCTCCCACCGCCGACCTGATCCTCGTGACCCACGGGCACTACGACCACTTCTCGCCCCAGGACGTCGAGCGGCTGTCGGGAGAGCGCACCTGGCTCGTGGGGCCCGCCGTCGTGGCCGAGCGAGTCAGCGGGCGCGTGCACTCGATCGCGCCCGGCGAGGTGCTCCCACGACGAGCTGGTCCGCGGCTTGGACGTGACCGCCGTGGCCGCCTACAACACCTCGAAGCGCGATGCGGAGGGACGTGTGTTCCACCCGCGCGAGGCCGGC
>CAVTFZ010000002.1:0-1559585 GCA_963734165.1 uncultured Thermoleophilaceae bacterium | reverse complement strand
TTGACCGCTGCGGTCTCGCGCGCCTGCGCGTGAATGGACTGCAGCAAGCCAATGGCCATCAAGGTGGTCAGCACCGACGAGCCGCCATAGCTCATGAGCGGCAACGGGATGCCGGTGATGGGCATGATCCCGATGGTCATGCCGACGTTGACGAAGACCTGGAACATCAGCATCGCGGTGATGCCGCCGGCGATCAGCGCGCCGTAGAGGTTCTTCGCCACCGTCAAGATGCGAAGCGCTCGCCAGATCAGGAGCGCGAACAGGGACAGCACGAGCGCCGCCCCCACGAAGCCGAATTCCTCGCCCACCACCGAGAAGATGAAGTCGGTGTGATGCTCGGGCAGGAAGTCGAGTTTGGTCTGCGTGGCGTCGTCGCCGCGGCCGGTCTTTCCTCCGGAGCCGACTGCCGTCAGCGACTGGTTGATTTGGTACGCCTCGTCCCCCTGTGCGTCCTGGGGGTTGACGAAGGCGGTGAGACGGTCCACCTGGTACGGCTTGAGCACCTGCATCCCGACGGCGGGAGCGGCTACGACCACGATCAGGATCGCGAGCGCGGCCAGCCCGCCGAGGGCGGCGAAGTGCGTCCACTTGGTGCCCGCCACGAACAGCACCGCGAGGACGACGGCCAGGTAGACCAGGCCCGATCCGAGATCGGGCTGGGCGATCACGAGCATGGCCGGGAACACCGCCAGCAGCAGGATGCGGCTGGTGGTGTCCGGTTCGGAGATGCGCCGCACGCGGTCGACCATGAAGCCGGCGAGCGCGACGACGAGCAGGACCTTGCCCAGCTCGGACGCCTGGAAGTTGAAGAAGCCGATCTCGATCGCCCGTCGCGAGCCGCGCGCGGAGAAGCCGAGCGCGTAGACGAGCAGGATCGTGACGATCATGAAGCCGTAGACGCCCAGCTTCCACTCGCGCAGGCGCGAGTAGTCGAAGCGCGCGATCGCGAACATCAGCACGAGGCCGACCGCCATGTAGATCGCCTGACGCTTGACGAAGTACCCCGGATCGCCGCCGATGTCGTCCTGCGTCGCGTTGGCGACCGTGTACAGGCTGCAGGCGACCAGCCCGAGCGTTGCGAGCAGCAGCAGGGGGTCGATCCGCAGGACGCGCGCGCGCGCGTCGCTGAATCCCTTGACCTGCGTTCCGAGGGCGGCGGCCTGCATCAGTCTGGGGCCGTCCCCGCCTGGCCGCCCTCGTCGTTCGTCACGTCAAACAATGCTGCGAGGATCTTACGCGCCATGGGGGCGGCAGTGTCGGCGCCGAAGCCGCCGGCCTCGTCGGTGACGGCCACGACGTACTTCGGATTCGGGTACGGCGCGAGTGCCACGTACCACGACTGGTCGGCGCGACCGAGCCCCTTCTCCGCGGTGCCGGTCTTGCCGGCGATCGGGATCGGGAAGCCGGCGAACACCGGGGTCGAGGTGCCGCCCGGGGCGCTGGCCGCCCCGCGCAGGCCGTCGAGGATGGCTTGCCGGTACTCGGGCGCGATCTTCAGCCTGCGCGCGGTCGGTGCCGCCAGCTGCTGCAGCGCGCGACCGCTGGCGTCCTCGATCCGCAGCCCCAGGCGCGGCTTGAGCACCCGCCCGCCGTTGGCCACCGCGGCGTAGGCGACCGCCATCTGCAGCGGATCGGCGCGCAGGTCGCCCTGGCCGACCGCGAGGTTGATGTTGTCGCCGACCGTCCAGGGGCGGTCGGTGAGCTTCTGCTTGTAGAGCCCGTTGCGCCACTTGGGCGTCGGCAGCGTGCCCGGCTCCTCGGCCGGCAGGTCGATGCCGGTGTGGCGGCCGATGCCGAGCTTGTGCGCCCAGCGCTGCAGCAGCAGCCCGTCGCCGGAGTTGTTCATGGCCTGGCCGAGCAGGTAGAAGTAGACGTCGCTCGAGACGGTCAGCGCCTGGCGCAAGGCGACGGCGCCGTGCACCGCGCCGCCGGCGTTCTTGAACTCGATGCCGCCCACCTTCAGCGAGCCGCCGTCGTACTGGACCTGATCCGGCGTGACGATCCCGCCCTCGAGCGCGGCCACCGCGGTCACGAGCTTGAACGTCGAGCCGGTGGGATAGCCGCCCTGGGTGGCGCGATTGAACAGCGGCGTGCCGTTCTCCTCGGAGTTCAGCCGCTTGTAGTCGGCCGGCTTGATCGTCTTGGCGAAGATGTTCGGGTCGAACGACGGCTGCGAGCCGAGTGCCAGCACCTCGCCGTTGTTGACGTCCATGACCGCGAAGGCGCCCTTGCCGGTGCCGGCCGCGAGCGCGCCCTGGGCCGCCTGCTGCACGTCGAGGTCGACCGACAGGCGCAGCTGACGCCCCTGCTTGGGATTGCGGCGGGTGAGCGTCTTCTTGAGGTTGCCGAGCGCGTCCACCTGCACGCGGCTGGCGCCGTTGACGCCGCGCAGGAAGTTGTCGTACTCCAGTTCGATGCCGGACTTGCCAACGCGATCGCCGGGCTCGACGCCGCGGAAGCGCGCCTGCTTGAGCTGCTCGGGGCTGACCTCGCCGACGGTGCCGAACAGGTGCGCGCCGACCTCGTGGTGCGGATAGTCGCGCAGGAAGACCTGCTCGACGGTCACGCCGGGGAAGTCGTCCTGGTGCTCGAGCAGGTAGCGCACGTAGGCGTCGCCGACCTCGCCCTTGACCGTCGCGGCGGCGAACGGCTGCGCCTTCAGCTGCTCGCCGACCTCGCGCTCGATCCGTTGCGCCCGGATCTGCAGCAGCCTGCCCAGCCGCACGTACAGCGCGCGTCGCCGGGCCTGTCCTCGGGCAGCTTGTCGGGTGTGACGACCACCGCACGACCGGGCGCGTTGTCGACCAGCACGCGGCCGTCGCGGTCGACGATCTCGCCGCGCGGCGCCTGCACCTTGATCGAGCGCACCTGGTTGCCACGGGCCTCGGCGAGGTACTTGTCGCCCGACAGCACCTGCAGGTACCAGAGGCGGAAGAAGATGACCGCGAACGCCACCAGCGCCACGCCGCCGATGACCGCCACGCGGATCGCCAGCTGCGGCGTCAGCGTCGGCCGGCGTTCGTCGTCGAGGTACACGGAGCGCTAGACCTCCAACCCCCGCAGGCCGAGCGGCCCGCTCTCCCTCGGCGGCCGGCGACGGCGGCGCAGCTCGTGGGGATCGACGATCAGCACGGGCCGCAACAGCTTGCGCGAGGCGGCGAAGACCGGCAGCGCCAGCAGCGCGTTGAGGAGGGTGGTGACGAGCATGTCGCGGAAGATCAGCGGGCTGACGTCGGCGCCCACGTCGAGCATGAACGACACGGCGGCGTACGCGACGACCCAGGCGGCGGTCGCCAGCGCTCCCACGAGTACCGGCAGCAGGCCGTGGCTGGGGTCGCGCAGCTCGCGGAAGCGTCCGACGCCATAGCCGACCGCCGTCAGCACCAGCGAGGAAGCGCCCATCGTGCCGCCGACGGCCAGGTCGAGCAGCAGCCCGGCGGCGAAGCCGGTGGCGCAGCCGGCCACGCTGCCGGCGTAGTAGGCGACGGCGGCCACCAGCAGCGGCACGAGGTCGGCGTTGCCGCCGAGCACGACGAGCTGGCTGACAGCCGACAGCTGCAGCACCACCGTCAACAGCAGCAGCAAGCCCACGCGCAGGAACGCACCGGGTCGCAGGATCACGGCGTCACCACCTGCGCCCGCTCCGTCGGTCGCGCGGTCAGCACCTGAACGTAGTCCATGCCGCGCAGGTCGGCGAACGGCTTGACGTGCACGCGCTCGAACAGCTCGATCTCGTCGCTGTCGACGTCGGTCACCCGACCGATCGGGATGCCCCGCGGGAACAGCGACTCCAGGCGGCTGGAGGTCGAGCCGGAGGTGACGACCGTGGTGCCGTCGGTCACGCGCCGGCCCTTCTGCAGGAAGTCGAGCACGAGCTTGCCGGGGTTGCCGACCTCGGGCGTGACGGTGCCGTGCGCGCCGTTGGGCATCACCTGCGCCGACACGCCGCTCGACCCGTCGGTGATCAGCTTGACCTCGGCGGTGCCGTCGGTCACGCGCGAGATGCGACCCGCGAGGCCGCCCGAGGCGATCACCGGCTGGTCACTGGCGAGCCCGTCGCTGGCGCCCTTGTCGATCTTGACGCTCGAGTACCAGGCCGAGGGCGAGCGCGCGATCACCCGGGCGGTGACGGGCTCGGTGCCGGCGGGGAAGCCGTCGGCGTCGCGCACCTCGGCCAGGCCGCGCAGCTCGCGCGCGTCGCGCTGGCTGGTCTGCGCCTGGGCGAGCCGGGAGCGCAGCTCCTGGACCTGCCGCTCGAGCTCCTTGTTCTCCCCCTTGGCGTCGACGGTGTCCCCGACCCAGCCGAACAGGTCGCGCACCGGCTTGAGCGCGCGCGTGGCGCCGCTCTCGATCGGCGCGAAGGCCTCCTGAGCGCCGCGCTGGAGCGAGTTCAGCGGCCCGCCCCCGCCCTCGCCGAAGTACGCGGTGATCAGCGCCACCGACAGCACGACGAAGACCGCGAGCGCCGCCCTCCTGCGGCGGATGACCTTCCTGTCGAACATCCTCCGGGGCCCTATCGGGCTCGGCCGGCTACCGTCGCCGGCCGCTTCGGGAATTCTTGTTGCTGCGGTGGATGGCCTCGAACTCCTCGAGGCTGCGACCGGAGCCGACCGCCACGCACGTCAGCGGGGACTCGGCCAGGTGAGCGGGCATCTGGGTCTCGTCGCGCAGGCGCTCGTCGAGCCCCTGCAGCAGCGCGCCGCCGCCGGCGAGCATGATGCCGCGGTCCATGATGTCCGACGCAAGCTCGGGCGGGGTGCGGTCGAGCGTCTCCTTGACGGCGTCGATGATCGCCTGCAGCGGCTCCTCGAGCGCCATCCGCACCTCTTCGCTGGTCAGCACGATCGTCTTCGGCAGCCCCGAGACGAGGTCGCGGCCGCGGATCTCGGCCTGCACCTCCTCGACGAGCGGGAACGCGGAGCCGATCTCGAGCTTGACCTCCTCGGCCGTCTGCTGGCCGATCATCAGCTTGTACTCGCGCTTGACGTAGTTGATGATCGCCTCGTCGAGCTCGTCGCCGCCGATGCGGATCGACTGGGACACCACGATGCCGCCGAGCGAGATCACCGCAACCTCGCTCGTGCCGCCACCGATGTCCACGACCATGTTGCCGGTGGGCTCGCCGACCGGCAGGCCGGCGCCGATCGCGGCCGCCATCGGCTCCTCGATCAGGTAAGCCTGGCGCGCGCCCGCCGACAGGCAGGCCTCTTCGACCGCGCGCTTCTCGACCCCGGTCACGCCCGAGGGCACGCAGACCACCACGCGCGGGTGCGCCCAGCGGTTCTGGTGCACCTTCTGGATGAAGTGGCGCAGCATCTGCTCGGTCACGTCGAAGTCGGCGATCACCCCGTCCTTGAGCGGCCGGATCGCCTGGATCGTGCCCGGCGTGCGCCCCAGCATGCGCTTGGCCTCGATGCCCACCGCGTGCACCTCGGCCGTGCGCGAGTCGATCGCCACCACCGACGGCTCGGACAGCACGATTCCGCGCCCGCGCACATAGACGAGCGTGTTGGCCGTGCCGAGATCGACGGCCATGTCGCGGCCGCCCATGCCGGTGAGGTACGAGAAGAAACCCATTGGCTGGTTGGAAGGTGAGGATAGGGGCCGGCGCGGCAGGTGCGTTGCCGGCTGGGGACAGAACGAGGCGGCGCAGGCGCCGAGCCGCAGTCTAGCCGACGGATGCCGTACGGCAAATGCCCCGCAACGCGCGCGCCAGGCTTCAAAATCCCTGCATTTTCCGGGCCTCAGCGAAAGAGGTCGGGAGCGAGGCGAACGAGGGCCACGACCGGCAGCCCGACGACGTTCCAGTAGTCCCCCGCGATTTCCTCGACCAGGGTCGCCCCCCGCCCCTGGATCGCGTAGCCGCCGGCGCGCTCGCGCCACTCGCCGGAGCGAACGTACCAGTCGACGTCGGCCGCCGTCAGCTCTCGGAAGCGAACGCGGGTGACGGCCACCTCCGAGCGCTGGTCGGTGCCCGTGCGCAGCGCAATCCCGCTCATGACCTCGTGCTCGGCGCCGGACAGCTCGCCGAGGAAGTGGCGCGCCTCGTCCTCGTCGGAGGGCTTGCCGAAGGGCCGCGTCCCGAGCGCGACCACGGTGTCCACGCCCAGGACGCGCGGCACGGGCGCGCCCGGTCCGGCATCGCGCAGCCTTCGCTCGGCGACCGCCGCTGCCTTGCGCCGCGCGTTCTCCAGCGCGATCGCTCGCGGCTCGCCCTGGACGAGCTCCTCGACGTCCGGGACCTCGATCGCGAACGTCACCCCGAGCTGCTCGAGGATCGCCCGCCGCTGGGGCGAGCGCGAGGCCAGGATCAGCTCGTCAGCCAAGCTCCGGGAAGAACAGCGCCGCCTCGCGGGCGGCCGACTCGGGCGAGTCGGAGCCGTGCACGAGGTTGGTCTGGACCTCGAGGCCGTAGTCGCCGCGGATCGTGCCGGGGGCGGCCTCGATCGGATTGGTGGCGCCGATCACCTGGCGCGCCGCCTTGACCGCCTCGTGCCCCTCGAGCACCAGCGCGACCAGCGGGCCGCCGGTGATGAACTCCACCAGCTCGCCGAAGAAGGGGCGCTCGCTGTGCTCGGCGTAGTGCTGCTGCGCGAGCTCGGTGGAGACGGTCATGTGCTTGAGCGCGACGATGCGCAGGCCCTTGCGCTCGAAGCGGGCGACGATCTCACCGGTGAGCGCCTGCGCGAACGCGTCCGGCTTCACCAGGATCAGGGTCCGGTCCATTGGGTCCTTTCGTAGGGGTCAGCCAGCCTGGGGCGGGCGTTCGCGCGAGACGCGCGTGGGCCGCTCGGCGGCCTCGGTGGGACGGTTGGGACGCGAGCTCGGGCGCGCCGCGGCGCGGGTCGCGCCACCGCCGGCGGCCGCTGCTGCCGCCGCCGTCGCGCGGCGCCGGGGACGCCGGCCCTCGGCCGGCTGTCCGACCTCGGCCTCGCAGTAGGGGCAGATCTTCCAGCGCGGGTCGAGCGGCTTGCCGCAGGTGTTGCACGGCTCCTTGAGCCGGCGCAGGCAGCTCGGGCAGCGCAGGAAGTTCTTCTCGATGTCGAAGCCGCAGTACGGGCAGGCGTGGTGCTCGAGGCTCGCCAGCCGCGCCTGGGCGGCGGCGATCTCCAGCTCGCGCTCGCGCACGTCGTCGAGGTACTCGGGCGGACGCACGATCAGGTAGACGATCGTCCCGATGAACGGAAACAGCGAGGCCGCGGTGGCACAGCCGACGAGCATCGGATCGTCGATGCGGCGGCGGGCGTCCGAGAAGGTCCAGTAGACCAGCGCGAGCCAGATCACCACCAGGAACAGCAGCAGCAGGTTAACCGCGAGGTTCACCCCGTCGTTCGTGATGCCGAACACGGCGTAGGCGCCCATGAGGTTCGCGAGTGTAGTGCCCCGGGCTACAGGAAAAGCCTGCCGAGGCCGTAGCCGATGCCGAAGAAGACGAGGATCACGGTGGCCACTACCACGGCCACCAGCGCGATCATCGCGACGAAGCTCGGACCCTCGTTGCCGTCCATCGCCTCGCAATGATGCCGCAGGCGACGTCGCGGCGGCGCTCGGGACGGTTCACATCGAGGACGCCCGCGCATCGCCCGCCACGCGCACGAGGTCGGCGATCAGGTAGATCGAGCCGGTGACGAGCACGGCGCCGCCGGGCCCGGCGCGCTCGCGCGCGCGCTCCACCGCCGCGCGCGGGTCGGCGACGGTCTCGGTCTCGCGGGCCATCCAGCTTCGCCGCCAGCGCGTCGAGCGTGCCCGGCGACAGCGCGCGCGGGTTCGAGCAGCGCGTGAGCACGACGCGGTCGAAGCTGGGCAGCAGCGCGCGCAGCATCTCGGCGGCGTCCTTGTCCTCGAGCACGCTCAGCACGCCGACTCTCGGCCGTCGCTCGCCGAGCAGCTCTCCCAGCGCCGCGGCCAGCGCGGCGGCCCCCGCCGGGTTGTGGGCGCCGTCGAGCAGGGTCAACGGATGCTCGCCGATGACCTCCAGCCGCCCCGCGACGCGGGTCTCCGCGGCGGCGGACGCCAGCGCGCCCGGCTCCGGCGAGCGCCCCAGGAAGGCCTCCGCGGCGGCGGCGGCGAGCGCGAAGTTGGCCCGCTGGTAGCCGCCCGGCAGCCGGCCGGCCGCGCCCAGGACGGCACCGCGGTCGGCCGCCTCGGCCGACGCCAACGCGCTCGGCCCGTCCGTCGCCAACCGAAGCGGCGCGCGCAGGAGCCGCGCGTGACGCTCCGCCGCCACCCGCTCGGCTACCGCCTCGACCTCCGGCGCGAGCTCCCCCACCACCAGCGTCCCGTGGTCTGGCACCACCGCGAGCTTCTCCCGCGCGATGTCCTCGACGGTCGGCCCCAGCCAGCGCGTGTGCTCGAGACCGACGTTGGTCAGCACCTGCACCTTCGAGGGGATCACGTTGGTGGCGTCGAAGCGGCCGCCGAGGCCCGCCTCGATCACCGCCACCTCCACCCCGCGCCGCGCGAGCTCGTGGTAGGCGGCCGCGGTCAGCGCCTCGAACTGGGTCACGCGGTCGTCGGGGTCCTGCGTTCGATCGACCAGCTCCGCCGCCTGTGCCGCACGCTGGACGGCGGCGGCGAAGTCGGCCTCGGAGATCGGCTGCTCTCCCACCTCGATCCGCTCCCGGAACGAGCGCAGGTGCGGCGACGTGTAGCTGCCGGTGCGCAGCCCGTGGCGCTCCAGGATCGCGGCGACGAAGCGCACGGTCGAGGACTTGCCGTTGGTGCCGACGACGTGCACGGAGGCGAAGCGGCGCTGGGGCAGCCCGAGCACGGTCATCAGCCGGTGCATGCGGTCGAGCCCGAAGCGCATGCCGAACAGCTCCAGCCCGAGCAGGTACTCCTCGGCCTGGCGGAAGGTCATGCCGCGTTGGTCACCCGCCGAGGCGCTCGAGCGCCGCCCGGTACTCCTCGAGCTTGCGCCGCTCGGCCTCCACCACCGCCGCTGGCGCCTTCGCCACGAACTGCTCGTTGGCGAGCTTGCGCTCGCAGCGCTGGATCTCCTGCTGCAGCTGCTCGCGTCGCGCGCCGATGCGGCGCTCGGCCTCGCCGGCGTCGAAGGCGTCCGAGGGCAGCACCTGCACGCCGCCGCCGGGGATCGGGATCGTCGCCAGCACGTCGCCGTTGGTCGACGCGTCGCCGCCTTGGAAGTCGAAGCGCGTCAGCCGGGCCAGGTGCTCGCCGACCGCGTCGTAGCCGTCGGCCACCAGCCGTGCCGGGATCGTGGTGCTCGGCTTGGCGCCGACCTGCTCGCGGTAACGGCGCACATCCGTCACAGCAGTCTTCAACCGATCGATCGCCCACTCAGCATCCTCATCTTCAAGCGATCGGTCGTACTCGGGCCACGCTGCAACGGCAAGCAGACCTCGCTCTCCTGGAAGCAGCGACCAGATCTCCTCGGTCACGAACGGCATCACCGGATGCAACAGCTTCAGCGAGCGCTCGAGCGCGTGCAGCAAGACCGCCGAGACGCGCGCGTTGTCACCGCTCTCGCCGTAGAGCCGCGGCTTGGCCAGCTCCAGGTACCAATCGCACAGCTCCGACCAGAAGACCTCGTAGAGCTCGAGCGCGGCGGCAGACAACCGGAAAGCGTCGTAGTGCTCCGTCACCGCTAGCGTCAGCCGCTCCAAGCGCGAGACGATCCAGCGGTCCTCGACCGCGTCCGCCGCGCGCGGGTCAGGCTCGACCTCGGCGACCCGCAGCAGGATCAGGCGCGAGGCGTTCCAGAGCTTGTTGGCGAGGTCGCGCCCCTGCTTGACGCGCTCCTCGTTGAAGCGCACGTCCTGCGAGGACGACATCGCCAGCAGGCCGAAGCGCAGCGCGTCCGCGCCGTAGGCGGGAAATTCGCCCCCCTCCTCGAACACCGGCGGCCGCTGACCGCCGCCGATCAGGTCGAGCGGATCGATGCCGGTGCCGAGCGACTTCGACATCCGCCGCCCGTCGGGCGCCTGGATCACGGAGTGGATCGGCACGTCGGTGAACGGCTCGGTGCCGGTCAACTCGATGCCGAACATCACCATGCGCGCGACCCAGAGGAAGATGATGTCGCGTGCGGTCGAGAGCACGTCGGTCGGGTAGAACGCCTCGCAGCTGCGGCGTCTCGATCGGGCCAGCCGAGCGTGGCGAAGGGCCACAGGCCCGAGGAGAACCAGGTGTCGAGCACGTCCGGGTCGCGCGTCCAGCCCTCGCCCTCGGGAGCGGTCTCGCCGACGTAGGTCTCCTCGCCGCGATACCAGACCGGCAGCTGGTGGCCCCACCAGAGCTGGCGCGAGACGCACCAGGGCCGGATGTTCTCGAGCCAGTCGAGGTAGACGCCGGTCCAGGGCTTCTCGGGGTGGAAGCGCACGCGCCCCTCGCGCACGGCGGCGATCGCCGGCTTGGCCAGCTCGCTCATGTCGCAGAACCACTGCAGCGAGATCAGCGGCTCGATGCGACGGCCCGAGCGGTGGGAGTGCGGCACGTCGTGGCTGTAGGGCCGGGTGCCGGAGATCAGGCCCTGCTCGCGCAGCGCGGCGACCACCTGCGCGCGCGCCTCCTCCACCTCGAGGCCGCGGAAGCGCTCCGGCGCCGCGTCGGTGATGCGGCCGTCCTCGCCGATCACGGTGATCTCCTCGAGCCCGTGGGCGCGGCCGATCTCGAAGTCGTTGGGATCGTGGCCGGGCGTGATCTTGAGCGCGCCGGTGCCGAACTCGGGGTCGACGTACTCGTCGGCGACGATCTCCAGTGGCCGGCCCACCAGCGGCAGCAGCGCGCGCTCGCCGACCAGTCGCGAGTAGCGCTCGTCCTCGGGATTGACCGCGATCGCGGTGTCGGCCAGCATCGTCTCGGGCCGCACGGTGGCGACGGTCACCGAGCCCGAGCCGGACTCGAGCGGGTAGTCGATCAGGTAGAGGCTGTCCTCGACCGTGCGCTGCTCGACCTCGAGGTCGGAGATCGCCGTGCCGCAGCCCCGGGTCCCAGTTGACCATGTAGTTGTCGCGGTAGATCAGGCCCTTCTCGTGCAGGCGCACGAACACGTGCGCGACCGCGCGCGCATAGGCCTCGTCCATCGTGAAGCGCTCGTCGTCGTAGTCGAGCGAGGCGCCGAGGCGCTTGAGCTGCTCGGTGATCGTCGAGCCGTGGTGCTCGCGCCACTCCCAGACGCGCTCGACGAAGCGCTCGCGACCGAGCTCCTCCTTGGTCGTGCCCTCCTCGGCGAGCGCCTTCTCGACCTGCCGCTGCGTGGCGATGCCCGCGTGGTCGGTGCCGTAGATCCACTTCGTGCGCTTGCCGCGCATGCGGGCGAGGCGGATGCAGACGTCCTGCAGCGAGCCGTTGAGCGCGTGCCCCATGTGCAGCGAGCCGGTGACGTTCGGCGGCGGGATCGCGATCGAGAAGTTATCCGCCGCCTCCCCCTCGGGCTCCGGATGGAAGATGCCGGCCTCCTCCCAGCGCGCGAACACCCGCCCCTCCACCTCCTCGGGCTGGTAGCGCGTGCGCTGCTCGAGCAGCTCCAATCGATCGTCTGCCATGGGAGCGAAGTCTGCCAGCCCGCGACTTCTCTCAGCGAGAGGCATCGCCAGCCCCCTCGGTATTGACTTCGATCTATACAAATCATGATCTATATTCCTCGCCATGACCCCTGCCGGGCAGCTGATCCGGACGGCCCGCCACGCAGCCGGCATGACCCAGCGCCAGTTGGCGGAGCGCCTGGGCCGCACGCAGGCGTCGATCGCCGCGCTCGAGCGGCTCGACGCGAATCCGACGATCGACACGCTCCACCGCGTGCTGGCCGCCCTGGACCACCGCCTCGAGCTCGACGCCGTCCAGCAGAAGTCGAGCATCGATGCGGCCCTGAACCGCCGGAACCTGCGCATGACGCCAGCGCAGCGTCTCGACCACTTCGAGGCCTTCCAGGCGTTCGTCCAAGAGTGGCGGAATGCAAAGCGGGTGCCACGCGATGACACCGCGTGACTTCGATCCCAGGCGGATCCTCGGTCTCCTCACCGCCCGCAGAGTCGACTTCGTCGTGATCGGCGGCATGGCCGCCGTGTTACATGGAAGCGCGCTCCTCACCGAGGACCTCGACGTCTGCTATGCGACCGACCTGCAGAATTTGCGAGCGCTCGCAAGGTGCTGACCGAATTGGAAGCGGTGCCGCATGGCGTATCCGAAGGCATCCCGTTCGTCCCCGACGAGCGGACGCTGCGCCGGGTGGAGGTGCTCACTCTCGCGACGACGGCAGGTCGGCTAGACGTGATGACGGCTCCTGACGGCGCTCCGTCCTACTCGCGCCTACGGCGCAACGCCTTCCGGCACGACCTCGGCGCCTTCGCCGTTCAGGTCGCCTCGATCGAGGACCTGATCGCGATGAAGCGCGCGGCGGGACGACCGAAGGACGGCATCGCAATCGAGGAGCTAGAGCTGATCCGGCGCCTGGTCGCCCAAGGCGTCGGGCCGGACGAGGAGGGCTAGGCCCCGGCTCGCCGTTAGGCCGGCAGGCCGCTGACGAAGTCGACCAGCTTGCGCGTGTCGCGCACGGGCGGGCCGTGGCCGAAGAGCGTAAGCGCGGGCTCGAGCTCGGCGAGGCGGCGAGCGGAGCGGCGGTTCTCAGCCGGGTCGGGCGTGAAGTAGGGCTTGGGCTCGTGCAGGCCGCGCAGGCCGGTGGTGACGTTGATGCTGTTGAGCACGTCGCCGAGGATCAGCACGCGGTCGGACTCGCGCCAGAAGGCGAGGTGACCGGCGGCGTGGCCGGGCGTCTCGAGCACGCGGAAGCCGGCGACCTCGTCGCCCTCGGCGAGGGCGCGGTCGACGGGATGGCCGGGGCCGGTCCAGAAGCGGTAGGCCGCGCGGTTGAACGGATGCGCCGGCTGCAGCTCGCGGATCAGCGTCGGGTCCTCGGCGGCGGGCACGTCCTTGGCGCCGACCCAGAACGGCACGCCGAGCGTCTCGCAGATCTGCTTGCTCGCGCCCTGGTGGTCGGGATGCGCGTGCGTGAGCGCGTGGGCGTTGACGCTGTGGCCGCGCAGCTGGCGCAGGATGCGCCTGCCGGCCAGGCGCGTGGCCGCGTCGATCACCACGTCCTCGACGAGGTAGACGTTGATCCCGTCCGGCGGGAAGCCGCGCAGCTGCCAGACGCCATCGGCGAGTTGCTTCACGGGACGACCCTAACGTCTCAGCGCTTGCGCAGGCGCAGGAACCAGCGCGCCAGGCATTCGTCTCGCCCTGGCTCGTAGACATCGACCGCGATGAAGCTGAACCAGAGCGCACCCAGCCCCCACCCGCGCTCCTCCGGCACCGCGAGCACCCGGCGCAGCTCGTGCTCCCCGATCCGCACCGGCTCGTTGAGCTCGATCAGTCCTCCCTCGGGCACCAGCTCGGCGATCGTCCCGGCGACCACCGTCGTCTCGTCGCCGCCCGGCGCGCCGTGCACCCAGACGCGCACGTCCCGCCCCGCGGCGGAGAATCCGAGCGCCCGTCCGACCCGCTCGACAGCCCGCAGGGCCACGCTGGGCTAGGCCGACTTGGCGGGCTTCTCTTCGCCCGAGTCTTCCTCGGGCGCGGCCTCGGTGACCAGCGTGGGCTTGAGGCCCTTCTCGATCGTCTCCTTGGTCACCACGCACTTCTTGACGTCGCGGCGCGAGGGCAGCTCGAACTGCACGTCGAGCAGCGTCTCCTCGAGGATCGAGCGCAGGCCGCGGGCGCCGGTCTCGCGCGCGAGCGCGCGGTCGGCGATCGCGTTGAGCGAGTCGTCGGCGAAGACCAGCTCGATGCCGTCGAACTGGAAGAAGCGCTGGAACTGCTTGACGAGCGCGTTGCGCGGCTCGGTGAGGATCGTGACGAGGTCCTCGCGCGAGAGCTGGTGGATCACCGAGACGACCGGCAGGCGGCCGATGAACTCGGGGATCAGGCCGTACTCGACGAGGTCCTCGGGCAGCACCTGCTCGAACAGCTCGCCGGTGTCCTTGTTGTGCCGGGAGGCGACCGAGGCGCCGAAGCCGACGCCCTTGTGGCCGATGCGCCGCTCGACGACCTTGTCGAGGTCCGCGAACGCCCCGCCGCAGATGAACAGGATGTTCGTGGTGTCGATCGTGAGGAACTCCTGGTGCGGGTGCTTGCGCCCGCCCTGCGGCGGCACCGACGCCACCGTGCCCTCGAGGATCTTCAGCAGCGCCTGCTGGACGCCCTCGCCCGACACGTCGCGCGTGATCGACGGGTTGTCCGCCTTGCGCGCGATCTTGTCGACCTCGTCGATGTAGATGATCCCGGTCTCGGCCTTCTTGACGTCGAAGTCCGCGGCCTGGATCAGCTTCAGCAGGATGTTCTCGACGTCCTCGCCGACGTAGCCGGCCTCGGTCAGCGCGGTGGCGTCGGCGATCGCGAACGGGACGTTGAGGATCTTGGCCAGCGTCTGGGCCAGCAGCGTCTTGCCGCAGCCGGTGGGGCCGAGCAGCAGGATGTTGGACTTCTGCAGCTCGAGGTCCTGCTCGCCCTCCTGCTGCATCATCTGGACGCGCTTGTAGTGGTTGTAGACCGCGACCGAGAGCGTGCGCTTGGCGGGGTCCTGGCCGACGACGTACTCCTGCAGGACGGAGTTGATCTCCTTCGGCTTCGGCAGGTTCTCGAGGTCGAAGCTCGGAGCGCCGGTCAGCTCCTCGTCGATGATCTCGTTGCAGAGATCGATGCACTCGTCGCAGATGTAGACGCCCGGGGCCTGCGATCAGCTTCTTGACCTGCCGCTGAGACTTGCCGCAGAAGCTGCAGAGGAGCTGTTCGTTCGAGTCAGTGGGTCGGGCCACGCAATGTCTCCCCGGGGCGAGGGTACCAGCGGAGTGTGCCCCAGGTAGTTACTCGGCGCAGGCCCGCGTCCCTGCAAGCGCTAGACGGATTGGCTGGCCATCGGGACGGGTTCGAGCTCGACCCAGGTGTTGTAGTCGGGGATCCCGCGCCTCGGCCGAGCGCGCGCTCGGCGCTCGATCAGCGACGTTGCCCTCGGGCCAGTGGACCTGGACGTTGCCGGGCGTGATCGGCGGCGATCAGCACGCTCGCCCGCGCAGCTCGCCGTGGTCGCTGCGCAGCGACGACCGCGTCGCCGTCGCGCGAGGCCCGAGCCGCTCGGCGTCGGCGGCGGCGATCAGCACCGCCTCGCGCACCGCGCCGGTGAGCGCGTCGCGGCGCTCCTGGACCATCGAGTTGAACTGCTTGCCGCGGCGGGTCGAGAGCGCGAAGCCGCCCGTCGGCCGCCGGCACCGGCGGCGGCGTCACGGCGACGAAGCGCGCCCGGCCGTCGGCGGTCGGGAAGTCGCCAGCCGGCGCAGAGCAGCGGCCCGCCGTACTGGAACGAGTCGCCGCCGCTCGCGCAGGTGCTGCGATGCCGTCGTAGAGCGGCACGACCGCGGCGATCTCGTCGCGGATCGCCGGCGGTCGCCGTCGAAGCGCACGCGCGTCGGCGCAGCTCGGGCCGCACGCGCGCGCGCCAGCTCGCCGAAGACCTCCCACTCGGGCCGCGCCTCGTCGACCCGCGGCCCGGCGACCTCGGGGCTGAGAAGATCACCCGCCGCTCGGTGCTCGTCTCGGTGACGCCGCCGGGGATCTCGTAGCGCGTGGTCGCCGGCAGCAGCACGACCGTCGTCGGCCGGGCTCGACGAGCATCTGGCGGCGAGAGCACGATGTCCATGTGCACGCGCAGCGGGATCGCGCGCGAGCGCCGCGCTCGACGCGCGGCGGGTCGGGCAGCACCTCGAGGAAGTTGCCGCCGGCGGCGAACAGCACGTCGAGCTCGCCGCGCCCGGCGGCGTCGATCATCTCCGGCGCGGTCAGGCCCGGTCTCGGCGGGCACCTCGAAGCCCCACTGCTCGCGACAGCGCGCGCGCGCGTTCTCGGCGTCGACCGGCAGCGCCGCCGGGGAAGGCGGTCGCGTAGCAGCCCATCTCGGCGCCGCCCTGCACGCCGGAGTGGCCGCGGATCGGCATCAGGCCGCAGCCCTCGCGCCCGACGAAGCCCTTGGCCAGGCGCGAGGTTGACGATCGCGCGCACGTTGTCCTCGCCGTGCTCGTGCTGGGTCACGCCCATCGACCAGACGAACACCGCGCGCTGCGCGCCTCGCCGAGCAGCCGCGCGAACGCGAGCATCTCGTCGCGCGCCGGCGCCCGCGCCGCGCCTCGAGCTCGCTCCCAGTCGGCGCTCGGCCAGCGCCGCGCGCGAGCTCGTCGAAGCCCGTCGGTGTGCTCGTCGACGAAGTCGCGCGTCGCACCCAGCCGCGCTCGATCATGTGCTTGCAGCGTGCCGGTGAGGAAGGCGATGTCGCCGCCGACGTTGACGTCGAAGAAGCGGTCGGCGATCTTGGTGCCGAACAGCGCGCTCTCGGGCATCGACGGGACCCAGTAGCGCTCCATGCCCGGCTCGCGGTAGGGGTTGACCACCGCGACGCTGCGTGCCCGCCTTCTTGGCGTGGTGCAGGTACTTCATCGCGACCGGCTGGTTGTTGGCGACGTTCGAGCCGATGAAGACGATCAGGTCGGTGCCGATCCAGTCGCGTGTACGAGCAGGTGGTGGCCGCCGACGCCGAGCGCCTCCTTGAGCCCGAAGGTGCTCGGCGAGTGGCAGACGCGCGCGGCGTTGTCGATCGAGTTGGTGCCGATCGCGCGCACCGCCTTCTGCGCCGCGTAGTAGGACTCGTTCGGCATCCCGCGGCTGGTCAGGTAGACGCCGATGCGGTCGGGGCCGGCCGTCGCGGATGCGCTCGGCGATCAGGTCGAGCGCCTCGTCCCAGCCGATCCGGCGTGAAGCCGCGGCTCGCCGCGGCGGCGCACCATCGGGTGCGGCAGCCGCCCGAGCGCGCGCAGCTCGGCGCGCGCGAGCGCCGGCGCAGCGCCGCCGACGTCGGCCAGCAGCGCCGGCGTCGAGCGGCGGCATCGTGTTCAGCCGCAGCAGCCGCAGGCGGATGTTGCAGAGGTGGATGCCCGTCGATCGTCCAGTCGCGCATGCCCTTGGTGCCGAGCGCGCAGCCGTCGCAGACGCCCTCGTTGAGGATGCGCCAGGCGTAGCCGGCCGGTCGCGGTTCTCCCAGCCCGCCCGCGACGACCTCGCAGGTAGTTGTTCGGCCGCTGCTCGCCGATCCCGAACGGCTTGAGGCTGGCCCAGAGACGGGGGTTGACGTGCTTGGAGAGACCCACGCGTTGCAGCGTAGACCCCTCCGAGCGGTCGATCAGGCGGCGGCGGCGGGAACCGACTCGGTCGGCGCGTCGATACGCGGCATCATCACCGCTGCCACGATCGTCGCGACGAACACCAGCACCGCCGCGCCGATGAAGGCGACCTGGAAGCCCTCGGTCAGCGCCGCGCCCCGCGAGCCCGCGGTCGCCGCGACGTCCTCGGTGCGCGAGTTGGCGATCGTCGCCAGGACCGCGAGCCCGAGTGCGCCGCCGATCTGCTGGGTCGTGTTGATCAGCCCGCTCGCAAGCCCGGAGTCGTCCTCCGAGACGCCCGAGACCGCCGCGATCGTCGCCGGCACGAACGACATGCCGCCGCCCAGCGCGAACACGAGCGACGGGCCGAGCAGGTCGCCGAGGAAGCTGCCGTCCGCCGACACCCGCGAGAACCACAGCAGACCGATCGTCACGAGGGCGAGCCCGCTGACGAACACCGGCCGCACGCCGATGCGCGTGACCAGCTGCGACGCGATGCCCGCGCTGATGATGATGCCGCCCGACAGCGGCAGGTAGGCGAGCCCGGTCTCGAGCGCGTCGTAGCCGAGCACCTGCTGCATGTAGAGGGTCAGGAAGAAGAACATCGAGAACATGCCGCCGCCGAACAGCAGCATCGTCGCGTTGGCCGAGCGCAGCGCACGCAGCTTGAAGATCCGGAACGGCACCAGCGGCTGGCGCGAGCGCGTCTCGGTGATCGCGAACACCACCAGCAGCCCGACCGCGAGCGCCAGCAGCGCGATCGTCTGCGCCGAGCCCCAGCCGGCGTCCTGCGCGTCGACGATCGCGTAGACGCCGACGGTCAGGCCGGCGGTGACCGTCAGCGCGCCGGTGACGTCGAATGCGCGGGTCATGCCCTCCGCGCGGCTCTCGGCGAGCAGGCGCGGCGCGATCACGGCCGCGACCAGCGCGATCGGGACGTTGACCCAGAAGACCCACTCCCAGCCGAGGCCCTCGGTCAGCACGCCGCCGAGCAGCACGCCCGCGGCGGCGCCGCTGCCCGCGACGGCCCCCCAGACGCCCATCGCCTTGTTGCGCTCGGCGCCCTCGCGGAAGGTGGCGGCGACGATCGACAGCGCCGCCGGCGACAGGATCGCGCCGCCGAGTCCCTGCACGGCGCGCGCTGCGATCAGCTGCCCCTCGTTGACGGCCAGGCCGCAGGCCAGCGACGCGAGCGCGAACAGGACCAGGCCGATCATGAACATCCGCCGACGACCGAGCAGGTCCGCCGCGCGACCGCCGAGCAGCAGGAAGCCGCCGAACGTGAGCACGTAGGCGTTGACCACCCACGGCAGGTTCTCCTGGGAGAACTGCAGGTCGCCGCCGATCGAGGGCAGCGCGACGTTCACAATCGCCGCGTCGAGCACGACGACGAACTGGGTCAGGGCCAGCAGTGCGAGTGCCTGCCAGCGGCGGTCGTAAGCGGTCCTGGCGTCGGCCATGGTGATGGAGGCTACGCAGTCTCCCGAGCGACCTCAGCGCGGACGGCCTGCAGGCGCCCGGCAGCGGTCCGCTGCCGGGCCGAGCCGCCGCTAGGAGTTGTTGGAGGAGTCCGACGAGATGGTGCCGACCGGCTCGATCACGCGATCGATCAGGTGGTAGGCCGTCGCCTCTTCGGCGCTCATGAAGTAGTCGCGCTCGGTGTCGCGCGAGACCTTCTCGAGGTCCTGACCGGTGTGCTCGGCGAGGATCTCGTCGAGGCGACGGCGCACGTCGATGATCTCCTTGGCGTGGATCTCGATGTCCGTTGCCTGGCCCTGGAACGCGGACGACACCTGGTGGATCAGGATCTTCGCGTTCGGCAGCGCCATCCGCTTGCCCGCCGCGCCACCGGCCAGCAGCAGCGCCCCCATCGACATCGCGATGCCGACGCAGATCGTCTGCACGTCCGGCTTGATGTACTGCATCGTGTCGTAGATGGCGAGGCCGGCGTAGACCGAACCGCCGGGCGAGTTGATGTAGAGCGAGATGTCCTTGTCGGGATCCTCAGCCTGCAGATGCAGCAGCTGGGCCACGATCAGGTTGGCGATCTCGTCGGTCACCGGGGTGCCGAGGAAGACGATCCGCTCGTTGAGGAGACGCGAGTAGATGTCGAAGGCGCGCTCTCCGCGAGAGGTCTGCTCGACGACCATTGGGACCAGTGGGCTCATGGGCGCGCCAGTCTAGCGATGCTCAGGAGCCGGGCGTCCACAGCTCACCGGCGCCCTGCTCGGCGGCCTCGTCGCGACCGGGCGTCCAGAGCTTCTCGCGCGCCTTGGCCTGCTCGACGGAGATCGCCGTCGCGTGCTCGACGACGAGGTCGACGGCCTTGCGCATGGCGATGTCCTCCTTGAGCGCCTCGTCGGCGCCCTGGGAGCGGGCGTGCTTGAGCGCCCGCTTGACCTGCTTGTCCGACGCCTCGGGGCCGGCGGCGGCGCGCATCGCCTCCGTGACCTCGTCGTCGCCGACCTCGATGCCCTCGGCCTTGACGATCGCGGCCAGCACGGCCTCGCGCTTGAGCGCCTGCTCGGCATCCGGCTCGGCCTCGGTGACCAGCTCCTCCTCGGTCTTGCCCGAGAGCTGCAGGTACTGGGACGGGTCGACGCCCTGCTGGCTCAGGCGGCGGGCGGTGCGATGCCACATCTCGTGCGCCTTGGCGTGCACGAGCTCGTGCGGCACCTCCACCTTCGCGCCCGCGACCACGGCATCGACCGCGGCCTGGCGGAACTCCGCCTCGATCGCCTGCTCGTCCGCCTCGCGCAGCCGCTGCTCGATCTCGCCGCGCAGCTCGTCGAGCGAGTCGTAGCCGCCGGCCTCGACGGCGAAGTCGTCGTCGAGCTCGGGCAGGCGCTTCTCCTTGACTTCCTTGACCTGCACGGCGAAGGACGCCTGCTTGCCCGCCAGGTGCTCGGCCGGATAGTCGTCGGGGAAGGTGACCGTGACGGTGCGCTCCTCTCCCGTCGCGGCCCCCTCGAGCTGCGCCTCGAAGTCGTCGATCAGGCGCCCCGAGCCGAGCTCGGCGACGTGGCCGCGCGCCTCGCCGCCCTCGAACGGCTCGCCGTCGACCGAGCCGACGAAGTCCATCACCACGAAGTCGCCCTTGCCCGCCGCGCGCTCGACCGTCTCCAGCGACGCGAGCTGCTCGCGCGCCTGCTCGAGCTGCGTGTCCACGCGCTCGGCGTCGACCTCGGGCTCGCGGCGACCGATCTCGACGCCCTTGTAGTCCCCGAGCGTCGCGGGCGGGACCACGCCGACCTCGATCGAGAACTCCAGCGGCGAGCCGCGCTCGGGCAGGTCGGTCAGGTCGAGCTTGGGGTCGCCGACGGTGGCGACGCCCGCCCTCTGCACGGCCTCCTCGTACCAGCCCGGCAGCGCCTGGCGCACGGCCTCGTCGAGCACCGCCTCGCGACCGACCTGGCGGATCACCACCTGTGGCGGGACCTTGCCCTTGCGAAAGCCCGGCACGCGCAGGTCGCGGCCGATCGCGGCCGCGGCGCTGCTCAGCTCCTGCTCGACGGCCTCCGGCGGAACCTGGACGCGCACGCGCACGCGCGAGTCGCCCAGCTCTTCGACGGTGGTGGTGACGGCGGCGCTCATGGGGCGGTGACGATAGCGTGGGGCGGGTGGGCAACTCCGGCTCGATAGCGCGGCGCGGCGCGGCCGAGCGCCTGCGGGCCTGGGCGATCACCGGGCCTCCAGGGCACCTTTGGAGCGCCTGCGCGGACATCGCGGTGCTGTGGATGCGCTGGCTGTGGTCGCGGCGGCCGCGGCGATGATCGCCGAGCTCGCCGCCCAGGCACGAGCCCAGGGACGGCTCGCGATCGACACCGAGTTCGTCTCCGAGCGTCGCTATCAGGCGCTGCTGTGCCTCGTCCAGGTGGCCGTGCCCGATCCCGAGGCGCCGGAGGGCGTGCGCACGGAGGTGCTCGACCCGCTCGGCGAGGAGCCGCTCGATCCCGGCCCGCTCGCCGAGGTGCTCGCCGACCCGCAGGTCGAGATCCTCGTGCACGCCGGCCGCCAGGACGTCGCGATCCTGCGTCGCAGCTGGGGCGCCGAGGTGCGCAACGTCTTCGACACCCAGGTCGCGGCCGGCTTCCTCGGCCTCGGCAACCAGGAGGGCTACGAGTCGCTGGTGCGCAAGCTGCTCAACGTGCGCCTGAAGGGCTCGGAGGGATTCACCAAGTGGGACCGCCGGCCGCTGACCCCCCAGCAGCTCGGCTACGCCGGCGACGACGCGCGCCTGCTGCTCGCCCTCGCCGAGGAGATCGAACGGCGCCTCGACGAGCGCGGCCGGCTCGACTGGGCGCGCGAGGAGTGCCGCGCGCTCGAGCAGATGAGCGACGAGCGCGACCCCGAGGACGTCTACGAGCGCCTCCCCCGCCTGGGCCGTCTCGACGAGCGCGGGCGTGCGGTTGCGCGCGAGCTGGTCGAGTGGCGCGAGCACAGCGCCCGCGCGATGGACCGGCCCGGGGGCTACGTGCTGCCCGACCAGGCGCTCGTGGAGCTGGCTCGCCGCACGCCCAAGAGTCGCGACGCGCTGGAGCAGATCCGCGGCCTGCCCCAGCAGACCCTGCACCGCCGCCCGGACGAGCTGCTCGCGGCGATCGAGCGCGGCAAGCGGCGCGAGCCTCCGCCCCCGCCGCCCGAGCCGCCCGCGCGCGACTCGCGCGACGCCCCGCTGGTCTCGCTCGCACAGGCGCTCGTGCGCCACCGCTCGCAGGAGAGCGGCGTGGCGGTGGAGCTGATCGCCACCCAGGCCGAGCTGGCCGCGCTGGTGAGCGCGCATCGGCGCGGCGACGACGGCGGCGACCTGCGCGTGTGCGCCGGCTGGCGGCGCGAGCTGGTCGGAGCCGAGCTGGAGGAGCTGCTGGCCGGCCGGCGCTCGCTGACGGTGCGCGACGGCCGGCTGCGCGTCGACGGCGCCGACGGCTAGTCGAGCACGGGCAGCGTCAAGCCCGGCGGCAGCTCGCCCTCGTCGATCAGGCGCCGGATGTCGCCGCTGCGACGCGGGTTGAGGAACACGTGTCGCTGTCCCACGCTCTGCTTCTCGCTCAGCAGGCCCGAGTCCACCAGCGCCTCGCCGACCTCGTAGGCCAGCGCCCGATCGTGACGGGCGAAGCCGCGCGCGAGGTGGTCGAAGGCCGTGTGATAGCCGCCCCACTTGCCCATGCCGTCGAGGCGCTGCAGCATGCGCCGCGCCACCCGCCGCACGGGGTCGGGGTCCTCGTGCGCGCGCGTGGAGGCGCCGGTGGGCTCGAGCAGCGTCAGCAGCATCTGCTCGAGCGGTTCGATCGACTCCTCGTCGAGCGGATCGAGCCGCCCAGCCGCGCCGACCGCCTCGGCCACGCGCAGCGGATGGGTCGGCCCGATCGGCGGGCGCAGGTCCTGCACGCCCTCGAGCACGTGCGCTGGCAGCAGGCATGTGCGCGCGCGCAGCCGGTCGAGGCGTCTTGAAGGCGTCGTCGAACGCCTCCTGCGCGTACTCCGCGGCCCCTACGGGATCGTCCGCCGGGTAGACGAGCGTGAGCGCGCCGTCGAAGTCGCCGAGCAGCAGCGAGAGGTCGGAGCCGGAGACGGGCGGGCCGGCGTCGGTGGCCTCGACGACCTTCGCGACCGCCGCGGCGGCGAGCGCGCCCCCGCGCGGGGTCACGGCCTCGGTGTCGGCGCGCAGCTCGACCGGCAGCGGCAGCGCCGCCAGCAGCACCCCGTCGCCGGGCGCGACCGCGACCGCGATCGGGGTCGGGTAGCCGGTGCGCGCGCTCGCGCAGCTCGCGCTGGCCCGCGCTCGAGCTCCTCGTCGAGCAGGTCGCGCAGACGCGCGGACAGCTCGCGCGGCGCATCCGGACCGCCCGCCTCGGCGACCGCGCGTCCGAGCTCGTCGCTCGCGTCCACAGCGGCAGCGTACGGGTGTGCAGCGAGCTACGCTGCGGCGCGCATGGACTGGCAGCCCGAGCTCGACGAGCTTCGCCGACGTGAGCAGCTCGCCTACCGGCTCGGCGGCGAGGAGCGCGTGGCACGCCAGCATGCCTCCGGCCGCCTGACCGTGCGCGAGCGCATCGAGCGCCTCTTCGACACCGGCAGCTTCCACGAGGCCGGCGCGCTCGCGGGCCGCGCGACCTACGACGAGCAGGGCGAGCTGGTCGACTTCCTGCCCGCCAACACGGTCGTCGGGCACGGCCGCGTCGGGGGCCGTCGCACGGTCGTGCAGGGCGACGACTTCACCGTTCGCGGCGGGGCGGCCGACGCCGCCATCTGGGAGAAGGCGATCTACGCCGAGCGGCTGGCGCACGACCTGAAGCTGCCGCTGATCCGACTCGTGGACGGCACCGGCGGCGGGGGCAGCGTCAAGACGCTCGAGACGATGGGCTTCTCCTACGTGCCGCCGCTGCCGGGCTTCGAGCTGGTGGTCGCCAACCTCGCGCGGGTGCCGGTCGCCACCGCGGCGCTGGGACCGGTCGCCGGGCTGGGCGCGGCGCGCGTCGTCTGCGCCCACTTCTCGGTGATCGTGCGCGACAGTGCGCAGCTGTTCGTGGCCGGCCCGCCGGTGGTCGCCGCGGCGATGGGCGAGGCGCCGGACAAGGAGCAGCTCGGCGGCGCGCGCATGCAGGCGCGCGCGGGCGCGGTCGACAACGTCGCCGCCGACGAGGACGACGCGCTCGACCAGCTGCGGCGCTTCCTCTCCTACCTGCCGCAGAACGTCTGGGAGGCGCCGCCGCTGAGCGCCGGCGACGACCCGCCCGATCGTCGCGAGCAGGAGCTGCTGTCGATCGTGCCGCGCGAGCGCCGCCGTCCGTACAAGATGCGGCGCATCCTGGCCGCGGTCTTCGACCGCGACTCGACCTTCGAGCTCGGCGCGCACTTCGGCCGCCCCACGATCACCTGCCTGGCGCGCCTCGCCGGCCGGCCCGTGGGGGTGCTCGCCTCCGATCCGGAGCACTACGGCGGCGGGGTGACGGCGGACGCGGCGGAGAAGCTGGCGCGCTTCGTCGACCTCTGCGACCAGTTTCACCTGCCGGTCGTCAACCTCGTCGACGTGCCGGGCTTCGTGATCGGCACCGCGGCCGAGCGGGCCGGCACGATCCGCCGCGGTGCGCGGGCGCTGTATGCGACCCACCAGGCGAGCGTGCCCTGGGTCTCGATCCTCGTGCGCAAGGTGTTCGGCGTCGCCGGTGCCGGCCACGGCGACGGCTCGCGGCTGAACCTGCGCTATGCGTGGCCCTCGGGCGACTGGGGCTCGCTGCCGATCGAGGGTGGGATCGAGGCGGCCTACCGGCGCGAGCTGGAGGCGGCCGAGGACCCCGAGGCGCTGCGCGCCGAGATCGCGACGCGCCTGGACGCGGTGCGCTCCCCCTTCCGCACCGCCGAGCGCTTCAGCGTCGAGGAGATCATCGACCCGCGCGACACGCGACCGCTGCTGTGCGACTGGGCCGAGCGGGCGCACGAGCTCGTGCGCCATGAGCTGCACCTGGGACCGAAGGCGCGGGGACCGCGACCGTGAGCGCTCGCCCGCGGGCGCTGGCGCCGTTGCTGGCCGCCGAGCTGGTCTCGACGACGGGCTCGACGATGACGGCGCTCGCCCTGCCCTGGCTGGTGCTCAGCAGCACGGGATCGCCCGCTCGCGCCGGACTGGTCGCGGCCGCGGAGTGGGTCCCGATGGCGCTGCTGGGGATCCCGAGCGGCGCCATCGCCTCGCGCCTCGGGTCGCGGCGGACGTTGATGCTGTGCGACGCCGCACGCGCGCCGCTGGTGGCCGCGGTGCCGCTGCTCTACTGGCTCGGGGCACTGCCCTTCGCGCTGCTGTTGGTGCTCGCCTTCCTGATCGGCGCCTTCTTTCCCGCGCACTTCGCCTCGCAGCGCACGATCCTGCCCGACCTGCTCGGGGACGCCGCCGGCGACGTCATGCGCGGCAACGTCTTCCTACAGGCGGCCAATCGCCTGCCGCTGGTGGCGGGCCGGCGTTCGCCGGCGCCCTGATCGGCGTGCTCGGCGCCCCGGCCGTGCTGCTGATCGACGCCGGGACCTACCTGCTCGCCTTCGGCCTGCTGTGGCTGCTGGTGCCCGACCGTGGCGCCGCCACGATCTCCGACAGCCAGCCGGCGGACGAGGGCGACCTGCTGGCCGGCGCTCGCCGGCTGTCCGGCGACCGCCTGCTCGGCTCGCTGACCATCGCCAACGCCGGCATCGAGCTCGCGATGCAGATGGTCTTCCTGTCGCTGCCGATCCTCGCCTACACCGCCTACGACCGGCAGGTCGGCATCGCCGCCGCGCTGCTGGCCGCCTGGGGCGGCGGCGCGCTGGGCGGGATGCCGCTGGCCGTCTGGCTGTCCGCGCGCAGGCCGATCGCGCTGCTGCGGATGGGCCTGTTCGGCGCGACGCTGCCGCTGTGGGCGCTCGCGTTCCACCTGCCGCCGGGCGTGCTCGGGCTGGCGCTGTTCGCCGCCGGCCTCGCCAACCCGCTCATCAACGCGCCCACGATGTCCCTGGTCACGCTCGGCGTGCCCGAGCGGTTGCGCCCCAAGACGCTGCTCGCCTTCGTCACCGCCACGACGGGCGCGGGCGGCCTGGGGCTGATCGTCACCGGGCCGGCCGCCGAGGCGGTCGGCGCCCACGCCGTGCTCGGCGGCGCGGCGGCGCTCGCCACGACCTGCGCGCTGGGCTTCGTCCTGACGGTGCCCGAGACGCCCGGTGATATAGTTGCGCGCGCAACCACTTCCAAGGGAGGCAGCGTATGAAGCTCGACGGCATCCACCACATCACGGCGATCACCGGCGACGCCCCCGCGAACGTCGACTTCTACACGCGCGTGCTCGGCCTGCGGATGGCCAAGAAGACCGTCAACCAGGACGACCCGACCGTCTACCACCTCTTCTACGCCGACGAGCAGGCCCAGCCGGGCGCCGACCTGACCTTCTTCGAGTACCCGGGCGCGGCCCGCGGCAAGGCCGGCGCGGGGATGGTGCACCGGATCGCCTACCGCGTCGGCTCCGAGCAGGCGCTGGACTTCTGGGCGGGCCGGCTGGCCGACGAGGGCATCGCCAGCGAGCGCGACGGCGCCAGCCTGCGCTTCGCCGACCCCGAGGGGCTGGGCTTCGAGCTGCTGGTGGCCGACGTGCCCGACGCGCCGCTGGTGGCCGACCATCCGGAGGTGCCGTCCGAGCTGGCGCTGCAGGGCTTCCACGGCGTGCGCGCGTACGCGGCGGCGCCCGAGCGCAGCACGGAGCTGCTCGAGCAGGCGCTCGCGTTCGAGCCCAGCGCCGACGACTGGACCGGCGAGCACGGCTGGGAGGCACGTGGCGAGCAGCGTGGCGGCCTCTACGCCTACGATCCCGCGCCCGGCACGAGCCCCGTGCCCGGCGCCGGCACCGTCCACCACGTCGCCTGGAACTCCAGCGCGGAGGACCACGAGGCCTGGCGCGAGCGCGTGATCGCCGCCGGCGGCCGGCCGACGCCGGTGATCGATCGCTTCTGGTTCCGCTCGATCTACTTCCGCGAGCCGAGCGGCGTGCTGTTCGAGCTGGCCACGCCCGACCCCGGCTTCACGGTCGACGAGTCGCTCGAGACGCTGGGCGAGAAGCTCGTGCTGCCACCGGCCTTCGAGCCGCAGCGCGAGCGCATCGAGGCGGTGCTGAAGCCGCTGCCCTACCAGCGGCGAGCGGTCCGGTAGCGTCCCCGGCTGACTCCCGCGCGCGACAGCCTCACGCCTCGCTCCGCGATCCGGCGGCGGCTGTTGCCGCGGCTCGGCGGCCGCGATCTCGCGATCGACCTCGGCACCGCGAACACGCTCGTGTTCGTGCGTGGCGAGGGGATCGTGCTGTCCGAGCCGTCGGTGGTGGCCGTCGACACACGCGACGGCGAGGTGCACGCGGTCGGCGAGGAGGCGCAGCGCATGATCGGCCGCACGCCGGCCTCGATCGCCGCTGTGCGCCCGCTGCGCCACGGCGTGATCGCCGACTTCGAGGTCACCGAGCAGATGCTGCGGCACTTCATCGGACGCGTGCACCGCAGCCGCTTCGCCCATCCGCGCCTGATCATGTGCGCGCCGTCGGGCATCACCGACGTCGAGCGGCGCGCGTTGACCGAGGCCTCGATGTCGGCCGGAGCGCGCTCGGTGCACCTGATCGAGGAGCCGCTGGCGGCGGCGATCGGCGCCGGCCTGCCGATCGACGAGCCGCGCGCCAGCGTCGTCGTGGACATCGGCGGTGGCACCAGCGAGGTCGCGGTGATCTCGCTGGGCGGGATCGTCGTCGCGCGCTCGCTGCGCGTCGGCGGCTATGACTTCGACGAGGCGATCGCGGCCTGGATCCGCGCCCACCACGGCCTGGCCGTCGGCGAGACGACCGCCGAGCAGGTGAAGCTGCAGGTCGGCGGCGTCGCGCCGGATCCCATCGACGCGCAGTGGGAGGTCCGGGGGCGCGATCCGATGTCCGGCCTGCCGCGCGAGGTCGCGGTGCGGGCCGAGGAGATCCGCGCCGCGCTCGAGCCCCCGATCTCGGACATCGTCTCCGAGGTCAAGAGCGCGCTCGAGGAGACGCCGCCGGAGCTGGCGTCCGACATCCCCCAGCGCGGCATCCTGCTCGCCGGCGGCGGCGCGCTGCTGCGTGGCTTCGCCGCTCGCCTGGAGGCCGAGACCAACGTTCCGATCCGGATCGCGGACTCTCCGCTCGACTGCGTCGCCCTCGGCGCCGGCGCGGCGCTGGACGAGATCGAGCTGCTCGAGCGCACGGCCGAGCGCACAGGCGGCACGCTGACCGCGCTGCGCCGTCCAGGCGGCCCGACGGCCGGCTCGCTTCGCCGCTGAGCCTCAGCTGCGAGCCGGGCTGCGACCGCCGCGACTGCGCCTGGCCGGGGGGCGCGAGGCGCCGCGTGCCTTGACCTGCGGCGGCACGCCTCTGCGCTCGGCGCGCGCGGGGGCCTGCTCGCGCCGGGCGACGCCCCAACGCCAGAGCGCGGCCGCGCCGATCGCCCCGGCGGCGGCCAGCGCCCCGTAGCCGGGCACGACGTAGCGGGCGTCGAAGTAGACGTAGGCGACGGGCGTGATCAGCGTCACGAGCGCCGTCGCGAGCATCAGGATCCCGACCCACAGCCGGCGCCCGCGGGCCAGCGGCAGGCCGATCGCCGCCAGCAGCAGCAACAGCACGAACGGCAGCCCCTCGAGGCGCGTGTGCCGCTCGTAGCCTCTCAGCGCGTCGAATCTGCCCTGGTCGATCTCGACGTTGGCTGTGGAGTAGTAGTCCGTCGCGGCTCTGCGCTGGTCTCTGCTGGGTGTCTGCAGGATGTCCACGACGCCGTCGTAGGCATAGCCCACGGTGCCGGCGTCTCTGGTGCCCCGGCCCTCGTTGTGGTCCGAGGACCAGAAGCGCGTGAGCTGGCCGCCGAGGTAGTCCGCGAAGTCCACCGGATCGCTGGCGCGCGCGGGCGCTCTCCAGGAGCCGGAGTGGGTCAGGGCCGGCCCGCCGAAGCCGGTTTCGCGCTTCATCTCGATCAGGTAGACGCCGAGCAGGACGAACGCGGCGAGCGTAGCCGCGAGCGCCGCGGTCGCTCGCTCCCGCCCCTTGCCGCGGCTGGCCACGAACAGCCAGACGAGCACCACACCGACGAGCGGCACGCCGACGACGCGCACCATCGCCGCCGCGGTCACGAGCGCGCCCGCGAGCGCGCCCCACTGCGCGGCCTGGCCGTCGAGCGCCCGCACCGCGCAGTAGCAGGTGGCCGCGGTGAGGAAGGCGAACAGCGACTCGGTCATCGCCGCGTGCTCGAGGAAGATCTGCGGGCCGGCGAGCAGGACAACCGCCGCCGGCAGCAGCGCCCACCAGGCGGACACCACCCTGCGCACGGCCAGGTAGAGCAGGACCGCCGTGGCGATGCCCAGCAGGTGCTGGACCAGGATCGTGAACGAGAGCTGGTCGCTGAGCAGGTGCCAGAAGCCGAGGAAGACGGGATAGCCCGCCGGCCAGGTGATCCCACCGGGCGCGGCCGCCCACTGGAAGACGTTCGACTGCGCCGCCTGGATGTAGAACTGGGAGTCGGAGATGCCGATGAAGCCGGGCCCGTAGGCGCCGATCATCGCCAGGCGCAGTGCGGCCCCGGCGATGACGAGCAGCGCGAGCGCCAGCAGAGGAAGCTGGGCCCTCCGTTCCCTTAGCTCTGGACTTGTCCACATACTGAGCTTGGGCTCAGTATAGGTGAGTAGCTACGGAATCGGCTGGTCTCCGCTGAAGTAGCGGCCGCGCTGGCCGGTGGGCGGCTGGTCGCTGCCGCCGCCGAGGAAGTTGCCGACCTTGCCGGTCGGGTCTTCGCCGTCGAAGGCGCCGGCGCGGGTGTCGTCGTCGCGGTAGTCGTCGTCGGCCTCGTCGTCGTCGTCGACGGGGTCGTCGTCGTTGACGATGCCGTCCCCGTCGACATCGTCCTTGGCCTGCTCGGGCAGCGGTCGCTCGGTGCCGTCGGGGCCCCATTCGGGCAGCGTCCCGCCGGCGGCGATGGCGAGCTCCTGCGACAGGCGCTGGAGATCGCCGGGGTTGTCGCCGGCCGCGTTCTCGAAGCGCGTGTGGTCCTCCTCCTCCTCGTCGTCGTAGAGCCAGCGCTCCTGGTCCTTGCGGTCGACGACCGCCAGGAAGCGCTTGTCGCCCGCCAGCATCACGGTGCCGGTGACGGTGGTGAACGCGGGCCGCTCGTGCAGGTCCTCGTCGTCCACGCCGTGGAAGAGCTGCGTCAGGTCCTCGCCGTCCATCTTGCCCGGCACCGTCACGCCGAGGTAGGACAGCAGCGTGCTCGGCACGTCGTGGGTCGAGGCATGCCACCAGCTGTGATCGCCCCTCAGCTTCCCGTTGGGATGCCTGATCATGAACGCGAGCTCGTGCGAGAGCCGGTGCGAGGTCGGCGCGGCCTTGCCGATGTAGCCGTGCTCGCCGAGCGCCACGCCGTGATCGCCGGTCAGGATCACGAGCGTGTCGTCGGCCAGGTCGAGCTCGTCGAGGCGGTCGAGCAGCCGCCCCACGCCGCGGTCCATCTCCTCCACCCCGCGCGCGTACCGCTCGCTGAGGTCCGCGCCCACCCCGTCGCCGAAGCGGACGGGCACCAGGCGGCCCTGCAGGTCCTCCCAGCCGAGCCGGTCGACGGCCTCTTGGCGCACGTACACGCGCGGCGCCTCGTAGGCGTCCTGGGGATCGAAGCCGTCGACCGCGAGCAGGAACGGCTGCTGGCCGCGCAGCTCGCCGAGCGCCTTCAGCCCCGCGTCCAGCGAGCGCACGCCGGC
Source organism: uncultured Thermoleophilaceae bacterium (assembly GCA_963734165.1). Classification (GTDB taxonomy): domain Bacteria; phylum Actinomycetota; class Thermoleophilia; order Solirubrobacterales; family Thermoleophilaceae; genus JACVRW01. The sequence goes on along the minus strand of CAVTFZ010000002.1, from coordinate 1,529,174 downwards.
CGCGCTGGCACGCTCGAGCGCGGGCACGAAGTCGCTCTCGATCCCCGGCGCCGCCTGCGGCCTGCGGGCCGTGGAGCCGCCGGCGCCGCGCACGCCCTCGAAGCGCGGGCCTTCGAGCAGCGGGTTGTCGGTGACCCAGGCGACCTCGACGCCGGCCTGGCGCAGCGTCTCGGGCACGACGGGCTGGTAGTCGTAGATCGGGTTGAAGCCGGGCACGGCCGGCATGCCCGCGGTGCGGCGCCAGTTGCGGAAGGGAAACGAGCGCATGCCGGTCAGCAGGCAGCGGCGCACCGGCCACGCCGGCCCGGACTCCGCCACGGCGTGCTCGAAGCGCAGCGACTGCTTGGCGAGGGCGTCGATGTTCGGCGTGTCGGCGCGCGACGTGCCCGGATAGATGCCGACGAAGTCCGCGCGCAGCAGCGGCAGCACGATCAGCAGCGCGTTGCGGGGACGGTCCGTGTCCGCGGCGGCGGCCGTGGCGGGGCGCGCAGCGGCGGCCGCGCCGAGGACGGTCACGCCGGCCGCGGCGGCGCCGCCGCGGCGCAGCAGGCCGCGGCGGTTCAGCCGCTCGCTCACCGTCCACCGCCACGGCGCGAGGGGCTGCAGCTGGTCGGCCGTCCGGTCATCCGCCGATCACGCCGGTGCCGCTGAACTGCGGCAGCGTGCCGCCCGCCTCGTCGATCAGCGTCCGCCAGAGGCGGTCGACCTGCTCGGGGTGCTGGTCGGCGACGTCGCGCAGCTGCTGCGGGTCGCGCCGGTTGTCGAACAGGCGCTTGGTCGCGCCCTTGCTGTCGGCGATCAGGAACCAGTCCTCGTCGCCGGCCAGCAGGTAGCGCTCGTACATCGAGGTGAACACGGGTCGCGGCGGTGGCCGCCTACCGTCGAAGATGACGCTCAGGTCCTCCCCGTTCATCATCCCGGGCTGGTCGACGCCCATGAACGACAGCAGCGTGCGCGGGATGTCGTGGGTGGAGGCGAAGTAGTCGCTGGTCTGGCCGGCCAGCTTGCCCTCCGGGTGGCGGATCATGAACGGCACGTGGTAGATGTGCCACATCGCGCGCGCGGCGTGCTTGCCCACGATCCCGTGCTCGCCGAGCGTCAGGCCGTGGTCGGACGCGTACAGGATCACCGTGTCGTCGAGCAGGTTCAGGTCGGCGAGGCGATTCATGAAGCGGCCGATCCAGGCGTCGACGAAGGTGATCTCCGCTGCGTAGAGATCGCGCACGCGCTCGATCGTGTCGTCGTCGAGGTCGACGCGCACGACCCAGCTGTAGGGAGTCTCGAACGGCTGCACCGGGGCGATGCCGTTCGTGGCCGCCACGCCCTTGGCGGGGCCGAAGCGGTCCATGTAGACCTTCGGCGGCTCGAACGCCTCGTGCGGGTCGAAGCAGTCCACGCCGAGGAAGAACGGGCGGCCGCGGCGCTTGAGGTTGTCGACGATGCCGATCCCGCTGCGAATCACGCGCGCGGCGGCGTAGTCCTTCTCGCGATGGCGGTTGACGGAGTTCCAGCCGACCATCGAGCGCAGCCGCCCGACCTCGACGCTGTCGCTCAGCTCGGGCAGCAGGAAGCGATCGATCGCGCTGCGCGGCGCCGGGCGCTTGTAGGGCTTGTTGAGGAAGCGGTAGGAGGCCTGCGAGTAGCTCGGGCGCGCGAAGTCGAGCGTGCGCCGGAAGTCCGCGTAGCGAGGACCGACGAGGAACGGGTTGTCGGTGCAGTAGGCGGTCTCGACGCCGGCTTCGCCCATCAGCTCGGTGACCAGCGGCTCATAGGGCGCCGGCGGGTACCAGCCCGGCCCGAGCGGCAACGGCGGCTGCGGCCCTGGCCAGGCGCGGCTCGGGAAGGTCCGCACGCCGGTCAGCAGCGCGCGCCGGGCCGGGCCGGTCGGCATCGCCTCCGGCACCGCGAGCTCGAACGTGAGCGAGTCCTTGGCGAGCGCGTCGAGGTTCGGCGTGTGGTTGCGCCGGTCGTGGTTGTAGGCGCCGATGTAGTCCGCGCGCGTGCTGTCGGTGAAGATCAGCACCGTGTTCGGCGCGTCGGAAGCGTGCGTCGTCTTGGGCTCGAACGGCTGATCGCCGCAGGCCGCCAGCCCGAGCGCCGCGGCGCCGACGCCTCCCGTCTGGAGCGCCTGTCGCCTCGTCAGTCCCCGTCGCCGCCGGCCCACGCCGCGCGCAGACTAGCGGGCAACCCGCTAGGCCCGCTCGGGCGCCACGGCCACTGTGCGCGGGCGGCGGCGCAGGACCAGGAACACGAGCAACAGGCTCGGCAGCGTGCAGGTGGCGAACGCGACCAGCGAGATGCCCCAGCCGGCCTTGTTCGAGAGCGCGATGCCCGACGCCACCAGCACCGCCGCCAGCGCGGTGCGCAACGCCGGCACCGGCATCCGCACCGACAGCGAGCTGCCGACCCAGATGCCGGGCACCGAGCCGAGCAGCAGGTTGCCGGCGAGGCCGAAGTCGATGTTGCCGAAGGCCAGGTGCGCGAGGGCCGCCGCCCACAGCAGGATCGCGGCGTGGAAGATGTCGGTGCCGACCATCCGGTGCGGCGTGAGCCGGAACAGCAGGATCAGCGCCACGCCGATCAGCGCGCCGGAGCCGACCGAGGTCACCCCGAGCACGAAGCCGACGATCGCCCCGACCCCGATCGCCGCGACCTTGTGGCGGCCCTCGAGCGGGACCTCGTCACGCTCGCCGGCGCCGGTGCGGGCCGCCAGCAGCGGCCGCGCCAGCACCGCCATGCCCGCGAACAGCACCGCACCGGCCACGGCCGCGATCAGGGCGTCGTTGAACGAGCCCTCGAGGGCGTCCTTGAACAGCTCGAGCGCGATCACCCCCAGCACCGCGGCGGGGACCGAGCCCAGCGCCATCCACCACGACAGGCGCATGTCCACCGAGCCCTGGCGCCAGTGCTTGAACCCGCCCGCGGTCTTGGTCACCGCGCCATAGGCGAGGTCGGTGCCGACGGCCGTGACGGGGTGGATGCCGAACAGCAGGATCAGCAGCGGCGTCATCAGCGATCCCCCGCCCACCCCCGTGAGGCCGACCAGGATGCCGATGCAGAGGCCAGCGAACGCGAGACCGGGATCCATGCAGACCTAGGTATATCGGGGCCGACGACCCCGATGCGGCTGCGAAAGCGCCGTTATGCTGCGGGCCTTGGCGCTTCCTGCGTTCGACCTCCAGTCCCACTCGCTGTACTCCGATGGCCACCTGTCCCCGACCGAGGTGGTCGCTCGCGCCGCCCAGGCGGGTGTCGAACTGCTCGCGCTCTCCGACCACGACACCGTCGACGGCGTCGACGAGGCGCTGGAGGCCGGCATCGAGCACGGCGTGCACGTGGTGCCGGCGACCGAGATCTCGGCGGTCGACGGCGAGTACGAGGACCTGCACCTCCTCGGCTACCGCATCGACCACCGCGATCCGCTGCTCGCCGAGCGGCTGCTCGACGCGCGCGCCGACCGCGAGCGCCGCGCCGACGCGATGGCCGCCAAGCTCGGCGAGCTCGGCTTCGAGGTCGACCCGGCGCCGATCGAGGCGCGCAAGGCGGCGGGCAAGCCCGTCGGGCGGCCGCACCTGGCCGCGGCGGTCGTCGAGCACCCGGCCAACGCCGCGCGGCTCGAGGCCGAGGGCCTGACCGACGTCTCCTCCTTCATCCCCGCGTACCTGATCCAGGGCAGGCCCGGCTACGTCGGCCGCACCCACCCCACCGTCGCCGAGGCGATCGAGTGGATCCACGCGGCCGGCGGCGTGGCGATCTGGGCGCACCCGTTCTGGGACATCCAGGACGAGCGGGAGGTGCTGGCGGCGATCGACCGCTACCGCGCCGTGGGGCTCGACGGCGTCGAGGCCTTCTACGCCACCCACACGCTGGAGCAGACCGCGCTGCTGGCCGAGCGCTGCGCCGAGCTCGGCCTGCTGACCACAGGCTCGGCCGACTTCCACGGACCCGAGCACCGGCTGTTCTCGCGCTTCCGCGCGTTCGACCTGCACGAGCACACGCCCGAGCTGGGGCCGATCGCCGCCGGCGCCAGCGGCGGCTCGAACAGCAACGGGCATCGGCCGGGGCTGTGCCTGTGGCTGACCGGTCTCTCGGGCGCCGGCAAGTCCACGATCGGACGGGCGGTCGAGCGCGAGCTGCGCGAGCGCGGGCACCGCGTCGAGGTGCTCGACGGCGACGTCGTGCGCCGCAACCTCACCGTCGGCCTCGGCTACTCGCGCCGCGACCGGGACGTGAACGTCGGGCGGATCGCGTTCGTGGCCGACCTGCTCTCGCGCAACGGCGTGATCGTGATCGTGGCCGCGATCTCCCCCTACCAGGAGGCGCGCGACAAGGCGCGCCAGCAGATGCGCGGGCGCTTTGCCGAGATCTACGTGCGCGCGACCGTCGACGAGTGCGAGCGGCGCGACGTCAAGGGTCTCTACAAGCGTGCGCGCGAGGGCGCGATCGACCAGTTCACCGGGGTCTCGGATCCGTACGAGGAGCCCGCGACCCCGGAGATGGTCCTGGAGACCGAGGACGAGTCGCCCGCGGAGTCGGCGGCCAAGGTCGTCGCGCTGGTCGAGCAGCGGCTCGGCCTGCAGCTAGCCTGAACCTCAGCTAGTTGCCGGCGCGGCCGGGCTGCCGCGCGGAGCGCCGTCGCGTCCGTCGGCCTGCGGTGGCGACGGCGGACCCGCCGCGGCGGCGGCCGCGGCCTCCTCGGCGCGTGCCTGCTGGGGCGTGCGTCGCAGCGAGCGGGCCAGCGGGATCGCGCTCAGCACCAGCAGGGCGGCGTGGCGCAGCGCCCAGGCGAAGCCCTCGCGCGCCGCGCCAGCGGTCACGCGGATGACCTCCTGGTCGAAGCCCGGCTTGGGCTGGAAGCGATCGGAGGTGCCGCCGGCGTAGTCGTGCAGCGTCGCCCCCACGATCTGTGCCGTCAGCGCGTGTGGGATCTCCCAGTCGTCGGCGAGGTCCTCGATGTCGTCCTCGCCGAACAGCTCCATGTAGGCGACGGTCGCCCCGCCGAAGGTGGCCACCAGCAGCGCGACCCCGATCGCGGCCCCGAGCTGGCGCGCGGTGTTGAGGATCCCCGACGCGAGCCCCAGCTCCTGGCCCGAGACCGCGCCCATCGTGCCGACGTTCAGCGAGGGAAAGCCGATCCCCATCCCGACGCCGATCAGCACCAACCCGGGCAGGATGCGCGCGTAGGCCCAGGCGTCGTCGGCGGTCGAGGGCAGGAACGAGACCCAGACCATCCCCACCGCCATCAGGATCAGGGCGGGCACGGCGATGTCGCCCGGCGCCCTGGTGTCCGCGGCGCGCCCGACCAGTGGCCACACCAGCAGCCCGCAGAGGGGGATCGGCAGCAGCGCCAGCGCCCCCTCCAGCTCCGAGTAGCCCCACAGGTTCACGAAGATCAGCGCCAGCAGCAGCAGCGTGCCGATCGCGCCGGCGCTGAACAGCAGCATCGCGAGGTTGCCGCGCCGGAACTGCTCGTTGCGCACGATCGAGAGCGGGATCATCGCGTCGGGGCGGCGCTGGGAGAAGAAGAACGCCGCGCCGAGCAGCACGGCGAGCTGCATCAGCGACAGCCACAGCGCCAGGTCCCCGGCGGCCGGGTTGGTCTCCACCAACGCGAAGGTGAGCGCCAGCACGGCGCCGCCGAGCAGCACCATGCCGAGCACGTCGACGCGCTTGCCGACCGCGCGCGGGTCCCAGGTCTCCGGCCACCAGCGCAGCGCCAGCACGATCCCGAGCACGCCGAAGGGCAGGTTGACGATGAAGATCCAGTGCCAGTTGACGAACTCGACCAGCACGCCGCCGAGCACCGGGCCGGCGGCCGAGGACACCAGTGCCACGACGGCGATCAACGCCAGGCCGAAGCCCCGCTGCTGGGGCGGGAAGGCAAGCACGACCATCGCGAACCCGAGCGGGGCGAGGATGCCGGCGCCCATGCCCTGGATCACGCGGAAGACGATCAGCCACTCGACCGACCAGGCGCTCGCGCACAGTGCCGAGCCGACGGTGAACACCGCCATGCCGATCACGAACAGCCGCCGGCGGCCGAACTGGTCCGCCAGCCGCCCGGCCGTCACCAGCAGCACGGCGAAGGCGATGTTGTAGGCGTTGACGACCCAGGTCACGGTCGCGATGTCCGTGCTGAGGTCCTTCTGCAGCTCCGGGATCGTGACGTTCACGATCGAGACGTCCAGCAGGGACATCGCCCAGCCGATCATCATCACCCCGAAGATGCGCCACTTCAGGGCGTAGAGCCGCTCAGGCGGCGGATTCTCGCGAGGCCGGCTCACGCGCGGGTGAGACTACCGCGCGCGTCTGAGAGGGTGCGCGCCGGACGCGCTAGCCGGCCGTGGCGGTCAGCTCGAACCAGACGCGCGTGCGCCGGTCGCGTACGACGCCCCAGCGCTCGGCCATCCGCTCCACCAGCACGAGGCCCCAGCCACCGGGCTCGTCGAGGGGGTCGTGGCGGTCGCTGGGCGTGAAGCCGGGACCGGCGTCGCTGATCTCCACGCCCACCCCGTCGCGCGTGGACCAGACCGCGACGCCGATCAGCTCGTCCTTGCCGGCGCCGCCGTGGCGAACCGCGTTGTTGACGAGCTCCGAGGCCAGCAACAGCAGCTGCTTGAGCGCGTCGTCGGCGAGCCACGTGACGCGGCTCTCGAGCCAGGCGCGCGCCCGCTCGGGTGCCTGCGGCCCGCCCGCGATCGCGAAGCGGATGCGCCCGTCGTCGCTGGCGAGCGGCGCTGCTGCTGCATAGGGGGCGGTGGTCTCGGCTGCCATCGGGGCGGGAATCCCTTTCAGGCCGGGTCTGGTCTCCCCGTTCCTCGACTGCCGCGACGGATGGCATGAGCCTTGCAAGACGCCTGATGGACGGATGGCCGAGCCGCCGTCCAGCCGCCGGCCGGCGCATGGCAGCGATACGGCGGCCCACCATGCGATCATCGGCGGCGCGATGGCCGAAGCCTCCACGCCCGAGCGCAGGGTCCGCGCGCGCCAGCTCGGCGCGCTCGCGCTGACCGCGCTCGCGGTCCTGTTCGCCGTGCTCAACCTCGACGAGGTGAGCGTCAACTGGATCGTCGACAGCCGGCGCACGCCCCTGATCGTCGTGATCGCGGCCTCGCTGCTGGTCGGCGCCGGGGCGGGCTACCTGCTCGCGCGCCGCGGCGAGCGCGACTGACGCGATGGCGGCGGCGCTCGGCTGGGGCGCTCTGGCGGCGGGATCGCTGGTGCTCGGCGCGCTGCTCGGCGTGGCGCGCTCCTGGCCGGACCGGCTGGTCGGGCTCGTGCTCGGCTTCGGCGCGGGCGCGCTGATCAGCGCGGTCTCGTTCGAGCTCGCGGCCGAAGGCGTCGACGCCGGCGGTGCCGACGCGGTGGCGGTCGGCCTCGGCGCGGGGGCGCTGACCTACTACGCCCTCGACGGCATGGTCGCCCGCCTCGGCGCCGGGCGCTCGCGCGAGCGGCGCTCGAGCGGCTCGGCCGCCGGTCCCGCGCTCGCGCTCGGCGCCTTCCTGGACGGCATCCCCGAGCAGCTCGTGCTCGGCATCGGCGTCGCGACCGGCGGTGAGGTCAGCATCGGGCTGCTGGCGGCGGTGTTCGTGTCGAACCTGCCCGAGGCGATCGGCTCGGCGAGCGCGATGCGCGCGGCCGGCACGCCCAGGCAGCGGATCCTCGCGCTGTGGGCAGGCGTCGCGCTGCTGTGCGCGGCGGCGTCCGGTGGCGGCTTCGCGCTGGCGGACTCGACCTCCGGCGAGCTGCAAGGCGGGATCGACGGCTTCGCCGCCGGCGCCCTGCTGGTGATGCTGGTCGACTCGATGGTCCCCGAGGCCACGCGCATGTCCGGGCGCACCACCGGCCTCGTAACGGCGCTTGGGTTCGCGGTCGCGGCCGGCCTGTCCGCGGTCTCGTGAGCGACGCTGGTGTCGATGCCGGCGTGCCGGCGGTCTAGCGTCGCTTCAGATCGTCGAGGAGATCCTGCGGCGTGATCTCCAGGGCGTCGCAGAGCTTGACGATCGTCGTAAGCCTTGGATCCTGCATCCCTCGCTCGAGCACACTCGTCTGAGTGCGGTCGATCCCAGCTATATGGGCTAGCGCCTCCTGGGAGTAGCCGGCTCGGATGCGCTCACGCCTCAGAGCAGCCCCGAAGGCCATGAGCACAGGGTCTTTCTCTCTCACCGGCCCGCCGGATGCTCAAGCTCCACTGCTTTCATCGCAACAGCGAATATCACACCGGGGAATACCACAACAGAGAATACAGCAACGGGGAATTCTCCGGTTGGGAAAACCACAACGGGGAAAAACCGGTAGCATTTTCGTCCATGAACCCTCGGCGCCTGTCGCTCCACTGACGTCCGGCCATGAAAGACCGTGAACACGTGCTGCTCCTGGACTTCGACGTCAGAGTCCTCGTCCGCCGGTCCAGTCGCCATCCACCTGAGTACGCGATCGTGCTCATGGCGCTGCGCAACGGACGTTGGCGCACCGTTCGGACCTACGACAACGCCCATCGTGTCGAGGAGCACCATGAACACCGGTACGCTGGTGACACGAAGCTGCCTCCCTCGATTACTCACGGGCCCGTCAACAAGGCCATGTCCGCCGCCGAAAGCGCCATCCTCGACGGTTGGAGGACCATGGTCGATGAATGGGAACAGGCGGCGCAGGCGTGATGAGCGACGCGACCGATCAGACCAAGCAGGCGTTTCTACGCGCCACCTTGAGCGACGACGACCTCGGGTATCCCGATCGCGTCGCCTTCCTTTCGCAGGACACCGACAGCTGGAAGGAGATCCTGCTGCGCACCTTGGTCGAGGAGGGCAGGCCGGTCGTGCTGATAGATGCAGACGCCTCGGAGGTGCTCTTCGAGCCGCTCAATCGCCGTGGGCCTCTACGGATCGTCGATCGCCGGCTGAAGCGACGCCGGGTCCGCATTCGCTTCCGCTACGGCACAAGCGCGTACGGCATCGATCGGGTCACCGTCGTCAACCGTCGCACCATCGAGCAGCTACGGCTCGGAGCGCAAGCCGCCTGACGCCGACGAGCCTCGGCGTCAAGCGGATCGCCTCGGTGCCTTGGAGCTAGGCGAGCGCGGGCAGCCCGAACTCGGTGCGGAACTCGTTGGTGTCGTGCAGGCGCGGGAACGGCTCGGTCGGGGTCTCGACGCCGAGCGCGTCGGCGAGCGGTCCCCAGCCGTCGACGCCGAGCTCCCAGACCACCAGGCGCTCGGCCGGCACACGCGCCTTGATCGTCTCGATCCGCCGCTCGTACATGTCGCGGACCCACTCCTTGTCCTCGAAGCGGCCCTGGAAGTCGCCCTGCCAGATCAGCTGCTCGATCACGCCCCACAGCTCCGGCGCCGGCTGCTCGCGGTTGGCGTCCTCGGTCAGCTCGCCGGCCATGGCGGCCTGCTTGACGGCGAGGATCGTGTTCTGACAGCTCTTGTAGAAGCCGTCGAACTCGCGCACGTTCAACAGCACCGGCACGTCCGGGAACGCCTCGATCAGCTCCTCCCAGCGCGAGCACGCCGGCCAGTCGACGGTGGCCTCCCAGCCGTCGAAGACCTCGTGCCAGTCGACCGGCTCGCCGTTGGCGATCTTGATCCAGTGCTGGAGATCCTCGTGCTTGTTCTCCCCCATGATCAGATCGATCATGTGAAAGCACGGCCCCGCTCCCAGCCGCTCGAGCGCCGCCTTCAACGACATCGTCCCGGTACGGCCGAATCCGACCCCGATGATCTTCACGTGCGCGCTCCTCTTGCTTCGCTTGACGTTCGCCGACCGGCGGGCAATCTATCGGGAATCGCGCCGGAGCAGTCCCCCGCGCGGGGTACCGTCCCGGGCTCGTGAGCGCGGCTGAGATCCTCGCCATCGCCGCCGCCGGCATGGCGGCGGGGGCGATCAACACGGTGGTGGGCAGCGGCACGCTGATCACCTTCCCGGTGTTGCTGGGCTTCGGCTACGCGCCGGTCACCGCCAACGTGTCGAACACGATCGGCCTGGTGCCGGGCGGCATCTCCGGCACGATCGGCTACCGCCGCGAGCTCGCTGGCCAGCGCGCGCACACGCTGCGCTTCGCGCTCGCCTCGGTCGCGGGCGGGGTCACCGGCGCCGTGTTGCTGCTGGTCCTCCCCGATGAGGCATTCCGCGCGATCGTGCCGTTCTTCATCGTGCTCGCCCTGATCGCGATCGTCATGCAGGCCCGCCTCGACGACCTCGTCGCCCGTCGCCGCCCGCCCGAGCACCGCCAAGGGACGGGCTGGACCCGCGTCGGCGTCTACTTCGCCGGCGTCTACGGCGGCTACTTCGGGGCCGCGCAGGGCATCCTGCTGCTCGGCATCCTCGGCCTCGCGCTGCCGGACCACCTCCAGCGCGTCAACGCGCTCAAGAACGTCCTCGCCACGCTCGTCAACCTGATCGCCGCCCTGATCTTCATCGCCGTCGCCGACGTGGCCTGGGAAGCCGCCGGCCTGATCGCCGGCGGCAGCATCGTCGGCGCCCAGCTCGGCGCCCGCTACGGCCGCCGCCTCCCGCCCACCGCGCTCCGAGCGCTGATCGTCGTCGTCGGCATCGCCGCCATCGTCCAGCTCATCCGCGGCTGACCCCGGTGCGGTCGGCATGATCGAGCCGGCAACGGGGCAGTAGCCCTTCGTGGCTCCAGTGGCTGGCGTGGTTGAGATGTCCCCGCAGGTGATCTGCCTGCATCCGGGCGAGCAGACCGCGGAGGAGGTCGCCGGCCGTGTCGTCGAGTTCATCGACCAGGCGCGGCGGACGCTCGATCTCGCCCTCTACGACATCCGCCTGCCCGGACCGCCCGGCGACACGGTCGCTGACGCGTTGCGCGCCGCCGCGGAGCGCGGCGTCGCCCTGCGCCTCGTCTACAACGGCGATCACGACGAGCGCCCGCTGCCGCCGCCTCCGCGCACCGCACCGGAGCTGATCGAGGCGCTGCCGTTTCCCACCTGCTCGATCCCCGGCATCCCGGACCTGATGCACCACAAGTACATGGTCCGCGACGGCGAGGCCGTCTGGTCGGGCTCGACCAACTGGACCACCGACTCCTGGACGCTGCAGGAGAACGTGCTCGTGACCGCGGCCTCCAGCGAGCTGGCGGCCGCCTTCACGCGCAACTTCGAGGAGCTCTGGAGCAGTCGCGACGTCGATCGCAGCGGCCATGAGGAGGTGCGGACGGTCGGCGTCGACGGCCGGTCCGTGCGGGCGTGGTTCACGCCGGGCCACGGCCCCGCGCTATCGCACCGGATCGCCGCCGCGATCGATCGCGCCGAGCGGCGCATCCGGATCGCCTCGCCGGTGATCACCGCCGGCCCGGTGCTCGGCACGCTGGCGCAGGTCGCGGCCGAGCAGCGCGTCGACCTGCGAGCGGTCGTCGACAGGACCCAGATGGAGCAGGTGGTCGACCAGTGGCGCGCCAACGGCCACTCGGCCTGGAAGGTGCCCGTGCTCGGCTCGGTGCTCGAGCACGCCGACGTGCGCGGCAAGCCCTCGACGCCCTGGGGCCCCGACACGCCCCACGACTTCATGCACGCCAAGCTGACCGTCGCCGACGACACCGCCTTCATCGGCTCGTTCAACCTCTCGCGCTCCGGCGAGCAGAACGCCGAGAACGTGCTCGAGGTCGAGGACCCGGCTCTGGCCGAGCAGTTGGCGGCGTTCGTGGATGCGGTGCGCGACCGCTACGACCGGATGCCGCCGCCCCACCCGTGACCGCGGGCGCGACGGGGCCCCTATCAGGCGCTGACGGCGCGGCGGTAGCGCGCCACCGACAGCGGCGCGAACACGGCGATCAGGCCGACCGCCCAGGCGACCGCGCCCCAGACGTCGTTGCCGGCAGGGTCGCCGATCCAGAGCGCGCGCATCGCGTCGACGGTCGTGGTGAAGGGGTTGACGTCCGCGAAGGTCTGCAGCCAGCCGGGCATCGAGTCGGTCGGGACGAAGGCCGAGGAGGCGAACGTGAGCGGGAAGATCACGACGAAGCCCAGCGACTGCGCGGACTCCGCCGACGAGGCGGTGAGCCCAAGGAAGGCGAAGATCCAGGAGAAGGCGAAGCCGAACAGCAGCATCAGCAGGATGCCCGCGACGATCTCGAACGCGTTCGCCGTGAAGTGGAAGCCGACCAGCAGCCCGACGACCACCATAATCGTGAGCGAGATCGTGTTGGTGACCACGTCGGCGAGCGTGCGCCCGGCGAGCACGGCCGAGCGCGCCATCGGCAGCGAGCGGAAGCGGTCGACGAGGCCCTTGCGCAGGTCGTCGGCGAGGCCGAGCGCGGTCACGAAGCCGCCGAAGGACATCGTCTGCACGATGATCCCCGGCATCAGGAAGTCGACGTAGTCGTGGCCCGGCGTGCGGATCGCGCCGCCGAAGACGTACACGAACAGCAGCACGAACATGATCGGCTGGACGGTGAAGCCGATCAGCAGGTCGGGCGCACGCGGGATGCGCAGCAGGTTGCGCCAGGTCAGCACGAGCGTGTCCGAGGCGGCGTGCGCGAGCTTCACGCGACCCGCTCCCGCTCGGCGCTCTCCCGCTCCTCCTCGGCCGCGTGGCCGGTGAGCCCGATGAACACGTCGTCGAGCGTCGGCCGGCGCACCGCGATGTCCTCGATGCCCACGCCGGCGGCGTCCAGGCGCCGTACCGCCTCGGCGATCTCGCCGCCGCGCCGGCGCAGCGGCACGCTCAGCAGGCCGCCGTCGCAGCTCGGCGGCTCCTCGGCCAGCGGCGCGAGCGCGCCGGTCGCCGCCTCGGACTGAGCCGGGTCGGCCAGCGTCACCTCCAGGCGCTCGCCGCCGACGCGGTCCTTGAGCTCGTCCGAGGTGCCCTCGGCGATCACGCGTCCGTGGTCGATCACGGCGATCCGGTCTGCCAGCCGGTCGGCCTCGTCGAGGTACTGGGTCGTCAGCAGCACGGTCACCCCGGCGGCCACGCGCGCCTCGATCGTCTCCCACAATCCCAGGCGGCTGCGCGGGTCGAGGCCGGTGGTCGGCTCGTCGAGGAAGATCACCGGCGGGCGCGCCACCAGCGCCGCGGCGAGGTCGAGCCGCCGGCGCATGCCACCGGAGTAGGTGCGCACGAGGCGCTTGGCCGCCTCCTCCAGCTCGAAGCGCTCCAGCAGCTCGCTTGCTCGCTCGCGCGCCGCCGCCCCGCCGAGGTGGTAGAGGCGCCCCACCAGCTCGAGGTTCTCGTGGCCGGTGAGGTTCTCGTCGACCGCCGCGTACTGACCGGCCAGCCCGATTTGCGAGCGCAGCGCGACGGCGTCTCGAACGACGTCGAGGCCGGCCACGCGCGCGCTGCCCTCGTCGGGCGGCAGCAGCGTGGTGAGGATGCGCACGGCGGTCGTCTTGCCGGCGCCATTGGGGCCGAGCAGCCCGAGCACCGACCCGGCCGGGGCCCGCAGGTCGATGTCGTCGAGCGCGCGCACGTCCCCGAAGGACTTGCGCAGGCCCTGGACCTCGATCGCGTGCTCTGCCGTGGCGGCGGTCATCGCCGCAGCACTCTACGCATCGCCGCCCGCGGCGCGAGCTACGCCAGGAAGCGTTGGACCAGCGTCGCCGCCTGCTCGCGATAGTCGCCCCCGGTGTCGAGCCAGACGATCTGCTCGTCGCGGCGAAACCACGACAGCTGGCGCCGCGCGAAGCGCCGCACCGCCCGGTCGGCCAGCTCGACGTACTCCTCCCGCGAGGCGTACTCGCCGCGCAGGTAGCGCACGGTGAAGCGGTACTCCAGGCCGAGCCCCTCGAGGAAGTCGGCGTCCACGCCCGCGTCCAGCAGCCCCTCGACCTCGGCGACCAGGCCGGCGTCGACGCGCGCGCGCAGCCGGTTCGAGATCAGCCCGTCGAGGATCGGCCTGGGCCAGCTGACGCCGAGCGTCAACGTCCGATAGCGCGCCTCGCGGCGGCGGGTGGCCGCGCGCGGGTGCCCGGCCTCGGCGATCTCGACCGCGCGCACCAGCCGGCGGCGGTTGGGCAGGTCGAGCTGCTCGACGGCGGTCGGATCGAGCCGCTCCAGCTCGGCGAGCAGGTGCTCGTCGCTCCAGCGCTCGAGCTCGGCGCGGCGCTCGGGGTCGGGCTCGGCCTCGACCAGCTGGTAGCCCTCGACGACGGCGCGCACGTAGAGGCCCGTGCCGCCGACCAGCAGCGGCAGGCGCCCGCGCGCTCGCACGTCGTCGATCGCGGCGTAGGCCAGCCGCTGGTAGTCGGCCAGCGAGAACCGCTGTCCGGGCTCGACGACGTCGAGCAGGTGGTGGGGCACGCCTGCCATCTCCTCGCGCGTGACCTTGCCCGTCCCGAGGTCGAGGCCGCGGTAGACCTGGCGCGAGTCGGCCGAGATCACCTCGCCGTCGAAGCGCCGCGCGAGCTCGACGCCAAGCGCGCTCTTGCCCGACGAGTTGGTGCCGACCACGGCCACTAGGCGCGGCAGCGCCTCCGCATCGCTTGAGCTGTCGGCGTTCCCAAGGTAGGATGCGAACATATGTTCGCCCTAGGAGTGAGTGAGGAGCTTGGCGATGGGCGTCAGCATCGAGTACCGGCTCGACGGTCGGGAGGTCGACCGGGACCAATTCTTTCGCGATGTGGAGGAGCAGGTCGGCCGGGTCGCGATCGAGGAGCTGCGTGGACGGCTGGAGCGCATCCGCTGCCTCCGGCACGGCCGCACGCCGAGCCTCACGGAGCTGCGGATGAGCGCGGACGGCATCGAGGTGCGGGTCGCGGGCTGCTGCGATGACCTCCTCGAATGCGCGCTGCGCGAGCTGGACGGCGCCTGAGCGCCACGTTCAACCGGCCTGCGGACTGTCGCTCACCCGCTCGGAGCGCGGCTGGTGAGCGGAGGCGATCCGCAGCCTCCGGCCCCGCGGCGGGTCGAATCCGACCACGGCCATGCGCGCCCGGCCGGTGAGGCAGCCGCTCAGGACGGCGCTGCTGCCGCCGGGGCGCGGCCGGACCGAGACAGTCAGCGCCTCGGTGCGTCGAGCGAACCCCAGAGCGGCGAGGCCGAGCGAACCGAGCAGTGCCAGCACGGGGCCTCTGTCTCCGGCGACGTAGGCGACCACCGCCAGCGCGCCCAGGCCGACGCCCGCGACCAGCAGGGCGGTTGGAACGTAGCGGCGGCGGTAGTGGACGTTCTGCGCGTCCTGCGCGGCGAGCTTGTAGTTCGCTGGCGCGAGGAGCGGCGACAGCTGGACGACGACGCGCCGGTGCAGCTCCTCGGGCGGCTCGCTCGATCTGATCTCACGCGTGAACAGCTCCCCTGCGGGCATGAACGCTCCCCCTCCCGAACGAGCACTCCGAACGTCGATGCGGATGACCGGACTTATAAGTCCTGGCGCTGGCAGCGTCTACCCGGAACTGTCTCGCGGGTGGACGAAGTACTTGGTGTCTTTGCCGCCAACCTGCGGCGAATGCGCACCGAGCGCTCGCTCACGCAGGACGATCTCGCCGATCGCGCCGCGATGGACGCATCCGAGCTGCGCCGCTTCGAGGCGGCCCGCCGCGATCCCGGGCTGAGAGTGCTGACACGGCTGTCGCGCGGGCTGGGCGTCACGCCGAGCGACCTGCTCGACGGCATCGAGTAACGCTCAGAGCCGCACCAGCCGCGTGGCCGAGGCCTTCCAGGACGCGACCACGCGCATCCCCTCGCGCAGCCCGAGCTCGCGCGTCGCCGGCAGCGTCAGTTCCGCGACCAGCGGCTGGCCGGCGACCAGACCGATCCGCACCCGGTTGCCGATCGCGGTGATCGAGACGACCTCGGCCCCGAGCCGGTTCCGCGCCGAGCTCCCCCGGAGCCGTCGTCGGACGCCGGCCCGAGCGCGACGTCCCAGGGGTGGACGCTCGCGCCGACCGCGCCCTCGGCCGCGTCGGTGCTGACGATCGCGCCGCCCCCGTCGAGCTCGATCCGCGTCAGGCCGTCCGGGCCTGGGCCGGCGCGCCCGCTCAGCACGACGGCGCCGGTGAAGTCGGCCACGAAGGCCGAGCGCGGCACGCTGGCGAGCTCGCTGGCCGTGCCCTCCTGGACCACCCGGCCCGCGTCGATCACCCCCACGCGGTCGCCGAGCTGGGCGGCCTCGGAGAAGTCGTGGGTGACCAGCAGCGCCGGGGCCTCGAGCTCGCGCAGCAGCGCGGCCAGCTCGCGCATCGCGCTCGCGCGCGTGCGCGCGTCGAGGGCCGAGAGCGGCTCGTCGAGCAGCAGCACGTCCGGGCGGCGTGCCAGCGCCCGGGCCAGCGCGACGCGCTGGCGCTCCCCACCCGAGAGCGTCGCCGGCCGGGCGTCGGCGCGACCGGCGAGGCCGAAGCGCTCCAGCAGCTCCAGCGCACGCCGCCGCCGCTCGGCGCGGGCGAGCTCGCGTAGCGGGTAGGCGACGTTCTGCCACGCCGACAGGTGGCCGAAGAGGGCGTAGTCCTGGAACAGGTAGCCGCAGCGCCGCCGCTCGGGCGCCAGGCTCAGGCCGCGGCTGGTGTCCAGCCAGGTCTGCTCGCCTTGGCGCACCAGGCCGTGCTCGGGATGCAGCAGCCCCGAGACGACGCGCAGGACGCTGGTCTTGCCGGCGCCGGACGGCCCCGCGAGCGCGAGGCAACGACCCGCGGGCACCTCCAGGGCGACGTCGAGCTCGACCTCGCCCAGCCGGGTGCGAGCCTCAGCGCGGAGCACCGCCGAGGGCGTCGGCGCCGCCGACGAGCTTGACCGAGAGCAGGATCGCCGCCGAGACGGCGACCAGCACGGCCGAGAGCGCAAGCGCCGCATCGAAGTCCGAGGAGAAGCGGTCGTAGATGGCGAGCGGGACGGTCTGGGTGATGCCCTGGAAGGAGCCGGCGAACATCAGCGTGGCACCGAACTCGCCCAGCGCACGGCCGAGCGCCAGCGCGCCACCGGCGACGAGGCCCGGCAACGCGGTAGGGACCAGCACGCGCGCGAAGGTGCGCGCCTCGGACGCGCCGAGCGTGCGCGAGGCGTCCAGCAGCGTGCGGTCGACCGCGGCGAAGGCCGCGATCGCCTGGCGCAGGTAGAACGGCGCGGCGACGAAGGTCAACGCGACCACCACGCCGGCGGTGGCGAGCACGAGCTGCACCCCGAGCGCCTCGACCGTGGGACCGAGGATGCCCGCCGGGCCGACGGCGGCCAGCAGCGCGATGCCCGCGACGGCCGGCGGCAGCACGAGCGGCAGCTCGATCAGCGTGACCACCAGCGCCCGGCCGGGGAACGAGCGCGTGGCGAGCAGGTAGGCGGCGGGGGTCCCGAGCGCGACGATCAGCGCCAGCGAGATCGCCGTCGTCTTCAGGCTCAGCAGCAGCGCGTCGCGCGCGCCCTGCTCGCCCAGCGCCGACACGAGCGCGCCCGGGCCGGTGTCGAGGAAGATCGCGACCAGCGGCAGCGTCAGGAAGGCGAGGACGACGGCCAGCGCGAGGCAGGTCAGCGCCGTGAAGCCGGCGCGTCCGGTCACTTCAGCGGCCCGAAGCCATCGCGCAGCAGGGTCTCGTAGCAATCTCCGTCGACGAGTCCCTGGACGTAGCGCTTGGCCAGCTCGGGCTGCTCGGCCCCCTTCACCACGCCGGCGGCGTAGACGACGCTCGGCTGCAGCTCGCCGGGCAGCGCGAGCGCCCTCAGCTTCCCGTTCGCGGCCTCGACGTCGCTCCTGTAGACGAAGCCGGCGTCGACAGCGCCCTGGGTGAGCTTGCCGACGATCCCCTTCACGTCCGGCTCGTTCGAGCGCACGTTGGCGAGGATGCGCTTGGAGGCCGTGCCCGGCAGGCGGTCGAGCACCGTGCGCGTGTAGGAGCCGATCGGAACCGTCTCCGAGCCGATCGCGATCGTCGTGCCAGCGTGGGTGAGGTCCTCGACCCGCGAGACGTCCGAGTCCTTCGGCACCGCCACCACGAGCGTGTTCGAGACGAACTCGACGGGCTTGGACAGCAGGCCGTCGACGGCGAGCTGGTCGGGCAGCTTGGTGTTCGCCGAGGCGAACACGTCCGGCTTGACGCCCTGGCGGATCTGGGCGGCCAGCTCGTCCGAGCCGGCGAAGGAGAGCCTGACGTCGGCGTCCGCGAAGTCCTCGCTGCAGGCGGTCAGCGCCTCGGTCATCGAGGAGGCCGCCGAGACCGTGAGCCTCGGCGTGCCGCCGCCCGACCCCGAGCCCGAGTCGTCGCCGCAGCCGGCTACCAGCATGCCCACCGCCACCGCCACCGTCATCGCCTCACGTACGCGCATCTAGTCCTTCCCCCGATCGATCATCACCGACGTGGCCTTGACCCGCGCCGTGGCCGGCACGCCCGGCTCGAGCCCCAGCTCCTCGACCGCGTCCCGGGTCACCGCCGCGGTCACGAGATGCGGTCCGGCCTCGATCTCCACCAGCGCCATCACGCCGTCGACCTCGACGCTGCGCACCACCCCGGGGAAGCGGTTGCGAGCCGACAGCGCGTCGCCGGCGCGGTGGCGACGCGGCCGCTCGGCCAAGCGCTCGACCTCGGCCCGCGAGACGCGGCGCCGGTTGGCGGAGTCGCGCGTCGTGCGCAGCTTGCCGGCGCGCTCCCAGCGGCGCAGCGTGTCGACGCTGACGCCGAGCGCGGCGGCGGCGTCCCCAAGCAGCAATCCGGCGGCCATCGTCGCCGCAGTCTTGCATAGGCACTTCCTAGGCAGCTTGCTCGACGAGCAGCTGGAGCTTCTGCGCCCGCGTCAGCCGCTTGATCCGCGCCTCCTCGCGCAGGGCCTCGGAGCGCGAGGCCAGCTGCACGGACCAGACCAGCTCGACCGGCAGCCGCGAGCGCGTGTAGCGGCTGGCCCTACCGGCCGCGTGCTCGGCGAAGCGCCGCTCCAGCGCCGTCGTCCAGCCGCAGTAGAGGCTGCCGTCCCGGCAGCGCAGCAGGTAGACGTAGGCAGGCCGCCCACCGCCGCGGATGCCGCCGTAGCGCAGGACCTCGGCCATGGCAGCAGTATGGCGCCGTCCTCGACGAGGGCTGGTGCGGACCTTTTACACAAACTTAATTGATCGTTTTACGCTCTCACCCATGCGCTGTCGCGCACATCTGCTCTCTTGGCTGGCTCTGCTGGCGATCGTCGTGGCGCTCGCGCTGCCGGCGGCGGCGTTCGCGCACGGGCTGGTCGGGGACTTCGACCCCAACCGCTCGGTCGGCTCCTACCTCTGGCTGGGCGCCAAGCACATGCTGCTGGGCTGGGACCACCTGCTGTTCATCGCGGGCGTCGTGCTGTTCGCCGGCGGCGTCAGGTCCGCCGCCAAGCTCGTCTCGCTGTTCGTGCTCGGCCACAGCATCACGCTGATGATCGCCACGCTGGCCGAGTGGCAGATCGACCCCACGCGCGTCGACGCGATCATCGCGCTGAGCCTCGTCTACGTCGGCGTGCAGGGCATCAGAGGCAAGCCCACCGACATGCGCCTGACGCTGGCGATCGTGTTCGCCTTCGGGCTCGTGCACGGCCTCGGACTCTCCACCCGCCTGCAGGAGCTCGGGCTGCCCGAGAGCGGCCTGGTCCCACGCATCCTCATCTTCAACGTCGGCGTCGAGCTCGGCCAGCTGAGTGCGCTGCTGGCGATCGTCGGCATCGTCACGCTCGCGCTGAGACTGCTCAGAGACTCCCTGCTGGCCCGGCGGCTCGCCTTCGGCGCGCTGGCGGTCGCCGGCTTCGTCGGCGCGATCGTCGTCGCCACCTCGCCAGACGAGACCACCCCCGCCGTCCAGGCCGCGCAGGCCAGAGGCTCGTGCGTCCAGAGAGACATCCCGCCGCCCAAGCCGACGCCCGAGAACCACGGCGACAAGACCTTCTATGGGCCGAGGAGAACGTCCCCCTCAAGGGCTTCGCCCACGTCATCGGACACGGCTATGTGATCGTGCGCTACGACCCCGACATCGAGCCGGCCCAGCTCGCCCGACTCGAGCGCCTGGCGACTGAGGACAGCAGATACGCCTTCGTCAGCCCCGACCCCGCGCTCGACCAGCCGCTGCGGGTCATCACCGCCCAGAGACAGCTCGACTGCGCCGAGCCGGACGTCGCGACCGTGATCGACTTCCACGACAGCTGGCTGCGAAGCATCGGCATTTGACCCATTTTCCGCTCGCGCCGCTACGGTGGACGGAGTAGCCTCGGAAGTCACTCGTTCGCCCGAGAGGAGACAGTCCCGCATGGACGCTGCACACGTCTCGAACGGCAAGGCCGCCACCCGACCGCACGGGCTCGAGTTGGCGGAGCTCTCGAATGCGATGGTCCGCATCTACAAGGAGCAGTTCGGCCGCGGCCCGACGAAGGCCCATAGCGTCTACGCGACGCCCGACCTGATCGTCAGCACGCTCGAACAGAGCCTCACCCCCGTCGAGCAGCGACTGGTCGAGATGGGACAGCACCAGCGGCTGCGCGACACGCGCACCTTCTTCCAGCACGCCACCGACCGGCACTTCATCGAGACGGTCGAGCAGATCACCGGCAGGACCGTGCGCGCGTTCGTGAGCGGCATCGACACCCACCACGACGTCTCCTCGGAGGTCTTCTACCTCGAGCCCGAAGTGGACTGACGTTTCCCGAACGGTTCCCGCGGGCACTGGAGCGTCGGGACCACTGCACGGGTATTAGGTTCGCTCGCGCGGGTATCCCATTGGGCGTGGGGATCGTGGGCCTCCTGAAAACGGAGACGCGCGAGCCCCGCGCCCCCTTACGTCACCGACCAGGAGCGAGACGATGGCTGAGCTGACGCCGTTGGACGAGAAGCTGGCCGAGGTCCTCGGCCTTGCCCAGGCCGCGCAGAAACTGACCTCGGACGTGGCCAAGATGGAGGGAGCCGACCCGTTCGAACAGCAGCTCGAGCGCATGGGCGCGGAGGCCGCCGAGACCGAGCGCCGCACCGACGCGCTCGTCGAGCAGCTCGACGGCAAGAAGACGGCGATCCGCGACAAGGCCCGCGAGACCAAGAGCGAGGCCCAGGAGATGGCCGACACCTACCTCGCCGGCGAGGACGAAGCGCTCGACGGCTTCGAGTTCCTGACGATGGCCGAAGCGGGCGAGCTCGGCCACTGGGAGATCGTCCAGACGATGGCCACCACGCTCGGCGAGCAGCCAGTCGGCGAGCTCGCCGACTGGGCGGTCGACGTCCAGCGCAAGCACGTCGACCAGGTCCGGGCCGCGAGCCTGGAGCTGGCCAAGAGCGAGGCGCAGGGCTGACGCCGGTCGCCGCGGCGAAGCGGATGGCCGACCTGAACGTCAACGCCCCGCTCCATAGCCGACGCGCCGGCGGCCGCCCACTCGAGCTGGACGGCCGCCGGTCTGTAGCTCTCCTTACGCGTTGGCCCGCTCGCGCTCGGCGGTCCGCAGCACGCTGACGCGCGCCTTGTGCGCCCGCTCGTAGGTGCGCACCGTCGCCGCGCGATCGTCGTCGCCCTCGCCGAGCACGGAGATCACCTCGGCGGCGGTCAGCTCGTCGTAGCCGGGCCAGGGCTCGTCGCCGCGCAGCGACTCGATCCGCTCGAGCACCGTGCTGCGATCCTGGTTGCGCCGCTCGTAGGAGTCCACCTTGGCGAGGTCGATCTGCGACAGCTCGTTCAGCTTGCCGACGATCTCCTCGGCGGTGCGCTCGTCGTAGCGGGCGATCGGCAGGTCGTCCGCCGAGGCGACGGCGCCCTTGACCTGGCCCTCGGCCTGAGCGACGCCCGGCACCTTGCGGGCCTGACGCGCGCCGCGCCGCGCCTGTCTGGCGCCGGACCGAGCCGTGCGCTCGGCGGTCTTGCCGACCTCGCGGACGGCGTCGGCCGCCCCGGTCTTGGAGAGGTCGTACGACGGGTCGCCGCCGACCTCCGCCCGCACGACCGCGTC
Organism: uncultured Thermoleophilaceae bacterium; assembly: GCA_963734165.1. GTDB lineage: Bacteria > Actinomycetota > Thermoleophilia > Solirubrobacterales > Thermoleophilaceae > JACVRW01. Next base: position 1,507,368 of record CAVTFZ010000002.1, on the reverse strand, counting down.
CGTGAGCTTGGGCAGCTCGTCGAGCACCCGCTCGAGCATCTGCTGCTCGTCCTCGCGGATCGAGGCGGCCAGCTCGGCCGTGGTCTCGTCGCCCACGTCCTGCGCCAGGCGCTCGAGCGCCGTGTAGGTGGCGATCTCGAGCGCCTCGGTTGCGCACGCGTCCTTGGCGTTCTTGAGCACCTTCTCCTCGCCACCGGTGCCGCGCACGAGGTCGAACGGGGTCTTGGCCAGGGCGATCGCCTGACCGATCACGCTCTCGGCCAGCCCGATGCCGGCCTGGATCGGATTGCCGCCCTGGTCCAGCTGGGACAGGCGACGCTGCACGCGCTCGGCATGCCCGCGCGTCTCGCGCAGATGCTGCTCGAGCGCGGTGCGGTAGCTGCCGCGCGGCGTCATCGCGATATGCGACTGCAGCACGCGCACGAGGGCGATCTCGTGCGCGTGCGCCTCGTTGAGGTACTGAACGACCTTCTGCTCGGACCGACTCATCGAGTCAAAGCTCCATTCCATCGAATTGGGGGGACACGTGTTCGTATGCCCCGATCCGAGCCGGCGAACCTCCCAGCAGGCAGGTTTGAGCCTGAATTTAAGGAGCGGTGCGACGCGTGCGCGGCGGACCCGCGGACCCGGCCCGGCGCATCACGAACCCCGCCAGCACCAGCACGATCACCACGCCGATGATGGCGCTCAGCAGGCCGCCGAGATCGAACGCGTCGTCGTCGCCGAGGCCCAGGGCGCGGGTGAAGATCATGTAGCCGACGAAGGCCCCGACCAGGCCGAGCACGATCGACACGGCCCACGAGGCCGGTCCGTGCATGCCGCTGAAGGCGTCGTTTGGCACCAGGGCGCGGCCGATGGCGCCGGCCACCAGCCCGAGAATCAATGCTCCGATCATCGTTGCTCCTCTCTAGGGATAGCCCCTGCTGCCCCGCTGGGCGGCGATCGAAACGTCGAGCTCAGCAGGAGCGCTCGTACGCGCTCGGCGAGTGCCATCGGCGCTCTCCTCGGGTCGGCCGCGGACGAGCTGGTAGGCGAGCGCGCCGAGGGCGGCGCCCGTCAGCGGGCCGGCGAGGTAGATCCAGAAGTCGCTCCACTCGCCCGCTGCCAGCGCCGGGCCGAGCGAGCGCGCCGGGTTCATCGAGGCGCCCGTGACCGGGCCGCCCGCCAGCGCGTCGAGGGCGACCGTGCCGCCGATCGCGATTGCCGCGCCAGCGCCCACCGCCCGCGTGTCGGTGGCGACGGCCATGATCACGAACATCAGCGCCGCGGTCAGCACGGCCTCGTAGACCAGCGCGCTGCCGGCGCCGACGCTCGGGACGGTGGCGCCGAGCTGCGCGGGGGCATCGGACCAGACCGCGAGCAGGACCAGCGCGGCGGCGATGGCGCCGGCGAGCTGCGCGGCGACGTAGGCGAGCGCGTCGCGAGCGGGGAAGTGGCGTGTGAGCGTGAACGCGACCGTGACGGCCGGGTTGACGTGCGCGCCGGAGAGGTGGCCGGTGGCGTAGACCATCGCCATGATCACCAGGCCGAAGGTCAGCGCCACGCCGACCGCGCCGAGCGCGCCGTCGTAGCGGGCGTCGGCGACGATCGCGCCGCAGCCGGCGAAGACGAGCATGAAGGCGGCGAGCGCCTCCGCGCCCGCGCGGCGAGCGAGCCCGGGGCTGTCGGGACTCACAGGCTCTCCAGCGGCACACCGACGATCTTCAAGCGCCGGGTGAGGCCGCCGAGGGCGAACGCGCGGATGTCCTCGGCGTTGGCGCCGAGCGCGTCCCAGTCGGTGCCGCCGCGGTCGGGTGGGGTCAGCGACTCGGCGACCGAGGGCAGCAGCTCGCGCAGCGTCGCGCGCACGACGTCGCCTAGCGCCGGGTCGGCGGCGACGGCCTCGCGCAGGTACCAGGTGCCGTAGCCGATGTGGCGCTGCTCGTCGTGATGGATCTTCGAGTAGCCGTCGACGAAGCCGCCCAGCAAGCCCTCGCGGCGCAGGTACTCGGTGACGAAGTTGTACGAGGTCAGGCCGAGCGTGCCCTCGAGGATCTGGTGGTAGAGCGTGACGAAGCGGACCTTGGCCGCCGCGTCGCCCGGGCTTGCCACCAGCCGCTCGTGCGCCTCGACCAGCGCCACGTCGAAGATCGCCCGGAAGGCCGGCGAGATCTGCTCGCGGGCACGCTCGACGTGGGCCGAGACCGTGGCCGGGTCGGCGACGACCTCGTCCTGGAAGCGTGCGTAGAACTGCATGTGCCGCGCCTCGTCGACCTGCTGGGTGGCGAGGAAGGTGGCCTCCTCCTCGCTGCCGTAGGCGCCGACCAGCCCGGAGAACTTGGTCGTGATCCGCTCCTCGGCGACCATCAGCGAGGACAGCGCCCAGTAGATCAGCCCGCGATCCTCGCCCCCCAGCTCGCGCCACTGCTCGCGGTCGGCCTCGAGGTCGATCGCGAACGGGCTCCACTGCTCGTCCTCCCAGTGGCGGTAGAGCTCCTGCGGCCCGAACAGGTGCGTCTCGGTCATCGTGGCTTGCGCGCGCGGACGATCGCCGACGCGGCCTGGTCATGTACGCGGTGGGTCTCCACGACCTCCACGTCGACCAGCCCGGCGGCGGTCAGAGCCTGCTCGAACTCGCGCCGCGTCAGCGCCCCGGCGATGCAGCCCGTCCATTGCTGCATGTCGGCGCGGGTGGCGTCGTCCATGTCCTCGTCGGCGATCACGTCCGAGACCGCGAAGCGCCCGCCGGGCTTGAGCACGCGCGCGGCCTCCGCCAGCACGCGTGGCTTGTCGCCCGAGAGGTTGATCACGCAGTTGGAGATGACGACGTCGACGCTCTCCGCCGGCAGCGGGATCTCCTCGATCTGCCCGCGCAGCCACTCCACGTTCTCGACGCCGGTCTTGCGCTGGTTCTCACGCGCAAGCGCGAGCATCTCGTCGGTCATGTCGAGCCCGTAAGCCCTGCCGGTCGGCCCGACCCGCTGCGCAGAGAGCAGCACGTCGATGCCGCCGCCGGAGCCGAGGTCGAGCACCGTCTCCCCCGCGTGCAGCTCGGCCACGGCCGTGGGATTACCGCAGCCCAGCGAGGCCATGGTCGCGGTGTCGGGCAGCTCGCCGCAAGAGCCCTCATCGTAGAGCGCGAAGCCGAACGCCTGCTCCTGCTCGTCGGTCAGGACGGCGCCACCCGGACCGCAGCACGAACCGCCGCCGTCGGCGCTCGTGGCGACGCGTTCGGCGGCGGCCGCGTAGCGGGCGCGCACGGCCGCGCGGATCTCGTCGGTGTCGGTCAGGTGCTCAGCCATGCAGACAGCTCCTCCAGTGCGTTTGGCAGGACGTAGTAGTAGGCCCACAGCCCGCGCCGCTCGCAGTCGATCAGGCCGGCCTCGCGCAGCTTGCGCAGGTGATGCGAGAGCGTCGGCTGGCCGATGTCGAACAGCGGCACCAGCTCGCAGACGCAGACCTTGCCGGCGTGGCCGCGCAGCACGTCGATCAGCTGCACGCGCACCGGATCGGAGAGGGCCTTCGCGACCGCCGCCAGCCGCTGCGCGTCTCCGGCCGGGATCTCGGGGAAGACCAGCGGCTCGCAGCACGCCTCGCCCGCGGGCCGCTTCGACTTCGGCGCGAGCTCTAGATCGATCGCCATCGATGGAACCCTATGGATTCCATCGATGATTGTCAATGCATCGCCTCCGTCCGGCCTTCTGGTCGCCGCGGCTGAGCGGCGCCCCGCCGGCGTAGCCGACGCCCACTTGGGCGCTAGGTGCCGATGCGCTCCGCCGCGAGCGCGGCGCAGCTGGCGAAGACGTACTGGCCGATGCGATGGACCAGACCGGCGGCATAGAGGTCCTCGACGGCGTCCTCGACCGCCGCGCGATTGGGCTCCTGGCCGCCGGCGGTGTCGCCGGACGGCGTCAGATGACGGTCGAGCTCGACCAGGCTCCAGAGGCCGGGCCGGTCATCGACGACCAGGCCGAGCAGGGCCTGCTTGAGGTGGATGGGATCGCTGGGCGTGGCGCCCGGGGTACGCTCGTGAAGCATGGGAGTTGTTTCCTCCTGTGCCGGGCCCGGGCGGTGACCGCCGCGCCGGGGCCGATTTGTTTCGACCACGATAGGTGTCAGCGCGGATGGACCCGCGCTCAGTCGTCTCCCTTGTGCAGCCAGGGGGCGTAGGAGATGCCGACGATCAGGTGCTCGGCCGACAGCAGCCGCGCGACCGTCTGGCCCCAGGGCTCCTCGCGCACGGGATGCACCAGCGAGAACCCGCGCGCCTCGAGCTCCTCGGCCGCCGCGCCCACCGCCTCGGCGTCGGCGACCTCGAACTCGATGCTCGCCTGCGGCTTGGGCAGCTCGGCCGGCCACTCGGGCTTGCCGAAGCACGCCTGCGCGGCCTCGGCCAGCGGCCAGACGCCGAAGTGCTTGCTGCCCCCGACCTTCTCGCTCGAGTAGTAGTCGCTGCCCTCGTGGGCTTCCAGCGGCAGGCCCAGGGCGTCGACGTACAACTTGCGGCTTTCGGCCGGATCCTCGGCCACGACGGCGACGCTGGCGACGAACAGAACGTCCATCTGGTTCTCCTTTGCTCTGTCGAGACGCTTAGCGTGCGTCGTCGAGGAGGGGATTCTGGGCGAGCACGAAAACCTCGCAGATCATGTCGGGGTCTTGTTGGTTGCCCGACATGAAACCGATCACCTTCCGGCCGGTGGCGTCTTCGACGACGCGGGTGAAGCGCTCTCGCATGACGTCTTGGAAGGCCATCCGCTGACGGATGACGTCCTCGCCGTGGCCACCTTCGCGCAGGGTCTGCTCGACGCGGGTGAAGCCGCCGCGCAGCAGGCACACGACCAAGTCGCCGTTGACGTAGGTCTTGGTCCTGTCGGCCCGCGCCCGTAGTACTCCTTGAGCAGCGCGACGATCCCGTCCGAGATCGCGGTGCGGACACCCCCGCTGGGATCGCTCTCTTGATTAGCGCTCTCGTGAGCTAGACCGATCTGCTCCTCTTGCATCATCGTCAGTCTAGCCCGGAGGCGCTACCGTCTGGTTACTGTCGCCGCCGGGTTCTTTGTCGTCCTCTGCCTCTTGCGCGGCCTTCTGCCGAGGACGGCCGAGAGGCGGTTCGCAGATGCCGAACCACGCAGACGGGCCCATGACCGGGGACGCGATGCTGCAAGCCGTGACCGACGCGATGGTCGCGCTGCACGAGCGCTACTACGGCCGGCGACCGGCCCGCGCCCATTCGCAGATGATGGCCGACGACATGCTCGCCTGCCTGTTCGGCGAGATGTACACCGACGTCGAGAAGACGCTGATCGAGATGCAGCAACAGGCGCTCGTGCACGAATCCCGCAGCGCCTTCCAGCAGGCGATGCAACAGCGCTTCATCGGCGAGGTCGAACGCATAACCGGCCGGGAGGTGGCACGCTTCATATCGACCCATCACGTCGGCCCCGACATGGAGCTCGAGCTCTTCGTGCTCGAGCCTCGAACCACGCTTGGTCCCGGTGCTCCCGTGCTCGCAGAAGGGCAGTAGGAGGGGTTCCGATCCACTCGGAGCAGCGCCAGCTGACTCTCCAATCGCAACGTCTCGCGACCGGAAGGACCAGCTGTGTCATCGAACGCCCCTCAGCTAGCGACAGCCTCGCCGCTCGGCAGCGCTCCGCTGCCCCCTGATTGGACCGACCAGCTCGCCGACAGACATCCTGGCGACGGGCGCCTCGCGGCCGAGATCACCACCCGGATCGTCAGCCTGCTGCGCCGGCACACCGGGCGAGGACCCACCAGGGCGAAGACCGGCATGTCCGCCGACCTGGTGGTGGTCACCCTTGCCGAGTGCCTCACCAGCGCGGAGAAGCGCCTCGTGGACTGCGGCCACGCCGAGCTCGTCAACCGTGCTCGGGACACCATCCATCAATGCATGCGTGCGGAGGCCGCCGCCATCGTCGAAGACTGCACCAGCCGACACGTCGTCGCCTACCTCACCGACCAAGAGCACGACCCGGACCTCACGGTCTTCGTCTTCTACCTCGCCGCCCCCACGTAGCGCACGGACGCTCGAGCGTGCTTGCCCTCGCCCGCGGCGGGTAGCAGCCCGGCATGCGCGTCGTCGTCATCGGTGCGTCGGGCAACGTCGGCACGAGCCTGCTGCGCGCGCTCGCGCGCGAGCCGGCGGTCGAGGAGGTGCTCGGTATCTGCCGCCGGCTGCCGGACGAGAGCTTCCCGAAGGTCGAGTGGCGCTCGGCGGACGTGGTGCACTCGCCGCTGGCGCCGCTGCTGGCCGGCGCGGACGCGGTGGTCCACCTCGCCTGGGCGATCCAGCCGGCGCGGGACCGCGCGACCACGCACGCGATCAACGTCACCGGCAGCCAGCGCGTGTTCGAGGCGGTCGCCGAGGCGGGCGTGCCGGCGCTGGTCTACGCCTCCTCGATCGGCGCCTACTCCCCCGGCCCGAAGGACCGACGGGTGGACGAGAGCTGGCCGACCGACGGCATCCCCAGCTCCTTCTACTCGCGCGACAAGGCCGCTGTCGAGCGCCTGCTCGACCGGTTCGAGCTCGACCGGCCGAACGTGCGCGTCGCGCGCCTGCGACCGGGGCTGATCTTCAAGCGCGAGGCCGCCTCCGAGATCCGGCGGCTGTTCGCCGGGCCGCTGCTGCCCGGCTCGCTGCTGCGCCCGGCGCTGATCCCCGTCGTCCCGGCCACCGAGCGCCTCGCGGCGCAGGGGGTCCACGCCGACGACGTGGCCGAGGTCTACCGGCTCGCCGTGATCGGCGAGGCGCGCGGCGCCTTCAACGTCGCCGCCGAGCCCGTGCTCGACCCGCCTGAGCTGGCGCGCCTGCTCTCCGCGCGCCTGGTGCCGGTCCCGGCGCGCGTGCTGCGCGCGGCGGCCGACCTCAGCTTCCGGCTGCGCCTGCAGCCGTCCGAGCCGGGCTGGTTGGACATGGCGCTGCAGGTGCCGCTGATGGACGTCACGCGGGTGCGCGAGGAGCTGGGCTGGCGGCCACGGCGCTCGGCCTCCGACGCGTTGCTCGAGCTGCTCGCCGGCATGCGCGAGGGCGCGGGCATCCAGACGCCGCCGCTGGAGCCCGGCGGCGCGGGCCCGCCCGCCTGCGGGAGCTGCTCAGCGGCGTGGGCGCGCGCCTCGGATAGCGCGCGCCGTTCTCCTCAGCGGGCCGGCGTCGGGGTCGGGGCAGACGTCCCCTGCAACGCGTCGAGGGCCTGGCGCAGCAGGCGCGAGACGTGCATCTGCGAGTAGCCGATGCGCTTGCCGATGTCGCGCTGGGTCAGGTCCTCCAGGAAGCGCAGGCGCAGGACCTCGCGCTGCAGCTCCGGCAGCTCGCGCCAGGCGCTCGCCATCTGCTCGCGTCCCTCGACCAGGCCGAGATGGGCGTCGTCGCCGCCGAGCAACTCGATCAGGGCCCGGAGTCCTCGCCCATGTCGAGGGGGGCGTCGAGCGACGTGGCCTCGTATGCGGTGGCCGCCTCGCGCCCCTCGAGCACCTCCTCGACGGTGTGCCCCGTCGCCGCCGCCAGCTCCTTCACCGTCGGGGAGCGCGACAGCTCCTTGGAGAGCCGCTCGGTCTCGCGCGACAGCAGCAGGCTGCGCTCCTGCAGCCCGCGCGGCACGTGCAGGGCCCAGCCCTTGTCGCGGAAGTAACGCTTCAGCTCACCGAGGATCGTCGGCGCGGCGTAGCTGGTGAACTTCGAGCCGCGCTGCGGCTCGAAGCGATCGATCGCCTTGATCAACCCCAGGTAGGCCACCTGCAACAGGTCCTCGAACGGCTCGTCCATGTACGCGTAGCGACCGGCCAGGTCGCGCGCGAACGGCAGGAAGCGCTGGATCAGCTCCTCTCGGATCGCGAGAATCCCCACTTGCGTGGTAGACCCGCAGCAGCCAACTCTTCGAGCTCGTTGCCGTTGAGGCACCCGGGCGGTGGTTGCCGCACTCCGCGGCCCGACGATCTGGAAAGCGTGACGCTCACGCGGGACTCCTATCGGTGAAATCGACCGAGGTCCCACTCGCAGCCGATTCGGCGGCCACGCTGCGTCCCCCTCCATGCCCGGCATCTCCTTGAACCGGCGACTGGCCGATCCGGGGCGACACCCTCTCCGATGCAGCCTAGCGAGAATCGAGAGCAACGTGCAAGAAATTGGGTGCGTGCTAGTGGCTCATCCGGGTAGGAGGGTCACATGTGGGGCATTACCACTGTGGCCACGGCCTTCATGCTGGCGCTCGTGACGATGTCGCTCTCGTTCTTCGGAGGGGCAGTGGTCGTCGCCCTGCCGCTCGCGGTGGTCGTGATCGCGATCGCGGCGGTGACGGACTTCCGGCGCGCCCGCAAGCGGCGCAGGTCGCTCCCCGCCGAACGGGAGCGGGCGCAGGCCGAGGGCGTCGAGTTCACCGAACGCGATCGCCAGACCCTGTACTCGGAGTAGCTCAGCGCTCGGACGGGCGCCAGGCAACGCCGCTCTAGCCGCGGTGCAGCAGCTCGAGCGCGGCGCCGACCACCTGCCCGGGCGAGACGCCGCGCAGGCAGCGGTGGTGGCCCTCGCGGCAGACGCTGCCCTGGCACCAGCGGCAGGGCACGTCGTGGGAGAGCACGCGGCTGGGGACCTCCCAGGGCGTGTGCTGGGGATTGGTGAGCGCATAGACGTCGACCACCGGCGTGCCGACCGCTGCCGCGACGTGCACCGGGCCGGTGTTGCCGGCCAGCAGTAGCGGCGCGGCTTCGAGCAGCGCCGCGAGGCCGGGCAGGTCGAGGCGCCCGGGCAGCGCCAGCGTCGGCACGCCGGCCCGCGCGCGCACCTCCTCCACCAGCGCGGCCTCCCCCTCGTCGCCGGTCAGCACGAGCTGCAGCCCGTGCTCGTGGTGGAGTGCCCGGCAGACCTCGCTCCAGGAGCGCGCCGGATAGCGGCGCGAGGGGGCGGTCGCGCCCGCGTGCACGATGGCCCAGGGCCGTGCGCGATCGACGCCTTCGGCCGCCAGCAGCTCGTCCACCGCCGCGCGCGCCGAGGCCGGCACCCTCAGCGCCAGCCGCTGGTCGGCCGTGCTCGCCCCGACCGCCGCCACCAGGTCCAGCTGGCGGCGCACCTCGTGGCGCAGCTCCCGCTCGGGCTCGGTCTCGCGCACCCAGTCGCTGAGCAGCTGGTAGGGGTTCTCACGGCAGTGCGCGAGCCGCAGCGGAACGCCGGCCAGCTGGCAGAGCAGCGCGGCCGGCAGGGGGCTCTGGCTGTAGACGGTGAAGATCGCCGCGGCGTCGAAACCGGCGCCGGCGAGCGCCGCGATCATGGCGTGGTCGGTCGCGGCGTCCACGCGCTCGGGGGTGGCCTTCAGCCAGGGCGCCTCGTAGACGAGCGCGTCGTCGACCTCGGGCATCAGCTCGGCCACCGCCGCGCCGGCCGGCGAGGTCAACAGCGTCAGCTCGCGTCCGGGCAGCGCGGCGCGCAGCGCCCGCAGGGCGGGGCCGGTCATCAGCACGTCGCCGAGCGTGTCGAGGCGTACGCAGAGGACGCGCCTGGCCGAGCTCCAGGCCATGTGCCGTATCGAATTCGTGCAGAAGTGTTTCCCCGTCCCGGTGCGGGGAACCGGGATCGAGAAGAGAGGACGGACCGGGGTCCCGCTCGGCCCTGGGGACGGACTTCTGCGAAGCAACGCCCCAACTTCCAGGAGGTCTCCCTGTGCCCAGCCATGTGCTCGGCATCAACGCCGTCTTCCACGATCCCGCCGCCGCCCTGGTCGTCGACGGTCGCATCGTCGCCGCGGCCGAGGAGGAGCGCTTCTCCCGCCGCAAGCACGGCAAGCAGCCGATGGCGTTCTCCACCTGGGAGCTGCCCGAGCGCGCCGCGCGCTGGTGCCTCGAGCACGGCGGGATCGAGCCGGCGCAGCTCGACGCCGTGGCGTACTCGTACGACCCCGAGCTCACGGAGGGGATCGCTCCCGACGTGACCGTGCGCGCGTGGGAGCCGCTGCGCACGCTCTACGTCAGGCGCGCGCCGCTGTTCCTGCGCACCGCGCTGCCCGGCCTCGTTCCCGAGTGCGTGCGCTTCGTGCCCCACCACGTCGCGCATGCCGCGTCGGGGTACCTGGCCTCGGGATTCGACTCCTGCGCCGTGATGACGGTCGACGGGCGGGGCGAATCGACCTCGCAGCTGCTGGGTCACGTGCGCGACGGCGAGCTGCGCGTGCTGGCCGAGCAGCGGCTGCCCCATTCGCTCGGCCTCGTCTACGAGAGCCTGACCGCGCACCTCGGCTTCCAGCGCGCCTGCGACGAGTACAAGGTGATGGCGCTCGCCTCCTACGGCGTGCCCGCCTACCTGCACGAGCTGCGCGAGGGCCTGCGGGTGACCGACGCGGGGGGCTTCGAGTCCATGGTGCCCGACTGGAACCGCTTCGCGCCCGAGCTGGAGCCGGGCGACGATTGGGGCCATGAGCACGCCGATCTGGCCGCCAGCGTGCAGCGGCGGCTCGAGGAGCTGCTGCTCGATCTCGCCCACTGGCTGCACGAGCGGACCGGCGAGCGACGGCTCGCGTTCGCCGGCGGCGTGGCGCTCAACTGCGTGGCGAACTCGCGGCTGTGGCGCGAGGGGCCGTTCGACGAGGTCTGGGTGCAGCCCGCGGCCGGGGACGCCGGCACCGCGCTCGGGGCCGCGCTCTACGTGGCGCGCGAGCTCGGCGAGGCGATCGAGCCGATGTCCACGGCGGCGCTCGGGCGCGAGTGGTCGGACGCCGAGCTGGAGGCGGAGCTCGAGCGCGCCGCCATCTCCTACGAGCGCCCCGGCGACCTCGCCCAGACGACGGCGGAGGTGCTCGCCCGCAACGGCGTGGTGGCATGGTTCGACGGGCGCTCGGAGTTCGGCCCGCGGGCGCTCGGCCACCGCAGCCTGCTCGCCGACCCGCGCGACGAGGCCAACCTCGAGCGCCTCAACGACGTCAAGGGCCGCGAGCAGTTCCGGCCCGTGGCCCCGATGGCGCTCGCCGAGCGGGCGCGGGAGATCTTCGCCGACGGGCCGCTGCCGAGCCCCTACATGCTGTTCACCCACCGGGTGGCCGTCGCTTGGCGCGAGCGCATCCCCGCCGTCGTGCACGTGGACGGCTCGGCGCGGGTCCAGACCGTCGACGCCGCCACCGAGCCGCGCGCGGCCGCGCTGCTGCGCGCGTTCGAGCGCCTCACGGGCGTACCCGTCCTCGTCAACACCAGCCTCAACACGGCCGGGCGGCCGATGGCCGACTCGCCGCTGGACGCGCTCGAGTGCTTCGGCTCGTCCCCGGTCGACGCGCTCGTGCTGGGCCCTTCCTGGTGCGCCGGCCGGGGTCGACCCCGGCGGCCGCGGCGGCCCTGGAGGAGGCGCCGGCAGCGTGACGCCGCCAAGCGGCAACGGCAGCAAGGCGAAGGACGGCGAGCCGCTGGACGGCCTCGCCTTCGACGTCGTGGTGCCGACCGCCGGGCGACCCTCCGTCGGCGCGCTGCTGGGAGCGCTCGCGGCTGGCGACGGCCCGCTGCCCGAGCGCGTGATCCTCGTCGACGACCGGCGCGAGCGCGCGGCGCCGCTGCCGCTCGGCGAGCCGCCCGAGACGCTCACGGACCGAGTCGAGCTCGTCTCCGGCCCGCGGCGCGGGCCAGCGGCCGCGCGCAACGCCGGCTGGCGGCGCGCGCGCTCGGAGTGGGTGGCCTTCCTCGACGACGACGTCCTTCCCTCAAACGGCTGGCGGCGACAGCTCGCGCATGACCTCGCCTCGTTGCCGAGCACCGTCGCCGCCAGCCAGGGGCGGATCGCGGTGCCGCTGCCGCCCGACCGCGCACCCACCGATTGGGAGCGCAACACGGCCGGGCTCGAGCACGCGCGCTGGGCGACCGCCGACATGGCCTTCCGGCGCGCCGCGCTGGTGGAGGTCGGCGGCTTCGACGAGCGCTTCGAGCGCGCCTATCGCGAGGACGCCGACCTCGCCCTGCGCCTGCTCGACGCCGGGCATGCGCTCGTGCGGGGAGGGCGACGTGTCGTCCACCCGGTGCGGCCCGCCGATGGCTGGGTGAGCCTGCGCCTGCAAGCGGGCAACGCCGACGACGTGCTGATGCGCGCCCTCCACGGGCCGGATTGGCGCGAGCGCGCCGGCGCGCCGCGCGGGCGGCTGCGTCGGCACCTGGCGACGAGCGCGGCCGCCCTCGTCGCCATCGGCGCGCCCACGCGCGCGCTCCGTCGCGCGGCTGGAGCGCTGTGGCTGGCGGGCACGGCCGAGCTGGCGTGGGCGCGGATCGCCCCCGGCCCGCGCGAGCGCGCCGAGCTCGCGACGATGCTCTGGACCTCCGCGCTGATGCCAGCGGTCGCGAGCTGGCACTGGGCGCTCGGGCACGTGCGGCTGCTGCGCGACCGCGCTCGCGCGCCGCATCCGGCCGCGGTGGCTCCGCGCTCCGGCGCGCCGCGACAGGTCGCCGCCGTGCTGCTCGACCGCGACGGCACCCTGATCGAGGACGTGCCCTACAACGGCGACCCGGCACGGGTGCGCCCGCTGCCGGGCGTGCGCGAGGCGCTCGACCGGCTGCGCGCCGCGGGCCTGCCGCTGGCGGTGATCTCCAACCAGAGCGGCGTCGGGCGCGGGCTGATCGATCAGGCCCAGGTCGACGCCGTCAACCGGCGCGTGGAGGAGCTGCTCGGGCCGCTGGGCCCGTGGCTGGTGTGCCCGCACGCCCCACAGGACGGCTGCGACTGCCGCAAGCCGCGGCCGGGGCTCGTGCTGGCGGCCGCCGAGCGACTGGGCGTCGAGCCGGCGCGCTGCGCCGTGATCGGGGACATCGGCGCGGACGTCGAGGCCGCCCTGGCCGCCGGCGCCGGCGCCGTGCTCGTCCCCACGCCGCGCACGCTGGCGTCGGAAGTCGAAGACGCGCCCGCGGTGGCGCACGATCTGCTGGGAGCCGTGTTCCTCCTTCTCGGCTCCACGGCAAACAGGGGGCGCTCGGCGAAGGGCAACGCCGGGCGCCCCTCCACGCTCGAGGCGACGCCATGAGGGTGCTGCTCTGGCACGTGCACGGCTCCTGGACGACCGCGCTCGTCGAGGGCCGGCACGAGTACCTGATCCCGGTGCTGCCCGACCGCGGTCCCGACGGTCGCGGCCGCGCCCAGACCTGGGACTGGCCGGCGAACGCCGTCGAGGTCAGCCCGGACGAGGCCGCCGAAGCCGACGTGGACGTGGCGATCCTGCAGCGCCCGCACGAGCTGTTCGGGCTCTGCGAGCGCTGGCTGGGCGGCCGGCGCCCTGGACGCGACCTGCCCGCGATCTACGTCGAGCACAACGCGCCGCAGGGACGGATCGCCGAGATGCGCCACCCCGCCATGGACCGGCGCGGCCTGACGCTCGTGCACGTGACGCACTTCAACGACCTGTTCTGGGACGCCGGCTCCACGCCCACGCGCGTGATCGAGCACGGCATCGCGGACCCCGGCCACCTCTACAGCGGCGAGCTACCCCGCGCCGCGGTGGTCATCAACGAGGCGCGCCGGCGTGGTCGGGTGACCGGCACCGACCTGTTGGGGCGCCTCAACGGGCAGGTCCAGCTCGACATCTTCGGCATCGGCGCCGCCGCGCTCGGGGGCAGCGAGAACCCGCCCCAGCGCCGGCTGCACCAGGAGATGGCGCGGCGCCGGGTGTACCTGCACCCGATCCGCTGGACCTCGCTCGGGCTGTCGCTGATCGAGGCGATGCAGCTCGGCATGCCGGTCGTCGCGCTCGCCACGACCGAGGCGCCGGAGGCCGTGCCGCCAGAGGCCGGCTTCGTCTCGACGAACGTCGAGCTGCTCGCGGCCGAGCTGCGGCGCCTGGTGGCGAATCCCGACGAGGCCTACGAGCGCGGCTGCGCCGCGCGCGCGGCGGCGCTCGAGCGCTTCGGCCTCGAGCGCTTCCTGGCCGACTGGGACGAGCTGCTCGAGGAGGTGGCGCGGTGAGGGTCGCGCTGGTGTCCGAACACGCGAGCCCGCTGGCGGCGCTGGGGGGCGTCGACGCCGGCGGGCAGAACGTGCACGTGGCCGCGCTCGCCACGGCAGTCGGGCGGCGAGGAGTGCGCGTGACCGTGCACACCCGCCGCGACGACCCGGACCTGCCCGAGCGGGTGGAGATCGAGCCGGGCGTGGACGTCCACCATGTCGCCGCCGGACCGCCGCGCGTCGTCCCCAAGGACGAGCTGCTGCCGTACATGGACGCCTTCGCCGAGCAGCTGGCGGCCGCCTGGCGTCACGACCGCCCGGACGTCGTGCATGCGCACTTCTGGATGTCCGGCCACGCCGCGCTGCGCGCTGCCGCGCCGCTCGGCATCCCCGTCGTGCAGACCTTCCACGCGCTCGGGGTCGTCAAGCGCCGCTATCAGGGCGACCGCGACCCGAGCCCGCCGGCCCGGATCGCGTTCGAGCGGGAGATCGTCGCGCGCGCCGACCACGTGATCGCCACCTGCACCGACGAGCTGTTCGAGCTGATCCGCCTCGGTGCCGCCAACGCGAGGCTGACGGTGATCCCCTGCGGCGTCGACCTGGAGCGCTTCCGCCCGGACGGCCCGGCCGAGCCGCGGCGCCCGGGCGGGCGCCGGTTGCTGTGCGTCGGCCGGCTGGTCGAGCGCAAGGGGATCGGCAATGCCATCGAGGCACTGGCGCACGTTCCCGACACCGAGCTGATCGTCGCCGGTGGCGCCGAGCGCTCGCAGCTCGACCGCGACCCCGAGGCCCAGCGCCTGCTGGCCGTGGCGCGCGAGGCCGGCGTCGAGGAGCGCGTCGAGCTGCGCGGCCGCGTCGACCGCGAGCGGCTGCCGGCGCTGCTGCGCTCGGCCGACGCCGTGGTCTGCGCACCCTGGTACGAGCCGTTCGGGATCGTGCCGCTGGAGGCGATGGCCTGCGGCGTGCCGGTGGTGGCCTCGGCGGTGGGCGGCATGATCGACTCGGTCGTGGACGGCGTGACCGGCGTGCACGTGCCGCCACGCGATCCGGAGCGGCTGGCGGCGATCCTGCGCACGCTGCTCGACGACCCGCCCGCCCGCGCCGCCTACGGACGCGCCGGCGTGCGACGGGTGCGGCGGCTGTACGACTGGGAGCGGATCGCGACCGCCACGCTCGATGTGTACGCGCGCCTGGCGCGACAGCTGCGTCGGCCGCAGCGGCGCCGGGGCGCAGGGCGCTTCGAGCTGCCGCCCACAGCGCACGAGCACCTCGCGGCGCTGGCGCACTCGCTGCATGCTCTCGAGGGCGAGGCCGAGCGCCTCAGCTCCTGGGGCGAGCGCCTGGCGGCGCGCCTGCTCGACGGCGGCCGCCTGCTGGCGGCCGGCAACGGTGGCAGCGCCGCCCAGGCACAGCACCTGACGGCGGAGTTGGTCGGCCGCTACCACTCCGAGCGCGAGCCGCTGAGCGCGATCTGCCTGCACGGCGACAGCTCCAGCCTGACCGCGATCTGCAACGACTACGGCCTCGAGGAGGCCTTCGCCCGCCAAGTGCACGCGCACGGACGCGAGGGCGACGTGCTGATCCTCCTCTCGACCTCCGGCCACAGCCCCAACGTGCTCGCCGCCGCGCGTGCCGCGCGCGCCTGCGGCCTCGAGACCTGGGCGCTGACCGGCGGGGCGCCCAACCCGCTGGTCGAGCTCTGCGACGAGGCCGTCGCGCTCGACAGCCCCTCCATGGCCACGGTTCAGGAGCTGCATCAGGTCGCTCTGCACCTGATCTGCGGCGCGCTCGACCGCGAGGTCGCCCTGCGCCGCCGCGGCGGGGTCCGGCACGCGGAGGCGCTGGCATGAGCGGCCGCGAGCGCCTGCACCTCGTGCGCTCCGACAGCCAGTCGAGCGAGCGGCCGCAAGGGCTGGTGGTGATCGGGGACGCGCTGCTCGATCGCGACGTCGACGGGTGCGTGCGGCGCCTGGCGCCGGACGCGCCGGTGCCGGTGCTCGACGCGACGGCCAGCAGCTCGCGCCCCGGTGGCGCCGCCCTCGCGGCGCTGCTCGCGGCACGGGACGGTCAGCGCGTCACGCTCGTCGCCGCCCTCGCCGCCGACGTGGCCGCCGACGAGCTGCGCGGCGCGCTCGCCGCGGCCGGCGTGGAGCTGATCGAGCTCGACCTGTACGGGCCGACGCCCGAGAAGATCCGCTTCCGCGCCGACGGGCGCTCGCTGCTGCGCGTCGACCGCGGCGACGACGAGGCCGTGATCGGCCCGGTCCCCGCGGCCGCGCGCGCGGCGATCGAGGAGGCGGCCGCGGTGCTGGTCTCCGACTATGGCCGCGGCGTCGCCGCGCTCGGTGACCTGCGCCAGACGCTCACGGCGCTGGCCGGCGTGGTGCCGGTGATCTGGGATCCGCATCCGCGCGGCGCCGATCCGATCCCGGGCGTCGCCGTCGCGACGCCGAACGAGACAGAGGCCGCGCGGCTGATTCCCGACGGCGCCGGAGACGGCCCCGGGCTGCCGCCGCGCGCGCGCCTCGCCCGCGACGCCGCCCGTGCGACCGAGCTGCGCGAGCACTGGCGCGTCCGCGCGGTCTGCCTGACCCGCGGCGCGGCGGGGGCGCTGCTGGCGCGCCGCGGCGACTCGCCGCTGGTGCTGCCCGCTCCGAGCGTCGACGGCGGCGACCCGTGCGGTGCCGGCGACCGCTTCGCCGCCCGGCTGGCGAGCGACATCGCCGACGGCGCCAGCGTCGAGGACGCCGCGCTCGAGGCGGTGGCGTCCGCCTCGGCGTTCGTGGCCGCCGGCGGCGCTGGCGCCCTCGGCCGCGAGGAGGCCGGGGACCCAGCGGCCGGCCCAGCCCGGCTCGACGGCGCCGTCGAGCCTCCGCTGCGACCCGCCCCCATCCACGACGGCGTCGCCCTGGCGGAAGCGGTGCGCGCCCGCGGCGGCACGGTGGTCGCGACCGGTGGCTGCTTCGACCTCCTGCACGCCGGGCACGTGCGCACGCTCGAGGCGGCACGCGCGCTCGGCGACTGCCTGATCGTCTGCCTCAACTCGGACGCGTCGGTGCGACGACTCAAAGGCCCGCGGCGGCCGCTGGTCGAGCAGGCCGATCGCGCGGCGGTGCTCGAGGCGCTCGGCTGCGTGGACACCGTGGTCGTCTTCGACGAGGACACGCCGTGCGCGGTGCTCGAGGCGCTCAGACCCGACGTGTGGGCGAAGGGCGGCGACTACGAGCACGCCGAGCTGCCCGAGGAGCGAGTGCTGCGCGCCTGGGGCGGCCATGCCGTGCTGCTGCCGTTCGTCGACGGACGCTCCACCACCCGGCTGATCGAGGAGGCCGCCTATCGTGCCTGAGCTTGGGACCGTGATCGTGACCGGCGGAGCGTCGGGCTTGGGCGCCGCGGTGGCCGCCGCGGTGGCCGAGCGCGGCGGCACGCCGGTCGTGCTCGACGTGGCCGAGCCCTCCAACGGCGTGGCCTACGAGCGAGTGGACCTCGCGCGCACGCGCGAGGCCGAGCAGGCCGTCGAGCGCGTGGCCGGGGCGCACGGCGGCGTGGACGCCGTCGTCACCGCCGCCGGGGTGGACGCCTGCGGGCGGCTCGAGGACGTCGCCGCCGAGGACTGGGAGCGCGTGATCGCGGTCAACCTGCTCGGCACCGCGGCGATCGTGCGCGCCGCCCTGCCGCACCTCGAGCGCGCGCGCGGGCGCGTGGTGACCGTCGCCTCCACGCTCGGCCTGCGCGCGCTCAGCGACGCGACCGCCTACTGCGCCAGCAAGTTCGGCGTGGTCGGCTTCTCGCGCGCCCTGGCGGCCGAGACCGCCGGGCGTGTGGGCGTCACCTGCCTCGTGCCCGGCGGCATGCGGACGGCCTTCTTCGACGGCCGCGATCCGCAGTACAAGCCCGGCCCCGACGCCGACCTCGCGCCTCCGGCCGAGGTGGCGGAGGCGGTCCTGTTCGCGCTCACGCGCCCAAACGGCACCGAGCTGCGCGAGCTGATCGTCACGCCCTCGGGCGAGACGTCGTGGCCGTAGGCGGGTCGCCGCCGCCTCGCCGACCGCTGCTGGTCGCGCTGCGCGCGCTCGGCCTCGGCGACCTGCTGACCGCGGCCCCGGCGCTGCGGGCGCTCGCGCGCGCGTTTCCCCGCCACCGGCGCGTGCTGGCGGCGCCGGCGGCGCTGCGACCGCTGGTCGGTTCGATCGATCCCGGCCTCGTCCTCGTCCACGCCGAGGAGCTCCAGCCGCTGCCGCCCGAGCTGCACGGCGCCGAGATCGCCGTCAACCTCCACGGCCGCGGGCCCTGGAGCCACCGCCTGCTGCTCGACGCCGACGCAGGACGCGAGCGCTGGCTCTGGTTCGCGCATCGCGCCGTCTCGGAGAGCACGGGGGCGCCGCGCTGGCGCCCGGGCGAGCACGAGATCGAGCGCTGGTGCCGGATGCTGAGCGAGCAGGGCGTGCCCGCCGACCCTGGAGCGCTCGGACTCGTCCCCCCGCCGGGGCCGCTGCCCGCCGACGCGGCGGGCGCCACCGTCGTCCACCCAGGCGCGGCCAGCGCCGCGCGGCGCTGGCCGGCCGAGCGCTTCGCCACCGTCGCCAGGGCTGAGCACCGCCGCGGCCGGCCGGTCGTCGTCACCGGCTCGGCGGCCGAGGCCGCGCTCGCCCACGAGGTCGCCGCCAGGGCGGGGCTGCCGGCCGCCTGCGTGCTCGCCGGCCGCACCGACCTCGGCGCGCTCGCGCGGGTGATCGCCGCCGCCGGACGCGTGCTCTGCGGCGACACGGGCGTGGCGCACCTGGCGACCGCGCTCGACACGCCCGCGGTGGTGCTGTTCGGCCCCAGCTCGCCGGCCGAGTGGGCCCGCCGCCCGGCCGCGGGCGTCAGCGCGTGCTCTGGCGAGGGCGCATCGGCGACCCACACGCCGACCGTCCCGATCCCGGCCTGCTGGCAATCGAGCCGGATGAGGCGATCGAGGCCCTCACCGAGCTGGCGGGCCGGCGCGACACGCGGCGGCCGGTGTACGCGTGAGCCAGGTGGCGGCCACCGCGGCGCGGAAGCACGCCACGGCCGGCGAGCCGGCCGCGAGGCCACCGGCCGGCATCGTGATCGCCACCCGCGATCGGCGCGAGCGCGTGCTCGCGACTCTCGACCTGCTCGCCGAGCTGCCCGAGGCGCCGCCGATCGTGCTGGTCGACAACGCCTCGGGCGACGGCACCGTCACCGCGGTGCCCAGCAGGCATCCGGCCGTCACGGTGATCGCGCTGGAGCGCAACGCCGGCGCCGCGGCGCGCACGGTCGGGGTGCGAGCGCTCGACACCGAGCTGGTGGCCTTCAGCGACGACGACTCCTGGTGGGCGCCGGGCGCGCTCGCGGCGGCCAGCGCCACCTTCGCGCGTCATCCCCGGCTCGGCCTGCTGGCGGCACGCATCCTGGTCGGCCCCAGCAGCACCTCGACCCGACCTGCGAGCTCATGCGCCGCAGCCCGCTGCGCCGCGACGACGGCCTGCCCGGCCCGGCCGTGCTCGGCTTCGTCGCCTGCGGCGCGATCGTCCGGCGCCAGGCGTACCTCGGCGTCGGCGGCTTCCACCCCCGCATCGGGATCGGAGCCGAGGAGCAGCTGCTCGCGCTCGACCTCGCGGTGGCCGGCTGGCAACTCGCCTACGCGGACTGGATCGAGGCGCACCACCACCCGAGCGCAAACGGCCCGCGTCCGGGCCGCGCCGCGCGGCAGCTGCGCAACGCCCTCTGGACCACCTGGCTGCGTCGCCGGGCGCTCGGGACGCTGCGCCAGACGTGGGCGCTCACGCTGACGGCCGTGCGCGACGGCCACCCGGCGGCGGTCGGCCATGCCCTGGGCGGTCTGCCGTGGGTGCTGCGCGAGCGACGGCCGCTGCCCCTGGCCCTCGAGCGGGCGGCGCGAACGCTCGACAGTCCCGCCTAGGAGCGCCCGACCTGGCGGGCGTGGGCGACGGCCTCGGCCACGCCGCCGCGCCAGGGCTTGCCATGACCGGTGAGCACGGTCTGCGCGCCGGTCGCCGCGAGGGCGTCCAGCGAGGCGAGCGCCCGCTCGCTGTCGGCCGTCGCGGCCCCGGCCACGATCCGCGGCCCCACTTCGGCGGTATAGGGGTCAAGCATCACGACCGCGTCGCCGGCGATCACGGCGTCGCGATCGGGGAAGTGCAACGAGCAGTGTCCTACGGTGTGTCCCGGGGTAGGGACCACCCGCGGCGAGCCGGGCACCGGCAGGGTGCCGCCGCTGAAGCGCCGCAGCTCGCGCAGCGGCGGTGGGAAGAACGCTCGCGCCCGCAGCATGTCCAACAGGATCGGCAGCCCGCGCGGGTGGCTCAGGACGGTGCCGGCGCGCGAGCGCTCGTGGGTGTACTGCATCGGCCTGCGCGCCAGCGGCACGTCGTTGTCGTGCACGTAGACCGGCACGCCGAGCTCCGAGCGCGCCCGCTCGGCGAAGCCGACGTGGTCGAAGTGGGCATGCGTGAGCACCAGCGCGCGGATCTCGGACGGCGCGCGGCCCAGCACGCGCAGCGCCTCCTGCAGCGACTCCCAGGAGCGCGGTACGCCGGCGTCGATCACGGTCAGCCCGTCGTCGCCCTCGACCAGGTACCAGTTGACGTGCGCGTCCTCGACTCGATGGATGCCGGACGCAACCTCACGTTCGAGCATGCGGCGCTGCTACCCGCGGCCGAATCGCGCAACCTCTGGCTCAGCGGATCGCACCCGGGGCGCGGCTGGCGCTGGTGAGCTCGAAGACCCAGAAGTCGCGCTCGATGACGGGGACGGCGACGTTGTGGACGGGCACGCCGTCGAGCGTGGCCTCGAAGCAACCGGCGTGGGCGTGGCCGTGGAGGACGAGGTCCGGTCGGTGCTCGAGGATCGGGGCGGCGAGGCGGTCGCTGCCGAGGAAGGTCCAGATCTCCGGCGGCTCGCCTCGCAGCGTCTCGGCGATCGGCGCGTAGTGCAGCAGCGCGATGCGGAAGGGACAGAGCGCGATCTCGGCCAGGCCGTCGGCGAGCGCCCGCACCTCGGTCGTGGTCTCCGCGTAGATCGCGCGCAGCGAGGGCTCGCCGAAGTCCGGCAGCCCGAGCCCGTGGAAGCCGCCGACGAAGCCCTTGACGCCGGCGACGCCGACCTGGCAGTCCAGCAGCGAGCAGCTCGGGCGGTTGCGGTCGAGCACCTCCACTCCCCCCTCGCGCAGGACCGCGACGAGCTCGTCGCGGCGATTGGCATGGAGGTCGTGGTTGCCCAGCACCGCCACCACCGGCGTGGCCAGCTCGCGGCAGACGCTCGCCAGCGCCGCCGCCTGCTCGGGCTCGCCGTGGGTGGTGAGGTCGCCGGCGAGCAGGATCAGGTCGACGTCGTCGTCGACGGCGTCGAAGGCGGCAGCCACCGCCTCGCGGTTGTGATCGCCGCAGTGGACGTCGCCGGCCGCCGCCACCCGGATGGTGGCCGGCTCGGTCCGGCTGGCCGTCAGGACATCGGTCGACACGGTCATGTCTTGCCCTCTATCTGGGTATGGGAATCCCATGGGCGAGCTCGACTTCACGGCAATCGAGGCGACCCTGAAGCGCGCCGTCGCCGCGCTGCGCGACGCGGAGGTGCCGTTCCTGCTCGCCGGCAGCCTGGCCAGCTGGGCGCGGGGCGGCCCCGAGACCCGCCACGACCTCGACGTGATCGTCAAGCCCGAGGACGCCGAGCGCGCGCTGGCGGCGCTCGTGGCCACCGGCATGAGACCGCAGCGCCCGCCTGAGGAGTGGCTCTACAAGGCCTGGGACGGCGAGGTGCTGGTCGACGTGATCTTCGAGCCATGCGGCCTGCCGGTCACCGACGAGGTGATCGAGCGCGGCGAGGAGCTGCAGGTGCTCGGGATGATGGTGCGCGCGATGGCGATCGAGGACGTGCTCTCGACCAAGCTGATGGCACTGACCGAGCACCGGGTCGACTACTCGGCCACGCTCGAGATCGGCGCGGGCCCTGCGCGAGCAGATCGATTGGGAGATGCTGCGCATGCGCACGCGGGGCTCGCCCTTCGCCGCCGCCTTCTTCGTGCTGGTCGAGCAGCTCGGCATCGTCGATCACCATGCCGCGCCGCGCGGCGCGGACGTGCGTGTCGTGAGCCCCATCTCCGGGTAGCCATGACACATGGCGGTTTCGCCGCCCATGCCCGGGTAGGCGAGACCCATGGAGCGTCGACAGCCGACCGAGCGGGCCAAGGAGGCGCTGGTAGACGAGCTGCGCGACGCGGTCGGAGACGAGCGGGTCGACCGCGCCGACGTGGACGTCGAGCGGGCGGTGCGCGACAGCGATCGCCGCACCATGCCCGAGGGCGGCCGCTCGCGGCTGCTGTTCGTGCTCTTCGCCGCGGCGGGGGTGATGGTCGCCGCGATCGCCGCGCTGGCGCTGGAGAGCTGGATCGTGCTGGTGGCGCTGCTGGCGCTGCACGCCGTCCTCTCGACGATCGTCATAGCGACGGCTCTGCGGACCACGACGGAGGTCGAGAAGCCGGCGCCCACGACCGTCGCGCTGCTGGAGGACGAGGGCGTGGACGATCCCGAGGGAGCGCTCAACCGGCTCGTCGACCAAGTGTCCGAGCGCGACGTGGATCCGCGCGACGGCTGACCCGCCCCCGCGGCGGCAGGAGTGGTCGCGCGTGGGACGAAACGGGAGGCGTGTGGCGTATTGCGCTCATCGGCTGCTGCGTGTGCGGGCTGCTGTTCAGCGGCTGCGGCACGAGCGCCTCGCAGCGCGACGTCGCGGACGTCGTCGAGCACTTCCAGGCGGCACTCGAGGCCCATGACGGCGCCGTCGCCTGCGCCGAGCTGACCGCCGCCACCCGCGGCGCGCTCAAGCAACAGGAACAGAAGCCTTGCGATCGGGCTCTGTTCGAGCTGGATCTGCGCGGAGGCGGCACGGTGAGCGCTACCAGCGTCTACCTGAGCTCCAGCATCGCCCGCATCGCGGGTCGTGGCGCGGCCTTCCTCGACCAGACGCCACGCGGCTGGCGCATCGGCGCCGCCGGCTGCTCGCCGACGCAGCCGGGCCTGCCCTACGACTGCGAGCTGGAGGGGGGTTGATGCGCGGAGCGCGCGCGATGATGATCGTCTATTGCCTGCTGATCACGGTGGGCATCGGCCTGTCGGCGGTACTCGGGGTGGCCCACCAGTGAACACGCGCCGCTTCCTGCGCGAGAACAGCCTCTCGCTGGTCTTCCTCGCCCTCTGCCTGATCGCGCTGGTCTTCCAGGCGATCGCCGGCCACGCCATGTTCAACGAGGAGCAGGACCGCCACATGGAGCCGCACCTCGGGTTCTGGCGCTACGTCTTCTCCTCCTCGTACCTGTCCGCGGTGATGGAGAACTGGCAGTCGGAGTACCTGCAGTTCACGCTCTTCATCCTGCTGACGGTGTGGCTGCTGCAAAAGGGCTCCCCGGAGTCGAAGCCGCTGGACCAGGCGGGCAGGGAGTCCGACGAGGACCAGCGGGTCGGCGAGCACGCCCACCGCAACTCCCCGCGCTGGGCGCGGGTCCGCGGCCTGCGCCGCACGCTCTACGAGAACTCGCTGCTGCTGGTGATGGGGACGATCTGGCTCGGCACCTGGCTGGCCCAGTCGCTCACCGGCGTGACCGGCTACAACAGCGAGAGGCTCTCCCACCAGGAGGCCCCGGTCTCCTGGCTGCACTACCTCGGCAGCGCCGACTTCTGGGAGCGCACGCTCGAGAACTGGCAGTCCGAATTCCTCGCCGTCGGCTCGATGGCGATCTTCGCCGTCTACCTACGCCAGCGCGGCTCCCCCGAGTCGAAGCCCGTCGGAGCCCCCCACCACGCCACCGGCGTCGAGGGCTGAGGGAACTAAGCGGGGGGTCTCTGCGGCAAGACCCCCCTGGGGACGCGTGATACCCCACCGCTCCCCTGTTGGCGAACCTCTAGGAGTCCCTTTATCTCCCTTACCGCTGTCCCCTGCCTTCGCCGACACCAGCCCAAACGCAGCCAGACGCTCGAAGTTGGCGAGTTTCCAGCGAACCTTCGGCCATGAACCGCGTTGGGAGGGGCATGGGGTGTGCGTTTCGACCCGACTGGGCGGGTAGAACTTCCTGGTCATGCACTCGCTCCCACTCTCCGCGCAGCGGCCCGCCGCGTCGCTGTGGCGGTCGCGCCGGCTGCTTGCGCTGGCAAGCGACGAACGACTGGTCGAGCAGGTGCGGCGCGGCAACGAGGCGGCGTTCGAGGTCGTCTTCGAGCGCTATGGGGCGGCGATCCTGGCCTTCTGCCGACACATGCTCGGCTCGCGCGAGGAGGCCGAGGACGCCGTCCAGCACACCTTCGCCGCCGCCTACCGGCAGCTCGGGCGCGATGCGCGCGCGATCGCCCTCAAGCCCTGGCTCTACACCATTGCCCGCAACCGCTGCCTGTCGACGCTGCGTGCTCGCCGCGAGGATCCGGCTCCGCTCACACAGCTGGCGATCGACGGGCTGTCCGAGCAGGTCGAGCGCCGCGCCGAGCTGCGCGAGCTGCTGGAGGACCTCGCCGAGCTGCCCGCCGAGCAGCGCTCGGCGCTGCTGCTGGCGGAGCTCGGCGACCTCTCGCACGCCGACGTGGCGCAGGTGCTGGGCTGCGAGGCGCAGCGGGTGAAGGCGCTGGTCTACCGGGCGCGCAGCGGGCTGATCGCTCGCCGCGACGCCCGCGCCACCCCCTGTGAGGAGGTGCGCGAGCAGCTGGCCATTCTCCACGGGGGCTCGCTGCGCCGCAGCGCGATCGCCCACCACCTCAAGGCGTGCGCGGGCTGTCGCGCCTACCGCCAGGAGGTCAAGCGCCAGCGCCAGCTGCTCGCGGCGGCGCTGCCCGTCACGCCGACGCTGGGGCTGAAGGCGAGCGTGCTCGGCGTCATCGGCATCGGCGGAGGCTCGGCGGGCGGAGGCGGTGCCCTGGTCGGCGGCGTCGGAGCGGTCGCGTCGACCGGCCTAGGTGGCGGTGCCGCGAAGATGGCCGTCGTCGCGGCCGTCGCCGCGGGGACCATCGCCGGAGGCGAGGCCATCAGCGAACGTGCGGCGCCTGGGAAGCCCCAGCCGCCGCCCACCCCAGCCGCCGCCCCGGAGCGACCGGCAGCCCCGATCGCGGCGACGCGCCCGGCAAGCGCACCCGCGGCAGACCGCGCAGGGCTCCCGCGCCGCCGGGTAGCGCTGCCGCGCGACGGGGCAACGCCCTCGCCCCCTGGGCATACGAGGGACGTCCCGAACGACAGCGCGCTCCCCTCCCTGGCGAGCGTCGAGCCGACGCGCAACGAGTCGGGCCTCGGCAGGCCGAGCGCCGCGGACCACGGCTCCTCGCCGCCCGGCCACGCCGATGCTCAGGTTGCGCCGGGTCAAGCCCGAGGGCACGCGGTCCCCGCCCCCAAGCACGACTCGGCCAAGGTCAAGACGCCAACCGCCCAGGACAAGACGCCACCGGGCCAAAGCAAGACTCCACCGCCAGGCCAGGACAAGACCCCACCCGGCCAGGACAAGACCCCACCCGGCCAGGACAAGACCCCACCCGGCCAGGACAAGACCCCACCCGGCCAGAGCAAGACCCCACCCGGCCAGGACAAGACCCCACCCGGCCAGGACAAGACCCCACCCGGCCAGGACAAGACCCCACCCGGCCAGAGCAAGACCCCACCCGGCCAGGACCAAGACCTCGGGCCCTTAGCGCCTCAGGCCGCCGCCTTGCGGTAGGCGATCTGCAGCACGTCGGACCCGAACAGGACGGTCAGGACCGAGGCGGCCCAGCGGGTCGGCCGAGGGGCGACGACGAGGCCGACCGCGAAGGCGGTGGCGATCCAGAGGCCGAGGCAGTGCGGACAGACCAGCAGCTCGCCGATGGCGCGTCGCAGGCCACGGCCACGCGGGGTCTCGCTGACCTCCCCTGGGCCGATGCCGTCCTCCGCGAAGGTGGTGAAGGGCGCTCGCACGCTGCCGGTCACGCGGTCCTTGGCGATCATGCGCGCCGTCTTGTGGGTCGCCACGGACATCAGCACGAAATCCGCCGGCGCCATACGCTCCGGCAGCTCGTGATCCGAGGCCCGCAGCCAGGCCGAGAAGCCGCTGGCGAGCGCGGCGTACAGGCCCGTGAGCACCGCGTAGCCGGCCAGCGGCCGCTCGGGCTCGGGCGCGCGAGCGACAGCGGTCTTCTGCGCGTGTCCAACGGCCATTCCGTTCCCTCTACCCATGAGCGGCCTGAGACACTCCAGGAGAGGTCACGGCGCCTTGTCCGGCGACCGCCTGGGCCGCGTCCTGCGTTGCATCAGGATCAGGACGGTCGCGCCGAGCAGGACGACCGCCACTGCGATGCCGACGACGATCAGGATGCCGCCCGAGTCGCTGGGATTGTCTCCGCGCGGCCCCGGGCTTGCCGCAAGCACGAGAGCGAAATCCAGGAGCGCCGCCGCCATCACGGCTTCAGGACGACCTTCATGCACTCGTCCTGCTTGTGCTTGAAGGTCTCGTAGCCCCGGGGAGCCTCGTCGAGGCTCATGCGATGGGTGATGACGAAGCTGGGGTCGATCTCGCCGCGCTCGATCCGCTCGAGCAGCGGACGCAGGTAGCGCTGGACGTGGCACTGACCGGACTTGATCGTCAGCGAGCGGTTGACCACCGCGCCCATCGGGAACTTGTCGACGAAGCCGCCGTAGACGCCGATCACCGAGACGATGCCGCCGTTGCGGCAGCTCAGGATCGCCTCGCGCAGCGCGTGCGGACGCTCGGTCTCCAGGCGCATGGCCTGCTTGACGCGGTCGTAGGCGTGCAGCGGCGCGTGCGAGTGATGGGCCTCCATCCCGACCGCGTCGATGCAGGCGTCGGGGCCACGGCCGGCCGTCAGCTCCAGCAGCGCCTCGCGAACGTTCACCTGCTCGTAGTTGATCGTCTCGGCTCCCGCCTTCTCCCGAGCCATTCGCAGGCGGTAGGGGAAGCGGTCGATCGCGATCACGCGCTCGGCTCCGAGCAGGTACGCGCTCGCGATCGCGAACTGGCCGACCGGCCCGGCGCCCCAGACGGCGATCACGTCACCGGGCTTGATGTCGCAGAGGTCGGCGCCCATGTAGCCGGTCGGGAAGATGTCCGAGAGGAACAGGACCTGCTCGTCGCTGAACCCGTTCTCGATCTTGATCGGCCCGACGTCGGCGAAGGGCACGCGCGCGTACTCCGCCTGGCCACCGGCATAGCCGCCGAGCATGTGCGAGTAGCCGAAGATGCCGGCCGGCGAGTGACCCCAGAGCTTCTCGGCCATGCCGGCGTTGGGGTTCGAGTTCTCGCACAGCGAGTAGAGCTCGTTGCGGCAGGCGTTGCAGTTGCCGCAGGCGATCGGAAACGGGACGACCACGCGGTCGCCGACGTTCAGGTTGGCGACGTCGCGGCCGATCTCGACGACCTCGCCCATGAACTCGTGGCCGAGGATGTCGCCGCGCTTCATCGTGGGCACGTAGCCGTTGTAGAGGTGCAGGTCCGAGCCGCAGATCGCCGTCGAAGTGATGCGCACGATCGCGTCGCGCGAGTCGCGGATCGTCGGATCCGGGACGTTCTCGACCTGGACGGTGTTCCTGCCAGACCAGACGGTGGCCCTCATGCCGACCTCCCCTCGACCAGCTCGGAGCGCGAGTCGTCGGCGCCGTCGGTCGGCAGCGGCTGCGCCGGACGCTGCTTGAGCTGACGCCGGGCGAACGTGCCCTCCGGACTGCCCTCCGAGTGCACGACCTGACCGGTCTCCAGCTGCTGCTTGAAGCGGCGCAGATCGTCCTTGACCTGCTGCTCGGGCTCCTCGCCGAACAGCTTCGCGATCGTGGCCCCCACGACGCCGCCGGGCACGGTGTACTCCAGCTCCAGCCGGACCTCCGTGCCCCGCTCGCCGGGCGCTGGGTCGAAGCGCACGCTGCCGCGGTTGTCCACGTCGGCGCCCTCCAGGGCGCGCCAGGCGATCAGCTCGTTCGGCCGGTCCTCGACCACCTCGGCGTCCCACTCGACCGTCCTGCCCGCGGGAGCCTTGGCCTTCCAGTGCGAGCGCCCCTCGCCACGCAGCTCGACGGACTCCAGGTGAGCCATGATCCGCGGCAGGTTCTGGAAGTCGTGCCAGAACGCGTAGACGTCCTCCGGCCGGCTGCTGAGGGTGATCGCCGCCTTCACGCTGACCGCGCCGCCGCCCTTCGCTCGCGCGGGCGCGCGGCTCTCCGCGACGGCCGCGAGCATGTCGGCGCCCATGATGCCCGCCACGGCGCCCGCGGCCATGGAGATCCGCGCGCGCCGCTCGGGCTTCGCGGCGAGCGCCGTTCCGAGCAGGGCCAGATCGATCGCGTCGCCCCCGACGCGGGCCAGAGCCAGCCCACAGGCCGGCGCCGGCTGAGGATCCCGGCGGCCGCCGCGAGCTCGCGCACGCCGACCAGACGCGTCACGAACCGGCTGCGCATGTCGTCCTCGACGCCGATCAGGTGCGCGAAGCGACCCGGCATCAGCAGCTGCGGGACGCCGAGCGCGAGGCTGGCCCACCCCAGGCCTCGAGCCAGCCGCTCCTCGGGCGGCGACTGCTGGTCGATGGCTTGCGCTGCGCTGGTGCTCATGGAGTGCCTCCGTGGCGGGCGGGATGGGGTCTTCCCGCTGCTACCCGAGCGCGAAGCGGGAAACCGTCCTCAAGGACGCGGCCGGGCCGGCGCTGTCGCCGGCCCGGCCGCTGGGGAGGAGCTTGGGGTGTCAGTGGTCGGCGTTGCGATCCCCGCGCTCGTCCCAGTAGGGATCGCGGGAGCCGGCCTTGGCGATGCCGCGGCTGACCATGTAGCCGATCGTCAGGATCGTCACGTAGAGCCAGACCTTGTCGGCGGCGAAGAAGTCGCTGCCGCCGTCCTCGCCCTCGATCGAGTTGCCGGCGATCAAGATGGCCGCGACGGCGACGACGTAAATCCAGAACTCGCTGGTCTTGAAGAACGACTTGGTCTCGGTGGTCAGGCGGCGCGCGACGTTCGCTCGACGGCTGTTGCCGCCGCGGGCGTCCGCACGTCCGATGTCCGTGCCACGCGTGGTGTCATGAGTTGCCATTTGAGGTGAACCTCCAGGTCGGTGACAGTCACCAAATGCCTCGTCCTGCTGCCCGCCCTCAGGCGGCGCAAACACGATCGAGCCCGGATCAGGGCTCGATCGGCTTGCGCTCGAGCCGGTGCACTGCAGGGCCCTGGAGCACGTCGCCAGTGGGCGCGAAGCGCGAGCCGTGGCAGGGGCAGTCCCAGCTTCTCTCGGCGGTGTTCCAGTTGACCTGGCAGCCGAGGTGCGTGCAGCGCGCGGAGACCGCGACCAACTCGCCCTGCTCGTCGCGGTAGGCGGCCACCTTCTCGCCCTCGAGCTCGACGACGTCGCCCTCGCCCGGTCGCAGATCGTGGATCGAGCGGGCGCCGGGCTTGGTGATCCGATCGCTGACGAAGCGCAGCCCGGCCTGGGCGTTCTCCTTGACGAACGTGGGCGCGGCCGCCAGCGGCTTGAAGCGGTTGGGATCGAAGGTCGGCGCCCACGGGTTCTCGCGCCCGAGCAGGCGATCGGCCAGCATCGACGCCGCGGCGGTGCCGTTGGTCATCCCCCACTTGGCGAATCCGGTCGCCATGAAGACGCGGTCGCTGCGCGGGGTCAGCGGGCCGACGTAGGGCAGCCCGTCGATCGTCGTGTTGTCCTGCGCCGACCAGCGGTAATCGACCGAGACCACCGTCCAGTGCTCGCGGGCGAACTGCTCGAGGCGGCGGTAGCGCTCCTCGGTGTCGCCCCCGGTGCCCGTCTTGTGGCCCTCGCCGCCGACTAGCAGCAGCTCCTCGCCTTCGAGCGGGATCGCGCGGACCGAGCGCGTGGGCGAGTCGGCGCTGATGTGCATGCCCTCGGGCGGCGGCCCGACGATGCGGCAGGCGAGCGCGTAGGAGCGCTGCGGGTGCACGCGCGCGAAGGCGAGCGAGCGGTCGAGGAAGGGGTAGTGCGTGGCGACGACCACCTGATCGGCGGTCACGCGCCCGCCCGGCGTCTTGACGAGGCAGTGCTCGTCGGTGTCGACCTCGACCGCGTGGGAGTTCTCGTACACCTGGCAGCGGTCGCCGGAGAGCTGCTCGGCCAGCGCGAGCAGGTACTTGCGCACGTGGAACTCGGCCTGGTCGTCGAAGCGCACCGCGGCCTCGACGGGGTACGGCAGCGGCGTCGATCTCTGCGAGGCTGGCGGGCAGCCCCGCCTCCACGGCCGCCTCCACCTCGCGCTCGACCTGCGAGCGCTTGGCGTCGGAGGTGACGTAGGCGTAGGAGGCTTGGCGGCGGAAGTCGCAGTCGATCCCGTCCCGCTCGATCCGCTGGGCGATCCAGGCGAGCGCCGCCTCGTTGGCCTGCCCGTAGGCGGCGCGCCGCCTCGGCACCGAACTTCGAGCGCAGACGGCCGTAGATCAGCCCGTGCTGAGACGAGACCTTGGCCGTCGTGTAGCCGCTGACCCCGCGCGCGAGCTGGTCGGCCTCGAGCAGCACGACGCGCACGCCCGCCTCGGCCAGCATCAGCGCCGTCGTGATGCCGACGATGCCGCCGCCGAGCACGGCGACGTCGGCGCGCACGTCGCGCTCGAGCTGCGGCAGCCGTGGCTGCTCGGGGCCGGTCTCGATCCAGACCGAGGCGCTCT
The DNA here is from genome assembly GCA_963734165.1 of uncultured Thermoleophilaceae bacterium. Classification (GTDB taxonomy): domain Bacteria; phylum Actinomycetota; class Thermoleophilia; order Solirubrobacterales; family Thermoleophilaceae; genus JACVRW01. The sequence goes on along the minus strand of CAVTFZ010000002.1, from coordinate 1,476,839 downwards.
TGGTGGCGACGACGCTCATAGCGACGACGGCGCCTGTGCCCGCTCGGGCGGCGCGCCCCGCCGATCGCCCACGCGCGCCGCCTTGCGCAGCGCGAGCTCCTCGAGGCGCATCAGCGACTCCGCGTTGCGGCCGAGCGTGAGCAGCTGCACCAGCGGATTGAAGCGCGAGCAACGAGCGTGAGGCCGTCGGGGTTCTCGGTCATCCGCACCAGCGTGCCGCCGTCCTCGGGCGTCATCTCCATCGTCACCTTCGCGGTGCCGAGCGGGCGCGCCTTGGCGCGGATGCGCAGCAGGTCGGGGCGGCTGCGCCTCGAGCGAGACGGTGTGGTCGCTGACCTTCAGCGGCCCGAGGCCGACGGTGTGGTGGAAGCTTCGAGCCGGGCTCGGGCCAGTTCGGGATCGGCGTCGCGGATCAGCTTCGAGCCGACGACCCAGTAGCCGTAGTCGCCCGGGTCGGCGAGCGCCTCCCAGACCGCCTCGGGGGGGACGAGCATGAACCTCTCGTTCGTGGCCACGCGCAGCTGGCTACCCCGGCGGGGCGGCGCCGAAAACGGCTTCGGCTCGTCGCCGAGGCGGGTATCGAGCAGGCGTGCGGGGAGACTTCGACGCGGTCGTGATCGGCGCGGGCCAGAACGGGCTCGTGGCGGCGAACGTGCTGGCCGAGCGCGGCTGGAGCGTGCTCGTGCTGGAGGCCGCAGACGAGCCCGGCGGCGCGGTCAAGAGCGGCGAGCTGACCGAGCCGGGCTTCACGAGCGACCTGTTCAGCGCCTTCTATCCGCTGGCGGCCGTCTCGCCGGCGATCCAGGCGCTCGAGCTCGAGCGCTACGGGCTGCGCTGGCGCCGCTCGCCGCTGGCGGTCGCCCACCCGCAGCCCGACGGCGCCTGCGCCGGTGCTCTCGCTCGACGTCGACGAGACGGCGGCCTCGCTCGAGCGCTTCGCCCCCGGCGACGGCGAGCGCCTGGCACGCGCTCTACGCCTACTGGCAGCGCGCCGGCGGTCCGTTCATCGACGCGCTGCTGCGCCCGTTCCCCCCGCTGCGCGGCGGCGCGCGGCTGGCGGCGGCGCTCGGCCCGCGCGGGCTGCTGCGCTTCGGCGCGCTTCGCGCTGCATGCCGGTGCGCCGCCTGGCCGAGGAGCGCTTCCGCGGCGAGGGCGGCGCCTGGCTGCTGGCCGGCAACGCGCTGCACGCCGACCTCACGCCCGAGTCGGCCGGCGGCGGGCTGTTCGGCTGGGTGCTCTGCGGCCTCGCGCAGGAGCACGGCTTCCCGGTCCCGGAGGGCGGCGCCGGGCGGCTCGTCGCCGCGCTCGTCGACGCGGCTGCGCGCGCACGGCGGGCCGGCTGGAGTGCGGCGTGCGGGTCGCGCGCGTGCTCGTCCGCGGCGGCCGCGCGGTCGGCGTGCGCACCGCCGACGGCGACGAGATCTCCGCCGGACGCGGCGTGCTGGCGACGCACGGTCGCGCCGGCGCTGTTCCGCGATCTCGTCGGCGAGCAGCACCTGCCGCGCGACTTCGTCGAGCGACCTGCGCCGCTTCCAGTACGACAACTCGACGGTGAAGGTCGACTGGTCGCTCGACGCGCCGATCCCGTGGACCGCGCAGGACGCCCGCCGCGCCGGCACGATCCACGTCGCCGACGGCATGGACGCGCTGACGCGCACGACCGCGCAGCTCTCGCGCGGCCTGATCCCCGACCGGCCGTTCCTGGTCATGGGCCAGTACTCGATGGTCGACGACACCCGCCAGCCGGCGGGCAAGGAGACCGCCTGGGCCTACACGCACGTGCCCCAGCGGGCCGAGGGCGATGCCGGCGGCGACGACTGACGGGCAGCTGGGACGAGCGCGAGACCGAGCATCTTCGTCGCGCGCGTCGAGGCCGAGATCGAGCGCCGCGCGCCCGGCTTCCGCGACGCTGATCCGCGCGCGCCACGTGTTCACGCCGCCGACGCTGGAGGCGGCGAACTCCAACCTCGTCGGCGGCGCGATCAACTCCGGCACCGCGCAGATCCACCAGCAGCTCGTCTTCCGTCCGGTGCCCGGACTCGGCCGGCCCGAGACGCCGATCCGCGGCCTCTACCTCGCCGGCGCCTCGGCGCACCCCGGCGGCGGCGTGCACGGCGCCGCGGGCGCCAACGCCGCGCACGCGGCACTCCTGCACAGCCTCGTCCGCGTGCGCCGAGCGGCCACCACGTAGCGTCGGCTCAGCCCGTCCCCACGCCCGCGCGCGAGCGACGGCCTCGGCCGAGTGCTCGGGAGCGCGGGGCGGCGACCGGTCGTCCGGACCGGCCACCATTCGCCCCTACCGGCTGCTCAGGCGGAGGTGCCAGCCTGCTGCCGGGCATCCTGCGCCCGCTCCTGCGCGCTGTCGCGCAGGCCCTCGGCCTGCTCGCGGCCCGCCTCCTGGGCGGTGTCCCGAGCGCTCTCGGCGGCCTGGCGGGCGACTTCCTTGCCGCGCTCCATCGCCTCCTCACCGGTCTCGCGCGCCTTCTCCTTGACCTGATCGGCGAGCGGCCCGATGTGCTCGTCCTCGACCTTGGTGGTCGGGACCAGCATCCCGGCGACGAAGCCAGCCGCAACCGCGCCGATCGCGAGGCCGAGCGGATTCTCCTGGGCCATGCCGGCGGCCCGGCGGGCGCCGTCCTTGACCTGCCCGCTGTCGGGGGTCGTCCCCGAGACCTTCGAGCGCACCGCCTCGACGCGATCCGACACGGCTTCCCTCGCGCGGCCCGTGACGTCGGTCTTGTGCCCGAGCGCCTCCACGGTCTCGCCCATACGGGCCCGCGTGTCCTCTATTCCCTGCCTGATCTCGCGCGGGTCTTGGCCCATTGCACGTCCTCCCTCACACTGTCCTTGGTCTGTTCTGGCACAGGCGGTCCTGCCTCCTGCACCTTTTGCTTGCCCTGAAGCCCGAGCACGGCCGCGATCGCGCCGTAGGCGACCGTCACGATCAGCGCGGCCACCCACACCGGCATCGCCAGCTGGAGCGCCGCGATGATGCAGGTGGTCAGCGCCGCGAAGGCACCGACTCCGAAGAGGCCGGCGCCACCGAACATGCCGGCGCCGATGCCTGCCTGCTTGCCCTTCTCACCGATCTCGGCCTTCGCCAGGTCGATCTCCTGACGCACCAGGTCGGTCGTCTGCTGCGAGAGCTCACGCAGCAGCTCGCCCGTGGGGCGGTCGTAGAGGTCGTTGCGTTGTCCGTTCGTCATGGCTAGACGTGCGGATCGAACTGGCTCGGCCGGGTGCCCGTGCCTGCGCCAGTGGCGCCGATGGTGGTGGTCGGCGCGGCGGTGGGACCGCCGATCTCGCGATCGGTCAGCGTCCCCGAGCCGAGCGACGACCGGTAGCGCTCGCTGCTCGACGCCTTCAGCATCCGCGAGGCGACGAAGCCGAGTGCGACCCCACCGGCCACGACGGCCCATGGGTTGCGCCGGCCGAAGCCCTCCACGTCGTGCAGGATCCGGTCGCCGTCCGACTCGTGCAGGTAGTCCCCGAGCCGCTGTGCGCGGTCGGCGGCCTGCTCGGCGTACTGGGCCGGCTTGTCCTTGCCCTGCTCGCGCAGCTGCTGTGCGAACGAGCGCACGTCCTCGGCGCTGCCGCGAACCTGCTCGCCGGCCTGCGTCGAGCGCTGGTCGACCTGCTCGCGGACGCGCCCGCGCATCTGCTGGCCCGCCTCGCGCGCCTTCTCCTGCGCCTGCCCGGCGACCTCCTTCGCCTTGTCCTGTGCCTGCCCGGTCGCGCCCTGCTCGGACGCGCCGGTAGTTCCGCCAGCTCCGCTGGCGGGAGTAGCCGTCTCCGGCATTTCTACCTCCTCGTGGTTTCCCGAATGCCTGAGACGATCCAGCGGCCGCCCTCGGCGAACGACCTCGAGTCCCGTCCTACCGCTGCTGTCCAGATACGGGCGCGCTAAACGCTCACGCCGAGCGCCGATCGCGGCGCGGCGCCGACGCGAGCCCGGCGCCCAGCGCGGCCACCGTGAGCAGGATGTGCAGGACGTTGTCCGCCGGGTTGATCGGGAACAGGCCGAGCACGTCCTCGCCGTCGACGAGGCCGATCACGGTCACGACCCCGTAGATCGCCCCGAAGGCGATCGCCGCGGTCCGCGCGGTGGCGTGGCGTCCCGAGAACGCGAGCAGGAACGCGCCGGAGGCGATGTGGACGAGGTTGTGCCAGCCGTTGACCTCGAAGACGATCAGCTTGTCGCCCTGGAGCCCCTCGGTCGAGGTGTCGAAGGTGGATTCGACGAAGAAGCCGAGGATGCCGACCAGGACCAGCGTGGCGCCGATCGCGATGCAGAACCACTGAGCGGCGGAGCGCTCGTCGGCGGCGTAGTCGGCGCCGCGGCCGTGTGCGGAGGAAGCCATCGGATCTCCCGATGCCGGGGGCAGGAGCTGCCGCTGCTGCTGCCCGTCACGGGTAAGGGGAAACGCGCTGAGCTTGCGGCGCGATTAGCCGGGTAGGCGGCGAGCATGCCATCTCTCATGCAACGCATCACCCAGTTCTCCCGCAGCTCGCAGGGCCAAGGCCTGCTGCGCCAAGTCCAATCGCGCCTGACCGGCGGCGGCGGTCGCTCGACGAGTCGCTCCGGGCGCTCGACCACCCGCTCCAACCGCTCGGGCCGAGGCCGCCGGCGCGGCCGCTGAGCCTCCGTTCACCGCTGTTGCCCGGCCTCAGGCCGGGCACTTCGGATCGCCCCGCGGTGCCATACGCTCCGACTGTGCGGGGAGACGGCCGCTACGCGCCCAGCCCGACGGGGCCGCTGCACCTGGGCAACCTGCGCACGGCCCTGCTGGCGTGGTTGTTCGCGCGCTCGCGCTCGGCGCGCTTTTCGGTGCGGATCGAGGATCTCGGATCCGGTGCGCTCGCGGGAGCGACACGTGGCCGGACAGCTCAGCGACCTGGCCGCGCTCGGGCTCGACTGGGACGGGGAGCCGCTGCGCCAGAGCACGCGCGGCGCGCGCTACGAGCAGGCGATCGAGCGGCTGCGCGCCGACGACCTGGTCTACGAGTGCTTCTGCACGCGCGCGGAGATCCGCGAGGCCGCGTCGGCGCCCCATGGCGCGCTGCCCGAGGGCGCCTATCCGGGCACCTGTCGCGAGCTGACCCGTGCGCGCCGTGCCGAGCTCGAACGCGGAGGCCGCCCGCCGGCGCTGCGCGTGCGCGCCGGCGGGGCGCGGGTTCGCTTCGAGGACGCGCTGCTCGGGACGGTCGAGGGCGTCGTCGACGACCTCGTGGTGCGGCGCAACGACGGCGCCTACGCCTACAACCTCGCGGTGGTGGTCGACGACGCCGATCAGGGCGTCGACGAGGTCGTGCGCGGCGCGGACCTGCTCGACTCGACGCCCCGCCAGCGCTGGCTGGCCGAGCGGCTCGACCTGAAGGCGCCGGCCAGCTACGCGCACGTGCCGCTGATGCTCGGCGACGACGGTGCCCGCCTGGCCAAGCGCCACGGCGCCGTCACGCTCGCCGAGCGGCGAGCGCTGGGCGAGAGCCCCGCGGACGTACGCGCCGCCCTGGCCGCCTCGGTCGGGCTCTGCGCGACGGACGAGCAACCGTCTCCCGCCGAGCTGGCGGCGCGCTTCGACCCGCACGAGTGGGTGCGGCGCGTGTAGGTTGCCGCCCGTGGACCGCCATTCCGACAGCGGACGCGAGGAGACCGAGAAGGAGCGGCTCGACCGCAACCTGCAGGAGTTCCTCGGCGAGCTGCGCGTCGCGCTGCCGGGCGTGCAGGTGCTGTTCGCGTTCCTGCTCGTGGTCCCGTTCAACAACCGCTTCGCCCAGGTCACCGAGTTCCAGCAGACCGTCTACTTCGCCACACTGCTGTGCGCGGCCGCGGCGGCGGGCTGTCTGATCGCCCCGACCGTCCACCACCGGATCCAGTTTCGCCAGCAGGACAAGAAGCGCATCCTGATGGTCGCCAACCGGCTGGCGATCGCCGGCCTCGCCCTGCTCGCGACCGCGATGACCGGCGCCCTGCTGCTGATCACCGACCTGCTCTACGGCACGACCACGACCGCGATCGCCGTGGCGGCGATCGCGATCCTCTTCTTCAGCGTCTGGTTCGGGATCCCGCTGCGGCGGCGCCTGCAGGACTCGCACGACTGAGCGCGAGCCGCTGCTACCCGCCCCCCGCGGCCGTCTCCGCGAGCGCCTCCAGCTGCGTCAGCAGCGGCGACCACGGCGGCACTCTCACCACTCTTCTCCCGACCACGATCAGGCCACCGCCGTCCTCTCTGACGCCGACGACCACCTCGCCTCTCACCTCGGGGACTCTGGGACATGTCACCTGCTTGGTGTGGACGACCTCGCTAAACAGCTCCTGCACCCCGGTCCGGGTGTCGGTCCAGAGCAGGGCGAAGTCCTCCTCGCTCGCGTCGAGGCCGAAGTACTCGCCGATGAAGTCGACCGCCGAGTTGCCGTGCACCGCCGGGGCGTTGACGAGCGGATCCCAGGGCTGCGCGTTGACCCCGATGACCTGGGAGAACGTGACGCCGTCGTCCCACGAGCCGGCGAGGCGCACGCTGATCAGGTGCCGCCCGAACTCCAGCCCGAAGCTGTAGAAGGCGCAGCCGATCACCCCCGTCCCGGTGGTCACGATCTGCGGGTGGAAGCAGTGCGTGTCGCCGTAGACGACCTGCGGCAGCAGCGGCTGGCCAGACGCCGGGCCCTCCCAGGTCAGGCCTCCGTCGCCGGAGCGGCGGTAGTAGATCCTGCTGCGCCCCTCGCGCATGTCCGCCCAGGCGACCAGCAGCGCGCCGCCGTCCCCCGCGCAGCTCGTTGCGAGCGTGATGACGCGGAACCGCCCGTAGTCGAAGTGGGGCCAGCCGCCGACCTGCGGAAGGTGGCCGCGCAGGCTCATGACGCCGTCGACGACGACGCGTGGCTGCTCGAACGTCTGACCGCCGTCGGTCGAGCGCAGGTACTGGATCGTGCCGCTGCCGTCGTTGTGCCAGAGGACGTGCAGCGTGCCGTCCGCCGACACCGACAGATCGGGCGCGAACGCGAACGACACGAGGCTGGTGCCGGGCGGGTCCTGGCCCTTGCCGTGCCAGGTCGCGCCGTGGTCGGTCGAGCGGGCGAAGCGCAGCGGCGACGAGGCCGCCCAGGCGACGTAGACGTTCCCGTGGTGCGGGCTGGTGGGGTTGTTGTCGCAGATCACCCACTGCTTGTCGTCGCTGGTGTCCGTCGTCAGCCGGATCGGCTGCTCCCACGTCTGGCCGCCGTCCGAGGAGCGGTAGACGACCATCCCGAGCCCGGTCAGGTCTCTGTCGGTGCCGGCCTGGTCGCGGTTGAAGCGCAGCGGCTCGCCGACCAGGAACACGTGGCCGAAGTCGTCGAAGGCCACCGTCGGGTCGGTCATCCCCTCCCAGCCCTGCTCCATCGGAAGCACTGCCTCTTGCCATGTCTCGCCGCCGTCGAAGGTGTAGATCGGCCCGAGCTTGAAGAGGTAGACCGCCGGATCGATGAACTTCTTCGACGCTCCGACCATGTTGGCGGGGTTGCGGGGGTTGATCGCGATCACCGACTCGCTGCGGGACTGTCTCGGCGAGCTGGAGGTGGCCCGCCGGTCCTCGGTCCGAAACAGCCCCACCTGGACGCTGCAGGGGCTGTAGCGGTTCTGCATCCGGACGGTGGCGGGATCGAACCTGTCGTAGCTGCGGGAGTTCACCGGCTCATCCCTGCACGTCGCGCCGCCGCGCCGCCACGCGCAGCGCCACGACGGTCAGCGCGCAGGCTGCGAGCACCTGAGCCGCGTCGAAGACGATCAGCCAGGGCTCGTCGGCCAGCTCCTCGTTGATCCACGCTGCCGCCGCTCCGAGCGCGACGCAGAGCACGGCCGCCGCACCCAAGCGCAGGCGTCCCGGCCGAGCCCCGACCAGCAGCCCGACCGCGACGCCGAAGAACACCGCCACGAACTCGCCCACACCCAGCTCCTCGCTCTCGAAGGTGACACCTCTTCGTGCCGTTTCTCCGAGCTTGCCACAGCGGAGCTTTATTGCGCGAAATCTTTACAGCATTCTTATGCGCCTACGTCGTGGCGACCAGCTGCTCCGCGTCGCTGTAGGTCTCGCCGCGCTCGGCCTTCTCGACCAGCGAGGCCGGGGGCTCGAAGCGGTCGCCGTAGGCGGCGGCCAGCTCGCGGGCGCGGGCGACGAAGCCGGCGGGGCCGCCCTCGTAGCCGTTGACGTACTGGAGCACGCCGCCGGTCCAGCCGGGGAAGCCGATGCCGAAGATCGAGCCGATGTTGGCGTCGGCAACCGACTCGATCACGCCCTCGTCGAGGCACTTGATCGCCTCGATCGACTCGATGAAGAGCATCCGCTCCTTGAGGTCCTCGAACGGCGGCAGCTCGCCGCCGGCGGGGAAGGCCTCCCTCAAGCCGGGCCACAGCCCGCTGCGCTTGCCGTCCTCGTAGTCGTAGAAGCCCGCCCCGGCGAGCTTGCCGCCGCGGTCGAGCTCGAGCATGCGGTCGACGATCCGCTCGGCCGCGTTGCCCTCCCAGGTACCGCCCTCGGCCTCGATCGCGGCGCGCGTCGCGTCGCGGATCTTGCGCATCAGGTTGAGGTTCAGCTCGTCGGAGAGCTGCAGCACCGGGGCCGGGTACCCGGCCTGCGAGGAGGCTTGCTCGATCGAGGCCGCCGGCACGCCCTCGCCCAGCATCGCGATGCCCTCGTTGATGAACGTGCCGATCACGCGGCTGGTGAAGAAGCCGCGGCTGTCGTTGACGACGATCGGCGTCTTCCTGATCTGCTTGGCCACGTCGAGCGCGCGGTAGAGCGTCTCCTCGGAGGTCTGCTCGCCCTTGATGATCTCCAGCAGCGGCATCTTGTCCACCGGGCTGAAGAAGTGCAGGCCGATGAAGTCCGCCGGTCGCGAGACGCCCTCGGCCAGGCCGGTGATCGGCAGCGTCGAGGTGTTCGAGCCCAGCAGCGCGCCCTCGGCCAGGTGCGGCTCGACCTCGGCGAAGACCTGCGCCTTGACCGCCGGATCCTCGAACACCGCCTCGATCACGAGGTCGGCGCCGGCGGCAGCGGCCGGATCGGTGGTCGGGGTGATCCGCGCGAGCAGCGCGTCGCCCTTCTCCCGCGTGGTCTTGCCGCGCTCGACGCCCTTCTCGACCAGGTTCTCGGAGTACGCCTTGCCGCGCTCGGCAGCGGCCTGGTCGACGTCCTTGAGCACGACCTCGATGCCCGCCTTGGCGCAGACGTAGGCGATCGCGGCGCCCATCATGCCAGCGCCGAGCACGACCACCTTCTTGGTGGCGAACGGCTCGACGTCGGCCGGCCGGCCGCGATCGCCGTTGACTTGCTGCAGGTCGAAGAAGAACGCCTGGATCATGTTCTTGCTGACCTGGCCGATCGCGAGGTTGACGAAGTAGCGCCCCTCGATCTCGATCGCGTTGTCGAAGTCGACCTGCGAGCCCTCGACCGCCGCGGCCATGATCGCCTTCGGCGCCGGGTAGTTCGCGCCCTTGATCTGCTTGCGCAGGTTGGACGGGAAGGCCGGCAGGTTCATCGCGAACTTCGGGTTCGACGGCGTGCCGCCCGGGATCTTGTGGCCCGACTCGTCCCACGGCTGCTTGGCTTCGGGGTTGGCCTCGATCCAGGCCTTGGCGGCCGGGATCAGGTCGTCGGCCGTCGGCACGATCTCGTCGAGGATCCCGATCTCCTTGGCCTTGGCCGGACGGTGGCGCTTGCCCTGCAGCAGCAGCTGCATCAGGGCATCGACGATGCCGACCATGCGCACGCTGCGCACGACGCCGCCAGCGCCCGGCAGCAGGCCGAGCTGCACCTCGGGGAAGCCGAGTTGCACCTTCGAGTCGTCGACCGCGATGCGGTGATGGCAGGCGAGGCAGATCTCCAGCCCGCCGCCGAGCGCCGCGCCGTTGATGGCGGCGACGACCGGCTTGCCGAGCGTCTCGAGGCGACGCAGCTGGCGCTTGATCAGACGCAGGCCTTCGGCGAACTCGGCCGCCTGGTCCCTGTCGGCCTTGATCAGGTCGTTGAGGTCGCCGCCGGCGAAGAAGGTGCTCTTGGCCGACGTGATCACCACGCCCTTGATCTCGTCCCGCTCGGCCTCCAGGCGCTCGAGCGTGCGCTCCATCGAGCGCACGTAGGCCTCGTTCATCGTGTTGGCAGACTGGCCCGGGTCGTCGAGCGTCAGCACGACGATGCCGTCGTCGCCGCGCTCCCAGCGGATCGTGTCGTTCTCGGTCATGCTCGTCGCTCCCCTCAGATCCGCTCGACGACCGTGGCGATGCCCATGCCGCCGCCGACGCAGAGCGTGGCGAGGCCGTAGCGCTTGTCGGTGCGCTCGAGCTCGTCGATCAGGGTGCCGAGGATCATGCCGCCGGTCGCGCCGAGCGGATGGCCCATCGCGATCGCGCCGCCGTTGACGTTCACCTTCTCCAGGTCGAGGCCCATGTCGCGCACGAAGCGCAGCACGACGGCCGCGAACGCCTCGTTGATCTCGACCAGGTCGAGGTCGTCGACCGTCAGGCCGGCCTTGGCCAGCGCCTTGCGGCTCGCCGGCGCCGGGCCGGTGAGCATGATCGTCGGGTCGGCGCCCGAGACGGCCGTGGCCAGGATGCGCGCGCGAGCGCGCAGGCCGAGCTCCTCGCCGGTCTGCTCGTTGCCGATCGCCACCAGCGAGGCGCCGTCGACGATGCCCGAGGAGTTGCCGGCCGTGTGCACGTGGTCGATCGCCTCGACCCAGTGGTACTTCTGCAGCGCGACCGCGTCGAAGCCGCCCATCTCGCCCATCGCCTCGAACGAGGGGTTGAGCTTGCCGAGCGTCTCGACGGTGGTGCCGGGCCGGATGAACTCGTCGTGGTCGAGCACCACCTGGTCGTTGATGTCGAGCACCGGCACGACCGAGTTGGCGAAGCGCCCCGCCTCGCGCGCGGCCGCCGCGCGCTCCTGCGAGCGGGCGGCGTAGGCGTCGACGTCCTCGCGGCTGAACTCCTCGACCGTGGCGATCAGGTCGGCGCCGATGCCCTGCGGGACGAAGGAGGTGTCGTAGTTGGTCTCGGGGTCCATCGCCCAGGCGCCGCCGTCCGAGCCCATCGGCACGCGCGACATCGACTCGACGCCGCCCGCCAGCACCATGTCCTCCCAGCCCGAGGCGACCTTCTGCGCGGCGATGTTGACGGCCTCCAGGCCCGAGGCGCAGAAGCGGTTGAGCTGCACGCCGGCGACGGTGTCCGGCAGGCCGGCCTTGAGCGCGGCGGTCTTGGCGATGTCAGCGCCCTGGTCGCCGACCGGGGAGACGCAGCCGAGCACCACGTCGTCGATGCGGTTGGGATCGAACTGGTTGTGACGGGCGAGCAGCTCGTGCATCAGCCCGACGACGAGGTCGACCGGCTTGGTCGCGTGCAGCGACCCGTTGACCTTGCCCTTGCCCCGCGGCGTGCGGACCGCGTCGAATACCAGCGCCTCAGTCGCTGCCACGGCTCGTCTCCTTACTTGCGTTCACGAACGCATGTATCTTGCCATACCGAGATGGCCGTCGCACCCACCCGCCGCACGCAGGAGGAACGCCGCGCCACCACGCGCGCCGCGCTGCTGGGCGCCGCCATCGACTGCCTGGTCGAGTACGGCTACGAGGGCACGACGACCCAGCGCGTCTGCGAGCGCGCCGGCCTCTCCCGCGGCGCGCACCTGCACCACTTCCGTACCCGACCGGCGCTGGTCGCGGCCGCGCTGGCCGAGCTCGCCCAGCGCCGCGAGGACCGCTTCCGGGCCCAGATGGCGGAGCTGCCGGTCGGCGAGGAGCGCGTCGAGTGCGCCCTCGACCTGCTCTGGAGCTGGTTCACCGGCCCCCTCTTCGCCGCCTCGGTCGACCTCGCCGCCGCCGCCCGCACCGACCCCGAGCTGCGGGCCAGCCTCGCCCCCGTCGAACGCGCCCTCAGCCAGCAGACCCTGCTCTGCTGCCGCGAGATGTTCGCCGCCGGCGCCGAGGACCCCAGCTACGACCAGCTGATCCAGATGACGCTGGGGACGGTCCGCGGCCTCGCCCTGCTGCCGGTGCTCCAACCCGGCAGCCGCAGCGCCGCCAAGCAGTGGGCCTTCGCGCGCGAGCAGCTCGCCCAGCTGCTGCGCGAGCGGGCCAGAGGCACGGCCTGAGCGTTTGGCCCACTACGCACGCGGGTAGTGGGGCGGCCATGGACCGCGTCACCCACGGCGTGCTCGACGGCGCGTTGGCTTGAGGGTCCCGGGTACGCTGGCGCGCATGCCGATGGAGTCGCCGTCCCCCGCGACGAGCCAGGTCGCGGCCGAGCGGCTGCGCGACCTCAAGAGTGTCACCGACGCGGCGCTCTCCTACCTCCCGCTCGACGAGCTGCTGACCGAGCTGCTCGGGCGCGTGGTCGGGATCCTCGGGGTGGACACCTCGGCGCTGCTGCTGCTCGAGGACGACGACCGCACGCTCGTCGCCCGGGCGGCGAAGGGGCTCGAGGAGGAGGTGCGGCGCAGGGTCCGCATCCCGGTCGGGCGCGGGTTCGCCGGTCGCATCGCCGCGAGCGGCCAGCCGATGCGGATCGACGACATCGAGCACGCCGACATTCTCAACCCGCTCCTGCGCGAGCGCGGCCTCAAGTCGCTGCTCGGCGTCCCGCTGATCGTCGAGGGCCGGGTGATCGGCGTGCTCCACGTCGGCTCGCTGCGCGAGAAGATCTTCTCCGACGACGATGTGTCGCTGCTCCAGCGCGCCGGCGACCGCGCGGCGCTGGCGATCCAGGGGCGCCTGACCGAGCGCGAGCGCGGTCTCGCCCAGACGTTCCAGGAGAGCCTCATCCCCCGCCTGCCCGAGGTGCCCGGCGTCGAGCTGGCCGGGCGCTACCTCCCGGCCGCCTCGGCGAAGCTGGGCGGCGACTGGTACGACGCCTTCCTGCTCCCCGGCGGCCAGCTCGCGGTCGCGATCGGCGACGTGGTCGGCCGCGGCTTCCACGCCGCCGCCCTGATGGCGCAGCTGCGCAGCGGGCTGCGCGCGTACGCGCTCGACGGCGTGCGGCCGAGCCGCGTGCTCAAGCGCCTCAGCCAGCTCCTGCGCCACATCGAGTCCCAGCGCACGGCGACCATCCTGTTCATGGTCGTCGACCCGTATCGCGGCAACGTGCTGCTCTCGACCGCGGGGCACCCGCCTCCGCTGATCGTCGACGATCGCGGCGCGCGCTTCGCCGAGGTCCCGGGCTCGGTGCCGCTCGGCGCGGTCCGCGACCCGCACTACCAGGACACCCAGCTGCCGCTGCCGGTCGGCGCGGCGCTCGTCCTCTACACCGACGGCCTGATCGAGCAGCCGCCGCACGACCCCGAGCTCGGCCCGCTGCGGCTGCGCGACGTCGCCGCCAACGCCGACCGCGACCTCCATCGCCTCTGCGGCGAGATCGTGGCGGCGCTGCTGCCCGACGGCCCCGCGCACGACGACGTGGCTCTGCTGGCGGTCCGCGCGACGGGCCTGCCCGACCCGCTGATCCTGAGCCTGCCCGCCGAGGTGGACTCCGTGCCGCTGATGCGGCGGGTGCTCAGCGTCTGGCTGGAGAAGGGCGGCGCCAGTCGCCCGGAGATCGACGAGATCACGCTGGCGTGCTCGGAGGCCTACGCGAACGCCTGCGAGCACGCGTACGCGCCCGTGCGCGGCGAGGTCGAGGTGACCGCCGCCCGGGCGAACGGCTCGGTCGTGGTGACGGTCCACGACTCCGGCACCTGGCGCGCGCCCCGCGGGGCCAACCGCGGGCGCGGGCTGATGCTGATGGAGGCGCTGATGGAGACGGTCGACGTGCAGAGCGGCGACGACGGGACCACCGTGCGCATGGCGCGCCCGCTCACGACGGAGGGACCATGACCGAGATGCCGAGCATCGAGGTCGAGCGCCACGAGTCGGTGCCGGTCGCGACGATCGCAGGCGACGTCGACGTGGTGATCGCGACGCAGGTGCGCAACCGCCTGTTGGAGGCCGTCCAGAACCGTGACAGCGGCCTGGTCATCGACCTGAGCCAGGTGCCGTACGTCGACAGCGCGGGCATCAACGTGCTGTTCGAGCTCGCCGAGCGGCTGGGAGCGCGGCAGCTGCAGCTCGGCGTCGTGGCGCTGGGCGACAGCTTCGTCGACCGCATCCTGAAGATCGTCGACCTCGCCTCGGTCGCCAAGGTCAGCCCGAACCTCGACGACGCGCTCGCCCACATGGCCGCGACCAGCGGCGACGCCGACCGCGCGCCCGAGTCCGAGCCGCTGTCCTAGCGGGAACTCGCGGAGTCACCCGCGCTGGCGTGCGGCGCGGGTGCCGACCGGCCGGGCGAGCAGCGCGGCGAGGCCGTCCTCGTCGGGGGCGGGGATGGCGCAGGCGCCCGCCGGTCCGTGGAGGCTGGGCGCGAGGGGGTCGCGGCCGGTCCGGTGGGCGATCGCGGCGAGCGGCCCGAAGAGCGCGGCTTGGACGACGGCCGGCGGCTTGGTGAAGCGGATCGCGTCCCGGTACTCGCGGGCGATCGCCGCCAGCCACAGCGGGTCGGGTATGCCCTGGGCGTTGACGCGACCGAGCGCGCCGAGCGACCACAGCGCCTCGATCATCGACACGAAGCGGGCCGCGGGCCGTCCGGGCGCGGCCTGCGTCGCCGCGACCTCGACGCGGACGTGCGCGACGTCGTCGCCGGCGTTCCACCAGTCGTGCACGGTGCCGGCGGGCACCTCCACGACCCCGTCGCCCGTGCGTGCGACACGCTCGTCGCCGGCGATCTGAAAACCGACCTCGCCCGCGCTGACCTGGAAGCGCTCGACGAAGTGGTCGTGGATGTGCGCCCGGGCGACCGCGGCGCCGGGTTGCAGCCACAGGTCGACCTCGACCCGCCGCCCGCCAGCGTCGGCCGGGGCGAAGTGCGCGATCTCGCCGGTCGCGGGGTTGTGGAGCCACCCGCCGGTCGCAGGCTCGGCGGCCGGGGAGGGAGCGGAGGGATTCGTGGCCATCGGAGATCGTCCTCGGGTCCGGGTAAAGTTCGAAGCTCTAACCATTATGGTTCGATCTTCGACCGAAAATCAAGGGGAGCGCTTCCTGCCACGCCGGCCGCCGAGCGGCACCGCCAGCTTCGGCAACCTCTTCCGCGACACGACGCTGGCCATGCAGCAGCTCGTCGCGGAGGAGCTGGTGCGGCGCGGCTTCGCCGACCTGCGGCCGGCCCTGCTGGCGGTCGCCCAGCATGTCGGCGCGAACGGCACGCGTATCACCGAACTGGCCGCGCGCGCGTGGCTGACCAAGGCAACCGTCGTGCATGCCGTCGACGAGCTCGAGCGCCTTGGCTATGTCACCCGCGAGCCCGACCCGACCGACCGCCGCGCCAAGCTCGTGATGTCGACCGCTCGCGCGCGCGAGGCCGAGCGGGTCGCGCGTGAGGCGATCGCCGACACCCGCGACGCGTGGGCCGAGCTCATCGGCGAGCAGGAGATGGACGCGCTCGAGGCCGGGCTGCGCCGCCTGCGCGCGGCCCTCTGGCCGCAGACCTAGCGTCGGGCCAACAAACCGCATCGAAGCAAGGCCGCGCAGCGGTCTGCGCTGTCGCTCCCTGGCTGCCACCGCTTGGATAAGCGTGGGCTCGCAAGGTCGGCGAGACTAACCGCATGAGCGAACTTGCCCAGCGTTTCCTGAACCTCCATCGTCCCGGCGATCCGCTGCTGATCCCGAACCCGTGGGACGCCGGGTCGGCGAAGCTACTGGCCTCGCTCGGCTTCGAGGCGCTCGCCACGACCAGCAGCGGCTTCGCCGCGACGCTCGGCCAGGTGGACAACTCGGTCACGCGCGAGGAGGCGCTCGCCCACTCGGCCGCGATCGTGGCGGCCACCCGGCTGCCGGTGTCCGCCGACCTCGAGAACGGGTTCGCCGACGACGCCGAGGGCATCGCGCAGACCGTGCGGGGCGCGGTCGATGCCGGCCTGGCCGGCTGCTCGATCGAGGATTCGACCGGGCGCGAGGACGAGCCGCTCTATGCACTGGAGCACGCCGCCGAACGCATCGCCGCGGCCGCGGAGGCAGCGGACGGGCGGCTTGTGCTCACCGGTCGCGCCGAGAACTTCATCGTCGGCCGGGGGGACCTCTCCGACACGATCGCTCGACTGCAGGCCTACCAGGAGGCTGGAGCGGACGTCCTCTACGCACCCCGGCTCACCCGCATCGAGGACATCCGCTCCGTGGTCGAGTCGGTCGACCAGCCGGTGAACGTGCTCGCCTGGACCGGACTGCCACCGGTCTCCGAGCTCGCCGCGGCCGGCGTGAGCCGCGTCTCCGTCGGCGGCTGGTTCGCGTTCTCGGCGCTGGGTGCGCTGGTGGAGGCCGCGACCGAGCTGCGCGAACGCGGCACCTACGGCTACATCGACGCCGCACGAGGCGGCGCGGCGGCCGCGACCAGAGCCTTCACAGACCACACCTGATCGACCGGCGGAGGGTGAGCGACGGGACTCGAACCCGCGACCGCCTGGACCACAACCAGGAGCTCTACCAACTGAGCTACGCCCACCGAGGCCGGGTCGAGGCTAGCGAATAGCCGGCTCTGGCACTTCCACCGGCACCGCGGGCGCGGGCTGCTCGGCCACCGCCTCGACCTCCTCGCCCGGCAGCTCGCCCTGCTCGCGGGCGCAGACCACCCGGAAGGACCCGGTGCCGAGCTCGGGGTTGGCCCGGATCGGCAGGCCGCGGATCGTGTCCCAGCCGAGGCGCTCGACCTCGAAGGGGTTCATCTCGATCGCCACGGCGGGCCACTCGCAGCTGGTGTTGTGCTGGTCGATCGCCTTCGAGATCACCTCGAGGTTCTTGGCCTCGGCCGAGCTCACCGCGACGCCGGCTCCCCCAGCACCTGCGTGTAGTGCTCGATCGTGCGCCTCAGTCCCTCGCGCACGTCGATCTCCGGCTCCCAGCCCAGCAGGTCGCGTGCGCGCGTGATGTCTGGCTGGCGCACCTGCGGATCGTCGACGGGCAGCGCCTCGAAGACGATCTCCGAGCGCGAGCCGGTCAACTCCACCACCAGCTGCGCCATCTCCAGCAGCGACATCTCGTTGGGGTTGCCCAGGTTCACCGGCTCGTGCACGTCCGACTCCGCCAAGGCCACCAGCCCGCGGATCAAGTCGGCGACGTAGCAGAAGCTGCGCGTCTGCGACCCGTCTCCGAACACCGTCAGCGGCTTGTCGGTCAGCGCCTGGCGCAGGAAGGTCGGGATCGCGCGCCCGTCGTTGGGCCGCATCCGGGGACCGAAGGTGTTGTGGGCGAGCACGCCCGTCCCCGCCCAGAAGTTCTCGAGCTCGGGCACCGAGAAGTCGTAGACGAGCGGCGTCGCCTCGAGCGACTCGATTGCGCGGATCGGCGCCCAGACGAGGTCGCCCGTGACGCGCGCCTGCAGGCGCTGCGTGACGCCCGCGTCCCACTGCAGCGGCCACCACGGCGTGACGTGCGCGAGCGTGAGTCGCCAGAAGGGGTAGCGGCGGTCGCCCGTGCGCTGCTTGAACGTGGACTCGTAGGCACCGACAGACGGGACCAGGCCGAAGCGGGCGAAGGCGACGATCAGATCGTCCTTGAGCTCCTCGTGGACGGTCGAGAACTCGTGGCGCACGCCCTGCTCGAACTTCAGGCCGGAGTGCACGCCATCGCCCTCGCGATACCCCTCGAGGAACCACTTGAGCCGGCTCAACGGTAGTCCGAGGATCCAGCCCGGGATGCGCTTGCGGTTGTCGTTGAAGCCGAGCCGATCGAGGACGCGCAGCAGCAGCTTCGAGTGGACGAAGAGCGCCCGCCGCACGTTCCTCCCCACCGGCGCTGCGCACGCAGTGAAGACGGAACGAGGTCTCGATCACCGTCGCCGCCCGCTCCATCAGCTCCCTCGTCCCGCTCAAAGCGACGAAGGCGTTCTTGCCACGCTCATGGGTGCAACCCTCGGCCACGAACAGGCCCAGCAGCCACAGCAGCTCGTCGGTGATCTCGATGCTCGCCGGCAGGGCGACGCTGCGGCCGGCGGACTTGGCCCGCACCAGAGCTCCTTCTGGCACGGCGGCGGCGATCCTGCGCAGCACAGGCAGCGGCACGCGATCGGTCTCGCGCATCCTGATCAGCTTCGTCCAGGCCCCGTTGCGCCAGTTCGGCCCGGCGTTGCGCCGCTCGCTGACCAGCAGTCCGAACAGCTCACGGCGCCGCTCCCACGCTGTCTGTCCAAGGCCGGAAGCCTCGACGAGCAAGTCCCAGGGATCGCCCTCGGCGAAGCGCCAGACATCCAGCATGTCGATCTGACGGCGATCGCGTTCGGGCACTTCGATTCGCCGCGCGACCGCGATCCGCTCGCCCACTTGCAGCTCGTTCACGGGCTTGGCCCGCGGCTCGCCGTCGGCGCCCTCCACGAACACGGAATGGTCGCCCGTCACCCTGATCGAGCGCCCGTAGCGCGTCGACACCCGATAGCACTGCTGCTCGGTGGGATGTCCGACGAGCGACGTCGCCGGTGCCGCGACCATCCTCCCACCCAAGCCGAATGCCGGCACGCGCACGCCGTCGAGCGGATGCTCGTAGGCAGGAGGGAGGTCGGTCTCGAGGGCGGCGGAGCCGCTCCTGTAGCCGACGGCGACCGCCGAGCGCCCGGCAAGCCGCGCGGCAAGCTGCCCGACGGGCTCGCGGCGGAGCTCGCGGCCATCGTCGTAGAGGATCTGCTCGTCGGCCAGGATCGAGTTGAAGATGCGCACGATGCAGGTGTCGACGCCCTGCTGGCGCAGGTAGGCCATCGTCAGGGCCTCCGCGTAGCGCTTGGCCTCGTCGTAGACCCCGCGCGGGCCGATCGGGTTGACGTTGCCCCAGTAGCTCTCGGGTTGCGGGTGCACGAGCGGGTCGCCGTAGACCTCGGAGGTCGATGCCGAGCAGGAAGCGGGCGCGGTGTTTCTTGGCCAGGCCGAGCGTGTTGTGGGTCCCGTAGGCGCCCACCTTCAGCGTGTGCAGCGGCAGTCGCGCGTAGTCGATCGGGCTCGCCGGCGAGGCCATGTGGAAGACCAGGTCCACCGGCTCGTCGAGCTCGTAGTGGCTGGTGATGTCGATCATCTCGAAGCGGAAGCGCTCGGGATCGCGCAGGTGCTCGATGTTCTTCAGCGAGCCGGTGTCGAGGCTGTCGACGCAGATGACGCGGTCGCCGCGCTCGAGCAGGTAGTCGCAGAGATGGGAGCCGAGGAAGCCGGCGCCGCCGGTCACGAGCGAGGTAGGCATCGCGGTGAGCCTACAGGGACGCCCCCATGGGAGAGGCGGCTAGACGGCCTCGAGCTCGAGCCGCTCGCGCGCCTTCATCAGCCCCAGCCGCAGCCGGCTCTTGGCCGTGCCCAGCGGCACGCCCGTGGCCGCGGCGATCTCGTGCGCGGAGAGACCGCCGGCGAAGCTGAGCGCCACCGCCTCGCGTTGAGGGAGCGGCAGCTCGCGCAGCGCTCGCAGCGCCCGAGCGACCCTGTCACGGCGCAGGACCGTCTCGTCGGGCGCCTCCCCGCTCGCTAGGCCGACGTCCTGCTCGTGCTGGAGCCGCTGGACCGCGGCCTCGCGCGCCCCGCGCGTGCGCACCCGATCGAGCGCGCGGCTGCGCGCCAGCATCGCCACATAGGTCCGCAGCGTGCCCCGCGCGGCGTCGAACTTCTGCGGATCTCTCCACAAGGCCACGAAGACGTCCTGGACCACGTCCTCCGCGGCGGCGGCATCCCCGAGCACGCGGACGGCCGCGGCAAAGGCGGCCCGAGCATGCTCGCGGAACGCGCCCGCGAACCCTGCGGGGGTGCTCAGATCGCCGTTCGTCTCGACTGCCATGACCGCCTCGTGCTCGGGGCGACCAATTTTAAACAGGTTGTGTAGGAAATATCTACGTCTTGTTAGAGCAAGACATGGGCGAAGCACGAGTCGCGTCCCGCGGCGAGCTCGAGATCCATCGCGGTGCGATAGCTGGACGCGCCCTCCAGCACCGCCACGTCGCGCTCCCAGCGTTCGGGGGCCACGCGCGCCACCCATCCATGCCGATAGGGCTGGGTCACCAGCGTGTGCGTGGCTCGCTCGAGCAGCGGGTTCAGCTCCAGCACCGAGCCCGTGATCGGAGAGGCCACGACCACGGTGCGACCGCCCCGTCCCTCGGCGGTGAGCAGCGGCCCGCCCGCCTCGATCCGATCGACGGCCCAGACCTCGATCGCCGGCGTGGCGTACAGCACTTCCCGCAGTGGAGCGGCCACTCCCACCGTCGCGATCCCGTCCTCCAACCGCGCCCAGACGTGGCGGTCGATCAGGTAGTGGCGATCGGCGGGAAGCTCGAACCGCGCGGCAAGGTCGAGTGGCATCGCGAGGGCGGCGACGATGCCGCGGCGACCGGACGGAACCGCGCTTACGGCATTGACCGTATTTCGGCGTACGCTATTGGCCTGGCCCCGGTAGCTCAGTCGGATAGAGCAACGGCCTTCTAAGCCGTTTGTCCCAGGTTCGAGTCCTGGTCGGGGCGCTCAGCCGGACATGGATGGACGGATGACCCAATGGCGAAGATCGCCGGTCGTGCCTAGGGTCATTGGGTGATCGGCGAGCACCGCATGGTCCGTGCGTTCCTGCGCGGAGAGGAAAGCCACGCGGTCCGCTCGAGGTCGAGCTGCGCGAGTGCCCGCCGACCACGGACCCTCGCTCCGGCGAGCCGCTGGCCGTCCCGCCCTTGACGATCCTCTGGGTCGAGGAGCGGCCTCTGGCGGTGCGCCTGCGCAACGTGGTCGCGATCAGCTCCTTCCCCTCGCTCCCCCGGCTGGCGACGCTGGTGGAGTCCGAGGCCAGCGCCAGCGGGCTCGGCGTGGAGCAGCTGACCGAGGCGGCGCTCTGGCGCATGTTCGCGCGGCCGCCGCGCCCACGCCTGGCGCGCGGCAGCTAGTTCGCGCCGATCGACGAGCCCGAGAAGAAGAAGAACCAGACCTCGAACACCCCCGCGGCGAGGATCACGGCCAGCACCACGATCCGCTCGGTGGCGGACACCGAGCGCTTGACTCCCGCGTACTCGGGCCGCTCGTCGCGCATGCTGCGCAGCCACGGCGCGTGCTCGCGCACGGTCGGCGTATGCCCGGTGAGGTCGTCGTAGGCCCGGCCGGTGGCCTTGAGCGCCTGGTAGAGCCCCCAGCTGATGACCGCCAGGGTGACGATCACGAGGGTCACCGCACCCATCGAGGGCGGCCCTCCGCCCTGCACCCGGGACCCGATCCAGAGCGCGAGCAGAGGCCCTCCCGTCCAGACGTTCAGCGCCAGGAACCCCGTCAGGGCCGCGAGCGAGATCTGTTTCAACCGGGCGGGCATGGAGCGCCGCAACCGAGGGTACCCCCGGACGTCGGTCAGCTTCAACCACTGGGGTATGCTTCGGAGATGCGAGCGTTTCTCATTGTCCTGGGCATCCTCCTCGTCGGCCTGGCGGTCGCCGGCTGCGGCGGGGACGACGACAAGGCCTCGGCGCCCACCACCAGCGATCGGGCCCAGCAGAGCACGACGACCGGCGCAGAGCAGGCGACCGAGACCACGCCCGAGGACACGACGACCGCCACGGACGAGGATCGCGACGGCACGACGTCCGCCGCTGAGGACGACGCTGGCGGCGACGACTCCAACGCCGGCTCGGACACGTCCAAAGCGACCGGCTTCGAGGAGTACGAGCGCGCGGACGACGGTGACGAGAGCCAGGTCAGGACCGCCGTGATCGACTTCCACAAGGCCCTGGCGGCCAACGACGGCAACAGGGCCTGCGAGCTGCTCTCGAGCAACGGCAGGAAGGCGCTCACCAGCCAGCTCGGGCAGGTTCCGCAACTCAAGGGCAAGGGCTGCGGCGCGATCCTCAAGCAGCTGTCCAAGGCCTACCCGCCCACGGTGCGGGCGAACATGCGCAGCGTCACGGTCACCGAGGTCTTCGTCCACGACGACGCCGCGTTCGCGAAGTACAGAACCGGCAAGCTGCCGCTCAGCGTGCTTCCGCTCGAGCGCGAGGGCGACGGCTGGCACGTCGGGGCGCTCGGCGGGGCGCCGGCGGATCGCGTGCCGCTCGGGTGAGCTAGAGCAGCAGCGCCAGCTGACGCGACTGGGCGAGCAGGCGGCCGTCGGGACCCCAGAGCTCCCCGTCCTCCTCGAACAAGCCGTCGATCGCGGCCTGAGAGCGGTAGCGCCCGAGCACGAACGGATGGTCGCCCGTGGGCAGCTCGCCGCGGAAGTGGATCGTGAGGTCGAGCGTCGGAGCGGGCGAGGGCGCGTTCAGGCGGGCGAAGGGCGACGGAAACCAGGCATCCGTGAACAGCGCCAGCAGCGGATAGTCGAGCGGATGCGGTGCGCGTGTGCGCAACCAGCCGCCCACCAGCGCCTCGTCCCCACCAGCGAACGGCGCACCGCCGAAGACCGGCCGGACGTCGAGCTGTCCGAACATCGGCGGCGCGGAGGAGCCGAGCGCCACGGCTCGAGCCCCTCGGGCGGCGGCGCCGGCGGGGCCGGCAGGGTCCACTCGCCGGCGCCGGCGTAGCGCTGTGTCCAGGTGCTGATGGCCAGCGCCATCAGCCGCCCGTCTTGCAGCAGGCGGGCCGAGAGCGTGCTGGCGGTACGGCCGGCGCGCTCGACGAGCACCTCGATCTCCAGGGCGCCTTGGACGGGCGGGCGCAGGAAGTGGACGGTCAACGATCGCGGGCCGCGGTCGGCGGCGGCGAGCTCCGCCTCCATCGCGCGGATCAGCAACGCGGCGAGGAAGCCCCCGTTGGGAGCGAGCGGGCCGAACCAGGCGCCCGCAGCCTGCGCGGCGTAGCGCCCGTCGCCGAGCGCACGCACGGCGCTGTCGACGGCGAAGTCGGCGACGGCGGTCATCGGCGAGGAGACCCTAAGCGAATATGATCACCAGCCTCGCCGATTGGGCTCCAATCGTTTAGATTTGGCCTTGATCGAGTCCTCCTGAGCGGTTAGGCTCAACGGCGCTATTGAATACAGCGCCGTTTCTGGGGGAAGCGTGAACGGATTCCAACGAGCTGCCGTAGCCGGAGCGCCGATCATGGTCGTCGACCCGGACGTAGAGCAGCGAGACTTCGCCGAGCGGCTGCTGAAGCGTGGAGGCTGGCACACGGAGACGTATGCCAGCGGTGAGGAAGCGCTGACAGCAGCACGTCGCAAGCAGCCTCAACTCGTGATTCTCGAGGTACGCCTGCTTGACATCTCGGGCTACGAGGTCTGCCAAGAACTCAAGGAAGAGTTCGGCGAAGCGGTCGCGGTGATCTTCATGTCCGCCGATCGCACCGAGCCGTCCGACAAGGTCGGCGGGCCTGCTGCTGGGCGCCGACGACTATCTCGCCAAGCCGGTCTCCGGCAGCGAGCTGCTGGCTCGGGTGATGGCGGTCTTACGCCGCGTCGTCCCAGAGCCCGAGCGGCGCGTATCGGGGGAGCGACGCGGCGACCTGACGCGTCGAGAGCTCGAGGTGCTGCAGCTGCTCGCGATCGGTCTCGACCAGGGCAAGATCGCCGAACGGCTGGTGATCTCGCCGAAGACCGTCAGCAAGCACATCGAGCACATCCTGGAGAAGCTGCCGGCGCGCAGCCGTGCCGAGGCGGTTGCGATCGCCTATCAGCGCGGCCTCGACGCGCCGACCACCAACGTGATCCCGCTGCGGCGCGACGGCTAGCGCCGCAGCGGAGCCTCGATCGGGGCGACTGGATTTGAACCAGCGACCTTCCGCTCCCAAAGCGGATGCGCTACCAGGCTGCGCCACGCCCCGGCGCGAGCGGAGTCTATCGCGGTTGACTCTGCCGAAATAATCGCTCTAGACTGGCTGATCGTTTCGGCTGAAATCAAACCAATCAGTTGACGAGAGCACCTCCGCTGCGCGCCCCGAGGGCGGCGAAGAGAACGAGCGCCGCCGGCGCCCCGCCCAGCCGCACCGACTCTCCAGACGCTCCGACGCGAGCACCTCCGAGCCGGCCTGCTGTTCGCGCTCCTCGTGCTGATCTACCTGTGGCCGGTGCTGCTTGGCGGCAAGGTGCTCTCGCCCGTCGAGCTGCTCTCCACGTACGCCCCCTGGAGGGGGATTCCCGCTCCCGGAGCCGCCGACCTGGTCAACCCGGCCCTCTTCGACATCCCCACCTCCTTCCAGCCGTGGCGCGAGCTCGCGCGCGACCTGGTGCACGACGGAACGTTCCCGGCCTGGAACCCCTACGCCCTGGCCGGCACGCCGCTGTTCGGCAATCCCGAGGTCGCCTGGCTGAGCCCCTTCACGCTGCTGTCCTGGCTGCTCCCGCTGAATTCGGTCGCTCGGCTTCGCCGCGGCGCTCAAGCTCTGGGCGGCGGGCTTTGGCACCTACTTGCTGGCACGCGAGCTGAAGCTCGGCTTCTGGCCGGGGATGCTCGCCGGGATCAGCTTCGCCCTCTGCGCCTTCAACGTCGTCTGGCTCGGCGCACGGGGTGCACGTCTCGGTCGCGATGACGCTGCCCTGGCTGATCCTGCTGATCGAGCGCATCGTCAGACGCGGCTCGCTCGGCACCGCCTGGCTGCTCGCCGTCGTCGCGGCGCTCGCGTTCTCGGGTGGGCATCCCGCCACCCAGCTGCACGTCATGTCGGCCGCCGCGATCTACGCGCTGCTGCGCGTGTTCGCCGGACAGCTCGGACTCACCAGCAGGGAACGCTGGACCAGGCTCGGGCTCGTCACGGCCGGCCTGGCGGTCGGCGCGCTGCTGCTCGCGGTCACGCTCGTGCCCGGCTGGCATGACGCGGACGGCACGATCGGCGCCCAGGTGCGCGCCCATGGCGGGCCGACGCTGCCGGGATCGACACTGCAAGCCACCGCCCTGCGCAGCGCGCTCTTCCCGGACTGGTGGGGTCGGCCCCATGACGGGCAGTTCGACGGTCCCGCGAACTACAACGAGCGCACCTTCTACGCCGGCGCCCTCGCCCTGCTGCTGGCGATCTTCGGGCTCATCGCCAGCGGCGGCTGGCGCGCCAAGCTGCCGTTCGCGGCGCTCGGGGCGCTGGGCCTGACCGTGCCGATCAACCTGCCGGGACTGCACTGGCTGACGACGCACCTGCCCCTGTATGCGTCCATCCAGAACCAGCGCATGCTGCTGCTGTTCATGTTCGCCACCGCGGTGCTGGCGGCCTTCGGGCTGCAGGCGCTGATCGACCGGCCACACGAGCAGGGCGACGCGTGGCGGATGGTCGCCGGCGCCGCGGGGGTCGGCGTGATCGGGATGGTGGCGCTGGGACCGACCGGCAGCGACGTCGTGAGCGCGCTCGGGGGCGTCGTCGGCGACCTTGGATCGGCACGAGCGGACACCCCCGGGCTGACCAGCGTCTGGTGCTGGCTGATCGCCGTCGGCGGCGTCGCGGGCGCGTTGCTCGTCCTGCGGGCGAGACCTTCGAGCGGCGCTCGCGGTCGCAGGCTGCCTGGTTGCGCTCGCGGCGCTCGACATGCTCCACTTCGCCGACCGCTACCAACCGATGGTGCCGGCCGATCGCGCGACGCCCCCACGCACTGACGGGATCCGCTACCTCGAGCAGCACGCCGGCAGCCAGCGCATCGCGGGAGTCAACCTCGCGCTCCCGCCCGACGTGCCGACCATGTTCGGCCTGCACGACGCGCGCGGCTACGACGCGCCCCAGCCGAGCCTGCGCTTCTTCCGCCTCTGGCAGCTGGCGTCGCCGCGCCAGGAGGGCTGGCAGCCACTCGACGTCCGACAGCTCTCGCCCACCGCCTTGAACGTCCTCAGCCTGCTCGGAGCGCGACTGATCGTGCTCGAGCCCTCCGACAGATCCCAGCCGCTCGGACTGAGACAGGTCTACGACGGTCCGGACGCCAGGATCGTCAGGAATCCGCGCGCCCTGCCGCGGGTCTTCATCGCCCCGTCGGTGCGCGTCGTGGCCGACGAGCGCGCGGCGCTCACGGCGATCGCCACCCCGGGCTTCAACCCCCGGCGCACGGCGATCGTCGAGCGCGGCGCGCCTCGTGTCCCGGCGCTCGATCGCACCCTCGCCATGCTGAGCAGGGCTCACGTGACCCAGGACGACAACGCCAGAGTCGCGATCACGGCGACACTGCTGCGGCGCAGCCTGGTCGTGCTCGACGACAACCTCGCCCCCGGCTGGAGCGTGAGCGTCGACGACCGCTCGGCCCCGATCGTGCGGGTCGACTCGGTGCTCCGCGGCGTCGTCGTTCCAGCCGGCACACACACCGTCACCTGGAGCTACACGGTCCCCGGCCTGCACGCGGGACTCGCGCTGAGCGGGGTCGGCGCCATCGCCCTGCTGGGCTGGGGGCTCGTGCTGCTGCGGCTGCGCAGCCGTCCCCAGGCCACGAGCGAGCCAGCGGCCACCGAATCGCAACCTCCCCGGCGACGCCGCCGCTAGGTGGACGCTAGGGTGCCGCGCTCATGGCAGACGTCCGCCCCTTTCGCGCACTTCGCTACGAGCCCGCGGTCGTAGGGTCCTTCGAGGCGGTGATCGCCCCGCCCTACGACGTGATCGACGCCGAGCTGCGCGCGCAACTGGCCGCTCGCAGCCCCTACAACGTCGTCGAGATCGACCTGCCCCGCGCCGCCGACGGAGGCGACCCCTACGCCCACGCTCGCGAGACGCTGGACGACTGGGTCGAGCGCGGAGCGCTCGTGCACGAGGACGAGCCGGCGATCTGGGCGCTGCGCCAGGGCTACGTCGCCCCGGACGGCAGCGAGCGCAGTCGCACCGGCTTCTTCGCGCGCGTACGCGTCGAGGACTACGGCGCCGGCCGCATCCGCCCCCACGAGCGCACCCACCCGGGACCCAAGGAGGACCGGCTGCGCCTGACGCGGGCGACGCAGGCCAACCTCTCCCCCATCTTCAGCCTCTTCGGCGATCCGGACGGCGCCGCCGCCGAGGCGCTCGCACGGGCGACCGCAGCCGAGCCGTTCGCTCGCGCCGACGACCACGAGGGCACCCACAACACGCTCTGGCGCGTGACCGACCCCGACCTGATCGCCGCCCTGGAGGGACCGCTCACCGACGCCGAGCTGCTGATCGCCGACGGCCATCACCGCTACGAGACGGCGCGCGTGTACGCCGAGGAGGTCGGTGGCGAGGGCGAGCACCGCTACGTGCTGATGTTCCTCTGCTCGCTCGCCGACGAGGGGCTGACGGTCTTTCCCACGCATCGCCTGCTGACCGGGCTCAAGGACGACCGCGCCAAGCAGGAGGCGATCCGCGACGTGCTAATGCGGGACTTCGACGTGCGGCAGATCGACGCGGCCGAGCTCGAGCCGCCAGCGAACGGGGACGGCGTCGCGTTCGGCTACATGGACAGCTTCCACCGCACGGCCTACCGCGTCACGCTCAAGGACCAGGCGATCGCCGACCGCGCGCTCGAGGGCCTGCCGGCTCCCTACCGGCGGCTGGACACCGCCGTGCTCGAGGCGCTCGTGCTCAAGGGCGCGCTGGGCATGAGCGAGGACGACATCTCACACCTCAACGGGCTGGACTACTCCAAGAGCCTGCAACACGCGCGCGAGAGCGTCGAGTCCGGTCGCGTCGACGCGGGCTTCTTCATGCGCGCCACGCCGGTCGAACAGGTGCGGGAGGTCGCGGAGGCGGGAGAGTCGATGCCGCCGAAGTCGACCTACTTCTACCCGAAGATCCCCACCGGCCTGTTGTTCAATCTGTTGCGGTGAAGATCTACACGCGCAAGGGCGACGACGGGACGACCGGCCTCTGGTATGGCGGCCGGGTGCCGAAGTTCGACGGCCGTCCGGAGGCCTACGGCTCGATCGACGAGGCCGCGTCGGCGCTGGGGGTCTGCCGCGCGGCCGCCGAGCCGGGCAGCGAGCTCGCCGGTGACGTGCTGCGCCTGCAGAACGAGCTGTTCGTCGCGGCCGCGGAGCTCGCCACGGCCCCCGAAGCCGCGCAGCGACTCGAGGCCGGGATTCTCGAAGGTCACCGAGGACATGGTCCAGCGGCTCGAGGGGATCATCGACCGCTACATGGAGCGCGTCCACCTGCCGCCCAAGTTCGTGATCCCCGGCGGCACCGAGCTGTCGGCGCGCCTGGACGTCGCCCGCACCGCCGTGCGACGCGCCGAGCGGCGCGTGAGCGCGCTCGCGCACGCCGGCGAGCTCCCGGACGCGACGGTGCTGACCTACCTCAACCGGCTCTCCGACGCGCTGTTCGCGATGGCCCGCTTCGCGGACGAGCCCGAGCCCGAGCTCTTCGAGGGAAGGCGATGAGAGCAACCGCCCGCCGCGAGAACGGCAGCCTCAAGCAGAGCGTGACCGTCCGCGGCCACCAGGTCATGGCCGACGAGCCGAAGGAGAACGGCGGCACGGATGCCGGACCGAGCCCGCAAGAGCTGCTGGCCGCCTCGCTCGCCTCCTGCACGGCGATCACGATGGAGATGTACGCCAAGCGCAAGGGCTGGGACGCCGGCGACGTGGAGGTCGAGGTGAACTACGAGCCAGCCCAGCGCGGCTCGCCCACGCGCTTCACGATGGAGGTGCGGCTGCCGAAGGAGCTACCCGAGGAACAGCGCGAGCGGCTGATGCAGATCGCGGCCAAGTGCCCGGTGCACCGCACGCTCGAGGGCGAGGTCATGTTCGAGGAGCGGGTCGAGCTGATCTGACCGGCGTGGCCGCCGTCGCGCCGAGGAAACGCGGGTTACACGACCGGGGCCGAACAGCCCGTAGGCGCCGACCCCGGTCGCACCGAGCGTGGAGGAGAGGGAAGGGGAATGCCCCCACGCCGTCTTCGCCCGATCCGTTCCAGCACGGGAGCAGGAGAGGAAAGCCCCGCTGCCGGGTGCGGGCAGGACGTTTGCTCAAGTTCTTCCCCGCGGGAGGAACTATATGGAAACGCGGCCGTTTTCGCAACGCGCCGTCAGGCGCATTCGGGGACCGCGCGCACGCGGAAGCGCTCTGCGCAATCGGTCTCGTCGCCGTAGTGATTCCGCAGCGTCCGCTCCAGCTTCGCGACTTCGAGCCTGCCGCTCGACGTCCGGCCGCTCCTTCGCCGGCGGCCCGCCAGGCGGGGTCTGATCGCCGATCGCCTCGTAGACGTAGTAGCCGTAGCTGGTCTTGAAGGGGCCTCTGACCTTCTCGATCGGAGCCGAGAACAGCGCCCGACCGAAGCGCTTGTCCTTGAAGTGGTGCTCGACGAACGGCAGTGCTCCCCGTCTGATGTCTCGTCGCGCGCAAACGCTCTGTCGATGGTGTCGCTCCAGCTGCCGTAGTTGTTGAGGTTGTCCCGCGCGGCCTGGGCATCGGCCTGCGTGCGGGTGCGCAGCATCCACGCCGTGCGTCTGCGGGGTGGGCCGAACTCGCTGCGGTGCGCCTCGTAGTAACGCTTGATCTCCTTGTCGTCGACCGACACGGGGACGAGCAGCTGACGGCGCAGACGCTCGACCTGGGCGGCGTCGAGCTTGCCGCGCGCGCCCTTCAAGCCGCGCCGCTTGGCCTCGCGCCCGACCCACTCGGCGAGGATCAGCTCGCGCACGGCCCGGGCTCTGCGGGCGTCCGGGCTGCCGCCGTCGGCGGAGAGGCTCGCGACCTGGCGCTGAACCGCCGCCGTCGAGATCGTCGTGTCGCCGACCTTGGCTGCGGTGCCGTCGGGAAGATCGTCGCCGCAGCCGCCGATACCACTGGCGGCGATGCCGAGGACGACGCAGAGCGCCAGGAGAGTGACGGATCGCATGGAGGCGGCGAGCAGTTGCTCAGAAGCAGTAAACCGCTTAAGGCAGGGGCTGAGCGAGCTTGGCCGGCGCCATCGAATGACGCCGACCGAATCTCGCTTTCTGGCAGAGTCCGAGTCCTAGAGCGGAACTGTAGCTACTGCTCAGGTAAAGTCAACCGCTCAAGGCGGGTGGGTCGGTTAGGGCTCTGCGCGCAGCTGCGGGAAGCTGGTGCCGAAGCCGGGGTACGGCTCCTGCTGGGTGCAGGCGGGGCGCAGGACGTTGCGATCGCTGGGCTGGGGGGCACGGACGGCCTCGGGTTTGGCGTTGGGATCGACATCGGCGGGACGGAAGGTCTGCTGCAGGGTGAGCGGGACGAGCTCGGGCGGCTCCGAGCTCGTTGGCGGAGACGGGTCGCCATTCGCGCACGACCGGCTGTCGTAGACAGGCAGTCCCGTAGCGAGCCGGTCGGCGGCGCCCGGCACGGCGTAGGCATTGGCGCGGCTCGAGCCGAGTGGGCGCGGGTAGAAGGAGAGCGACTGAGGGCCGAGCGGTGCGGTGGCGCGCAGGTAGTGCACAGGGGAAGGCGTATTCGTGTCGCGTGCACTCGTCGCACCGGCGACGTTGCCCAGCAGCGCGGTGATCTCGCGCTTGTTCAGTCCCAGGTAGCGAACGATCGGGTCGACGTTGCTCAGGAACGGCTGGAAGTCCTCCAACAGCGGCGGCAGCTGCCCGAGCGTCCGCTCGAGCGCGGGCACCCCGGCGCGCGAGGCGTCGATGACCGGCCCGAGCGCGGTGAAGAAGCTGCGGAACTGAGGGCCGAGCTGGTTCAGCGCCTCGAACGTCGGCGCCGCCTCGGTCGCGGCCGGCTGCAGCTGCTTGACCGCCGGCAGCGCCGCGTTGGAGAACGCCGTCAGGCGCGGCAGCGTGAGCCGGCTCTCGCGCTCGAAGCGCGGCAGCTCGCGGAAGATGGCCGCCAGATCCTGGTTGCGCGCCGCCGTGACCCCGAACAGCTGGTTGGACTCGGTCACGAGCGTGCGCAGCTGACCCTGGCGCTCGCTGAGCGCGTCGAAGACGGTGGCGGTCGAGGAGATCGTCTTGGTGACGGCGCCGGACTGGGCGTTGAGCTCGCGCAGCAGGTCCTCGACGCCCGCCTCGAAGGCCGGCAGGTTGCCGAGCAGGGCGTTGAGGTCCGCCCCGCGACCGGCGATGGCCGCCGACGAGGACTGCATCCAGGTCTGGAACGCCTCGCGCGTGGGCTTGTCGAAGCTGCGGAAGATCTCGTCCAGCTCGACGGTGTCAGCCACCGCCGAGCGCGGCAGCGCCGCGCCCTCGCGCAACATGCCGCGCTTGCGCGGTCGCCCGGCGAGAGGTCGACGTAGGTCTCGCCCAGCAGCGTCTTGGTGCGCAGCATCGCGCGCGCGTTGCGCGGCACCGGCGCGTAGCGGCTGCGCAGCTCGAGCGTCGCGTCGGTGCCGTTCTGGGTACGGCGCTCGAGCTTGACCACCTTCCCGACCGGCACGCCCGAGATGCGCACGTCGGCCTGCTGGGCGAGCTGGGTGGCCTCGGGGAAGTAGACGTGGAAGCGATAGCCCTTGGCCGCCAGCGGCGAGGTGCCGCCGAAGGAGAGCCAGAGGTAGAGCAGCACGCCGAAGCAGGACAGCACGAACAGCGTCATGACCGCGAGCTGCCAGGCCTTGGGAGCTTGCTTGATCATCCGCCGTCCTCACTCGGGCAGCCGATCTGGGCGCCGTTCGGCGCGTTGAGGAGCCTGATGAGCGTGGAGAGCTGTGCGTTCCTGCCTCCTCTGGCGATGTCGTCCAGCGCTCTCAACTGCGAGCAGCCGAGGAAGATGACGCCGCGCCGCAGCGGCCCGATGCCGTCCTGCTGTGCCAGTGCCGAATTGGTGTTGTGCGCGGCCCAGAGCGCGTAGAAGAGGTAGCCCTCCTTGCCGATGCCCGTGCCCGCCGGGTCGTAGGCGAGCTCGTCAAAGACCGCGTTCAGCACGTCGGCGACCTTCTTCAGCGACGTGGTGGAGTCGGCGAAGTCGCGCGTCGCGGGCACGAGCGCCGCGGCGGTCGGCCGCGCCTCGCGTGCGAACGGCCGCAGCTGGTCGCGGAACGGCGCCACCGTCTCGCGGAAGAAGGGCTGGCTGGCCTCGAGCGTCGGGCCGAGTGCGCGCGCGGTCGGACGCAGCTGCCGGAACGTGGTCGCGGCCGTGTCGCCGAGTCGCGTCAGCTTGGCGAACGCGCGGTTGCCGGAGCGCAGCGCGGCGGGCAGCAGCTCGATCGTCGAGGCGACGTTCTCGTTCTGGGCGGCGAAGCGGCGGAAGACGGCCGAGCTGGCGCTGACGAAACGGGCCGTCTGGCGGTCGTGCGCTCCCAGCGTCGTCACCAGATCCGAGAAGTTGCTGATCACGCGCCGCAGCTTCACCCGCCGCTGGGCGACCAGCCGCGAGGCCTTGGCCGCGTCGCGCGCGAGCGGCGCGAAGCGGCGGAAGGTGTTGGCCAGGTCGCGGCCGCCGCCGTCGCCAAGCGCCTGGCCACCGCCGCCGACGAGCAGCTTGAGGTAGTCGCGCGTGTCCCCGTCCAGGGTCGAGAGGAAGTCCGCGAGGTTGACGTCGGTCTGGGTGGAGCTGCTGCGCACCAGCGCGCCGCTCTCCAGACGCTTGCCCGACTTCGGGCTGC
Source organism: uncultured Thermoleophilaceae bacterium (assembly GCA_963734165.1). GTDB lineage: Bacteria > Actinomycetota > Thermoleophilia > Solirubrobacterales > Thermoleophilaceae > JACVRW01. The sequence continues at coordinate 1,444,521 of CAVTFZ010000002.1, read as the reverse complement.
CCGGGTCGAGCTCGATGATCATGTCCTTGACGCCCGTCTTGGGCCGCAGCAGCACCGTCGCGTTCGAGTACACGCGCCCGAAGCGCTCCTCGATCGCGAGCGAGGCGACGGCCTTGCCGTCGACGAGGTCGACGCTGCGGATGTCGCCGACGCGCACGCCGGAGACGTTCACCGCCTGGCCCTGCCCCGGCAGGATGCCCTGCGCCGTGTCCAACTCCACGCGCAGCTTGAACGGGGACTCCCCCACCACCGGCACCCAGCCGGGCGGGTTCAGGCGCTGGTGGGCGAGGATGTAGCCGCCGACCGCGGACGCCAGCAGCACGATGCCGATCAGCGCGCCGGCCGCCACCGCGTTGGCGCGCAAAGCGCGCATCAGGGCGGCGCGGTTCATGGGCGCGCCTCCGCCACACGAGCGATCGGCACGAGGCCAGGGCCAGGGTTGGCGAGCACCTGCGCCGCGCTCGGCAGGCTCGCGCTCTGCACCGATCCCGCCGAGGGGTAGGGAGGGGTAGGCGCATTCGGGTTCGCGACCGTCGGCCGGACCGTTGGAGGCCGGACCGTTCACGTCGGGCACCGGGTTGCGGTGGCAGGCAACATCGCGCCGCAGCGGCGGCAGCTGCCCCGCGGGGTAGGCCGGACGGGTGCGCTGCGGCGGCGAGGTGTAGTTGGCGAACAGCGACTGCCGATCGATGTTCGTCTTGCCGCTCTGGACGGTGGTGGCGCCACCAGGAGCGGACAGGCGCAGGAAGCTGCCGTTGCCATCGAAGTTCTGGCCCTCGCCCGCTTGACCGACCATTCGCGTACCAGAACTCCTTGTAGACCTCGGCGTTCGCCGAGAAGGCGCCGTCCTCGATCTTCAACCTCGAGGAAGGGAGCAGCACGTCGAGCGAGCAGCGGGTGAAGTCGTCGATCGCCGGCACGAACTTGCGGCTGGCGTGCGTCAGGCGAGCCGCCTGGCGCGTGGCGGGCGCGAGGTCGTCCAGCAGGCCGCCGAACTCCTGGCGGGAGAACAGCGCCGCCGCCTGCGGCAGCCAGGGCCGTGCGGCGGCGATCGTCGCCGGCGTCTCCCGGATGCCCGGGGCGATGTCGCGCACGAACGCGCGCGTCGCCGGCAGCGCGCGGTCGACGGCGCCCAAGCCGCGGCGCAGGTTGGTGGCGGTCGGACCGAGCAGGTGCACGCTCTCGGCCAATTGGGGCGCCTTCGACGCGGTCGCCGCGACCGTCGTGTTGAAGTTGCTGATCAGGTCGCGCAGGTCGGCCTCGTTGCTCGCCAGCGCGCCGGTCGTGCGCGCTGCGCCCTTGATCAGCCGCGACAGGTCGTGCTCGCGCTGGCCCAGCAGCCCGTCCTGGGCGATCGCGGAGTCGCGCAGGGCGGCCACGCTGTGCTGCAGCGCGACGTTCAGCGCCTGTCCGCCGGTCAGCCCCTGGACGTCCGGATCCTGGTCGGCGTCATCGGCGGCCGACGGCGTGGAGCCGAGCGCCTCCCCCAGGCCCTTGATCGTCTTCTGCAGCGACGTGCGCGTGTCGGTCTGCAAGGCGGTCAGGATCTGGTCGAGCTGGACGGGCGTGGAGGTCTGCGCGACCGGGATCATGCCGCCGTCGTCGACCTCGTCGGTCGACGGGGTGCCCGGCTTCATGTCGACGTAGAAGTTGCCCTCGAGGAACAGCCGCGGGCGGATCTTGAGCGTGGCGTCGGCGTGGACCGGCCGCCCGTCGTCGGTGATCTCCATCGTCACGACGGCCAGCTTGGTGTGCTTGTAGCGCCCGACCTCGACGACCTTGCCGACGTCGATTCCCGCGATCCGCACCGGCGAGCGCGGCGCGATCAGGTTCGAGTTCTCGAACACCGCCTGGATGCGGTAGGTCTGCGTGAACGGGATGTCCTTGGAGAAGGCGAAGTAGCTCGCGATCGCGATCACTACGATCGCGATCAGGCCGGCCCGGACGGGATGGACGCCTGCGCGGAAGCCCCGCTTCACGGCAGCCTCCGCTTCGTGCGATCGCTGTAGGTGCCCTGGGCGCCGGGCAGGTTGCCGATCGCCTGCCGGTCGCGCAGGCCGAAGACGTCGTAGTCCTCGTTGCCGGCCTCGCACTCCCTGACCTGGCCGGGCGCGGCGGTGTTGGGATACGGATTCGAGTGCAGGAAGCTGTCGCCCCTGACCGAGTACACCCGGGGGTTCCTGTCCACGGCTGGCCCGTTCGCAGGCGACGACGAGGGACCGGCTTCGCTGCCAGGCCCTTGGGGCAATGCCATCCCGCCGGCCCACAGCATCGAGCCCGTCGCGTCGCCGTAGGAAAGCACGCTGGCGGCATTGCGGAAGACCAACGTCGCGTAGTTGCAGACGGTCTGGGCCGGCGTCACGAACTCCACCAGCGGCCGCAGCAGCGTCACCGTGCGCGTCAGGCGCGCCAGGCCGCGCGGCACGCGCTCGTCGTCGCCGAAGTCCTGCAGCGTGTCGATCGTGCGCGTCAGGCGGCGGTTGAGCTCAGGCGAACGCGCGAGCTGGGGCGTGCCGGCGCGCAGCGCGACCGCGAGGTCCGGGGCGGCGTTCGAGAGCGCGGCGAAGGCGGGGCGGAAGCGGCGGAACAGCTCCTCGCTCTCGCGCAGGAAGGGCCGCTGGGCCGGCAACTCGCGAATCGCCGTGTCGAGCGCCGGCGGGCCGCCGGAGATCGCCGCCTTGAGCGGCTCGGACACCGAGGCCCAGGCGGTGAAGGTCGAGTCGAGGCCCACCCACAGCGCCGCCTGTGCCTCGGCCACCGGCGCGACCTCCGCCGCGGCTTGCTCCAAGGCAGGGAACAGGCGCGCCAAGCCGGTCTGCGGCGAGGACAGGTTGCGCAGCGCGGGTTCGGCCTCCCGCACGAGCGGCTCCAGGCCCGCCAAGAACTGGTTGAGGTCCTGACCCCGGCCGGCGAAGCCTGCGCCATAGCCGATCGTGTTGCCACGGCTGCCCACGCGCGTTGGGCCGTCGAACATGTTGAAGAAGTCGTCGATCTCGACCGGACGCACGGCTGCCTGCGACTCGGGGATCGTGGCGTTCTCGGCGTAGCCGCTGCGCGAGCGGCCCTCGGTGATCTCGACGTACTTGAGCCCCAGCGCCGAGCGCGGGCGGATCAGCAGCTTCGAGTCCTTCGGCAGCGGCTTGACCTGCGGGTCCAGCTCCAGCGTCAGCTTGGCGACCACCGAGCCGTCGTCCTGCGGCGTGGCGTCGATGTCGCTGACGACGCCGGCGCGCGCTCCGCCGATGCGCACCTCGTTGCCGCGCACGAGGCCGGCCGAGTTCGGCACCTCGGCGGTGAGCGAGTAGGTCGGCACGAACGGCAGCCCCTCGTTGGCGTTGTAGGAGAGGAACACCGCCACGATCGTCACCAGCACCGTGACCGCGCCGATCAGGACCGGGCTGCCGGAGAGCATCCCCGAGTTGGCGCGCCGCGGGTTCACTGGCCGCCCTCCTGCGGCGCGAGCAGGTAGTCGAGCATCGCGTCCTGGGCCGCCGCTTGTGCGGGCGCCTCGTTCTTCTTGATGCGCTCGAAGGTCGACTCGCATCCCGGCACGGGCAATCCACTCCGCTGAGCGCACCCAATGCGCAGCGCCACGCGCACGTAGTGCCCCAGCTCGTCCTCGCCGTTGATCGAGCCGCTGTAGTAGAAGAGCAAGCGCATCAGCTCCTCGACCCCGCCGGTGCGGTCGACGGACCCGAGCAGGTCCGCAGCCCGCCCGGCGGTCGGCTTCAGCGGCCGGCTGAGCTGCTGGACGTCGCGCACCAGCGGCCGGATCGCCGGGAACACCGAGCGCCCACGCTGGGCGAACGTCGCCGAGGCTCTTGACCGCCGGGGTGGCGGCGGTCGCGAACGGTCCGAGCCCCTTGATCGTGGCGTTGATCGCCGGGGCGTTGCGCTGCAGCTCGGCGATCGCCGGCGTGAACTGGTCGGCAAACGAGCTGAGGCGATCGGCAGTCCCTGGCAGCTCGCGCAGGAAGCGCGGCAGGCGCTCGAAGCTGCGCTCGAGGTCGTCGCCGCGCTCGGCGGTCGCCGCCGCGGTGGCGCCCGCCTGGTCGATGAAGCCGGCAACCCGCTCGCGCTGCTTGCGCCCAGGGCTCGAGCACCGCGTCCGACTCGTCGACCAGCCGCCCGAGCAGCTGGTCCTGCTCGGCGAGGATCGCGATCACGCTCGTCGAGCTCGCGCAGCGCCGGGTTGGCGCGGCGCACCGCCTCGCGCAGCGCTGGGCCGTTGCCCGCCAGGCCCGCCCCCAGCTCGTTGATGATCAGCCGGAAGCGCTGCTGCTGGGGCAGGCGGGCGATGTTGTTGATCAGGTCGACGGCCACCGGCGTCGTCGTGTGATCGACGCTCAGCAGGTACTGGCCCTCGCCGCGACCGGAGTCGATCCGCTTCAGCGCCGGCGGCAGCTGTTGGCCCTCCTTGCGCGGCCGGGTCGGCTCGCACTCGACGTACTGCTCGCCGATCAGCGACTGCAACCGCAGCTGGCAGTGGGCGTCGCGCCGGAAGGGCGTGAACGCCTTGTCGTCGATGCGCAGCACGATCGCGGCCTTGTTCTCATCGGTGAGGTCGACGTCGTCGATCTGGCCGACCTTGACGCCCGCGACCTTCACGTCCTCGCCGGGGATCACGAAGCTGCCGTTGTCGAACACCGCGCGCACGCGGTAGCTGCCGCCGTCGTCGTCACCGCCGCCCGCGGCGGCCACGAGCATGCCCAGCAGCAGGCCGACGACCAGCGCGAGGATCAGCTTGCGCCCGAGCGTCATGGCGTCGCCCTGATCGTCTGGGACGGGTCGCAGTCCGCGTTGGCCAACGGGCCGCTGTCGACGAACGGCGCCGAGCCGTCGGCCGGAGCCGGTGCGGCGGTGCCCGGGCAGCGCCTGAGGTTGTTGAAGCTCAGCGGCGCGCCCTTGCCGCGCTCGGACGCCGGCTTGGGCTCGAAGTGCCCGCCGTCGGCGTCGTCGACGAAGCGGAAGGCGTCGAACACCGGCATCCCGCGTGCGTAGTGCCCGTTGGCGTCATATGGCGCCATCGCCTGGCCGAAGCTGCGGATGAAGGCGGTCAGGTCGGGCGTGTAGGGGCGGCCGAAGGCGAAGAAGTCCTCGCCCTCGCGCAGCGCGCGGCGGCCGCGCGGCACCGCCGCCTCGGTCAGCTTCGCCAGCGGCGGCAGGTCGCGCAGCAGGTCGTAGAGGTCGTTGCCGGCCCCGGGGCTGCGGAACATCGCGCTCAGCTGACCGAAGGAGCGCACGGAGTTCTGCGCCACCGGGCGCAGATCGTGGAAGAAGCCCGCCAGGTCCTTGGTCGAGCGCTTGCTCTCGTCGGTGAAGCGCTGCAGGTCCCCGAGCGCCGGTCGCAGGGCGGCGAAGGTCGCGCTGCCCTGACGCAGCGCGGGCGGCAGCTCGTGCAGCGCCTGGTTGAGTGAGCTCGTGTCGGAGGCGACCGCGCGCGCGGTCGTGCCGGCGTTGCCGACGAAGTCGGTCAGCTCCGTGCGCCGGTCGGCGATCGCGCCCATCGCATCCGAGGTGTTGACGAGAAACTGCTTGAGGGCCTTGCTGTCGCGGTCGATCTCGTTGACGAGCCTGGTCGTCGTCACCACCAGCGGCGGGAAGTAGCGCGTGGCGGCGTTGGCGTTGCCCTCCTTGCCGCTGTACCAGGCGGCGAAGCCCTTGAAGGTGTCCTGCAGCCCCTTGCGCGTCGGCGGGTCGAGCGCGTTGAAGAGCTGGTCGAGGTCGACGATCGAGGTCGTGTTGTCGGCGTCGATGCGCGCGCCGTCGTCGAGCGCGCGGCGGAAGTTCGGGCCCGGCTGGATGTCCACGAAGCGGTTGGCGACGCCGATCAGCGACTGCGCGCGGATCGTGGCCGTCGTGCCGCTGTGCAGCGGCCCGAAGTCGTCCGAGACCGAGATCGTGACCTCCGCCTTGCTGCGGTCGGTCAGCTCGATGTCCTTGACGGTGCCGGCAGGGCTGCCGCCGATGCGGACCACGTCGCCGCGCACGAGCTGCCCGGCGTTGTCGAAGACCAAGTGGTAGGTGTGCTGATCGTCGCGCGTGACCAGCACCACGAGCAGCGCGAGCAGCGCCACCGCGAGTGCTCCGGCCGCGAGCCAGCGCCCCCTGTGACTCGGGGCGGCGGGCGCTCTGGCGCCGCTCGCGGGGGGCTCGCTTGTTGGCTCTGGCACTCGTCTCCTCCGTGCGAGGTCCGAGCGCAGAGCGCCGGCGCCTCGCTACGCATCGTATACGCGGGCGTTTTCGTTGGCCACACCCTTCATCCAGCGCTAACCCGGTGAGAGCGGGGCTATAGTCGCCCGCCGCCGTGCCCGCACGAAGGATGAGAGCCAGCTTGGTCACGATAGTTGCGGCGTCCATCGCCGTTCTGATCCTCCCGAGCGTTGCGCCGGCCCAGACCTCTCCCCGCGTCGAGCTCCAGACTCGCCTGTCGCCGGTGATCCGGGACGTGCCGCGCCGCCCGCAGTCGATGACCCTGCGCGTGACGCTTCACGTCCGCCCTGACGCGCCCAGCATCCCGCCGCCAGCGCTGGTGCGATCGGTGATCGACTTCCCCTACGGGGCGGCGTTCAACGGGGCGCTCTTTCCCGCCTGCCCGCCCGCGACCATCAACCGGCACGGGGAGCGCAGCTGCCCGCGCGGCTCCCTGATCGGCAGCGGCCACGCGATCGGCGTCGGCGACACCGTCCGGCAGCGCCTGCGGGTGCGCCTCTACAACGGCCCAGGAGGGCACAGCGTCGTCTTCTACCTGAGCAGCAGCAATCCGCTGCGCGTCAACACCGCCTTCGCCGCTCCCTTGCGCCGCTTCCACACCGGCCGCTGGAACTTCGAGCTGACGGTCGTCGTGCCGGAGAGCCTGCGCGTCGTCGCCGGCGTGGAGCTGGCGCTCGAGGAGTTCGTCTCGACGGTCGAGGCGACGCGGCGCATACATGGGCGCAGGCGTGGGTACATCGAGGCCTGGGCCTGCCCGCCGGGTGCCCAGGTCCCCGTGCGCGGGCGCTTCGCCTTCCTCGAGGCCCGGGCGCGCTGGTCAAGACCTGGGCGGTCTGCGGTTGACCCGGCGACACCGCAACTTTCAGGCTGGGTCGGGTTTGGGGAACACGAACGTTTGCATGACCATAAGCGGTTCTGTAGCGTGCTTCCCCGGACGGCCGGGGCGGCCCGCCGCCCGTAACCCTTCGAGAGGCAAGAGGAGAGATAGATGCGCAAGCTCGTAGTTTCGGCGGCCGTCCTAGCGCTGGGCGCGGTGTTCGTCACGGTGGCCCTGGCACAGGCGCCGACCGGGACGGAGATCACCGTCAAGACGAAGATCACGCCCAACAAGGCTGGGACCAAGAAGCACCCGCAGGGGGTCAAGCTGAGCTTCCAGGCGCACTGGACCAGCGACGCCGGCGTCGAGCCGCCGGTGATCACGGCCGCCACGATCTTCCTGCCCAAGGGCGGCAAGTACAACGGCGGCAAGTACCCGAAGTGCGCGGAGGCCACGCTCAACCGCAGGGGCCTGTCGGCCTGCCCGAAGCACTCGATCATGGGCACGGCCACCGGTGACGCGTACGCGGACACCACGATCACCCACCCGAAGGTCACGTTCGTCAACGGCGGCGCCAAGAAGATGTGCTTCTACACCCAGCTGACCAACCCGGCGCGCGTGAACGCCTGCGCCTCCGCCACGATCACCAAGCTGGGCGGCGGCGGCAAGTACGGCTACAAGGTGCGCGTCGTCGTCCCGGAGACGCTGCAGTTCGTGGCCGGCGTGCCGATTGCGCTGCGCAGCTTCAAGGGCTCGATCGGCGGCAAGTCGTACGCGAAGGACTACATCGTCACCACCAGCTGCCCGAAGAGCAAGAAGTACGAGTACTCGGTCGACACGGAGTACCTCTACGAGGACAACAGCCGGGGCCACTCCCCGTACGTGGGCACGGTGGCCTGCAGCTAGACACAAGCACAGCGCAAGTCCAAGCGGCCGCCCCTCCTACCGGAGGGGCGGCCGCTCTTCGTTGTGGCGAGTCCGAACCGCGGCTACGTCGCGTCCGCGGAGCGCGCCGGCTCCGCCTCGAACGCCGCGCCGTTCCACGGCTCGGTGCTCACGAGCGAGTCCATACCCGCCGTCGCCCAGAGCTCCTCGGCCAGATGCGGCGCCAGCGGCGCCAGCATCTGCACACACAGCAGCAGCGCCTCGACGATCGCCTCGCGATCCCGATCGTCAAGCTCTCCCCCACGCGCCGCGGCCGCCCGCTGCTCGAAGTCCTGCACGCGCGTGAGCAGCAGGATCACATTGCGCGCCGCGCGGTGCATCTCGAGCTGCTCGTAGTCGGCGCTGACCTTCTTCGAGCGCGATCCGACACCAGGTCGCGAGCTTGCGCCGCAGCTTGTCGGACGTGTCGACGTGGCCGGACGCGGGCCGCTCCCAGTCGCGCAGCCGCTCGCCGGCGTACGCGTACAGCTTGTTCAGGAACGAGTGGCAGTAGCGCAGCGGCTGGTCGTTCCAGTTGAAGCTCTTGGCCGGCGCGGCCGCGTACAGCACCGCCAGCCGCACCGTGTCGGCGCCGACGCGCTCCACGAGGTCGTTCGGGTCGACGACGTTGCCGAGGTGCTTGCTCATCTTGCGGCCGTCCATGCGCACCATCTCGTGCATCAGCGCGCGCGAGTGCGGCTCGCGGCCCTCGATCGGCGGCATCTCGCCGATGTCCTGCAGCACCTTGGGGATCAACCGCTGGTCGAACATGTAGCCGCCGGCGTCCGCGCCCCAGACGATCTGCCGCGCCGGCAGCCAACGCTGGTAGTCGGGATGGCTGAACATCTGCTCGCGGCGGTCCTCGAACGGCACCGCGATCGGCAGGCACATCCACATGCCGTCGACGTGGCAGTCGATCGTGTCCGACTCGCGCCGTGCGGCGCCGCCGCAGCTCGGGCACGTGGCGGCGAGGAACTGCTCGTCGCGCTCGAGCGGGTTGCCCTCCCCCGTCAGCTTCAGCTCGTCGGGCAGGCGCACCGGCAGCTCCTCCTTGGGCACGGGCACGGTCCCGCAGCGCTCGCAGTGGACGAGCGGGATCGGCGGCCCCCAGGAGCGCTGGCGCGAGATCGGGAAGTCGGCGGCCTTGTAGCGCACGGCCGGGCGTGGCTTCGCGCCGCCGCCCGCCGACTTGAAGGCGATCCCGGCCAGCGCCGGCAGCCGCTCGGCGATCACGCGATCGGTCGCGTCGGCGCTCGGGACGCCGAGCACGGCGGTCGGCCCGAAGCGGCCGTCGACCTGCGGCGTGACGATCACCGGCAGCAGCGCCTCGACGCCCGGCACGGAGACCTGGACGCCCGTCTCGACGAGGTCGACCTGCGCCCGGTCCGAGCGCTGCACGCCCGTCGCCTGGAGGGTGTCGAGCCGCGCGCGCACGCCCTCGCCGCCCACCCAGTCGTCGATGCCCTCGAACGAGGGCGACAGCGCGACGAAGGTCGCGTCGGGGATCGCGTCCTCATGCGCCGTGAAGACCGTCAGCGCGCGACCGTCGAGCGTCGTCGCGTCGAGTTCGACGCCGTCGACCCGGCCGATCACCGCCCGCTGGGCGCCGATCGCCGGCTTGCTCCAGCCACCGGCCAGCTGCTCGAGACCGCGCTCGTTGTCCTCGACGTAGGCGCTGATGCGCATGAACCACTGCGGTCTGCGCACGAGTCTCACCGGCCCGTGGCAGCGCCAGCACTCGCCGCCGGCGGACTGCAGCGCGGCCAGCACCGTCTGGCAGCTCTCGCACCAGTTGACCTGGGCGTCGCGCTGGTAGACGAGGTCGCGCTCCATCATCGCCAGGAACAGCCACTGGGTCCACTTGTAGTAGTCCGGTTGGGAGGAGTCGAAGGTGCGCGCCCAGTCGCACGAGTAGCCGAGCCGCTCGAACTGGCCTCTCATGCGCTCGATGCAGCGCGCGACCCACTCCTGCGGGCTGATCTCGCGCTTGATCGCCTCCAGCTCGGCGGGCAGGCCGAACGAGTCGAAGCCGAGCGAGAACAGCACGCCGAGGCCCTGCGTGCGGCAGAAGCGGGCGTACGCGTCGGCGATCGTGTAGCTGCGGATGTGGCCCATGTGCGCGTCGCCCGACGTGAACGGGCAGCCGGCGAACACGTACGCCGGCTCGCGCTCGTCGTCGCGGTCGGGCACGACGAACGCGTTGGCCTCGCGCCATGCCTGCTGCCAGCGGGCCTCGATCGCCGGCGCGTCGTAGAACGCGTCGGACCGCTTGGCGCTGGGCGCCGGAGCTTGCGCGGATGGGTCCATGCCCTATGCCCGCGCGTATCCGGCGGCTGAAATCAGGTGCGCCCGACGGGAGTCGAACCCGTATCGGCGGCTCTCAAGGCCGCTGCTCTTCGATCCCACCGAAGGGGCCCTCGTTAGGCCAAGAGACCGCAAAGCGGCTCCCAGCGGCCGGCCGACCACGAAGGTCGCCGGCTGAAAGGCTGGCACTTGGGTTCGAGGACCCCGGAGGCTTTGATCTTTAACCATTGAGCTACGGACGCGTGGTTGTCGAGAGAGCCGCGATGCCGCTTCCTGAGCCAAACTATCGGAGCCATTTTCAAACTGCCCCTTGCCAGGTGCCCTCTCGCTCTGTTTAATGAAACCTAGCTGACCCATGAAGTCGAGTCAATACACTCCATGACGCGTCTTCGCTCGAACGCCGAGCTTCGTCGCTCAGCCGCTCGTACTGGGTCACTTGGCGCCAGCCGGCTCCCCCTGCCCACACGCTGAGAGCTCCCCCCAGGAGCTAGAGGCAGGAAGGAACCCCGGCCGCGCACCGTCGGTGCCGCCGGCGGAGCGTACGCCGTCGGCATTGACACCCGAACCTCGTAGGAGAGCGAATCCCATGGCCCAGTGTGCGGTCTTGACCAACGATCTGCAGTACGACCTCGTCAACAAGAACGACGATCGCAAGGAAGCGGTTGCAGAGTTCACGCCCCGCTTCACAGCCTTCCTGAGAGAGATGCGCGAGCACGGCGTCTACGTCGTCCACCTCGCGCTGATCAACCGGGAGGACGATCCCACCGCCGAGCGCTACGACGGCTGGCTGCCGGTCACCAGAGGCTCCGAGGGCGCCCGCGTGATCGAGGACTTCGTCGACCCGGCGGACATCGTCGTCGAGAAGAACAAGGACAGCGGCTTCTTCGAGACCGACCTCGACGAGCGGCTCAGAGAGCTGCGCGTCGACACGGTGATCATCACCGGCATGCAGACGCAGATCTGCGTGCAGACCACCGCCGCGGACGCGTTCTTCCGCGGCTACCACGTGATCGTGCCGCCCGACGGCGTGGTCTCGGCTCGTGACGAGGACAAGACGCGAGCGCTCGACTGGCTGGGCTCCTACTGCGCCACGATCATGAGCGTCGAGGACCTCGTCAGCGCGGTCGTGGCCGACAAAGTGCCCGAGTTCGACGTAGTGGCGATCCCGTGACGGTCGCACGAGGAGCAACCACGCACCACCGTCCCCGCGAGGACCGACGATCGGATCGAGCTCGATCACGGCACCGGCGGCGCACTCAGCCAGGAGCTGATCGGCGGGCTGATCGCGCCGCGGCTGGGCAGCGTGCACGAGGGCCGATGGAGGACAGCGCGGTGCTCGACATCGACGCCCGGCGGATCGCGATGACCACGGACTCGTTCGTGGTCGATCCGATCTTCTTCGGCAACGGCGACATCGGCAAGCTCGCGGTCTGCGGCACGGTCAACGACCTCGCTGTCAGCGGAGCCGTGCCGCGCTACCTGACGCTGGCGCTCGTGCTCGAGGAGGGCTTCCCGATCCGCGGCCTCGAGCGCGTGCTCGACTCCGTGCGCGAAGCGGCGACCGAGGCCGACGTCGCGATCGTCGCCGGCGACACCAAGGTCGTGCGCGCGGGCGAGGTCGACCGCATCTTCATCAACACGGCGGGCGTCGGCGAGATCAAGCGCGACCTCCAGCTGGGGATGGCCCAGGTGTCGCCCGGGGATGCGGTGATCGTCACCGGCCAGCTCGGCAACCACAGCATCCACATCCTGTCCCTGCGCGAGGGGCTCGGCTTCGAGCAGCGGATCGGCAGCGACTGCGCACCGCTGAACGGCATGGTCGACGCGCTGCTCGACGCCCACGGGCAGGACGTGCACTGCATGCGCGACATCACCCGCGGTGGCCTGGGCACGGTCCTCAACGAGATGGCCGAGGGCGCGGAGGCCTCGATCTGGATCGACCAGGAGCGCCTGCCGATCCTGCACGAGACGGCGATGGCGGCCGACATGCTCGGCGTCAACCCGATGTACCTCGCCAACGAGGGCAACCTCTGCGTGTTCGTCGACGGGGCCGCCGCTCCCGCCGCGCTCGAGACGCTGCGCGCCCATCCCTACGGCCAGGCCGCCGAGATCGTCGGCGTGGTCGGCGAGCGCAGCGACCCCCCGGTGGCGCTACGCCAGCCGGACGGGACGCAGTCGACGATCGAGCTCCTACGCGGTGCCGAGCTACCCCGGCTCTGCTGACCATGCTCGCCACGCGCCGGTATCAGATCCGCGGCATCGTCCAGGGCGTGGGCTTCCGGCCGTTCGTCTACCGGACGGCCGCGGAGCACTCGCTCGTCGGCTGGATCCGCAACGACTCGGATGGCGTCGAGATCGAGATCCAGGGCGACCTGGAGCTGATCGACTCGTTCATCGTCCAGGTCTGCACAGACGCACCGGCGTTGGCGCGCGTGGAGTCGGTCGCGCTGATCGAGCAGCGCGAGGAGTCGATCGCCTACGAGGGCTTCACGATCGAGATCAGCGAGCGCACGCACACCGCCAGCACGCTGATCTCGGCCGACACCTACGTCTGCGAGGACTGCCTGCGCGAGCTGTTCGACCCGGCCGATCGGCGCCACCGCTACCCGTTCATCAACTGCACCAACTGCGGCCCGCGCTACTCGATCATCCGCGGCGTCCCCTATGACCGGCCGCTGACCACGATGGCGGCGTTCCCGATGTGCGCCGCCTGCGAGGCCGAGTACCACGACGTCACCGACCGCCGCTTCCATGCCCAGCCGGTGGCCTGCTGGGACTGCGGGCCGCAGGTGCAGCTGGTCGAGGTCGGCGGCGCCGTGGTGGACTGCGCCGATCCGATCGAGGCGGCTGCCGAGCTGCTGCGCGCCGGTGGCATCCTCGCCTGCAAGGGCATCGGCGGCTACCACCTGATGGCCGACCCGCGCAACGACGCGGCCGTCGACGAGCTGCGCCGGCGCAAGCATCGCGATCAGAAGCCGTTCGCGCTGATGTCGCCCTCGCTGGAGGCCGTGGCCGGCTACGCGCAGGTCGGAGCCTGCGAGGCCGAGCTGCTGAGCTCGGTGACGCGCCCGATCGTGCTGGTCAAGAAGCGCGCGGGGCACGAGCTGGCGGAGGGCATCGCGCCCGGCAACCGCCGCTATGGGGTGATGCTCGCCTACACCCCCCTCCACCATCTGCTGCTGGCCTTCGGCTTCGACGCGCTGGTGGCGACCAGCGGCAACCTCTCCGACGAGCCGATCGCCTTCACCAACGAGGACGCGCTCGAGCGCCTGTCGGAGATCGCGGACGCCTCCCTGATCAACGACCGCGACATCTACACGCGCGTCGACGACTCGATCGTGCGCGCGGTGCCGCTGGCGGGCCAGCCCGAGCCGGTGCTGATCCGCCGCGCGCGCGGCTACACGCCCGAGCCGGTGGCCGCCCCGTTCGAGCTGCCGCCGCTGCTGGCCGTCGGCCCCGAGCTGAAGAACACGGTCTGCCTCTCGCGCGGCACCGAGCTCTTCCTCAGCCACCACATCGGCGACCTCAAGAACGACGCCGTGATGCGCTCGTTCGCGCATGCGATCGAGCACCTGCAGACGATCATCGAGGTCAGCCCGCAGCTGATCGCCCACGACATGCACCCGGCATACCTGAGCACGCGCTTCGCGCTCGAGCAGGACCAGCTGCCGACGCTCGCGGTCCAGCACCACCACGCGCACATGGCCGCCTGCATGTGCGAGCACGGGCTGACCGAGCCTGTGATTGGCGTGATCTTCGACGGCACGGGCTACGGCATCGACGGCGCGATCTGGGGCGGGGAGTTCCTGGTCGGCGACTACGGTGACTTCCAGCGTCTCGGTCAGCTCGATTACTTCCGGCTCCCGGGCGGCGACAAGGCGGTCAAGGAGCCGTACCGCGTCGCGCTGGCACTGCTGATGCAGGCCTACGGCTCGCTCGAGGGTCTCGACCTCCCCGTCGTCGCAGAGCGCGACGAGCAGGAGCGGATGGTGCTGGCGCGCATGGTCGAGCGCGGCGTGCACTCCCCGATCACGTCCAGCATGGGCCGGTTGTTCGACGGCGTGGCCGCCCTGATCGGCGTGCGCGAGCAGATCCACTACGAGGCCCAGGCGGCGATCGAGCTCGAGCAGCTGGTCGAGCCGGGCGCGCAGGCGGAGCCGCTGCCATGGGAGCTGCGCCTCGAGGACGGGCGCGTCGTTGTCGATCCGCGGCCGCTCGTGCGCGAGCTGGTCGAGGAGGTCATGCGCGGCCGGACGAGCGCGGCCGAGCTCTCGCTGCGCTTCCACTGCACGGTGGTGGAGATGGTGCGCTCGACCTGTCTCGCGCTGCACGAGCTGACCGGCCTCTCGACGGTGGTGCTGAGCGGCGGGGTGTTCTTGAACGAGTTTCTGCTGGCCGGGTCGTACGACGCCCTGGACGCGGCCGGCTTCGACGTGCGGGCACATCGACGGGTGCCCACCAACGATGGCGGCGTGGCGCTGGGGCAAGCCGCGATCGCCGGATGGAGGGTTCGATGAAGGCAAACGGACGCAGACTGGACGCGGAGCGCTTCGACGACCTGCACTTCTCCCACGCGCCCACCGTGACGGGGCCGATACCGGGTCCGCGCTCGCGCGAGCTGCTGGACGAGCAGGCGAACCTCGAGAGCCGCGCGCGCTCGTACCCGCGCAGCGTGCCGATCGCGCTCGAGGAGGGACGTGGCGCGACGATGCGCGACGCCGACGGCAACACGTTCATCGACTTCTTCGGCGGCGCCGGGACGCTCAACGTCGGGCACTCCAACCCGACCGTGCTCGCCGCGGCGGCCGAGCAGGAGCAGCGGCTCGTGCACGCGCTCGACTTTCCAACGCGCCCCCGCCTGCGCCTGCTGCGCAGACTCAAACAACTGCTTCCCGGCCGGCTGAGACGCACAGCGCGCTTCCACCTCGGCGGTCCCACCGGCAGCGACGCGGTGGAGGCGGCGCTCAAGCTCACCCGCGCCCACACCGGCCGCAGCGGCGTGCTGGCCTTCCAGGGCTCCTACCACGGCATGGCGGTCACCAGCGACCTCTCCTATGCGCGCCCCGAGGCCACCGCGGTCCAGTACATGCCCTACCCCTACTGCTACCGCTGCCCGCTCGGGCTGAAGCGAACATCGTGCGGGCTGGCGTGCGCGCAGCTGGTCGAGACAACGCTCAAGGACCCGCACAGCGGCACTCCGCGGCCGGCGGCCGTGCTGCTCGAGCCGATCCAGGGCGAGGGCGGCACGATCATCCCCCCGGCCGGCTACCTGGAGGAGCTGCGCCGGATCACGCTCGAGCAGGAGATCCCGCTGATCTTCGACGAGATCCAGACCGGCTTCGGGCGTACCGGGGCGATGTTCGCGTGTGAGCACGAAGACGTGACGCCGGACGTGATGACGCTCTCCAAGGCGCTCGGCGGGATCGGCTATCCGATCTCGTGCGTGGCCTTCGACGCCGAGCTGGACACCTGGGAGCCCGGCGCCCACATCGGCACCTTCCGCGGCCACCAGGTCGCGATGGCCGCCGGCGCCGCGGCGCTGGACTTCATGCAGGAGACCGACGTGCCCGGCCACGTGACCGAGCTCGGCGAGCTCGCGCTGTCGCTGCTGCGCGGGGCCAGCGGCGAGCTGGCCTCGATCGGCGACGTGCGCGGCCGCGGGCTGATGATCGGCGTGGAGCTGGTGCGCGACCGTGCCACCAAGGAACCCTGGCCCGAGCTCGCCAGCGAGGTCCGCAGCGCTTGCTGCGAGCGCGGACTGGTGATCGAGATCGGTGGCCACTACAGCAACGTCGCGCGCTTCCTGCCGCCGCTCGTGATCTCGCGCAAGCTGCTGCTGCGCGGCTTGGAGATCTTCCTCGACTCGGTCCGCGAGCTCGAGCGAACGGGCACGGCGCCACCGACCGCGCGCGTGCTGAGGCTTGCCTGAGGAGGACGACGATGGTGCTTGGTGTGATCTGGGAAGGGAAGGCAGCCGCCCACTACCGGGCGATCGACGTGATGCGCGCGATGGAGCGTCTCGGTCACGACGTGGTCTGGCCTTCGGACGACGACGGCGCGCCATCGCCGCGCCGACTCGCGCTCTGCGACGTGGTGCACGTGTTCCGCCTCTACGACAGGCAGGTCCAGAGCATGCTCAGTGGACTCGCCGCACGTGGCACCGGCATCGTCTGGGACACCGACGACGATCTCTCCAAGATCCCCAAGGAAGCCCCGATCTACAAGGAGTCCGGTGGCATCACCGGACAGCGCATCCACGCCGAGACCATCAAGTGCGCGCGCCTGGCAGACGTGCTGACGGTCACCACCGAGCCGCTGGCCGAGCGCTACCGGCGCGTCGGGATCGAGCGGATCGAGGTCATCCCCAATCAGATCGGCAACACGCCCAAGCGCAAGCACCGCCGCCACGACGGCGTCGTGATCGGCTGGATCGCCGGCCTCGAGCACACCGCCGACGCCAAGCGCCTCAAGTTGAGCGCCATCCTGCGCCGCCTGCTCGAGCAGCACCCGGACGTGCGCGTGGAGAGCGTGGGCGTCGACCTGCAGCTGCCCGAGCGCTACCGGCACGAGGCTGGGGTCGAGTTCCGGCACCTGCCCGAGCGGGTCGGCGGCTACGACATCGGCCTGGCGCCGCTGGCGGACATCGGCTTCAACCAGACCCGCTCCGACATCAAGGTCAAGGAGTACGCGGCCTGTGGGGTGCCGTGGCTGGCATCGCCGGTCGGCCCCTACGTCGACCTCGGCGAGGAGCAGGGCGGGCGGCTGGTGCCCGACGACGGGTGGTTCGAGGCGCTCGACCGGCTGCTCGTCAACCCGCGCGAGCGCAAGAAGCTGGCGAAGAAGGCGAAGTCGTGGGCCAAGCGTCAGCGCATCGACACAGAGGCCAAGCGCTGGGAAGCGACCTTCCTCGAGGCGGCGACCGCCGCCAAGGGTCGCACCGCGGCGCGTGCGGCGCGTATCGCCAGCTAGATCAGTCGGCCGCGCTCGACGAGGACTGGCCCCGGGTGAGCCCGCGCCGGTAGGCGATCGCCACCGCCTCGGCACGGCTGCGTGCCGGCAGCTTCTGAAGGATGTGCTCGATGTGCTTGCCGACCGTCTTCGGCGCGATGAACAGGCGGCGAGCGATCGCGCGCTGATCGAGCCCCTCGGCCAGCAGGCTCAGCACCTCCAGCTCGCGGTTGGTCAGCTCGGGATGCACGGCTTCCAACATCGGATTCGAGTGCGCGCCGACGCGGCGGATGAGGCCGCGCACGCGAGCGAGGAGCTCGTCCCCGACCAACGGCTTCTCGAGGTAGTCGTCGGCGCCGAGCAGCAAGCCGGCGACGCGGTCGGAGGGCTCGGTGCGGTCGCGGGACATGAAGACGATGCCGATCGCGTCGCCGAATGCCTCCTTGAGCGCACGGCACACCTCGTAGCCCGAGATGTCGCCGAGCCGGACCTCCAGGACGACCAGACGGGGGCGCTCCCTCAGGGCCGCTGTCAAGGCCTCCTCCCCAGTCGCGATCGACTGCGTCTTGAAGCCTGCTCGACCAAGCACCTTCCCGATGAAGCTTCGCTGTCGAGCGTCCGGATCGACGACGAAGATGGGCGGTTGGACTGCGATTGCTGGGCTGCGGAATCCGTTCACGCTGCTCCTAATAAACGACGTTGTGTCTACTGCCACGAGCGCAGCTTAACCGCTCAAGGCGGTCTGAGCAAGGTCTAGACCACATTCTTTATACGGCTGACGCCGTACGGCCGAATGCCTCGTGATTTTCGGCCTTCGCCCGTTTCGCAGCCCCCAGTGCGCTGGATACGTTGCTCGGGCTTCGAGCAGTACATGCGCCCGTAGCTCAATGGTCAAGAGCTAGGCCGCGGTCCTGAGACCCAGGCTGAACTCGAAGAGCACCGGCTTTGTAAGCCGGAGGTTGCGGGTTCGAGTCCCGTCGGGCGTGCCTGTCAGCCAGCCGAGAAGGAGGGAAGCAGTGCCGGAGGTGAGCAGCGCGGAGACGAACGAGGCGCCGGACCTGATCGGCGCGATCGCGCCAGGGACGGCGCCTGACAGCGACCAAGGACCGGCCCGCGGCCAGGTCCCCACGGGCCGGAGCGGGGCCGCTCACGGTCGTCGAACTCACGGACGCCGATCGCGAGCAGTCCGCGGCGGGCGTCGACCGGGAGTTCCTCGACGCCATCGAGGAAAGCGGCGTCCAGCCGGCCACGAACGAGTTCTTCGACGCGGCCGAGATCGCCGAGGGCGCGCTGCCGGAGTCGGCGCGGGCGGCGTTCGCCAGCCTGCGGCGCGGCTCGATCGACTCGCTCGTGATCCGCGGTCTGCCCCACGATCCCGATCCGGGGCCGACGCCGCGCAAGCTCGGCGAGACCTCCTCGGGTCCCCGACGCGGTCACTCCTTCCTCGCGATGGGCGTCCGCCGGCTCGGCCACGAGTTCTCGTACGCAATGGAGAAGAAGGGCGCGCTGGTGCATCACATCCATCCCACCAAGGAGATGGCGATGTCCCAGTCCAACGCCTCTTGGCAGGTGGACCTCTCGATGCACACCGAGAACGCCTTCCATCCGCTGCGCCCGGACTTCGTGCTGCTCTACTGCGTGCGCGCGCCGGAGAACGCGCCGGCCACCCGGCTGGCGCCGATCGACGACGTCGTCGCTCATCTCACCGACCAGGAGATCGAGGTGCTCAGAGGGGAGCGCTTCGGCGTCCACGTGGTCGACAGCTTCAAGGTCGAGGGCGAGGACGACCTCGAGCTGCCGGTGCGCGTGCTGAACGGGTCGGTGCGGCACCCGATCGTGCGCTGGCACGAGACCCTGCGCGGTCGCGACGAGGCGGCCGAACGCGCCTGCACGGCTTTCGAAGAGGCGCCTGCAGCGCGCCTCGCTCGAGGTGGCCCTGCAACCCGGCGACCTGCTCGCGTTCAACAACCAGCGCTGCCTGCATGGCCGCGGTCGCTTCGACGCCCGCCTGGGCGGACAGGATCGCTGGCTGCTGCGCTCGTACGTGATGCGCGACCCCACGCCGCTGATGGCGTGTACGGCGCCCGCACGTCCGCGCGTGATGCGGATGGACCTCCACGAGCACGCCGGGGCCTGAGCATGGCGACCACGTCCGCGTCCCCGCTGGACGCGACCGCCGCACTGGAGCGGACGTTCGTCGCCGACCTGCCCAAGCGCATCGGCGAGCGTGTGCTCGTCAAGGGCTGGCTGTCCGGCCAGCGTCGCGCCAAGACGGTCCGCTTCCTCAACGTGCGCGATCGCAGCGGCACCGTGCAGTGCGTCTACCGCGACGGCGAGGCGACCGGCGACGTCAACGACCTGACGCTCGAGAGCGCCGTCAGCGTGATCGGCATGGTCAAGGAGGGCGGCGGCCGCTACGGCGCCGTCGAGATCGAGATCGAGCAGTTCGAGCTGCTGGCCAAGGCCGACACGCCCCTGCCGCTGGACGGCAACGCCGACCCCGAGGCTCGCCTGGATCACCGCCACCTCGACCTGCGCCCGCGCGATCGCTTCATCGTCTTCGAGGTCCAGACGACGCTCGAGGCGGCGATGCGCGACTTCGTCACCGATCGAGGCTTCATCGAGATCCACTCGCCGAAGCTCACCGCCGGCGGCAGCGAGTCGGGCGCGACGGTCTTCGAGGTGCCGTACTTCGGCGAGACCGCCGTGCTCGTGCAGTCGCCGCAGTTCTACATGCAGATGGGCATGGCGGCGGGCTTCGACCGCGTGTTCGAGATCGGCCCGGTGTTCCGCAACGAGCCCGGCGTCACCAACCGCCACGCCACCGAGTTCACGATCGCGCACTTCGAGCTGTCCTGGATCGAGTCCCACCAGGACCTGATCACGGTGCACGAGGACCTGCTGCGCTACGCGCTCACGGTCGTCGACGAGGTGCACGGGCGCGACATCGAGCGCTACTGCGGCATCGAGGTCGAGGTGCCGCGCGAGCCGATCCCGCGGATCTCGCTCGCCGACGCCTCCGAGCTCACCGGCGAGACCGTGGAGGGCGCCGGCGGCCGCGTGCTGCATCGCGTCGAGCAGGCGCTGTCCAAGTACGCGCAGGAGCGCTACGGCCACAGCTTCGTCTTCCTGACCAACTACCTCGCCTCGGATCGACCCTTCTACACGATGCGCGAGGAGGCAGAGCCCGGCCAGCCGGTCGAGTCGAGGAGCTTCGACCTCCTCTGGCGCGGGCTCGAGATCACGTCCGGTGCCCAGCGCGAGCACCGGTACGACCGCCTACGGGCGCAGATCGACGAATCCGGCCTCGCGTCGGACCAGGTCTCGCGCTACCTCGACCCGTACTACCTGGACATGTTCCGCTACGGGTGTCCCCCACACGGAGGCTTCGGCTTCGGCGTCAACCGGCTGGTGATGTCCCTGCTGGCCCAGCCGTCGATGCGCGAGACGAGCTTCGTGTTCCGGGGCCCCGGACGGTTCGTTCCCTGATGGAGGAGAGCTGGCATGGACGCGCACGAACGGTATGACGCAACCGGAGCGGTGCAGGCCCAGGTACTGGCGCTGCTCAACGACTACGGCGAAGGCGACTTCACCACGACCATCGCCCAGCGCTCGCCGCTGGGACCCGCGGGCAGTCGAGGATCCGGCCCTCCCAGGTCGGCTGCGAGGACGTCGCGCGCTGGCTCGCCAGCCAGCCGGGCGTGGACGCGGTGAGCTCGCGGCCGCCGCACGTGTACCTGCGCGTGAGCACCGAGGCCCTGCGCGCCTGGGTCGCGGCCGACTACGGCACGATCGACAGCAGCGAGGGCAACGACCAGCTCGCCGTCGTGCGCTTCGCCGAGCCGGATGGCGAGCGTGCCCGGACGCTCGACGAGTTCCGCGAGGCGGCGATGGGCCGCGCCGTCGTCAGCCTGCTGGGCTCGCGTGGCTTCGACCTGGTGATCGAGCGCGTGCTGGCCGGTGAGCAGCCCGAGCCGGAGCCGGAGAGCCGAGCTCGCGGCCACGCGCGTGGTGGTCGGCGGCGCGTTCCCCCAGGACGCGGACGACCTGCTGGCACCGGTCGGGGCCGTCGACGTGCGCCACGGCGCGCTGCGGGCGCGCCACGGTGGCAGCGTGAGCGCCGACGACCTGCTCGCACGACATTCGCGAGCGCCTGAGCGGACGCTTCTCGCGCGAGCCCGACGCCAGCGCCAGCTGGCGCGAGGCGTACGCCGAGGCGCTGCTGACCTTCGTCATGCTGCGCACCGGCCGTGCCCGCCGGCTCCAGCTCGACGAGGACAAGCTCAAGCGCGAGGCGGCCGACTTCGACGCCATCATCGAGGCCCGCGCGCTGCCGCGGACCGGCGTCGTGGACGACGTCGGCGAGGAGGCGGTGCGGGAGCTGGCGGTCGAGCTCGACCTGCTCCCGATCGTGGTCGCCCGCGCCGCGCAGTCGCTCGAACCCTCCTTCCTAACCCGGTTCGCCCGCTCGCTGGCGGAGCGGACGCGCGCGGCGCGTGCCTACATGCCCGCGACCGATCCGCTCTGGCCGGCTGTGGACGAGGCCATCGATCTCGCGCTCTCGCTGGCCGGCATCTACGTGCCGCCGGAGATCTGGAGTGCGGCGTCGCGAGCGCCGCTGGGGCCGGAGCAGCCGCACCCGTGGGTCGACATCGGACCCACGGGTGGCGGCTGGGCACACCGCGCCTCGCTCAACTGAGGCCGATGGCAACCACCGCGCGCCTTGACCTGTCGGAGCTGCTCGACGCTGGCCGACGTCGAGCAGGCCGCTCGCGCCCTGCTCGACGACGCCATCTGGGCCTACGTCGCCGGCGGCGCCGGCGACGAGCGCACCGTCGAGGGCAACGCAGCGGCCTTCGACGCGCTCTGGCTGCGCCCGCGCGTGCTCGATGCCGGCTCGACGATGCCCGACACCGGCGTCACGCTGCTCGGCCGCGAGCTGTCGATGCCGATCCTGCTCGCGCCCACGAGCCCGCAGCGGCTCGTGCACGAGGATGCCGAGCTGGCGACCGCGCGCGCCGCCACGCGCGCGGGCGTCTGCTCGATCGTCAGCACCGACACCCACTACCCGTTTCCCGAGATCGCCGCCAGCACCGACGAGTGCTGCTGGTTCCAGCTCTACGCCTACGGCTCGCGGCGAGACGTCGACGCCACGATCGCGATGGCGGAGGAGGCCGGCGCCTCGGCGCTGGTGGTCACCGTCGACGCCTACTACGCCGCCCGTCGCATCCGCACCCAACGCGCGGGCTTCGCGACGCCGGCTTTCGTCGACATGGGCACGCTGCGCGCGCTCGGCGTGATCGAGGGCGAGATCCCGCCCGGTGCCCGCTTCGACCGGCTGCCGCTGACCTGGGAGGACGTCGAGCGGATTCGCGCCCGCTCGTCGCTGCCGTTGCTGATCAAGGGGGTGCTCAACCCCGCCGACGCCCGCCGTTGCATAGACGTCGGCGCCGAGGGAGTGATCGTCTCCAACCACGGCGGCCGCCAGCTCGACGGCGTCGTGCCCACGATCGTCGCACTGGAGCAGATCGCTCCCGTCGTCGCCGACGACTGCGTCCTGCTCGTCGACGGCGGCATCCGCTCGGGCGTGGACGTCGTCAAGGCGCTCGCGCTCGGCGCCCATGCGGTCGGCATCGGCCGGCCGTACCTCTGGGGCCTGGCGCTCGCCGGCGACGCGGGCGTGCTCGCGGTGCTCGACCTGCTGCGCCGCGAGCTCGAGGACACGATGTTGCAGCTCGGTGTGAGCTCGATCGCCGAGATCGGTGCCGAGCACCTCGCCGCGATCCGCTGGACGCCGGCCACGACCAACGGCCAACCTCGGGAAGGGCACTGACATGAGCACCCTCAGCGACGCCACCACCGTCCACTTTTCGCGCGGCATCCCACCGCTGGAGGCGATCCCGTCGGAGGAGCTGGCCGACCACACCGCCTTCGTGCTGGAGGAGCGCCGCGACGAGGTCTTCCAGTACGCGCCGATCGGCAAGTACCGTGGCGACCCGGCCCTGCGCGAGCAGCTGGGCGCCTTCCACGGCGTCGATCCCGAGCGCATCTTCGTCGGCAACGGCTCGCTGCAGGTGCTCGATCTGGTCGCCGCCCACCTGCTGCGCGACGGGGGCGACGTGCTCGTCGAGCGCCCCACCTACGATCGCGCGGTCGGCATCGTCGAGCGTCACGGGGGGCGCCTGCTGAGCGTGCCGCTCGAAGCCGACGGCATCGACGTCGAGCTGCTGCGCGAGCGCCTGCCCGACCGGCCGGCGCCAGCCTTCCTCTACACGATCCCGGACTTCCAGAACCCGAGCGGGGTGACCACGAGCACCGAGAAGCGCCGCGCCCTGGTCGAGCTGGCGGCAGAGCACGACTTCCCGATCCTCGAGGACGTGCCCTACCGGGAGCTGCGCTACCACGGCGAGGCGCCGCCGTCCCTGGGCGAGCTCGCTCAAGACGCGCGAGTGATCACGCTGGGGTCGCTGAGCAAGGTGCTCAGCCCAGGCCTGCGCATCGGCTACGCGATCAGCGATCCGAGCACCGCGACGGCGCTCGCGGCGCTCGCCGAGGGCACCTACCTCTCGCCCGCTCCGCTCTGCCAGGCCGTCGCCGCGCGCTGCCTGGCCGCCGGCGCCGTCGGCGCTCACATCGAGCGCGTGCGCGACTTCCTGCGCCCGCGCCACGACGCGGCCGTGAGCGCGGCTCGCGAGCAGCTCGGCGACGCCCTGCTGGCGGTGCCGGACGGCGGCTACTACCTCGCCGCCCACCTGCGCGTGGACGCGGACGAGCCGGCCCTGCTGGCGGCGGCGCGCGCGGACGGCGTCGTGCTCACGCCGGGTTCGGCCTTCTACCCACGCGGGGCGTCCCCGCCGCAGGGCACGCTGTTCGTGCGCCTGCCCTTCCAAGCGCTCGAGCCCGAGGAGTTCGCAAGCGGGGTCGAGCGGCTAGCCCGCGTCGCCGAATCGCTCTCGCGCTGAAGACGCCGCTCAGGCCGCGGTCGGCGCCGCGGCCGGCTCGAACGCACCGAGCAGCTGATCGAAGCGGCTGCGGATCGCGCTGGCGTCGCAATCGGGGTCCTTCAGCTCCTCGCACAGGGCGTGGTGGGTGGCCCCCGCGAACAGCTCGAAGCGCAGCTCCGGAAGGTCAGTCTCGCTGTCTCCCGCGCGCCGGTGCTCGGCCAGCAGCGCGACCGAGCGTTCGCGAGCGGCCAGGCGATGCGCGCTGAGCAGCGGCAGGTTGAGCTGCCACGCCTCGACTATGCAGAAGCGCGCCAGGTGGGGGCTTGGAGCGAACTCCGCGATCGCGGCCTCGCAGGCGGCGGTGAGCCGGTCCAGCCACGAGCCCTCCCCGCTCAAAGCCGGCGCGCAGGCGGCGACCAGGCGCTCGCAACCCTCGTCGTAGG
This sequence comes from uncultured Thermoleophilaceae bacterium, assembly GCA_963734165.1. GTDB lineage: Bacteria > Actinomycetota > Thermoleophilia > Solirubrobacterales > Thermoleophilaceae > JACVRW01. Next base: position 1,419,928 of record CAVTFZ010000002.1, on the reverse strand, counting down.
CGCCCGTGAGGCACTCGTCGACGCTCGCGTAGTGCTCCAGCGCCTCGTCTGGCGACAGCCGAGCCTGGCGAGCGATCGCATGATTGGTGAGCGCCCGCATCCCGCGGCTGGTGGCCAGCTCGATCGCGGCAACCCGCAGCTGAGCGCACAGCGCACAGCCAGGCAACTGACAGGTAGGTCCTTCCCTCATCCTCTGCATCCCCTCTTGCTCCCCGAATAGGCGCTGAGCACCCCTCGTGGCGACCCTACTCCATGAGTCCGCATGCGGCAAGGTCATGTCGATCATTCAAGATATGTAATTCGCTCTATCGGAGCGGGAGACGTGGATGTTTCCAACGTCTGGCCGCCTGCGAGGCGGCGGCGGCGGAGGAGGATCGCCTGTCCGCTTTCAGCCATTCGAATACAGGGGTGGCTCCAGAATGCGTTCACCGTTATGGTTCGACCTGCCGTGGGACGCTACGTAGGCCACGCCGCGCACATCGGCCCGCAGGCAGCGGGCGAGGATGGCGCACAGCCGGGGCCGCAGCAGTTGCCCTCCGGGCGTCACGGGCTGCCTCGCTCGTTCGTGCTGCGCAACCAACGCGAGCGCATGCTCGCCGCCGTCGTGGAGGTGGTCGGCCAGGTCGGCTACGCCTCGATGACGGTCAGCGACGTGATCAGCCGCGCAGGCGTCTCCCGCCGCACCTTCTATGAGCACTTCGCCAACAAGGAGGACGTCTTCCTCGCTGCCTACGACCACGTGGTCGACCTGGTGTTGAAGGACGTCGGAGCGGCCTACGATCGCGGTGAGACGTGGATCGAGAAGGTGCGGCTGGGGCTGGAGGCGTTCGTCACCCAGCTCGCGCGGCAGCCGGACCTGGCGCACGTCTGCGTTGTCGAGGTGCTGGCCGCGGGACCGAAGGCCCTCGCTCGTCGTTCGGCCGCGATGGATCGCTTCCGCGCCTTCATGATGCCCGGCTACGAGCAGGAGGCCAGCAGGCTGCGCGCACCGAACGTCGCCGCGGATGCCGTCATCGGAGGCATCTACGAGGTCATCTACGCCCACGTGCTGCGAGGTGAGACGGCACGGCTGCCGGCGTTGGCCCCCGACCTGCTGGAGAGCATGCTGGTCCCCTTCGTCGGCGTCGAGGGCGCCGGCCAGGCCGCCTCGCCGGACGGCGACGGCCGCCGCTAAGCCGAGTCGCGCTCGGCCGCGGCCAGCAACTGCGAGGGCCGCTCCCCCAGCGCTTCCGCGATCCGCACGATGTTGGTGTAGCTCGGATTGCGCTCGCCGCGCTCGATTCCACCGACGTAGGTGCGATGCAGACCGCTGAGGCTGGCCAGCTCCTCCTGGGAGATGCCGCGTCGGCTGCGGGACCGCCGGATCGAGCGGCCAAGCGCGGCATGGGCGGGAGAGCGCTGGGGCACGGCCGAAACCTCTCCGGCCCTAGCCCCGGGGTCTACAGCCTAAAGGTGTCTTGGCCCTCTCTCAGCCGGGGGCCGGTCATGTTCCTCGGACCAGTGAAAAACATGGTTGTCTTCAACTTTGCGTCGAGGTATGCTCAGCGTTGTATGCGTGAAGCTGCCCGCCGGCGTGCTCTCGTCGCGATGGCCGAGGCGGTCGGCGAGCGGGGCTACACCGAGACGACCGTGCGGGACGTCCTCGAGCGCGCCCGGATGTCGCGACGCACCTTCTACGAGCTGTTCGACAACCGGGAGGAGTGCTTCCTCGCGGCCTACGACCAGGCACGCAGCGAGCTGATGGTCTCGCTCGAACGGCCCCGAGGACCCGATGAGCCCTGGCCCGAGCACGTGACCCTCGTCCTGCGCGACCTGCTCGAGTTCCTTGCCGCCGACCCGGACACCGCCCGACTGCTCGTGGTCGAGCCGATCTCGGTCGGACCGCCAGGAGTCGCACGCCATGAGCACACGATGCACGAGCTGGCGCAACGACTCGCCCGCTCGCAAACCGCGTCGAGCCCCGAGCTGGAGGGCGAAGACCTGCAATTGCGCTGCGAGGCGAGCGTCGGAGCGCTGCATCGCGTCGTCCACGCGCGCATCGTGCAAGGGCGAGCGGAGGCATTGCCGGAGCTCGCACCGGAGCTCGTGAGCCTGATGGGGGAGCTGGCCCCCGCGGGCTAGCGCCAGCCGAATGGCGATCCGCTCAGACCCGGCTGGCAAACCACGGGGCGGGCGGATGCCACATCAGCTGCCCTCCGGACGCCACGGCCTGTCGCGCAGCTTCGTCGAGAGCAACCAGCGGGAGCGCATCCTGGGCGCCGTGGTCGAAGTCGCCAGCGTCAGTGGCTATGCCGGCCTGACCGTCCGCGACGTGATCTCACACGCCGGCGTCTCGCGGCGCACGTTCTACGAGCACTTCGAGAACAAGGAAGAAGTCTTCGTCGCCGCCTACGAACTGGTGACGAGCAGGCTCGCGCAGGAGGTCGCGACGGCCTCGAAACGAGGCCGGACCTGGGCGGAGCGGGTGGGGCTCGGCCTGGCCGCGTTCTTGCGCCGTTTCTCGCGCGAGCCCGCCCTGGCCCACTTGTGCGTGGTGGAGGTGCTCGCCGCGGGAGCGCCGGGCCTGGCCGGCAGGGCCGCCGCGATGGAGGCCTTTCGCGCCCAACTCGAGCCCGGCGTACGTGAGGCGCCAGCTGGCCTGCCGGTGCCGGCGCTGGCGGCCGAGACGGCCATCGGGGGCGCGCACGAAGTCGTGTACGCGCACGTGCTCGGAGGGCGCACCGCCGAGCTGCCGCGCCTGCTTCCGGAGCTGTTGGAGATCGTCCTGCTGCCGTTCTTGGGAGCGCATGCAGCCGCCGCCGAGGCCCAGGCCGCGCGACTCCTGATCGTTCAGGTCTGAACCTAGCGCCACTCGTTGAATAGAGGTATGTTCGCCATACCATGAAGCGCAGCGGTCGTGACGCCCATCAGCTTCCTCCCGGTCGACACGGCCTACCACGCAGCTTCGTGACCCAGAACCAGCGCGAGCGGATCCTCGCCGCGGTGGCAGACGTGACCAGCAGCGCGAGCTATGCCGAGATGAGCGTCGAGGACATCATCGTCACGGCCGGCATCTCCCGCCGCACCTTCTACGAGCACTTCAAGAACAAGCACAGCGCGTTCTTGGCGGCGTACGACGAGGCCGCCAGCCGCCTGCTCGAGGCAGTGCGCGCAGCCTACGCGTCACGCACGACCTTCGGCGAGCGCTTGCGAGCTGGCATCGAGGCGTTTCTGACGCTGCTCGCCGCCGACCCCGCGTTCGCTCGCATGTGCATCGTCGAGGTGATGGCCGCCGGCTCCGAGGCCGTCGAGCGGCGCAACGAGGCGATGAAGGCGTTCGGCGCCCTGATCGAACAGAACGCGCGCGAGCTGCTCGGCGAGGCATCGCCCTCGCCGCTGACCGCCGAGACGGTCGTCGGCGGCATCTACGACGTGATCTACAACCGCATCCAGCAGGGCCTGGTCCGGGATCTGCCTCAGCTGACCCCGGACCTGGTCTACACCGCGGTGCTGCCCTATCTCGGACCCGAGGGAGCGCGCAGCGCAGCGCTGGTCGGCGACCCTACGCCGGCAACGGCTCGAACACAGCCAGCAGCTCCCTGACGCGGGCGACAGCGCGCGTGCAGTCGCCGTTCATCGCCAGCTCGTCGTGCCCCGCGCGCGCGAGCGCCCCGATGAGGAACTCCGCATGCAGGCCCGGGACCTCCGAATCCCAGCCGTCCTCCTGAGGCTGGATGACGGTCTCCACGAGACGGTCGCGAGCGGCGGCCCGACGCTCCTGCAGCATGCGATCGCTGGTGCGCGGTGCCTCGAGGAACCACAGCTGCGTCGCTCCGGGAATCGACTGCAGGTGCGCGAGCGCCGCGTCCATTCCAAGCACGAGCCGCCCGTGCCAGCTGCCCGAACCCTGGAATGCCCGCTCGAACTGCTCGTGGAGATCGTTCGCGAGACGATCGAAGGCGTCCAGCAGGCAGTCGTCCAACGTCCGGTAGTGCTCGCTGAAGCCGGCAAGCGACAGGCCCGCGCGGGCCGCCACCTCCTCGGTGTCCAGCGCCTGCAGGTCGGTGTCCGCCAGCGCGGCGAGCAGGGTGTCGCGCAGGCGAGGGCAGATGTCGCATCCCCCCAGGGCCAAGTGATGCTCCGGCAACGCGATGTCGCGGAGCGAAGTCCCTTCCCTCATGGAGCGCGACTGTAGCCCAACGTCTGCGCGGGCACAACAGAAAAACAAGCGAGTCTCTCAAACGACCGCTTCCGAGACGAGTATGTTTGGAAACGTGCGGAGTAGTGATCGGTCGGGCGTACGCCGACCCCAGCAGCTTCCTCCCGGGCGCCATGGGTTGACCCGCAGCTTCGTGGAGCGCAACCAGCGCGAGCGGATCCTCGCGGCGGTAGCCCACGAGGCGAGCGAATCGGGCTACGCGGCGATGACCGTGGAGAGCATCATCAGCAAGGCGGGAGTGTCTCGCCGGACCTTCTACGAGCACTTCAAGAACAAGCACGAGGCCTACCTCGCCGCGTACGACGAGGCGGCCGCCCGGCTCGTGCGGCGGGTGGTGACCGCCGTGGACGCGGTGGACGGGTTTGCCGCCCGTACCGAAGCGGGACTCGAGGCGATGCTCTCGTTCCTCGCGTCGGACCCCGCGGTCGCGCGCATGTGCATCGTGGAGGTGATGGCCGCCGGGCCCGACGCCATCGGCCGACGAGGCAACAGCGTGCGTGCCTTTGCCTCGCTGGTCGACCAGTACGCGCGCGAGCTGCTCGACGAGCCCGTCCCGCTGCTGACGGCCGAGACGATCGTGGGCGGCATCTACGAGGTCGTGTACACCCGCGTTCTGCGCGGCGAGACCAAGCAGCTGCCCGAGTTGCTCCCCGACCTCGTCTACTCCGCGTTGCTGCCATACGTAGGGCAGTCCGTAGCGCTCGAGGAGCGACGCCGGCTGCTAGACGAGCGCGCCACCGCGGGCTAGTCTTCACCGCCCTCTGCGGCGCCCGGGCGCAAGGTCCACAGACTATGCGTTTCTGTTGCGAATCCGCCGCCGTCCATCTATGGTGGCGGGCTCCAATGTGGGAGCTTTCCCGACAAGTGAGGGTCTACGGGGGACGCCATGGGGTGCCCGCCGCGGTGGTCTCGCGCGTGCAGCGCGAGCGCTTGCTCGAAGCGATGGTCAATGTCTGCTCCGAAATCGGCTACCACGAGGCCAGCGTGGAGCGGGTGCTGGCCCGAGCGGGCGTCTCCCGTCGCACCTTCTACGACATCTTCGAGGACCGCGAGGCCTGCTTCATCGCCGCCTACGACGAGATCATGACTCACGTGATCACGCTGATCGTCGAGGCCTTCGCCGAGACCGACACAGCGGAATCGAAGATGAAACGAGCGCTCGACGCGTTCTTCGAGTTCTGCATCAAGGAACCCGCGGCGGCCCGCATCTGCGTGGTCGAGGTGCTCGCGGCGGGCGCGCGCGCACGCGCGCGCCGTGATCAGGCGATCGCGCGCTTGACCGGGCTCGTCGAGGAGACCATGCACGACGAACTCGACGAGGAGCTGAGTCCGCTCGCCGCACGGGCCTTGATCGGGGGCCTGCATGAATTGATCTATCTACGCATCGATCGCGGCGAGATGGCTATGCTCCCAGCGCTCGCGCGTGAAATCATGGATGCTCAGATGGTGCCATTTGGCCGAGTCTGAAAGTTGTCCTAGCTTTTACGACGCAAATAGCGTAGTATTCAGAGAACTTTGCGTTCTTTGGGCTACAGCAAGCGACCTGCAAGTACTACGCGGGGTTCGTGGTGAGTCGCAGAGACTCGCGTACCGGCGGTGCTCGGCGACCCCCGGTTCGCCGACGTCCGGACCAGATCCCGGGCGGTCGACACGGACTGACGCCCGAGCAGGTCGCTGAGTCGCAGCGCGCGCGGCTGCTTGCCGCGATGACGCTGACGGTCGGGCAGTCGAGTTTCCGTGACGCCCGCATCGCCGACGTGATCGCACGTGCCGGCGTGTCGCGCAAGACCTTCTACGAGCACTTCGAGGACAAGGAAGACTGCTTCGTCGCCGCCTACCAGGCGGGCCTGGCCCAGCTGCTGCAGGTGACGATGGAGGCATTCGACGCCCAAGACGCATGGGTCGATCGCTTGCGCGCGGGGCTCACCGCCCTGCTCAACGCGCTCGCCTGCGATCCCGGCATGGCGCGTATCTGCTTCGTCGAGGTGATGGCCGCCGGCCCAAGGCCGTGGAACGACGCAACGAGGCGATGCGCGGCTTCGCCAGCATCTACGACGCCGGCCGCGAGGCGACCGAGCGCGAGCTGCCGGCCTTCACCGGTCTCGGCATGATGGGCGGACTGAGCGAGATCCTCTACCGAGAGATCGTCGCCGGCGCCACCGCCGAGCTGCCGCAGCTGATTCCGGAGCTGATGTACATGACGGTCCTGCCGTTCCTGGGACCGGAGGCGGCCGAGCATGAGCTCGAACGTGGCCGCCGCCGCCGCACCGTGTCGTAAACTGAAGGGTTCATGGATGAGGACCCCGTGCGCACGCGCATCCTCGATGCGATGGTCGACGTCGTCGCCGTGCATGGTTACGCCGCTGTCACAGTCGAGCGCGTCACCACGCACGCCGGCGTCTCCAGCGAGGAGTTCGAACGCTCCTTCGAGGATCTTGAGTCGTGCCTGCTCGCCGTGCTCGACAGAACCGCCACACATGCCATCCGCGTCGTGCAGCGCGCCGCGGCACAGGCGGTTCGGAAGCTACCGGTCAAGGACGCCAGAGAGCAGGTCGAGCTCGTCTTCGAGCCGAGCCTGCACGCGCTGCTGAGCTGCGTCGCCGATCACCCGGAGCTCACGCGCGTGTGCGTCGTCGAGGTCGCGACCATCGGCTCGCGCGGGCTCGCCAAGCGCGACGCGGCACTCGAGCGCTTCGTGCAGGTGCTCGAACAGGCGCTGCCCGACCTGCCCGAGCGACCCTCTCAACTCGCCTCGGAGATGGTCGTCGGCGGCATCCACGAGCTGGTGCAGCGGCGCGCCCGCATCGGCGACCTGGCGGAGCTGCCACAGCTCTCCCCCGCCCTCGCGGCGATCTGGCTGCCGGTGTTGCGCGGCGCCCGCTAGAGCCAGGCGGCGGACGCTAGGTCACTCGCCGCTCCCACATCTGCAGCGTGCCGAGCGGGCGGTAGCCGAGACGCTCGTAGACCGGCCGTCCGAGCGCGGTGGCTATCAGGGTGGTCGTCTCGCAGCCGCGCTCGGCGGCGTCGACGAGCGCATGCGCGAGCAATTGGCCCGCGAGCCCGCTGCCTCGCGCCTCAGGGGGCGTGGCGACACCGTCGATCTCGCAGTTGCCGTCGTCGTCGGTGGCGATCAGGCAGGCCACCGGCTCGCCGCTCGCGCTGCCCACGTAGAAGCGCATCCCGGGCGCGGACAGGCCGCCGAACGCGACCGCGAAGGTGTCGTCCCCGAACGAGTACGCGCGATCGTTCAGCGACCCCACCGCCAGCGGGTCGCCGGTCGCCGTCCAGGTCTCCAGCGAGCCTGGCTCGGGGCGGCTGACACCCACCAGCTCGCGTGCCATCGCGGTCGGCAAGGCGTCGAGCAGATGGCCACGCTCGGCGAGCAGCCGCGCGACGTGCGCATCCTGCTCTGGCACCCACACCGACCACGCTTCGATGCCCGCGTCCGCGTAGGCGCGCGCGAGGGTCTCGTAGCTCGCCTCGAGCTGCTCGGCGCTGTCGTAGATCACGGCATTCGGGTAGGAGCGCGCGGCGGCGACGGGCACGATCGAGGCGAGGACGCCGTCGGGCTCGAGCGTGTGCGCTCCAGGGGAGCCGGCGGCGAGCGCGCGATAGAAATGACGCATGCTCCTGTCGAGCCGACCACGCAGCATCGCGTCCTCCACGGCACCATCATAGGAGCGATGGTCACCGTAGAACGCCTGCGCGAGCTGCTCTTGTCGCAGGAGGCCGCGGCAGCGATGGATGCGCCGGGGACCAAGGACGCGGCCGTGCTCGTGCCCCTGTATGCGGCCGGCGACGAGCTGGTGGCGGTGCTCACCGAGCGCAGGGCGGATCTGCGTCGCCATGCCGGCGAGATCTCGTTCCCGGGCGGGCGCCAGGACTTTCCGGACGAGGATCTGCGGGTGACCGCCTTGCGCGAGGCCGAGGAGGAGATCGGGCTCGAGCGCGGGCGGGTCGAGCTGGCCGGTGCCCTTCCACCAGTCGGCACGTTCGTCACCGGGTATCGCATCTATCCGTTCGTCGGCCTGATCCCGGCGACGACCTCCTGGACGCTCCAGGAGGCCGAGGTCGAGCGTCTGCTCGAGCTACCGCTCAGCGAGCTGGTGCGCGGCTACGAGCTCAAGCGGCTGCCGCGCCAGGGCGTGCCGATCCGAACGCCGACCTACACCGTCGACGGACACGTCGTATGGGGCGCGACGGCACGCATCGTGCAGTCGCTGCTCAGGCGCCTGGAGCCGCTGCTCTAGCGAGACCGGCCGGTTCAGGCCGGCGTGGCCTCGTAGTGCATCAGCACGAGCTTCGACGCGACCGCGGCCTCTGGGCCCGCGCCCTTGAGCCGTGCGGCACTGGCGACCTGGATCTCCAACGCGCGCTCTTGCAGCGCACGCAACTCGGCGCTCAGCTCCGACCAACCGGCCTCGTCGAGCACGAGGTTGGTCGAGCCGAGATGCCGATCGGTGCGATCGTCGAAATGCCCGCTGCCAAGCGCGGTCGCAAGGTCCCGCCAGATCTCCGAGACGCGATCCCAGGAGATCGAGCGGCGAGCGGCGGCCGGCACGCGCTCCCAGTCGCCGACCTCGAGCTCCGGGCGCGCGATCGCTCGGTAGTGGTGTTCGAGCGCGCCGCGCCGTGGTGTGGTGCGAACGAGTTCGATGCACTCGAGCCGCTCGAGCATGCGGATGTGGTAGGCCACGTTTCCGAGCGGCTCCTCGAGCTCGGCCGCGAGCTCGCTCGGGCTGGCCTCCCGCTCGCTCATGGCCACCAGCAGCTTCATCCGCAGCGGGTGCGCAAGCGCCTTGAAGACCTGTGGCTCTTTGCTTGGCTTGGGCCTTTTCTTTGCAGTCTTCGGCATGTCCGACCGGAGGCTATCCCCCCGGTCGGACACAACTGTCGTTTGATTACTTAGGTGCTCTAGACGTCCTTCTCGATCGGCACGTTGACGAGGTTGCCCCACTCGGTCCACGAGCCGTCGTAGTTCTTGACGTCGCTCTGCCCCAGCAGCTCGTGCAGCACGAACCAGGTGTGCGCCGAGCGCTCGCCGATGCGGCAGTAGGCGATCACCGGCCCACCGTCGAGCACGCCCTTGGCGCCGTACAGCTCGCGCAGGTCGTCGGCGGACTTGAAGGTGCCGTCCTCGCCGACCGCCTGCGCCCACGGCACCGAGGCGGCCCCGGGGATGTGACCGGCGCGCTGCGCGCCCTCCTGCTCGTAGCCCGCCATCGCGATCAGCTCGCCCGAGTACTCCTGAGGCGAGCGCACGTCGACGAGGCTGGTGTCGGTGTCGAGCGCCCCGAGGACCTCGTCGCGCTTGGCGCGGATGGCGTCGTCGCCCGGCTGCGCGCCGAACTGCTGCGGCTCGTAGGCGGGCACGTCGGTCGAGGTCGGCCGGCCCTCGGAGATCCACTTCTCGCGCGGGCCGTTGACGAGCTTCACGTCGTGATGCCCGTAGTACTTGAGGTACCAGTAGGTGTAGGCGGCGAACCAGTTGTTGCGATCGCCGTAGAGCACGATCGTGTGGTCGTTGGAGATGCCGCGGCCGCCGAACAGCTCGCCGAACTCCTGGGGGCCGAGGAAGTCGCGCTTGACCTGGTCCTGGAGGTCCTTCTTCCAGTCGAAGCCGATCGCGCCGGGGATGTGAGCCTCCGCGTACAGCGCGGGATTCTCGTCCACCTCGACGATCCGGATCGAGTCGTCGCCCAGATGGTCCTCCACCCATTGGGTGTCGACCAGCACGTCGTTTGCGTACTCGCTCATGTGCCCACCTCTCCGCTAAATCTCGTCAAACCCGGCCTGAATTCGCCATATGCACCGCGAGGCTAGCGCGCCGACGCCGGATCAGGCGGCCAGCACGTGCTCGACCGCCTCGCTCATGGCGGCGAGCCAGCGCTGGTGCTCGCTCGGGTCGGCCTGCACGACCGCGGTCGGCATCCGGAACGTCTCCCCGGCCTGGCGCACGCGTTCCGCGCCGGCGGCGAGCGTCGCCGGCGCGACGCTGCCGGCGCCCTCGTAGACGAGGCCGCGGATCGGGGTGTCGACCAGCGTCTCGAGCAGCGACTGCAGGCGTGGCCCGTGGAGCGCCTCGGCATTGCCGTCGACCGAGCCGAGCAGCCAGCACAGCACGCTGACGCCCTGGAGCTGGCCCAGCAGGGTGCCGAGCCGGTCGGGGTCGGCCGTCACCCCGTCGACCCCGGCGGCCGCCAGCGCATCCAGCAGCGCTGGATCGCGGGTCGTGCCGCGAACCTGGTGCCCGGACTCGGCCAGCACCCGCGCCAGCGCCTGCCCGCGGCAGCCGCAACCGACGATCAGCACCCGCGCCAGCGTCAGCCCTCGTCGCGGTAGCGCCGCGCGGCCTGCTCGCGCCAGCGCTCCTCGGCCGCCACCTGGTCGCGGATCTCGTCCTCGGAGATCTCCGGGCGGCCGGTCGCCCGGCGGCGCTCGTTCTGCGCCTCGAGCATCTGATCGACGTCCTGCAGCTCGAGCCGGACCTCGTCCTCGTACGAGCGCGTGGGGCGCCAGTCGACCTGCTCGGCGCCCGAGCCCGGGTACCAGCGGCCGATGGCATAGAAGATCGCACCCACCACCAACAGCCCGCCGAGCACGAAGGCGCCGAACTCGTCCACGCCAGCGAGTGTAGATCGCCCGGCGGGGACAGCCTCCACTCGCGATGTTGCAGAATCCCGGGCACATGATCGACTTCGAACTCACCGACGAGCAGCGCCTCATCCGGGAGACCGCTCGCGACTTCACCAACAACGAGATCGTGCCGCGCGCGCGGGACAACGACCGGGCCGGTCGCTTCGACACCGAGCTCGTGCAGCGCATGGCCGAGCTGGGCTTCATCGGGCCGATCGTGCCCGAGGAGTACGGGGGTCGCGGGATCGACTACCTCACCTACGGGCTGATCGTCGAGGAGATCGGGCGCGGCGACTCGGCGATGCGCACGGTCGTGTCGGTCGTGACCTCGCTGGTCTGCTCGTCGCTGCTGAAGTTCGGCAGCGAGGAGCAGAAGCAGGAGTGGCTGCCGAAGCTCTGCTCGGGTGAGACGCTCGCCTGCTTCGGGCTCACCGAGCCCGACACCGGCTCGGACGCCGCCAACCTCAAGACGCGCGCCGAGCGCTCCGGCGATAGCTGGCGCATCAGCGGCCAAAAGCAGTGGATCTCGCTTGGCAGCTATGCCGGCCTGGCGCTGATCTTCGCCCAGACCGACCCGTCGCTCAAGCACAAGGGCCTAGGCGCCTTCCTGGTGCGCACCGACCAGCCAGGCTTCAGCGCCCAGGAGATCCATGGCAAGCTCGGCCTGCGTGCCGCCGATACCGCTGAGCTGTCGCTCGACGGCGTCGAGGGCGAGCTGCTGGGCGAGATCGGCGACGGCTTCAAGGTCGCGATGAGCTCGCTCGACTCCGGGCGCTACAGCGTCGCGGCCGGCTGCGTCGGCATCTGCCAGGGCTCGCTCGACGCCTCGGTGGCCTACGCCAAGGAGCGTCAGCAGTTCGGCCGCTCGATCGCCTCGTTCCAGCTCGTGCAGGAGATGCTCGCCGACATGCACCTCAAGACCGAGGCCGCGCGCGGGCTGGTCTGGCGCGCGGGCTGGCTCAAGGACAACGGCAAGCCGAGCACGACCGAGACCTCGACCGCGAAGCTGTTCGCCACCGAGGCCGCCGTCGAGTGCGCCAACCTCGCGATCCAGGTGCACGGCGGCTCGGGCTACGTCGACGACTACCCGGTCGAGCGCTACCTGCGCGACGCGCGCGTGACGACGCTCTACGAGGGCACGTCGCAGATCCAGAAGCTGATCATCGGCCGCGCCCTCACGGGCGTGAACGCGATGCTCTGATGAGCGCTGTACGCGCCGAGCTGCGCGGCGCGGTCGGGCTGGCCCAGCTCGATCGCCCGGAGGCCCGCAACGCGCTCTCGCCCGAGCTGATGGAGGAGCTGCTCGGCGTGCTCGAGCGCTGGGACGCCGATCCGGACGTGCGCTGCATCGTGCTCGCCGGCGGCGACGAGGTGTTCGCGGCCGGCGCGGACATCAAGGCGATGGCGCAGCGCAGCTTTCCCGAGGCGCTGCTCGCGCCCTCGGCCGCCTTCTGGCGGCGGCTGGCCGGCGTGCGCACGCCGTTGATCGCCGCCGTCGCCGGCTACGCCCTGGGCGGCGGCTGCGAGCTGGCGCTCGCCTGCGACCTGATCGTGGCCTCCGAGCGGGCGGAGTTCGGCCAGCCGGAGGTGATGCTGGGGATCATCCCCGGTGGCGGCGGGTCGCAGCGGCTGGCGCGCGTGCTCGGCAAGCAGCGAACGATGGAGCTGGTGCTGACCGGCCGGCGCATCGACGCCTACGAGGCGCATCGCCTCGGGCTGGTCAATCAGGTGGTCAAGGGCAAGGGCGGCTGGCTCGAGGCCGCGCTCGAGCTGGCCGAGGTGGTGGCGCAGCGGCCGCCGCTGGCGGTGCGCTTCGCCAAGCAGGCGGTGCTGGCGGCCGACGAGACGACGCTCAGCGGCGGCCTCGAGGCCGAGCGGCGCCTGTACGAGCTGTCGATGGCCACCGAGGACCGCGTCGAGGGCATGACCGCCTTCATCGAGAAGCGCGCGCCCGAGTTCCACGGCCGATGATCCTGGGCGTCGTCGGCGCGGGCACCATGGGTGCCGGCATCGCGCAGCTGGGCTGCGCGGCGGGGATGCGCACGCTGTTGCACGACCCCATGCCCGAGGCGCTCGACGCCGGGCTCGAGCGCGTGCGCGGCGGGCTGGCGAAGTGGGTCGAGAAGGGACGCGGCCGCCGCCGACGCGGCGCAGCTGCTGGCGCCCGCGCACGAGCTGGACGAGCTCGCCGGGTGCGAGCTGGTGATCGAGGCCGCGCCCGAGCGCCTGGAGCTCAAGCGCGAGCTGTTCGCGGCGCTGTCGGAGGTCGTGGGTGCGGAGGCCGTGCTCGCGACCAACACCTCCTCGATCCCGGTGACCGCGATCGCCAGCGCGGCGCGGCGCCCCCAGGACGTGATCGGCATGCACTTCTTCAATCCGCCGCCGCTGATGCCCCTGCTGGAGCTGATCCGGGCCGAGCAGACCGGCGAGCGGGCGCTGGCCGTCGCGCGCGCGGCCGGCGAGGCGATGGGCAAGGACATGATCCTGGCCGTCGACGGGCCGGGCTTCCTCGTCAACCGCTGCGCACGGCCGTTCGCGGGCGAGGCGCTGCGGCTGCTGACCGAGCGCATCGCCACGCACGACCAGATCGACCGCGTCTGCCGGCTCGGCGGCGGCTTTCGCATGGGGCCGTTCGAGCTGATGGACCTCGTCGGCGTGGACGTGAACCTCGACGTGGCGAAGTCGTTCGCGGAGCTGTCGTTCGGGGAGCCGCGCTGGCGGCCCAGCCCGCTGCAGGCGCGGCTGGTGGCGGCGGGGCGGCTCGGGCGCAAGACCGGGCACGGCTGGTACACGTACGGCGAGGGGCCGCATCGTCCCGAGGACCCGGCCCCGCTGGAACCCGGCGGCGGCGAAGGTCGACTGGTGGAGATCGAGGGCGACGGCGCGCTGGCGCGCGCGCTGCGCGAGCGGGCGACGGCGGCCGGCTTCGCGGTGCGAGCGGCGGGCGAGCCCGGCGGCGAGCTGCCGGAGCTGATCGTGGACGCGGCCGTACCGGCGCGGCAGGCGTCGGCCGGTGGAGGCTCGCCCGCGGAAACGGCCGGCATCGTCGAGCCGGGCGCGACGCCAGCCGGCGCGGCAGCTGCGCGACCACGGGGCAGCGGCGTGCCGCTGGTCGTCCTCTGCGCCGACCGCTCGCTGGCCGCGCGCGGCGAGCTGCACGCCGTCGGCTTCCACCTACTGCCCCCGCTCGCCGACTGCCGCCTGGTCGAGCTCACGCGCCTGCCCTCCACGCCCGACCCCGCCGCAGCGGCGGCCGAGCGTTTCTTCGCCGCGCTCGGCTTTCACGCCGAGTGGGTCGGCGACGCTCCGGGGCTCGTGCTGGGACGGATCGTCTGCCAGCTCGTCAACGAGGGCATGTTCGCCGTCGGCGAGGGAGTCGGCTCGGCTGCGGACGTGGACACCGGCCTCACGCTCGGCCTCAGCCACCCGCGCGGCCCATTCGCGTGGGGTGAGGCCGCGGGCCTCCAGCACGCACTTGCGGTCGTCGACGGGCTCTGGGAGGAGCGCCACGAGGAGCGCTACCGCGCCGCGCCCGCGCTGCGCCGCGCCGGCTGGCGCTGAGGCGCCTCGGCGCCTTTGATCAGCCGTTCGCAATCAGTCAAAGTCCGTCCCCTTGCACAAGGCGGCAGGGTTAGGCTCGGCCCCTGTTTCAGTTCACCACGAGGGGTAGGTACGTATGGGACCAGGGATGGCCGCACCTGCGGTCGGAAGTCGTGTAGGCGCGATCTGGTGGGCGCGGGCGGTACCCGAGGTCCCGACCTCCTTCACCTCCACCTGTGCCCGGGACGGCTGCGACAGCGAGGTGGAGCATCCGTTCGACGTCTACTGCGCGGGGCCCCAGCCGCACTTTCTGTTACTGGCCGACCGTCCCCGTCTACAGGTGGCAGCCGTCTACAGCGCCCGCGCCCTGTTTGCCGCACTCGCGCTCCTCGCTGCGTCCTCGGCGTCGTCGATCCCGCTCTACGTGGCGGCGGGGATCGCCGGCGGAGCGCTGCTGTACGTCGCCTTGCGCGCGTTTCCCACCTCTTCGCTGGTCGGACCGCTCGGCTGGCTGCTCTGCTTCGCGTTAGCGACGACCGTCCACGAACGCTGGATCAGCCACGCGGTGGAGGACAACCTGCTCACGGCGGCGGCCGTGGTACTGGCCGGCTCGCTGATGGCGGCGATGCTGCTGCGGACGACGTCGGCCGACACGCCCACCGACCTCGCACGACGCGGCATGGCGCTCGCGCTGAGCCTCGCGCTGGCGCTCTCGTCGGTGACGCTGGCGTTCGAGCTCGGCCTCGGCGACGTCGAGGGCTCGGTGCGCGCCTGGCTCCTGGTCGGCGCGATCGTCTCGGTCGGCAGCGCGGCTGGCGCGGCGGTCCTCGTCGGCCTCCTGCGGTCGGTCACCCGCGTCGACTACAACCGGCCCTTTCTCCCGCCGCGGCGATTCGAGCCGCCCCAGCTCTCGCGGCCGTCCGACCCGACGAGGCTGGACCGCTCGGGCCGAGATGCTCTCGCCCGGCTGGCACGGGCGGTGCTGATCGCCTCGATGCGGCTCGCCAATGGCGTGATCGACATCGCCAACGTCGTGTTCCGGATCTCCTGGGGCGCCGCGAACGCCGGTGTCCGCGGGCTCGCGTGGCTGTTCCACCTGCTGCGGCTGTGGATCATTCGCGTCGCGCTCGTGCTGGTCGCCGCCCTGACCGACGCCCTCGTCACCTTCACGAAGGCCGCCCGCGACACCGGACTCACCGGACGCCGCTGGGCGGAGTCGACGCTAGCCACCTTGGCCTTGCTCGTGCTCGGCGCCGTCGCCGCGGTCGTCGCGTGCGACGTCTTCGCGTCCTACCTCGACGGCGGACCGCTGCTCGAGGGCATCGCCACCCTCGTTCTGGCGGGCACCACGTGCGTGGCCTTGGTCGCCGTCTGGTGGCCGCTCACCAAGCGCCCCGCAAGAGAGATCGCGGAGTCCGCCAAGCGCACGCTCGAGGCGGCGGGAGCCTCGCTGTTCATCACCCTCGTCGTGCTCGGATGGGTGGACGGGATCGTAGGCATGCTGGGCTACGGCCCGATCCGTCCAGGCTGGCTGACCATCGGCGGCACGACGATCCTTGCGGGGGCCGTCGTGATCAGCCTCGCCACCGAGCGTGGGCAGACGCCGGGGACCCAGCACCAAGGTTGACAGGGAGGCCTGTCTGAGCCCGACGGCCAGCCACGCTACTGCCTGCCGATCCGTCCCGGCAGCGTGCTGATCCGGCTCGCCCTGCTGCGCGCGATCAGGCGGCGGGCGCTGCGCTGAGCCCTGGCGGGCACGATCAGCGTCGCCAGCGCACCGAGCGCGACCACGCCCGCGCCGACGCCGGTCGCGACCACGAGGCCGTCGTTGAACGCCTGCGGGGATCCGTAGCCGCCAGCGCTCGTGAACACCGACGCCAGCACCGCCACGCCCAGCACGCCGCCGATCTCGCGGATCGTGTTGGTGGCGCCGGAGGCCTGGCCGGCCTCCTCCGGTCGCACCGAGGACAGCACCGCGTAGGCCGCCGGGGCGAAGACGAGGCCCATGCCGATGCCAGCCATCACGAAGCCGGGGATCAGCAGCCCGTAGGCGACATCCGGCTCGCTGACGACCGCGAGCCAGGCGAGTGCCGCGGCCTGGAGCGTCAGCCCCAGCGTCATCAGCGGCCGGCTGCCGATGCGCTCGGCCAGCACGCCGGCGATCGGCGCGACCACCATCGGCATCGCCGTCCAGGGCAGCGTGCGCAGGCCGGCGTCCAGCGGCGAGTAGCCCTGGGCGGTCTGGAAGAACTGCGCCAGCAGGAAGATCGAGCCGAAGACGCCGAAGAACATCGCCAGCGAGGCGGCGTTGGTGCCGGCGAACGCGCGGCTGGAGAAGAAGCGCATCGGCAGCATCGGCGCGGGCGCGCGCAGCTCCCAGGCGACGAAGGCCGCCAGCACCACGATCCCGACGGTCAGCGAGCCGAGCACGGTCGCGCTGGTCCAGCCCAGCGACTGTCCCCGCACGATCCCGAACACGAGCCCGAGCAGGCCGACGCTGGCAAGCGCCACGCCGGGCAGGTCGAGCCGGTCGTTGGGCCCGAAGCTCTCGCGCAACGCACGCACGGCCACCGGCGCCAGCAGCAGCCCGATCGGCACGTTGAGCCAGAAGATCCAGTGCCAGGAGATGCCCTCGACCACCGCGCCGCCGACCACCGGGCCGAGCGCGACGCCGAGGCCGCTGACCGCGCCCCAGATGCCGATCGCCATGCCCCGCCGGTCGGCCGGGAAGGCCTCGCTCAGCAGCGTCAGCGTCAGCGGCGTGATCACCGCGGCGCCGAGGCCCTGGAGGGCGCGGGCGGCGATCAGCGCGTCCGTGCTCGGCGCCAGCGCCGCACCGGCGGAGGCGAGCGTGAAGACGCCGATGCCGAAGGCGAACGTCCGCCGCCGGCCGAGCCGGTCGCCGAGGGCGGCGGCCGTGAGCAGGAAGACGGCGTAGCTGAGCGTGTAGGCGTTGACCGTCCACTCCAGCTGCTCGATCGATGCACCGAGGTCCTCGCGGATGCTGACCAGGGCGTTGGTGACGACGAGGTTGTCGAGGGTGACCATGAACAACGCGACCGAGACGATCGCGAGCGTGAGCTTGCCGTAGCGACTCATGCCGGCTCCTTTGTTATTGATTGACCGATCATTACGATGCGAAAAAAAGAGGCCCTCCTGCTCTCTTGTCCCCTCATTGCTCCCCCTTGCCGGGCGCGTAGTCACGTGGCAGGTCGAGCGCGGCCACGACGTTCAGCAGCATGCCGCTGCTCACGAAGGCGATGACCTCGTCTTGGCCCGCGCCGCTGACGCGGGCGACGTGGTCGATGACCGAGACGAAGTCCTTGCGCACCTGCTCGCGCACGCGCTCGTCACCGGCGGCCGCGTGCGTCTGGAGCTGGAACATGATCTCCTCGCGGTCGTCGAGCAGCTCGACGTAGGCCATCCCCATCCGGTGCAGGGCGTCCTCGGGATCCCCGGCGCCGCGCGCCGCCTCGCTGAAGCGGGCCTTGAGGCGATCGGTGACGCGCCCGCTGGCGGCGAGGAAGAGCTCGTGCTTGTTGGGAAACAGCGCGTAGATGTAGGGCTGGGAGATGCCGGCGCGCTTGGCGATCGCGGCGGTGCTGGTGGCGTGGAAGCCGGTTGCGGCGAACTCCTTGACGGCGGCATCGAGCACCTGCTCGCGGCGCTCCTCGGAGGAGCGCCGAGAGTCCGGCTTCGCTGCCGTGGTGCGGGCCATGGCGGCTATGTTATTGATTGACCTATCAGCTGTCAACAGGGGAGCCCGCAAGCCCCCGCAGCACGAAGTGCAAGATGCCGCCGTGGCGGTAGTACTGCCACTCGTTCGGCGTGTCGATGCGCACGCGCGCGTCGAACTCGATCGGCTCGCCGTCCTCGGGCGTCGCGGTCACCCCAAGCGTGCGGGCGCCCTCCTCCAGCGGCGCGAGGTCGAAGCGCTCGAAGCCCGACAGGCCCAGCGACTCGGCCGACTCGCCGTCGGGGAACTGCAGCGGCAGGATCCCCATCCCGACGAGGTTGGAGCGATGGATGCGCTCATACGACTCGGCCAGGACGAAGCGCACGCCCAGTAGCCGCGGCCCCTTCGCCGCCCAGTCGCGCGAGGAGCCCGAGCCGTACTCCTTGCCGGCCAGCACGCACAGCGGCACGCCCTCGTCGGCGTAGGCCATCGCCGCTTCGTAGATCGTGGTCTGCTCGCCGTCCTTGGCGGTGAAGCCGCCCTCGGTGCCGGGCGCGAGGCTGGTTGCGCAGGCGGATGTTGGCGAACGTGCCGCGCATCATCACCTCGTGGTTGCCGCGCCGCGAGCCGTAGGAGTTGAAGTTGCGCTGCTCCACCCCGTGCTCGAGCAGGTAGGCGCCGGCTGGGCGAGTCCTTCTTGATCGCGCCGGCGGGCGAGATGTGGTCGGTCGTGACGCTGTCGCCGAGCAGCGCCAGCGCGCGGGCGCCCTCGATCGGATCGAAGCCTGCGGCCGGCTCGGCGTCCATGCCCTCGAAGTAGGGCGGGCGCTTGACGTAGGTCGAGTCGTCGTCCCAGGCGTAGCGGTCGCCTTCGGGCGTGTCGAGCTCGCGCCAGGTCTCGTCGCCCTCGTACACCTCGCCGTAGCTCTTGCGGAACATGTCCGAGTGCACGGCCTGCTCGATCGCGGCGTTGACCTCCTCCTGGGTGGGCCAGACGTCGCGCAGGTAGACGTCGCCCTGCAGCGGCTCGCTGTAGACGTCCAGGTCCATGCGCCCCGCGAGCGCGTAGACGACGCACAGCGGCGGCGAGGCGAGGTAGTTCATCCGCACCTCGGGGTGGATGCGACCCTCGAAGTTGCGGTTGCCGCTCAGCACCGAGGCGACCACGAGGTCGCGCTCCTGGATCTCCTGCGAGATCTCCTCCGGCAACGGGCCGGAGTTGCCGATGCAGGTCGTGCAGCCGTAGCCGACGAGGTCGAAGCCGAGCTGCGACAGCGGCTCGGTCAGGCCGGCACGGTCGAGGTACTCGGTGACGACCTTCGAGCCGGGCGCGAGCGAGGTCTTGACCCAGGGCCGGCGCGTCAGGCCGCGCTCGACGGCCTTCTTGGCGAGCAGCCCGGCCCCGAGCATCACCGACGGGTTCGAGGTGTTCGTGCAGCTGGTGATCGCGGCGATCACGACGGCGCCGTGGTCCAAGCCCCGCTCGTCGTCGGCCGTGGCGACCGCGCCGTGCGCGCGCTGCGGCTGCTCGCCGTGGCCGCCGGCGTCGTGGGACGGCGCGTGCGCGCGGCCCGGCGCCTTCGACTCGCCGCCGCCGTTGTCGGTCGGCGGATCGCTGGCCGGGAAGCTCTCGGCCGAGGACTCGTCGTAGCCGGACAGCTCCCCCTCCTCGGCCAGCTCGCGCAGCTCGGCCTTGAAGTCCTCCGCGGCGTTCGAGAGCGCCACGCGGTCCTGCGGGCGCTTGGGACCGGCCAGGCTCGGCACGACCTCGCCCAGGTCGAGCTCGAGCGTGTCGGAGTACACCGCGTCCTCGGAGCTCTCGTCGTGGAACAGGCCCTGCTCGCGGCAGTAGGCCTCGACCAGCTCGACCCGCTCGGCCGGGCGGCCCGAGAACTCGAGGTAGCGCAGCGTCTCGGCGTCGACCGGGAAGATGCCGCAGGTGGCGCCGTACTCGGGCGCCATGTTGCCGATCGTGGCGCGGTCGGCCAGGGGCAGCATGGACAGGCCGGGGCCGAAGAACTCGACGAACTTGCCCACCACGCCGCGCTCGCGCAGCATCTGCGTCACCGTCAGGACGAGGTCGGTGGCGGTCGAGCCCTCGGGCAGCTCGCCGGTGAGGCGGAAGCCGACGACCTGCGGGATCAGCATCGAGACGGGCTGGCCGAGCATCGCCGCCTCGGCCTCGATCCCGCCGACGCCCCAGCCGAGCACGCCGAGGCCGTTGATCATCGTCGTGTGCGAGTCGGTGCCCACCAGCGTGTCGCAGAACGCCTGCCCGTCGCGCTCCATCACCACGCGCCCGAGGTACTCGAGGTTGACCTGGTGGCAGATGCCGGTGTTCGGCGGCACGACGGCGAAGTTGTCGAAGCCGCCCTGGCCCCAGCGCAGGAAGGCGTAGCGCTCGTGGTTGCGCTCGAACTCCAGCTCCGCGTTGCGCTGGAAGGCCAGGCGCTCGGCGAACACGTCGACCTGGATCGAGTGGTCGATCACCAGCTCGACCGGCACCAGCGGATTGATCTTGGTCGGATCGCCGCCGAGCTCGTCCATCGCGTCGCGCATCGCGGCGAGGTCGACGATCGCGGGCACGCCGGTGAAGTCCTGCATCAGCACGCGCGCCGGCCGGTAGGCGATCTCCGTCGACGGCTCGTCGCTCGCGACCCACTGGGCGAGCGCCCGCACGCCGTCGTCCTCGCCGTTGCGCAGCAGGTTCTCCAGCAGCACCTTCAGCGAGTACGGCAGGCGCGCCACGTCGAACTGCGCCTGCAGCGCGTCGAGGCGGAAGATCTCGTGCGAGCTGCCGCCGACGTCGAGGACCGAACGGGCGCCGAAGGTGTCGGAGCGACTCACCCCCGAAACGCTATCGATCCCCTGCGCGCAGCTAGGTTACGGGTCGCATGCACGACCTGGCCTGCGTGGTGCACCTCCACTCGCTCTACTCGGACGGCACGGGCACCGTGCCGGAGATCGCGCGTGCCGCTCGGCGTGCCGGCGTCGACGTGGTGCTGCTGACCGACCACGACACGCTCGAGGCCAAGCGGCGTGGCGAGCAGGGTTGGCACGGCAGCGTGCTGGTGCTCGTCGGCGAGGAGGTCACGCCGCCGCAGAGCGACCACACGCTCGCCTTCGGCCACGAGCGGGAGATCGACCATCGTGGCCTCTCCGCCGCCCAGATCTGCGCCGCGATCCGTGCGGCGGGCGGAATCGCCTTCGCCGCCCATCCGTTCTCGCGCGGCTCGGCGCGCTTCGAGCGTGCCAGCAAGGGCATCCCCCACCACGGGCTCGAGAGCGAGGACCTCGACGGGATCGAGCTGTGGAGCTTCGTCACCGACACCGCCGAGTCGCTCGACAGCGTGCCCCAGGCGCTGCGCTTCATCGCCACGCCCAACCGCGTGCTCGAACACCCGCCCGAGCGCAACCTGCGCGGCTGGGACGCGCTCTGTCGCAGCCGCCGGGTGGTGGCCATCGGCGGCCTCGATGCGCACCAGATCGGCAAGCGCATCGGCCCCGTGGTGCCGTTTCGGCTGATGAGCTATCGCCGCTCGTTCGCCCAGCTGCGCACCCACGTGCTCTGCAACGACGGGCTGACCGGCGACGCCGAACGCGACGCCGCGCTGGTCTACGGCGCCCTGCGCGAGGGCCACTGCTACCTCGCCGTCGACGCGCTGGCGCCGGCGCGGGGCTTCAGCTTCAACGCGGACGGCGCCGGCGGGCCGCTGCCGATGGGCGCCGAGGCGCCCGCCGGACACTACGGCCTGCTTGCGCGTACGCCGCTGCCCGCACGGCTGCGGCTGCTGCGCGACGGCGTCGAGATCGCCGCCACGACCGGCACGAGCCTGGAGCACGAGACCACCGAGCCGGGCGTCTACCGCATCGAGGCCTATCGCCGTGCGCACGGCCGTGAGCGCACCTGGATCGTGTCCAACCCCGTCTACCTGCGCTAGGACGGGCGCAGAGCGGCCCCTCGCACAGATGGGGCCTAGACCCCATACCGGGGACGGCTCCGGCGCGCTGAAATTCCCGGTCCAATGCCGAGGAGGGCAAATGCAGCGCTACCTGTGTCCTAGCTGCCGCGAGGTGACCGAAGCGAGCGGAGCGTCCCGCTACGCGTGGTGCACCGCCTGTGGACAGCCGTTGAGCTTGTTCGACCTGTTGCCCGTGCGCCCAGGGGTGCCCGTGCGCAACGAGGCCGAGACGGCGGAGCCCGTGGTCAGGCTCGCCTACGCGCAGAAGGCCTCCTAGCAGCGATCCCTGGCTAGGAGTGCGAGGCGGCCTCGGCCGCCGCTTCCACCTTGTCCGGCTCGGGCGTCCAGTGGGCCTCCGGGTCGATCGGCGTGTCCCGCAGGTAGGCCTCGGCGTCGAGCGCGGCCATGCAGCCGGTGCCGGCCGCGGTCACGGCCTGGCGATAGGTGTGGTCGGTGAGGTCGCCGGCCGCGAACACGCCCGGCACGCCGGTGCGCGTCGAGCGCCCCTCGACGAGCACGTAGCCCTGCTCGTCGACCTTGACCTGCCCCTCGACCAGGTGCGAGTTGGGGCGGTGGCCGATGGCGATGAAGGCGCCCTCGATCTCGAGCTCGCGCGTCGAGCCGTCCTCGGCATTCTCCAGCACCGCCTTCGACAGCGTGCCGCCCTCGCCGGGCTCGAAGCGCTGGACGACGTAGGGCGTCAGCAGCTCGATGTTGTCGGTGTCGCGCGCGCGGTCGAGCATGATCGCCGAGGCGCGGAAGTCGTCGCGGCGGTGGACGATGCCGACGTTGCCGGCGAACTTGGACAGGAAGGTGGCGTCCTCCATCGCGGTGTCGCCGCCGCCGACGACGATCGTGCGCTTGTCGCGGAAGAAGGCGGCGTCGCAGGTGGCGCAGTAGGAGACGCCGCGCGCGGCCAGCTCGTCCTCGCCGGGAACGCCGAGCTTCTTCGGCTCGGCGCCCATCGCCAGGATCACGCTGCGGGCCTTGATCTCGCGCTCGCCGACCCAGACCCGGTGCGGCCCGCCGTCGCGGGCGAGGTCGATCTTGGTGGCGTCGTCGGTCAGGAAGCGGGTGCCGAAGCGGTCGGCCTGGTCGCGCAGGTCCTGCATCATCTGCGGCCCGAGCACGCCCTCGGGGTAGCCGGGGAAGTTCTCCACGTCGGTGGTCTGCTGCAGCAGGCCGCCCCAGGCGAAGCCCTCGATCACGAGCGGCTGGAGATCGGCGCGCGAGGTGTAGAGCGCTGCCGTGTAGCCGGCCGGGCCGCTGCCGACGATGACGACGTTCTCGATGTCCTTGATCTCGCTCACGTAGCCTCCACTTGCACTTTACTTTCTGAAGTAATGGTAGCGGCGGGGCGCGCCGGCCCCCACTGGGCGACGGTCTTGCGCAACTGCACGAACGCCACGATCCCGGGTGGGATCGGCAGCCAGAACGCGATCACGCGATAGGTCAGCACCGCTGGGAAGACCACCGAGCCGGGGATGCCGAAGAGCACGAACGCGCCGATCATGCCCGCGTCGACCGAGCCCACGCCGCCGGCGGGCGACGGGATCAGGTTGGCCGCCATGCCGACGAAGAAGCCCTGCACCAGGACCGCGAACGGGATCTCGCCGCCGAAGGCCTCGAAGCTCGCCCAGAGCACGCCGATGTTGGCCGCCCAGAAGCCCACCGCGCCGATCAGCGCCAGCGCCCCGCGCCGCGGATGCAGGATGTAGGCGAGCGCCGTGCGGGTGCCGGAGGCAAGCGTGGCCGGCACGCTCGCGAAGCGTGTGAGGAAGCGCTTGCGGCGTGGGCCGGGCGCGAGGTGGGCAAAGCGCTTCTCGACGTCCTGCGGGATGCGCGAGAGCAGCAGGAAGACGACGATCATGCCCGCGGAGACCGCCGCCGGGATCACCGTGCCGCCGAGTGGGTCGTCGCCGGGCAGCACGCCGGTGCGCAGCAACACGCCGAACAGCACCAGCGCGAGCGTGTAGACGCCGTACATCAAGACCAGGAAGGCGACCATCCGGCAGGCGGCGCGGCGGCGCGGCATGCCGGCCTTGCGCAGCGCCCAGTAGCTGAGCACGATGCCGCCGGCTCCCGCCGCGGAGAAGATGCGCGTCGCCGCCAGTCCGGCCATCGTGATCTGGTAGGAGACGCGCATCGTCAGGCGCCGCTGGACCGGGTCGTCGCGGGTGCCGCCGAGCACGCCGCGGAAGAGCGCGACGTAGGCGGCGAACGCCGCCACGTTGAAGGCGATCGCGACCGCCACCCAGTACCACTTGGCGTCGTCGACCTTGGCGAGCGCGTCGTCGAGGCCGACGAGCTTCGGGAACAGCACGTAGATCGCGACGACGATCAGCGCGAACAGCAGCATGCCGGTCAGCAGCTTGCGGCGATCGGCCAGCAGCGCCTGGAAGCGGTTGACCTCCGCCTCGTCGTCGGCGTCCTGCTCGTCCTCCTCGAGCTCCCACGCGGGGTCGAGGCTGGGGTCCTCGGCATGGCGGCGACGCTCGTGAGTGCGCATCAGCCGGCCCGTGGCTCCAGCCGCTGGATGAACCGTCCGAGGGGCACGAGCGCCGGCTCGACGTGGGGCGCCAGGCGCCAGATCGCCTCCGCCAGCGCGAAGCCGGCGAGCAGGTCGACGAGGTAGTGCTCACCCAGGTAGACGAGCCCGAAGCCGAGCGTGAGCGCGTAGGCCCAACCGGCCGTCGCGTGACCCCGCCCGACCTGCGACAGCACGCGGGCCGCCATCACGGATGTCCCGAAGTGCAACGAGGGCATGGCAGCGAACGGATTGCCTTGCAAGGAACTGTAGAGCGGCTGCCAGAGACGTCTCCAGAAGCGCTCGCCCGCCTCGGCCATGATCCGGCGCACCGGCGGCATGTTCGCCGTTCTGGCCCGCCCACCACGGCGGCGCGGTCGGCACCAGCCAGTAGACGACGCAGCCGAGGTCGAAGCAGGCGGCCATCATCGCCGCCGAGCGCGGGAACACCCGGCGGTGGCGCAGCAGGATGTAGGCGAGCGTGCCGTGGGGCACGATGAACCAGCTCCAGTGCACGAGCGAGAGCCCGTACTCGAGCTGGCCGCACGTGGCCCGGGCGGCCGAGGCCGCGCTGCAGGCGAATGGTCGGCGCGACGCCGCCGCCGAGCGCGCTGTCGGCGCGGATCGGATAGTCGACGCGCAGCCGGCGCAGCAGCGCGTCGGGATCGTCGTCGGGCATGTCGAAGTGGGCGAAGTACGCCCACATCTGCAAGGCGTAGATGCCCGCGTCGCGCAGGGGGGTGCGGGGAGCGGCGAGCGCGAGGGCGGCCGGTGCGGGCCACGTGAGCGCCGACACCACCGGCGCGCGCAGCTTGAGCCGGTGCCGCACCAGCGGCGTGGCCACACCGACCGCCACCGCGCCCCACGCGAGCATGCGGAGGGGGCGCGTCGATCGCAAGGCGCTGGGCAGCATAGCTCCGTGCATGGACGAGGAACCTGGCCGGGGACGCCGAACAGCGCTCACGACCATGAAGATCCGACGCGTCCTCATCCCCGCTCTCGTCCTCGTCATCGCGATCCCTGTCGCGGCTTGGGCCTCCACCCCCTCCGGCGGCGTGAGCCGCCCCGACGAACAGGCCAACGGCACCGGCTTGCAGCACCACCGCCGGCGGCGCCGCCTCCGATTCCGACGCGGCGTCCACCGCCGGTGCGCCCCGGCCCCGGGGGCGGAGCGCCCGCGCCCGCCGGGACGAACCCGGACGGCCAGTCCGCCGCACCGCGCGCCGGCGCCGCCCAGGAGCCCACGCCGACCACGCCCGAGGGCGGTCCCCAGGAGCCCGAGCCCGACGAGCCGACCGACGACGGCGGCGACCAGCCGGGCGACACGACCGACGACGAAGGCGATACGGCCCCCGGCACGGAGACCGGCACGGCGCCGGAGTCCACCGGCGGCAGCGGCGGTGGCTCGTCGGCACTCGGCTTCCTGCCTCACACCGGCCTCGAGCTGGCCGCGATCGCGGCGCTGCGGGATGGCGCTGTTGCTGACCGGCACCGCGCTGGCCCGCGGCGTGCGGGCGCGACGCCCGAAGACCCTGCGCTAGGCCGCTTCCGGCGCCGGCGTCCCGGCCGGCGCCAGCCCGCCGTTCGAGAGCGCGGCGAAGGCGCCGGTCTCCGCGATCGGGCCCGGCATCAGCTCGTCCGCGGGCGGGATCTCGATGCCCAGCACCGCCATCCGCCGCTTGAGCGTGCGGTAGGCGAAGCCGTAGATCTGCGCCGAGTCGTAGCCGTAGCTGACGAAGTTGGCGTGGTCGGTGGCGTACGGCGGCGCGAACACGTGCGCCGCGCGCGGCGCCAGCTCGAGCACCACGCGCTCGACCGTCTTGCGATGGCGCGGATCCTGCTCGATCGCGTCGAGCAGGAAGCGCACGCCGAAGGCGACGTGGCGGTGCTCGTCGCGCTCGACCAGGCCGAAGCCCTCGCAGAAGCCGGGGAAGAGACCGTGCTCGAGCATGTAGTCGCGGATCAGGGTCTGGCCGGTGACTGCCAGGAAGCCCTCGACGACCAGGTGGTAGGTGGCCACGCCCTCGACGAACAGGTCGAAGTCGTCGGGCCTGGCCTTGATGCGATTGGCCACGTCGCGCAGCCCGTCGTCGAAGACGGCGCGCCAGGGGCTGGTCAGCGTGGCCTCGACCTCGCGCATGCGCCCGCGCAGGTCGTCCGCGCCGAGCACCATCACCTCGGCGCCGAAGCGGTCGAAGAAGGCGGCGTGGCGCGCCTCGTCGACGAGCTGGGTGGCGAGGAACAGCTCGATCTCGCCGCTGGGGGCGGCCATCAGGAACGGCGCCAGGTCGGCGGTCACGCGCTCCTCGCCGACGTAGAAGGAGCCGAGGCTCCAGATCATGCTCTCCTGGCCGGCGCTGGGCAGCGTCAGCCAGTGCTCGCGGTCGGCCGAGAAGTCGAGCTCGTGCGCCTTCCAGCTCTGCCGCTCCCAGAGGGCGTACAGCTGGCGGTAGTCGAGCAGGCCGTCGTGCGGGGTCGACGACGTGTACATCCCGGCACGCTGCTCCTGCAGCGCGCGCTGGCGCGCCTCGCGCTTGAGCTCGGCGTCGTCGCGGCCCTGGCCGCGCTCGATCCAGCGACCGAGCAGCGTGACCGCGTGCAGGTCGCCGTCGATCGTCGTGACGCGGTTGCGCATCGCGTCGTTGGGGGTGATGCGGCCAGTGGCCAGACGGACGTAGTCGTCGGCGACGAGGCGCACCGTGGCGTCGACGGCGCGCCGGACGGCGGCTCGCCGCTCACCCGCAGCGGCTCGCCGTCGCGCACGTCCACGTACCACGTGCCTCCGCCCTCCCCGTCAGCTCGTAGCGAACCAGGAAGGCGTGGCCGCGCGTCCAGTCGGGATCGATCGCGTAGGGCAGCGAGCGGAAGATCGCGTCCAGGTCGAGCCGCCCGCCCGCCTCGACGACCTCGTCGAGCCCGATCTCGGTCACCGACATGTGGCGCAGGCGCAGCAGGCGGCGGCGCTTGCCGCGCACGCGCACGCCGCCGCGCAGCAGCAGGCCCAGCGGCCGAGTGGCGCCGGTGGCGAGCGCCACCAGCGCGCGTGGCTCGGCGCTCATGCGGAAGTCGGTCTCGCCGGCGGCGGGCTCGAGCTCGGGCTTGCTGCCGTTGCCGCCGAGCGCCAGCGGGTCGACGCGCGCGCGACCGCCCGAGACCGACACCCGGTGTGTGCCGAGCCCGTCGACGCTGAGGTCGTAGACCAGCGTGCCGGGGATCCGCGCCGCGGCCGCCGGCAGCGTCATCAGCACCAGCCGCGCCGCCAGCTCGGGCTCCGCCTCGCCGATCCGCGCGAGCAGCTCACGCTGGCCGTTGGCGGCCATCAGCTGACCTTCTCCATGATCCGCACCTCCACGGGCGCTCGCTCGGCGAATGCCCGCGCGTCCTCCTCGGTTCCGATGTGCTCGCCCCAGTGCATCGGGCACGGCGACCCGCGGCTGGATCCGGCGCGCCGCCTCGGCGGCCTCCTGCGCGGTCATCATGTACATGCCGCTGACGGGCAGCAGGGCCACGTCCACGCCCGTGACGCTGTCCATCTCGGGGATCACGTCGGTGTCGCCGGCATGGTAGAGCCGCTCCCCCCGGACGCTCAGCTCGTAGCCGACCCAGCCGGCCTCGCGCGGATGGAAGGGCTCGCCCTCCGGGTCGCGCTTGGAGGTGTTGTAGGCGGCCACCGCGGCCACGTGCACGCCGCGCACGAGCTCGTCCTCGAGCAGCTCGCCCGGGCGCGATCGAGTGCACCTGGCCGCTGACCCGCTCGGCCACCGCGGCCGGGCCGACCAGCCAGGTGCGCGTCCTGCGAGAGCCGCTCGACGTCCTGCGGCGAGAAGTGGTCGTAGTGCCCGTGGGTGATCAGGATCAGGTCGGCCGGCGGCGCCGTCTCGGCCACCCGGTACGGATCGATGTAGACGTTCGCCTGACCGACGCGGACGCGGAAGCCCGAATGCCCGAGCCAGTCGACCGAGTCGAGGAGCATCGTGCGCAGGATAGGCTCGCGCCATGAGCTACGAGACGGTGATCTGGGAGCAGGACGGCGGCGTCGGGCGGATCACGCTCAACCGCCCGGACTCGCTCAACGCCTGGACGACCGAGTTCGGGCAGGAGCTGAAGCAGGTGGTGACCGGCGAGGCCGCCGACCCGTCGGTGCGAGCCGTGCTCGTGACGGGGGCCGGGCGCGGCTTCTCCTCCGGCGCCGACCTGAAGGAGGGCTTCGACCCGCGCCGGACGGCATGCCGGACGTGCGCAGGCGCCTGCACGAGCTCTACCACCCGATCATCGTCGGCCTGCGCGAGCTGGAGAAGCCGGTCGTGGCCGCCGTCAACGGCGCCGCGGTGGGGATCGGCTGCCTCGCTGGCGCTTGCCTGCGACCTCGTCCTCGCGGCGGAGTCCGCCTTCTTCGGCCTCGCGTTCGTGAACATCGGGCTGATGCCCGACGGCGGCTCGACGCTGTTCGTCCCGGCCGCGGTCGGCAAGGCGCGCGCGTTCGAGATGGCGCTGCTGGGCGAGCGGGTGCCCGCGCGGACAAGGCGCTCGAGTGGGGTCTCGTCAACGGCGTGCACCCAGACGCGGAGCTGCTCGACGTCGCCAACGCGCTGGTCGAGCGCCTCGCCAAGGGCCCGACGCGCTCCTACGCCGCGACCAAGCAGCGCGCTCAACCAGCGCTTCTACCCCGAGCTCGAGTCCCAGCTCGAGCTCGAGGCCGACCTGCAGCACGCGCTCGCGCGCACGCGCGACTTCCAGGAGGGCGTCATGGCCTTCGTCGCGAAGCGCGAGGCGGCGTTCGAGGGCGCGTGAGCAGCCGCCCTTCCTTGGGACAGACGCCACGAAGTGGAGCAGCCGTCGAGCGCGGGGATATGATGCGCCGCGCCTTGCCCCGCCGACCACGATTCCTGCTGCTCACCGCGTTCGCCGCGGCGCTTCTCGCGCTCTCGGTAGCCGCCCCCGGCGCGCTGGCCGACGCCTTCACGCCGGAGTCCGGCGGGTCGCCGAACGCGGACGACATCGACACGCTCTACAAGATCACGCTCTACGTCGCGATCGTGATCTTCATCGGCGTCGAGGGCGCGCTGATCTGGTCGCTGGTCAAGTACCGGGCGCGACGCGACGGAGCGCCGCCGGCCCAGATCCGCGGCAACACGCCGCTCGAGCTGGGCTGGACGATCGGCGCCGCGCTGATCCTCGTCGTGCTGACCGCGGTCACCTTCGTCTACCTCGGCGACATCGAGAACCCGCCGCCCTCGGGCGCGCGCGGGCTGCAGGCCTCCAACGCCGAGTACGCCTCGATCGACCAGTCCGCTCCGCCGAAGGGCCCGGGCGACGCGAAGCCCCTGACGATCCGGGTCAACGGCCAGCAGTACCTCTGGCGCTACGACTACCCGGGCGCCAAGCAGCTCTTCAGCTACTACACGATGGTCGTGCCGACCGACACCACGATCGTGCTCGACATCACCGCCTCCGACGTCATCCACTCCTGGTGGATCCCCAAGCTCGGCGGCAAGATGGACGGCGTTCCCGGTCACGTGAACGAGACCTGGTTCAAGATCCCGGCCGGTCGCGAGGGCACGTACCGCGGCCAGTGCGCGGAGCTCTGCGGCTACAACCACGCCGACATGCGCGCGGAGGTGCGGGCGGTCACCCCGGCCGAGTACGAGCGCTGGGCCGATCGCCAGCGCCAGGGCATCGAGGACGCCAAGCAGGACCTGGCAAACCAGCGCAAGGCACGCGAGCAGAGCGGAGAGGGCGCAGTAGTGGAAGCGGGAACGGCAGCGAGGCGGACGAGGGCCGGAGTGCCGGAGGTCGTGATGCACGGGTGGCGCGAGCGCCCGCGCGGGTGGCTCGAATGGCTGACCACCACCGATCACAAGAAGATCGGGATCATGTACCTGTTCGCCACCTTCCTGTTCTTCATCGTCGGTGGCGTCGAGGCGCTCGTGATGCGCCTGCAGCTGGCTCAGCCGAACGGGACGCTCGTGGATCCGGAGGCCTACAACGGCCTCGTCACCGTCCATGGCACGACGATGATCTTCCTCTTCCTGGTGCCCGTGCTGGCCGGCTTCGGCAACTACCTCGTGCCGCTGATGATCGGTGCGCGCGACATGGCCTTCCCGCGCCTGAACGCGCTCTCGTTCTGGCTGCTGCTGTTCGGCGGCATCGCGTTCTACGCGAGCTTCTTCTTCGAGCCGCCGCAGGCCGGCTGGACGATGTACCCCCCGCTGTCGGACGACGCGTTCTCGGCCGGCGGCGGCGTCGACGCCTGGATCTTCCTGATCCACCTGACCGGCCTGTCGTCGCTGGTCGGCGCGATCAACTTCGTCGCCACGATCCACAACATGCGCGCGCCGGGCATGAGCTGGGGCCGCATGCCGCTGTTCGTCTGGACGATCCTCGTCTACAGCTACCTGCTGATCGCGGCGCTGCCGGCGATCGCGGCGGCGCGTGACGATGCTGCTGACCGACCGCCACTTCGGCACCGCCTTCTTCGACCCCACCGGCGGCGGCGACCCGCTGCTGTGGCAGCACCTGTTCTGGTTCTTCGGGCACCCCGAGGTCTACATCATGATCCTGCCGGTCTTCGGGATGATCTCGGAGATCCTGCCCGTGTTCGCCCGCAAGCCGATCTTCGGCTACAAGGCGATCGCGGCGTCCACGGTGGCGATCGCCTTCCTCGGCCTGCTCGTGTGGGCGCACCACATGTTCACCACGCCCGACGGCCACCGTCGTGCTGGCGTTCTTCATGCTCTCGTCGTTCACGATCGCCGTGCCCACGGGCATCAAGATCTTCAACTGGATCGCGACGCTCTGGCGCGGCTCGATCGTCTTCAAGACGCCGCTGCTGTTCGCGGTCTCGCTGCCCGCCCTGTTCATGATCGGCGGCATCTCCGGCGTGATCCTCGCGATCTTCCCCGTCGACTGGCAGCTGCACGACACCTACTTCGTCGTCGCGCACTTCCACTACGTGCTCTTCGGCGGCTCGGTGTTCGGGCTCTTCGGCGGGCTCTACTACTGGTTCCCGAAGATGTCCGGCCGGATGATGTCCGAGACGCTGGGCAAGGCCTCCTGGGCGCTGATGTTCGTCGGCTTCAACTGATCACCTTCCTGCTCCAGCACTCGATCGGGCTGTCGGGCATGCCGCGGCGCGTGTACGACTACTCCGAGAACCTGCACGTCAGCGGGTACAACCTCGCCTCCACGATCGGGGCGTTCATCCTCGCCGTCGGCGTGCTGATCACCTGCGTCAACGTGATCGTCTCGCTGCGCAACGGCAAGCGGGCCGGCAACGACCCCTGGAAGGGCAACACGCTCGAGTGGTTCACCCAGTCCCCGCCGCCGGTGAACAACTTCGACGTGATCCCGCGCGTGCGCAGCGTGGAGCCGATGAAGGACATCCGCCGCGAGGTGCTGGCGAGCGCGAAGTCGTCCGCCACCGTGGCGCAGCCCGAGGCGCCACGCGCCCTGTAGCCTGGTTCGCTCTGTGAGCGGGACCCCCTCGACCGGCTACCGGCGACTCGCCCTCGGCACCGTCGTCGCCACCTTCCTGTTGATCGTGGTCGGCGGGATCGTGCGCGTCTCGGACTCCGGCCTCGGCTGCGGACCGGGCGGCTCGGGCTTCCACGGCTGGCCGTTCTGCAACGGCGACGTGGTCCCGGGCATCGACCTCAACTCGATCATCGAGTACTCGCACCGCGCCCTGGCGGGGATCGTCGGCATCCTGATGCTGACGCTGTTCGTGACTGGCCTGGCGGCGCTACCGCGCCAACCGGGCGCTGGTCTGGGTCACGGGCGTGCTCGTGCTGAGCGTGGTCGCCCAGGCGGTGCTCGGCGGCGCGACCGTCGAGGAGAACCTCGAGGAGGCGCTGGTCGCGGCGCACCTCTGCCTGGCGATGCTGCTGCTCGGCGGGCTGCTGTGGGTCGTGCGCGCCTCGACCCCGGCGACGATCGGCGCCGACCCCGCCGACGGCGGTCGCGGCTTCCAGCGGCTGGCGCTCGCTCGCCAGCGTGCTGGTGCTCGCCACGGTCGTGGCCGGCGGCTACATGGCCGGCACCCAGAAGTACGGTCGCGCCCGACTACCAGCTCGGCGACGGCGCCCACCACGCCTGCGGCAAGCAGTTCCCCACCTGCAACGGCGACTTCATGCCGTTCGGGCGAGTCGCGGCTGGTGGACATCCACCTGACCCACCGCGTCTTCATGTACCTGGCGGTGCTGTCGGTGCTCGCGCTGGTGGCGCTGTCGCTGCGGCGCCGGCCGAGCGCCGGCGTCACGCGCACGGCCTGGGGCCTGGTCGCACTGCTGGTGGTGCAGGTGCTGGTGGGGGCGCTGAACGTCTGGCTGGACGAGTACGAGGCGCTGATCGTGCTGCACCTCGCGCTCGGCACGCTGCTCTGGGCCACGACGCTCGGCTTGACGCTGCAGCTCTACCGCGTGCCCGCCCCCGTGGGCGAGCGCAGCCCCGGCTCGGCCGAGGCGGTGACCGCCTGATGGAGGCCGGAACCGGCACCCGCACACGCGTCGCCACCAACTGGCGCACCGTCGTCTCGGACTACTTCGAGATGACCAAGCCGAAGGTGCAGTCGCTGCTGCTGCTGACCACGATCACGACGATGTACGTCGCCGGCGATCCGTCGCTCGGACTGGTGGCGCTGACCTGCCTCGGCGGCGCGCTGTCGGCGGGCGGCGCCGGCGCGATCAACCACGCGCTCGACCGCGACATCGACCAGCTGATGAAGCGCACCGCCAACCGCCCGGTCGCCTCCGGGCGCGTCGGCCCGCGCGCCGCGGTCGTCTACGGCGTGCTGCTCGGCTGCGCCTCGTTCGCGCTGCTGTCGCTGACCGTGAACCCGCTCGCCGCCGTGCTGGCGATGTCCGGGCTGCTCGGCTACGTGCTCGTCTACACGCTCTGGCTCAAGCGCACCACGCCGCAGAACATCGTCATCGGCGGCGCCGCCGGCGCCGTGCCGCCGCTCGTGGCCTGGGCCGCGGCCACCGGCGGCATCGACGGCTCGGCGCTCTACCTGTTCGCGATCGTCTTCTACTGGACGCCGCCGCACTTCTGGGCGCTGTCGCTGCTGATGAAGGACGAGTACGCGCGCGCCGGCGTGCCGATGCTCCCCGTCGTGCGCGGCGAGGCCGAGACCCGCCGGCAGATCCTGCTCTACACGATCCTGCTGATCGCGGTCACCCTGCTGCCGTTCGCGGGGCAGCTGTTCGGCGCCTTCTACCTCGTCGCCGCGCTCGTGCTCGGTGGCGCCTTCCTCGCCTCGTCGCTGCGCATCTACCGCCGCCCGGACCGCCGCACGGCGCTGCGGGGCTACCTGTTCTCGCTGGCGTACCTGGCCCTGCTGTTCGGCGCCATGGTCGTCGATGCCCGCCTGTTCTAGTCCGCCGCGTCCGGGCTGAGCTGGTGGCCTAGCGGCAGGTCGCCCAGCTGCAGGCCCTGGTCGGCGTTGATCACGTGCATGACCGCGTTGATCAGCGCCAGGTGCGTGAAGGCCTGGGGGAAGTTGCCGAGGTGGCGGCCGCTGCGGGGGTCGAGCTCCTCGGCGTAGAGGCCGAGCGGGCTGGCGTGGGAGAGCAGCTTCTCGCAGAGGTCGCGGCCGCGGTCGACCTCCCCGATCTCGACCAGCGCGGACACCAGCCAGAAGGAGCAGATCGTGAACGTGCCCTCCTCGCCGGAGAGGCCGTCGTCGGTCTGCTCGGTGCGGTAGCGCAGCACGAAGCCGTCCTCGGAGAGCTCGTCGGCGATCGCGAGCACGGTGGCGCGGATGCGCTCGTCGTCGGGCGGCAGGAAGCGGGTCAGCACCATCAGCAGCACCGAGGCGTCGAGCGCGTCGGTCTCGTAGTGCTGGCAGAACACGCCGCGCTCGTCGAGCGCGTGCGCGCAGATGTCGGCCTTGATCTCGTCCGCGGCCGACTGCCAGCGCGCCGCGTACTCGAGGTCCTCGCGGATCTCGGCTAGGCGGGCGCCGCGGTCGGCCGCGACCCAGCACATCAGCTTCGAGGAGGTGAAGTGACGCGGGTCGCCGCGCACCTCCCAGATGCCGCGGTCGGGCTCGCGCCACTGCTCGAGCGCGGTCTCGACCTGCTTGACGAGGATCGGCCAGATCCGCTCGGGCAGGTGGTCGCGCGACTTGGTGTGCAGGTAGAACGAGTCGAGCAGCGCGCCCCAGACGTCGTGCTGCTCCTGGTCGAAGGCGCCGTTGCCGGTGCGCACCGGACGGGCGCCCTCGTAGCCGGTGAGGTGGTCGAGCGTGTCCTCGACGAGGTCGGCCTCGCCGTCGATGCCGTACATGATCTGGAGCGTGTTCTGCTCGGCCTCGGCGACGTCGGCGATGAAGTAGAAGAAGTCGTTGGCCTCCCAGTCGAAGCCGAGCGTGTAGAGGCCCCAGAGCATGAAGGTGGCGTCGCGGATCCAGGTGTAGCGGTAGTCCCAGTTGCGCTCGCCGCCCGGCGTCTCGGGCAGCGAGGTGGTCGCCGCGGCGACCAGCGCCCCGGTGGGCGCGTACGAGAGCCCCTTGAGCGTCAGCGCGCTGCGCTGCAGGTGGGTGCGCCAGGGGTGGTCGGGGAACTCCCCGTGGTCGAGCCAGTGCTGCCAGTGGTGGGCGGTCCAGACCAGGCGCTTGTAGGCCTCGTCGTAGGTCGTGGGCGCGGGGTGCTCGGACCAAGAGAGCGCGGCGAAGACCGTGTCACCCTCCTTCATCAGCGTGCGCGCGGTGGCGCGCGGGCCCTCGAAGCCGATGTTCATGTCGCTGGTCAGGCTCAGCTCGAGCCCGATGCCCTCGCCGCTGGCCCGGCACTCGTGGTAGCCGTCGCCGGAGTACTCCCACTGCGCCGGCACGCGGCCGTAGTCGAAGCACGGCTCGCAGTCGAGCAGCACCTGCACCTCGCCGTTGACGCAGCGGATCAGGCGCAGCAGCACGTGGTCGGCGTCGTAATCGGTCGGCGCGCGGCGATGGGTGTGCGAGCGGTCGCGCTCGTGGTGCCAGGGGCCGATCAGCAGCACGTCGCGCACGATGATCCAGCCGCCGCGCGTGCCCCAGCTGGTCTCCACCACCATCGTGCCCGGCAGGTAGCGGCGCGCGGCGGGCACCTCGACGTCGGCGGGACCGAGCCGGAACCGGCCCGCGTCGCGGTCGAGCACCGAGCCGAACACGCTCGGCGAGTCGAAGCGCGGCAGGCACAGCCACTCGACGTTGCCGTTGGGCGCGACCAGCGCGCAGGTCTCGCAGTCCGACAGGAAGGCGTAGTCGGCGATCGGCGGGAAGCCGCTGCCGCCCGCGCCGGGCTCGGGGGTCCAGACGGTCACGGCGTGGCCCCCAGCCGCGCGGCGGCCGACGGGTCGAGCAGGACCGTCACGGCGCGGCCTCCAGGCGAGCCGCCGCCGACGGGTCCGCCAGCACGGTCAACGTGCCCGAGCTGGGCCGCAGCAGCGAGCCGGGCGCGCGCGGGTCGGGCGAGCCGGAGAAGGCGCGCGCGACCGCCTCGGCCTTGTCCTCGCCCTTGACGAGCACCAACACCTCGGCCGCGGCGTTGACGACCGGCAGCGTGAGCGTGACGCGCGGCACCAGCGGCGCCATCCCCGGCGTGTCCACCCCCACCACCGGGCGCTCGCGCTCGGCCAGCGCGGAGTCGCCAGGAAACAGCGAGCAGACGTGG
Organism: uncultured Thermoleophilaceae bacterium; assembly: GCA_963734165.1. GTDB lineage: Bacteria > Actinomycetota > Thermoleophilia > Solirubrobacterales > Thermoleophilaceae > JACVRW01. The sequence goes on along the minus strand of CAVTFZ010000002.1, from coordinate 1,383,741 downwards.
GCGTCCGGGCCGAGCCCGACCAGCACGAGGTCGAAGCGCGGGCTGCCGGCCTGCTCGTACTCGCGCGCGTACGCGGCCGCGCCCTCGTGCGGGCCGAGCTCGCCCTGCATGCGATGGACGGTCCCGTGCTCGACGCGGTCCAGCAGCGCGGCCTTGACCATGCCGTAGTTCGAGAACTCGTGGTCGGGCGCCACGCAGCGCTCGTCGGTGAACCAGAGCTCGGCGTCGGTCCAGTCGGGGCGGCGCTGGGCGGCGAGCTCATAGGCGCCGCGCGGCGTCGAGCCGCCGGTCAGCACCACCTGCCCCGTCGCCTCCACGAGCCGCGCCGCCGCCTCGGTGGCTGGGTCGTCGAGGATGCGGATCTCGGGCTGCACGCAGTCGAGAATCGTACGCCGCGGGGCGGCTGTCGCTCAGCGCAGCATCGCCTCGGCGGCCGCGAGCGCGGGGCCGTAGGTCGGCTCGCGCAGCAGCGCCTGGCGGATGCCCTCGCCGAGGATGCCGGCCTCGCCGCGCGAGGCGCCGAGCAGGGTCCAGCCGACCTCCTCGCCGTCGCGTGTGCGGCGCTTCGCCGACAGCCCGCCGGAGCCGCGGTCGAGCGAGACCGACATGCCGGAGGCGGTCTCGACGCCGATGCCCGCGAGCCCCGGCACGCTGAGCGTGGAGTCCGGCTCCAGCCGCAGCTCGACGTCGCCGCGCTTGCCGTGCGCACGGCCGTGGTGGCCGCCGTTGGCCGCGGTCAGCGCACCGGGCTCCCAGCCCAGGCGCGAGGCCAGCCAGCCGAGGAACAGCAGCCCGGCCGCCGTCGAGTCCGGGTGGTGGCGCACGTGCACCGCGCTGATCCGGCCCAGCTCCTCGCGCCAGTCGGGCGGGTCGAAGGTCGCCGCCACGCGCTCGCGCCAGGGCGTCGAGCGCAGCCAGGCGAGGTCGACCACGTAGGCCCCTCGCGCCAGCTCCTGCGCGCGGTCCAGCGCCGCGGCCGGGTCCGGCTCGTTGACCGAGTCCACCAGCACCACCTGGCACAGCTTCAGCAGCGCGTCGACGCCCTCGCTGTGGCCATGCGGTGCCCAGATGACGGTGGCGATGTCCGAGACCACCAGCGGATCGACGATCGAGTCGAGCGCGCGCAGGTGCTCGGGGCCGAGGTCCAGGACCACGCGCTCGCGCATCAGCGCCGGCTCGCCGTCGGCGGCCCCCTCGTCGGTCGCGAGGTTGACCTGCGCGTCGATCGTGCCGCGACCGGGCTCGACGGCGCACAGGATCGTGCGCGACGGGTGGAAGCGCCCGACCCCCTCGAGCCGGTTGAGGATCTCGCCGCGCCACTCGCGGTCGACGATCGCGACGAGGTTGAGCACCCGCGCCGGCACGATCGCCTCCTCGCGCAGGTACTGCTCGGACAGCAGCTGGCGCAGCGCCGCCTCGATCGCCGAGGGGGTGGTGTCGCGCTCGCTCCAAGCCGTGCCGGCGGACCCCTTCATGGGCGCCTCAGACCGCTCGCCACCGATGTCCCTCGTGGAGCAGCTGGTTCGCCTCCTCCGGCCCGTGCGAGCCCGCCGCGTAGGTCGCCAGCGGGATCTCCGGGTCGCTCTCCCATGCCTCGAGGATCGGGTCGATGATCGCCCACTGCCCCTCGACCTCGTCGTCGCGCGTGAACAGGGTGGCCTCGCCGCGCATCGCGTCGAGGATCAGCCGCTCGTAGGCCTCCGGCGACTGCGACAGGAAGGCCGAGCCGTAGAGGAACTCCATGTTGACCGGCCGGATGCGCATGCGCGTGCCGGGGATCTTGGCGCCCAGCGAGACCGAGACGCCCTCGTTGGGCTGCATCATCAGCACGAGCTGGTTGGGCTGCACCCCGACCGAGCCCGCGGCCTCGAACGCCAGGTGCGGCACCGGCTTGAGCGTGACCGCGATCTCGGTCACCTTGCGCGCGAGCCGCTTGCCGGTGCGCAGGTAGATCGGCACGCCAGCCCAGCGCCAGTTGTCGACCTCCAGCCGCAGCGCGACGTAGGTCTCGGTGCGCGAATCCGGCGGCACCCCCTCCTCTTCGAGGTAGCCGGGCACCTCCTCGCCCTGCACGATGCCATGCGTGTACTGCGCTCGCACCGCGATCTCCGACACCTCCTCGGGCTTGGGCGGGTGGATCGCGTGCAGCACCTTGGCCTTCTCGTCGCGCACGTCGTCGGCGGAGAAGCTCACCGGTGGCTCCATGCACAGCAGCGTCAGCAGCTGCAGCATGTGGTTCTCGACCAGGTCGCGCAGCGCGCCCGACTTGTCGTAGTAGCCGGCGCGCCGGCCGATGCCGAGGTCCTCGGCGGCGGTGATCTGGACGTAGTCGATGTAGTTGCGGTTCCAGATCGGCTCGAACATGCCGTTCGCGAAGCGGAGCGCGAGCATGTTCTGCACGGTCTCCTTGCCGAGGTAGTGGTCGATCCGGAAGACCTGCGACTCGTCCAGCACGCTCAGCACCGTGCGGTTGAGCTCGCGCGCCTCGGCCAGGCGCGTGCCGAACGGCTTCTCGATCACGACGCGCACCTCGGCGTCGCCGTCGACCTCGTTGAGCGCGTGCTGGCCGAGCTTCTCGACGATCAGCGGGAAGAACTCCGGGGCCGTGGAGAGGTAGAAGAGGCGGCTGAACGGCATCCCCGCCTCGTCGTCGAAGCGCTCGAGCTCCTGCTTGAGCTGCTCGTAGACCTCGTCGTCGTCGAAGCTGCCCGGCACGTAGCAGACGCGCTCGAGCAGCTTCTCGAGCACGTTCGCGTCCGGCTCGCGGCGCGAGTGCTGCTCGATCGCCTCCTTGGCCATCGCGCGGTAGTCGCTGTGCGGGACGTCCGAGCGCGAGATGGCGACCAAGTTGAAGCGCTCGGGCAGCGCGCCCTCGTGGGCGAGGTTGTAGATCGCCGGCAGCAGCTTGCGGTGGGCGAGGTCGCCCGTGCCGCCGAAGATCGCCATCGTGGTCGGATGGACGGGCAGCCGCTCGAGTCCCTCGACGAGGGGGTTCTCGGAGGCCTCGGCGACGCTCACGAGGGGTTGGCCTCCTGCGCGCGGGTCTGCATCGAGTGCCCGCCGAACTGGTTGCGCAACGCCGCCAGCACCTTGTGCGTGAACGCGCCGTTGCCGCGCGAGTAGAAGCGTGCGTAGAGCGCGGCGGTGATCACCGGCGTCGGCACGTCGCGCTCGGTGGCGTCCTGGATCGTCCAGCGGCCCTCGCCCGAGTCGGCGGTGTAGGGCTCGAGGTCGGCGAGGTCGTTGCCCTCCTGCTCGAAGGCCAGCGCCGCCAGCTCGCACAGCCACGAGCGCACCACCGAGCCCTGCATCCAGAGGTGGGCGATCTTGGCGTTGTCGAGCTCGTACTCGCTCTTGTCGAAGAGGTCGAAGCCCTCCGCGTAGGCCTGCATCAAGCCGTACTCGACGCCGTTGTGGACCATCTTCACGTAGTGCCCGGCGCCGGTCGGGCCGAAGTGGCCCCAGCCGGGGCCGTGCTCCTCGGTCGTCGGCGGCGCGAGCACGTCGAGGATCGGCGACAGCCGCCCGATCGCGTCCTCGGGGCCGCCGACCATCATGCAGTAGCCGACCTGCAGGCCCCAGACGCCGCCGCTGACGCCGACGTCGACGTAGCCGATCTGCCGCGGCCCCAGCGTCTCGGCGCGCAGCTTGTCGTCGGTCCACTTCGAGTTGCCGCCGTCGACGATCGTGTCGCCGGGCTCCAGCAGCTCCGCCAGCTCGTCGACCGTGCTCTGGGTCGGCTCACCGGCCGGCACCATGATCCAGACCGTCCGCGGCGCCTCGAGCTTGGAGACCAAGTCCTCGAGCGACGAGGCGCCGGCGGCGCCATGGCCCTCAGCCTCCGCCACCGCGTCCTCGCTGAAGTCGAAGGCGACCACCGTGTGGTCCGAGTCGCGCTGGATGCGATGGACCATGTTGCCGCCCATCTTCCCCAGGCCGACGAAGCCAAGCTGCATCAGTTCACCTCCTTGGCCAGCGCGCGCACCGCGGCGGCCGGGTCGCCTTCCAGTCTCACCTGCACGGCGGGCAGGCCGTGGTCGCGCAGCGTGCCCAGGTCGCCGAGCGCCTGGGCCTCGATCAGATGGCCGAACGCGTACCCGGCCTCCGGGATCTCGACGTCCTCGCGCGGCTCGTCGACCAGCTGCAGGAAGAGGCCGGTCTTCGGCCCGCCCTTGTGCATCTGGCCGGTCGAGTGCAGGAAGCGCGGCCCGTAGCCGAAGGTCGTGGTCGCCAGGCCGCGCGCCCGGATCGCGGCGCGCAGCTCGGCGACCGCGGCGTCGAGCTCGTCGCTCGGCGCGAGGTAGCCCATGATCGCGACGTAGTGCGGCGGCATCGCCTTGTCCAGCAGGATCCGCCAGCCGCCGGCCTCCACCTGCGGCAGCTCGCCGGCCGCGAGCACCTCGTTGGTGTTGTCCTTGGCCTCCTGGACGTTGGGCTGGTCGAACGGGTTGACGCCGAGCACCCAGCCCGCCACGGCCACGGCGAACTCCGAGAAGAAGAAGATCCGGCCGAGGTCGTCCGCACCGCGCACGGAAAGCGTCAGCGTCGGCTGGCCGGCCTTGGCCAGCGCCTCCACCCGCGCGTCGAGCCCGTCGTCGGGCTCGTCCTCGTTGCGCAGGTAGACGAACACGCGGTCCGGCCCGTACTGCTCGGGCTCGCCCAGCGGCTCGCCGGCGACCGGCAGGATGCCCTTGCCCTGCTTGCCCAGGGACTCCGCCACCAGCTGCTCGACCCAGAGCCCGAAGCTCGAAGATCGGATCGGAGACGACGAACGTGAGCTTGTCGCGGCCCTGCTGGGCGAGCGCGCCCAGCGCCAGGCCGAGCCAGAGGCCGGAGTTGTCCTCGGGCGCCTCGTATGCCTGGCAGGTCTGCTCGGCGACCTGCGCCTGGTGCAGCATCGCCTCGACGTTGACGCCCATCAGCGCCGCCGGCACGAGCCCGAAGTACGACAGCACCGAGTAGCGCCCGCCGATCTCCGGGTCGGCCTCGAAGACGTGGCGGAAGCCGCGCTCGCGAGCGGCCTCGATCAGCGGGCTGCCCGGGTCGGTGACCGCGACGAAGCGGTTGCCGTCCTGGCCGCTGCGCTCGTAGAAGTAGCGCAGCTGCGACAGCGTCTCGAGCGTGCCACCGGACTTCGAGGAGACGACGAACAGCGTCTTGTCCAGGTCGATCGCGCGCTCGACGGCGAGGATCGCGTCCGGGTGGGTGGTGTCGAGCACGTGCAGGCGCAGCCCGTCGGGGATCTCGCCGTAGCTCTGTCGGATGACCTCGGGACCGAGGCTGGAGCCGCCCATGCCGAGCAGCACCGCGTCGGTGAAGCCCTCGGCCTTGACCTCGGCGGCGAACGCACGCAGCGCCGGCGCGTGCTCGAGCATCTTCTCGGTGATCGTCAGCCAGCCCAGCCGGTCGCCGATCTCCGGCACGCCCGGCCCGCCCCAGAGCGACTCGTCTCTCTGCCAGATCCGCCGCGCCACCTTCTCGGCCTTGGCCTGCTCGACGCGCTCGGCGATCGCCGGCTCGAGCTCGTCGGGGATCGCCGACTTGATCGTCTGCGGCCGCCCGGTGACGATCCCCTCGCGCACCAGCTCGATGCCGTCGGCCAGCTGGTCGAACGGCTCGACGAACTTCTCGATGCCGTCGCGCAGCAACGTCTCGGTGACGTCGGTCATGTCGATGCCGGCGTCGGCGAGCTTGCGCAGATCGTCGGTCGGGTCCTGGTCGGCGGTCGGCCCGTGGATCTCGAGGTGGTCGGCGCAGGCGTCCAGCGTCGCCATCGGCATCGTGTTGACCGTCTCGGGAGCCACCAGCTCCTCGACGTACTTGACGTCCTCGTAGCGCGGGTCCTTGACGCCGGTGGAGGCCCACAGCGGCCGCTGCACCCGCGCGCCGGCATCGCGCAGGCGCGCGAAGCGCTCGCCGTGGAAGAGCTCCTTGAAGCGCTGGTAGGCGGCGCGCGCGTTGGCCACGGCGGCGATCCCGCGCAGGTCCTCGTGGCCGAGGGCCTCGAGGCGCTTGTCGACCTCGGTGTCCACGCGCGAGACGAAGAAGCTCGCGACCGAGTGCACGTCGAGCGACTCGCCGGCGTCGAGGCGGCGCTCCATGCCGCGGATGTAGGCCTCGGCGATGTTCGTGTAGGACTCGACGCTGAACAGCAGCGTGACGTTGATGTTGATGCCCTCGGCGATCGCGTCGTCGATCGCCTGCACGCCCTCGGTGGTGCCGGGGATCTTGATCATCAGGTTGGGCCGATCGACGCGCCGCCAGTAGTCGCGCGCCTGGGCGGTCGTGCGCTCGGTGTCGTGGGCGACGCTGGGCTCGACCTCCAGCGAGACGAAGCCGTCGGCGTGGTCGGCCTCCTCCCAGACCGGGCGCAGCACGTCGCAGGCGAGCTGGACGTCCCTGATCGCGATCTCCTCGTAGATAGTGTGCGTGTCGGCGCCCGCGCGTGCCAGCTGCTCGATCTGCTCGTCGTAGTCGGTCGAGCCGAGAATGGCTTTTTCAAAGATCGCCGGGTTCGAGGTCACCCCGCGCAGCGAGTCCTCGCGGCGCAATCGCTCCAGCTCCCCGCCCGTGATCAGGCTGCGACGGATCTGGTCGAGCCAGACGCTCGTCCCGGCGGCGGTCAGCGCCGCCAGCCGCTGGTTCACTCCTGCTTCGACGCTCATCGCGCCTCCTCTTCCCTCGTGTCGGCCAGTCGCTTCACCACCGCGCGTGCGCGCTCGGCCACCTTCTCAGGGGTGAAGCCGAAGAACTCGTACAGGTCCGGCTGGGGCGCCGAGCGGCCGAAGGTCGTCATCGCCACCTCGTCGCCGTCCGGGCCGGTCCAGCCGCTCCAGCCCAGCGGCGTCGCCGCCTCGACCGACACGCGTGCGCGGCAGGCCGGGGGCAGCACGCTGTCGCGGTAGGCGGCGTCCTGCTCGGCGAAGGCGTCGAGGCAGGGGGCCGAGACCACGCGCGTGGCGATCCCGTCGCCCTCCAGCAGCTCCGCGGCGCCGAGGCAGACGGCGACCTCCGAGCCGGTGCCGATCAGGATCGCGTCCGGCGCGGCGCCGTTCGAGGACTCCCTCAGCACGTAGGCGCCGCGCTCGACGGCGTCGGCGGGCACCGAGTCGGGCTCCAGCACGGGCAGCCCCTGACGGCTGAGCACGAGCGCGGTCGGGCCCGCGGTGCGGTTGAGCGCAAGCTGCCAGGCACGCGCCGTCTCGTTGGCGTCGGCGGGCCGCACGGCGTACGTGTTCGGCTGCGCGCGCAGGATCGCCAGCTGCTCGATCGGCTGGTGCGTGGGCCCGTCCTCGCCCAGCCCGATCGAGTCGTGCGTGAAGACGAAGATCGAGCGCAGGTGCATCAGCGCGGACAACCGCACCGGCGGCTTCATGTAGTCGAGGAAGTTGAAGAAGGTGGCGCCGTAGGCGCGCAGGCCGTGCAGGTTCAGCCCGTTGACGATCGCGCCCATGGCGTGCTCGCGCACCCCGTAGTGGATGTTGCGCCCACCCCAGTTGCCCTTCTGCACGTCCCCGCCGTCCTCGATCACGGTCAGGGTCGAGGGGTCGAGGTCGGCCGAGCCGGCGACCAGCTGGGGGACCTGCTTGGCCGCCCACTGGATCACCTTCCCGGAGGCCTTGCGCGTGGCCATCGGTCCGTCCTCGGGCGTGAAGCGCGGCACGTCGCCGTCCCAGCCCTCCGGCAGGCGGCCGTCCATGACCAGCTTCAGCTGGGCCCAGAGCTCCGGGTGCGCCTCGCGGTAGCCGGCGGCGCGGGCCTCCCACTCCCGCTCGGCCTGACGGCCGCGCTCGGTCGCCTCGCGGAAGTGCTCGAGCACCCCGTCGGGCACGTAGAACTCGCGGTCGGCGGGCCAGCCGTAGACCTCCTTGGTCAGCCGCACCTCCTCCTCGCCGAGCGGCGAGCCGTGGGCCTTGTTGGTGTCCTGCAGGTTCGGCGCGCCGTAGCCGATGTGCGAGCGCACGATCACCAGCGAGGGGCGGTCGGCGACCTCGTTGGCGGCCTCCGTAGCGGCGGTCAAGGTGTCGAGCGCCATGTCCTCGCCGACGTCGAGCACGTGCCAGCCGTAGGCCTCGTAGCGCTGGGCCACGTTCTCGCTGAAGGTCACGTCGGTCTTGCCCGACAGCTGGATGCGGTTGTCGTCGTAGAAGACCGTCAGCTTGCCGAGGCCGAGGTGGCCGGCCAGCGACGACGCCTCCGAGGCGACGCCCTCCTGGATGTCGCCGTCGCTGGCGATCACGTACGTGTGGTGGTCGATCAGCTCGTGGCCGGAGCGGTTGAAGCGCTCGGCGAGCATCGCCTCGGCCAGCGCCATGCCGACGGCCATCGCCAGGCCCTGGCCCAGCGGCCCGGTCGTGGCTTCGATGCCCGGCGCCTCGTCGTACTCGTACTCGGGGTGGCCGGCGGTCGGGCTGCCGAGCTGGCGGAAGTTCTTGAGGTCGTCGAGTGTCAGGCCGTAGCCGTTCAGGTAGAGGCTGGCGTAGAGCAGCATCGAGGCGTGGCCCGCGGACAGGACGAAGCGGTCGCGGTCGAACCAGCTCGCGTCGTCGGGGTTGTGACGCATCACCCGCGCGTAGAGCACGTAAGCCAGCGGCGCGAGCGCCATCGGCGTCCCCGGGTGCCCCGAGTTGGCCTTCTGCACGGCGTCCATCGAGAGCGTCCGGATCGTGTCGACCGCGAGGTCCTCGATCGTGCGCGTGTCGCTTGCGGCAGTGGTCATGCCTCTCCCTGTCTCGATCTCGTCACGTCCCCAGTAAAGCGACCTGCGATCTCCTGCGCGGCCAGGACTCCGGCGCCGATCAGACCGGCCTCCGCACCGCCGCGCGCGAGCGACACGGTGGCCCGCCGCCAGAGCGCCGGCAGCGCCCGCGAGGCGGCCTCGGCCACCGCCCGGTCGAGGAACAGCTCGTGGGCGCGCGAGAGGCCGCCGCCGATCACCAGCTCGTGCGGCTGGAAGACGTTCACGTACCCGGCGATGGCGGTCCCCAACATGCGCGCGAAGCGGTCGAAGATCAGCAGCGCGTCGGGATCGCTGGCGCGCGCGGCGGCCACGACCTCGTGGCCCGAGACGCGGCCGTCGTCGCCAAGCGCCCGCGCCAGCGCGCTGCCGGGCTTGTCGCGGGCGAGCTCGGTCGCGTCGCGCTCCAGCGCCTGGCCGCTGCAGTAGGCCTCGACGCAGCCGCGGTTGGGGCAGTTGCCCGGGCACGGCGGCCCGTCCGGGGCCAGCGAGAAGTGGCCCAGCTCGGCGCCGAGGCCGTCCGCGCCGCGGAAGATCGTCCCGTCCACGACCGCCCCGCCGCCGACGCCGGTGCCGAGCGTGAGCATCACAAGGTGGCGCGCCGGAGGATCGGGCACGAGCTGCGCCTCGGCCAGCGCGGCGCAGTTGGCGTCGTTGTCGACGAACACCGGCATCCCGAAGCGCCTCCCCAGCTCCTCGCGCAGGGCGACGCCGGTCAACGGGATGTTCACGCTCGTCTCGACCGTGCCGGTCGCGTACTCGATCTGCGAGGGGACGCCGACGCCGATCGCGGCCGGCTGACCGGCGCGCTCGATCACCTCGCCGACGGTTTGCTGCAAGCCGTCGAGCAGCGCCTCGGTGCCGGAGAGCTCGGTCGGGCTCTCGACCACGTCCTTGGCGCGTCGGGCCCTCGACCGCACCGGCCGCGATCTTGGTGCCGCCGACGTCGACGCCGAGGACGAGCGGCTTGCTCACCTGACGGCGTGGCGTTGGCGTCGGGGTCGCACGACCCCCGCAGTCTCGCTGATCGGACCGGCGGATCGACGCCTGACCGCCCGACCGGCCGCTGCGCCACAATCGGGGCCGTGCGTGGCGGCATCGATCTCGGCGGGACGAAGGTCCAGACGGCGATCGTCGCGGGCGAACGCGAGGTGCGCGGCCAGGCGCGCCTGCCGACGCCCACCAGCGGCGGACCGACCGACGTCGCCGACGCGATGGCCGAGGCCATGCGCGCCGCCGCGACCGACGCCGGCGTGGAGATCGAGGCGCTCGAGGGCGTCGGCGTGGGCTCGCCCGGCGTGGTCGACGGCGCCGGCCGCACGGTCTCCGGCGCGGGCAACCTGCCCGGCTGGGAGGGAACGTTCGCGCTCGCCGACGAGCTCGAGCAGCGGCTGGGCCGACCGGTCTGGATCCAGAACGACGTGCAGGTCGCCACCGACGCCGAGTTCGCCCTCGGCGCGGGGCGCCCGTACGACTCGCTGCTGGGCGTGTTCTGGGGCACCGGCGTCGGCGGCGGGCTGATCCTCGGCGGCAAGCCGTGGATCGGTCGCGGAGCGGCCGGCGAGATCGGCCACGTGGTCGTGAAGGTCGGCGGCGCCCGCTGCCCCTGCGGGCGGCGCGGCTGCATGGAGGCCTACGCCGGGCGCAAGGCGCTCGAGCAGCGCGCCCGCAAGCACGCCGACGACGGCGACGAGACGGTGCTGTTCGAGATCATGGCCAAGCGCGGCCGCGAGCGGCTGACCAGCGGCATCTGGTCGCGCGCGCTCGAGCACGGCGACCGGTTGGCCACCAAGCTGATCGACGAGGCCGTCGAGGCGCTCGGCGCCGGCATCGCCTCCGCGGTCAACCTGCTCGACGTCGAGGCCATCGTGATCGGCGGCGGCCTCGGGATCAAGCTCGGCGAGCCCTACCGCGAGCGCATCGTCGAGGCGATGGCGCCGCACCTGTTCGTCAACGAGCTCCCCGTCCACGTCGCCGAGCTGGGCGACCTCGGCGGCGCCATCGGCGCCGCGCTGCTGGTGCGCGCCGAGCCGGCCTAGCGGTCGCGGTCCCGAGCCGCCCTCTGCCAAACTGGAGTCCATCGCCAAGGTCTTCGAGGAGATCGACGACTACCTCCGCGACTGGATCGCGCGTCAGGCGCTGTTCTTCGTCGGCACGGCCCCACTGGCCGGCGACGGGCACGTCAACGTCTCGCCCAAGGGCCCGATCGACTCGCTGCGGGTGCTGGACGAGCGCACCGTCGCCTACCTCGACCTGACCGGCAGCGGCGCCGAGACGATCGCGCACCTGCGCGAGAACGGGCGCATCGTGGTGATGCTGTGCGCCTTCGAGGGACCGCCGCGGATCCTGCGCCTGCACGGCCGTGGCGAGGTCGTGCTGGCCGACGACCCGGGCTTCGAGGAGCTGCTGGCGCGCTGTGACTTCGAGCAGCCGCCCGTGGCCGAGTCGCGCCGCTCGATCGTGCTCGTGCACGTCGCCCGCATCGCCGACTCGTGCGGATACGGCGTGCCGCTGATGAGCTACGAGGGCGAGCGGCCCCACCAGGAGGCCTCCTCGCGCAAGCGTGTGCGCGTCCACGGTCCGGACGCCTACCGCGACTACCAGCGCGAGCACAACGCCACCAGCCTCGACGGGCTGCCGGCCGTCGAGCTGCCCGCGGGCGCCGACTGAGCGCCTCGGCCCCCGCGACGGGCCCTACGCCGCCGCCGGGGCGGTCGCGCACAGCTCGGTGAACGCCGGCAGGAAGATCTCCGAGAAGGTCGGGAACGGCTGGATCACGTCCTCCAGCACCGCCAGCGGCGTGCGGGCGCGGATCGCCAGCGTCGCCTGCTGCAGCCACTCGCCGGCGTCGGGACCGAGCGCGTAGGCGCCGGTCAACCGCTCGCCGTCGGAGAGCAGCGTCATGAAGCCGTTCTCGTCCGCGTAGGCGCGGGTGTAGGTGGAAGTGCGCGGCACGTCGGCGATCCGCACGGTCGCGCTGTAGGCGCCCTCGGGCTCCCCGACCGCCGCGGCCTGCGGATCGGTGAAGACCACCCGCGGCACCGCCTCGTAGTGCGCCTCGCGCTCGCGGCCGAGCAGATTGGCCGCCACGATCCGGCCCTGGTACTTGCCGACGTAGGTCAGCGGCCAGATGCCGGTCACGTCGCCGATGGCCCAGACGTTCGGGGCAGCTCGCAGGTGCCCGTCGACCTCGATCCCGCGCGCGCTGAAGGGCACGCCAAGCCCCTCGAGGCCGAGGCCCTCGGTGCGCGGACGCCGCCCGGTGGCGGCCAGCAGCCGCTCCGCGCGCAGCTCGCTGCCGTCGTCGAGCGCCAGCACGTACTCGTCGCCGTCGCGGCTGGCCGCCGCGGCGCGACGGTCGTAGACCAGCTCGATCCCGTCGGCGACCAGCGCCTCGCCGAGCGCCCGCCCCAGCGGCGCCGGCTCGCGCGGCAGCACGCGGTCGCCGCCGGCGACCAGCGTCACCGCGGCGCCGAGCCGCGCCACGGCCTGCGCCATCTCCACCCCCACCGGCCCGGCGCCGAGCACCAGCAGCCGCCGCGGCACCTCGGTCAGCGCCGTGACCTCGCGGTTGGTCCAGACGCCCTCGAGCTCGCGCAGGCCGGGCACGGGCGCGACGACAGGGTCCGAGCCGGTCGCGATCACGACGTCGGCGGTGGTGTAGTCGTCGCCGCCGACGCGCACGCGCAGCGGCCCACCGCGGTCCGCGGCCGTGCCATCCGGCAGCGCAGCGTCCGCCTCGCCGCCATCCCGGCCAAGCAGCCGCGCCTCGCCGCGCAGCAGCTCGATCCCGGCGTCGGTCAGCCAGCCGGTCTTGCCGCTGTCGTCGTAGCCGGCGACCATGAAGTCGCGCCAGGCGAACGCCGCCTCGGCGTCCAGCTCGCGGCAGATCGCCTCGGCGGCGCCGGGCGCCTCACGCGCCTCCTGCAACGCCTCGCCCGGGCGCAGCAGCGTCTTCGACGGGATGCAGGCGAAGTAGTCGCACTCGCCCCCCACCAAGTCGCGCTCGACGATCGCGACGCGCAGGCCACCTTCCGCCAAGCGCCCGGCGCAGTGCTCGCCCGCCGGCCCGGCGCCGATCACGATCACGTCGTAGTCCGTGCCCACCCGCTCACCTCGTCGATCTCGGGGACGGACGCCATGCTGACCGATCTCTACCGTGGGGGCCATGTGGCTGCCCGCCGTCCGCTACGGCCTGCCCGCCGCGATCCTCGTCGTCGGCCTGATCGTGAGCGCCACGCAGGGTCGTGTCGGCATCGCCGCCGGGGCGATGCTCCCCAGCGCCGCCAGCGCCGTGCTGCTGCTCAACGTGCTGTACCGGATCGGCGTCGAGGGCGATCGCGAGCGCGACCGCGAGGAGGCCGCCCGGCGCTACTTCGACGAGCACGGCCACTGGCCCGACCAGGCGCCGCGGCGACAGGGCTAGCCGCGCCCATCTGATAGGTATTGCGTCCGTGGACCGCAGGCTCGCCAACAAGAACCTCCGCACCGGACTGATCGCGGGCGCGATCATCGTGATCGTGTTCGCCCTCTCCTGGGTCGTCGGCCTCGTCTACTGATGGCCGACGGGGTCCACCACACCAGCGGCGAGCCAGCACCGGCAGCCGGCGAGACCGTCCACCTCCCCGGCCCCTCCTACATCCCGGTCGGGGTCGCCGCCGCCACCACCGTGATGGTGGTCAGCGTCGTGCTCTCCTGGATCCTGGTCGCCCTCGCCGGGATCGTCGACGTGATCCTCATCGGCCGCTGGATCCGCGACACGCGGCGCGACATCTCGGAACTCCCCCTAGAGCACTAGCCGGTCGCCGTCTGAATGTCAGAGGGGAGCGAGCTGGTCGCTCCGTCCTCGACCCAGCAGCGCACGATGTCGCGCATCGAGAGCACGCCCACGAGCTCGCCGCCGTCGACCACGATCAGGTGGCGAAAGCCGCCGCGGCACATCGCCTCGGCCGCGCGCTCGAGCGACCAGTCGGGCTCGGCGAAGGTGATCTCCGCCGAGAGGTGGTCGGCGACCCGCTCGCGATCGGGATCCTGGCCGGCGGCGATCGACTGCAGCACGTCGCGCTCGGTGAGGATGCCGGGACCCGGCTGCTCGGGGTCGTTCACGACGGCCGCGCCGACGTGCCGGCTGGCCATCGCCTTGGCCGCCTCGCGCAGGCTGTGGCCGGGCCCGATCGTGAGCACCACGTCACTCATCCCTGCTCGCACTTGCATTCGGCCTCCTCGCGTCGATCTCGTAGCAATTGACTCAAAGTTACCCTATCGCGGAGCGCTGCGGAGGCGCGCCGCCGCGCTCGCTTCGCGTTCATCGTCCCGACCAAATACACTCCGCCGGCCGTGAGCGAGGGAGACCAGGAACAGCACGAATCCGAGGCTCAGTCGAGGGAGCCGGAGGCGTTCCCGATGGAGCGCGATCCGGGCGCCGACGAGCGCATCGCGGGCGAGCGTCACCCACTCGCGCGCATGATCCTGATCGGGATCGCCGCCTCGCTGATCGGGATCGCGATCACGCTCTGGATCGACTGGTTCCCCGAGTCCGGCGACACCGCCGCGTCGAAGATCGACACGCTCTACGACGTCCTGCTGATCTGCTCGGTGCCGATCTTCGTGCTCGTCATGACGATCGTCATCTACTGCGTCTACAAGTTCCGCGCGCGGCCCGGGGACATGCGCGACGGCCCCCCGATCCACGGCAACACCCGGCTCGAGATCATCTGGGTGACGATCCCGTTCATCATGGTCACGGCGCTGGCCGTCTACGGCTGGGTCGTGCTCGACGACATCGAGGCCAAGCAGCCGAACGAGATGGTGGTCAAGGTCGAGGGGCGCCAGTTCAGCTGGCGCTTCCACTACCCCGCCGGGCAGCGCCAGAGCACGGAGCTGGTGCTGCCCAAGGACCGGCCGGTCGAGTTCCGCGTCAACACCGACGACGTGCTGCACGACTTCTGGGTGCCCGCCTTCCGGCTCAAGACCGACGCGGTCCCGGGCATCACGACCAAGATCCGGCTGACCCCGAACCGGCTGGGGCGCTACGAGGTCGTCTGCGCCGAGCTCTGCGGCCTCGGTCACGCCACCATGCGCAACGACGTGCGGGTGGTCCCCCCGGCCGAGTTCGAGAGCTGGCTGAGCAAGCAGGAGAAGGAGAGCTCGTGAGGTCCTTCGGGTACCTTCTGGGCAGGGGAGGAACGCAGACGTGACGTTGACTCAGAAGCTCATCGCACCCGGCTGGTACCGAGCCGCGCTCGGGGTCGTCGTCGGCTTCGGCCTCGGCACGGGCATCGTGCTGCTCGCGCGTCTGGCCTACGGCTGGGACCCGCTGTTCCAGTGGGACGCGATCATCACCGTCGGCGCCCTGATCGCGGCGCCGTTCGGCTACCTGATCGGCATCGGCTGCTTCGACTACTGGTTCCGCTGGGCCTCCGGAGCACCGACGGTTCCCGAGGACCACTCGGGTCACGGCGCGACCTCGTGGAGGGACTACTTCCGCGTCAACACCGATCACAAGGTGATCGGCATCCAGTACATCTGCACGACCTTCTTCTTCTTCGTCGCCGGCGGCCTGATGGCGATGCTGATGCGCGCCGAGCTGGCCACGCCGGGCACGCAGTTCGTGGACCCGAACACCTTCAACGGGCTGTTCTCCGTCCACGCCTCGCTGATGATCTTCCTGTTCATCATCCCGGTCTTCGCCGGGATCGCGAACTTCGTCGTGCCGCTGATGATCGGCGCGCCGGACATGGCCTTCCCGCGCCTGAACGCGCTCTCGTTCTGGATGCTGCCGGCCGCCGGCGTGATGATGCTGGCCTCCTACTTCGCCGAGGGCGGCGCCTTCGCCACCGGCTGGACCGCCTACGCCCCGCTCTCGACCGAGACGCCGCTGGGCCAGCAGTTCTTCACCGTCGGCGTGCAGTTCGCCGGCGCCTCCTCGATCGCGACGGCGCTCAACTTCCTGGTCACGATCATCACGATGCGCGCGCCGGGCATGACCTTCTGGCGCATGCCGCTGATGGTCTGGGCCCAGTTCACGACCTCGCTGCTGGTCGTGATCGCGACGCCGTTCATCGCCGGCTCGCAGTTCTTCGTGCTGCTGGAGCGCACGATCGGCGCCAACTTCTTCAACGTCCAGGCGGGTGGCGACGTGCTGATGTACCAGCACGTCTTCTGGTTCTACTCGCACCCGGCGGTCTACATCATGATGCTGCCGGGCTTCGGGATCATCAGCGAGGTCTTCTCGACCCACGCGCGCAAGCCGATCTTCGGCTACCGCATGATGGCCTTCTCGCTGGTGGCGATCGTGATCCTCGGCTTCACGGTCTGGGCCCACCACATGTTCGTGTCGGGCATGCAGAGCTGGATCCGCGTGCCGATGATGATCACCACGATGCTGATCGCCGTCCCGACCGGCATCAAGATCTTCAGCTGGCTGGCGACGCTCTGGCGCGGCGTGATCCACCTGCGCACGCCGATGCTGTTCGGCCTCGGCTTCATCACGATGTTCACGCTCGGCGGGATCAGCGGCATCATGCTCGCCGTCATCCCGTTCGACATCCACGTGTCGGACACGTACTTCATCGTCGCCCACATCCACTACGTGCTGTTCGGCGGCTCGGTGTTCACGATCTTCGCCGGCATCTACCACTGGTTCCCGAAGATGACCGGCCGCATGTACGACGAGACGCTCGGCAAGGTCCACTTCTGGCTCTCGTTCGTGTTCTTCAACCTCACCTTCGGCCCGATGCACCTGGTGGGGATCGACGGGATGCCGCGGCGCGTGGCCGACTACGCCGACCAGTACGCGACGCTGAACGCCTTCATCTCGGTCTCGGCGTTCCTGTTCGGCCTCTCGTTCCTGGTCTTCGTCTACAACATGGTCGCCTCGTGGCGCCACGGCCCGGCGGCGGCCGCCAACCCCTGGCGGGCGCACTCGATCGAGTGGCAGGTGTCCTCGCCGCCGCCGATCTTCAACTTCGACGAGGTCCCGACCGTCGTCGGCGGCCCCTACGAGTACGGCGTGCCCGGCGCGGTGCACGCGGTCTTCAAGGAATCCAAGCCGGCGGCCGTGCCGGCACCGGCCGGTGGCGGCGGCGCACCGCCCCCCACGACATGAAGCGCATCCTCGTCGTAGCCAACGAGACGGTCGCCGGCCGGCCGCTGATCGACGCCGTCAAGGAGCGCGCCGGCGGCGAGACGGCCGAGGTCCACGTGATCTGCCCGCAGAACCAGCCCAAGCACGGCTACGTGATCTACGACGACACCGTGCGCCACGCCATGGAGAACCGGCTGCAGATGACGCTCGCGCTGCTGCGCGAGGCCGGCATCGAGGCCGACGGCGAGGTGATGGACCCCGACCCCTACGCGGCGGTGATGGACGCGCTCGGCGAGCAGGACTACGACGAGATCGTGATCTCCACCCACCCCGAGACGCGCTCGGGCTGGCTGCGCGAGGGGCTCGTCGATCGCGTCCGGCGCGCGGCGCGGCGACCGGTCGAGCACGTCGTGGTCGACCTCGACGCCGAGCGCGACGACGTCAAGCGCACGCTCGTGGTCGCCAACCAGACCGTCACCGGCCGCGAGCTGCTGGACGTGCTGCGCGACAAGGCCGAGGCCGAGCCGCGCCGCTTCATCGTCATCAGCCCGCAGTCGGACGCCGAGACGAGCGCCGACGAGAGCGCCCACGAACGGCTTGCGCGCACGCTGGCGGAGCTGGAGCAGGAGGGCCTGCAGGCGGTCGGCCAGGTGGTCCACCCCGACCCCTACACCGCCGTCCAGAACGCGCTCCAGTTCTACGCGCCGGACGACATCGTCATCTCGACCTTCCCCGAGACGCGCTCCGGCTGGCTGCGCGGAGACCTGGTCGGGCGCGTGCGCTCGACCACCGGCAAGCCCGTCGAGCACGTCGTCGTCAGCCAGGAGGCGAGCTAGTGGAATCCGCATCGATCGCAGCCGGTCACGTCGGCCACGACGACCATCACCACGGCCCGCCGCCGGCTCACCAGTCCTCGCGCGTCGACGCCCAGTTCCTCGGGATGCTGCTGTTCATCATCTCGGAGATCATGCTCTTCGGAGCGTTCTTCACGGCCTACTTCTTCATCCGGGTCGTGGCGGACTCCGGCTGGTTCCCGCTCGACGGCAAGGACCTGCCGAAGGTCATCGCAGGCGTCAACACCGCGATCCTGATCTCCTCCAGCCTGACGATGCACTGGGCGCTCGAGGGGGCGCGCAACGAGAACCGGCGGGCGATGAAGGTCGGGCTGCTGACCACCGCCCTGCTCGGCCTGACCTTCCTCACGATCCAGATCAACGAGTACGTCCACCTCGGCTTCGCCCCCCACGACAACGCGCAGGGGACGATCTTCTACGGGCTCACCGGCCTGCACGGGGCGCACGTCTTCGTCGGACTGACGCTGCTGACGTTCGCCACCGTCCGCGCCTTCCGCGGCCACTTCACCGCCAAGGAGCATCGCGGGGTCGAGATCCCGGGCATCTACTGGCACTTCGTCGACGTGATGTGGATCGTCGTGTACTCGTCGGTCTACCTGCTCTAGACGTGCTCAACCCGCTGCGCAGCGAGCAGGAGGCGTTCCGCTTCCTGATCTACGTCGTGGTGGTGACGGCCGTGATCGTCGCGGTCGTGTTCGCCCTCCGGGCGATCCTTTGAACCCCGACCTCGAGCTGGCAGAGCGTGCGGCGCTGGCCGCCGGGGCGGTGCTGCTGGAGCGCTACGGACAGGCGCCTGAGGGGCTGGGAAGCAAGTCCTCGGTCACGGACCCGGTCTCCGACGCCGATCGCGAGGCCGAGCGCGTCGTGCGCGAGCTGCTGGCCGCCGAACGGCCCGACGACGGCCTGATCGCCGAGGAGGGCTCGACACGCACGGCGCGCAGCGGCCGCCGCTGGGTCGTCGACCCCCTCGACGGGACGGTCAACTACCTCTACGGCCTTCCCGCCTGGGCGGTCAGCGTCGCGCTGGAGGACGACGAGGGCGGCCTGGTCGGCGTCGTGCACGACCCGGTACGCGGCGAGACCTTCCACGCCGCCCGCGGCGAGGGCGCGCGGCTGGTGACCGCCGGCGCCGGGCCGCCGGCCGGTGGCGGGCCGCTGCGCGTGCGCGGCGCGCAGCCGCTCGAGCAGGCGCTGGTGGCCACCGGCTTCGGGTACGCGCCCGAGCGGCGAGCGGCGCAGGCGCAGGTGGCCGTGCGGTTGCTGCCGCGCGTGCGCGACCTGCGTCGCGCCGGCGCCGCGGCGCTCGACCTCTGCTGCCTCGCCGCGGGACGCATCGACGCCTACTACGAGCGCGGGCTCAACCACTGGGACTGGGCCGCGGGCACGCTGCTGGTCGTCGAGGCGGGCGGCGTGGTCGAGGAACTGCCCGGCGAGCCGTACGGCCTCGTCGCGGCGAGCACGCCGGAGCTGGCACGCGAATTGGCCGAGCTGGTGACGGCTCCCCGCCCTGCCGCATAGTCGCGCACCCACCCATCGTCCGACCGGGCTGGACGCCGCTCGCTCACCTTGAGACACTGAACGAACGAAAAAACTGAGCAAAGGGCATCCTCAACGGGCAGCAGCCCGGTCACGCCGTTCATCACACCGATCGGCAACACAATCAGCTCAACGTTCACGGCGCTCGGCACGAAAATGGACTTTTCAGCAGTGGTCCTCGGCGGGGCGGTGACCGCCACAGTCACATGCGCCCCAGGGTCCACCGGCTACATCCCGGGGACACACACGGCTCCTACTGGTGGGTTTCGGCTGGACGGCGTGCACGTCGACGTTCGGAGGCACGACGACGGTCTCATCGAGCGCCGCCTCAGCGACCCCGTGGCCGGTGCACCTGTCCAGAGAGGTGAGAGCCAGAAGCGGCTCATAGGGCGGGACCCTGGAGATCCCCTCCGGGGGCAATCTGGTGATCACAGTCGTGGCCGGCCCCGTGAGATGCACAATCACGATCCTGCCGCAGTCAATCGTCGTGGCCTACACAAACGCGACGAGAGCGCTGACCATGACCGACGCGACAGTCAGATTCGTCCTCTCGGGCGACTCGTCCGCAACGTGCCCGGATCCGGCGAGAACGGGAACCGTCATCGGGACGGTCACTCCCAGAGCAGCACAATGACCGACGAGGCCAACGGCGCTCCGAGAGTGACAGCCACCTCATAGGAGGAAGCGGCGGCAGCGCGGTCTAGTTCTCGAGCAGGTACTGCACGAGCGCGTCGAGCTGCTCGTCGTCGAGCTTGCCCTGGTAGGACGGCATCACGCCCTTGGCGAAGCCCTCGACCGTGAAGGCGTCCGGCTCGAGGATCGACCGGCGCACGTACTCCTCGGCCGACTCGCCGGGCACGAGCTTGCCGGCCTCGGCCGAGAGGTCGTCGAGGCTCGGGCCGATGTTCCCGTTGGCCCCCGCCTTGGAGAGCTGGTGGCAGCCCGCGCAGCCGGCGGCGGTGAAGATCTGCTCGCCGGTCTTGGCGCCCGCCAGCCCGGCCTGGGCCAGCGCGCCGCCGTCCTGGCCGGGCCTGGAGGCGACGTAGGCGACGTAGGCCGCGACGTCAGAGGCCTGTTCGCCCTCGTAGATCTCGGCCGGCATCGTGCTGTTCTTGCGCGGATGCAGGATCTGGCGATGGACGACGCCCTCGACCGTCTCGCGGTTCATGCCGTCCCGCAGCGCCGTCTTGAAGGCGGCGTCGAGGTTCGGGCCGGTCTTGCCCTGCGTGCCGGCGCGGTCGAGGGCGTGGCAGGAGCCGCAACCCTGGACGAACAGGGCCTTGCCCTCGGTCAGGCTCGGCTCGTCGCGGCTGCCGCAGCCGGCGATCGGCAGCGCCACCGCCACGGCGGCGGCGAGCGCCAACGACACCCCCCTGATCGGACCGTTCAGCCTCACGAGGTCCGGAAGACTATCCGCTGGAAAGGCTGGACGGGAGGGGCAGATCGTCGAGCCGTCCCTGGCCCGCCGCGATCACCGTCTCGGCGACGCTCTCCCAGCTGTAGCGCGCCGCCGCAGTGGCCGCCAGCGCGGCTCGGGCACGCTCGCGCACGGCCGGCTCCAGCTCCAGCCAGCGCACGAGCTTCGCCGCGATCTCCTCGACGGCCCGCGGCCCGACCTGGAAGGAGAGCAGGTCGCGCAGCGGCTCCTCCACAGCCGGCGCGAGCGTCGCCGTGACCTCGGCCATCCCCGAGTGCCCCGCCGACAGCGGCAGCGCCCCCGCGGCCGCCGCCTCGGCCGCCACCATCCCGAACGCCTCGGGGAAGGTGCTCGGCATCACCTGCGCCTCGCAGGCGGGCAGGAGGTCCGGCAGGTCCTCGTGCTCGAGCCGGCCGGTGAAGTGCACGCGCGCCGCGGCCGCGGGGGCGGCGACGAGCCACTCGGGGGGAACGCGCTCGAGGAAGGCCGCGAGATGGCGCAGCTCCCCGGCGGGACCTCCCTCCAGCTCCCGACCACGACGGGCGATTTCCCGTACGTCCTCGACGTCGGCGCGACGCAGCGCGTCGACCATGCGGCCGAGGGCGTCCCGATAGGTGCCGAAGCCGACGATCGCCAGGCGCGCGTCCGGCACGCGCGCCACCACCAGCGGCCAAGCGGCGAGCAACAGGTCGACCCCCTTGGAGACGATCAGCTTGCCGACGTAGCTGACGATCCGGTCGCGGCGCGAGTCCAGCGCCCGCAGCGCGTCCGCCGCGCCGGCCTCCCCGCCCCAGGCGGCCGCGGCGGTCCCCTCCAACCGTCCCGCGAGCGCACTCAGCCGCGTCGCCGCCTCCTCCGGCGGCCGGGGCCGGAAGGCGCGCACGTCGACCCCAGGCGGCCCCAGGCGGGTGCGCGCGGGCAGGCCGGGCTCGTCGGCCAGCACCTCCCAGAGGCTCTCGGCGGTGTGGCGCGAGCCGACCAGCACCCCCTCCGCCCCGCGCACTCCCTCCAACGCGTAGGGCAGGAAGCGCTCGGGGTGCGGGCGCACCGTGTACTCCAGCGCGCTGCCGTGCACCTTGACGGCGTACGGCACGCGCCCGCCGAGCGCACGGGCGAGGATCGCGGGGCCCATCACGAGGTGGTTGGCGAGCGCCACGTCCGGCCGCACGCGCTCGGCGACCGCGCGCACGGCGGTCACGTTGGCGTCGAGGTAGTGGGCCAGCGCCGCGTCGTCGAGCTCCGGGTAGGGCACGGCGTCGAAGCCGTCGTAGCTGTCGGCCACGTACACCGGCAGCGTGCGGCCGATGCCGGGCACGTGCACGTGCACGCCGTCGGGCAGCTCCAGGCCCTCGGTGCGCCGCTCCTGGCACAGCAGGTGCACCTCGTGCCCGAGGCCCGCCAGCGCCCGGCAGAGGCTGGCGTTGTAGATGTTGCTGCCCGTGCCGCGCAGCAAGTAGCCGTGAAAGATGAGGATCCGCATCGCTGTCTGCTTGCGCCGCCCCGTCCATTATCCTTCCGCGCCCATGTCGGCCCAACAGAAGTACCGTCTCCGTGCCCGCTCCGATCGCGAGATCGTCTCCGAGGTCGAGCCGGGCAAGATCTACGTCGATCGCGACAGCGGCGAGACACTCGAGGTCGTCGGCGCGGTGCTGCCGCTCGCGCCTTCACCGAGCAGCCTGCCCTACTCGATCGAGAACCTGCGCCTCTGCGGCTGCTCGCTCGAGCAACTGGTCCAGAAGGACCTCAACGACTGTCCGCACTGCGGCCGCCGACTGCCCGCCGTCGAGCGCTGACCGCCGCCGACCGCCCGTGCGCCGCCCCGCGCTCGTGCTCACACTGACGCTGCTGGCCCTGGCCGGCTGCGGTGGCGACGACGAATCCGCGTCCAAGTCCGAGCCCGGCGTGCTGACCGTGCCTCGGGGCGTGACCGAGCGGCAGCGAACGGTTCCCCGGACCGAGCCCACGTCGACGGTCACCACCGAGACCGCTCCGCCGGACGAGGGTGGCGGAGCCCCCGCGCCCCCGGCCCCACAGCCGGAATCCGGCGCCCACGCCCGAGCCACCGGTCGACAGTCCCGACAATGACGTGCCGCCGCCCACCGACAGTCCGGCGGAGCGCTTCGAGCAGTACTGCCAGGACAACCCTGGCGCCTGCGGCTAGACCGTCGCGGCGGCCTAGACGAAGCCGGCGGGGACCGCCGCGAGGCCGCGCAGCGCGTCCTCGAGCGTGCGGAAGGTGCGCAGGCGGCCGTTCAGGCCCACGACCTCGAACGGCCTCGTCACGCGCTCGGTGGGACAGACGAGCACCAGGCCGACATGACGTGTGGAGAGGCAGCGCAGGGCGTTCAGCAGCACGCCGATGCCGAAGGAGTCCATGAAGGTGACCCGTGAGAGGTCGACGACGACGCCTGTCTTGCCCTCGTCGGCGAGGCGGAGCAGCCGCCGGCCGAGCGTGGGCGCGGTGAGGGCATCGATCTCCCCCTGGGGCGCGACGACCTGCGTCTGATCGTCCACCGGCTCGTCGGCGAGCTCGAACTCGAACTTCCCGCGCATCGAGGGTCGAGAAGCTATCACTCCAGGTGGTGGGTGGGGACCGGCGATTGCGGCCGCCGCACCCGCGACGGCACCGGGCCGGGGATCGGCGTGTCCGAGCCACGTCGCCGCAGCGGGCGGCGCGGTGGCGCGTGGTTGCGGTCACGGCCGTTGCCCAAGCGCCAGCGGCCGAGGGGCAGGCGAATGCCGTCGCCGCCCGGCCCGTCGTGGTCGGGCCGTGGATCCGGGCCCTCGCCACCGCCGCCGTCGTCCCCCGGCGGATCGTCGCCGTCGTCGCGCAGCCGGAAGAACCAGATGAGCCACACGACCAGCAGGCCGACGTCGAACACCCGGAAGCCGACCATGAAGATCCACCCCTCGGTGGTCACGCTTCGATGCTAGCGCGCGGTCGAGGTCGCGCAAAGCAGTACGTCGCGCTACTCGGTCTTGGAGGTGGGCTCCGGATCCGGGATGTAGGTCGCCGTGAACAGCAGGCGCGCCTGCTTGTAGGTGCAGCCGTAGCGGACGACCTCGCCGACCTCCTGCTGCGCCGACTGGGGCGAGAGCGCGTCGCCCTCTCCGCCGCCGCACTTGCCCTTCGGGCGCGAGGAGCGCCACCAGTTCGAGCCCGCGAGGTCGAAGGCCAGCGCCGGCAGCCAGGTGGGGATGGTGAGGCCGAGGATGTTGCCCTTGCCCACCCGCAGCGGCTCGTCGAGCACGAAGGTCGGGCTCGAGCCGAGGTAGCGGGTCACGGTGAAGACCTGGCTCTGGCGCAGCAGACGGTGGTTGAGGCGCGTCTTGCGCTTCTCGCCGCGGCGCAGCACCGCCAGGCGCGCCTTCGGCTCCCCGCCGAGGTTCTGCGTGAAGAAGGTGGTCTGCTCGGCGGTCAGCTGCGGCAGCTGCAGCGTGAAGGC
The DNA here is from genome assembly GCA_963734165.1 of uncultured Thermoleophilaceae bacterium. GTDB lineage: Bacteria > Actinomycetota > Thermoleophilia > Solirubrobacterales > Thermoleophilaceae > JACVRW01. Next base: position 1,359,665 of record CAVTFZ010000002.1, on the reverse strand, counting down.
CACGACCGAGCCGGAGCGCGGGACGATGAACGGGTTCTTGAGGTTGCCGGAGCGGCCTTGGTAGCCGGTCACCTGGTAGACGGCCTGGCACTCGCCCGGCTGCGTGCCCGGGCACTTGGACGCGGCAGCCTCGCTGGAGCCGGCGCCGAGCTCGATCACCTTCGCGCTCGCCCCGGGGGCGAGCGTGACCGTCAGGACGGCGACGAGCAGCGCGGACAGGAGGAATCGCGTGGGCATGCGGGCTCGAACACCCTCTTCGCCCTTGAGTTGCGGGTTCCTACTTGTAGCGGTAAGTGATCCGACCACGATCGAGGTCGTATGGCGAGAGCTCGATCTTGACCCGGTCCCCGGGCAGGATGCGGATGTAATGCCTCCGCATCTTGCCCGAGATGTGCCCGAGTACCTCGTGCCCATTGTCAAGCTGGACCTTGAACATGGTGTTCGGGAGAGCCTCGACGATCTCGCCCTCCATCTCGATCTTCTCTTCTTTGGGCACAGCTAGACGACTCAGATCAGCCGGACGTTGACCGCTTTCGGCCCCTTGTCGCCCTGCCTCTTCCTCGTATTCCACCTTGGAGTTCTCGGCCAGGCTCTTGAAACCCGAGCCATCGATGCCGGTGTAGTGCACGAACAGGTCTCGGTCGCCATCGTCAGGCGTGATGAATCCGAAGCCCTTCTCGTCGTTGAACCACTTAACGGTTCCGGTAGGCACGTCGTACTGCCCCTTCCTGCGTGTGCCTGCTCGGTCTTGCTGGCGCGAATCCGAACCTGCACGCATCTTCGTCCTAACGCCGGCCCCTCAGCCGGCCCTACGGCGCGAAACGCTACCAGTGTTGGGGCCGGCGGGAGGTCAGCCGCGCAGTTCGGAGGCGACGCCGGCCAGCTCGCCGGGTGCCGGCTGCTGGGGCTGCGCCGGCAGCTCGAGCGGGTCGTCGTCGTAGCGTGGGATCACGTGGACGTGGAAGTGGAAGACCGTCTGCCAGGCGGCGGGCTCGCAGCAGTTGAGCAGATTCACCCCCGCGCAGCCAAGCCGATCGCGCATCCGCTCGGCCAGCCGTCGTGCGCCGGCGCCCGCGGCGGCGAGGTCTTCCGGGGCCACCTCGTAGAGGTTGCGCGAGTGCGTCCGCGGGATCACGAGCGCGTGTCCCCGGGTCCAGGGGTTGATGTCCATGAAGGCGAGCGTGTGCTCGTCCTCCTGGATCACCTCGGCGGGCAGCTCGCCCGCGACGATCTTGCAGAAGATGCAGTCCTCCGCCACGCGCCGGAGGCTAGCCACTAGAGCCAGCCGGCGCGCCGGAAGCGCCAGTAGAGCGTCGAGCAGGCCAGCGCCATCACGGTCAGCACCACCGGATAGCCGAAGCTCCAGCTCAGCTCGGGCATGTGCTCGAAGTTCATGCCGTAGATGCCGGCGATCATCGTCGGCACGGCGGCGATCGCCACCCAGGCCGAGATCTTGCGCATGTCCTCGTTCTGGCGCACCCCGATCTGGGTCAGGTTGGCGTCGAGCACGCTGGTGAGCAGGTCGTTAAGCCCCTCGAGCTGGTCGCGCGCTCGCATCAGGTGGTCGTTGACGTCGCGGAAGTAGGTGCGCACTTCCGGGTGGATCTGGGCGTAGTGGCCCTGGGCCAGGCGCTCGACCGGCTCGATCAGCGGCGCGGTCGCGCGCAGGAAGTGCAGCACCTCGCGCTTGAGCTTGTAGATGCGCTCGACGGGGTTGTCGCTCCCACCCGGCGTGAAGACCTGCTCCTCGACCTCCTCGACGTCGGTCTCGAGTCCTTCGAGCGCCGGCCCGTAGCCGTCCACGACGCGATCGACGATGGCGTGCAGCACCGCGCTCGGCCCGTGCGCGAGCTGGCCGGGATCGTGCTCCAGCGCCGCGCGCACGTCAGCCAGCGGCGACGCCTCGCCGTGGCGGACGGTGATCACGTAGCCCTCGCCGAGGAAGACCATGATCTCGCCGATCTCGACGACCTCCTCCGGATCCACGTAGCGCGCCGTCTTGAGGACGATGAACAGCATGTCGTCGTAGACCTCGAGCTTCGGGCGCTGATGGCTCTCGATCGCGTCCTCGACGGCGAGCGGGTGCAGGTCGAACTCGCGCCGGATCGCCTCGAACTCCTCCTCTTCGGGCTCGTGCAGGCCGATCCACACGAACGTGTCCGGTTCCGCGCAGGCCCGGTGCGACCGCCGCCAGGTCCTGGGCGCCGTCGCGACGCTGACCACCCTGGTAGACCGCGCAGTCGACGATCACGGCTCGGAATCATGGCGCAGGCGCCGGGCGAGCTCGCACGGCCTCGTCCGCGGGTGCTCGCCTCGCCGGTGTAGGCCGCCTCCTCCAGGCGCGCGAGCAGCCTGCCGAGCTCGGGGCCGGGCGCGAGCTCGAGCGCCCGCGCCAGCTCGTCGCCCGCGCACCGGCGGCTGCGGCGGCCCCTGCGCGCGCCAGTCGAGTGCGGCCGCCATCAGCTCGCGCGCGAGCTCGAGGTGCGCGGCGATCGCCTCGTCGGCCTTGTGGCCGCGCGTGGCCAGGCGGTCGGCGCAGCTGAGCAGGGTGACCTCGACCTCCACCGGCGTCGTGCGCTTGAGGTAGCGGTAGACCGTGCCGCGCGTCGAGCGGCCGTTCGTGGACGAGGAAGCCGAGCACGAGGTGCTGGCGGGTGAGCGCCTCGACGAAGCGCGCCAGCTTCTCGCTCGCCCGCAGGCGGCGGCAGAGGACGCGCACCATCTCCTCGCCGTGCGCGTCGTGGCCCATGAAGGTGACCCGACCGTCGGGCCGCACGCCGCGCGTGGCCGGCTTGCCGACGTCGTGCAGCAGCGCGCCGAAGCGCAGCGCCTGGCCGCGGGTGAGCTCGTCGGCGAGCGGCTGGTCGAGCTCCGCCCGCACGCGTCGGGGCCAGCTCGCCGAAGTACCGCTCGCAGATCGCCCTCGACCTCGATCGCGCGGGCGAGCACCTCGAGCGTGTGGTCGTAGACGTCGAGGTGGTGGTAGTGGCTCTGCTCGACGTCGTGCAGGTCGGCCAGCTCGGGCAGCACCGCGCTCAGCAGGCCGAGGCGGTCGGCGAGCGCGACGCCCGTCGAGCACGCCGGGGGCGATCAGCAGGCGCTTGAGCTCCGCGAAGATGCGCTCGGGCGCGGCCTCGGTCACGCGCGCCGCGGCGGCACGGGTCAGCCGCTCGGTCTCGGCGTCCGGCTCGAAGCCCAGCTCGGCGGCGAGGCGCGGCAGGCGCAGCGCGCGCAGCGGATCGGCGGCGTAGGCCCCGGCGCCGAGCACGCGCAGCAGGCGACGCTCGATGTCCGCCAGCCCGCCGGTGGGGTCGAGCAGGCCGGCGTCCGGCGCGGCCGGCTCCAGGCCGGCCATGGCGTTGACGCTGAAGTCGCGCTGGGCCAGGTCGGCCTCGATCGTCTCGCCCTGCAGCGGCGAGAGGTCGTAGGTCAAGCCCGCGCGGCGGTCGATCACCCGCCAGGCGCCGAAGGCCTCCGAGAGCGGGAAGACCGGACCGCGGACGGCGGCGGCGAGCCGGCGCGCGGCCGGCTGCGGATCGCCCTCCAGCGCGATGTCCACGTCCTTGACGGAGCGGCCCAGCAGCTCGTCGCGGACCGTGCCGCCCACGATCCAGGCCCGCGTGCCCGCGAGGACGTCGGCCAGGTTCACGGCAGGTGCTGGCGCCGCACCCGTGGCGACAGCCCGCAGGTGATCTCGTAGTTGATCGTGCCCAGCCGCCGCGCCACCTCCTCGGCGAGGATGCGCTCGTCGCCCTGGGCGCCGATCAGGACCACGCGGTCGCCCGGCTCGACGTCGGTCTCGGATCCGAGCTCGACGGTCACGTTGTCCATGCTGACGGTCCCGACCAGCGGGTGGCGCCGGCCGCGGATCAGCACGTCGCAGTCGTTGGTGAGCGCGCGCCGCCAGCCGTCGCCGTAGCCGATCGGGATCGTCGCCACCCAGGTCGGCTCGCGCGCGGCCCAGCGACGGCCGTAGCCGGCGCTGTCGCCCGGGTCGAAGCGGCGTCACCGCCGCCACCCAGGAGCTGAGCTCGAGCGCCGGCTCGAGCCCGCGCGCGGCCGGGTCGGTACCGAACGGGTCCATGCCGTAGACGGCGATGCCGCAGCGCACCATGTCGAAGTGGGCGGCGGGCTCGCGGAAGCGTGGCCGCGCTGTTGGCGGCGTGCAGCAGCAGCCGCGGGGTGCGCTCGGCGACCTCGGCGAAGGCCTCGAGCTGCGCGCCGAAGTGATCGTCGCCGGGCTCGTCGGCGGTGGCGAAGTGGGTCATCAGGCCGGCAGCCGGTCTGCGGCAGCCGCGCGAGCTCGTGCACGCGCTGGGCGGTCCTTGCTGCCGAGGCGCCCCATGCCGCTGTCGAGCTTGACGTGCACGCGCGGCGCCGCCTGGCGCGGCGAGCTCGCGCGTCCAGGCGACCACGTCGGCGTCCGCCGCGAGCGCCGTCTCGAGCTCGGCGCGCGTGAGCGCGCCCATGCACCAGCAGCGGGCCCTCGATGCCGGCCCGCGCGCAGCTGCGCGGCCTCGCCGGCGGCCGCCACCGCGAGCCAGCTCGCTCCCCCGCGCTGCGCGGCCGCGGCGACCGCGGCCGCGCCGTGCCCGTAGGCGTCGGCCTTGACGACCGCGCACAGCTCGCGTGCCGTGCCCAGCAGCGAGCGCAGCATGGCGCAGTTGCGCTCGATGGCGCCGAGGTCGATGCGGGCGAGAGCGCGCTCGGGGTCGCTCACGCCGCGAGGGCGCCCAGCACGTCCAGGCGCGTGACCACGCCGACGAGCCGGCCGTCCTCCACCACGGGCAGGCGGTTGTGCCCGGACTCGTGGATCAGCCGCGCCGCCTCGCGCACAGAGGTGTCCGGCGCCACCGTGTCGGGATCGCGGGTCATCATGTCCGACGCCTTCCCGGCGAACGCCTTGCGCAGCCGCTCCTCGAAGCGGCTGAGCGGCTCGAGGAAGACCGTGCCGCCGAAGAGCTCGATGTAGTGCGGGATGTGCAGGTCGCCCTGGTCGTCGGGCAGCACCATGTCGGCCTCGGTGACGATCCCGGCGAGCCGGCCGTCGGCGCCTACGACCGGAACGCCCGGCAGCTCGTGCTCGCGCAGCGCGCGCACGACGTCCTCGACGGGCGCGTCCTCGCCGACGCTCACCGGGGAGGCGTCCATGATCTCGCGCACGGTCTCGGCCATCCGGACGCGACCTTATCGGAGCGCGGGCGGCGGAGCCCCGCCGCAACGGCCCACCCGGCGACGCGACCGCGGCGAGTCAGCGCGGCGCCGAGAGGCCCGCGGGCAGGCCCTCGACGACGTCGCCGGCCATCACATGGTCGGCGCCGAGCCGCGTCGCCGCGTGCTCCGCCGCGCGCACGTGAGCGAGCGTGCCGAGCGCGGCCGCCGCGAACGGGTCGATGCCCTTGGCCAGCAGCGCCCCGATCAGGCCCGAGAGCACGTCGCCGGTGCCGGCGGTGGCCAGCGCGGGGGTGCCGCCGGGGCTGACGGCCAGCGGGCCTCCGGGCGCCGCGATCAGCGTGTCGTCGCCCTTGAGCAGGACGATCGCCCCGCTGCGCTCGGCGGCCTCGCGCACGTGCCGGAGGCGGTGGCGGGCGATCTCGTCCGAGTCCAGCTCCAGCAGGCGGCCGAGCTCGCCCTCGTGCGGGGTGAGCACGGTCGGGCGCTCGCGCTCGCGCAGCAGCTCGAGCTGTCCGGCATGGGCGTTGAGCCCGTCGGCGTCGAGCAGCAGCGGCGTCGCGACCGTGCGGGCCACGTTGCGCGCGAACTCCTGCGCGCTCTCGGCTCGCCCCAGCCCGGGGCCGAGCACCACCGCGCCCGCCCGCTCGGCCAACTGGCGCACCTGCTCGGCGCCCGCGGGCGTGTGGGAGCCGTCCTCGTCGGGCAGGCCCCGGCTCATCTGCTCCAGCAGGCGCAGGTCGACGGCTGGCTGCACCGACTCGGGCACCGCCACCTGCACGTAGCCCGCGCCGGCGCGCTGGGCCGAGCGAGCCGCCAGCGTCGGCGCGCCCGTGAGCCCGAGCGAGCCGCCGACCACCACGACCACGCCGGACGCGAACTTGCTGCCGCTGCGCTGGCGCCGCGGATAGAGCGCCAGCACGCGCTCGGCGATCAGCCCGGCGGCCGAGCCGCTCGGGGCGCCGCGCGGGATGCCGATGTCGAGCGTGTGCAGCGTGCCGGCGTGCTCCTTGCCCGGCGCGACGAGGAGCCCGAGCTTGGGCGCGTGGAAGGTCGCGGTCGCGACGGCCCGCACCACCTGTCCCAGCACCTCGCCGCTGCTGGCGTCGATGCCCGACGGCACGTCGCAGGCGATCACGGGGGCGTCCTGCGCGTTGATCGCCGCGATCGCCGACGCGAGTGGCTCCCGCGGCTCGCCCTCGAAGCCGGTCCCAAGCAGCGCGTCCACGATCGCGCCCGAGCCGTCGAGCAGCTGCGGCGCGAACGGCTGCGGCGCAGGCCCGGGCAGCCGCTCGAGGCTTGCGCGTGCGTCCCCTCGCAGCTCGTCCAGGTCGGCGGCGGCGAGCACGTCCACCTCCCGCCCCTCGGCGCGCAGCAGCCGCGCGGCGACCAGCCCGTCGCCGCCGTTGTTGCCCTTGCCGACGACCACGCGCACCGGACCCGGCCGCGCCAGCGCGGCGGTCACCCGCGCCAGGCCCAGGCCGGCGCGCTCCATCAGGTCCAGCGACGGCACATCCTGCTCGTCGATCGCCCAAGCGTCGACAGCCCGCATCTCGGCGGCCTCGTAGAGCGGGTCGAGCCAGGGCCTCACGAGGCGGGGACCAGGATCGCCGCCGCGCCCGCGGTCGTGTCCGTGTGCGTCAGCGAGACCTTCGCGGTCACCCCGAGCTCGGCCGCCCGCGTGGCCACGCCGCCGCTCAGGCGCACGTCCGGCGCCCCGCCGGTCGCCACCACCTCGACGTCGCGGAAGCTCCAGGCGCGCAGGTCGAGCGCCTTCGCCACCGCCTCCTTGGCGCAGAAGCGGGCGGCCAGATGCTGTCCCGGCCGCGCCCGGGCGGCCGCGTACTCGCGCTCAGCGTCGGTGAACAGCCGCTCGGCCAGCCGCGGCCGGCGCTCGAGCGCGCGCTCCAGCCGCTCGATGTCGAGGAGGTCGAAGCCGATGCCGCCCACGCGCGGCGGACGCTACTCGACCGTGACCGTCTTGGCGAGATTGCGCGGCTGGTCCACGTTGAGCCCGCGCGCCCGCGCGACGTAGTAGGCCAGCAGCTGCAGCGGGATCACGGCCAGCAGCGGCTGCAGCAGCCAGTCGCTGCGCGGGATCTCGACGACGTCCTCCGCGTGCTCGGTCACCCGGCCGCTGCCCTCGGTCGCAACCGCGATCACGTGCGCGCCGCGCGCCCGCACCTCGGCGATGTTCGAGAGCACCTTGTCGAGCACCGGCGAGTCGGTGGCCACGCACACGACCGGCGTCCGCTCGTCGAGCAGCGCGATCGGCCCGTGCTTCATCTCCCCGGCCGCGTAGGCGTCCGTGGGGATGTAGGAGACCTCCTTGAGCTTCAGCGCCCCCTCCAGGCAGACCGACAGGCCCACGTGGCGGCCCAGGTAGAGGAAGAAGCCCGCGTCCTTCCAGTGCTCGGCGATCGTGCGCACCTGACCCTCGACCTCGTCCAGGAGCTTGGCGATCGAGCGCGGCAGCTCGCGCAGCTCGGCGCAGAGGCGGCGCAGCTCGGCCGCCTCGAGGCTGCCGTGCACCTGGGCCAGCTTGAGCCCCAGCAGGTACATCACCGCGACCTGGGCGACGAACGTCTTGGTCGCCGCGACGCCGATCTCGAGCCCGGCGCGCGTGAAGATCACGCCGTCGGAGTCGCGCGTGGCCTGGCTGCCCATGATGTTCGTGACCGCGATCACCTTGGCGCCGCACTCGCGCGCCAGGCGCATCGCGGCAAGCGTGTCGGCAGTCTCGCCCGACTGGGAGATGCCGATCACCAGGTCGCGCTCGTCGAGCACGGGGTTGCGGTAGCGGAACTCCGAGGCGATGTCGATCTCGACCGGGACCCGCGCCCACCACTCCATCGCGTAGCGGCCCACGAGGCCGGCGTGGTACGAGGTCCCGCAGGCGACGATCACGATCCGGCGCAGCTTCAGGATCTCCTCGTCGCTGATGCCGATGTCGCCGAGCTCGACTGTGTCGCCGGGGACGCGGTCGGCGACGGTCTCCGCGACCGCGTCGGCCTGCTCGTGGATCTCCTTGAGCATGAAGGTCTCGTAGCCGCCCTTCTCGGCGGCCGCGTCGTCCCAGTCGACCTCCTTGACCTCGCGCTGCTTCTCGGCGCCGGAGGGGTCGAGGAAGCGCGTGCCCTCGGGGGTGACGACGACCAGCTCGTCGTTCTCGACCAGCTGCACGCGGCGCGTCTCGGCCAGGAAGGCGGGGATCGCCGAGGCGATGAAGCTCTCGCCGTCGCCGACGCCCACCACCAGCGGGCACTCCTTGCGCGCGCCGACGAGCACCTTCGGATCGTCGGCGCTCATGGCGACGAAGGCGTAGTGGCCGCGCAGCTCGCCGTAGGCCAGCCGCACCGCCTCGGTCAGGTCGCCCCGCATGTGGTGGGCGATCAGGTGGGCGACGACCTCGGCGTCCGTCTCGGAGCTGAACTGGGCGCCCTCGGCGCGCAGGCGCTCGCGCAGCTCTGTCCAGTTCTCGACGATCCCGTTGAGGACGATGTGCACGCGCCCGGAGTTGTCGTCGTGCGGGTGGGCGTTGGCCTCGGTGACCCGGCCGTGCGTGGCCCAGCGCGTGTGGCCGATGCCGGTGGGCCCGTCGAAGTGGCCGTTGCGCGAGGCGACGGCGTCCAGCAGGTGCTGGAGGTTGCCGACGGCGTGCACGGAGTCGATCGAGCCGTTGGTGTGCAGCGAGACCCCGGCGGAGTCGTAGCCGCGGTACTCGAGGCGCCGCAAGCCGCTGAGGATCAGCTCCTTGCAGGCCCGCTCGCCCGTGTATCCGATGATGCCGCACATGGTTGGATCAGCCTAGCTCCGCCTCGACGAGGTTCGCCAGCCGATCAACGATCTCCTGGCATTGATTCTCCTGCGGCGCCTCGACCATCACCCGCACCAGCGGCTCGGTGCCCGAGGGCCGCACCAGCACGCGGCCCTGGCCGGCCAGCCCCTCCTGCTCGCGCTCGATGGCCTCCTGGACGGCGGTGGCGGACGCGATCGCGTCGCGGTCGCGCACGCGCACGTTCACGAGCCGCTGCGGCAGCTTCCGCATCGCGTCGCGAGCGGCCAGGTCGCGGCCGGCGAGCGCCTCGAGCGTCAGCAGCGCGGCGGCGGTGCCGTCGCCGGCGGGCACGAAGTTGGTGTCGATCACGTGGCCCGACTGCTCGCCCCCGAGCGCCCAGCCGCGGCGCAGCAGCTCGGCCAGCACGTGGCGGTCGCCGACCGCCGTTGTCGCCACCTCGATCCCGGCGGCCTCCATCGCCCGATGGAAGCCGAAGTTCGTCATCACCGTGACGGCGACGCCGTTTCCGGGCAGCCGCTCGCGATCGCGCAGGTGCAGCGCCGCCAGCGCCATCAGCTCGTCGCCGTCGACGACGACGCCGTCGCGGTCGACGGCCAGCACACGATCGCCGTCGCCGTCGAAGGCGAAGCCGAGGTCGTGCCCGTCGAGGCGCTCGGCGAGCCGCTCGACGTGCGTCGAGCCGCAGTCGCGGTTGATGTTGCGGCCGTCGGGCTCGACGGCGACCGCGTCGACCTCGGCGCCGAGCCGGCGGAAGATCTCCGGCGCGACCCGGTAGGTGGCGCCGTTGGCGCAGTCGAGCAGCACGCGAATGCCGCTGAGATCGAGGTCGCGGAAGCGCAGCTCCAGCTCGCGCACGTAGTCGCCGGGCGCCCCGTGCAGCTCGCGCACTCGACCGATCGGGCTCGCGGCCGGCGGCCCTGCTCGACGAGCCGCTCGATCTCCCGCTCCTGCTCGTCGTCGAGCTTCGTCCCCGCCGGGCCGAAGAGCTTGATCCCGTTGTCCCGATAGGGGTTGTGCGAGGCCGAGACGACGGCCGCGAGGTCGAACCCGTAGCGGCGCACGAGCAGCGAGGCGCCCGGCGTGGGCAGCACGCCGCCGAGCAGCGCCTGGCCACCACCGGCCGCGACGCCGGCGGCCAGCGCCGCTTCGAGCAGTTCGCCCGACTCGCGCGTGTCGCGCACGATCAGCACCTGCGGCGCGTCCACCGGCGCGATCGCCGCCGCCGCCCGGCCGAGTGCGAGGGCGAGCTCGGCGGTCAAGAACTCGCCGGCGACGCCCCGAACGCCGTCGGTGCCGAACAGCGCCATGTGGGGTGCTAGCGCTTGGAGAACTGCGGCCGCTTGCGGGCCTTCTTGAGGCCGGCCTTCTTGCGCTCCTTCACGCGCGGGTCGCGCGTGAGGTAGCCGCGGCGCTTGAGCTCGCCACGCAGGTTGGGGTCGGCCTCGACGAGCGCCCGCGCGATGCCGTGGCGCAGCGCCACCGCCTGCGCGGAGACGCCGCCGCCGTGGATGCGGGCGACCACGTCCATGCGGGTCTGGTAGCCGGCTGCCTCGAGCGGCTGCTGCGCGAGGCGCTGCAGGCGCACGCGCGGGAAGTACTCGTCGAGATGGCGGCCGTTGACGCTGTAGGTGCCCTCGCCCGGCTTGAGGATCACGCGCGCGACGGCGCTCTTGCGCTTGCCGGTGGCGATGTAGCGGGCGTCGGCGGCAAGGTCGCGCGGGGTGAAGGCCACCGGGGCCGGCTCGGCCTCCTCGTCCTCGGCGACCGACTCCTCCTCGGGCTCCTCGGCCTCGACGTACTGGGCGTACTCCGCGTACTCGTCCTGCTGAGCGGGCCGGCTCTCCTCGAGGACGATGTCGGGCTCGAGGTGCGCGCCCGGGATGACCTCCTCCTTGGGCTCCGCGTCCTGCTTGCGCTCCTTGCGGCGCGGCCGCTCGGCCGCCGGCTCCTCGGCGGCGGGCTGCTCGGCGGCGGCATCCGGGGCCTCCTCGTCCGCCGCCTGCGGCTCAGCGGACTCCTCCGCGGCAGCGGGAGCCTCCTCGGCCGGCGCCTCGTCGGCAGCCGGTTCCTCCGCTGCCTCTGGGGCCTCCTCGCTCGCGGCCTCCGGAGTTTCCTCCGCGGCCTGCGGCGTTTCGCCAGCCTCCGGGGCTTCCTCCTCGGCGGCCTCCGGCGCCTCCTCGGCAGCAGCCTCCGGCGCCTCCTCGGCAGCAGCCTCAGACGTCTCCTCGGTGCCAGCCTCCGGCACCTGCTCCTGCCCCTCGGCGCCCGGGGTCTCCTCCGCGGCGCTCTCAGGAGCGTCCTGCTCCTGGGCGTCCTCGCGTTCCTCGTCCTGCATCAGGCGTCAACCTCCATCGGCTCTGGCTTCTGCGCCGCGTGCGGGTGGTCCGGCCCGGCGTAGACCTTCAGCTTCTTCAGTTGCGCGCGCCCGAGGCGGGTGCGCGGCAGCATCCCCTTGACGGCCTTGCGGATGACCTCCTCCGGCCGGCGCTCCAGCATCTCGGCCAGCGAGCGGCTGCGGATGCCGCCCGGGTAGCCGGAGTGCCGGTAGTACATCTTCTGCTCGCGCTTGCGACCGGTGACCGAGATCTTCTCGGCGTTGACCACGATCACGAAGTCCCCGACGTCGATGTGTGGCGTGTACTCGGGCTTGGTCTTGCCCCGCAGCTCGCTCGCGATCTGCGTTGCCAGCCGGCCGAGCGTCTGGCCGGTGGCGTCGACGACGAGCCAGTTGCGCTCGCGGTCGGTGGGTTTCGCGACGTAGGTCTTCATGCGTAAGGGGAACGACAGAAAACGGGCCGCCAGCGGCGGCCGAGTGCACAGTGTGGCATACGCACGCGGCAAGCGACCAACCGAGAGCCCGGATATACTGCCGCGCCGATTGAGCTAGCCAGCCGAATCCCCAGTGGCACGCCAAGTCGCGGGGGAACGGGGGAACCGTTCGGAGGCCGTCGAAAGCGGTCTCCGGGGGGCGAATCGGCCCGATTGCCCGGACCGTAGCGCCAGGGAGGCGCGAGCCCGTCAGCTAACCCCGTAGGCCGGAGAAAGAGAGGCCAAGGGACGTTGAGACACGGTCGTGTGCTCGTCTGTGCTGGCGCGGTTGCGTTCACTGCCGGCACCCTCGCGACCCCAGCGGCGGCCCAATCGGGTGGCGGCGGCGCGATGTTCGTGGCGCAGCCCAAGCTCTCCAAGGTCGTATGCGTGCGCGCCTGCGCCTCACGCAAGCGCGCTCAGGGCGGCAGCACGATCGCGATCAGCGGCCGCTCGCTGCGCGCGGTGAGCGCGATCGTCTTCCTCGGCGCGCGCGGCAGCGGCGACGACGCGCGGGTCGACGTGCGGCCGACGAGCGACAGCAAGCTGCGTGTCCGGGTCCCGCGTCGGCGCGGTCAGCGGCTCGATCGCCCTGCTCACGAGCCAGGGCGCCAGCTCCAGAGCGTCGGGATTCGTCGCGATCCTGCCGGCCCCGCCCCCCGAGCCGAACGCCGAGCTGTCGCCGGTGCCCGGCGCTGCGCGGTCGGCGCCCACGATCGAGACCGGCACGAGCCGCACGAAGGCCTACATCGGCGCCCGTCGCGCGGTCACGTTCTCCTACAGCCTCAGCGAGCCGGCGGCGATCACCGTCGAGCTGGTGCGCGCCCTCGACGGCAGCGTCGTCAAGAGCTGGACGCCGGCCCCGGTCCCGCCCGGCCAAGTCGCCAGCGTCTCCTGGAGCGGCAGCCTCGGCGCCAGCGCGGCCGCCCCGGCCGCTACTCGTTCCGGCTCACGGCCGCCGCGCCCCAACGGCGCGGTCGCGCGCAGCTCGCAGGGCAACGGCGGCCAGCGCGACGCCTTCGACCTCTACGACAACGTCTTCCCGATCCGCGGGCGCCACGGCTACGGCGGGGCCGCCGGACGCTTCGGCGCCGGCCGCGCCGGCCACAGCCACCAGGGCCAGGACGTGTTCGCGAGCTGTGGCACGCGGCTCGTCGCCGCGCGCGGGGGCACGGTCAAGTACGCCGGCTACCAGGGGCTGGCCGGCAACTACGTCGTCATCGACGGCGCCGGCACCGGTGAGGACTACGCCTACATGCACATGGCCCAGCCCTCGCCGTTCCGCACCGGCGACCGTGTCTACAGCGGCCAGACGATCGGCCTCGTCGGCGACACCGGCGACGCGCAGGGCTGCCACCTGCACTTCGAGCTCTGGTCGGCGCCCGGCTGGTACAGCGGCGGGCAACCCTACGACCCGCTCTCCAGCCTGCAGGCCTGGGACAGCTGGTCCTAGCCGACCGCGGCGCGCGCCATATGATCGCGCCATGGCCGACTACACGCTGAAGCGACTCGAGGAGATCCCCGACGTGCTGGGCGACTACCCAGGCGAGATGCGCATGGGCTCGCTGGCGCTCGACGCCGAGCAGGTCGCCTTCACCTGGCGCCGGATGCCCGCCCAGACCGGTGGCAAGGGCAGCTACGGCCACCGCCATCGGACCCAAGAGGAGGTCTACTTCGTCGCCGACGGCACGCTGCAGTTCAAGCTCGAGGACGAGGTCCTCGACGTGCCGGCCGGCACCATCGTGCGCGTCGGCCCGAACGTCGTGCGCTCGGTCTGGAACGAGGCCCGGAGGACGCGGTGCTGATCATCTGCTCGGCGAAGACCGAGGATCCGCAGGCGGACGCGGAGCTCGTGCCGGACTTCTGGCCGGAGTAGCTGGCGGGTCGAAGAACCGACGGGCACCGAGGGAGGGGTGCCGCCAGAGCGGCCGGCGCTCCCTTCGACGCGGCCATGATGCAAAACGTTCCGAACGACGCGCGCCGCGGAACGAGTGGAACCTGCTACATCACCACGATGTAAAACGTTCCGAACGACGCGCGCCGCGGAACGAGTGGAACCTTTTGCATCACCACGATGCAGAACGTCTCACTCCCGCTCCAGAGGGGAGCGAGCGAGACGTTCTACGACCCCCTCCCCCGGTGCTGCCGTTCAGCTAGCGCCCGAACCCGCAGCCGACCAGCGAGCGGAGCGCCACACAGCCGCTACTCCCACTCGATCGTCCCCGGCGGCTTCGACGTGATGTCGAGCGTGACCCGGTTGACCTGCGCGATCTCGTTGATCATGCGCGACGCCACGTGCTCCAGCAGGTCGTACGGCAGCCGCGCCCAGTCGGCGGTCATCGCGTCGTCGGAGGTGACCGCGCGGATCACGACGACGTAGCCGTAGGTGCGCTCGTCGCCCTGCACGCCGACGCTGCGCAGGTCGCCTGGCAGCACGCAGAAGGACTGCCACAGCTCGCTGTAGAGGCCGGCGGAGCGGATCTCGTCCTGCAGGACCGCGTCGGCCTCGCGCAGGATGTCGAGCCGCTCCTTGGTCACCTCGCCGCCGACGACGCGGATCGCGAGCCCCGGGCCGGGGAACGGCTGGCGCCAGACGAGGCGGTCGGACATGCCCAGCTCGGCGCCGACCTCGCGCACCTCGTCCTTGAACAGCATCCGCAGCGGCTCGACGAGCTCGAACTCGAGGTCGTCCGGCAGCCCGCCGACGTTGTGGTGGGACTTGATCGTCGCCGCTCCGGTCCCGCCGCCGGACTCGATCACGTCCGAGTAGAGCGTGCCCTGGACGAGGTAGCGCGGGTTGCCGAGGCGCTCGGCCTGCTCCTCGAAGACGCGGATGAACTCCTCGCCGATGATCTTGCGCTTGCGCCTCGGGGTCGGTGACGCCGGCCAGCCGGGCGAGGAAGCGCTCCTCGGCGTCGACGGCGACCAGCGGCACCTTGAACTGGTCGCGGAAGGCGGCCACGACCTGGTTGCCCTCGTTCTTGCGCATCATGCCGTGGTCGACGAAGACGCAGGTGAGCTGGTCGCCGACGGCGCGATGGGTCAGCAGCGCCGCAACCGAGGAGTCGACCCCGCCGGAGAGGCCGCAGATCACGCGCCCGTCGCCGACCTGCTCGCGGATGCGCGCGATCTGCTCCTCGACCACCGAGGCGGCGCTCCAGGCCATGTCGCAGCCGCAGACGTCGCGGAGGAAGGTCTCGAGGATCTGGGTGCCGTAGGGGGTGTGCACGACCTCGGGGTGGAACTGGATCCCGTACAGCCCGCGCTCCGACGCTCTCGAGCGCCGCCACCGGCGACTCTGTGGAGGCCGCCAGCGCCGCGAAGCCGGGCGGCGCCTCGTAGACGGTGTCGCGGTGGCTCATCCAGCAGCTCTGCTCGTCCGGCACGCCGGCCAGCAGCCGACCGTGCTCGGAGACGGTCAGGTGCGAGCGGCCGAACTCCCCCACCTCGGCCCCCTCGACGCGCCCGCCGAGCTCGAGCACCATCGCCTGCATGCCGTAGCAGATGCCCAGCACCGGGCACCCCGAGCTCGAGCAGCTCGGTGCGCAGCTTGGGGGCGCCGTCGGCGTAGACCGACGCCGGCCCGCCGGACAGGATCAAGCCCTTCGGTCGGCGGCGCGCGATCTCGTCGAGGGGACGTGGTGCGGGAGCAGCTCGGCGAACACGCCGCACTCGCGCACCCGCCGGGCGATCAGCTGCGAGTACTGGCCCCCGAAGTCGAGGACCAGGACCTCGTCGGCCGCAAGCCTACGCCCTCCGGCGTCCTCGGTCGCTCGCGTGCGCTGCACGCGTCGCTCCCTGCGTCCTTGGAGGTCTGGGCTTTCGCTCGACGAGAGCGTTTCCGTCACTCGCCCACCAGCGCCGGATCCGCGGTCGGCGTGGACGGGACGTCCGTGCCGGCGTGGCCGTTCGAGACGCCGTCGGACGCCGGATGCGCCACGGCCGCGGCGGTCGCGCCCATGCCGATCTCCTGCGCGCGCTGGAGCTGCTTGCCCTCGCTCTGCAGCGACGGCGCGACCATCAGCTCGGCCTTGTGGAACGCCGGGATGTCCTCGTAGCCGCAGGTGGCCATCGAGGTGCGCAGGCTGCCCATGAGGTTGAACGTGCCGTCGTTCTCGTGCGCGGGCCGAGCAGGATCTGCTCGACCGTGCCGTTCTGTGTCGTCTTCACGCGCGCGCCGCGCGGCAGCGAGGGATGGAAGGTCGCCATGCCCCAGTGGAAGCCGCAGCCCGGCGCCTCGTAGCCACGCGCCAGCGGCGAGCCGATCATCACCGCGTCCGCGCCGCAGGCGATCGCCTTCGACACGTCGCCGCCGTTGCGCATGCCGCCGTCGGCGATCACTTTGACGTACTCGCCGGTCTCGAGCATGTGCTGCGAGCGGGCGGCCGCGACGTCCGCGATCGCGGTCGCCTGCGGGACGCCGATGCCGAGCACGCCGCGCGTGGTGCAGGCGGCGCCGGGGCCGACGCCGACCAGCACGCCGACCGCGCCGGTGCGCATCAGGTGCAGCCCGGTCGAGTACGAGGCACAGCCGCCGACGACGACCGGCACCGGCACCTCGCGGATGAACTCCTTCAGGTTGAGCGGCTCGCTGCGCGTGGACACGTGCTCGGCCGAGATCACCGTGCCCTGGATCACGAGGATGTCGAGCCCCGCCTCGAGCGCGGTCTCGTAGTAGCCCGCGCACGCGCTGCGGGGTCAGCGAGGCGGCGACGACGACGCCCTGCTCCTTGATCTCCGCGATCCGCTGCGCGACCAGCTCCTCCTTGACCGGCTCGGCGTAGATGCGCTGCATCTCGGCCGTCGCGTGCTCCTTGGGCAGCTGCGCGATGCGGGCGAGCTGGTCGCCCGCGTCCTCGTAGCGGGTCCAGATGCCCTCGAGGTTCAGGACCGCCAGGCCGCCGAGCTTGCCGATGATGCCCGCGGTCTCGGGCGAGACGACGCCGTCCATCGCCGAAGCCAGCAGCGGGAGCTCGAACCGGTAGGGGCCGAGCATCCAGGTGACGTCGATGTCGTCTGGGTCGCGCGTGCGCCGCGAGGGCACGATCGCGATGTCATCGAAGCCATATGCGCGGCGGCCCTTCTTGCCCCGGCCGATCTCAACTTCCATGGGCTGATCCTATGTTCGACGACGGACGAGACCCGACACTAGCACCGGCCTAGCCGACCTCGAGACGGGGGGTTCCGAGCACCTCCACGCGCACCGCCGGGACCAGCCGTTCGACCTCCCGCTGGTCGAGCACGCCGGCACCGAAGTGCTGCGTCGACTCGGCCCCGCAGGCCACGCCGAAGCGCAGGCAGGCCTCGGGCTCGCCGCCGCCGTAGCGGGCGGCCACGTAGCCGGCCAGGAAGGCGTCGCCGGAGCCGACCGACGACACCGGCTCGAGCGGCTCGAGCGTCGCGCGGTACAGGCGCGCGGGCGCCGTGCGCCGAGCAGCGCCAGGCAGCCGTCGGACAGCGTCATGATCGACTCGCGCGCGCCCAGCTCGACCATCTCGCCGATGCCCCGGCGGCGGTCGTCCTCGTCGGAGAACTCGTGGCCGACGAGCTCCTCGGCCTCGAGCTCGTTCGGGCTGACGACGTCCGGGCACGGCGCGCGTGGCCAGCCGCAGCGGCTCGCCCTCGGCGTCGAGCACGACGCGTCACGCCCAGCCGTCTCATCTCCTCGACCAGGCGCGCGTACAGCCCCGCCTCGACCCCGCGCGGCAGGCTGCCGGCGAAGACGCAGATGTCGGCGCCCTTGGCGAGGTAGAGCAGCTTGTCGACGAACAGCTCCAGCTCCTGCTCGGAGACGTGCGGGCCGTGCTCGTTGATCTCGGTCTGCTCGCCGGAGGTGGGGTCGACGACCGCGGTCGAGGTGCGCGACTCCTCGCGGATGCGCACGAAGTCGTTGAGGATGCCCTCCTCGGTCAGGTGCTCGATCGATGCGCGTGCCGGTCGGACCGCCGGCGACGCCGGTCGCGATCACCGGCTGGCCGAGCGACTTCAGCGCGCGCGCCACGTTGACGCCCTTGCCGCCCGGCCATCGGCGGTCTGCTCGACCGCCCGGTGTCGGCGCCCGAGTCGAAAGTTGGGGACCGCCAGGGTCTTGTCGATGGCGGCGTTGAGGGTGACGGTGATGATCATCGGCGCACGGGGCGCAGCTGCACGCGAAGCCGCAGCGCGGCGAGCCCGGCGGCGAGGAGGATGGCGAGGACGAGCAGGCAGGTCAAGGGGACGCCGAGTACCGAGGTGAGCACTCGCAGCGTCCCCGCTGCGGGTACAGCGGCCTCGGTGACCAGGGCCACGCGCTGAACGGGGCGCGTCGTCGACGAGCAGCGTCACCGACGCCCACGCGCCGACCGGCGGGCAGCGGTCCCTTCAGCTCCTCGGGCGCTCGCACGCGGCGACTGCAGCCGCTGACCGTCGCGCAGCGTGACGGCCGACCGAGCGGCGCGGCACCAGCCGCGCGCGCTCGTCGCGGTACTCGATCGCCGCGCTGGCGAGCGGAGCGCGAGGGGTCGAGCACGCGCTTGCGCTCGAAGCGGGCGAGCCCCCAGCGCAGCAGCGCCAGCGTGTCGGCGTCGCGGGCGGCCTCGCTGGGCTCTCCCATCACGACGCTGACGACCCGCCCGCCGTTGCGTCCGTGCGCCGCCCCGACCAGGAGGTAGCCGGCCTGCAGCGTGTGGCCGGTCTTGACGCCGTCGACCCAGGGGTAGCTGGCGATCAGGTCGTTGCGGTTGTCGATCGTCCGCTCGCGGGCGCCGGAGGCGAGCGTCGCCCGTGGCAGGTCGACGATGCGTGCGAAGCGCGGTGTGCGCAGCAGACGCACGGCCAGGGCGGCCAGGTCGCGCGCGGACGAGTAGTTGTCGGGAGCGTCGAGCCCGATCGGGTTGGCGTAGCTGGTGTCGTCGAGGTCAAGCTCGCGCGCTCGCTCGTTCATCGCGGTCACGAACGCCGACGTCGAGCCGGCGATGCCGTCGGCGAGCGTCACGGCCGCGTCGTTTGCGCTCTCGAGCAGCAAGGCCTTGAACAGGTCCGCGCACGGTCATCCGCTCGCCCGCCACCGAGGTGGATCCGGGACTCGGCCGGCAGCGCGTCGTAGCCGGGAGAGCGGAAGACGTCGCCGGGACGCGCGCGCTCGAGCGTCAGCAACGCCGTCATCAGCTTGGTGGTGCTGGCGATCGAGCGGCGCGGCGTCGGCGTTCTGAGCCCACATCGGCTCGCCGCTGCGGGCGTCGACGACGATCGCAGCCTTCGCGCCCGGGGCCTCGGGTGGGACCACCGCGGCTGAGGCAGAGCCGGCGAGCGCCGCAGAGCACGGCCGTCAGCGCGATGGTGAGCAGCGCCGCCCTCACTCGCGCAGCTTGATTCTCTGCCCGGAGACGAGCGCCTGGGGATCGAGCTCGGGATTCAGCTCCTGCAACCGCTCGACGCTGACGCCCGTCTGCTCGGCGATCGCGCCGAGCGTGTCGCCTGTCTTGACCGTGTAGGAAGCGGGCGTGCGACGAGGGGCGGTGTCGGTCCGCTGCTGGGTCCCCGTCGTGCGGCTGGCCTTGTCGCTCTTGTCCTGCGTGTCGTCGCCGGTCCCCGACGAGCCGACCACGAAGAGCACCGCGACAGCGACCAGCACGAGCGCAAGGGGCGCCAGGTATCGCACGGGAGTTCGTCCTCGTCGTTGGTCCATCGCACTTCCTAGGGGGGCGACCGGAGCATAGGAGGCCCTTCGGAGGACGGCGCTAGAGCGCCCAGGCCGCGGCCCGCAGCTCCTCGGCCGCGGCGGCCGCGGCGGCGGCGGGATCGCCCCCGCGCTCGGCGTGGGCGTCGACGATCGAGCGCGACGCGGTCACCAGGCCGGCCGCCGGATGGGGCGCGAACGCGGCCCCGAGCTCCTCGACGCGGCCGCCCTGCGCCCCCACTCCTGGCAACAGGAAGATCGCCTGGGGCATCAGCTCGCGCAGGCGCGCCAGCAGCGCTGGCCGGGTGGCGCCGGTCACCGCGCCGACGCACGACAGGCCGCAGGCGCCGACCCGCGTCGCGCCGAGCTCGGCCGTCAGCCGCGCCAGCCGCTCGTGCAGGGGCGGATCGCCCGCGTCTTGGAGCTCGACGGCGCCGGGGTTGGACGTGCGCACGAGCACGAAGCAGCCCGCGCCGGCGGCGGCTGCCGCCTCCACGAGCGGCTCGAGGGCGTCACGGCCGAGCAACGGATTGGCGGTGAAGGCGTCGGCTCCGAGACCGCGCACCGGTCCGAAGGGACCTGGCGTCTCCCCCACCAGCGCCTGGGCGTAGGCGCGGGCGGTGACGGGCACGTCGCCGCGCTTGCCGTCGGCGAGCGCGAGCAGCCCATGGTCGCCAGCGATGGCGACCACCTGTTCCAGCGCCTCCCAGCCCGGGGCGCCGAGACGCTCGAAGCACGCCAGCTGAGGCTTGATCGCCACGCATGCCGGCCCCGCGGCGACGATCGCCGCGCGGCAGTGCTCGATCACCGCCTCCGCGGTGCGTGCTCGCGCGAGCCCTGGATCGTCCTCCGGTCCGCCGACCCGCGCGACCGCCTCTGGCCAGAGTGCCGCCGGATCGGGATCGAGCCCGAGCACGACGCGGCTGCGGCGCTCCTCTACGAGCGCCGCAAGCCGGTCGGCGAAGTGCCGCTTCCCCCCGGCGGACAAGGAAGTCGGCGGAACTGCGACGGGGTTAGCCGCCCTTTACTGCGGACTTCAGCGAGGAGCCGGCGGAAAAGCGCGGCACCTTGCTCGCCGGGATCTGGATCTTCTCGCCGGTCTGCGGGTTGACGCCCTGGCGGGCACCCCGCTCGGCCACCGAGAACTTCCCGAAGCCGGTGAAGTTGATCTCCCCACCGCGCTGCAGGACTTCCTTGATGGTGTCGAGGACGGCGTCGACGGCTCCGCCGGCGTCTCCCTTCGACAGGTCAGCTCGGCCCGCCACCTGATCGACGAACTCAGCCTTGGTCATTGTGTCTCCTCCTTGCCGGGGGCACGGTCATCGGCGGCAACGTAACAATGCCGGCGGACGATTTGCCGTTCCAGCCCGCTCCCAGAGCGGAAGAAGGCGCTGATTACAGCCTTTATGCGCCCGAAACGGCCATTTCGTCGATCAGGATCGGGGCCGCTTTGACGCTGCCGCCGAAGGGCACCCAGCGGGCATCGGAACCCACGACACGCACCGCTTTGAGCATCGAGACGAGGTCGCTGGCGATCGTCATCTCACGCACCGGCGGCCCCAGCGCGCCGTTCTCGATCAGCCGTCCGGAGGCGCCGACCGAGAAGGTCCCGGAGACCGGATTGACGCCCGAGTGCAGGCCGGCGACGTCGGTCACGAGCAAGCCGTCGCCAGCCTGCCGCAGTAGCTGCTCGAGCGGCTCGGCGCCGGGTTCGAGCACGAGGTTGGTGGTCCCCACGCCTGGCGGCGAGCGGTACGAGCCGCGGCTGGCGTTGCCCGTGGTCTGCCGGCCGGCGCGGCGGGCCGTGCGGGCGTCGAAGAGGAAGGTCAGCAGGCGCCCGCCCTCGATCAGCGGCGTGCGCCGGGTGGGCGAGCCCTCGCCATCGAAGGGGGCGCTCGCGGGGCCGTCGGGCAGCGTGCCGTCGTCGACGAGCGCGAACGCCGGGGCGGCGATCTCGTCCCCCTCGCGCTCGGCGAACAGCGAGCGCCCGCGCTGGGCGGCCTCGGCGGAGAGCATCGCGCCGATGAAGCCGGCGAAGGAGGCGGCCACGAACGCGTCCAGCACGATCGGGCAGCGGCGGCTGGCGGGCTGGCGCGCGCCGACGAGCGCGAGCGCCCGCTCGGCCGCCTCGGCGCCGATCGCCTCGGGGTCGAGCGCGTCCGGGTCGCGGCCGAGCCCGACGCCGAGGCCGGTCATCAGATCCGCTCCCTCGCCGGCGAAGGCCGAGGCGTACGCCCATGCCTGCGTCGCCTCGTAGCCGGCCACGAAGCCGCGCGAGTTCGCCAGCGCCACGCTGCCCGCCGCGTCGGAGTAGACGGCGTTCTCGACCTGACTCACGCCGGGTCGCGCGCGGGCGGCGCGCTCGACCGAGAGCGCGAGCTCGACCTTGTCGGCGGTCGACCAGGCGGCCAGCGACGACGAGTGGAGCCCGTCCACCGGCGTCGCGCCGCATTCGTCGGGCAGACCACCGCGCTCGTCGGCATCCGCCACCCTGGCGGCCTCCACCGCCGCCGTCGCGATCGCGCGCACCCCCGCCTCGCCGAGGTCGGTGCCGTAGGCGTAGCCCGAGCGGCCGTCGCTGAAGGCGCGCACGCCCACGCCACGCCCGCCGGCGTCGCTGAGGCTCTCGACCTGACCGTCGTAGACGCGCACGTTGCGGCTGGTGCTCTCCTCGGCCCACGCCTCCGCGTCGGTGGCACCGGCGTCGAGAGCGGCCTCGAGCGCGCGGCGAGCGGCGTCCTCGAGGCTCATCCCTCGGTGCCCCCGACGGTCAGCTCGCGGATCCGCACGTGCGGCTGACCGACGCCCGCGGGCACGGTCTGACCGGCCTTGCCGCAGTAGCCGGTCGCGATCTCGAGGTCGCCGGCGATGCCGTCGATCGCCCGCAGCGCCTCGAGCCCGTTGCCGACCAGCGTCGCCCCGCGCACCGGCGCGGTGACCTGGCCGTGCTCGATCAGGTATCCCTCCGAGACGCCGAAGACGAAGTCGCCGGTCGCGGGCTCGACCTGCCCGCCGCCGAACGAGACCGCGTAGAGGCCGCGCTCGACGCCGGCGATCAGGTCCTCGGGGCTGGCGTCGCCGGGCGCGAAGAAGGTGTTGGTCATGCGCGGCACCGGCAGGTGCCGGAACGACTCGCGCCGGCCGTTGCCGGTCGACGCGGCGCCGTCCTTGCGCGCGCGCAGGAGGTCGTAGAGGTAGCTGGTCAGCCGACCGTGCTCGATCACCGTGGTGCGCTGGGTCGGCGTGCCCTCGTCGTCGACGCCGTCGCTGCCCCATTCGCCGAGTCGGCTGCCGTCGTCGTAGGCGGTCACGAACGGCTCCGCCAGCTGCTCGCCGAGCTTGCCGGCATAGACGCTGGCGCGCTTGGCCACCGCGTCGGCCTCGAGCCCGTGGCCGACGGCCTCGTGCAGCAACACGCCGCCGAAGCCGTTGCCCACGACCACCGGGAAGCGGCCGCTGGGCGCGTCGCGCGCGTCCAGCAGCGTCAACGCCCTGCGTGCCGCGCGCTCGGCGACCTGCTCGGGATCGGCGCTCAGCAGCTCGAAGCCGGCGTGACCGCCACGCGTGTCGGTGCCCGTCTCGACGCGCCCGTCGCGACGCGCGACCACCTGCGCGCTGAGCCGCACGCGCGTGCGGTCGTCGGCGGCCGCGCGGCCGTCGGAGTTGTAGACCTGCACCCGGCGCCGGCCCTCCGTGTACCCGATCCGCACCTGCGCGACCTCCGCGCCGGCGGCGCGGGCCCGCTGCTCGCAGGCGCGCAGCAGCTCGGCCTTGCGCGCCGCCTCGACCTCCTCGGGCGCACGCTGCACCGGGTGACGGCCGATCGTCTCGGCCGTCGCCAGCGTCGCCGGCTGGCGCGGCCGCCCCTCGACCGCCTGCGAGACCGACTCCGCGACGCGCAGCAGGTCCGGCTCGGCCAGCCCGTCGACGTGCCCGTAGTAGGTCGCCTCGCCCTGCACCACGCGCACGCAGGCGCCGCGCTCGCGGCCGTCCTGGGGCCGCTCGACGCGACCGTCGTCGAGCGTCAGCGAGAAGCCGTGGCGGTCCTCGGCGTACAGCTCGGCGAGGTCGCCGCCACGGGCCAGCGCGCGGGCGAGGACGCGCTCGGCCAGCTCGGGATCGACGAGCGTCATGCCGCCTTGCGCGTCTCGCTCACCAGCTCCACCATCCGCCGCGCGGCCTCCAGCGCCCGTTCCTGCCCGCGCGCCTCGGGCTGCAACAGCCGCGACAGGCCGGCCTCGTCGTAGAGCAGCACGCGCGGCTCGCGCTCGCGCTGCATGCGGCGCATGGCCGAGGCGACGCCCTCGGCGAGGCTCGCCGCACGGGCGATCGGGCCCTTGCGGGGCTCCCTCACGCCGGTGCCTCGTCGCCCTCGGCCTGCGGCGGCAGCGCGCGGCGAATCGACGGCCCACCCTCGAGCTCCGCGAGCACCGCCCGCAGGTCCCACAGCATCAGCGAGGAGAGCGTGTTGCGCCGCGCGACGACCGCGAGCGTCCAGCGCGGCGTGCGCGACGCGTACACCGCGCCCCCGGGCACCTGGACCTCAAGCTGCTGGGCGGGCTCGCCCGGCGCCTGGTCGGTGGCCGCGAGCAGGTCGCGCGTGAGCTCGCCGAGCAGGGCGGCGCGCTCGGAATCGGGGTCGCTGCTGGCGGTCAGCGCACCTGCCGCGTCGAGCAGCACCGCGGTGCGCGCGTCGCCGGAGAGCTCGCAGAGCCTGGCGGGGGTGTCGGCGGGCGTCAGCGTCGGCACATGGTCAGAATAGCCCCGTGTCCCTGACCCGAATCTCGTGGCTGACGACGGTCGGCATCTGCCTGATCGCCGCGCTGCTGCTGCTGCTGAGCGGCTACGTCGGCTACTCGGGCATCCTGCTCGCGGTCGGCGCGGCCGCGGCGGTGAACCTGCTCTGAGGGTCTAGGGCGAGACGTCGGCCGAGGTCGGCTCGGTGTGCACGATCACGTCGGCCAGGCTGGGACAGCGTTCGCGCACCGCCTCCTCGATCTCCCCCGCCTGCTGGTGGGCCGAGGGCAGCGGCTGCTCGCCCGGCAGGCCGACCGTGACCAGCGCGATGCGCCCGCGCTCGCCATCGCGGAAGCGCACCGACACCGGCGCCTGCTCGCCCAGGTGGCGGCGCACCGCCTCCTCGATCGCCGCTCGCTCGACGGCGGTGTCGTCGCGGCCCGGCCGGCGCGCCCAGTCGGTGCCGGCCAGCGGCTCGATGTGGGTGTGCACGCTGCGCAGCTCCGGCAGCGAGGCTCTGATCGCCGCCTCCAGACGCTCCACGGCGTCGTGCGCCGCGGTCAGCGACAGCTCCTGCGGCAGCTTGACGTGCAGCGAGAGCTCGTAGCCGTCGTCGACCGCCAGCCCACGCACGTTGTGGACCTCCCGCACCTCGGGCACGGTCAAGGCCGCCGCCGTGGCCCGCTCGCGCAGGTCGCCCTCGGTCTCGGCCGGCTCGACGTGGACGACCACGTCGGCGTGCTCGAGCGCCCGCTCGACGCGCTCCTCGACCGCGTCGGCGACCGCGTGGGCCTGGAGCACCCCGACTGTCGGCGGCGACGGCGATCACGAGGTCGACGAAGTAGCGACCGGCGGCGTGGCGCACCCGCAGCCGCCGCACCTCGACGGGCACCTCGAGCGTCGCCAGAGCGGCCCGGATGCGCTCCTCGGCCTCGTGCGAGGCGCGATCCATCAGCACGTCGATCGACTGCCGCGCGAGCCGCAGGGCGGCCACCACCACCAGCGCGGCGACGAACAGCGCGGCGAGCGCGTCCGCGTCCGGATAGCCGAGCGCGACGAACGCGAGGCCGATCAGCACGGCCAGCGAACCCGCGAGGTCGGAGCTGAAGTGGAGCGCGTTGGCCGCCAGGGCGGGCGAGTCGTAGCGCTGCGCGGCCCGGTGGCTCAGCAATGCCCGCGAGGCGTCCAGGGCGATCACGAGCGCCAGCACGGTGAAGGCCCACCACGCGGCCTCCGGTCTCTCGTGGGCGTCCCCGAGCAGGCGCCGCAGGGACTCGAAGCCGATGAACAGCGAGACCAGCGCCAAGAAGGCGCTCTCGCCCAGCGCCGCCAGGTGCTCGGCCTTGCCGTGGCCGTAGTGGTGCTCGGTGTCGGGCGGCCGCACGGCGACGCGCACCGCGAACAGGGTCAGCAGCGCCGCCACCAGGTCGGTGGCCGAGTGCGCGGCCTCGGCGACGAACGCGAGCGACCCGGTCAGCAGGCCGGTGGTGAGCTTGGCGGCCACCAGCACACACGCGGCGACCACGCTCATCAGCGCGGTCCGCTGCTTGACGCGGGCGTCTGCGAGCTCGTCGGAGGTCACGCTGGGAGCAGTGTGCCCGTTCGCGACCGCCCGTGTCCGCTTGTGACGCCGGTGGTCGTCAGCGCCGGCGGCGGGATGCCCCGCGCCTCGTCGCGCGCCCGCGGCGAGAGGTCAGCGCCGCCGGCGCGGGCGCCCGCGCGTCTCTTCGCCCGCCCTGCGACGCGACAGCCGCGTGGAGAGCGGACCGCGCATGCCGTGCCGGTCGTCCTCGGCCAGCCGCTCCAGCAGCGCGTGGGCCGCGCGACCGCGATGGCTGATGGCGTCCTTCTCGGCCGGCGTCAGCTCGGCCATCGTGCGCGCGTCGTCGTAGTCGTCGGGCACGAAGGCCGGGTCGTATCCGAAGCCTCCGTCGCCGCGCGGCTCCTGCGCGAGCGTGCCCTCGCAGCGCCCATGGACGACTTCCTCGCGCCCGCCGGGCTCGACGTACGCGAGCGCGCACACGTAGGCCACGCGGCGGTCGCCGTCGGCGGGGACCTCGCGCAGCAGCTTGGCGAGGTTCTGCTCGTCGCTGGCGTCCTCGCCCGCGTAGCGCGCCGAGTACACCCCCGGCGCGCCGCCGAGCGCGACCGCCTCGATGCCGGAGTCGTCGGCGACGCTGACGCGGCCGGTCGCGACCGCGGCGGCCCGGGCCTTGATCAACGCGTTGTCGGCGAAGGTGGTCCCGGTCTCGGGCGGAAGCTCGACCTCGTCGGGCAATGGCTCCAGCTCGATCGGCGCCAGCAGCACGCCCAGCTCGCGCAGCTTGTGTGGGTTGCGCGTGGAGAGGACGACGCGCGGCGCGGGGCTCATGCGGCAGCGGCGACGGCGTCGCGCTGAGCCGCGCGCAGCTGCTCGATCCCGTCCGCCGCGAGCTCGAGCAGCTCGTCCAGGGAGGCGCGCGAGAGCGGCGTGCGCTCAGCCGTCGCCTGCACCTCCACGAGCCCGCCGTCCCCGGTCATCACGACGTTCGCGTCGACCTCGGCCGTCGAGTCCTCGGAGTAGTCGAGGTCGAGCAGGGCGCGCCCGCCCACGATGCCGGCGGACACGGCGGCGATCGACTGGGTCAGCGGCAGCTGCTCGAGCAGGCCGTCGGCGATCACGCGCCGCAGCGCCAGCTCGAGCGCGACGTAGCCACCGGTGATCGCCGCGCAGCGGGTGCCGCCGTCGGCCTCGAGCACGTCGCAGTCGATCCAGACCGTGCGCTCGCCGAGCGCCTTGAAGTCGACCACGCCACGTAGCGAGCGCCCGATCAGACGCTGGATCTCGACGGTGCGCCCGTCGGCGCGCCCCTTGGAGACGTCGCGCTGCTTGCGGTCCCCCGTCGAGGCGGGCAGCATGCCGTACTCGGCCGTGACCCAGCCCGTTCCGCGGCCCTTCATCCAGCGCGGCACCGACTCCTCGACGGTCGCCGTGCAGATCACCCGCGTGCCGCCGACCGCGATCAGCGCCGAGCCGGTGGCCGTGCGCATGAAGCCGGGCTGGATCTCGATCGGCCGCAGCTCGTGAGGCGAGCGTCCGTCGTTGCGGGCCTCGCTCATGCCAGCACTCCAGAGGCCGATGCCGGCACGCCGTCGACGTCGACCCGCTCGACCACGTCGATCGGCAGCTGCAGGAAGCGGATGCCCAGATGGCGGAACTCCTCCGGGTCGCCGGTGGCGAGGAAGCGATAGTCGCCGCGACGGTCCTCCTCGCGCTCGAGGCCCGCCTCGCGCAGACGCCCCTCGACCTCGGCGGCGATCGCCGCACCGGAGCTGACGATGGACACCCCCCGTCCGAGCTCGCGCTGCAGCACCGGGCGCACGAGCGGGTAGTGGGTGCAGCCGAGGATCACGGTGTCGACCCCGGCCGCCTTGAGCGGCTCGCAGGCCTCCTCGACGCAGGCGATCGTGCGCTGGTCGATCTCGCCGCCCTGCTGGATCAGGGGGGCGAGCTCGGCGCTGGCGACCGCATGCAGCTCGGCCTCGGGCGCGACCTCCGCGAGCGCGCGCGTGTAGGCGCCGCTGGCCACGGTCGCGGGGGTCGCGATCAGGCCGACGCGGCCGTTGCGCGTCGCCTGGGCCGCCAGCCGCGACTCGGGACGGACGACGCCGACCACCGGCAGCCGCTCCTCGAGCTCCTCCCGCAAAGTCGGCAGGGCCGCCGCGGTGGCGGAGTTGCAGGCCACCACCAGCAGCTTCGCCCCGGCGTCGATCAGGATGCCGGCGAGCTCGCGCGAGAATTCGAGCAGCTGCTCCGGGGAACGGCTTCCGTACGGGAAGCGCGCGGTGTCGCCGAGGTACAGGAAGTCCTCGTGCGGCAGCGACACGAGGCACTCGTGCAGCACGGTCAAGCCGCCGACGCCGGAGTCGAACATCGCCACGGGAAGCTGTCGTCCAGCCACGGTCAAGGGGCGGAATGGTGGCATGACCCTCGGCGCATCAGAACTCCACCTTGCGCACGGCCTCCTTGATCTTGCCGATCACGATGTCGCCGAGCTCCTTGCCCTCATCGGTCTTGAAGCCCTTCATCGCGGCCACGACCCCCGCCATCACGAGCGCCACCAGCAGGATCAGCGCGACGTATTCGACCGTCCCCTGCCCCGCCGCCTGGCGCGCCGCTGCCGTCCAGCGCGCCCACGCGGCATGGATCCGTCCACCCAATCGGTACATCGACTGACCTCCTCACACGTCGGTTCACGAGCACCGGCGATGCTGCGCGAGCGCGACGCACGGCTCCAGACTCGCGTGTAACAAGACAGCGACAAAGACGTGACGGGAGGCCCTGCGATCATCCGCGCCCGACATGTGCGGCATCGGCGCCATCCTCGATCCCGCCGGCCGGACCGAGCCCGACGCCGCCCGGCGGCTGATGGAAGCCCTACGCCACCGGGGACCGGACGGCGAAGGGCTCAAGCAGCTGGGACCGCTCGCGCTCGTCCACACCCGGCTGGCGATCATCGACCCGATCGGCGGGGAGCAGCCGCTGATCTCCGAGGACGGCGCGGTCGCCGCCGTCGTCAACGGCGAGATCTACAACCACCGCGCCCTGCGCGAGCGCCTGGCCGAGCGCGGGCACCGCTTCGCCACCGGCTCCGACTCCGAGACGATCGTGCACGCCTACGAGGAGTACGGCCCGGACCTCGTGCGCCACCTCAACGGCATCTTCGCCTTCGCGCTCTGGGACGAGCGCGAGCGGCGCCTGGTGGCCGCCCGCTGTCGCTTCGGCGTCAAGCCGCTCTACTGGTGGACCGACGGCCGGCGCGTCGCGGTCGCCTCCGAGATCGGCGCGCTGCTGGCCGCGGGCCTGACCCGGCCGGCCGTCGATCCGATCGCGCTCGACCACTACCTCGCCTGCCGCTTCGTGCCCGCCCCGCGCACGCTGTTCGCCGGCGTCGCCAAGCTGCCGGCCGCCTCGCTGCTGATCGCGCCCGCCGACGGCCCGCCACGCGTCGAGAGCTGGCGCGAGGGCCCGGGCGCCCCGCTCGCCGACGTCGGCGACGACGAGCTTGCCGAGCAGCTGGCGCAGCGCTTCACCGACGCCGTCGAGCGCCAGATGATGTCCGACGTCCCCTACGGCGCCTTCCTCTCGGGCGGCGTCGACTCGGCGGGCGTGGTCGCCGCGATGGCGCGCCGCGCGCCGCGACCGCCGACCACCTTCACGATCGGCTTCCCCGGCCACGGCGACGTGCTCGACGAGCGCGCGCCGGCCGCCGCGAGCGCGCGCCTGATCGGCACCCACCACCACGACACCGCGATGCAGGAGACCGACTTCCTCGCCGAGCTGGCGCGCTGCGTGCCGCGGCTGGAGGAGCCCTGCGGAATCCCCTCGGCACCCGCGCTGTTCCAGCTCTCGCGCTTCGCGGCCCAGCACGTCAAGGTCGTGCTCGCCGGCCAGGGCGCCGACGAGCCGCACGGCGGCTACGGCCGGCATCAGGCCGCCGCCCTGCTCGGCCCGCTGCAGGCCGTCCCGGCCGCGCTCGCCGGGCCCGCCGGCGCCGCGGCACGGCTGCTGCCGCGCGCCGCCCGCGCTCGCCGCACCGCCCACCTGCTCGCCGGCCGCTCGAACGCCGAGCGGCTGCTGCGCCTGGTGGAGATCACCGACGCCGACACGCGCGGCGCGCTGACCGGGGCGATCGGAGAGCAGGCGGCGGCCGAGCGCCTGGCCAGCGCCGAGGACGTGCTCGGCGACGTCGCCGGCCGGCCGCTGCTCGAGCAGGCGCTCTACCTCGACACGCGCATGTTCCTGCCCGACGGCATCCTGCTCTGCAACGACAAGATGTCGATGGCGGCGGGGCTCGAGCTGCGCGTGCCGTTCCTCGACGTCGACCTGATGCGCTTCGTCGAGCGCATTCCCGTGCGTGCGCGCGTGCGCCCGCGAGCCGGCAAACGCCTGCACCGGCTCGCGCTCGAGCGGCTGCTGCCGCCCGAGATCGTCGCGCGGCCCAAGCACGGCTTCGCGACCCCCTACGACGACTGGCTGCGCAGCTCGCTCGGCGAGGAGGTCGAACGCCGCTACGCACCCGGCACGGCCGCGGGGGAGCTGGTCCAGCCGCAGGCGGTCGCGCGGCTGGTGGCCGAGCACCGCCGCGGCCGGGCCGACCACAAGAGCGTCCTCTACTGCCTGCTCGAGCTGTCGGAGTGGCACCGTGCCTTCGTCGAGACATGCGAGCCCGTGCCGGCCCCGGCACGAGCCTGAGCTCGATGGCGCGCATCCTCTACGTCCACAGCCGCAAGGCGAGCTTCGTGGCGATCGACCGCGAGCTGCTCGCCGAGCGACACGAGCTCGAGGATCTCTACCAGCCCGGCCGCCTGCCCCACCCCCTGCGCGTCGTCGGCGGCGTCCTGCGCGCGGACCTGGTGTTCGGCTGGTTCGCCTCCTGGCACACGTTCTTCCCGATCACGCTGGCGTGGCTGCTGCGCAAGCCGTCGGTGCTGATCGTCGGCGGCTTCGACACCGCGAACATGCCCGACATCGGCTACGGCTACCAACAGGGGGGCCTGCGGCGCTGGGCCAGCCGCTGGATCATGCGTCGCGCCGGTCGTCTGATCACCAACTCGCGCTACAGCCTCAGCGAGATCGAGCGCAACACCCCGATCGACTCCGCCCGGGTGACGGTCGTCCACCACGGCGTGCCCGATCCGTTCGGCGAGCTGCCCACCCAGCGCGAGCGCAGCGCGCTGACAGTCGGCGCGATCGACCACACGACGCTCGTCCAGAAGGGGCAGCTGCCGTTCGTGCAGGCGGCGCGCGAGCTGCCGGACGTGCGCTTCGTGTTCGCCGGCAAGTGGCTCGACGGCGCGGTCGAGCAGCTGCGCGCCCTCGCCGGGCCGAACGTCGAGCTGACCGGCTGGCTGTCCGACGACGACCTCCGTGCCGCGTACGAGCGCGCGGCCGTCTACGTCCAGGCCTCGCGCCACGAGGGCTTCGGGCTGGCCGTCGCGGAGGCGATGCTCGCCGGTTGCGTGCCGGTGGTGATGGACGTGACCGCGATGCCGGAGGTGGTCGGTGACGCCGGGGTGCTGATCGACTCGCAACGGCCCGAGGCGGTCGCCGCGGGCGTGCGCCGCGCCCTCGAGCTCGGCCCCGACGCCAGCCGGCGGGCGCGCGAGCGGATCCTGACGGCCTTTCCGCTGCAACGGCGGCGCGAGGGCCTGCTCGCGGTGGTCGCCGAGGCGCTCGGGAAGACGCCTGGAGCGGGGGTATAGTGCGCTGCCCGCTGCTGGCCGAGGATGGGTGCCTCCCGCATGCCTGACTTCTTCAAGCGAGTCCGAGAGCGCCGTCGCCTGCGTGCCCGCTGCCGCGATCGCGAGGACCTGCTGCTCGAGCTCGGCGCGCTCGTGTTCGAGTTGCACCGCCAGGGACAGCGCGCTCCCGAGCTGCTGCAGGCTCAGGCCGCCGCGCTCGACGCGGTGGATCGGGAGGTGCGGATCCTGGAGGGCAGCCTCGATGCCGAGGCCACCGACGTCCCCGCCGATTGGGGCGAGACCGGCGACTGGCAGGCAGCCGAGGGCGACTGGCCCGAGGGCGAGACCCAGGAGTGGCAGGCGCCCGAGCAGGGTGAGGAGACAGAGCAGCCGGAGCAGCCGCGGTGAGCGAGCCCGAGCACTGTCCCGCCTGCGGCGAGCCCAGCGGGCCGGGGCAGCTCGTCTGCCTGCGCTGCGGTGGGCGGCTCGCGCTCACGCGCCCGCGTCCCGATCGCTGGCGCCCCTTGACCGTGTTCGCGCTCGCCCTCGTCGCGTTCGGCGGCATCGCGGTCGGATTCGGCCTCAGCGAGCTGATCGACGGGGCCGACGGCGGATCGCGGACGGACGCCGCCCAGCGTGCCGCGGCGCGCGAGCGCCAGCGCGTCGCCGTCGCGCGCCGCGAGCGGCTCGCCGAGCAGCGCCGGGCGCGGGCACAGGCCCAGCGCAAGGCACGCTCCGGCAGTTGGCCGACGAACCTGACGGCCTACACAGTCGTGCTCGTGACGGCCCGCGACGAGATCTCGGCGCGGCAGACCGCGGACACGGCGAAGGCCAACGGGGTCGAGGCGGGCGTGCTGCGCTCCGACGACTACGGCCTCGGCCAGGGCTTCTGGATCGTCTACGCGGGCGCCTACGACGACCAGGACGCCGCCTCCGCCGAGGCGAGCGAGCTCGCCGCCAGCTATCCGGGCGCCTACCCGCAGCTGGTCGAGGCCAAGAACTGAGCGCCCGCCGCTAGAGCGGCCACCAGCGACCGAGCGTCGCCGCGGCGCGCTCAGCGAGCGGGTGCCGCTCCACCGGCGCCGGCTCGCCGCCCTCGCTCGACGAGCTCAGCGTCTCCACCACCGAGCCTGCCAGCGCGTCGAGGTCGTAGCCGCCCTCGAGCACGGCGCCGACCGGCGCGTCAGCGGCGAGCGCGAGCACCTGCCGCGTCAGCTGACCGAACGACGCGGTCTCGAGCGTGCAGCCACCGACCGGGTCGTCGCGATGGGCGTCGTAGCCAGCGGAGATCAGCACGAGATCGGGCGCGTAGGCGCGCGCACAGGGCGCGACGACGTGCTCGACCAGCGAGGCGAACACGTCCTCGCCGGCGCCGGCCGGGACGGGCAGGTTGAGCGAGAAGCCCTCCCCCGCGCCCGATCCCACGTCCTCCAACGGTCCGCTGCCGGGATAGAACGGGTACTGGTGGATGCTGGCGAACAGCACCTCGCGCGCGTCGTGGAAGATCGCGTTGGTGCCGTTGCCGTGGTGGACGTCCCAGTCCAGCACGAGCACCCGCTCGGCGCCGAGCGAGAGCGCGTGCCGCGCCGCCACCGCCACGTTGGCGAACAGGCAGAAGCCCATCGCCCGCGCCGCCTCGGCGTGGTGGCCGGGCGGCCGCGCCAGCGAGAAGCCCACGCGCTCACCACCGCCGAGCAGCGCCTCCACCAGCGCGCAGGCGCCGCCGGCGGCGTGCAGCGCGGCCTCCCACGAGCCGGTGCTGGTCGGCGTGTCGAGGTCGAACGCCGCCGCCCGGGCGCTGTGCTCGCGTACGGCATCGACGTGTGCTCGTGGGTGGACGCGCAGCAGCCACTCGAGCTGCGCTGCCGGGGCCTCCCGGCGCTCCCAGCCGAGCTGATCGCGACGCGCCAGCTCGGCCTCGATCGCGTGGATCCGGTCCACCCGCTCCGGATGCCCCCAGCCGGTGTCGTGCTCGAGCGAGGAAGGGTGGCTGAAGAGGAGCGGCATGCCTGCGCCGGTACGGTACTGGCGCGCCGTGACCCGACCGCACGAAGAGCCTCTGCGGGTGGACGTCGCCGTCGTGGGCGCCGGCGGCGCGGGCCTGTACGCGGCGTTGGTGGCCGCCGAGCAGGGCGCCCACGTCGCGCTGGTCAGCCGCTCGCCGCTGGCGCAGACCGCGAGCTACTGGGCCCAGGGCGGGATCGCCGCCGCGCTGGCCGTCGACGACTCGCCCGAGCTGCACGCACAGGACACGCTCGCGGCCGCCCGCGGCAGCGCCCGCCCGAGCGCGGTGCGGGTGCTGTGCGAGCAGTCGCCGCACGAGGTGCGCGCGCTGGAGGCGCTGGGCGTGCGCTTCGACGCCGACCGTCACGGCGCGCTCGCGCTCGGACTCGAGGGCGGGCACTCGCGCCGCCGCATCGTGCACGCCGGCGGCTCCGCCACGGGGCGGCGGATAACGCGCGAGCTGTCGGCGCTGGCGGCCGTGCACGAGCGCGTGCACGTGCTCGAGGACGCCACCGCCGCCGCGCTCTGGACCGCCGGCGAGCGCTGCATCGGCCTGCTCGCCGTGTCTCCCGACGGATCGGCGCTGCCGGTGCTCGCGCGCGCGACGGTGCTCGCCACGGGCGGCATGGCGGCCCTCTGGGAGCGCACCACCAACCCGCCGGGCGCCGTCGGCGCAGGCCTGGCGCTGGCCCATGCCGCCGGCGCCGAGCTGGCCGACCTCGAGTTCATGCAGTTCCATCCCACCGCGCTGCGCACCGACGGGGCCGGCGACGGCTTCCTGATCACCGAGGCGGTCCGCGGCGAGGGCGCCACCCTGCTCGACGCGGCCGGCGAGCGCTTCGTCGACGAGCTCGCGCCCCGCGATCAGGTGGCGCTGGCGATCGACGCCGAGCTGCGGCGCAGCGGCGAGCCGGCCGTGCGGCTCGACCTGCGCGCGGTCGACCTCGAGCGCTTCCCGAACATCGCCGAGGCGTTGACCGAGGTCGGGCTCGACCCCGCCCGCGAGCCGGTGCCGGTCGCCCCGGCCGCCCACTACACGATGGGGGGCGTGGCGACGGACCTCGACGGCCGCTCGAGCCTGCCCGGCCTGTACGCCGTCGGCGAGTGCTCCTGCACCGGCCTGCACGGCGCCAACCGCATCGCCTCGAACTCGCTGGCGGAGTGCTTCGTCTTCGGGCGCCGCGCGGCGCTGGCCGCCAGCGCGGACCCCGAGCCCCCGGCCGACCCGGGCCCGCCGCCGGCGGCCAGCGCGCCGGCCCCACCGCCGCCCGCGACCCGTGCCGCGCTCTGGCGCCTGGCCGGCCTGCGCCGCGAGCCGGAGGGCCTGCGCGAGCTGAGCCGGGACCCGTTTGGCCTCGCGCGCCTGATCGCCGCGGCCTGCCTGGCCCGCGCCGAGAGCCGTGGCGCCCACCAGCGCGGCGATCGTCCCGAGACCGACCCGGCCCTCGACGGGACCCATACCCTGGTGGACGCGGCCGGCGAGCCGCGCTTCGAGCGCTGGGAATGAGCACGGACGCGAACGTCACCGAGCTGTTCGGCGAGGCCATGGCGAGCCTCGCCTCCGGCGTGGCCGTGATCACCGCGCGCCGTCCCGACGGCGAGCCCTGCGGGCTGACCGCCACCTCGGTCGCCTCCTACAGCGCGCGCCCGCCCTCGCTGCTGCTGGCGATCTCGCACAGCTCGCGCTGCCACGACGCGCTCGCCGCCTGCGAGCGCTTCGGCGTGCACATCCTGCGCGCGGACGAGCTCGAGCTGGCGCACGAGTTCGCCGGCAAGGGCGAGGACAAGTTCGGCGGCCTCGACTGGCACTGGGACGGGGACGTGCCCGAGCTGTGCGGCACGCTGGCCTACCTGCGCTGCCGGCGCGCGGCGAACTTCGCCCGCTACGACCACACGGTGCTGATCGGCGACCTCGAGGGCGGTCGCCTCGAGCAGGGCGAGCCGCTGCTGTACGCGCGCCGGCGCATGGACTGGCTGCTACGGCTGGAGCTCGAATAGATCGTTTGCCCCTCCGGCGCCTCGGGTAGCGCGCAGCCAAATCTCTACCTGAGGAGGGAAGGGTGAGAAAGATTCTCATCGCGACGGCGAGCGTGCTCGCCGTCCTGCTTGCGCTGGCCCCCGTCGCCGGGGCCATCGACAAGGTCAACACCAAGAAGCTCCGCAAGGCCGTGACGGTCGGCGGCATCCTCGAGCACGAGCGCGCGCTCCAGGACATCGCGATCGCCAACGGCGGCACGCGCGTGGCGGTCTCGCCGGGCCAGGAAGCGACGATCGAGTACGTCACCCAGCGGCTGCAGCGGGCCGGCTACACCGTCAAGAAGGACCCCTTCGACTTTCCCGACTGGACCCTCAACGGGCCGTCGACCGTCGAGGAGACCAGCCCGACCGCGCGCACCTTCGCGGTCGACACCGACTACATCGAGGCCCAGTTCTCGGGCGCCGGCGACGTGACCGCCCAGGTCGTGCCGACCAGCGACATCGAGATCCCGCCGCCGGGCGGTCCCGGCACGGGCACCAGCGGCTGTCAGGCCAGCGACTTCCCGGCCGAGACCAGCGGCAACATCGCGCTGATGCAGCGCGGTGACCTGCACGTTCGTGCAGAAGTTCGACAACGCCAAGGCCGCGGGCGCGGTCGCCGCGATCATCTTCAACGATGGCGGCGAGGACCGCGAGGAGCCGCTGTTCGTGACCTCGACGGCCAACATCGGCATCCCGACGCTGATGATGAGCAACGACGCCGGCGAGTCGCTCTACAACGAGGCCCAGAGCGGCGCCGTGACCATGCACGTCGCGATCGACGCCACCACCACGCCGCACACCGAGTACAACCTGCTCGCCGACACGCCGCGCGGGGACGAGGACCGCACGATCGTCGTCGGCGGTCACCTCGACTCGGTCGCGGAGGGTCCCGGCATCAACGACGACGGCTCCGGCATCTCCACCATCCTGGAGATGGCCGAGCAGGTGTCGAGGCTGCACCTGAAGCCGCGCAACCGCATCCGCTTCGCGTTCTTCGGCGCCGAGGAGGCCGGGCTGGTCGGCTCGACCGCCTACGCGCAGGAGCTCGCGAGCACCGGCGAGATCGAGCAGGTCGAGGCGATGCTCGACTACGACATGCTCGCCTCGCCGAACTACGTCCGCTTCGTCTACGACGGCGACAACTCGGAGGGCGAAGGCAGCGTCGGCCCACCCGGGTCCGGGGAGATCGAGGCGCTGTTCAACTCGTACTTCGAGCGGAACGGCCTCGCGACCCTGCCGACCGCCTTCGACGGGCGCTCGGACTACAACGAGTTCATCCTCAACGGCGTCCCCGCCGGCGGCATCTTCACCGGCGCGGAGGTCATCAAGACCCCGGAGCAGGAGGCCATCTTCGGCGGCGTTGCCGGCCTGGCCTACGACCCCTGCTACCACCAGGCGTGTGACACGATTTTCAATCTGAATCACACGGCGCTCGACCAGATGTCGGACGCCGCGACGCACGCCGTCTGGACCCTGGCTCGCTCCAAGAGCGCGGTCGCCGCGGCGATGAGCGCCAAGCGGGCCAAGCGCGCGCAGAAGGCCGTCAAGCGGTCCCAGCGCGCGCGTCCGGCCCCCTATCGCGGGCATCTGAGGACGCGCTAGGGAACGGATTTACGCCTCGATTGCGATAAGGGCGGCCGCTGGGCCGCCCTTATCCGTTCTGGCGCTTCTGTCGATCGGGTGTTAGCCTGCAGAGGGACAGCGGTGTTTACGACTAACCGCTGGTTGGTCTTAACGCCGTCTTAACACAGGATCCGTTGTTCTATCAGCGATCCCCGATGTATCAGTTCAGCCGAGCCATCTATCGCGATCTCGCCCCCCACGTCACCCCCTTCCGGGGCGAGGACATCGTGCTCACGCGCCAACGCTTCCTGCGCGCCTG
Organism: uncultured Thermoleophilaceae bacterium; assembly: GCA_963734165.1. Lineage (GTDB taxonomy): Bacteria > Actinomycetota > Thermoleophilia > Solirubrobacterales > Thermoleophilaceae > JACVRW01. The sequence goes on along the minus strand of CAVTFZ010000002.1, from coordinate 1,322,363 downwards.
TGAGCTCTCGATGGAGCGCTTGGCCGCCGATCGCCACTACTTCGCCAAGCCCGTGCGCACGCTCTTCATCGACGTGCGCCATTTCTTTGCCATGAGCGACCAGCTGCGCGTCTACGGCGTCGTGCAACGTCACGTCACGCAGGCCGTCGACTACGTCGACGCCCAGCTGCGGGCGGGGCTGACGATCGACGGTAGCCCGATCTGCTGCCACGCCAGCACGCGCAAGGGCACGGCCTGTCAGCGCGTGCCGCTCCCCGGCGGCAAGTACTGCCCGTCGCACAAGCACCTCGAGGAGGAGCTCGAGGTGCCAGCCGCCGCCTAGATGGCAGCACCGGCACGCGTCGGGTTCATCGGCCTCGGGATCATGGGTTGGCCGATGGCGGCGAACCTCGCCCGTGCCGGCACGCCACTGGCGGTCTGGACGCGCACGACCGAGAAGGCCGAGCGCTTCGCCGCCGAGCACGGAGCGGTCGTGGCGCCCTCGCCCGCCGCCGCCGCCGAGGGCGCCGACGCGGTGATCTCGATGGTCGTCGACGCGCCCGAGGTCGAGGCAGTGCTGCTCGGCGAGCAGGGCGCCGCCGAGACGCTCGCCGAGGGCGCGCTCGCGATCGACATGTCCACGATCGCCCCCACGGCCGCGCGCGGGATCGGCGAGCGCCTGGCCGCGCGCGGGATCGGCTTCCTCGACGCGCCGGTGACCGGCTCGCGCCCCCGCGCCGAGGACGGCACGCTGACGATCATGGTCGGCGGCGAGGCCACCGACTTCGAGCGGGCACGGTCGCTGTTCGAGGCACTGGGCAAGCTCGTCGTCCACGTCGGCCCCTCCGGGCACGGGGCGATGACGAAGGTGATCGCCAACACCGTCACCGCGATCAACGCGGCGGCGCTGGCGGAGGCGCTGACGATGGTGCGCGCGGCCGGCGTCGACCCCGACCGCTTCCTCGAGGTCGCCCGCGCCGGCTCCAGCGGCTCGACGATGATGGAGCTGAAGGCCCAGGCGATGCTGGACGCGGACTTCGAGCCGCTGTTCAAGCTCGAGCACATGCTCAAGGACGTGCGCCACTGCCTGGCCGAGGCCCGCGCGCTCGGCATCGACCTGAAGCTCGCGGGACTGGCGGAGCGTCTCTACGCCGCCGGCGTCGAGGCCGGCCATGGCGAGCAGGACTTCGCGGCCGTGGTAACGGTCGCGGAAGCGGCCGCGGCTCGCTGAGCAGCCATCCTGAGCGTGACGCTCGTCACGCAAATTCCGCTTGAAAGCCCGGCCGGACTTCGCAACAATGTCGCTCCGCGCCCGCCAGAGTGGTGTCGTCGTCGTGGGCGCTTGGAGGCTGTTTCTCTCTCATGCCAGTAGCACTGAAGGAATGGGCCGTGACCGTGCGGGCGCTCGCCGAGGGCGAGCAGCTGCTTACCCTGCGCAAGGGTGGAATTCGCGAGGAGAACCTGCACTTCGAGATCGAGCACGATCAGTTCTTCCTCTACCCCACGTTCGATCACCAGCGCAACGACCTGATCCGGCAGTCGCACCTGCCCGAGCTGTCGAGAGCGCTCGAGGAGGGCGTCTGGCCCGACGACGAGCCGCCGGCGGACGCGCTCGTCCAGGATGGGGGCATCCCACAGCCCGACCGCGTGCGCATCCGCGCCTGGGCCGAGGTCGCCGCCAGCTACCTGATCACCGACCCACGGGCGATCGACGCGCTGTCGCCGTACTACATCTGGACGCCGGACTACGCGGAGAAGCGCCTGGCCTGGAAGCGCCGTCACCCGCTGCACGTGATCGTGCTGCGGACCTACCGCATCCCGCGCCCGGTGACGGTCAAGGTGCGGCCGGAGTACCACGGCTGTCGCTCCTGGATCGAACTGCACCGCGAGCTGCCGTTCGAGGGCACGCCGGTGCTGTCGGACGAGGAGTTCGAGCGCGCCTCAGAGCAGATCGAGGCGATCGCCTCGGACGCCGTGCCCGCGCTCGCCTAGCCGGGCGCGTCGCAGCCTAGATCCTCGAGCCGCGTGTCCTCGAGGTCGAGCTCGCGCTCGACGCGGCGCATCACGTGATCGCTGATCGCGCCCTGCTTGCGCAGCTGCACGAGGGCGGCCCGCTGCACGACGATCAGCTCGCGCAGGGTCCGCTGGTAGGCCTCCGAGCGCCGCTCGAAGCCGTCCACGTCGCCGCCGTCGCGGCGGGCGGCGAAGCGGTCCTGGCGATAGCCGTACATGCGGCGCAGGCGATCGATCGTGTCGTCGCGCGTCCACTCCTCGCCGCCCAGCTCCTCCAACCGCGCCAGCGCGGCCTCGGCTGCGGCCAGCCGCGCGTCGAGCTCCTCGCGCTCCTCCTCCGAGCCGTCGTCGCGCACCCCGAGCGCCCGGATCACGTACGGCAGCGTCAGGCCCTGGACCACAAGCGTGAACAGGATCACCGCGAAGGTCAGGAAGATCACGAGGTCGCGGCCGGGCAGCGCGGCGCCGGCGTCGGTCTCCAGCGGCAGCGCCAGCGCCGCCGCCAGCGAGACCGAGCCGCGCATGCCGCTCCAGCCGATCACGAAGCGCCAGCGCCAGGGCGCGCGCATCTCGACCCGCTTGTTGCGCCGGTCGAGCGCGCGCGTGACGTACGGCACCGTAAACCCCCACAGCATGCGCGTGCCGACCACCGCGGCGCAGATCGCCGCTGCCTCGACGACGAGCTCGCCCGGCGGGCGCTGGTCGAGCGCGTCGAGCACCAGCGGCAACTGCAGGCCGATCAGGATGAACAGCACCGCGTTGAGCACGAAGCTGAGCGTGCCCCAGACCGCCGCGCCCTGCATGCGCGTGGTGGCGCTGGCGATGTCCGGCGCCCGCCAGCCGAGCACGATGCCGGTCGTGACGGCGGCCAGCACGCCGGACGCGCCCACCGCCTCGGCCGGCAGGTAGGCGGCGTAGGCGGTGATCAACGAGATCGTGACCTCGAGCGGGGGGTCCTGGAGTCGCGCGCGGATCTCGGACACCGTCCAGCCCACCGCCAGCCCGATCGCGACACCGCCGATGCCGGTCCAGACGAACTCCAAGCCGGCCTCCCAGAGCGAGAAGCCCCCGCCCACGGCCGCGGCGACCGCGAAGCGGTAGGCGACCAGCGCGGCGCCGTCGTTGATCAGGCTCTCGCCCTCGATCACGGTCACGATCCGGCGCGGCGCCCCCAGCCGGCGCGCGATCGTGGTGGCCGCCAGCGGGTCGGTCGGCGCCACGATCGCACCCAGGGCGAACGCCATCGCCCACGGCAGCCCGTCGATCAGCGCGTGAGCGACGACCGCGACCACGCACATCGTGACCGCCACCAGGCCGATCGCCAGCATCGAGATCGGGCGCAGGTTGGCGCGCAGGTCACGCAGCGAGGAGAAGAACGCCGCCGAGTACAGCAGCGGCGGCAGGAACAGCACCAGCACCAGGTCCGGATCCAGCTCAACGTCCGGAATTCCCGGCACCGCCCCGAGCGCGAGGCCGCCCAGCACGAGCAGGATCGGGTAGGGCACGTCGATCGCGCGCGCGACCACGCTGATCGCGACGACGGCCACCATCAGGCCGAGCAGCAACTCGCCGAGCTCGTTCATGCGGCCCCTTGATCTAGCAGCGAGCGCTGCCGCGGGGGCTGCTCCCCCTAGGCTGGTGGCCGCCGCGATGTCCTGGACCGAGCCCCACTCGCCCGCCTTCTCCGCGCGTCACGAGTCGACCGAGGCCGAGCCGGCCGTGCGCGTGCTGGGCGAGCTGGAGGGCTTCCGGACCGAGCTGGCCCGGCTGTTCGAGACCGTCCCGGACGACGTCGCGGTGGTCCTGCACCCACGTCCCTACGCGCTGGCGCTCGCGCATCCGTGGCTGCCGCTCGCCCGCCGCGCCGCGGCGCCGGCCAGCCGCCGCTACTTCGCCGGCTGGTTCGGCGAGCGCGAGATCCACGTGCTCTCGCCGCCGGCGCTGGAGCGGCGCGCGTCGCGCTCGCAGGGATCGCTCGAAGCGCTGCTGCGCAGCCCCCAGCACGAGTACGCGCACGTCGTGATCGGCGCCAACAGCGCGGAGCTGCCGCCGCCCTTCTCCCCCGCCAGCTTCCGCCGTTACCTGCGCTGGGCCTGGCTGGCCGAGGGCGCCGCCGCTCACTTCTCCGGCCAGACGGCGCATCTGCGCGCCGCGATCGTGCGTCGGCTGCACGAGGACGGGCGCCCCGAGTTCCCCCCGGCGGCGCGCGACGCCCAGCTGCTCGGCGGCACGATCTTCAGCCTGCTCGAGCTCGAGGCCGGACCTCAAGCCACCGCCTTCCTCGCGACCAGCGCCCTCGATCGCGGCCCGCGCGCGCTCGTGCACGAGGCGTTCGAGCGCCCCGCCGCGGCGGTGGAGCGGGACTGGCGGGAGTACCTGGACTCGCTCACGGCGTGAGGCGGGCGCAGCCCGCCGGTCACAGCGCCTACAGGCCCAGCGTCTTGGCGATGATGTTCTTCTGGATCTCCGAGGTCCCGCCGTAGATCGTGCCCACGACGGCGGTGCGCAGGTGGCGCTCCATCGGATACTCCTTGGCGTAGCCGTAGCCACCCATGATCTGCATGCCCTCGAGCGCGCAGCGCTTGGCCAGCTCGGTGGCGGCCAGCTTGGCCATCGAGGCCTCCTGGGGCAGCATCCGCTGCGGATCCTCGTCGGTCAGGCCCGCGACCCAGCGCACCAGCAGCCGCACCTGGGCGATCTGCGTGGCCAACTCGGCGAATTTGTGCGAGAGCGCCTGGAAGGAGCCGATCGGCCGCCCGAACTGGCGCCGCTCCTTGGCGTAGGCGAGCGCGTCGTCGAAGGCGCGCTGGGCGACGCCGAGCGAGGTCGCGGCCAGGATCGTGCGCTCGTAGTTGAGCCCCGCCATCAGCTGCACCCAGCCGCCGCCCTCGGCGCCGAGCAGCGCCTCCGCGGGCACGCGCACGCCGTCGAGGTGCAGCTCGTTGGTCTCCTCGCCGCCGAGCGTCGGGATCGGCGTGATCGTGAAGCCCTCGGCCTCGCGCGGCACGAGGATCATCGACATGTCCTCGTGGCGCTCGCCCTCGCCGGTGCGGCAGACGACCAGCACGTGGCTGGCCTTGTGGGCGTACGAGCACCACATCTTGGCGCCGTCGATCACCCACTCGTCGCCGCCTGTGCCCGAATGGGTATCTCGGCGGGCGCGCGTCTTGAGCGCGGCCACGTCCGAGCCGGCCTCCGGCTCGGACATCGCGATCGCCAGCGTGCCCCCCTGCGCGACGCGCGGCAGCAGGTCGCACTTCTGCTCCTCGCTGCCGAAGCGGTTGAGCGCGCCGACCACGATCAGCGTGACGCCGTAGGCGGCGACGGGGATCTCGTTGCGCGCGGTCTCCTCGAGGAACAGCGTGGCGTCGAAGAAGCTGCCGCCCGAGCCGCCGTAGGCCTCGTCGATCTGCAGGCCGTACCAGCCGAGCTCGCCCATGCGCGCGGCGACCGCGTCGGAGTGGCCGCCCTCGACCGGCTCCCAGCGCTCGCGGGCGGCGAAGTCGCGGATCGCCTCGACGAAGGCACGCTGCTCGTCGTTGAGGCCGTGGTCGCTCGGGGCGCCGATCGTCGTCGTGCTCATCTCATGCCTCCACTGGCTCGCGTGGCTTGAAGCGGTTCAACTCGCGGTAGGCGATCACCATCTTGTGCACCTCGTCGGGACCGTCGGCGATCCGCAGCCAGCGTCCCTGGCGCCACATCGCGGCGAGCGGGATGTCGTCGGACATGCCGAGCGCGCCGTGCACCTGCATCGCGCGGTCGAGCACGCGCTGGTGCATCTGGGCGGCGACGACCTTGGTCATCGAGATCTCCTGGCGCGCGGCGCGCTTGCCCTCGGTGTCCATCTTCCAGGCGGCGTGCAGCACCACCAGCCGCGCCGCGTCGATCTCCATGCGCGAGCTGGCGACGAACTCCTGCACGAACTGCTTCTCGGCCAGCGGGCCGCCGAACGACTCGCGCTCGTGCGCGCGCCGGCACATCAGCTCGAAGGCGCGCTCGGCCGACCCGATCGCGCGCATGCAGTGGTGGATGCGGCCCGGGCCGAGCCGGTCCTGGGCGATCGCGAAGCCCGCCCCGCGCTCGCCGAGCAGGTTGGAGGCCGGCACGCGGCAGTCCTCGTAGCGCACCTCCCAGTGACCGGGGCCCTCGTCGTGGCCCATCACCGGCACGGGCCGAACGCCGGTGAAGCCGGGCGTGTCGATCGGCACGCAGATCATGCTCGCGCGCCTGTGCGGCGCCGCGTCGGGGTCGGTCACGACCATCGCGATCGCGATCGCGGCGCCGTTGTAGCCCGAGGTGAACCACTTGTGCCCGTTGATCACCCACTCGTCGCCAATGAGCTCAGCGCGCGAGACCAGCTGCGTCGGATCCGAGCCCGACGTGTTCGGCTCGGTCATCGAGAAGCAGCTGCGGATCTCGCCGTCCAGCAGCGGCTGGAGCCAGCGCTGCCGCTGCTCCTCGCTGCCGTGCTCGGCGAGGATCTCCATGTTGCCCGTGTCGGGCGCGGAGCAGTTGAAGACCATCGGCGCGACGGCGCTGCGGCCCATCAGCTCGCAGAGCATCCCGTACTCCCAGTTGGTCAGGCCGGGGCCCCAGCGCTCGTCCGGGAGGAACAGGTTCCAGAGCCCCTCCGCCCGCGCCCGCGCCCGCAGCTCGACCAGGATCTCCGGGTAGGGAACGCCCGGGCGGACCTCCTTGTCGAGCGCGTGGATGGCCTCGAGCTCGACCGGATCGACGTGCTCGGCCATGAAGTCGCGCACCCGCTCGAGCAGCTGCCGCACGCGATCGGACGGGTTGAAGTCCATGTCCCGCAGCCTATCCGAGCGGCGCCGCCGCCCACGCGAGTCAGGCGGCCATCGGAGCGCGGGCGACGACCGCGCGGTCGCGCCCGCCGGCCTTCGCCGCGTAGAGCGCGGTGTCCGCGCGCTCGAGCAGGGCGTCGGCGTCCTCGGAGCCATTCCACGCGGCGAGTCCGGCCGAGACGGTCTGCCCGGCCGGGGTCACCGCGCGCAGGCGCTCGACCAGCGCCAGCGCGTCCCGCTCGTCGCATTCGGGCAGCAGCAGCGTGAACTCCTCGCCGCCGTGGCGGGCGAGCAGGTCGGTGACGCGCAGCTGCGTCGACCAGGCCGCGGTGGCGTCGCGCAGCAGCTGATCGCCGCCGGCGTGGCCGTGGGTGTCGTTGTAGCGCTTGAAGTTGTCGAGATCGAGCACCGCGACGCAGAGCGGGTCGTGCTGGCGCTTGGAGCGAGACAACTCGCGCTCGAGCTGGCGATCGCGGGCGCGGCGGTTGGGCAGTCCGGTGAGCTCGTCGGTCAGCGCCGCGGTGTGCAGCAGCTCGAGCAGGCGCTCGCGCTCGCGGGCGGCATGCTCGTGACCGGCGACCTCGACCCGCAGCCGCCGCACCAGCCGCGCGGTCACCGTCCCGGCGATCGCCAGCGTGCCGACCAGCACCACCCAGCGGGTGAACGCCGGGGGGCCGGCGCCGATCCGCAAGAGCACGACGCCGTAGCTGAGTCCGACCACGCCGATCTGGATCGCCCCCTGCCAGACGGGCAGGAAGTAGGCCGCGTAGAGCACGACCCAGACGTAGAACATGCTCATGTCGGTCGGGTTCGAGCCCCAGCTCTCGATGCCCATGCTGATGATCACCGTCGTGGCCGGCAGGAACAGCGCCGGGATCGCCGGCGCCGGCAAGGTGTGCCGGAGCCCGAACACGAACGCGCCCAGCGCCCCCGCGCTGATTGCGACGACCGTCGCGGCCGGCCTGTCGACCGACGCCGGCAGCGGCAGCACCAGCAGCGCGACGACGGTGAAGGCGGCGCCGGTGCCGAGCACGTACGCGAGCCAGCGAGCGGCCAGCTCGGTCTCGGGGCGACTCGGGACGGTCATCGCCCTGTCCATCGGCCACCTTACCGCTGAGCTTTACTCAACCGCCGCCCTGGAGCAACCAGGCTACGAGCGCCGCGATCGCGCCACCGCCGACGATCGCCGCAATCAGCAGCAGCGGGCGCGGCCCCATGCCCGCCGGCGCCTCCGCAGGGGCAAGCTCGGCCTGGCCCAGCAGCTCGCGCGCCACCTGCGCGCCGGCCTCGGGCACGAGCACGTCGCGCGGTCCCGCCGCCAGGAAGTCCGGTACGTCGAAGCCGGCGCTGCGACGCAGCATGCTCGGCACCCCCTCGGCGAGCAGCAGCCCCTGGATCAGCTCCGCCTCGGCCTGATTGCGCCCACCCGCGACGCGCACCAGCGGACCCTGCGCGTAGATCGGGTTGATCTGACGCGCCTCGCCGTGGGCCTTGCTGAGGGGCTGCTCCAGCGGCTTGGCCCCGGACTCCACGAGGGGCATCCCGCAGTCGTCGCAAAAGCGCTCCTGCGGCGCATGCTCGCGGCCGCAGGAGGGACAGGCGAGGCTAGACGACCTCGAGTCGCTGCTCCTCGACATCGCCGTCTCTCAGCCACCAGGCCCGAACGGTCGGCTCGCCGTCGAGCGAGACGATCACGTACAGCCAGTCCGGCCAGTTCGTCGCCAGGTTGATGTCGGTCTGGGAGGGCTCGGCCGGGCTGCGCGGATGCGAGTGGTAGCTGCCGACCTGCTTGCCCTCGTCCTCGGACAGCCGGTATGCGGCCATCATGCTCTGGCCGTCGAGCTCGTAGCCGTAGGGCGAGCGACGCTCGTTGGTTCCCCGCGCGACGCCAGCGATCCCGTCGTCGGAGCACCAGAGGTACCCGCAGCACTCGTTCGGGGCCTCCTCGCGCGCGTGCGCGATCAATTCGTCCCAGTCGGCTTGCGAGATCCGCACGCCGGGAAGGCTAGTGTCCCCGCGTGGCGATGGACGGGACAGCGACGCGCAGGGGGCTGTTCGGGCTGGCGCTGGGCGGCGCGACGTTGACCGCCTGTGGCGACGAGCCCGCCGCGCCGCGCCGGCCGAGCCGCGAGTCCCAGGCCGCGACGCTCAACAGCGCGCTGGCGTTCGAGTACGCCGCGCTGGCCGCCTACCGCACCGGCAAGCCACTCGCGACCGGCCGCACGCTGGCCGCGCTGCGCGCGATCGCGGCCCAGGAGCACGCGTTCGCGCGGCGCCTGACGACGCTCGTGGAGCGCTACGGCGGCGAGCCCGCCAAGCCGCGCAGCAGCGCGGAATACCGCCGTTCCTTCCCAGCGCTCGGCGACGCTCGCGACGTGCTGACCTTCGCGGCCGACCTCGAGCAGCGCTCGGTGCGCAAGTACCTCGAGGCGCTCCCGCTGCTCATCGACGCCGACCTGCGCCGAGCGCTCGCGCAGATCGCCGTCGCCCAGGGACGCCACCTCGCGCTGGTGCGCGCCCTGCGCGGCGACCCTCCGGCTCCCTCTGCCTTCGTGACGGGGACGGAGTGAGCGGGCTTCGTCGTCGTGAGGCGCTGGGCGTCGGTGCGACGACGTTCTTGACGCTCGCTCCCGTGGCCGCCGTCGCCTCCGCCCCATCCGATGCCGCCGCGCTTACGCGCCTGCTGCGCTTGGAGCGCCGGCTGGCCGCGCTCTACGACGCCGCCCTGCAAGGCGACCTGCTCGAGCCGGAGCTCGCGCGGCTGCTGCGCGACCAGGAGCGCGAGCATGCCACCGGGCTCGAGCGCGCGTTCGCGCAGCTCGGCCAGCGTCCGCCCGCCGGCAGCGCTCCGCTGCCGCCCCTTCCCCGGCGGCGTGACTTCCCGGCGCTCGCCCTGCGGCTCGAGGACGAGGCGATCGCCGCCTACGTCGAGGCGATCGCCGACCTGCGCCGGCCGGGGCTGCTGGCGCCGCTCGGCAGCATCGCCGCCAGCGAGGGCCAGCACCAGGTGATCCTGCGACGCCTGGCCGGGGAACCAGCGCTGGGTTGAATTTCCCTGGCACTGCCCGCTTTCTTCAGTAGCCTGAAGGTCGTGGGATTCCTGTCCGCACCCGGGCCGCTGGAGCTGATGGTGATCCTCGTCGTCGCGCTGCTCGTGCTGGGCCCCAAGCGCCTGCCGGAGGCGGCGCGCTCGCTCGGCAGGGGGATGCGGGAGTTCAAGGACACGCTCTCGTCCTCGAACCCGTTCGAGGACGAGGAGGACGAGCACGACGATCGTCGCGAGCCGGAGCCAGAGCCGCTGCCTGAGCGCGAGCCGGAGCGCGCGGCGACGGCCGACCATTCGTAGGTCCAGCGCAGCCGGCCGCTACCAGAACGACGCCGAGTCCAGCTGCTCCTCGAGCTCCTCGATCGGCTTGGTGTAGACGCCCGAGCTGAGGTACTTCCAGCCGTCGTCGGGTGCGACGAAGACGACGTTGCCCTCGTCCAGCTGCTTCGCCACGCGTACCGCGATCGCGGCGATCGCACCGCTCGAGACGCCGAGGAACAGGCCCTCCTCCTCGAGCAGCTTCTTGGTCCACACGACCGCGTCGCGGTTGGAGACGAAGATCTTGCGGTCCAGCAGGGAGAGGTCGATGATCGGCGGGATGTAGCCGTCGTCGAGCGAGCGCAGGCCCTGCACGAGCTCGCCCTGCAGCGGCTCGGCGGCGACGATCGTCGTGTCCGGGTCCTCCTCCTTGAGCCGGCGCGCGTTGCCCATCAGCGTGCCGCCGGTGCCGAGGCCGCCGACGAACGCCGTCGACCTCGTCGAGCTCCTCGAGGATCTCGACCGCGGTGCCGTGGTAGTGCGCGTCCGGGTTGGCCTGGTTGCCGTACTGGTAGGGCATGTAGTACGAGGAGTCGCCCTCGGCCATCTCGAGCGCCATCGCCACCGCGCCGTTGGAGCCCTGCTCGCCCGGCGAGTAGACGATCTCCGCGCCGTACATGCGCAGCAGCTGCGTGCGCTCCTGGGTGACGTTGTCCGGCATCACGACCTTGAGCGGGTAGCCCTTGCGGCTGCAGATCATCGCCAGCGAGATGCCCGTGTTGCCCGAGGTCGGCTCGAGGATCGTCTGCCCCGGGGCGATCTGGCCCTCCTCCTCGGCGCGCTCGATCAGCGAGCGCGCCACGCGGTCCTTGACCGAGCCCGTCGGGTTGTAGCTCTCGAGCTTGGCGTAGATGCGCACGCCCGGCTTCGGCGACAGCCGCCGCAGCTCGACCAGCGGCGTGTTGCCGATCGCCTGCGACGATGTCGGCGTACTTGCCGCCGCAGGGCCGGTTGTCGAGCCGGGGCTCCAGCACTTCAGAAAGTGTAGTTCGCCCAGCAGGGCTTGGCGAGGGTGCTTGGACCGCCGGCTAGCGGCCGCCGGCCATCGCCGGCAGGATCACGAGCGTGTCCCCGGCGCCGACCGGCGTGTCCAGCCCGTCGAGCACCCGCACGTCCTCGTCGTTGAGGTAGACGTTGACGTAGCGGTTGAGCTCGCCGTCCTCGGAGAACAGCTGGCTCTGCGTCTCGGGGTGCTCGCTCGGCGAGCGCCCGCAGCACCTCGCCGACGTTCGCGCCGTCGGCCTCGACCTCCTTCGCGCCGCCGACGGAGCTGCGCAGGACCGGTGGGATCTTGATCGTGCTCATCGCTGCGCGGCAGGCTACCCGGCGCCGGCGCAGAACGCTTCGTAGTCCGGGAAGACGCCCATCTCCTCGTCGGAGATCTCGCTCGGATCGCGCGAGCAGATCGGGCAGTCGGGATCGCGCCGGACCTTGAGCTCGGTGAAGGTCGTGCCGAGCGCGTCGTAGAGCAGCAGGCGACCAGCGAGCGGGTCGCCCGCGCCGGTGACCAGCTTGATCACCTCGACCGACTGCAGCAGCCCCATCACGCCCGGCAGCACGCCGAGCACGCCGGTGGCGCCGCAGGACGGCGCCAGCTCCGCGGGCGGCGGCGTCGGGTAGAGGCAGCGGTAGCACGGGCCCTCGTAGGGGTCGAAGACCGACAGCTGGCCGTCGAAGCCGAGGATCGAGGCCGACACCACCGGGATCTGCAGCCGCACGCTGGCGTCGTTGAGCAGGTAGCGCGTGGGGAAGTTGTCGAGGCCGTCGACGATCACGTCGTAGCCCTCGATGATCTCCATGATGTTGTCGGGGCCGATCCGCACCGGGTACTTCTCGACCTTCACGTCCGGGTTGATCTCGTGGATCGCGATCTCGGCGGAGTCGACCTTCGGCACGCCGATGCGGTCGTTGGAGTGGGCGACCTGGCGCTGCAGGTTGGAGAGGTCGACGACGTCGTTGTCGACGATGCCGAGCGTGCCGACGCCGGCCGCGGCCAGGTAGAGCGCGGCGGGCGAGCCGAGCCCGCCGGCGCCGAGCAGCAGCACCTTCGCGTCGAGCAGCTTGAGCTGGCCCTCGAGGCCGATCTCGGGGATCAGCAGGTGGCGCGAGTAGCGCTCGCGCTGCTCGGCGGTGAGCGCGCGCGGTACCTCGACCTCGTAGCCGCGGTCCTTCCAGAGCGTGATGCCGCCGCGCATCGAGGCGACGTCCTCGTAGCCGAGCAGCTGCTGCAGCGTCTGGGCGGCGAGCGCAGAGCGCTTGCCGGAGGCGCAGTAGAGGACCACGCGCTGGGACCGATCGGGCGCGGCGCCCTCGATGCGGGACTCGAGGTGGCCGCGCGGCACGTGCACGGCGCCGGGCAGGTGCGCCTGCTCGAACTCATGCTGCTCGCGCACGTCGACGATCACGGCGCCATCGCCGTTGCCATTGAGCGCGTGGACCTCCTGCGGGTCCACCTCCTCGATCTGCTCCTTGGCCTTGCGAATCAGCTCCGCGCCAGACGCCATCCTAAAAACCTTTCAAACCGGGTCGGAATTCAAGACTTCAGAAAGTGTAGCGCTGCCCAGACGCGCCATTCGCCATGAAAAATAGCCGGGGCGCCATCCTGGCGCCCCGGCTAATGAATTGACCCAGACCTCGTTCCTGCGGAAGCCTCCGCGGAAGCTCTGTCAGGAGTTTCGTCGTGACGCGCGCCTGCCGATATGGGGTGGAGACCCCATTTCTCCCCGCTGGGGTCCTTCCGATCACCAATGAGACCGAGGATGACCCGTCGCGACGACTCCCTCATCAGCCAGATCGTGGCGGCCAACGTGGTGCTGGTCGCCTCGACGCTGTTCGCCGCCAGCCTCGCGGCGGGACTCGACCTCAACGTCCGCGATCAGCGCTGGCAGTTCCTGGTCCTCGCGCTCGCGATCGTGCTGTCGCTGTGCGTGAACCTGTGGATGCTGCAGCGGCGCTTCCGTCCGCTGGAGCGGCTGATCGATCGCATCGAGCACGTCGACCCCACCGCGCCGACCACGCTCGACGTCAGCGTGCCCGAGCCGATCGAGGAGATCGACCGCCTCGGCCAGTCCTTCACCAAGCTGCTCGATCGCGTCGAATTGGAACGCCGCCGCTCGGGTCAGCTCGTGTTGCGCGCCCAGGAGGAGGAGCGCAGGCGACTCGCGCGCGACCTGCACGACGAGGTCAACCAGGCGCTGACCGCGATCCTGCTGCGCCTCGAGGCGCTCGCGCATGACACGCCACCACAGCGCGCCGCGGAGGTCGCCGAGCTCAAGAAGCTGGTCAACCAGGCGATGGAGGAGCTGCTCAACCTCGCCCGCCAGCTGCGGCCCACCGCGCTCGACGACCACGGCCTCACCGCCGCGATCGACGCCCAGCTCAAGCGCTTCGCCGCCCGCACCGGCATCGAGGTGCGGCTGCACACCGAGGGCGATCCGGACGCGCTCGACGAGGAGCAGAAGAGCGTCGATCTACCGGGTGGCCCAGGAGGCGCTGGCAAACGTCGGCCGCCACGCGGGGGCGACGGCCGTGGACGTGGAGCTGGACGTGGACGGCGCCACCAGCGAGCTGCGCGTGCGCGACGACGGCGAGGGCTTCGACCCGGCCGAGATCGCCCGCGTCGGCTCGCGCAACGGGACCGGCCTCGGCCTCAAGGGCATGGCCGAGCGCGCCCGCCTGGCGGGCGGCGAGCTGCAGGTGCTCTCGGCCCCGGGCGGGGGCACGACGGTGACGCTGCGCGTCGGCGGGCGCTCGTGATCCGCGTCCTGATCGCCGACGACCACGGCATCGTGCGCTCGGGGCTGCGCATGCTGCTCGAGCGCCAGGACGACATGGAGGTCGTCGGCGAGGCCGACGACGGGGTCGAGGCCCTCGAGCTGAGTCAGGCCGAGCACCCCGACGTGGCCGTGCTCGACGTCTCGATGCCACGCATGACCGGCCTGCAGGCGGCGCGCGAGATCCGCGCCCACACGCCGGACACGCGCGTGCTGCTGCTGTCGATGCACGACGACGAGCGCTACTTCCTCGAGGGGCTGGAGGCCGGCGCGGCCGGCTACGTGCTCAAGCGCGCCGCCGACACCGACCTGATCGACGCGGTCCGCACCGTGGCGGCCGGGCGCACCTTCCTCTCCGACGACGCCCAGCGCGCGCTGATGGACGCCTGGCTGGAGGGCGGCCGCTCCGAGCCCGAAGATCCGCTCACCCCGCGCGAGCTGGAGGTCGTGAAGCTGATCGCCGAGGCCTACACCAACCGCCAGATCGCCGAGACGCTGACGCTGTCGGAGAAGACCGTCGAGTCCCACCGCGCCAACCTGCTGGCGAAGCTGGGCATGCGCGACCGCGTCGAGCTCGTGCGCTACGCGATCCGCCGCGGCCTGGTCGAGCCCTAGACCGCGACGGATCGGCGTCGCAGCTATGACGCCGCTGTGACTCTGAGGTCGTCGCTCGGCTGTCGCCGGTCTCAGTGTGAAGGTGCCGGACCACGCCATCAGCGTTCTCGGGGAGGGGCATGCCAAGGAGTCCCCGGCCGCCAGCGTGAAGGGACCGACGAGTCGTTGATCACCAGTGATGTGCTCGCGTTTGTGAAGGTGACGTCGAGTGACTGCGGCGTCGCTGTCAGTGTGCATCTCGGGCTGTCGAGTCTGAAGCTCCCGCCGCCGCCGGCGGGGATTCTCGAGCGTGCCGATGGATGAGCCTCTGGAGTCCGGGCCGCTTCTGACGTGCCAGTACCACGGCGCGATTGAGCTGGCGCTCATCACGACCGACACGGGCCCGAGTTCGTCGAAACCCCGCTGGTGTCCATCCTTTTAATCGTTTTACATAAACCAGAAGATCGATTTTGCTGATCTTCTGACGCCGGGGTCGCTCGATCCGCCGTCTACGCTCCCGGCCGTGAATCCGCGCGTCCTGATCGCGCTCGTGCTGCTGTGCGTCTTCGCGCTCGGGGCGACCGTGCTGGCCGCGACGCAGGGCGACGAGGTCGATGGCGAGCGGCTCAGCGCGGGCGGCGGCTTCGCGGGCGCGCTGATGCCGAAGGGCGTGCGGGCGCCGGACTTCGCGCTGGAGGACCAGGACGGCGAGCGGTCTCGATGCGCGCGCTGCGCGGCAGGCCTGTGATCGTGACCTTCCTCTACACCCACTGCGAGGACACCTGCCCGGCCCAGGCGCAGGTGGTCAAGGGGGCGCTCGACGACCTCGGCCACGACGTGCCCGCGCTGGCGGTCGCGGTCGACCCGCCGCACGACACGCAGCGCGAGCGCGCGCGCGCTTCCTGGCCGAGCAGCGGGTCGCCGGCCTGGACTTCGTGCTCGGCACGCGCGCGCAGCTGGCGCCGCTGTGGAAGGGCTTCGCGATCCGGCCCCAGGCGGTGCAGAACGAGCACCAGGCCCGCTTCATGCTCGTCGACAAGCGCGGCTTCCAGCGCATCGGCTTTCCCGGCGAGCAGGCCACGCCCGAGCGGCTCGCCCACGACATCCGCCTGCTCGAGCGCGAATAGCTTCTCCGACTCACCGAGTAGGATTTGAGTTCGATGATGTTCTCGACCAAAGCCGAGTACGGCGTGCGCGTGATGGCGCACCTCGCCGGCACAGCGACGGCGCGGCCGATCTCGCTCGGCGCGATCGCCGAGGCCGAGGGCCTGCCGCTCGCCTACCTCGAGCACCTGGTGCAGCGGCTGCGCGCGGGCCGAGCTCGTGGAGTCCCGCCGCGGCGCGCGCGGCGGCTACACGCTGGCGCGCCCGCCCGAGGACGATCACGATGGCCGAGGTGGTGCGGCGCTCGAGGGCGAGATCGCCCCGATCGAGTGCATCACCGCCGACGCCGACGGCGCGCTCGTCTGCGCCCGCGAGGGCGAGCCGGCCACGAGCCCTGCCCCACCAAGCTGCTCTGGACCCGGGTCCAGGGCTCGATCGTCCGCACGCTCACCGACATGACCCTGGCCGACCTGGTCCGCCCGATGCCAAGGAGAAAGTCACCGCATGAGCCTCGAGATCCAGAACCTGCACGTCCGCACCGAGGAGCGCGAGATCCTCCACGGCGTCGACCTCAACGTCGAGAAGGGCGAGACCCACGCGCTGATGGGCCCCAACGGCTCCGGCAAGTCCACGCTCGCCAACACGCTCATGGGCAACCCCGACCTACGAGGTCACCGAGGGCAAGATCCTCCTCAACGGCGAGGACCTCACCGAGGCCGACCCCGACGAGCGCGCCCGCGCCGGCCTGTTCCTGGCCTTCCAGTACCCGGCCACGATCCCCGGCGTGTCGGTGGCCAACTTCCTGCGCATGGCGGTGAACGCCGGGCGCGAGGAGCCGATCAAGGTCAAGGAGTTCGGCCAGATCCTGGGCAAGCAACATGGAGCTGCTGAAGATCGACCGCGCCTTCACCAGCCGCTACCTCAACGAGGGCTTCTCGGGCGGCGAGAAGAAGCGCGCCGAGATCCTCCAGCTGGCGATGCTCGCAGCCCGAGTTCGCGGTGCTCGACGAGACCGACTCGGGGCTCGACATCGACGCCCTGCGGATCGTCTCCGACGGCGTCAACGCGCTGCGCGGCGAGCGAGCGCGGCTTCCTGATCATCACCCACTACACGCGCATCCTCGAGCTACGTGAAGCCCGACTTCGTGCACATCATGCTCGACGGCCGGATCGTCCGCGAGGGCGGCCCCGAGCTGGCCGACGAGCTCGAGGACAAGGGCTACGAGTTCGTGCGCGAGGAGGTGGCCGCCAGTGCCGGCCTAGCTTCGTCGAGGAGCGCCGCAAGGCGGCGCTCGAGGCCTACGAGCGCGAGCCGGTGCCCACCTGGCGCCGCTCGGGCTTCTGGACCACGTCGCTGCGCAAGCTCGAGCTCGACGCGCTCGAGCCGCGCCGCTACGAGCCGGCGGACGAGCTGCCGGAGATCGTGCGCGAGCACCTCGGCGACGACGAGAGCACGCCGGCCTGATCGTGCAGCGCGGCGCCAGCGTGATCTACGCGGACGTCGACCGACCGAGCGCATCACGGTCGACCTCGCTCGAGCAGGCGGTCGAGGAGCACCCCGAGCTGGTGAGCGAGTACTTCGGCAAGCGCCTGCCCGTACGACGAGGGCAAGTTCGCCGCCGCCACCGCCGCCTTCTGGACCGGCGGCGCGTTCGTGCACGTGCCCAAGGACGTCGCAGCTCGAGAAGCCGATCCAGGTCGTCTACCTGATCGACGAGCCCGGCACCGCGCAGTACGCGCACACGCTGGCCGTCGTCGGCGAGCACGCCGAGTGCCGCATCCGCGAGTACTGCCTCGGCGCCCGACTTCGAGGGCCAGGCGCTGCACGCCGGCGCCTTCGAGCTGTACGCGCCGCCCGGCGCCCAGGTGCGACCTGGCCCACTACCAGGACTGGGGCCGGGCGAGGTGTACGACATCTCCACCAAGCGGGTCGAGATCGCGCCGCGACGCGCACGTGAAGTGGGTGCCGATCCACCTCGGCGGCCGCCTGACCAAGCAGACGCTCGACATCATCACCGCCGAGCAGGGCTCGGACATGCGCCACACCGGGCTCTACTTCACCGAGCGCGACGAGCACCTCGACCTGTTCACCACCGACAAGCACGAGGCCGGCCACACCACCGGCGACACGGTCTGGAAGGGCGCGCTGACCGGCGACTCGCGCGCCTCCTACGAGGGCCTGATCCACATCGTCCCGAAGCGCGCCGAGAGTCGCACACCTACCTGCAGACCCACTCGATGCTGCTCTCGCCGAAGGCCAAGGGCGACGCGATCCCGTCGCTGATCGTGGAGACCGACAACGTCTCGGCCTCGCACGGCGGCACCGTCGGCGAGCTCGACGAGGAGCAGATCTTCTACATGATGACCCGCGGCATCCCGCGCGCTGGAGGCCGTGCGGGTGCTGGTCGAGGGCTACTTCGAGGAGGTCGTGCAGCGGCTCGACGACCCGGGCCTCGAGGCCCTCGTGCGGCGGCGGATCGCCGAGAAGCTGCTCGCCGCCGAGGACCAGGTGCGCGAGTTCATCGGGGAGCGCGCGGAGGTCTGAGCGTGGCACGGTCGCCGAGCAGCCGCTGGTCGACGTCCGCGCCGACTTCCCGGTGCTCGAGCGCGAGTTCGGCGGCAAGCCGCTGGTCTACCTCGACTCGGCGGCCACCTCGCAGAAGCCGCGCGCGGTGATCGAGGCGATCGACTCGCTACTACCGCGACTCGAACGCCAACATCCACCGCGGCGTCTACGCGCTGGCGCGCGAGGCGACCGAGCTGTTCGAGGGCGCGCGCGAGCGGATCGCGGCGCTTCGTCGGCTGGGAGACCGCCACCACGATCTTCACCCGCAACGCCACCGAGGCGATCAACCTCGTGGCCTACGCCTGGGGCCGCGAGAACGTCGGGCCCGGGCGACGAGGTGCTCATCACCCAGATGGAGCACCACTCGAACATCGTGCCGTGGCAGCTGCTGTGCCAGAGAGCGCGGCGCGACGCTGCGCTACCTGGCGTCGACCGAGACGGGCGAGCTGTCGCTCGACGAGCTCGACGCGGTGCTCGCCGACGGGCGCGTGAAGCTCGTGGCCGTCGCGCACGTGTCGAACGTGCTCGGCACGATCAACCCGGTCGCGGAGATCGTCCGCGCGCGCGCGCGCCGCGGGCGCGGTGACGCTGGTCGACGGCTCGCAGGCCGTGCCGCAGATGCCGGTCGACCTGCGCGCGATCGGCGCCGACTTCTACGCCTGGACCGGCCACAAGGCGCTCGGCCCGACCGGCATCGGCGTGCTGCACGGCCGCCGCGAGCTGCTCGAGTCGATGCCCCCGTTCCTCGGCGGCGGCGACATGATCGTCCGCGTCGACTTCGACACCTCGACCTGGAACGAGCTGCCGTGGAAGTTCGAGGCCGGCACCTCGCCCGATCGCCGAGGGCGTCGGCCTCGGCGCCGCGATCGACTACCTCGCCGCGCATCGGCATGGAGCGCGTGCGCGCGCACGAGCGCGAGCTGACCGCCTACGCGCTCGAGCGGCTGCCCGAGGTCGAGGGCCTGCGCATCTTCGGCCCGCCCGACCCCGAGCGCCGCGGCGGCGTGGTCTCGTTCGCGCTCGAGGGCATGCACCCGCACGACATCGCCGAGCTCTGCGACCGCGAGGCCGTCTGCATCCGCGCCGGCCACCACTGCGCCCAGCCGCTGATGCGCACGCTGGGCGTGCCGGCGACCGCCCGCGCCTGCTTCCACGTCTACAACTCGCGCGACGACGTCGACCGGCTGGTCGAGGCGCTCCAGAAGGCGCGCGAGGTGTTCGAGCTCTGATGGACGCGCTCTACCGCGACTACATCCTCGACCACTACAAGAACCCGCGGAACTTCGGGACGCTCGAGCCGCACGACCTCGAGTTCCACGACCACAACCCGCTCTGCGGCGACGAGCTGGGCGTGCACATCGTGGTCGCGAGGACGGCAGGATCGCGGACCTGCGCTTCCACGGCCAGGGCTGCGCGATCTCGCAGGCGGCGGCGTCGATCGCCTCCGAGGAGCTGATCGGCATGCCGGTCGACGAGGTCCGCGAGCTGGGCGCCGAGTGGGTGATCGACCAGCTCGGGATCGACATCTCCCCCACGCGCCGCAAGTGCGCGCTGCTGTCGCTGAAGGTCATGCGCGGCGCCACCACCGGCGACGCCTCCTGGCCGGAGGACGAGGGCTGAGACCGACACTCGTCGTTGGACTGGTCGCTGCGGTCGCGGGCCTGAGCGGCTGCGGCGACGACGACAGCTTCGGCGTCCGGATGCCAAGCGACGCGATGCTGCCCACGTACACGATCGGCCAGCAGCTCACGGTCGACCGCGGCGCCTATGCCGAGGGCCGCAGTCCGCAGCTCGGGGACGCGGTCGTGTTCCGGGCGCCGGTGGGCGCGGAGACGGGCGCCTGCGGGGTTCGCCCGCTGCGCAGGCAACCGTGTCCGCGTCCGACCCGGTCGAGTCGTACGATCCGCCTGTTGCTGCGCGTCGTCGCCGGTCCGGGGCAGCGGATCGCGTTTCGAGCCGGGCTCGCCGTCGTGAACGGGGAGCCCGAGTCGGGCCGCGAGCTGCGGATCGACGATCCCGCGTGCGACATCTGCGAGCTGCCCCGCGAGGCGACGGTGCCAGCCGGTCACTGGTCGTGGTCGCCGACAACCGTGCGGCCTCGTCCGACAGCCGGGTCTGGGGTCCGGTGCCCACACGGGCGATTCTTGGCAAAGTTGAGTGAAAGTGAAGGAGACCGATGGCTGATCTACTCGAACGGGTGCAGCGCGAGCTGGATGAGCGGCTGGCGCAGCTGAGGCCGCTCGTCGAGGAGGCGCGGCAGCTGGAGGCGGCGCTGGAGGCGCTGGAGCGCGACGAGAGCAGTGCCAGAGCGCCGCGTCGCGAGCGCCCAGCCACTCCCTCGCACGTGCTGGCGGAGCTCGAGCAGGCCCAACGGCCGCTGGCCAGGGCAAAGCCAGCCACCAAGCAGCCAGCCGCGAAGGACGAGCAGGAAGCCGAGCCGCGCCAGTCCGACGGGCGTCGCCGCCGCGTGCTGGCGATCATCACCGAGAACCCGGGCACGACCGCGGGCACGCTCGCGCTGCTGCTCGACACGAGCGTTCCGGCGATGGGCGCGCTGCTCAAGCGTCTCGAGCGCGAGGGTGAGATCCAGCGGGCCGAGAAGGGATACGAGCGGAAAGCGACTCCCTCCGAATGACCTTCGCCACCGAGAACACGATCGCGGCCGCTCCCACGAGCATGCTGAGCGTGACCTCCTCGTCGAGGATCGCCCAGCCCAGGACGATCGCGATCACCGGGTTGACGTAGGCGTAGGTCGCCACCTTCGAGATCGGCACGTGGCGCAGCAGCCACGTGTACGCGGTGTAGGCCAGCAGCGATCCGATCAGCACCAGATAGACGAGCGCCAGCACCGAGTCGGTCGAGAACTCGGACGGGTGGACGTCCCCGCCTTCGCCCACCGCGAGGCCGATGACGATCGAGCCGAGACCGCCGAGCAGCATCTGCCAGGCCGCGGCGGCGAACAGGTCGGGTGGCAGCTCCAGCCGGGGCGCATAGAAGGACCCGCAGGCCCAGGCGACCGCGGCCGCGACCAGCACCAGCAGCCCCCACAGCGGCGCGTCGCCCGGACGGTCGCCCGGCAGCACGAGCACCGCGAGGCCCGCGAAGCCGACCGCCACGCCCACCAGCGTCGCGCGCGGCACGCGGTCGCCGTGCAGGGTCCGCAGCACGACCACCCAGAGCGGAATCGAGCCGATGACCAAGGCGGCGAGGCCGGACGGGACCTCCTGCTCGGCGATCGACACGCCCCCGTTGCCGCCGAAGCAGAGCAGCATCCCCACCACGCCGGCCCCGACGAGCTGGCGCCGCGTGGCCCGGACGCGCTCAGCGCCACCCAGCAGGCGCACGGCGAGCGCGTAGACGGCGCCCGCGAGGGCGAAGCGCACCCCGCTCGACAGCAGCGGCGGCATCGTGTCGACCGTGACGCGGATCGCCAGGTAGGTCGAGCCCCAGACGACGTAGATCGTCGCGAGGCCACCCCAGACGAGCCTCCTGTCGTCAGCTCGGCTGATGCGCAGCGGCGGCTGGGTGCTCGCTCGCCCAGGCGACGATCTGCTTCGAGTCCTTGATCACCTCGCCGTCGTCGGTCACGAGCACCGGCACCCAGTCGTCGCCGGTCAGCTCGCGCACCTCCTTGCGCTGTGGGTTGAGGAACTTCGGCAGCAGCGCGAGCCCGTACACCTTCTTGACCTCCGGCTCGTAGCCGGCGTCCTTGAGCGCGTGGTAGGCGTTCCCGCATGGATGTCCGCCCGGGCGCGGCGTGGGGAAGGTCCCCCAACAGACGTAGAGCTTCATGCTGCGACCTTAATCGACTGGCGGCGCCACCGCAGCAGGTGCCGGCGCGACGAACACGCGCGCGCCGACCTCGAACAGCTCGAGCGAGGACAGCTGCACGAGCACCGTGCGCCCTCCCTCGTGCTGGAGGCGGTAGAGCACGTCGTGACCGCGGAACTCGCGCTCGACGACCCTGGCGTTGCCCTGCTCGTCCGGGCGCAGCTGCAGCTGCTCGGGCCGCACCGCGACGTGCAACGCGCCGCGTGCGGGCGCGGGCAGGTCGAAGACGCCCAGCTCGGTCTCGACCCCCTCCCCGCGCGCCATCCCGGCGAGCACGTTGACCTCGCCGACGAACTGGGCCGCCCAGCGGGTGGCCGGCCGGCCGTAGACCTCAACGGGCGCGCCGACCTGCACGATCCGACCCTCGTTCATCACCGCCAGCCGATCGGCCAGCGACAGCGCCTCCTCCTGGTCGTGGGTCACCAGGAGCGCGGTCGCCCCCGCGTCGCGCAGGATCAGCTCGACCTCGCGTCGCAGGCCGGCGCGCAGGCTCGCGTCGAGGCTCGAGAACGGCTCGTCGAGCAGCACCAGCTCGGGCTCGGGCGCCAGCGCGCGCGCCAGCGCCACCCGCTGGCGCTCGCCGCCGGAGAGCTCGTGCGGGTAGTTGGCGGCCTTGTGCTGGAGCCCGACCAGCTCCAGCGTGCTGCGGACCAGCGCCGTGCGCCGGTCGCTCGCGTGCCGCTGGAGCCCGAAGGCGACGTTGCCCTCCACCGACAGGTGCGGGAAAGAGCGCGTAGTCCTGGAAGACCATCCCGATCCGGCGCCGCTCCGGCGCCACGAACGCCGCCGGGCCCGCCAGCTCGGTGCCGCCGACGACGATCGAGCCGGCGTCGGGACGCTCGAAGCCGGCGAGCAGCCGCAGCAGCGTGGTCTTGCCGCAACCGGACGGCCCCAGCACCGCGACGAGCTCGCCGCGCGCGACCTCGAGGTCCACGCCGGCGACCGCGCGCACGCGGCCGAAGGACTTGACGACGGCGGCGATCGCGACGTGGCTCACGCGACGACGCTCCGCTCGGCCGCCACCGGCGACGCCTCGGCGGCCGACCAGGCGCCGAGTGACTGCGCCTCCAGCTCCGAGGAGCGGCGCGCGGACAGCCGGATCATCGCCGCCACCGGCAGCAGCCCGACGAGCACGATCAGCAACGCCGGCAGCGCAGCCGTCCTGTAAAGCGACTCGGCCGTGGCCTGCCAGACCGCCACGGCAAGCGTGTCGCCGCCGAGCGGGCGCAGCAGCATCGTGGCCGGCAGCTCCTTCATCACCTCGGTGAAGACGAGCAGGGCCGCCGTCAGCAGCCCGGTGCGCATCAGCGGGACGTGCACGCGCGCCAGCACGTCGAGGCGGTCGGCGCCCAGGCCCGCGGGCGGCGTCGTCGAGCTCGCGCGGGATGCGCAGCAGGCTTGCCTCGACCGCGCCCCAGGCGAGGGCAAGGAAGCGCACGGCATAGGCGAAGAACAGTCCGATCACGGTCCCGGTGAGGATCAATCCCACGTCGACTCCGAACAACGAGCCGGCGACGTCGTCGATCCGCCGGTCGAGCCAGGCGAGCGGGACGATCACCGCGACGGCGACCACCGAGCCCGGCAGGCCATAGCCGATGGTA
Organism: uncultured Thermoleophilaceae bacterium; assembly: GCA_963734165.1. Taxonomy (GTDB): domain Bacteria; phylum Actinomycetota; class Thermoleophilia; order Solirubrobacterales; family Thermoleophilaceae; genus JACVRW01. The sequence continues at coordinate 1,298,736 of CAVTFZ010000002.1, read as the reverse complement.
GCCGTGCGCGCCGCCCCGCCCGCGAGCCGAGAGCCGGAGGCGCGCACGCCGTAGGCCAGCAGCAGCGCGAGCACCGGCACGAGCACGGCGCTCATGCCGGCCAGCAGCAGGCTGTTGCGCGCCGCCAGGCCGAACTCGGGCGCCAGCAGCCCGTCCTGGATCGACTGCACCGACCAGACGCCCAGCTGCGCCAGCGGCGCGATCACGACCGCGCCCACCAGGGTCAGCGGCAGCGCCACCGCCGCCACCGCCGCGAGGCCGTGCAGGCGGATCGGCGGCACCACGTCGCCACGCGCGGCGAGCTGGGCGTGGCGCGCCTGGCCGCGCAGGAAGCGCTCGAGCGCCAGCAGCGTGAGCGTCACCGAGACCAGCAGCAGGCCGAGCTGCATCGCGGCGTCGCGGTCGAAGCGCGTTGAACCAGACCTTGTAGATCGCGTTGGTGAAGGTCGGGACGTTCAGCAGGTTGACCGTGCCGAAGTCGGCCAGCGCCTCCATCAGGGCGAGCGCCACGCCGCCCAGGATCGCCGGACGCGCCAGCGGCAGCCCGACCCGCAGCAGCGCGCCGCGGCGGCTGAGCCCCAGCCCGCGCGCCGCCTCCAGCAGGGTGCGCGACTGCGCCAGGAAGGCCGCGCGGCCGAGCAGGTAGACGTACGGGTAGAGCACGAGCGTGAAGATGAGCACCGCGCCGAAGGACGAGCGCACCCACTGCACGTCCAAGCCGAGCACGAACAGCGTGAAGACGTAGCCGGGCATCGCCAGCGGCAGCACCAGCGCCCATTCGATCCAGCCCCGCCCGGGGAAGTCGCAGAACGACACCAGCGCCGCCGCGGTCGTGCCGAGCAGCAGCGTGCCGGTGCCGACCCCCAGCACCAGCACCAGGGTGCTCACCAGCGCGTCCGGCACGAAGCCCCAGAACTGCGACAGCGCGTCGGGGGCGACGACGAAGGCCAGCGGCAGCCCGATCAGCGGACCGGCGACCAGCAGCGCCAGCAGCAGCGTCGCCAGGGTCCAACCGTCGAGGGAGCGGGCCCTCATGTGCGGGCTAGCTCCAGCCGACCTGCTGCATCAACTGGAGCGCATCGTCGAGGTGCTCGCCCGCGCCGTCGACGTCGATCGGGTCGCGCTTGAAGTCCCCGAACTGGCCGATCTCCTTGGCCACTCGGGTCCCCGGCGCGACCGGATACTCGAAGTTGTTGTCCGCGAACACCTGCTGCTGCGCGGGCCGGGCGAGGAACTCGACCAGCTTCTTCGCCTCGGCCTGGTGCTCGGAGCCCTTCAGGACGCCGTAGCCGGAGAGGTTGACGTGCGTGCCGCGCCCCTGCTGGTCGGCGAACACGGGCGCCACGGGGTAGTCCGGGTCGGCCTCGAGCTCCCGGCCCAGGTAGTAGGTGTTGGTCAGCCCCACGTCGCAGCGACCCTCGGCGATCGCGTCGAGCACGTCCTTGTCGGAGCCGAGGATCCGCGGGTCGTTGGCCATCCAGCTGCGCAGCAGCCGCTCGGTGGCAGCCTCGCCGTCCTTGGCGATGCGGTCGGCGACGAAGGAGACGTTGTACTCGCTGGTCGCGGTGCGCAGGCAGAGCCTGCCCTTCCAGCGCGGGTCGCCGAGGCCGGCGTAGGTGGTCACCTCGTCCGGCTCGACGCGGTCGACCGAGCGCATGATCGTGCGCGCCCGCGTGGTCAGGCCATACCACTGGCCGTCGGGGTCGCGCAGGTCCGCGGGCACGTCCTCGTCGAGGGCCTTGGAGTGGACCGTGGCCAGCAGGCCGGCCTGCTTGGCGCGCCAGAGGTTGGCCGCGTCGACGGTGATCAGCACGTCGGCCTTGGCCTCGTCGCCCTCGTTGCGCAGCCGCTCGTAGAGCTCGGCCGCGCCGCCGCCGAACAGCGTCAGCTTGTCGCCGCTGGCGGCGGCGAAGTCGCGGAACGGCTGCTCCTCGCCGTAGTGCGAACGGGCGGAGAAGATCACCAGCTCGTCGTCGGACGTCCCGCTGGTGGCCAGCACGACGCCCACGAACGCTCCGACGAGGGCCGCCGCACCGACCGCGACGGTCAGGATCAGCTTGCTGCGCGAGCTCATCTTTAGGTCACCCTAACAGAGCGTTTGCGGCCGGCCGCCGACAGCCTGCATCGCTAAGATTGCAAATCCGACTCCGCGAAGCGGAATTGCACCCGGAACCAGGGATCACGATGGCTGCCACCGACAAGACGCGAATCGCCAAGCCAAGCCCGATCAAGGAGAACGAGCACGGTCAGCTCGTCGCCAAGAAGGGCATCTCGCGCGAGGTGATCGACGAGCTCTCCCGCATCAAGGGCGAGCCTGCCTGGATGCGCGAGAAGCGGCTGAAGTCGTACGAGATCTTCGAGCGCAAGCCGATCCCGACCTGGGGAGTGGACCTGTCCGACCTCGACCTCTCCGAGCTGGTGCTCTGGTCCCCGCCGGAGGCCGGTCGCTACGACAGCTGGGACGACGTCCCCGAGGAGATCAAGGACACCTATGAGAAGCTCGGCATCCCCCAGGCCGAGCGCGAGCACCTCGCCGGCGTGGTGGGCGTATGGCGTCAGGAGCCCTTCTACGAGGGCCTGAAGAAGGAGTACGCCGACCAGGGGATCGTCTTCACCGCGATGGACAACGCGGTCACCGAGTACGAGGACCTCGTGCGCGAGCACTTCATGAACAAGTGCGTGCCGCCGCAGGACAACAAGTTCTCGGCGCTGCACGGCGCGGTCTGGTCCGGCGGCTCGTTCCTGTACGTGCCCAAGGGCGTCAAGGTGGACCTGCCGCTGCAGGCGTACTTCCGCATGGAGGGCGCCAACGAGGGCACCTTCGAGCACACGCTGATCATCGCCGACGAGGGCTCGGACGTGAACTACATCGAGGGCTGCACCGCCCAGACCTACTCGGTCAACTCGATGCACTCCGCGGTCGTCGAGATCTTCGTCAAGGAGGGCGCCAAGGCGCGCTACACGACTGTCCAGAACTGGTCCAAGGACGTCTTCAACCTCAACACCAAGCGCGCGATCGTCGAGGCGCACGGCACCGTCGAGTGGGTCGGCGGCTCGATGGGGGCCAAGAAGGTGATGCTCTACCCCGGCTCGTTCCTGATCGGGGAGGGCGCTCGCGCCGACCACCTCAACGTCGGCGTGGCCAGCGGCGACGTCTGGAAGGACACCGGCGCCAAGGTCGTCCACCTGGCGCCGAACACGACCTCGAACATCCTCGCCAAGTCGATCTCCAAGGACGGCGGGATCATGGGCTACCGCGGCCTGGTGCGGATGGGCCACAACTCCCAGGGCTCGAAGGCCCACGTGCAGTGCGACGGCCTGATGATGGACGACCGTTCGCGCTCGGACACCTGGCCCGACATCCAGATCCAGAACCCGCACGTGACCGTGGCCCACGAGGCCGTGGTCGGCAAGATCTCCGACGAGCAGCTGTTCTACCTGCAGTCGCGCGGCCTCTCCGAGGAGGAGGCGGCGGCGATGATCGTCAACGGCTTCATCGAGCCGGTGACCAAGGAACTGCCGATGGAGTACGCGGTCGAGCTGAACCGCCTGATCCAGCTCGAGATGGTCGGATCGATCGGCTAGAGCGCTACCCGATGTCTAAAGCGCTATCGCCAGCTTGACCGCTCAGATTCACTGCATATAAAATAGGGGTGTACTCGCGGTGCGCGCGCAGGGGAAACGTGCGCGCTCCGCTCAAACGTCCCCAGGAGGAATGTGCCTTGCGCGCCAAGCTACTGTGCGTGGCGGCGATCGCCGCTGCGCTGACGCTCGTGCCGACTGCGACGGCCAGCGCCAACGACCCGATCATCTTCGTCCACGGCTGGGCCTCGACCGGCTCGGTGTGGAACACCTTCATCGCCAGATTCAGAGCCGATGGCTGGACCACGGCCGAGCTGAACAACTGGTCCTACAACACGAGCCAGTCCAACGTCACGACGGCGAATCAGCTGGCCACGAGAGTCGACCAGGTCAGAAGAGCCACCGGAGCGGCCAAGGTCGACCTCGTCACCCACTCGATGGGCGGCCTCTCGTCTCGCTACTACATCAAGAACCTCGGCGGCACCTCGACCGTCGACGACTGGGTCTCGCTCGGCGGGCCCAACCACGGCACCGACACCGCCAACGCGTGCTCGTTCCAGACCTCGTGTAGAGAGATGTCACAGAGATCGGCGTTCCTGACCGCCCTCAACAGCGGGGACGAGACGCCGGGGACCGTCAACTACGGCACCTGGTGGTCCCCCTGCGACGAGATCATCAACCCCGACTCCAGCGTGGCGCTCAGCGGGGCGACCAACACGCAGACCGCCTGCATCAGCCACAACAACCTGCACGAGGACGCGACCGTCTACGGACAGGTCCGCAACTTCGTCAGATAGCCGCAAGGCCACCCGGTCCGGCGCGATCGTGCGCCGGGCCGGGCGCGCCCTTCGACGATCGGCTCCACACGCTATTGGATTGATTGGCTAGAGCGATCCTTCTAGCTTGACCGCTCAGGCCAACCCCATGTAAAGTGCTCCGCGGACTCGCGGTTGCGTGTGGTGGAGGGAAGGCGCGCGCTCCGCTCAACCTAGGAGGAGAACCCCTTGCGCGCCAAACTACTGTGCGTGGCGGCGATTGCCGCTGCACTGACGCTCGTACCGGTCGCGACCGCCAGCGCGGCCGACCCGATCATCTTCGTCCACGGCTGGAACTCCAGCGGCTCGACGTGGAACACCTTCATCGCCAGATTCAGAGCCGACGGCTACACCGCCGCCGAGCTGAACAACTGGTCCTACAACACCAGACAGTCCAACGCCACGACCGCCAGCGAGCTGGCCACCAGAGTCAACCAGGTGAGAGCGGCGACCGGAGCGGCCAAGGTCGACCTGATCAGCCACTCGATGGGCGGCCTCTCGACCCGCTACTACACCAAGAACCTCGGTGGCGCGGCCAACGTGGACGACTTCGTCTCGCTCGGCGGCCCCAACCACGGCACCGACACGGCGACCCTGTGCGCGATCTTCCTCGGTCAGACCTCCTGTAGAGAGATGCAGCCGAGATCGGCCTTCCTGACCGCGCTCAACAGTGGCGACGAGACGCCGGGCACGCCGAACTACGGCACCTGGTGGTCCCCCTGCGACGAGGTCATCAACCCCGACTCCAGCGTTCCGCTGAGCGGGGCGACCAACACGCAGACCGCCTGCATGAGCCACTCCAGCCTGCACGAGGACGCGACCGTCTACAGCCAGGTCCGCAACTTCGTCAGATAGCCCGAAGGGCCACCCCGGCCCGGCGCGCGACGGCGCCGGGCCGGGTCACGGCCCGCTCAACGATCGGCGCCCCGCTGCCGATTGGAAGGTCGTGAGCGTGAACGACCTCGTGCTCGTCCAGGGGATGGACGACACCAAGCTCGCGCTCGCGCGCTGGAACCGCGATCCGGGTTCGGTGCTGGGACCATGGCTGCGGCTGAGCCTGTTGATCGTCTGCGGGCTGTTGACCGCGATCTGGCTGATCGCCACGCTGACCACGCCCGACGCCACCCGCTACCTGATCCCGGGCCTCAACGCGCCCGCCGGCGCGGTGGACTACCTACACGTGCTGTACCGCAACTCGCTGGTGCTGGCCCTGCACGCGCTGGCCTGCGTGGCGGGCTTCATCGCCGGCAGCTCGCTGCCGCTGTCGGCGGCGAGCCGCAGCGGCCTCTCGCGCTGGGTGCACGAGAAGGCCGGCCCGCTGGCGATCGGCTTCGTGATCTGCGCGACCCTCTTCTCGCTCTCGACGCAGGCCTACGTGATCGGCGGCGGGGCGGCGACGCTCGCGCACCAGCTCGGGATCTCGCCGGCGCTGCTGCTGCTCGGCCTGCTGCCGCACGCCCTGCCGGAGCTGACGGCGCTGTTCCTGCCGCTGGCCGCCTGGATGATCGCCAGCCGCGCCGGCGACTGGCAGGACCTGCTGGCGGCGACGGCCGTGACCCTCGCGATCGCCGTGCCGGTGCTGCTGGCCAGCGCGGCGGTCGAGATCTGGGTCTCGCCCCACCTGCTGGCGGCGCTGGCCTCCTAGAGACGCGACGGGGCGGCCCGCAGGCCGCCCCGAATCGCAAATCGGAATGCGCTCAGCTGCTCAGCAGCCGACCTTCTTGGACTTGTTCGACGACACGCCGTTCTCGTCCACGAACGTCACGCGGATCTCGCGCTTCTTCTTCTTGCCGCAGCCGATCGACGAGTAGAGGCCGACCTTGCGCTTCTTCTTGCCGATCTTGACCTTGGTGACCTTCTTGTCGACGGTCGACTCGGTGTTGCCCACCGTGATGGTGAGGCCCGAGTTGTGCCGCAGGTCGGCCGGCACGTCGAAGTTCAGCGAGCTGCTGGGCACCCCGCCGATCTTGATGTTCTTGAACTTCGCCTCGATCGCGCGGTGCGTCGGCACGATGCAGCCGATCGGGCCGTCCTGGCTCGTGGGCTGCGTGGTGTTGTCCGCGTCGAGGCGGATCGCCAGGCCGTAGCCGAGGTTGTACAGCGTCAGCTCCAGGTTGCAGTAGAACAGCACGCTGTTCGGGTTGGTGGCCTGGGCGTCGGTCGTCACGAGGCTCTCGATGCGACCGGAGCCGACCTTGGCCTTGCTGCACTTAGCTTCGATCGCCGCCAACGGCGCGTCGGGCGCGGTGTCCGCGAACTTGCACGCGGGGAACTTCTTGGCGTACTTGTGCGTGAGGCCCTGGAAGGCGATCTTGTAGGTCTCGACCGGCGCGCCACGCGGGCCGAGCTCGTCCTTGACCGTGTAGCCGAACTGCACGCCCGTCGGAACGGGCTTGAGCGGGCTGCCCACGCCCTTCGGCTTCGTCACGGCGGTAGGCAAGTCGTACACGTTCGCCGCGTACGCGACACCGGCGAAGGCGAGCACTGCAACCGCCGCGATCGCGACGATCGAAAGCTTGCGCATTCTTCCTCCTGGAGAGCGGGGTACTAGGGGTAGACAAAACAGCTGAACATCACGCCTTTAGGCGCGCGTCCACCCTATAACACACTCTGGGCTATTTCGATTCGCTGTCGCGACCGTGCGCGCGCTCGACGCCGTCGAGCAGATCCCAGTTGCCGCGCAACGCTCCCTCGGCGGCCCCGAGCAGCCGCTGCTCGGCCGCTTCGTCGAGGTCGGCCAGCTGCCGCTCGATCAGCTCGCGCGACTGGGCGGCGTGCTCCACGTCGAGCTCGGCGTGCAGGTGGAAGTACTCGGTGGCCGGACCCTCCTCGAAGCCGTAGTGCTCCACGAGGCCGTCCAGCTTGGTGCGCGAGATCGCCGGCTGGGCCGACTCGATCGCGTAGGCGATCGTGAGCCGCTCGAGCGTGTCGCGACCGCTGCTCCAGGAGTGGGCGCAGGTCGCGGTCTCCGCACGCGGCTGGCGGCCGATGTCGGCGCCGAGGGCGCGAGCGAACTCGTCCCAGAGGGCGACGTGCGAGGACTCCTCGGCCGCGTGCTCGGCCAGCGCGACGCGCGACTCGGCGTCCGCGCCGCGCGCGGCGGCGGCCAGGCCGTCGGCGAGCGCCACCACGGCGTGCCGGTACTCGCCGGCGTAGAAGGCCAGCTCCTCCTGGGTCAGCTCGCCCTCGCTCCAGCGGGTGTAGAACGGGTGCTCGAGGACATTCCAGCGCTCGCGGATGGACTCCAGGCGGTCGAAGAACTGCACTCGGGCTCCTTCAGATCGGGTGACTACGCCATCCTAGTCGGCCGTGCGGCCGCCCGCAGCCTCCGAGATCCCCGCCCCCGAGTTCCCGGCCGAGCTGACCTGGCTGGGAGTCCCCTTCCTGCGCATGGATCGGCTGCTCGGCCGGCACGCGGTGCTGGTCGAGTTCTGGGACTTCGCGCGCGTCAACTCGCTGCGCACGCTGCCCTACCTGCAGGCCTGGCACGAGCGCTACGCCGGCGCCGGCCTGCAGATCGTCGGCGTGCACACACCCGGCTACTCGTTCGGGCGCGACCCCGAGACCGTGGCGGCCGCGGTCGAGCGGCTGGCGATCCCGTTCCCGGTGCTGCTCGATCCCGCGTTCGAGGTCTGGCGCCTGTACGGCAACCGCGGCTGGCCGGGGCGCTTCCTCTTCGACCGCACTGGCCTGCTGCGCGACGTCCACTACGGCGAGGGCGAGTACGCGGCCGCCGAGCGCGCGATCCAGGAGTGCCTAGCCGAGCTGGACGAGGACTTCGAGCCGCCGGCGCCGCTGGAGCCGCTGCGCCCCGAGGACGCCGAGGGAGCGCTGCTCGAGCCCCAGACCGCCGACATCGCGCTGCCGGCCGACCGCGAGCGGCTGCAGCTCGTCCGCGACTGGCACGCGGGCGAGGACTACCTCGAGGCCGCCGACGCCGGCGCCGCCGCCAGCTTCAGCTTCCGCGCCGGCGGCGCCTACGCCGTGCTCTCGGGGGCGGACGTCGAGCCCGGGCTCTACGAGACCGACGGCACGGTCACCGCCGACACGCCCGGCCTGCGCCTGCACGGCATCCAGTTCGCGCCCTTGCCGCCCACGGGCGGCGACTAGCCCAGCGTCGGCAGGGCGCGCTCGGCGAGCGCCTTGCGGATCTCGCGCGGCAGCATGAAGCGGACGTCCTCCTGGACGACCTTGAACTCCGCCACCTCCTCCGTCCCGCGCGCACGGAAGAAGTCCACCAGCCGCTGCACGAGCTCCTCGGGCGCGCTGGCGCCGGAGGTGATGCCGACCACGCGCTTGCCCTCTAGCCACTCCTCGCGCACCTGCGTCTCGTTGTCGATCAGGTGCGAGTCGGCGCCATGGTCGCGGGCGACCTCGACCAGGCGGTTGGAGTTCGAGGAGTTGCGCGAGCCGATCACGAGCACCAGATCGCACTCGCGCGCCATCTGGCGCACCGCGAGCTGACGGTTGGTGGTCGCGTAGCAGATGTCGTCGCTCTTGGGCCCGACGACGTTCGGGAAGCGCTCGCGCAGGCGGCGGATCAGGCGATCGGTCTCGTCGACCGAGAGCGTGGTCTGCGTCAGGTAGGCGACGCGGTTCGGATCCGGCAGCTCGAGCGCGTCGACGTCCTCCTCGGTCTCGATCAGGACGAAGCTGTCGGGCGCCTCGCCCATCGTGCCCTCGACCTCCTCGTGGCCCTCGTGGCCGATCAGGACGATCGTGTAGCCCTCGGCGGCGAACTTCTTCGCCTCCACGTGCACCTTGGTGACCAGCGGACAGGTCGCGTCGATCGTCTTGAGGTCTCTCGCGCGCGCGTTGGCGTGCACCGCCGGGGAGACGCCGTGGGCGGAGAAGATCACGGTCTGGCCCTCCGGCACCTCGGTCTCCTGGTCGACGAAGATCGCGCCGCGCTCGGAGAGCTCCTCGACCACGTGCTTGTTGTGCACGATCTCCTTGCGCACGTAGACGGGCGGGCCGTACAGCTCCAGCGCGCGCTCGACCGTCTGCACGGCGCGGTCGACGCCGGCGCAGTACCCGCGCGGCGCCGCCAGCAGCAGCTTGTCGGGAACGTTCGTCACCGGCCCAAGGCTAGCGTGGCTTAGAACGACCGCAGCAGCTCGTAGACGGCCTCGCCGCTGGCGTCTAGGCTGCGCTCGGATACCGCCGACAGGTCGTCGCAGGCGCGGTGCCAGCAGGGAAAGTCGAAGTCGATCAGGTCGATCGAGCGCACGCCGCGACGCAGGAAGGGCACGTGGTCGTCGGAGATCGCGCCCTGAGCGGCGTCCGGGAAGACGCGCCCGACGCCCACACGGCGGGCGGCAGCCCGCAGCCGCTCCCACAGCCGGGCGTCGGAGTTCGCCTCGTAGGGGATGCGCAGGTGCCGGTCGGCGACGAAGTCGAGCAGGATCAGCGCACGGGCGTGGTCGAGCGCGCGGGCCGCCACCTTGCTGCCGCGCAGGCCATAGCGCTCGAACTGGGAGTCCGCCGCACCGGCGGGAGCCTCCTCGCCGTCGAAGAGCACGAACACGAGCCGGTGACGCAGCGTGCGCGGGCGGATCGAGCGGGCCAGCTCGACCACCGCCGCTGTGCCGCCCGCGCCGTCGTTGGCGCCCACGAAGCCCGGGACGTCCTTGGTGTCGTAGTGGGCGCCGACCACGATCGTCGCGCGCGTGCGCCCGGGCACCACGCCGATCACGTTGCGCAGGCCCCCCGGCACGCGCTGGAAGCGCCCGTTGGGCAGCAACCGGCGCAGACGCTCGGCGAGCGCACGCGAGGCCCGCGAGCCGGCGGGGCGCGGGCCGAGCTCGACCTGCTCGCGCAACAGCCCCCAGGCGGCGGCCGAGTCGAAGCGATCGGTGCGCACGTGCGGGCTGGCCGCGCGTGAGTCGGAGTCGTCGTCGACGAACGGCAGGTTGTCGGTCGCGACCAGCGCCACCAGCGTCAATCCGAGCACGACTTGGATCGCGAGCACGCCGCCGAGGAGCTTCATCGATCGTCAATTGTGGCGTGGTCGGGTCTCGCTGGGTACGCTCCCTCTCCGTGGCAAAGCAGGGACACAAGGATCGCCTCAGTGCCGTCGATGCGTCGTTCCTGCATCAGGAGAAGCGGGCGTCGCACATGCACATCGGCGCGCTGGCGATCTTCGAGGGACCGCCGCCCGGTCGCGACGAGTTCGCCGAGCACGTCGAGGGGCGCCTGCACCTCGTGCCGCGCTACCGCCAGAAGCTGGCCGTGCCGCCGCTGGAGATGGGCCGGCCGTTCTGGGTCGACGACCCCGACTTCAACCTCGACTACCACGTGCGCCACACGGCGCTGCCGCAACCCGGGACCGACGTCGAGCTGCGACAGCTGCTGGGGCGCATCTTCTCCCAGCGCCTCGACCGCTCGAAGCCGCTCTGGGAGCTGTGGCTCGTGCAGGGCCTGAAGGACGACGAGTTCGCGTTGATCTCGAAGACCCACCACGCGCTCGTGGACGGCATCTCGGGGGTGGACATCGCGACCGTGCTGTTCGACCTCACGCCCGTGCCGCCGGAGTCCCCGGCGCGCGACGACGGCTGGACGCCCGCGCCGGAGCCCTCGGAGGCGGAGCTCGTCGCCGAGGGCGTGAAGGCGCTCGTGCGCACCCCCTTCGGGCTCGCGCGGCAGGCCGCGAACGCGGTGCAGAACCCGGGACGCACGCTGGAGCAGGCGCGCGAGGCGGCCGAGGGCATCAGCGAGGTGGCCTGGGCCGGGCTCAACCCCGCCCCGGACGTCCCGCTCAACGTGCCGATCGGACCGCACCGGCGCGTGCGCTGGGCCCGCAGCCGGCTGTCGGACTTCAAGGCGATCAAGGACGCGCTCGGAGGCACCGTCAACGACGTCGTGCTGGCCGTCGTCGCCGGGGCGCTCGGCCGCTGGCTGCGCAGCCGCGGCGTGCGCACGGAGGGCGTCGAGCTGCGCGCGCTCGTGCCGGTCTCGATCCGGGCGCTGGACGAGCGCGGCACGCTCGGCAACCGCATCACCGCGATGCGTGGTCCGCTGCCGGTGTACGTGGACGATCCCGTCGAGCGGCTGCGGATCGTGCGCGAGGCGATGGCGGGGCTGAAGGAGTCCAAGCAAGCGCTCGGCGCCGAGGTGATCGCCGGGCTGACGGACTTCGCGCCGCCGACGCTGCTGGCGCAGGCGTCGCGGCTGAACTTCTCCACGCGCCTGTTCAACCTGATCGTGACCAACGTGCCCGGCCCGCAGTTCCCGCTCTACCTGCTCGGTCGCCAGATGCAGGAGATCGTGCCGATCGCCTTCCTGCCGGACAACCATGCGCTGGCGATCGCGATCATGAGCTACAACGGCGAGCTCGACTTCGGGCTGCTCGGCGACTACGACGCGATGCCGGACCTGGAGGCCTTCGGGCAGTACCTCGAGGACTCGCTCGAGGAGCTGCTGGGCGCGGCCCGCAAGGCGAGCGCGGCGCAGCGGCGCAGCAGCGCGGCCAAGCGCTCCAACGGCGGCCAGAAGCGCTCCAGCCGCGCGCGCAAGCCCGCGAGCTCGGCCAAGCGTCCGTCGGATGGCTGAGCAGCGCGCGCAGGTCGGGACGGTCGAGCTGGCCTACGAGACGCTCGGCGATCCGGCCGATCCCGCGCTGCTGCTGGTGATGGGCCTCGGCATGCAGCTGATCCACTGGGACCGCGAGCTCTGCGAGCTGCTGGCGGGACGGGGCTTCCACGTGATCCGCTTCGACAACCGCGACGCGGGTCGCTCGACGCAGATCGCGGCGCCGGTGCCGAACCTGATGCGCGGCTTCGCCGGCCTGCGGCTCGAGGCCCCCTACCGGCTCGAGGACATGGCGGGCGACGCGCGCGGCCTGCTCGACCACCTGGGCATCGAGCGCGCGCACGTGGCCGGCGTCTCGATGGGCGGCATGATCGGCCAGACGCTGGCGATCGAGGCGCCGGAGCGGGTGCTCTCGCTGGCCTCGATCATGTCGACCACCGGCGCGCGCAACGTCTCGCGGCCGCGGCTGCGCGTCTGGCGCACGCTGCTCGAGCGCGCCCCGCGCGAGCGCGACGCCTACGCCGACTACTTCGTGCGCCTGTTCGGTCTGATCGGCTCGCCGCGCTACCCGACCGACGAGGCGCGCATGCGCGAGGTCGCGGCGGCGGGCTTCGAGCGCGGCGTCCATCCCGCCGGCACCGGGCGCCAGCTGGCCGCGATCATCGCCTCCGGCGACCGCACCGTGCGCCTGCGGCGGCTGGACCTCCCCACCGTCGTGATCCACGGCCGCGCCGATCCGCTGCTGCCGTTTCGCGGTGGCGAGGCGACCGCTCGCGCGATCCCCAGGGCGCGGCTAGTCGCCTTCGACGGCATGGGCCACGACCTGCCGCAGGAGCTGTGGCCGCCGATCGTGGACGCGCTGGCGGAGAACGCCGCTCAGGCGACGGCCACGAGCCGATCCGCCAGCTCCAGCGTCTCCGCCTCGAGCTCCACCTCCACCAGCTCGTAGCGGTCGGCGTACTCGGCCAGCAGCGCGTCGCGGACCGTGAGCCAGGCGTCGTCGGCGGCGGCCCGGAACGCCGGCTCCTCGACGACGGCGCCGGTCGTGCTCGGCGCCCAGTCCAGGCCGAGCGCCGCGTAGACCGGTGTCAGGACGTCGCGCACGCGCGCGCTGTCGGCGACCACCAGCACGCCGCCCAGGTACGACGCCCGCGCGACCAGCCGCTGGCCGATGCCCGCCAGCTTGCGCTCGCCCGCGACGTTCACGCTGTAGACGCCCGGGCAGTACTCGCCGGGCACCTCCCCCACGCGCGCGTCGAGCCCCAGCCGGCGCAACGCGGCCGCGATCAGCGCGGCGGTGGCCTCGAAGCGGGCGTGGATGCCCCGCCGAGGCGCCGGATCGGGCACGGCGTGCGAGAGCGAGATCGTCTGCTCGCAGAAGACGGCGGCGCGGCCACCGGCCAGGCGCAGGATTGGCTCGAAGCCCGCCTCGCGCGTGGCGCGGGCAGCAGCCGCGTAGCCGGGATTGATCGTGTCCTGCTTGCCGAACACGACCGCGGGTGCCGGCCGCGCGAGCCGCAGCGTCGCGGGCAGCTCGCCGGCGGCGACCCGCTGCAGCAGCGCGCGCGCTATGCCCGCGTCGAGCGCGGGCGGGCGCGGCTCGGTCTCGAGCACGACCTGGAGCGGCTCCACCGGCGCGGGGGGAGCGTCAGTAGCCGAGGGCGAACTTCGCCTCTTCGCTCATCATGTCCGGCGTCCAGGGCGGCGTGAAGACCATCTTGGGATACACGCGCCCGACGCCGTCGAGCTCGCCGACGAACTCCTCGATCTGCTCGGAGACCTGCGGCCCGATCGGGCAGCCGGGCGAGGTCAGCGTGAAGGTGACGAACACCTCCTCGCCTTCGACCTCGACCTCGTAGATCAATCCCAGCTCGACGAAGTCGAGACCGAGCTCCGGATCGATCACGTTGGCGAGGGCTTCCTGTACGTCGTCGACGGTTGGCATGTCTAGAGAGGGTAGTAGGGTCAACTCGTGCCGCTCTGGGCGCTCTTGCTGCTGTTCATCGCCGTGCCGCTCGCGGAGTTGTACGTGATCCTCCAGGTCGCGGAGCTGCTCGGCGGCGGCGCCAGCGGCGCGCTGCTGACGGTCGCCCTGCTCGCGGTGGATTCGGTGCTCGGCACGCTGCTGCTGCGCTCGCAGGGCCGCGCGGTCTGGCGACGCTTCAACCAGGCGCTGTCGGAGGGCCGGATGCCGCACCGCGAGGTGATCGACGGGGTGCTCGTGATCGCCGGCGGGGCGCTGCTGCTGACGCCCGGCTTCCTCAGCGACGTCGCCGGAGTGCTGATGCTGCTGCCTCCCACGCGCGCCGCGATCCGCCGGCTGCTGATCCGGCGGCTGGGCAACCGCATCGCGGTGGGGGTGCGGGGAGCCGGTCCCCGCACACGGCACGACTTCGACGTCGAGGGCAGCGCCACCGAGTACGAGCCGCGGCCGCCGAGGCGGCTCGAGCGGTGAGCGACCGCGCGGTCGCCTTCGCGTTCTTCGATCCCGCTCGCGACCTCTACGGCACGGCGCGGTCGGGTGCGACGCTGCTGTTCGAGGGACGGCGGCCGACCGCGCACGGGCAGGGTCCCAGCATCGAGGCCGACGGCGACGGCTTGCGCGCGGAGCTGCCGGGCGTGCTGTCGCTGACGCTGGAGCCCGTGTCCCCCGCCGCGGACCTGGGTGACGTCAGCGCCCGCGTCTGCCGCGTGCGGGGAGACGTCGGTGGGCGGCAGGTGGACTGCCTGGGAACCGTCGGCGAGACCCGGCACGCGCCGGCCTGGGAGGAGCTCGACCTGCTGCGCAGCGTCTCCGTGCTGGTCGACGAGCGCCACGCGCTGCTGGCGCTCGCCCAGCGGCCGCGCGGCGCGGAGGGACACGGCGACGAGCGGATCACCGGCTGGCTGCTCGAGGACGGCCAGCTGCTGCGCGTGCAAGACGCCCGCATCTCGACCGTCTACGACGGCAGCGGTCGCCAGCGCAGCGCCGGGCTGGAGCTGTGGCTGCCGGGCGAGGAGTTCGCCCACCGCGGGTCCGGGGCGGCCGTCGCTGGCTCGTCGCTGGAGCTGGAGGGCCTGAGCGTGCACGCCGCGGTGTTCCGCTGGCGCCTCGACGGCCGCGAGGCGATCGGCGCCTACGAGCTGATGGTCCGGGTCGAGCCTCCGGTGGCGGCATGATCCGCGCCGTCATCTCGGACTTCGGTGGGGTGCTCACCTCGCCGCTCGCCGAGGGCTTCCTCGCCTACCAGGAGGAGACCGGCGTCTCGATCGAGGACCTCGGTCGCGCCATGGGGATCGCCACCGAGCAGCACGGGGAGCACCCGCTGTTCGAGCTGGAGCGCGGCCGGATCAGCGAGGACGAGTTTCGCCGCCGCATCGAGCCGCACCTCGAGCGAGGCTTCGACCTGGCGCGCCTGCGCGATTGCTACTTCGAGCAGATGCGTCCGAACGCTCCCGTGATTGAGTACCTGCGCGAGCTGCGCGGACGGGGCCTGCGCATGGCC
This sequence comes from uncultured Thermoleophilaceae bacterium, assembly GCA_963734165.1. Lineage (GTDB taxonomy): Bacteria > Actinomycetota > Thermoleophilia > Solirubrobacterales > Thermoleophilaceae > JACVRW01. The sequence goes on along the minus strand of CAVTFZ010000002.1, from coordinate 1,283,324 downwards.
CTGCTGACCAACAACGTGCGCGAGTGGGAGCCGCTCTGGCGGGCCAAGCTGCCGGAGCTGGACGAGATCTTCGAGCTCGTCGTCGACTCGGCGTTCGTGGGCATGCGCAAGCCCGAGCCGCAGATCTACGAGCTGACCCTGGAGCGCCTGGGCGATGGGCTGCGCGCCGAGGAGTGCGCCTTCCTCGACGACCTCGACGTCAATTGCGAGGCCGCGCGCGCCCTGGGCATGACCGCGATCCGCTTCGAGCACGCCGAGCAGGCGATCGCGGCCCTGGACGCCGCGCTGGGCGGCGCTCATCCTCCTGAGCGCTCCGAGCCGTAACCACCAGGACATGTCGGGATTCCCGCCACGAGGCGCGCGGCCATGGGCGCCAGCCTGACGATCGGACAGCTCGCCGAGGGCGCCGGCACGCAGCCGGGCACGCTGCGCATGTGGGAGGTGCGCTACGGCTTCCCGCGGGCGCAGCGACGGGCCAGCGGGCACCGGCGCTACTCCGAGACCGAGCTCGAGCGGGTGCGGGACGTGCTCACCCTGCGCGCGACCGGGCTCTCGCTCCCGGCGGCGATCGAGCGCGTGCTCAGCGAGCCGTGGGCGCCGGCCTCGATCTTCGCCGGGCTGCGGCGGCGCCTGCCGGAGCTGAAGGCGTACCCGTTGCCCAAGCGGCTGCTGCTGCCGATGAGCCATGCGCTCGAGGACGAGGCCAGCGCCAACGCCGAGGGCGGCCTGCTGGCGGGCAGCTTCCAGCGCGAGCGCTTCTACCGCCAGTCCCAGCCGCGCTGGCGCGTGCTCGCCGCCCCGACCGAGCTGAGCTTCGTGCTGGCGGACTTCGAACGCGTGCGCACGCCCTCCGGCGAGCCCGCCGAGCTGCCGCTGGATCGCGCCCATCCGCTCGCCCGCGAGTGGTCGGTGGTCTGGGACGCCACGGGCTTCGCGGCCTGCCTGGCCGCGCGCGAGCGCTCGCGGCCCGAGCTGCCCGACGCCGAGCGCGTCTTCGACGTGATCTGGTCGGTCGAGCGCGACGTCGTCAGGCAGGCCGCGCAGGTCGCGCTCGAGCTGGCGCGGGAGGTCGCGCCCGAGCTGCCGGTGCCGGCCCGGTTCGAGGGTCCGGCCGAACCGGATCCCGACGCGGCGGCGCGAGCGACCGCGCTCACGAACCGGATGCTCGCCTACGTCGCGGCGTCGATCGGCCGCGACGGCGCCTGAGCCGCCCGGAGAGCGTCCGGGGGGCCTCACAGCGCGTTCTCGCCCCCCAACGGGCATTCGACGTTCGTCCACGACGGCTAAAGCAGGGTCCGGTGCGGGTCGATAGCCATGGCGATGTTGTCGCCGACCTGGCCTGTTTATGTGGACTTCCGAAACCGGCTGCGCGGGCTGCGTCAGCGCCTGGCCAGCGAGTCGGGTTCGATGCTGGTGGAGGTGATGGTCGGGACGATCGTGTTGGCGATCGCCACCGCCGCGGTCCTCGACGGTCTCGACGGCGCTCAGAAGACCGGGGCGCGCAACAAGCAGCGCTCGGTCGCCTCCACGCTGGCCCAGCAGGACATCGAGCGGCTGCGCTCGATGCCGATCACCGCGCTCAACAACCTCTCCCAGACCCGGCAGGTCGACGTGACCGGTGTGCAGTACACGGTCAACTCGGACACCGCCTGGATGCGCGACAAGACGATCGAGCTGAGCTGCACCGACGACACGGCCCAGGCCGAGTACCTGAAGGTCAGCAGCACGGTCACCTCGCCCGCGGCCGTCACCCACCCCATCACCGAGTCCACGCTCTTGACGCCCGCGCCGGGCGCGTTCAGCACGACCTCCGGCACCGCCGCCATCCGCGCCACCGACCGGCTCGGCAAGCCGCTCGCAAACGTCACCGTCGACCTCAGTGGCCCGAGCTCGCAGAGCGGCACCACCAACGACCTCGGCTGCGTGATCTTCGACTTCATCCCCGCGGGCGACTACATCGCCACGATCCCCGGCAACCTCGTCTCCTGGAACAGCGCCAAGCCGGCCAGCGCGCCGGTGACGGTCAACCCGGGCAAGACGAGCCAGGTCCAGATCGAGCTGGAGGAGCCGGCCTCGATGCGGATCCTGTTCAAGAATCCCAGCGGCACCCCCGTCAACTGGACCAAGGCCAGCGTCCCGCACGCGAACCTGCCCGGCGGCTTCAAGGTCTTCACGAGCCCCACGCCGACCACGCTGATCGACGCCACGGACCTGTTCCCGCAGCTCGGTGGCTACGACGTCTACGCCGGCGACTGCGAGTTCAACAACCCGGCGAACCAGTGGTGGGGCGACGGCACCTACTTCGACAGCAATCCCGCCAGCCACGTGGATCTCGATCCCGGCGACTCCTTCGTCAACGTGACCGCGACGCTGCCGGTGCTGAGCATCAGCGTGGTCCGCCAGCGCAAGCAGGACGTGTTCTTGGAGATCGACCAGAACGACACGGCGACGGGGGTCACCTGCCAGGACACGCTGCGAGACCGGGGCCCCTTCATCGCCAAGTCGAGCACCACGAGCACGACGGTGGAGACGGTCAGCAGCAGCATCGCGCTGCCCTTCGGCACCTACCGCGTCTGCGTCGACGACAACGGCTTGACGCCCCGGCGCAGGTCGACCGGCGGCAGCGTCAGCGACCCGCAGCTGTACACGGCGACCACCGTTAGCAGGACGCTCGACCTGACGACCAGCGGAACCGCATCCACGTGCCAGGACCCGTTCCCGTGATCCGGCGCCTGCGACAGCTGCACGCCGACCAGTCCGGCTTCACCCTGCCCGAGCTGATCTCGGCGATGGTGGTCGGGCTGATCGTGCTGATGGCGGCGTTCATGCTGCTCGACCACGCCAACTCGGTCTCGAGCCGAGATCAGCGATCGCCAGGACGCCGTCCAGCGCGGGCGCCGGGCGATGGAGACGATCACCCGCACGCTGCGCTCGCAGGTCTGCCTCGGCGAGACGACCGAGCCGATCACGGCCGGCAACGACAACGGCGTCACCTTCTACGCGAATCTCACCAACAACTCGGACACCGCGCAGCGACGGACGATCGCCTGGGATCCGGCGACCGGCAAGATCACCGAGAGCATCTACAACGGCACCGGGACCTATCCGGACCTCGTCTTCCCGACCGCGCCGAGCTCGCAGCGGCTGTTGCTGGAGAGCGTCGGCCAGATGAAGGAGGGCGCCGTCACCCAGCCGATCTTCCGCTTCTTCACCTTCAAGATCGGCGGCGCGCCGGGCGATCTCGAGCAGCTGCCGGTACCGCTCAGCTCGACCGACGTCTCGCGCGTGGTGGTGGTGAAGGTGGCGTTCTTCGCCAAGCCGCTCAACAGGGCGGTCGTGCGCAACCGCGACGCCACCAGCTTGCAGAGCGACATCTACGTGCGCCTTGCCGATCCGACCAGGCCGACGGAGGGACCCCGATGTCTTTGAGGCTTCTACGCAGTCAGCGCGGCTTTACGACCGTGACCCTGATGGGCGTGCTGCTCGTGGGCGGCCTGCTGGTGACCGCCGGCTTCGCCGCCGTCGATCCGGACATCTCGCTCTCGCGCGCCGACCAGGACAACAAGCAGGCCTACGGCGCCGCCGAGGCCGGCCTGCAGTGGTACCTCAGCCGCCTGGGTCAGGACAACAACTTCTACGTCCACTGCACCAACGTGCCCGACCCCAACCCCGGCGATCCCGCGCCCGTCAACCAGAAGTGGAACGAGTCCGGCAGCGACCCGCGCGAGTGGCGCAAGCTCGCCGGCGAGCAGGCGGAGTACTCGGTCGAGATGATGCCGGCGCCGGGCTTCGGCTCGTGCATCGAGAACAACCAGTACTCGATGATCGACCCGAGCGGCAACATGCGCCTGCGCATCAGCGGTCGCTCCCGCGGCGAGACGCGCACCGTGCTGGCGACGCTGCGGCGGCTGAACTTCATCGACTTCATCTACTTCACGCACTTCGAGACCTCGGACCCGGCCACCTACGACACGGCCGCCGCCGTCCAGACGGCCGAGCAGCAGTGCGCCACCTTCCGGCCGCAGCGCACGAGCTTCTGCCGCGAGATCCAGTTCGCCCCCACCGACTTCATCAAGGGCCCGCTGCACACCAACGACAACATCCGCGTCTGCGTGAGCCCCACCTTCGGCCGCAACTCGCGCGACGCGATCGAGATCGTCGGCACCCCGCCGTACGTGACCAGCCCGGCCTCCGGCTGCGCCCCGGGCGACCCCAACTTCCTGGGCACGCTCGTCAATCCGGCCGCCCAGCTCGGGATGCCGCCCTCGAACGCGGAGCTGGCGAACGTCGCCGCCAGCGACTACCGCTACTTCGGCAAGACCGAGATCACGCTCACGGGCGACACCATGACCGTGAAGAACCAGGACAAGTACGGCTCCACGCCCCAGACCGGCGTGCCGCTGCCGCCCAACGGCGTGATCTACGTCTTCAACAAGAGCTGCACGATCGGCTTCACGCGCACGCAGACCTACCCGTCGAACGCCCCGACCGGCTGCGGCGACGTCTGGATCAAGGGCACCTACGACCGCGACCTGACGATCGGCGCCGCCAACGACATCCTCATCAACGGCAACCTCACCCGCAGCAGCGACGGCCTGCTGATGGGCCTGGTGGCCAACAACTTCGTGCGCGTCTACCACCCCGCCGACTTCCCGGGCTCGAATCCCACGGGCGGCTGCACCAACCGCAGCGACGCGCTCTCGAACCTCACCATCCACGCCGCGATCCTGGCGCTGCAGCACTCCTTCATCGTCGACAACTGGGACTGCGGCGCGCCGCTCGGCGACCTCAACATCGACGGCGCGATCGCGCAGCGCTACCGCGGACCGGTCGGCACCGGCAACGGCACCTCGATCGCCACGGGCTACCGCAAGCAGTACGTCTACAACGACCGCCTGCGCTACCGCGAGCCCCCGTACTTCCTCGACCCGGTGCAGGCCTCCTGGCGGATCTCGCGCGAGACCGAGCAGGAGCACGCGGTCAAGGAACGCTAGCCCCGCACGGCGGCCGGGCCCAGACGCCGCGCCGCGCCGTCCGGGCGCGGTCCGCGGCGCCCGCGAAGTCGCGAGCGCGCCCGGTGTTGGGGGCGATCGCAAGCGTGCGCGCGTAGCCGCGCTCGAGCAGCAGCCGGTTGAGCGAGCGGCCGTCGGGAAGCCGAAGGTACGCAAGCAACCGCCCATAGCGGTCCCGCGGCTCGACGCCGACGCGGTAGCGCACGCGCGTGCCCGGCGCCAGCAGCCGCGCGACGAACGCCGCGGCCACCTGCCCGCAGGGCTCGGCGCTCCCGTGGACCTCCGGCGTGTCGATCCCGATCAACCGCACCCGCCCGAGCCCCTCGAGCCGCAGCGTGTCGCCGTCCACGACGCGCTCAACGACCGTCCCGCCGGCGACCGCGGTCCGCCCGGCTCGGTCGCTGCCGCAGCCGGCGGCGACCAGGCAGAGCAGCGGCGCTAGTTGTCTGAGCCCAACCTGTCCCAGCAGTAGAGCTCGACCGCCTCCGAGGCGAGCTCGATCAGACGCTCGGGTGAGAGCCATGGCAGCACGGTGTCGAGGGCCTGCTCCTCGCTGACGCCGGCGTCGAAGGCGTCGTCGCCCTTGAAGCCGGCCGCGATCTTGAGCGCCTCGCGACGGTGCTTCCCGAGCTGTGGGAACGCCTGCAGCAAGAACTCCTTGTTGGCGATCGGGCGCCCGACCTCGAGCGAGGCGTGCCATGCGGCCAGCATCGAGAGGTCGTCGTCGTCGAGCTCCTCGACGGCCTTCGCGTAGTGCACCTGGAGCTCGTCGTCGGGGATCTCGTCGACCCAGGCGCGTACGACCTCGCCGAGCAGTTGCCGGCGCGCTTCGCGGCCGACGCTCTCGGCGACGATCCTGATTGCCTCCTGGGGCTCGATGAAGCAGATGGACATGGCGCCAAGATAGGCGCGGCCCCCGACGGAACCGCTACGGGGCGAGCGGCTGCAGCGTGCGCTCGGGCTCCCAGCTGCAGAGGGCCGGCTGGCCGGGGCAGTCGGCGCACAGCTCACGGTGCGGCGTGGCGGTCGGTTCGAAGCGCCACTCCACCACGCCGCCCGCGAGCTCCAGCAGCTCGCGCTCGAGCCGCGCGGCGTCGGCGGCGGCGTAGACGGCGGTCACGGGCTGCTCGGGACGCTCCAGCAGCACGTAGGCCACCTCGACGCGCTCGGCGCCCGCGCGCAGGGCCGCGAGCGCGTAGACCAGCCGCTGCGCGGCATAGTCGGTCTCGACCAGCTGTCGTGGCTCACGCCCCTCGAGGCGATCGCTCTTGTAGTCCACGATCAGCGCGCCCTCGGCCTCCTCGGCGAACACGTCGACGAAGCCGTTGACCAGCAGCGTGCGGCCGCGCGCCGCGGGCGGCTCGAGCGTGAACGTGAACGGCAGCTCGGCGCGCACGCGCCCGGCGCGGCCGAGCCGCCCGCACAGCTCGCTGGCGAGGAAGCGCCGCATCATGTCGCGCAGGTCGGCGACCTCGGCGGCGCGCACCGGGGCGCCGGCCGCCGCGATCAGCGCCTCCACGGCGTCGGCCGCGGGCACGGCGGGCGCCAGGAAGTCGAGCTGCTCGAGCAGGGCGTGCACGAGGCTGCCGCGCAGCAGCGGCGACAGCTCGTCGGACTCCCGGATCTCCTGCTCGAGCGGAGCGTCGAGGCCAGCCGGCGCGATCAGGCCCGGCTCCAACCCCCGGCCGCCGGGCAGCCGCAGCGCCCGGGACAGGTAGAAGCGGTACGAGCAGCGCTTGTAGGCCGCCAGCCCGGAGTAGCTCAGGCGGCTGACCGGCAGCGCCCGTGGCGCGGGCGGCGCGCCGAGCTCGAGCGCCGCCTGCTCGCCGCCGCCGGTGTGCAGCGGCGACGGGCGCAGCGGGCGCCGATCGGCCGGGGGCAGCAGCTCGTCCAGCGTCTCCGGCGTGCAGCGCTCCCAGCGCACGTGCAGCGGACGACCGGCGTAGGCGCCGACGTGCACCCCGCTCGCGCCGTCGTCGGGAAGGTCGGGGCAGAACGCGCGCCAGACCCAGCGCAGCGGCTCGCCCAGCGCCTTCGGCTCGGGCCGCGTCGCGAGGTCGGTGGCCCCGCTGAGCACGAGGTGCTCCTCGGCGCGGGTGACGGCGACGTAGAAGATGCGCCGCTCCTCGGCCTCCTCGGCCTCGCGCTCGCTCAGCTTGATCCGTTCGAGCTCGGCGGTGCTGACGGCTCCCGCTCCCAGCGAGGCGAGCCGCAGCCCGATCTGCCCGTCGTCGGAGATCCGCAGCGCGCCATTGCCCTCGCGGCCGTCCTTGCCGAGGTCGGCCACGCACACGACGGGGAACTCGAGCCCCTTGGCGCGGTGCACGGTCATCAGCCGCACCGCGTCCAGCTCCTCGGCCTCCAGCGGCGCCTCCCCCTCGCGCTCGGCGATCAGGTCGCGCTCGGCCACCACGTCGATGAAGCCGCGCAGGTCGCGGCCGTGCTCGGCCTCGTAGCTGCGCGCCATGCGCATCAGCTTGCGCACGTTGGCCATGCGCCGGTCCCCGGCCGGCAGCGCCAGCACGTGGCGGTCGTAGCCCGTGTCGGTGATGGCGCGGTCGATCGCCGTCTCCAGCGAGATGGTCGGCGCTGCCCGCCGATGCGCCTCGAAGCGCGGCACGAAGGCCTCGCAGGCGGCGGCGGTCGGCCTCGTCCAGGAGCGTCGAGCAGACGCCTCGGGCTCGCGCAGGATCCACCAGGCGTCGCGGCGACGGCTGCGCGCCTCGAGGCCGATCAGCGCGACCGTGTCGAGCGAGACGCCGACCAGCGGCGAGGCCAGCACGCGAGTAGAGCGCCAGCTCGTCGAGCGGGTTCGCCAGCGCGGCCAGCCAGTTGCGCAGGTCGGTCACCTGCTGCTGGCTCCAGTAGCCGCGCCCGCCGACGACGTGCGTCGGAATGCCGCGCTCCTCGAGCGCGCGCTCGAAGAAGGCCATGTGCGTGGTGGCGCGCAGCAGCAGCACCACGTCGCGCGTAGCGGTACGGGCCGTCGCGCGGTGAGCTCGTCGATGCGCCGGGCGAGCAGGCGCGCCTCGGCGGCGCGCCAGGGTGTGGCCGCGCGCAGGCCCTCGCCGAGCGGGTCCTCGCCCTCGCCGGCGAGGCGCTCGTCCCAGCGGCCCTTGTGCTTGTCGACCACCAGCAGCTCCACCGGCGGGTCCACGCGCGGCGGCTCGCGCGCGCGCGTCCGGGCGCTCGCGCAGCGGCTCGAACTCGCTCGCCCCAGAGCTCCTCGAAGGCGCGGTCGATCGCGTCGAGCACCTCGCCGCGGCTGCGGAAGTTCATCGTGATGCTGCGCGCGCGCCCGGCGGCGGCGGCCGCGGCGTGGTGGCTGCGAAAGACCTCCACGTCCGCGTTGCGAAAGCCGTAGATCGACTGGCGCTCGTCCCCGACGCGGAAGAGGTTGTCGCGCGCGAGCAGCTCGAGCAGCTCGTTCTGGAGCGGGTTGGTGTCCTGGAACTCGTCCACGAGCACGTGCGCGAAGCGCTCCGCGGTAGCGCTCGCGGAGCGCGGCTCGCCGTGCAGCAGGTCGCGGGTCACCAGCTCGAGGTCCTCGAAGTCGAGGCCCGAGCGGCTCGCGCTTGAGCCGCTCGTAGGCCTCGCCGTAGAGCTCGAGCAGCTCGCGCAGGAGCGTGTGGTCGAGGTACTGGCGCTGGGCGCGCGCAGAGCGCGCCATAGGCGGTCAGCGCCTCCGTGTACGCCTGGCAGGCGTCGCTCTTGAGCGCCTTGGCCGAGCCCTTGAGCGCGAGCGGCTCCAGCTCGCCCGGGTCGGCCAGCCGGCGGCTGCGGTGCCGCTCGCCAGCCGCTCCAGCAGCGCCGCGCAGCGCTCGCAGCGCCGTCAGCGCCGTCGCAGACCTGCTTGCCCGGCTCGCCGTGTCGCGCCCAGCTCGGCCAGGGCCGCGCGGGCGGCCCGCAGCCAGCTCCGCGTGCTCGTCGCCGGGCGAGCGGCGGCTCGACGGGCTCGAGCACGGGCTGGCGCTGACCGCGGCTGCGCAGCCGCGAGTGCACCGTGCGCACCATCTCGCGCAGCGTGTCGGGCGTGTAGGCGGCGACCATCTCCAGGCGCGTCGCGTCGCCGCCGTGCCGAGGAAGGCCTCCAGCGCGCCGGTCGAACGCGTCGAGCCCGACCCGCTCCGCCTCGAGCGCGTCCAGCACCCGGTACTCGGGGTCGATCCCCGCGCTCAGCGCGTGGGCGCGCAGCACGCGCGAGCAGAAGCCGTGGATCGTGGAGATCCAGGCCTGCTCGGCCTCGCGGGCGGCGTCGCGACAGCCCAGCTCGAGCAGCCTGCGCCGGACTCGCCGGCGCATCTCCGCCGCCGCCTTCTCGGTGAACGTGATCGCGAGGATGCCGTCGACCGGCACCTCGTCCTCGATCACCGCTCGCACGAAGCGCTCGACCAGCACCGAGGTCTTGCCGGCTCCCGCGCCCGCGCGCACGAGCAGCGAGCCGTCGCGCAGCTCGACCGCCTCGCGCTGCTCGTCGGTCAGCTCCGGCATCGCCCGGCTACTCCTCGCTGCGGCAGATCGAGGGATACGAGCAGCCGCCGTTCCAGGCGCACGAGTCGGGCGAGGAGCAGAGCTTGCCGCCGCGGATGCGCTCGGCCGTGTCGGCGACGCGTTCGCGGGCTCGCTCCAGCACGGTCGCGAACGCCGGCTCGTCGTAGCGGTCGTTGCCGAAGAAGTCCGAGCCCAGCTCGTCCGGCAGCTCGGCGCGCAGCATGCCACGCGGGCGCCGGTCCTCGCCGCCGAGCGGCACGTACACCCCACCGGCGGGTTGCAGGCCGAGCAGTCGCTCGACGACGAGCATGTAGAGCGCGGCCTGGAACCGGTTCTCGGACTCCCAGCTGGCGACCTTGTAGCGGTCGACGCGCTTGCCGGTCTTGTAGTCGCGCACGAGCGCATGGCCGTCCCAGACGTCGACGCGGTCGATCGTGCCGCGCACCCGCAACCCCTCGGCCAGCTCCACCGGCTCCTGCTCGTCGCGGCCGAAGGCGAGCTCGAAGTGGCTCGGGCTCGAAGTCCCCGTCGTCGGTCGCCTCGTGGCGCAGGTAGCGCAGCAGGTCGAACTCCAGCCGCCGCAGCGCGGCGCGCACGCGCGTCTGGTTGGGCGAGAGCTGGAACTCGTCGCGGCTGGCCTGCAGCTGCTCGAGCAGGATGCGCTCGGCCACCGGCAGGCTCTCGGGGGTGACGCGACCGCTGCCGGTCTGCTCGCGCAGCCGCACGTAGGTGCGCTGCAGCACCGCGTGGGCGTAGCTGCCGCGCACCAGCTGCTCGGGATCCGGCTCCAGGGCGAGCGGGCGCAGCAGGTCGTCGACGAGCCACTTGACGGGACAGTCGGCGAAGCGCTCGAGCGCGCCCGCGGAGACCGTCTCGCGCTCGGCCAGTCGCTCGAGCACGGGAGCGGCGGTCAGCGGGCCTGGCGTGCGCTGCTCGCGACGCGGGCCGCGCAGCGCCAGCGCCCGCTCCCACTCAGCCGCGGTGGGTGCCTGGTCGGGCTCCCAGGTCACGTCGGAGAGCGACCGCCGGCGCGCGCGGCAGCTCGCCCAGCGCGTCGCGCACGTCCTCGAGGAAGAACGACGGGGACTGCGGATCGCCCTCCTCGTCGCAGTAGCGGGCGCTGAGCACGAGCAGCCGCTCGGCGCGCGAGGCGCAGACGTAGAACAGGTAGCGCTCGCGGTCGAGCTGGTCCTCGCGCAGCGGCAGCCGCAGGCCGGACGCGCGCGCGAGCTCGCGCCGGTCCTCGTCGGGCAGGAACGGCTCGGGCGCGGCGCCGCGGGGAAACTCCCCCTCCTGCAGGCCGCAGACGAACACCGCCTCGAAGCGGCGCGCGCGGATCGCCTCGGGCGTGCGCCACCTGCACGCGGTCCGGCTGCGGATCCTCGCCCAGGCGCACGGTCAGTCGCTGCGAGCACGTCGTGCACGCGCCGGGCGCCGAGCTGCAGGCGCGTCGCCGGCGGGCTCGGCGAGCGCGTGCAGCTGGCGCAGCGCGTCGTGAGCCGCGCGGAAGGCGCGCGCGTCGTCCAGCTCGGGGCCGGCGAGCACGGGCGCCCGTCGCCGATGCGGTGCCGCGAACAGCCGCTGCAGCTGCCGATCGAGCTCGGCCACGAGCGCCGCGCCGCTGCCGGCCGCGCGCAGCCGATCGAGCTCGTCGAGCGGCCAGTGCTCGGCCTCCCACAGCGCGCGCGCCGCAGCCGCCGTCGCCGCTCCGGCCCGGCGCACCGTCGCCTCGAGGCGGTCGGCCAGCACGGGCTGTTCGAGCTTGCCGGGCGTGCGCAGCCAGGCCAGCAGATCGTCCGCGCTGCCGTCCAGCAGCGCGCAGCGCAGCAGCGCGAGCAGGCCGCGGCCGATGCTCGTGTGGCCGAGCGGCAGCGAGCGATCGATCGAGTACGGGATGCCGTAGGCGTCGAAGACCTGCTCGATCAGCGACGCGTACGGCTCGGGGTCGCGGAACACGACGGCCACGTCGCCGGCCGGCGTGCCGTCGCGCAGCCGCTGGAGCACCCCGGCGGCCGCGAGCTCGACCTCGGCGCGCTCGCCGCCGGCGGAGTGCTCGCGCACCGTCCGCTCCGCGGGCTCGGCGTCCGCGGCGGAGACGTCCTCGAACAGGCCGCGCTCCAGCCGGTGCAGCGTCGCGCGCGAGGCGGGGTGGTAGTGATCGGAGATCGCGTCGAGCGTGACGGTGGACGCGGCCAGCTGCGACAGCTCGGCGACGATCCCGCTGATCGCCTTGAAGGCGAGCCGACCCGGCTCGAACGGCAGCGAGACCGCGACGTCCGCTCCGCAGTGCACGGCGACGGTCTCCAGCGCGTCGAGCTCCAGGCGCGTGAAGTCGTCGAAGCCGTAGACGAACAGCGGCGTCGCGCCCCAGCGCTCGGGCTCGCGCCGCAGCGCGTCGAGGGTGCCCCAGCGATGCGACTCGCGCGCCACCAGACCCGCCTCGGCCAGGCCCTCGCGGTAACGGCGGTAGACGGCGGCCAGCTCGTCCGCGTAGGCGCGGCGAGGGCCCGTCTCCCGCCCACTGGCGCAGGGCGCTCGTGAAGCGCGGTGGCTCCAGACCGGGCACCGAGCCGTCCAGCTCGGCGACGAAGCGCGCGGCCGCGCGCACGAACCCGGGCTGGCCGGCCGAGGGCGCCAGCAGTTCGAGTCGCGCGCGCTCGATCGCGCGCTCGACGATCAGCTCGCGCTGGAGCTCGGACGCCACCCGCCCGCCGTAGCCCGCCCGCCGTGCCAGCTCGTCGAAGAGGCGGTCGAAGCGCAGCACCCCGGCGCCGAAGATCGCCCCCCGCTCGGCCAGCTCGCGCTGAGCGTGCTCGACGTCCTGGAAGGTGGGCACGACGAGGATCGGCTCCTCGTCCAGCCGCTCGCGCAATCCGCCCAGCACCTCGCCCGCCTTGGCGGCGTTCGCGGGACCGGTGACGAGCCTCAGCGGCATCGCCGCTGAGTGTCGCTACGCGGTCGGCTGTCCCGGTGCGAGCACGCCCCGCCGGGCGGCGTCGGCGAGCGCCTGCACGTAGCGGCCGGCCGGCAGCATCACCGGCGCCTGCTGCAGCTCCCAGCCGCGATTGGGCCGCATCAGCCAGCGCGCGACGCGCGCCTGGCCCTCGGGGAGCACCTCCACGCGCAGCTCGTCGCGCAGCTCACCCGAGCGGCCGGGGCTGCGGCCGAAGTCGTGCTCGCCGGCGGCGCCCGGAGGTTCCGCGCCGCCAGCGGCGAGCCGCCCACCGTCCTGCGCCCCGAGCGCCTCCAGCAGCGCCTCGGCGTCAGCGCCCGCGAGCAGCTCCTTCGCGACCGCGTCCGCCAGCAGCGCCGGCAGATCGCCCGCGTCCACCAGCGGCGCCACACGCTCCAGCTGGCCCCCGCGCCAGGAGGCCAGCCGCAAGCCGCCCGGAACGCGCTCGAGCCGCACCTCGCGACCCTCGTAGGGGCCTGCCGACGCATACGGGCCGCGGGCCGGCTTCGCCAGCCCCGGCCCCGCCTGCCGCCGCGTGGCGGACCGGCCTCCGCCAGCGGTGGACGGTCGTGGCCGTCGCGTCGCCTTGCGCCCCGGATCGAGCACCGTGCCCTTCGAGCAGATCGGGCACTCGGCGATGAAACGATTGTGGCGACAGAAGAGCGACAGAGCCGCTGAGCCTAGAGCAGCCCGTCTAGACGCACTCGGGGGCCTCTGGGATGCGGTACTGCTTGGCGCACTCGGTCTTGTCGGCGTAGTGGTCGCGTAGGACTCTGTCGAGTCTTCTGGAGCGAAGGATGGTGGAGACGGTGTCGCGCGCCACGCGCGTCAGCCCTCTGTGACGCGGTGGTCTGACGTTCACGACCTCGAACAGGAACCAGCCGTTGAGCGTCTGAATCGGCCCGATGCGCCGCCCCGGCCGCGTCGAGAAGACGCTGCGACCGAAGGCGTCGTGCGGGGCGGCGGCCTCGGTGAGCGTCTTCCTGCCGCTCCAATGCCGTTCGAACGGCTTGATCCCGTAGCGGTCCTGCACCCGTGCCCAGGTCGAGCCGCCCTTGAGCTCCTGCTGCACTCTCCGCACCGCGCGCTTGCTGTTGGTCTGCACGACCTCCACGACCCGCTTCTCGGACTCCAGGTAGATCTCCGCGTTCGCCTTGGCGTACTCGAGGATCTCGGCTTCAGTCACCTGCATCGCGTCCCGCAAGCGCTGCCGTTGGAGATCGATCCTCAGTCGCAGCGCGATGTCGCCCTCTTGGCGCCGGATTCCCTGAAGCTGGTCAGATGGCAGTCGTCGCTGGCGCTCGAGCGACCGCTCGACCTCGTCCTCCACGTCGAGCCCTCGGCGCGCGGTCTCCCTGGAGAGCCACTCGGCTCCGATCAGCAGGCTCGCCGCCTGGGCCTGCGCGATCAGGAACTCGATCCGACACTGTCCCCTGATGCTCTCGGCGGAGTCACCGGGCTGGAGCTCGCGATGAGCGGCGACGCAGGCTGGATAGCGAGGCGGCGACCAAGCCTTCAGACCGCCTCGGTTGACGTAGGAGGCGCGCAACTGCCGCCGGACCGCCGTGGCCGGGATCAGCTTGTCCCCCACCTTGGCGGCCGCATCGGCCGGGAGGTCCTCGTCGCCCTCGCCGCCGCCGCAGCCGAAAGCGCCGAGCGAGATCGCCAGAGCGCAGCACACGATCCACGCTAGACCTCTCACGTTCAGGAAATCTAGAACGATCTGCTAGATCCTGTCGAAGCACGACGATCGCCCCGGCGCGTGCCTGACACCATTGCGCCGATGCTCACGGTGGTCATCTCCGACCTGCACCTCGGCACGCTCGCCGAGGCCGATGCCGCGCGCGGCGGCGTCCCGCGCGAGCGGCTGCTCGCCGCTGTGGCCGAGGCCGACCGGGTGGTGCTGCTCGGCGACGTGCTCGAGTTGCGCGAGCGGCCGCTGGCCGAGGCGCTCGAGGTCGTGCGGCCGTTCTTCGAGGCGCTCGGCGAGGCGACGGCCGGCAAGCGGCTGACGCTCGTGCCGGGCAACCACGATCACGCGCTCGCCGAGCCCTGGCTGGCGCAGCTGCGGGTCGAGGGCGGGACGCTCGGCGCCCAGCAGGAGTGGCAGGTCGAACCCGGCGACGGCGCGGCCGGGAAGCTCGCGGCGATGCTGCCGGATACCGCGGTCACGCTCGCCTACCCCGGCCTCGAGCTGCGATCGGACGTCTACGCCACCCACGGCCACTATCTCGACGTGCACCTGACGCTGCCACGCCTGGAGGCCATCGCCGCTCACTTCATGGTGCGGCTCACCGGCCGCAACGGCACGCAACGCGCGGCGGCCGACTACGAGGCGGCGCTCGCCCCGCTGTACGCCTTCTACGCCGGTCTTGCCCAGGGCGCGATGCCCGAGGCGCTGCGCCGCGGCGGCAGCGCCTCGCGCGCGGTCTGGAGCCGGATGAACGACGACGCCGGCGGGCGCCTCGGCCGCGCCCTGCTCGGCCGGGTGGCGATCCCCGGCGGCGTGGCGATGCTCAACGGCATCGGCCTCGGCCCCTTCAGGCCCGAGATCTCCGCGCAGGAGCTACGCCGCGCGGGCCTCGTCGCGATGGGCAGGGTCGCCGACGACCTCGCCGGCGGCGCCGAGCACGTCATCTCCGGCCATACCCACCGTGCCGGCCCGCTGCCCGGCGACGACCAAGCCGAATGGCGCAGCCCGCGCGGCGCGCGCCTCTGGAACACCGGCAACTGGTACCGCGAGCCCGCACTGACCAATTCCGCCCCGAGCGGCCGCAACCCGTACGCGGCCGGCTACCTCGTGCGCCTGCGCGACGAGGGCGAGCCGGAGCTGACGAACGTGCTCGACTAGTAGGAGCCCGAGCGCGGCCGCTCGCGGCGCGCTCGGTGACGAGGAGCGCCGGCGAGCGCGTGCGCGCGGCTACGCCGCGACCAGCGGCTGCTCGCGCGGCGCGCCGATCGCATACGCGGCCTCGTCGAACTCCCGCAGGCGCTGGCGGAAGGGCCAGGTGAAGGTCGGCCAGAGGGTGGAGTTGCGGCCGTTGCGGTCGATGTACCAGCTCTCGCAGCCGCCGGAGACCCAGACGGTGCCCTTGGTCATCTCCTGGACCTCGGCGTTGTAGGCGGCCTGGGCCTCCGGCAGCACCTCGAGCGTGCGCGCACCGCGACGACGCAGGGTGCGCAGGGCGCCGATCACGTACCGCAGCTGCGACTCGATGATGAACACGATCGAGGTGTGCCCGAGGCCGGTGTTCGGGCCCCACGAGCAAGAACAGGTTCGGGAAGCCGGCGACCGTGGTCCCCTTGTATGCCTCCGCGCTGCCCTGCCAGACCTCGGTCAGGCTGCGGCCGTCGACGCCGCGCACGCGGTCGCCGATCGGGATGTCGGTGACGTGGAAGCCGGTGCCGAAGATGATCGCGTCGACCTCGCGCTCCGTGCCGTCGGCGCTCACAATCGAGCGCTCGCGCAACTCGCGGATGCCCTCCGTCACGAGCTCAACGTTGGGCTTGGTCAAGGTCGGATACCACTCGTTGCTCGGCAGGATGCGCTTGCAGCCGATGGCGAACGACGGCGTCAGCTTGCGCCGCAGCTCCGGGTCCTTTACGTGGGTGCGCAGGTGCCTCAGCGCGACCCGCTCGACGATGCGTCCCAGGCGCCGGTGGCGGAACATCAGCAGGTACGACTCGCGCCCCCAGTAGATCGCCGCTCGCATCGCCAGCTGGGCTCCGGGCACCACGCGGTAGAGGGCATGCTCGAGGCGGCTGAGCGGGCGCGCCCGGTGGGGCATGATCCAGGGCGCGGTGCGCTGGAAGACGTGCAGCTTGGCCACGCGCGGTTGGATCTCGGGCACGAACTGGATCGCCGAGGCGCCGGTGCCGACCACCGCGACCCGCTCGCCCGCCAGCTCGTGCTCGTGGTCCCACTGCGCCGAGTGGAACACCGCGCCGCGAAAGCGCTCGAGCCCGGGCAGGTCGGGGATGCTGGGATCGCTGAGCCCGCCCTGGCCGGCGACCAGGATCTCGGCCGTCAGCGGTCCCTGCGAGGTCTCGATTCGCCACAGCTGCTCGTCCGCGTCCCAGTCGGCGCCCAGCACCTCGTGCTCGAGCCGCACGTGCGGGGTGACGCCGTAGCGGTCGGCGCAGCCGCGCAGGTAGTCCCAGATCTCCCGCTGGCCGGAGAAGGTCGACGACCAGTTCGGGTTGGGCGCGAACGAGAACGAGTAGAGGTGCGAGGGCACGTCGCAGCGGCAGCCCGGGTAGGTGTTGTCGCGCCAGGTGCCGCCGATGTCGGCGGCGCGCTCGAGCACGACGAAGTCCTGCTCGCCGTCCTGCTTGAGGCGGATGGCCATGCCCAACCCCGAGAAGCCGGAGCCGACGATCGCGATGCGGTGATGGGTCACGAGAAGCTCCGGAGTCCGGGGGCGATGAGTGCGACGAAGAGGTCGGCGAGCTGCTCCAGCGGCGTGTCGGGGTGCTCGAAGGCCCACTCCGCGAGCGCCTCGCAGCCGCCGTTGAGGATCGAGGCCAGCGCATCGAGCTGCGCCGGACCGACGCCCGGGGCGGCCTCCTCGGCCAGCAGGGCGGTCACGAGCGCCGCCTGGCGAGCGCGGATCCCCTGCGCCTGCTCGGCGAAGCGGCCGTCGGGGGCGAGGAAGAGCACGTCCCAGGCGACGCGGTGGTCGACGGCGAAGCGCAAGAAGGCCAGGCAGCCGGCGTGCAGCTTGGCCTCGATCTCGTCGACGGCGCCGGTGGCCTCCAGGACGGCGCTGCGCAACCTGTCCGCCGAGCGCTCGACGCAGGCGCGGTAGAGACCCTCCTTGCTGCCGAAGAGGTCGTAGATCACCGGCTTGGTGACCCCCGCGCGGCGCGCCAGCTCCTCCATCGAGGCGCCGACATAGCCCCGCTCGGCGAACAGCTGCTCGGCCAGCTCTACGAGCTGCCGCTCGCGCACGGCGCGGGGCACGCGCCCGTGCGGGAAGTCGGCGATGGTGGGGTTCGACGGCATGGTTACCGTCGGTAGGTTACTGCCAGTAGGTCTATCTGTCCAGCTCTATCCGGCAGGCGCTCCGGCGCGCTCGGGCTGCGGCGTCTCCTGCGTCTCGGCGCTGTCTCCGTTGGAGGCGGCGCCCCCGCTGGCCTCGGCCTCGGCGCGCTCCTCCTCGGACTCGCCCTTGGGCGGCTCCTTGGCCCACTCCTCGTCGAACTCGACGCGCCACTTGCCTTCCTCGACGGACTCGAGCCGCAGCTTGGCGCGGAACGTCCGCCCGGCACGGCTGTGGAAGCCGGTGACCTGCTTCTCGGTGCGGCCCACGCCGGGGTCCTCTCCCGCCTCGCGCGAGGCCCGCAGCGACTCGATCAGCTCCTTGGCCACCGCCACCGGCAGGTTCTTGCGGGCCTTCTTCTTCCAGATCACGAAGCCGCAGCCCGGGTCCTCGCGCGCCCAGCACGAGTAGCCCTTGCGGTTCTCGGTGATCTCGCGCCCGCAGATCGGACACGGCCCGAGCTTGGCGCGCTCGATCTTGACGCCCTTGAGCTTGTCGAGCTCCTGCACGGTCTCGGTGACGAAGGCGGCGATGTCGGTCATGAACGCCGGCCGCGTGTCGCCGCCGTGCTCGATCAGCCCGAGCCGGCGCTCCCAGTCGCCGGTCAGGGCGGCGGAGGTCAGCGGGTGCCCGTCCAGCAGCCGGATCACCTGGATGCCCTTCTCGGTCGCGACCAGCGCGCGCCCCTCGCGCTCGACGTAGCCGACGTCCACCAGCCGCTCGATGATCGAGGCGCGCGTGGCCGGGGTGCCGATGCCGGAGTCCTTCATCGCCTCGCGCAGCTCGGCGTCCTCGACCTCCTTGCCGGCGGTCTCCATCGCGCCGAGCAGCGAGGCGTCGGTGTAGCGCCGCGGCGGCTGGGTCTCCTTGCGCAGCGACTCGACCGAGCGCGTCTGCACGTTCTCGCCCTGCTCGAGCCTGGGCAGCATCTGGTCGCCGCCGGAGTCGTCCTCGCCCGCGGGGCGGTCGACCTCCTCGCCGTAGACCGCGCGCCAGCCGGCCTCGACCAGCCGCCGGCCGCTGGTGCGGAAGACGTGCTCGCTGACGGTCGTCTCGACCCGGGTGCGCTCGAACACAGCCTCGGGGTGGAAGACGGCCAGGAAGCGCTTGGTGACGAGGTCGTAGATCTTGAGCTCGTCCGCGCCCATCTTGTCGAGCTTGTGCTCGGAGCGCGTGGGGATGATCGCGTGGTGGTCGGTGACCTTCTTGTCGTTGACCACGCGCTGCAGGGGCAACGACTCGAGCGAGACCACGTAGTCGGCGCCCTGCTTATAGGCCGCGTTGTGGCCGACCAGCTCAGCCGTCGGCTTGATCTCGGCGACCATGTCGCCGGTCAGGAAGCGGGAGTTGGTGCGCGGGTAGGTGAGCGCCTTGTACTCCTCGTAGAGCCGCTGGGCGGCGCCGAGCGTGCGCCGGGCCGAGAAGCCGAACAGCGTGTTGGCGTGGCGCTGCAGCGAGGTGAGGTCGTACAGCAGCTGCGGTTGCTCGCGCTCGTCCTTCTTCTCGAGCTTGGTGATCTCGCCGGGCTGCTCGAGGCAGGCGGCGACGATCGCGGCCGCTTCCTCCTCGGTGGGCAGGCGCTTGCCGCCCAGGTAGCGGCCCGCGTAGAGGCGCTTCTCGTCGGCGGCGAACTGGGCCTCCACGAGCCAGTACGGCTCGGGCTTGAAGGCGCGGATCTCCTCCTCGCGCCGAGCGACGAGCGCCAGCGTGGGCGTCTGCACGCGACCGAGCGAGACGGCGCCGTCGAAGGCGGCGCGCAGCCGGATCGAGGCCGCGCGGGTGGCGTTCATGCCGACCAGCCAGTCGGCCTCCGAGCGCGAGCGCGCGGCGGCCTCGAGCGACTTCAGCTCCTCGGCGTCGCGCAGCCGCTCGAACGCCTCCTTGATCGCGATCTTGGTCATCGAGGACAGCCACAGCCGCTCGCACCGGCTTCTTGACCGGCGCGGTGTCGTAGACGTAGGCGAAGATCAGCTCGCCCTCGCGCCCGGCGTCGCAGGCGTTGATGACCTGGTCGACCTGATCCTCGGCCATCAGCCGGTGGATCACCTTCAGCTGCTTGGAGGCGCGCTCGTCGTTGGGGACGAGCTTGAACTCGTCAGGGATGATCGGCAGGTCGTTGTAGCGCCACTTCTTGAGCTTGGGGTCGTACGCGTCCGGCTCGGCCAGGCCGACGAGGTGGCCGACCGCCCAGGTGATCGTGTAGTCGTCGCCGTCCAGGTAGGTCTTGTCCTTCGACTGCGTGAAGGATCCCAGGTAGCGTGGCCGCGAGGTCGCGGCCGACCGATGGCTTCTCAGCTATGACCAGCGTCTTGCCCATGGCGAGTCCCCACCAAGATACGCAGAACCGATGAAGATCGAGCGACATACCGCCAGCGGCTGGTGGCTGGAGGAAGCCGGGCCGGCGCCGCGGCCGGCGCCGCTGGAGGGCTCGCTGGACGCGGACGTGGTCGTGGTCGGGGGCGGCTACACCGGGCATCTGGACCGCCTGGCAGCTGCTGGAGGCCGAGCCCGACGCGCGGGTGGTCGCTGCTCGAGGCCGAGCGCTGCGGGCACGGCCCGAGCGGGCGCAACGGTGGCTTCTGCGAATCGCTGTGGCTGAGCGCGGCCGCGCTGCGCGAGCGCTTCGGCGACGAGCCGGCGCGACGGCTGCTCGACGAATCGAGCGCCAGCGTGAGCGCGATCGGGGCCTGGTGCGAGGAGCAGGGCATCGACGCCTGGTTCGACCAGTCGGGCTACCTCTGCGTCTCCACGACGGCCGCGCACGACGAGGTCGGACGC
Source organism: uncultured Thermoleophilaceae bacterium (assembly GCA_963734165.1). Classification (GTDB taxonomy): domain Bacteria; phylum Actinomycetota; class Thermoleophilia; order Solirubrobacterales; family Thermoleophilaceae; genus JACVRW01. The sequence goes on along the minus strand of CAVTFZ010000002.1, from coordinate 1,263,048 downwards.
GCCTCGGTGGCGGCCGCCGCTGCCCTGGGGGCGCCCGAGCGGGTGGTCGAGCTGGACGGCGCGGCGGTGCGGGCGCGCTGCGACTCGGCCGCCTTCCGGCGCGGCGTGCTGATCCCCGACTTCGCCACCGTGCAGCCGGCGCGGCTGGCGCTGGGGCTGCGCCGGCGCCTCGCCGAGCGGGGAGTGCTCGTGCACGAGCACTCGCCCGGCGCGCGCGCTGCGAAGCGTCCCCGGCGGGGTCGTGGCCGAGCACCGAGCGCGGCAGCGTGCGCGCGAGCGCCGCCGTGCTCGCGCTCGGTCCGGCGGCGCGCGGCGTGGCCCCGCTGCGCTCGCGCCTGTCGGTGACCTCCTCGCACATCGTGCTGACCGAGCCGGTGCCCGACGTGCTCGAGCAGCTCGGCTGGACCGGCGGCGAGTGCATCACCGACGGACGTCTGCTGGTGCACTACTTCCGCACCACGCGCGACGGGCGGATCGTCTTCGGCTGGGGCGGCGGGCGGATCGCCTATGGCGCGCGCGTGCACGGCCGGATCGAGCGCGATCCAGCGATCGCGCAGACCGCGGCGGAGCACCTGGTCCAGCTGTTCCCGGGCCTGCGCGGGCGGCGGATCGCCAACGCCTGGGGCGGGCCGATCGACGTCTCCCCCAGCCACATCCCGCAGGTCGGCACGCTGCCCGGCGCGCCCGTGCACTTCGCCTTCGGCTACACCGGCAACGGCGTCGGGCCGTCGCACCTGGCCGGCCGCGCGCTCGCCTCGCTGGCGCTCGACCGCCGCGACGAGGTCACGCGCCTGCCGATCGTCGAGTGCGAGCGCCGGGGCCTGGGTCCCGCCCGAGCCGGCCGCGTGGCTGGGTGGCTCGCTGGTGCGCTCCGCGCTGGTGCGCGCCGAGCGGCAGGCGGACGCGGGCGGGCGGCCGGACCCGCTCACCCGCGCGGCTGACGGCGCTGCCGAAGCTGCTCGGCATCCACCTGGCCCGCTGAGCGGGCCGGTGCCCGCCCGCGCCTCGGAGGCACGGGCGGGCGGGGGACCGGGGTTCGCTAGCGAGCCTGGGCCTTGACCGTGGCCGTGCCGAGCACGAAGCCCTCGGAGAAGGCCGACGTGCCGAAGACCGCGTTGAGGGCGTCCGCCGCGCCCTTGGTCAGCGCCGCCTTGACGCCGCCGAGCGTGATCGCGCGGCCCGTGGCCTGCACGGTCAGGCCGGACAGGTCCAGCGACAGGATCGACACCGTCTGCCCGCCGACCTGGGCGGTCAGATCGGGCGCGTCGTCGACGTTGATCGTGAAGTCGGTCAGCTCCACGCTCGTCGAGCCCTTCGTCAGCCGGATGCCGCCGCTGTGGGTCACCGCGCCGGCGTACGTCTTGGCGTTCAGCTTCCCGCCCGTGATCGGGAAGGCGAAGCCGTCCGCCGCGGCCGTGGCCGGATCGACCAGCGAGGCCGTCACGCCGAGGCTCTGCAGCGCCGACGCGGCCGCCGGGTCGAGCGCCAGCGCGGTCGAGCCGCCAGCCAGCAGCACCTCCGCCGGCGCCGCCTTGACGGTCGCCTTGCCGACCACCAGCCCCTTGCCGAACAGCTTTACGCCGAAGGCGCCGTTGAGCGCCGCGGCCGCCTTGCCGGTGAGCTTGGCGCGCACGCCGGAGACGGTCGTGCCGAGGCCGTTGCGCAGACCTTCGCCTTGCTCGCGTCGAGCGTGAAGACGGTCAGCCGGCCCTTGCCGACCTTCGCGCTCAGCGTCGAGCGCTTGCCGACCCTGACGACGAAGTTGGTCAGCCCGACCTTGGTCTTGCCGGCCTTGAACGTCAGGCCGCCCTTGTGGTCGACGCGCCCGGCGCCGGTCGCGGGGTCGATCGCCCCAGCCGGCGATCGGGAAGGCGATGCCCCGCCTGCCCGCCTTGCCCGGCTTGACGACGCCGACCTTCACGCCGGCGGACGTGAGCGCACCCGCGACGCGCTTGTCGAGCGTGAACGTCGTCGCGCCCCCGGCCAGCTTCACCGTCGCGGCACCCGCCGCCGGTGCCGTCATGAGCAGCGCGGCTACGATCGCCACACCCAGCATGCATCCTCGTCTCACAGCAATGGACCTCCGTCGTCGATTGACCTTCGCGGGGCTCTACGAGCACGAGCGTGCGATCGGTTGGGCAACCGCGGCGGCCGCCTTCTGCGTAGCTGTTGCGATGGCCGCGGGAGCACTCGCCATACCGGTCGTGGGGCGGCGGCCGCTGCGGCGGTCGGTCAAGCGCCCGGGGCGCGGCTTCGTCGCGGCGCTGCGGCGCCGCGAGCGCGAGGCGCTCGACGACGTCTACGCGGAGTACGCCCCCACCGTGCTCGGCTACCTCGTCAACACGCTGCCGGACCGCGGCATGGCCGAGGACGTGCACCAGCAGGTGTTCCTCGAGGTCTGGCAGCGCGCGCCGAGCTACGACCCCGAGCGCGCCAGCGTGCTGACCTGGATCATGACCATCGCGCGCAGCCGGGCCGTCGACGAGCTGCGCCGCCGCGTCCCGGAGCCACGCGAGCTCGAGGGGACGCTCGGAGGCGTGGCCGACGCCGATCCCGAGCGCTCGCCCGACGCGCTGGTCGAGCGCTGGCGCGTGGCCCACCTGCTCTCGCGCTTGCGCGACGAGGAAGCGGAACTGCTGCGGCTGCGCTTCTACGAGGGCCTGAGCCAGTCGGAGATCGCGACCCGCACCGAGCTGCCGCTCGGCACGGTCAAGATGCGCATGGTGGCGGCGCTGCGCCGCCTGCGCGACCTGATCGACGAGGAGGAGGCACGCGCGTGAGCGACGATCCGCGCCTCGACGACCTCGCCCGTCAGCTCGAGCGGCTGCCGGAGGAGGCCTGGAACCGGCCGCTGCCCCCGGCCCCGCCGTGGCCCGTCGCCGACGCCCCACAGCCGGCACGGCGCCGCTTCGCGCTGCGCCCGCTGACCGCGGCCATCGCCAGTGCGGTGCTCGTGGCGCTCGGCTTGGGCGCCGGCCTGCTGCTCGCCGGCGACGACGAGAACACCGGCAACGGCCCGGTGGCGACCCAGCAACGCGTGCAGCTGCGGCCGGTCCAGGGCCGTGGCCGCGGCGCGAGCGGCGTGGTGCGCCTCGTCGCCCGCTCCGGCAGCGAGGCGAGCGTGCGCGTGCGTGGCCTCAGGCCAAGCGCGAAGGGCGACTTCTACGAGCTCTGGCTGCTGGGCGACAAGGGCCAGCTGGTGTCGCTGGGGTCGTTCCGGGTGCCGAGGTCCGGAACGGCGACGGTGCGGGTGCCGCTGCCCGTCGATCCCGCGCGCTTCCGCTTCCTGGACGTCTCGCGCGAGCCCGACGACGGCGATCCCGCCCACTCCACCATCTCCATCCTCCGCGGTCCGACGGTTTGAGCGGCCGATCCCTCAAGGGATCGTGCAATCAGCCGACCTTGACTAGTGATGCCGCTGTTCCGCTGCACAGCCTGCGAGCGCCGGATCGACAGCCCGGTCGTGATCGGCCACGGCGATTGCCCCTACTGCGGCGGCGACGTCGTCTTCGACCTCCACGGGGAGCGGCGACCGGGTCGCGAGGACGAGCCGGCGCCGGCACTCGTTGCTGGCTCGCCTGCTGCGGCGCCGGGCTCAGTAGCCGTCGTAGCCCGGTGCCCGGTACGGCATGCCCGCGGTCGGCTCCGCGGCAGCTCGTGCGCCGGGCGCCCTGGGTGAACGGCAGCCGCACGATCACCTGCGCCTCGTTGTTGTCCTCGTCGGACTCGAAGATGCCGTTCTCGCGGGTCGGCGATGTGGACGTAGGCGAAGCAGCCGCGCAGCCCGGTCACGTCGATCCACTGCTCCGGATAGGAGGGCGGGTAGACGTCCGACCAGCCGATCGAGGTCCCGAGCGTGACCCGCTTGCGCTTGGGATCGTTGCTGCAGGCCGGGTAGATCGGCCGCCGCGGCGAGCGCGCCAGGTCGCGGCCGGGTGCGCTGCAGGTCGCGCAGGCAGTAGGCCACCTTCGGCCCCACGCGCACCCGCCGGGTGCGATGGCCCTGACGGTCCAGCCGCCAGAGCTCGAAGCGGGCGGCGTCGTAGAACTTCCACCAGTAGCGCTGCAGGTGGGCGAACTTGAACTGCAGGCGCGCGCCGGTGCTCACTCCGATGCGCCCGCCGTCGCGCTTGTACGATGCGCTGGCGGCCGCGCATCCAGCGCGAGCCGGTGCGCACGCCGTGCAGCTCGGCGGGCCCGCGCGCCGATGCTGTCGATCGAGTTGCCGGCGCGCAGCACCGTGTGACCGGGCTTGGTGAGGCGATCGCTGTAGAGACCCCAGGGGCGGCGCATCACGAGGTCGGGACAGCGCAGCGTCAGCGCCTCGGGGCCGATGCAGGGGTTGGGATCCAGGCCCTGCGCGCCGCCGCGGGCGCGGCGCTGCGCGGCGCGACGTCCGACGAGCGCCAGCAGCGGCAAGCACGGCGAGGCTGAGGCGGTCGGCGCACAGCGGGGAGTTCTAGCGATCAGCGCGCGCAGGGGCCGGTGTCCACCGGCCCGCCGGCGCGTCGCAGCGCGGCGCCGGACGACCGAGTCGGGCACGCCGAACCCGTGCCGACCGCCGTCGCCGACCGTGGCCGCGAACACGGTCGCGACCACGCGGCCCGAGCCGTCGACCACCGGCCCGCCGGAGTTGCCCGAGCGCACCAGCCCGCGGAACGAGGTGATCCGCCGCAGCACCGGGCCGCGGCCGTAGGCGTCCTGGGTACGGACCGTCGGAGGTCTCGCCGAGGCGACCCGGGCGCACGTCGTAGGGGCCGTTGAGCGGGAAGCCGAGGATCGCGGCCGAGGTCGCCGGGCGGCGCGTCGGTTCGCAGTCCCAGGGCCGGCACGCCGGCGAGGTCCGGCGCGCGCAGGATCGCGAGGTCGTTGCGCGGGTCGAACCAGATCGCCTCGGCGTCGGCGATCGGTCCCTCGCCGCCGACCTGCACGGTGGTGTCGTCCTGGCCGGCGACCACGTGCGCGTTGGTGACGACGATGCCGTCGCCCGCGACCCAGCCGCTGCCCTGCACGCCGAGACCGCAGGCCGTGCCCGAGCACGCGCACGACGCTGCGGCTGGCCGCGCGCACCTCGGGGTCGCGGGCGATGCGCGCGCTCGGGCGGCGGCACGTCCGCCGTCGGACCGTCGATCTGAGGCAGCGGGTCGAAGCGCGCGAGCGCCTTCAGGATCGGCCCCGACGGCGGCAGGTGCTCGTTCAGCGCGCGCAGGATCGCCGAGCGCTGGATCGGCTCGCGCAGCTCGCGCGCCCCGGGCGTCTGCAGCGCCACGGCGCCGAAGATCCAGGCCAGCCCCAGTCCCAGGCAGGCGACTAGCAGCGCACCGCCGAGCCCGTCGAGCGCGCCCAGGCCCTCGCCCAGGCGACCGCGCAGGTGGAAGCCGAGCACCTCCAGGCCGGAAGCGAGCATGCCGCCGATCAGGACGGCGCCGATCAGCGCGCTCAGCGGCGCGTACGGCGAGGCCGAGCCCTGCTCCAGCACCAGCGGCCCCAGGCGCGAGCCGAGCAGCGCCCCGCCCAGCGAAGCCGGCGAGCGAGAGCGCTCCCACGATCAATCCCTGCGCGTACCCCCACGCGGCCATCAGCACCGTGAACGCGACGAGGATCCAGTCGAGCGGCGTCACGGCCCAGGCAGCGTAGCGGCGCGCTCTGGGCCATCCCATGCCGCACGGCTGGATGCGTCCGGGGCCGGGCTACCCTTGAGGCGCCCGCCGATGAACCTGGCTGCCTCCGAGCGCCGCAGGCGCCTCATCCACCGTGGACTGCCGCTCACCGCGCTCGCCACCGTCTCGCTCGCGGTCGGAGCCGTGATCGGCGCGGCCGCCGACAGCGCCTCGGAGCGCACGGCGCGCAGCTTCGCCGCGGCCTGGGAGGCGCAGGACTACGCGCGCATGTACGCGCTGCTCTCGAGCGAGTCGCGGCGGCGCACCAGCCGCGCCGCGTTCCGGCAGGCCTACCTGCGCGCCGGCGCGACCGCGACCGCGACCCAGGTGCGGGTGGGCGTGCCCACGGGCGAAGCCGATGGCGCGGTGAACCTGCCGGTGGAGCTGCGCACGCGGGTGTTCGGTCGTCAGCGAGGCGTCGTGCGACTGCCGGTCGACGACGAGCGCGTGCGCTGGGCGCCGCACCTCACCTTCCCCGGCCTCGCGCCCCGGCGAGCGGCTGCGGCGGCGCAGCCAGCCGCCCAGGCGCGGCACGCTGCGGTCGCTGAACGGCAGGGTGCTCGCCAAGGGTCCCGCCGAGAGCCGCGGCTCGCCGCTCGGCGCGCTCGCGGGCTCGATCGCCGGGCAACTGTCGCCGGAGGAGACCGCGAGCGAGCGCGAGCAGCTCTACGCGCGCGGCTTCCCACGCGACCAGCCGGTCGGGCAGACGGGCTTGGAGCACGTCTTCGAACGCCGGCTGCGGGGCGTCCCCGGCGGCGTGCTGAGCGCCGGCGGACGCGTGCTGGCACGCGCCCGGCCGCGCCCGGCGCCGCCGGTGCGCACGACGATCGACACCCGCATCCAGGAGCGGCCGTGACCGCGCTGGCCGGGCGCTTCGGCGGCGTCGCCGCGCTCGACGCCCGCACGGCCGAGGTGCGCGCGCTGGCCGGCATCGCCTTCTCGGCGCCCCAGCCGCCGGGATCGACGTTCAAGATCGTCACCGCCACGGCGGCGCTGGAGGCGCACGCGGTCAAGCCCTCGACGCAGTTCCCGGTCGAGACCGCGGCGATCGATCGACGGCGTGCGAGCTCGAGAACGCCAACGGCGAGTCCTGCGGCGGCGACTTCACCGCCAGCTTCGCGCACTCCTGCAACTCGGTCTTCGCCCCGCTGGGGGTGCGGGTCGGCGCGCGGAAGCTGGTCGAGGAGGCCGAGCAGTTCGGCTGGAACCAGCCGGCGACGCTGCCGGGCGAGGTGCCCAGCACGCTGCCGCCGGCGGGCGAGATCGTCACGCCGCTCGAGCTCGCGTCGACCGCCATCGGCCAGTACAAGACGCTCGCGACGCCGCTGCAGCTCGCCTCGGTGGCGCAGACGATCGCCGGCGGCGGCGTGCGCACGCTGCCCACGCTCGCGCCCGGGCAGCGCCCGCGGCGCATGCGCGTGACCACCCGGCGCGTGGCGCGGATCGTGCAGCGGCTGATGGTCGACGTCGTCGCCTACGGAACCGGCACGGCGGCTGCGCTGCCGGACGCCAAGGTCGCCGGCAAGACCGGCACCGCGGAGCTGGAGGACACGCGCGATCCCGAGACCGGCCTGACCGCCACCCCCGACCCGTCCAACACCGACGCCTGGTTCACCGCCTACGCCCCGGTCGAGGATCCGAAGATCGTGGTCGCCGTGATGCTGGTGCGCAACGGCGCCGGCGGGGCGACGGCCGCGCCGGCGGCGAGGATCGTGCTGGACGCCGGCGACGAGGCGTTAAAGGTCCAGCTCGAAGGTGATGTGCTCGGGACCCTCGTCCGAGGGGTTCTCGATCTCGAACTCGATCGGCCGGTTCTCGGTCTGGTCGAGCGGGAAGTCGAACAGCAGCATCGCCGCATCGGTCGGCCCGAGCTGGGCCACGCTGCCGGCCTCCGGGATGCACTCCTCGGGATCGAGGCGCTGCGGGGTGTAGGCGAACTGGTTGTCGCTCGGCAGCGACACCGGCTCGAACTCGTTGCCCTGGTTGTCCTCCGCCTTGAAGCTGGTGGCGGTCTCGCGCGGCTCGTCGGAGCTGTTGCAGGCCTTCAGGAAGACGCCGTAGAGCAACCGCCCCTTCTTCGCCGGCGGCCCGTCGTAGTAGGCCTCGTCCGGCTGGATCGCCGGGTTGAGCTGGCGCGTGATGAAGACGTTGTAGTCGACCCCGCCCATCTCGATCGCGATCCCCTCGCGCGCGGGCTCGTCGACACCCTGCTCCTCGTCGCGTTGCCGCAGGCGGCGACGCCGACGGCGAGCAGCAGGGCGCAGGCGGTGGCGGTGAGGCGGCGCAGGAGCATCGCGGCGGGCAGTCTAACGAGGCGCGCGGGCGGGGTCGGCGCCCGTGTGCTGGCCGAAGCGCGCCGCCTTGGCGGGCTCGTAGCCGGCGATCGTCGCGCGCTTCAGCGGTTGCCGCTGCGGCTGCTCGAAGATCGTCCGCAGTCGCTTGAGCGCGGTGCGGGTACGGCGCCGGATCCAGCCGGCCGCGCCGACCTCCTTGAGCCGGTCCACGAGCGTCGCGGGCTCGCTGTAGGTCGTGAGCTCGACGCGCGTGAGGCCAGGCCCTCGTTGAGGAACTCGTAGACCGCCAGCGAGCGATTGCGCCCGCGGCGCCCGACGGCCACCTGCTCGACGATCCGGCGCGGGCGATCGACCTCGGTGATCGTCAGCTCGGCGTACTGCTTGCCCAACGGCGCCTTGAGCCGGAAGCGAGCCGCCGCGCCGAGGCCGACGGGGTTCACGCGCGCGAGCCGGTAGTCGTCGAGGAAGTGGTCGCAGTAGGCCGGTCGGCCGGCGAGATCGACGACGAAGTCGAAGATCTCCTCCCGTGGCGCGGAGATGACGGCGTCGACGGTGACCTGGCGCATGCGGCCGGGATCGTACCCGAGCCGCTAGGCGGCCTTGGGCACGACCTCGAGCCGGCGCTCGCTGGCGCCGACGCGCACGGAGCTGACCGCCAGCCGGCGCTCGTCGGGCAGCGCGCCGAAGCAGAGCTCGCAGAGCCGGCGGCCGGAGTCGAGCTCGTGCAGGCGCTCGCCGGCCAGGGGGGTGCGTCCGCAGGATCCACAGCAGGAGCCGGCAGCGCCCAGCGAGTCGAGGCTTCTACGCATCAGCATGGCGGCGAGATCGGGCATCGAAAGCGTCTTCTGCGCCGAGCGCCGCAGACCTGCCACCCCGATGCATGCGGACCGTCCAAACGGGGTAGGGGGTACCTGTCCAGTAGAGCAGAAAGCCCGCAAAGAGCGACTTTTTTGCAGCCTGGGCTCGTGTCCGCTCGTTACTATCCGCACACCCCACGGAGGAGGAAGTTCGATGGAAGCCTTCAATGCCGGCACGCTTGCGGGCGCCGGCTCCTTCCGCTGCGACTCCTGCGGCTTCGCCGTCGCCTTTCAAGAGGGAGACGAAGTGCCCACCTGCCCCGAATGCGGGGGCGCCAGCTTCAGCCGCGCCTCGCTGTTCGGCAGGGAGCGCGGCTTCGAGCGCCAGGACGTGGAAGGTCAGCCCGACTGGCTGGAGGAGGTCCGCGAGACGCTGCCGAGCCTGGCCTCGCACCTCGCCTTCGAACAGGACGGCGAGGTGCGGACCGTGCCGCTGGAGCATGGTTGGACGCGCATCGGCCGCAGCCTCGCCGCCGACGTACGCCTCGACGACCCCACCGTCTCGCGCCGCCACGCGCTGCTCTATTGCGAGGAGGGCGGCGCGCGCGTGCTCGACGACCGCAGCCTCAACGGCGTGTTCGTCAACGGCGAACGCGTGGAGCACATAGAGCTTGAGGATGGCGACGAGATCGCGATCGGGCGATTCCGGCTTTACTTCATGGTCCCGGCGGGCGTCATCGAGCGCCCGGCGGCCGGCAGCCTCGCCGGCTGAGGGAGGAGAGTCGAGGAAGGGCCCGGCGGGCGGGGCCCTTCACTCGCGCTGCGCCTGCTCGAGCTGGACCTGCAGCTCGAGGCACAGCTCACGTCCCCCCGAATATGGTTCGCTAAGCTAATTAGCTAGTGCAACGACATGATCGCTCGTACCGACACCACCCGGACCGAGCTCGCGGCGAGGCTGCGGCTCGCGATCACGCGCTCGGCGCGGCGGCTGCGCCAGGAGGCCGACGCGGGGCTGAGCCCCTCGCTGACGGCGGCGCTGGCCACGATCGAGCGCCACGGCCCGCTGACGCCGAGTCGGCTGGCGGAGCTGGAGCGGATCCAGCGGCCGACCGCCACGCGGCTGATCGCCAAGCTGGCGCAGGACGGCCTCGTGGAGGCGACCGCGGACCCCAACGACGCGCGCTCGCGCCTGATCGGCGCGACGGCGACCGGCCGCGCGCTGCTGAGCCGGATTCGCACGCGCAAGAACGAGTACCTGGCGCGGCGGCTCGCGCGGCTCTCCGACGAGGAGACCGAGACGCTCGAGCGGGCGGCCGAGCTGCTCGAGCGCATGCTCGCCGACGCGCGCAGGTGAGCGCGGGCCTGCGGCGCTCGCTGAGCTCGCTCGCGGTGCCGAACTACCGGCGCTACTTCACGGGCCAGGTCGTCTCGCTGAGCGGCAACTGGATGCAGATCGTGGCCGAGATGTGGCTCGTGCTGCGGCTCACCGACAGCGGCGTGGCGGTCGGCGTCACCTCGGCGCTGCAGTTCACGCCGATCCTGCTGTTCGGCGCCTACGGCGGGCTGCTGGCCGACCGCTTCCCGAAGCGCCGCCTGCTGATGGTCACCCAGGCCGCGATGGTGTTGCCGGCGCTGGCGCTGTTCGCGCTTACCGCCAGCGACGCGATCGAGCTCTGGATGGTGTTCGCGCTGGTGTTCGCGCGCGGGGCGGTCAACGCGATCGACAATCCCACGCGCCAGAGTTTTGTGATCGAGATGGTGGCGCCGAGCGCGTCGTCAACGCGGTCAGCCTCAACAGCGTGATCGTGCACAGCGCGCGCATCGTCGGACCGGCCGTGGCCGGCGTGGCGATCGCCCTCTGGGGCGTCGAGCCCTGCTTCTTGCTCAACGCGCTGACCTTCCTGGTGATGATCGGCGCGCTCTGGCGGATGCGGCCCGCCGAGCTGACGCCGGCGCCGCTCGCCGAGCGCGAGCCAGGCGCGCTGCGGGCCGCCCTGCGCTACGTGCGCCGGACCCCGGAGCTGGCGATCCCGCTCGGCCTGATGGCCGTCGTGGGCACGCTGTCGCTCAACTTCCAGGTGCTGCTGCCGCTGCTGGCGCGCTTCACCTTCCACGCCGAGGCGTCCGCCTATTCCGCGCTGGTGGCGGCGATGGGCGTCGGCGCCGTGGTGGGCGCGCTCGCGACCGGCGCCCACGGGCGCGTCAGCCCGCGCCTGCTGGTCGGGCGCGTCCGCCTGGCTCGGAGCGCTGATGCTGGTCCTCGCCGCGACCCCGACGCTGTCGCTGGCGCTGATCGCGCTCCCGGCGCTGGGCGCCGCCACGGTGACCTTCGCGGCCGGCGTCAACTCGGCCCTGCAGCTGCGCGTCGAGCCGGCCATGCGCGGCCGCGTGATGGCCCTCTATTCGGTCGTCTTCCTCGGCTCGACGCCGATCGGCGGCCCGCTCGTGGGCTGGCTGGCCCAGGCGGTGAGCCCGCGCGCGAGCCTGGTGCTCGGCGGCGCGGCCGCGCTGCTCGCCGGCGTCGCCGCGCGCGCGGCGTTCGCCCGCGTGGAAGCTCCCCGCGCGAGCCGAGTCGCCCGTTCGGGTTAGCGCTCGCCGCGGTCCGGGCCGGCCCAGAAGGCGTCGCCGACGGTGACGCTGCGGGCGGTCTCGGCCAGGTGACGCAGCGAGTAGGGGTCGCCGTCCTCGTAGGCGAACATCGCGTCCGAGGTGATCCGGCGCAGCTCGCCGGTGCCGCCGAGGTACTGGTCGACCACGCGCGCGCAGCGGCGGCCCTCAGCGATCGCGGTGACCACCAGCGACTGGCCGGTGCGGGCGTCGCCGCAGGCGAAGACGCCGTCGACCTTGGTGCCGTAGACGGGTGCGCGAACGTTGCCGCGCGCGTCGGTGTCGAGCAGCAGGTCCTTGATCGGGCCATCGTGCTCGGGGTGGTTGAAGCCGATCGCGATCAGCACCAGGTCGGCCGGCTCGCTGAACTCCGAGCCGGGCACCACCTGCAGGTTGCGCGAGGAGGTCCCCTCGACGCGCGTGCCGTGCACCGCGACGACGTGTCGGTCGGACCCCTCCAGGCGCGTGACCTGGGCGCCGAAGCGGCGCTCGCCGCCCTCGTCGAGCGCGTAGGTGGTGCGCGTGCGCTTGGGCGGCAGCGGCCAGGGCGTGCCGGGCGGGCGGCCCTTGTCGGGCAGCGTCGGGTAGACGTCCAGCAGCAGCACGTCGGCGGCGCCCTCGCGCAGCGCGTTGGAGATGCAGTCCATGCCGGTGTCGCCGCCGCCGACGACCACCACGCGCTTGCCGGCGGCGCTGATCACGCCCTCGGGCGGCGTCTCGTGCGCCGCGCGCCCCTCCTGCGCCGCGACCCAGCGGTTGCGCTGGTAGAGGTACTCCATCGCGAAGTGCACGCCGCCGAGCTCGCGACCGGGCACGTCGAGGTCGCGGTGCTCGCGCGAGCCGATCGCGACGACGATCGCGTCGTGGCGGTCGCGCAGCTCGTTGGCCGTCAGCTCGCGGCCGACGTCCATGCCGTAGCGGAACTCGATCCCCTCCTGCTCGAGCAGCTTCACGCGCCGGTCGATGATCCACTTCTCGAGCTTCGCATCCGGCACGCCGAAGCGCAGCAGCCCGCCCGGCGCCTCGTCGCGCTCGTAGACGACGACCGTGTGGCCACGCTTGTTGAGCTCCGCCGCGACGGCCAGGCCGGCGGGTCCCGAGCCGATCACGCCGACGGAGCGGCCGCTGCGCTCGTCGGGCGGCTCGGGCACGATCCAGCCCTCCTCGAAGCCGCGCGTGACGATCGCCAGCTCGATCTGCTCGATCGTGACCGCGTCGTCGTTGATGTCCAGCACGCAGGCCGACTCGCACGGCGCGGGACAGATCAGGCCCGTGAACTCGGGGAAGTTGTTGGTCTCGTGCAGCTTGGCGAGCGCGTCGCGCCAGCGGTCGCGGTAGACGAGGTCGTTCCAGTCGGGGATCAGGTTGCCGAGCGGGCAGCCCTCGTGGCAGAACGGCACGCCGCAGTCCATGCAGCGCGCGCCCTGATCGCGCAGCGTCCGATCGTCGGGCAGCGAGAAGTACTGGCGGTAGTCGCCGACGCGCTCCTCGGGGTCGCGCTTCTCGAAGCCGTGGCGCTCGAGCTTGAGGAAGCCGCGCGGGTCGCCCATCAGGTGCCCACCGTCTCGGCGGCGTGGCCGGCGCCGCCCTGGGCGTCGACCGGCTCGACGGCGGTGGCCGCCTCGGCCTGCTCGGCCAACTCGGCGAGCGCGCGCTTGTAGTCGTGCGGCATCACCTTCACGAAGCAGGCCAGCGAGGACTCCCAGTCGTCCAGCAGACGTTCCGCCAGCGGCGAGCCGGTGCGCTCGGCGTGCTCGGCGATCAGCGCCCGCAGCTCCTCGCCCTCGCCCGGCTCGATCGGATCGAAGCCGACCAGCTCGGTGTTGCAGCGCGCGCCGAAGCCGCCGTCGCGGTCCAGCACGTAGGCGACGCCGCCGCTCATGCCGGCGGCGAAGTTGAGCCCGGTCGGCCCGAGCACGACCACGCGCCCACCGGTCATGTACTCGCAGCCGTGGTCGCCGACGCCCTCGACCACCGTCGTCACGCCCGAGTTGCGCACGGCGAAGCGCTCGCCGGCCAGGCCGCGGAAGAAGGCCTTGCCGGCGGTCGCGCCGTAGAGCACGGTGTTGCCGACGATCACGTTCTCCTCGGCCACGTAGGCGGCGTCGTCGGGTGGGCGCACGACGATCGTGCCGCCCGACATGCCCTTGCCGGTGTAGTCGTTGGCGTCCCCGATCAGCCGCAGCGACACGCCGCGCGTCAGCCAGGCGCCGAAGCTCTGGCCGGCCGAGCCGCGGAAGACCACCTCGATGCTGCCCTCGGGCAGGCCGTCGGGACCGTGCTGGCGGGCGATCTCGCCCGACAGCAGCCCGCCGACGGCGCGGTTCTTGTTCTCGATCGGCCGCTCGGCGCGCACCTTCTGCCTGTCCTCGAGCGCCGGCCGGCAGAGCTGCAGCAGGTCGACGTCGATCGAGTCGAACAGCACCGGCGGGGGGCGCTTGGTGGCGCCGCGCAGCGGCAGCTCGACATGGTCGGTGGGCACGACCAGCAGCGAGGAGAGGTCGATCCCGCGCGCCTTCCAGTGGTTGACGGCCTCGTCGGCGGCGAGCAGGTCGACGCGCCCGATCAGCTCCTCGATCGTGCGCACGCCGAGCCCCGCCATCAGCCTGCGGGCCTCCTCGGCGACCATGAACAGGTAGTTGACGACGTGCTCGGGCTGGCCGGTGAACTTCTTGCGCAGCACCGGGTCCTGGGTCGCCACCCCCACCGGGCAGGTGTTCATGTGGCAGACACGCATCATCACGCAGCCGAGCGCGATCAGGGGCGCGGTCGAGAAGCCGTACTCGTCGGCGCCCAGCGCGGCGGCGATCACGACGTCGCGGCCGGTGCGCATCTGGCCGTCGGCCTCGACGATGATGCGCGAGCGCAGGTCGTTGATCAGCAGCGTCTGGTGGGTCTCGGCGAGGCCGATCTCCCAGGGGATGCCCGCGTGCTGGATCGACGACATCGGCGAGGCGCCGGTGCCGCCGTCGTGGCCGGCGACCACGACGTGGTCGGCGTTGGCCTTCGCCACGCCGGCCGCGACCGTGCCGACGCCGATCTCGGAGACCAGCTTGACCGAGATGCGCGCGTGCGGGTTGGCGCAGCGCAGGTCGTAGATCAGCTGCTTGAGATCCTCGATCGAGTAGATGTCGTGGTGCGGCGGCGGCGAGATCAGGCCCACGCCCTGCGTCGAGTGACGCAGCTTGGCGATGTAGTCGTCGACCTTGTGGCCGGGCAGCTGGCCGCCCTCGCCCGGCTTGGCGCCCTGGGCGACCTTGATCTGCAGCTCGTCGGCGTTGACGAGGTAGTGCACTGTCACGCCGAAGCGCCCGGAGGCGATCTGCTTGATCGCGGAGCGGCGCTCGTCGGCGAAGCGGCGCGGGTCCTCCCCGCCCTCGCCGGTGTTCGACTTGCCGCCGAGGCGGTTCATGCCCGCCGCGAGCGTCTCGTGCGCCTCCGGCGAGAGCGCGCCGAGGCTCATGCCGCCGGACTTGAAGCGCTTGACGATCTCCGCCGCCGGCTCGACCTCCTCCAGCGGGATCGACTCCACGTCGTCGCGCAGCCTCAGCAGGCCGCGCAGGGTCGACCGCGGCGCCGCCACGTGGTTGACGTAGCGGGCGAAGCGATCGTAGGCGTCGGGGTCGTGCTCGTCGCGGGCGGCGTGCTGGAGCGTGCTGATCGTCTCGGGGTTCCAGCCGTGGAACTCGCCGTCGCGGCGCCAGGCGTACAGCCCGCCGACCGGCAGCAGCTCGGACTCGGCGGCCGGGTAGGCGCGCGCGTGGCGGTCGAGCGCCTCGCGCGCGAGCACCTCGAGCCCGACGCCGCCGATGCGCGACGCCGTGCCGGTGAAGTGGCGCTCGACCAGCTCCGGCTCGAGCCCGACGGCCTCGAAGATCTGGGCGCCCGTGTAGGAGCGGACCGTTGAGATCCCCATCTTCGAGAGGATCTTCAGCAGGCCCTTGCCGATGCCCTTGATGACCCGC
The DNA here is from genome assembly GCA_963734165.1 of uncultured Thermoleophilaceae bacterium. Taxonomy (GTDB): domain Bacteria; phylum Actinomycetota; class Thermoleophilia; order Solirubrobacterales; family Thermoleophilaceae; genus JACVRW01. Next base: position 1,247,725 of record CAVTFZ010000002.1, on the reverse strand, counting down.
TGCTCGGCCTCCTCCGGGCTCATGTCCGCCGGCAGGCTGCCGCCGCGGTGCAACCCGTAGAGCGACTCGAACAGGATGTAGGGGTTGACCGCCGCGGCGCCGTAGCCGATCAGGCAGGCCATGTGGTGGATCTCGCGCGCCTCGCCGGTCTCGACCACGAGCCCGATGCGCAGGCGCGTGCCCTCGCGCACGAGGTGGTGGTGCACGGCCGAGACCGCCAGCAGCGACGGCACCGCCGCCCGCTCTGCGCCGAGGTTGCGATCCGACAGCACGATGATGTTGACGCCCTTGGCGACCAGCTCGGAGGCCTCGTGGCACATCGCCGCGATCCGCTGCTCCATCCCCCGCGCCCCCTCGGAGGCGCGCCAGGTCATGTCGATCGTGCGCGCCTCGAAGACCGAGTGGTCGACCTGGCGCAGCTTCTTCAGCTCGGAGTTGCGCAGGATCGGCTGCTGCATCACCAGCTGGTGGCAGTGGTCGGGCGTCTCGTCGAGCAGGTTGATCTCGGGCCCGATGCAGGCCTCGAGGCTCATCACGACCGACTCGCGGATCGGGTCGACGGCCGGGTTGGTCACCTGCGCGAACAGCTGCTTGAAGTAGGAGAACAGCGGCGGGCGACGATCCGAGAGCACCGCCAGCGCCGCGTCGTTGCCCATCGAGCCGGTCGGCTCGGCAGCGTCGCGCGCCATCGGCGCCAGCACCACGCGCAGGTCCTCCTCCGACCAGCCGAAGGCAAGCTGGCGCGCGCGCAGCGGCTCCACGCGCGGCACGCGCGGGCTCTTGTCGGGCAGGTCCCCGATCCGCACGACGCGGTCGCGCAACCACTCCCCGTAGGGATTGCGGGCGGCGAGCTCGGCCTTGATCTCGCGGTCGGGCACGATCCGCTCGCGCTCGAGGTCGACGAGGAACAGCTTGCCCGGATGCAGGCGCCCCTTGGCCTCGACCTCGTCGGCTGGGAAGTCCAGCACGCCGGTCTCCGAGGCGAGCACGACCCAGCCATCGTGGGTGACCAGCCAGCGCCCGGGCCGCAGGCCGTTGCGATCGAGCGTCGCGCCGATCACGCGACCGTCGGTGAAGGCGACCGCCGCCGGACCGTCCCAGGGCTCCATCAGCGCGGAGTGGAAGGCGTAGAAGTTGCGCACGTCCTCGGTCAGCTCGGGACGCCCCTGCCAGGCCTCGGGGATCAGCATCGAGATCGCGTGGGCGGGCGAGCGACCGCCGAGCACGAGCAGCTCCATCGCCGTGTCGAGCGAGGCGGAGTCGGAGATGTCCCCGCGCAGGAAGGGGCGGATCTTGTCGACGTCGTCGCCGAACAGCGGCGAGGCGAGCTGCAGCTCGCGCGCTCTCATCCAGTTTCTGTTGCCGCGCAGCGTGTTGATCTCGCCGTTGTGGGCGAGCATCCGGTACGGATGAGCCAGCTCCCAGCTCGGGAAGGTGTTGGTCGAGAAGCGCGAGTGCACCAGCGCCAGGCGGCTGACCATCCGCTCGTCGCGCAGGTCGAGGTAGAAGTAGGGCAGCTGCGGCGCCATCAGCATGCCCTTGTAGACGAGCGTGCGCGAGGAGAAGCTCGGGATCGCCAGGCCCTCGAGCTCGGCCAGCTCGACCACGCGCCGGATCACGTAGAGCTTGCGCTCGAGCGCGTCCTGGTCGTCGACGCCCTCGCCGGCGCCGACGAACAGCTGCGCGATGTGGGGCATGCAGGCGCGCGCGGTGCGCCCGCAGGCGTCCTCGTCGATCGGCACGTCGCGCCAGCCGAGCACGCGCTGGCCCTCGGCCTGCACCGTCCGCTCGAGCAGCCCGATCGCCTGGTCGCGGCGCTCGGCGTCCTGGGGCAGGAAGCACATCGCCACGCCGTAGCCGCCGGCCGGCGGCAGCTCGAAGCTCACCTCGCCGCGCAGGAGCCGGTCGGGCAGCTGCGTCAGGATGCCGGCGCCGTCGCCCGTGAAGGGGTCCGCGCCCTCCGCGCCGCGGTGCTCGAGGTGCTCCAGCGCGCGCAGCGCGCGCACGACCACCTCGTGCGAGGCCGGGGCGCGCAGGCGTGCGACGAACGCGACGCCGCAGGCATCGTGCTCGTATGCGGGGTCGTAGAGGCCTCGGGCCCCAGGCGTGGACATGAACTTCACCTCCTCGGGCTCCGCGCCTTCTCCGAGTGAGCGCGCGACGGGCAGGAAGAAGGCGATTCTACCCGCGTTCGGGCACTGTGGCCGAGGACGTGTATCTTCGCCCACTTGGGCACCACGATCGCCGTCATGTCGCAGAAGGGAGGCACGGGCAAGACGACCACCGTGCGCACGCTCGCCGACGTGCTGCGACGGGTCGGCATGGACGTCCTCTGCGTCGACCTGGACCCCCAGGGCAACCTCTCCGACTACTTCGACGTGCCGGCCGACTGGTCCCCCACGGTCGCCGACGTGCTCACCGGCCAGGCCAAGGCCGCCGACGCGCTCTACGACGGTGTGCTGCCCGCCAACCTGCAGCTGGCCGAGACCGAGCTGATGCTCGGCGGCAAGATGGGCCGCGAGCTGACGCTCAAGCGCGCGCTGCGCGACCTCAAGCGCCGCCACGATCTGATTCTGCTCGACTGCCCGCCCTCGCTCGGCCTGCTGACCGTCAACGCGCTCGTGGCCGCCGACTGGGCGCTGATCTCCAGCGAGGCGGAGTACTTCTCGCTCCAGGGGGTCGAGCAGGCGCTGGAGGTCGTCGAGCTGGCGCGCGACTCGCTCAACCCCGAGCTGGAGTGGCTCGGCGTGCTGCTGAACATCGCCGACATGCGGCTCGTGCATTCCCGCGAAGCGCTGGACCAGCTGCGCGAGAGCTTCGACGACAAGGTCTTCGAGAGCGTCATCCGGCGCTCGGTCCGCTACGCCGAGTCCGCCGAGCGGGGCCGCTCGATCCTCGACCACGCCCCCACCCTCGGCGCCGACTACCTCGCCCTCGCCGACGAGCTGCTGGCCCGCCTCGGCGACCGCGACGCCGAGCGCGAGCGCCTGTCCGCGCTGCGGGCCGAGCTCGTGTCTGCGTAGAGATCTCCAGTGATCGACTACCGTCGATCACTATGAAATCTTTTAGAAGCTCTGTCCTCGTCGCGGCAATCCTCGTCCTAGGGGTCGTCGTGATCGCCTCGCCGGCGTTCGCGACACCGAACCTCACAGCCTCATCGGGCACCAGAGCGGTGGCCCCGTTCCTCACACCGTCAACCAATACAAGCTCACAGTTCACAGCCCGGACCACCTTCATCACGCTCAGAATCCCCAGCATCAACTCGGGCGTGGACTGCACCGCCGGGCTCGCGTCAGGCTACGTCTCGACGACACATACACAGGTCCGCGTGACGAGCCTCCAATTGGGCGATGGCTCGGGCAGAAGTTGCATGACCTCGTGGGCCGGCGCGAGAGGGTCGGTCGACGGCGATCAGATCACATGCGGCGCTTCCTCAGCATCGCCCTGGTTCTGGCACTTCAAGGCCGTCAACGCCGGCACGAGATCAGCGAGCGGCACCGTGAACTTCATCACGACCTGCACATTCAGCATCAACATCGCCGGCAACATCTGCACCTTCACGTGGGACAGAGGCGGGTCAGCAGCTTTCAACTACACACCCCCGGCCGGGCTCCTCGTGGTCGACGGCAACATCATGGTGACACTCAGAGGCGCCACATGCCCGTTCCCCGGCTCAGCCCTAGGGACCCTCAGAGCCACCTACTCGCTCAGACCAGACACAAGAAGAGACACCATCCCCATCGTGACAGCCGGCTCATAGCCGCCGATGGAACGGACGGGCGCCGAAGGGCGCCCGTCCGTCGCCATCTCCTCACTAGTTCCTAACTGATCATGTACCGTTGAGTGCTATGCATTCTTTACGGAAGATCCTCGTCGTCATGCTGGCGCTCGTCGCGGCGGTGGTGGTCGTCGCATCGCCCGCGTTCGCCACACCCAACATCACAGCCTCAAGCGGCACCAGAGCCGTGTCGCCGTTCATCACACCCTCAACCAACACAAGCTCACAGTTCACAGCGAGATCCACCAACGCGGTTCTCAGCATTCCCGCCATCGGATCGAGCATCACCTGCGCCGTCGCCAGCATCTCAGGCTACGCGAGCACCACACATACACAGATCCGCATCACGAGCATGACCTTCGGCGACGGCTCGGGCAGAAGCTGCCAGACCACCTGGAGAGGCGCGGGCGGGGGCATCGTCGGCGACAAAGCCGCATGTGCCTCGAGTTCAGCCGCGCCCTACGCGTTGCACCTCAGAACCTTCAACGCCGGCACCAGATCAGCGAGCGGCTCGATCAACCTGAACACTGCCTGCGTCTATGTCATCGCGATCGGCGGAAGACTGTGCACGATCACCTATGACGCGGGCCAGTCACTCGCCACCACCTATACAAACGTGACCGGATCACTCGTCGTCGACGCCAGAATGATCCACACAGAGAGCGGAGCCGGTTGCGAGTTTCCCGGCTCATTCAACTCTGCCCTCACGGCTACCTACACAGTGAGACCCGATACAGCCAGAGATCCCGACCCAACCGTGACAGCAGGCTCATAGCCGCCGGCAGCAGGGCGGGCGCCGAGGCGGCGCTCGCCCGGCGGTGCCCCCGTACAGTTCGGCCCACGATGAGCGAACTGCTATTCAAGCCGGCGAGCGAGCTGGCCACCCTGGTCCGAGACGGAGAGCTGAGCTCGCGGGAGCTCGTGGAGGCGTCGCTGGCGCGCATCGAGGCGCTGCAGCCGGAGCTGAACGCCTTCATGCACGTGGACGCGGAGGGCGCGCTGGCGGCCGCCGACGCGATCGAGCCGGGCGATTCGCGGCCGTTCGCGGGCGTGCCGATCGCGATCAAGGACACGGCCGCGGTGGCGGGGATGCCATTCACCTTCGGCGCGGAGATCTTCGGGGATTTCGTGCCCCAGCACGACGCCTTCGCGGTCAAGCGGCTGCGCGACGCGGGCTTCGTGATCGTCGGCAAGACCAACATGCCGGAGTTCGGCATCCTGCCGGTCAGCGAGCCGCGCCGCTACGGCGCGACCCGCAATCCCTGGGACACCGAGCGCACGCCCGGCGGCTCCTCCGGCGGCGCCGCGGCGGCGGTCGCCAGCGGCATGGTGCCGATCGCGCACGGCAGCGATGGCGGCGGCTCGATCCGCATCCCGGCCGCCTGCTGCGGGCTGGTGGGCCTCAAGCCGACGCGCGGGCGCATCTCGCGCGGGCCCGAGCTCGGCGACGACTTCCTCGTCCAGGACGGCGTGCTCAGCCGCACGGTCGCCGAGACCGCCGAGCTGCTCGACCTGATGGCCGGCTACGAGCCCGGCGACTCCACCTGGGCGCCGCCGCCCGCCGAGCCGTTCGCGGCCGCCGCGCGGCGCGATCCCGGCCGGCTGCGGATCGGCTTCACCGCCACGCCGCCGATCGACTTCGAGCCGGAGCCGGTCGCCGTGCAGGGCATGCGCGACGCCGCCGAGCTGCTGTCCGGCCTCGGCCACGAGGTCGAGGAGCTACCGGCACCACCCTGGGAGGGCCAGGACCTGCTGCCGGTGTTCACGATGGCCTTCGGCTCCGGCATCTCGATGGGCATCTTCTTCGGCGGCCAGATCAGCGGGCGCGAGCCGAGCCCCGAGCTGATCGAGCCGCTCTCGTGGGCGATCTGGAAGATCATCCGCGAGCGCAGCGCGCTCGAGTACCGGCTCGCGATGACCCAGCTGCAGGCCGCCACGCGCACGATCGTCAGCCTCTGGGACCGCTACGACGTGCTGCTCACGCCCGCCCTCGGGCAGCGGCCGGTGCGCATCGGCGAGCTCGACTCGTGCAGCGCCAACCCGCTCGACGACTTCCGCCGCTCCGGGCACTTCACGCCCTACACGGCGACCTTCAACGTCAGCGGGCAGCCGGCGATCTCGCTGCCGCTGTTCCACGGCGAGGACGGTCTGCCGCTGGGCGTGCAGCTCGTGGGCGCCCCCGCGCGCGAGGACGTGCTGCTGTCGCTGGGCGCGCAGCTCGAGGCCGAGCGGCCCTGGGCCGACAGGCGGCCGGAGCTGGCGACGGCCTAGCCTCGGGTCGTCCGCTGACACCTATACGGTTCGGTCACATCAAACGAAAACGGCCCCGGCGCGGGTGCAACCGCCCGGCGCCGGCACAGGAGGAGTTATCTCCCATGCGTTTGCAGCGTAACCCGGGCGTCACGCCCGACGATTCCACCCAGCTCAAACAGGCGCTGCTCGGCCTGCTCGTGCACGACCACCAGGGCCTCTGGTCGATGACAGAGCTCGACCGAGCCCTGCACCCCTCCAGCGACACGCCGCCAGGGCTCGAGCCCAACCGCGCCGACGTCGAGGACGCCGTCGAAGACCTCTACGCCGCCGGCCTCATCCACCGCATCGGCGCCTACGTCTTTGCCACCCGCGCCGCGCACGAGGCCGAGGGCCTCGCGGCTTAGGGTCCAAGGGGGTGGGCTACATAAGTCTCGGTATGCGAGACCTTTGCAGCCCACCCCCCGTAGGCGCCGGGTGTGGGCTACAAAACTCGCGCATACCGCGAGGAACGTAGCCCACACTCCGTGGAACGCCACCAACAACCCAACCCACCCCCCTCTCCGCCGCCGTAAACGACGAAGTCACTCAGGCGCCCGCAGCCGCCAGCACCTCCCGGTCGCGCTCATAGGTCAGCAGCGCCCGAGCCTCCTCCAACGGCAGCCAGCACAGCGCGTCGGTCTCGTCGTTGGCCGCGAAGCCCGGATCGTGCTCGACCTCCATCAGCCAATAGCGCACGCGCTTGGGCCGATCCCGGTTGTCGCGGTACTCGATCGACGGCAGCTCGCGCACGAGCCGGCAGCGCAGGCCCGTCTCCTCCTCGACCTCGCGCACGGCCGCCTGCTCGGCCGACTCGCCCGGGTCGAGCTTGCCCTTGGGCAGGCTCCAGTCGTCGTAGCGGGGCCGGTGGACGAGGGCGACCTGCCCGTCGCGGAGCACCACGCCCCCAGCGGCCTCGATCCTCATTCGAGCGCGTTCACGTCGGCGCCGTGGGGCACGAAGTTGAGCCGCTCGACGGCGCAGTCGGGAGCCTCGCCGCGCAGCTGCTCGATCACGCCCCCGGTCTGCTGCCAGTGGCACCAGAACAGGACCGACGGCCCCGCGCCGGAGATCGTGGCGCCGATCGCGCCCAGCTGCTCGGCGCGCTCGACCAGCTCCAGCGAGCGGGGGTAGAGGTGCCGCCGGCGCGGCTGGTGCAGCCGGTCCCGCAGGCCGCGCCCCATCAGCGAGAAGTCGTCGCGCGCCAGGCCCAGCACGAGTATCGCCGCGGCACCGACGTTGTGCACCGCGTCGGCGACCGGGACCTCCGCCGGCATCGCCGCGCGCGCGGCCTCGGTCGGCACCTCCTCGGGCGGGATCACCAGCACCGCCTCCAGGCCCTCCGGCGGCTCGAGGCAGACCGGCTCGCCCTCGCCGCAGATCACGAAGCCGCCGTAGTAGGCGGCGGCCACGTTGTCCGGATGGCCCTCCAGCTCGCAGGCGAGCTCGAACACCGGCGCGTCGAGCTCGTACATGTGGTCGGCCGCCGACAGGCCGGCCACGATCGCCGCCGCGCTGGAGCCGAGGCCCGCGGCGGCGGGGATCTCGGACTGGATCGAGAACGAGACGCCGTCGGCGGGATGCAGCGCCTCGAAGGCCCGCACGCAGAGGTTCGAGCGATCGAGCGGCACGCCGGGCACGTCGCACTCGACCGCGAACTCGCCGGTCTCGGCCACCTCCAGGTCGAGCGACAGCGACAGCGCCGCGGCCAGCACGTCGTAGCCCGGGCCGAGGTTGGCCGAGGAGGCGGGCACGCGCACGCTGCGGCGCCGTCTCACCCGAGCACGGCCTCCTCCAAGCGCTCCAACTCGGGCTCGCAGGGCACCACCGAGGAGGCCCGGTTCATCGCGGTCTGCGGGTCCTTGAGGCCGTGGCCGGTGAGCACGCAGACCACCCGTCCCTCGGCGCCGTACTTGAGCAGGCCGGCGACCGAGGCCGCCGACGCCGGCTCGCAGAAGATGCCCTCGCGCGTGCCGAGCAGCTCGTAGGCCTCGAGGATCTCCGCGTCGGAGACGGCCCGCACCTCGCCGCGCGAGGAGGTGAAGACGCTCATCGCGTCCTCCCAGCGCGCCGGGTTGCCGATCCGGATCGCGCTCGCCACCGTCTCCGGCTGCTCGACCGGCGCGCCGCGCACCAGCGGCGACGCGCCCTCGGCCTGGTAGCCGTGCATCCGCGGCGCGACCTCGTACTCGGAGAAGCCGCGCCACCAGGCGGTCACGTTGCCGGCGTTGCCGACCGGGATGCAGAGCACGTCCGGCGCCTCGCCGAGCTCGTCGCAGACCTCGAAGGCGCCCGTCTTCTGCCCCTCGATGCGGAACTCGTTGACGGAGTTGACGAGCGCGATCGGATGCCGCTCGGCCAGCTGGCGCACGAGCGTCAGCGCCTGGTCGAAGTTCCCGCGCAGGGCGATCACGCGCGCCCCGTGCACGAGCGCCTGGGCCAGCTTGCCGGTCGCGATCTTGCCCTCGGGCACGATCACCGCACCGCGCAGGCCGGCTCGCGCCGCGTAGGCGGCCGCGCTGGCCGCGGTGTTGCCGGTCGAGGCGCAGACCACCGCCTCCGCGCCCTCGGAGACCGCCGCCGAGACCGCCACCGTCATGCCCCGGTCCTTGAACGAACCGGTCGGGTTCGCGCCCTCGAGCTTCAGCCAGACCTCGCAGCCGGTGCGCTCGGACAGGAACGGCGCGCGCACGAGCGGCGTGTCCCCCTCGCCCATCGTCACGAGCGGCTCGACCGGGATCCGGTCCCGGTAGCGCCACAGCGACACCTAGAACGTCTCCTCGATGACCCGGATCGTGCGCGGCGCCTCGCGCACGAAGTCGAGCCCCGAGATCAGCTCCACCGCCGCGCGGAACTTCGACTCCAGCACCGGGTGGGCCACGATCAGCAGCCGCGCCTCGTCCCCCAGCCCGTGCTGGACGACCGAGCGGATCGAGACGCCCTGCATGCCGAGGATCTCGGCGACCTGGGCGAGCACGCCCGGCTGGTCGTCGACCTCCAGGTGCAGGTAGAACGAGAACGCGACGTCGGTGACGATCGGGATGTCGAGCGCGGGCGTGAGCGCAACCGCCGGCGGGATCATCGTCGAGACCACGTCGCCGAGCACGGCGCTGGCGGTCTGGATGCCGCCCGCGCCCGGGCCCGAGAGCGTGATCTCGGTGATCGCCGGCGCCTCGATCGTGACCGCGTTGAAGGAGCCGTTGACCGAGGCCAGCGGATGGTCGGCGTAGAGGAAGGCCGGGTAGACCTGCACGGCCACGCCGCCCTCCAGCCGCTCGGCCGAGCCGATCAGCTTCAGTGACAGCCCCAGCTCCTTGGCGTAGGCGATGTCGTCGCCGGTGAGCCTGTCGATGCCCTCGCAGCCGACCTGATCGAGGTGCACGGCGGCGCCGAAGGCCAGCCGCGCGAGGATCGCCATCTTGGCGGCGGCGTCCTTGCCGGTCACGTCGTCGGTCGGATCGGCCTCGGCGTAGCCGAGCTGCTGCGCCTCGCGCAGCGCGTCCTCGTAGCTCGCGCCGGTGCGTGCCATCTCGCTGAGGATGTAGTTGCAGGTGCCGTTGACGATCCCGTGCACGCGCTCGATGTGGGTGACGGAAAGGCTCTCGGCCATCACCCGGATCGCCGGCACCACGCCCGCGACGGCGCCCTCGAAGCGCAGCTGCATGCCGTTGCGGCGCGCGGCGTCGAAGATCTCCTCGCCGAACTGCGACAGCACCTGCTTGTTGGCGGTCACCACGTGCCGGCGCGCGTCGAGCGCGCGCACGATGTACTCGCGGGCGGGCTCTGTGCCGCCCATCAGCTCCACGATCAGGTCGCTGCGCTCGAGGAGCTCGTCGAAGTCCCCCTGGCTGCGGGTCAGCACCCCGACCAGCTCCGGCCGCAGGCCGACCTCGGACTGGATCGCGTCGGCGCGCGACTCGAGCAGCTGCTCGAAGGCCGCTCCGACCGTCCCGTGGCCGAGCAGCCCGATCCGGAACGCGTCAGGCATCCCGCAGCAGCAGATCGTCGTAGGTCTCGCGACGCACCACGACGCGCGCGTCGCCGTCGCGGCAGAAGATCACTGGCGGGCGTGGGATCGCGTTGTAGTTGTTGGACATCGCGTGGCCGTAGGCGCCGGTGGCGGGGATCACGAGCACGTCCCCGGGGCGCGGGTCGTCGAGCTCGACGTCGCGCACGAGGATGTCGCCCGACTCGCAGTGCTTGCCTGCGACGGTGCAGAGTTCGTTTCCGCCAAAGCGGTCGGCGATCTGCGCCTCGTAGCGCGCGCCGTAGAGCATCGGGCGCAGGTTGTCGGACATGCCGCCGTCGACCGAGACGTAGGTGCGCACGTCGGGGATGCGCTTGACGGTGCCGACCGAGTAGATCGTGACGCCGGCGTTGCCGACCAGCGAGCGGCCGGGCTCGCACAGCACCGTGACGTCCTCCGGCGCGCCGCGCAGCAGCGACTCGACGTAGTCCTCGATCGCCGGCGGTGTGTCCTCGGCGGTGTAGGCGATCCCCAGGCCGCCGCCGAGGTTGAGCAGCGGGTAGTCGCCGATCCCCGCCAGCAGCTCGCCGAGTCGCTCGAAGACGTCGAGCTCGAAGATCTGCGAGCCGATGTGGGCGTGCAGGCCGCGCAGCTCGAGCCCGGCCTCGCGGCAGCGCTGCACCGCGCGCGCCACGTCGTCGAGGCCGAAGCCGAACTTCGAGTCCACCTGGCCGGTGGCGATGAACGAGTGGGTGTCCGGGCGGATGCCGGGCGTCACGCGCAGCAGCACGCGCACGGAGCGGCCGCGCAGGCGCTCGATCTCGTCGAAGGAGTCGACCACGACGTGGCCGACGCCGGCCGCGATCGCCTCGTCGAGCTCGGCCTGCGACTTGTTGTTGCCGTGCAGGTAGATGCGCGCCGGATCGCAGCCGCCGGCGAGCGCCAGGTGCAGCTCGCCGCCGGAGGCGACGTCGACCGACAACCCTTCCTCGGCCATCAGCCGGTAGGCCGCGGTGCAGGGGAACGCCTTGCTGGCGTAGATGACCTCGAAGCGCTCGCGCCGCGCCGCGAAGGCCTGCACGTAGGCCCGCGCCCGCGCGCGGACGTCGTCCTCGGCGTAGACGTAGGCCGGCGTGCCGAACTCCCGCGCCAGCTCGACGACGTCGCAGCCGCCGACCTCGAGCCGCCCGCGCTCGTTCAAGCGCGAGCCCATCGGATAGACGTGGGAGACGGCGACCGCTGCCATGATCGGCGGCGATTATGAAGCACGCCCCGCCGGCACCACCCACGCTCGGCCAGCACGATGGGCTCGCGTACGCGCTGTTCCTGCCCGAGGGCGACCCGGCCGCGACCGTGGTGATCCTGCACGGGGCCGGCTCGGCCAAGGAGAGTCACTTCGACTTCGCCCGCCTCTGCCGCGCCCATGGCCTCGCCGCGATCGCCTTCGACGCGCGCGGGCACGGACGCTCCGCGGGCCGCTTCGGACCCGGCGCGATCGACGACGTGCTCGGCTTCTGCGCGCTCGCCCGCGAGCACGCGCCGGCGGTGGCGCTGCGCGGCTCCAGCATGGGCGGCTTCTGCGCCATCCATGCCGCCGCACGCGACCCGGCTCTGCGCGCCGTCGTCGCCATCTGCCCGGCGACCGGGGACGGGATGGCGCGCTCGCTGCGCGGCGGCAGGCTGCCGGACTTCGAGTGCGACGTGGAGGCGACCGCCGACTGGCTCGAGACGCTCGACGTCTACCGGGCGGTGGCCGAGCTCGGCCCACGGACCGCGCTGCTGCTCCTGCACGCCCGCGGCGACGAGAGCGTGCCGGTCGCCGTCAGCGAGCGGCTCTACGCCGAGGCGCACGAGCCCAAGCGACTCGTGGTGGTGCCCGGCGGCCATCACCGCTCGGTGCAGCACGACGGCGAGCTGCAGGCGCTCTCGGTCGAGTACGTCGGACGGGCCACCGGCTAGGCGGCAGTCCGAGCTGAGTCGGTCGCGACGACCCGGCGCCTACGGTCTCTTGCCGCCGAGCAGCCCGCCCGCGGCCTGTCCGGTGCCTTCGAGCACGCCGTCGACGGCGTCGCCCGTCCCCTGGACCGTCTGACCGAGGGTGCTGCCCGTCTGCGTGACCGTCTCGCCGAGCTGCGGGCTCACGCCGCCGACGGCCTGGCCCAGACCGCCCGTCACGCCCTCGACCGTGGAGCCCACGCCATCGGTCGCCCCGCTCACCGTCTCCCCGACCCCGTTGGTGACGCCGTCGACCGTCTGACCGACGCCTTGCCCCGCGCCGTCGACGGTCTCCCCGACTCTGTCGGTCACGCCGCCAACCGGGCCGCCGACGTTCCCGGCCGTGTCGCGCACGGGTCCGCCGCCGCTCGTGCCGCCATGTTCGGGCGATCCCGCTCCGCGCCCGTCCGCGCCGCCCGTCTGGCCGCCGCCCGGCTGCGCTTGGCCACCGCCCTGGAGCTCGCTGACGCCGCTGCCGCCTCCGAGCCCGCGACCCACGGCGCGGCGCGAGTCGCCGACCCCGTTCTGCGCGTGTCGGCCCGCGGCGCGCGTCGAGGATCGCCTGTCGGCCCCCGTGCGAGCGGCGTCCGCTCGTTCGGGACCGGCTGCGCCGTCGACCACCACGCGCTCCCGCTGCGCGTTTGCGTCCGCGCCCGGCCAGCCGTCGAACGCCACGAGGGCGCTGACGACGAGGAGCAGCATGAATGCGGCGGCGACGAGCACGCCGGTCGCACCCAGGCTGGCGATGTATGCCCTGGAAGCTTTCACGGAATGGAGTGTCCCCTCTATACCCGATCGTTGCGCGGGCATCACGTTCCAGGGGGCGGACAAATGGCCACTCCAACCCGGCGAGGTTGTGAGAATGATTCTCGTTTAACCTCTTTGCGTGCCCTCGCCGCTCGACCTGGTCACGCTGCCGTTCATGCGCACCGCGCTGCTGGAGCTGGCGCTGCTGGCGATCGCTGGTGGCGTGCTGGGCGCCTGGATCGTGCTGCGCCGGCTGGCCTTCTTCACCCACGCGGTCGGCAGCGCCACCTTTCCGGCCCTCGTCGCGGCCGACGCGAGCGGCGTCAGCCCCACCGCGGCCGGCCTGGGCATGGCGCTCGCCTACACGGGCGGCGTGGAGCGCGTCGGGCGCGCTGGCCGTACCCACGTCGGGGCTACCGCCCCTCGGGGCACAGGTGAACTCGGGGAGGCCACCGCGCTGCTGCTGGTGGCGGCCCTGGCGGGCGGCATCGTGCTCGCCAGCGACGTGTTCGAATCGGGAGCCGCGGTCGATCGCCTGCTGTTCGGCACCCTGCTCGGATTGGATACGGGCGACCTGGCGCTGTCGGCCGTGACCGCCGCGCTCGCGCTCGCCTGCGCGCTCGCGCTCGGCCGGACCTGGACGGCGCTGGCCTTCGACCCGAACGCCGCGCCCACGCTCGGCGTGCCCACGGCGGCCGCCGAGCTGACGCTGCTGGGCGTCGTCGCGGTCGCCGCCGTGGCCGCGATCCCGGCCGTGGGCGCCTTGCTGGTGACCGCGATCTTCGTGCTCCCGGCAGCCGCCGCCCGCCTGCTCGCCCGCAGCGTGCCGGGCCTGATCGGCTGGTCGCTGGCGTTCGCGGCGGCCGAGGGCGCGATCGGCCTCTACCTCGCCTACTGGCTGGACCTGCCCCCCGGCCCGCCGGTGGCCGTCCTCGGCGCGGCCGTGTACGGCGGCCTGGCCCTCGCGCAGCCGCTCGGAGCCCGTCCGTGACCGCTCCGGCCGTCTCCGTCCGCGACCTCACGACCGGCTACGGCGGCCCGCCGGCGCTGCGCGACGTCTCCTTCGCACTCGATGCCGGGCAGACGCTGGCGGTGCTCGGCCCCAACGGCGGCGGCAAGACGACGCTCTTCCGCGCGCTCACCGGCGAGCTGGCCTGTGCCCCGAGGAGCGATGGCCCCGACGTGGGTACGCCGGCACCCGGCACGATCGAGCTCGCCGGCCGGCCGGCCTACGTCGCGCAGACCGAGCGCACGCGGCTCGACTTCCCCGTCAGCGCGCTCGACGTCGCGCTGATGGGCTCGCTCGCGCGTGGGCGCTGGTGGCTGCCGCCCCGGCGCGGCGAGCGCGCCGCCGCTCGCGCGGCGCTCGCGCGCGTGGGGCTGGCCGAGCAGGAGCGGACGCGCTTCGGAGCGCTGTCGGGCGGACAGCGCCAGCGCACGCTGCTGGCGCGGGCACTGGTCCAGGACGCGCCCGTGCTGCTGCTCGACGAGCCGCTGGCGGGCGTCGATCCCGTCAGCGCGGATCGCATCGCGACGCTGTTCGACGAGCTGCGCGCCGAGCGACGGGCGCTGCTCGTCTCCACCCACGACGTCGAGAGCGCCCGCCGCTTCGACCTCGTGCTCTGCCTCAACCGGCGTCAGGTGGCGTTCGGTCGGCCTGACGAGATCCTCGACCGCGCCACGCTGCAGGCCACCTACGGCGACGAGCTGATCGTGCTGGACACCGACGGCGCCGACCAGGCGATCTGCGTCCAGCACCACGACCACGCCAGGGAGGGGCACTGAGCCGGCGATGGACCTGCTCGACGCGCTGCTCGATCCCTGGCGCTCCGGCATCGACCGGCGGGCGCTGCTCGAGGTGATCCTGCTCGGGGCGTTCTGCGGTGCACTGGGCTTCTGGGTCGTCAGCGAGCGGCTGAGCTACGGCGCGGAGTCGCTCGCGCACGGGCTGCTGCCGGGACTCGTGCTGGCCGCGCTCGCGGGAGCGCCGCTGCTGCTCGGCGCCGCCGGGGGCGTGACCGCCGCCGCCGTGCTGATCGCGCTGGCCAGCCGCGACGAGCGCATCGGCCCGGACACCGCGGTCGCCGTCGTCGTCACGGGGCTGGTCGGCCTCGGCGCCCTGCTGGCGCTCTCGCCGGATGCGCCCCAGCGGCTAGGAGAGCTGCTGTTCGGGGACCCGCTCGGGGTCAGCGACGCCGACCTGATCGCCGCCGCGGCGCTGGCGCTGATCGGAGGCGGCGCGCTCGTCGCGCTCCACCGCCCGCTGCTGGCGACCGCGTTCGGTGCGGGCGCGGCCAGCACCGGCGTCCGCCCCGCGATCGTCCGCCTGGCGCTGCTGGCGCTGCTCGCCGGCGCGGTGGCGGTCGCGGTCCAGGGCCTCGGTGCCCTGCTCGTGTTGGCGGTGCTCGTGGCGCCTCCGGTCGCGGTGCGGGGCTGGACGGCCTCGGCCACCGCCGCGATCGGCGCCGGCGCGGCCGTCGGCGCCCTGGCGGGGTGCGCGGGGATCTACCTCTCGGTCCATGCCGGCACGGCCGCCGGCGCCTCGATCGCCCTGGCGCTGTGCGCGGCGGCGGGCCTGGGCGCGCTTGGCGGCGGCCGCCGCACCGCCGGCTACTAGGACGTCGTCGGCCGCAGCGACTCGCGCCGCGCGTAGACCATCGCCGCTCCGCCCGCGATCATCAGCAGGCTGAGCAGCTGCGGCAGGGTCAGGCCGGCCACGACGCTGTCGTTGCGGCGGATGAACTCCACCAGCAACCGCTCGGTGCCGGCCAGCATCAGGTACAGCGCGAACAGGACGCCCGGTGCGACGCGGTCGCGCAGGCGCCAGAGGACCAGCGCGACCAGCCCCATCGCGAGCGTCTCGTAGACGGGCGTCGGGTGCACCTCCTGATCGGTCGACACCGTGCCGTCGGGATAGGCCATCGCCCAGGGCAGGTCGGACTCGACGCCGTAGTCGCCGTCGCCCGAGAGCTGGCAGCCGACGCGCCCGATCGCATAGCCCAGCGCCAGCGGCACCGCGCAGGCGTCCAGCAGCGCCAGCCCCAGCCAGCCGCGCCAGCGCGCCCACAGCAGCACGCCGATCGCGCCACCGATCGCGCCACCCTGCCAGACCAGTCCCGAGCCCGAGAAGAGGTTGCCGAGCAGGTCGTCCGAGACGCTGTCCCAGTTCTGCAGCAGGTAGTCGAGCCGCGAGCCGACGAGCCCGCCCAGCAGCGCGGCGAAGACCAGCTCGTAGGACCAGTCGGGCGGCCTGTCGAGCTCGCGCAGCCGGCGCGCGAGCACCGCCCCCGCCGCCAGGAAGCCGAGCGCGAAGCAGATGCCGAAGGTCTTCAGCTCGAGCGGGCCGAGGTCGATCTCCGGCAGCATGCAGGGCGGCAGGCTAGCGGGCCGGAGTCCCCCGGCGCGGTCGCTACCTTGGTCGGCGTGCGGAGAGCGTGCGGGACGCTGATCTGTGCGCTGCCGCTGCTGCTCGCCACGCCGGCGCACGCCTCGAACGGGCTCATCGAGCGCGAAGCGCTGCGCGCCGTGCTGCACCCGTCCAGTGCGGCTGCCGACGGCCGTGGTCTGCGGCTGCCGCTGCCGAACCCGTTCGCCGGCTGCCGCGCGGCCAGGACGCCGCGACGCTGCCTGGCTCGCGGACCCGTGCCTCGCGCAGCGGGCAGGCGGGCGCCGGTCGCCCTGCCGGCGAGCATCGCGCGCGCCGGCGCACGGCAGCGTCTGCTGGTCGGCGCCCGCAGCCACGCCGACGTGCCTCGCCTGCGCGACCGCCTGCGCGCCTTCGGCGCCCGCGTGGAGACCGTCGACGCGCTCGGCGTGCTGGCCGTCGACGCCCCCTCCGGCGCGGCGGTCGCGGCGGCGCTGCGCGGCGATCCCGGCGTCGCCTACGTCGAGCGCGACCGCTCGCTACAGGCCGCTGCCGATCCCTTCGACACCCCGGACCCCGATCACTTCGGCATCCCCTACTCCTGGGCCTACGACGAGGTGCGCGCCGGGCCGGCGATCGCCGCGGCGGGCGGCGGCTCGCGGCGCACGGTGGCGATCGTCGACACCGGCCTCGACGCCGGGCACCCCGACATCGACGCGAACGTCGGCCGCAGCTACGACGCCACCGGCCGCCGCAGTGTGACCGACCTCGACGGCCATGGGACCTTCGTCGCGGGGCTGATCGCCGCCGAGGACGACAACGGACTCGGCGGCAAGGGCGTCGCCGGCACGACCAAGGTGCTGCCGGTGCGCGCCTCGATCGACGGCAACTTCTCCCTCTCGGACGTGATCCGCGGGCTCGCCTGGTCGATCCGCCACGGCGCCGACGTCGTCAACCTCAGTCTCGCCGGCAACGGGCTCGACCGCACCTCCGCACGCGCGCTCGACTTCGCCTTCTTCGCAAACGTGCTGCCGGTCGCCGCCTCGGGGAATCTGGCCGAGCAAGGCAACCCGCTCCAGTTCCCCGCCGCCTTCCTCAGCGGACGGCGCGGGGCACGCGGCATCGGGCTCTCGGTCTCGGCGACCAAGCCCGGCGGCGCGGTCGGCAGCTTCTCCAACCACAACGACTTCGTCACGGTCGCCGCGCCGGGTGCCAGCGACGACTGTCACAAGGGGGTCAGCTCGACGATCCCGCGCCGGCCGGGCACCTACTGGGACCTGGCCAGCAGCTGTCGCCCGACGGTCTTCGCCGGCGCCGGCGGCCGCTGGGCCTACGCCCAGGGCACGAGCTTCGCCGCGCCGATCGCTGCCGGCATCGCCGCGCTGGTGTGGCAGGTCGAGCCGCGGCTGCAATCCGAGCAGGTCGCCGACGTGATCCGGCGCTCGGCGCGCCAGACGCTGCCGGGCCCGCGCTGGAACGAGTTCACCGGGACCGGCATCGTCGATGGCGAGCAGGCGGTCGCACTGGCCCGCGGCTACGACATCCGCTCGCCGCGCGCACGGGCGCGCGCTCAGCGCCACGGGAACCGGGTTCGGATCAGGATCCGCCGCAGCCGCGACCGCACCACCAGCGGCCGCGAGCTCGCCGGCCACGTCCGCTACGCCCTGCTGGCCTCACGCGACGACGGCCGCAGCTTCGGCTACGCCGTGCGCCCGCGCGGCGGCCCCTTCGCCCGCAGCGTCGCCCTGCGCGGCCTGCGCTCCAACGTCTTCATCGCCACCGCCTGCGACGGCAACGGCAACTGCGGCGTCAAGCGCCTCGGCCGCTTTCGCCGCTAGAGATAGCCCATCGGGTCCGTGGGGGACCCGTTGACGCGCGTCTCGAAGTGCAGGTGGTCGCCGAAGCAGTGGCCGGTGCAGCCGACGTAGCCGATCACCTGGCCCTGGCTGACGCCGGCCCCGTTGGAGGTGCCGAAGCGCGACTGGTGGGCGTAGCAGGTGGAGAGGCTGCCGGTGTGCTGGACGCAGGTGTAGTTGCCGTAGCCGTCCGACCCAGCCCATCAGCACCACGCGGCCCGAGTCGGCGGCGCGGATCGGCGTGCCGGCCGGCACCGCGATGTCGACGCCGGCGTGCAGACGACCCCAGCGCATGCCGAAGGGCGACACGATCGGCCCGTTGACCGGCCAGATCAGCTGGCCCGAGCCTTGCTTGATCGGCCCGGCGAAGGCGGTCTCGCCCGCGCCCGAGAGCTGGGCCTGGATGCGCGCCTGCTGGCGCTCGAGCGCGGCCAGGTCGCCCTCCAGGTGCTGGCGACTGTCGCGCACTTGGGCGAGCGTGGCCCGTCGGCCGTTGCCGCGCGCTTGCACGAGCTCGCCCTGGGCGAGTCACGAGCTGGTTCTTGGTGGCCGCGATCTGGTCGCGGCGCGCGCAGGATCTGCTCGGCCGCGAACTGCACCTTGCGCTCCAACCGCGCGAGTTGGGTGGCCTGGGCATGAGCGCGGTCGCGCAGGCCGCGCACGCGCTCGGTGATCTCGCGGTCCTGAGTCGGAGATTCGGTCGAGGAACTCGGCGCGCTCGAGCAGCTCGCCGAAGCCGTCGGACTCGAGCACGACGGTCAGCGCGTCGGGCTGGTCGGACTTGTAGATCTCGACCAGGCGGGCCGCCGAGCACCTTGCGCGCGGTAGCCAGCTCGAAGCGCAGCCGCTCGAGCCGGTCGCGCGCGATCTCGAGCTGGTCGCGCACGCCCAGCAGCTCGTCGCGCTTGGCGTCGAGGCCCTCCTGCGCGCGACTGAGCCGTGTCTGCGTGCGCGTTGATCTCCCCCTGCAGGCCGTCGATGCGCGTGCCCAGCCGCGTGATCGTGGTCGTCAGCACGCCCTCCTGGCGCTTCTTGCTCTCGATCGCGCCGCGCTTGGCCTCGATCTTCTGCGAGAGCGGCTCGGAGAGCCCCGGCAACGGCAGCAGCAGGTAGGCCGACGAGGGCCAGCGTGATGGGAAGGAAGAAGAATCGCTTCATACGTGCTGGGCGCCGCCCCATTTCCCGCGGTTATGCAGGGAAATCCGGCGCCGACGAGGCAGGCCACGGTAGCACGAGGCCTCGGCTTGGGAAGCCGTCTTCCCCCGTCTGCAAGAGACCGTGCAAGAGGGGTCACTACCATCCTGGCCATGGCTCGCCAGCGCACCGTCTTCCCTCGCGACCCGGGTCTCCAGACCCGGATGCTCCTGACGCTGTTCCTGCTCGGGCTGCTCTACGTCGTCTTCGTCGCGGTGCTGGCCGCCGCGGGCGCCGGCGCGATCACGATGGTGGTCGTCATCGGCGCGCTGACGCTGGCGCAGCTGTTCCTGTCGGACAAGATCGGGCTGGCGGCCGATGGGCGCCAAGGAGGTGACGCCCGAGGAGGCTCCCGGCCTGCACGCGATGATCGAGCGGCTCTGCATCCAGGCGGACCTGCCCAAGCCGAAGATCGCGGTGGCCGACACCGTCGGTGCCGAACGCGTTCGCGATGGGCCGCTCGCAGAAGAGCGCCACGGTCTGCGCGACCACGGGCATCATGCGCACGCTCTCGCCCTCCGAGCTCGAGGGCGTGATGGCCCACGAGCTCACCCACGTCAAGAACCGCGACGTGCTGATCATGACCATCGCGAGCTTCTTCGCCTCGGTGGCCTCGATGATCATGCAGTTCGCCTTCTTCTTCGGCGGCGACGACGACGAGGGCGGGGCGCCGGTGCTGGTGATCCTGGCGCGTCTCGCGCGCTCGTCTACATGCTCTCGTTCTTCCTGATGCTGGCGCTCTCGCGCTACCGCGAGTTCGCCGCCGACCGCGGCGCCGCGCTGATCACCGGCCGCCCGAGCGCGCTCGCCTCGGCGCTGGTGAAGATCTCGCGGCGCGATGCAGCACGTGCCGACGCAAGGACCTGCGCGAGGCCGAGCGCATGAACGCCTTCTTCATCGTGCCGGCGAGCGTCAAGGGCTCGCTCAAGTCGCTGCTTCGCGACGCACCCGCCGATGGAGACAGCGGATCGCGCGCCTGCAGCAGCTCGAGGCGCAGCTCCAGGGCACCACCGCGATCGCCGCCTAGCCGAGTCATGGGCTTCCTCGACGCCGTCCTCGGCGGCAAGCGCAAGCTCAAGCTGCCGGCGGCCGACCGGCTGTTCGCGATGACGACCGCGAACGTCACGCTTCGAGACCGGGCTCGGGCTCAAGCACCGCGGCGTCGCCGGGATCGTCTTCCAGCCGCTGGCGACCGCCGACTTCGAGCAGATCGTGACCGACACCGAGGAGCTGCTGCGCGGCGCCGCCGAGGACACCGGCACGACCGTCGAGACCGCCGACGACGAGTTCGGCTACCGCTGGCTGGTCCTGCGCGACGCCGACTTCGACGATCTCGTGGTCTCGCTCAACACGGTCTCCACGCGAGCTCCAGGCCGGCGGCTACGGCGACCGCCTGCTGGCCGCCGTGTTCGCGTTCGAGGAGGACGGCCGGCCGCTGTACTTCATCTACAACTTCAAGCGCGGCACGTACTACCCGTTCGTGCCCAGCGGCAAGCAGTCGCGCGACACCGAGCGCGAGCTGCGCCTGAAGGCCCAGGTCGGCTCCGAGCTGCCGTTCGAGGCCGACGTCGCGCGCTGGTTCCCGCTCTGGGAGATCCCGCTGGCTGCGCAGTCCGGGATCAGGCCCTCGCCGGTGAACTCGCCCTTCGCCTCGGCGAACGAGATGTCACGCGGCGGCATGATCACGTCGGACTCGACCAGCTCGTCGTCGGCGAGCTCGTTGCCGTCGGAGGCGACCAGTTCGAGCATCTGCGACCAGAGCTCGCGGAAGCCGGTCTCGTCGCCCTGCTCGACGGCCGCGACCGCGCGGTTGTCGAGCTCGTTGAGGCGCGCGGCATCCTCGTCGGGCAGCCGGAACTGCCCCTCCCCGGAGATGCGGACGATCATCAGGCCGGCTCCTCCTCTGCCCTGCTCGAGCGCAGGGGCGTCGCCGCCGCCCGAGCCGAGCTCGGCCTTCATCTTGGCCAGCTCGTCGTCGACCTCGGCGCCGCTGGTGAGCTCGGAGAGCTGGCGGTCGATGTCGTCGTGACCGCTGCCGAGCTGGGTGAGGTCGTCGAAGGTGCCGGCCGCCTCGAGCTCCTCGACCGCAGAGGCGCGAGCGCGCATCGTCTCGGTCTTGTCCTCTGCGCGCTGGATCGCCAGCCCGAGGTCCGCCATCTCCTCGCCGACGCCGTTGGCCGCCTCGGAGATCCGCACCTGGGCCTCGGCGGCGGAGTACTGCGCCTTGATGACCTCCTTCTTGGTGCGGAAGCTGCTCGATCTTGACGCGCAGCTTCTGCTCGTTGGCGGTCAGCTGCTCCTGCTGGGCCTCGAGCTCCTTGACCTGCGTGTCGAGCGACTGCAGCTCGGTCTGGGCGAGCGTCTTGCGCTCGAGCGCCGTCCGCGCCAGGTCCTCGCGCCCCTGCGACAGCGCCTGTCGCGCCTGGGTGTCGAGCTTGACCACCTGCTGCTCGAGCTTCGGACGACTGCATCTGCAGCCGCTTCTTCGACGTCACGACGTCGGCGATGCCCTTCTTGACGTTCTGCAGCAGCTCGACCTGCTTCTGGTAGCCGTAGTCGAGCGTCTCGCCCGGGTCCTCGGCGCGGTCGAGCAGCTTGGAGATCTTCGATTTGACGACGGTGGACATCCGTCCGGCGAGCCCTGGCATGCCGCGCCTCCTACAGCTCAGAAGTGATCGGGGTAGAGACCTACACTACCCGGCGTCAAGCCTCGAAGCCGCCCTCGGCGGGCGTGTCCGGCAATTGGCGGAAGACCGTGAACCTGCGCTGCTCGATCGTGAAGCGCACGCGCACCGTCCCCTCGCAGTGCCCGCCTGGACCGTCGTAGAGCTGAAAGGTCGCGAGCGTCGTACGACCCTCGTCCTCGACGTCGGCGAGGTCCGCCAGGCACGGCAGCTCGCGGTTGAACCTGACCGCCTCGGCGCGGGTCCTCAAACGGTGCGGGAAGCCCTGGTCGACGAGCGCGCCGCGCGCGAAGAGGCCCCCCGCGCGCCTGTAATCCTCAAGCTGGAGTGCGCTGATCCACGCTTGGATCAGGCGCTCCTCGGGCGAGATCCGCGGCGTCGGCGGCGCCGCGTCGGTCGGCGGGGGCGGCTGCCGGCGGTCCGCCCGCGGCCGGGGCGGTGTGGGCTCGTCCTGCTTGGCGGGGAGGAATCGCAGCCCGCGCCGGCGAGGACCAGGACCGCGGCGAGGACGAGCGCCGCGCCGCGCATCGTCAGGCGCTCCGAACGCCGGCGGGAGGCGCCGAGGTCGTGGGGGCGTCGCCCGCGGCCGCGCGCTCCAGCCGCTGTCGCAGCTCCTGGCCACGCCCCGCCCCGACCGCGCGCGCCGCGCGGCGCTCGTCGAGCGGCACCCCGTGGGCGCTCGCGTACTCGAGCAGCTCCTGGCGCTCCTCCCCCTCGCGCGCCGTCTTGAGGAACAGCCAGCCGAGCAGCACGATCGTGACGATGCTGCCCTCGATCATCATCAGCGTGCCGGCGACGCTCTGGTCCTGGATCGGCGTGACGTCCCAGGACGCCTGACCGGCGGCGTAGTCGGGGTAGAAGTCGACCCCCGCCCAGAGGAAGACGTTGCCCAGCAGCGCCGCGGTCAGCCGCACCGCCACGACGTAGAGCACCTTGGCGCCGTTGCCGAACCAGGCGGGCTGGGGCAGCGGACCGAGCAGCGCGAACCACATGCCGACCCCGAAGAACACGAACGTCGTGTGCTGCAGCGCGTGCACGGCCTCCGAGGAGAGCGCCGCCTGGTAGAGCGGCGGCAGGTGCCAGAGATAGAGGTCGAGCGCCCACAGCGAGAAGGCCACGACCGGGTGTGCGAACACGCGCAGCCTGCCGATCACCGGCAGCGCCAGCAGCGGCTGCAGCAGCGGGCCGGTGAGCCCGAGCACGATCAGCAGCGCGCCGAGGTCGGCCATCAGCAGGTGCTGGGCCATGTGGGCCAGGATCAGCTCGCCGCCGAGGTGGGCCAGCGGCGTCACCAGCGCCGCCATCACCAGCCCGATCCCGACCCCGAACGAGGCCATCCGCAACGCCGGCACGGGCCGCCCCTGGCGGGCGAGCGTGCGGGCACGCAGCGTGTAGGCCCCCAGCGCGAGCAACGGTGGCAGCAGTTGCACGGGCTCGAAGACCCCGGTGCCGACGTGCGCGATCGGTGCGATCACCTCGTTCGAGGATACGGAGGCTCAGCGGGGTTGGAGGCTGCCGAACAGCCCCGGGTGGAGCTCCAGCGAGGTCGTCGGACGAGGCGCGACCGGCCGCCCGGGGTCGACGACGACGTCGTGGGCGCGCAGGATCGTCGCGAGCGTCAGCAGCAGCTGCTTGCGCAGCGCGCTCTGCGCCACGCACAGGCGCCCGCCTCCGCCCGTCGGGAAGTAGGCGCCGCGCGGCAGCCGACGGGCGAGGCCGTCGAGCCAGCGCTCGGGCCGGAACGCGTCCGGATCGGTGAAGTAGCGCTCGAGCCGGTGGGTGACCCAGGGGCTGAGGACGACGGTCGTGCCGGCCGGGATGCGGGTGCCCGCGATCGCCGTGTCGCGCAGCGCCTCGCGCCCGATCAGGTAGAAGGGCGGATGGAGGCGCATGCTCTCCTCGAGCACCGCGGCGGCGAAGGGAAGCGCCGGCAGGTCGTCGAGTTCGGCCCGACGATCGCCGATCGCGGCGTCGAGCTCGCCGCGCAGACGAGCGGCGGTGGCGGGATGGCGTGCGAGCAGGTAGAGCGTCCAGGAGAGCGCGAGCGACAGCTGATGCCCGCCGACCGCGGCGGCGACCGCGAGCTCGTCGCGCAGGTCGGCATCGGTGAGCGATCCAGTCGATGCGCTGGCGGCAAGCGAATCGGTGGAGGCGTCGCGCGCGGGCGCGCGCCGGCCAGCGCCACCATGCGCGAGCGCGCCGAGCAGGTCGTCGCCCAGCGTCCCGGCGCGTCGGCGCCGCGCGATCGCGCCCTCCATGAAGGCCGTGACCTCGCCGGTCCCTCTGCGCATGCGCCGCACCGGTCCCACGGGCAGCCAGTCGGGCAGCGGCACGCCGAGCTGGACCCGCTGGCCCATCGCCGCCAGCGCCACGCGCACAGGCTCGGCCAGGCGACCGGCGTGAACCGCATCCGGGCCGAGCAGGTCCGTGCAGGCGACTTCGACCATCAGCTCGCCCAGTGCCCGGTCCAGCCGCCGCGGGCGGCCGTCCGCATGGCGCGCCAGCCAGCGCTCGACGGCGGCCGCGATCGCCGGCGCGTCAACCCCCTGACGATGGAAGGCGGGTGCGACGACCGCCCGCCGGCGCCGCCAGGCCTCGCCCTTCAGACCCGTCAGCGCGTTGCCGAACAGCAGCCGGCCGGCGCCGTAGATGGCGTCCGGCTTCTCGAAGACGCGCTCGGGATCGAGCAGCACGGCCTCGACGTCCTCGGCCCGGCTGACGAGCACCCAGCGCGCCCGCCCGATCCGAAACGGCGCCAGCGCGCCCCGCTCGCGTTCGGCCTCGCGCAGGAAGCCCAGCGAGTCGCGGCGCAGCGCGAACGCGCTGCCGAGCAGCGGGACGCCGGGCAGGTCCGGCGGCAGATCGGTATAGGCAGGCTCCATCGCTCGCGGACACAACGCCGCCCGCGAGCGATCTGTGAGATGCGGCTAGGCGGCGGCGGGGGCCGGCTCGCCGGAGGGCTGCTCGGCCACCTCGGCGGCCGCCGCCAGCTTCTCCTGGTGATCGCGGCGCTGCAGGCGCGAGATCACCATCCGCTGCACCTGGGCCGTGCCCTCGAACAGCTGGTAGATCTTCGCGTCGCGGAACCACTTCTCCAGCGGGCAGTCGGTGGTCTGCGCGTACGGGCCGACGAGGTCCATCAGCGTCGTGGTGGCCCACATCGCCATGTCGCCGGCCTTCAACTTCGACATCGAGCCCTGGCCGGCGGTCATCGGCACGCCGTTGCGGCCCATCCAGGCCGCGCGCCAGACCAGCAGCCGGGCGGCCTCGATCTCGGTCGCCACGTCGGCGAGGACCTGCTGGATGCGCTGCTGCTCCATCAGCGGCACGTCGTCCTGGACCTTGTCCTCGAGGTACTCGAGCGTCCACTCGTAGGCGGCCTGGGCGATGCCGAGCGCCGAGGCGCCGACCAGCGGGCGCGTGACCTCGAAGGTCGCGAGCGCGTTGGAGGCGCCGCCGGACTGGCCCGCGCGCGCCCGCTCCAGCTTGCGCTCGAGCTTCTCGAGCCCGCCGAGCAGGTAGTCGAGCGGGATGCGGCAGTCCTCGAGCACGACCTCGGTCGTCTGCGAGGCGCGGATGCCGAGCTTGGTCTCCTTCTTGCCCTGCGACAGGCCCGGCGTGCCGGCGGGCACGATGAAGGAGGCCTGGCCGCGATGACCGAGCGCGGGGTCGACGGTCGCCACGATCACGTTGACCGAGGCGATGCCGCCGTTGGTGATGAAGATCTTGGTGCCGTTGAGCACCCACTCGTCGCCGTCGCGCTTGGCGGTGGTGCGCAGCGAGCGCACGTCCGAGCCGGCGCCGGCCTCGGTCACGCCGTAGGCGCCGAGCTTGATCTCGTCGCCCTCGCCGAAGCACTCCGGCACCCAGCGGCCGATCTGCTCGGGCGTGCCGGAGGCGGCGATGCCGGCGGCGGCCAGCGAGCCACCGGAGATCGCGAGCGCCAGGCCGGCGCAGCCGTAGTGCAGCTCCTCCGCGTAGATGCACGACATCAGCCCGTCGGGGTCGGAGCCCATCCGCTGAATCGTCTCGAGGCCGTGCAGGCCCCACTCGCGGGCGGCCTTGATGACCTCCCAGGGCACGCTCTCGTCCGCGTCATGCCGCGCGGCGGCCGGTCGCATCACCTCGGTGGCGAACCGGCGGCAGTGCCGCTGGAACTCGAGCTGTTCGTCGTTGAGCCTGAAATCCACGCCGGAAGCCTCCACCTCGGTTGACTGACCAGTCAATCGTACGGGAGGTCGGCGAGTTTGT
Organism: uncultured Thermoleophilaceae bacterium; assembly: GCA_963734165.1. Lineage (GTDB taxonomy): Bacteria > Actinomycetota > Thermoleophilia > Solirubrobacterales > Thermoleophilaceae > JACVRW01. Next base: position 1,221,600 of record CAVTFZ010000002.1, on the reverse strand, counting down.
CGCCACCCGGCGCCAGATCCGACCTGGCAGCTACCCTCCGGCGCGTCCGTGGCCCGCTCTGCGCTCGTCGCCGTCTGCCTCACACTGCTGGCCCTGTCGGGCTGCAGCCTTGGCGAGGACGACTCGAAGCCGCCGCAGCTGAGCGTCAAGTCCGAGGACGACCAGGCCGCCCAGAAGCTCGGCTTCCCGTCGTCGGCCACCCGCAACACGGTCCGCATCGGCGGCGCCGACGCGACCTCCGACGCGGCTGGAGTCGCCAGCGCCCTCTTTCCCGCCACCGGCGAGAGCGATCGGCCGACGGCGGTCGTGCTCGTGGACGCCGACGACTGGCAGACCGCCATCGCCGCGTCCGTGCTGGCGGGCGCGCCGATCGGCGCGCCGCTGCTCGTCTCCAAAGGCGACGAGCTGCCGGAGGTGACCAAGGAGACGCTCGAGCACCTCGACCCCAAGGGCTCGGACCTCTCCAAGGACGCGCAGGTGATCCGCATCGGCAACGGCGTCGCGCGGCCCGAGCAGTACAAGACCGCGGTCATCCAGGGCGACGACCCCTACGAGCGCGCCGCGGCCATCGACCGCTTCTTCTCCGCCGCGCGCGGCGAGCCGTCGCGTGACGTCGTGCTCTACTCGGCCGAAGACGCCGCCTGGGCCATGCCCGCCGCCGCCTGGGCGGCGCGCTCCGGCACCTCGACGCTGCCGGTCAAGCGGGGCGAGCTGCCAGCGCCGATCCGCGCGGCGCTCGCCGAGCACCGGCGGCCGAACGTGTACCTGCTCGGGCCCGAGAGCGTGCTCTCCGCGAGGATCGAGCAGCAGCTGCGCGGCAAGGCCCGCGCGGTACGCCGCATCGAAGGCAAGACGCCCGTCGAGAACGCGATCGCCTTCGCGCGCTACCGGCGCGGGGACTTCGGCTGGGGCATCACGATCCCCGGCTACAACTTCACGGTCGCGAACGTCGAGCGCTCGCTGGACGTGGCCGCGGCGGCCTCGCTCGCCACGCACGGCGTGTTCGCGCCGCTGCTGCTGACGGACGCCGCCGCGACCCTGCCCCGTGCGCTCGAGGAGTACCTGCTGAGCGTGCAGCCCGGCTACGAGGACGATCCCGGCCAGGCCGTCTACAACCGCGCCTGGCTGCTCGGCGACGACAAGGCGATCTCGGTGCGCGAACAGGGTCGGATCGACCAGATCACCGAGCTGGTGCCGGTCCAGGCCAACGCCCCGTGAGCCCGGCCACCCTTACCCGATAGCGTTCTTTCCGTGAGCGAGTACGAGCGCCCCGACCGCTACGAGCGCGAGCCGACCGTGGAGGACGTGCGCCAGCTGATGGGCGCCTCCACCCCGCACTTCGCGCTGCAGCTGCGCAACCGGATCCACAACCTGATCCGCGAGCTCCCGCCCGAGCACCCCGCCCGCCGCGAGGGCGAGCGCGAGATCGAGCGGCTCGACCAGATCGCGCTCGGCTCCGAGCGCCGCGGCGCGATCCAGGCTCACGAGCAGGGGCTGCCGAGCTATCGCGGCCCGGTGCTCGAAGCCGCCGACCGGCGGCTGAGCTACGCGGCGGCCGGCGCCGCCGCGGCCGCTCCGAGGCCCGACAGGTCGGCGACCCGGTCGCGGTGGGCGCGCGCCGAGCCGTACAGCAGCCCGTCCGCCTTCGCCCGCTTGAGCAGGAAGTGCAGGTCGTGCTCCCAGGTGAAGCCGATGCCGCCGTGCACCTGCAGCGACGACGCGGTCACGTGCCAGCCGGCGTCCGAGGCGTAGGCCTTCGCCATCGAGGCCGCCAGCGACAGCGTCTGCGGCTCGGCGTCGGCGGTCCAGGCCGCGTAGTAGGCGCCCGAGCGCGCGCCCTCGGTCTCCAGCAGCATCTGCGCGCAGCGGTGCGAGACGGCCTGGTAGGAGCCGATCGGGCGCCCGAACTGCTTGCGGTCGCGCGCGTACTCGACGGCCATCTCCAGCGCCCGCTGAGACACGCCCACCAGTTCGGCCGCGAGCGCGACGCCGAGCCGGTCCAGGCCGGCCTGCACGTCGCCCTCCAGCATCTCGCCGCTGGCGGCGCGCACGCGCGCGAAGCGGCGCGTGGGGTCGATCGTCTTCAGCGGCTCGACCTCGGCGGCGGAGCGCTCCACGATCGCGGCGCCCTCGCCGGAGACGAGCACGATCACGTCCGCCTCGGCGGCGTCCGGCACGAGCTTGGCCTCGCCGTCGGCGCCCACCAGGCCGACCGTGCCGCGCGCCTCGCCGGAGGCGATGCCCGGCAGCCAGCGCTGCTTCTGCTCGTCGCTGCCACCGTGCTGGAGCACGAGCCCGGCGGCGGCGTTGGAGAGGAACGGCAGCGGCGCGAGCGCGTAGCCGAGCTCCTCCATCAGGATGATCAGCTCGACGGCGCCGAGGCCCTGGCCGCCATGCTGCTCGTCGAGGAAGATGCCGGTCCAGCCGAGCTCGGACAGCTCGGCCCAGACGTCGTCGGCATACGCCCCGGCCTCGGCCAGCTCGCGCACGCGCTCGAACTTGAAGCGGCTCGACAGCAGGTCGTTCGCGGTCCGCTTGATCGCTTGCTGGTCGTCGGAGAAGTCGAAGTTCACGGTGCCTGTCCTCCCTAGCGCAGCTTCGGCAGGCCGAGCACCCGCTCGGCGATGATGTTCTTCAGGATCTCGGTGGTGCCGCCCTCGATCGAGTTGGCCCGCGCCCGCAGGAAGCGGTAGGTCCAGGGCGATTCCCAGGCCGCGCCCTCCTCGCCGAGGATGTCCACGGCCAGCTCGGTGAGCGCCTGGTTGAGGTCGCTCCACTGCCACTTCGGCAGCGAGCCCTCCGGGCCGGGCACGCCCTTCTTCATGATCTGGGTCAGCCCGCGCCAGGAGTTCAGGCGCAGCAGCTCGACCTCGATCGTCAGCTGCGCGATCTGCTGGCGGATCACCGGGTCGTCGGCGACGCCGCGCTCGCGCGCCAGCTCGACCAGGTCCTCGAGCGCCACCCGCACGCCCGCGGCGGCAGCGGCGCCAAGGCCGGCGCGCTCGTTCATCAGCGTCGTGATCGCCACGCCCCAGCCGTTGCCGACCCCGCCGACGACGTTCTCGTCGGGGATGCGCGCCTCCTCGAGGAACAGCTCGTTGAACTCGGGCTCGTTGGTGATCTGGTGCAGCGGACGCACCTGCACCTCGTCCTGCTCCATGTCGAGGATGAAGTAGGTCAGCCCCTGGTGCTTGGGCGCATCCTGGTCGGTGCGCGCCACGAGCATGCAGTACTTGGCCTTGTGGGCGAAGGTCGTCCAGACCTTCTGACCGGTGACGAGCCACTCGCCGCCTGTGCCCGAACGGGTATTGGACTTGACCGCGCGCGTCTTGAGCGAGGCGAGGTCCGAGCCCGACTCGGGCTCGGAGAAGCCCTGGCACCAGATCTCCTCGCCGGTCAGGATCGGCTTGAGCCAGCGCTGCTTCTGCTCGTCGGTGCCGTGGGTGATCACGACCGGGCCGCCCATCACAAGGCCGAGCACGTTCGCCGGCTGCGGGCGCCGCGCCCGCGCCATCTCCTCGCCGAAGATCGCCTGCTCGACCAGCGTGGCGCCGCGGCCGCCGTACTCCTGCGGCCAGGAGAGGCCGCCGTAGCCGGCGTCGTAGAGCGTGCGCTGCCAGGCGCGGCGGTGGTCGAAGGCGGCGTCCTCGCCCGGCGGGTCCTCGCCGGGGTGGTTCTGCCCGAGCCACGCGCGTAGCTCGTCGCGAAATTCCTGTTCGGACGGCGAGAGAGTCAGGTCCACGGGACGCGGTTCCTCACGATCGGGGGCTGGAGGCAATGTACCCATCCGGGCCCAGCCCGCGCAGCAGGCGCGCCGCCACGCCGCGCAGCGTCCGCTTGGCGTAGGCGTGGCTGGGGCTGGCGGTGGTCATGATCGCCAGCGACAGGCGTTGCTGGCCCCGGTGCAGCAGCGCGACCTGATGGTCGACCGCGCCGGTGCCCGAGCCCCAGCCGCCCTTGAAGTAGAGCGCCCAGCCGGGCGGGCGCACGCGCGCGACGCCCCAGCGCTGAGAGGGCACGATCGTGCGCAACAGCTTCAGCGCGTAGTCGCGATGGCGCGCCGGCACGGTGCGGTCGAGGTGCAGCAGGAAACGACTCTGGTCGGCGGCGTCCACCCGCGAGCGTCCCCAGATCGGTGCGGCCGGCACGAAGCGGCGCATGCCCGCGACGCGGGCCACCGCTCGCAGGCCGGCGTCGCCCACGATGCCGCGCACCGTGGTCGCCGTCGCGTTGTCCGACCAACGCACCATCGGTTCCAACAGGGCGCTGTCGGCGTGCGTGAGCGGGCGGTCGCGGACTTCTGGGCGGCGCAGGTAGGCGACCAGCAGCATCGCCTTCAGCACGCTCGCGCTGGGGACGCCGCGACGAGCGTGCAGCCCCCAGAGGCGGTCCTCGCCGCGCACGGCGAAGCTGATCGCCCCCTGGCGCTCCGCCACGTAGCGGGCCGCCGCCTCCACGTCCGGCTCCCAGCCGGCGGCGGCCGACGGCGCGACGAGCGCCGTCGCGAGCGCAAGGGCGAGCCCGAGCGCGTGCACGCGTCGTCTACGGCAGGCCCCAGCTCGCCCGCGGTCTGGCTGCGACCGGAGCGACGAGGATGCTCGAGCCGGCAGCCGTTGCCATGCCCTCAAGGGCTCTCTCCTGCTCCTGCTTCGCCTTGTCCTTGTCAGCTCTCGCCTGCTTCTCCCAGTCCGTGGTAGCCAGTATCCAGGTCGTCGAGACCACGTACCTGACGGTGAGCCAGGCGAGATAGACGAGCGCCAGCTCCGCTGCGAGCGTCCAGACGCTCGATCCGATCGCCTCCCACACGAGCAGACCGAGGGTTGCGAGCTCTCCGAGGACCGCCCCGAAGATCAACGAACAGGCCAGCACCAGCTCGCGGTTGGTGCTCCCCAGGCCCGCCTCCTGGTCGGTCGCCTTGGTCCTCGCATTCCCACGTGCCTGGAAGACGAACGGAGCGACTACCACGACGCCCCCGAACAGCAGGCTCAGCCCGACCAGCGTCTCCTTGTCGACCTGGTCCGCAACGGTCGGCAAGGTGGCGTCGCCCAAGACGGTGGCCAGGATCGCGCCGGTGGCCGTCGCCGTGCTCGCCCAGCTGTCGAACTTCCACTTCGGTCCCGGGGATCGCTTGTCGAGCAGCGGCTTCTTCTGCTTGCGTCGCGCATAGAACGCGATCCCGACCCTGAGCAGCACCGCAGCCAGGATCGCCAAGCCGACGATCATCTCCGGCCATGGCAGCAGCGGCTGCGCCACCGGCGCGATCGTCACCGTCCGCGCGACGGGTTCGGCGCCGCCCTTCACGACGAGCTGTCCCTCCGCGGCGGCATCGAGCTCGTCGAGGCCGGTCAGCGTCACGGCGATCGGCACGACCTCGCCAGCCTCGATCGGCTCGCGCCGCTGTGCTCGCACGTCGACCCCACCGCCAACGGTCGACACGTAGGAGGCCTCGGGCATGGCGGCTGCGGTGCCGACGTTCGCCACGGTCAGCTTGACCGTCTTGGAGGGCTGTCCTCGCTTCGCGGCGAGCTCGAGCTTTCCCTCGCCGAGCAGCGTGAGCTTCGATGACTGCGCCGCCGCAGGCGCGACCGTCGCCAGCGTCAGCGCACCCGTCAGGAACGCAGCTCTGAGCACCCTGCGACGACTCGGCGTCAAGCTCATACCGGTATATCAATAATTCAATATTTTGATATCTGCAAGCGCCCGAACCGCTAGTAGCTCTTGGGTAGGCCGAGCGAGTGCTCGGCGACGTAGTTGAGGATCATCTCGCGCGAGACCGGCGCGGTGCGGGTCAGGCGCACGCCCCACCACATGTCGCTGAGGCCGTATTCGAGCGCGAAGCCGTTGCCGCCGTGGGCCTGGATCGCGCGGTCGACGCAGGCGATGGCGGCCTCGGCGGCGGCGTACTTGGCCATGTTGCTGGCCTCGCCGGCGCCCGGTGCGCCGGCGTCGTAGAGGGCGGCCGCCTTCTGCATCATCAGCCGCGCCAGCTCGAGCTCGATCTTGGCCTCGGCCAGCGGGTGGGCGATGCCCTGGTGGGTGCCGATCGGGACGCCCCAGACCTGGCGCTCGTTGACGTACGCGGACGCCTTGGCCAGCGCGCGCCGGCCGGCGCCGCAGGCGATCGCGGCGCCCATGATGCGCTCGGGGTTGAGGCCGTCGAAGACCGGGCCGAGCCCGCCGCCCTCGCCGCCGATCAGGCGGTCCTCCTCGAGCTCGACGCCGTCGAAGAACAGCGTCCACTGCTTGTCGGCGCCGAGGTAGGGCATCGGGATCGCCTCGCGCTCGAAGCCGGGCGCGTCGACGTCGACGATCGCCAGCGAGGGTAGGCCGAGCGAGCCGTCGGGCAGCTTGCTGCGCGCCACAACCAGCACCGCGTCGGCGTGCTCGACGCCGGAGATGTAGGTCTTCTGCCCGCGTAGCACGAAGCGGTCGCCGCGGCGCTCCAGCGAGGTCTTGAGGTTGTGCGAGTTGGTGCCGGCGTCCGGCTCGGTGATCGCGAACGCGAGCTTGGTCGAGCCGGCGGCGATGCCGCGCAGCCAACGGTCCTTCTGATCGTCGCTGCCGTGGCGGGCGAGGATGCTGCCGGCGATCGCCGGCGAGACGACGATCAGCAGCAGCGAGCTGCCGGCGGCCGCGATCTCCTCCCCGACTGCCGCCAGCGCTGCCATGCCGAGACCGCCGCCGCCCCACTCCGAGGGGATGTTGACCCCGAGGAAGCCCTTGCCGGCGAGCGCGTCCCAGAGCTCGGTCGGCGGCTCGCCGGCGGCGTGCTTGGCGCGCGCGTACGAGGGTCCGAAGTCCCCGCAGATCGCGGCCACGGTCTCGCGCAGCATCCGGTCTTCGTCGGTTGGAATCAGCGTCAGCTCAGCCATGCGGCGCATAGGATGCCAGTCGGATGCGCATCGGGCTCTACCTCGCCTACTGGCCCTGGTTCTCCGCAGAGGAGCAGATCGCGCTGGCCGAGCAGGCCGACCGCGCCGGCCTCGACTCGGTCTGGGTCGCCGAGGCCTGGGGCCAGGACGCGGCGACCGTGCTCGGGCACCTGAGCGCGCGCACCGAGCGGATCGCGCTCGGCTCGGGCCTGTTCCAGATCCCGGCGCGCAGCCCAGCGATGACCGCCATGACCGCCGCCACGCTCGACGTGCTGTCCGGCGGGCGCTTCCGGCTTGGCCTGGGCGTGTCCGGGCCGCAGGTCTCGGAGGGCTGGCACGGCGTCTCCTTCGAGCGGCCGCTGCGGCGCACGCGCGAGTACGTCGAGATCGTGCGCGCGGCGCTCGCGCGCGAGGGGCCGCTCGAGTACGACGGCCGGGAGTTCCAGCTGCCGGTCGAGGGCACGGGGCTCGGCAAGCCGTTGAAGCTGCTGGTCAAGCCGATCCAGGAGCGGATCCCGATCTACCTCGGCGCGATCGGGCCGAAGTCCGTCGAGCAGACGGCGAAGATCGCCGACGGCTGGCTGCCGTTCATGTTCTCGCCCGAGACCGCGGACGAGCTGCTGGCGCCCTTCGCGGACACGGACGTGGACATCTCCCCGGTCGTGATGGTGTGCGTCGACGAGGACCTCGATCGCGCCCGCGACATGGCGCGGCCGTGGCTGGCGATCTACCTCGGCGGCATGGGCGCCAAGGGCAAGAACTTCTACGTCGAGACCGCCGAGCGCTTCGGCGGCGGCGAGTCGGCCCGCCTCGTGCAGGAGCGCTTCCTCGCCGGCGACCGCGCCGGCGCCGCAGCGGCGCTCAGCACCGAGCTGATCGACCACTCCGCGATCTGCTGCCGCCCGGCCGAGCTCGACGAGCGGCTGGCCGCCTACGAGCGCGCCGGCGCCACGAGCTTCCTGGCGATGCCGTTCGGCGACCGCCCGCGAATCGTCGAGGCGCTGGCCGCGGCCGCGCGCGGCACGGCGACCGCCTAGCCGGTGTCCGCCTCCTGGCGGGCGCGCTCGAGCTCCGCGCGCACCGTCTCGGTCTGGTTGGGGATCGTCAGCCGGCGCTCCAGCACGCCGATCGCGTCCTCCGGGCGACCGGCCTGTCGCAACGACGAGCCGAGGTTGAAGAGCGCGTAGGCATAGGTCAGATCGGACGCCTGCGGGTCGGCCGCGCTGACGGCCCGCTCGAGCAGCGGCACGGCCTCGTCGAAGCGGCCCGCGCGCATCAGCGCGAAGCCGCGATCGTTGAGCTGCGCCGCCGTGGCCGGGTCGCTGCCGGTCGCCGCCGGCACCGTGTAGCCCGTGTCCGTCGGCGTCGGCGTCGGCGTCGGGGCCGACGTGGCCGGGGTCGAGTCCTTGGTCGGCTTGTGCTTGTGCTTCGCCTTGGCCGGAGGCGATGGCTGCGCCGACGCCGGCTGCTTGGCCGGCGCGTCCCCAGCCCGCGTCGCCCGCCCGTCGTCCCCCGCCCGCGCGGAAGGCTGCTCCGACGCCGATCCACCGTCGCCACCGTCGTCAGCGGAAAGCGAGCTGGCGAGGACGACCGCCGCGATCGCGGCCACCGCGAGGCCGATCAGCGCCGGCGCCAGCCAGGCGGGACGCCGTCGGCGTCCGGTGCTGCCGCCGCCGGCCCGCTCGGCGCTTGGCGTCGGGAGGCCCTCCCCGACCGGCGTCGCCAGCGGCGACGAGCGCTGCCTGCCGTTGTCGTGGGCAGCGGCCCGGGCACGGGTGGACCGCGGCAGGCGCCGCGTCCGTTGCGTGGCGGTCGTGGGCGCCAGGGCGCCCGCCAGCTGGGCCGCGAGCTCGCCGGCCGAGCCGGGCCGCTCGGCCGGATCGCGGGCCATGCCGCGCTGCAGGGCCGCGTCGACGCCAGCCGGAAGCTCGGGACGTATGTCACGGACGTTGGGCGGTGGCTCGGTGGCGACCTGGTGGGCGATCTCCACGGCGGTGCGTCCGCTGCGAGCCCGGCGGCCAGCCAGCGCCTCGTAGGCCACGGCGGCCAATGCGTAGACGTCGGTGGCCGGGCCGGTGTCGCTGCCCTCCAGCTGCTCTGGCGCCATGTACGCGGCCGTGCCGAGCACGGTGCCGCTCTGGGTGATGCGGGTCTGATCGACGGCGACGGCGATGCCGAGGTCCACCAGCTTCGCCACGCCGTCGTCGCGCAGCAGCACGTTGGCCGGCTTGACGTCGCGGTGGACGACGCCCTGGGCGTGCGCATGGTCGAGGCCGGCGGCGGCATCGCGCACGACGGCCGCGGCGCGCTGCGGGACCAGCGGGCCGTCGCGCAGCACCTCGCGCAGCGTCAGGCCGGGCACGTACTCCATCACGATCAACACGGCCTCGTCGTCGGTGATCGTGTCGTAGACGGTGACGAGGTTGGGATGGTTCAGCGACGCGCCCAGCCGCGCCTCGCGCGCGAAGCGCCGCGCGGCGTCCTGGGGGCTGTGGGCGTGCAGTCGCTTGACCGCGACCTCACGGCCGAGCCGCTCGTCCTCGCACAGCACGACGGTCGCCATGCCGCCCGACCCGAGCGGACGCAGCACGCGGTAGCGGCTGGCCAACAGCGCCCCTGTCGCTCGCACCTGCACATTCCCGGGTTACCCGCCCGCGGGGGCGGGTAACCCGGCCGACGAGCGCTCAGACGCGCTGGATCAGGGTGCCCGTCCCGAGGCCGCCGCCGCAGCACATCGTCACCAGCCCGACCTCCTTGTCGGAGCGCTCGAGCTCGTGCAGCAGCGTGGTGATCAGCCGCGCCCCGGTGGAGCCGAGCGGGTGGCCGAGGGCGATCGCGCCGCCGTTGACGTTGACCCGGTCCATGTCCGGCTTGAGCTCGCGGCGCCAGGCGGCGAGCACCGACGAGAACGCCTCGTTGACCTCGAACAGGTCGATGTCGTCGATCGTCATGCCGTTGCGCTCGAGGATCTTCCTCGTGGCGGGGATCGGGCCGGTGAGCATGATCACCGGGTCGACGCCGACGGTCGTCTGGTCGACGATCCGCGCCCGTGGCTTGAGGCCCAGCGACTCGGCCTTGCCGCGCTCCATCAACAGCACGGCGGCGGCGCCGTCGGAGATCTGGGACGAGTTGCCGGCGGTGATGCGGCCGTCCGGGCGGAACGCCGGCTTCAGCTGCGCCAGCCCCTCGATGCTGGTCTCCGGGCGGATGCCCTGGTCGGTGACGTAGGTGTCGCCGTTGACACCGAAGGGCACGATCTCGCGCTCGAAGCGGCCCTCCTCGGTCGCCTGGTGGGCCAGCTGCTGGGAGCGCACGCCGATCTCGTCGAGCTCGGAGCGCGGGATCTCCCACTGATCGGCGATCATCTCGGCCGAGATCCCCTGCGGCACGAGGTTGTAGCGGTTGAGCAGCTCCTCGGGCCAGGGCGAGCCGACGTCGTCGACCCACTTGAAGCCCACGCCCATCGGGATGTGGCCCATGTGCTCGACGCCGGAGCCGATCACGACGTCGTGCACGCCGGCGGCGACCAGCGCGGCGCCGAAGTTGACGGCCTGCTGGGCCGAGCCGCACTGGCGGTCGACGGTGGTGGCCGGCGTCTCGACCGGCAGGCCGGCCTGCAGCCAGGCGTTGCGGCCGACGTTGAACGCCTGCTCGCCGTACTGCTGCACGCACCCCGCGATCACGTCCTCGACCTCGGCGGCGTCGATGCCGGCGCGCTCGATGACCTCGGTGTAGGTCTTGGCCAGCAGCGCGTTGGGGTGCGTGTCCTTGTAGTAGCCCTTCTCCGGATGCCCGCGCCCGATCGGCGTCCGCACGGCTTCGACGATCACTACCTCACGCCCATGTCCGTTCTGCATCTCGGTGCACCCTTCGTGTCGCTTAGCAGTTAGGGTACTCGACCGATTGACCAGTCAATCCATGACCTGATGGCTCATCGTCTCGGCATAGTCGGCAGCGGCTCGATCGCCTGCGGCCTCGCGCGCACCGCCGCGGAGCACCACGAGGTGGTCGTCTGGGCGCGCAGCGACGCCTCCGCCGAGCGCGCCACGCGCAAGGTCGGCGAGTCCGGAGCGCGCGTGGTGACCGACCTCGCCGCGCTGGCCGCCAGCGACATCGTGGTCGAGGCCGTCGCCGAGGATCTCGAGATCAAGCGGCAGGTCTACGGACGGCTCGGAGTGCTGCTGTCCGGGGACGCGCTGCTGGGCACCACCACCTCCTCGCTGTCGGTGGCGGAGCTGGCCGAGGCCAGCGGACGCCCCGACCGCTTCGCGGCGCTGCACGTGTTCAACCCCGTCGAGAAGATGGCGCTGGTCGAGCTGTCGTTTCCCGACGCCGCCGCCGACGCGACCCGGCAGGCTTTCCACGACCTCTGCGAGCGGCTCGGCAAGACCCCGGTGGAGGTGCCGGACGCCGCCGGCTTCGTCGTCAACCGGCTGCTGTTTCCCTATCTCTTCGACGCGGTGCGCCTGCTCGAGCGCAACGGCATCGACGCCAAGTCGATCGACACCTGCATGAAGCTCGGCGCCGGACACCCGATGGGCCCGCTCGCGCTGCTGGACTTCGTCGGCCTCGACGTCGCCGCCGCGATCGGCGACTCGATCGGCGTCGACGTGCCCGAGCGCGTGCGGACGCTGGTCGCCGAGGGCAAGCTCGGCCGCAAGTCCGGCGCCGGCTTCTACGACTACGGCTGAGCTGGCGGAGGCGGCGGCAGCGCCCGCCACATGGGCACCAGCTGACCGGCCGGCTGCGACGGCATGCCGGCGGCGAGGTCCCAGACGACGTCCGCTTCGCCGATGTTCTGCGCTCGCGCCAGCTCGGAGACGCGCTCCCAGGGCAGCGACGCCTCGGGCAGATCGTCCCAGCGCGCCAGCTCGATCGCCTCGAGCAGGGGCTGCAATCCAGGGTCTCGCTGCACCGCCGCGCTGAGCAGCGCGCGCATCGCGTCACGCTGTGAGTCGCTGAGCCTGACGCACCACATACCGGCAAGACCTCCGCCTAGGAGAAGCACGTGCAGTGTGAAAGTAGTCGCGCTCGCGGACGGAACGCGGCGTCGCGACTACGGCGTCTCGCGCCCCGGTCGCCGCGGTGTCGACGCGGCCTCCTCCACCGGCCGCGACGCCCCGTCCTGCGCTGGCGGAGGCGCGGACTCGTTCCCATGGTCGCGGATGCGCACGGCCTCGATCCGGTTCTCGCGCACGGACTCCACCCGTAGCGAGTAGCCGTTGACGCGCACCATGTCGCCGCGCTTGGGCAAGCGGCCGAGCTCGCCGAAGACGAAGCCCCCGACCGAGTTGTAGGCCTCCGAGTCGACCGGCATGTCGAGGCCGTAGTCGGCGAGGTCGGTGATCGGCACGTGCCCGCGCACCCACCAGTCGCCGTTGGCGAGGCGGCGGATGCCGGCCACCGCCGGATCGGTCTCGTCGGCGATCTCGCCGACGACCTCCTCGATGATGTCCTCGATCGTGACGATGCCCTCGGTGCGGCCGTACTCGTCGACGACCACGGCCATCGAGGCGCGCTCGCGCTGGAGGTCGGCCAGCAGGTCGTCGAGCGCCTTGGTCTCGGGCACGATCAGCGCGTCCTTGACGCTGCCCACGATCGAGGCGTCCGGGCCCTCGGACATCAGCCTGCGCGCGAGCGAGTTGGCGTGCACGATGCCCTTGATGCGGTCGGTGTTGCCGTCCTCGGTCACCACCAGGCGCGTGTGCCCGGAGTCGACGCAGCGCCGCAGCGCGGTCTCGGCGGTCTCGGCGATGTCGACGGTGACCACCGCCGGGATCGGCGTCATCACCTGGCGCGCCTGCTGCTCGTGCAGGTGGAAGACGCCGGAGAGCATGCCGGCCTCGCCCGGGTCGAGCTTGCCGCCGGTCGCGCTCTGGGCGATCAGCAGCTTCAGGTCCTCGGTCGAGGAGATCTCGTCGAACTCCGCGCGTGCGTTCACCCCCAGCGTCCGCAGGATCGCGTTCGAGGCCGAGTTGAGCAGCCAGATGAACGGCGCCAGGAGCCTGCTGAACAGCTCGAGCGGGCGCGCCACCCGGCGTACGGTGCCTTCGGCGTGCACGATCGAGAAGATCTTCGGCACCTGCTCGCCGAGGGTGATGTGGAGCGCCGTGGTGATCAGGTACGCGACCGCGAGCGAGATCCCGAGCGACACGCCGTGCGGCACCGAGTCGCCGAAGGCGTCCTCCAACAGGCTTGCGATCGCCGGCTCGCCGAGGAAGCCGATGCCGAGCGAGGCCATCGTGATCCCCAGCTGGCAGGCGGAGAGGTACTCGTCGATGTGCTCGACCTGCTTGAGCGCGAGCGCGGCGCCGCGCTTGCCCTCGTCGCGCATCTGCTCCAGCCGGCTCGTGCGCGCGCGCACGAGCCCGAACTCGGCTGCGACGAAGAAGCCGTTGGCGGCGACGAGCAGGACGACGCCGAGGAGGAACAGCAGCTCGGTCACGAGCAGGACGCGCCGGGCTGCCGGCTGCTACTTCGAGGTTGGTCGTCGCTCATCGGCAGACTGGGCCGAGCGTAGCAGGGGCTCAGGCGACCGCGTCGATGCGCGACGCGAGCACGAAGTCGTTCTCGGTCAGACCGCTCTCCGAGTGGGTGGTCACCCGTACCGTGACCGTGGCCCACGAGATCTCCAGGTCCGGATGGTGGTCGAGCTCCTGTGCGGCGGGAGTCAGACGGTTGACGAAGTCCACCGACCCCTGGAAGTCGCCCTGCTCGAACTGCTTGCGCAGCACCTCGCCGTCTCGCTCCCAGCCCGCGAGCCCTCGCAGTCGCTGCTCGATCTCATCCTCGCTCAGACGTGCCATCCTCGTCTCCGTGCGTATCGCCTCGCTCGTCCCGTCGGCCACCGAGCTGCTGTTCGCCCTCGGCGTCGGCGACAGCGTCGTCGCCGTGACCCACGAGTGTGATTATCCGTTAGCGGCGCAGGACCTGCCTCAACTTACCCGCAGCGTCATCGACCAAGGCCTCGCGCCCGCCGAGATCGACGCCGCGGTGCGCGAGCGCACCCGCCGCGGCGAGGCGCTCTACGAGCTCGACGACGAGACCCTGCGCGAGCTGGACGTCGATCTGATCGTGACCCAGGCCGTGTGCGAGGTCTGCGCCGTCTCCTTCGACGACGTGCGCGCAGTCGCCGAGGAGCTGCCGAGCCAGCCGCAGGTGCTCTCGCTCGACCCCTCGACGCTCGGCGAGGTGCTCGCCGACGTGCCGCGGCTGGCCGAGGCGGCTGGCGTGCCCGAGGCCGGCGAGCGGCTGGTGGCCGAGACCGCGGAGCGCATCGAAGCGGTCGAGGAGGCGGTCGAGACGGCTCCGCGCCCGCGCGTGGTCGCGCTCGAATGGCTCGACCCGGTCTGGATCGGCGGCCACTGGGTGCCGCAGATGATCGAGCTCGCCGGCGGCGAGGACATGCTCGGCCTCGCGGGCGAGAAGTCGCGCACCGCCTCCTGGGAGGAGGTCGCCGCGGCCGCTCCGGAGGTGGTGATCTCGTTGCCCTGCGGCTACTACGCCGAGCAGGCCGCCGCCGAGACCGTGCGCTGCCGCGAGTCGCTGGTGCCACTCGACGCGCGCGTGGTGGCGGTCGACGCCGCCGCCTACTTCTCCCGCCCCGGGCCGCGCCTGGTCGAGGGGGTCGAGCTGCTGGGCCACCTGCTGCATCCCCAGCTCGTGCCCGCGCCGCCGTCGCGCCGGTCGATCGAGATCGACCTGCGGCGCACGCCCGTGCCCTAGCCCGGCGTCGCCGAGACCGCGACCGACGCCGCCACCGCGACGACCGCCAGCGTCACGCAGAGGGCCGTCCCCGCGACCTCGGGCAGGCGCATCCGCTCGCGCACGTCGAACAGCAGCAGCGCGGCGACCGTGCCGCCGATCAGGCCGCCCACGTGCGCGCCCACCGAGATGTTCGCGAACGTGAAGGTGAACACCAGGTTGAACAGGATCCAGATGCCGAGGCCGCTCTCCATCAGGTTCAGGCCGCGGCCGCGCATCACCACCGCGGCGGCGCCCATCAGGCCGAAGATCGCGCCGGAGGCCCCGACCGTCAGCCCGGTCGCCTGCAGCAGCAGCGCGCCGAACGAGCCCGCCAGCAGCGAGGTGAAGTAGACCAGCCCGAAGCGCAGGCGGCCGATCGCGGGCTCGAGCAGGCCGCCCAGGATGTACAGCGAGAACATGTTGAAGAACAGGTGCAGCAGGCCGGCGTGCAGGAAGCCGGAGGTCAGCAGGCGGTAGTACTCGCCGTCGTCGATCGCCGCGCGCGAGAGGCCGCCGTCGTCGATCAGGGCGCTGCTGGCGCTGGTGGCGCTCGCGCCGCCCCCGCCGCCGAGCATCCCGCCCAGGAAGACGAGCACGTTGAGGCCGATCAGCAGGTAGGTCAGCGTCGGCTCGCCGCCGATCGAGCCCAACGTGCGTGCCTTGGTCCGCTGGCGCGCGCACTCCGGGCAGCGCATCCCGACGGGCGTGGAGGTCATGCAGTCGGGGCAGATCGGGCGCCCGCAATTCGAGCAGTGCACGCCGGTCTCCCGGCCGGAGTGCCGGTAACACGTCTCCATCGCGGACGGGACAGTAGCGAGCACGACCGGCCGCGCGGCCGGCGGTCTTATTGCAGCTCGACCTGCACGACCGGCACCTCGCTCGGCGCCTGCGAGCCGCCCCGCGGCTCACGCGAGACGTAGACCTTGTCGACGTCGCTGAGGTCGGTCGGCAGCGCCACGACGCCGCGCCCGTCGCGGCTGACCTCGAAGATCGGCTGCGGGCTGATCTGGCCGCCGCGGTCGACCCACGCCTGGTAGGTGCGCCCGGGCGGCAGCTGGCGGAAGCGGCTGACGCGCAGGACGCCGCCGTCGCTGCCCTCGTCCTCGAGCTGCAGGGACGCCTGACCGCCCGGCAGCCGGCGCTGATCGACCTTGCCGGCCAGCGTGCGGCTCTGCGACTCGTCGTCGGAGGTCAGCTGGGCGAGGCCGAAGCCACCCGCGAAGGCGAGCGCCAGCATCAGCGCGGCGGCGGCCAGGGCGGCGCGCGGCCGCGCGGGGACCAGTCCGCCGAGCCGCTGGCGCAGCGGGACGCGCGCCGGCCGGCCCTCGCGCTGGCGCGCCTCGGCTTCGACGGTCTCCATCAGCGAACGCTTGAGGCTCGGCGGGGGATCGAACTGCTCGACCGAGCGCGGCAGCGCGTCGACGGCCAGGCGCAGGCGCTCGACGTCGTCGCGACAGATGGGGCAGGTCTCGAGGTGAGTCTCGAAGGCGTGCGCCTCGGCCTCGTCGAGGGCCCCGAGCAGGTACGCGCCGACGTCGTCGCGGAAGCGCTCGTGATCGCGCGCCGTCATGCGTACTCCTCCTGCAGCCCTTCGACCTGCCCGCGCAGCTTCTCCAAGCCCAGCCGCATGCGGCCCTTGACCGTGCCGACGGGCAGCTCGAGCATCTCGGCGATCTGGGTGTGCGTGAAACCGCCGAAGTAGGCCAGCTCGATCGTGCGCCGCTGGTCGTCGGGCAGCGTGCCGAGCGCGTTGCGCACGGTCAGCGCCTCCTCGCGCCGAGCCGCCTCGACCTCGGTGCGCTCCGGCGCCTCCCGCTGCTCCTCGACGCCCTCGAGTCGAGGCACGGCGACGCTCGTGGACGAGGTTGCGCCGCAGGCCGTCGATCGCGCGGTTGTGCACGATCCCCAGCACCCAGGTCCGCACGCTGCCGCGTGCCGGCTCGTAGCGCAGGCGACTGCGCCAGATCGACAGGAACGCCTCCTGGGTGACGTCCTCGGCTCCGGCGGCGTGGCCGACGATGCGATACGCCAGCGAGAAGGCGGCCCCGCTGTGGCGATCGACGATCACCTCGAAGGCGCGCGGATCGCCGCCCTGGACGAGCTGCATCACCTCCTCGTCAGCGAGATTCCGGATGTCGACCCCCACGTCGTGCTTCTTCGCAGTGCGAGTGCAACCGGATCAACTGCGAGCATGCTCGCCGACGCGATGGACGGATTCGCGCCCGCCCAGATCTATGCGCTGACGATCGGCCTCGCGCTGGTCGCGCTGGGCGTTGCCGGCTTCTTCTACGAGGCGAGCTTCGAGACCGGCGGGGACCTCTCGCGGGACGCCGTGCTTGGCATGCTCGACGTCAACGGCTGGCACAACCTCGTGCACGTCGTCAGCGGCGTCCTCGGGCTGCTCGTAGCCGGCTCCCACGTCGCCGCGCGCGTGTACGCGTTCGTGTTCGGCGGCGTCTACCTGCTCGTGGCGCTGCTGGGCTTCCTCGCCGGCGACGGCGGCGTCGTGCTCGGCCTGCTGCCCGTCAGCACCGAGGACAACGTGCTGCACCTGCTGATCGGCGTGGCGGGCGTGGGCGCGGGAGTCTCGACGCCGGCGGATCCGCTGCCGAGCGCCGCCCTACCCGCGTAGGCGCTTCTCGACCTCGGCGCTGACGTCGCGCATGCTGCGCTCGAGCGCGCGCAGGCCCCTGACCTGGCGCTTCTTGTGCTGCTGACGGGCGCGCACGAGCACGAGCGCGCCGCCGGCGAGGCCGCCGACGACGACGGCCGCCGCGGGGCGCGCCCAGTTGCGCGGGTCGCGCATCGCCGACAGCTCCCAGTCGGCGAGCTCGTCCACGGCCGCCTCGGTCAGCTCCGACAGCCCGCGCTCGAGCCGGTCGGTCAGCGCCTCGGGCGGCTCGATCGGCACCAGCGCCGACCGCAGCAGCCGCTCCACTCGTTCCACGTCACTCATCGGCAGCCTCCTGCAGCCCCTGCTCGAGCTGCTTGATCGCCCGATGGATCAACACCTTGGTCGCGCCCTCGGTGCGGTCGAGGGCGCGGGCGATCTCGCGGTTGTCCATGTCGAGCGCAAAGCGCATGATCAGGGCCTCGCGGCGGTCGTCGGGGAGCTTCGACACTCCCGCCAGGACCTCCTTCACCTCCGCGCGCCCCTCGACCAGCTCCTCGGTCGGATGCGGGGCCGACAGGCTGCCGGCGTCGTCGAGCGCCAGCTGCGGGCGCCGCGAGCGGTCGCGGTAGTAGTTGGCCGCGAGGTTGTGTGCGATGCGGATCAGCCAGGGCCGCAACGGCCGGCCGTTGGACTCCCGCTGCGCGCGCTCGAAGTGCCGATAGGCCTGCAGGAAGGTCTGCTCGGTCAGGTCCTCGGCGTCGTGGTGGTTGCCGATCCGGTAGTAGGCATAGCTGTAGACGTCGCGCAGGTGCACCCGGTACAGCTCGGTGAAGTCGCGGTCGAGCTGCTGCTTGTCGCCGACCTGGTCCACGCATCGTCCAGCCTACTCCGGCAGCCGAGGGCTCAGGCGGCGCGGCGCTTGCGCGGAAAGCGCGGTGATTGCCGCACGCTGTCGAGCCACTGGTCGGCTGTGGTCTCGCCGTCGAGGACGCTGCAGAGGCCGCTGGTGATCGGCGCCTCGATGCCGCTGCGCTCGAAGGCGACGTCGAGCAGCGGCACGGTCGCCAGCGACTCGGCGGTCTGCTCGACCTCGGCCTCGACCTGGTGAGGCGCCAACCCCGCCCCGACGAGCTCGCCGGCGCGGCGATTGCGGCTGCCCTCGGCCAGCGCCGTGGCCACGAGGTCGCCCGCCCCGGCAAGCCCGGCGAAGGTCTCGCTGCGACCGCCGCTGGCGAGCGCGAGGGCGTGCACCTCCGAGAAGACGCGACCGGCGGCCGCCCCCGCGAGGTTGGCGCCGCGCTGCACGGCCGCCGCCGAGGCCAGCGCCGCGGCGTTCTTGGCGCAGGCGGCGAGCTCGGCGCCCGTCACGTCGTCGGTCGCCTCCACGGTCAGCCCGCCGGCCACCAGCACGTCGCGCAGCTGGCGGCGCAGGTCGGCGTCATGGGTCGCGACCACCACGGCCGCGCCGCTCTCGATCGCCTCGCGCGCGTGCGCGGGACCGCCGAGCGAGGCCACCGCGCGCGCCTGCACGCGCTCGGCCACGAAGGCCGAGGGCGTCCCGCCCAGCGGCGGCACGAGCCCCTTCGAGGTCACCAGCACCGCGGCTCGCTCGCCGATCTGGGCGCCGATGGCGCCGGTCACCGCGGGCAGGCTGCTGCACGGCACCGCGAACACGACCAGGTCGGCGCCCGCGTAGGCGAGCTCGGTGTAGGGCCGCGGCTCGATCCGCTCGTGCAGCGTGACGCCCGGTAGGTAGTCGAGGTTCTCGCGCTCGCGGGCGAGGCGCTCGGCCTGGGCGGTCGTGTGGCAGCCGAGCTGCACGTCGAGACCCGCGCGCGCGAGCACGGTCGCGGTCGCGGTGCCCATGCAGCCCGCTCCGACGACGGCCGCGGTGCGCAGCGGCGGCAGCCCGCCCAGCCACTCCCACTGCAGCCCCACGCAGGGCCAGATGCGCGCGGTGACCTCCTGGGCGAGGTGCGGCGAGGGCTGCTCCACGCGCGGGTAGGTGAGCGGGGCGCCACAGCGGATCTGCACCTTGACCGGCTTTATCAACCAGCCGTTGCGAGCGTGCTCGCTGCCGGTGATCGCGATCGGGACCACCGGCTTCCCGCTCTCCAGCGCGAGCCGGCCGACCCCGCGCTTGGGCTGCGCGAGCGAGCCGCTGCGGATGCGCGTGCCCTCGGGGAAGATCACCACCGCCTCGCCGCGCTCGAGCAGCGCAAGCGCGGTCTGCATCGACTCCTCGTCGGACTCGCCGCGGCGGACCGGGAACGCGCCCATGCAGTTGAGGAACCAGCCGAGCAAGGGCTTGTGGAACAACTCGCGCTTGGCCACGAAGTAGATCGGGCGCCCCAGGCAGCAGCCGACGATGAACGGGTCGAGGAAGCTGCGGTGGTTGGCCGCGAGGATCACGCCGCCGGCCGGGATGTGGGCGCGACCGAGCCGGCGCAGACGGAACCAGACGTGGATGGCGGCCTTCAGCACCACGCGCGCCGGCCAGTACACGAACGCGTTCACGCCGCGACGCCGCGTGCGCTCGTGGTAGAGCTCAAGCGGGCGAGATCGGACGCGTGCCCCGGCGCGCGGCATCGAAGCAGAACTACCCATCTCGCTCGGGGTCGTTACGCTCATGGGGATGGAGCTTCGCCGCACCATGAATGGCGCGTTCGCCGGCGCGCTCGCAGCAGGGGTCTGGGCCGCCCAGCAACCGCTCGACAAGCGCGTGTTCGGCACGCGCTATGACGACGTGGAACTGCTCGGCAAGCTCGTCACCCGCGGCGGCGCCTGGCCGGTCGCCGGCACGGCCCTCCATCTCGCGAACGGCGCCGCCTTCGGCGCGGCCTACGCGCTCGCGCGTCCGTTCGTGCCCGGCCCGCGCATGGCCACGGCAGTCGGAGCGGCGCTCGCCGAGCACCTCGCCGGCTGGCCGCTCGGCACGCTGGTCGACCGCCACCACCCGGCTCGTTCAGAGCTCGAGACACTCGGGGGCAATCGGCGGGCGTTCGCGCAAGCGGCCTGGCGCCATCTGCTCTTCGGCTTCGTGCTCGGAGAGCTGGAGCGGCGCCTCAATCCGGCCGACGAGCTCGAGCCCCCCGGTGAGGTGGACGTGTCGTCCAACGGGCACGGCAACATCGAGCGTGCCGCCGTCGGCGCCGCTTAGCAGCAGTCCGTCCTCCTCCGCGCCCCGCCTCAAGCCTCTACGCGCGCCGGAGTAGCTCAGTTGGCAGAGCAGCCGCCTTGTAAGCGGCAGGCCGTCGGTTCGAGTCCGACCTCCGGCCCCTCACAGCCCAGCGCCCGCGGGCAAAGCCGCGGGCGCCGGTCCAACAGAGGTTTTGCCTGGCTTATCGCCTTGGCTTAGACGGCCCTGCCACGGCCGCCGTAGCGGCTGCCGAAGCCGAAGCCTCCCGTGGGGATGCCCGCGAGCAGCACCAGGATGGCGCCGATGATCGCGACGATGGCGGAGCCAGTGAGCGCTGCCAGCAGTAGGTACACGACGGCAGCGACAAGAACCGTAAGTAGTAGACCGATCATCATTTCCTCCTTGGTTGGAGCGACGACTCGCGCCGCTGGCCTCTCTGTACCCGCCAGGGAGAAGAGGAAACCGCCTAGGAGCGCACGAACACCGGCGTGCCCAGCGGGACGCGGCGCATCAGCACGGTGAGATCGGCGTCCCCGGCACGCAGGCAGCCGGCCGACGCGGCGGCGCCGATCGTGGCCGGCGCGTCGGTGCCGTGGATGGCGATGCGGTTGCCGCCCTGCCAGCCCGGCGGCAGGTGCTCCTGGTAGCCGTTGAGCGCCAGGATGCAGCAGCCGTAATAGGCGCCGAAGCGCGAGCCGTCGAGCTTGTCGGTGACCGCGAAGCGGCCCGTGGGCGTCGGCGAGCCGGGGCGGCCGATCGCGACGCGTACGCGCTGGACGCTGCGGCCGAAGCGCCGCAGCTCGATCCGGCGGCTGGAGAGGTCGGCGTGCAGCGACCAGCCGGTGCGCCGCAGCCGCAGCGCCGGGTCGCTGCGATCGGCCCAGGCCAGCCGGCCGTTGGGACGAGCCGTGGTGACGAGCCCGAGCCAGCGTCCACGCCGAGCGGCCACGCCGAGCACGCGCGGCGAGCCGAACTCCGTGCGGGCTTCGAGCTGGGTGTCGACCGCGCCGCCCGGGCGCGAGCGCAGCGCGAGCGTGCCGCGCAGGACCACGCTGGTGGCGATGCCGCGACGGACCGGCCGGCGGGGCGCGGGCGGGAGTACCGCTTTAGCAGGCGTGATGACGCCGGCCGTCTCCGGCACGGGTGGGAAGCTCGGGGGCGCGCCCGTGGCGGAGTGGGCGCTCTGGTCCAGCGCGAGGGCGATCAGGACGGCCGCGAGGACGACGGCCGTCCCCGCGAACAGGGGCGCGACGAGGCGACTGGACATCCTCGTCCTGAGATCGGGCGCCGCGTACGACGCCCGGACTCAGCGCCCGGCAAGCTGGACGAACGATCGGCGGCGCGGCGACCGCCGCGCCGCGCGCTAGGCGAGCACTTGGCGTGAGGCGAGGTGCGCGCCGACCTTGCGCTTGACGCGCTGGAGCGCGTTGTCGACGGTCTTGGTGTCGCACTCCAGGCGCTCGCCGATCGCCTCGTAGCTGTGGCCGTCGAGGTACAGCGAGAGCACGGAGCTCTCGAGGTCGGAGAGCACGCTCGACAGGCAGGCGACGAGGCTGCGCAGCTCCTCGGAGGAGATCACCTGGTTGGCGGGATCGTGGGCCGACGGACCGGGCAGCAGCTCGTCGAGCGTCGGATCGCCGTCGCCGCCGCTGGCGGCGGGAGTCTGGGAGAAGGAGACGTACTCGTTCAGCGGCGTGTGCTTGTTGCGCGTGGAGGTCTTCACGGCCGTGATGATCTGGCGCGTGATGCAGAGCTCGGCGAAGTTGCGGAAGCTCGACTCGCGGTCGGAGCGGTAGTCGCGCACCGCCTTGTAGAGCCCGACCAGGCCCTCCTGGATGAGGTCGTCGGCGTCGCCGCCGATCAGGAAGTACGAGGAGGCCTTGAGGCGCACGAAGCCGTGATAGCGCTTGACGATGCGATCGTAGGCGTCCTTCTTGCCCTGCTTCGCGAGCGCGATCAGGTAGTGATCATCGAGATCAACTGAAGGTTGAGACTTGCTCGGCGAACGCCGGGTGGCGAAGGCGGGAGTGGTGGCCATCGAATGCTCCTCTCCAGGACCCCATGCGGGCCCCTGAAGCTCCGTGGCGCGCTACCTCCCCTGGCGGCGCCCGATTCTCTGCCGAAGCCAGCCCTCAAGCTCGACTTCAGCCTCAATTAGGCGGCGAGTATGGGGCAGTTATGGAGCCCTGTCAAGGGCTGGACGCGAAAATGCATGATTCCGTACACCAGCGCGGCCGCCGCGGTCGACGACGTTCAGCGAGCCGACGCGACCGGCGCTCGGCAGCGCGACCAGCTCGTCGCAGGCGGCCGCGACTCGCGGGCGCAGGCCCTTGCCCTCGGAGCCGAGCACGAGCACGACCCGGCCGCCGTAGTCCGGGCGGTCGTAGGGCACGCGCGCGTCCGCCGCCGCCCCGTAGACCCAGGCCTCGAGCCTGCTTGGCCTCGCCCAGCCAGTCGGCGAGGTTGCGCACGCGCGCGACCGGCAGGTGCTCGACCGCGCCGGCGGACGCCTTGCAGACCGCCGGCGTGACCTCGGCCGTCCGCCGCTCGGGGATCACGACGCCGGCGCAGCCCGCCGCCTCGGCCACGCGGCAGACGGCGCCGAGGTTGTGCGGGTCCTGGACCTCGTCGAGGCAGAGCACGAGCGCGTCGTCGGCGCGCAGCAGCGCGTCGGCGTCGGCGTACGGGTAGGGCGCCGACCTCGGCGCAGACGCCCTGGTGCTCGGCGCGAGCCGCTGCGCTCGGCGATCTCCTCGGCGGCGGCCGTGCTGGACCCGAACGCCGCGCAGCCAGGGCTCCTCGGCGGCGCGCTCGGTGGCCCAGACGGCGTGGACCCCGCGGCGGCCGCGCAGCGCCTCGCGCACCGGGTTGCGGCCGTAGACGATCACCGGACGGCGCACGGCGAATCCAGGACGGGCGGCGCGGAGCGCCGATCCTCATCCCCGCCGCACGAGGCGCGTGCCGCCGGGCGTGTCCCGCGCCTCCCAGCCCTGCGCGGCGAGCTCGTCGCGGATGCGGTCCGCGGCCGCGAAGTCCCGCTCGGCGCGAGCCTCGTCGCGCTCGGCGCGCCAGTTGCTCGAGCTCGGCGCTCGGGCCGTCCTCGGCATCGGCCTCCAGCAGGCTCTCCAGGCCGAGCGCGTGCAGCAGCTCCGGCAGGCGGCCGAGCCCACGCGCTCGCCGGCGTCGAGACGCCGATTGGCCTCGGCGACCCAGTCGAACAGGACCGCCCGTGC
The DNA here is from genome assembly GCA_963734165.1 of uncultured Thermoleophilaceae bacterium. Taxonomy (GTDB): domain Bacteria; phylum Actinomycetota; class Thermoleophilia; order Solirubrobacterales; family Thermoleophilaceae; genus JACVRW01. Next base: position 1,197,996 of record CAVTFZ010000002.1, on the reverse strand, counting down.
GGCGGGGGTGTTGAAGTCGTCGGCGAGCGCGTCGAAGAAGCGCTCGGCGTAGGCGTCCAGCTCGGCGGGCGCGCGGCGCTCCGCGATCCAGGCGGCGGCCGAGCTCGCGCACGCGCTCGGCGGCGCGGCCGGCGTCCTCCAGCGCGCCGGCCGAGAAGGCGATCGGCTTGCGGTAGTGCGCGCCCACCAGCCACATCACGAGCGCCTCGCGGCCGAACTCGTCGAGCGCGTTGTGCAGCAGGAAGATGTTGCCGACCGACTTGGCCATCTTCTCGCGCTCGAGCTCGACCATCCCGTTGTGCATCCAGATCCGCGCGAGCGGGCGCGAGCGGGCGGCCTCGGTCTGGGCGATCTCGTTCTCGTGGTGCGGGAAGACGAGGTCCGAGCCGCCGCCGTGGATCTCGAAGTCGACGCCGAGGATCGCCTCGGCCATCGCCGAGCACTCGATGTGCCAGCCGGGCCGGCCCGTCGCCCCAGGGCGAGGACCACTTGCTGTCCTCCCCCGGCTTGAACGCCTTCCAGAGCGCGAAGTCCTGCGGGCGCGCGCTTGACCGCGGCCGCGTCGTCGCCCTCGCCCTGCTGCATCTCCTCGCAGCGGCCGGTTGGAGAGCTTGCCGTAGCCGTCGAAGCTGGCGACGCGCGAAGTAGACGTCGCCGCCGGCCTCGTAGGCGTGGTCGGAGTCCACCAGCGACTCGATCAGGTCGACGATCTCCGGCACCGTCTCGCTGGCCTTGCGGCTCGGCGTCGGGGCGGCCGAGGCCGAGGCGGCCCGTGTCGCGCTCGTAGGCATCCGTCATCTCGCGCGCCAGCTCGGCGCTCTCGATCCCGCGCTCGCGGGCGGCGTCGTAGATCTTGTCGTTGACGTCGGTGACGTTGATCACCAGCGTGGCGTCGTAGCCCTCGTGCTCGAGGAACCGCTTGAGCAGCGAGAAGACGACGTACGGGCGCGCGTTGCCGACGTGGATGCGCGCGTAGACCGTCGGGCCGCAGGCGTAGATGCCGACGCGGCCGGGCTCGCGCGGCTCCAGCGGCCGCAAGCCACCGCTCAGCGTGTCGTGGATCTGCACCGTGCGCACGCTCGGAAGCGTACGCGCTAGGAGATCGGCGGACGGCGGGCGGGCCAGCCGATCTCGGCCTCCAGCTGCGCCGCCAGCGACAGCAGCGCGCCCTCGCCGTCGGGCGGGGCGACGAGCTGCACGCCCAAGCGGCAGCCCGTCGCGGCTGAGCGTCGGCGCCGGCACCGAGCAGGCCGGCTGGCCGGTCATGTTCCAGACCGACGTGTAGGGATAGGTGGCGATCATCCCCGCCAGCGTCCGCGACGCGCTCATCCCCTCCCACTCGGCCGCGCCGACGGGCGGGCGAGCCGTGGTCGGGGTCAGCAGCACGTCGGCGTGCTCGAAGATGCGATTGATGCGCTCGCGGTGGCTGGCCTCGTCGCGCCGCGCGGCCGCGAGCAGCCGCGTCGGGGATCAGCCGGCCGAGACGGGCGAAGCCGCGCGTGCGCCGCTGCAGGCGCTGGGGACGGGGCATCGCCGCGGCGTCGTCGGCGATGCCGCGCAGGTAGCGCGGGGTGACGGCGTTCGAGGCCAGGCCGTAGGCCGGCTCGCGGCGCTCGACCGCGTGGCCGAGCGAGCGCAGCAGCTGCGCCGTGGCGTCGACGGCCTCGCGCAGCTCCGGGTCGAGCCGGACGGGGAACGGCGTCCGCGTCGAGACCGCGATCCGCAGCGTCCCGGGCGGGCGCGCCGCGGCGGCGGCGAACGAGGGCTCCGTCGCCGGACTGGCGACGGCATCCAGCAGCAGGGCGGTGTCGGCGACCGTGCGCGTCTCGAAGCCGACGACGCTCAGGCCGTGCCAGTGCTCGCGGCGCGGAGCCAGGCTGATCCGATCGCGCTGCGGCTTGAGGCCGACCAGGCCGCAGTTGGCGGCGGGGATGCGGATCGAGCCGGCGCCGTCGGATGCCGTGGCCGCCGGCGACCAGCCCGGCCGCGACCGCGGCGGCGCTGCCGCCGCTCGAGCCGCCCGGCGTGCGCTCGCTGTCCCAGGGGTTGCGCGTGACCCCGAAGGCGGGGCCCTCGGTGCTGCCCATGATCGCCAGCTCGGGCAGGTTGGTCTTGCCGACCAGCACCGCACCGGCCGCTCGCAGCCGGCGCACGAAGTCGTTGTCCGCTCGCGCGGGCTCGTCGACGGCGCGCGGTGCCGAGCGCGGTCACCTCGCCGGCCACGTCCTCGGTGTCCTTGACGGCCAGCGGCACGCCCAGCAACGGACGCTCGTCGCCCGCGCCGCGCCGCGCGTCGGCCTGGTCGGCATCCGCCAGCGCGCGCTCGGCCCAGACGCTGCGGAAGGCGTTCAGCTCGGGATCGAGCCGCTCGATGCGGCCCAGGAACAGCTCGGTCAGCTCGCGCGAGGAGACCTCGCCCGCGCGCACCAGCTCGGTGAGCCGGACCACGCCGGCGAAGGCAAGCTCGTCGCGATCCATGGCGGAGGAGCGTAACCGCTCAGCGGGCACGGGGGACCGTCTTCGACGGGACTCGCGCATGGCGTCCGGCGCGCGTGAGAGGATGCCTGCCGTGACGCGCCGGGTCGGAATTGCGTTGACGTCGATGTTGCTTGCCTTGCTCGTGTTCGCGGTCCCGCTCGCGTCCGGATCGATCTCGGTCAACGACGGCCGGATCACCATCCACGTCTCCTGCGCCGCTGGCTCGGCGCGCGCGTGCGAGGGCACGATCTCGCTGCACAGAACGGTGCGCGGGCACGTCCGCAGCCTCGGCAAGAAGCGCTACTCGGCCGCCCCGGCACCAGCTCGAGCGTGCGCGTCAAGCTGAACAGGCTCGGCCGGCGCATGTTCGCCAGGCACGAGGCGCTTGGCGCCACCCTGCGCTGGACGACCAGCGGTGCCCCGACGCTGCGCAAGAGCGTCCGCCTGATCCACTGACGCTCAGGCGACCGACGCCACCGCGAGCGCGGCGACGCCCTCGCCGCGGCCGACGAAGCCCATGCCCTCGCCGGTCGTGAACTTCACGCTCACCGCGTCGAGCTCGAGGCCGGCGGCCGCGGCGAGCTGCGCGCGCATCGCGTCGCGGTGAGGACCGAGCTTCGGCGCCTCGCAGACGACGGTCGCGTCGAGGTTGACCGGCGCCAGGTCCGCGCTCGGCGAGCAGGCCGCAGACCGCGCGCAGCAGCTCGAGGCTGTCCGCGTCGCGCCAGCGCTCGTCGGTGTCCGGGAAGTGCTGGCCGATGTCGCCGAGCGCGGCGGCGCCGAGCAGCGCGTCGATCACGGCATGGGTGAGCACGTCCGCGTCGGAGTGACCGGCGAGGCCCCGCTCGGCGGGGATGCGCGACGCCGCCGAGCACGAGCGGCCGGCCGTCGGCGAGCCGATGCGAGTCCCAGCCGATGCCAGTGCGCGCCGGGCTCATCGGCATGCCTCCGCGACGCATGCCCCAGCCTCGGGCGCCGCGCTCATCCCAGCGGCTCCAGCCGCCGCTGCGCGCCGCTCGAACACCGCGATCTCCTCCACCCCGAGGTCGCGCAACCACTCCACCGCACGCTCGTACTCGTAGCCGAGCTGCTCGGGCAGGTGCGCGTCCGAGGACAGCGCCACCGGGCGGCCGGCCTCCAGGCACAGCTCGAGGAAGGCGGCGTCGGGGTAGATCTCGCCGACCGGCTTGCGCAGGCCCGCGGTCGACACCTCGATCGCGACGTCCGACTCGGCGATGCCGTCCATGGCCCGCTCGTAGAAGCGGCGCAGGTCGCCGTCCGGGCGCGGGGCGCCCTTGCCCCAGACCTTGACGAGGTCCGGGTGGGCGAGGATGTCGAACAGGCCGCTGCGGGCCGCCTCGCCGAGGGTCTCGAAGTAGCGCGCCCAGACCTTGTCCGGGTCGTTCGAGCGCCAGATGTCGGTGTGCTCCCAGCCCTCCACCCCGCGCAGGTCGATCGCCTCGTCGCGCAGGAAGTGGATCGAGCCGACCACGTAGTCCCAGTCGCGCCCGTCGAGCAGGTTCGCCATCCGGTCCTCGCGCCCGGGCACGAAGTCCGCCTCGATGCCGAGCCGCAGGTCGGTCTGCTCGCGCACGAAGTCGCAGTACTCGTCGAGGTCGTCGTGGGCCCAGTGGCGCCACCACGGGTGCGTCCAGACGTCGAGCGCCTGCACGAAGCGGTGGACGTGCTCGGCCACGCCCAGCTCCTCGATGCCGCGCTCGCCCGCCGTCTCGCGGTAGCGCTCGGCGTTGGCGGGCGTGAAGTAGCGCTCGGCCGGCGTGTCGTCGTCGTCGGGGCGCAGGTGCACGTGGTAGTCGGTCAGCACAGCAGCGCCTCGGCGACGCGCAGGTCGTGGACGCCGCGTGACCTTGAGGTTCTCGACCGGCGCCTCGACCACGCGCACCGTGCCGCCCAGCGTCCTCCACGAGCGCCGCGTCGTCGGTGGCGGCGGCGAGCGCCGCCTCGTCGGCGTCGAGCGCCCGCCGCAGCACGTCGGCGCGGAACACCTGCGGCGTCTGGATCGCCCACAGCGAGCGCCGGTCGAGCGTCCGCAGTGACACGGCCGTCGGCAGCGGCCTCCTTGACGGTGTCGGTCATGCGCGCGGCGGCGATCGCGCCGTCCACGCCCGGCTCGAGCGCGGCGATGCAGCGCTCGATCAGCTCGGCAGTCACCAGCGGCCGGGCGGCGTCGTGGACGACGGCGACCGTGGCCTCCGGCGCGGCCGCGAGCGCGTTGCGGACCGAGGCCGAGCGCGAGTCGCCGCCGGTCACCCGGTCGGGCAGCCGCTCGTGGCCGGGCGGCACCGCCACGACCACCCGCTCGCAGACCGCCCGCAGCGCCGCGAGGCTCCACTCCAGCAGCGGCCGGCCGGCCAGAACGACGAACGCCTTGGGCCGGTCGGCTCCAAGGCGCTCGCCGCTGCCGCCGGCGGGGACGATCCCGACGACGGACATGGAACAGTCGCTACGCGGTCGCGACCGACGTGCCGCCGGTGCGGCTCGTGTGCGCCTCGACGATCAGCTCCTCGAGGTGCGCCTCGGCCTCGTCCTCGTCCATCTCGAGCGCGTACATCAGCTCGGAGGCGAGGATCTTCTTGGCGCGGGTGTACATCTGCTTCTCGCCGGTGGAGAGCCCCTTCTCGCTCTCGCGGATGGCGAGGTTGCGCACGACCTCGGAGAGCTCGAAGACGTCCCCGGTCTTGATCTTCTCGCGGTTGTGCTTGAAGCGCCGGTTCCAGTTCTTCGGCATCTGGCTCACGTCGTCGCGGAGAACGGCGAGGACCTTGCGCACGTCGTCCTCCCCGATCACGCGCCGGAGGCCGGCCTTGTCGGCGTTACAGCACGGAACCATCACCGTCATGTCGTTGTGGAGGATCTTGATGGTCAGGTACTCGCGCTTCTCGCCGAGCACCTCCTTCATCTCCTTCTTGAGGACCTGGCCGGCCCCATGATGGGGATAGACCACCTCGTCGCCGATCTCGTAGACGGCGGGCGGGCGCTCTACTTCGAGGTCCACGTCTTCCAGGTCCTGATCGATCACTGCGTCGCTGATGGGGCCCTCCTTCTGCGGGCGGCGCGGGCGCGCGCCGCTTGTTGACTCAAGTTTGCAAGTAGCGGTCCACGAGGTTGATCTCCTGCAGGCGGCGAAGGCCCTCGCGGATGTCCTTCGCTCGCATGTCGCCGACGCCCTCGACGGACTCCAGGTCCGGATCGTTCGCGGCGAGGATCTCGTCCAGCCCGTTGAACTCAGCCACGATGCTGGCCACGACCATCTTCGGCAGGCGCGGGATGCGCCCGAGGATGCGGTGGCCACGCGGCGAGACCGGGTGGTCGAGGGTGTTGAGCTTGCGGTCGTGCCCGAGCAGCTCGGCCAGGCGGCCGAAGTCGAGCAGATCCTGGTGCGGCAGCCGAGCCAGCGAGTCCAGGATTGACGCGAACCCGTCTTCGCTGGGCTCGACGATGTAGTCGCGCACGAGCGCGGACTTGTCGGCGGCGACGCCGACCATCGTCTCCTCCAGCTGCATCTCGATCAGGCGTCCCTCCGCGCCGAGCTCGACGATGTAGCGCTCGATCTCCACGGCCATGCGCGTGACCAGCTCGGCGCGCTGGAGCACCGTCAGCACGTCGTGGAGGGTCACCCCGCCCTCGAACTCGAGCGCGGTCAGGCGCGTCGAGACCTGGTCGAGCCGGCTGCGGTACTTGTCGAGCGTCGCCAGCGCCTGGTTGGCCTTGGCGAGCACGACCGGGATGTCCTCGAGGATGTACTTGGCGCCGTCGAGGTAGAGCGAGACGACGCTGCGCGCCGCGGAGATCGCGATCACCAGCGCGTCGGTCTGCTTGGACACGCGCTCGGCGGTGCGGTGGCGCGTGCCGGTCTCCAACGACAGGATCGTCGGGTCGGGCATCAGCTGCACGTTCGCCCAGAGGATCTTGGTGCCGTTGGACGTGAGCATGATCGCCCCGTCCATCTTCGCGAGCTGGTACAGCAACGCGGGCGTGTAGTCGACCTCCAGCTTCACGCCGCCCGAGAGCAGGAACGACAGCTCCTCGGACTCGCCGATGCAGATCAATGCGCCGGTGCGTCCCTGCACGACGCTGTCGAGGCCTTCCCGCACCGCGGTGCCCGGTGCGACCATCTCCAACGCCCGTACGAGCCGGGGTTCCTGCCGGGCTTCAAGCTCTGCTACGTCATCCCCGGCGTACGGCATCCGGGCCAATTCTACGGGAAATGCCGAAGAAGTGTCCTCGTTTTGGCTCTAAGCAGGCGATTTTGGGTCTACCAGCGCAGTTCCCGCGCCCTGAGCAGTATCTGACAGCAGAGCGAGCCGGCGCGGGCGGCGGGTTTGAGCTCGGCGGGCTCGCCCCAGCGCCAGTCGACGTACTGGGTGCCAGGCTGCCGCTGCGGCACCGCTGGAAGGCCTCGCGCGATCGTCGCCTCGCGGTCGCGCATGCGGATCGCGATCGCCTCGCTGTCGCTCTCGGCCTCGCCGATCAGCCGGCCGGGGACGACCTCCACGCCGAGCTTGTGCGCTCCGGCGCGGCGGACGGCTCGATCTTCGTCCTCGCCGGGCTCGGTCGTGACGGCTGGCAGGCCCCAGAGGCCGGGGAGCGTGTCGTCGTCGGCTGGGCGCAGGACGAGCAGGAGGCGGCCGCTGCTGCCGTTGATGACGAGGGCTATTGAGTGCTTGACGGTCTTCATCGGTCGCTTCGCACCGTATCCGCTTGGGCTCGGGTGTTGGCGGCCTCGGATTCTGCGCTCCGCACCGCGCTCAGCGTCCAAGACGCTCCGCGTCTTGTCCGCTGACCGGGATGCGTCGCCGTCCGAGGAGGAACGCCGGTGAACGACTCTGGGCTCCAGCGGCGTGGATGTCCTGACTGGCGATTAGCTTCTCGTTGTGAGCTTTGCCTCTTTGGAGCAACCGGCGGTGGGGCCGCTGGTGGAGCGGTTTGCGCGGGCTATCGATGTCACTCTGGTGGTCGGTGCGGGTGCCTCGATGGAGGCGTCGCTGCCGAGTTGGCGCACGCTCGTGGAGCGGCTGCTCGCGCGCGTCGCCCGAGAGTATCCGGGCCTCAGCACGTCGACCGCGGAGCAGGAATGGGTCCGGCGCACCCTCCATGGAGACGATCTCCTGGCGGCCGGCGCCGTGGTGGAGGTGATGGCGAAGGAGGATCTCGACACGCTCCTGCCCGAGGAGCTCTACGGACCGGCCGGTCCGGCCGGGTACGAGCCAGGACCGATCGCGGACCAGGTCGCCTATCTCCGTGAGTGCTACGGCGAGCGACTGGTCATGCTGACCACCAACTACGACGACCTGATCGAACGAGCGCTGCTCAAGCGCGGCGTGCTCAGGAAGAACGTCAAGTCGTACGTACGGCGGCGGGAAGCGCTGCCGGCCGGCGCGGTGCCGGTCACGCACCTGCACGGCTTCGCCGGCCGGACGGGCAGCCCGAAGCGCCTCGTCCTGACCGAGGAGCACTACCACCGGATGCAGACCGGATCGTCCTGGCAGGAGGAGCTCGTCACGCAGCGGCTCGCGGAATCGCTCTGCCTGTTCATCGGGACGAGCCTCACCGACCCGAACCTGATCCGCTACCTCTACGGCTATGAGAAGACGGGACGCAAGCACGCGGCCGTCTTCGTTCGCCAAGGCGATCTCGAAGGTGCGGCCGACGAGGTTCGCGCGGCTCGCGAGACGGCTGTGGCGAGGCGATGGGAGCGTCAGGGCGTCGAGGCCGTGTTCGTCGATCACTTCGCGGACGCCGCCCAGCTTGCGTACGAGATCGGTCTGCGCCGTCACATTGGCTCGGACTACGAGGCGATCGGCATACGGGCGAGGCGAGTGATCGCAGCTATCAAGGAAACGGTCTTCAGAGCCGGCGATACGGGCGCCGAGTTCGCCGAGCGGCAGGTGGCCTTGAGCCGCTGGCTGCGCGAGCTTCTCTACGAGACGCTCGAAACCGCGCTGGGTCGTGCCCGTCTACCGGCCGACGAGCACCTTGCGCTGGCCCTGTGGCTGCTCGGTGAGGACGGCACGACGATCACCGGGTGGGCGCACAGCGACCGCGCGCACCAAGATCAGCAGACGATCGAGGCCGTTCCGATCGCCTCGGCCAGCGAATGGGTCTCTGTGCGTGCGGTCTGCCAAGGGGTCCAGTTGCAGCTCGATCGAGATAGCGCCGTGTCGCGCTGGCACTTCGTCCGCGGTCTGCCCTTGATATTCGAGGAGCCGACGCGCCTGCCGATCGGCTGCCTGACCATCTCGTCGAACAGGCCTGGCGCTCAGAGCATCCTCGCGCGACTTCCGAACCAGGCGAGGATCGAGTTCCACCGTGGCCTGCTCGCCTCGATCTACAAGACGCTCGACGATCGGCTCGGCATGTCCCATCCAGCGGCGGCGATAGATTTGAGTCATGGCACCTAGGCACGACGAGATCGTGAGGCAGCTCGGAGACGGCTGGTCGATCGTCTGGGACACGACCGAGGTCGACGAGTCCACTCACCGTGCGATGGACGAGGTCATCGCACGGCAGGTCGACGCGTTCAGGGCGATCGTGCCGGAGGGACCCGAGGAGGCTGAGAGAGCGGGCAGCGCAACTCCAGCCACCGGCCGTCGTTCGCCGCGCAGAGTCGCGGCCTAAGCAGCGCACGAGGCACGGCGCGCTCGAGTTCGAGCGATACGTCCGCTACGCGGCGCGAGCCGGGCGGGCAGGCATCGCGGCGCGCAGGGCGGCGCGAACGTCGGTGAGGGCGTCGGTTGGGTGCAGGACACCGGTGAGGCCGAACTTCTTGGCCTCGGCGAGGCGACGGTCGGCGTGGGCGGCGTGGCGCAGCTCGCCGGTGAGGCCGAGCTCGCCGAAGGCGGCGAGGGGACGGCCGGTGGCGGCGAGGTCGATGCCCTTGGCGGCGGAGGCCAGCGCGAGGCCGATCGCGAGGTCGGCGCCGGGCTCGTCGATGCGGACGCCGCCGGCGACCGAGACGAAGACGTCGCTGGTGCCGAGCGAGAGGCCGGCGTGGCGGGCGAGGACGGCCAGCACGAGGGCGAGGCGGTTGCGGTCGACGCCGTTGGCGACCCGGCGGGGCGGGACGAGCTCGCTGGGGGCGACCAGGGCCTGCACCTCGACCAGCAGGGGGCGGGAGCCCTCCATGGCGCAGAGGACGACGGAACCGGGTGCCTTCGTCGCCTCGGAGACGAAGCGGGCCGAGGCATCCTCGACCTCGACGAGACCCTCGTCGCGCATCTCGAACACGCCAACCTCGTTGGTCGAGCCGAAGCGGTTCTTGAGCGCGCGCAGGGTCCTGTAGGTGCGCTCGCGCTCGCCCTCGAAGCTGATCACGCAATCGACCAGGTGCTCGAGCACGCGCGGGCCGGCCAGGGCGCCCTCCTTGGTGACATGCCCGACGAGCACGACCGCGGTGTCCTGGCCCTTGGCGACCCGCATCAGCCGACCGGCGACCTCGCGGACCTGGCCGACGGAGCCGGGGGCGCCGCTCAGCGCCGGGTCGTAGAGGACCTGGACCGAGTCGATCACGCAGGCGTCCGGACGCTCGGCCTCGAGCGTCGCCAGGACGGCGTCGAGGTCGGTCTCGGCGACGATCGGGACGTCGAGGGCGCCCGGGCCCAGGCGCTCGGCGCGCAGGCGCACCTGAGCCGCCGACTCCTCCCCGGAGACGTAGAGCACGCGCCTGCCGCTGGTGGCCAGGCCAGCGAGAGCGCCGGTGGTGAGCGTCGACTTGCCGATGCCGGGCGAGCCGCCGATCAGCACCAGCGAGCCGGGGACCAGGCCACCGCCGAGCACCCGGTCGAGCTCGCCGATGCCGGTGCGCATGCGCGCGACGCGCGGAGCCTGGACCTCGCCCAGCGGCACAGGTCGCAGCGCGCGCCGAGCGGCCTTGCCGCCGCCCCGTGCGGGCGCGGGCGCACGCGCCTCCTCGGCGAGCGTGTTCCACTCGCCGCAGCCGGGGCAACGACCGTGCCACTTCGGCGACTCGTGCCCGCAGGCAGCGCAGGCGTAGACGGCGGTCGGACGAGGCATCTCCACGAGGCTAAGCCCGCAGCAGGACGACTTCGCCCCCGTGGGGGCGGTGCGCGCACGCCCCCACCGGCACTGGCAGGCGGTCCCCGGCTAGAACCGTCGTAGCTGACCTCTTATGACCCGGCTGTGACCGTCAGAGCATCTCTTGCTGTCGCCGCTCTGAGCGTGAAAGTTGCATCGAGTCTGGCGTTTCCGGTTGCCGGACAGCTAGAGTTCCCCGAGGCCTCGGTGTAGGCGGTCGTGGAGTCGCTGATGACGAGGAGTCTCGTCGCGTTTGTGTAGGTCACATCCACTGACTGCGCCGCGAAGAGGTACTGGCACACAAGGCTGAAGACTGTGTCTGTTGAGGCAAAGGCGTTCGAGCCGCCGCTCGGCATGCTAATCGTCCCGACGGATGAACCTCCCCCATCAGGGCCGCTTCTGAAATGGACAAACCACGGTCTGGTTGTCGTGGCGGCGCCGCTGATCGAATCGGGCGCACCGGTTGAGGCTAGGCCGCCTGGCCCCCCGCTCACGACGCCTGAGAGACCTGCTGATGTGACGTCGCAGTTGCCTCTCACACCGTTGCCGAATACGACCGAGGTGATAGCGATTTGTGTATGTGTCGAACCGATGAAGCCGCCGATTACCGAGTTTCTGCATCTCATGACAGCACCGCCAACTGAGGTGTATCTGAGATTAGTGCTGGTGCCGACGATGTTTGATCTAGCTGAGTCACCGATCGGTGTGATGAACGGGGCGACGGCTCTGGTACCGGATGATGCTGTCAGGTTGGGTGTGGCGAACACTGGGGGAACAATGACCACCGCAGCCGAGACCAGTATCAAAGCCACAAGCACGCCGTTGCGCAACGATCTCATTGTCCCTCCATCCTTTCACCGGCGTTGAGACCCCCGGAAGTGAGTACACACCAGTGATGTTCGATTTATTTTTCTTGTTCGCTCGATAAAACTTCTATAGACCACGATACCCTATTATGCTATCTATCGCAATAGAAATCCGTGGAGGTGAGGGAGATGTCGAAGGCGTTGAGGACCTGGGCCCTCGTTGGGCTCGTGCTGCTGTCGGTGCTGGTGGTCGTCGCCTCTCCGGCATTTGCCACACCGGACCTGACAGCATCATCCGGAACCAGAGTCGTCGCGCCCTTCATCACACCAGTCGGCGACTCAGCCAGATCAAACATCATCGCCAGCAGCATCGACTTGAGATTCGTCTTTCCTAGCGGAATCGTCATCAGATGCAGAACGGCGACATTTGGCGGTTTCGTCGGCTCGACACATACACAGATCACGATCACCTCCTTCACATACGGCAATGGCGCACCCGGCGCATGCGATTCGGGGGGGTTCGGAAACTCGACGTCAATCGACGGTGGAGCGACGACAACCAGCCCCTGGTTCCTGCACGTCAGAAGCTTTCAAGCAGCGAACGGATCAGCATCGGGGACCATCAACGTCACGAGAGCCTTCCCCGCGTTCACGCTCTTCGCCGGTGCGTGCCAGGTCACCATCGCAGCGCAGTCAATGGACTTGACCTACACAAACAGAGTTAGACTCTTCAACGTCAGCGACCCCTCCGTCGCGTACACCGGCGCGGTGCCGTGCGGATCCGGGAACGCCAGATTCGATGCCAACTACTCGCTCAGAGCGATGACAGCGGGAGATGCCCTCAGAGTCACATCCGCGTCATGACCGCGGGAAAGGATCCTCCTCTGCGAGCAGCTGGTCGGCGTAGCCGGTCGCGCAGAGTCGATCGTCGGCGATGACGAAGCGAGCGCGCAGCTCCGCGACCAGCCGGTGCTCGCGCTCCAGGTTCGACTCCAGCGGAGCGACCGCCTCAAGCTCGAGGAAGCAGCCGAGGCCGTCGACCTCGTCGAGGTGGATGCGCACGTCCTGCCAGAGGAATAGCCGACGGCGCTTGGTCACCGTGCAACGGACGCCGAGCGCGGTCGCCAGCGCGGCACGCAACGCGGAGACGTCGGCGACCGCGACGATGCGGTAGCTGCTGAGGCGCTCCTCGGACCGGTCCGCCCGCTCGAACTGGATCAGGTGCGGGCTCCCCGGCGACTCCTCGCGCAGCTTCAGCCCGCCGCGCGGCACGTCGAAGTGGGTGTCGCGCTGCGAGAGCACCCCATGGTCCTCGGCGCCGAGGGCGCGGCACACGCTCAGTGAGCGCTCGGGATCGGGGTCATGCGCTTTGAGCTCGACGTTGCGACGGGCGGGATTTGCGGCGCTCATGCGCCCGAACTCAAGCAGCCGAGACGGGCCTTGCGATCCGTCCGGAGGGAGAGGTTCCATCGTCTGTCCGATGCAGCTGCTCGACCAACCGCTCGCGTCCGCCGAGTTCCTCGCCGTCGACACCGAGACCAACGGGCTCGGCGGCGAGCTGTGCGAGCTGACCGAGGTCGGCGCGGTGCTGGTCGGGGGCGGCGAGCTGCACGAGACCTTCGACTCGCTCGTATGCGTGGAGCGGCCGCTGCGGCGCGGAATCCAGCGCTTCACGGGCATCAGCCAGGGCATGGTGGACGGCGCGCCGGCGCCCGCCGAGGTGCTGGGCGAGCTGTCGCGGCTTATGCGCGGGCGCGTGCTGATCGCCCACAACGCGCGCTTCGACACGCGCGTGCTGCGCCAGGCGTTCGAGCGCGCGGGGCTCGACTGGCCCGACCCGCCGGTGCTCTGCACGGTGACGCTTGGCCGCCGCTTCGCGCCGCTGGCGCGCCAGCGCAAGCTCGCGGCGCTCGCCGACGCGCTCGGGATCGAGGTCGAGGAGGTGCACCGGGCGCTGCCCGACGCGCTCACCTGCGCGCGCATCTTCTGCGCGCTGTTTCCCAAGCTGTGCGCGAACGCGCCGACCGTCGGGGACGCGCTCGAGCTGCTGCGCGCGCGGCGACGGGCGCGCAAGACCGAGCCCGGCGAGCGCATCCCGCCCTCCGAGCGCCCCGACCTCTCCTCGCTGCCCGACGACCCGGGCGTCTACATCTTCCGCGACGATCGCGGCCGGCCCGTCTACATCGGCAAGTCGGTGTCGCTGCGCTCCCGCGCGCGCTCCCACTTCTGCGCGCCCGCCGGCTGGACCGAGCGCGCCGCGGTCGTCGACTACCGGCCGACCAACTCCGAGCTGGGCGCGCTCGTGCTCGAGAACCGCCTGATCAAGCAGCACCGCCCGACCGGCAACGTCAAGCTCAAGCGCACCGACGCCTACGTCTACCTGCGCTGCCGGCTCGACATCCCCTACCCCGTGCTGGAAGTGGCGGCCGAGCCCGCGGCCGGCCAGGCCGTCAACGTCGGACCCCTGCGCGGCAAGGCGCTGGCATCCGAGCTGGCGGACCAGCTGACCTCGCTCTACCGCCTACGCCAGTGCGGCCGCACGCTCAAGCTGCGCGAGCACCCGTCCGCCTACGGCCAGATGGACCGCTGCGTCTCCCCCTGCCTCGGCGACCTCGACCCCAACGCCTACCGCCGCCAACTCGACATGGCGCTGTCCTTCTTCGACGGCACCGACGGCCGCGAGCGCCTGCTCGCCGAGATCGACGCCCGCATCCAGGCCGCCTCGCGCGACCGCCGCTACGAGCGCGCCGCCGCCCTGCTGCGCCGCCGGGGTCGCCTAGCGTGGCTGCTGGAGAAGCTGGAAGGGGTCCTGCAGGCAGTCCACACCGCGCCACGGCTCGTGGTCGCACGGCATCCCAGCAAGGAGCGCTTCGACGCCTTCTGGATCGTGCAGGGGCGACTGATCGACTGGGGACCGCTACCCGGAGCGAGCGAGCTGATGGAGCGCACCGAGGTGGCCCTCAAGCGGGCGGCTGGAGCGAGGCGGACGGTCGTACCGGCCGACGAGGTGGACGAGCTGCGAATCGTGGACGCGTGGGTCGCCGACCACGAGCCGCCGGCGCTGGCGCTCGACCCGGTGCCGGAGCCGGGGAAGCTGCAGGACTTCGCCGCAGCAGCAGCCGCATAACTCAGCGCCAACGGCACCCTGCTCCGGGCGCCGCCGAACGACGGGCACCGGGGGAGGGAGTCGTTCAGCCCCGTTCCTCCGAGGACGGCGACGCATCCCGGTCGGCGTTCGAGACGGGAGTCTCGGACGTCGAGCGTGGTGCGGAGCGCAAGATCCGAGGCCACGGCGCTAGGACCTAGGCCTCCCGCGCCACAGCACGCTCCGCAGCCTCGAACCCCTTCCGCGAGTGCGTGCCATCGCAGAACGGCTTCGTCGTCGACCCGCCGCAGCGGCACAACGCGATCGCCTCGCCCTCCTCGCCGAGCGAATACTCGTTCCCGTCCGCATCGATCAGCGTGATCGGCCCGGTCACCTTGTACGGCCCGTTCTCGCGGACCTTGATCACCACCTGCTCCATCGCCTTCACTCCTCGCTCAGCGCGCACTCGGCGCAGTTCGTCAAGTCGGCGCCCATGTTGCGCTCCATCATCTCCAGCGCCGCCTCCGCCAGGTGCTCGTGGATGTGGGCGACCCCGTCGCGCGGCACGCTTACGTGCAGGTGGCGCACGTACGCATCCAAAGCGCTGTAGAGGATGCACTGCTCGGTCACCTGTCCCACCATCACTAGGCGATCGGCGCCCTTCTGGGACAGCAGGTACTCGAGCGGCGTGCCGTAGAAGATCGTGTGCCGGGCCTTGATCACGAAGTCGGCGCCCTCCGGCGGCAGGATCGGCTCGACCAGGTCCGGGCGGGCGCCCTCGCAGGCCATCCGCACGAGCTTCTCGCGCGAGGAGTCCCAGTCGCTGTGGTTGTCGTTGACGTAGACCAGCTCAACGTCCTCGTCGCGCGCACGCTCGATCAGGCTCCGAATCGGCTCGATCGCACGCTCGACGCTGCGCGTCAACGGCTCGGCGTCCTCGTGCTCGTAGGGGTTCAGCATGTCGACGACCACCAGCGCCGTTCGGCTCCGCTCAGGCATCGTCGTCATTCTTACCCGCTCCATGCACCGCGCAGCCAGGATCGATCATCCGCAGGTGCACGAGATCGTGCCCTCGTACCACTGCGTGCTGCGCTTCCGCCAGCGGCGCCCGCTCCGGGAGCGGGGCGAGGAGGCGCTGGCCGAGGCGCTGATCGCGACGCTCGAGGACGCGGACGTCTCGGGCTGGCCGCCGGCCTGGGCCGTGAACGACAGGCAGACGGAGCTGTGGGCGGTCGCCGGCGCGCTGGCGTTCCCGCTCGAACCCACCGACGTGCCCGGCCGCTATCTGGCGACCACCTGCCTCAGCCGCAGCTGAGACAGGCGGGCGCAACGGTCTACTTCGTCTCGTCCTCGGGTGCCGGCGGGGCGTCCGGGACGTCGGGCAGCACCTCGGGGTCGTCGGGCAGCTCGGCGTCGTGGGCGGCGCCGGGGTCCGTGCTGGAGCCCTCCTCGCGGGCATCGCCCTGAGCGCCGACGCCGACCGTCTCGCGCGTGCGCTCCTTGGTGGGCTTGACCACCGAGATCAGCACGTCGCGCTCGTCGCCCTCCGGGGCCTTGTCGACCTCGATCGTCGAGCCGGCCGGCATCGACTGCGCCAGCACCTCGTCGGCCAGCGGATCCTCGATGTAGCGCTGGATCGCCCGGCGCAACGGACGTGCGCCCATCGCGGGGTCCCAGCCCTTGTCGACGAGGAACGTGGCCGCGTCGTCGGAGAGGTTGAGCGACAGCTCGCGCTCGGCCAGCGACTCGCGGATCCGCTTCAGCAGCAGTTCGACGATCTGGAGGATCTCCGGCTTGGTGAGCTTGTGGAAGACGATGACCTCGTCGATCCGGTTCAGGAACTCGGGCCGGAAGACCTTCTTCAGCTCGCCCATGATCCGCGTCTTCATGTCGTCGTAGCTGACGCCGCCCTCGGCGTCGCTGACGGTGAAGCCGATGCCGGTGTTCTTGGCGATCTCCGACGCGCCGACGTTCGAGGTCATGATCACGATCGCGTTGCGGAAGTCGACCGTGCGCCCCTGGGCGTCGGTGAGCCGTCCGTCCTCCAGGATCTGGAGCAGGATGTTGAACACGTCGGGGTGGGCCTTCTCGATCTCGTCGAGCAGCAGCACGCTGTAGGGCTTGCGCCGCACGGCCTCGGTGAGCTGGCCGCCCTCGTCGTAGCCGATGTAGCCCGGGGGCGAGCCGACGAGCCGCGACACGGAGTGCTTCTCCATGTACTCGGACATGTCGATGCGCACCATCGCGTCCTCGTCGCCGAACAGGAACTCGGCGAGCGTGCGGCCCAGCTCGGTCTTGCCGACGCCGGAGGGGCCGAGGAAGATGAACGAGCCGGTCGGGCGCTTGGGGTCCTTGAGCCCCGCGCGCGAGCGCCGGATCGCCTTCGAGACGGCCTCGATGGCGGCGTGCTGGCCGATGACGCGCTTGTGCAGCTCGTCCTCCATCCGCATCAGCTTCTGGGTCTCGGCCTCGGTCAGCTTGAACACCGGGATGCCGGTCCACATCGAGACGATGTCGGCGATCTCCTCCTCGCCGATCTCCGGCCGCTCACCGGACTCGCCCGAGCGCCACTGCTCCTCGAGCTCGCGCTTCTTGTTGGTGAGCTGACGCTCCTTGTCGCGCAGGTTCGCGGCCTTCTCGAACTCCTGCGCCTCGATCGCCGACTCCTTGTCGCGCCGCGTGGTCTCGATCTCCTCCTCCAGCTCCCGGTAGACGGGCGGGGAGGTCATCGACTTGATGCGCGCGCGCGAGGCGGCCTCGTCGATCAGGTCGATCGCCTTGTCGGGCAGGAAGCGATCGGAGATGTAGCGGTCGGCCAGCTCGGCCGCGGCCTCCAGCGACTCGTCGGTGATGCCGACGCGGTGGTGCTGCTCGTAGCGGTCGCGCAGGCCCTTGAGGATCTGGACGGTCTCCTCGGTCGAGGGCTGCTCGACGCGGATCTGCTGGAAGCGCCGCTCCAGCGCCGAGTCGCGCTCGAGGTACTTGCGGTACTCGTCGAGCGTGGTCGCGCCGATCGTCTGCAGCTCGCCGCGGGCCAGCGCCGGCTTGAGGATGCTGGCCGCGTCGATCGCGCCCTCGGCGGCGCCGGCGCCGACGAGGTTGTGCAGCTCGTCGATGAACAGGATGATGTCGCCGCGCTGGGTGATCTCCTTCATCACCTTCTTGAGGCGCTCCTCGAACTCGCCGCGGTACTTCGAGCCGGCCACCAGCGCGGCCAGGTCGAGCGTGTAGATCTGCTTGTTCTTGAGCGTCTCCGGCACCTCGCCGTTGGTGATGCGCTGGGCGAGGCCCTCGACGACGGCCGTCTTGCCGACGCCCGGCTCGCCGATCAGGACCGGGTTGTTCTTCTGGCGGCGGGAGAGGATCTGCATGATCCGCTCGACCTCGGTCTCGCGCCCGACCACCGGGTCGAGCTTGCCCTCGGCGGCGAGCTTGGTGAGGTTGCGGCCGAACTGGTCGAGCAGCTTCGAGGACTTCTTGCCCTCGCCCTGCTGGCCCGGCTGACCGCTGCGGCCCTGGCGTCCGCCGGGACCGGAGAGCATGCGGATGACCTCGTTGCGAATCTTCTCGGAGTCGGCGTCGAAGTCGAGCAGGATGCGGGCGGCGACGCCCTCGTTCTCGCGCACGAGCCCGAGCAGGATGTGCTCGGTGCCGATGTAGTTGTGGCCCAGGGAGAGCGCCTCACGCAGCGCGAGCTCGAGCACCTTCTTCGCCCGTGGCGTGAAGGGGATCTGCCCGGACGTGACCTCCTCGCCGGATCCCGACGATCCGGACCACCTGCGCGCGCACCCGTTCGACGGTTATGTCGAGCGATTCAAGGACGCGCGCTGCAAGACCCTCCTCCTCGCGGAGGAGCCCGAGCAGGATGTGCTCGGTACCGATGTAGTTGTGCTTCAGGATGCGGGCTTCCTCCTGCGCGAGGACGACCACCTGCCGGGCCCGTTCGGTGAAGCGCTCAAACACGGCTGCTCTCTTCTCTGTCGGGTGCTACGGGGCGGTGCACTGCCCGAAGGTCTTGTTCCCACTAGATCGGCATCTACGCCGGGGGGATGAGAGCCACGGGGAAGGCCCACCCGCTGCGCCTACTCTACCAACGGCCCTCGGCTGTTCTTTTCGCTTAACCGGGGCCTAAATCCCGCTGAGACCAATGGTTTTCTCAGCTGCGCATGGCTGGGAAGAGCACGACCTCGCGGATCGAGTGCCGGCCGCTGAGGATCATCACCAGCCGGTCGATGCCGATCCCGATGCCGCCGGTGGGCGGCATCCCGTGCTCCAGCGCACGCACGTAGTCCTCGTCGTAGGGCTGGGTCTCGTCGTCCCCGGCCGCCTCGTCGCGCTGCTGCTGCTCGAAGCGCGCGCGCTGCTCGTCGGGGTCGTTGAGCTCGGTGAAGGCGTTGGCGAACTCCATGCCGGCGGCAAAGCACTCGAAGCGCTCGACCAGTCCGGGCTCGGAGCGGTGGTCCTTGGCGAACGGCGACAGCTCCTTGGGGTAGTCCATGATGAACGTCGGCTGCTCGAGGCCGGGCTCGACGTGCTTGGACAGCAGCTCGTCGACGAGCTTGGCCCAGGTGTCGTCGGCCGGCAGCTCGATGCCGCGTTCGCGCGCGGCGGCTCGCAGCGCCTCACCGTCAGGTGTGCTCGAGCACGTCCACGCCGGTGGTGTCGCGGATCGCATCGCGCAGCTTCCAGCGCCTCCAGGGGGTGGAGAAGTCGATCGGGCCGTCGTAGCCGATCTCGGTCGCCACGAAGGAGACGAGCTCCTCCAGGCGGCGCGGCGATGTCGCCGTAGTCGGCGTACGCCTCGTACCACTCCAGCATCGTGAACTCGGGGTTGTGCTTGTGCGAGATGCCCTCGTTGCGGAAGTCCTTGCCGACCTCGTAGACGCGCTCGAGGCCGCCGACGATCAGCCGCTTGAGGTACAGCTCGTCGGCGATGCGCAGGTAGAGGTCGCGGTCGAGCTGGTTGTGGTGGGTGACGAACGGCCGCGCCAGCGCACCCCCGTAGAGCGGCTGAAGGATGGGGGTCTCGACCTCGAGGAAGTCGCGCTCGTCGAGCCAGCGGCGCACGGCGCGCACGACCTTCGAGCGCAGGATGAACAGCTCGCGCACGTCCTGGTTGGCGATCAGGTCGACCTCGCGGTGGCGGTAGCGCGTCTCGACGTCCTCGAGCCCGTGGAACTTCTCGGGCGGCGCGCGCAGGGACTTGGCCAGCAGCGTCCAGCTCGTGGCCGCGAGCGAGAGCTCGCCGCGACGCGACGTGAAGGCGGTGCCGTCGATGCCGATCAGGTCGCCGAGGTCGAGCGAGGTCAGCTGCTCGAAGGACTCGTCGCCGAGCACGTCCGTGCGCGCGTGGATCTGCAGACGGCCGGAGCGGTCGACCAGGTCGAGGAAGGCGGCGCCCCCGTGCCCGCGCCGGGCGGCAAGACGGCCGGCGACACGGTAGGCCACGTCGGTCTCCTGCCCGGCCTCGAGGTCGCCGTGGGCGGCATGGACCTCGGCCACCGGCACCACGCCTTCGAAAGCATGCGGGAAGGGGTCGATCCCCTGCTCACGCAGACGCTCGAGCTTCTGCCGGCGGTCATCCACGACGCCGGAACCCTATGCCACGCTGCGCTAGGCGCGTTCTATCTTCGTGATCTTGAGCTTGCGCGCCGGGCCGCGGGGGACCGGCACTGTGACCACGTCGCCGCGCTTGCGGCCCATCAGCGCCTTGCCGACGGGAGACTCGTTGGACAGCTTGGCCTCGGCGGGGTTCGCCTCCGCGGAGCCGACGAGCATGTACTTGGCGGACTTCTCGGTCTTCTGGTCCTTGACGTGGACCGTGACCCCGACGCCCACGGACTCGGTGTCGACCTCGGCGGAGTCGATCACGCGGGCGTTGCGCAGCTTCTCCTCGAGGTCGGCGATCTGCTTCTCGAGCATCGCCTGCTCGTTCTTGGCGTCGTCGTACTCCGAGTTCTCGGAGATGTCGCCGAACTCGCGCGCCTCCTTGATCCGCTCCGCGACCTCGCGCCTGCGATCGGTGCGCAGGTGCTCGATCTTGGTCTTCAGATCTTCGAGCCCCTCTGGGGTGAGAATAGTGTCCCGTGCCATAGAAAAACCCGCCGTTGACGCTGGCGGGACGGAGCAGTGTAGCAACCGTCCGAGGAACCGCTTGGGCGTTTTCGACCAAGCGCCGGACGCCGGCTGCGGCGCGTTCCTGGGCGCCGATGGCAGGCTCAGCCCTGGAGCGAGCGCGCCACTCGGCGCAGCCGCTCGACCTCCGTCCGGACGCTGGGCGCGGCCCCGTCGAGCACGTGGCAGAGCGCCTCCAGGCGGTCGGCGATCGCCGTCACGTCGTGCGCGAGCTGGGCGTCGCGGCCACGCTCCGGGACCGGCCCGGGCGAAGGGCTCGGCACCGTCGCGGCGCGCGGTTCGGCACCGGAGCGCTGCGCGCGCCGCAGCAGGGGCGGCAGCGCGGTGGTCAGGATCAGCAGCACCAGCCCGACGCCGAACAGGTTGGCGTAGCCCACGTCGAGGTCCTCGGAGAGACCGCTGATCGGCAGCAGCGCGCCGACCGCGTCGAGGGCGCCGAAGACCAGCGAGAGCGACGCGAGCAGGGCCACGCCGCGGCCGTCGGAGGGAGAGCGGGCCTGGATCACGAGCGCGGCATGCACGCTCGCGAAGGCGATCACCGTCGCGCAGCCGTAGCCGCGCCAGAGCACGTCCCCGTTCTCGGGCTCGTCCCAGATGCCGACCGTCACCATTCCGAAGGCGATCACCGCGAAGGTGAGCGTGGCCGTGCCGAGCACGGCGACGGCCCGGTCGTCGCTCAGGCGCGTCGCGGCGCCGGCAGCGGCGAGCGAGCTGTAGACGGCGAAGGCGAGGCTGGTGCCGATGACGCGCCACTCGGTCTCCTCGAACGAGCTCGTCAAGAGCGCCGCGATCGCCGTCAGCGCCGCGATCGTCAGGCCGGCGGCGAAGCACAGCAGGGCGGTGCGCTTGAGCGAGGACGTGCGCGTGTCGGTCACCCGCTGAGTATCGGCACGCGGCCGGCGGAGATCGAGCGGCCGCCGTTCAGGCGGCCAGCGCACGCTCGGCGACCAGGCGGTCGAGCTCGGCACGGGCGGCGGCCGTGGTCGGCGCCGTGCAGAGCGGCTCGCGCTCGCGCTTGGTGAGCGGCAGCAGCTCCGCGTACCAGGGGTAGAACTTGCGCAGGTAGCGGCCGGCGCGCTCGGCCCCGAGGTGCTGCTCGGCGCAGTCGATCACCCAGTGGAGCTCCTCGGCGACCTCGGCGGGGGTCGGCTCGCCCTCGTAGGCGCCGAGCAGCCGGGCGAAGCGCCAGGGGTTGCCGAGGGCGCCGCGGGCGAGCATCACGGCCTCCGCGCCGCTGCGCTCGAAGGCCGCCAGCGCCCGCGCGTCGCTGCGCAGGCCGCCGGAGAGCACCACCGGCACCGGCAGCGCCTCGACCAGCTCGCGCGCGAGGTCGTAGTCGGGGCTGCCGGAGTGCTGCTGCGAGGCGTGGCGCGGATGGAAGGCGATCCCGGCCACGCCGGCCTCGTCCACCAGGCGGCGCGCCAGCGCCACGCCGGCGCGGTCGCCGGGCGTGCGGCCGGGCCGCAGCTTGACCGTCACCGGCAGCCCGCCGCCCGCGCGCGCCGCGGCGGCAATCGCCACGGCCTTGTCGGGGTCGTCCAGCAGCGCCGCGCCGGCCCCGGTCTTGCAGACCTTGCGCACCGGGCAGCCCATGTTGAGGTCGATCAGGTCGGCGCCGGCGTCGGCCACCATCGCCGCCGCCTCGCGCATCACCGCGGCGTCGTGGCCGAACAGCTGCACCGACACCGGGTGCTCGTCGGGGTGGATGCGCAGGAACTCGCGCTGGGTGCGTTCGTTGCCGTGCGCGAGCCCGAAGCTCGAGACCATCTCGGAGACGACCAGCCCCGCGCCGTAGCGCTTGGCCTGCAGGCGCACGAACCAGTTGCCGATGCCGGCGAGCGGCGCCAGCACGACGCGGTTGGCGAGCTCGATGCCGCCCAAGCGCCAGGGATCGGTGAGCGAGGGCACGGGGAAACGGTAGCGCCGAGGCGTCAGGCCCGGTTGCGCTCCCAGACCAGCTTGAGGCCGCGCAGGGTGAGCAGGTCGTCGACCTCGTCGACCTGCTCGCAGAAGGGTGTGATCGCCTTGGCGAAGCCGCCGGTGGCGATCGCGGTCGCCTCCTCGCCCAGCTCCTCGCGCAGGCGGGCGACGATCGCGTCGACCTGGCCGGCGTAGCCGTAGACGACGCCGGACTGGATCGCCTCCTGGGTGCCCTTGCCGATCGCGTGGCGGGGCTTCTCGATGTCCACGCGCGGCAGCCGCGCGGCGCGGGCGGCGAGCGCCTCGAGCGAGATCTCGATGCCGGGCGAGATCACGCCGCCGAGGTACTCGCCCTCGCTGGAGACGACGTCGTAGTTGATCGCGGTGCCGAAGTCGACGGCGATGCAGGCGCCGCCGACGCGGTCGTAGGCGGCGACGGCGTTGACGAGCCGGTCCGCGCCGAGCTCGAGCGGGTTGTCGATGCGGATCGGCATGCCCGTCTTCAGCCACGGCCCGACGAGCGCGCCCTTGCCGTCGAAGTAGCGCTGGACCAGCTGGTCGTACTCGCGCCCCAGGCGCGGCACGACGGCCGAGACCATCGCGCCGTCGACGTCACGCAGGCCGAGGTCGCGCAGACCCAGCAGGCCGGACACGATCGTCGCCAGCTCGTCGGCCGTGGCCTCGGGCACGGTGGCGAAGCGCCAGTGCTCGACGAGCTCCTCGTCGCGGAAGAGCCCCACGTGGGTTTGGGTGTTGCCGACGTCGACGGCGAGTAGCACGCGCGGGATTATCGCTCGCCGCCGTCCCGATCGGCGCCAGGGTGGCCGCGCGCAGGCGACCTCGCTCCCAGGACGGTGGGGCCGCCTCCGCCACCACGGGGTCGGGCGTGGCGACGTCGCGCGCGGCCACCCTGACGCCGATCAGCTCAGCCTGGTGGCTACGCACGAGCGGCCTCCATGCCGAGCGGCGATTGTGCATCTACCCCTTCGAGGGTTTTCCGAACCAAACCAGTCAGAACCTGGCCCGGACCGGATCCACGAAGCGGCATACCCCGTACGCCCGGAGGGCGTGCAGGACGTCGGTCCAGCGTACAGGGTGCGTGAGCGCGGCGACCAGCTGGGCGCGGACGTCGACGAACGGCGCGGCGCATCTGCGATGGTGCGCGCGTGATCCGCCTCTGGCGTGCCCCCTGGTCCACCAACGTCGAGCGCGTCGCGCTCGCGCTGGCCTACAAGGGCCTGGAGGTGGAGTCGATCGTGATCGACTACGCCGATCGCTCGCCGGTGATCGCCGTCAGCGGACAAGAGCTGGTGCCGGCGATCGAGGACGACGGCGTCGTGGTGGCCGACTCGGAGCGCATCCTGCGCCACCTCGAGCGGCGTTACCCCGAGCCCCCGCTGTGGCCGGCCCAGCCGGCGCGGCGCGCGGAGATCGACATCTTCGTCGACTGGTTCAACCGGGTCTGGAAGCTCGCGCCGAACGCGATCGAGGCCGAGCTCGCGGGCGCGGAGCCAGACCAGGCCCGGGTCGACGAGCTGTCGGCGCGGATGCGCGACCACCTCGACCTCTTCGAGGGGCTGCTCAGCGGCCGCGCCTACCTCTTCGGCGACTTCTCGGCCGCCGACTGCGTCGCCTTCCCGTTCCTCAAGTACGCGCGCGAGCGCGACCCCGCCGACGACGAGCACTTCCACCGCATCCTCGAGCAGCACCAGCGACCGGCCGCCACCGAGCTGCCGTGCCTGCTGGCCTGGATCGAGCGCGTGGACGCCCGTCCGCGCGCGTATTAGCTAGCGCGTCTCGGCGACCGCGTCAGCGGCGGCGATGAAGGCGAGCGCGTCGAGCGCCGCCTCCTCGATCCCATCGTCGGCCGCGTTGTAGTTGCCGCGGTCGGCGTAGAACAGCAGCGTCTCGCAGGCGTGCGCGAGCAGGAACTCGAGCGCCTGGCGCTCGAGGCGGAGGTTGTGGAGCTCGGTGCGGTCGTCGGCGATCACGACCCGGTACTCGACGCTGCCACGGCGATCGTGAGTCGGACGAATGGCCATGAGGGGACCACGTCCTACGCCGTCAGCCCCAGCCGCTCGGCGCGCCGCACCGCCTCGGCGCGGTTGCGGACCTTGAGCTTGCGGTAGAGCGCGCTGGTGTGCTCCTTGACGGTGTGGGGCGAGAGGTAGAGGCGTTGGGCGATCTCCTTGTTGGTGGCGCCGGAGGCCATCAGCGAGAGCACCTCGCGCTCGCGCTCGGTGAGCGGGACGGAGGGTTGCTCGGAGCGGGGAGCGAAGACGGTCATTCCGCGTCCGACCATGCGCACGGCCGTGGCCACGTCATGGGCCGACCAGTCCTTGGAGACGAAGCCGGAGGCCCCGGCCGCCTTCGCCGCGGGTGGCGAGATCCAGCCGGCGCCGGAGATCAGCAGCACGCGCGTCGACGGTGACTCGCGCCGGATCGCCTCGCACAGCTCGGCGCCGGACTGCTCGCCGAGGAACAGGTCGACCAGCGCGACGTGGGGCTGATAGCGGCGGCAGAGCTCGAGCGCCTCCTCGGCGCTGGAGGCCGAGACACAGCGCTCGACCCACGGCTGCTCGGTCAGCAGCAGGCGAAAGCCCCAGTGCACGACGTCGTGGTCGTCGACGACGAGCACGCGGACGTTGCGTTCGACGCTCACCCCTCCCCCTCGTCCACCGGCACGACCAGCCGCACCCGCCACTGCGTGTCGCCCTCGGCCCCGAACTCGATCACGCCGCCGAGCTGCAGCGCCTCGGCGGCCGCCAGCCGCAGCCCCATGCCGGTGCCGCGCGCCGCCCGAGGCGCGTCCTCGAGGCCGTCGTTGCGCACCTCGAGCACGAACGTCCCGTCCACCCGGCCCACGCGCACGCGCACGTTCGTCGGCCGCGCGTGCTTGCGCGCGTTGCGCAGCGCCTCGGCCAGCACCGACTGGGCCAGCGGCTCGACCGCCGCCGGCACCGCCACTCCCGGCGCCCAGTCGAGCTCCAGCGGCAGGTCCTTGTAGTGGCGGCCCAAGCGCGCCAGCTCCTCCTCCAGCGTGGCGCCCGTGTCCCGCGCCGTCGGCGCCAGCGGCCGCGTGATCGCCTCCCGCAGGTCGGTCAGCGCCGCCTGCATCTCCTCGGCGCAGCGGCGGCGCGCCTCGTCGGACAGCGGCTGGTCCGAGCCGAGCACCAGCGAGACCCCGAACAGCCGCTGCACCACGCGGTCGTGGATGTCGCGCGCGAGGTCGATGCGCGCCTGCAGCAGCCGGGCGCGGCCCTGCTGGGTGGTCGCGATGCGCACGCTCGCCGCCAGCGCGGCGGTGCGCCCGAGCGCCCACATCGAGTTGCGCTCGCCGTCGGTGAGCTGGAAGCGCCCGCCGCCGCGGTCGGCGAAGATCACGCCGAGCCAGCGCCCGGCGGCCGCGACCGGCGTGCAGGTGAGCGAGGTCACGCCCTCGAAGCGCGCGTAGCGCTCGGGCACCCAGCGCGCCAGGTCTCCCTCGATCTCCACCACGCGGTCCTCGGACAGCGCGAGCTGGGCGATCGGGGTCTCCTCGAGCGTGCCGTAGA
This sequence comes from uncultured Thermoleophilaceae bacterium, assembly GCA_963734165.1. Taxonomy (GTDB): domain Bacteria; phylum Actinomycetota; class Thermoleophilia; order Solirubrobacterales; family Thermoleophilaceae; genus JACVRW01. Next base: position 1,171,963 of record CAVTFZ010000002.1, on the reverse strand, counting down.
CGTTGGCCAGCAGCGCTGGTTCCAGGCCGTGGCTGCCGACCGGGATCACGAGCTTGCGCGCGTCGTCGTAGAGCAGCAGCCCGGCACGTTCCATCGATGCGACGCGGCAGAGCGCCCAGCAGAAGCGGTCGTAGAAGGCGCCGCCGGAGGGCTCGGCGTCTCGGTCCAGCTCGGCCAGCAGCTCGACGATCGCATCGAGCGCGACGGTCAGCGGCGGGACGGTGGCGTCTGCCATCTCCCCGTAGGTTCTACAGGGCGCCGCCGCTCAGGCAGGTTGGAGCGAGAGTCGCAGCGCCTGATCGGAGGTCAGCGAAACCGTGCGCCGGTAGCCGCAGGCGCGGCAGCTGCAGTGCGCCTCGGCGTCGAAGTCGTCAACCTCGAGCGACCACTCGATGTCGCTGGACAGGCAGGCCCGGCAGGCGAGTGCCGCCTCGACCAGGCACGGATCGTCGTTGCCGCGAAAGCTTGCGAGTTCGAGTGCGTGCTGCATACCCCTAGCTTCGCCAGAATCGGGGCGATCCCCGAGCAAGCGCGCGCGATCACCCCCAAGTGGGGGGTGTCAGAAGCGCCCGGCCGGCTCCACGCGCTGGTCGGCCACGCGCTCCAGCTCGCCGGCGAGCGGCGTGCCGTCGGGCAGCGTCAGCTCGGGGTCGAGCTCCAGCAGCGGCTCGAGCACGAAGCGACGGCTGGTGACCTCGGGGTGCGGCAGCGTCAGCCGCTCGGCGCGCAGCCGCACGTTCCCGAGCAGCAGCACGTCCACGTCGATCGGCCGCGGCCCGTGGCGAGGGCCGCCGGCGCGGCGGCCCAGCTCGCGCTCGACCGCCTTGCAGGCGTCGAGCAGCTCCAATGGCTCGAGCGCGGTCTCGATCCGCAGGCAGGCGTTGAGGAAGTCGGCCTGGTCGAGCAGCTCGCCCTGGGGGGCGGTCTCGTACGCCGACGACGAGGCCGCGACCGCGATCCGCTCGTGCGCGTCGAGCGCCGCCCGCGCGGCGCGCAGGTTGGCACGCCGATCGCCCTCGTTCGAGCCCAGGCCGAGGTAGCCCGTGGCGGCGGCCGTCAATCGGCCTCCCGCCACACCTCCACCGCGACCTCCTCGACCGGCAGCGGGATCGGCGGCTCGGGCTTGGCGGCCTTCACGCGCACCGACTCCACCCCGTAGCGATCCATCAGCCGCTCGGCGACCGCGGCGCAGAGCCGCTCGAGCGTGCGGTACGAGCGCTCCTGCGCGGCGAGGGCCACCTGCTCGCAGACGTCCGCGTAGTCGACGGTGTCCTCGACCCGATCGGTGACGGTCGCGTCGCACTCGTCGAGCTCGAAGGCGATGTCGAAGACCAGCCGCTGCCCCAGCTCGCGCTCGGCCTCGCTGACGCCGTGGCGGGTGAAGAGCGAGAGCCCGGTGATCTCGATCGAGACCGCCGGCGAGCCCGACTCGGCGTCGTCCTCGTCGAGGCCGTCGTCGTCCAGCTCGGGATCGAGCTCGTCGTCGGGTTCGTTGGGATCGGGAGTCCAGGGCATCGGAAACGGCTCGCCCGGAAAGTAGCAGTGGCGGACCACCGCACCGCCGGGCTGCAAGTCACGTCGCGCCAGTTAGGCGAGCGCGGCGGCGGCCACGGTCAGGGCGTCCACCAGCGGCGCCACGTCGTGGACGCGGAAGATGGTGGCGCCGCGCTCCAGCGCCAGCACGTTGGTCGCGATCGTCCCAGGCAGGCGTTCGCCCTCGGGACGGTCGCCGACGAGCTTGCCGAGGAAGCTCTTGCGCGAGGTGCCGATCACGACCGGTCGGCCGATCGCGACGATCTCGTCCAGGCGCCGCAGCAGCTCGAGGTTGTGCTCGACCGTCTTGCCGAAGCCGATGCCCGGATCGAGCCAGACGCGCTCCTCCGCTACCCCCTCGGCGACCGCGAACGCCAGCCGCTGCTCGAGGAAGGCGCGCACGTCGTCGACCACGTCGTCGTAGCGCGGGTCGGCCTGCATCGTGCGCGGCTCGCCGAGCATGTGCATCAGGCAGCAGTCGACGCCGGCGTCGGCCACGAAGCCGGCCAGCTCCGGGGCGAAGCGAAACGCCGACACGTCGTTGACGAGCGTGGCGCCTGCGGCGACGGCCGCCCGGGCGACCTCGAGCTTGGTCGTGTCGATCGAGATCCGCGCGGCCTCATCCTCCGCCAGCCGCTCGATGACGGGGAGCACCCGCCGCAGCTCCTCCTCGGCGTCCACGGGAGCCGCCCCCGGGCGCGTGGACTCGCCGCCGACGTCGAGGATCGCAGCGCCCTCCGCCGCCAGCCGTCGCCCCTGCGCCACCGCCGCGTCCGCGTCGAGGAACAGCCCGCCGTCCGAGAACGAGTCCGGCGTCACGTTGACGATGCCCATGATCGTGGGCGCGGGGACCATGCCCGGGGAGTATCCCGCCCGGCCTGGCATGATCGCCGCCGTGCCCGGCCCCTTCCAAGCGATCGTGTTCGACAACGACGGCTTGCTGCTCGACACCGAGGAGGCCTGGACACGTGCCGAGGAGGACATCTTCGAGCGCTACGGGCGCAGCTTCACGATGGAGCACAAACGCTCCCTGCTCGGCTCCTCGCGCACGATCGCCGCGGCCAAGCTGGAGGCGATGCTCGACCGTCCGGGCCAGGGCGACGCGCTCATGGACGAGCTGCACGAGCTGGTGATGGACGAGGCCCTCCGCGGCACCCCACCCCGGCCCGGGGCCCTCGACCTCCTGAAAGCGCTGCAAGCCACCGGCGCGCCCGTTGGCCTCGCCTCCAACTCCTCGCGCGCCTTCGTCGAACGCACCCTCGGCGGCGCCGGCCTGCTCAACGGCCACTTCGCCACGATCGTCACCGCCGACGACGTCCAGCACCCCAAGCCCGCCCCCGACCTCTACCTCGCCGCCTGCGCCGCCCTCGACGCCGACCCGACCGAGTCCGCCGCCCTCGAGGACTCCGCGCCCGGCGTCGCCTCCGCCCACGCCGCCGGCATGTTCGTGATCGCCGTCCCCTACTTCCCCGAGACCACCTTCCCCGAGGCGGACCTCACAGCGCCATCGCTCGCGCATCCCGCGGTGATCGCCGCGCTCGGGCTCGACGCACCTGAGCGCACCGACGAAGAAGTCACACACCTGTAGCCCAATCGTCACGAACGGGTGCTGTGCCGTGCGGGAGGCCCACGTAGGTTCGCCGCATGCCTGGGACAGCCATTCGCAGAGTGCGTATTACGAACCGTGACGAATGTGATACAGTCGCTTGCACGATGCGAAGCGTGCGCCTGGATCCCGAGCTCGACGAACGCGTTCGACGCGCGGCCGCCGCCGAAGGGGCGACGGTCTCCGAGTTCCTCCGAGCCGCCGCGGCCGAGCGCTGCGACCGCACGCTCGCCACGAACGCAGCCGAGCAGCTCGGCGACGTCATCGGCGCGGTCAACGGAGGCGGCGGCCGTGCACGCGCGACCGGCAAGGCCTTCGTCGACCTCCTCGCCGAGCCAGACGAATCCGCATGACGCTCACCGACGCCGGCCCGCTCGTCGCCCTGATCGACGCCGACGAACCCGACCACGAACGCTGCAGGCAGACACTCGCGTCGATTCGCCTACCGCTCCTGACCACCTGGCCAGCCTTCACCGAAGCCATGTACCTGCTCGGACGCGCGGCCGGCTGGACCGCCCAAGAGGCACTCTGGCGCCTCGTCCGCCGCGAGGACCTGCTCATCGCCCCCGCCTCGCCCGAGGCCAACGACCGCGCCGCCACCCTCATGAAGACCTACGCCGACCGTCCCATGGACCTCGCCGACGCAACCCTGGTCGCCCTCGCCGAAGATCGCTCCCTCACCTCGATCTTCACCCTCGACGCCGACTTCCACGTCTACAAGCTAAAGAACCGCCGCTGCCTCAAGCCCCTTCCGGGCTGAAAAAGAGGGAAGCGGCACCGCGAGCACGAAGCGGCGCTGCGAGCGCGAAGCGACACACGCAGCTGCGCTGCAGCATGCGGCTGCGCTACAGCATGCGGCCCGGGCTCACGCGGCGCCTGCGGTCGTCCTGCAGCAGACCGTGTCAGAGCGAGCCGCTCGCGGCGAGCGAACGAGCGAGCACAGCGAGCGAGCAGGTCTGCGGACAGGACGAACGCGGGCGCCGCCCACCGTCCACGCCGAAAGCGGGGAGCTACAGGCGCTCAGGCCCGGGCACGTCAGTGGAGCGCATCTCCGCAGTGCCACCAGCCAACCCCGGCCGCGGCAGCGGGGGCCGACCGGGCACCGGCTTGCGCTCAGGCGCCTCCGGAGCAGCAGGAGGCGGCACCGGCACGACGGGCTCGTCCTTGCCGAACACCTCCTCCTCGCTCTTGCCCTCCAGCAACTCGATGAACTGCTCGCGCTCGATCGTCTCGCGCCGCAGCAGGATCTCGGAGGTCACGTCGAGCTTCTCGCGGTGCTGCTCCAGCACCCCCCGCGCCGTCTGGTGCGCGTCCTCGACGATGCGCCGGATCTCGTCGTCGATCTCGCGCGCGACGTCATCCGAGTAGTCGGGCTCGGAGGAGAACTCGCGCCCGAGGAACGGCTGCCCGTGGTCGTGACCGAAGACCCGCGGCCCGAGCTTGTCCGACATCCCGAAGCGCATCACCATCTGCTTGGCGGTCGCGGTCACCTTCTCGAGGTCGTTGGACGCGCCGGTGGTGACCTCGCCGAAGCAGATCTCCTCGGCCGCGCGACCGCCGAGGGTCATCGCCATCGTGTCCGACAGCTCCGCGCGCGTGGTGAGGAACTTGTCCTCGGTCGGCAGCGAGATCGTGTACCCGAGCGCCTGGCCGCGCGAGATCACCGAGATCTTGTGGACCGGGTCGGTGTTCTCGAGGTAATGGGCGACCAGCGCGTGGCCCATCTCGTGGAAGGCGGTCACGCGACGCTCCTTCTCGGACATCACGCGCGTCTTCTTCTCTGGGCCCGCGATCACGCGCATGATCCCCTCCTCCAGCTGGAGGTGGTCGATCTCGCGCTTGCCCTGGCGCGCGGCCAGCAGCGCGGCCTCGTTGACGAGGTTCTGCAGGTCGGCGCCGGTGAAGCCGGGCGTCTGGCCGGCGAGGACGTCGAGGTCGATGTGCTTGGCGAGCGGCTTGCCGCGCGTGTGAACCTCGAGGATCTTGGCGCGGCCCTTGCGATCGGGGCGGTCGACGACGATCTGACGGTCGAAGCGGCCAGGGCGCAGCAGCGCCGGATCGAGGATGTCCGGGCGGTTGGTGGCGGCGATCAAGATGATGTTGTCCTTCATCTCGAAGCCGTCCATCTCGACCAGCAGCTGGTTGAGCGTCTGCTCGCGCTCGTCGTGCCCGCCGCCGAGGCCGGCGCCGCGGTGGCGGCCGACCGCGTCGATCTCGTCCATGAAGATGATGCAGGGGGAGTTCTGCTTGGCCTGCTCGAACAGGTCGCGCACGCGCGAGGCGCCGACGCCGACGAACATCTCGACGAAGTCCGAGCCGGAGATCGAGAAGAACGGCACGCCCGCCTCGCCGGCGACGGCGCGCGCGAGCAGCGTCTTGCCGGTGCCTGGGGGACCGAACAGCAGCACGCCCTTGGGGATGCGCGCGCCGAGCGCCTGGAACTTCTTCGGGTTCTCGAGGAACTCCTTGATCTCGTGCAGCTCCTCGACGGCCTCGTCCACGCCCGCCACGTCGCGGAAGGTGATCTTCGGCGAGTCGACCGACATCCGCTTGGCGCGCGACTTGCCGAAGGACATCACCTTCGAGCCCCCGCCCTGCATCTGGTTGATGATGAACAGCCAGAACAGCAGGAAGATCACGAACGGCAGGATGTAGGTCAACGCCGTCAGCCAGCCCGAGCCGCCCTTGGCCTTGACGTCGATCGGGATGTCCTCGGCGCGCAGCTGGTTGACGAGGTTCTGCTCGGTGTTGTCCGGATAGGCCGTCGAGTACTTCTTGCCGTTGTCGAGCTCGACGTCGATGCGGTTGTTCTTGGTCTGGAGCGTGACGTCCTTGACCTTGCCCGCCTCGACCTGCGTGAGGAACTCGCTGTACGACGGCTCCGGCTGGCGATCGCCCGGGCTGATCAGCTTCTGGGCGAAGAAGGCCAGCACGACCACGATCAGGATCGGGAATGCTGCGCTCTTGAAGAAACGGCTCACGAGGTGAAACGCAAGCCTAGCAAGGGGGTATCCATCTTCTTGTCCCTTTCGGCGGCTGCCGGAGCGGGCTTTACGGCTGTTCGAGCACGGCCACGTACGGCAGGTTGCGATACCGCTCGCCGTAGTCCAACCCGTATCCGATCGCGAAGCGGTTCGGGATCTCGAAGCCGACGTAACGGATGGGCAGGTCGACCTTGCGCCGCTCGGGCTTAGTGAGCAGCGCGCAGACCTCGAGCGAGGCGGGCTCGCGGGCCGCCAGCGTGCGCAGCAGGTAGGAGAGCGTCAGGCCGGAGTCGACGATGTCCTCGACGATCAGCACGTCCTTGCCGCCGATCGGCGCGTCGAGGTCCTTGAGGATGCGCACGATCCCCGAGGAATCCGTCGAGGAGCCGTACGAGGACACGGCCATGAAGTCCAGCTCGCAGTCCACCTGCAGCTGGCGCATGAAGTCGGCGAGGAAGAAGACGGCCCCCTTGAGCACGCCGACGAGGAACAGCTGGCGGCCGGCGTAGTCGCGTGAGACCTGCTCGGCGAGCTCGCGCACGCGGTGCGCCAGCTCGTCGGGCTGCACGAGGATCTCGCCGATCGCGTCGTCCATCGGGCTCGCGAGTCTAGGCGCGCCGGGGGCGGCAAGCCGCGACCAGGCCGACGGCGCCGGGGGCGCCGGGCTCGCTGGCGAAGCGCTCGTCGAGGGCGACCCCCGCCACCCAGACGATCTCCCCTCCCGACTCGAGCACCGGCAAGCGTGCGGCGCAGCGCGCGCGGCACCTTGCGGTCGGTGAAGAGATCCTGGAGCGTCTTCGAGCCGCCGAGGCCGAGTGGGCGCATGCGGTCGCCGGCGCGCCAGGCACGTACGGTCGCGCTGGAACCGAGCGCCGCCACCGTGACCTCGCCCGGTCCGTCGAGACGAGCCTCGACCTCCCAGTCGCCGAAGCGCACGCGGCCGGGCACGGGCAGCGCGACCGGCTCGGGCGCCGCGGTGTCGTCTCTCGCGCGCGAGAGACGCAGCAGGCCGTACTCGGCGACCGCGCGCAGGCCCCCGCCGAGGTCGAGCGCATGCGTGCCGGCGTCGCCGAGGGCGAGGATCGCCTCGGCGTCCCGGCGGGAGAGGGCGTATGGCGCGCCCTCCGCCTCCTCGGCTAGGAGGCGAAGGACCAAGCGCTGCAGCGCGGGCGGCTCCCGCCGGAGCGCCGCGAGCGGCAGTGCCCGCGCCGGCGCGGGATCGCCGCGCAGCCGGGCGAGCGCCGCCCGCGCCGCCCCCTCGAGCAGCTCAGCCTCCTCCCGCAGCTGCCGCGCCGTCTCGGCGATCGTGCGCTCGGCCGCGGGGTTCAGCTCGCGCAGGGCGTCCAGCACGTCGTGGCGGACGCGAGCGCGGGCGAAGCGGCGGTCGGCGTTGGAGGGGTCCTCGCGCCAGTCGAGGCCGCGGGCGCGCAGGTAGTCGCGCACCTCCGCGCGCACGACGCCCAGCAGCGGGCGGACGAGCCGGCCGCGGCGCGGCGCCATGCCGTGCAGCGCACGGCTGCCGGGCGAGACGGCCAGCCGGTAGAGGACGGTCTCAGCCTGATCGCTGGCGGTGTGGGCGGCGGCGTAGTCGCCCTCGGCGAGGCGCTCGGCGGCCGCGTAGCGGAGCTCGCGGGCCCGGTCCTGGAGGTTGCCCTCCGCCGGCAGCGTCACCCGCTCCACCGTAAGCGGCACGCCGAGGCGCTCGCAGAGCGCGCGACAGAAGGCCTCGTCGGCGTCGGCGCCCGCGCGCAAGCCGTAGTTGACGTGCAGCGCGCGCACCTCGGCGCCCAGGCGCAGCGCCACGTCGAGCAGGCAGACCGAGTCGCCGCCGCCGGAGAGCAGCACCAGCAACGGCTCGCCGGCACGCACGAGCCCGCTCGCGCGGGCGGCCTCCAGCGGCGCCTCCACCAGCTACTCCCGCGCGACGGCGCGACAGAGCTGGCGCGGCTCGTCGAAGCCCTTCAGCTTGACCTGGCCGATCCCCTCGAAGGACAGGTGGTCGCTGGCCTTGACGGCGTCCACCACCACGTCGGTGACCAGCACCTCGCCGCCGCGCGCCCGCGCGACCACGCGCGAGGCGAGGTTGACCTCGCGGCCGAAGTAGTCGCCGTCGCGGTAGACCGCGGCGCCGTAGTGGATGCCGATGCGCGGCTCGGGCCGCTCCTCGAACAGGCCGACGAAGCCGACGGCCCAGTCGACCAAGGCGTTCAGGTCCGAGCCGACGACCATCACCTCGTCGCCGATCGTCTTGACCACCCGCGCCTCCTCAGGCAGCGTGTTGGTCACCCCCTCGACGAAGCGCTCGACCGAGGACAGCGCCTCCTCCTCGCCCTCCTCCTCGGTGAAGCGCGTGTAGCCGGCGAGGTCGGCGAAGGCGATCGCCACGCGCAGGCGGTCGAGGTCCTGCTCGCCCTCGAGGTCGAGCTCCATGTGGCCGACCACGTCCTGGGTCGCGTAGTGCGCCAGGAAGCGCTGGTGGACGAAGTCCATCAGCGGCGAGGCGAACGGCAGCGCGTCGCGGGTGAGCGTCTCCATCTGCTCGGCCATGCGCAGCCCCGGCACGCCGTCGCGCATCAGCGGCTCGTGCACGTAGATGTGGAACAGGCGCACCTCGGTGTCGGCGATCTGGGACAGCGCCTGTCCGTAGACGCGGCAGAGCTGCAGCACCGCGACGAGCGGGAACCCGGTGTCGAGCAGCGAGGCGATGTGGCGCAGCGCCTCCATGTCGTCGTCGCTGATGCGCTCCAGCGCGTGCGCCTGCAGGCCGATGCTGGTCCAGAGGCGCTCGATCAGCGCCGGCTCGAGTCCGACCTCCTTGGCCGCCTGCTTGAGCGAGCGCCCCTCCTGCTCGACCGGGAACAGCTCCTCGAAGAACCCGTAGGCGAGCCGGCCCTGCTGGCCGGCCTCGCGGATCTGGTCGAGCGTGTGCCCGCGCTCGCGCAGCCGCGAGACGATCCGCGCGTGGGCGATCGCCGCCGGCGACCAGCGCGAGGAGCCGTTCATGCCGGGGATCACCCCGGTCGACAACCAGCGACGCAGCGTCGAGGGCGAGACGCCGATCCGCTCGGCGACCTCGGAGAGCGTGGGAGAGCCTGCCACCGCCCCAGATTGTGCCGCTACTGGCTTAGACTCGCGGCGGACCCACCCATAAGAGGAGAAGAGGGGAACGTTGAACTACTTCGTCACCGGAGCCACGGGCTTCATCGGACGCCATCTGGTGGCGGAGCTGCTGCGGCGCGAGGGGACGATCTACGTGCTCGTGCGCGAGGGGTCGCGCGGCAAGCTCGACTCGCTGATCGGTCGGCTGGGGGCGCCCGCGGGCCGGATCGTGCCCGTGGCCGGCGACCTCTCCAAGCCCGGCCTGGGCGTGGAGCAGCTGGACCAGCGCCTCGACCACGTCTTCCACCTGGCCGCGGTCTACGACGTCGAGGCCGACGAAGATGCCTCCGAGCGCGCCAACGTGGACGGCACCCGCCACGTGATCGAGTTCGCCAACGCCCACGACGTCGGCCGCTTCCACCACATCAGCTCGATCGCGGTCGCCGGGGACTACCGCGGCGTGTTCCAGGAGGACATGTTCGACGAGGGGCAGAAGCTGCCCCACCACTACCACCGCACCAAGTACGAGTCCGAGCGGCTGGTGCGCGCGGACGTGCAGGCCAAGACGCTCGTCTACCGGCCGGGGATCGTGGTCGGCCACTCCGAGACGGGCGAGATGGACAAGGTCGACGGCCCCTACTACTTCTTCAAGCTGCTGCAGAAGCTGCGCCACGCGCTGCCGGCCTGGTTCCCGCTGGCGGGCCCGGAGGGCGGGCAGACGAACATCGTGCCGGTCGACTTCGTCGCGAGGGCGCTCGACCACATCGCCCACCTGCCCGACGCCGAGCTGCCGGGCGACACCTTCCACCTCGTCGACCCGGAGCCGATGTCGGTCGGCGGCGCGTTGAACGAGTTCGCCAAGGCCGCGCACGCACCGCAGCTGACGATGCGGATCGACCAGAACGTCACCGACGCGGTCCCCAAGGCGGTGCGCGCCGGCGTGATGGCGCTGCCGACGGTCAAGCGCATCCGCGAGCAGCTCTACCACGACCTCGGCATCCCGCTGGCGGCGATCGACCACCGCGACTTCCTCTGCACCTTCGACGCGCGCGACGCCAAGCGAGCGCTGACAGGCACCGGCATCGCGGTGCCGCCGCTGTCGACCTACGCGCCGCGGCTGTGGGACTACTGGGCGCGCAACCTCGACCCGGACCTGTTCCGCGAGCGCTCGCTGGCCGCCTCGATCGGCGGCCGCAAGATCATGATCACCGGCGCCTCGAGCGGCATCGGGCTCGAGACCGCGCTCAAGATCGGCGACGCCGGCGGCGAGGTGCTGCTGGTCTCGCGCACGCGCGAGAAGCTGGAGGAGGTCGCCAACCAGGTCGAGGAGCGCGGGGGGACCGCGCACGTGCACCCCTGCGACCTGTCTGACCTCGACGACATCGAGCGCCTCGCCAACGAGGTGCTCGACCAGCACGGCCGCGTCGACGTCCTGATCAACAACGCCGGCCGCTCGATCCGGCGCTCGGTGAGCCGCCTCCTACGATCGCTTCCACGACTACGAGCGCACGATGCAGCTGAACTACTTCGGCGCGCTGAAGCTGATCTTCGCCTTCATGCCCGGCATGCGCGAGCGCAAGTGGGGCCACATCATCAACGTCAGCTCGATCGGCGCGCAGACCAACACGCCGCGCTTCTCGGCCTACGTGGCGTCGAAGTCCGCGCTCGACGCCTTCTCGCGCTGCGCGGCGCCCGAGGTGCTGGCCGACAACGTCAAGTTCACCACCGTCTACATGCCGCTCGTGCGCACGCCGATGATCGCGCCGACCGACATCTACAAGGCCTTCCCCACGCTCACGCCCGAGGAGGCGGCGCAGATGCTCTGCGACGCGATGATCGACAAGCCGAAGAAGATGGCCTCGCGGCTGGGCACCTTCGGCGAGCTGGTCTACACGCTCTCGCCTAAGACCGCGGACATCGTGCTCAACACCGCCTACAACCTGTTCCCCGAGTCGGCGGCGGCGCGCGGCGACGGCGCCAAGCCGCTACCGGCCGACCAGAAGGCCGGCGACGGCGAGATGTCCACGGAGGCGGTGGCGATGGCCTACCTTCTGCGCGGCGTGCACTTCTAGGGGCCGAACGCCGACCCGCGCGCGACGAGGTTGGCGTAGATGCGCTGCTGGATCGTGTCGCGCACCCGCTCGGTCAGCTCCAGCACCAGCGCACGGTCGGCGGCCGCCTCGGGGCCGTAGGCGCTGGTGTCGATCGGCGCGCAGAACTCGATCCGCCACTTCGAGGGCAGCGGCACCGTGCCCAGCGGACCGAGCCAGGGGAAGGTCGGGGTGACGGGGAAGTACGGCGCGCCGATCAGGCGCGCCAGCGGCCGCAGCTCGCCGAGCTTGGGGTAGATCTCCTCGCTGCCGACGACCGCCACCGGCACGATCGGCGCGCCGGTGCGCAGCGCGACCTCGACGAAGCCGCCGCGGCCGAAGCGCTGCAGGCGGTAGCGCTCGCTCCAGTCCTTGCCGGTGCCCTTGACGCCCTCGGGAAAGACGGCCACCAGCTGGTCGGCCTCCAGCAGCGCCTCGGCGTTGTGCGGCGAGGCCATCACGCCGCCGAGCTTGCGCATCGCGATCGAGACGAAGGGCAGGTCGAAGGCCCAGTCCAGCACCAGGAAGCGCGGGTGGCGCGGCAACGGATGCTCGCGCAGCAGCGCGATCCCGATCATCGTCGCGTCCCAGGGCAGGATGCCCGCGTGATTGGCGACCAGCAGCACGCGCCCGTGCGCCGGCACGCGCTCGGCGCCGGTCGCCTGGACCCGCCACCAGCGGTCGTAGAGGAACTCCAACAGCGGCTCGACGAGGTCGGCGAACTCCTCGTCGAAGCCCCAGTCGTCCTCGGGGTACTCGCCCGTGAGCCGGCGCAGGGCGGCGCCGAGGGCGGTGCGCGCGTCGTGCGGCAGGGCGCTCGCGCCGCGCGCGAGCGCGTCGGGCAGCTCGAGACCGGCGTCGAGGCCGTGGCGGAAGCGCCGCAGGAAGCCGATCGCGTCCGGCACGCTCATGGTGCCACCGCGGCGCGCAGGGGACGCAGCGGCCGGGAATGCGAGCGCGCCCACTCCTCGACCGCCGACAGCGTCGAGTGGCGCGGTCGGAAGCCGACCTCGTCGGTGAGCCGGCCGATGTCCACCGCCCGGCCGTAGCGCAGCAGGCGCCGGAAGTCCTCCGACAGCTCCGGCGCGCCCGCGCGCCGGGCCGCCGCCAGCGTCGCGCCGAACAGCGGCGCGGCGACCGGCAGGCGCGGGCGCCCGGCCAGTCGGATCATGCGCGTGAGCCCGATCGTGCCCGTGGCGGCGACGTTCACCGCGCCGCGCACCGGCCGCGCCACCGCGGCGGCGAGCGCGTCGACGGCGTCGCGCTCGTGGACGAGCTGCAGGCGCGGGTCGAAGCCGAGGTAGGTCGGGCAGGCCGGCAGCGAGAGGTAGCGCGTGATCTGGGTGTCGAGCGACGGACCGATCGCCAGCTGGTAGCGCAGCATCGTGCAGGTGACCTCGGGATGGCGACGAGCGTACGACTCGAAGGTCATCTCGATCTCGGCGACGTCGCGCTGGAAGCGGGTGCGAGGAGCGAAGAGGCGTCGTCATGCGCTCGCTGAAGAACTGCGGCGCGTGGGGCTCGGCGCCGTAGACGCCGGCCGAGCCGCGGATCACGATCGTCCTGATCGTGGGCGAGCGCTCGCAGGCGGCGAGCAGCTGCAGCGTGCCGATCACGTTGAGCTCGTGCATCGCCCGCGGCGACATGCCCGGGCCCGGCTGCCGCACGATCTGGTTGTGGACGACCGTGTCGACCCGCAGCGGTGGCAGCACCTGGGCGAGCTGGGGATCGCGCAGGTCGGCCTCGATCAGCTCGGTGCGTTCGAGCTCCCGCCGCGGCCGGCGCGTGTCGAGCCCGGCGACGAACTCGTAGGCGTCGTCCCGCTCGAGCCGCGTGGCAAGGCCCGTGCCGACGTGGCTCCCCACCCCGGTGATCAGGACCCGGCGTCCGGCCACTAGGACGAGCGCGAGGCGCGACCCTTGGCCGAGGCCGCGGAGCGGCTCTTGGTCGTGGCGCGCTTGGGCTTTTCCTTCGGCGCCGGCAGGCGCTCCTCGATGGCCGCGAGGCGGCGGCCGATCGCGCGCAGCTCGGCCTTCAGCTCGCGCAGGTCCTCATGGGTGGCCGGCCGGCGTTCCTCGAGCGCACCGGTCACGGCCCGGCGGCTGCGGACGAAGCCGGCCTCGGCGCCGCGGACCAGCTGATCGACCGCCTCGGCCAGCTCGTCGATCGCTCCCTGCGTGCGATCGCGGCTGCGCTCGGCCGATCCCAGCGTGGCCTGCACGGTGCGCTCGACCGCGTCGCGCAGGGCGTCGGGGAGTTCTCTGGGGTTCGTGGGACGCCGCGCCATCCGCAGCCGCAGTCTTGCACGGAGCGCCGGTCTATCGTGCCCACCCGTGGCGCTCGAGCACCGCATCCGGCCGATCCACCTGAACCCCGCCACCGAGCTCGCCGAGCGGGTGCTGCTGCCCGGCGACCCGCAGCGGGCGCTCGCGGTCGCGCAAGCGCTGCTGGAGGGCCCGAAGATGTTCAACCACCGCCGCGGGCTGTGGGGCTACACGGGCACGGCGGCCGACGGCGAGCCGCTGACGATCCAGTCGACCGGCATGGGCGGCCCCAGCGCGGCGATCGTCTGCGAGGAGCTGATCGCCCTCGGCGCTCGGCGGCTGGTCCGCATCGGCACCTGTGGCGCGCTGACCGGGGAGCTGCCGCTGGGAACGCTGGTGGCCGCCGAGACGGCGCTGCCGGCCGATGGCGCCAGCGTCGCCCTCGGCGCCGACGGCAGCCTCTCGGCGGACCCCGAGCTGACCGCACGGCTCGTCGCGGCGGGCGCCCTTCCCGGGACCGCGGTCTCGACCGACCTCTTCTACGACCCCCGCGCCGAGGTCGCGAAAGCATGGCTCGACCGCGGCGCGACCGTGGTCGAGATGGAGGCCGCGGCGATCTTCAAGGTCGCGCAGCGCAGGGGCGTGGCAGCCGCCTGCGTCCTCGGGGTCAGCGACGTGCCGGACAGCAACGGCGCGCGGCGCGTGGACACCGCCGAGCTCGAGGCGATCGGCCTGCGGGTCGGCGCAGCCGGCTATGCGGCCCTCCGGCGCTAGGCGCTGGTCTTCAACCGTTGCTGCGACCGGGGGACGGGCTGATCGCCCGGAGTGACGGAGTCGCGGAGGGCGGCGACGTCGCGGGCGATCTCGTCGAGGCGCGTCTCGATCGAGCCGAGGCGTTCGGCGCCGGGCTCGTCGGATGCCGTGGCCGCGCGATCCTCGAGCCGGTCGAGCGCATCCTCGATCCCCTCCAGGCGCTGGGACACCGAGCGCAGCCGGCGGGTGACCCGTTCGATGTCGGCGGCCGAGGGGATGCCGAGGGCCCCCATCGCCGCCTCCTGCGCCTGGACGGCCTTCTCCCGAGCTTCGAAGGCGCGGGAGAGAGCGCCGTTGACGACGGAATTGCCGATCAACTCCTCAGCTATCTTCCCAAGGGCCTCCTCCCCCTGGCGGGAGAGGCGGTCTACGAAGCCCCGGTCCTCGAACTCGTCCATCGCGGCGCCAGGGTAGCGGAGCACCGCGCATCGGGCTCCCAGTGCCACGCATCTAAGCCTCAAGTTGAGGGTGAGCTAGATTACAAATGGGCGATTTCAGAAATGCACAGGGTGGAAGCCATGTCAGGGAGGCGCTGAGGCGGGTGAGCGCGAAATTGAAGGTATGGACAGGGTCGGCCGATATACGAGCGTGAATGGCTCTCTCCGCCCCAGGTGCTGCTCGACTCGCACTGCCTGGACCGAACCGAACGGTTGTCTGTTGCAGCGCATAGATCCAGCAAGTAGCGTTGATTCCGTGGCAGGTCGCCCCGTGGGCTTGTCCGCGTCTGGATACGGCCTCCGCGGGGGCCTTGAGGGAGGACAGAGGTCGCACCGATGAAGAGGAGGCTCCTGCATACGCTGTTCGCGTCGGCAGTCCTCGCACTGTCCTTCCTGACTGCCCTGACGCTGCCGGCTTCCGCCCAGCAGCAGACGGTCTACGTGAGACTGCCCAGCGGCCAGGTCGTCCCCGTCACGGTGGACGTCCCGCCGGGCAGCTCGGTCGACGACATCCAGCTGCCTGGCGAGCAGGTGCCCGCTCCCTCTGCTCCCGCGCCGAGCACCACGCCGACCGCACCCACCTCCCCCACGACGTCGGCTCCCGAGCCCCAGCCACGGACGGACACCTCGCCCGCCCCCGCGCCCAACCCGCGCAGCACCGGCGGATCGCCCCAGGGACGCACCGGCAGTGGCCAGCGCATCTCGTCGGGTCCCGGAGAGCAGGGCACCCTCACCGGCAACCCTCGATCCAAGCGTGAGGGTTCGGGCGAGAAGCACGGTGGCGGCGGAACCGGCGCCAACGACCCGCTGCGCAATCCCGACGGATCCCCCACGACGTCGAACCCCGGCTTCGTCGATGCGTTGCCTGGTCCGTCGGTTGTTGGTGGGGTGCCGAATTTCATTATCAGGAAGTTTCGGGTGCCGCCGTTCTTGTTGCCGATTTATCAGGCGGCTGGGATCGAGTACGGGATCCGGTGGGAGGTGTTGGCGGCGATCAACGAGATCGAGACCGACTATGGGCGCAACCTGAACGTTTCGTCTGCGGGTGCGTTGGGGTGGATGCAGTTCATGCCCTCTACCTGGGAGATGTACGGCACCGACGCCAATGAGGACGGGCGCAAGGATCCGTACAACCCCGTGGATGCGATCTTCGCTGCCGCGCGCTATCTGAAGGCCGCCGACTACGAGCACGACGTGCGCAGGGCGATCTTCGCCTACAACCACGCCGACTGGTATGTCGACAGCGTGTTGCTGCGCGCCCGGTTGATCGCCGGTGTGCCGGCGGATCTGATCGGGTCGTTGACGGGGCTGACCGAGGGCCGCTTCCCCGTCTACGCCAGGGCGCGCTACGCCGACGACCTCGCCGAGAAGGGGTTGCTCAAGCGCGTCAAGGCCGGCCAGAACGCCGCCAACCTCGTCGAGTCCGACGACCGGCGACGCGGGATCGACATCTACGCCCGCGAGGGCTCCCCCGTCGTCGCGGTCAACGACGGCGTGATCAAGAAGATCGGACAGTCCAAGCGCCTGGGGCGCTACCTCATCCTCCAAGACGTCTACGGCAACCGCTACACCTACGCCAACCTCGGCAAAACCGCCCGCTACTACCCCGTACCCAAGACCGACGCGGACGCGTTGGACGAGAGCCGCGACGCGCGGGCGTTGAAGGCCAACCAGCCAAACCAGCCAGCCGACCCCGCGCCGACCGCTCCGGCCTCGGCGGGCAGCCAGCCCGCCAAGGACGCCGACCGTCCTACCCCGAAGAAGGTCAAGGCCAAGGCTGATCGACGACGA
The DNA here is from genome assembly GCA_963734165.1 of uncultured Thermoleophilaceae bacterium. GTDB lineage: Bacteria > Actinomycetota > Thermoleophilia > Solirubrobacterales > Thermoleophilaceae > JACVRW01. The sequence goes on along the minus strand of CAVTFZ010000002.1, from coordinate 1,155,346 downwards.
GGCCTCGCAGGCGTCGGTGCCGGTCAAGCAGCGCCTGTTCGCCCACCCAGACATGCCGCAGGCCAGGGCTTCGGGCGGGCTGGAGCAGCTGCTGGACTCAAAGGCCGCGCTCGGCGGGAAGGGCTCGACCTACCGCAACTACTTCTCCCGCCCGTTCGGACTCGATCCGTCCAAGGTCCGCCTCCGCCGCTTGAAGCAGGGCTCGCACGTCATCGGCGGGACCATCCTCGCAAGGGTCGGCGCCCCCGACGCCCAGGCCTCCCACGTGGGATTCGAGATCCGCCCGGCTGGCAAGGGCGCCCCCAGGATCGACCCCAAGCCCATCCTCGATGGCTGGAAGCTGCTGGAGGCCACCGCGATCTACCGCGCCTCCGGACGCAACGTCCTCCACGGCGATGAGGCCGGCGGGATGTCGATCGGCCAGATCCTCCTCCTGCCAAAGCCCCTCCTTGAGAAAAGGGTCTTGGCAGACGAGCGGATCGAGATCTACGAGGGAGGGCGCGACGACATCCGCTCCGGCCAAATCGACCGCCGCGTGCTTGCCACGCTGGAGTACCTCGCCGAGTCCGGCCTCAAGCCGACCGTGTCCTGCCTCAAGCACGGCCACAGCTACCTCACCGCCTCGGGCAACGTCTCCGAACACTCCTCGGGCAACGCCGTCGACATCTCCGCGATCAACGGCGTCCCGATCGTCGGCCACCAAGAGACCGGCGGGGTGACCGACCAATCGGTCCGCCGCCTGATGCTGCTGCAGGGCACCCTGCGGCCCCACCAGATCATCAGCCTCTTGGACTACGGCCAAAACACCCTCGCCATGGCCGACCACAACGACCACATCCACGTCGGCTTCCAACCCCTCTTTGGCGCCAACACCAAACTCGCACGCCAAGCAATGACCGTCCTCAAACCAGGACAATGGTCCAACCTGCTCGACCGCCTCGGCGAAATCGACAACCCCGTCGTCCCCACCAAACCCTCCAAATACGCCATCCCCGTCAAGAAGCACCAAGCCAGCGACGCCCACAGCGGCGAGTAACCCCACGGACGCGTCAGCCGAGCAAGCGAGCGTCTTCGGGTTCGTCCAACTCGAGTTCGGCTACCTGCTCGGGCCGCCGGACGGTCGCTACCTCGTGCGCGCCGATCCCGAGGCGCCCCTCGACGCGGTGCTCGTGCTGCGAACGCTGGGAGCGCCCGAGCGCCGGCGCCTGCGGGGCCGGCGTGGCCGTGAGGTCAGCGCCACTGGCCCCGAGCCCGTGCCCACCGCCCGCGTCACCGTGGTGCGCCCCGAGCCCTTCGCCACGACGACGGACGCCGACCGCTGGCTCGAGGGCCTACGCGCGGAGCGCGAGCGGGCCGCGGAGGAGCTGCGCGCGGCGGCGCGCGTGCTCAACCGGGCGCTGCACGCTCAGCGCATAGCCGCCGCCGACCCCCACGCCGCTGACGTCGATCCGGGGCGTGCTCTGGTCGTACGGATCGGCTTCGGTGAGGGCGAGGCAGTGGCCGATGGGCGCTACCAGCGCGCGTGGGAGCTTCCGCAGCCTGGAGCTCGCAAGCGCGTCCGCTCGATGGAAGCGCCTGAGGAGCGCTTCGCGGCCGTCCTCAGCGGTCGTGAGCACCCGCTCGCCTGCGAGGAGCTGGTGCTACGCGCCCGCTCCGACCTGAACGCGGGACGAACCCGCGAGGCGGCGCTGGTGGCGCGCGTGGCGCTTGAGGCGCTGCTGTCGGAGCTGCCCGAGGAAGCCGCCGCCCTGGCGGAGGAGCGAACGACTGTCGCGAGCGCCGCCAACGCAGCGCTCGAGGGCGATCTTCCCCACCAGTTGAGCGCTAGCTTGGCAACGTCGATTGAGCGCTTCGAAGCCGTTCTACGGCGGAGACGTTTGATCCGTAAGGGTTGATGTATCAATAGCCAGTTATGAAGCTTCTGGGCGAGGCGTTTTCAGAAGTCCCTGCAACTCGTAGCATCGCTGATCACAATCGACGGTCGGGGTGCCCTCCGGCCGTTTATTCAAGCGAGAGGCGAGAGAGAAGAGCGGCAGGACAAATGGCAAGTGACCTCGAGCGCGTACTGCGCAGCATGGCAAGTGAAGACCGTTTGGCGATCCTCGACGCAATGGTCGATGGCGCCGCCAGCCCGGTCCAGGCGTCCAGGCAGCTGGAGCTGCCCTTGGCGAACGTGGCCTACCACGTACGCTCGTTGCGGGACGCGGGGCTGCTGCGCGAACGCGGCTACCGGCAGGCGCGCGGCGCCGTCGAGAACCTCTACGAGGTGACGCCGCTCGGGATGCGCGTGCGCGTGGCGGCGCAGCAGGTGGCCGACGCCGTCGAGGAGGAGGGGCAGCCCGCCAAGGGCTCGCGCCGTAGGGTCCGCAAGTAGGGTCCCTTGAACCACCCGGGACCGGGACCTACGAGGTCTCGGTCCCGAATTCGGCGATCCGGCCGCGTGCGACGCGGATCCAGTCCAGCTCGGCACGCAGATGCTCGGCGGCGGCTCCCTGGATCAGCTCGGTCAACAGCGCGCTCCAGGATCGATCGTCGCCCGTGTCCGGCCGGTCGCCGTTCGCCGACTCGAGCAGCTCGAGGCAATCGCGCTCGTACTCGTCCAGCGACCTGAGCAGGCTGGAGGCGTCCTCGGGCCGCGCCACCGCGATCTTCGCCAGCAGCTCCGTCCTGACCGGCTCCTTGCGCGCGGGCCGCGTGATCCACTGTTCGAACGCCTCCGCCGCGGCATCGGTGGCGTGGTACATCACACGCTCCCGCTGCCGCTGGCGACCGGACATCTCCTTGACCGTGCGTCGCACCAGCTGCTCGGACTCGAGCCGCTCCAGCACCGGATAGATGCTGGACGGCGTCAGCCGCCAAGCGGGTCCCATGCGCTCGTTCATGCGCTGCGCGAGCTCGTAGCCATAGCCCGACCGCTCGAGCAGCAGGCCGAGCAACGCTCCGGTCACCGGCGATGTAGCTCCAGCACGCATCCAGCTCCCCTCGGGAGGCGAACAGCGAACCGAAGGCCGGTCCCGCCCGCGTCCAGAAACAGCAAAACTCTCGGCACCGTAGTTGACTGGTCTGCCCTTCGCAACCGGGGGTTAGCGAAGAGCTGCAAGCACGGCACCCAATTCGTCTACGACGTCACCGTCGAGTTTGATCACTGCCTCCCCATCGTAGGGAGTCGACCCCTGGGTGAGCAAGGCGATCTTCCCGCCCGCCCCGCGCGTGATCGCAGGCAGGCCGGCGACCGGGTGGACCTCCAGCGAGGAGCCGACGCAGAGCATCAGGTCCGCTGTGCGCGCCAGCTCGTGGGCCTCTGCCAGCGCCTGCTCCGGCAGCAGCTCGCCGAACAGGACCACGTCGGGCTTGAGCGGCAGCACGCAGGCGGCGCACTCGGGAGCCTCCTCAGCAGTCGCAAGCAGCTCCACCACGCGCTCGAGCGGAACCCGCCCTCCGCACTGCAGGCAGACGCTCCACTCGATCGAGCCGTGCACCTCGACCAGCCGCTCGGTGCCGGCGACCCGATGCAGCCGATCGACGTTCTGGGTGATCACGCCGCGCACCAGCCCGCGTCGCTCCAGCTCCACGAGCGCCCGGTGGGCGTCGTTGGGACGCTTGTCGACGAGGCTCGCGAAGCGCTGCCCGTAGAAACGCCAGAAGCGATCCGGATCGCGGCGCCAGGCGTCGATGTGCGCGACCTCCAGCGGGTCGACGTTCTCCCACAGTCCCGTGCCGGGCGTGCGGAAGTCGGGGATCCCCGAGGGCACGGAGATCCCCGCCCCCGTGAGCACGACCGCGCGCTCGGCCTCGCGCAGCAGCTCCGCGAGCCGGACGGCTTCGGTGGAGGCCGTCCTCACGCGCCCTTGAACGTCGGCCGGCGCTTGCCGAGGAAGGCCGAGATGCCCTCCTTGGCGTCCTCGGAGCCGAAGACCTTCGCGAAGCCCTCGCCCTCGGTCGCGAGGCCCTCGTCGAGCTCCGGCCGCGCCGACACCCGCTTGATCTGCTCGACGGCCAGCGGCGGCTGCTCGGCCAGCTTGCGCGCCCAGGCGAGCGCGGTGTCGAGCAGCTCGTGGTCGGGCACCACGCGCGTGGCCAGGCCCAGCCGGTAGGCCTCCCAGGCGTCGATCGGCTCGCCGGTCAGGTTCATCTCGAGCGCCTTGGCCTCGCCCACCAGCCGCGGCAGGCGTTGCGTGCCGCCGAAGCCGGGGATGATGCCGAGGTTGATCTCGGGCTGGCCGAACGTCGCCGACTCGGCCGCGATGCGGAAGTCGCAGGCCATCGCCAGCTCGCAGCCGCCGCCGAAGGCGATCGAGTTGACGGCGGCGATCGTGACCACCTTGGACTGCTCCATGCCGCGCATGAAGCGGTGCGTGGACTCCACGAGCTCGCGGCCCTCGGTGTCGGGCGCCATCTTGGTGAACGCCTTGATGTCCGCGCCGGCGCTGAACGTGAAGATGTTCGACGAGGCGATCACGAGCGCCCGCAGGTTGCCCTCGACCTGCTCCCAGAGGTCGATCAGGTCGCGTACGGCCTGGGGCGAGAGCGGGTTGGCCGGCGGGCGGTTGAGCCAGGCGATGCCGACGTCGCCACGCGTCTCGAGCAGCACGGTCTCGCGCTGCTCGCCCGCGTCTGGCTGGGGATAGGCGAAGAAGCCCTGGCCGGACTTCTTGCCCAGCCGGCCCTGGGCGACCAGGCGGCGCAGGATCGCCGGCGGCTCGAACGAGTCCCCCACTCGGCGTGCGCGCGCTCGAGCGCGGACGAGGATCTCGTCCAGGCCGGCCTCGTCGGCGCGGGTGAAGGGTCCGGGCAGGATGCCGGCGCCCATCATCATCCCGATCTCGATGTCCTTGGCGGAGGCGACGCCCTCCTCGAGCACCAGGCAGGACTCGACCAGGGTCTTGAGGCCCATCCGCTCCACGAGCGTCTCGGTCCCGCTGCTGCTAGCTGCCGTGCTCATAGAACCCCTTCCCGGTCTTCTGGCCGAGGTCGCCGGCCGCGACCAGCTCCTTCATCCGCTGCGAGACGAAGAAGCGGTCGCCGTAGGACTCGCGCAGGTGCTCGGCGACGTGCAGGACCGTGTCCAGGCCGAGCAGGTCGGTGAGGAAGTACGGGCCCATCGGGACCGTCCCCGAGTCCTTGATGACCTTGTCGACCTCCTTGACGTCGAGGCCGCCCTCCTCGGTCGCGCGCCAGACCTCGGAGACCGCCGAGTTGAGGATGCGGTTGACGACGAAGCCGGGCACCTCGCCGCAGCGGACCGCCGTCTTGCGGATCGCCTGCGCGAAGCTGGCCGCCGCCTGCAGCGTCTCCTCGGAGGTGTCCTCGCCCTCGATGACCTCGATCAGTCTCATCATCGAGGCGGGATAGAAGAAGTGGAAGCCGACGACCTTCTCGGGCCGGCTGGTGGCCTCGCCCATCTCGGTGATCGACAGCGACGAGGTGTTGGAGGCGAGGATCGCGTGACCCGGCGTGAGCGCGTCGAGCTCCTCGAACACGCTCTGCTTGATCTCCATCCGCTCCGGCACGGCCTCGATCACGAAGTCGACGTCGCCGAAGCCCTCGTACTCGGTGGTGGCGCGAGATGCGCCCGACGATCTCCTCGAGCTGGGCGTCCGCGGCCTCCTGGGTGATCTTCTCCTTGGCCACCAGGCCGCCGAGCTGACCCTGGGTGACCTCGCGGGCCTTGGTCAGGCCCAGGTCCACGAACTGCTGATCGACGTCCTTGAGGACGACGGGTAGGCCGGCGGAGGCAATCACCTGGGCGATCTCCCCGCCCATGGTGCCTGCTCCCACGACGGCCGCCTTGAAGACGAACATCTGACCTCCGTACGCGAAAGGTGGGGTCCGGCAGGCTAGCGCGCCACGACGTGCGAAGCTGCCGCTCATGCAGCTTCGAGGGAAGGTCGCGGTGGTGACCGGCGGCGCATCGGGGATCGGACGCGCCCTGGCCCAGCGCTTCGCCGCCGAGGGCGCGGCCGGCGTGGTCGTGGCGGACCTCGACGGCGCGGGCGCCGAGGCGGTCGCGTCGCAGATCGGCGGGCGGGCGCTGAGCTTCGCCTGCGACGTCGCCGATCCGGCCGCGGCCGATGCGCTGGTCACCCGTGCCGAGGTGGCGTTCGGACCGGTCGACCTCTTCTGCGCCAACGCCGGCGTGGCCCTCGGGCTGGAGCTCGGCAGGCCGGCCGACTGGGAGCTCGCACTGGCCGTCAACACGCGTGCGCACGTGTACGCCGCCGAACGCCTGCTGCCGCGGTGGCTGCAGCGCGGCAGCGGCTACTTCCTCGCCACCGCTTCCGCGGCCGGGCTGCTGACCCAGATCGGCTCGGCCCCGTATGCGGTCACCAAGCACGCGGCGGTCGGCTTCGCGGAGTGGCTGTCGATCACCTACGGCGATCGTGGCGTCGGCGTCAGCTGCCTCTGCCCGATGGGCGTGCGCACGCCGCTGCTCGAGGGCGGGGACGAGCTGGCCGCGTCCGTCGTGGCGACCGCCGGCGAGGTGATCGAGCCGGAGGACGTGGCGGACGCCGTCGTGGCCGGACTCGGGCGCGAGGACTTCCTGATCCTCCCCCACCCTGAGGTGCTGACCTTCATGCAGCGCAAGACGAGCGACTACGAGCGCTGGCTGGCGGGCATGCGGCGCCTGCAGGCGCGGGTCAGCGCAAGCCCGCGTCCTCCTCGGCCTCCACGCTGAAGCGACGCAGCGTCCGGCGCAGCGCGTCCCGCAGCGCGCGGCGGATGAAGATCGCGTCCGCCAGCGCGGCGAGGGCGCCGTACTTGAGCAGCTCGTACTCGAGCTCGAGCAGCACGCGCGTGCCGGCGGCGTCCTCGGCCACGGTCAGCCGCTGCGTGCCGACCAGCGCGTCCTCGAAGACCTGTGTCGCGAAGCGGTCGGGCGTCCGCTCGGCCACCTTCTCGGTGACCCGGCCGCGCCCACCGGGCCCGGACTCCCAGACCAGCCGTGAGCCCGTCGCCGGCCACTCGTCGGAGCGCTCCAGCACGCGCGCGAAGCCCTCGACGAAGCTCGGCCAGCGCAGCGGATCGCTCCAGAGCGCGAGCGTCGCCTCGGGCGCGAGCGCGACGACGCCCTCGGCGCGAGCGGTCCTCATCCGCCGTAGACCTCGCGCACGATCTCGTCGATGCTCGTCTTGACCGAGTCCAGGAACGGGCGCACCTCCTCGACCAAGCGCTCGTACTCGGCGCGCCCCTCGTCGGTCAGCGAGTAGTAGCGCCGCGTGCGCCGCTCCGGGTGCTCCCACGCCCCCTCGATCAGGCCCTGCTCCTCGAGCCGGCGCAGCAGCGGGTACATCGTGTTCGGGTTCACCGACAGCACGCCCGCGGTCATGCCACCGATGCGCTCGATCAGCTGGTTGCCGTACGAGGGGCTCTGCGAGATCAGGTGCAACACCAGCAGCGGCAGGATCTCGCGCCGCCGCAGCTCGCCGGTGAGCGGGTCCTGGGCGCGCTGGCGCGGCGCGCTCGTCGCGCCGAGGCCACCGGCCTGCGCCACCGTCTCGCGCACCGCCTGACGGCTGCGGTCACGCTCGGGCTCGGACTCGCTCACAGCTCCAGATGCTAAGAGGGCCGCCCCCGGCGGGGGCGGCCCTCAGCAAGGCTCGATCTGACGGGCGGCCTAGACGCCGGCCGTCGCCGGCTCCTCGACGCGGCGCGGCATCAGCACCTCGCGCGCGATCACCAGCCGCTGGATCTGGGACGTGCCCTCGTACAGCTGCATGATCTTCGCGTCGCGCATCAGCTTCTCGACCGGGTACTCCTTGATGAAGCCGTAGCCGCCGTAGACCTGCACGGCGTCCACGGCAACCTCCATCGCGGTGTCCGCGGCGAAGCGCTTGGCGTGCGAGGAGGCGAGCGTGTTGCGCTGGCCCTGGTCGAGCAGTGCGCCCGACTTCCAGGTCAGCAGGCGCCCGGCCTCGATCTTGGTCGCCATGTCGGCGATCATGAACTGGATCGCCTGGTGCATCGCGATCGGCACGCCGAACTGCACGCGCTCCTTGGAGTAGTCGCGGGCAAACTCGAAGGCTGCTTGCGCGATGCCGACGCCCATCGCCGCCACGCCGGGGCGCGTGCGGTCGAGGGTCATCATCGCGAGCTTGAAGCCCTTGTTCTCCTCGCCGAGCAGGTTCGCGGCGGGGATCTCGACGTCGTTGAAGGAGATCATCGCCGTGTCGGAGGCGCGCTGACCGAGCTTGTCCTCCTTCTTGTCGACCACGACGCCCGCGTCGCGCGGGACGACGAAGGCGGAGATGCCGCGGTGGCCGGCCTCCTTGTCGGTCTTGGCGTAGACCGTGTACCAGTCGGCGTGGGAGCCGTTGGTGATGAAGCACTTGGTGCCGTTGATGACGTACTTGTCGCCCTGCTTGACGGCGGTCGTGCGCATCGCCGGACACGTCCGAGCCGGCGTCCGGCTCGGTGAGGCAGAAGGAGGCCGAGCTTGGGCTCCTCGGTGAGGCGACCGAGAACTCCTTCTTGATCTCCTCCGAGCCGCCCAGCAGCACCGGCGCGGTGGCGAGGCCGTTGCACATCAGCGAGGTGCCGATGCCGGAGCAGCCCCAGCCGAGTCTCCTCCTCGATCAGGCAGCCGGTGAGGTAGTCGAGGCCCGGTCCCCCGTACTCCTCGGGGATGTGGGAGTTCATCAGGCCGACTTCCCAGGCCTTCTCGATGATCTCCTGCGGGAACGTCGAGTCCTTGTCGAGCTCCCACGCGACCGGCCGGATCTCCTTCTCGGCGAAGTCGTGGGCGAGCTGGCGGATGTCCTTCTGCTCGTCGGTGAGGGTGAAATCGACCACTGTGCGTGAGCTCCTTGTAGGCAGCGCCAACGGCCGCCCGATTGATTCGTCAGTCAACCCTGTTGGACGAGGTTACACCAGGAATCGCGCCACCGACGTAGATCCCGCTTCCGATCGCGGCCACGCAGAAGATCGCGAGGCCGATCTGGTCGGGATAGAGGGCAGGCCGGCTGGGAGCAAAGGAGCGCCTGCGGAAGTGTTTCCACATCCGCGAGACCTGTACGGCTGCATGGGCAGCTTCGGGACCGTCCTGATCGTGATCGTCGGTGCTGGCGCCGTGCTCGCCGCGGCGGCGAGCTACTGGGGTAGCGGGCAGATGTACCGCCGCATCGGCCGCGAAGGCGGGCTGGACATGGAGCCGCGACCGAGCCCGCGCCGTCCAGCTCCTCGGCGGAGGCCCAGGAGGAGATCCGCCAGCTGCTGGAGGCCAAGTCCGCCCGGCGCGAGGCACGCGGCGAGCAGCCGCTGGACATCGAGGCGGAGCTGACCGCAGCTCGAGCGCACCGTCGCCCCGGCCGATCCGGCGCTGCGCGAGGAGGTGCGCCAGCTCGTGATCGCCCGCAACGAGCGCCTGCGCCGCCAGGGCAAGGAGCCGCTGGACGTCGAGGCGGAGGTGGACCGCCAGCTGCGCGACCTCGGCGCGTGACGCGGCTCGCCGAGCCGGTATAGGCTGACGCGCGATGGCCGAGGACCGCCGCTTCGAGCTCGAGGATCTGACCATCCGGCCGGGGACGTACTTCAATCCCCAGACCGAGGTGATGGTGATCGTCGACGACTCCCAGTCGATGGACAACGAGATCTTCAACCTCGAGGAGTTCGAGGGCGCGGACTGGGTCCTGATCTCCGACGAGGTGCCCGTCGACGAGGACGCGCGCGACACAGCTGCTCGAGACCTTCCAGGCGACCTACCACGGCGGCGACGGCCGCGGCATCAGCGAGGCGTCCGTCGACGACGGCGAGGAGCCGGAGCCGAGCCGGAGCTCGAGCCGGATCCGGACCCCGAGCCCGGCCCGTCCTAGGACTAGCCGTCTGAGCGCATAGGCTCCTGCGCCGCATGCGCCCGGTCCACTATCTCGGCATCTTCATCCCGGCCGCGGTCGCGCTCGAGCTGGCGCATGCCGAGCCGGTGCTCGTGTTCGCCGCCGCGGCGCTCGGCGTGATCCCCTGCGCGGCGGTGATGGGCGAGGCCACCGAGGCGATCGCGGCCCGCACCGGGCCCGGGCATCGGCGGCCTGCTGAACGTCACCTTCGGCAACGCGCCGGAGCTGATCATCGCCTTCTTCGCCCTGCTGGAAGGGCTGCAGGAGGTCGTCAAGGCGTCGATCGCCGGCTCGATCATCGGCAACATCCTGCTCGTGCTGGGCGCGTCGATGCTGGTCGGCGGCTGGAAACGCGAGAAGCAGACCTTCAGCCACACCGCGGCCAACGCGCAGTCGGCGATGCTGCTGCTGGCGCTGGCGGCGCTGGTCCTGCCGGCGCTGTTCCAGCTCGTGCACGGCGGCGGCCTGCCGAGCGTCGGCGAGGAGCGCGTGGACTTCGGCTCGGACCTCGAGCACCTCTCGCTGGGCGTGGCGTTCGTCCTGCTCGCCACCTACGTCGCCGGCCTGTTCTTCTCGCTCAAGACCCACCGGGCGGTGTTCAACCCCTACGGCGGACGAGCCTGAGGAGGAGAGGCCACCGCTGGTCGGTCAGGCGGCCGCGTCTGATCGCTCGCCGCGCTCGGCGGTGCTGGTCGGCGTGATGAGCGAGGTGCTCGTCGGCTCGATCAGCGAGGCGTCCGAGGACATCGGGCTGTCGCGAGTTCTTCGTCGGCGTGTTCGTCGTCGCGATCGTCGGCAACGCGGCCGAGCACTGGGTCGCCGTGCTCGTCGCGGCCAAGGACAAGATGGACCTGGCGGTCAACATCGCGATCGGCTCCAGCGCTCAGATCGCGCTTGTTCGTCGCGCCGGTGCTGGTGCTGCTCTCGTTCGTCGTCGGCCCCGACCCGATGGCGCTCGTCTTCAACGGCTACGAGCTCGGCGGCCTGCTGTTCGCCGTGCTGATCGCCAACCTCGTCACCCAGGAGGGCGAGTCCAACTGGTTCGAGGGCGTCCAGCTGATCGCCCTCTACGTCGTGCTCGGGCTGGTCTTCTACTTCGCCTGACGCGCCAGGCGCGTGAGCGCGGCGCCGGTCACCCGCGTCAGCTGCACGAGCACCTCGAGGTTCACGTGCGAGACGCGGTCGCAGGCGAGGTGGTAGCAGGGGTCCCAGGGCTGGCCGGCGCCGGTGAACAGGCCGCCGACGGGGATGCCCGCGGCCTGGAAGGGCACGTGGTCGGAGCGCCCCCGGGCCTGGTCCTCCTCGACGGCGACCGGGCCCACCAGGTCGCGCAGCAGGCTCTCGATGCCGGCGTCGCCGCCGCTGTAGACGGCGCGCTTGGGGTTGGGCGAGCCGAGCACGTCGAGGTTCAGGTAGGCGGCGATCTGCCCGCGGGCCGCGTCGCCGAGCTGGCCGACGTAGTGGGTGGAGCCGAACAGACCCGGCTCCTCCGCGCCCCAGAACGCCAGCCGGATGCGCGCTCCCCGAGTTCGGCCACCCAGCGCCCGGGCCACCTCCAGCAGCGCCGCGACGCCGCTGCCGTTGTCGTTGACGCCGGGACTGGTCGGAACCGAGTCGACGTGCGCGCCGGCCATCACCACGCGGCCGCCCTTCGGCTTGGCCGTCTCGGCGACCAGATTGCGCGACCGGCGCCGCTCGGAGATCGCGTCGACGCGCAGCTGGACCCGGGCCGGGGCCGCCGCCCGCAGGGCCTGGGCAGTGGCTGCGCCCACGATCACGGCGGGGATGCGGGTGCCGAGCTGGAGCAGCGATCCGGTCGGCGTGGCGGCACCGGTCGTGCTGTCGGTCACGACAAGTGCGGACGCGCCGGCCGCCTGGGCGTGGCCGGCCTTGACGCGGAACTGGCAGCCCCCGCGGTTGACCAATGCCACGTCGCCCCGATCGACGTCGCCGAGCTCGCTTGCCGCGCAGCCGCTGCCCGCCGGCCGCAACCGGCCCTCGACGCTGCCCGAGCCGGAGTAGGTCAGCGTCGTGAAGTCCGCGCCCGCCTGGAAGCCGCGTCCGCCCACGAGGCTCAGGGAAGGCGCGGAGCGCTCGTAGAAGTAGAGGAAGCCGAAGCGCTGGCCGCCGACACGCCAGCCCGCTCGCTTGAGCGTCCTCGAGACGTAGGCGAACGAGGCCCGCTCGCCCCCGGTGCCGGCGGCCCGCGAGCCCCCATGCTTGGTGGCGATCGCCTGCAGCGCCTTGAGGTGGGCCTTCAGAGCAGGCCCACGCACCTCCTTGGCACCGACCTTGCCGTCGCCTCGCGGCGGCGCCGCGGCGGATGGCGTGCCAACGACTCCCAGCGCAAGCGACAGCATGAGCAGGACCAGACCGAAGCGGTGGCGCACGGACGCGAGCATCTCATGGAACCGAACACGGCATCACCGCTCTTGGAGCGCGAAACCCGAGGGCCGGCGCTCGACGTCGTGCTCGGTCATGATGCGGTCGATCAGGCCGTACTGCTTGGCCTCCTCGGCGCTGAAGAAGCGATCGCGCTCCATGTCGTCGTGGATCTGCTCCACCGTCTGGCCGGTGTGGCCGGCGTAGATCTCCTCCAGGCGGCGCCGCAGCTCGAGGATCTCCTTGGCGTGGATCTCGATGTCGCTGGACTGGCCCTGAAAGCCCGACGAGGGCTGGTGGATGAGGATGCGCGAGTTGGGCAGGGAGGAGCGCTTGCCCTCGGTGCCACCGGTGAGGATCAGCGAGCCGGCGGACATCGCCATGCCGTAGCAGACGGTCTGCACGTCGCAGCGGATGTACTGCATCGCGTCGTAGATCGCGAGGCCCGCGTGCAGCGAGCCGCCCGGCGAGTTGACGTAGACCGCCACGTCCTTCTCCGGGTCCTCGGACTCGAGGTGGATCAGCTGGGCCACGGCGAGGTTGGCGATCTCGTCGTCGATCGGCTGGCCGATGAAGAGGATGCGCTCGTTGAGCAGGCGCGAGTAGATGTCGAACGAGCGCTCCCCGCGCGACCGTCTGCTCGAGCACCATCGGGACGAGCGAGCTGTGGACGCGACCTATCTGCTGCATGAGGTCTCTCCTCTCGGGTAAAGTGCAACCTTCTGGTTGCCCGAGCATAGCGCAACCGTCTGGTTGCACATCCGGAGGTGGTGTCGTGGAGGACGCAGTCGAGCGGGAGCTGGTGGTCCCGGAGGAGCCCGAGCAGGTCTGGGAGTCGCTGTCGGAGCCGGAGTGGCTGGGCGAGGACGCCCACATCGAGCTGGAGCCGGCCGGCGAGGTGCGTGCCGGGGAGCGCAGCGGCTTCGTCGAGGAGGCCGAGGAGCCGCGGCGGCTGACGTTCTGGTGGGCCGCCGAGGGCGAGGAGTCCACGCGGGTCGAGCTCGAGCTGCTGCCGGACGCCGACGGCGGTACCCGCATCCGCGTCGTCGAGTCCCGGCCGCTGGCGCTGCTGGACGCCGTCGGCCCGGAGTTCGCCCTGGAACTCGGCCTGCCCCGCCCCGGCACCCCCGAGCTGCTCGCACGCTGATGGCGGCGGACGCCGTCTTCGCCGCCCTGGCGGATCCGACCCGGCGGCAGCTGCTTGCCTTGCTCGGCGAGCGTGGTGAGGCCAGTGCGACGGATCTCGCGCGGGAGCTGCCGGTGACGCGGCAGGCGGTGCAGAAGCACCTGGGCCTGTTGGCTGCCGCCTCGCTGGTGGATACCCGTCGCTCTGGGCGCGAGGTCCTGTACCGCCCTACGCCAGCCCCGATGTCCGAGGCGATGGCGTGGATGGCGGAGGTCGGGTCGGCGTGGGACTCGCGGCTGGCTGCCTTGGAGCGGCAGCTGGCGGCTGCTCGTACCGGCTAGGGCTCTGGATGCCCGCAGCCTGATCTGCCGTCCGATCGCTCTGCAAGCGTTTTGTCGGTTGCCCCTCCTGACTGCCCCTGACATTGCCTCCGAGGGCGGCTCTCGCACTCAGGCTGTCGTCTCCAACGCCAGCGACGAGCGCATTTCTGTCATGGATTTGTTCGCAGGCGCGGGCGGCCTGTCCATCGGCCTCCACGAAGCTGGGTTCGAGCCGGTTGGCGCGGTCGAGATCATGGAGGACGCGGCAAAGACGTACGAGGCCCACCATGACGTTGAGGTAGATCGGCGACGGCTCGAGGAGATCCCAGAGCGGGAGCTTCGTGCCATGCGCGGCAAGGTTCCCGTCGTGGCAGGCGGTCCTCCCTGTCAGCCCTGGTCTACGGGTGGCCTGCGCCGGGGCGACGAGGACGACCGCGATGGCTTCACCGCAATGTTCCGGGCGTTGGAGCTCATCAGACCCGACGCTTTCATCATCGAGAACGTAGCGGGGCTGGAGCGTGGCAAGACGCGCCCGTACTTCCTCGACCTTCTCCATGTCCTGGAGGATGTGTTGGGCTACGAGGTCAAAGCGCAGACACTCAACGCAGCCGACTTCGGCGTCCCGCAGCAGCGCCTACGCATGTTCATCGTGGGCCTGCGCCAAGGAGACTTCACATTCCCAGAGCCCACGCACGGTCCCGGCCAGTCGAAGCCGTGGCGCACGGCGGGCAATGTGCTCACAGATGAGCCCATGGGCAAGCCCAACCCCTCCATCGTCACGTATGCCAAGAACCCAGACCTACGGCCCAGCCCGTACGACGGCCTTCTGTTCAATGGCGGCGGCCGACCGATCAACCTCAAGGCACCCGCCCGAACCATCCTCGCGTCCGCAGGGGGCAACAAGACCCCGTTCATCGACACGCTTGGCGTCGTGCCCGAATACCACGCGACCCTCTGGGACACCAAGCTGTGCAAGGCCCGCACCACCTACAAGGAGGCTATTCGCGTCGGCCTCGTTCCCGGTGCCCGCCGCATCACGGTCGCGGAGTCGGCGGCACTTCAGACCTTCCCAGCAGGGATGACGTTCGAGGGTCGGCGCTCCTCGCAATACACGCAGGTCGGCAACGCCGTACCACCGAAGTTGGCCACAGCGGTCGGCAAAGCCGTGCGCGCGGCGCTGCTCGCTACGGCTTCTCGGTGAGACCTCGCGCCGCAAGCGCAGACACGAAGTCTTGGACAAGCTGGTCGTTCGCCTGCTTGTCCACGAGCAGCGTGTAGAGGCGCTGAAGCGCGTAGCGCCGATGCGGCTTGCCGAGCCGCGCAAGCATCGACCTGACCTCCTCGCGCACGTCGAGGACGGCAAGGTCGAGATCGGCCGGGAGCGCGTTGGCAATCTCGTCCCCGGTGGCTCTCGCAGCGTTCTTAGCGACGATGTGGGCACGACGGAGGTCATGCCGGCGGAGCGTGTCCTTAGCCTGATGGATCTTCGTCGTGTAGTCGTTCGCAGTGATCTCGTACGCCTCAGTCACCTGTCCCCGGTGCTTCTCTTGTATGTCGGCGGCCGTTCCCGCCGAGGCGTCTGAAGCGTTGAGGTTCTTCGTCTCGACGACACCCGGCTCGCCAAGCTGCTCGCGCCACGCTTCGAGCAGTGCGGCGAAGATGAACTGCTCGTGCGCGCCCGCCGAGGCCTGGTCAAGCATGTCATCCAAGAGCGCAAAGACGGCCGGGAACGTGAGCTTCGGCGTGTCGAGCGCGAGCATGTCCGGGAGCTTGCGCGCCGTCGCCGCCACACCCGCGGCGAGGTAATGGAACGCCTCCTCGATGTGCGCAACGCCCCACGCTGCCTCGGCCTCCTGCCGCACGGCCCTGGCAAGGCCGTACCACGCCTCCGGATCGTTCGGCCAGTTAGCCTCGTCGTCTTGCGCCGTCTCCGCTGCATCCAGGGCATCGCCGGCGCCCGCGCACGACACCACGAAACGCGCCTCGGCCGCGTTCGGACGTGTGCCTCGTTGCACATCCTCGGTCGTGAAGCCGTACTCGCGGGCGACCTCAGCCAAGACGTGCCCTGGGTCGAACATAGGCCTGGACGCCCATTCCAAGATGGCCTTCCAGGTTGCGTTCTTTCGATCGATGTAGCGGCTGACGCCCTTCGCGCCCGTCTGCAACGCCTCCCCCGACCCGGCGATGTGGAGACGCGGGTACAGCATCGAGCCAAGGTACTTGGAGGCGTTGCGCGCCGGGTTGTGGAGACCCTGCTTATGCCAGTCGATGACCTCGCCAAGCTCGACCTCCATGGCCAGCAGGGTCAAGATCCCATCGCGTACGGTGTACTCCCGCTTGGAGATCAGCGCGTCGAGATGAGGCCTTACCTCGTCAGGGGGGCTAGCTATCGGCCCGAAGGTGCCCGCGACCATCGACCCCAAGGTGTCCCCAAGGCGCTTGGCGATCTCGTCGCGCGAGGGCAGGGGCATAAGGGCTGGCAGGGTATCTAGCAACCGGCCCATGACCGACTACCCGCACCCCAGCAGCGCCGCCGTCACGGCCGCCATGAAGGGCAACCGTCGTGTCGACACGAAGCCTGAGGTAGCTCTACGGGCAGCGCTCCACCAGCGCGGCCTGCGCTTCCGCAAGGACCACATGCTGAGGACGACCGGGGGAACCCGCGCCAAGGTGGACATCGTGTTCACGCGGGCGCGCATCGCGGTGTTCGTGGACGGTTGCTTCTGGCACGGATGTCCAGAGCATGGCCGCGTGCCATCAACGAATAGGCACTATTGGCCCGCGAAGCTCGCTGGCAACCGTGAGCGCGACAAGCGCGTGACGGCCGCGCTAGAGGCCGATGGCTGGACCGTCATCCGCCTCTGGGAGCACGTGCCGTTGAGTGAAGCTGTCGAGTGCGTGGCGGCAGCTGTCGCGGCGAGGCAGAGCGTCCGCTTCTCTTAGCGATCCGCCGCGGCGCGCCAGCCGAGCAGGCCGGCGAAGCCGAGCAGGCCTGCTCCGGCGACCGTGTCGACGGTCGCGAGGAGGCGGGGGCCGAAGCGGGTGCGGACGGCGGCGACCAGGAGGGAGAGGGTGCTGAAGGCGGTCAACGTGCCGAGGGCGACGCCGCCGAGCAGCAGCGCGGCGGCCGGTGCCGAGGAGGCGGCGTCGGTGGCGGTCGAGGCGGCGCCGAAGATCGCGGCCCAGGTCGCGATCGTGAGCGGGTTGGAGGCGGTGGCGGCGAGCGCGGTCAGGAACGCGCGCCGGGGCGTCGCGACCTCCTCGTCGGCCTCGCCCCCGAGCCGCACCCGGAAGGCGGACCAGAGGGTACGCACGCCGATGAAGGCGAGCACGAGAGCGCCAAGCGCCGCCACGGCCACCCGCAGCGCATCGACCTCCAACAGCGCGGCCGCACCCGCCAGCCCGAGCGTGGCATAGAGAAAGTCGATCACCGCCGCCCCCGCCCCGATGGCGATGCCCGTGCCCAACGCCCCACGCAGCACCGAGCGTACGCACAACAGCGACACCGGCCCCGGCTGCGCGCCCACGAACAGGCCCAAGCCAAAGCCGACCACCACCGCGCTCATGCCACGGAGTATGCACCGAGCACGCCCGACCCTTCAACGACAGCACCGAGGGAGGGAGGATCGTTCAGCCCCGTTCCTCCTCGGACGGCGACGCATCCCGGTCGGCGTTCGAGACGCAAGTCTCGGACGTCGAGCGTGGTGCGGAGCGCAAGATCCGAGGCCACGGCGCCAGAACCTGAGCCCCAGAGCCCTAAGCGCCGGCCTTCATCTCCTCCACCCGCTGCTCCCGCTTGCGATCGGCATCCGGATCGCGACGGTCCGCGCGGATCGAAAGCACGATCCCGATGGTGAAGGCGATGAAGATCATGGCAAGGCTCGCCAGCGGCCCGATCTTCACCAGATCCTCGATCAGCAGCTTCACCCCCACCAGCCCCAGCACGATCGCGATCGTCTCGTCCAGGTAGCGGAAGCGCGCCACCAGCGACTCGACCAGGACGAACAGCGCCCGCATGCCGAGCAGCGCGAAGACGTTGCCCATCCAGATGATCAGCGACTCGCGCGTGATCGCGAAGGCGGCGGGGATCGAGTCGATCGCGAAGGCGACGTCGGCGAAGACGATCGCTGCGAGGCAGAGGAACAGGGGCGTGGCGTGGCGGCGGCCGTCCTGCTTGATGAACCAGTGCCCGCCCTCGGTCTCGGACGTGACCGGGTAGAAGCGCCGCACCAGGCGCACCATCAGGTTCTTGTCCGGGTCGACGTTCTCGCTGACGCCCTTGAAGATCCGGTAGGCGAGCACCAGCAGCGCCGCGCCGAGCAGGTAGATCACCACGTGGAACTGCTCGATCAGCGTGACGCCGGCGAGGATGAAGACGCCGCGCATCGCCAGCGCCGCGACGATGCCCCAGAACAGCAGCCCCGGCCGCCGCTCGTAGGGGACGCCGAAGTACGAGAACAGCAGCAGGAAGACGAACAGGTTGTCGAGCGAGAGCGAGCGCTCGATCAGGTAGACGGTGGTGTAGAGGACGGCGTCCTCCCCGCCCTCGAGCAGCAGGACCGGGATCGCGGCCAGCAGGCTGAGCACAAGCCAACCGATCGACCACAGCACGGCCTCGCGGAAGCTCGGCTCGCGCCCGCGCGCGAAGAAGTGCAGGTCGAGCCAGAGGAAGAAGAACAGCGAGACGACCAGCCCGACCAGCAGGATCGTGTCCGCGGAGGTCACGCCCGCCACCATAGAGTGAAGGCATGCTCGGTCACGTAGCGATCGGTACCTGGAGTGGCGGGCGCTTCATGCATTTCGGCGAGGCGATCTCCGAGGAGCGTTTCCAGGCCCTGCTGCTACCCGACGAGCGCGTGCACACGCTGATCACCGCCGACGCCTACGGCGCCGGCGAGGCGGACCGGCTGCTCGGCCGCGCGCTGGCGGGCGTTCCCCGCGACCGCTACGAGCTGGTCGGCGCGATCGGCCACGACTTCTACGAGGGCGAGCGCGAGGGTCCGCGCGGCTTCCCGCGCTTCACCGACCCGCGCCTGCGCGGTCCGGAGAGGTATGGCGACTACGTGCGCATGGCCGTCGAGCGCAGCCTCGAGCGCTGCGGCGCCGACGCCTTCGACCTGCTGCTGCTGCACAACCCCGACCGCCGCGGCTTCCGGCACCCCGCGGTGTGGGAGGCGCTGCGGGCGGTGCGCGACGAGGGGTTGGCCCGGTCGCTCGGCGTCGCTCCCGGTCCGGCCAACGGCTTCACGCTCGACGTGATCGACTGCTTCGAGCGCTACGGCGAGGCGATCGACTGGGCGATGCTGATCCTCAATCCGCTCGAGCCCTGGCCGAGCGAGCTGGTGCTGCCGGCGGCGGAGCGCCACGGCGTCGAGCTGATCACCCGGGTCGTCGACTACGGCGGCTTCTTCCACGGGGACGTGCAGCGCGGGCACGCCTTCGCCAAGGGCGACCACCGTGGCTTCCGCCCCGACGGCTGGGTCGAGGCGGCCTGGGAGCGCTACGAGGCGATGGAGGCGATCCGCAGGCGCCATGGGCTGACGATGCTGCAGTTCGCCTGCGCCTGGAACCTCGCCCAGCCGAACGTCCGCTGCGTGGCGCCGACGCTGATCCAGGAGGCCGGCCCCGACGCGCGCCCGATCGAGGCCAAGCGCGAGGAGCTGGCCGCCGTGCCGGTCGAGGCGCCGTTCTCGGTGCAGGAGCTGGAGGCGATCCGCGCGGCCGGCGACAACCGCGGCTCGATGCTGCTCAAGGGCGCCACGCCCGACCACGAGGGCGACGAGCAGGCCGATCGCTGGACCGTCGATCCGGAGCTGGCCGGGCTCGCGGAACGGGTCGGGATCGATCCCGAGCGGGACCTGCGGCGCACGACCGCCCGGTCGGCCGCCTAGCGCTGCAGCAGCTCGGCGCAGCGCTGGAGGGCGTCGGTGTCCTCCGGGCGGGCCTTGTCGAGACAGTCCGCGTAGCGCTGGAAGTCCTCCGCGTCGGGCGCGGTGCCGGTGCCGGTCGAGCCCTGGGGCACCCGCGGCGTCGGCTCGTCGGGCACGGTCGGCGTCGTCTCGGGCGTGGTCGCCTGATCGTCGTCCCGCGCGCCGCCGAGCGCGTCGCCGAGGGCTCCGGCGCCGCCGCCGAGCGAGCGGGTGAGCTCGGACAGCGGGCGGGCGCGGGCGGGAGCCTCGATCCGCTGATCGCCGTTGACGTCGCGGAACTCGAGCGAGAACTCGAGCGTGCCGCTCTTGAGGCCGCTGACCGAGTCGCGCTGATCCTCGGGCACCTGGAACTCGAGCCGCCCCGAGATCCGGCGGATGATGTCGTCGTCGACACCGACGTAGACGTCGAAGGTCGGGTCCTCGACGATCTGCGCGAGCCGCGCGATGTCGGTGCGGGTGAGTCGCTGCGGCTTGGCCTGACCGGTGGCGCTGCCGAGCGTGGAGCCGGAGCGCTGCACGAAGTCGTTCAGATTCGTCAACAGCTGCGTGACCTCGAGCGTGCCGGAGACGTGCTGGGTCTTGACCCCCGCCACGGTCTCCTCGCCCTCGTCCTTGGCCTGGCCGAGCCAGCTGCGCGGATCGAGCCCGAGCGAGGCGAACGAGGAGCGCTTGCGCTTGCCGTCGCGCTTGGCGAGCGATTCGTTGGTGCGGCGCACGACGGCCGGATCCTGCTCGTAGTAGACGTCCTGGAACTTCACGAAGGCGCGATCGCCGGTCGACAGGAAGCCGGTCTGGACCACCTGGCCGTCGCCATCGCTGCCGAGCTGCAGCGAGAGGTCGACCGACGGCAGCTTGCCCTTGTTCGAGCGGAACGGCCCACTCGCCCGGATCCGCACGGGGTCCTCGAGCTGGTCGCTGCCCTTCAGGTCGAGCTGCGCGTCGAGCTTCAGGTCGGCGCTGTGGATCGAGCTGCTGAAGGCCGTGTCGAGCAGGCTCTGGACGTCCTGCTTGTCATCGCCGCCGCCACAGGCGGCGAGCAGGAAGGCACACAGCAACGGCAGAAACAGGAGACGACGCACGCGGCGCAGGGTATCTACCCGACCGCACCTTCTCCCGATGCCCCGGTTTCAGGGACCGATGCGACACCGACACCGACTGCTGGCCGCCACGGCTGCGCTGATGGCGGTCGCGGCCTGCGCCGGCCCCGCCCGCGCAGGGGAGCTGATCGTCGTCGACGGGCAGCACGCCACCCGCGTCGAGGACCCGACGGTGCCCACCAGGGCGCAGGCGAGCCTCGGTCCGCTCCCGCGTGCCCCACGCGCGGCGGCGACGGCCGCCTCCAGAATCCGCCCGCGCGCGCGCCGCCAAGGCGCGACCCAAGCGTGCGGTGCGCGCGATGGCGCGGGTGCTCGCGCGGACGCGGGCCAAGCACCTGATCGACGACACCGCCTACGCCAGCTACCGCCGCGACTACGCCAGGGCCCGGCGCACGCTGGCTCGCCTCTCGGGCGACCGCCGCACGCAGCTCGGCTACGTGCTCGGCTCGGTCGAGCGCCTGGCGCTGAGCGGCAGGTTCGAAGGCAGCGCGGGCGCCAGCCGCATGCCGACCGCCTTCCTGCAGCTGCGTCGCAACACCGAGTACTGGCCGAAGCTCCCCTATCCGGCCGTGGGCGACCAGATCAGCTTCCGCGGCAGCGAGATCCTGTTCCAGCACTACGCTGGCGAGGGCCTGCAGATCCAGGTGCTCTCGACCTTCAAGAAGGCGAACCTGATCCACGGTGCCTGCACGCGCGAGGAGCCGGGCTGCGACCCGCAGGCGATCCGGCGGCTGCTGGACGAGATGACCGGCCTCGCCGTCCAGCGCAGCAAGCGCTTCATCGCCTGGGAGTACCAGTTCTCCTTCGGCGGCGGCTCGCCCCCGTGGATCAGCGGCATGGCCGAGGCGACCGCGATCCAGGCCTACGCCCGCGCCGCGCAGCTGCTGATCGAGCCCCGCTACGTGGCGACGGCCACCAGGGCGCTGCCCGCCTTCATGACCGCGGCGCCGCTGGGAGTGCGCACGCGCGGCTTTCACGGCGGCGTGCACTACCTGCAGTACTCGTTCGCGCCCAGGCTCTACATCTTCAACGCCTTCCTGCAGTCGCTGATCGGCCTGTACGACTTCTCCGAGCTGACCGGCAACGCCCGGGCGCTGCGCCTCTACCAGCAGGCCGAGCCCGAGGCGCGGGCGGAGATCCCGTTCAGCGACATCGGCGACTGGTCGCTCTACAACTACCGCGGTCACGCGTCGGACCCGAGCTACCACGAGCTGCTGCGGGAGTTCCTGCAGAGCATGTGCTCGCGCAGGCTGGGCGAGGAGTACTGCACCTACGCCAAGAAGTACGCCGGCTACCAGACCGACCCGCCCGAGCTGATCCTGCTCGGGCCGGAGACGGCGACCGCCAAGCGCTGGACGCGGATCGGCTTCAGCCTCTCCAAGCTCTCCGCCGTCGAGCTGAAGGTCTACAAGGGCGCCAAGCTCGCGTACACGACGCTCGCCACCTTCCCGCGCGGCGAGCGCTCCTTCCTCTGGAAGCCGGCCTCCGCGGGCAGCTACCGGGTCGAGATCGCGGCCAAGGAGCTGCGCACGGGCCTGGGCAAGAAGGACCGGGACAGCGGGGACGTCGAGGTGGAGCCGGCCGCGGCGTCGTAGCATGCTCGCGGGAATGGCGCCCCGCACGATCCTCTACACGGGCAAGGGCGGCGTCGGCAAGACGAGCGTCGCCGCCGCCACCGCGCGCCGCTGCGCCGCCGCCGGCCTTCGCACCGTGGTGCTCTCGACCGACCCGGCGCACAGCCTGTCCGACTCGCTCGACACGCCGCTCGGCGGCGAGCCGACCCCCGCCGGCGACGGCCTCTGGGGCCAGGAGCTGCAGGCCCAGGCCGAGATGGAGCGCCACTGGGAGCGCGCGCAGGGCTGGCTCGGCGGCCTGCTGGAGGAGCGCGGCGTGGACCGCATCGCGGCCGAGGAGCTGACCGTGCCGCCGGGCATGGACGAGCTGTTCTCGCTGCTGCAGATCAAGGCCCACCACGAGTCCGGCGCGTTCGACTGCATCGTCGTCGACTGCGCGCCGACCGGCGAGACGCTGCGGCTGCTGTCGTTCCCCGACGTCGTGACCTGGTGGCTGGAGAAGATCCTGCCCTCGCAGCGTCGCCTCGGGCCGCTCGCGCGCACGATGTTCGACGTGCCGCTGCCCGGCGACGACGTGCTCGACGAGATCGAGCGCCTGGCGCGCAACCTGGTGGCGATGAACGGCATCCTGCGCGACCGCTCGCGCACGTCGATCCGGCTCGTGACCTCGCCCGACCGGATGGTGGTCAAGGAGACGATGCGCACCTTCACCTACCTCAACCTCTACGGCTACCTGACCGACGCGGTGGTGGTCAACCGCGTGCTGCCGCCCGAGGCCGACGGCTACTTCGCCGCCTGGCGCGACGTGCAGCGCGAGCAGATGGAGCTCGTGCGCTCGGCCTTCGCACCGGTGCCGATCCTGGTCGCGCCCTGGCTGCCGCGCGAGGTGATCGGCCCGAGCGCCTGGACGAGCTGGCGGACGAGCTGTTTCCCGCCGACGGTCCCGAGCCCGCGGCGCTGTTGTACGACGACCTCTCCCAGGCGCTCACGAGCGACAACGGCCACGCCACGCTGCGGCTGCCGCTGCCCTTCGCCGAGCGCGGCGAGATCGAGCTGAAGAAGATCGGGCTCGAGGTGATCGTGCGGGTGGGACCGCAGAAGCGGACGATCATCCTGCCGTCCGCGCTGGCCGACTACGCCACCGCCGGCGCCCGCTTCGAGGACGGTGCGCTCGAGGTCAGCTTCGAGAGGGCCGAGGATGCCACCGGGCCGGCCTGACGCCGAGCTCGACGCGGCGCTGCGCACGCTCGTGCGCGAGTTCCTGCTGACGCTGCGCTCGCTGATCGACTGGTACCTGGAGCGCCTCGACCGCCCGCGGCGCGAGCCGCAGGTCGAGGAGATCCCGATCGACTAGCGCAGGTGAAAGCGCAGCGTCGCCGGCTTCGAGCGGCGATCGCCGTACACGACCAGCTGCAACTCGTAGCGACCCGGGCGTAGCCGGCCGTAGCGATCCGCGAGCACGAGGCGATAGCTGTTGCGCACCTTGGCCGGCGCCCTGAGCGACTTCAGCCACGGCTCCCGCCGCCCCGGCTCGAGCCGCCACGCGCGCACCGCGCTCAGCCGCCCAGGCGTCGACAGCGTGTAGCGCAGCCGCACGCGGTCGAAGGCGCTGGCGCGCAAGGTCGTGACCTGCCTGCCGGCGAGCGTCAGTCGCAGACTGAGGATCCGCGGCTTGACCAGCGGTGGTCGTGGCGGTTCGGGCGGAGGCGGCGGGAGCCGCCCGCACTCGGGCGCGGATTCGTCGTCCACGCGCAGCCGCACCATGCGCCCGCCGCCGCCGACGGAACGCTGCAGGAGGTACAGCATGCCGTCCCGGCCAGCGACGAGCTCGTCGCCGCCGAGCACGAGCGGCTGGGGGCTGGCGGGCAGGACGCTGCAGGAGTAGGTGTGGGTCCCGTCGAGCGCATAGCGGCGCAACTCGGCGAGGTGGACGCTGCCCACCCAGAGCGAGTCGCCGAGCGCGGCGAGCCCGCAGCACGGCGGGGGGACGGTTTGATGGCTGTTGCGAGGCGGTGGCCGCTGTGGCAGCTCGATCCGCCCGGCTGGAGCGAGCGTCGCCGCGTCCAGGCGGTCCAGCCGGTCGAAGCCGTACGACCGCAGGTAGACCGAGCCGTCGGCGCCCACCGCAAGGTACGCAGCCTCGCCCGAGCCACGCCGCAGCAGCGGCGCTCCCGCCGCCGAGAAGCGCTGCAGCGAGTACGAGGAGTCGAGCACCAGCACGCTTCCCGATGGCTCGACGGCGAGGGCGATCGGCTTGTCCAGCTCTCCCAGGCCCGACCCCGCCGAGCCGTCGCCGCCGTTGCGTCCCCAGGCCGCGAGGAAGTCGCCGTCGCGCGAGTACACGAGGACGCGGTTGCCGCCGGCGTCGGCGACGTACAGGCGGCCGGCGGCGTCGACGTCGATCGCCTGCGGGCCGATCCGGTAGCCGGGCGCCGGCAGGAACATGCCCGGCGCCGTGCCGAGACCGCCCCAGCGGCGCACGAGCGCTCCGGAGGGATCGAAGCGCTGCACGTAGGCCCCCGCGATCACGGTCGCGAAGCCGTCGGCGTCGACCGCAGCGTCCGTCGGCGCCGTCACGACGCCCGGGGGCGGCGCGACGTCGAACGAGCCCGAGTACGCGAGTCCCGCGCCCGCCGACGGCGCCGGAGCGGCCAGCGCGATGAGCGAGCAGCCGAGCACGGAGAGAAGGCAGGAGAATCGCGTCATGTCGCAGCCGTCTGAACCCCCGCCATTTGCAGAAGTTGCGCCGAGGTAAACAGCGCTCCTTTAGCGATCGCTCGGGGTTAGGGGCCGCATGAGATCGCTCGCGCTCGCGCTGATCGCCGCTGCGCTGCTGCTCGCCCCGCAGCCCGCCCGCGCCGTCCCGGGCGATCCCGTCCGCAGCTTCGGCCGTGCGGGGGTGGCGACGATCCCGCTTGGCGACGCGTCGCCGTTCACGACGCTGGTCGCCCAGCAACCCGGCGGCCGCATCCTGGTCGGGGCCGTGCTGCGCGCTGACGGCGATTGGCACGGCCCTGCTGGAGCGGTGTTCGGGCTCACCCCGCGCGGCTCGCTCGACCGCAGCTTCGGCCGTCAGGGGCGCCTCGGAAGCGAGCTCTCGATCGGAGCCGTGACGATGCAGCCGGACGGCAAGCTGCTGTTCGCCCGGCCGCGCCCGCGCTCCTTGAGCCGCTCCTGGCTGCGGCTGACGCGCTACACGGCGGCCGGCAAGCTCGATCGGAGCTTCGGCAGGGGCGGGACGCTGCGCGTCCCGCTCACGCAGACCCCGGACGCGCGCATCGACGTCGCTGTCGCGCCCGACGGCGACCTGGTCGTGGCCGCCGACACCAGCGACGAGCGTCGCCCCGGCCCGCTCATGCTGATGCGCCTGACTGCGGCCGGCGCGCTCGATGCCGGCTTCGGCTCGGGGGGACGCATGCTGCTCCCCGCGGGGGACGACCTGCGCGCCCCCGAGGTCGCGGTGCAGCGCTCGGGCAGGATCGTCGTGCTCGCGGACGTCGATTCCCGCGCGGGGCTCGGCGGTCAGGGAGTCGCCCTGGTCGGCGTGCGGCCCGACGGCACGCTGGACACGACCTTCGGCGGCTACGGCGACGGCACGCGAGCGCTGACCGTGCGCTCCGCCCGCCTTGCGCTCGCCCAGGACGACGAGATCGTCCTGCTGGTCACGCCCAACGGCCCCGAGCGCGCGATCGTGATGCGTCTGCCCCCGGACGCCGCCGGCCCCGTCCGCGAGACGCCGTTTCCCTCCCCGGTCGGCGCGAGCGCCCAGCAGCTCGCCCTCGACGAGCGCGGGGCGGCGATCGTGAGCGGAGGCGAGCACTTCTCGACCCGCTACTGGGGCTTGATGCGGGGCTTCGTCGCGCGCTTCGGGCGCGACGCCTTCGATCCGGTCTTCCACGTCGGCGCGCCCGATCGCCGCGCGCTCTGGACCTCGGACGACGCGGGACCGCTCGCCGTCTCGTCCGACGGGACGATCCTCGCCAGCGCGAACCGGCCCGCCGAGGGAGATGGCCACGGGGCGATCAAGCTGCTGCGGCTGTTCGGGGGCTATGACGCCCAGCCGCCCGCGATCGCGGCCCGGACGGGCTGCCGCCGCGGCCGAGGGCTGCTGTCGGTCGAGGTTGCAGACGAGTCGCAGCTGACGAGCCTCGACGTCCGCTCGGGCGCCACGCTGCTGCGGCGGTTCCAGCGCAAGCGAATCCAGCTGCGCGTCCCCCGGCGCGAAGCGCTGACGGTGTACGCGGTCGACGCCTCCGGGAACGCGGGCACGCGGCGGCTCGCGGGGCCCCGCTGCGAGCCACGCTCCAGCCGCTAGCGCCTAGTCGAACTTCGGCGGGGTGCCGCCGGCCGCCTTGCGCACCACGCGCCAGAGGCGATCGGCCTGCTCGGGATGGCGGTAGGCGACGTTGTGGCGCTCGCGCGGGTCGGCGCGCTTGTCGTAGAGCCTGCGGTGACCGCCCTGGTTGTCGGCGATCAGGTGCCAGCGACCGTCGCCGGCGATCACGTAGGTAGTGTAGCCGGAGACGTAGAAGCTGCGCTTGGCGGGCTGCTTGCCGGCGAACAGCGGCGACAGGTCGTGGCCGTTCATCTCCGAGGCCTGCTCGACCCCCAGCATCGACAGCACCGTCGGCCCGATGTCGTGGGTGGAGGCGAAGTAGCGGCTCGAGCGGCCCTGCATGCGGCCCTGCGGGTCGCGGATCATCAGCGGCACGTGGGTCAGCTCCTCGTGCAGCTCGGTGTACTTCTTGCCGACCCAGCCGAACTCGCCCAGCAGCACGCCGTGGTCGCTGACCATCACGACGACGGTGTTCTCGGCCATGCCGTTGGCCTCCAGCCGCGCCAGCAGCTTGCCGAACCAGCGGTCGGCGAGCGTGACCTC
The DNA here is from genome assembly GCA_963734165.1 of uncultured Thermoleophilaceae bacterium. Taxonomy (GTDB): domain Bacteria; phylum Actinomycetota; class Thermoleophilia; order Solirubrobacterales; family Thermoleophilaceae; genus JACVRW01. The sequence goes on along the minus strand of CAVTFZ010000002.1, from coordinate 1,128,208 downwards.
GCCGGCGTAGAGCTGACCCATGCGCTTGACCAGCGCGCGGCTGAGGCCGAGGTCGGCGGGCCGGCCGGCCGGCGTGTTGAAGGGCTGGATCGGCTCCACCCCGCGCACGCTCGGAGCGCCGTAGAGGTCCTTGATGTTGGTCGGCACGTCCCAGGGCTCGTGCGCGTCGAAGGCGTCGACCACGAGCGCGAACGGCTGGCGCGTCTTGGCCCAGTCGAGCCAGTCCATCCCCTTCTGGAAGACCTGCGCGGCGAGGTGGTCCTGCTCGGGGCGGTCGGGCGGGTTGGCCGCGAGGTAGGAGCGCATGCGCGTCGCGGCGGCCGTGCCGCGCAGCGCCGGCGGCAGGTGCTTGTTCAGCTCGGCCTCGGAGACCTCGCGCTTGGGCGGCGTGCGCAGTGGCACCTGGCCGTAGACGGTGTCGGCGCGGTCGAACTTGCCGCGGAACTCGTCGTGCACGCTGGCGAGGATGTGCGGGTTGTCGGTGACGTAGCCGGTGCTCCAGCCGCGCGCGCGCAGCAACTCGATCCACATCTTGCCCTCGTGGCCGATCGGCTCCCAGCCCGGCGACGGGGTCAGGCCCTTGTAGGGCCTCCAGCCGCGGAAGGGAAAGATGCTGCGGCCCATCATGATCGAGCGCCGCGCCGGGATCGTGGGCATCGCCTCGGGCCGCACGCGGGTGAAGCGCAGCGACTGCTTGGCGAAGGCGTCCATCGCCGCCGTCCTGGCGCGCTTGCCGTAGACGTGGTCGGTGCGCAAGCTGTCGATCACGACGACGACGACGTTGAGCGCGCCGGTGGGCGCCTGCGCCCGCTTGGCGGCGCTCGCCTCGTCGTCCTTGCTGCAGCTGGCCGCGCCGAGCAGCGTCACGCCGGCGGCGCCGGCGCCACCCGCCTTGATCAGTCCCCTGCGCGTCAGTCCGTCGGCCATCGTCAGCGTCCCGCGTCGGAACACCGTAGCGGGGGCACGGTTGCGGCTCGTTGTCGGGGAGTGAACGGTCGGATCGCGGCCGAAACCCTATAGCGGGTCGGCGCTAGGCTTCGGCCCGTGGCCAAGACCTGGGTGCTGACCGGCTCGCTCGACAACCACCGCGCCACGCGCGAGCACGGCTTCCGGGTGATCGGCGCCAAGCAGGGCCGGCGCGGCATGGCCGAGCAGATCGAGCCCGGCGACAGGATCGTCTTCTACGTCACCGGGATCCAGGCGTTCGGCGGCAGCGTGCGCGTGACCGGGGAGATGTACGAGGACCGCACCAAGATCTGGCCCGGCAAGCCCGGCAAGGCCGATCCGTACCCCTGGCGCTTCGAGACCGAGCCCGAGCTCGTGCTCTCCGAGGAGGAGTTCGTGCCCGCCGTCGAGCTGGTGGGCAAGCTCGAGCACATCGCCAAGTGGCCGGCCGAGCACTGGCACCTCGCCTTCCAGGGCCAGTTGCGCACGGTCTCCGACGCGGACGCCCGGCTGCTGGAGCGGCGCATGCGAGCGGCGGCGAGCTCGCGCGCCACCGCGTGAGCGCCCGCGGCTGATGGAGCACAGCCACCACTACTCGCTCGACGAGGCGACCGCGCTGCTGCCCCGCATCGGCGAGCTGCTCGAGCGCATGCGCGCCGCACGCGCGCAGCTCGGCGACCGGGAGGCGCGCAAGGCGCTGGCCGAGGCCGCTCCCGCCAACGGCGGCGGCAAGCCGGGGCGCACGGTGTCCGAGGGCTTCCTGACGCTACGCGACTCGATCGGCGAGCTGCGCGAGCGGGAGATCGTGCTGCGCGACCTCGACCGCGGGCTGATCGACTTCCCCTCGCTGCGCGACGGCGAGGAGATCTACCTCTGCTGGGAGGAGGGCGAGGACGAGATCGCCTTCTGGCACGAGCCGGACTCCGGCTTCGCGGGCCGGCGCCCGCTGAGCGATGGCTGACGCCGGCGCCGTCGCCCGCGACGCGGCCCGCAGCGTCGTCGCCAGCTTCCGCGCGCTGAACCTCGAGCAGCGGGTGGCCGCGATCACGGCGTTGCTGCTGATCGCGAGCAGCTTCGGCCCGTTCTCCTTCATCGAGGCGGCCGAGGTCGTCACGGCGCTGGGCGTGCTGGCGCTGCTGCACTTCCGCGCCCAGGGCAAGCGCTTCCACCTGCCGTTCGGGGACGGCACCGCGATCGCGGCCGCCGGCGTCTGGGTCGGCCTGCTGATCGTGGTGCGCCTGTTCGACCGGCCGCTGGGGCAGAACCTGCTCGCGCTGGCCTGCGCCGCGATCCTGGCGCTCGCCGGGATCAGCGAGCGGGCGAAGCGGCCGGCGGACGACCTGCCGCGCGAGCGCTCGCCGCGGCGGCGCCCGGGACAGCCGGCGGCGAGCGACGTGCAGGCTGACGCACCGGCGCGTCCGACCAGGCGCCGCCGCACCGCAGCGCCGGACGAGGCGGCGACCGAGCGGCAGCTGTCGCTCGAGGACGTGCTCGCAGAGGACGAGCCGACTCAGCGCGACGGCGCCTGAGCCACCGCCACGCGCGGCCAGCGGCGCAGGGCCATCCCCGCTCCCGCGGCGACGAACTGCGTGAGCGCCGCGAGCACGAGCGCCTCCGCCGAGCCGAGCCCCACGGCCACCGCACCGCCGAGCGCGCTGCCCAACGAAAACGCGCCCACCTTCATGCCCGCGGCCGTGGTGAACACCTGGGCGTGCAGGCGCTGCGGCACGCGCTGCTGGCGCACCGCGAACTGCGCCGCCAGCACCGGACCGTCCACGAATGCGGCCAGGGCGACGAGCAGCAGCATCGCGACCAGCGATCCGGCGAGCGGCCACAGCAACATCAGCGAGCCGAAGGCCGCATACCCGATCAGCACGACGCGCTCGGCCGGCAGCCGCTGTTGCAGGCGCACGAGCGTGAGGGCGCCGAGCGTCGAGCCGACGGCGAACGCCGCCCAGAGATAGCCGGCCGAGCTGCGCTCGGCGCCCAGGTGCTCGACGACGAACAGCGGGAAGGCCACGGTCAGCAGCCCGAGGCCACCGAGGCCGATCGCGGCCGCGGCGGTGATGCTCCGCAGCTCGGGCACGACGACGATCTGGCGCAGGCCCTCGCCGGCCACGCCCAGCAGCGAGCGACCGTCGTCGCGCGGCGGGCGGTCGAGGCCCTTCAGGCGCACGATCAGCGCGAGCGCGGCGAGCGCCAGCGCCGCCTCGGTCACCAGCGACCACTCCGGGCCGGCGACCGCGGCGATCGTTCCCGCCAGCGCCGGCCCCAGCACGAGCGCGGTGTTGAAGCTGGTGGCCTCGAGCGCGTTGGCCGACACCAGCAGCTCGTCCGGCACCAGCACCGGGACGAAGCTCGTGAAGCCACCGTAGGAGAGCGGGTAGGTGAGGCCGGCGAGCAGCACCACCAGCGGCACGGCCCAGTCGGGCGCGTGCCCGACGAGCGCGACCAGCGCGAGCACGACGCCTGCGATCAGCAGCTGGTCGAGCACCATCAGCGAGCGGCGGCGGCCGGTGATGTCCAGCCAGGCACCGAGCAACGGCGCGGTCGCGAGGCTCGGCAGCGTGACGGCCGCGACCGTCAGGCCCGCGAGCCCGGCGCTGCCGGTGCGCTCGAGCACGAGCAGCACGACGCTGATCGAGAACATCTCGTCCGAGGTGCGCGCCAGCGTCGCCGCGCCGACGAGCGCGGGATAGCCGGGCTGCGCGCGCAGGCGCTTGAGCGAGCGGCGGTCCACGCCGCCATCGTCTCAGGCGCTCGCGGGCGGGATCGCCTGGGCGAAGCGAAAGAAGAAGTCCGGGTCGTAGGCTCGCTTGACCTGGCGCAGGCGCGGCAGGTTGGAGCCGTAGTAGGCGCGCGCCCAGCCGCGCAGCTCCGGATCGATGTAGTTCTGGTAGGCCTGCCCGGAGACGTATGGCCGCAGCGCCGCGCGGGCGCCCGAGATCCAGGACCTGCTCGCGCGACCGGCGGCGCCGCCCGCGAAGTAGGCGAGATACTGGATGCAGTAGAGCTGATCGCGGTGGACGAAGGCGGTCGCATCCGGCTCGACGCGGTTGATCGCGCCGCCGTAGGAGTCGAGCAGCAGGGCGCCCGAGCCCTGGGAGGGGTGACGGTTGCGGCGCTCGATCCAGTCGATCGCCGCCGCGCGGCCGCGCGCCCCCAGCGGCTCGCCGACGTAGTCGGACTTGGCGAGGAAGGCCGCCCGCGCGAGCGCGCCCCCGGGCCGCGTGCCGCGCGTGTGGCAGGCACGCAGCGGATCGCCGCTGCAGCCGGCCCAGCGCAGCATCAGCGGCAGGTAGGCCGAGCTGCCGACCGACACGTCGCCGCCGGCGCGTGCCAGCGGGGCGAGCAGCCGTCGCAGCGCCGACGGCGAGCCGAAGAACTGGCCATTGGCACTCACCCGCGGTGGCCCGCCGGCGTTGGTCTGCAGGTGGAAGATCGACGTCAATGCGCTCGGCGCGTCGGGCAGCAGCTGCTGCCAGGCGGCCAGCGCCGCGCTGGCCCCCGCCCAGGGCCAGCTGACGTTGAAGAAGGCCGCCGAGCGGGCGCGGTGCACGCGGAAGGCGAAGCTCGTGACGATGCCGAAGTTGCCCCCGCCGCCGCCACGGCAGGCCCAGAACAGATCCGGGTTCCGCTTGGCGCTGGCGGTGCGGATCGTGCCGTCCGCGGTCACGATCGTGAGCTGCAGCAGGTTGTCCGACAGCAGGCCGAAGCGGCGCCCGGCCAGCCCCATCCCGCCGCCGAGCGCGTGCCCGGAGACGCCGACCGACGGGCACGAGCCGGCCGGCACGGTCACCCCCCTGGCGGCGAGCGCCGAGTAGACGTCGATCAGCTGCGCGCCCGCGCCGACCGTGGCCCGCTTGCCGGCGGTGTCGACGCGGATCGAGCGCAGGCGCGAGAGGTCGACGACCACGCCGCGCTCGAGCGTCGAGTAGCCGGCGTAGGAGTGACCGCCGCTCTTGGCCACGATGCGCACGTCGAAGCGACGTGCCCAGCGCACGACCGCCTGGACGTCACGGGCGTCGAGCGGCTGCACGACGGCGTCGGGACGCTCGCCGTCGTAGCGGGTGTTGTAGACCAACCGGGCGCTGTCGTAGCCGGGCGTGCGCGGGAACAGGACCTTGCCGCGCACCGCCACGCGCAAAGCGCGCCGGGCGGTCTTCGACAGCGACGGGGCGGCAAGGACAGCGGCGGGCAGCACGAGCGCCGTGGCGGAACCGGCCAGGAACTCGCGGCGGCCAAGCACGGGCACGCGGCGATGCTACTCCGGGCTCAGCGGCGCGGTGACCGGCGCGCGCTCGTGCCAGTCGCAGGGCGACTGCCGCGCCGCCTCCTCGGGCACGCCCGCGAGCTGGCCGCCGCCGCAGTCGCCTGCCTCCACCCTGCGGCGCGGATTCACGATCCCGATCAGGCCGAGCAGGCCACCGAGCGCCACCAGCGCCGCCGAGATCCCCATGCCGAGTCGGAAGGCGGAGATCGAGGCGTCCTGCGCGGCCTGGTCGACCGTGCGCTTGACCCGCGGCGAGACGCCGGACACCGACACGTCCGAGAGCGGCTGGCGGCGCGCCTCGTCCAGCGCCCGCGCCACCTCGGGCCGCTGGGCCACCCGCCCCACCTGCTGGTCGAGCTGCGAGCTGAAGTGCGCCGCCACGAGCGCGCCCACCGCGGCGATCGCCACCAGGCCGGCCACGCGCGCGATCGCGTTGTTGACGCCCGACGCCACGCCGGCGTTGGACTCGTCGGCGTCGGCGAGCACCGTCGCGGTCAGCGGCGCGACCGTGATCGAGAGCCCGAGCGCGAACACGAGCAGGCCCGGCAGCAGATCGATCCAGTAGTTCACGTCCGCGTCGAGGCGGACGAACGACGCCAGGCCGAGCGCCGCGACCAACGGCCCGACGCCCATGAACAGCCGCGGCCCGTAGCGGTCGGCGAGCATCCCGAAGCGCGTCGAGAGTGCGAACATCACCAGCGTCACCGGCACGCTCGAGGCGCCCGCCTCGAGCGCGTTGTAGCCGGCGACCTGCTGCAGGTACAGGACCAGGAAGAAGAACAGCAGGCCGAGACCGCCGTACATCGACAGCGTCTCGACGTTGCCGATCGCGAAGTTGCGCCGTTTGAACAGCTCTAGCGGCAGCATCGGCGCCGGCGCTCGTCGCTCCCACGCGAGAAAGCCGGCGAACAGCAGCGCACCGCCGACGAGCGGGCCGAGGACCGCCGGGTCGCTCCAACCCCGCAGCGGCTGCTCGATCAGACCGAACGTCATCCCGGCCAGGCCGAACGCGCAGAGCGTGGCGCCGAGGACGTCCACCTTGGCCCGCGTCTCGCGCCGGCGCCCCTCGGGCACCACGCGCAGGATCAGCAGGATCGTGACGATCACCAGCGGCACGTTGATCGCGAAGATCCAGCGCCACGACGCCGCGTCCACGAGTTGCCCGCCGACCAGCGGCCCGAGCACCGTGCCGATGCCGCCCCAGGCCGTCCAGGCGCCAACCGCCCGTCCGCGCTCGGCGGGTGGGAACGTCGACACGATCACCGCCAGCGCCGCCGGCGTCAGCACCGCGCCCGCGACGCCCTGCAGCGCCCGCGAGAGCACCAGCAGCTCGATCGTCGGCGCCAGCGCGCAGAACAGCGAGGTGACGCCGAAGCCCGCGACCCCGAGCGCGAACACGCGCCGCTCGCCGAAGATGTCCCCCAGCGAGCCGCCGATCAGCAGCAGCGAGCCGAGCGTGACGAGGTAGGCGTTCGAGGTCCACTGCTGGCCGGCGAGGCCGCCGCCGAGGTCGTCGGCGATCGCCGGCAACGCGACGTTGACGACCGTGCCGTCGACGGTGACGACGGTCGTGCCGAGGATCGCCGCGACCAGCACCCAGCGCTTGCGAGCGGCGCTGAGCTCAGCGGTCGCCACGTCGGCTCAGACCGCTGGCGCCGTGCCGTTCACCGACGCCACCGCGCGCGGATCGGGCCCGATGTAGCGCGCGCTGGGCCGGATCAGCCGGCCCTCGCGCTTCTGCTCGAGGATGTGCGCCGCCCAGCCGGCCACGCGCGCGCAGGCGAACATCGGCGTGAACAGGTCCGGTGGGACGCCGGCGTAGTCGAGCACGACGGCCGACCAGAACTCGACGTTGGTGGCCAGCACGCGGTCGGGCTTGCGCGCCCGCAGCTCCGCCAGCGCCGCCTCCTCGAGCTTCTCGGCCACTTCCAGCCGCGGCGCGTCGATCTCCCGCGCGGTGCGGCGCAGCACACGCGCGCGGGGATCCTCGGCGCGGTAGACGCGGTGGCCGAAGCCCATCAGGCGCGTGCCGGCGTCGAGCGCGTCCTTGACCCAACGCTCGGCGTCGCCGGCCCGCTCGACCTCGTCCAGCATCTGCAGCACGCGCGAGGGCGCGCCGCCGTGCAGCGGGCCGAGAGGGCGCCGACGCCGCCGGAGAGGGCGGCGGCCACGTCGGCGCCGGTCGAGGTGATCACGCGCGCGGTGAAGGTGGAGGCGTTCATGCCGTGCTCGGCGGCGGAGATCCAGTAGGCGTCGATCGCCTTGACGTGACGCGGGTCGGCCTCGCCGCGCCAGCGGATCAGGAAGCGCTCGGGGATCGAGGTCGCCTTGTCGATCTCCGCCTGCGGTACCGGCGGGCGGCCGACGCCGCGCGCCGACTGGGCGACGAACGACAGCGCCATCACCGAGACGCGCGCCAAGTCGTCGCGCGCCAGCTGGTCGCTGACGTCGATCACCGGCTCGAGCCCCCACTCGGGGGCGAGCATCGCGAGCGCGGACTGCAGGTCGACGCGCGGATCGCCGGTGCGGACGGTCAGCGGATGCGGCTCGGCAGGCGGCATGCCGGGCTCGAACGAGCCGTCCACGAGCAGGCCCCAGACCCGCTCGAAGGGCACGCTGCCGACCAGCTCCTCGATGTCGACGCCGCGGTAGCGGAGCGCGCCCCCCTCCTTGTCCGGCTCCGCGATCGCCGTGTCGAACGCGATCACTCCCTCGAGACCCGAGGGCACCTCAATGAGCTCGGCCATCAGGCCTCCCTTCTGAACGTCGGGGACGCGTGTGAGATTACTCGGGAGCGGTCGAGGGCAAGGGGAAGGGATGGCGGAGCCGACTCCCAGCGAGGTCGCCACGATCGTGCCCTACCGCGACGGACCGTTGATCGTGCGCGGGCCGATCCGTCTGCAGGACATGCACGGACGCGAGATCGCGTTCGAACGCGAGACGATCGCGCTCTGCCGCTGCGGCAAGTCGCGCATCCGGCCGTTCTGCGACGGGACCCACAAGCTCACGCGCTTCCGCGCGCCGACGGGCCTCGAGGCCGGGCGCGAGTCGCCCGCCGACTCGAGCTAGACGGCCAGCGCCGCGAGCGGCGTCCGCAGCGAGCTGCGGCCCGCGTCCCAGGCGTCGAGCACGAACTGGCTCCAGCGCGCGTCCAGCAGCGACAGCGCCCGGGCGCCCCAGAGCACGTCCGGTCCCAGCGACGGGTCCTGGCGCACCAGCCCGCCCGCGAGGTCGACCGCGGCGATGTTCTCGTGGACCGCGTCGGCCTCCACGTGCTCGTCGAAGAAGGCGGTCGCCTGCTGGCCGTACCCGAGCCGGCGCAGGCCGTTGGCGTAGCGGCGGTTGGGGATCGAGGAGGTCATCTCGAACAGCGCGAGGTGGCCGACGATCGCCCCACGCCAGCGCCGGTGCAGGCCGAGCAGCGACATCAGGTTGACCGTCGCCAACGTGACCCCGGGGATGACGTCGAGGTAGGCCCCGGGCGCGGAGTCCAGGCCCAGGGCCTCCATCGCGCGGGCGAACATCGTCGCGTGGATGCGCTCCGGCCGCCCACCCCCGTACTCGTCGGCCTGGATCTCCACCAGCGCGGCCTTCGGCGGCCCGCTCAAGCGCGGCAACGCCCACGAGTGCGGGTCGGCCTCCTTGAGCTGGTAGGCCGAGCGGTGGACCACGAACTCGATCACCTGCTCGGCCTCCGCCTGCCGCTCGACGTATGTCGAGAGCGAGGGGCCGTCGTCGGCGTCGGCGATCGCTCGCAGCGCCAGGTCCATCTCCTCCGGAGTCGCTGTCTCGCGCGGCCTGCCGAGCTCGGCGACCAGCGCGCTCTCGAAGACCTCCTCGAGCGACGCGCGGAGCGTCAGCAGCCAGGGGTCCCACTCCCAGCGGTCGTCCACGCCCGCGAGGCCGCGATAGTGCAGCTCGTAGCAGCAGTAGAGCGCCAGCTGGAGATCCTCGTCGGCCAGCGGCTGGTCTCGATCGGGATACGGGACGGCGGCGCGCCGGCCCACGGGACGGCGCTGCAGCTGCTCGAGCAGCAGCTCGCTGATCGCCCCACGTGGTTCCGGCAACGCTTCCATCGCCGGGCTCCTACCCCGCCGAGCCGCGTGCAAATCAGACGCCGTCGGCGAAGCGCTCGGCCAGCCAGGCGGCCACCCCGCGGGGGCCTCCCCGCGCGCCGACCTCGCGCTGGCGCAGCGCGCCGTTGCGCTCCACGAGCCCCCTGGCGCCTTCGAGCGTCGCCCCCACCCGCTCCGCGGCGGGCTCGAGCGTGTCGAGCAGCGCGTGCAGGACGCGCGCGCGTGGGGCGCCGCTCGCCGGTCGACAGGTCGGCGAATGTGCCCTCCACGCCGTACCGACAGGCCGACCAGCGGTTCTCCTCGATGCGCCAGGTCGGCGCCGGGTCGGCGCCCGGCTCGCCGGCGTCGTGGCGCTCGGCCAGCCAGGCCACGAGCGCATGCGCGACGTTCGCGACCGCGGCGGCGTCGGAGAGGGTCGTCTGAGCGTCCGGCACGCGCAGCTCGAGCGTGCCGTAGTGCGGGTGCGGGCGCAGCTCCCACCACCATGAGGCGGGCTCGGGCACGGCTCCCGCCGCCGCCCCCCAGCGCAGCTCGGCCGCCAGCTCGTCCCAGCTCGCGAGCGCCGGCGGCACCCCCTGGCGCGGCAGCTGCTCGGAGATCTTCGGCCTGATCGAGGCGAGGCCCGTGTCGCGCCCGGCGTGGAAGGGTGCGTTGGCGGCGAGCGCGGCCAGCGCCGGCAGCTGAGCCCGCAGCTCGTTGTAGACCGCGAGCGTGCGCCGCGCGCCCCCGACCGCGACGTGCACCTGCAGCGCGCAGACGAGCTGGCGACGGGCGACCGTCGCGTACTCGCTCGCGGTGCGCTCGTAGTGGGCGCCGTCGTTGAGCCGCCCCTCCTCGGCGCTGAACGGGTGCACGCCGGCGGCGGCGGGGCGGACGAGCGTCCCGGCGGCGTCGAGGAGCGCGCTTCGGGCCGCGGCGAGGTCGCGGATCGCGCTCGGCACGTCGGCGCGCGGCGGCGTCACCAGCTCGATCTGGGACGCCGGCAGCTCGAGCTTGAAGCGCGCGTCGCCTTCGAGCCGCTCCAGTAGCTCCGGGGCTCGCTCTGCCAGCTCCAGCGTCGTCGGGTCGAGCAGCATCACCTCCTCCTCCAACCCCAGCGTGAGCGGCTCGACCGCGTCGAAGGCGGCGCGCAGCTCGTGCGCCTCGGGCGTCACCGGTTTGCCTGCCGTCGTGCGGGAAACAAGGTCGCCGTGCGGCTCATGCCCATCCCTGGAGTGTTTCGCCCGCTCAGCGACAGCCGGCTGCTGGCCGCCTGCCTGCGCCGCGAGCTGAGCGCCGGCGCCGACGTGGCCGACGTCTGCACGGGCAGCGGCCTGCTCGCCGTCACAGCCGCGCTGCACGGCGCCGGCTCGGTGACCGCGGTGGACGTCTCGCGCCGCGCGGTGGCCAGCGCGCGCCTGAACGCGCGCCTCAACGGCGTCGTCGTACGAGCCGTGCGCGGCGACCTGCTGCGACCGCTGGACGGCGAGCGCTTCGACGTCATCGTCAGCAACCCTCCGTATGTACCCGCCGAGACGGACGCAATCCCGGCGCACGGCGCCACCCGCGCCTGGAAGGCTGGTCGCGACGGCCGGTCGCTGCTCGATCGGGTCTGCGACCAGGCGCCCTCCCATCTGCGCCCCGGGGGCGCGCTGCTGCTCGTGCAGTCGAGCGTCTGCGGCGAGCGCGAGACGCTCGAGCGGCTCGCCGCGCGCGGCCTGATGGCTGACGTCGTGGCCCGCCAGCGCGGTCCGCTCGGCCCGCTGCTGCGCGCCCAGGCCACCGAGCTGGAGCGCCGCGGCCTGCTGGAGCCCGGCGTCCACGAGGAGGATCTGCTCGTCATCCGCGGGCGGCTGGCCACCAGCCCCTCCTAGCCGTAGCCGGCGATCGCCACCACGAAGATCATCGTGCCGAGCATCACGAGGGCGATCCCGATGCCCACGACCGTGCGCATGCCGATCATGTGACCGACGACGCCGACCAGCAATCCGATCGGCATCAACAGGAAGCTCACGTCGAGCAGCGAGCGCAGGCCCTCGGGGGCCGACTGGTCCAGCGAGGGCAGGTCGATCTGGGCGAACCAGGCGGCGAGCAAGGCGGCGAAAGTATCCTTTGCCGCGATGAGCGACGAGTTCGAGACGATCGAGCAGGCCCGCGAGCGGCTGGGCGAGGTGGGCTACCTCGCCGACGAGTCCACGGCGCTCGTCTCCTTCCTCGCCGGCCGGCTCGGCAAGCCGGTGCTGGTCGAGGGTCCCGCCGGGGTCGGCAAGACCGAGCTGGCGAAGGCGATCTCCCGCGCCACCGGGCGCAGCCTGATCCGCCTCCAGTGCTACGAGGGCCTCGACGAGGCCAAGGCGCTGTACGAGTGGAACTACCGCAAGCAGCTGCTGCGGATCCAGACCGAGGCCGCCGACACCGGCTGGCAGGAGGTCAAGGACGACATCTTCGGCGAGGAGTTCATGCTGCCTCGCCCGCTGCTCACCGCGATCGCCTCGGAGGAGCCGGTCGTGCTGCTGATCGACGAGATCGACAAGACCGACCAGGAGTTCGAGGCGATGCTGCTCGAGGTCCTGTCCGACTTCCAGATCTCGATCCCCGAGCTGGGCGTGATCGAGGCGCGCTCGCACCCGCTGGTGCTGTTGACCTCGAACAACTCGCGCGAGCTGACCGAGGCGCTCAAGCGACGCTGCCTCTACCTCTGGCTCGACTACCCGGCCGTCGAGCGCGAGCTGGAGATCGTGCGCCTGCACGCGCCCGAGCTGGACGCGCAGGTCGCGCGCAAGCTCGTGGAGGTGATCCACATGGTGCGCGCGCTGGATCCTCAAGAAGCCGCCCTCGATCGCGGAGTCGATCGACTGGGCGCGAGCGCTGCTGCTGCTCGGCGCCGACGACATCGACCGCAGCGTGCTCGAGAAGACGATGTCGATCATCGTCAAGCACCGCACCGACCTCGACCTCGTGGCCGAGCGCGTGGGCGTCAAGCTCGAGGGCGGGCTGCTCGGCGCCCAGCGCCAGGCGGGGTGAGCCCCAAGCCCGGCCTCTACGGGGGGATGCCCGAGCAGCGGGGACCGGACGGCATGGCCCCGCGACTGCTCGAGTTCGCCGACGAGCTGCGCAAGGAGGGCGTGGCGGTCGGCACGTCCGAGCTGCTGGACGCCTTCCATGCGCTCGACGCGGTCAGCTGGACCTCGCAGAGCGACTTCCGCGAGGCGCTCGCCGCCACGCTGGCGAAGTCCCAGGAGGACCGCCACGTGCTCGACGTGCTGTTCGAGCGCTTCTTCTTCCGCGCCGTCGAGCGCGAGGCGATCGAGCGCGGCCTGACCGAGGAGCGCTTCGAGGGCGGCGAGGGACTCGACCTCGACGCGCTGCGGGAGGCGATCCGCGACGCGATCCGCGCCGGCAGCGACGGGGAGCTGCGCGACCTCGCCCGGTTGGCGATCGCCGCCTTCGGGCGTCAGGGCGAGGGCTCGGGCGTGATCGGCGTGGACGTGCAGCGGATCCGCCGCACGCTGGGATTGAAGGGCGAGCAGGCCGGCACCCAGCAGCCCGACCCAGACGCCGTGCCGCGTGACCGGCTGCAGCAGTTCGAGCAGCTCGTGCGCCGCGAGCTCGAGCGCCAGCTGATCGAGCGCACGCAGGCGCTGCCGCCCGCCAAGCCGCTGCGCGAGTTCGATCGCGCGCTGCCCTCCAGCGCCGCCCAGGACCTCGGCCAGGTGCACCGCGTGGTCGCTCAGCTCAAGCGGCGGCTGGCCTCGAGCGGCAGAGAGCACCGCGGCCGGCGGCGCTCGTGGCAGGTGGACGTGCGCCGCACGATGCGCGCCTCGCTGCAGACCGGCGGCGTGCCGCTGGACCTCAAGTACCGCCCCAGGCGCCCGCGCCGGCCCGAGCTGTACGTGCTCTGCGACGTGTCCACGAGCGTCACCAGCGCGAGCGTCTTCTTCCTCTCGGTGCTGCACGCGCTGCACGACCAGTTCCGCAAGCAGCGCTCGTTCGTGTTCGTGGAGCGGATCTCCGAGGTCACCGACGTCTTCCAGCGCGAGCGCTCGTTCGCGGCGGTGTCGCGCAAGATCGCCACCGACGCCGGCGTCGCCGACGTGTCGGGCTATACCGACTACGGCCGCGTCTGGCTGGAGTTCCTCGACACGGTGGTCGACGACCTCGATCCGCGCTCGACGGTGATCGTGCTCGGCGACGCCCGCACCAACGGCCGCGAGCCGCACGCCGGCGTCTTCGGCCGCGTCGCCGAGCGCGCCGGGCGCACCTTCTGGATCAACCCCGAGCCGAAGCTGTACTGGAACTACGGCGACTCGGTGATGTCCGCCTACGAGCCGTACTGCGACGGCGTCTTCGAGTGCTGGACGACCAAGCAGCTGGAGGCATTCGTGAAGGCGATAGCCGATCCGCATTCGGCTCGCTGAGCCGGCTCGAACCGGTACCATTGGACACAGATGCGTTTTCCAGCACCCATGAGGGGGGTTGCTGCGGTCGCGGGGATTGCGGCGGTGGCATTCGCCGTACCGGCAATCGCCCAAGACCTGACGCCGCTCGAGGTCAAGGTCAAGGTCAAGGTCACGCCGAACAAGGTCGGCACGCCCAGGCACCCTCAGCCGGTCAAGGTCGTGCTGGACGCCGAGCTGATCTCGCCCAACTCGGGCTACGAGCGGCCGATCGTGCAGCGCAGCCGGATCCTGCTCGGCAAGGGCGGGCTCTGGAACGGCGCCAAGCACCCGAAGTGCACGGCCGCGACCCTCAACCGCCGCGGCCTCCAGGCCTGCCCGAAGGGCTCGATCTTCGGCAAGGGCTACGCGACCGGCTATGCGGACACGGTCCGCACCACGCCCACGATCACGCTCGTCAACGGCGGCGCCAAGGAGGCCTACGGCTTCGTGCAGCTGACCAACCCGGCGCGCGTGAACGCCGCGGTCGTGGGCCACATCAAGAAGCGTCACGGCAAGTGGGCCTACCAGGTCGACTTCACCGTCCCGGAGGTGCTGCAGATCGTGGCCGGCGTGCCGATCTCGCTGACCAAGCTGCACCTCACGGTCGGCAAGGGCGACATCATCGCCACCACCTACTGCCCGCCCGACGGGCGCTGGAAGTACGACGCCACCTCGTGGCTCGAGGACGGTCGCGTCCCGCACATCGCGGGCACGGTTCGCTGCAGGCGCTGACGCTAGACTCCGGGCGTAGACAAGCCAGGGGGGCTCGCGGGTGAGCGGGCTGAGATAGCGCCCTCGATTCGATCGCCCGGCGCTGACCCTTCGAACCTGTGGGGTAATGCCCGCGGAGGGAGCGATGAGGACGCAGGCCGAGGCTCCTGAGGTGGAGCCTCTTTCGTCGGAGCGGAGCGGGGTCGCGCTGGATGGCGTGCGGCGGGCCTTCCGTGCCCGCAAGCGCGAGCTGGTGGCGCTCGACGGCGTGGACCTGCGCGTGCGCGCCGGCGAAGTGGTGGCCGTCGTGGGGCCCTCCGGCTGCGGCAAGTCGACGTTGCTGGAGCTGGTCGCGGGGTTGCAGGAGCCGGATGCGGGAGCGGTGGCGATCGGGACACTTGCCGCTGGAGCGGCGCGCGGGGGCACGCACGGCTCGGCCTCGCCCAGCGCGGCCGCGGCACGGCGCGCGGCCTGCTCCTACATGCCCCAGCGCGACCTGCTGCTGCCCTGGCGCGACGCGCTCGGCAACGCCGCGCTCGCGCTCGAGTGCCAGGGCAGCTCGCCCGCCGAGGCGCGGCGCCGCGCCGCGCCGCTGTTCGAGCGCTTCGGCCTGGCGCGGTTCGAGCAAGCCCGGCCGGCGGCGCTGTCGGGCGGGATGCGCCAGCGGGTCGCGTTCCTGCGCACGCTGCTGCCCGGACGTCCCGTGCTGCTGCTCGACGAGCCCTTCGGCGCGCTCGACTCGATCACGCGCGGGTCGATGCAGGAGTGGCTGCAGGACGCGCTGGCGGACGTGCCGCGCACCGTGCTGCTGGTGACCCACGACGTGCAGGAGGCGCTGTTCCTCGCCGACCGCGTCGCGGTCCTGTCGCCGCGGCCGGGCCGGGTGGTCGCCGAGCTGACGGTGGACCTGCCTCGCCCCCGCTCGCGCCGCGAGCTGGTCGCCGATCCGGCCTTCGGCCGCCTGGAGCAGGCCGCGCTGGACGCGCTCGCCACGAGCGCTGCGCCTGTGCCGCCGGCGGCTCGACCGCCGCGCGACGCCCCTTCGCCGGAGTCTGCGCCATGAGACGCCTCCTGCTCGCCGCCCTCCTGCTCGCCGCCTTCGTCGCCGCCTGGCAGGGCGTCGCCTCGCTGGACTCGGTCGACGACCTCACGCTCGCCTCCCCGGCCGAGACCTGGTGGGCGCTGCGCGACGATCGCTCGCTGCTGCTCGACAACGCCTGGGTCACGCTCGTGGAGGTCCTGCTCGGGCTGGCGATCGCCGTCGCCGCGGGCGTGGCGTTCGCGCTCGCGATGCACCTCAGCCGCGCGCTGCGCGACGCCGGCTATCCCCTGCTGGTCGCCTCGCAGGCGATCCCGATCGTCGTGCTGGCGCCGATCTTCGTGCTCGTGTTCGACTACGGCATCGCCTCGAAGCTCGCGATCGTCGCGCTGATCTGCTTCTTCCCGATCACCGTCAACGCGCTCGACGGACTGCGCTCGGTCGAGGCCGAGCAGCTCAAGCTGATGCGCAGCTTCGGCGCCAGCCGGCTCAAGACGCTGCGCTCGGTCGAGCTGCCGTCCGCGCTGCCGTCGTTCTTCAGCGGCCTGCGCGTGGCGGCCACGGTGGCCGTGATCGGCGCCGTGTTCGGCGAGTGGGCCGGCGCCGACGAGGGCCTCGGCCGCCTGGTGCTGCTCGGCAACAACCAGCTCGAGACCCCGCGCGTCTACGCGGGGACCGTGATCCTGACCCTGATGGCGGTGGCCCTGTTCGCGCTCGCGACGCTCGCCGAGCGCCTGGCCTGTCCCTGGAACCGAGAAGAGG
This sequence comes from uncultured Thermoleophilaceae bacterium, assembly GCA_963734165.1. Taxonomy (GTDB): domain Bacteria; phylum Actinomycetota; class Thermoleophilia; order Solirubrobacterales; family Thermoleophilaceae; genus JACVRW01. The sequence continues at coordinate 1,111,984 of CAVTFZ010000002.1, read as the reverse complement.
AGCCCGTATGACCCGTCGCCCCGCCCTGCTGGTGCCACTGCTGCTCGCCGTCGCCGCGCTCCTCGCCGGCTGCGGCGAGAAGCAGGAGCGACTGGAGCCGAGCGGCTCGAGGCAGGTGGAGCTGATGCTCGACTACTTCCCCAACGCCGATCACGCCGGCATCTACGCGGCGCAGGCGGGCGGGGACTTCGAGCAGGCGGGCCTCGACGTGACGATCCGCCAGCCGCCCGACCCCGCGGCGCCGATCAAGCAGGTGGCGGCGGGCCGGGTCGACCTCGCGATCTCCTACGAGCCCGAGGTGCTGCGCGCGCGCGACCAGGGCCTCGACGTGGTCTCGGTCGCGGCGATCGTGCGCAAGCCGCTGACCTCGATCATCTCGCTGCCCAAGGCGCGCATCGGCGGGCCCGGGACCTGGCTCGCAAGACCGTCGGCACCGCGGGGATCGACTACCAGTCGGCCTACCTGCAGACGATCGTCGACGACGCCGGGATCGACGCGGACTCGGTCAAGCAGCGCAACGTCGGCTTCAGCCTCGTGCCCGCGCTGGTCTCCGGCAGGGTCGACGCGATCCTCGGCGGCTTCTGGAACTACGAGGGCGTGCAGCTGCGCCGGGCCGGCAGGCGACCGCGCATCATCCGCATCGAGGACGCCGGCGTGCCCAGCTACGACGAGCTGGTGCTGGTGGCCGACGCCGACGCGCTCGAGCAGGACCGCGATCGCATCCGCGCCTTCATCGGCGCGCTGTCGCGCGGCACGCAGGCGCTGGACGAGGATCCGGAGCGCGCGATCGACGGCCTGCTGAAGGCCAACCGCGACCTCGATCCGGGTCTGCAGCGCGCCGTCGTCAAGACCACGCTGCCGCTGCTGCTGCCAGAACGCGGCAAGCCCTTCGGCTGGCAGAGCCCGGCCGAGTGGGACGCCTTCTCGGCCTGGATGCGCGAGAACCGGCTGCTCGACCGCCCGGCCGACCCGCGCTCGGCGTTCACCAACCAGCTGCTGCCGGGCTCGGGCCTGTGAGCCTCAGCCCTGCTCGTGCGCGTCGAGGTCGAGCGCGAGCGAGTTGATGCAGTAGCGCTGGCCGCCGGGACCGGGACCGTCGGGAAAGACGTGGCCGAGGTGGCCGCCGCAGCGAGCGCAGGTGACCTCGGTGCGGACCATGCCGTGACTCGTGTCCTCGTGCAGCTCGACCGCGTCGGCGACGGCCGGCTCGGTGAAGCTCGGCCAGCCGGTGCCGGAGTCGAACTTCGTGCCCGAGTGAAACAGCTCGGCGCCGCAGGCGCCGCAGCGGTACATGCCGTCGCGCTTGGAGTGCGTATACGCACCGGTGAACGGCGGCTCGGTGCCCTTCTCGCGCAGGACGTGGAAGCGGTCGGGAGACAGCTCCTCGCGCCACTGCTGCTCGGTCTTCTCGAGCTTCTCGGCCATCGATCCTCCGATCGGTCGGGCTAGGTGAAGCGGCGGTTCAAAGCGTAGAGGCCGGCGAGTCCGGCATACGGCTCGTAGGGCGCGAACCAGGCGCGCACCTCGTCCTCGGTCGCGCGCCGGCCGAGCCCGGCCCAGCGACCGACGGCCTTGACGTAGGCGAGGTCGCCGGCGGGGAGCTGGTCGTCGCGGCCCTGGCCGAGGAAGGCGAGCACCTCCAGCGTCCACGAGCCGATCTCGCGGATCGTGCGCAGCCGGCGCCAGGTCGCCTCGTGCTGGGCCAGGTCCGCCCGCCCCGAGGCGACCTCGCGCGCCACGCGCACCATCGCGATCGCCCGCTTGCCCGCCAGTCCGCAGGCCTCCAGCTCGGCCGGGGCGCGGCCCGCCACCAGGGCCGGGGCCGGCACGTCGCGCAGCGTGCCGCAGTCGCTGCGCGGCCCGAAGCGGCGCACGATCCGTCGCTCGATGCCGGCGGCCCGGCCGGACTCGATCAGCTGCTCGCAGATCGCCCAGGCCAGTGCCTCGAAGGGCTCCGGACGGCGGCGCGGGCGCAGCCAGGGGCGCTCGCGGATGACCCGGCCGATCAACGGGTCGCGGCGGAAGGCATGGTGGAAGTCAGACAGGTCGTGGTCGACGCAGAGCGCGAAGCGCATGCGCTCGATCGCGGCCAGCGCGGTCTCGCGGCGCGCCGCCTCGGCCCGGAAGCGCACGCACGGCCCGGCCTGCCAGACGCGCACGACGGCCGGCTCGCCGCCGGGGTGCAGCAGGCGCACCAGCGCACCCTCGCGGCGCAGCAGCACCCCGTCGCGGCCCGCGCCGGGCAGGCGGTAGACGCCGATCGGCACCACGTCCTGCTCGACCGCGATCGCCCCAGTCCGGCTGTGCGAGCGTGCCTCTATCGGTCCTTCAGCAGGTGGACGTCCACCAGGAACGAGCGCGAACCGGCGACCTCCAAGCCGCGCCCCCGCTTGCCGAACCGCGAGCCGCGCAGGCGCGTGGCGGCGCGGGGGCGGCGCAGGATGCGGACGAGCACGAAGGTCGCGACGCCGAGCACGAACCCGCCCGTGGCGGCCGCGACGGCCACCGGCAGCGACACCGGTCGCAGCTGCTCGATCGCGCGAGATTGATCACCCGACTCGACGGGACGAACCTCGGCGAGCACCGGCAGTGGGCGCTCGTCAGTCTCCTCGATCGCGCTGCCGTTCTCGAAGTCTGGCTGAGCCGGATCGGGCATCGAGCGAGTGTAGCCGGGTCTACGGCGTCAGCTCGCGCTCGTACATGCGATAGCGCTTGACGACGCGACCGCCGAGTGCCTCCATGCCTCGGTTGAGGCCGCGGTTGGTCTCCAGCACCCAGCCGGCCTCGCCCCACTTGACCGGGGTCGCGGCGGCCATGTCGAAGTGCTCGATGTAGAAGCCGGCCGCCACGCCGGCGTGCTGGTAGGCGGGCTTGACGCCCAGGAAGCCGATCCGGCAGCGGTCGACGATCCGCTTGCGGCGCAGGAAGTGCCACCAGCCGAACGGCAGCACGCGGCCGTTCATGCGCTTGAGCACCTGGTTGACGTCGGGCACCGTGATCGCCACCCCGACCGTCTCCCCCTCGCGGTTCTCGGCGACCATGAACCAGGGCTTGTCGTAGACCAGGTGCAGCTCCTGCGCGTAGGCGTCGAGGTCCTCCTTGGAGTACGGCACGAAGCCCCAGTTGTTGGCCCAGGCCTCGTTGTAGAGCTCGCCGAAGTGGTCCAGCTCGCGGCGCAGGTGACGGCGGCTCATCTTGCGGATCGTGATCCCGTGCTGGGGCTTGAGCGCCTCCGACAGCTCGAAGATGACCGGCAGGATCCTCTCCCGCTGGTCGATCACCATCTCCCACATCAGCAGGTCCATCGCCTTGTCGAGGCCGGCCCGCTCGCACAGCTCCTGGTAGTAGGGCGGATGCCAGGGCTGGCGCACGAGCGGGTCGCGCTCGAAGCCCTCGATCAGGATGCCGCTCTCGTCGTTCATCGTGAAGTCCATCGGCCCGACCATGCGCTCGCGGCCGCGCTCCGCCAGCCAGGTCGCGGCGGCGTCGAGCAGCGCGTCCAGCACCTCTTGGTCGTCCTCGAACTCGAGCAAGCCGAACATGCCCCAGGCGTTGCCGTGGTAGGCGTTGAAGGCGTGGTCGATCTGGGCGCTGACGCGTCCCACGACGCGCCCGTCGCGACGGGCGAGGAACAGCTCCGCGTCGCCGTGCTTGAAGAAGGGACCGGTGCGGCGATCGAGGAACAGGCGGCGCTCGATCCGCAGCGGTGGCACCCAAGGGGTGCCGATAGCATGCAGCCGGAACGGCAGCTCGACGAATTCGCCGCGGTCTCGTCGCGACCGGACCGGGCTGACCTCGACGGACACGGCGCGCCACCCTATATGCCCACCGCCATCGACATCTTCGAGAAGGCACGCCGGCATGAGCGGCTGGAGCAGCTGCAGGCCGCCCGCGAGCACGACCTGCTGCCGTACTTCCGCGTCGTCGAGGCCGAGCCGGGCCCGATCGCATTGATGGAGGGCCGCGAGCGGATCACGCTCGGGTCCAACAACTACCTCGGCCTGACCGGCGACGAGCGCGTCAAGCAGGCCGCGCGCGACGCCCTCGAGCACTACGGCACCGGGCTCACCGGCTCGCGCTTCATGAACGGCACCACGCCGCTGCACCTCGAGCTCGAGCGCGAGCTGGCGGACTGGATGGGCACCGAGGACGCGCTCGTCTACACGACCGGCTACCTCGCCAACACGGGCTGCATCGGCACGCTGCTGGAGCCGGGCGACACCGTCATCTGCGACTCCGGCGACCACGCCTCGATCCTCGACGCGGTCTCGATGTCCCGCGCACGCATCCGGCCCTTCCGCCACAACCGGCTCGACAAGCTCGAGACGATGCTCACCCGCGCCGAGGGCGACGGGGGCGGCGTGCTGGTGGTGGTCGACGGCCTCTTCTCGATGGAGGGCGACCTCGCGCCGCTGCCGGACGTCGTGGCGCTCTGCCGCGAGCACGGCGCGCGCCTGATGGTCGACGAGGCGCACGGGGTCGGGACGCTCGGCGCGCGCGGCGCCGGCGCCTGCGAGCTGCTGGGCGTCGAGGACGAGGTCGACCTGCGCATGGGCACCTTCTCGAAGTCGCTCGCGTCCTGCGGTGGCTTCATCGCCGGACCGTCCGAGGTGATCGACTTCCTGCGCGTCCAGTCGCGCGCGTTCATGTTCACGGCGTCCGCGGTGCCGGCGGCGATCGGCGCGGCCCTCGGCGCGCTGCGGATCGTCCGCTCCGACGAGGGGCCCGAGTTGATGGCGAAGCTGCTCGACAACGCGCGCTACCTGCACGGCGGGCTGGCGGCGCTCGGCTACCGGGTGCTGGAGCCGACCCCGCTGCCCGACGGCGGCGAGCTGATCAGCCCGATCGTGCCGGTGCTTATCGGCGACGACTGGCAGGCCGTGCTGCTCTGGAAGGCGCTCTACGACGAGGGCCTGTACGTGAACGTCGCCCTCTACCCCGCCGTCCCGCGCGGCGGCGCGCTGCTGCGCACGAGCGTGATGGCCAGCCACGAGCGCGAGCACCTCGACCGCGCGCTGGCGATCTTCGAGCGCGTGCGCGCCACCCGCTGACGCGCGCCGCAACTCCCGACATCGGCCATGGTTAGGTCAAGGATGCCGACCTCTCGAAGTCTGCTCACCTTCCTGCTCGCCGGTGTCCTGCTGTCGATCGGCGCGGCCCCGGCGCGGGCGTGGGACTTCCAGCTCGGCATGGGCGACCAGCAAGCGCGGATGTTCTCGGACCCGCGCTTCGAGCGCATCGGCTTCGAGCACGCGCGCGTGGTGACGCCCTACGACGTCGTCTGCCAGCCGGACGTCCAGCAGCAGTACTACCTCGACGTCTGGCTCGCCGCCGCCAAGCGCGCCGAGGCACGGCCGCTGGTGGCCTTCAGCTTCAGCCTGCGCGAGGGCCAGCGCTGGAAGCTGCCGTCCTACCGCAGGTTCCTGAGCTGCTTTCGCGCCTTCCGCAAGCGCTATCCGCAGGTGCAGGACTTCAACCCCTGGAACGAGGCCAATCACTCGGCGCAGCCGACCTTCCGGCATCCCAAGAAGGCCGCCGGCTTCTACAACGCGCTGCGCCGCGTCTGCCCGCGCTGCAACGTCGCCGCCGGCGACCTGCTCGACTGGAGCCACTTCGGCCGCTGGCTCGAGCGCTACCGGGCGCACCTGCGCGGACCGGTGCGGCTGTGGTCGATGCACAACTACCTCGACATCAACCGGCGCCGCAGCTGGGAGCGCTCGAGCACGCGCGCCGATGCTGCACCTGACCCGCGGGCACCTGTGGATCACCGAGACCGCCGGCGTCGTCCACTCCGGCCGCTACAGCACGTACTCCGAGCGGCGCGCCGCCGAGGCCACCCGCCGGATGTTCCGCTTCGGCTCCGCCTCGCGCGCGCATCACGCGCGTCTACGCCTACCACTGGCAGGCCGGCTGCGATCCCGACGCCTGGGATTCCGCCTGGTTTCGCTCCGACGGCTCGGCCCGGCCCGCCTACCGCGTGCTGGTCGGCAAGGTCGCGCGCCAGCTCGGCCTCGGTCGAGCCGCCACCGCGGCGCTGAACCCCCCGATCGGGCCGGACACCTACGACGCCTGCACCGACGGGACCCAGCAGCCCGTCGATGACGCTCGACAGGCATTCTCGTAGGCCTACTCGATGGTGTGGACCTTGAACAGGTTCGTGCCGCCGGCGCTGCCCGCCGGCAGGCCGGCGGTGATGCCGATCTTGTCGCCCGGCTCGGCGAAGCCCGCCTGCTGCGGCGGCGTCGGCGCACGCCTCGAGCAGCGAGAGCGTGTCCATCGGCTCCTCGTGCAGCCGCGAGTGCACGCCCCAGAGCAGCATGGCAGCGGCGCACGACGTCGAGGTTGGGCGAGAGGGCGAGCACCGGCGCCTTGGGCCGGTAGGCGGAGATCAGGCGCGCGGTGGCGCCGGTGTTGGTCGGCGCGACGATGCACTTCAGGCCGAGCTGGTAGACGGCGCCCGACCGCTCCGAAGGCGATCGCGTGGTACTGGTTGTTGGCCTGCGGCCCGCGCTCGGCCAGCCAGCGGCCGTAGGGCAGCTCGCGCTCGGTCGTCTCGGCGATGCTGGCCATCATCTCCACCGCCAGCACGGGGTGGCTTGCCGACCGCGGTCTCCTGGGAGAGCATCACGGCGTCGGTGCCGTCGAAGATCGCGTTGGCCACGTCGGCCACCTCGGCGCGCGTCGGGCCGCGTCGAGTGCACCATCGACTCGAGCATCTGGGTCGCGGTGATCGTCGCCTTCGCCCGCCGGCCGGCGATCGCCAGCAGGCGCTTCTGCACCAGCGGCACCTCCTCGATCGGCAGCTCGATGCCGAGATCGCCGCGGGCGACCATCACGCCGTCGGCCGCGTCGACGATCTCCTCGGCGTTGGCGGCCGCCTGCGGCTTCTCGATCTTGGCGATCAGCGGCGACGTCGGCGCCGCGCTCGCGCGAGGTGCTCGCGCACCGGCTCCAGGTCCTCGCGCCGGCGCACGAACGAGAGCGCGAAGAAGTCCAGCCCCATCTCGAGGCCGGCGTCGATCAGCGCGATGTCCTCCTCGCTGACGGCCGGCAGCGCGACGGTCACGTTCGGCAGGTTGAGGCCCTGGCGCGAGGCCACGCTGCCGCCGACCTCGACCCTCGCCGCCACCTCGCCGTCCGCGACCGCGTTCGACGCGCAGCCGCACGGCGCCGTCGGCGAGGTAGAGCACGTCGCCGTCGTGCACGAGCTCCGAGAAGCCGGGCCAGGCGATCGCCAGGCGATCGGCGGTGCCCTCGTCGGCGTCCGGGCTGAGCACCACCTCGGAGCCGCGCGCCGAGCTCGGCCACGCCACCGGCCACGGGGCCGATGCGCAGCTTCGGGCCCGGCACGTCGCCGAGGATCGCGACCTCGCGCCCGACGCGCTCGGCCGCCTCGCGCACGGCGATCGACGACCTCGGCGTGCTCCTCGGGCGTGCCGTGGGCGAAGTTGAGCCGAGCGACGTCCATGCCGGCGGCGACCATGCGCTCCAGCACGTCCGGCTCGCGCGAGGCCGGGCCGATCGTGGCGACGATCTTGGTGGAGCGCATCGCCGCTGAATCTACCCGTCTCGGCGGTTGGCGGACCCTTGGGAGAAAAAGCCCGCTCTTAGCGACCGGCCCGGACGGTTCCCGGTTGACGCTCAGGTTTGGAATGGGTTTATTTGGCCACGGCCTTTGACGGCCGGCAATCGACGTAGGAGGCGCGTGGCGTCGGCGACGGGTCGGGTCCCCGAACGCAGACTTTGGGCTCCGCCCTCCCGCGGGTTGTCGGCGTCCTGGTTCGGGGCCACCGGGGAACTGCTATCCGCTGACGATCGCACGATGTGCGGGGAGGTCCGATGGGCGAAACGGCCACGGTCGACGCTGGGCAAGAGCAGCATCTACGCGCGCTGGAGTACGCGAACCGAGTGCGTCTCGCGCGAGCCGAGATGAAGCGCGAGATCGCTGCCGGCGACGCTGTCTGCCGCAGAGGTCGTGCTGAGATGCCCCTGGCAGGCGCACAGCATGTCGATCAGCGACCTGCTCATGAGCCAGAAGCGCTGGGGTCGTACGCGCTGCCGTCGGCTACTGGTCTCATTGGGGGTACCGGAGAACAAGCAGGTGGGCACGCTGACCGAGCGTCAGCGGCTCGCGCTGGCCGCCATGCTCGCGGCCAAGGGCGCCGACGTCCAGCAGGCGGCGCCGCTCGCGCGCGAACGCGAGCTCTCCATGGCCTGATCCGCTCGGGAGCTCGGGCGGCGCGCTCAGACCGGCCGCCGCCCGAGCTCCTCGAGCGGCTCGTCCACCGTCAGACCGGGATCCGAGCGTGGCGAGCTCCACGATCGTCCCGTCCGGATCGCGCAGGTAGATGGACTTGAAGTAGGTGCGATCCATGACCTCGGTGCAGGGGATGCCGCGCGAGCCCAGGTAGTCGCGCCAGGCCACCAGCTGCTGCTCGGACTCGACGCCCAGTGCGAAGTGGTGCACCGAGCCGATCCCGACCCGCCCCTCCTCGAGGTCCGGGTACTCCAGGCAGGTCACGACCGTTCCCGGCCTGCCCTCCTCGTCGCCGAAGAACAGGTGCCGCGCGTCGCGGTCGTCCTCGTTGACGGTCTGCTTGACCACGCGCATCCCGAGCAGGTTGCGATAGAAGTCGACTGAGCGCTCCACGTCCCGGCAGATCAGGGTGACGTGGTGCAGGCCCGTGATCCGGAGCCGGTTCGACACGGCCGGCACGCTAGCGGAAACCCAGGCCGCCCGAGCGCCGCTTGAACAGCTCGCGCAGGCCGTAGAAGGCCCCGCCGAACACCGCCAGGCCAACCAGGCAGATCAGCCACAGCTTCACCGGCCCGAGCCCGAGCGCGAGTACGGTGATCACCGCAAAGGCGATCACGCCCGCGAGCAGCGCGCTGTGGGATCGAAAGCCGGCAAGGTGCTCGCGCAGCGCCAGCTCGCCGCCGCCCAGCGACGCCAGCACGAGACCGGCGGCGATTCGCTCCTGTCCCCGCTCGCTGCCGCTCAACAGGCCCCACAGCAGCACGACGATGCCGAGCAGGATGACCAGCTCGGACAGCGGGAAGCTGCCCCATGGCGCCGGTGGCCGCTCGCTCGCGGACGGGCGGGCGGCACGATACGGCGCGCGTGGCGGCGCGGCCTCCTGGCGCTGAGCGCTCACCCGCGCTCGGCGCGCGGCGTCGCGCTCGGCGCGCGTCTGGCCCGGGCGCGTGGCGTCCGGCCGCCCCCTCGGCGCGCTTGCGGCTACGGCGTCCCATGTCAGGTGGCTAATGGGCAACCGGAGCTGATGACCACGCGCCACCAGCTCAACAGCATCCCGATCAGGCCGAAGCGCGGCCGCACGTGCCAGTGCTTGCAGCCGGGCTCGCCGATGTCGGCGTTCGAGACCCGGACCCACTTGTAGGCCTCGGGATCGAGCAGCATCTCCTCGATCAGCCGGCGGCTGCGCTCCTCGGCCTCGGTGCGCTCGGAGAGAGCTCTGCGGGCCTCCCCCACGCGTTCGGCGAGATCGTCGCGCAGCGCCTCCAGCTCTCCGAGCGAGAGCAGGCGCGGGCCGCCCCGGCCCGGCACGTCCCAGTCGAAGCCCTGGCGCGGCCAGCTCGAGCAGAACAGCTGCGTCAGCTCTCGGTCCAGGCGCGCGACCTGGTCCAGCAACGTCCGGCGCGCGGCGCGCTCATCCGGCCGCGTGAGCGGAACGACGAAAGCTGCTCTGCTGCGCAGGACCTCGGGCACGTGCCTCCCCGGCGATCGACTGCGCCCCACTGTACCAGTGGTCAGCTGCTGCTCGCAGCGGTCGGTCAGCGCTTCGAGCAGGATCTCGCCGGCCGTCCAGAGCGCCTCCTCGACGCTGATCCGGGGCACGCCCTTGACCTGCAGGGCGACGAGCACCATGCGCGCGCTCGCCGGCGTGACCCCAGCGTCCTCGGAGACGTCGCCGAGCACGACCGCCAGCGCCCGCTCGCGGTCCGCGACCACGATCTGGCGCTCGGACAGCAGCCGCCTGGCGCTCAGCCGCTCGCCGTAGCGGGCCAGGCGCAGGCCCAGCTCGGGCCCGCAGCGGTCGCCGTCGAGGGCGATCACCGGCACGCTGGTCTCCGCGACCGCGATCGTGAGCGCGTCGTCGACGCGGTTCTCGCTCTTCAGCCCCCCGTACACGAGCCGCTCCAGGCCGATCCGCTCGGCCGGCGGGCGCTCGCTGTCTGGGTCGATCCCCACCTGACGCGAGAAGACCCGGTAGGCCCAGGGCACCGGCGACTGGCGCAGCTGCACGACCTTCGCGCCGGTGTAGCGGTCGGCGAGCGCCTTGAGCTGCTGCTTCAGCGCGCGCGAGCTCGGCCCGGGCGCGGCCTCGATCGGCGCATAGGTGAGCCGCAGCTCGGGGAACTCCTCGGCCAGCTCGGGCTCGACCCAGCCCTCGTGGAGCTCCATCAGCCCACCAGCTTGCGCGTGCGCGCGCGCAGCTGGGCCTCGGTCAGGTTGCCGAGGCCGACGCTCTCGACGACCCCGCCCTTCGAGAACACCGTCACCGGGCAGACGCCGACGCCGTAGAGGTTCACGACCGCGCCGTCGTGGTCCACGCCCACCGGCTCGGCCCAGCGGCGGTTGTCGACGATCTGCGCGGCGTCGTCGACGGAGTTGCCACTCATCACGACGGCGAAGTCCACGCCCGGGAAGTCGTCCCTCATGCGCTCGACGCGATCGACCTGCGGCTCGCAGTCGGCGCCGCGGGTGACGACGAAGGTCAGCACCAGCGGTCGCTCGCGATCCGAGCAGACCGTGAGGATCTCGCGGCCCTCGATGCGGCAGGCCGGTCGCTGACCGGCCTGCTCGGGGCAGGGCTCGTGCTGGCAGACGTTGGCGTCGGCGTCACCGGCGAAGTCGCCGCTCGTCAGCGGCGCGGCGAACGCGGGCAGCTTCTGGCCGACCTTCGGTCCCTGCACGCCCTCGCCGGCGTTGGGCAGCGTCGTGGTGAACAGCAGCACGCCGAGCCCCATCACCATCAGGATCCCGACCAGCCAGGCGTACTTGTTGCCCGGCCGCGGGACCTCCGGTGGGCCCTGGCGCGGCTCAGGATGCGTGCGGTCGCGCTCGGCGAGGCGCTCGCCGGGAGAGCGGCCGTCGGGGCGGCCGAGATCGTCGAAGCGGTCCTCGCTCATGCCTCGGCACGTCGCCGGCGCGGGCGCGGGACCGACGGCCGCGCGCGCCGCAGCAGCGGGCGCGGGTCGAGCGCGCGGACGCGCAGGGGGCCGCGCTGCTCGGCCCACAGCAGCGCCGCGGGCAGCACGATCATCACGCCGAGCAGGGAGACGGTCAGGTCCACCACCGTCACGATGCCGAAGTCGCGCAGCATGCGGATGTCCGAGGCGATCAGCGCGGCGAAGCCGGCGATCGCGGTGGCGCCGGACGCCAGCACCGCCGCGCCCGTGGAGGCGTAGGCCAGCTCGACCGCGCGCGCCGGCCCGGCGCCGGCGTCGCGCTCCTGGCGATAGCGCGCCGAGAGCAGCACGCTGAACTCGGTCGAGATCGCGATCACAAGCGCGCCGAGCGTGACAGACATCGGATTGAGGTCGACCTCGAGCGGGCCGGGCAGCAGCCCGAGCACGAACAGCAGCCCGGCCGACCAGCCGGTGGCGAGCGCGATCGGGATCAGCGGCACGGCGGCGTCGCGCAGCGAGCGGCGCACGGCGAGCAGCACGGCGAAGACCGCCGTCAGCGCCGCCAACAGCGTCAACCCCCGGCGCAGCGGGGAGGAGAGCGCGTCGTTGGCCTCCGCGGCGAGCACCGGCAGGCCCACGACGTCGGCCTCCACCCCCGCCGGGCGGTCCCGATCGAGCCGGCGCTCGATGTCGTCCACGACCTGCTGCTGACGGTCGAGCGGCATCAGCCGGATGCCGAAGGCGAGGTTGGCGGTGTCGCGGTCGCGCGTGACCACGCCCTGCGAGAAGTACGGCGGCACGGCGTCCAGCAGCGCGCGCACCTCGCTGGCCTTGCTGCCGCTGCCGAACAGGTCGGTCAGCGACAGGGCAGGACACAGCTCGGGCGGGTTCTCGCGCTGCGTGCAGCGCTTGCCGGGCCGGTAGCCGTGGGCGCGCAGCACCCCGCTCTGCAGGCGGGTCATCCAGGCCAGCACCGCCGGGGCGGTGATGTCGTCGGCGCGCACGGTCACGTCGATCTCGCCCGAGACGCCGGTCTCGCGCTGGAGCACGGCGACGTCCTTGAGTGCCTGCAGGTCCTGCGGCACCAGCTGGGTGATGTCCGAGACGACCTCGCTCTGCGTGTCGAGCGCCAGCCCGAGCACGGCCAGCGCGAGGCCGACGGCGAGCACGCGCTTGGGCCGCGTGAGCGAGATGCCGAGCACGCGCCAGGAGCCGTTGGCCAGCCACTCGCGGGCGCCGTGCACGCGCGGGCGATCGGCGAGCGCGTGCAGCCGTTCGCGCACACGCGGCAGGGCGGGCGGCACGTCCGTGCGCCGCGGCCCGCCGAAGCGGATCAGCGCGGCGAAGCCGGCACAGAGCGCGCAGGCGAGAGCGAGGGCGATGCCGAGCACGAGCAGCAGGCCGAAGCTGCGCACCATCGGGACGGGCGAGAGCAGCAGCACGAGGAAGCCGGTGGCGGTGGCGAGGCCGGCGGTGGCGATCGTCGGACCGCCGGCGGTCGCGGCGGCGATGGCGGCCTCACGGCGGGACTCGACGTCGGCGGCCCCTTCGCCGCGCCCGGCCAGCTCCTCGTCATAGCGCGCCTGGAACTGGATCGCGTAGTCGACCGCCAGCCCGATCAGCACCGGCAGCACGGCGATCGAGGCCATCGTCAGGTCGCCGCCGGCGAGCGACAGGGCGCCGAAGGTCAGCGCCGCGGCGGCCAGCGCGAGGCCGAGCGGCAGCAGGCGCAGGCGGCTGCGGAAGACCAGCGCGAGCGTGGCCGCCATCAACAGCAGGGCGGCCCCGAGCAGCACGAAGATGGCCGACTGCACCGTGTCGGCGAGCGCGTTGGCGACCACCGGCACGCCGGTGACGATGGTGCGCGCGCCGTGCTGGGGCGCGAACGGCCGCGCGTGCGCCGCCTGCTCGATCAGCTCGATCGCCCGGCGCTTCTGCGCATCCGACAGGTTCGGCCGCAGGCGCACCTGGATCAGCGCGGCGTTCTTGGACGGGAACAGGTACGCGAAGCGCGACTTCGGCACGCCCGGCTGCGAGCTGAACACGAGCGTCGAGACGAAGTTGGCGTCGTCGAGGCGGGGGATCGAGGCGATGCCGTAGCGCAGCGCCAGCGCCGCCAGCGTCTGCGCGAAGCGAGCGCTGACCGCGCCGCTGGCCTCCTTGGCCAGCCGCTCCTGCTCGGCCGGCAGCTCGCCACGCTGGGCCGAGGCCTTGCGCGCCGCCGCGGCGGCTTGCCTCATCTGCCGCCGGTTGGCCTTGATCCGCCCCGACAGCTCGTCCTGGATCTGGTTAACGGCGGTGTTGACGAAGGTGCCCGGCCCGTAGACCGCCTTGGCCGGCTTGAGCTGGGCGAGCTGCTCGCAGACGGGCGGAAAGCCCTGCGAGGGGTCCTTGCGGTACTGGCCCAACAGGCGGCGCAAGGCCTTCTTGCTGCCGTTGCCACCGAGGCAGCCCTCGAGGCTGAGCAGCCGGCCGAGGTCGTCGCTGAGCACGGTGCGGGCAAGGTCGCCCTGGGCGAGCACGAGCACGGCGTCGTCGCCGAAGTCCTGCTTGAAGCGCTCGGTCGCCTCGAAGCTGTCGGAGGAGCGATCGACGAGCGTCTCGGTGGCGGTGCTGGGCTCCAGTCGCAGCGCAAGCGCCGCCCCGCCGAGGGCGAGTGCGGCGACGATCCCGAGCACGAGCAGCGGCCGCCTCGCGACGATCCGCGCGATCCTCCCGAATGCCACGGCTACCAGCGTAGGGAAACGTCTACGGCAGCGGTTGCAGCGCGGGGTAGAGGCCCGACTGGCCGACCAGCGCCCCGAGCGGATCCTGCGGATCGCAGGGCGGGCGAGCGCCGGCGTTCTCGGGCCCGCCGTAGACGAAGCGCCTGATCAGCTCGACCAGGTCGGGCGGCAGCTGCGGCGCCGGCTCGGGCGGCGCGGGCACCGGGTTGGAGCTGCAGAGGTAGTCGCCGAAGACCTCGAGGTGGCCCTCGGTCTTGAGCTTGTCGTAGCCGCCGGGCGCCGTGTAGGGGTTCGAGCGGTTCGACCCGAGCCGGGACGGGATAGCCGGCGAGCATCTCGGGGTTGGTCGGGTTGGTGGTGCGCAGGTAGTGCAGCGAGCCGGTGCCGGCGAAGTCGGTGCCGGTCGCCTGGGTGGACGCCGACGTCGTTGGCGAAGAAGCCGGCGATCTCGCGCTTGTAGAGGCCGAGGTAGTCGACGATCGGGGTCAGCGTGCGCAGGAACGGGTCGAGCCGCGCGAGCAGCGGCCGCGTGTTGGCGAAGACCCGCTCGGTCGCGGGCAGGCCGCGTCGGGAGACGCGCACCAGCGGGCCCAGGTCGGTGAAGAGGCCCTTCAGGTCCGGCGCCAGCGCCTTGGCGTCGACCAGCAGCGGCGAGAGCTGGCGCGCGGCCGGGCGCAGCTGGGTGGTCAGCGGGTTGGTGTTCTCGGCGAAGCGCGTCAGCCGGCGCGTGGTGGCGCGGCCCTCGCGCAGGAAGGTCGGCAGGACGCGGAAGGTCTCGGCGAGCTCGGTGTCGCGCGCGGCCGTGGTCTCGAAGACGCGGTTGGAGTTCGCGATCAGGTCGCGCAGCTGGCCCTGGCGCTCGGTCAGCGCGTCGAAGACGACGCCGGTGTCGCGCACGAAGCCGCGCGTCGCGCCCGACTGGCGCGCGCAGGACCTTCAGCACGTCGTCGGTCTGCTCGGCGAACGGGGTCAGCGCCGCCAGCGCCGCGTTGAGCTGGCGACCGTTGTGCTCGACGGCGCGCCCCTGCTGGTCGAGCCAGATCGAGAACTTGCGCCGCGTCACGGCGTCGAAGCTGCGCAGGATCTCGTCCAGCTCGACGGTCTCGCCGACCTGGCCCTGGGCCAGCCTGCCGCCGTCGGGCAGCGTCGCCGGAGGCCGGGCGACCCGGCGTCAGCTCGACGTAGGTCTCGCCCAGCAGCGTCTTCTGGCGCAGGATCGCGCGCGTGTCGCGCGGGATCGGGGCGAAGCGCGACTCGAGCTCGAGCACGGTGTCGGTGAGCCCGGTGCGCGCGTTGGGCGTCAGCTGCTTGACCTTGCCGACGCGCACGCCGGAGATGCGCACGTCGGCCTCCTTGGCGAGCTGCGTCGCCTCCGGGAAGGCGACGGCGACGCGGTAGCCCTCCGGCTGCAGCGGCACCGAGCCGCCGAACGAGAGCCACAGGAACAGCACGATGCCGAAGCACGAGAGCGCGAAGACCATCATCGTCAGGACGCGGCCGAGGCTGGGGACCTGCTTGATCACGGCGTCTCCCCGATCGGCGTCTGGCCCGGGGGCACGAGGTTCTGCGGGCAGACCTGGCGCTCGGGCGCCGGGTTCAGCAGGCGCGTGAGCATGCCCAGACGCGGATTGCCGGCGACGATGCCGCGCAGCACCGCGTAGCTCGGGGCAGTTGATCAGCACGACGCCGCGGCGGATCGGCCCGTGGGCGTCCTGGGCGGTGAACATCGAGGTCGCCGCGTGCGCGCTCCAGGCCGCCCAGAACAGGTACGAGTCGCCGGCGCCCGGCGGCTCGTAGGCGAGCTCGTTGAAGACCTTGTTCAGCACGCCGAACGTGCGCGCCAGGCGCGGCGTGACCGGGGCAAGCCGCCGCGCGGCGCCGCGCAGGTCGCGCACGGTCGGCTGGGTGTCGCGCGCGAAGGGACGGATCTGGTCGCGCACGATCGGCGTCGTCTCGCGCAGGAACGGCCGCGTCTTGCGCAGCGCGGGCGCGAGCTTGCGCGCGAACGGGCGCAGCCCCTGCAGCGCCGGGCCGAGCTCGGCCGCCAGCTCGCCGGTCGAGCTCAGCGCCTGGGTCGTCTGGCTCAGCGCCCCCGGGAACAGCCGCAGCGCCTGGCGCAGGGCTGCCCTGCTCGTCGGCGAGCGCACCGAAGTTGGCGTTGGAGGAGTCGACCAGCGCCGCGAGCTGCCTGTCCTTGGACGCCAGCTCGGTCGAGAGCAGCTGGAAGTTATGGATCACGCGCTCGAGGTTGCGGCGGCGCTCGATCAGCCCGGCGGTCAGGCGCCGCCCGTTGCGCGCCAGCGGCTCGAAGCGCTTGAGCGTCTCGCGCAGGTCCTGGGAGGCGGTCTGGCCCTCGGCCGCGGCGGCGTCGTCGGTGAAGGCCTGCCCGCCGGCGTCGAGCAGGATCTCCAGGTAGGTGCGCGTGTCCCCGTCGAGCTGCGCCAGCACCTCGTCGGGGTTGACGTCGGGCAGCGTGTTCGCGACCCGCACGCTGGCGCCCTCCGGCAGCGCCCCGGCCGCCTTGGTGCCCGGGTCGAGCGCCAGGAACATGTCCTTGAGGCCGGTCCTCGGGCGCAGCAGGATCGTGGCGTCGCGGTAGACCGGCTTGTACTTCTGCTTGATCTGCATCGAGACGACGGCGTGGCCGCCCTCGAGCTCCACGCCGCCGATCTCGCCGACCTTGACGCCGGCGACGTTCACGCTCTGACCCTGGCCGGGCACGACCGCCTGTGCGGTCGGCAGCTCGGCCTTCAGCTCGTAGAAGTCGGTGCCGACCCCCGGCACCCAGGCCGGCAGGTAGAAGCGCTGGTTGGAGAGGATGTAGCCGCCGATCGCGGCGGCGGCGAGCACCAGCACGACGATCGCGGCGAACACGCCCGCGTGCTTGCCGATCTGCCGCCTCACGGTCCGCCCCCGGTCCGGGCGGCGTTGAGGTTCGCCGCCCTGCCCTTGTAACAGGCGAGCTTGGGCTTGTAGGCCGGCTTGGGCGTGCGCGCCGGGCGCGTGCCGAGCGGCGGCGCGGTCGCGTTCGCGTACAGCGGCCCGCCGCGGCCGACCGGGCCGGTGGCGATCGGGCTGCCCCCGCCGCCGGGCTGGAAGCGCGTGTACGCGCCGTTGCCGTCGAAGTTCTGCGACTCGCCGGCGAGCCCCACCATCGTCTGCCAGAACTCCTTGTAGCTCTGCAAGCCGGTCGAGAGGTTGCCGTCCTCGATCGTCTGCTCGCCGGTGGGCAGCACCACGTCGTGCTGGCAGCGGTTGAAGGCGTCCAGCTTGGGGACCAGCGTCAGCTGGCCGCTGGAGAACCTGGCCAGGTCGGCGACCGCCGGGCGCAGGTCGTCCACCAGGCCCTGCAGCTCGCTCGGGCGCAGCAGCGCGCGGGTCTGGCGGATCCAGGGGAAGGCGGCGTCGATCGTGGCCGGCAGCTCGCGCGTGCCGGGGACCATCTCCAGCGCCCAGGCGCGCGTGGCGGGGAAGGCCGCGTTGAGCTCGTCGAGCGCCGGGCCGGCCGCCCTCAACAGCCGCGGCAGCTCGCGCACGGTGGCGCGCAGGTCGCTCGACTCGGAGGCCAGCGCGCCGAAGGCGACGTTCCAGTTGACCAGCAGGTCTGCAGCTGGGCCTCGCGGCTCGAGAGCGCGGCGAAGACCTTCTGCTGGCCGCCGATCAGCTTCGAGAGGTCGTGCAGGTCTCGACCGAGCAGCGCCTGGTTGACGACCGCGCCGCCGCGCAGCGCCTGCGCCGAGTCGGCCAGCGAGTCGTTGAGCGACTGGCCGGCCGTCTGCCCGCGGGTGGACGGGTCCTGGTCGTCGTCCTCGCCCGGCAGCGGCCTGCCATTGAGCGCGTCGCCGTAGCCGACGAGCAGCTTCTGCAGGCCCTTGCGGGTGTTGCCGTCGAGCGCGCCGAGGACCTGGTCGAGCTGGACCGGCGCGGCGGTCTGGGTGACACCGAAGGTGTGGCCGGCGTCGACGCTGTCGCGCGCTGGGCGGTGCCGGGGCTGAGGTCGATGAAGTTGTTGCCCTCGAAGAAGATCCGCGGGCGCACCTTCAGCAGTCGCGTCCTCGTGCAGCGGCAGCGCCTCGTCCTTGAGCTTGATCGTCACCTTGGTCGCCGGCGAGTCGCCGCCGAGTGGCTCGACCTTCGAGACCTTGCCGACCTCCACGCCGGCGATCCGCACGGCCGTGCCCTTCAGCAGCGGCGGCGTGTTCTCGAACACCGCGCTGACCTCGAACGGCTTGGTGAACGGGACGTCCTTGCTGAAGGCGAGGTAGGTGCCGATCGCGATCAGCACCAGCGCGAGCGCTCCGACCTGGAAGGCGTCGAGGCGCCCGCGTCCGCCGAGCCGGTTCACGGGCTCGCCCCCGCGGCGTCGGCACCCTTCTGACCGGCGGTCAGCGTGCCCTGGTTGCCGGGCGGGTTGCCGATCAGCGTCTGGCCGATCGCGTAGCGCTCGTTGCCGGCCTCGCATTCCCGCGGCTGGCCCGGCGCGGCGGTGTTCGGGTAGAAGTTGGCGTGGAGGTGGTTGTCCCGGGTCGGGCCGTTGGCCGGCGCGCGACGAGGGACCGCCCTCGCCGTTGGGGCCCTCCGGGATGCCGATGATGATGAAGCGCTGGAAGGTCCCGTTGGCGTCGCCCTCGGACAGCAGGCTGGAGACGTTGCGGAACCAGAGCGTGGCGTAGTTGCAGACGGTCTGGGTCGGCGTGAGGAAGCGCAGCGTCGGCTTCAGCGAGCTGCTCAGGCGCGTCAGCTGCCGGATGCCCTGCTCGGCCAGCGGGTCGTCGGAGAACGCCCGCAGCGACTCGAACACGTCGGCGGTGTCCGCGTTCAGCCGCTCGGTCCTGGGCAGCACGCGCGCGCCCGCACCGAAGGCGTCGGCGAGCAGCGGCGCGGCGGACGGCAGCGTCGCCACGCCCGGTGCCAGCTCGCGGAAGAAGGCGGCGCTGTTGCGCAGGAAGGGGCGCTGGCGCGGGAACTCGCGGATCGCGACCTCCTCGCTGGGCGGGCTCTCGCTGATCGTCTCCTGCAGGTACGGGCGGGCGATGCCCGCCAGCGCGCTGAAGGTGACGTCGAGGTTGACGAACAGCGACGCCTGGGTCTCGGCGATCGGCGCCACCTCGCCCGTCGCCCGTGCCAGCGAGCCGAAGAAGCGCCCGAGCCGGGTCCGCGGCGAGCCGAGGTTGCGCGCCACCGGCTCGAGGTCGCGCAACAGCGCGACGAATGCCGGGATCGCGCTGTTGACGTCGCGGCCGCGGCCGGCCAGCCCGTCGCCGAAGCCCTGCAGCGTGCGCTGCGAGCCGCGGCGCGCCTTGGCGTCGAACATGTTCAGGAACTCGTCCAGCTCGACGTTGCCGGGGCGTGCCTGGCGCACACCGATCGTGGCGCCGGCCTGGAGGCCCTCGTTCGCGCGCCCAGGCGTCAGCTGCAGGTACTTCAGCCCGAGCGTGGAGCGCGGGCGCACCAGCATCGTGGTGTCCTCGGGCAACGGCTCGACGTCCTTGTCCAGCTGCAGCGTGAGCTGCGCGTAGGCGCTGCCGTCGGCGCGCCGCTTGGGCGTGATCTTGGACACGATCCCGACGCGCGTGCCGCCGATGCGGACCTCGAAGCCCTTCACCAGCTGGGCGGCGTTGGGCACGTTGGCCTTGAGGTCGTAGGTGGGGACGAACGGCAGCCCCGAGTTGGCGTTGTAGGAGAGGAAGACGGCCACGATCGCGACCAGCAGGGTCACGGCGCCGACCAGCACGGGGCTGGCGGCCAGGGCGGCGGTGCCGCGACGGGGGCTCACCGCTCGGCTCCCAGCAGGTAGTCCAGCGCCGGCTCGGTCGGGCCGAGGCCCAGCGCCGGCTGGGCGGTCGCCCGCTTGCGCAGCTGCGCCCGGTTGCGTGCGCGCTGGCGCGCCTGCTGCCTGGTCTCGTCGCCGCCGAGCAACCGCTGCAGCAGCGGCGCGCTGGGCTCGACGCTGCCGCCGGCGCCGGTCGGCCGCGGCGCGGTGCGGGCGGCGGCGGCGCCTGCCGACGCGCCCGTGGAGCTGTCGTAGAAGGTGGCGTTGCAGCCGGCGGAGACCGACAGCGTGTAGTTCGAGCAGGTGTTGGTCACCAGCCCGGCGCGCAGGTAGTGGCCGATCGAGTCGAAGCCGTTGGTGGCCAGCGTGGCGTAGTAGATGACGTCCATCAGCCGCTCGACGCCGCCGGTCTCGTTCAGGCTCGCGGTCAGCTCGTCGAGGTCCTTGGCGACGGGGCCGGCGTCGCGGCCGAGCCTGCCGAGGTTGCGGACCAGCGGGCGGGCGCCGATCAACGCTGGGCGGCCGCGCTCGAGCGCGTCGCCGAGGCTGGGGAAGCTCTCGCGCCCGGCGTCGGCCAGCTCGCCCTGGCCCTCGATCAGCCGCGCCAGGTCGGGCGCGGCGCCGCCGAGGTCGGCGACAACCGGCGTCGCGTCGTCGGAGAAGCGCTCGAGGTCGGCCATCAGCGGCCGCAGCTGGCGCAGGAACTCCGGCAGCCGGCCGATGCCGCGGCGGATGTCGTCGCTGCGCTCGGCCGTGGCCTCGCCGGTCGCGTTGGCCTGCACGATGAAGTCGGACACGCGCCGGCGCTCGCGCGACAGCGGGGCCAACGCGCGATCGGAGTCGCGCGCCAGCTGGCTGAGCGTCCTGTTCTGGCGACCGAGGATGCGCACGACCCGCTCGGTCTCACGCAGCGCCGGGTTGGCTCGGTGGATGACCTCGTTGAGCTCGCGGCCGCGACCGGCGAGGCCGGTGCCGAACTCGTTCAGGACGATCGCGAAGCGCTCGCGGTAGGGCAGGCGCATCACGTCCCCGACGAGGTCGAGGTCGACGGGCGAGCTGGTGCGCGCGACTGGCAGCAGGTGCTCGCCCTCGCCGCCTGTGCCCCCGGAGGGGGTATCGCCGCGCTCGATGCGTCGCAGCGCGGGCGCGTCGGCGCTGCCAGGCTCGCACTCCACGAAGCGCTCGCCGATCAGGCCCTGGAGGCGGATGCTGCAGCGGGCGTCGGCCTTGAACGGCGTGAAGTGAGCGTTGTCGATGCGCAGCGTGATCGCGGCCTTGCCGTCGTCGGTCACGTCCATGTGCTCGATCACGCCGACGGACGCCCCGGCCACCTTGACGTCCTCGCCGCCGACCAGCGTCGAGGCGTTGTCGAAGACCGCGCGCACGCGGTAGCGGTCGCCGTCATCGTCGTCGAGCACGACCAGCAGCACGACCAGGACGACGATCAGCACCAGCGCGATCGGCAGCAGGCGCCTCATGGACCGCTCGAGGGCGGGGTCGTGGAGGGATCGCAGCCGTCGATGCCGCGCGGCGCCGAGCCGTCGGGGGCCGGCTGCGCCGCTCCGCCCGGGCAACGGTTGAGGTTCGGCCGCTCGAACTGGTCCAGCCGCTGGCTCGGGTCGTTGGCGGTCAGCACGCCGTTCGCGAAGGTGGCCGGGTTGAACATCGGGAACACGCGCGCGTAGTGGCCGTTGGCGTCGTAGTTGGCCGCGACCGCCCCGAACTTCGTCAGCCAGGCCGCCAGGTCCGGCGTGTAGGCGCGGCCGTAGTCGATCACCGGCTGCGCGCGGTCGAGCGTGCGGATCGCACGCGGGAAGGCGGTCGAGGTCAGCCTGGCCAGCCGCGGCTGCTGGGAGATCAGCTCGATCAGGTCGTTGCCGGAGCCTGGCTGGCGGATCAGCGTGCGCAGGTCGGCGACGGTGGGGCGGGCGTCGCTGACGAGCGGACGCAGGCGGGCGAAGAACGGCGCCAGCTCGCGCGTCGAGGGCTTGGCGACGTCGACCAGCACGTCGAGGTCGTCGAGCGTCGAGCGCAGGTTGACGAACGTCGTGTTGGCCTTGCGCAGGGTCGGCGGCAGCAGCTCGAGCGCCTGCGCGCCAGCGCGACGTTCTCGTCGCCGATCGCGCCCGCCGCGGTGCCGGTGTTGCGGACCAGCCCGGCGAGGTCGTCACGGCGCTCGGCGATCGCCCAGACGGTGCTGGCGCCGTCGCGCAGGAAGCGCTCGAGCACCTGCTGGTCGAGCGCCAGCTCGCTGGTGAGGTCGGTCGTGGCCGAGAGGAAGGGGCCGAGGTAGCGCGTGCTCGCGGCGGCCTGCTTGGCGCGACCGTCGTACCAGTCGGCCTGGCCGCGGATGAAGTTGCGCAGGCCGGCTGCGCGTCTTCGGGATCGAGGCTGTCGAACAGCTGGTCGAGGTCGACCGGGGCGGCCGTGCGGTCGGCGGCGATCCTGCCGCCGTCGGGAATCTCGCGGGCGTCGTTGGGGCCGGGGTTCAGCGACACGTAGCGGTTGGCGATGCCCGACAGCGAGGTCGCGCGGATCGTGGCCGTGGTGCCCTGGTGCAGCGGCGTCACGTCGCCGTCGACCTTCATCTCGATCAGCGCCTGACCGTCGTCGGCGAGGCCGATGTCGGTGATCGAGCCGACCGGCGCCCCGCCGATGCGCACCTGGTTGCCCGTGACGAGCTGGCCGGCGTTGTCGAACGCCGCGGTCACGCGATAGCCGTCGCCGCCGCCGAACACGGCGAGCGCGACCAGCACGACCGCGACGAGCAGTGCGGCGCCCGCCAGCAGGCGGGCAAGCGCGGCTCCCCGCTCAGAACCGAACGGTTCGCGAATCCTCTCCTTCTCCTCTCTCGTCTTCAAGCGCGGTATGGCTCGGCGCCTCCCTCTGGAGAGCCGCCTTCCCAGTCGGCTCTCCCGCGCCGCTGCGCGCCTCCTGCGCGCGGGTACTTCCGGGTCGTCCTACTCCATGCCGAGGGGCCCCTGTGCCTCCCCGGAGAGGAACTGCCTCACGAACTGGTTGTCGGAGTTGAACAGCTCACTGGCCGGACCCGACTCCACGATCCTGCCCTTCCACAGGAGCGCGATGTAGTCGGCCACACGCCGGGCGCTCATGATGTCGTGGGTGATGACGCAGTAGGCGCCGCCGTTCTCCTCGTGCACCTCCATGATCAGCTCGCACAGGAGCGCGGTGCGCACCGGGTCGAGCCCGGAGTCCGGCTCGTCGAAGAGCACGATCTGGGGGTCGAGCACGAGCGCGCGGGCGAAGCCCGCCCGCTTGCGCATGCCGCCCGAGAGCTCGTTCGGCATCTTGTCCATCGCGTCCGCGAGGCCGACCTCGCGCAGGCGCCGGTTGACGATGTCGCTCGATCTCCTCCTCGCCCTTGTCGGTGTGCTGGCGCAGCGGGAACGCCGTGTTGTCGTAGACGTTCATCGAGCCGAAGAGCGCGCCGTCCTGGAACAGGACGCCGAACTTCTTGCGCATCTCGAACAGCTCCTCGTCGGGCATGTTCGGGACCGACTCGCCGTGCACGAGCACGTCGCCCTCGTCCGGGTAGAGCAGGCCGACCATGTGCTTGATGCAGACCGACTTGCCGGTGCCCGAGGGGCCGAGGATCATCGAGATCTGGTCGTTGGGCAGGCCGAGGTTGAGCCCGTTGAGCACGCGGTTGCGGCCGAAGGCCTTGACGACGTCGATGAACTCGACGGCGTCGTCGGAGCCGTGGTCGCGCGTCTGGCCGCTGTGCCACTGGAACTCGTCCTCCTTGCGCGCGCGCCTCGGCCTCCTTGGCGCGTTCCTGGGAGGCTCTTGCGCTCATGCGGGCGGCGTCGGGCCGGGCACGCGGCCGTCGCCGGGCGTGGCGCCCGCGGCCGGTTCTCCTCCCAGTCGCGCGCGTCGAGCGGCTGCTCGTCGGTGGCCGCGTCGCCGTTGACGGCCGCGGTGTCCTCCAAGTCCGGCTCGCGATTCGGCTCTGCCGGGGTCTGCTCGCGCTCGACTGGGCGTCCCTCGCCTTCGAGCGCGCCCTCCCCTTCGTCTCGTCGGTACTCCTCCGCCGTCATGCCTCTCCCGTCACCCGCCTATCGGGGCCCTCGGATTCGACCCCCAGAAGATCTGCGTGCCCACCATCCCGACCAGGTGGACCATCACGGTGTTCAACACCATGGACTTCGCCGTCGCGGTCCCGACTCCCACCGGGCCACCCGACGCCGTATAGCCGTAATAGCACCCCACGAGCACGATCACCGTGGCCATCGCCATGCCCTTAATCAAGCTGTAAAGGAGATCGGGGGGGTTCTGGAACATCCAGAAGATCAGGAAGAACCCGCCGGAGCTGACCTCGCCGATCTGCTGGACCACGGCCAGGTAGCTGGCGAAGAAGCCGGCGCCGACCGCGGCGATGTACATGAACGGCAGCACCATCCAGGCCGCCAGCAGGCGCGTGGCGCAGAGGAAGACGAGCGAGTTGATGCCCATCACCTCGAGCGCGTCGATCTCGTCGGAGATCCGCATCGCGCCGATCTCGGCGACCAGGCCCGTGCCGACCTTCGCCGACATCATGTAGCCGAAGGCGTAGGGCATGATCTCGCGCAGGTCGCACCAGGCGGAGAAGACGCCGGCGTAGGCGGGGGCACCAACCGAGCGGTTGAAGTACGCGCCCTCGATGCCGCACTGCAGCCCGAGGATGAAGGCGAGGCCCCAGATCACGATCGCCGAGCCGAGGATCAGGATCCCGGCCTGGCGCAGCGCCTCGCCGAAGAAGCGGAAGACGCGCAGCGTGAAGATGTCGGCGACGACCGTCGCGGAGAACTTCGCGATGTCGCCGAAGGACGCGATCCAGTCGCGCGGCACCGACAGCCAGGTGCGGCCCATCAGGCGCTCACCGCTGCTGGTCGGACGAGCCCGATCACTTGATCACCGAGATCTCCGGATGGGTCGCGAGCAGGGTCTGCGTGAAGACGTAGTTGAAGGCGAAGATGCCCAGGAACTCGACCACGACGCCCTGGTTGACGGCGCGGCCGACGCCTTCGGCGCCTCCGGACGCGGTCATCCCCTTATAACAGGAGACGATCGCGATGATCGCGCCGAACAGGGTGGTCTTGACGACCGAGCCCCAGAGGTCGGTGGTCGAGGCGTTGTTGAGCAGCGTGGCGAAGAAGGGGCCGAGCGGCGCGTCGAAGGTCAGCGTGGCGAGCACGCCGCCGAAGATGCCGAAGATCAGCGCGTAGATGTTGAACAGGCCCGTCACGACCATCAGGGCAAGGAAGCGCGGCACGACGAGGTTCTTGATCGGATCGACGCCCAGCACCTGGAGGGCGTCGAGTTCCTCGCGGATCTTGCGCGCGCCGAGGTCGGCGGTGATCGCGGTGCCGCCGACGCCGGCGAGCACGATCGCGGTCACGAACGGCGCGAACTCGCGGATCGTGGCGAGCACGAAGAAGCCGCCGAGGCGGTCGATGGCGCCGAACAGGACGAGGAAGTTGCCCGCCTGCAGGCCGGGGGCGCCGTAGCCGAAGGCAATCGTCGAGATCATCAGCGGCAGCCAGCAGAGCCGCAGCATGAAGAGGAACTGCTGGACGAACTCGGTGCCGTACGGGTACGGAGGCCTGATCGCGCTCGTGAGCGTCTTGCCGGTGAGGATCATCATGTCCCCCACCTGTTCGAGCAGGCTCTTCGTCGGCAGGAAGACCCGGTCTGCTGCTGCTCGAACCACTCCACTCCCTCCAGCGGAGAGCACCCCGCTCTCCCGCACCATCACGACTGGCTTTGAAGCCTATGGTATGTCCCCGATACCCGCCAGGGGGAACCGGGGCGACGACTCGGGTGGCGGGGGCCACCGACGCCCACGGCGCGGCGTCTGCCGGCGCCCGCGGCGCGGTGCGAATGGTATGTTCGCCAGGCTTTGAAGGCGAGGAGGATCGGTACGGTCGCGGTCGTCGGCCTGTTGGCTTTGGCGGGATGCGGCGGCGGGGAGCGCCAGGACGAGAACGAGCCCTCGGGGAACTACAAGGTCGAGGTCACCCGCCTCTCCTTCCCCAAGGAGCAGCGCCTCGCCCAGGTCTCCGAGCTGGTGGTCGGCGTGCGCAACGCCGGCGACAAGACGATCCCCAACATCGCCCTGACCGTGCACGGCTTCAACTACCGCCAAGCGGCCGACGGCGCGACGCTGTCGGACCCGAATCGCCCCCGCTTCGCCGTCAACGCGACCAACACCGAGATCGGCGGCTTCCCCGAGGTCAAGGACGCCACGCCCAAAGGCTGCGACACGGCCTACGTGGACACCTGGGCCTGCGGCCCCCTGAAGCCCGACAAGGAACGCACCTTCCGCTGGTCGGTGACCGCCGTCAAGGCCGGGCCCTACAGATTGACCTGGCGCGTCGCCGCCGGACTGAACGGCAAGGCCCGCGCGATCAGCGTCTCGGGCGGCGAGGCCGTCGGCGGCACCGTCGCCGGCAACGTCACCTCCAAGCCACCCCAGAGCCGCATCGCCGACGACGGTAAGACCGTCGTCGAGCTCAAGCCGCGCTAACAACCCTCTGTCGCCGCCGAGTTCGCCTCCGCCTCGGCACGCCGCTCATACCCCAGACAGCGCTCAACCGGCAGCCGCGGGTACTTCGGAAACCGCTCGTCGGTCTTGGAGCGCTCGCAGAGCGAGAAGCTGCTGCCGCGGGTGTTGCGGATCAGCTTTTGGTGGCGGCAGGTGTTGCAGAGGCCGGCGTGCACCGTTCCATTGTCCCAAACACACGTTGAGGCTAGAGCGGAGCAGTAGCATTCATTCAAGTACTAAGTGCGGAGGCGGCCCGATCACAACCATGCTGCCCCACTCTCCAGTGAGCTCTCCAGTCAGCTCGGAGC
This sequence comes from uncultured Thermoleophilaceae bacterium, assembly GCA_963734165.1. Taxonomy (GTDB): domain Bacteria; phylum Actinomycetota; class Thermoleophilia; order Solirubrobacterales; family Thermoleophilaceae; genus JACVRW01. Next base: position 1,085,482 of record CAVTFZ010000002.1, on the reverse strand, counting down.
GCTCTGGACTAACGGTGAACGATTCGATGTTGCCGTAGTCCACTTCTCCGTCAGGATCTACATTGGGCGGGCTAGCCGACATGTGCCAGTCGACCTCACGAACATCCTCAAAAATGAGCTGTGCATGCCGGTAGCAATACTGCTCGCCTGGCTTCGGCGGCGTGTAGTCGGCATGCTTCTCAGTGAGAACCAAATCCAGCCGGAATACCACGCGTCGGATACGCACTTCCACATCCAAGACGTAGCTGTCCTCAAGATAAATGTATTCAAGCGAGGGGACCGTCCAATAGGGAGCTTGCTTCTCACTCATGGGATATCCCAATCAATTGGAACGTGATTGCTAGCGCTGTGCTGCTTCACCTTGCGACCGTACGGATCGACGCGATCACCCAATGCATTCCGCAATTCGACATGCGGGTAATGGCTGCCAGGAGCTCGAGGGCTGCCGCGTTTGATGACGATCCGTTTTACCCCATTCTCGTCTCTGAAGATGATCGGACTCGTCGGCGACTGGCTCCGAACCCACCCCTGAGATTCAGCCCAGGCAATAGCCTCAGAGGCTTTGCCTTGGCCACCGCCAAGTATTTGTGCCCGAGCAAAGTCTGGATCGTATTTAACCAAGGCCCCGCTTTCGCGTCCGATGCGGGCGATGTCGTCCGCGTGGCCGAGGCCGGTGATGAAGGGGATGGCGAGGCCGAGGGTGTCGAGGGCGAGGTCGCTCCAGGAGCCGCAGCCGAGGGCGAGGGTGGCGGTGTCGTAGGTGAGGAAGGTGATGTCGACGACGGTGTCGACGATTTGGCCGCTGGGGTCGGTGAGATTGATGGGGTCGGAGAAGGCGTAGGCGTAGAGGTTGGGGTCGCCGGCGGAGAAGTCGAGGGGGTCTTTGGTGGTCCAGCGGCCCGTCTCGGGGTCGTAGTCGCGGGCTCCGAAGCGGACGAGGTGGGTGTCGGGGTCGTAGAGGCCGCCGGCGTAGCCGAAGGGTTGGAAGCCGGGGTTGGTGTCCTCGGTCACCCGACCGAAGGCGTCGTAGGAGAGCTTCTGGGCGATCGCGCCGCTGCTGGTGTCGACCAGCAGGCGTGGGCTGCCCAGGTGGTCGGTGACGAAGCGGTACGTGTGGCCGCCCCGCTGCATGTAGTCCGGCACCGTCGAGCGCGTCCCGTAGACGAAACGGGTGCGGATCGAGCCGTCGGGAGCCAGCTCGGCCGAGGGACGTGCCGTCTCCCCGTAGAGCAGGCCGTACTGGAGGTCTCCGTCGAGCTTCTTGCCGACGCGGCGGCCGAGGCCGTCGAGGACGTAGTCGATCTCGTGGCCGTCTGGGAGCTCGACGTGGCGGAGGCCGCCGAGGGCGTCGTAGGCGTAGGTGGTCGTCTGGTCGCTGGAGGTGTCCGTGCGAGATCGGAGCTCGCCGGCGGCCGTCCAGCCGTAGTCGACGCTGCCGCGCTGGAGAAGACGGTCTTGATCGTCGAAGGTCGCGCCGAGCGCGGGCTCGCCGGCGGGGTGCTCGGCGACGCGGTTGCCGTTGAGGTCGTACTCGTACGAGACGGCGAGCTGCCCGTTCTCGTGCACGGTCTCGAGGCGACCGGCGTCGTCGTACGCGTAGGCGAGCTCGCGGGGGGAGCCGTCCACGTCCTCGACCTGCGAGACGACACGGCCACCGTCGTCACGCTGGACGCTCTCGGAGAACAGCTGGCCGCCAGCGTGGGAGGCGGTCAGGGAGGAGACGTCGCCGTAGCCGTCGTAGCCGACGCCGGTCGCGAGCTGGTCGAGGTCGGTCCCTGAGAGGAAGCCGGTCGCCGCGTCGCGGTTCAGCGTGAGCAGACCGGCGTGGCGCAACAGGCCGCCGCCGTCGTAGTCGTAGCCGACCGCAGGCGTGCCGGTGACGGTCGAGAGCTCGAGCCGGCCCTCGCCGTCGCGCCGCTGGGTGACCTCGCCGGCGACCTCGCCCGTCGCAGTCTCGGCGGTGGCGACCGAGCCGTCGTAGGTCCAGCCGAGCGCTTGCCCGCCGGGCACCGCGACGCTGAGCGGCTGGCCGCCGTCGGGGTCGTAGGCCATCTCCACACGGCCGTCGGGGTGCTCGATCGCGGCGGGCCGCCCCGCGTCGTCGCGCTCGACGGCGATCTCGCTGCCGTCGGGACGGTGGACGGCGGCGATCGCCTGGTCGTCGTCGTAGTCGAACGTCGTGGCGCCGGCGCCTGCCACCAACGGCGGGGTCCAGGCCGTGCGCAGGCCGGTGAGCGAGTGGGCGAAGCCGTGGTCGGGCCGGCCTGGCGGCGTGACGCTGGCGAGGTTGCCGGCGCTGTCGTACGTGTAGGAGACCTGCCGACCGCCGGGGAGCGTGGCGGCGGTGACGCGGCCGAGCGCGTCGTGCGTGAGCTCGGTCGTGCGGTCGAGCGGATCGGTGACCGAGTCGAGCCAGCCGGCGGCGTCGTAGCCGAAGCGCTGCGAGCGCGTGCCCTGCGTGATCTCGGTCAAGCGGCCGTGCGGGTCGTAGTCGTAGGCGACGTCGTGCACGCCCGGCGCGTGGTCGAGCGTGGCGCGACCCTGGCCGTCGAACGTGGTCGCCGTGGTGCGCTGGCTGGGGAAGCGCGTCGTGAGCCTGCCTGCCGCGCGCTCCCAGGTCGAGACCGTGGTCCGCCCACCGACCGTCGAGCTGTCCACCAGCCGGGTGAGGCTGAGCGTGTCGTCGGGATCGGCTAGCTCGACGTCGCGGTCGTTGAGAACGCTCAGGCGAGCGCCGGACGGTCGCTCGACGGTCGCCTGGCCGACGTAGCCGGCCGTCATGCCAAAGCGCGGGTCGGGGGCGATGTGGCGCGAGACCTTCGTGCCATCGCCACGCTCGATCGTCCGCAGTCCGTCGCTCTCGCGGGTGGAGGTCTCGACGCCCGCGGGATCGGTGACCGTTCGCCGCATCGAGCCGTCTTCGAGCAGCTCGACGCGATGGCTCGTGGTCCGGCCGAGCTTCGTGTCCAGGGTCACGTCGAGGCTGTGGCGCGCGTCGGTGCGGGCGAGCGCCTTGAAGCCGCCGTCGGCGTTCTCGTCACGGGTCAGGCGGCCGCCGGCGTCGTAGTCGAAGTTGCTGGTGCGGCCGCCCGGCAGCGCGAACGAGCTCAGCAGGCCGCCCGAGCCGTAGGTCAGCGTGGTGTCTCGCGACGCCGGGTCGCGCACGCCGGTCAACCAGCCGTCGCCATCGACCGACAGCGAGGTGCGCTGCCCGAAGGGCGCGACCAGGGCGGTCGGCTTGCCGGTGCCGTCGCGCTCGATCGACAGCTCGTTGCCGTTGCCGTCCTCGATCGAGGACAACCGGCCGTCGTCGTAGTGGAAGCGCTCCAGCACCTGCGCGGTCGCGGTGCTGCGCGTCTCCAGGTGGCGGCCGGTCTCGTCGAAGCGGTAGAGCTCCGAGCCGTCGGCCGACGGCAGCGCCAGGTCCTCGCCGGTGAAGCCGGACATCGTCTCGCCGATGCGGCGGATCGTGTGGTAGCCGTAGTCGCCGAGGAGCATCGAGCCGTCGGGGGCGAAGGCCATGTTCATCGGCGACGCGGTCTTGGCCAAGCGGGCAGGTCCGCCGTCGCCGTTGGCGCTGCCGTCGCCGGCGTAGCCGCCGCCGACCTCCATTCGCAACATGCCGTCGGGATCGAGCCGCCAGACCTCGTGGTTCATGCGATCGCCGACGTGGACCGAGCCGTCCGGCGCCACCGCCACGCGGTGGGCGTCGATGCGCGCCTCGCGCGCCGGCACGGTCGTGCGGTCCTCGACGTCGCCGAAGTTCTGGCGGTCGCCGGCGACGCGGCGCAGCAGGCCCTCGGGCGTGACGCGGAAGATCACGCCGGTGAAGAACGAGCTCTCGGCGACGTAGAGGGTGCCGTCTGGCGCCAGCGCCAGGTCCTGGATGCCGAGGATCAGGCCCTGCGTGGCCTGGACGTCGTCCTGATCGTGGTTGCCGCCGCCCGCGTAGGTGACGATGCGCCCGTCAGGACCGACCCGCTTGACCCGCCCGGAGCGATCGCCGACGTAGAGCGTGCCGTCGGGCGCCACCTCGGTCGCCTGCGGGAAGTTGAGGAACGCCTGCGTCGCCGGGACGTCGTCGACGTTGTAGGCGCCGCCTCCGCCGGCGACCGTCGTGATGATCCCGTCCGGGTCCACGCGACGGATGCGCCCGTTGCCGTAGTCGGTGACGTACAGCGAGCCGTCCGGACCGACATCGACGTCGGTCGGCGAGCCCAGCCGCGCCGCGGTCGCCGGGCCGCCGTCGCCGCTGAACTCCCAGGGCTGGTCGAAGCGCTCGCGCGGGATGCCGGCGACGCGCGTGATCGTGCCGTCCGGCCAGATGCGGCGGACGGTGTCGTTGTAGAACTCAGCCACGTAGACGCTGCCGTCGGGCCCAACGTCCATGCCGCCGGGGCCGTTGAGGCGCGCGCCGGTCGCGGGACCGCCGTCGCCGTTCTGACCGGCCTCGTTGTTCACTCCCGCGAAGCGCTCGATCTCGCGGTTGACCGACTCCGAGCTCTGGCGCGTGCCGTCGCCGCGGTAGAGCACCTTCGCGACCGGGTCGTACTGGTGATGCGGGCTGAGCGTCCAGCCGCCGAGGCCGGCCGAGCGCGCGTCGAAGCCGCCAACGGTCGTGTCCACGTCGCGCCAGACCGTGACCGTGGGCTGCTCGGCCGGTTGCGACGCCTGGGCGACGCCGCCGCTCCCACCGCCGGGGTTCACCGCGATCGAGAAGTACGACCACGCCGACCCGCGCGGCGGGACGCCGAAGCCCTTGCTCTGGTCCTCGGGCGCGACCGGATCGCTGTCGTACTGGATCCGGTACGCGTAGCCGACGCGGATGTGCGCCTTCTGCGCCCCCTGGAGCGTGCGCCCGAAGGCGTCCCTGCCGTCCCACTCGAAGTGGTAGGTCTGGTTCGGCTCGGGAGCGAAGCGATCGGGGCCCACGCGCTCGAAGACGCGACCGGCGACCTCGACCCGCACGTCGATGCCCATCAGCCCGGTCGGCACCTCGTCGTCGATCAGTGGGATGTCGATCGCGTAGCGGTCCTGCTTGCGTCCCGGCACGCGGTCGGAGCGGTAGTGCAGCTCGATGCCGCTGCCGGTCACGGGCAGGTCCTCGCCGAGCGTCTGGTTCTCGCACTCGATCACCGAGCCGCCGGTGCCGCAGAAGTGCTCGCGCAGGCGGTCCACGAGCCAGTCCGCCGGCTTGAGCACCTGGCCGATCAGCACGAAGCCGAAGTTCCAGTCGGAGAAGTGACGCATCGGCACGCGCCAGAGCTCCTGGCCCGGCGCGTAGAGGTCGGCCACCTTGCGCAGCTCCGCCTCGTCGATCCCGAGCGCGCCGGCATCGGCCGGCTGGCCGCTGCCGGTCACGTCCAGGGCCGCGACGCCGCCCGCCTCGGAGAGCACCTTCACCACCCGGCCGTCGGTGTCCGGGACCCACTGGCCGGTCTCGCGCTCGTAGTAGCCGTTCGGCACCCGGTGCCCGACCGGGGCATGCCGGAAGTTCTCCAGGTACCCGATCACGGGCTGCGAGAAGTCGACGTGCTCGGCACCCGCGGCGCGCGCCTCGTCGACGGAGAAGTCGGCGGCGTAGGTGTAGGCCGAGGTCGGGGGCAGCGGAGCGGGCATCGCCTCGGGGCCCGCAGCGCCGACCGTGTACTCGGTCGCGCGCACGTGCATGTCCCAGAGCGGCTGCGTCGTGCCGTCGGGCAGCTCCATCGTCGCCTCGAGCCCGGCGGGGAAGACGAGCGTCGCCTGCCGCTCGCCGGCGCCGTCGTCGATCCTGCTGCCGCGGTGGACCTGGACCGGCGCGAGCGGATTGCCGACCTCGATCTCGCTGACGTTGGGATCCGGCTCGATCATGCTGACGGGGTCGAGCTGGGCATATCCCTGCCAGGGCACCTGGACTTGGCGGTCGACCGGCAGGTAGCCGTCGCGCTCGAGCCGCACGGTCAGCGGCCCGCCGCCGTTGACGGCCAGGTAGATCTCGCCGTCGCCGGCGGTGACCGTCTGGCCGTACTCCGGGTGGTCGACGACGCTCGCGACCACGCCGGCGAGCGGCTCGTCGTTCCAGAGCGTGACCGTGCCGCGGATCACCGCGGCGCGGGCCTCCTCGATCGTGCCCGCGGCGACGCCGGTCTGCACGGGGTGCGCGCCCTGGTAGAGGAAGCCGGTCTGCTCGCTGAACGGCGTGATCTCGGTCTGGTCGAGCGCCGGAGCCGCCGGGGTGTCGTTGGTGCGGAGGTCGAAGCGCAGCTCGCGGGCGCGCGAGCGGCCGACGGCGTCGGTCGCTCGCACCGTCACCGTGTGCGGCCCCTCGGCGAGGCCGTCCACCGCGAGGGTCCAATCCAGGTCGAGTGCGCAGCCGCCGGCCGCGCACTCCTGCTCTCGGCGCTCGGCGCGGACGCCGTCGAGCTCGATCTCCAGGGCGGTGACACCCGCGCCGGCGTCGGTCGCGTGCGCGTGCAGCGGCGCGTCGGTGCCGAGCTCGCCGCCGTCCGTCTCGGCAAGCGCGCCGCTCAGCTCGAGCAGCGGATCGCCGTGATCGACGTGCAGCGTCCAGCTCTGCTGGTGGAGGCGATCGACGCGATCGAGCACGAGCACCTGGACCAGGTGCTCACCCGCGTCGAGGCCGGTCGCGTCCAGCGTCCAGTCGGCGGTCAAGCCACAGCCGCCGCCGGGACAGGCGGGCGCGGAGCTGAGCTCGCGGCGGATCCCGTCGACCACCAGCTCGGCGCTGGCCACGCCCGAGCCCGCGTCGGTCGCCGCGACGTGCAGCGGCAGCGACTCGCCGTCGGCCCAATTCCCCCGCCGCTCCCACAAACCACCGGAGAGGACCGCCGCCGGAGCGGTGCGGTCGATGCGCACGGTCCACTGCTGCTCGCTGACGTTGCCAGCCACGTCCGTCGCGCGCAGCGCGACCTGCCGCTCGCCCTCGCCGAGCGTCGAGGCGTCGAGCTGGAAGTCGCGCGTCAGCGAGCAGCTGCCAGCCGCGCACGCCTGCTGCGCGAGCTCCCGGCGCTGCCCGTCGACCAGCAGCTCGAGCGAGCGCACGCCCGAGCGCGGCGCCGTGGCGCTGCCGTCGGTGGCGACCGCGTGCACGGCGTAGGGACGGTCGCTCAGGAACGTGCCGGCGGCTGCGCGCAGCTCGCCGCCGACGGTCAGCTGCGGACCGCTGCGGTCGACCTTGACCGCGACCGGCTGGAGCGTCGAGCGCTTGCCGAGCACGTCGGTCGCGCTCGCCTGCAGCGTGCTCGCCCCCTCGGGCAGGGTCGCCGCGTCGAAGCGCTGCGACCAGCTCGCGGGACAGCGCGAGAGCCGATCGCCGAGGCAGGGATGCACCCGCTCGACCGGCCCGCTCGCGCCAGCCAGCCGCAGCGACTTCACGCCCAGGCCCGGATCGGTGCCCTCGATCGCCGGCCCGGCGCCCGGACCGACCCAGCCGCTGGGCGCGTCGACGACGCGCACGGAGGCCGGCTCGGGATCGTCGAGGTAGACGACGGCGCCGCCGAGGTAGGCGGTGATCCAGCTCGGCCCGTGGTTGGCGCCGAGCATGGCCATGCCGAAGATCGCGGTGTCGGTCGCGCGCGGGTCGGCGCCGATCGCGTTGTCCCCCGGCGAGACGGCGGTGTTGGCGCCGGTCAGCCGCCAGGGCGACACGCGCAAGCCGGAGAACGCGCCACGCCGCGAGTTCCAGAGGCCGGCGACCGCGGCTGGGATCGCCGGGCCGTTGCGCGGCTCGAAGAACATCGAGCGGAACTCGGCCCGCGTGACGTAGGCGGTCTGACCGGGAGCGCGCCAGGACCAGTAGCCGTAGTCGCCGAGCTGACGCTGGGTGCTCGGCGGCGCCAGCACGTAGAGGCCGCGGCCCGGAGGCGTGCCGTAGGAGACGACGCTGCCGCCCTGGCGCGCTCCCTGGAAGCCGCCGCTGGGGTTGGCCGAGAACTCCCAGCCGAGCTGGTCGAGGGCCGGATCGTCGAACCAGCCGTCGACGTAATGGCCCTGGCCGTCGGTGGCCCAGTCCTCGACCACGGGATCGATCAGGACCGGGTAGGCGAGGTCGCGCCCGCGATGGCCGGCCACGATCGCGAAGCCGTCGCCGCCGAGCTCGTAGGAGACCGGCACGGCGGTCCCGTCGGCGTCGGCCGCGGCGGGCGGGCGCACCCGCGCCAGCACCTCGCCGTCGCGGACGACCTCCAGCCCGCCGTCGGATGCTGCCTGCAGGCTCGCGCCCGCGGGCAGCGAGACGTTGACCGCATGCCGTTCCGGGCTCTCGGGCGAGCGCAGCTGGAGCAGCAGCTCGGCGCCCGTCGGCACCGGGCCGACGAGCCAGTCGGTGTCGCGGGCGACCTCGACGTAGAAGGCCTTGTTGTCGGTCAGCTCGGCGCTGGCGGTCGCCGAGCCGCTCGCGGGCGCCAGGCGCAGGCCGTCGTCTCCGATCGCGGCGCCGACCTCGAGCTCAGCCGGCACCGAGACGTCGACGACCGGGTTCGCCGGCACCAGCTCGGCGCCCTCGTGCTCGAGGCCGAGGTCGACCGGGGCGCTGTCGACCCGCAGTGGCAGCGCCGACAGCGCCAGCTGCCGCTCGCCGCCGGCCAGCTCGACGCGCGCCGCATGGTCGCCCAGGTACTGCTCGACCTCGCCGCCGGCGGGCAGGTCGAGCGGCGTCGCCGGCTCGCGCAGCTCGTCGCCGAAGGTCTCGTCGACCAGCTGCTGGGCCTGCGCCGGGAGCTCGCTGCCGTCGGAGCGGTCCCCGCCGCTGCCCTGGTGCTCGCCGAGGTCGTGCTCGGCGGCCGCGGTCAACGCCGACGACGCGCCGAAGTCCGGCGGCGAATCGGCCGCGCTGGTGCCCAGCAGCGCCGCGAGGGCGATGGCCATCGTCAGGCAGGCAGCCCCCAGGGCCACCCAGCGCGCGCGAGCGCGCGTACGGCGGTGCGAGTCCAGCGGTGGTCCTTTCTCCCGTCCTGCGGGGCACGTCCCCGACCCACCGCGAACGCTATATGGATCAATCAGCTGGGGTCAAGAACTGTGTGTTACAGACACGTAACAATTCAGCCAAGCAAACGTCAAAAGCGCGCGCGCCGAGGGCGGTCCCTACCCTCGAAGCGATGCGCGCGCTCGTCACCGGGGCGACCGGATTCGTCGGCGGTCAGCTGGCTCGTCAGCTCGTCGAGCGCGGACACGAGGTCCGCTGCCTGGTCCGCGACCGCGCACGCGCCGCGCACCTGGAGCAAGCCGGCTGCGAGCTGCACGAGGGCGACGTGCTCGACGCGGACTCGCTGCGCGGCGCCGGCGAGGGCGTCGAGATCGCGTACTACCTCGTCCACTCGATGGGCCGCGGCAGCGACCGCGAGGGCTTCATGGAGCGCGAGCGCACGGCGGCGGAGAACTTCGCCCGCATGGCCGAGCGCGAGGGCGCGACACGGGTCGCCTACCTCGGCGGACTCGGTGAGAAGCCCGCGTCCGAGCACCTGCGCAGCCGCGCCGAGACCGCGGCGGTGCTGCGCCGCGAGGGCCCGCCGCTGACGTACTTCCGCGCCTCGATGGTGATCGGCGCCGACAGCGCGTCCTACCGCGTCGTGCGCTACCTCGTGAAGCGCCTGCCGGCGATGATCGCGCCTGCCTGGCTGCGCAACCGCACGCAGCCGATCGCCGCCGAGGACGTGATCGAATACCTCGCCCAAGCGGCCGAGCGCCCCGAGACCGAGGGTCGCGAGATCCAGATCGGCGGCCCCGACGTGCTCACCTACAGCGAGATGCTCGACCTGATGGCGAGCGTGCTCGGCGTCCGCCGCCGCCCCCAGCTGCCGGTGCCGCTGCTGTCGGCCAAGCTCTCCTCGCTCTGGATCGGCCTGGTGACGCCGGTTGACACGGGGGTCGCGCAGCCGATCGTCGAGAGCCTCGTGACCGACACCGTGGTGGTCGACCCGTCCGGCATGCGGCTGTTCGACGTCGACCCGATCGGCTGTGCCGAGGCGCTGCGCCGGGCCCACGCCGAGGAGGTAAGGGCCGCGTGAGGCCAGCTAAGGGGTGCGAGCGCCGAAGTCGCTGCGAATGCCCGATGGCGGCGCCCCGGGCGTAGCCCAGACTCATGTCGTGTCCCCGATCGCACAGGAGACGACATGGACAGCCTCATCTTCGTCATTCACCAGCAGGCCCGCACCGACGAGCTCGCCCGCCGCGCCCGCGGCGGGCTGCGAGGATTGTCGGGCGATGACCAGCAGGGTCAGCAGCGCCGGCTTCGTGGGCCGTTCGGCCGAGCTGGCGGAACTCAAGGTCGCGCTCCGCGACGCCGGCTCCTCGCGCCCCTCCCTCGCCTTCGTAGCGGGTGAGTCGGGCGTCGGGAAGTCGCGGCTCGCGGACGAGCTGATCCATCGCGCCCGCTCGACGGGCGCGCGCGTGCTGGCGGGCGAGTGCGTCGACCTGGGCAGCAGCGAGCTTCCCTATGCGCCCCTGATCGCCGCGCTACGTCCGCTGGCACGCGACGGCGACCCCGTGCTCGACGCGCTGCCCGCGCACGTGCGCGCGGACCTCGCCTCGCTGCTGCCGGGCCTGGGCGTGGCGCCAGATGGCGGGGAGCCACCCCAACTGCGCCTGTTCGAGGCGCTGCTGGCGCTGCTCGAGGCGTTCGGCGAGCAGCAGCCGGTGCTGCTGCTGATCGAGGACCTGCACTGGGCCGACAGCTCCACGCGCGGCTTCGTCACCTTCCTCGCGCGCATGGCCTGCCGCGAGCGCCTGCTGGTCGTCGGCACCTACCGCACCGACGAGCTGCACCGCCGCCACCCGCTGCGGCCGTTGCTCGCGGAGCTGACGCGCGACCCCGGCACGCGCCTGGTCGAGCTGGAGCCGTTCACGCGCGACGAGCTGGCCGCCCAGCTCGAGGACATCCTCGGCCACCCGCCCGAGCACAGCCTGGTCGAGCGCCTGCACAGCCGCAGCGGCGGCAACGCGCTCTTCGCCGAGGAGCTGCTCGCGGCCGGGCTCGACGGCCGCGGCAGCCTGCCCCCCACGCTGCGCGACGCGCTGATGGTGCGCGTCGAGAAGCTCCCGGCCGAGACGCAGGAGCTGCTGCGCTGGCTTGCCTGCCAGCCACTCGACCACGAGCTGCTGGCGCAGCTCAGCCAGCTCGAGGCGCGTCAGCTGTCGACGGCGCTGCGCGAGGCGATGGCGAGCCACATCGTCGTCGTCGACGAGGGTGTGTACGGCTTCCGCCACGCGCTGCTGCGCGAGGTCGTGCGCGACGACCTGCTGCCCGGCGAGCGCACCCAGCTGCACCGCGCGATCGCCGAGGCGCTGGAGGACCGCCTCGGCGAGGGCGAGCCCGGCGCGCACCTCAGCGCTCAGATCGCCTACCACTGGACCGAGGCGCAGGACCAGCCGGCGGCGCTCGCGGCCAGCATGCGCGCGGCCGCGGCGGCCGAGCACGTCCAGGCCTACGCCGAGGCCGCCAGCCTCTACGCACGCGCGCTGGAGCTGTGGGAGCGCGTGGCCGAGGCGGCGCGCCTGGCCGGCTGCGACCACGTGGCGCTGCTGGCCCGCGCCGCCAACGCCGCCGATCTCGCGGGCGACGCGACGCGGCAGGAGATGCTGCTGGAGCGCGCGCTGGGGATGGTCGACGAGCATGCCGAGCCGCGCCGCGCGGCCTTCCTGCTCGAGCGGCTGCACCGCGCGCAGTGGAGCCTCAACCGCCAGGAGCGCGGCGTCGAGACGATCGACCGGGCGCTGGCGCTGCTGGAGCCCGACGAGCAGACCAGCGAGCGCGCCGCGCTGCTGGCGGCCAAGGCGCGTGCGCGGATGCTGCAAGGGCGTCACCGCGAGGCCGCGGACGCCGGCCGCGCCGCGCTGGCAGTCGCGCAGGCGATCGGCGACAGCCGCGTCGAGGCGCGTGCCCTCAGCGCGCTGGGCATCGCGCTGTTCGGGCAGGGCGACGTCGCCGGCGGGACGCGGACGCTGCGCGACGGGGTCGCGATCGCGCGCGAGCACGAGCTGCTCGACGAGCTCGCCACGCTCTACGCGAACCTCGCCGACATGCTGCACATCTCCGCGCGCAGCGACGAGGCGCTCGAGGTCGTCCACGAGGCGCACGACGTGCTCGGCGACCACGACAGCCGCGCCCGCGCCTGGCTGCGGCTGCTGCTGTCCGAGATCCGCTTCGACGCCGGCGACTGGGACGCCGCCGAGGCCGCGATCCCGCGCCTGGAGCGGGGCAACGTCGGCACGCTGCTGCTCAACCAGCGGCTGCGACGCGCGGAGCTGCTGCTGGGACGCGGCGAGCTCGGCGCCGCGCGCGAGCAGATCGAGGGCGCCGCCCGCGTGGCGCGCGGCTCCACCGAGCCGCAGTTCGTCGGCGTGCTGGGCGTCGCGTGCGCCGAGCTGGAGTTGCGCGAGGGCGACTTCGACGCCGCCCGCACCGCCCTTGACGACGCCCTCGACCAGATCGAGTTCTGCTCCGACGACGTCACCCGCATCGCGCGCCTGGCCCGCGCCGGCGTGACGGTCGAGGCCGAGGCCGCCCAGCACGCCCGCGATCGCCGCGACGCCGAGGGCGAGCGCGCGGCGCTGGGGCGGGCGGCGCAGTTCCTCGAGCGCTCGCGCGCGGCGGCGCAGGCGGAGCTGCCGGTGGAGTGCGCACAGCTCGCGCTGGCCGAGGCCGAGCACGCCCGCGCGCGCGGCGAGGACGATCCGGAGCTGTGGTCGGCGGCGGGCGCGGCATGGCGGGCGATCGGTCGCCCGTATCCCGTCGCCTATGCGACCTGGCGCAGGGCGGAGGCGCTGCTGGCCCGGGGCGACCGCGAGGGCGCGAGCGCGGCGGCGCGCGGCGCGCTCGACGATGCGTCCGCGCTCGGCAGCCGCTGGCTGGTGGCCGAGGTCGAGTCGCTCGCGGCGCGCGCGCGGCTAGACGTGGGCGTCGCCGCCGCAGCGGTCGAGGACGCCTCCGCGGAGGAGCGTGAGGACCCGTTCGGCCTCACCGCCCGCGAGCGGCAGGTGCTCGAACTCGTCGCCCGCGGCGCCACCAACCGCGAGATCGGGCTGGAGCTGCACATGGCCGAGAAGACCGCCAGCGTGCACGTCTCGCGGATCCTCGCCAAGCTCGACGTGCGCTCGCGCACCGAGGCAGCGGGGGTCGCGCACCGGCTCGGGCTGACCGACGCGGGCGCTCCGGCCTGAGCCGTCTTGGAGCTGCGCGCGCGTACCGTCTCGCTGCCGCTCGTCGACACCTTCGCGATCGCGCGCATGGCGCGCAGCGAGACCGAGCTCGTGCGTGTGGAGGTCGAGCACGACGGGCTCGTCGGGCTCGGCGAGGCCGCCCCGATCTACTACCGCGGCGAGACGCCCGCCTCGGCGCTGGAGTTCCTGCTCGAGCAGGCGCCGGCGCTGCTGGACGGCCTCGACCCCTTCGCGCTCGAGCCGATCGGCGAGCGGCTGGCCGACCGCGAGGGCGAGGCGACGGCCAAGGCGGCCCTGGACGCCGCGCTGCACGACTGGGTCGGCAAGCGGCTGGGCGTGCCCGTCTGGCGCCTGCTCGGCCTGGCCCGCGACGCCCCGCCGACCTCGTTCACGATCGCGATCGCCCCGCTCGAGCAGACCCGCGAGCGGACCCGTCGCGCGCAGGGCTTCCGAGCGTTGAAGCTGAAGGTCGGCGCCCCCGAGGACCTCGAGCGGGTGCGGGCGGTGCGCGCGCTGACCGACGTGCCGCTGCGCGTGGACGCCAACGAGGGCTGGACGCTCGAGACCGCCTGGGAGCTGGTGCCCGAGCTGGTCAAGCTGGGCGTGGAGCTGATCGAGCAGCCGTTCGCAGCCGGCGACGAGGAGAGCCTCGCGGCGCTCGCGCAGCTGCGACCGCGACCGCCGATCGTGCTCGACGAGAGCTGCCACGACCTGCGCGACATGGCCGCGGCCGCGCGCCATGCCGACGGCGTCAACGTCAAGCTCGCGAAGGCCGGCGGCCTGCGCGAGGCGGTGCGCATGATCCACGCCGCCCGCGCGCTGGGCCTGCGTGTCATGCTCGGCTGCATGGTCGAGTCCGAGCTCGGCGTCGCCGCCGCCGCCCAGATCGCGTCGCTGGCGGACTGGGTGGACCTCGACGGGCACCTGCTGCTCGCCGAGCGGCCCTACGAGGGGCTCGCGCTCGAGGACGGCCGCGTGCTGCCGTCGAGCGAGCCCGGCCTCGGGGTGCGCACGGCGTGAGCGCGCGGCCCGAGCGGCTGGCGATCTTCGCCGAGGGGCTGTTCGACCGCCACAACGCCAAGACCGCCCACGGGGTGATCCGCTACGGCGCCCGCGACGTGGTGGCGGTGATCGACTCCCGTCAGGCGGGGCGCAGCGCCAGCGAGGTCGTGCCGTTCTGCTTGAGGCCGGTGCCGATCGTGGCCACGCTGAGCGAGGCGCTGGAGCTCGGAGCGACGACGCTGCTGATCGGCGTCGCGCCCACCGGCGGCAAGCTCGATCCCACCTGGCGCGCGTCGCTGCTGGAGGCGATCGACGCCGGGCTCGACCTCGAAGCGGGCCTGCACACCCAGCTCGCCGAGGATCCGGAGCTGCGCCGGGCGGCCGCGATCAAGGGCGTCAGCCTGCGCGACTTGCGCGCGACGCCGCTCGACCTGACAACCCCGCGGGGGCCGACCAGCCGTCCCGAGCGGGTGCGCGTGATCCACAGCGTCGGCTCGGACTGCGTGATCGGCAAGAAGGTGGTCACGCTCGAGCTCGACCTCGCCGCCCGCGCGCGCGGGTTGAGCTCCGTCTACGTCCCGACCGGCCAGACCGGCGTGGCTATCGCCGGCTGGGGCATCGCCGTCGACCACGTGATCGCCGACTACATCGCCGGGGCGGGCGAGCGACTCGTCGACGAGGGCGCCGAGCGCGGCGACCTGCTCTTCCTCGAGGGCCAGGGCGCGCTCTTCCACCCCGCCTACTCCGGCGTCACCCTCGGCCTCCTGCACGGCTGCGCGCCCGACGTGCTGGTGCTCGTCCACAAGGCCGGCGCGACCTCGATCCGCAACTACCCCGACCTCCCCCTGGTCCCCCTCCCCGAGCTGATCGACGCCTACGAGAACGCCGCCCGCCCCGTCCGTCCCGCCTCGGTCGCCGCCATCGCCCTCAACACCGCCGACCTCCCGGACGATGACGCCGCCCGCGTCGTCATCGCCGACGCCGAGCACGAGATCGGCCTCGTCGCCGACGACCCCGTCCGCTTCGGCGCCGACCGCCTGCTGGACGCCGTGCTCGCCGCGCTGGACTGAGAGCCCCTAGCGCGGCAGCGAGGGCTGGATGATTCTGTGGGCCTTGAGCCCGAGGCCCAGGCGCTCGCGGTCCTCGCTGCGGAAGGGGTCGAGGCTGGTCAGCTCCTTGACGCGCTCCAGGCGGTAGCCGACGGTGTGGCGGTGGGCGTGGATGGCCTGGGCGGTGGCGTTCATGTTGCAGTTGTTGGCGAGGTAGGCGTCGAGGGTGCCGAGCAGGTCGGTGGAGTACTGGTCGTCGTAGCGGACCAGCGGCGCGACGGTGTCCTCGTAGAAGCTGCGCACCTCTTGGGGGTGACTGGCCATGACGCGGAACAGCAGCCGGTAGGTGCTCTCGCCGATCTCCTCGCCGGGCGGTCCGCCGCCGGCGGCGGTCACGCCGAGCACCAGCTCGGCCTCGTCGAGCGCGCGGCGCACGTCGGCGGCGCCGCTGCGGTGCGAGGAGATGCCCAGCGGCGTGCGGCGGCCGAGGCGGGCCGCGGCGCGGCGGGCCTGCTCGGGCGGCCCGGGCAGCAGGGCGTACACCCGGCCGTCGACCGCCTGGGCCAGCGCTCCCGGCACCTCGCCGGCCAGCGCGGCCACCAGCCGGCCCGGCCCGCGGTCGCCGGGGTCGGCGCAGAGCGCGACGTAGCCGGCGCCGAGGTCGCAGCCGAGCCGCCCGGCCCGGCGGGAGACGTCGTCGGGGTCGAGGTCCTCGCGTGTCAGCAGATCCTCGAGGAAGGAGCCGCGCAGGGACTGCTCAGTCTCGTCGCGGGCCTCGACGACGGCGACCTCGGTCAGCGCCGCGATCGCGGCCATGTGCAGGTACTCGCCGGCGTCGGCGCTGCCCGGGCCGAGCAGCAGCACCGCGCCGAGCTCGCGGCCGCCGGAGGCGATCGGCACCTCCACGGCCACGTCCGACGGGCGCGGCGGCCGCCCGCCCGCGAGGCGGGCGGCCACATAGCGCTCGTACGGTGCCCAGGCCTCCACCCCCGAGGCAAGCCTGGGCACGATCACCGCCACCGGCGAGCCGGCGTGCGCGGAGGCGATCGCCGCCACGCGCTCCAGGCCGTCGCCGGCCAGCACGGCGCTCACCATCTCCAGGTGAGCGCCGCGCGGCGTCATGTCTCGAGCGGGAACCGCTCCGTCTCCCATTCGATCAGGTCCCGGCCGGAATCTCCTCCGACTCGTGGGACTGGAGCACGACCTCGCCCTCCTCGCCGGTGCGGATGCGCACGGCATCCTCGACCGGGAGGACGAACAGCTTGCCGTCTCCGACGTTGCCCGTGCGGGCGTGCCTGAGGATGATCTCCTTGATCACCCCGATGTCCTTCGACTCCACCACCGTCTCCAGCTTGAGCTTCGGGCGGAGATGGATCTGGAGCGACGAGCCGCGGTAGTGCTCGGTGATCCCCTTCTGGCGCCCCGAGCCCTTGACCTCGGTGATGGTCAGGCTCGGGAAGCCCGCGTCGAGCATGTCCTGACGGATCGGCTCGAACGCCTCGTGGCGGATATAGGCGATGACCATCTTCATGCTGGCGCCTCCCCAGCTCGCGTCGGCGCAGTGCCCGACAGGGCCGGGCTACCGGCCGGCGTCGGAGCCTGGATGCCGTAGTCCGAGGACGGGATGAACTGCTCGGGGTACCCATACATCCCGGTCTCCGAGATGTCCAGCCCCGCGTCCTCCTCCTCGGCCGTCACGCGAATCCCGATCGTGTGCTTCATCAGGAAGAACATCGCGTAGGACACGATGAACACGATCGCGAAGGCCACCCCCACGCCGAGCGCCTGCGCGCCCAGCTGGTGGAGACTGCCCGAGTACACCAAGCCGGGCTCGCCGACGGCGTTGAACTCCGCCAGCCGGTCCGACGTGAAGATCCCGCAGGAGAGGGTTCCCCAGATGCCCGCGAGACCGTGTGCCGACAGCGCGCCGACAGGATCGTCGATGATCTTCTCGATCGCCAGCACGCCGAAGACCACGATCGCGCCCGCGACCGCGCCGATGATCGGCGCCGCCCAGAACTCGACGTAGCCGGACGGGGCGGTGATCGCCACCAGCGCGGCGATCGCGCCGTTGCCGGCCATGCCGACGTCGTAGGTCTTCGTGCGCATGTACATGATCGCCAGCGCGACCACGACGCCGGCTGCCGCGGCCAGGTTCGTCACCACGACGACCTCGGCGAAGCGACCGCCCATCGCGCCGAGCGTGGAGCCCGGGTTGAAGCCGAACCAGCCGAGCCACAGGATCAGCACGCCGAGGCCGACGAACGGCATCGAGTGCCCTGGGATCGCCCGCGGCTTGCCGTCGGGCCCGTACTTGCCCCGGCGCGGGCCGAGCAGCAGCAGCGCCGCGAGGCCGCCGGTGGCGCCGATCAGGTGGACCACCGTCGAGCCGGCGAAGTCCTGCATGCCGACGTTCACCTGCAGCCAGCCACCACCGAAGATCCAGTGGCTGAGCACGGGGTAGATGACCGCGGAGAAGACGACCGCGTAGATCACGTACGCGCTGAACTTCAGCCGCTCCAGCGTGGTGCCCCAGACGATCGCCAGGGAGACCGCGCAGAAGACGAACTGGAAGAACATCAGCGCCGCGGGGGTGATCGGGTAGGCGTCCAGCAGCGGGAACGAGCTCGCTCCCTCCGCCGGGGTCAGCCCGACGTCGAGGAAGAAGCCGTGCGTGCCGGCGATCTCCCCGAGGCCACCGAAGGCGAGTGCGAAACCGCAGGCCCAGTAGCAGAGCGCCGCGATCGAGTAGTTGGTGAGGATCTTGACGACCCCGAGCCCGGCGTTCTTGGCACGCGAGAAGCCGACCTCGAGGAACAGGAAGCCCGCCTGCATGAACATGACGAGTACACCCGCCACGATCACCCACATGGTGTTCAGGCTCTGCTGCGTCTCCTCGAGAGGCGTCGGGCCGCCCGCGGCCAGCGCCGCGCTCGGGAGCGCCAGCATGGCTATCAACGCCAAGCCGGCAACCCTCAGGAAGCTGAGTTTCATCTGTGCGAGGTCCTCCTGTGCGCCGACGACGAACGGGCCGCCGGATTGATGGAACGAGTCGTGCTCCACCGTAGGACCGCGTGTCCAACCGGTCTTTGGACACGTGTCGAACATTCCGGCGGCGGGTTTCTCACCCTGGTCGAGGGCGCCGGCCGCCTCGGCGAGGCTGTCTACGACCCGGCGACCGCCACCGAGGCGTCGCTGACCGGCTCGGCGCGCAGGCCCTCACAGAAGGCGTCGGCCAGCATCTGCACCAGCCCCGCCAGCCGGTCGTCCGCCCGCGCTCGCGCGACCTGCCGCTCGGCGCCGCCGCGCTCGGCCAGCCGCTCGATCCCAGCCAGCTCGGCCTCGCAGCCGAGCGCCGCGGCGTGCGGGCCGCAGGCGTCGAGCAGGTCGCGCACCTGCACGCGCACGGGCACGCGACGCTCGGCGCGCGCGTCGATCAGGCGCGCGTCGACCCCGTCGCGGGCGGCCAGGAAGCGGTTCTCGTCGAGCAGCTCCTGACGACTCATCGCCTCCGGCGAGGCGTAGCCCTCCTCCAGCTCCAGCCGCGCCAGCGACTGCACCAGCGCGACCAGCGCGGCGGTGTCGGCGGGGCTCGTCTGCGCGTCCATGATCCGCACCTCGACGGTCCCGAAGCGCGGCTGTGGGCGCACGTCCCACCACAGGAAGGTGGGCTCGGGGAACGCCTCGCAGCGCAGCAGCAGGTCGACGGTCTCGACCCAGTCGGCGTAGTCGCGGAACATCCGCGGCGTGCCGACGCGCGGGAACGCCTGAAACAGCGGCGTGCGCGCGGAGGCCAGGCCGGTGTCGCGCCCCTGCCAGAAGGGCGAGTTGGCCGACAGCGCCAACAGCAGCGGCAGGTGGGTGCGCATGCGGTTGAGCAGGCGGATCGCCGACTCGGCGTCGGGCACGCCCACGTGCACGTGCAGCGCGAACGTCGGCTCGCGGCGCGCGAGCTCGCGCATCGAGCCGTAGAGGAAGCGGTAGCGGCGGCCGTTGGAGACGACCGTGTCCTGCCAGACCGCGAACGGGTGCGTGCCCGCGCAGGCGGCGCGCAGCCCCAGCGGCTGCAGGTCGCGAGCCAGCGCCTGGCGCAGCTGCTCGGACTCGCCCGCCGCGCCGGCCGCGTCGCGGTGGACGCCGGTGCCGAGCTCGACCACGCAGCGATGGGTCTCGGACTCCACGCGCCGCGCCAGCGCGGGATGCAGCGCGTCGAGCACGCGCTCGACCTCCTGCGCCAGCGACCAGTCGTCCGGGTTGAGCAGCATCACCTCCTCCTCGACGCCGAGCGTGTAGGCGTCCGAGTCGGTCCACCGCGCCCAGCCGGGCAGCTCCCGGCGCCGTTCACGCGGGCACCACCCAGGTGTCCTTGGCGCCGCCGCCCTGCGAGCTGTTGACGACGAGCGCGTCGCGGTCGCGCGCGAAGCGCGTCAGGCCGCCCGGCATGACCTCGCCGCCGACCGCGAACGCGCGCAGGTCGACGTGGCGCGGCTCGAGCACGCCGTCGCAGACGGTCGGATGCGTCGAGAGCGTGATCGTCTCCTGCGCGACGTAGTCGCCCGGGTCCCGCTCAATCGCACGCGCGACCCGGTCGCGGTCGGCGCGGGTCGCGTGGCGGCAGACCACGACGCCCTGCCCGCCGGAGCCCGAGCGGGGCTTGACGACCAGCTCGTCGAGCCGTTCGAGGGCGGTGCGGCGCTGGGTCGGGATCGGCGAGGTCGTAGGTCGGCACCGAGCGCAGCAGCGGCTGCTCGCCGAGGTAGAAGCGGATCATCTCGTCGACGTAGGCATGGACGAGCTTGTCGTCGCCGACCCCGCTCCCGAGCGGGTTCACGACCGCGAGCCTGCCGCGGCGCACGGGCTCCAGCAACGCCTCGGCCAGCCAGGTCGGCCGCCCGTCGGCGTCGCGCAGCCGGTCCTCGTTCGGGCGCAGGTAGAGCACCTGCAGCTCGCGTGCCCGCCCGTCGTCGACCCAGGCGAACAGCCGGCCGCCGCGCGTGTGGAGGTCGCTGGGCAGCACGAGCGGCACGCCGAGACGACGCGAGAGGTCGCGGTGCTCGTACCAGGCGCTGCTCTGCGGCCCGTCGGTGAGCACGGCCGCCGAGGGATCGCCATCGCCGTTCGGCGCGGCGGCGCGCAGCGTGTCCATCAGCAGATCGGCACCGGCGTCGGCGGGCAGCCGCCCCGCGGGCGGGTCGAGGCCGAGCGTGGCGTCCAGCGCCTCGCGGGCGGCCGCGACGTAGCTGAGCCCGGACGGCGTGCGCAGGTTGTCCTCGAGCACCGCCAGCCGCGCCGTCCGCGTCGCGCACGATGTCGAGGCCGGCCACGCCGAGCGGCTCGCGCGGACGCTCGACGCCCATCAGCCAGGCTCGAAGTGGTCGGCGGTCTCGATCACGCGCGCCGGCACGTGGCCCGCGCGCACGATCTCGCGCTCGCCGTACACGTCCGCGAGGAAGGCCGCCAGCGCGCGCACGCGCTGAGCGATCCCACAGCCAGCGTCGTCCCACTCGGCGCTGCTCGATCAGGCGCGGGACGGGATCGACCCCGAACGGCTCGACCTCGTCGCCGCTGCGGAAGCGCCACGCCGCGCTCGCGCAGGTGGTCCTCGAGGTGCCCGGCGAGCTCGGGAAGATCGCGCCGCTCCAGCTCGGGCGAGCAGCCGCGCGTAGAGCGGGCGCGGCTCGCCGTCGGCCAGCAGCGCCTCGTCGTGGACCTCGCGCGCCGTGGGCGCAGGCTCGGGTGGCGAGTGAGGGCGTCACCGTGGGCACGCTAGGCGGCGCTCCGGCGGCGCGCCCACCGACGGCGGGCCGAGATTCCGCGGCCCGCGCTTGTACACCCGGTCCAATCCCACCAGCCGGTCCAAGTCGCTTTGGACCGCCGGTCCATTGACGTGCCGCAGTTTGCGGCCGTACCGTCCAGCCATGTCCACGGCGCAAGCGCCAGATCGTCGCCTTCGGCGGCGGCGGGTTCTCGATGGAGGCAAAGAACCCGCTCCTCGACGACTACGTGCTCGAGCTGACCGGCGTGCCACGCCCGCGCGTCTGCTTCCTGCCCTCGGCCAGCGGCGACGCCGACCACTACGTCGTGCGCTTCTACCGCAGCTTCGCCGAGCGGGCGGAGACCTCGCACCTGTCGCTGTTCCGCCGCGATCATGACCTCGAGGACTTGCATACCCATTTGCTGGCCCAAGATGCGATCTACGTCGGCGGCGGCAGCGTCGTCAGCCTGATGGGCGTCTGGCGCGCGCACGGGCTCGACGCGATCCTGCGCGAGGCCTGGGAGGCCGGCGTGATCCTCTGCGGCGTCAGCGCCGGCTCGCTGTGCTGGTTCGCCGAGGGCATCAGCGCCTTCCACGGGACGCCGCGGCCCTACCGCGGCCTGGGCCTCCTGCCCTGGAGCAACACCGTCCACTACGACGCCGACCGTCGCCGCGGCGACGCCTACCGCGAGCAGCTCAAGCAGGGGATGGCACCCGGCTACGCGGCCTGCGACGGCAGCGCCCTGCACTTCGTCGGCGAGCGGCTGGCCGCGGTCGTGTCGTCCCGCCCGGGGGCGCGCGCCTATCGCATGGCGTGCGTGAACGGCAAGGTGCGCAAGCGCTCGCTCGACGTCCGCTATCTCGGCGACCAGCCGGGCGTGGTGCGCATGCCGACGTTGCCGTCCCCGCCCCGGCTGACGGTCGCACGGGCCTCCGCGGCGGCCGGATGACGGACGGGCCGCGGCGCATCCTCGTCAGCGGCGGCGGCGGCTTCACGACGTCGATCCAGGACCTGCCGCTCGATCGCCTGGCTGCTCGAGCTGACCGGCGTCGAGCGGCCGCGTGTCTGCCTGCTGCCGACCGCCAGCGGCGATCCCGAGGACCAGATCCGCCGCTTCTACGCGACCTTTCGCGACGCCGGCGCCGAGCTCTCACACGTGTCGCTGTTTCGCCTCGGCAACCGCCCGTTGCCACTGCCCGAGCACCTGCTCGCCCAGGACGCGATCTACGCCGGCGGTGGCAGCATGGTCAACCTGCTCGCGCTCTGGAGCGCGCACGAGCTGGGCGAGGCGCTGGCCGAGGCCTGGCGGCGCGGCGTGCTGCTGTGCGGGGTCAGCGCCGGCGCGATGTGCTGGTTCGAGGGCGGCATCACCCGCTCGCACGGCCCGCCCCGCCCCGCCGCCGGGCTCGGCCTGCTGCCCGGCAGCCTCAGCGTCCACGACGACGTCGATCCCGAGCGCGCGGCGGCCTATCGCGAGGCGGTGCTGACCGGCGCCCTCGCCCCCGGCTACGCGCTCGACGACGGCGTCGGCCTGCTGTTCGAGGACGACCGCCCGCCGGCCGCGGTCAGCGCCCGGCCACGAGCCGGCGCCCGCCGCGTCTGGATGGACTCGAGCCGGCTGTTCGAGGAGTCGCTGCAGACCCGGCTGCTCGCGCCGGTGGAGCCGGCCACGATGGCCGAGACCTCGATCGTCGAGCTGCGCGAGCTGCGGGCCGCGCGCCGACGCAAAGCCAGCTAGCCCAACCGACGCGCGCCGCCGCGGCAAGCCGTAGATTGCCGCCGGTGTTACTCGACCTCACCCGACCGCGAGACGTCGGCGACATAATCGGGACAAGCTTCACGCTGTACCGGCACCACTTCCTGCTCTTCGCGACGATCGCGTTCACCGTCGTCGTCCCGCTCGATCTGCTCACTGTCGGCGTGATCGACGGGCAACTCACGGGGTACGACGAGACCCTCCTACGCGGCGGCGGCATCACTTACACGATCGTCTACTACTTGCTCATGACCCCGCTGATCACGGCCGGTCACGTGAGCGCGGTGGTGGACATTGGCGAAGGGCGCACGCCAGCGGTAGGACGGTCGCTGCAACGCGCGGCAGCCGTGTTGCTGCCGGTCATGGGGACCGTGGTGCTCTCCGGTCTCGGCGTGCTGATCGGCTTCCTGGCGCTCGTCGTCCCGGGCATCTACCTGTCGATGCGCTGGTACCTCGCCTCCCAGACCGTCGTGGTCGAGGGTCGAAGCCCGGTCGGCGCGCTGCGGCGCAGCGGCGAGCTCGTCACGGACTACTGGTGGACCACCTTCGGCCGTGTCCTACTGATCGGATTGATCGGCGGCCTGCTCGCCTACGGGCTCGGCATTCCGATCGGTGTCGTCGCCCATCTGGCCGAGAGCGGCCCGCTCTACCTGCTCGGGACCATCCTCACAGACGGGATCTCGCTCTCGTTCGTGGCGCTCGGATCCACGCTGCTGTACTTCGACTTGCGTGCACGTAAGGAGCCCGCGCCGATCTCCCAGCCGGCCATGACGCCGCTGGACCGGCCCGAGCTGCCCTAGGCCGAGACTTCCTCGCTCGCGCGCTGCTCGCCCTCGGCCTCGACGGTGCCCTCGCGTCGGCTCGTCCTCGGGCGGCAGCTCGCCGCCGCGGTCGGTGCCGGCGATCAGCTCGTCGGGCGGCTTCTCCTCGGGGACGAAGCCGGACTTCATGCCGAAGTAGACGGCCTGCGGGTGGTGGGCGACGATCGCGACCGTCGACTGCTCGGGCATCGACGGCGTAGCCGCCGGAGAGCGTCATGCCGATCTCCTCGAGGTCGAGCAGGCGCCAGACCTTCTCGTGCTCGGACTGGTCCGGGCAGGCCGGGTAGCCCCACGAGTAGCGGCGGCCCTGGTCGAGGTCGATGCCCGAGCTCGCGCGCGGACCTCGGCGTGCAGCCACTCGGCCAGTGCCCTCGGCCGCCTGGACGCCGAGGCCGTGGACGAAGAGCTGCTCGGCGAACTCGCCGTCCGCCTCGAGCTTGCTCGATCAGCTCGGTGACCTCGGGGCCGACGGTCACGCCCTGGAGCGCGACCACGTCGCGCTCGCCGGAGTCGAGCGGGCGGTAGAAGTCGGCCAGGCAGATGCGGTCGTGCTTGGGCTGGCGCGGGAAGACGAGCCGCTCGAGCTCCTTGTCGTGGTCCTCGGGGTCGAAGATCGACCAGCTCGTTGCCGTCGGCGTTGCACGGGAAGTAGCCGAGCCGCGCGCGCGGGTGCAGGTAGTCCTGCTCGCGCCACATGCGCTCGAGCCGCGGCGCGAAGCCCTCCTCGCCGTCGTGGCCCTCGACGATCTGGCGCCACTCCTCGCCCTTCTTGCCGCGCCCGCCCCAGTGGAGCTTGAACAGCACGTGGCGGTCGAGGTAGGGGTAGACGTCGTCGAGGTCGACGTCGATCTCGCGCACGCCCCAGAACGGCGGCTCGGGGATCGGCGTCGTCGGTGCGCGCCGGCGAGCGCACGCGAGTCGTCGGTCGACCGGCGGCGAGTCGTCGACCACGACCGGCTTCTCGCGCAGCTCGCTGCGCCTCGTCGCGGATCTTCGTCGACCAGCGCCGTCGCGCGCCTCGTCGTCGATCAGCTGGTCCATCGTGTCGAGGCCCTGGAAGGCGTCCTTGCAGTAGAAGACGCCGGGCTCGTAGACCTCGTCGGACTCCTTGCCCTTCGGGTAGAGGATGCGGCGGCCGAAGTCGCGGTTGATCGCCGCGCCGCCGATCAGCACCGGGAACTCGAGCCCGCGCTCGTGCAGCTCCTGCGACGCAGATCGGCATCTGCTTCGAGGTCGAGACGAGCAGCGCCGAGAGCCCGATCGCGTCGGCCTCGTGCTCCACCGCGGCGTCGATGATCGTGTCGACCGGGACCTGCTTGCCGAGGTCGATCGACCGTGTAGCCGTTGTTGGTCAGGATCGTGTTGACGAGCGACTTGCCGATGTCGTGCACGTCGCCGAACACGGTCGCGATCACGACCTTGCCCTTGGTGTGGCCCTCGATCCGCTCGAGGTAGTTCTCGAGCTGGGCGACGGCGCGCTTCATCACCTCGGCCGACTGGAGCACGAACGGCAGGATCAGCTCGCCGGCGCCGAACTTGTCGCCGACCTCCTTCATCGCCGGCAGCAGCACCTCGTTGAGCGTCGGGACGGCGCCGATCTTCTCGACCGAGCGTGTCGATCCAGTCCTCGACGCCGTCCTTCTTGCGGCGCAGGATGTGCCAGTGGAGCGCCTCCTCGGGCTCCATGCCCGCGGTCGGGTCGGCGGCCGTCGTCCTCCTCGTCCTCGCCCTTCGACTCGAAGTGCTCGATGAAGCGCTCGAGCGCGTCCTCGCGGCGGTTGAAGACGAGGTCGTCGGCGAGCTCGCGCTCCTCGTCGGAGATCTCGCGCGTAGGGCGTGATGTGGTTCGGGTTGACCATCGCGAGGTCGAGCCCGGCCTCGACGCAGTGGTGGAGGAAGACCGAGTTGAGCACCGCGCGCGCGGGCTGGCGAGACGCCGAAGGAGACGTTCGAGACGCCGAGCGAGGTCTTGACGCCCGGCAGCTCCGCCTTGATCTGGCGGATGCCCTCGATCGTCTCGACCGCGCGACGGCTTCCACTCCTCGTCGCCGGTGGTGAGCGTGAAGGTGAGCACGTCGAAGATCAGCAGCTCGGGGTCGAGGCCGTGCTCGTCGCAGGCGATCTCGTGGATGCGCTTGGCGATCTCGACCTTGCGCTCGGCGGTCTTGGCCATGCCGACCTCGTCGATCGTCAGCGCGATCAGCGCGGCGCCGTGCGTCGTCGGCGAGCGGGATCGACCGTGTCGGCCTTGTCGCGGCCGGCCTCGAGGTTGATCGAGTTGACGATCGCGCGGCCGGGGATCTGCTCGAGCGCGGCCTTGATCACGTCGGGCTCGGTCGAGTCGATCTGGATCGGCGCCGGCTGGGTCAGCGAGACGCGCTTGACGACCTCGCGCATCTGCTCGTCCTCGTCCTGGCGCTCGGTCAGCGCGACGCAGAGGTCGAGCACGTGCGCGCCGCCCTCGACCTGGTCCTCGGCGACCTGCGACGAGGCCGTCGTAGTCGTCGGCCAGCAGCAGCTCCTTGGCCTTGCGCGAGCCCTGCGAGTTGACGCGCTCGCCGACCAGCGTCGGCGCGCGGCTCCTGCACGAGCGGCGTCGCGGTCATCATCGAGGAGACGAGCGGGTCGCCCGGCGCCGGGCGCTCGCCGGCCGTCGCGGCCGCCGACGCGGTCGACGATCGCGCGCGATGTGGTCGGGCGTCGTGCCGCAGCAGCCGCCGACGATGCCGACGCCGTAGCGCTCGACGAACTCCTGCAGCGACGTTGGCCAGCGGCTCGGGCTCCTCGGGGAAGATCGTCTCGCCGTCGGGGCCCTGGAGCGGCAGGCCGGCGTTGGGGATGCAGTGCACCGGCACCGGGCGAGTTCTCGCCGAGGTAGCGGATCGCGTCGCGCATGTCCTCGGGGCCGGTCGAGCAGTTGAGCCCGATCACCTCGACGTCGAGCGCGGTCAGGGTGGTCAGCACGGCCTGGATGTCGGTGCCGAGCAGCATCTTGCCGCCGTTGGGCAGCAGCGAGACCGAGCGTCTGGATCGGCAGCGTCGCGGCCGGTCTGCTTGAACGCCTCGCGGGCGCCGAAGATCGCGGCCTTGACCTCGAGGATGTCCTGCGCGGTCTCGATGATGATCAGGTCGGCGCCGCCCTCGACCAGGCCCGGTCGCCTGCTCGGTGAAGACCTCGACCAGCTCGCCGAAGCGGATCTTGCCGAGCGTCGGGTCGTCGCTGGCGGGCAGGTGCCCGGTCGGGCCGATCGAGCCGGCGACGAAGCGGTCCTCGCCCGCGGCCTTGCGGGCGATCTCGGCGGCCTTGCGGTTGATCTCGAGCGTGTGCTCGCCGAGGCCCCACTCCTCGAGCTTGAGGCGGCTGCGCCTGGAAGGTGTCGGTCTCGACGACCTCGGCGCCGGCCTCGAGCATCGACTCGTGGACGCCCTCGATCACGTCGGGGCGGTTGAGGACGAGCGCCTCGTGGCACTTGCCCTGCAGCCCGCCGTAGTCCTCCGCGGTGAGGTCGAACTGCTCCAGCGTCGCGCCCATGCCGCCGTCGAAGACGACGACGCGCTCGCGCGTGGCCTGGAGGTAGTCGCGCTCCGCCAAAGTTCCCTGATCCTAGCGAAACCTTGACACAGATGTGTGAAGGTTTCCCCGCGTAGGCTGAGGCCCATGCCAATCGCCCTCGTGACCGGCGCAAACCGCGGCATCGGCCGCGAGACCGCCCGCCAACTCGCCGAACGCGGCTACGACGTGATCGTCAGCGCACGCGACGAAGCCAAGGCGCGCGAGGCCGCGGAGGCGGTCGGCGGCCGGCCGCTACAGCTCGACGTATCCGATCCCGCCAGCATCGAGCGCGCCGCCGCTGCAATCGGCGACGATCCGGGCGCACTGGACGTGCTGGTCAACAACGCCGGCGTCGGCACCGACTGGGGCGTCGCCGGCGCCGAGCCCGACTTCGACAAGATCCAGGGCGCGCTCGACACGAACTTCTTCGGCTCCTACCGCCTGGCGGTCGCGCTGCTACCGCTGCTGCGGGAAAGCGAGCACCCACGCGTGGTGAACGTGTCGAGCGGCATGGGCGGCATCACCGAGATGGGCGGCTGGTCGCCCGGCTACCGCGTCTCCAAGGCCGCGCTCAACGCGATGACCCGCATCCTCTCGACCGAGCTGGCCGACGCCGGCGTCAAGGTCAACTCCGCCTGCCCGGGCTTCGTCGCCACCGACATGGGCGGCCAGTTCGGCGCCAAGAAGCCCGTCGAGGACGGCGCCGCCGGCATCGTCTGGCTCGCCACCCTGCCCGACGACGGCCCCACTGGCGGCTTCTTCCGCGACGGCAAGCCGATCGCGTTCTGATGTAGTCACCTTTCTTGCTAAGGTGACTACATGCGCGAGATCGGCATCCGCGAGCTGAAGGCCCACCTCAGCGAGGCGCTACGCCAGGTCAGCGCCGGCGAGCAGTTGCGCGTCACGCTGCGTGGTCAGGCGATCGCCGACATCGTGCCGGTGGACCAGCGGCCCGAGGACGAGCAGCTCCGTGCTCTGATCGCCGCCGGCAAGATCACCCCGCCCAGCCGCCCCCACCCGGAAAAGGCTCCGCGCCTGGTCGAGGCCGAGCAGTCGGCCTTGGAGCTCGTGCTGGACGAGCGGGACGACGAGCGCTGATCCTCTATCTCGACGCGAGCGCGCTGGTCAAGCGCTACGTCGCGGAGTCCGGCAGCGCCGAGCTGCGCGCGGCGATGGCGACGGCCAGCTCGTGGCACATCTGCCGCATCGGCTTCGTCGAGACGATGCGAGCCGTGGGACGTGCCGCAGGACGCCGGGCGACCGCGGCGTTCGAGCGCGAATGGGCGTCGTTCGGCGTCGTGGAGGTCGACGCCGACCTGTCAGAGCAGGCCGCCGCCCTCGCACTCTCGACCGAGCTGCGCAGCCTCGACGCGCTGCATCTTGCCGCGATCCTCGCGCTCCCGGTCACGGAGCTGACGGTCGCCACATGGGACCGTCGCCTGCACACAGCAGTGGCCGCACGCGGTCTGCGTCTGCTGCCGGAGACCCTCGACTGAGCCGGTCTACGCCTCGACTTCGGCGGCCTCGCCGCGGCGGCGGGCGGCGCTGCGCAGCTCGACCGGCGCGGCGTGGAGGGCGCGCAGGCGCAGGTCCTTCCAGGTCATGCCCTCGGCCACGAGCGCGGGCATGCCCATCGCCAGGGCGGTCGCGATCTCGACCGCCTGCAGGATGATGCCGTAGGCGAGCGCGTCGGTCTTGCCGACGCCGTAGGCCGACAGGACCGCGACGCAGGCGGCCTGGAAGACGCCGAGGTTCGAGGGCGTGGCCGGCAGTGCGGCGGTGACGTTGACCGCGAACAGGACCGCCGCGGCCGCGCCGATGCCGGCGTGGCTGTCGAGTCCGAGGGCGACCAGCAGCACGTAGCAGGCCATCCACTGCACCGCCCAGGCGGTCAGCTGCGTCACCGTCGCCCAGGCGCCCAGGCGCGGCCGGCGGAAGACCTGCAGCCCGCTGCGCACCTGCACCATCGCGCCGCGCACGAGCGCGGCGGCCTGCTGCACGCGCTGGAAGCGCGAGGGCTTGCCGCGGCGCAGCAGCCAGGGCGTGGCGATCACCAGCCCCAGCAGCACCACGGGCGCGATCGTCGCGACCACGAGCGCGTCCTCGCCGCCGTTGAACAACCCGACCGTCGCGAACATCACGGCGCCGAGCACGCACAGGGCGAGGATGTTCAGCAGCGTCTGCGAGACGAGCGTGCCGAGCACGAGCGGCAGCCGCTCGCGCATGCGTCCCAGCCGGCGCGCCACGATCAGCGCGCGCGAGGGCTCGCCGAGCCGCGCCGGCAGCGTCGCGGACATCAGCACGCCGATCATCGTGGCGCGCGCGGTGTCGCGGCGGCGCACGCGCACGCCCGGCAGGGCGGCGCGCAGGATCGCGTTCCAGGCCTCGGCGCGGATCAGCATCGAGGCGCACATCAGCGCGAATGAGACCAGCACCCAGACCGGCGTGGCGGCCAGCAGCGCGTGGCCGATCGAGTCGAGGCCGATGCGGTTGAGGGCGAGCGCGGTCAGGCCGACGCCGAGCACGGCGCCGGCGACGACCGCGACGCGGCGGGCGGTGCGGGCGAGGGAGCGGCGCGGCGCGGCGGGGTCCACCGGCTCGATCGACGCCAGCCTGCGCGGCGGCGCGGGCGGGCCGGGCTCGGTCGGGTGCAGGCCGGCGCGGACGGCGGCGCGCGCCACGCGGGTCTGCGGCCGGGGCACCGCCAGCGCGTCCTCGTAGACGTCGAGCACCTCGCTGGTCACGCGTGGCCAGGCGAAGCGCTCGGCGCGCTCGCGGGCAGCGGCCGCCAGCTCGGCGCGGCGCGCCGGATCGAGCGCCAAGGCGTGCAGTGCCTCCCCCAGCTCGACCGGGTCGCCCATCGGCACCAGCAGGCCGTCGACGCCGTCGCGCACCACGTCGCGGTAGCCGGCGATGTCCGAGGCCACGACCGGCGTGCCCGACGCGAACGCCTCGGTCAGCACCATGCCGAAGCTCTCGCCGCCGAGCGAGGGTGCCACCAGCAGGTCGGCCTCGCCCAGCAGGCGCCACTTCTCCTCCTCGCTCACCCGCCCGGCGATCTCGACCCCCTCGGGCTCGAGCAGCAGCGGCTCGACCTCCTGGGCGGTCGCGCCGGCCACGATCAGACGGGCGGGCACGTTGGCGCTGCGCAGCGCCTCGAAGGCGCGCAGCAGGATCGGCAGGCCCTTGCGGTCCTCGGCGCGGCCGACGAACAGCAGCTTCAGCTCCTCGCCGTCGCGCGGTCGCAGCGGATCGGGCCGCGCCAGGCTCAGGTCCACCCCGTTGGGCACGATCCGGTAGCGGCCGCCGTAGAAGCGCTCGGCCGTCCAGCGCGCGGCCTCGGAGACGGCGATGCGCGCCGACAGCTTCGAGTACAGCCGCCGCGCCCCGATGACGTTCGCCGCGATCCCGCTGACCAGGCGGCCTGTGGAGTACGTGTGGAAGGTCCCGACCACGGGCGCGCGGCTGGCCTCGACCGCGTACCAGCTGGCCACCGGCGCGTTCGGCTCGTGCACGTGGACGACGTCGTAGCCGCCGTGGCGCAGCTCGTGACCCAGCACGGCGATCGCGGCCGGGAAGCCCGAGAGGTTCGAGACGGCGCCGTTCATCGGCAGCCCGAACGTGCGCCCGAGGGGGATCAGGTAGTCGGGCAGGGGCCGCTGCTGCGGCGCCGCGCCACGATGCATGACACGTGCCAGGCGGTCGTCGGGGTCGTAGGGAGCCGAGCAGCCGGACCTCGTGGCCCTGGGCGAACAGCTCCTCTGCGAGTGCCTCGACGTGCCGGCCGACCCCGCCTGGGTACGTGTACGAGTACGGGGAAACGAGCCCAACGCGCACGTGACCATGCTACCGGGACCGGCGTACGCCACACTGGTGGCCGTGACCGAGCAGCGCAACTACGTCAAATACACGTTCCTGAAGGTCGATCCGGCCTGGCGCCGGCGGCCGGTGCAGGAGCGCGCGGCCGACAAGCGCGAGTTCGCCGCCGCCTGCGCGGAGTTCGCCGAGGACCACTATCCTGCGCGCCTACTCGCTGGTCGGCACGCGCGGGGACTGCGACCTGATGGTGCGCGCGATCGCCAGCTCGCTCGACCCGATCCACGAGCTGCACGTGCTGCTCAACCAGAGCGGGCTGATGCGCTGGACCGAGACCCCGCACTCGTACCTGGCGATGACCAAGGAGTCGCCCTACAGCGACGAGCCCGACAAGCCGGCCGCGCCACGGCCGGGCGCCGACTCCAAGTACTTCATCGTCTACCCGATGTGGAAGCAGCGGGACTGGTACCGGCTGCCGCCCGAGGAGCGCATGCGCGTGATGCGCGAGCACATCGAGGTAGCGCGGCGCTTCGGCGGCATCGAGACCAACACGGCGTATTCGTTCGGGCTCGACGACCAGGAGTTCGTGGTGGCGTTCGACGCCGACGACCCCCAGGAGTTCCTCGACCTGGTGCAGGAGCTGCGCGCGACCGAGTCGAGCGCCTACACCGAGTCGGAGACGCCGATCTTCACCTGCATCTCGGCCTCCGTGGAGCGCGCGCTGGACGCGCTCGACGGCGAGACCGCGCGGGTCCCGGCGGGCTAGACCCGCTCCCGCGCGGCGCGCGCCGCGTCGAGCAGGTCGTCGTAGGTCGTGTGCTTGACGCGCGGGCGGCCTGCGGCTCGCCGGCCTGCTTCTCGGCCGCGTCGATCGCCTCCCAGCCGGCGTAGGTCACGTGCTCGGGCTTGCGCTCGTCGAGCAGCTGCTCGATCGCGGCGCGGTCGGGCTGGGGCGGCTCGGGCAGGCGACCCGCGTCGAGGTCCTCCAGCAGCCGGTCGACCGTCTCCTGCGCGTCGCGCTTGTTGGTGCCGATGATCCCGCTCGGGCCGCGCTTGATCCAGCCGACGGCGTACTCGCCGGGGATCGGCTGGCCGTCCGCGCCCAGCACCCGGCCCTGGTCGTTGGGGATCGTGCCGCGAGCGCTCGTCGAAGGGGACGCCCTCCAGCGGCGTGCCCTTGTAGCCGATCGAGCGGAACACGATCCCGGCCTCGATCTGCTCGGTCCGCTCGGTCGCCCGCGGCCGGATTCGCCCGTCCTCGTCCGCGACCAGCTCGTTGCGGCAGATGCGCATCGCCCTCGACGCGCTCGTCGCCGACGATCTCCACCGGCGAGACGAGGAAGCGCAGCACGATCCGTCGGCGCTTGCCCGCCGCCTCGCGCGCCGAGTAGCCGTGCAGGATCTCGACGTTCTTGCGCGAGGTCGTGTGCGCCTGCGTCGCTCTCCAGCCAGGCGGCCGCTGAGCGGGTCGAGCGCCACGTCCTCCTCGGTCACGAACACGTCGGCGTCGGCCATCTCGCCCAGCTCCAGCAGCTCGGGGTTGGTGAACGCCGCCTGCGCCGGTCCGCGCCGGCCGAGCACCACGATCTCGCGCACGCCGCTGTCGGCGAGCGCGTCGAGCGCGTGGTCGGCCACGTCGGTCTCCGCCAGCTCGTCGCGGGTCAGCGCCAGCATGCGCGCCACGTCGGCCGCGACGTTGCCGTTGCCGATCACCACCGCCCGCTCGTGCGAGAGGTCGAACTGGTGCTCGCAGTAGTCGGGGTGGCCGTTGTACCAGGCGACGAACTCGGTGGCGGCCCAGCTGCCCGGCAGCTCCTCGCCCGGGATCCCCATGCGCCGGTCGGTCTGCGCGCCGACCGCGTAGATCACCGCGTGGTAGCGGTCGGCCAGCTCGTCGTGGGTGACGTCCGAGCCGAACTCGACGTGGCCGTAGAAGCGGAACTCCGGATGCTCGGCGGTCTTCTCGTAGACCCGGCTGACGGCCTTGATGTTCGGGTGGTCGGGCGCCACGCCGGCGCGCACCAGCCCCCACGGGGTCGGCAGGCGGTCGAAGACGTCGACCTGCACCACCAGCTCGGGATGCGACTTGCTCTTGAGCAGGTGGCCGGCGGCGTAGAAGCCCGCCGGCCCGGAGCCGACGATGGCCACCCGCAGGGGGTTGTCTGTCGTGCCTAACGCCGTCAGAGCCCGCAAGAGTATCGGCGCCGCGGCGCCGTCCCCGAGCGCTAGGCGGTCGGAGCCGAGCCGGCCGCCTCGTCCTCCTCGACCTCGCCCATCACGAGGTCGATGGCCGAGACGGTCTCCACGGAGCGCACCTTGACGGAGTCCTCGGCGGCCCCCGCCGTCGGCTCGTCGGCGGGCGGCGCCTGCTGCGGGGCCGGGATGGTCCAGTCCGGCGTCGAAGCCGCTTCCTCGACCGGTGCGGCCGGGCTCTCGACGACGGGCTCCTCCATGACGGGCTCGTCCATGACGGGCTCGTCCATGACGGGCTCGTCCATGACGGGCTCGTCCATGACGGGGGCCTCCACCATCGGCTCGGCCGGGGCCGGCTCCACCGCGGCCGGCTCCACCGCGGCCTCGGTCTCGGGGCCGCTGTCGGCCGGCGCGAACGGGTCGAAGGGTTTCAGCTCCGGCGCGGGCTCGACCACGGGGTCCATGGCCTCCACCGGGAACGGCTCGACCGACGCGGGCTCGACCGGCTCCACCGCCGGCAGGTCGAGCGGGAACGGCTCGACGGCCGGAGCCGGAGCGTCCATCGCGAGCGGACTGCCGAGGGACTCGGGCAGCTGCGAATCGAAGGCGGACTGGGAATCCGCGGCTGGCTGCATCGCGGGCGCGGGGCGCGCGTCGACGCCGGTGACGATCGTGCCGGCCGCGAGGTCGCCGAGGCGCTGGCGGCGCTCGCCGGTCACCAGCATCACGATCAGGCCGACCACGTAGAAGGCGATGCCGTCGACCACGCGCAGCACGGTGCGCACGGCGATCGCGCGCATGTCCGCGGGACTGCCGTCGGCCATCGTCACGCGCAGGCCCATGACCCGCTTGCCGACGCGTCTGGCCGGCGCCCGACTCGAGCGCGAAGTAGTAGAACAGCGCCCAACCGAGGATCACGGCCTCGAGCGGCGGAGCGGCCTCGCTGCTCTCGCCGCCGACCACGCCGGCGGCGATGCCCGACGACGAAGGCCACGGCGAAGACGATCAGCACGTCGATCAGGCCGGCGAGCACACGACGGTTGTCGAACTGCGGTCCGCGCGGCGGCGCGGAGCGCAGGGGCGATGGCGTTCATACCTGGGTCAATCGGCAGCCCAGGCCGGGTTTCTACAGGCCTGCAAGCCGTCGTTGGACGGCGCCGGCGGCTAGGCCAGGCGCGTCGTCAGCGAGCCCAGCTGGGGCGAGGAGACGACGACCTCGTCGCCCGCCTGCAGCCACACCCGCGGATCGCGCATGCTGCCGACGCCGCCGGGCGTGCCGGTGGCGACGACGTCTCCGGGCTCGAGCGTCATCAGCATCGAGAGGTAGGCGACCAGCGCGGGCACGGAGTGCACGAGGTCGGCGGTGGAGCTGCGCTGCATCTCCTCGCCGTTGAGGTGCAGGGCGATCTCGATCGCGTCGTGCGGCCCCGGCCTCGTCCTTGGTGACGAGCGCGGGCCCGCAGGGCGCGGCGCCGTCGAACGTCTTGCCGGGCATCCACTGCGGCGTCTTGACCTGGTAGTCGCGCGCCGAGAGGTCGTTGAAGCAGCGTGTAGCCGGCGACGTAGTCGAGCGCCCGTTCCTCGGGCACGTCCTTGCAGCGCGCGCCGATCACGAACGCCACCTCGGCCTCGTAGTCGACCCGCCGGCTCCACGGCGGCAGTGCGACCGTCGCGCCGGGCGCCGCCGAGGCTGGTGCGGAACTTGGCGAAGAAGGTCGGCGTCTCCGGCGGCTCGACGCCCTGCTCCTCGGCGTGCGAGCGGTAGTTGAGCCCGATGCAGACGATCTTGCTCGGTCGCGTCAGCGGCGGCAGCAGCTCGACGTCCGCGACCGGCACGCCGTCGTGCTCGACCGCCTCGACTTCGTCCAGCAGCCCACTCTCGAGGATGCCCTCGACCGTCCGGTCCTCGGCGCGCACGCCGCGGAACGCGTCGCCCCAGATGTCGTAGACGCGGTCCTCGCGCAGCAGCGCCGCGCGCGGTCCGGCGCCGGAGTCGAAGCTCACCAGCCGCATGGCGGCGGGGAGCCTACCTGGCCCCGCCGGCCCGTCTCGTACGTACAGTGGTCGAGATGGCGAAGGACGTCCCCAGAGGTCGCGTACGGCGAGCCGCCAAGGTCGGCGCCCTCGCCGGCGGGCAGACGGCCCGCAACTACGCCACCAAGGCGACCAACCTCACCCGCTCGCAGGAGGGCCGCCGCGCCGCCGCCGAGCGGCGCCAGCTCGAGGCCGCCGAGCAGATCGTGGACGTGCTCGGCCAGATGAAGGGCGCGGCGATGAAGGTCGGCCAGGTGGCCTCGTTCATCGACACCGGCGCCTTCCCGCCCGAGTTCCAGGAGCGGATGCAGGAGAAGCTGGCCGCGCTGCGCGACTCCGCGCCGCAGGTCTCCTTCGAGCGCATGCGCGCGGTGATCGAGGACGACCTCGGCGAGCCGCTGGACGAGGTGTTCGCCGAGTTCGACGAGCAGGCGGTGGCGGCCGCCTCGATCGGCCAGGTCTACCGCGCGCGCCTGCACGACGGGCGCGAGGTCGCCGTCAAGGCGCAGTACCCGGGCGTGGCGCAGGCGGTGCGCGCCGACCTGCAGAACCTGGGGCTGATCATGCGCGTCGCCAAGCGGATCGCGCCCGGCATGGACGCCAAGGCGATGACCAAGGAGATCAAGGAGCGCCTGAGCGAGGAGCTCGACTA
The DNA here is from genome assembly GCA_963734165.1 of uncultured Thermoleophilaceae bacterium. Classification (GTDB taxonomy): domain Bacteria; phylum Actinomycetota; class Thermoleophilia; order Solirubrobacterales; family Thermoleophilaceae; genus JACVRW01. Next base: position 1,049,692 of record CAVTFZ010000002.1, on the reverse strand, counting down.
CGAGCACGAGGCCCAGAGCCACCGCGCGATCGCGCGCGCCTGGCGCGGCCACCCGTTCATCTACGTCCCCGAGGTGCTCACGCGCCTGTCCAGCGAGCACGTGCTGGTGACCGAGTGGGTCGACGGGATCGGCTTCGAGGAGGTACGCACGCTCGACCGCGCCACGCGCGACCGCTTCGGCGAGATCGTGTTCCGCTTCTTCTTCGGCTCGCTCTATCGCAACGGCCACTTCTCCGGCGACCCTCACCCGGGCAACCAGCTGTTGATGGCAGATGGTCGCGTCGCCTTCCTCGACTTCGGCATGACCAAGAAGCTGCCGCGCGAGCAGATCGACGCCGAGATCGCCGCCATCCGCTGCGGCCTCGAGGGCGACGCCGAGCGCTTCCACACGCTGATGGCGCAGCTCGGCTACTTCGACGTCGACGACGAGCGGATCGCCCCCGAGGCGTTGCTCGAGCAGTGCCTCGACGCGATCGAGTGGTACCGCGACGACCGCGAGGTCACGCTCGACCGCGAGATCGTCTCTCGCGTCCTCGTCGACGCCGGTGACCCGCGCTCGCGCCACTGGGAGCTGATGAAGCACCAGACGCTGCCGCCCGAGACCCTGCTCGCCCGCCGCATGGAGGCGCTCACGCTCGGCGTCCTGGGCCGGGTGGAGGCGACGGCCAACTGGCACCGCATCGCCCGCGAGTGGCTGTTCGGCGACCCGCCGGCGACGCCGCTGGGCGAGCTGGAGGCGGAGTACTTCGGCGGCCGGCGGCGCGCGGCCTAGACGGCGCTACCGCAGGACGGCTCTTCGTCGGCCACCCGGAACGAGGAGCCGCAGCCGCAGGAGGCCACGACGTTCGGGTTCTTGACCTCGAAGCCGGAGCCCATGAAGTTCTCGGTGTAGTCGACGGTCGAGCCGTCGACGTAGCGCATGCTGGCCGGATCGACGATGACGCGAATGCCACCGGTCTCGAAGATCTGGTCGTCCTCCCGGCGCTCGTCGATCGCGAGCGCGTACTGGAAGCCGGAACAGCCGCCGCCCTTGACCCCGACGCGCAGCCCGACTTCGCTCTCGGCGGTCTGGCCCGCCATGAAGTCGCGGACCTTCTCGGCAGCGATGTCAGTCAACGTGACCATCGTGTTCGATTGTATCGGCCGTGCCGTCGATACCCTGGACCCTGGATGCCAAGCGCGAACGACTTGAAGCAGCGCATCGAGACGGCGCTGCCCGGATCGCGGGTCTCGGTCGATGACCTCACCGGCGGGGGCGACCACTTCCGCGCCGAGGTCGTGTCCGAGCGCTTCGAGGGCCTCTCCCGCATCCAGCAGCACAAGCTGATCTACGAGGTGTTCGGCGCCGAGGTCGGCGGCGCCATCCACGCACTCTCGATCAAGACTTCGACTCCGTCCGGAGGAACGCAGGGATGACCAACACCGAGATCCGCGAGTTCATCGAGAACGCCGTGCAGGAGAACAAGGTGATGCTCTTCATGAAGGGCACCCCGAGCGCGCCCGCGTGCGGCTTCTCCGCCCGCGCGGCCGCCTGCCTGAACGAGCTGGGCGTGCAGTACGCCGCGCTCGACGTCCTGCCCGACCCGCGCATCCGCGAGGAGCTGTCGGCGGTCTCCGGCTGGCCGACGATCCCGCAGCTGTTCGTCGACGGCGAGCTGGTCGGCGGCTCGGACATCGTGCTGGAGATGTACGAGTCCGGCGAGCTGGCCGAGACGCTGGGCGTCGAGGTCGCCGAGCAGCCGGCGCCGGTCGAGGAAGCGCCCGTGGCCCAGCGGCCGATCGGGCTCGAGAACAACCTGGGCGGCTAGCGCCCTCTGCGCTTGCGGCGCTGCTCGAGCGTCTTGCGCCCGCGGTCGGCGTAGTCCCGGGCGCGCCGCTTGTAGTCCTCCTTGCGCTCGGGCGGCAGCTGCTGCCAGCGCTCCCAGCCCATCAGCAGGAGCGGCCAGACCCTGCGCGCGCCGCGCGCCGCACGCCCGACGGGAAGCCTGTTCGAGCGCCTGCTCATCTGCCCGAGGGTACCCGACGCACGACGGCGTCCACGGCCCCCGCCGCGCCGAGCGCGAATCCCGCCACGCGACGCTGGAGCTGGCGCGGCCCGCGCGACACCTGGCGCGTGCGCGCGATCCGGTCCCGCTCGCGTTCGGTGTGCCAGCGCACGGTCGCCTCGAGCGTCTCCTCGTGCGGGCGTGCGCGCCAGCCGAGCTCGCGTCGCGCCTTGGTCGAGCGGTAGGTCCACCAGTGGCCGGCAGCTCGTATCTCGTTCGCGGTCAGCGGCCAAAGCCCCTGTGCCCCGAATGGGGTATGGCCGCTTGCTCCCAGCAACCCGGCCGCCGCGCCGGCGATCCTGGCGGGAACCCGCAGCGGCGGGTCGTTGCCGGACAGCCGCCCGAGGTCGGCGAACAGGCGGTCGAAGGTGAAGTTGCGCCCGCCGAGGATGTAGCGCTCGCCCGGCTCGCCGCGCTCCCCGGCGGCGATCACGCCCGCGGCCACGTCGCGCACGTCGACCACGCAGACCGCGCCCTCGGTGTAGGCGGATACCCGCCCCAGCAGGAAGCTGCGCACCAGCCGCGTGGAGGTCAGGTTCACGTCGCCGGCGCCGAGGGTCATCGCCGGGTTGGCGCACACCACCGGCAGGCCGCGGGCGGCCAGGCGCAGCGTCTCGACCTCGGCCTCGTAGACCGAGTTCACGTAGGGGATGCCGAGGCCGCCGGCCGGGAAGGCCTGGCTCTCGTCGGCCGTGGCCCCGCGCGCGGCCGGACCGACCGCGGCGGCGCTCGAAGAGGTAGACCACGCGCTCGACGCCGGCGCGCAGGCACTCCTCCATCACCGCGCGCGTGCCGCCGACGTTGACCGCGAACAGGCGCTCGGTGTCGGCGGGACGGACGGACGTCATGCCGGCGCAGTGGTAGACCCGCTCGACGCCGCGCAGCGCGCGCCTGACCGCGCGCCGGTCGCGCACGTCGCAGATCACGTGTGCGGCGTCGAGGTCGTCGACGTGGGCGGTCGACGCGCCGCGCTCGATCCCCAGCCGCAGCTCCTCGCCGCGCTCGGCCAGCAGGCGGGCGACGTGCGAGCCGATGAAGCCGGTGGCGCCGGTGACGAGCGTCGTCACAGAGGCGTGCGCTGGCGGTGATACCCCTCGAAGTGCCGCTGGCAGTCCAGGCAGCGCACCGTCTCCGGCACGGCCTGCAGCCGCTCCTCCGGGATCGGGCGCCGGCACATCCAGCAGATGCCGTAGGTGCCCTCGGCGAGCGCGCGCCGCGCCTCCGCGATCCGCCGCTCCTCCTCCTCGAAGAAGATCCCGGCGGTCTCGTCGAGCTCCTCGTCGTGCAGCTCGGTGGCGTACTCGCCCGGGTGGTTGTCGAAGTGGCTGAGCTCCGCGTCGCGAGCCCCGTCGCTCTCCCGCTCCATCAGCGCACGCGTACGCAGGACGTGCTCGAGGCGCGCCTGCAGCTTCGACTCGATCATGCGCTGCCGTGCTGGCTCCACCCTGGAGGCGAGTGTACGCCCCTGCGCCAGCGCGCGCAGACGTAGGAGGCCGACCCGACGGATAGGCTGCCGCGCGCATGTCCGGCGTCGCCATCGTCACCGACAGCACGTCCTACCTCACGCCCGAGCTGATCCGGCGCCTCGACGTGACGGTCGTGCCGCTCTACGTCGTCTTCGGCGGGGACCGGACCGTGCCGGAGACCGAGATCACCGACTACCCGGCCTTCTTCGAGGAGCTGCGCGGCGCGGACAAGCTGCCGACCACCTCGCAGCCCTCCGTCGGCGACTTCGTGTCGGCCTACGAGCCCTTGCTGGCCGCCGGCCGCGACGTCGTCTCGATCCATCTCTCGGCCGGGCTCTCCGGCACGGTCCAGGCCGCGCGCCAGGCCGCCGAGGCGCTCGAGCGCGACGGCAAGGGCGGCGAGCGGGTGCGCGTGCTGGACTCGCGCACGGCGGCCGGGGGCCTCGGGCTGGTGGTGCTCGCGGCGGGCACCGCGGCGCGCGACGGCGCCTCGCTCGAGGAGGTCGTCACGCGGGCCGAGGAGGCGCGCGCCGAGATGAAGATGTGGTTCGCGCTCGACACGCTCGAGTTCCTGCGCCGCGGCGGGCGCATCGGCGCCGCCAGCGCCTGGATCGGCTCGACGCTGCGGGTGAAGCCGATCCTCACCGTCGAGAGCGAGATGAGCCCGGTCGAGCGCGTGCGCACGAGCGCGCGCATGTTCGAGCGCATGGTCGACTACGCGCGCCAGCGCTACGACTCGGGCGCCGACGCCTGGTCGGTGCAGCACATCAACGCGCCCGAGCAGTGCGCTCGCCTGGTCGAGCGCTGCCATGACCTGTTCGGCTGCCCGCCCACGCTCGTGAGCGAGATCGGGCCGGTGCTGAGCACCCACACCGGCCCGGGCCTGCTGGGCGTCGGCGGCCTGCCCAAGCGCTTCGTCAGCTAGTCCGCCGCGAGCACGTCCGGCGGCGTGGCGACAATCGCGGTCGTGGGCGAGGTGTCCGTCAGGTCCGTGATCCGGATCGTGCTGCTCGTCGTGGCGGTGGCGATCTGCCTCTACCTGCTGTACCTCCTGCGCAAGCCGGTCAGCTGGCTGCTGATCGCGATCTTCCTGGCTGTCGCGCTGTCGGGGCCGGTGAACGCGCTGCACCGGCACATGCGCCGGGGCTTCGCGATCACGCTCGTCTACCTCGGCCTGCTGCTGGTGCCGCTGGGGCTGATGGCCCTGATGGTGCCGCCGCTGATCACCGAGGCCAACAACTTCGCCGAGAACGTGCCGCAGTACTCGCGCGACGTGTCGAAGTTCGTGCGCGACAACGAGCGGCTGCGCAAGCTCAACGACGACTACGACATCACGGAGAAGCTCGAGCAGGAGGCGGAGAAGCTGCCGACCCGGCTCGGCGGCGCGGCCAAGACGCTGCGCGACGTCGGCTTCGGCCTCGTCAACTCCGCCTTCGCGCTGATCACGATCCTGGTGCTGACCGCCTTCCTGCTCGGCAGCGGGCGCGGCTGGGTCGACCGCGCGCTGGAGCTGCGACCGCCCGAGCAGGCGCAGCGATTACGGCGCTCGCTCGACAACATGGCGCAGGCGGTCGGCGGCTATGTCGCGGGCGCGCTCACGATCGCGGTGATCGCCGGCGTGGCGACCTACGTCGTGCTCGCCATCCTGGGCGTCCCGTTCCGGGCGCCGCTGGCGGTGATCGCGGGCCTGTTCTCGCTGATCCCGCTCGTGGGCGCCACGCTGGCGGCGGTCCTGATCGGGCTCGTCACGCTGTTCGAGGACTTCCCGACCGTCACGATCATCTGGACGATCTGGGCGATCGTCTATCAGCAGTTCGAGAACCACCTGATCCAGCCGCAGGTGCAGAAGCGAACCGTGCACGTGCATCCCTTCCTGACGATCGTCGCGGTGCTGTTCGGCAGCACGCTGCTGGGCATCATGGGCGCACTGGTGGCGATCCCCATCGCGGCCTCGATCCAGATCCTGCTGCGCGAGTACTGGGACTGGCGCACGATGTCGTTGAAGATCGAGCCGGACGAGCCTCCCGCCGGCGAGCCGCCGCCCGCGGATTCCGCCGCCGCCGGAGCCGCCGCCCGCCGCCCCCGCCGGCGGCCCCCTGCCGGCGTAGGCTCTGACTCGATGACGGCCACCTATGTCCGTCGCGGCGTGCTGCTGGCGATCACTGGCGTGTCGCTCTACCTGCTCGCGCCGGCGCTGGCGGAGGTCTTCGGCGCCTGGGAGCGCCTCGGCGAGTTCAGCCCGCTGTGGCTGGTGGTCATGCTGCTGCTGCAACTCGGCAGCTACGCCTGCATCTGGGCGCTGCAGCGGCTCGCCCTGCGCACCGAGGCGTGGGGGCCGGTGATCACGTCGCAGCTGGCCGCGAACGCGTTCGGGCGCTTGGTGCCAGGCGGCGTCGCGGCCGCGGGCGGGATGCAGTACGCGATGCTCGCGCGCGCGGGCCTCCCCCAGGCGACCGTGGCGTCCGGGATGACCGCCTCGTCGCTGCTGGTGTTCGGCATGCTGCTCGCGCTGCCGGTGCTGAGCCTGCCGGCGATCATCGGCGGGGCGCCGGTGGACGAGGGCCTCGTCAAGGCGGCGGTGGCCGGCGTGGGGATGTTCGTGGTGCTGTTCGCGGCGGGCGCCTGGTCGATCCTCTCGGACACCCCGCTGCTGATCGCGGGACGCGCCGTCCAGGCGACTCGCAACCGCCTCTTGCGCGGTCGCCGACCCCCGATCGCCGGCCTGCCGGAGCGACTCGTGCACGAGCGCGACGTCGTGCGCACGGTGATGGGCGACAGCTGGTGGGAGGCGCTGCTGTTCTCCAGCGGGCGCTGGGTGCTGGACTACCTGACGCTGCTGGCCGCGCTGACGGCGCTGGGCGCGCACCCACGGCCGTCGCTGGTGCTGCTGGCCTTCTGCGCCGCCCAGTTCCTCAGCCAGCTGCCGCTCACGCCCGGCGGCCTGGGGTTCGTCGAGGCGGGCCTGACCGGAACGCTGGCGCTGGCGGGGGTCGGCGCGGGCAAGGCCGTCGTCGCCACGCTCGCCTACCGGCTGGTGTCCTTCTGGCTGCCGATCCCCGCCGGCGGGGTCGCGGCGATCGTGCACCGCCGTAGACATGGAGCGGAGGAATAGCCCTTGCGGGCATCCTGCCCGCGCCCTGATTGCAGCGGCGCCATCCTGGCGCTGTGATCGGCTACGCCTCCGCCCACTCCTCCAACGTGATCGCGTAGCGCTCGTGGTCGCGCCACTCGCCGCCGACCTTCAGGTAGCGCGGCGAGAAGCCCTCGTGGCGAAAGCCGCAGCGCTCCACCAGCGCCCGCGAGCGCGCGTTGGCCGGCTGCACGTTGGCCTCCACGCGGTGCAGGCGCAGCTCGCTGAAGGCGTGACGCAGCGTCAGCTGCAGGCCCTCGGTCATCAAGCCCTGGCCCGCGTGCGCGGCGACGGCGAAGAAGCCCAGGCAGGCGTTCTGGAAGCCGCCGCGGAAGATCTGGCTGAGCTGGAACGAGCCGACGATCGCGCCGCCGTCGCGCAGGCAGGCCAGCAGCAGCTCGGCGTCGTCGCCCGCGTTGCGGACCAGCAGCGCCTGCCAGGCGCTGCGATCGAGCGGCGGATGGATCCAGGGCCGGTGGAAGTCGCGGCTCGCGTGCGCGAGCGCGAGGTACTCGTGCTCGTCGGCCGCCACCGCCGGCCGCAGCAGGACGCGCGCGCCGGTCAGCGCCGGCGGGTGATCAGGGAGACCATGCCAGCCACCCCGCCGCCGATCACGAAGCCGGCCACCGCGGCGCCGATCAGCGCCTGGCTGCGGTTGCGGCGCAGCTGGCCGCGCCAGTCGGTGATCTCGGTCATCTTGGAGCGCAGGTCGTTGACCGAGAAGGCCAGCTCGCGGCGGGTCTCCTCGATCGACTGGCGGATCAGCTCGGGGCTGCGGGACTCAGGCACGGATCTCGTCTCCCTTTTCCAGCGTGCGCTTGATCTGATCGCGCTCGATCTTCTGCGCCTCGAGCTCCGCCCGGGTGCGCTTGGCCTCCTCGATCGCCTGCTCGGGCACCGGCGGCGAGCCCTTCTTGAACAGCCGCATGGCGATCAGCCCGGCGATCGCGGCCAGCAGGACCAGGATTCCGAACACGATCGCGAAGCCGATCCAGTAGGCGTTCGAGATGTCGAACAGGTCGTTGAAGAACCACGCCAGGCCGTGGAAGAAGATCGTGATCGCGAAGACGAGGAAGACGCCCGCGGCGGCGGCGATGGCGCCGCCCTTGGCGAGGCTGGCGACCTTGCTCGTGACCTCGACCTTCGCCAGCTCGATCTCCTCGCGGACGAGCTGCGACGCCTTGTCGGTGACCTCCGCGACGACGTCGCCGAGGCTCTTGTCGGCGCCGCCGGGGCGCTGGCCGTCGCCGCTCACGACGAGCCCAGCCTTCTCAGCAGCTGCGCGAACACGAGCCCGCCGACGAACGCGCCGGCGACGAACAGCTCGGGTCGCTCGTCGAAGGCGTCGGACTCGGAGCCCACCGAGAGCGGCGATTGCGCGGGCGGAGGCGGGGGCACCTCGGTGGCGGGGGCGGCGCCCGGGGCGCCCTGGTTGGGCTCTTGGTCGGTCATCAGTCGATCGGGGGGTCTTCCTTGAAGACCCGGATCCAGATCTCGGTGGCGATGCGATTGGCGACGATCGAGGTGAGCGCTCCGACTCCAGCGAGCAGGCCGCTCCACATCAAGCGCTTCGTCATGTCATTTCCCATGTGAGCCGGATTCAACCAGACGTCGGGGCGCCCGGAGATTCCAGCCCGCCGCAGATCGCGTCCACCACGAGCCCCTTGGCGTTCTCGTACTCCGTCTCGGTCTGCGGCAGCTCCTCGAAGATCCAGCCGGTCAACAGCTGCTCGATCGCGCCGTAGAAGCAGAGCGCGGCGAACTCCGCCGGGATCTCGGACTTGAACGAGCCCTCCGCGCGGGCGCGCTCGACGATCGCCGCGATGCCCTCGTAGGCCTCGCGGATCTTCTCCAGGTGGACGCGGCCGAACGAGTTCGCCGCGCGCGTGACCTCGACGATGATGACCTTCATCAAGTCCGGGTCGTGGCGGTAGGAGTCGATGATGAAGCTGGCGACCAGCAGCAGCTTGTCGCGCGCGGGCTCGTCGCGCGTGTCGATCTCGGCGATCGCGTCGAGCATGATCTGCCAGCGCTGGAGGAAGAGGGTGTTGAGGATCTCCTCCTTGGAATCGAAGTAGTGGTAGACGAGGCCGTAGGCGACGCCCGCCTCGTCGGCCACGTCCGAGACGCGGCAGTGATGGAAGCCCTGGCGGGCGAACACGCGCACGGCGGCGTCGAGGATCAGCCGGCGCTTGTCGACCGGGGTGGTGCGGCGCGCGGTGGCCACTAGTGGTCGCTCCAGGAGGTACGTGGTCGCTTTGCCGAGCGAAAGCCGAGCATGGCAAGGAGCCGCGAAGCCGCGATAGCAGCGCTATCGCGGCGAGCGGGGACACCGCCAGGCGACGGCTTGCAGCCGGCAAACGACCACGGAACGACTGGAGCGACCATTTAGGCGTGGACCTCCTGCGGCCAGCGGTAGGCGGCCGGCACGCGGTTGGCGAGGCTGGGCAGGCGCTCGCGCAGCTCGTCCTGTCTGCGCAGGTCGAGGTCGGCGGCGATGAACCGCTCCTCCTCGGCGCCGGCGCGAGCGAGCACCTCGCCCCAGGGATCGACGATCAGCGAGTTGCCGTGGCTGGGCCCCTCCGGCGGCTCGCCGCCGAACTGGCCGGGCGCGATCACGAACAGCTGGTCCTCGATCGCGCGGGCGCGCACGAGCACGTCCCAGTGCGCCTCGCCGGTGACGCGCGTGAAGTTCGACGGGATCGTGACGATGCGTGCGCCGCGCAGGGCGAGGATGCGGTACAGCTCGGGGAAGCGCAGGTCGTAGCAGATGGTCAGGCCCAGGCCGGTGCCGTCGGCGGCCTGGGAGAGCACGATCTCCTCGGCGGGCTCGGAGTGCTCGGACTCGCGGTAGGCGACGCCGCCGACCTCGACGTCGAACATGTGGATCTTGCGATACACGGCCTTGACCTCGCCGTCCGGACCGACGTGGGCGCAGGTGTTCGAGAGCCGCTCGTGGCCGCTGCGGCGCTCGGCGACCGAGCCGGCCACGAGGTCGATCCGCAGCTCGCGCGCGAGCGCGCGCGCCCATTGCAACGGCCTTCCCTCCAGGCCGTCCGCGACGGTCGCGTAGTCCTTCGGCCCACCGCGCACGTCCATCCGCTCGGGCAGCGCCACGAGCTTCGCGCCATCTGCTGCAGCCGCGCGCACGAGCCGCTCGGCGGCCCGCAGGTTGCGATCCATGTCAGGGGTGCAGTTGAGCTGGACGGCGGCGGCGCGCACGACGCTCCTTCCCTCATGCGGCAATGGTTGACTGACCAGTCAATCTGGAGTCTACCCCGGGGGACCCGCGCTCGCGAGGATACGCTCGCCGCATGGACTCGCTGCCCGTCCGTGGCTCCGGGGTGCGCGCGCTCGGCCTGCCCCTTCCCCCCGCGCGCATGTCGCTGCTGCGCGCCGGGCGCCCGCTCAAGCGCTGGCGCTACGTAGGCGTGTACGGGCCGGAGCTGATGCTGTGCGTCGGCGAGGCGCGTGTGGCGGGGATGCCCCAGCGCTGGTGGGCGATCGCGCTGCCCGACGGCACCCTGCACAAGCGTACGACCGCCGGCCGCGGCGGCGTGGACCTCTCGCCCGGGCGGGTGCGCGTGGCCGCCGGCGAGGTCTCGATCGAGCTCGAGCTGGAGGAAGGACCGGGCGTCGAGGTCGCCTCGCCGCACGGACGCTCGTTCATCTGGACGCGCAAGCATGGCGACGCCCACGCGGCTGGCCAGGTGCGCGTCGGCGCGCGCGAGTGGACGCTCGACGGTCCCGCCTTCGTCGACGACTCCGCCGGCTACCACGCCCGCCACACCGCCTGGCGCTGGTCGGCCGGCCTCGGCCACGGGACGGGCGGCGAGCGCGTCGCCTGGAACCTCGTCGAGGGCGTGCACGACGGCGCCACCGCCAGCGAGCGCACGGTCTGGGTCGACGGCGAGCCGCGCGCGGTCGATCCCGTCGCCTTCGCGCCCGACCTCTCCTCGGTCGGCGACCTGCGCTTCAGCGAGTGGGCCGCCCGCGTCGACGACACCAACCGCCTACTCGTCCGCAGCCGCTACCGCCAGCCCTTCGGCAGCTTCGAGGGGACGCTGCCCGGCGGCGTGGAGCTGAGCGCGGGCTACGGCGTGATGGAGTGGCACGACGTGCGCTGGTGACTCGTGGTGCGCACCTGATTAGGCAGAGTTGACTTCATAGAAAACCCGACATAGTGTGGGAGCACCTAACCGGTGTTCCGGTTGAGCGCTCGCACATGGCCCACTCCCCAATGCTTTCGCCCGCCGCGCTGCGCGTCTACGTGATCGCTGCGCTCACATTTGCCATCGGTGCGCCGCCCGCCACTGCGGCGGTGACGCTCGGAAGCGACCTGACCAGCCCGGCCACTGCCAGCCTCGCCTGCGAAGCGGGCAGCGACTGCACGCTGGTGCCCACGGCCCTGCCGGGCCGTCTGCTGGCCGCCCCTTCGGACGGCGTCGTCGTGCGCTGGCGAATCCGCGCCGATGGAACGCTCTATCGGCCCGGCAAGCTGCACGTGATCCGTCCGGGACCTGGAGGGACCTACACGGACGTCACGCCAGCCGACCGGCAACCGTTCATGAGCGCGAGTGAGGGCATCGCGATGGAAGCTGTGCGGCTCCCGATCAAGCAAGGGGATCTGCTGGGCCTCGCTCCCGCGACCGGCGAGATCCCGGCCACCGAGCGGTTGCTGGTGGACGCCGCCATGATGACGTTCGCCTGGCCCTTCCAGGGCGCCGCGCGGCTCCCGGACGCCATCTCGCCGGTCGACCTCGAGTTGCTGTTCAACGCCGACGTGGAACCGGACGTCGATGGCGATGGCTACGGCGACGAAACGCAGGACCACTGTCCCCGCGTGGCCGACCTGCCGCGTGGCCGCTGCGCAGGCCTGCTGGTGACCGCGAGCCCGTCCAGCGAGCAGCTCCTCATCGGCCGAGAAGCGCGGTATGAGGTGGTCGTGCGTTCGCTCGGCACGCGAGCCGACGGCGTCCATGTGATCGCCGGCCTTCCGCCCGCCCTGGTTTCCGGCCCTTTACCCGGCAACTGCCAGGCCGTCGCGGAACGCCAGGTCGAGTGCGACCTCGGCACGTCCGCCAGCCTGGGCAATCCGCTGAGCGTCGAGATCGGCGTGCACGCGGTCGCTCGGGTGCCGATGACGGACGGCATGCCCGGCTGGGCGGTACCTACGCTGACCGTCAGGTCCTCCAGCACGCCCTTGGGGGTCCAACCTGAGCCGGGTTGGGTGCAACCGCTGCAGATCCTGGCCCCCGGACGCTGCGCGAACGCATGGCTGGCAAAGCCGGAGGGAAGCAGGTTCGACGCGACCGCCCAGGGCGACGACATGCGCGGCGACCACGGACGCGACAACTTCCAGGGCAACGCCGGCGACGATTGCCTTAGCGGTGGTCCCGGCGACGACGACCTCGACGGAGGCAGGGGGGTCGATCGACTCGATGGCGGCCCCGGCACGGATCTGCTGAGCGGCGGACCGGGCAACGATCGCCTCATGGGCAGCAGCGGTCGCGATCGGCTGCTGGGAGACGGCGGCAGGGATCGCCTGCTCGGCGGCGCCGGTCGCGACACGATCGACGCTCGCGACCGGCGTGCCGATCTCGTCAGCTGCGGAGGCGGGCGCGACCGGGCCAGGGTCGACGCAGTAGATCGGGTCAGCGGCTGCGAAGTCGTGCTGCGCCCAAAGCGCAAGTAGTCCGTTGGCGGGCGGGTAGGGTCCGGCCCATGAAGATCCGTGCCGCCGTGCTCGAGGAGTTCGCCCAGCCGCTGGTCGTACAGGAGGTCGAGCTGGCGCCGCCGGGGCCGGGCGAGGTGCTGGTGCGGCTGGCGGCGTGCGGGGTCTGCCATACCGACATGTACACGGCCAGCGGGGCCGATCCGTCGGGGTACGCGCCGACGGTGCTCGGGCACGAGGGGGCGGGCGTGGTGGAGGAGGTCGGCGAGGGCGTGACGAGCGTGGCGCCCGGCGACCACGTGGTCACGCTGTTCTCCCCGCAGTGCCGGGAGTGCGTGCACTGCGTCTCGGACAAGACGAACATCTGCCTGGCGATCCGGGAGGAGCAGAACAAGGGCTACCTGCCCGACGGCACCACCCGGCTGCAGCGCGACGGGGAGCCGATCCGGCACTTCATGGGCACGAGCACCTTCGCCGAGGCGACGGTGATGCCGGAGATCGCCTTGGCGAAGGTGAACCCGGAGGCGCCGCTGGACGTGGTCTGCACGCTCGCCTGCGGCGCGACCACCGGCATCGGCGCGGCGCTGTACGTGGCGAAGGTCGAGCCGGGCTCGACCTGCGTCGTCTTCGGCGCCGGGCTCGTCGGCCTCGGCGCGGTCGCGGGCGCGCGGCTCGCGGGCGCCGAGCGAATCGTGGCGATCGACCTCGCCGAGGAGCGCCTCGAGCACGCGCGGGCGCAGGGGGCCACCGACACGCTGGTCGGCGGACCGGACGCGGTGGACCAGATCCTGGAGATGACCGGCGGCTTCGGCGCCGACTACACCTTCGAGGCGACCGGCAACGTCAAGGTGATGCGCCAGGCGGTCGAGGCCGCGCGCATGGGCTGGGGACTCTGCACGGTGGCCGGCGTGGCCGGCAAGGGCGAGGTGCTCGAGGTGGTGCCCCGCTTCCTGATCACCGGGCGCCGCATCGCCGGCGCCTCCTTCGGCGGCGCCAAGGGCCGCGACCGCGTGCCCGAGCTCGTCGAGCGCTACCTCGCCGGCGACCTCGACCTGGAGTCGCTGGTCACCCGCCGCATCGCCCTCGAGGAGGTCAACGACGCCTTCGCCGCGATGGACCGCCACGAGGGCATCCGCACCGTCATCACCTACTAGGGCGGGCCGGGCCCACCGCGTCCATCCGCCCCGACCCCTACCGTTGGCTCTGACCCCTATAGGGGTCGCCCACAATCAAATGGCCCCGGCGGCGCTCTAACGCCCCGGGCCCGGCACAGGAAGGCGTCTTCCCATGCACGAGCACAGTATCCGGGCCAACGCGCCCAGCGATTCCATCCACCTCCAACGCGTGCTGCTCGACCTGCTGGTCTGCGAGCACGCCGGGCTCTGGTCGTTGCCCGAGCTCGACCGTGCGCTCAACCCCGGCGGCGACCGCCCACCGGAGGCCCACGTCGAGGACCTCGTCGCCGACCTCTACGCCGCCGGTCTGGTCCACCGCTGCGGCGAGTTCGTCTGCGCCACCCGCACCGCCACGGCGGCCCAACGCATCGACGGCTGACCTCGGAGCGAGGGACGCCAGCCATGCTGGCGTCCCTCGCCGAACCGGGGGCTAGGCTGTTCCGACCATGGGCAAGCTGCTTTCCCTTCCTCCGCGTGGCCACTACCTGGCGAGTGAAGTGGGGCGGCTGGCTGGCGTCTCCGGCGATCAGATCGGCCAATGGGCGCGCTACGGCTACATGAACTCCTCGCAGTCGTCCGGTCGACCGCGGGTCTACAGCTACCAGGACATCGCTGAGGCGATGGCGGTGCACCAGCTTCGCGATCGGGGCTTCTCCTATCCCGACATCCGAGCGGCGCTGGAGTCCCTGCGCGAGGATCCGAGATATGGGGACTGGCCCCTCTCCCAGGCCCCGATCGCGACCACCGGTCGAACGGTGGCGATCGTGGAGGACGGGAAGACCTACGACCTCAGCGGTCGGCGCTGGCAGCGCCTGCTCGCGACGAGCGACCTTCGCAAGATCGCGCTCGACCTCAGCCGTGGCGGTTGGGCGGCGCGAGACCTCCCAGACTTGGAGCACATCGAGGTCAACCCGGATCGCATGAGTGGACGGCCGACCATCAGGGGACGGCGCCTGCGTGCGGACAAGGTTGCGCGCCTTGCGCAGTCGACGGGCGGGCGACAGGTCCTGAAGTCGGACTACGAGCTGTCCGAGGACGAGATACGCGACGCAGAGCGCTGGTGGCAGGCGACCGAACGGTACGAGGCCGCGTGAGGGAGCTGCGTTGGATCGCCTGCTGGTCATCGACGCCGACCTGAACCCACGGATCGCGAGCGAGCTCCGCAAGCGCGGGCGAGCCGCGAAATCTCTGCAGCAGCTGGGGTGGAAGGCGATGGAAGATCCGGAGATGGTGCGAGCCGTCTTCGGGCGGCTGACGGATCCTGTGCTCGTCACCACCGACGACAACATGCCGGCCGACCATCCTGAGGTTCTCAACGAGGTGCAGGCGACCGTCGCCACCATCGAGCCGTGGGAATTGCACCCCGCGTCCGTCGTCGCTCGAGATGCCGAGACCTCAGTCGAGGAGACCTATGAGCGGGAGGTGGTTCACCGCTGGGCTCAGGCGATGCAGACCCAGACGCGAGGAACCACCAAGCGGTACTTCCTCGGTGGGGCGCGCGCTTGGAAGCGCCGCCGCTAGGCCAACTCGTTCCGCCCCGCCAAGTCCTGGGTTTCATCGGATCTCCGTGTGGCGACTGTGTGCACCTGTCCTGATTGGATGAGACCGGTTCGGGTAGCCGGCTCGGCATGCGAACTCGCGTCGGACCACACCGCTCGCGCGGGCTACGGCTCGCGATGCTCATCTCGATCGGCCTGCTGGCCTGGCCGGGCACGGCGAGCGCCGTGCCTACTCCCCCACCGTCGGCCAGCTCCTGCAACGTTCCCCTGCCGGCCAACGGCACGCTGTACCAGGGGCACTACAGAGTCAGATACGGATCGGGCAGCTTCAGCGGCACCGAGCAGGACGACTTCCTGGTCGGCAGCAGCGGCGCCGACACGATCTTCGGCGGCTACGGCAACGACATCGTCTGCGCCCAGGGCGGCGCCGACACGGTCTACGGCGGCGGCTTCGGCGATGACCTCCACGGCGGCGACGGCGACGACTTCATCTTCGGCGAGCTGCTCGACGACGACCTCTACGGCGACGCCGGGCGCGACCTGCTCGTCGGCGGCCACGGCACCGACTACATGGACGGCGGCATCAACAACGACTGGCTGCGCGGCAGCACCAACGCCGACACCTACGTCGGCGGCGAGAACGCCGACCCCAGCACCGACAACGACGTGGCCAGCTTCGCGACGGCCACCCCGAGCACCGGCCACCTGCAGGGAGTCAACGGCGTCGCGGTCAACCTGACCGACGACCCCAACGCCGGCGTCGGCCCGCACGTGGTCGAGGGCGAGGGCAAGGACGAGATCTACCAGATCGAGAGCGTCGTCGGATCGGCCTTCGACGACGTCATCGTCGGGCCGAATCCCGCCGCGCCTTCCAGCACCTCTACGGCGGCATGGGCAGCGACACCTGCATCCCCGCCCCCTGCATCTCGCCGGAGCACGGCGAGCTGTCCCAGCCGTTCGCGTACCTCGACCTCTACTCCCCGTTCACCAACGGCACCCCGACGCCGGACCCGGCGTTCATCGTCGTCGGCGGCTCCGCCGGCGAGAGCCTGGCGCTCTCCAACCCACCCGCCGACTTCCGCGTGAGAGCGACCGGGAGCGGACAGCTCGCGACGGACACCGCCGTCTGCAACCGGCCCAGCAGCGACACGGTCGCCTGCCCGCTCGCCAAGCCGATCGGCGGCCTGGCGCTGGCCTTCGGCGGCAGCGGCAACGACACGATCACGCTCGGCAACGCCTTCGCCAACGGCATGACCGCCGACCTCGACGGGGGCAACGACAACGACTCCGTCACCGGGAGCGGCGGCAGCGAGGTCCTGTTCTCCGGCACCACCGGCACCGACACGCTGAACGGCGGCGACGGGGCGGACGCGCTGCTGGCGCTCGGCAGCGGCGGCGACAGACTCGACGCCGGCGCGGGCAACGACCAGCTGGTCACCAACGACCCCTGCCAGGGGCACGTCTTCCTGGGCGGCGCCGACCAGGACGTGGCCGGCTTTGCGCGCACCAACCCAGACCAGGCCGTCAACGGTAACTGGGGCATCAACGCCTACATGGGCGATCCGAACGGCAACCCGGCCAACCTCGGCGGCAACTGGTACGGCCACGCCCGGCTGCTCGACAGAGGCGGCACCGGCAACGCCTGCGCGGGCGGCACGTTCACCTACATCGGGGCCAACAACGAGATCCTCGAGGGCACCCTCAAGCAGGACGTCCTCATCGGCAACGACGTCGCCAACACGCTCTGGGGCCGGCCGGGCGACGACGAGCTGTTCGGCAACGGCGGCGACGACATCCTGCGCGGCGACGACGGCGCCGACAGACTGCGCGGCGACGTCGGCAGAGACCGCTTCCAGGGCGGCGACGGCTTCGACCACCTGTTCGCCCTCGACGGCTTGGCGGACATCGAGCTCGACTGCGGCAACGGGCCAAACGGCGGCGTGGTCGAGTCGCGCGACTCGATCGACCCGGCGGCGACGGGCTGCTGAGGCCGGGAGCGGCGGCTACGGGCTGAACGTGCGCTCCTGCCAGCGCACGGGCAGCCCGTGGTAGCCGCACTCGGCCAGCAGCTCCTCGCGCCCGCCCGGCCAGACGGTCAGCCGCAGGTTGGCGTAGTCGTTCGCGGGCTCGAGGGCGAGGCGGGCCAGCGGGGCGTCCGCGGTCGCGCGGGCGCCCGCCCGCTCGAAGAGCGCGTCGATCGCGGCGCGCTCGTCCGGGTCGACGTACTGCATCACGATCGAGTGGAAGACGACGGTGCAGGCGCCCGGCGCCGGCTCGGCCAGCCGTCGCGTCAGCCACGGCAGCGCGGCCGAGCGCTCGACCCTCGCCGGTACCGCCTGCGCGACCTCGAGCGCGCCCTCCAGGTCGCGGAAGCGATCGAGCTGGTCCGCCCAGGTGTAAGAGCGCAGGGTGTCGCGGCCGTCGGCTTTGGTGACGTCGACCGGTCGCTCGTCGCAGCCGGCCCGTTCGACGACCTCCACCCGCGGCGGGGCGGCCGGCAGCTCGGCACCCTCGTGGAAGTCGACGAAGCGCACCGGCGAGTCCGGGTCGCCGAAGACGAAGCGGCCGGACTCGTAGCGAAAGTGCGTCCAACGGAGGTTGAGGCCGCCGCTGGAGCCCAGCTCCAGCAGCCGCAGCGGCAGGCCGGTCGTGCGCGCCAGCAGCAGGAACCCGCACGCCAGCGCCCGCGAGCGCCCGACCTCGTTGGTCTGCACCGGCCGCTCGATCAGCTCGCGCAGCCGCGGCAGCTTGTCCGCCACGGTCGTGCGGAAGGCCTCCCAGAGCGGCTCGACCGCGCCGTCGCCGCCCGTGGAGGGGTAGTGGGCGGCGAGCGCGGGAGCCTCGCCGGTCAGCGCCAGGCGGTGCACGGCGCCGAGCAGGCGCAGCTGCAGCATCGACTCGTACGGGTCGCGCTCATGGTCCTCCAGCACGTCCAGCAACGGCCCGCCGGCCTCGACGTCGTCCGCCGCCCGCCGGCACAGCTCCGCGTACAGCGGCGAGCCCAGCCGCTCGCAGTGGGGCGCCTGCCAGCGGAAGCGCTCGGCGAGCGAGCTGCGAGCAACCGCGTCCACGGGACGCTCAGCCGCGCGCGTCGCGCTGCCTGCGTAGCTCGGCCACCAGCAGCTTCTGGTGCAGCGCCGCGATCAGGTCCTTGAGCGGCTCGGCACCGTCGTGGATCAGGTTGGCGGCGCGGTCGGGCTCGAGCTCGCCGGCAAGGCGGTCCATCAGCACCTGGACCTCCTCCTTGACCAGCTCCTCGAGGGCGCGCTTGTAGCGCAGCGTGTCGTAGACGGTGAAGCCGATGCGCTCGTCGTAGCCGCCGGCGCGGAAGCGGCTGATCGCCTCGACGATCTCGACGTCGCTCGGACCGTAGCCACGGGTTGTGGGCGTCAGCACCTCCAGCTCGGCGAGGCGATCGAGGACCTCCTGGGGGAGCTCGTAGCGGCGGCGCAGCTCGGCGGCGCTGACGCGAGCCGACTCGCCCTGCAGCGCGCGCTCGAGGATCCGGTCCTCCAGCTCGACCAGCGCCCGCGCGCGCTCGGGGTCCTCGTCGAGCACGGTCTTGATCGCCTTCAGCGGCATGTAGCGGCTTTCCTGGAGCTGCTTGATCAGCTTGATGCGCTCGACGAACTCGGGCGGGTAGTAGGCCATGTTGCGCGAGGTCTTGACCGGGTCGGGCAGCAGGCCCTCGCGCAGGTAGTGCTTGATCGTGCCGGCGCTGACGCCGCTGGCCTCGGCGAGGTCCTTCATCTTCAGCAGGCCGTTGCCGCGGGCCTCCTCGCCCGCCTCGGGCGCGGCCCGGTCGACTCGGCGCGCGGCTGCCTTGCTCATCCCAGGAAGCTCCCCTGGGCCTCGTTCGCCGGGCCGGCCACGGCGCCGGACTGCTCCAGCGCCGCGATCTCCTCGTCGCCGTAGCCGAGGCCCGACAGCACCTCCCGGGTGTGCTCGCCGAGCACCGGCCCCGGGCCCGCCGGCGCACCCGGCGTGCGCGAGAGCTTCACCGGCACGCCGACCAGCCGCACGCCCTCGGTCCCGGGCTGGTCGACCTCCACCACCATCTC
The DNA here is from genome assembly GCA_963734165.1 of uncultured Thermoleophilaceae bacterium. Lineage (GTDB taxonomy): Bacteria > Actinomycetota > Thermoleophilia > Solirubrobacterales > Thermoleophilaceae > JACVRW01. The sequence continues at coordinate 1,030,642 of CAVTFZ010000002.1, read as the reverse complement.
ACGCGCGCGCGTGAGCTCCGAGTCGAGCGCCTCGTCGAGCTCCAGCACCGGCTCCAGGCAACAGTCGTGCTGCTCGGCGAAGGCGTGCCACTGCTCGCGCGTGCGCTCGCGGAAGATCGCCTCGACCTCGCGGTGGGTGTCCGAGCCCGGCCCCTCGAACTGCTTCTCGATCAGGTCCTCGCGCCCCACCCCGCGACACCACGCCTGCCAGAACTTCGGCTCCAGCGCGCCCAGGGTGACCCAGCCGTCGGCGCATTCGTAGGGGCGATAGCAGAGCAGCCGCCCGGCCAGCTCGAGCTCGCCACGGCGCAGGGGCTGCCCGTCGCAGAGCTGCTTGGCCGCGGTCATCGCCAGCCAGGAGAGCGCGCCGTCGTACATCGAGACGTCCACCAGCTGGCCCTCGCCGGAGCGGTCGCGCTCGCGCAGCGCGGCGAGGATGCCGAAGGCGGCCATCTGCGCCCCGCCGCCGATGTCGGCGATCTGGCCGGCCGCCTGCACCGGCGGCCCGCCGGCCTCGCCGGTGAGGCCGAGCAGGCCGTTCAGCCCCAGGTAGTTCATGTCGTGGCCGGAGCGGGCGGTGTAGGGCCCGTCCTGCCCGTAGCCGCTGATCGCGCAGTAGACGAGTCCGGGGTTCTCCTCGCGCAGCCGCTCGTAGCCGACGCCGAGGCGGTCCATCACGCCGGGCCGGAAGGACTCCAGCAGCACGTCGTACTCGCGCACGAGCCGCAGCAGCACCTCGCGCCCGCGCTCCTCCTTGAGGTTGACGCGGATCGAGCGCTTGCCGCGGTTCAGGGCGAGGAAGTAGGCCGAGCCGGCGGAGTCCTCCGCGCCCTCGTAGGCGGGTACCGCCCAGCGCACGTAGTCGCCCATGCCGGTGTCCTCGACCTTCAGCACCTCGGCACCGAAGTCGGCCAGCAGCAGCGAGCAGAAGCCGCCGGGCAGCAACCGCGAGAGGTCGAGGACGCGGATGCCCTCGAGCGGTCCGCCGGTCACTCGGCCGCCTTGGTCGCCTCGACCGGATGGGTCAGCAGCTCGCGCCGGCTGACCGCCTCGCCGCCGGGGACGCCGAGCAGCGTCCGTGCCTCGGCGACCGTCGCGGGGCGGCGGCCAACGTCCTCCACGATCCGCCGCGCGCGGGCGATCAGGTCGCCATTGGAGCCGGCCATCTCCCCGTCGGGCAAGTAGAAGTTGTCCTCCAGCCCGACGCGCACGTTGCCGCCGTAGGCGGCCGCCGCGGCCACCAGTCGCCACTGGTCGCGGCTGATGCCGATCACGCCCCAGTTGTTGGACCCGTCGGCCCCTCCGGCACCTGCTCGGACATGTGCAGCAGGTTCTTCGGCGTCGGGCGGATGCCGCCGGTCACCCCCATCACGCACGAGACCTGCAGCGGCTGCTCGAGCAGGCCCATGTCGATCAGCGGATCGAGGTTGGCCACGTGGCCCGAGTCGAAGCACTCGTGCTCGGGTCGGATGCCGAGCTCGCGCATCGTCGTGAGGAACTCGACGATCGTGTCGAAGGAGTTTTCGAACACCGTCTTGAAGACGAAGTCGGAGCGCCGGCGCGAATACTTGGCGTAGTTCATCGAGCCCATGTTGAGGGCGGCGACGTCCGGACGCAGCTCGCGCAGGTACTCGATCCGCTTCTCGATCGGGACGCCGATCGCGCCCGTCGAGTAGTTGATCACGACGTCGTCGACCGCCCCCTTGATCGCCTCGGTGATCGCACGAAAATCCTCGACCTCGAAGGACGGAATCCCGTCCGGCGTGCGAGCGTGGACGTGGATCATCGAGCAGCCCTCGTCGACCGCTCGCCGCGCCTCGGCCGCATACTCCTCGGGGGTATAGGGAATCGCCGGGCACTGGTCGCGGTTCGCGACCGCGCCCGAGATCGAGCACGTGATGATGCAGGGGTCCTGGAAGCGGCTCATGCGTCTCCTGCCAGAATGGCGAGTAGGAAGTCCTACTCCTTACTCTGACGGCCCGCTCGGATGGGGTCAAGCAGGGCGCCTCGACGCCCGATGGCCGCCTGGATCACCGCGTCGCGCAGAGGGGGTCTCTCGGCTGGAGCAGGTCGTGTCGAGACGACGCTCGGGCTGAAAATGTCGCAAATAGCGGAGAAAATCAGCTCCCGTGGATTAAGCCCCGCATTGGTCGGGAAGTTTTCGCAAGGTTGGCAGTTCCGATCCCGTGCAGAAGGACGCACACCGTGGAGCACCGAGACGAGCAGCCGGGGGAGTCCCGGCCAAGGCAGAAAGCGAAGCGTCTTCGACAGACGCTCGTCGCGCTGCTCGCCTGCTCGATCGTCCTGCTGACCTGCGCCGCAAGCGCCCTCGCCGATTCGCTCCTCCCGGCTCCCGCCACGCCGAGCGCGCCAGCCCCGGTAGCGCTCCCCGAGGCGCCGAGCCTGCCGAGCGCACCGGCCCCGGCGCCTGCCCCCGCTCCGGCGCCAGCGCCCGCCCCCGAGTCCGCGCCGGCCCCCTCGGCGCCCGCTCCCGCTAGCGCGCCCAGCGCTCCCTCGACCCCGTCGGCTCCGACGCCCGACACCGCCCCCACCCAGCCCACCGCGACCGACCCGGTCGACGCCCCCTCGACCCCACCGGCCGCTCCCTCGACGGACACCATCGCCCCGGTCGCCGAGACCGCCGACGAGGCACTCGACGCCGCCGCCCCCACCACCGACTCGTCTCCGACCGCCCCCGTCGCCGAGACCGTCGACGACGCGCTCGACACGATCGCCCCGAACACCGACACGTCTCCGACCGCCCCCGTCGCCGAGACCGTCGACGACACGCTCGACACGATCGCCCCCGTCACCGACTCCACCCCGACCGCCCCGACCACCCAGACCGTCGACGACGCGCTCGACACGATCGCCCCCAACACCGGCACGTCTCCGACCGCCCCGATCGACGAGACGCTCGACGCCCTCACCCCAGATACCGGCCCCTCGCCGATCGCCCCCCTCGGCGAGACCGTGGACGAGGTGCTCGAGCCGGCGGTCGCCCCGGTCGCCGGAATCGTCGACGACACGACCACCGCCGTGACGGACCCGGGCACCGAGACCATCGACGACACCGTGCCCCCGGCGCTCGACACGATCGCTCCTCTGGCGGACCCGATCGTCCAGGTCGTCGACGACACGCTCCCGGCCGCGGTCGATCCGATCACCGACCTGGTCGACGAGACGCTCCCCACGATCGAGCCGATCGTCGACGACGTCCTCCCGATCTTGGTCAACCCGATCACCGACCTGGTCGACGAGACGCTCGACCCCGTCGTCGGGACCATCGACGACACCGTCCCGACCATCGTCAACCCGGTGACCGACATCCTCGACGACACGGTCCCGGCCATCGTCGACCCGATCACCGAGCTCGTCGACGACACCCTCCCCGCCGTGGTCGATCCGATCACCGGCCTGATCGACGACACGGTCCCAACCGTCCTCGACCCGATCACCGAGCTCGTCGACGAGACCGTGCCCACGGTGATCGACCCGGTCAATGACTTGGTCGATGACACGCTCGACCCGGTCGTCGGGATCATCGGCAACACGATCCCCACCGTGGTCGATCCGATCGTGGACCTCGTCGACGAGACGCTCCCGGTGGTCCAGCCGGTCGTCGAGATCGTGAACGACGTCGTCGGTCCGGTCGCTGGGACCCCGCCACTGATCCTCGCACCGGTTACCGACGTGCTGGACGACGTCACCCGCGAGCCGGTGGCCCGCGTCGAGGATTCTGTCGCGGCCGCTGGGCGACCAGGCGCAGCTGCCGGCGCTCGACGGCGACGGCCCGACCAGCTCGCCGGCGCCGGCCCCCACCACCTTCCCCACGCCCGCGGGACTCGCCAGTGACTCTCCGGCGACCTTCTTCCCGGCAGCGCCGATCGAGACCGGGGCGACCGCCCAGGCCAGCGCCGCTGTGGGCACCGCCCTCGGAATTGCCCCGACCGCCCAGCTCCAGATCTTCTCCGCCTCGCTCGCCCACGAGCTGCCCACCTCGGCCGCCCAGCGGCCCGGGACGGGCGCCCCGGGCGGAGGCGGCGTCCCCTCGGACGGACCGCTCCCGTCGAGCCCCTGGTCCGGCGCGCCGGGCTCCGGCGGCATCGCCCTGGGCGGCATCTTCTTCGCACTTCTCTGCGCATCGCTCGCATTCGCCGCGGGCCGGATGGGCCGGTTGCAACTCGCACCGGTCCGTTGCCGGTCCGTGGCCCTCTTCTCGCTCCTCGAGCGCCCTGGCTAAGTCCCCCGCGGCTTAACCAGGTCCTCCCGGGCGCCGGATGCGCCCGGGTCGTTAGCTCGATGAGGAGAGAACCATGCGAAGGACGTACTTATTGCCTCTCGCGCGCAGTGCTCTCGCGAGCCTGGTCGTGGCGCTGGCCCTGCTTGGGCTGCCCGGCACGAGCCTCGCGGACAGTCCCTCCCGGGACGGAGCCCTCGCGCAGAGTGGGCTGCTCCAACGCGGAGCGGGCTACGGCCAGCCGCGCGAGGCTGTCGCGGTGCGGGCGCTCCAGCGCCGGCTGCGGATCCTCGCCCGGCGTCCCGGTCCGGTGGACGGGCTCTACGGCCCGCGGACCGAGGCCGCTGTCGCCCGCTTCCAGCAGGCGGCCGGCCTTGCCGCCGACGGCATCGTAGGGCCGCGCACCCGCCAAGCCCTACGGAACGCGCAGCGGCCCGCGCTGCGGCGCGGAGCCGGTTACAGGCGAGCCATGGGCTCGCAGCGAGTGCGGACGCTCCAGCGGCGTCTGCAGGGACTCGGCTGGCGACCGGGACCGGTCGACGGCCGCTTCGGTCCGCGGACCGAAGCCGCGGTGGCGCGTGCGCAGAGCGCCGCCGGGCTTCCGGCCAGCGGCATCGTCGGCCCGGCCACCCGCAAGGCGCTCGTGAGCGGCGGCGCAGGACGCGCCGATCGGAGCCGCCGTGCAAACCACCGACCAGACGCTCGACCACGACCCCGGGACGACCGTCCGGCCCCCATGGCCGCCGACAGCCCGACCCCCGGGCAACCCGATTCCGACCTCCTCCCCTTGCTCCTGGGCGCGGTGCTCCTGCTCGCCCTGGGCTGGGTGGTGGGGGCCATGACCAACCGTCGTGATCCCCGCGCGCCGAAACGTCGCACCCCTCGCGCGGCGAAACCGGCGCCGGTCCGCAAGCCAGCGCCGGTCCGCAAACCGGCGCCAGCCCCCAAGCCGGCGCCAGTCCGGCGCGCCAGGAGCGCCAAGCCCGCGGCGCCACCGCCTCCCCCTCCGCCGAGAGTCACCGGCATCCCTCACGGAGTCAGTGCCGAGCGGGTCGCCACGAACGGGGTGCGGGCGCTCGGATACGTGAGCGTGCCGAAGGCCAACCGGCTGGAGGGGCCGGAGCTCACGGCCCAGGTGGGCAAGATCGACGCCCTCTGCGAGCAACGCGGGTGGAAGCTCGTCGAGCTCGTCCGGGACGTGGAGAGTCCCAGTGGCAAGGGGCTGGAACGCCCTGGGCTGACGTACGCCCTGGGCCGGATCGCGGATGGCGAGGCCTCCTGCCTGGTGGTCTCCCAGCTCGGGCGGTTGAGCCGCTCCGCGGCGGAGCTCGGCCACATCCTCGAGAGCGTCGCCGACTGCGGCGGGCGCCTGGTGGCGATGGACCTCGAGATCGACACCGCCAAGCGCAGCGGCCAGGTGGCCGCGGACGCCCTGATCGCGGTCAGCAGCTGGGAGCGAGACCGCCTGGTCGAGCGGACGCGCAAGGGGCTGGAGGCCGCGCGCGCGAAGGGCGAGCCGATCAGCCGGCCGGCCGTGCAGGACGTGCCGGGGCTCAAGCAGCGGATCGCGGCGATGCGAGCCGAGGGGCTGACGCTCCAGGCGATCGCGGATCGGCTGAACGAGGAGGGCGTGCCGACGCTGCGAGGCGGCAAGCGCTGGCGTCCCTCGAGCGTGCAGGCCGCCGCGGGCTACCGCAGGCCCCGGCGGACGCCGCCCACGAACGGCGACTCCGTGAGAGGAGCACCGGAATGAGCTGAGGACGCCATCCGAGCGGAGATCCTTCTCCAAAGGCCTGTTTACGCAAGGGCTTGCGAGCGTATTGCGGCCTGGGGCGGATTTACGCAAAAAGCGACTTGTAGCGGTTCGATCGATCTGCGAACCATGCGACGAGACGACATGGAGCGTCGGCTTTGACACACCCCTCATCGAGCTTGCACCAGCGGCGTGCCGCGGCACGGCTGAGCGGCGTCGTGGCGCTCGTCGTGGCCGCGCTGGCCGTCCCGGCCGGCGCACGGGCCGCCGAGCCGCCGCCCGGCGCACCGGCCGATCCCACGTCCACCACGTCGCAGGAGCCCGCCGTCACGACGGCCGCCGAGCCGCTGGCCACGACGGACGCTCCGACCCAGAGCGGCTGGCTACTCTGGTCCGAGCGCAGCTACGGGCCGGCGCAGGGGGCGGCAGCGCCCACCGAGCCGGCACCGGCCGCTCAGCAGCCCGCCGACGCGCCGGCGACGAGCCCCGCCCAGCAGGACGAGCCACAGCCCAAGGCGCCGGCCGCCGCGGCGAAGCCCGCCCCCGCCGCCGCGACCGGGGAACCGGCGAGCGCGCCTTCCCACCCGAACGCCGCTCCACCGCCGGTCACGACGCCCTCAGGCGGCGTCGAGGCGCCCGGGGAGCCAGCGCCGCCTACGGCCGCCGACGCACACGGTCGTCCCCGCCTGCTGACGACCCAGGCCCACGCCTGGCTCAGACGCGTTCAGATCGTGCTGGATCGCACCCGGCGCTCGGTCGAGACCGGGGCGACGGAGCCCAGCTCGCGCGTTCGACGACAGCTGCAGACGAGCTTCGACGCCCTCGCGCCGATCCTCGACGAGCTTGCGCCCCTGCTGCGGGAGGCAGCGCCGCCCGACCTGGCCCCGGACCTCGAGCGCCTGCGCCATGAGCTGGCACGCGCGTCCCGGTCCGCCGGGACGCTGCTAGCTGCGCTGGAGCGCTCCGGGGCCTCCGGGCCGGCGGTCGAGCAGCTGCGGGCGCAGCTGCTCTGGCTGCGCCTGCGCGCCGCGCAAGCGGCGGCGACGGCGGCGGTGCAACCGCAGCCCTGGCGCCCGATCGCTCTCTCCGAGCTGGATGCCGTTGCGTATACGCAGGTCGACGCGCCTGGCCAGAGCCTCTCGCGGCCGGCCGTGAGCGCCGACCGTGCGGCATCCGTCACGCGACCTTCCCGCGGCTCGCGGGGACGCGACGCCCCCGGTGGCCGGCGGGTGGACTCGACCCCGCCGGCCACCGGAGTCGCCGCCTCCGCTTCGGCGAGTGGAGCGGCTGCTTCCACCAGCGTCCCGGCCGCGCTTGTCGCGGTGCTGCTGGGCCTGCTGGCGCCCGCGCTCACGCGACGTCTCGAAGGCGGCTTGGGCGGCTGGCGACCGCCCGCCTTCGTGGCGGCGCTCGAGCGCCCCGGCTAGGGGTCGTCCGGAGTGCAAGCCGCCGGGAGACCTCCGGCGGCGTACGGACGTACCCCAAAGTCAAAAGGAGAGTGCAATGAGAGCGAAACTCATCGCTCTGGGTGCGGTCATGACCGCGCTCTGCGCCTGCCCCACGGGGACGGCGCTCGCAAGCGGGCCGTCGGGCTCCGCCGACCAGTCGGCGAGCAACTCGGCGAACGCCCAGTCGACCAACACCAGCAACACCGTCCAGGGCGCCGACCAGTCCCAGTCCAGTAGCTCGAGCTGCAAGTTCGGCTGCGGCGGGTCCGGTCAGGCCCAGGATCTGAGCCAGAAGGCCTCGACCGAGCAGGACGCGGTCTCCAAGGCCGACGCGGACCAGACCGTGATCAACGCCAACGTCCCGGTCGTCATCTCCGCTGGTGGCTACGTCGGAGGCGACAACTCCGCCAGCCAGGACGCGAGCAACGAGGCGAGCGCCGACTCGTCCAACGACTCGACGACCAAGCAGGGTGCTGAGCAGTCGCAGGACAGCAGCTCCGATTGCCATGCCGGCTGCGGCGGCTCCGGCCAGGCCCAGAGCCTGGACCAGTCCGCCAAGACCGAGCAGGACGCGGTCTCCAAGGCCGACGCCGACCAGACGGCGATCAACGCCAACGTCCCGGTGACGATCACCGCCGGCGGCTACGTCGGAGGCGACAACTCCGCCAGCCAGGACGCGAGCAACGAGGCGAGCGCCGACTCGTCCAACGACTCGTTCACCGGGCAGTGGGCCTCGCAGGACCAGTCGAGCGAGTCCAGCTGCAAGTACGGCTGCGGCGGCTCGGGCCAGGCGCAGGATCTGAGCCAGAGGGCCTGGACCGACCAGCTCGCGTTCTCCGACGCCGATGCCGACCAGACGGCGATCAACGCCAACGTCCCGGTCGTCATCTCCGCCGGTGGTCATGTCGGAGGCGACAACTCCGCCGACCAGACCGCCGACAACAGCGCCGACGCGAACTCGTCGAACGACTCGACGACCAAGCAGGGCGCTGAGCAGTCGCAGGACAGCAGCTCCGATTGCCATGCCGGCTGCGGCGGCTCCGGCCAGGCCCAGAGCCTGGAGCAGTCCGCCAAGACCGAGCAGGACGCGGTCTCCAAGGCGAACGCCGAGCAGGAGCTCAAGAACACCAACGCGCCCGTCCGGATCAGCAAGGGCAAGGACAAGAAGAAGGGCGAGTGCAAGAAGGCCAAGAAGCGCTGCAAGCACGGAAGGAGGGGTCACTCCTCCAAGCGCTGAGGCGAGGGGCTCACACACCAGGTGACGTGCCGCCGGTCGGCCCGTGGGCTGGCCGGCGGCCCCACCCCTCGCCGAGGGCAAGGAAACCAGAACAGCGATGAGACAGCGACACACCATCCGATGGGTCGTGGGCGCGCTGACGGCGCTCGCGCTGGGCACGGTCGCCGAGCCGGCCCTGGCGCACGAACCGGACCTGTGGCACGCGACGCCGGCCCCGAGCCCTGCGTATACGCAGGCGGCGCCGGACGCTCCAGCGCCCGACCTCCCGACGCCGGGCGTCCCAACGCCCGACGCGTCCACGCCGATCCCGGACGAGTCTGTGCCGGCACCCGACGCGCCGGCGCCACCGCCCGAGGAGCCCACGGCGGCGTCCGAGGAGCCCGCGGCGGCGTCCGCCCCATCCCCAGAGGAGCCGGCACCGGAGCCGGCGGCTCCCGCACCGACCACCTTGGCCCCGGAGGCGCCGGAGCCGGCTTCAGAGGCCCCGCTGGCGCAACCCGAGTCGCCGCAGCTGCGCGCGACGCCCCGTCGTCACGTCCGCCACGGCTGGCGCTGGTGGCGATTCCACCATCGCCATCGCCGGCAGGCCCCGGCGCCCGCTGCCGTCAACGGCAGCCGCACGATCCAGGTGATCGTGCAGATCCAGGTCGGCTGCCGCTCCTACTGCGACAGCACCACCCAGGTGCAGGCCGCGCTGCAGGACGCTCAGACGACGCAGGAGGCGATCGCCGCCGTCGAAGGCGCCGTCGCGGTCGACGTCAGCCTGATCGAGCAATGGATCTGGCAGCTGCAGCTCGGCTGCGTGGCGTTCTGCTCCGGCACGAGCCAGGTGCAGTCGGCCGCCCAGCTCGCGACCACCACGCAGACGGCGAGCGGCGAGACGGCGGTGAACGTCGCAGCCACGCTGCAGCGCATCGTCCAGCGTCAGCAGGGCTGTCGCGAGGCCTGCGTGGACGTCGTCCAGGCCCAGGCCGGCGCGCAGCGGGCGGAGACCGTGCAGGTGGCGACCGGCGTGGCGACCGCCACGCGACGGCGCTCGCCGTTCCAGGACTTCGACGCCTGGCTGCACGCCCTGAGCGCGAACACGGGCGTGACGGTCCAGGTCGTGCGTCAGTTCCAGTGGGCGAGCTGCCTGCACCACTGCAGCGGCATGACCCAGGAGCAGGCGGCCTCGCAGCAGGCGGCGACCACGCAGCAGGCCGTGCTGGGGACCGTCGAGCGGCCGGTGGCGATCGTGGACTGACCGGAGCCGCAGCGGCCGCGCGTCAGACCGGCACGACGCCGTGCTTCTTGCGCGGCCGCTCGACCTTCTTGGTGGCCGCCATCTCCAGCCCCCGGATCACCGTTCGGCGCGTCTCGCGCGGGTCGATCACGTCGTCGATCATCGCGTTGCCGGCGGCGATGTAGGGGTCGATCGTCCGGCGGATGCCCTCGATCATCTGGGCGCGGGTGGCGTCCGGGTCCTCGGCCGCCTCGATCTGCTTGCGGAAGATGATGTTGACCGCGCCCTCCGGCCCCATCACCGAGATCTCGGCGCTCGGCCAGGCCACGATCAGGTCGGGCTCGTAGGCCTTGCCGCACATCACGTAGTAGCCGGCGCCGTAGGCCTTGCGGATCACCACGGTGATCTTCGGCACCGTGGCCGCGGAGACCGCGTGCAGCATCTTCGCCCCGTGGCGGATGATGCCGGCCTGCTCGGTCTTGGTGCCGACCATGAAGCCCGGCACGTCCATCAGGAACAGCAGCGGGATGCCGTAGGCGTCGCAGAGGTTGATGAAGCGGGCGGCCTTGTCCGAGGAGTCGTTCTCGAGGATGCCGCCGAGGTGCTTGGGCTGGTTGGCGACGATGCCCACTGGCCGGCCGCCCATGCGCGCGAAGCAGGTGATGATCGTGCGCGCCCAGCGCGGCTTGAGGTCGAACCACTCGCCGTCGTCGATGATCAGCTTGATCAGGTCGTACATGTCGTATGGCTTGCGCGGCGACTCGGGCAGGATGTCCAGCAGCGCCTCCTCGGCGCGCTCGATCGGGTCGGACGGCGCACGCAGCGGCGGCGCCTCGTCGCAGCTCGACGGGAAGTAGGAGAGGTAGTCCTTGATCGCCTGGATGCACTCCTCGTCGGAGCCGACCTCGAGGTCGCCGACGCCGGAGACGCGCGTGTGGATGCGCGAGCCGCCGAGCTCCTCCTGGGTCACGTCCTCGCCGGTCACGGCCTTGGTCAGATGCGGGCCGGCGAGCGCCATCGAGCCGCGGCCCTTGACCATCGGCACGAAGTCGGCCAGGCCGGGGATGTAGGCCGTGCCGGCGGCGCAGGGGCCCATCAGCGCGGCGACCTGCGGCACCACGCCGCTCATCGTCACCTGCTCGCGGAACAGGAAGCCCGAGCCGGCGAACAGCGAGCCGGCGGCCTCCTGGATGCGCGCGCCGGCGGAGTCCAGCAACCAGATCATCGGAAAGCGCTTCTGCAGAGCGATTTCGCGCAGGCGCGTGACCTTCAGCTCGCCGGTCATGCCCATCGAGCCGGCCATGACCGTGAAGTCGTAGGCGGCCACGGCCACCATGCGGCCGTCGACCTTGCCGTAGCCGGTGATCACGCCGTCGGCAGGCGCCTCCTTGCCCTCCATCGCCCGCTGGGCGAAGTGCGGCCGGCCGTGGATGCCGAGCTCGGTGAAGCTGCCGCCGTCGATCAGCAGCGCGAGCCGCTCGCGGGCGGTCAGCTTCTCCTGCTCGTGCTGGCGGTCGATCTTCTCCTGCCCGCCGCCCTGCCGTGCGCGCTCGCGCCGCTCGTGGAGGTCCTCCACCAGCGAGCGCAGCGAGGGCCTGGCGACCAGCGTGTCGGCGGCCGCCCTGTCCGTCGTGGCCATCGTGCTCCTCGTCAAAAGTGGGAAGTGCTACTGCCTACTCTGACGCAAACGCCGGCAGCCGGTCAAGCAGCGGCTCGAGCGCGTGCACGGCGATCGAGGCCGCGGCCTGGCGCTCCTCCTCGTCCTCGGGCGCCTCGAAGGCGGTCACCTCCACCCCCACCAGCTCGCAGTCCTCGACGACCGCCTCGAGCAGGTCGAACAGCTTCTCGGGCGCGAAGCCGCCCGGGGCCGGGAAGCGCGCGGGGAAGATCTCGGGGTCGAGCACGTCGAGGTCGAGGTGCACGTACACCGGCGCGCCGTCGAGCGCGTTCTTGACCGCCACCAGCGTCTCGACCGGGCTGGCGCCGATCACGGTCGCCTCGCTGCGCTCGAGCGCCTCGCGCTCCTCGTCGTCGAGGTCGCGCACACCGGCCAGCGCGACCTGCGCGGGCGGGACGGGACCCTCGGCCAAGCCGGCCTCCCAGAGCCCGCAGGCCCCGGCGAGCGCCATGCCACCGAGGTAGTCGCTGCGCGTGGTGTCCGGCGTGTTGAAGTCGCCGTGAGCGTCCAGCCACAGCACGCGCGCCTCGGGGCGCCAGCGCAGCGCGGTCGGCAGCGTGGTGAGCGCGATCGAGCACTCGCCCGCGACCAGCAGCGGCACGTCGCCGGCCGCGAGCGCGTCGTCGACCTGGCCACCGGCCTCGAGCAGGCAGCCGCGCGAGTCGCGCAGGTCGTCGGCGTAGGCGCCGTCGCGCGGCTCGCCGGCCGTGCCGATCAGCCGCGGCTCGCGCCCCAGGCGCTTGCCCAGCAGCAGCGCCAGCGCCTCCACGCCGCGTGGCGGCGCCGACGTGCGCTCGGAGGTGCGGCAGCGCAGGCCGACGAGCGAGACGTCGCCGCTCATCGGCCCTTCCACTCCGGCTCGCGCTTCTCGAAGAAGGCGGTCACGCCCTCGACGATGTCCTCGGTCGAGAACGCCAGCGAGAGCTGCGAGCGCAGATGGTCGAGCGCGTCCTCGAAGGGCATGTCGAGCTGGCGGTGGATCGCGTCCTTGCCGAGCTTCATCAGCACAGGCGACTTCGACGCGAGCTTGACCGCCCACTCGTCGACGGCCGCCTCGAACTCGTCGGCCGCCACCACGCGGTTGACGATCCCCGCCTCGCGCGCCTGCTCGGCCGATAGCCGCTCGCCCAGCAGCATCATCTCGGTCGCCCGCTTGCGCGGGACGTTGCGGTAGATCAGCGCCATGATCATGAACGGGAACACGCCGACGTTGATCTCCGGCGTGCCGAAGGTGGCGCCCTCGCGCGCGACGACGAGGTCGCAGGCGAGCGCGATCCCGAGCGAGCCGGCCAACACGTGCCCGTTGGCGGCGCAGAGCACGGGCTTGCCGAGCTTCATGATCAGCGTGAACAGCTCGGGGAAGCGGGCGGTGCCGAAGTGCTTGTGCACGAGCGGGAGCTCGGCGGCGAACCCGTCCAGGCTGCCGCCGGCGGAGAAGACCTTCTCGTGCGTGGAGGTGAGCACGACGCAGCGCACGCGCTCGTCGTCGCGGGCGCTCTCGAAGGCGGCGATCAGCTCGGTCAGCAGTTCGTTGGAGAGCGCGTTGCGGTTCTCCGGCGAGTTCAGCGCGATCGTCGCGACGCCGTCCTCGCGCACGTCGTAGAGGAGCTTCTCGTAAGCCACGGCGGCGAGTTCTACTACGCGGGTGGCGCCCAGGCCAGGCGCATGTCCACGCGCTCGCCGCGAAAGGGGACGCCCTCGGCGTCCAGCAACCGGCGCTGACGGTCGCCCTTGGCGAGGCTGCCGTCCGCGCGCACGATGCGCTGCCAGGGCACGCTCGGGTCGTCACAGCCGGCGAGCACCGCACCCGCGAAGCGCGGGGCGCCCGGGGAGAGGTCGCCATAGGTCGTGACGCGGCCCGCGGGGACCGAGCGGGCGCGGGCGAGCACCGCGCGCGCCCGCTCGCCGTCGAGGCTCACGCGCCCGCCGCCATCCGGGGGCGCCGTCCTCACAGCTCGCGGACCGCCTCGTCGACCGGCGTCTCGCCGTCGAGCACGACGAACGCCTTGCCGATCGTGTTCGGCGTGTCGAGCAAGGCGAGCAGCACCGCCGCCACGTCGTCGCGGGTCACCTGGCCATACGGCAGCTCGGCGCCGAGCGCCTCCAGGTCGGCGGCGTGATCGGGGTTGCGGATCAGCCCGCGGGCTCGGTCGCCACGCTGGGCGAGCAGGCGCAGCAGCCGCTGGCCGACCTTCCCGTGACCTCCGGCGACGACGACGTCCATGCGCAGAGCCTACGCCCGTCGGCGCTAGTAGCCGAGCTGGTTCATCAGGTAGAGCCAGACCTCGCTGCGCGTCGGAAACGACGGCACCGCGTGGGCGAGGCGGTCGAGTGGCACCTCGGCGACGATGGCGATCGTGGCCGCGTGCAGGAACTCGGCGACCTCGAAGCCGGTGAAGGTGGCGCCGGCGATCGTGCGGCGGTCCTCGTCGATCACCAGTCGCACCGTGCCGGGGGTGCCGGTGCGCCCGTAGTAGCTCGCGCCGGCGTTGGCCTGGGTCGCCACGTCCACCGCGCGGACACGGAGACCGGCCTCCTGGGCGGAGGCGAGCGTGTGGCCGACGGCGGCCACCTGCGGGTCGGTGAAGATCACGCGCGGCGAGGTCGGCCCGTCGTGAGTCGCGCGGGCGTCCTTGCCGAGGATCGTGTCCGTGGCCACGCGCGCCTGGTACTTGCCCATGTGCGTGAGCAGCACGCGGCCGTTGACGTCGCCGATCGCGTAGAGCCAGTCGCTTGCTCCCGCGGCGTCGCCGGCCGCCGAATCGTCGCCGGCGGCGCCCTCGCCCGCCGGCGTAGCCCGCATCGCGTCGTCCACGGGGATCGACCCTCCCGGCTCCAGCCCGACCGTCTCCAGCCCCAGCTCGTCGGTGTTCGGCCGCCGTCCGATGGCGACCAGCAGCTCGTCCGCGCGCATCGGCCCACCGTGCTCGAGCTCCACCGTCACCTCGCCGCCGGCGGCGCGCACCGCCACCGCCTCCGTCCCGACCTGCACGTCCACCCCGCGCTCGTGCAGCGCGTCCGCCACCTGCTCGCTCGCGAACCGCTCCTCGCGCGCGATCAGCCGGTCGCCGGCCTCGATCAGCGTCACCTGGGAGCCGAGCGTCGCCCAGGCCTGCGCCAGCTCGACGCCGACGACGCCGCCGCCCAGGATCGCCAGCCGCCCCGGAACCCGCTTGGCGACGGTCGCCTCGCGGTTGGTCCAGGGGCGCGCCTCGCGCAGCCCGTCGATCGGCGGCAGCAGCGCGCTGCTGCCGGTGGCGACGATCACCGCACGGCGGGCGGCCAGCAGCTCGCCCCCACCTGTGCCCGACCGGGTAGCGCGCACGCGCCGCTCGCCCTCGAGCCTCCCGTGCGCGCGCACGAGCACGATGCCCTTGCTCTCCAGCCATGGCAGCTGGCTGGAGTCGTCGAGGTCGTGGACGGTCTCGTCGCGGCGCGCGAGCACGGCCCGCACGTCGAGCTCACCGCTGATCGCCTCGCGCACGCCGGGGATGCGGCGCGCCTCCGCCAGCAGCTCGCCGGGTCGCAGCAGCGCCTTGGACGGCATGCAGGCCCAGTACGAGCACTCGCCGCCGATCAGCTCCTGCTCGACGATCGCGACCTCGAGGCCCGCGTCGGCGAGCCGCCCAGCCGCCACCTCCCCCGCCGGCCCAGCGCCCAGGACGACGACGTCGAACTCCCGCTCGCTCATCGCCGGCAGGCTACCGCCGTCGAGACCCGACTTCCGCGGACAAGCAGAAAGTAGGAAGTGCCACTGTTTACTTTCGGCACAGGCTCCGTTAGCGTGCGCGCATGGCTACTTCCGAGACGCTGCTCAAGCCCGATCACGGCGCGCGGCGCAAGCACTTCATCTTCACCGAGGAGCACGACCGGCTGCGTGAGTCCATCCGCGCCTTCGTCATCAAGGAGCTCGCCCCCATTCGGAGGAGTGGGAGGAGACGACCTTCCCCGACTCGGTCTTCCGCCGCATGGGGGAGCTCGGCTTCCTCGGCCTCTCCTACCCGGAGGAGTACGGCGGCCAGGGCGGCGACTACTTCTGCAACCTCGTGCTGGCCGAGGAGATGGCCAACGCCAACAGCGGCGGCCTGGCGATGGGCGTCGCGGTGCACACCGACATGGCCACCCCGCCGGTGTTCCTGTTCGGCAGCGAGGAGCAGAAGCAGGAGTACCTCGTGCCCTCGATCAAGGGCGAGAAGATCGCCTGCCTGGGGATCACCGAGCCAGACGCGGGCTCGGACGTCGCCGGCATCAAGACGCGCGCGGTGCGCGATACCCATTCGGGCACAGGCGGCGACGAGTGGGTGATCAACGGCTCGAAGACCTACATCACCAACGGCCACCGCTCGGACTTCATCGTGCTGGTGACCAAGACCGACCCGGACGCCGGCTACGACGGCTTCACGCTCTTCATCGTCGACATGGACGCCGAGGGCGTGATCCGCGAGAAGAAGCTCGAGAAGCTGGGCATGCACGCCTCCGACACCGCGCTGCTGGCCTTCCAGGACGTGCGCGTGCCGCACGAGGCGATGCTCGGCGAGCAGGGCAAGGGCTTCTACCACATCATGTGGGAGCTCCAGGGCGAGCGCCTAATCGGCGCCGCCGGCTGCGTCGCCGGCGCCCAGCGCGCCTTCGACCGCACGCTCCAGTTCGCCACCGAGCGCAAGGCCTTCGGCCGCCAGATCGGCCGCTTCCAGGCGATCCGCCACAAGTTCGCCGACATGGCGACCAAGATCGAGGCCGGTCGCCAGCTCGTCTACACCACCGCCTGGCGCTTCGACAACGGTGAGTACCCCGTGCGCGAGATCTCGATGGCCAAGCTCTACACCGCCCAGATGGCCTGCGAGGTCATGGACGAGTGCCTCCAGATCCACGGCGGCGCCGGCTACATGAAGGAGTACGGCATCGAGCGCGGCTGGCGCGACATGCGCCTCAACCGCATCGGCGCCGGCACCGACGAGATCATGCTCGACGTGATCGGCCGCTCGTACGGGCTCTGAGAGACGCTACGTCGTGGCGCCCGACGGCCCGCTGCCGCGCAGCTCGTCCAGGATGTGGAGCACGGCTTCCGTGTTCGCCTTGAGGGACTCGCGCATGTCGCCGAGGTCGCGCCGCATCTCACCGGACTCGCGCCGCATCGCGCGGAGCTCGTCGCGTATCTCACCTAGCAGGCCGCGAGACTCCTGCAGCTCGATGCGCACCTCGCGCGTGGCTTCGACGTTCTCGTTCACCGCGACGACCAGCGTCCGGTTGACCTGGCGCAGGTCGTGCACGGCGGTGCGAGTGAACCGCATCTCCTGCCGCACCTCGGTGAGGAAGTCGTCGCTTGCCATCGGCAGCCTGATTGTGCCATCCCGATCGGCACAGAACAGCGCCCTGGCGCAACGACTTCGCTACGAAAGGGGAACAATCTCGTGAGCGCGCTGGCCGAGAAGGGACTGCCGGAGGCGGCGGCGCGCAAGCCGCTGCCGCCGTTCGGGGAGGAGCACCAGCAGTTGCGGGAGGCGATCCGGCGCTTCGTGGCCAAGGAGCTGCGGCCGCACGCGATGGAGTGGGAGGAGGCGCGCTGGTTCCCGAACGAGGTCTTCACGCGCATGGCCGAGCTCGGCTACCTCGGGCTCAAGTACCCGGAGCAGTACGGCGGCCAGGGCGGCGACCACGTCCACGACGCGGTGCTCAGCGAGGAGCTGGCGCGCTGCGGGTCGGGTGGCCTGGCGGCCGGGATCGGGGCGCACATCGGGATCGCCACGCCGCCGGTGTTCAAGTTCGGCACCGACGACCAGAAGCAGCGCTTCCTCGTCCCGGCGATCAAGGCCGAGAAGATCGCGGCGCTCGGGATCACCGAGCCGGGCGCGGGCTCGGACGTGGCCGGCATCCGCACGTTCGCCCAGAAGGTCGACGGCGGCTACGTCGTCAACGGCTCCAAGACCTACATCACCAACGGGGTGCGCGCGGACTTCGTCGTCACCGCGGTCAAGACGACCGAGGAGGGCGGCCACCAGGGGCTCTCGTTCCTGATCGTGGAGAAGGGGATGGAGGGCTTTTCCGTCTCCAAGAAGCTCGAGAAGCTCGGCTGGCACGCCTCCGACACCGCCGAGCTGGCCTTCAGCGACGTCTTCGTCCCCGAGGAGAACCTGCTCGGCGAGGAGAACAAGGGCTTCTACCTGATCATGGCCAACTTCCAGTGGGAGCGGCTGCTGATGGCGCTCGGCGCGGTCGGCTCGATGGAGCACGTGCTCGAGCGCACGCTCGACTACGCGCGCGAGCGCAGCGCCTTCGGCCGCCCGATCGGCCGCTTCCAGGCACTGCGACACAAGCTCGCCCAGATGGCGGTCAAGCTGGAGGCCTCGCGGGCGCTCACCTACCACGCCCTGCGCCTGTTCCACTCCGGCCAGGACGCGCTGCGCGAGGTCACCGAGGCGAAGCTGCTGTCCCAGCGCTCGGCCTACGAGGTCGCCGACGACGCCGTGCAGATCCACGGCGGCGCGGGCTACATGCGCGAGTACGAGGTCGAGCGCGCGCTGCGCGACACTCGCCTGGGCCCGATCGGCGGCGGCACCGACGAGATCATGCGCGAGATCCTCGCCAAGCAGCTCGGGCTGTAGGCCGCAGCCGCGGTCGGGGGACCGGCTCAGCCGATGCCCTGGGCGGCGGCGTCCGACCATGCGAGCGCGATCGGGTAGACGCGAGCGAGGATGTCGTCCTCGCCGTCGAGGTCGAGCGCGTCGAAGTCGCCGCGCTCGTAGGCCAGCACGCGCTTGAGCACGTCGCCCTCGACGCTGTCGCCGCCGAGCAGCGCGGCCATCACGTCGTCGTCCAGCGGCAGGCCGGTGAGCGCCTCCTCCATCGGCATGTCCAGCAGCGCGTCGATGACCGAGAACATGCCGACGGTGAACAGGCGGTCCATCAGGTGGCGGTTGCGCGGCGGCACGGCGAGCTGGCACATGCGCGCGCGCAGCAGGGCGGTCGCCACGAGCTGGTGCGGCTTGCCGGGCAGGCCGGCCAGCACGAGCATCGTCGCCCACTGCTGGACGGTCCGGGCGCCGAGGCGCACCAGCGCCTCGCGCACCGACCCGACCGGCGTGGGCAGGCCGATGAAGGCCGAGTTGGCGTAGCGCAGCAGGCGGTAGGAGAGCCCGACGTCGCGCAGGATCACCCGCTGGACGCTGTCGAAGTCGCCGCCGGCGGACTGGATGTCCCCCAGCGAGCCGATCGCCTCGGGCACGCGCTGGCGGTGCACGACGCTCGGGCGCGCGTAGAAGTACCCCTGGAAGTAGTCGAAGCCGGCGTCGCGGTAGGTCTCGTACTCCTCGAGCGTCTCGACCTTCTCTGCGATGGTCTTGACACCGCGATCGCGCAGCAACTCGAACTGCTCGAGCACCTCCTCCTGGGCGAGCGCCCGCACGTCGACCTTGACGATCGAGGCCAGCTCGAGCAGGGGGTCGAGCGACTCGTCGTAGACGAAGTCGTCGAGCGCGAGCGCGAAGCCCTTGCCCACGACCTCGCGCAGTACGTCCAGCAGCTGGTCGTCGACCTGCTGGTCCTCGAGCAGCTCGAGCACGACGCGGCCGGGGGCGAGCGGCAGCGGGCGGACGGTGAGCAGGAAGTCGCGCGTGAGGTTGACGAAGGCCGGTCGGGCGCCGACCAGCCGTTCGAGCCCCAGCTCGCCGAAGGCGTCCGCGATCACACGCGAGGTCGCCTGCTCGGCGTGCTCGGGATCGGCGGCGCCGAGGTTCCCCGAGGTCCGGTACAGCAACTCGTAGCCCATCACCTCCAAGCGCCGGTCGAGAATTGGCTGGCGCGCGACGAGCACGTCCTCTCGCGGAGGCAGCTCGAGGGCACGGGCCGGGGAGACCGGACGCTGGGCAGGCATGATGCTTTCAGTGATCGGCCTCTCGGCTGCGCTCTTGAGCCCTGGGATCGTCATGATGCCCAGCCTGCAAAAGCGATAAAGGAGACGTAGGCGTGGGAGTACTGGACGGAAAGGCGGCGATCGTCACCGGTTCGGCACGGGGCATCGGCCGGGCGACTGCCGAGCTGCTCGCGGCGCAGGGAGCCAGAGTGCTGATCAACGATCTCGACGGCGACGTCGCCGAGCAGGCGGCCAGCGAGATCGGCGGCGACACGGCCGTGTTCGGCGGCGACCTCACCAAGGAGGGCGCCTGCGACCAGCTGGTCCAGAAGGCCGTCGACGAGTTCGGTCAGCTGGACATCATCGTCAACAACGCCGGCTACACCCGCGACGGCGTGGCCCACAAGATGACCGACGAGCAGTTCCAGGCGATGCTCGACATCCACACCGTGGTGCCCTTCAGGGTTGCCCGGGCGGCGGCCCCCTACCTGCGCGATCCGGCCAAGGCCGAGCGCGAGCAAGGCCAGGAGGTCTTCCGCAAGATCGTCAACATCAGCTCGATCTCGGGCACGATGGGCAACGCCGGCCAGGTCAACTACTCCGCCGGCAAGGCCGCCGTGGTCGGCCTGACCAAGACGCTGGCCAAGGAGTGGGGCCAGTTCAAGGTGAACGTCAACGCCGTCGCCTTCGGCTTCATCGAGACGCGCCTGACCGCCGCCAAGGAGTCCGACAACACGATGGTCAAGGACGGCGAGGAGATCCAGCTCGGCATCCCCGAGCAGATGCGCCAGATGGCCGCGATGATCATTCCGCTCGGCCGTCCGGGCACGGTCGAGGAGGCCGCCGGACCGGTGTTCTTCCTCTGCTCGCCGTGGTCGAACTACGTCCACGGCCAGGTGCTGAACGTGACCGGCGGTCAGTTCGGAGGCATGTACATCTAGTCGGGCCGCTCAGGAGCGGCCGTCGGCGAGCGCCACCGCCTGGAGGCGGGCGACCGCCTGGCGCACGAGGCGCGCGGCGTGCGTCGGGGAGACCCCGACGTGCGCCGCGATCTCGCCGTAGGTGCGCTCCTCGGCCAGACGTAGTTCCACGCACGTGCGCGCGCGAGGCTCGAGCGTGCGCCAGACGCGGTGCCACGCCGAGCGCTGCTCCACCAGCTCGTAGCGGGGGTCGTCGGCGCCGATGCGTTCGGCATATCCGAGCCGCTCTCCCCCGGCGAGGGTGGGCAGCGCGTCGAGCGAGCGGGTCTCCGCAGCGGTGAGGGCGTCGAAGGCGTCGATGACCTCCGCGCGAGCGAGGCCGAGGCTGTCGGCGATCTCCTCCACGGTCGGCCGGCGCCCGAGCTGCGCGGCGAGCTGGGAGGCGGCCCGGCGCGCTGCTCTACCGCGTGCGTACAAGGCCCGCGGCAGGTGCAGCAGGCCGCCGCCGCTGTCGCGCAGGTGGTGGCGCAACTCGCCCTCGACGAAGCGCTCCGCGTACGCGCGCAGCGAGGTCGAGCGATCGAGGTCGAAGCGGTCGATCGCCTTCAACGCGCCGATGCTCGCCACCTGGACGAGGTCGTCGGGCGACTCGCCGCTGGCCTGGTAGCGACGGGCGGCCGCGCGCACCAGCGGCAGCAGCCTTCGCAGCAGCTGCTCGCGCGCCGCTGCATCGCCATGTGCCTGCCAGCGCTCGAGCAGACCGCGCTCGTCGCGCCGTCTGGCTCCGGCCCCGACCTCGGTGACCCCCGGAACCTCCATCGATCTTCCCTTCGTGATGCCCCGGAATTCGGTTCATGAATCTTCAGGGTGCAAAAACGGTGCAACGTGGCATAGAGGTAGTGATGACTGGGCCAATGGGAGGCTCCGCGAAGGATCGCGTCGTGCGTGCGGCGCTGCTCGTCGTGACCACGGCGACGGCGCTTGGACTCTGCGCGGCGCCCGCCTCGGCGCTGCCGACCGACGGCATCGTCGGCGCTGTGACCCAGACCGCGAGCGGCGTCACGGGCGCCGTCGGCGGGTCGAGCTCCGCGCCTCGCGATCCCGCTCCCCAAGCGCCGTCGGCACCGGCCCAGAGCGCCGTCCCGGCCGCGCCGCAGACCCCCGCTCCGGCTCCCGCGCCGGCAGCTCCTGCGGCCCGCCAGACCGCCCCGAGCGCCGGCGCCGGCGAGCGCGTCGCCGCTCCGGTCGCCAAGGCCGTCGAGCGGGTGGCCGCGCCGGCCACCGGCACGGTCGAGCGGATCGCTGCACCGGCCACCCGCACGGTCGAGCGAGCCACCCGCACCACCACCCCCATCGTCGAGCGCGCCGCCGCCGTCGTCGGCCAGGTCGAGCGCAGCGTTCCCGTCGTCGACTCCATCGACCGGGTCACCGACGCGGCCGCTCCCGTGCTCGGCGCGTTCGCCCCGACCGTTCGCCGGCTCACCGCCCCCGTCGTCCACACGCTGCAGCCGATCACGGCCCCGATCGTCGGCGGCCTCGACCCGGTCCTTGGCGGCAACGGCCCACTCGCTCCCATCCTCGGCGGCAACGGCCCGCTCGCCCCGGTCCTCGGTGGCGACGGCCCGCTCGCTCCCATCCTCGGCGGCAACGGCCCGCTCGCGCCGGTGCTCGCCCCGAGCGATCCCGCGCCGGCGTTCCGCGGCGACGACCGCTTCGCGCCGGCCCCGACCGAGACGTTCGGCACGCTGCCGGCCGCCCCTGTGCCAACCGTCCTCACGCGCGAGCGCTGGCTGCTCGACCGTCCCGCCGGCTCGGCCTTCGGCAGCGAGCAGGGCGCCTTCTCCGCCGCCCTGCGGACCACCCTCCTCTCCACGCCAGCCGCCAGCAGCTGGGCGCTGCTGACCAGCGGCGAGGGCGCGCGCAGCGCCGGCACGGGCGCTCCCGCGCCGGCCAACGGCCCGGCGCCCGTCCCCTCCGCCCCGGCCTCCGGCGGCGCGAGCGCGGCGGGCGGCTTCTCCCCCGCGCCCATGGTTGCGCTGCTGCTGCTGGCCGCGCTGCTGGCGCCCAAGGTTCTTCGCACGCTCAAGGAGGCGCCGGCGTTCCTGCGGCCGGCGCCGTTCATCGCTCTGCTCGAGCGCCCTGGCTAGCCCCTCCTGGGCTGAGTAGCCAGGGCCGCGCCGGGGGCCCTTTCACAGATCGCCCGGCACCGAAGCAATTCGAGCAAGAGAAAGGAAGTCATGCGAAACCTCATTGGTTCCGTAGCGGTGGTTGCCGCCATGGCTTTGGGTGCCGCACCGGCCTCGGCCGGACTGCCCGTGCTCTCGCAGAGCAACGGCAGCGACATCACCCAGGGTGGCAACACCGTGACCGGCGGCGACGCGAACGCCACCGGTGGCAACGGCGGAAACGCCAGCACCGGCAACACGCAGGTGCTGAACGGCAACTCGATCGCAGTGTCGGTCGGCGGCCATGACAGCTCCGCCAACGCGACGGGCGGGGACACCTCCGCCACCAGCGGCGACGCCTACGGCGGCAACGGCGGCAACGCCAAGGCCGACGGCGGCGACGCCGACGTCGACAACGACGCCTCCACCGACCAGTCGAACACGGCTGGCGGCTCCGGCTCCGGGTCTGGCACCTCGCAGGACAACGACTCGACGGTCGGTCAGGGCGACAACACGGTGACCGGCGGCAACGCCGACGCCACTGGCGGCAACGGCGGCGACGCCGACACCGGCAACACGCAGATCGGCAACGGCAACGCGGTTGCCCTGTCGATCGGCGGCGGCAAGAGCAACGCGACCGCGAAGGGCGGCGACACCACCGCCAAGAGCGGCGACGCCCACGGCGGCGATGGCGGCAACGCCAAGGCCGACGGCGGCGACGCGTCGGTGAACAACGACGCCGACGTCGATCAGTCCAACAGGGCCTCGCAGGACAAGGGCCATGGCTGGCAGCCGTCCAAGCCCAGCCACGGCTGCGGCTGCGAGGACAAGGGCCGTGGTGGCCCGCAGCAGGACCGCTCCAACGTCGATCAGAACAACAGCTCGACGATCGACCAGGGGCACAACACGGTGACGGGCGGCAACGCCAACGCCACCGGCGGTAACGGCGGCAACGCCGACACCGGCAACACCCAGAAGGGCAACGGCAACGCCTACGCCAAGGCCGAGCCGGCCGACGAGGAGCGCAAGCCCTCCAAGGGTCGCGAGTGCGGCTGCCAGGACAAGGGCCATGGCTCTGACAGCAAGGCCAACGCGGTCGGCGGCGACACCTCCGCCACCAGCGGCGACGCCCGCGGCGGCGATGGCGGCAACGCCAAGGCCGACGGCGGCGACGCGTCGGTGAACAACGACGCCGACGTAAACCAGTCCAACGAGGCCAAGCAGCAGGACAAGGGCCACGATTGGAAGCCGCGGCACGGCAACGACCACGGCTGTGGTTGTGGCGGCAAGGACCACGGCAAGCCCTCGAAGGGCCATGACTGTGGTTGCGGCCAGGAGGGTCCGAAGCACGACGGCTCGAAGGTCGAGCAGAGCAATACGTCGAGCGTCGACCAGGGGCACAACACGGTGACGGGCGGCAACGCCAACGCCACCGGCGGTAACGGCGGCAACGCCGACACCGGCAACACCCAGAAGGGCAACGGCAACGCCTACGCCAAGGCCGAGTCGAAGGACCGCGGTCAGGAGCCGAAGGGGCGCAAGTCCTGCGGCTGCGACCACGGCCACAAGCCGCCGAAGGATCATGGGTCCTGCGGCTGCGGCCACGGCCATGACGACGGCTACGACCACCGGCCCAGCAACGAGGCGAACGCCTATGGCGGCGACACCACCGCCACCAGCGGCGACGCCTATGGCGGCAACGGCGGCAACGCCAGGGCCGACGGCGGCGACGCCGACGTGACCAACGACGCGTGGGTGCGCCAGGTCAACACCCTGATCGGAGGCAGCCACTAACCGAACGCCAGGATCGAGCGCCAACCAACGGGGCATACCGCCCCGTGCTCGTGATACCGAGGGTGGGCTCCGGCGGCAGCAGCCGCCGGGGCCAAGCCCTCCCCGCCTGTGCCCTATGCGTGCGCGCCGCGGTCGAGCCGGAAGACGCGCACTGGAGTTCCGTGCACGGTGGCCGAGCCGTCCACGTACGAGCCGAGCTTCTCGGCGACCCGCTGGGACTGCTCGTTGTCCTCGGCGATCAGGCTGATGACGGAGTCGACACCGAGCTGCTCGAAGGCCCACCATGCCGAGGCCCGCGCGGCCTCCGGGGCGTAGCCGCGACCCCACCACGGCCGGCCGATCGTCCAGCCGACCTCCAGCTCCGGCCAGCCCTCGGGCTCCCACGGGCCGACGCGTCCCACCACGCGCCCGCTCTCCAGCTCCTCGACCGCGAACGAGCCGTAGCCACGCAGCTCCCAATGGCCCAGGTGGAGTGCCATGTCCCGCCATGCCTGCCCGCGATCCATGCCGCGCTCGTGGCCGATCCAGCGCATCACCTTGGCGTCGGCGCAGATCGCCGCCCAGTCGTCGAGGTCCCCTTCGCGGAAGCCGCGCAGCAGCAGGTGCTCGGTGCGCAGCTCGGGGATCGAGGTCACGGCTTCGGCTTGCGCTCCTCCGACAGCGGCTTGCCGCCCGCGTCGGCGAGCGCGGTCGGCGGCCACGGGCCGAGCCAGTTGTCGCGCGCGCCGTCGACGGTGAGGATCGCGCCGGAGAGGTAGTCGCCGCCGGGCGAGGCGACGAACGCCACCAGCCAGGCGAACTCCTCCTCGGTGCCCAGCCGCCCCAGCGGCACCGTGCTCGCGACGCCCTCCACCACCGGCTTGGGGTACTTGGTCATCAGCGTGTCGGTGGCGAAGTGGCCGGCCGCCAGCGCGGTCAGGCGGATGCCGAAGCGCGCCCACTCGATCGAGAGCACGCGCGTGAGGTTCTCCACCGCGGCGCGCGCGGCGGAGCTGTGCGCCATGCCCGGCAACCCATGGTGCGGCGAGAGCGTGACGTTGACGATCTTGCCGCCGCCGCCCGGGATCATCGCCTTGGTCGCGACCGCGTGGGACATCAGCCAGGTGCCCTCCACGTTGAGGCGGATGACGGTGCGAAAGCCCTTCGGCGTGATGTCCTCCGCCGGCGTCAGGAACTGGCCGCCGGCGTTGTTGACGAGCAGGTCGATGCGGCCGTGGCGCTCGAGCACGCCGTCCACCAGCGCCTCGACCTGGTCCTCCTCGCGGATGTCGCAGGTCTCGGCCTCCACGCGCCCGTCCTGCGCCCGCGCGACGGTCTCCTGCAGCGGCTCGGAGCGCCGTCCGCAGATCACTACCCGCGCCCCCAGCGCCGCCAGCTCGAGCGCACTGGCACGCCCGAGCCCGGAGCCACCGCCGCTGACAAGGGCCACCTGGCCGTCGAGCAGATCGGGCTGGAAGAGCTTCGAGGGCATGGCGGGGCAGCCTACCGGCGCCCCGCCGCCTGCCACCTCGCTAGCGGAAGTACTGGCCGTGGAAGCCGAACGGGATGTGGTGCGGCGCCTCCGCCCGCGCGAGCTCCTGCCAGGAGCCGGCGTCGAGCACGAGCAGGAAGGAGCGGCCGGCGCGCGCGTCCAGCACGACCGACAGCGCCACGCCTGCGTCCTCGGCCTCCCGCCCGGGCTCGCGCACGAACACCGGCTCGCCGGGATAGCAGCCGTCCTCGTGCCACTCCGAGCGCGTGCCGTCGCTCACGTCGATCTTCACCAGCCGGTCGATCCAGCCGCCGTCCGCGGAGCCGGTGCCGTACGTGTAGCGGTAGGCGCGCGTGTTGTGGCGCCCGTAGTCGATCCGCGGCAGCTCGAAGTTGCCCTCCGACAGCGGCTCGGCCCGCACGCTGCCGCCGTCGAGGTCGATCGTGTAGCGGCGCAGCTCCACCGGCGGCAGCTCGCCCACCGGGCCGTTCTCGTCCAGGTAGAGCGCGTCGATGATCGAGGAGTCCTCGTAAGCGCAGAGGTCGACCACCAGCTCCGACCCGCGCTCGAAGGCGTTGACGTGGTGGAAGCAGAAGAAGGCGTCGGTCTCGTAGGTGCCGCGCAGGGCGCCGCTGGCGCGGTCGATGACCTGGAAGCGCGTGGGCTCCTGCGGGCGCCACTGGTAGTTCTCGATGAACGGCTTGCCGGCGAAGGCGAGCTTGAGCGGGTTCACTCGCAGCGGGTACTCGGCCAGGATCAGGTAGCGCTCGCTCATGCCGAAGGCGTGCATGTAGGCGGGCTCCTTGACCGGCAGGCGCGCGATCACGCGGCGCTCGGAGCTGCCGGCGGGCAGGCCGTAGAGCACGTACTCGCTCGTGCGCGAGAAGCGCGCGAGGTAGTTGACGAGCTCGTTGCGCTCGCGGTCGTGGTGCGGGTGGGCGGTGGTGACGTGGCCCTTGAGGCTGTCGGCGTAGCCGAGGTGGCCGAGCGTCTCGAGCGTCTCGGCGTCGAACTCGACCGGCATCGGCGTCTCGGTCATCGCGATGTAGCGCTCGCCGATGCGCACGAGGTTGACGTTCGGGTTGTCGGTGACGTCGGGCGAGAAGATCGACTGCACGCGCTTGAACAGCGAGCGGCAGGGATCGGTGGCGAAGCCGCCGTGGCGCCACTCGCCCTCCTGGGCGTCCCGGTGGGCGCTGCTGTCGAGGAAGCGGTTGGCGTACGAGACCTTGCCCTCGGCGAAGCCGAAGCGGTTGAGCATCGCCACGCCGTCGAACCAGTGCGCCAGCCGGCGGTCGCCGATCTCCAGCTTCGCCGGCGTGACGCGCACGAGCGCGCCGGTCAGCCAGGTGGGCAGCTGACCCCGCACCGGCAGCTGCTCGACCGCCGTCTCCTCCTCGAGGCTCGTGAACCCGAGCCGCTGGTCCGTCGTGGGCGTGTGCGAGAGTGCCGAGGTAGCCATGATCCAGACTGTACCGTCTATTTTGGACTAATGCAAGGCGTCCGGCTCTCGCCCACGTCGTACATCGTGCTCGGCATGCTGAGCTGGTTCGGCGAGGCAACCCCGTACCAGCTCAAGCAGGCGGTCGCCCAGTCGGTCGGCAACTTCTGGACGCTGCAGCACGCCGCGCTCTACGCCGAGCCCAAGCGCCTCGCCGAGGCGGGCCTGGTGACCGAGACCCAGGAGCAGGGCGGGCGGCGGCGCAAGCGCTACGCGCTCACCGACGCCGGCCGCGCGGCGCTGGCCGCCTGGGTCGCGGAGCCGACCGCCGACCTCGGCGAGCTGCGCCAGCCGGGCCTGCTGAAGCTGTTCTTCGGCGCCGACCCGGCCGTGCTCGCGCCGGCTCAGGTCGAGGCGCACTCGCCGCAAGCTGGCCGAGTACGAGGCGACCCGCGACTCGATGCCGCCGGAGGTGCCCGAGGGGCCGCGCCTCGCGCTCGAGGCGGGCATCCGCGCCGAGACGGAGTTCGTCGCCTACTGGCGCCGACTGGCCGGCGCGCGCGACGAGCCCGCGGACTAGGGTTGCCGCGATGGCCACCGCCGCCGAGCCCCGGCCCGCGTCGCTGCCGCTGCCCGGCGGCCGGGACGGCGCGACCGTCCGGCTCGAGCCGCTGCTGACCGGCACGTCGAAGGGCCCGCCGGCGTACTTCCTGCGCGAGCGCGGCCGCCTGGCCTGGCGCAAGGCGCTCGGCATCGGCGTGCCGCGCAGCCAGTGGTGGGAGCTGCCGATCCCGGCCTTCCTCGTCCACCATCCCGGCGCCGGCCCGGTGCTCGTCGACACCGGCCTGCACGCCTCGGTCGCGGTCAAGCCGGCCGCCAACCTCGGCCGCATCGGGACGCTCGTCTTCAAGGACCTGCAGATGCGGCCCGAGCAGGCCGTCGCCGCGCAGCTGCGCGAGCGCGGCATCGAGCCGGCGCAGGTCAAGACGGTGATCATGACCCACCTGCACATCGACCACGCGAGCGCGGTGTGCGACTTCCCGGACGCCACCTTCGTCGTCAGCAGCGCCGAGTGGGCGGCCGCCACCGAGCAGGGTCCGCTGCACGGCTACGTGCGCCGCCAGTTCGATCATGCCTTCGACTACCGCATGCTCGACTTCGACGGCCCCGACACGTCCTCGTTCTCGGGCTTCGGCCGCAGCTTCGACCTCTTCGGCGACGGCAGCGTCCGGGTCGTCTTCACGCCCGGCCACACGCTCGGCCACATGTCGGTGATCCTGCGCCTCAAGCAGCGCGAGGCGCTGCTCGCGGGCGACGCGATCTACCTCGAGCGCAACCTGACCGAGCAGCACCTGCCCTCCCGCACCGAGGACGACCACCTCTACAGCCGCTCGCTGCGCGAGCTCGAGCTCTACCGCCGCGAGACGCCGGACGCCCTGATCGTGCCGGGCCACGACATGGCGTATTGGCGCACGCTCGACGCGGTCTACGAGTAGCGCCCGCCCAGGAACGGCGACTTAGTCCGCGACTGGCCTGCGGCCGGCCGCCTCGGCGCCGCGGCGCGCGGCGCGAGCCGCCTGCACGGCGCTGCGCCGGCCCTCGCTGCGCAGGCGCCCGTGCATCTGGCGCACCTGCTCGAAGACCTGCTCGGAGACCGCCTGGCCCTGCTCGCGGGTCGGCTCGGCGACCTGCTCGAAGCGCATCGGCTTGCCGAACTGGACCGTCACCTTGGGGAACTGCAGGCGCTTCCAGTTGCGCGCGCGCTCGGTGCCGGCGATCGCGGTCGGGACGACCGGCGCGCCCGACTCGAGCGCCAGGCGGCCGAGGCCGTGGCGTGCGGTGCCGAGCTCGCCGGTGCGCGAACGGCCGGCCTCGGCGTACATCACCACGATGTCACCGCGGGCGAGGACCGCGTGCGCCGTGACGAACGTCTCCTCGTCGCCGTGGCCGCGGCGCACCGGGAAGACGCCGCCGTGGGTGTAGACGAACTGCATCGGTCGCTGGAACAGCTGGGACTTGGCCATGAAGTAGACCTTGCGCCGCAGCATCACGGCCACGAAGAAGTGGTCCAGGAACGAGAAGTGATTCGGCGCGATGATCAGCGGGCCGTCCGCCAGCACGTTGTCGGAGTCGATGCAGCGCGCGCGGTAGAAGAACACCAGCAGCGGCGTTAGCACCAGCCGCACGACCTCGTAGATCCAGTCCGGCCGGCGCGTACGCGTGCGTTCGTGGAAGCGGTCGAAGTGCTTGGCCGGGCGGGGATCCTTGTAGACCTGCGCCTTCATGGATCGCCGACGTTAGCGCGCACGCGCGCGAGCGCGTCGTGCCACCCCTCCAGCAGCGCCTCGCGCTCACCCTCGGGCAGCGCCGGCTCGTAGCGGGCGGCGCGGCGCCACATCGCGCCCACGTCCGCCTCGCTCCAGATGCCCGTCGCCACACCGGCGAGGTAGGCGGCCCCGAGCGCCGTCGTCTCGGACACGCTCGGCACCACCACCGGCACGCCGAGCACGTCGGCCTGGAACTGCATCAGCCAGCCGTTGACCGCCGCGCCGCCGTCGGCCTTGAGCTCGTCGAGCACCACGCCGGACGCGTGCTCCATCGCGCGCACGGCGTCCACGGCCTGGTAGGCCATCGCCTCCAGCGCCGCGCGCGCGAGGTGGGCGCGACCGGCACCGCGGGTGAGGCCCAGCACCGCTCCGCGCGCATACGGATCCCAGTGCGGCGAGCCGAGGCCGGCGAAGGCGGGCACCAGGTACACGCCGTCGTTGGAGTCCAGCGAGCGCGCCAGCTCCTCGGTCTCGGCGGCGGTGCGGATGATCCCCAGGCCGTCGCGCAGCCACTGCACGGCCGCGCCGGTGACGAAGATCGCGGCCTCGAGCGCGTAGTCGACGCGCCCGTTCACGCCCCAGGCGATCGTGGTCAAGAGCCCCTCCGCCGGCTCGGGCAGCGAGCCGCCGGCGTTCTGGAGCACGAAGCTGCCGGTGCCGTAGGTGTTCTTGCCCAGGCCGGGCGCGTGGCAGGCCTGGCCGTAGAGGGCGGCCTGCTGGTCGCCGGCGATCCCGGCCACGGGCACCGCGCCGCCGAACTCGCTCGTCTCGCCGTAGACGTGCGCGCTCGGCAGCGGCTCGGGCAGCGAGGACGGCGAGACGCCGAGCAGCTCGCACAGCTCCTCGTCCCAGGCCCGCCGCCCGATGTCGAACAGCAGCGTGCGCGAGGCGTTCGAGTAGTCGGTCGCGTGGCGGCCGGTGAGCTTGAAGGCCAGCCAGGAGTCGATCGTGCCGAAGCAGGCGTCGGCCGGCAGGTCGCCATGGCGCAGCAGCCACTCGATCTTCGTGCCGGAGAAGTAGGGGTCGAGCACGAGCCCGGTGCGCTCGCGCACCAGCGGCTCGTGCCCGGCGGCGCGCAGCTCGTCGCAGCGCTCGGCGGTGCGGCGGTCCTGCCAGACGATCGCGCGGTGCACCGGCTCGCCGCTGGCCCGGTCCCAGGCGACGACCGTCTCGCGCTGGTTGGTGATGCCGATCCCGGCCAGGCGACGACCGTCGATGCCGGCGGCGTCCAGCGCCTCGCGCGCGACCGCGCGCGTGACCTCCCAGATCTCGGCCGCGTCGTGCTCGACCCAGCCCGGCCGCGGGAAGTGCTGACCGAACTCGCGGTAGGCGCGGCCGGCCGGCCGGCCCTCGGCGTCGAAGACGATGCAGGTGGTGCCGGTCGTCCCCTGATCGATCGCAAGCAGCACGGGCGCAGCCTAACCCGGCTATCGTGCCGCCACCGTCGGACCATCGAACCGCTTCAGGAGGACGCGCCTTGCCTGACGTCGAGGCTCACATCACCGGAACCGTCTGGAAGGTCGAGTGCGAGGTCGGCCAGCAGGTCGCCGAGGGCGACACGCTGGTGATCCTCGAGTCGATGAAGATGGAGATGCCCGTGGAGGCCGAGGACGACGGCACCGTGAAGGAGATCGTCTGCTCCGAGGGGCAGTCGGTGTCCGAAGGCGACACGCTCGTCGTCCTCGATTGACCGAGCTCGCCTCCGGCAAGCTGCTGCTGGACGAGCCGGCCGAGGGCGTCGCCCGGCTGACGATCCACAACCCCGAGCGCCGCGGCGCGCTCGACCACGAGCTGCTCGACGCGCTGGCCGAGGCCGCGCGCACGCTCGCTGCTCGCTGCCTGGTGATCCGCGGCTCCGGGCCGGTGTTCTCGGCCGGCTACGACCTCGGCAACCTCGAGGGCCAGACCTTCGAGGAGTCGGCGGAGAAGCTCGTCGCCCACCCCTTCCACGACGCGATCGAGGCGCTCGAGGGCTACGCCTATCCGGTCGTCGGCCAGCTCAACGGCCACACGATCGGCGGCGGGCTGGAGCTGGCGCTGACCTGCGACATCCGCCTCGCCGCCCGCGGCGTCAAGCTCGGGATGCCGCCGGCCAAGCTCGGACTGATCTACTCGCACACCGGCCTGAGCAAGTTCGTCGAGGTCTGCGGCGTGGCCAACACCGCGGAGCTGTTCTACCTCGGCCGCAACGTCGACGCCGAGCGCGCGGAGCGGATGGGGCTCGTCAACCGGGTCGTCGAGGCCGAGGAGCTGGAGCAGGCCACGCTGGAGCTGGCTGGGGAGATCGCCGCCAACGCGCCGCTGTCGCTGGCGGGCAACAAGCGCGTCCTGCGCGCGCTGCGCGAGCGGCCGCTGCCCGAGCACGTCGAGCGCGAGCTGATCGAGCTGCGCGAGTCCTGCTTTCGCAGCGAGGACTTCCGCGAGGGCGTGCGCGCCTTCGCGGAGAAGCGCGCGCCGGCCTGGCGCGGGCGCTGACGCGCGCCGGTAATCGTTCGATTACAATCGGCAATCGTTTGATTACCGAGGTCTCGGCACCCACCCGCGAGCGCATCCTCGACGCAGCCGTGGAGCTGTTCGGGCGCCAGGGCTATGCCGGCACCTCGGTCGGGGAGATCGAGTCGGCCGCCGGGCTCAGCCCGCGCTCGGGCGCCCTCTACAAGCACTTCCCGAGCAAGCGAGCCCTGCTCATGGCCGCCGTCCAGCGACGGGGTCGCGCCGCGGCGGAGCTGGTCGAGGTCGTCGACGCGGAGATGCTGGGCGACGTGCGCGCCGAGCTGCACGTGCTCGCGCGGCTGGCGCTGCGAGAGATCGGCAACGACCAGCCGGTCCTGCGGATCGTCATGAAGGAGGGCGACAACTTTCCCGAGCTGCGGGAGGAGTTCCACCGCCGGGTGGTGCGTCGCGGTCACGGCCAGACCGCGAGCTGGCTGCGGCTGGCGGCCCGGCGGGCGGGCGTCCCGGAGCCCGAGCTCGACGTCGAGGCGCTGGCCGCGGTGCTGCTCGGCTCGATCATCAACTACCGCGTCCTGGAGACGCTGTTCGGCCAGTCCGACGTGGACGAGGCCCGCTTCCTGGCGGCCTGGGAGGCATCCGCGCTGAAGCTGCTCGAGGCGCACGGCCTCGTGCCGGAGAAGGAGACTCAGACGTGACCCACGGCGACCACATCACCCGCAACCGCGGCGCGATCCGCTTCCTGCTGTTCGCGCTCGGCATCCCCCAGGCGCTGATCGGCCTGCAGGCGCTGCTCGCGCCGCGCACGTTCTACGACGACTTCCCCGCCGGCACCGACGGCTGGGTGCACGTGCTCGGCCCGTTCGACGAGCACCTCGTCACCGACGTCGGCGCGCTGTTCGTGGCGCTCGGCGTGCTGCTCTCGCTGGCGGCGATCAACCTGCGACGCAGCGCCGTGGTCGGCGCCGCCATCGCCTGGCTGATCTTCTCGCTGGCCCACTTCGGCTGGCACGCGTTCAACCTCGAGCCCTACGACACCGCCGACGCGCTGGCCAACGCCCTCACGCTCGGCTGGACGGTGGTCGGCGGCGTGCTGGTCCTCTGGCTCGCGCGCCGGCCGCGAGCGCCGGCCGTCGCGCGCGCGCCGGCGAGCGCCGACGGGATGCGGATCGAGGGCGTCTCGGACGCGCGCGCCGGCCTGCTGACGCGCGCGGGCTACGCCTGGTCGCGCAAGCAGCTGGGCGCGGTCACCGAGCCGGCGCGCGTGTTCGCCCACCACCCGCTGCTGGGCAGCGGCTACGGCGCGCTCGAGCTCGCGACCGAGCGCGCCGATCGGGTGCCGCCGAAGCTCAAGCTGCTCGCGGCCACCAAGGCGGCGGCGCTCAGCGGCTGCGAGTTCTGCATGGACATCGGCTCGAAGCTGTCGGCCGACGGCGGGGTGACCGAGGCGCAGCTGCGCGCGTTGCCCGCGTATGCGACCAGCGACGAGTTCTCGGAGCTGGAGCGGCTCGTGATCGATCTCGCGGTCGGCATGACGCGCACGCCGGTCGAGGTCTCCGACGAGCTGTTCGGGCGCCTGCGCGAGCACTTCGACGAGGCGCAGCTGGTGGAGCTCGTCAACGAGATCGCGATCGAGAACTACCGCTCGCGCTTCAACTGGGCCTTCGGCATCGGCCCGCACGGGTTCGTCGGCGAGGGCGCCTACTGCGTGCGCCCGGAGCCGGTTCCGGAGCGGCTCACCGTGCCCTGACCAGTCGACCCGGCGCCGTCCGGGGCTACCCATATCGTGCGCCCACCGGTCCCTTAGCGGAGGTTGTCGCCACACCATGCCCCCCCTGATCACCCGCGAGGAAGCCCTGCGCCTGGGCGAGCTCGAGGACCACGCCGAGATCGAGGCGCTCGTCGAGCGTGCCTGGCGCGCGCGCCTGGAGCACTTCGGCGACTCCACCGACATGTGCTCGCTGGTGAACGCCAAGTCGGGCGGCTGCGCCGAGGACTGCGGCTTCTGCGCCCAGTCGCGCTTCGCCGAGGCCGACACGCCGATGCACGCGATGATGTCGCCCGAGCAGATCCTCGAGCACGCGCGCGCGGCCGAGGCCGCCGGCGCCCACCGCTTCTGCATGGTCACCCAGGGCCAGGGCCTGTCCAAGCGCGACTTCGAGACCGTGCTCGCGGGCGCGCGGCTGGTCGCCGAGCACACCAACCTCAAGCGCTGCGCCTCGGTCGGCCACCTCTCGGGCACGCGCGCGCAGGCGCTCAAGGACGCCGGCATCCAGCGTGTCCACCACAACGTCGAGACGGCCGAGAGCTACTACCCCGAGGTCTCCTCGACCGTCCGCTACGAGGGGCGCCTGCGCACGATCGACGCGGTCCGCGAGGCCGGATCTGGAGACCTGCGTCGGCGGCATCCTCAACCTCGGCGAGACGCGCGAGCAGCGCGTGGAGATGGCCTTCGAGCTGGCTGCGGTCGAACCCACCAGCGTGCCGATCAACCTGCTCAACCCACGCCCCGGCACGAAGTTCGGCGACCGCGAGTACATGGACCCGTGGGAGGCCGTGAAGTGGGTCGCGATCTTCCGCCTGATCATCCCCGAGGCGCTGTTCCGCCTCTGCGGCGGGCGCAACGAGAACCTCGGCAGCGAGGAGTTCCAGCGGCTGGCGGTCAAGGCCGGGCTCAACGGCGTGATGATGGGCAACTTCCTGACCACGCTCGGCTCCGAGCCCGAGTGGGACCGGGCGCTGTTCGAGCAGCTCGGCCTGAACGTGGCGCGCCAGGACGACAACGGCGCCAACCCGCGCCCGGACAACCGCTCGGGCTGGCTCGAGGGCGAGACGCCGCGCACCCCGGTCGACGAGCTGATCGACAGCCGCGACGAGGCCAACTTCTGGGACCCGGCGACGCAGCTGCGCCACCGCAAGAAGGGTGCGGTGCCGCCCCGCCCCGACGGCGCACCGAACGCGTTCCCGCGCGTGATCCAGGTCGATCCGGCGGCGCAGCCGCCCGCGGAGGCCGCGTGAGCGAGCTGGAGGAGCGGCTCGCGGAGCTGCGCGACCGCGGGCTCTACCGGCGCATGCGCTGCGTCTCCGGGCCGCAGGGGCCGCGGGTGCTGCTCGACGGGCGCCCGGTGCTGCTGCTGTGCTCGAACAACTACCTCGGCCTGGCCGACCACCCGCGCGTGCGCGAGGCGGCGGCCGAGGCGGCGATGCGCTACGGCGCGGGCTCCGGCGCCTCGCGGCTGATCTCGGGCAACATGACCGTCCACCGCCGGCTCGAGGACCAGCTGGCGGAGTTCGAGCACGCCGAGGCCTGCCTGCTGTTCGGCTCGGGCTACCTCGCCAACGTCGGCGTCGTCTCCGCGCTCGCGCGCGAGGGCGACGTCGTCTTCTCCGACGCCCTCAACCACGCCAGCATCGTCGACGGCTGCCGCCTCTCGCGCGCGGAGACGTTCGTCTACGACCACTGCGACACCGAGCACCTCGAGTGGGGGCTGCGGCAGGCCAGCGGTCGCGGCAGCCTGATCGTCACCGACGGCGTCTTCTCGATGGACGGCGACGTGGCGCCGCTGGAGCGGATCGTCGAGCTGGCCCAGCGCTACGACGCGCGCGTGATGGTCGACGAGGCGCACGGCACCGGCGCCGTCGGCCCGGAGGGTCGCGGCGCGGTGGCCAAGGCGGGGCTCGAGGACGAGGTCGACGTGATCGTCGGCACGCTCGGCAAGGCGCTTGGCTCGTACGGCGCCTACGTCTGCTGCGACGCCGCGCTGTCGAAGTACCTGATCAACACCGCGCGCACGCTGATCTTCTCGACGGCGCTGTCCCCGCCCGCGGTCGCGGCGGCGATGGCGGCGCTAGGGCTGCTGCGCGAGCAGCCGCGCCGGGTCGAGAAGCTGCAGCGCAACGGTGCCGTGCTGCGCGCGGCGCTGGTCGAGGAGGGCCTGCCCGTGCCCGACGGCGAGACCCAGATCGTGCCGGTGATCGTCGGCGACGCGGGCGCCGCGGTGCGCGCCAGCGAGCGCGCGCTGGAGCGCGGGCGTGTTCGCCCAGGCGATCCGCCCGCCCACCGTGCCCGAGGGCACCTCCCGCCTGCGCCTGGCCGTGATGGCCTCGCACACCAAGTCCGAGCTGCGCGAGGCCGCCAAGGTGATCGCCGCGGCCGTGCCGGCGAGCGCCCATCAGGCGGCCGAGCGCCACCTCGCGGCCGGCGGGTCCGAGCGCTCGCGCGTGTTCGACGGCCTGCGCGACGCCGCCTAGCCCGCGGCCGACCGTGCGCGGCTTCTTCGTCACCGGCACCGACACCGAGGTCGGCAAGACGATCGTGGCCGCGGCCGCCTGCGCCGCATTGGTCGCGCGCGGTGAGCGGGTCGTCGCCTTCAAGCCGGTGGTCACAGGCCTCGACGACGCCCCGCCCGCACCCTGGCCGCGCGACCACGAATTGCTGTCAGCGCAGACGGGCCAGGTGCCCGAGCAGGTGGCTCCCTATCGCTACGGCCCGCCGCTGTCGCCCCACTACGCGGCCGAGCTGGCAGAGGAGACGATCGAGCCCGCGCGCCTGGTCGCCCACGCTCGCCGGGCCGCCTCGACCGCGGACCTGCTCGTGGCCGAGGGCGTCGGCGGCCTGCTCGTCCCGCTGACGCCGGGATACCTGATCCGCGACCTCGCGGTCGAGCTCGAGCTGCCGGTCGTGATCGCCGCCCGCCCCGGCCTCGGCACGATCAACCACACCCTGCTCACGATCGAGGCCGCCCGCGCCGCCGGCCTGCGCGTCGCCGGCGTGGCACTCACGCCCTGGCCCGCCGACCCAGCCCCGATCGAGCACTCCAACCGCGCCACGATCGAACGCCTCAGCAGCGCCCCGGTCAGCGGCCTCCCGCCGACCGACCCCTCATCGCTCGCCACCACCGGCGCCACTCTCCCCCTGGACGACTGGCTCGCCGCCTAAGCGCCACAGCGTCCGCGCGCGCTCCACGAGGATCGTGCGCCGACTCCACCGCCAACTCGGGGGAATCGTCACTTTCGCGATCAGTCGGCTCCCACGGATTTGCGATAGGGCGGGGCGGAGGAGGGGGAATGTCGAAACTAACCCCGTGCCTATCGAGAGTCGCGGGATCCGGAATGTCATACCAGGGAATTCGATAGTTCCTGCTACTCATAGAGTCCATCCTATCTCGCTCTCCGGATACGCAACTGCATGGACGCGTGCGATCTCCTCCCCGGGATGAACACGCCCTTGCTCCTCGGGACGGGGACCAGCCGGCCGCCCTGCCTCCGCACCAGCTCGGGTGCGAGCAGCAGGTCGCACCCATCGGCTTTCCAATCCGCAAATCCATCCTGCGCAACGAGGCCGAAGACCTCCTCTCCGGTGCGCGTTGCGACTCGGCAGAGCACGATCTCTCGACGGTTCTTGAGGCGAATTAGCAGCCGGTCCCACGCACTTGCGGGCAACACGCGTCTGCGCAGCTCGCCTGAGAGGCGCATGACCAGGCGGTTCCAAAGCCCAGCGCGAACACCCCGCTCGCGCAGATCGCCGGTCAGGGAGCCCGGTACCTCCCTGAAGACATAGAGGCGCCCGAGCGCGCCGAGCGCACACAGGCTCGCGCCCAGCCCCATGCCGATCGTCAGCGCGAGCCCGACCAGCTCGGCGAAGGCGTCCAGCCGCTCCGCCACCGGGCGCCCGCTCGCTCCCAGGACAACCGAGAGCAACACGTCGCCACGCCAAAGGTAGAGCAGGCTCCACCCGACGAGGCTGACGGTCATGGCGGTCCCAAGCTCCCCGAGCGGGCTGCGCACGCGCCGCGGCGCGCGACCGGCCACGGAGACCCGCAGGCCGACGATGCCCGGCAAGACGGCGAGCAGGAAGACGCCGAGCGCTTCGATCGAGCCGATCATGGAGCGTCTACCCACGGGGTTGTGCGCTGTCCTCTCATATAGGGATTAAGCGTCGTCGCGCGACTATTCACCCCCTCTGCCACGATCTCGGACATGGCCACCGAGGAGGGTGCGGCGCAGGCGGGTCCTCCCGCCGACGACGACCGGCCCGAGCTGCTGATCAAGCTGCAGGAGCGCAAGGAGCGTCACAAGCAGCGGCACATCGTGCACCGCGCGGTGGTGGTCGCCCTCGGGGTGCTGCTGATCCCCATCGGGATCGTGATGTCCGGCCCGGGCGTGCCAGGTCCGGGCTTCCTCGTGATCCTGCTCGGGATCAGCTTCCTGGCGCTTGAGTTCGATCGCGCCGAGCGCTTCCTGGAGCGGGTGATCGTCTGGGGCGATCGGGCCAAGGATCGGATCGAGGCGTCGAGCAAGCGGGAGCGCGCGATCGCCAGCGTCGTGGTCGCGGCGGCGGTGGCGGCCTTCGCCGCCGCCGCGCTGCTGTGGGACATCCCGCTCGTGCCGGTGCTGTAGCCGGCCCGCGCGGCGCCCCGGCTCAGGCCGGCGTCTCCGCCTGCTTGCGCGCCCGCTCGGCCTCGCGCAGCTCGATGCGGCGGATCTTGCCCGTGAGCGTCTTCGGCAGGTCGTCGACGAACTCGATCTCGCGCGGGTAGGCGTAGGCCGAGTGGCGCTCGCGGACGAAGCGCTTGATCTCGTCCGCCAGCTCGTCGCGAGGGCTCGTGGCCCGGCCGCCAGCACGATGAACGCCTTGACGATGTCGCCGCGGCGCGCGTCCGGCGAGGCGACCGCCGCCGCCTCCTTGACGGCCGGGTGCTCGACGCATGCGGACTCGACCTCGAACGGCCCGATCCGGTAGCCGGCCGAGATGATCACGTCGTCGGCGCGGCCGGCGTACCAGACGTATCCGTCCTCGTCGCCTCGTCGCCGCGTCCTTGGTGTGGAACCAGTCGCCGCCGAAGACCTCCTCGGTGTCCTCGGGTCGGTTCCAGTAGCCGATCGGGTAGTGCGGGTTCGAGCGCGCGCGCAGGCAGATCTCGCCGCGCTCGCCGATCGGCAGCGGCTGCTCGTCCTCGTCGAGGATCGCCACCTCCCAGCCCGGCATCGGCAGGCCCATCGAGCCCTCGCGCACCTCGACCGTCGGGAAGTTCCCGCACAGCGGATAGCTCTCGGTCAGCCCGTAGTAGTCGAGCACGGTGATGCCGTACTGGTCGCGGAACCAGCGGATCACCTCGGGGTTCAGCGGCTCGCCGGCCGAGCAGACGATGCGCAGCTTCGGCAGCGGGTAGCGCTGCCCGGCGTCCGCGACGCCGGTCATCGCGCGCAGCGCCGTCGGCGTCGTGAACATGTTCTCCACCCCGTGCTTGGACGAGGAAGCGCAGGTGCTCCTCGGGGTCGTAGCCGCCCTTGCGCGCCTGCACGAGCGCCACGGCGCCGTAGCGCCACGGGCCCGAGCAGCGGCGCGATCCCGGCCGCCCAGGCCCACTCGCCCGAGCCGTGGAAGAGCTCGCCGTCGCTGCACGTCGTGGCAGAACTCGAACTCCTCGTGGGCGAGCAGGTAGCGGTGGGCGTGCAGGATGCCCTTCGCCTTGCCGGTCGTGCCCGACGAGTAGTAGAGCTGCGCCGGGTCGTCGGCGGCGGTGTCGGCGATCTCGTAGCGTCGCGGCGGCGGCCATCGCCGCGTCGAGATCGACGTCGCCCTCGCCGCGCCCCGCCGCCGAGCACGAACACCTGCTCCACCATGCCGTCGGGGATGCGGTCGCGGTTGGTCGCGTCGGTGACGACGACGCTGGCGCCGCGAGTCGCGTCAGCCGGTGCTGGATGCCGTCGTCGCCGTAGAGCACCGACATCGAGAGCAGGATCGCGCCGCGCTTGTAGGTGCCGAGGAAGACGGCGGCGGTCTCCGGCAGCGACGGCAGCAGCGTCGCCACGCGGTCGCCGCGCTCGACGCCGTGCGCCTCGAGCACGTTGGCGAAGCGGTTCGACAGGTCCTGCAGCTCGCCGAAGCTCACACGCCGCTCGGTGCCCTGCCAGTCCTCCCAGACCATCGCCAGCCGGTCGCGCGTCGTGCTTGTCGCACACGTCGCGGGCGATGTTGTAGCGCTCGGGCACGTCCCAGCTGTGCCGCGCGCGCATCTCCTCGTAGCTGCCGACCTCGTACCTGCGAAAGCCCATCGCGCTCTCCTCCTCTCGGTCAACCGTACCCCTTGACCCCGCACCTTCATTCGTCTCCCTCGGCGTAGTCCACGATCGACCTGTCGATCAGCCACTCCACCGGCGCCTTGTCGTCGGTGTAGACGTCGCCGCCCGCGAGCGGTGGCGCCACCCGCGCCGCGGCGGCGCAGCGCGACGCCGACGCAGCGCGGGCGGCAGCTCGGTGGCGGCGTCTCGCAGGTGCTGCGCCGACAAGCGGCCGCTGCCCGCCACCAGCAGCGTGTTCGTGTCGCTCGATCGGGTCGCGCAGCACGTGCGCGAAGACATCGCCCGATCGTCGCGCCGAGCACCTCCTCCAGTTCGTCCTGTCCCTCGGGGTGGCCGACGTTGATCATCACCACGCCGCCGGGCGCGAGCCGGTCGCGGACGAGTCTCGAAGAACTCTCGCGTCGTCAGGTAGAAGGGGATGTAGGGCTGGCGGTAGGCGTCGACCGTGATCACGTCGTAGCGGGCGTCGCGTGGCGGCGCAGGAACGGCCGCGCATCCTCGGTGTAGAGGTGCAGCCGCGGACCGCGCATGCCGAAGTAGCGGCGCCCGATCTCCGACAGCTCGCCGTCGATCTCGACGCCGTCCACGCGCGTGCGCGGGAACAGCTCGCCATAGGCGCGCGCGGTCGTGCCGCCGGCGTTGCCGAGGATCGCGACGCGGCGCGGCGGACGCGGCGGGGCTCAGGAACGGCAGCACCAGGTGGCCGTCCCAGTAGTCGCCGGTCAGCACGGTGTCGGGGTCGTAGAGCGAGTGGACCGCCTGGCCCTCGTTCAGCTCGAGCGCGCGCGTGCCGTCGCGGCGCTCGATCACGCGCGCGTACTGGTACGGCGTCTCGGTCTCGTAGATCACGCGCTCGCCTGCGGTCGGTCTGCGCCTTGAGCGCGCCGACCGGCAGCGCGATCAGCACGACGATCGCGGCTGGCGCGAGCGCCCAGCGGCGACCGGCCGCAGGCCTGCCACGGCGATCACAGCGATGGCCAGCGCGAAGCATGAGGAACGTGCGCCGCGTGCCGACCAGCGGGATCAGCAGCAGCGCCGAGACGAGCGTGCCGACCAGGCTGCCAGCGGTCGAGAGCGCGTACAGGCGGCCGGCCACGCTGCCCGCCTCCTCGACGCTCGAGACCGCCAGGCGCAGCGCCCACGGCGACACCGCGCCGAGCAGCAGCACGGGCACCGCGACCAGCACCAGCACCGCCAGCAGCGAGCCGAGGAACGCGCCGGCGGAGACCTCGTCGAGCGCCTCGACGCCGAGGTCGAGCAGCGGGTCGGCGGCGAACGGCACCAGCGCCAGCAGCCCCGCGGCGGCGAGCGCCAGCAGGCAGAGCCCGCGCATGTGCGGGTGGCGGTCGGCCCAGCCGCCCGCCGAGCCAGTAGCCGAGCGAGAGCGCCACGAGCACGACGCCGATCGTGTTCGCCCAGACGATCGTCGAGGCGCCGAAGTACGGCGCGAGCAGGCGCACGGCCGCGATCTCGGCGCCGAGCGAGCCCATCCCGACGACGAACACGAGCAGCGGCAGAGGCGGCATCGCGCCTCGGACGTTAGCTGACGGCGCCCTCGGGTTCCGACCTGCGGCGGAGCTAGGGTCGCCCGCCATGGACCTCGTCGCCGCCGACCGCGCCCACCTCTGGCACCCGTTCACCCAGCAGCGGGGCTGGGACGAGGAGGAGCCGCTGATCGTCGAGCGGGCCGAGGGCACCGAGCTGATCGACACTGAAGGCCGCCGCTACATCGACGGCGTCTCCTCGCTCTGGTGCAACGTGCACGGCCACCGCCATCCCGCGCATCGACGCCGCCGTGCGCGACCAGCTCGACCGCGTCGCCCACTCGACGATGCTCGGCCTCAGCACCGGCCGGCGATCGAGCTGGCGCAGCGGCTGGTGGAGCTGGCGCCGCCGGGGCTGACGCGCGTCTTCTACTCCGACTCCGGCTCGACCGCGACCGAGATCGCGCTCAAGATGGCCTTCCAGTACTGGCAGCAGCGCGGCGAGCGACGCGCACGCGCTTCGTCTCGCTGCGCAACGCCTACCACGGCGACACGATCGGCTCGGTCTCGGTCGGCGGGCATCGACCTCTTCCACGCGCTCTACCGGCCGCTGCTGTTCGACACGCTCAAGGCCGAGCCGGGCGAACGTCGGCGACATGGAGACGCCTGCTGCGAGAGCACGGGCCACAGCTGGCGGCGGTGATCATGGAGCCGCTGGTCCAGGGCGCGGCGGGGATGCTCGTGCACCCCGAGGGCTACCTGCGCGCGGTGCGCGAGCTCTGCGACGAGCACGACGTGCTGCTGATCTGCGACGAGGTCGCCACCGGCTTCGGCCGCACCGGCCGCATGTTCGCCTGCGAGCACGAGGGCGTCGCGCCCGACCTGATGTGCCTCGCCAAGGGGATCACCGGCGGCTACCTGCCGCTGGCCGCGACGCTCGCGACCGAGCGCATCTACGAGGGCTTCCTCGGCGCGCACGAGGAGTTCCGCACCTTCTTCCACGGCCACACCTACACGGGCAACCCGCTCGCCTGCGCCGCGGCGCTCGCCACGCTCGACGTGTTCGAGCAGGAGCGCACGCTCGAGCGCCTGCAGCCGAAGATCGGCGCTGCTCGAGCGGCTGCTCGAGCCGCTGGCCGCCCACCCGGCCGTGCGCGAGGTCCGCCGCCGCGGCTTCATGATCGGGATCGAGCTGGTCGAGCACCCGCTCGAGCAGCGCATGGGCCACCGGGTGACGCTCGAGGCGCGCCGCCGCGGGGCGATCATCCGCCCGCTCGGCGACGTGGTCGTGCTGATGCCGCCGCTGGCGATCTCCGAGGCCGACCTCGACCGGCTCGTGCGGATCACCCACGAGTCGATCGACGCGGTCACCGCCACGGCCGCGTTGCCGCGGGCGGCTTAGCCCTCGTAGGGCTCGAAGTCCTTCTTGCGGGCGCCGCAGACCGGGCAGAACCAGTCGTTCGGGATGTCCTCGAACGCGGTTCCCGGCGGGATGCCACCGTCGGGATCGCCCTCGGCCGGGTCGTAGATGAACCCGCAGGAGACGCAGATCCACTGCTGTGCGATCGCCGTGTCGCTCACGAGGCGGGAACCTTAGCGCGCTGCGCCGGATAGGCTGCTTGGGTGCGCGCCGAACGTCCAGCCCCGGGGGAGGAGCTCAACACGGGCGACGTCGTCACGCCGCGCGAGGCAGCCACGCTGATGCTGCTGCGCGACGGGCAGGACGGGGTCGAGGTGCTGATGGTCCAGCGCAATCCGGCGCAGCGCTTCATGGGCGGCATGTGGGTCTTTCCCGGCGGTGGCGTGCGCGACGGCGACGCCGACCCGCTCGCCACGGCGGTGCGCGAGCTCGAGGAGGAGGCCGGCATCCGGCTCGACGCGCCCGACGCGCCGGCGTTCTCGCGCTGGATCACCCCGGCCGAGCTGACGATCCGCTTCGACACCTGGTTCTTCGTCGCCGCCGTGCCGGCGGACGCCGAGCCGCGGATCGACGGCAACGAGTGCGTCGACGCGCGCTGGCTGCGACCGGACGACGCGCTGGCGGCCTGCGAGCGCGGCGAGCTGGACCTGCCCTTTCCCACCTACAAGCACCTGGAGCAGCTGCGCGGCTACGACTCGGCCGCGGCGGCGCTCGACAGCGCGCGCGGGCGCACGATCGAGCCGGTGCAACCCAGCCTCAGCGGCACGCCCGAGGCGCCGGAGGTCCTGCTGCCCGACGACCAGGGCAGCCGCTGATACAACCGGGGGCGATGGCTTCCTCCGGCCTCACCGTCGCCGTCACCGGCCCGACCGGCGACCTCGGCATCGCGATCGTCTCGGCGCTGGAGCGCTCGCGCACGATCGGGCGCATCGTCGGCATGGCCCGGCGGCCGTTCGATCCCGCCGCGCAGGGCTGGCGCAAGACCGAGTACCGCCAGGGCGACGTGACCGACGTCACCAGCGTGCGCGAGCTC
Source organism: uncultured Thermoleophilaceae bacterium (assembly GCA_963734165.1). Classification (GTDB taxonomy): domain Bacteria; phylum Actinomycetota; class Thermoleophilia; order Solirubrobacterales; family Thermoleophilaceae; genus JACVRW01. The sequence goes on along the minus strand of CAVTFZ010000002.1, from coordinate 986,624 downwards.
GTGAAGGGCGCCGACGCCGTGGTGCACCTGGCCTTCGCGGTCCTCACCGCCAGCCACGCCACCCACCGCCTGAACGTCGACGGCTCGCGGCTGGTCTTCGAGCAGGCGGGGCGCGCCGGCGTCAAGCGGATCGCGTACGCGTCGAGCGTCGCCGCGTACGGCTTCCACGGCGACAACCCCGACTGGCTGACTGAGGACGTGCCACCGCTGGGCTCGCCCGAGCATCCCTACTCGGCTCAGAAGGCCGAGGTCGAGCGCGTGCTGGCGGACGTGCTGATGCGCCACCCGGGCACGCCCGCCTGGATCTTCCGACCCTGCATCGTCGCCGGCCCGCGGGCGCGCACGCTGCTGGAGGAGATCCCCTACGAGCGCCTGGGCCAGGCGCTGCCGCGCCCGGTCGGCCGCCTGCTCGGCGCGCTGCCGCTGCTCAAGCCAGTGATCCCCGACCCCGGCGTGCCGTTCCAGCTCGTGCACGAGGACGACGTGGCGCGCGCTTTCCTCGCCGGGGTGCAGGGCCGCGGCGAGCCGGGGCCTACAACCTCGCCGCCGAGGGCACGCTGACGCCGGGCGACCTGGCGCGAGCGCTCGGCTGGCACGCGTTGCCGGTGCCGCGCGCGGCGGTCGGCACGAGCGCCGAGCTGCTGACGCGCCTGCCGCTGCCCGAGCAGGCGGCGTGGCTGCACGCGCTGCGCACCCCGGTGCTGATGCGGACCGAGCGGGCCCGCCGGCTGCTGCGCTGGCGCCCGCGCCACACGGCCGCGGAGACGCTGGACGAGCTGATCGTGGCCCAACGGGCCCAGCGGTAGCCGTGGAGCGCTCGGCTCAGAGCGCGCGGCGGTACAGCTCCGCGTAGTCCTCCTCGCTCGGCTCGCGCGGGTTCAGCAGGGTGGTGCCGTCCCCCATCGCGCCCTCCACGAGCGCCGGGATGCCGTCCTCCGGCACGCCGACCAGCGACAGACGTGTCGGCAGGCCGAGCCGCTCCACCAGCTCGGTCACGTGCGCGGCCAGCGACTCCCCGACGTCGCCGCCGGACTCGGCGCCGAACAGCTCGGCGACGTCGCGGTAGCGATCGGCGACGGCCTCGCCGCCACCGGCGTTGAAGCGGATCACGTGCGGCAGGTTGATCGCGTTGGCGACCCCGTGCGGCACGCCGAACTGCGCGCCGCACGGGTGCGACATCGCGTGCACCGAGCCGAGCGCGATCGTGATCGCGAGGTTGGCCGCGATCAGCATGTTGCCGCGCGCCTGCTCGTCCTCGGCGCCGCCCTGCACCGCGCGCTCGAGGTTGTCGCGGATCAGACGCAGCGCGTGCAGCGCGCGGGCGTCCCCGTGGGGGCTCCACTCGACCGACACGTAGCCCTCGATCGCGTGCGTCAGCGCGTCCATGCCGGTCGCGGCGGCCACCTGCGGCGGCAGCGTGCTCGTGGTCTCCGGGTCGAGGATCGCCAGCCGGGGAAACAGCGGGAAGTCGGCGATCTCGAGCTTGACCTTCTCCTGCTCGTCCTTGATCACGGCGGCCATCGAGACCTCGGAGCCGGTGCCGGCGGTCGTCGGGATGCAGGCCAGCGGCGCGATCTCCAGCGGCCGGCCCATGCCGTCGTCGGCGCGCGGCATCAGGAAGAAGCCCTCCTGCTCGCGCGCGCTGCCGCCGTGGGTGAAGACGGCATCGGCGACCTTGGCGGTGTCCATCACCGAGCCACCCCCGACGGCGACGAACGCGTCCGCGCCCGCCTCCTTGGCCGCCGCCGCGCAGCGCTCGACGACCTCGCACGACGAGTCCTGCGGGCAGCCGTCGAACACGCCGGCGACCTCCAGGCCGCCCTCGACGATGCCCGCCTCGACCTTCTCCACCAGCCCGGTGCCGCGCACGACCGCGTCGGTGACGACGAAGACGCGGTGCGCGCCCTCCTTCTGCATCTCGAAGCCGGTGGAGGACAGCAGGTCGCGGCCGGCGATCACCCGCGTGATCTCGGCGTACTGGTAGAAGTCCTTGAAGCCCCGCATCTGCGGGGCGTCGGTCGCCTCGCCGGCCTCCATCACTTGACGTCCAGCAGGTCCTGGCGCCCGGCCTGCTCGAGCTGCGCGCGGTAGCGCGGGAACACCGGCTTGACCAGCGGCACCAGCTTGAGGATCTTCGCCACCGGCCCCTTCGCCTTCATCTGCCCGCGCGCGAGGGCGACGGTGACGTTGACCTTGCCCAGCCAGAAGCGGTGCGCGGTGTCGGCCTCCATCGTCATCACGACCTCGGGCTCCATGGTCGTCTCGCCGCAGTCGACCTGACCGTCCTCGCCCTCCTTCACCTTGACGGTGATCTGGGACTCGGGGTTGCGGTACTGGTACTGCACGATCGTGTTCGCGCGCTGGAACTTCGGAGCGAGCTCCTCGTCCTCGGCAAGCTCCTCGAACAGCTTGCCGATCGTCGCGTACACGTCGTCGGCGTCCTTGAAGTAGGCCACTGGGTGATCGCTCTCCTCGATCGCGGGGGTGATGCGCGCCGATTCTCTCAGGCGCGCGGCTTCGGAAACGTGGTTCCCATGACCCGGTCCCAGAGGCGATCGGTCATCAGCTTGCGCTGGAACAGGCTCAGGCGCGCCGACGCGGTCACGGGATAGCGGGTGCGCGGCCGGCGGCGGGAGATCGCCTTCTCGATCGCCTTGGCGACCGCGTCCGGCCCGCCGCCGAGGAAGCGCACCGGGCTGTCGTAGATGCCGGCGCTGGTGGAGGCGACCGCGGCGTTGAACGTTCCGTACGGACCGTCGGCGGGGGCGTCCAGCTTCTCGACCAGCGTGTCGGCGAAGTTGGTCGTGATCAGCCCCGGCTCGATCAGCACGACGTCGACGCCGAAGCCGCGCACCTCGAAGCGCATCGCGTCGGAGATCGCCTCGACCGCGAACTTGGTCGCGTGGTAGGCGCCCCCGCCGGGAAAGACCAGCTTGCCGCCCATCGAGCTGATGTTCACGATCCGCCCCCAGCGCTGCTGACGCATCCCCGGCAGCACGAGCTGCGAGAGGCGCAGCAGGCCGAAGACGTTGGTCTCGAACTGGGCGCGCATGTCGTCGAGCGGCAGCGTCTCCATCGCGCCGCTCTGGCTGTAGCCGGCGTTGTTGACGAGCACGCTCACGGCGCCCTGCTCGGCCTCGACCGTCGCGACCGCCGCCTGCATCGACTGCTCGTCGGTCACGTCGAGCGCCAGCGTGCGGCAGCCGCGTCCTGCGAGGTCGGCGATCGACTCGGGCCGCCGCGCCGTGGCGTAGACCGTCCAGTCGCCGCTGGCGGCCAGCCGCTCGGCCGTGGCGCGCCCGATCCCGGTCGAGCAGCCGGTGATCAGCACCGCCTTGGGGGAGTCAGCCATCGCCGCTCAGCATATGCCGGCCCGACCGATCGCCGCGCCGGTCAGCGCGCGCGAACCAGCAGCGTCTGGGCCGCCTGGCCGATCCTGCCGCGCTCGTCCCAGAGCACGGTCTCGGTCAGCCCGATCCCGTGCGCGCCCGGCCGGGTCACGCTGTCGAGGCAGACCCACTCGCCCTCCGGCGGACGCAGCAGGTGGACGCTCAGCTCGGTGTTGATGAACACGTAGCGGCGGTAGTCGAGCGCGGCGCTGACGCCGTTGCCGGAGTCGGCCGCGGCCAGCACGCGCTGCAGCGGCGTCGGCTGCTCGTCCTCGACGAGCGGATGACGCATGCGGATCCAGACGATCGCCGGCCCCGGCTCGAGGAAGCTGCCCAAGACGAAGCGGTACTCGATCGCGGTGTGGTAGCCGACGTCGGAGCCGGTCGGGAAGAAGTCGCTCTCGGCTCCGCGCTCGGGCCCGGGCGGTGGCGGCTCGGCGGGAGGCGGTGGCTCCAGCTCGACGGCGGTCGTGATCAGCCGCCAGGCGCTGGCGCGCATGACCGGTCCATCGGGCCCGCTCAGCTCGGCGGCGAGCAGCTCGACGCTGCGGCCCGGGCGCGCCACGCGGGCTTCGACCTGGAGCGGCGCCAGCGGCACCGGCCCGAGGATCTCGAACGTGACACGGCCGACCTGGGCGTCCGCGCGCGGCTCGCAGCGCTCGATCGCGCGCCCGAGCAGGGCCGCCGGCGGGCCGGCGTGCTGGGCGTCCGGGCTCCAGGGCCCGCGCGTGAGCTCGCTCGGCAGGAAGCGCTCGCCGTCGCGGGTGTAGAGCCCTGCGGACACGGCGGGCCATCCTATGTCCGCGCGCTCGCGCACAGCGCCCGTCCCCGCGGCGCCGCGTCCAGCGGCGGCCGTGCCGCGACCGGCTCGATAGCCTCTCGCGCCATGCAAGCGGTGACCTTCCAGGGCCCTGGCGACGTGCGACTCGAGGAGCGGCCCGAGCCGGAACTGCTCGTCGGCGACGACGCGATCGTGCGCGTCGAGGCGACCGGCATCTGCGGCTCGGACCTGCACATCTACCACGGGCGCGTGGTGATCGAGCAGGGCTTCACGCTCGGCCACGAGTTCGTCGGCACCGTGATCGCGGTGGGCGACGCGGTGACCGAGGTCAGCGAGGGCGATCGCGTGCTGGGCTGCTTCTGCAGCGCCTGCGGCAACTGCTTCTTCTGCCGCCGCGGGGACTTCCACAAGTGCGACGAGGGGCGCGTGTTCGGCCACGGCAAGACGCTCGGCTCGCTGCAGGGCGCGCAGGCCGAGCAGGTGCTCGTGCCGCACGCCAACCTGACGCTGCGCCGGGTGCCCGAGCGGATGACCGACGACGCGGCGCTGTTCGCCGGCGACGTGATGGGCACCGGCTGGCACGCGGTCGACCAGGCCGGCATCCGGCCGGGCGACACGGCCGCGGTGCTCGGGCTCGGCCCGGTCGGGCTGTGCGCCGTGCAGGCCGCCAAGGCGGCGGGCGCCGCGGCGGTGGTCGCGATCGACTCGGTCGAGGACCGCCTGCGGCTGGCCGAGTCGTTCGGAGCGCAGCCGGTGCACCTGACCGAGGACGACCCGCGCGCGGCCGTTAAGGCGGCGACCGCCGGGCGCGGCGTGGACGCCGCGGTCGACGCCGTCGGCCATCCCGACGCGCTCGAGCTGGCCGCGCGCGTGACCCGCAAAGCGGGAACCGTGTCGGCGATCGGGGTGTACGCCGAGCGCATCCCGGTGCACATGGGCATCGTCTGGATCAAGGCGCTGACGCTGCGCACCGGGCACGCGAACGTGATCGGCCACGTGGACCGTGTGCTGGCGATGATGAGCGCCGGCCTGCTCGACCCGGCGCCGCTGGTCACCCACCACCTGCCGCTCGCCGACGCCGCCGAGGCCTACGCCGCCTACGACCGCCGCGAGGCGCTGAAGATCGTGATGGCGCCGTGAGCGACGCTGGGCCGGCGCCCACCGCTCCACCGCTGCCCGCCCGGCGGCACGCGAGGCCAGCTCGATGAGCGACGAGCGCATCGAGCGCGGCATGCGCCGCCAGCTCGAGCTGCGCGCCAGCCTGCTCGACGGCGGCGCGACGCACCTCGGCTGGAAGGTCGGCCTCAACGCGCCGCCCGTGCAGCGTCAGCTCGGCATCGACGGCCCCGTGGCCGGCTTCCTGACCGACGCCACGCTGCTCGCCGACGGCGAGGCCTTCACCCTGCCCGAGGGAGTCGAGACCGTCTCCGCCGAGCCGGAGATCGGCGTCGAGATCGGCCCCGACGGCAGCTCGATCGCCACCCTCATGCCCGCGCTCGAGATCGTCCACTTCGACCGCCCCCTCGACCAGCTCGAGGACATGCTCGCCTACGACATCTTCCACCGCGCCGTCGCCCTCGGCCCCCGCAGCCCCGGCCCCGCCGCGACGGCGCGCGTCCTGGTCAACGGCGAACAGCGCCACGAGCTCACGATCGACACCGACCTCGACCAGATCGTCGGCGCGGTCGCCCGCCGCCTGGCAGACGCCGGCGAGCAGCTACACCCTGGCGACGTGATCATCACCGGCACCCTCGTACCACCGATCGAGGTCGGCGCCGGCGACCGCGTCCAGCTCGAACTCGATCCCATCGGCTCGGTCGACGTCCCACTCGCCGCGCGCCCCTGACGCTACGGAGCTAAGGAGCCGAGCGATGCGGACGCTGCCCCGCGGCCAGAGCCTAGTAGCCCTTCACCTCCGGAAATCGGCTTATGAGCCAGCTGTCACGGACAGGAGCACGTCTCTGGCTGTGTCTGATCTAACGGTGTAAGCGCCCTCGAAGGTTGAGGCGATCGCTGTGATGTTGATCGGCTGGATTGTGACTCTCAATCTACATCTAATAGACAGTGACCCAACTCTGGTGCTCGTGTCCCATGTATAAGTGTTATCCGTCGCAGCCGCCCCTACACATGACTGATTCGGGTCAATCGTCACTTGCTGCGTTCCGATGGGGAGTCTCATTGTAAGGACACAGCCGCTCGTGAGGTTCACCGTCATACTCGCTGACCCTCTTGCTCCACCACCGGAGATGATGCTTCTGACATGGAGGGACCACGATCTAGCTGACGTCGCTGTGCATGTGATCGGCTCCACTACCGAGCCGCTGTTCAGGATACAACTGTTAGCAGCGGGTGTCTGATCATCACCAAATGACAGGCTGGTCAGCCGCAACTGTGTATGTGTCGTGCTCGAATAGCCTGACACGCTCGACGTTCTACAAGTCATGGTAACACCCAAAGAGGGCAGCGACACTCTGGGATCCGTAGATCTCACTGTGACCTGTGATCTTGTACTAGTTGACGGTGTAATGAACGGCGCCACCGGCGCATTGCCACTTGACGCTGTGAGATTCGGTGTCGCAAACGCAGGCGACCCCACAACCAACACAGAAGACCCCACGAGCCCTACAAGAACGACAACCTTCAGAGCTTTTCGCATCTCTCCACTCCTTGAGACCGCTTAACCGTACGCCAGAGATCAGCCAGAACTCGTGCTTGGTTCGTGCATATACAGGCTGAGCTCAAGTTTGGACAATCGCGGCTGGCTGAACCGCACTCGGTGCATCGGATCGCGCCCCACAGCCGATGCACCGAGTCTGCCACCACGAATACGCTTTATGAGGCTGCTGTCACCGATAGCAGCGGATCTCTGCTTGTGTCTGATCTGACTGTGTAAGTGCCCTCAAAGATTGAGTTGGGCGTTGTGATGTTGATCGGCTGGATTGTGACTCTAAATCTACATCTGATCGACAATGACCCAACTCTGGTGCTCGTTGTCCATGTATAAGTGATATCCGTAGCAGCCGATCCAAAGCATGACTGATTCGCATCGATCGAGACTTGCTGCGTTCCGATGGGAAGTCTCCATGTCATGACGCAAGCACTCGTGAAATTCATCGTCATAGCGGCTGATCCTCTTATCGCTGAGGGTCTCTCACCGCTCGTACTAACGATGCTTCTAACGTGCAGGAACCAAGGTCTGGCTGAGGTAGCTGTGCATGTGATTGGCTCCTGTAGCGAGCCGCCGGTCATGGTACAATTACTGGCTGCGGGTGTCTGATCGTCGCCGAATGACACGCTGGTCAACCGCAGCTGTGTATGTGTCGTGCTCGAATAGCCTGAGATGCTCGACGTTCTACACGCCAAGGTGGTGCCCAGCGAGGGCAAGGCCCATCTGGAGTCGGTGGATCTTATTGTTGCCTGTGATCTTGTATTGGTTGACGGTGTAACGAACGGCGCCACCGCTCCGCCGTCGTGCGGTCTTCTACCGTCACTACCACTTGACGCTGTGATGTTCGGTGTCGCAAACGCAGGCGACCCCACGACCAGCACAGAAGACAGTGCGAGCCCCACAAGAACGCCGATCCTGAGAACTTTCCGCATCGGCTCATCCCCCCTTAGTTGCCGCTGACGCCGATGACCAAGGCGTCCAGCGTCGATCTATAACTATGCGGGACTGTACCCCATAAGTAAACTAACGTCAAACGATCAAGGGTAGAGGCACATCTTTAGGTCCTATGCCGTCCAGCCGCTTCCGTCTCTAGCGCACGCACGGCCTCCTTGACCTCCCCCCACTCGGCAGCAGTGAGCCCTAGGCGTGGCGGCCGGCAGTACCCGCCACGCCGACCGACCATGTCGATCGCCGCCTTGAAGGACTGCACGAGCTTCGGCTGCCGGCTGAAGCGGCAGAGCGGCAGGATGCGCGCGTAGATCTCGCGCGCTTCCTCGAGGCGGCACGAGTCGCAGAGCTCGAGCAGCTCCACGCAGTCCCGCGGCGCCACGTTGGCGACGCCGGAGATCCAGCCGCCGGCGCCGGCGCAGAGGGCCTCGAGCGCGCAGTCGTCGCCCCCGACCAGCACCTCGAGCTCGGTGTCGTTCACGAGCTGGGTGATGCGGCGGGCGTCGCCGGAGGAGTCCGCGACCGCCACGACGAGCTCGATCTCGGCCAGGCTGCCGATCAGCGCCGGGGGCATGTCGACGCCGGTGACCATGGGATTGTTGTGGATCATCAGCGGCAGGCCCGTGGACTCCGTCACCGCGCGGTAGAACGCCTTGATCTCCCGCACGTCCCCGCCGTAGCCCAGCGGTGGCAGCGCCACCAGGGTCTCCGCCCCGGCGGCGGCGGCATCGGCCGCGTACCCGATCGCGGTCGCCGGCGTGTCGCTGGAGATGCCGGCGGTCACGCTCACGCGCGAGCCGGCGACCTCGACCAGCGTCTCGATCACGAGCCGGCGCTCCGCGGCGCTGAGGCTCTGCGCCTCGCCCATGATGCCGGCGCCCACGAGGCCTGTGCAGCCTTCGTCGAGCAGCCACTCGGCGTTGGTTACGAGCGCAGCGACGTCCACCCGGCCACTCTCGTCGAACGGGGTGACGACGGCAGGAATAACTCCGGGGAAACGCATCGGAGAAGACGCTACGGTAGCGCGCCCTCAGCGAGGCGCAATGCGGTAAATGCCCCCGTTGAGGGACACTGCGTATACCCGGCCGCGGGCGTCCTCCCCGAAGGAGACCAGTCCCGGCAGCTTCAAGCCGAGCCCGCGCGTTCGCGCGCCACCCCGTCTCAGGCGGGCGAGCTGCAGCTGCGAGCGGCAGTTGTCGCCGTAGACGTAGCGCCCCCGCAGGTCGCGGCCGAGCGAGCGATCGCGGATCACGTACCCGCCGATGATCGAGCACCAACCCGCGGCGTGCGAGTGCGTGATGACCGGCGCCACGTGCTCCGGCGCGCGGCCGCCGTTGTAGCGACTGCGCCCCTCGAAGACGCTCCAGCCGAAGTTCTCGCCGCCGCGTGGACGCATCGTCCGCCGGAACGGCCGGGGACGTAGTCGATCTCCTCGACGGCGTCCTGGCCGACGTCGGCGATCGTCAGGCCTCCGCCGGCGCGGTCGAAGGAGAAGCGGTAGGGGTTGCGCAGGCCGTAGGCGAAGATCTCCGGCCGCGCGCCCGCTCGCCCGCGCAGCGGATTGTCGGCGGGCACCCGGTAGCCGCCCGTCCGCGAGCGGCTCGATCCGGATCATCTTCCCGAGCAGGCGCGCGAGGTTCTGGGCGTTGCGATCCGGATCCCCGCCACCACCACCGTCGCCGAAGGCCGCGTAGAGCTTCCCGTCCGGGCCGAACTGGATCTGACCGCCCTTGTGGTTGAAGCGATGGTGCTCCACGCTCAGCACGATCCGCTTCGAGCCCGGCTGCGCCCGCTCGGCCGACGCCGCCGCGCGCCGGTACTGGGCGATCGTCGGATACCCGCGCGTGTCCGTGTAGTAGACGTAGAAGCGCCGCGAGCTCGCATAGTCGGGCGCGAAGGCCATCGACAGCAGTCCGCCCTCGCCGTCGCTGTCGACCTGGCTGCGGATGTCGAGGAACGGCCGTGCGCGCCCGCCCCGCAGCACGACGACGCGTCCCTCCCGCTCGACCACGAAGCGCCGGCGCGTGTCGCCCGGCGGCGCTGCGAGGTAGGTGGGCTGGTCGAAGCGACCGAGCAGCGACAGGCGCGCGCCGGGACGCTTCGCGCTCTCGGCCGCGGGCGGCGGTTGCCCGCGAGCGGCGGTCCGCGCGGTCGTCGCGGTGTCCTCGGCCTGCGACCCGTCGGAGGCGCACGCGCCGACGCACGCGATCGCCAACAGCACTGCCCCAAGAGCCCCCAGGCGCCTCACCCGGCCGCAGTATGGCAACGGCTTGTACCCTTGCAGCTCCTGCGGGCTGTGGCGCAGCCTGGTAGCGCGCTCCGTTCGGGTCGGAGAGGTCCCGAGTTCAAATCTCGGCAGCCCGATTACCCGCCGCGACGCCGTGGCCGCCGAGCTCAGCTCAGGCGGCCACGGCGTTGTAGTACCGCACCGCGAGGCCGGTGAGCAGCGTCTCGAAGCAGGTCTCGAGCGTCATCTCGTGATCGGCGGCGTACGCGCGCATGCCGGCGCGCTCGATCGCCTCGCTCTCGGCGATCACCTCGTCGACGAGATCGGGATGCTGGTCGGAGAAGTACGCGCCCATGGAGTAGAGGCTCGTCTCCATGAGCGACTCGAGGAACGAGTCGCCGCTCTCCCGCGCGCGCTTCTTGGCGGCCACGCGCGGCAGCGTACCCTTTGGCCGCCAAGGCGACGCAAATTGCGAAGATTCGGTTGCGCCGTCCAGCACAAGCGCTACGCTCCTTCGTACGGTCTAAGAGGCGACGCAGGAGGAGTACATGGCAATCCACTTGACGCCCACCGAGCTCGGCCGCGAGGCGGGGATGCACCGCCGCGACGTGATCTCGAAGTGCATGGAGATGGGCGTCCCGATCTTCCAGGGCAGGATCGACAAGACACTGTTTCTCAGCACGTTGAAGCATTCACAGAGCGGCAAGCAGCTCGCGAAGGCCTAAGCGCGAGGCGCGGACCGCTGGCTGGCCGGCCAGTCTCCGCGTACACTCCGCCTCCGACGTGGATTCGGAGGGAGTGAGGCACCAGTGGAAGCAGTGACCGCCGGCAGCGAGGCAAGCACCGGCTCCAAGACGATGGCCGATCTGCTGCCTTTGGCGGCCGTCAAGCACGCCGACCGCACGGCGCTGCGCCACAAGGTGGGCGACCAGTGGGTCGACACCTCCTACGCCGAGCTCGGCGACATCGCTCGCGAGATCGCCCTGGGGCTGGTCGACCTCGGCCTCGAGCCGGGCGACAAGGTCTCGATCGTCGCGCACACCCGCCCCGAGTGGACGCAGGCCTGCTTCGGCATCCTGACCGCCGGCGGCGTGCTGGTGACGATCTACCAGACCAACTCCGCCGAGGAATGCCAGTACGTGCTCGCGCACTCGGACTCGCGCATGGTGTTCGCCGAGGACGCCGAGCAGCTGGCCGAAGATCCGCGCGGTCGAGGCCGACTGTCCCAAGCTCGAGCGGATTGTCGTCTTCGAGCCGGGCGACGCGGAGCTCGGCGACGCGCTCACGCTCGAGCAGCTGCGCGAGCGCGGCCGCGGGCGCGACCGGTCCGAGTGGGAGGCGCGCTACAACGCCGTCTCGCCCGACGACCTGTGCGTCTACATCTACACGTCGGGCACCACGGGGCCGCCCAAGGGCTGCCTGCTCAGCCACCGCAACTACCGCATGATCACCGACTCCTCCGTCGCCGAGAGCGTGCTGGAGGAGGGCGACTCCTGCTACCTGTTCCTGCCGCTCGCGCACGCCTTCGCGGTGCTGATCCAGTTCATCCTGCTGGACCTCGGCGCGACGCTCGCCTACTGGTCGCGCGACCCGCAGAAGATCATCGGCGAGCTGATGGAGGTCAATCCGAGCTACTTCCCGTCGGTGCCGCGGATGTTCGAGAAGATCTACACGCTGGCGACCTCCGCCGCGCCCGATCAGGAGCAGCTGAGAAAGGCGGTCGAGGTCGGCTTCGAGGTACGCCAGCTCCAGGAGGCGGGCGAGCCCGTGCCCGAGCCGCTGCAGCAGGCCTTCGACCAGGCCGAGGAGAGCCTCTACTCGAAGGTGCGCGCGCTGTTCGGCTCCAACATCAAGGAGTGCGTCACCGGCGCCGCGCCGATCGCGCAGGAGATCCTCGAGTTCTTCTACGCATGCGGCGTGCCGGTGATGGAGGGCTACGGCATGACCGAGACGGCGACCGTGGCGACCGTCAACCGCGCTCGCGGCGGCAACTTCCGCTTCGGCTCGGTCGGCAAGGCCCTAGACGGAGTCGAGCTGAAGATCGCCGACGACGGCGAGGTGCTGATCAAGGGCCCGAACATCTTCCAGGGCTACTACAAGAACGACGAGGCCACGCGCTCGACGCTCGAGGACGGCTGGCTGCACACCGGCGACCTCGGCCGGCTCGACGAGGACGGCTACCTGTTCATCACCGGCCGCAAGAAGGACATCATCATCACCGCCGGCGGCAAGAACATCACGCCGGCGAACCTCGAGAACGGCCTCAAGCAGAACCGCTGGATCTCCCAGGCCGTGGTCGTCGGCGACCGCCGGCCCTACCTCGTCGCGCTGATCACGCTCGATCCCGACGAGGTCGCGGCGCTCGCCCAGCAGCTCGGCATCGAGAACGCCGACCCGGCGGCGCTGGCCGGCGACGAGCGCGTGCAGGCCGAGATCCAGCGCGCCGTCGACGAGGTCAACTCGCACGTGGGTCCGGTCGAGCAGATCAAGCGCTTCGCGATCCTCGACCACGACTTCTCGCAGGAGACCGGCGAGCTGACCCCCAGCCTCAAGGTCAAGCGCAACGTCGTACACGAGAAGTTCGCGGATTCCGTCGAGGATCTATACGCACAGGCGCGCTGAGGCGCCAAACCCGGCCCGGAAAACCCGGCACCACCCCTACACTGGGCGGTCGTGGCGAGCAACGATCCCACCGAGACCGGCGGGTCTCTTCGTCGGGCGCCGCGTCGGGCCGGTCAGATACAAGCGGGCGGAGCCGGATGGCGACCCCAGCCGGCGGCGCTTCGACCGCGCCCTCGCCCACGCCCTGCTCGCGATCGAGCTGGTGCTCTGCCTGAGCCTGTTCGGGCCTCAGCCGGCGGCCTGGCTCTGGATCGGCTCCCAGGTGCAGTACCAGACCGGCTACGTGACCGCCGGGATCAGCACGATCATGATCGGCTGCCTCGCGTCGCTGCTGCTGACGATGGCCGCCGCCAAGCGCATCGACCACGCCTGGAAGCTCGTGCGCCGCGCCGGCGGCTGGCAGCAGGATCGCGGCGCGCTGGAGCGGATCTTCGTCGTCAGCGTGGTCTTCGCGGTCGTCATCTTCGGCTTCTGGTTCCTGATCATCCAGGGTCCGTCCCCGACGTTTGCCCCCAAGCAGTAGCGCGCATGGGCCTGCTCGACCACTACAAGCAGTTCGACGACGTCGACGAGGAGGCGCTGAACGTCGAGCGCCGGGCGCGCCGCGCGCGCGAGAAGGCGCTGGCGCTCGAGCGCCTGCCCGACCTCGACCTGTCCGGCACCGAATGGCCGGACATGCCGCAGGCGGAGGTCGTCAACGCCGCCATCGCGCGCGCGCGCGGGCGCGTGAATGGCTATCCAGACCGTCACGCGACCGCCATCCGGCGCGCGCTGGCCGAGCGCCACGACGTCGACCCGGAGCAGATCGCGCTCGGCAACGGCGCCGCCGAGCTGCTGCAGGCCGCCGCGCAGGCGCTGCTCTCCAAGGGCGACGAGCTGGCGATGCCCTGGCCCTCGTACCCGCTCTACCCGCTGCTGGCGGCCCGGGCGGGCGCCCAGCCGGTGTCGGTCGAGGACGGGCCGCTGATCGAGGCGGTCGGCGAGCGCACCCGCGCCGTGGTGATCTGCAACCCCAACGACCCGACCGGCGCCCACATGACCGCCGACCAGCTCGGCGGCCTGCTGTCCGCGCTGCCCGCGCACGTGCACGTGCTGCTCGACGAGGCGCTCGTGCACTTCCAGGACGTCGAGCCGCTGGACGCCTGCCTGCAGCTCGTCAAGGCCTTCCCGCGCCTGCTGGTGATCCGCACCTTCTCGAAGGCCTACGGCCTGTCGGGCCTGCGCACCGGCTACGCGGTCAGCTCCGACGCCCAGCTGCTGTCGATCGTCGCGCCGGTGCTGGGCGTCAACGCGCTCAGCCAGGCGGCCGTCGGGCACGCCCTGCACCACGGCGACGCCGAGATCGACAAGCGCCGGCAGGCGGTCTCACGCGAGCGCGAGCGCCTGCTCGGAGCCTGCAGCTCGCTGGCGGTCGAGGCCGACCCGAGCCAGGCCAACTTCGTCTGGCTGCGCGCACCCGGCGCCAGCGGCGCCCAGCTCGCCGACGCGCTGCGCCGTCAGGGCGTGATCGTCGCCGCGGGCGGGCCGCTCGGGGCCGACGACCACGTGCGCATCACCGTCCGCGACACCGCCGCCACCGACCGACTGCTCTCCGCGCTGGAGAAAGCCCTGTCGGCGCAACCCGCCTGAGGCTGCTCAGGCCTCCTCGGACTGGCGCAGCAGCGCGCCGGTCGTCTGCTCGAGGATGCGGCGCCAGCCGGCCGCGCGCTCGCGCTCCTTGGCGAAGCGGCCCACGACCTTGCGCACGCGCGTGGCGGAGATCTCGATCCCGTGACGGGCACAGACGCCCTTCAGCTCGTCGTAGTCGGAGGCGAGCTTGAGCGTGACCGACTCGAAGCCGTGGCGGGCGATCTGGACCCGCCGGGTGAAGTTGAGGATGTTCGTCTCGAACATCAGCTCGTCGTTGGGGTCGGGCTCGATCAGGATGATGTCGACGCCCGGGTACTTCTCCTGCCAGTGGCTGACCGCCTCGTGCAGCCGCTGATGGGCCAGCAGCTTGAAGGCCTGATAGCCGATCTGCGGGAAGCCCATGTCGCGCACGCGCCGCACGCGACTGCCGAGCATCGTCGGGATCATCTTCTGGAAGTCGTTGACGTACGGCACCATCGGGTTGACCACGACCACGAAGGTCGCGCCGCGCTCGACCGCGATGTCGAGGTTGGTGGTCGAGCGCAGGCCGCCGTCGACGAGGTGGCGGCCCTTGACCTCGACCGGCTTGTAGACCATCGGCAGCGCCGTCGAGGCCGCGACGGCGCGGGCGATCGGCACGTCCTCCCAATCCTCGCCGCCGAGCACGATCCGCTCGCAGGTGTCGAGGTCGATCGCCGGCAGGTACAGCTCGCGATCGAGCAGGCGGAAGTCGTTGGCGCGGTCGGGGTCGCCGAGCACCTCCTCGAGGTAGTCCTGGATGCCCTGGCCGTCGTAGAGGCCCGACGGCAGCGTCTCGGCCAGTCCGACGACGAGGTCGACCACCGACGACGAGCCGAGCTGGCCGAGCAGGCTGCGCCCGAGCCCGAGCAGGCGCAACGGCAGCAGCGCGGCGTTCTGGGCGAACTCGAGCGCGTTGGGCCGCATCAGCGTGCCGCGGTCGACGTCCCGGAAGGGGGTCGGCACCTGCTGGTTGACGACCCGCATCATCTCCTCGGGCGTCACCCCGTTGGCGACCAGCGAGGCGACGAACGAGCCGGCGCTGGTGCCGACGTAGACGTCGAACTCGTTGACGGTGCGGTTGACGGCCAGCAGGTCGAGCGCGCGCAGGGCGCCGATCTCGTACACGCCGCCGGTGAAGCCGCCGCCGCCCAGCACGAGCGCCGTGCGGGAGCGCTTGGGCGGGCGCCGCCGCGGCTGCTTGCGCGTGCTCTTGACCGGCTTCTGGAGCTTGACGACCTCACCCATGTCGGTCTCGAGTATCGCGGATGGCGTACCGCACCGCTCCGGTCGCGCCGCTACGGTGTTCCGTTCCCGATGCGCCCGCGCCGAGCGCCGATCGCGGCCGTCCTGGTCGCCTGCCTGGTCTGGACCGCCCCCGCCGGGGCGAGCAGCCTCTCCTCCACGCTCGGCCGCACCATGCGCTCGGCCGGCCCGTTCTCGGGCGCCTACGTCGTCGACGCCACGACCGGCAAGACGATCTTCAAGCTGCGCCAGGGCACGCCGCGCATCCTCGCCTCCAACACGAAGCTGTTCACGACCAGCGCCGCGCTGGCGCGCTTCGGCGTCGACGGCACGCTCGGGACCGAGGTGCTCGGGCAGGGCGAGCTGGCCGAGGACGGCATCTGGCGCGGCGACCTCTACCTGCGCGGTGGCGGCGATCCCAGCTTCGGCAGCGCCTCCTTCACCCGTCACGCCTACGGCGGCGGCGCGACCGTCGAGCAGCTGGCCAAGCTGCTCGACGTGGCCGGGATCGAGCGCGTGACCGGACGGGTGGTCGGCGACGAATCACGCTTCGACTCGCTGCGCGGCGGGCCCGACTCGGGCTACGGCACGTCGATCTGGGTCGGGCCGTTGAGCGGGCTGTCGTTCAACCGCGGGCTGGCCAACGAGGCCGGCAATGCCTTCCAGACCAAGCCGCCGCAGTTCGCCGCAGCGCGGCTGGACGCCGCGCTCGCGGCGCGCGGGATCGCGGTCAAGGGCAGGCCCGGCAGCGGGACCACGCCGGCGGACGCCTCCGTGATCGCCAGCGTGGACTCGCCGCCGATGGCGCGGCTGGTCGCGCTCACCAACAAGCCGAGCGACAACTTCTTCGCCGAGACGCTCGCCAAGGACCTCGCGTGGCAGTCCAGCGGGCGCGGCACGACGACCGGCGGCGCGCGCCTGGCGGCCGGCTTCGCGCGCCGGCTCGGCGCCCGCGCCAGCCTGGTCGACGGCTCGGGGCTCGCGCGCGGCAACCGCGCCTCCCCGGCGGCGGTGGTCAAGCTGCTGCGGGCGATGCTCGACCGCGACGAGTCCGACGCCTTCTACGCTTCGCTGCCGATCGCCGGCCGCGACGGCACGCTGGCCAAGCGCATGCGCGGCGGCGCGGCGCGCGGCAACTGCCGCGGCAAGACCGGCACGCTCTCGGACGTGAGCGCGCTGTCGGGCTACTGCCAGGCGCGCTCGGGCGACGTCTACGCGTTCTCGTTCCTGATGAACGGCGTCAACACCGCCGCCGCCCGCGCGCTGCAGGACCGCATGGCCCAGGCGCTGGCCGGCGCGCGCTAGGCGTCCAGCAGCGTTCGCAACCCGTCCTCGTCGAGCACCTCGATCCCCAGCTCCTCGGCCTTCGTCAGCTTGGTGCCCGGGTCCTCGCCGGCGACCACGTAGTCGGTCTTCTTCGACACCGAGCCGGTGACCTTGCCGCCCGCCTCCTCGATCAGCTCGGTGGCCCGCTCGCGCGTCAGCACCGGCAGCGCGCCCGTCAGCACGAGCCGCTTGCCCGACAGCGGCCCCGTCTCCTCGACCTCCGGCGGCGGCCCGTCGTCCTCCATCTGCAACCCGTGGTCGCGCAGCTTGTCGATCAGCTCGCGCGTGCGCGGCTCGGCGAGCGTCTGGGCGATCGTGCGCGCGAGGATCGGCCCGAAGCCGGGCACCTGCTCGATCCGCTCCGCGTCGGCGGCTAGCAGCCCGTCCATCGAGCGCAAGTGCTGCGCCAGCGCGCGTGCGTTGACGTAGCCGATGCCGGGGATGCCGAGCGCGTAGAGCACCAGCCGGAACGGCTGGGAGCGCGAAGCGTCGATCGCCGCCAGCAGGTTGCGGGCGGAGGTCTCGCCGAAGCGGTCGAGCGCGGTCAGCTGCTCCTCGGTCAGGTCGTAGAGCCCTGCCACGTCGGCGATCAGCCCCTCCTCGAGGAAGCGACGGGCGTTCTCCTCGCCCAGGCCGTCGATGTCGAGCGCGCCGACGAAGTGCTTGACGGCCTGGAACAGCTGACCGGGACAGGCGGCGCGGTTGGGGCAGATCGTCCAGACGCCCTCCTCCGGCTTGACCGTCGGCGTGTTGCAGGCCGGGCAGCGCTCCGGCGGCCGGGGCGGCTCGGCGCGGGTCTTGCGCCGCTGCGCCTTCGCGGTCGGCGAGATCACCTGCGGGATCACGTCCCCCGCGCGCAGCACGATCACCTCGTCGCCGTCGCGCACGTCCTTGCGGCGCAGGTCCTCCTCGTTGTGGAGCGTGGCGAGCTTGACGACCACGCCGGAGACCTCGACCGGCTCGAGCTGGGCGAACGGGATCATGTGGCCGGTGCGGCCGACGTTCCAGGCGACGTGCCGCAGCGTCGTCGTGGCGGTGCTGGGCGGGAACTTCCAGGCGATCGCGCCGCGCGGCTCGCGGCCCACGACGCCCAGCTGGCGCTGTAGGCCGAGGTCGTCGACCTTGACCACCACGCCGTCGATCTCGAAGTCGAGCCGGTCGCGGCGCTCCTGCCAGGCGTGGCAGGCCGCGACGACGCCGTCGAGCCCCTCGTGGACCTCGATGTCGGGGTTGACCCGGAAGCCGTGCTCGCGCAGCCACTGCATCGACTCGTAGTGCGAGCTGAACTCGATTCCCTCCAGCGCGCCGAGTCCATAGACCCACATCGACAGCGGCCGTGAGGCGGCGAGCTTGGGGTCGAGCTGGCGGATCGATCCGGCGGCGGAGTTGCGCGGGTTGGCGAACACCGGCTCGCCCGCCTCGGCGCGCTGCTCGTTGAGCTTGGCGAACGCCGCGATCGGCAGGTAGACCTCCCCACGCACCTCCAGCAGCCGCGGCGCGCCCTCCACGCGCAGCGGGATCGAGCCGATCGTGCGCAGGTTGGCGGTCACCTGCTCGCCGACCTCGCCGTTGCCGCGCGTGGCGCCGCGCACCAGCACGCCGTCCTCGTAGACCAGCGAGATCGCCAGGCCGTCGATCTTCGGCTCGGTGACGAAGCGCACGTCGCCGAGCTCGACGCCCTGGCGCTGCAGGTAGCGCTCGCTGCGCACCACCCAGGCCTTCAGCTCCTCCTCGTTGCGCGCGTTGGCCAGCGAGAGCATCGGCTGCAGGTGGCGCACCTCCTCGAACTTGTCGAGCGGATCGGCGCCGGTGCGCTGGGTCGGCGAGTCCGGCGTGCGCAGCTGCGGGTGCGCGGCCTCGATGTCGCGCAGCTCGTTCATCAGCGCGTCGTAGGCGTCGTCCCCGATCTCCGGATCGTCGAGGACGTAGTAGCGGTGGTTGTGGTAGCGCGAGCTGCGTGCGCAGCTCGGCCGCCCGCTCGGCCGCAGCCTCGGCGCTCTCGGCGTCGGCGGTGCTCACACCTCGCGCGCCGCCGGGCGCAGCAGGCGGTCCAGGTCGAAGCCGGCCAGCTCCTCGACGCCGGCCTGGTCGGTGAGGTCGAAGTGCAGCGGCGTGACGGCGATCCGCCGCTCGGCGATGGCGGCGAAGTCCGTGCCGGCGGCGTGCTCGAAGCCGGGCCGCTCGCCGTAGATGCGGTAGCGGCGCCGGCCGCCCTCGCCCTCCTCGGTCAGCTCCATGCGGTCGCGGTAGATGCGCTTGCCCAGGCGGCAGGCGCTCGCCCCGACGGCCTCGCCGACCGGGCAGTTGACGTTCAGCAGCGTGGCCTCGGGCATCGGCACCTGCTCGAGCTCCTCGACCATGCGCGCGACGAAGCGCCGCGGCCTGCTCGAAGCTGTCGCCGGCTCCAGCACGCCCGTCGCCGAAGTCCAGCTTGCCGTGATCGGCCTGCTGGGAGACGGCGATCGCCGGGATGCCGAGCACGATCCCCTCGAGCGCCGCGGCGACCGTGCCCGAGTAGGTGATGTCGTCGCCGAGGTTGGCGCCGTGGTTGATGCCCGAGACGATCAGCTCGGGCTTGAACTCGATCAGCCCGAGCGCGGCGAAGCGCACGCAGTCGACCGGCGTGCCGTCGGTCGCGAAGCCGCGCGTGCCGTCGCCGAACTCGACCTCCTCGACCCAGAGCGGCGTGCGCGTGGTGATGCTGCGCGCGGTGGCGCTGCGGTTGGAGTCCGGCGCGATCACCGCCAGCTCCATGCCGGGCAGCTCCAGCAGCGCCTCGCGCATGGCGTTCAGGCCGCTGGCGGCGATGCCGTCGTCGTTGGTGAGCAGGACCTTCATCGTCGGGCGGTCCTGAGGATAGTCGCGGCCTCAGTAGCGCACCGACTCCAGGCAGAGGCCGTGCGCGGGGGCCGTCTCGCCGGCCTCCGCCCGCGGCCTGCCCGTCAGCAGCCGCTCGAACCACTCGACCGGCTCCTGGCCCGAGGCCACGGCCAGCATCGTGCCGACCAGCGCGCGCACCATGTGGCGCATGAAGGCGTCCGCCTCGATCCAGAAGGCCAGGACGTCGCCGGGCTCGTCGAGCCACTCGGCGCGCATCACCTGCGCTCGAAGTGGACGTGGTCGGTCTGGGTGGGGGTGAAGGCGGTGAAGTCGTGGGTCCCCCGCAGCGCCGCGGCGCACGCGTCGAGCGCGGCGCGGTCGAGCGGGCCGCCCCAGTGCAGCGCCCGGCCGCGCTCGAACGGGCTGCGCTGCTGGCGCGCGAGCACGCGGTAGCGGTAGGTGCGGCTGCGCGCGTCGCGGCGGGCGTCGAAGCCGTCCGGCGCCCGCTCGCTGGCGAGCACCGCCACGTCGGGCGGGAGCAGGCCGTTGAGCGAGCGGGCCAGGGCGGGCTCGCCGGGATGGCTGGCCACCTGGCCGCGGGCGTGGACGCCGGCGTCGGTGCGACCGGCCACCGTCAGCGCGACCGGCTCGCGCAGCGCGGTCGCAGCGCCGCTTCGAGCACGCCCTGGACGGTGCGCAGGCCCTCCTGGCGCGCCCAGCCGGCGAACTCGCGCCCCGTCGTACTCGATCAGCAGCCGCGCGGTCACCGCGCCGCCGCTACCCGCGCCGGCGGGCCACGATCAGCAGATACTCCGCGTCGATCGCGACCGGGCCGTCGCCGCCCGCCCAGCGCCGGATCAGCTCCAGCAGCTCCGCCTGCATCGCCTCGTAGCGCTCGGCGGGCAGCGCCGCGCGCGCCGCGACCTGGGGCGGCGTGTTCTCGCTGATCCGCTGCGCCAGCGCCTGCGGCGACTCGGCCTCCCAGACCAGCGTCCGGCGCTCGAGCTCCAACGAGCCGGCGAGGCCGTCGAAGCGCTCGCGCACGGTGTCCTCGTCGCCCCACTCGCTCCGACAGCGGCAGCCCCGGGCGGCGGCGGCATGAAGGTCGCGCACGAGCGCGAACAGCTGCGCCGGGAAGCTGTCGAGGCGTCCAGGCCGTCATCCCGACCGTGTTGCCGGGCCGCGCGACGCGGAACAGCTCGTGCGCCACCACCTCCGGGCCGCGGCGCGATCATCGCGCCGAACGACGAGCCGACGCAGTCGAAGCGATCCGGCCTCGAACGGCAGCTCCTCGGCGTCCGCCTCGAGCCACTCGACGTCGTAGCCCTCCGCCTGCGCCGCGCGCCCGTCCGCGCTCGACCATGCCCGGCGAGAGGTCGGAGGCGACCACGCTGGCGCCCTCGCGCGCGCAGGCGAGCGCGAAGTTGCCGTCGCCGGCGGCCACGTCGAGCACCTCCTGGCCGGCCGAGACCGCGCAGGCGTCGCAGAGGGCGACCGCGGCCGGTTCGAGCACGCGCGACAGCACGGCGTAGTCGCCCATGCCCCAGATCGCGCGCTGACGGGACTTGATCTCGGCGTGCGTCCATCGACCACGCAGCCTATCCCGCGAGACGCCGGCTCAGTGCACGAGCACCAGCGTGCGCTCGAGCGCGGCCACGACCTGCGGGTCGAACTGCGTGCCGGCGTGGCGGCGCAGCTCCTCCAGCGCCTCGGACTCCGTGCGACCGGGACGGTAGGGACGGTCGTCGACGATCGCGCTGTGGGCGTCGCAGACCGCGACGATCCTGCTCGCCATCGGGATCCGCTCGGCCGGCAGGCCGAAGGGATAGCCGTTCCCGTCCATGCGCTCGTGATGCAGCAGCACGAGCAACGCCACGGCCGCCAGGCCGGGAATGCGGCCGACGATCTCCGCCCCCCACTCGGGATGCATCCGCACCAGCTCCCGCTCCTGCGCGTCGAGCGGACCGGGCTTGTCGAGGATGGCGCGCGGCAGGTGCAGCTTGCCGACGTCGTGCAGACGCGCGGTCAGCTCGAGCTCGAACAGCGCGGCCGCGTCGAGCTCCAGCTCGCGCCCGACCTTGCAGGCCAGCGCCGCGACCGACTGGCAGTGGCTCTCGGTGTGGTGGTCGACCGCCTGCAGCGTCGCGATCAGGGTGGCGATCTCCGGCCGCGCGTCCGCGTGCGGCAGCTCGCCGGTGTCGCGATGGCACAGCACGATGCCGATCAACGCGGCCAGCTGACGCCCCAATGTGTCGGTCGAGCCGTCACCGGCGGGCGTGCTCAGCGCCAGCAGCCCGCGTTCGCGACCGTCCGCCTCGATCGAGATGCGCAGGCCGTCGGGCAGCCCCGAGACCGAGGCGGGACGCCTGCCGGCGCCGCTTGGAAACCGCCGTCCGAGCAGGTCCACGTCGATCTCGTGTCCGGCGACGACGACCAGTCGTCCGAGCTCGTCGCGCACCAGCAGGCAGGCCTGCTGGGCGCCATGGACCACGCACGCGTAGCAGAGCAGCCGTTCGAGCACGAGGCCGGCATAGCCAGCCGACTTCGGCGTCGCCAGCCCGCGCGGGCGCGTGCGGACGAGCTCGCGGCCCGCGGCCTCCTGGCGGTCCGCCCGGCCGACGGCGCTCAGCAGCGGCTGGGCCAACGGCACGAGCAGCAGCGACAGGGCCAACCAGCCACCGAGTCCCACCAGCACATAGTCGATCGAGGTCATACGGACCGGCCGCCCTCCGAGCCAGGCGGGCGCCCCCTGCGGCCCGCTTCGTTTGCGTTCTCCCCCGATTCGACGCCTACGGACCGAGACCCTTGAATGAATGGAACCTCGCGGGCGCGAAATTGCTCAAATGCTTCTCACCTGCAAAGAACTCGTGGACCAAATGACCATGTCGGCTACGCATTCCGGGGCCCGTGCACCAGAATGCGGGGCCGTGCGGGTGACGGCGAAGGTCGACTATGCGGTCCGAGCGGCGCTCGAGCTGGCTGCTGCCGGTGAGGGCCCGATCAAGGGCGAGCGCATCGCCCAAGCGCAATCGATCCCGGTCAAGTTCCTCGAGAACATCCTCATCGACCTGCGTCACGCGGGCATCGTGCGCGCCCAGCGCGGCGCCGAGGGCGGCTACTGGCTCGCCTCGCCGCCCGCGGAGATCACCCTCGGAGAGGTCATCCGGGCGGTCGAGGGCCCGCTCGCGAGCGTGCGCGGCGAGCCGCCCGAGTCGGTGCAGTACGAGGGCTCGGCCGAGCACCTGCAGACGGTCTGGATCGCGGTGCGGGCGAGCCTGCGCACCGTCGTCGACGAGCTCACGCTCGCCGACATCGCGGCGGGCAAGCTGCCCGCCCGCCTACGGCGCCTGATCGAGGCGCCGGACGCCTGGCTGCGGCGCTGACGAGCACGCCAGCTCCCTCGCGGAAGGTCTCGACGCATGGCCTAATCTCTAGTATCTTGGTCGAGATTATGGAATTTACTGCCGACCGCCCCCCTCGCGTCGACGTCCACCAGCACCTGCTGGGCGAGCCGCTGCGCGCGGCGCTGGCGGCGCGCAGCGCAGCCGCCGCGGCTGCGCCGCCACGCTGGCGACTGGCTGCTCGAGGTCGCCGACGAGCCGCCGTACGCGCTCGATCCCGCCAGCGAGGATCTCGACGCGCGTGCGGCACTGATCGAGCAGGACGGACTCGACCTCGCGCTGGTCGCGCTGTCGACGGCACTCGGCATCGAGGGCCTGCCGCCCGACGAGGCGGCCGAGCTGATCGCGGCCTTCGAGCGGGGCGTCGACGAGCTGCCGGCTCGCTTCGCGGCCTGGGGTTCGGTCGGCCTGCTCGAGCCCGATCCCGACGCCGTCGACGCCCTGCTCGACCGCGGGCGCGTCGGACTGACGCTGCCGGCCGGGGCGCTCGCCTCGCGAGCCGGGCTCGAGGCCTGCGGGCCGCTGCTGGAGCGACTCGAGCGGCGGGAGGCGCCGCTGTTCGTGCACCCCGGGCCGTCGCCCTGGGACGGCTTCGCCGGACCGCCGTCCCCCGGCTACTCCTGGTGGCCGGCGCTGACCGCCTACGTCGCGCAGATGAACGCCGCCTGGCATGCCTTCGTCGCCGCCGGCAGGCTGCGGCACGCGCGGCTGCGGGTCGTGTTCGCGCTGCTCGCCGGGGCCGCCCCGCTGCACATCGAGCGCCTGGCCGCACGCGGCGGCCCGGCGGCGCGGGTGGCCGACAGCGGCCTGTACTACGAGACCTCCTCCTACGGCCCCCGCGCCGCCGAGGCCGTCGGCAGGGTCGTGGGCGTGCGCCAGCTCGCCTACGGGTCGGACCGCCCCCTGGTCGAGCCCGGCCCGCTGACGGAGTCGCTCTGGGCGGTGGCCGCGGCCGAGAACGGGTCTCGCATCGCGC
This sequence comes from uncultured Thermoleophilaceae bacterium, assembly GCA_963734165.1. Taxonomy (GTDB): domain Bacteria; phylum Actinomycetota; class Thermoleophilia; order Solirubrobacterales; family Thermoleophilaceae; genus JACVRW01. The sequence continues at coordinate 962,574 of CAVTFZ010000002.1, read as the reverse complement.
TGCCGCTGCACACGGAGCTGGCGGCATGATCGACGGGGCCTTCGAGCGCGACCTCACCCGCGACGAGCTGCGCTCGGTGGTCGCCGCGCTGGCCACCAGCTCCGGCCTGTGGCGGCCGCGCGTGCGCCACAGCCCGGAGCGGCGCTGCTACGAGGAGCTGGTGCGCAGCGAGCACCTCGCGGTCTGGCTGATCTGCTGGATGGAGGGCCACGACACCGGCTTCCACGATCACGACGGCTCCAGCGGGGCGGTCGCGGTCGTCGAGGGCACGCTGCGCGAGGAGCGCCTGCGCGTCGGCGGTCCGCCCGCCGCCGCCCTCTACGAGCCCGGCCAGGTGTTCGACTTCGCCGGCCCCGACATCCATCGGGTCGTGCACCCCGGCGGCGCGCCCGCCGTCTCGCTCCACGCCTACTCGCCGCCGCTGCGCGGCATGGGCTCGTACGTCTGGGAGGACGACGGCGCGCTGCGCCGTCAGCTGCTGAGCGGCGACGAGGAGCTCAAGCCGCTCGTGCCCACGCCGTCCTAGCTACGCCGGGATCGGGTCCCTCGCCACCCGCAGCCAGACGATCTGGCCCTCGCGCAGCTCGAGCTCGCTCGGCGCGGGCGCGCGTCGTCTGCACCCAGGTCGCCTCGCCGTCGGCCGGCGTCAGCTCCACGCGCACCTCGAAGCCGAGGTGCAGGACGTGGTCGATCATGGCCTCCACGGCACCGGGCTCCGGATCGGTGAGGATGTCGACGTCGTGCGGGCGCACCTGGCGACCGGCCAGCTCGGCTGACCGGGCCGATGAAGCCCATCACGAACTCGTTCGCCGGCCGCTCGTAGAGGTCGCGCGGCGCGCCCACCTGCTCGATCGCGCCGTCGTTGAGCACCACGATCTGCTCGGCGACCTCCATCGCCTCCTCCTGGTCGTGGGTGACGAAGATCGTCGTCACGTGGACCTCGTCGTGCAGGCGGCGCAGCCAGGCGCGCAGCTCCTTGCGCACGGTGGCGTCGAGGGCGCCGAAGGGCTCGTCCAGCAGCAGCACCTTCGGCTCGACCGCGAGCGCTCGGGCCAGCGCCATGCGCTGGCGCTGGCCGCCCGAGAGCTGGGACGGGTAGCGGCCCTGCGAAGCCCCTCCAGGTGCACGAGCGCGAGCAGCTCGTCGACGCGCCGCTCGATCTCGTCCTTGGGGCGCTTGCGGATCTTCAGCCCGAAGGCGACGTTGTCGCGCACGGTCATGTGCTTGAAGGCGGCGTAGTGCTGGAACACGAAGCCGACGCCGCGCTTGCGCGCCGGCACGTCGGTGGCGTCGTCGCCGTCGATCAGCACCCGGCCCGAGTCGGGCTGCTCGAGGCCGGCGATCACCCGCAGCAGCGTGGACTTGCCGCCGCCGCTCGGCCCCAGCAGCGCGGTCAGCGAGCCGTCGGGCACCGTCAAGCGACACGTCGTCGAGCGCCGCGAAGTCGCCGAAGCGCTTCGAGACGCCCTCGACCGTCGATTCCCATCAGCGTCCCTCCTTGGGCTTGAGCAGGTTCATCAGCAGCAGCGTGGCCAGCGCCAGCAGCGCGAGCACGACCGACGCCGCGTAGGCGCCGGTGAGGTCGAAGCGCTGGAAGCGGTCCTCCACGAGCAGGGTCAGCGTCTCGGTCCGGCCCGAGAGATTGCCCGAGACGACGCTCACCGCCCCGAACTCGCCGAGCGCGCGCGCGGTGGTGAGCACGACGCCGTAGGCCACGCCCCAGCGGATCGCGGGCAGCGTGATGCGCCAGAAGGTCTGCCACGGTCGCGGCGCCGAGCGTGGCGGCCGCCTGCTCCTGCTCGGTGCCGATCTCGCGCAGCACCGGCGACCACCTCGCGCACGACGAACGGCAGCGAGACGAAGATCGTCGCCAGGATCATCCCGAGCGGGGAGAAGATCACCCGGATGCCGTGCTCGGCGAGCCAGTCGCCGAACCAGCCGCGTGCGCCCGTAGACGAGCAGCAGCGCCAGGCCGATCACGACCGGCGAGACCGCGAACGGCAGGTCGATCGGCCGCGTTCAGCAGCGCCTTGCCGCGGAAGCGCTGGCGCACCAGCACCATGCGGCGCAGAGGACCCCGAAGAGCGTGTTCAGCGGCACCGCCACCATCACCATCACGCAGGTCAGCCAGAAGGCGTGCTGGGCCTCGGGCGTGGTGACCGCCGCCCAGGCCGCGTCGATGCCGTGCTGGAAGGCGCGGTAGAAGACGAGCGCCGACGGGCAGCCGCCAGCAGCAGGAACAGGTAGCCGAGCGCGATCCCGCGCAGCGCGAACCTACTCATCGTGGCATCCAGCGGCGCGAGAGCCAGCCGAAGCCGAGCAGGACCACGAACGCGATCACCAGCAGCACGACCGACACGGCCGCGGCGCCGGTCACGTTGTCGCTCTCGACCTGGGCGAAGATGTACACCGAGGCGGCCTGGGTCTTGAACGGGAGGTTGCCCGTGATCAGCACGAGCGAGCCGAACTCGCCGACCGCGCGCGCGAAGGCGAGGCCGGCGCCGGCGAGGATCGCCGGCGCCAGGCTCGGCAGGATGATGCGGCGGAAGACCACGAGGCGAGCTGGCGCCGAGCGACTCGGCCGCCTGCTCCATCTCGCGATCGAGCTCGAGCAGCACCGGCTGCACCGCCCGCACGACGAACGGCAGCGTCACGAACAGCAGCGCCAGCACGACGGCCACGCGCGTGAAGGCGACGTTCGACGCCGACCGGCCCGCGCGGCCCGTAGAGGGCGAGCAGCGTCAGGCCGGCGACGATCGTCGGCAGCGCGAACGGCAGGTCGATCAGCGAGTTGACGATGCCCTTGCCGCGGAACTCGTCGCGCACCAGCACCCAGGCGATCAGCGTGCCGGTCACGGCGTTGATCGAGCACCACGATCAGCGACGCGATCAGCGTCAGTCTCAGCGCCGCCCACGGCCTGGGGGCTGCTGATCGCGTCCCAGAAGCCCCCGAGGCCGCCGTCGGTCGAGCGCGCGACGACGGCGGCGAGCGGGATCAGCGCGATGACGCTCAGGTAGGCGAGCGCCACGCCACGCCCGAGGGCGGCCCCTGGTAGGGCCGCCCTGGGCGCCGCCCGCAGAGCGGGCGCTGCGTCGCTAGCCGGAGGCAGTGGACTTCCCCTGGTCCTGGAAGATCTTGGTCACCGCGCCGCCCTCCGGGTCGAAGAACTCGTCGTTGACCTTCGTCCAGCCGCCGAACTTGTCGATCGTGAACTGCTTGGCCGGCACCGGGAACGTCTTCGGGTCGGCCAGGTCCTCGCGCACGGTGCGATAGCCCTTGGAGGCGTAGATCTTCTGCGCCTCGTCGGTGCGCAGGAAGTCGAGGAACGCCTTGGCGGTGTCCAGGTTCTCCGACTCGCTGTCGACCGCGGCCGGGTTCTCGATCAGGATCGTCTCGTCCGGGCGGACGAAGTCGACGTCCTCGCCCTTCTGCTGGGCGGTGATCGCCTCGTTCTCGTAGGAGATCAGCACGTCGCCCTTGCCGCCGACGAAGGTCTGCAGCGCCTCGCGAGCGCTCTTGTCGAGCACGGGCACGTGATCGAACAGCTTGGAGAGGTAGTCGAGCGCCTGGTCGGGCGTCTTGCCCTGCTCGAGCTGGGCGCCGTAGGCGGCCATGATGTTCCACTTCGCGCCGCCCGAGGTGAAGCGGGTTGGGCGTGATCACCTCGACGCCGGGCTTGAGCAAGTCGTCCCAGCTCTCGATCTGCTTGGGATTGCCCTTGCGGACCGCGAGCACGACGATCGAGTTGGTCACGAAGCCGTCGTACTCGTCGTCGGCCCAGTCGGCCTCCGACCATCCCGGCGTCCACGAGCCGGTCGACGTCCGGCGCCAGCGAGAAGGCCACCACGTCCGCGGGCAGGCCGCCCTCGACCGCGCGCGACTGCTCGCCCGAGGCGCCGTAGGACTGCTCGAACTTGACGCCCTCGCCCTCCGAGGTCTTCTGGAAGGCGGGGATGATCTCCTCGTAGGCCTCCTGCGGCGTGGAGTACGCCACCAGGGTCAGCGTGCCGCCGCTGCCGTCTCCGCTGGCGCTCGCGCCCTCGGATTGACCACCGCAGCCGACGGCCGCCAGCATCGCCAGCGCCAGCAGGGCGAGAATCGACAGGGCCCGGATGTGGGTGCGAGTCACGTTGTCCACCTTCTTGATCGACTTTGCCGAGCGCGGCACGCTAGCACAAAGCCGATCGCGTAAGTGGGGATTCTAGCGCGAATCCTCTATTTCTCGCTAGAGATTCTGGGATTTAGCCTCGCCGAGGGTCTAGAGCCCGCGCGGATGGCGCACGACGTAGCCCGAGGGGGAGCGCTGCGTGCTGGTCCAGCGCGAGCCGGTCTCGGAGCGGGCGCTGGTGTCGAAGCGGCGGCCGTCGACCACCATGTAGGCGTGGCCGGGGTTCGCGTAGACCGTGATGTGCCTGCCGGGACCCGGGAGGCCATAGCTCATCAGCGCCGACGAGTCGAGCGGGCTCGAGAGCAGGCCGCCGCCATGGAGGGCGTAGGAGACCGAGCCCGAGCAGTCGTAGCCGCTGGCCTGGAAGGAGCCGTGACCGCCGCCGTAGACGTAGGGCGTGCCGGCGATCGCGTTTCCGGCCGCGATCACCCGCTGGACGACCGACGAGTCGCCCCCGGAGCCGCCGCCCGCGTGGCCGCCGCCGCGGCGCTTGAGCAGCTTGCCGTCGCCGAGCCCGAGCGCCTGACGCGTCTGGGGGCCGGCCACCCCGTCGGCGGCGAGCCCGTGCGAGCGCTGCCAGCGCTTGAGCGCCTGCTCGGTGCCGGGGCCGAAGACGCCGTCGGCGCTGACGCCGAGCGCCTGCTGCAGGGCGCGCACGCCGCCACCCGATTGCTGACCGCCGCCGGACCGCTGCCGCTCCCCGTGCGCGTCGTGCTCAGGCCGCTCGGGCTTGAGCAGCTTGCCGTCGCCGAGCCCGAGCGCCTCGCGCGTCTGCGGGCCCGCGACGCCGTCGGCGGCGAGCCCGTGCGAGCGCTGCCAGCGCTTGAGCGCGCGCTCGGTCTTGGGGCCGAAGTCGCCGTCCACCGGGACTCCGAGCGTCCGCTGCAACTCGTCCACGCCACCGGCGGGGCGCTCGGCGTCGGTCGGGCCGTCGGCGTCCTGGCCGGCGAGGCCGCCGCCGTCACCATCCGAGGCGCCGGGTCCGGCAGCCGCGTTCTGTCCGGCAGCGGGCTGCTGCGCGTCCTGTCCGTCAGCCGGCCGCTCCGCGCCCACGGGAGCGTCGCCCTGCGGGCCGGCACCCTGCCCGACTCCGGCCACCGAGGCGGCGGCCGCGAGGGCCGGACGGCTCCGGGCCACGGTCCGCTCGGACTCGCTCTCCTTCGCCGTCGGGGCCGCGGCGCCGCGCGCACCGGCGGTCGAGGACACCCGGTCCGTCGCGGTGCCGCTTGCGCCCGGCGCGGTCGCGGCGGCGCGCTCGACGTCCAGGCTCGCCGCCTCTCGCCCGGGAGCCTTGGCGACCGCCGCAGGGCGTGCGCCGGAGCCCGCATCGCCGCGATTGGACGCGTCGTCGCCGGTCACCTTCGCCACGCCGACGGTCGCGACCGTTCCGCCCGTCACCGCCACGAGGGCCGCCACCGAGAGGCCACGTGCGGGCAGCTCGAAGCCGCCCTTCGCGGCGCCAGCCGCCTCGCGGCGCGCGCGCGAATGGGCGAGCGACTGCTCCCACAGATCATGGCGCGATAGGTCCCTGTCCACGTCGGCACTACCTCTCGATGTCGGGTGTCCGCCTACGAGGTGAGCTGACGGGCTCGCGCACCACGCGCTATGCAAAGGCCGGCGGCCTCGCAATTCGCCCCCGCGATCGGTCGATCGCATCGGTTCCCCCGCTCGCCGGACCCTGGGGCCCGGCGACTCGGCGTCATGGCGGCCGTCGTTCTATCAGGCAAAAGTCCTGCACGTTGCAGGATTCTTTGCAGCGCGCAGGTCTGCATGCAGCCGCCCACCCCGAAAAGAGGACTCGGGCGGCGAACGTCGATGCGAGGAGGTCGGGCTCAGACCAGCTCGAGGAAGACCATCTCGGTGGCGTCCGACTTGCGCGGGCCCAGCTTCAGGATCCGCGTGTAGCCACCCTCGCGCTCCGCATAGCGGGGCGCGATCTCCTCGAACAGCTTGTAGACGACGAACTTGTCCTGGCCCAGGCGCGACATCGCCTGGCGGCGCGCGTGCTGGTCCCCGCGCTTGGCCAAGGTGATCAGCCGCTCCAGCTCCGGCTTGACCGCCTTGGCCTTGGCCTCGGTCGTCTGGATGCGCTCATGGTCGATCACCTCGCGACAGAGGTTCATGAACAGCGCCTTGCGATGCGCGGCATCGCGAGACAGCTTCCCCTTCTGCTTCTGGTGACGCATGAGCTTGCGCGTACCTTAGCCGGCCCGCAGCGCCAGGCCGCGCGCCTCGAGGGTCTCCTTGACCTCCTCGATCGACTTGCGCCCGAAGTTCGGGATCGCGGCCAGCTCGGACTCGGACTTCTGGATCAGGTCGCCGACGGTCTGGATGCCGGCCCGCTTGAGGCAGTTGTACGAGCGCACGCCGAGCTCGAGCTCCTCGATCAGGATCTCGTCCATGCCGCCGCCCCCGCCGGGACCGACGCCATCGCCGAGGCCGTCGACGGCCCCGATCATCGCGGCGCCCGACTCGCGCAGCGCCTCGACGCGGTCGGCGTCGGTGAAGATCGCCAGGTACTTGATCAGGATCTCGGCGGCCTCGCGCAGCGCGGTCTGCGGATCGAGCGAGCCATCGGTCTCGATGTCGATCGTGAGCTTGTCGAAGTCGGTCTTCTGCCCGACGCGGGCGGAGTCGACCGAGTAGGCGACGCGCTTGACCGGCGAGAAGATCGAGTCGATCGGAATCACGCCGATCGGCTGGTCGGCGGTCTTGTTGTCCTCGGCCGGCGAGTAGCCGCGACCGTGCCCGATCGTCAGGTACATCTCGAGCTTGGTCTTCTTCTCCAGCGTCGCGACGTGCGTCTCGGGATTGAGGATCTCGACCCCCGAGGGCAGGTCGATGTCGCCGGCGGAGATCTCGCCGGGGCCGGAGACCACCAGCGGCGCCTCGATCTCAGCCGCATCGGAATGCATGCGGCAGACGACCTCCTTGAGGTTGAGGACGATGTCGGTCACGTCCTCCTTCACGCCGTTGATGGTGGAGAACTCGTGCGCCACTCCCTCGATCCGCACGCTGGTGACGGCCGCGCCCGCGAGCGAGGACAGGAGCACGCGCCGCAGCGAGTTGCCGAACGTGTAGCCGAAGCCGCGATCCAGCGGCTCGATCACGAACGTGCCGCGGTTGTCCTCGACCTTTTCGGCCGAAATCTGGGGAGTCTGGAACTCGATCATGGAGGTGATTCCTTCTGGCCTGGTGGGGACCCGCGCTGGCCGCAGAGCCGAGCGGCGCGCGCAGTGTCGGGACTACTTCGAGTACAGCTCGACGATTAGCTGCTCCTGGACCGGCGTGGTGATCTCCTGCCTCTCCGGCAGGCGCAGCACCTTCGCGGTCAGGCCGTCGTGGTCGGCCTGGAGCCATGCGGGCACGACGGAGGTGAGCTCGGTGGCATCGCGCACCACCGTCTCGACCGGAGCACCGGCCTTCATCGTGATCACGTCGTCGGGTCGGACCTGGTACGACGGGATGTCGACCCGCCGGCCGTTGACCGCCCAGTGCCCGTGGCGCACCATCTGGCGCGCCTGGCGGCGCGAGGCCGCGAAGCCGAGCCGCACGAGCACGTTGTCGAGGCGCGCCTCGAGCAGGCGCAGCAAGTTCTCGCCGGTGACGCCCGACTGACGGCTGGCCTTCGCGTAGTAGTTCGCGAACTGTCTCTCGAGCACGCCGTAGTAGCGCCGCGCCTTCTGCTTCTCGCGCAGCTGCACTCGGTACTCGGACTGACGCGAACGACCACGGCCGTGGTCGCCGGGCGGGTAGTTGCGCCGCTCGACGCCGCACTTGTCGGTCAGGCAGCGCTCCCCCTTGAGGAACAGCTTGGTGCCCTCGCGGCGGCACTGCTTGCACTGAGGGCCGGTGTCGCGAGCCATGCTCAGACCCTCCGCCGCTTGCGCGGCCGGCAGCCGTTGTGTGCCTGTGGGGTGACGTCCTTGATGCCGGTGATCTCGAGCCCAGCCGCCTGGAGCGAGCGGATCGCGGTCTCGCGTCCGGAGCCTGGGCCCTTGACGAACACCTCGACCTTCTGCAGGCCGTGCTCCATGCCCTTGCGCGCGGCCGAGTCGGCGGTGACCTGCGCGGCGAAGGGGGTGGACTTGCGCGAGCCCTTGAAGCCGGCTCCGCCGGCGGACTCCCACGCGATCACGTTGCCGTCCTTGTCGGTCAAGGCGACGATCGTGTTGTTGAAGCTCGTCTTGATGTGCGCCTGCCCGAAGGGCACGTTCTTGCGCACCTTCTTGCGGCCGCGCGGCCGTCCCGGTCGCTGCTGTGCCATTGCTAGTGCTTCCTTATCTTCTTCTTGCCGCCACCGGCGGAGGACCCACGCTTGGGCCCTTGCGGCTGCGCGCGTTGGTCTTGGTGCGCTGGCCGTTGGCCGGCAAGCCGCGCCGATGGCGCAGGCCGCGGTAGGCCCCGATCTCCATCAGGCGCTTGACGTTCTGGGAGCGCTCGCGCCGAAGGTCGCCCTCGACCATCTCGTCGTCGACGAGCTGGCGCAGCTTGCGCACCTCGTCCTCGGTCAGGTCCTTGACGTAGGTGTCGGGGCTGACCTCGGCCTCGCTCAAGATCTTGTTGGAGGTCGAGCGCCCGATGCCGTAGACGTAGGTGAGCCCGACCTCGACCCTCTTGTTGAGGGGGATGTTGATTCCAGCGATACGCGCCATCTAGCCCGCCGTCACCCCTGACGCTGCTTGTGCCGGGGGTTCTGACAGATCACGAGAACGGCACCGCCGCGGCGGATGACCTTGCACTTCTCGCACATGGGCTTGACAGAGGCTCGGACCTTCATAGCTCCGTTGATCAGACGACGTTCGAGGAAGAGCGCACGAGCCCAGGAAACGGCTCGGCGCCGACCGGTAAGAGTAGCAGCATGCCTCAGCCCGCGGCGCGCGCCTCAGCGGGAGTCCGCTGCTCCTGGGAGAGATGCCAGGGCGTGAGGATGCGCGGCCCCTCGGCGGTGATCGCCACCGTGTGCTCGAAGTGGGCGGCCAGCGATCCGTCCTGGGAGTAGACCGCCCAGTTGTCCGAGCCCATGCGCACGCGGTGGTCGCCGGCGTTGACCATCGGCTCGAGCGCGATCACCATCCCCTCCTCGAGCTCCGGGCCGGTGCCCGGCTCGCCGAAGTTCGGCACCTGCGGATCCTCGTGCATGTCGCGCCCGATGCCATGACCCACGAGCGAGCGGATCACGCCGAAGCCGTCCGCCTCCACCCGCTGCTGCACGGCGTGGGAGACGTCACCGAGCCGGTTGCCCGGTCGGCACTGCTCGATGCCGTCGAACAGCGAGGCGCGCGTGGTGGCCAGCAGCCGCTGGGCGATCGGCGTGACCTTGCCGATCGGGTGGGTGATCGCGGCGTCGGCGACCCAGCCGTCGAGCACCACGCCGATGTCGATCGACAGCACGTCCCCACGCGAGAGCGCGTACGAGCCGGGGATGCCGTGCACCACCATCGAGTTCGGCGAGGCGCAGATCGAGCCGGGAAAGCCGCGGTAGCCCTTGAACGCGGGCTCGGCGCCCTGCGAACGGATGAAGCGCTCGGCGGCGGCGTCGAGCTCGGCGGTCGTCACGCCCGGGCGAGCCTTGCCACGGAGGATCTCGTGGCAGCGGACGAGGATCGCGCCGGCGGCGGCCATGCGCTCGATCTCCTCGGCTGTCTTGCGCACGATCACAGCTCGGCCTCCAGGCGCAGGGTGGCGAGCGTGGCGCGGATGTGGTCGTGCACGTCCTCCGGCGAGCGTGTGCCGTCGAAGCGCCGCAGCAGGCCGCGGTCCTCGTACCAATCGATCAGCGGCTCGGTCTGCTGGTGGTACACGGCCAGCCGCTTCTCGATCGTCTCGGGCTTGTCGTCGTCGCGCTGGATCAGGCGCGAGCCGTCCTGGTCGCAGACGTCCTCGTTCTTGGGCGGGTCGAACTCGACGTGGTAGACGTGCCCGTTGCGTGTGCACACGCGGCGGCCGGAGAGCCGGCGCACGACCTCCTCGTCGGGCGCGTCGATCAGCAGCGCCGCGGTCAGCGAGCGGCCGCGGCCCGAGAGCGCGCCCTGCAGCGCCTCGGCTTGCGGCGTCGTGCGCGGGAAGCCGTCGAGCAGGAAGCCATCGTCGGCCTCGCCGGAGTCGAGCCTGTCCATGATCACGCGGATGATCAGCTCGTCGGGCACGAGCTTGCCGTCGTCCATGTACTGCTTGGCCTCGCGTCCGAGCTCGGTCTCGTCGCGGACGGCGGCGCGCAGGATGTCGCCGGTGGCGTAGTAGGGCAGGTCGAAGTCGGACACCAGGCGCTCGGCCTGCGTGCCCTTGCCCGCGCCGGGCGGGCCCACGAGGATCAGGTTCAGCTCGCTCACGGGGCGGTCAAGGCTACCGCGCGAGCTGCTACTTGAGGAAGCCCTCGTAGTTGCGCATCATCAGCTGCGCTTCGAGCTGCTTCATCGTGTCGAGCGCGACGCCGATCACGATCAGGATCGAGGTGCCGCCGAAGTAGAAGTTGGCGCTCGTCTGGTTGATCAGGATCGTCGGCAGCGCCGCCACGGCGCCGAGGTAGAGCGCGCCGGGGAACGTCAGCCGCGCCAGGATGCGGTCGAGGTACTCGGCCGTCGGTCTTCCGGGGCGCACCCCCGGGATGAAGCCGCCGTACTTCTTGAGGTTGTCGGCCTGCTCGACGGGGTTGAAGGTCACCGCCGTGTAGAAGTACGTGAAGACGATGATCAGGACCACCTCGCCGACGAGGTAGGCGGCGCCGTTGGGGTTGAAGAAGGTCGCGATGTCTCTGCTCCAGCCGGTGCGCAGCAGCTCCCCGACGGTGGGCGGGAAGGCCATCAGCGAGGCGGCGAAGATGACCGGGATCACACCGGCCATGTTCACGCGCAGCGGCAGGTAGGTGGCGTCGCCGCCGGTCATTCTGCGACCGACCACACGGCGGGCGTACTGGACCGGGATGCGCCGCTGTCCCTCCTGCATGAAGATGATCGCGACGATGATCGCGATCGCGAGGAAGGGCATGATCAGCACGAACACCTGATCCGGGTTCTGCCACCACTTCGAGATGCCGTTCGGGATCCCCGAGGCGATCGACGCGAAGATCATCAGCGAGATGCCGTTGCCGATGCCGCGCTGGGTGATCAGCTCGCCGAGCCACATCAGCATCACGCAGCCGGCGGTGAGCGTCATCACGATCACGAAGACGCGGCCGAAGGTGAAGTTGTCGACGACGTCGTTGCCGCCGCTGGAGAAGGTGCGGAAGAGGAAGACGTAGCCGATCGACTGGGCAAAGGCCAGCGCCACGGTGAGGTAGCGCGTGTACTGGGTGATCTTCTGCTGACCGACCTCGCCCTCCTTGCGCAGCTTGTCCAGCGAGGGGATGACCACCTGCAGCAGCTGCAGCATGATCGAGGCGGTGATGTAGGGCATGATCCCGAGCGCGAAGATCGCGAAGCGCTGCAGCGAGCCGCCCGAGAAGAGGTTCAGGAAGCCGAGCACGTTCGAGCCACCGAAGTTCTCGGAGATCGACTTGACGGCATCGATGTCGATGCCGGGGGCCGGGATGTACGCGCCTATGCGGTAGAGCGCGAGCATGCCCGCGGTGAACGCGAGCTTCTTCCGAATCTCAGGTACTCGGAAGGCGTTGAGGAAGGTCTTGACCATGGTGTCATTACTCCGCCAGGACCTGACAGCTGCCGCCAGCCGCCTCGATCTTCTCGCGCGCGCTCTTCGAGAAGCCGTGCGCGTGCACCGTCAGGGCCTTCGTGAGCTCGCCTTGCCCGAGCACCTTGACCGGAATCCCTCTGCGTGTCGCGAGACCCTGCTCGCGCAGCGCGTCCGGGTTGACCTCCGCGCCGGCGTCGAAGCGCGCCTCGAGGTCCTGCAGGTTCACCGGCTGGGTGTGCGTGCGGAACTTCTCGAAGGGCATCGACTTCTTCATGTGCGGGCCGCGCAGCTTGCGCATGCGCATGTGGATCGGCGTCTGGCCGCCCTCGAAGCGCACGACGCGCTTGGCGCCGGAGCGCGAGCCGGCTCCCTTCTGGCCGCGACCGGAGGTCTTGCCCAGGCCCGAGCCCTCGCCGCGGCCGACGCGCTTGCGTGGCCGGCGCGAGCCGGGTGCCGGCTTCAGGCTGTGCAGCCCGATGAACTCGTCGTCGTGCTCAGCCATCGCTCACCTGCACCAGGTGCTGGACCGACTGGATCAAGCCGCGCACCGACGGATCGTCGGGCCGCTGGGTGCTCTTGCCGATGCCGTGGAGGCCAAGCGTCTTCAGCGACTCGCGCTGCTTGCGACTCGAACCGTTGGCCGAGCGCACCTGCGTGATCGTCAGCGCGGCCATCAGGTGGAGACCTCCTCGGAGGCGGAAGCCTCCTCGGCGAGCGCCGGATCCTCGGCCTGCACCGGCTCGGGCGCGTCGCCGTTGGGCTCGATGCCCGCGCCGACCGGCTCCATGCCCAGCACCTGCCTGACCGTGAGTCCGCGCAGCTCCGCCACCTTGTCGGGGCTGCGCAGCGACTCCAGCGCCGCGATCGTGGCCTTGACGAGGTTGATCGGGTTCTGGCTGCCGAGGGACTTCGAGAGCACGTCGTGGATGCCGGCCAGCTCGAGCACCGCGCGCACGCCACCGCCGGCGATCACGCCGGTACCGGGCGAGGCGGGCTTCAGCAGCACACGCGAAGCCCCGTGCACGCCCAGCACCTCGTGGGTGATCGTGGAGCCGTGCATCGGCACCTTGAACAGGCCCTTGCGACCCCGCTCGACGCCCTTCTGAATCGCGACCGGGACCTCGTTGGCCTTGCCGTAGCCGACGCCCACCTGCGACTTCTCGTCGCCCACGACGACGAGCGCCGTGAACGAGAAGCGGCGGCCGCCCTTGACGACCTTCGCCACGCGGTTGATCTCGACAACGCGCTCCTGGAACTCGCTGTCTCGGCCGCGCTGGCCGCCTCGATCCCTGGTCCTGTCCCTTGCTGCCATCAGTGCCTCACGGTAGCGGTTAGAAAGCGAGGCCGGCGTCACGCGCGCCGTCGGCGAGCGCCTTGACCTTGCCGTGGAAGCGATAGCCGCCGCGATCGAACACGCAGGTCTCGACCCCGGCTGCCTTGGCGCGCTCGCCCAGCAGCTCGCCCGCGCGCTTGGCCTGCTCCATCGCGCCGAGCGACTTGAGCTCGTCCTCGGTCCAGGAGACCGCGGCCAGCGTGTGGCCCTTGACGTCGTCGATCAGCTGGGCCTGGATGCCGCGGTTGGAGCGGAACACCGACAGCCGCGGACGCTCCGCGGTGCCGCGCACCTTGGCGCGCACGCGGCGGCGGCGGCGCAGGCGCGTCTGGGGCTTCGTCTTGACGCTCATGCGCGCTTGCCGACCTTCCTGGCGACGTACTCGCCCTCGTAGCGGATGCCCTTGCCCTTGTAGGGCTCCGGCGGGCGCTGCTTGCGGATGTTGGCGGCAACCTCGCCCACGACCTGCTTGGAGATCCCGCGCACCACGATGCGGGTGGGCTGGGGCACCTCGAAGTCGATTCCCTGCGGCGCCTCCAGCTCGACCGGGTGCGAGTAGCCGAGGCTGAGCACCAGCTTCTTGCCCTGCAACGCGGCGCGGTAGCCGACACCCTGGATCTCGAGGCGCTTCTCGAAGCCGTTGGTCACGCCCTCGACCATGTTCGCGATCAGGCTGCGCGTGAGCCCGTGCAGGGCCCGGTGCTCGCCGCGATCCGACGGCCGGGTGACCAGCAGCGAGCCGTCCTCCTGGGACACGCCGATGTCGCGCACCTTGCGCTCGGCCAGCTCGCCCTTCGGGCCCTTGACCCTGACCAGCTCGGGCTCGATCGTGACCTCGACGCTCGCGGGCACGGCAATGGGCTGTCGTCCGATACGGCTCATGAGGGCGTCACCAAACCCGCGCGACGAGCTCGCCGCCGACGCCCGCGCGGCGGGCGTCGTGGCCGCTCATCACGCCTCTCGAGGTGGAGACGATCGTGGTACCCATGCCGCCCTGGACCTTGGGCACCTCGCCGGCGGCCACGTACTGGCGCCGGCCCGGCTTCGACACCCGCTGGATGCCCTGGATCACGGGCTTGCGGTTCTCGGTGTACTTGAGCGTCACGCGCAGCGAGCGGCCGACGCGTGCCGGCTCGACCGCGTAGGCCTCGATGTAGCCCTGCTCGGCCAGGATGCGCGCGATCTCCGCCTTGAAGGTGGACGCGGGCATCACGACCTCGTCGAAGTCGGCATGCAGCCCGTTGCGGATGCGGGTCAGGAAGTCAGCGATGGGATCGGTCAGCGACATGCGGGTCTCTTGTCTACCAGCTCGACTTGGTCAAGCCGGGGATCTGGCCCTCGTGGGCGATCTCGCGCAGGCAGATGCGGCAGAGCCCGAACTTGCGCAGGTACGCGCGTGGGCGGCCGCAGCGCTTGCAGCGGTTGTAGTTGCGGGTCTTGAACTTGGAGCCGCGCTGTTGGCGGACTTTCTGGGACGTCTTGGCCATTACTCCTCTTCGCCTCCAACCTCAGCCGGCTCGGCGGGCTCGGCGGGCTTCTCGTAGGCCTCCGGGTTCTCTTCCTTGAGCTCCTCCAGCGCGGATTGCTCGGCCTCCGCGCGGGCGCGGGCCTCCTCCTTGCGCTCCTGCTCGTGCGCGCGTTCCTGGGCCTCGATGTCCTGGCCGGGGGCGCCGCGTCGCGCGAATGGCATGCCCAGCTCGCGCAGCAGGACGTAGGCCTCGGCATCGGTGGCCGCGCTGGTCGTGATCGTGACGTCGAGGCCGCGCACCTGGTCGATCGCGTCGTAGTCGATCTCGGGGAAGATGATCTGCTCGCGCACGCCCATCGAGTAGTTGCCGCGACCGTCGAACGAGCGCGGGTTGAGCCCGCGGAAGTCGCGGATACGCGGGATCGCGATCGACGTCAGCCGATCGAGGAACTCCCACATGCGCGCTTGGCGCAGGGTGACGCTCACGCCGACGGGCATGCCGTCGCGCAGCTTGAACGCCGCGATCGACTTGCGGGCGCGGCGCACGCTCCCGCGCTGCCCTGCGATCGTCGCGAGCTGCTTGGCGGCGGCGTCGAAGGCGTTCGAGTCGGTCTTGGCCGCGCCGAGGCCCATGTTGAGCGTGATCTTCTCGAGCCGCGGCACCTGCATCGTCGAGCTGTAGCCGAAGCGGTCCTGCAGGATCTGGCGGACCTCCTGCTCGTAGCGCTCCTTGAGACGCGGGGGCACGTTTGCCTGAGCGCTGGCGTCCATCACTCGATCTCCTTGCCCGACCGCTTCGCCACGCGTATGCGCTCGCCGTCCTCGCGCTTGATGGCCACGCGCGTCGGATCGCCCGAGCTGGGGTCGAGCAGCATCACGTTCGAGATGTGGATCGGGCCCTCGCGCTCGATGATCCCGCCGGCGGTCTGCGCCGTCTGGGTGTCCTCCAGCGTGCGCGGCTTGATGTGGCGCTTCTGCACGTTCATGCCCTCGACGAACACCTTCTGCGCCTTCGGATCGACGCGCAGGACGCGGCCGGTCCTGCCGCGATCCTTGCCGGCGATCACCTTGACCATGTCGTCGCGGCGGATCTTCGGCGCCATCAGAGCACCTCCGGCGCGAGCGAGACGATCTTCATGAAGTTGCGCTCGCGCAGCTCGCGGGCCACCGGCCCGAAGATGCGCGTGCCGCGCGGGTTGTTGCCCTGGTCGAGCAGCACGGCGGCGTTTTCGTCGAAGGCGATGTAGGTGCCGTCGTCGCGCCCGAACTGCTTCTTGGTCCGCACCACGACGGCCTTGACGACCTCGCCCTTCTTGACCGAGCCATGCGGGATCGCCTGCTTGACGGTGCAGACGATGATGTCGCCCACCCCGGCGTAGCGACGGCGCGAGCCGCCGGCGACGCGAATGCAGAGCACCTCGCGCGCTCCCGTGTTGTCGGCCACCTTGAGCCGCGACTCCTGCTGGATCATCGCGCACGCTCCAGGACCTCGACCAGGCGCCAGCGCTTGCTGCGCGACAGCGGCCGGCTCTCGATCACGCGCACGGTGTCCCCGATGCTGGCCTCGTTGGACTCGTCGTGGGCGTGCAGCGTCGTCGAGGTGCGGACGATCTTCTTGTAGACGCGATGGCGGCGGGCGACGTCGATGCGCACGGTGATCGTCTTGTCGGCCTTGTCCGAGACGACGATCCCCTGCCGCACCTTCGCGCGCCCCGTGCCCTTGGGCTCGGGCGCCGGCGGCGGCGTGCTCGCTCCCTCGGAGCGACGACGCTCGCGCTGCTTGGCGCGGTAGGCCCGCCGGTGCGCGGCCTTGCGGCGGCGCGCCTCGGCACGCTCCTGGACGCGCTCCTCGATCGAGCGCGGCGGGCGCACCTCACCGGTGTGGGCCGAGCGGCTGCGCTTCCTGCGCTGCTTGGGCGACAGCTGCTCCGCGGGCTCGGCGTCCTCCGCCGGCGCGTCTGCAGCGGGCGCGGGCTCCTCGGCAGGGGCGGCTTCCTGCGCAGGAGCCTCCTCAGCCGCCGGAGCCTCCGCTGCCGGAGCCTCCTCGGTCGCGGGCTCCTCAGCCGCCGGAGGTTCCTCCGCCGCGGGCTCCTCCGCCGCGGGCTCCTCAGCCGCCGGAGGCTCCTCAGCCGGCGTTTCCTCCGCTGCCGGAGCCTCCTCGGGCGTCGCTGCCTCGTCGGCGCCGGCCTCGGCGTCCACGGGAGTCTCCGCCTCGGGCGCAGCCTCGGTCGCCGCCTCTTCCTCGGGCGCGGGGGTCTGCTCGTCGTCCACGTTCTGCTCTTCCTCAGCCATTCCGTCTCTGCTTACGAATCTCGGTCTCGACGTCGATGCCGCGGGTGCGAGCGACCGTCAGCCCCCGGGCGATGTCCTTCTTGGCCTGCTTCAGCCGTGCCGTGTTCTCGAGCTGGCCGGTGGCGTGCTGGAAGCGGAGGTTGAACAGCTCCGTCCGCGCGCCCTCGACGAACTCCACGAGCGACGGATCGTCAAGGTTATGCACCTCGATCGACTTCACTGCTGGCTCGCCCCCTCGCGCAACACGAACTTCGTCTTCACGGGCAGCTTGTGGCCGGCGAGGCGCATCGCCTCGCGCGCGAGATCCTCCGGCACGCCGGAGAGCTCGAACATCACGCGGCCCGGCTTGACCACCGCCACCCAGCCCTCGGGCGAGCCCTTGCCGGAGCCCATGCGGGTCTCGGCCGGCTTCTTGGTGTACGGCTTGTCCGGGAAGATCGTGATCCAGACCTTCCCGCCACGCTTGATCTTGCGGGTCATCGCGATACGAGCGGCCTCGATCTGGCGGTTGGTGATCCAGCCGCGCTCGAGCGTCTTGAGCCCGTACTCGCCGAACTCCACGCGCGTGCCGCCCTTCGAATTGCCGCGCCGGCGTCCGCGATGCTCCTTGCGCCACTTGACGCGCTTGGGTTGCAGCATCAGCGACCACCACCCTGCGGGCCACGCGGACCGCCGCCGCGCCCGCCCGGGCCACGACCGCCACCGGGACCACGACCGCCACCGCCACCGCCAGGACCGCGTCCGCCACCGCCAGGGCCACGACCGCCACCGGGACCGCCACGTCCGCCCGGGCCACGACCGCCGCCCGGCCCGACGGCCTGCGGCGCCTCCAGCTCGGTGAGGTCCTGTGCGAAGCCCTTGGGCATGATCTCGCCCTTGTTGACCCAGACCTTCACGCCGATGCGGCCGAAGGTGGTCTTGGCCTCGAAGAAGCCATAGTCGATGTCCGCGCGCAGCGTGTGCAGCGGCACACGCCCGTCGGAGTAGCCCTCGGTGCGCGCCATCTCGGCGCCGCCGAGACGACCGGAGACCTGGATCTTCACGCCCTTGGCGCCGGAGCGCATCGCGCTCGTGAGCGCGCGCTTCATCGCCCGCCGGAAGGCGACGCGGTTCTGCAGCTGCTCGGCGATCGACTGGGCGACGAGCTTGGCGTCCAGCTCCGGCCGCTTGATCTCGAGGATGTTGACCTTCACGGCCTTGCCGGTCATCGCATGGAGCTCCTTGCGCAGAGCGTCCACCTCCGAGCCGGACTTGCCGATCACGATCCCCGGGCGGGCCGTGTGGATGTTGACCTCGACCTCGTTCTTGTTCTTCTTGATCGTGATGTCGGACAGGCCGGCATGAGCCAGCTTGCCGTCGATGTGCTCGCGGATCTTGATGTCCTCCATCAAGTAGTCCGAGAACTCCTTCTCGTTGAACCAGGTCGACTTCCAGTCGTGGATGTAGCCGACCCGGAGCGCTTCGGGATGAACCTTCTGCCCCATGGCTACCTCCCGTTCCCTTCCGTCGTGGTGAGCTCGATCGTCATATGACTCGAGCGCTTGTTGATCTTGGTGGCGCGGCCGAGCGCGCGTGGCCGGAACCGCTTGATCGTCGGACCCTCGTCCACGTAGGCCTTGCGGACGCGTAGCTCGTCGATCCCGAGCTCGTAGTTGGCCTCGGCGTTGGCGATCGCCGAGTTCAGCAGCTTGAGGATGTCCACCGACGCCGCGCGCGGCGTGTGGGTGAGGATCGCCCGTGCCCGCTCCGCGTCCTTGCCGCGGATGTGGTCCATCACCAGGCGTGCCTTGCGCGGCGCGCTGCGCACGTACTTCGCGCGCGCGCTGATCACGACGACGCCCTCGCGCCGGGGGGCGGCGCGACGGGTCCTGCCGGCGCTCGTCTCCGCCGAGCCACGGCGACGGCGACGCGGCTGCTTGGCCTCGGATTCGTCGGTGGCCTTGGCCTCCTCGGGCTCGGCCTCGGCGGCGACGTCGTCCGCCGGCTCCTCGTCGTCCTCCGGCTCGTCCTCGACGGCTTCCTCCGCCGGCTCCTCCTCGGCCTCGGGCGCCGCGGCGGCCTCGGCCTCCTTGACGGCCCGCTTGGCCTCCGCGTCCGCCTCGCGCACGTTGTCCTTCTGGGCGACGTCGTCGTCGACCAGGCGCGCGATCAGCTCGGCCTTGGTGCCGCTCTTGGGTAGCCCGCGAGCCTCGAGCTCGACCTTGAGCTCGTCGACCTTGAGCGATTCCCAGCCGCCCTCCGGCGGCGTGTGCTGCTCGTCGGTCACCGCATCCTCACCCGGTCGCCACCGGCGTGACCGCGGAAGGTCCGCGTGGGCGCGAACTCGCCCAGCTTGTGGCCGACCATCGTCTCGGAGACGAACACGGGCACGTGCTTGCGCCCGTCGTGCACGGCGATCGTGTGACCCACCATCTCGGGGAAGATCGTGGACGTGCGCGACCAGGTCTTGACCATGCTTCGCTTGCCGGACTCGTTCATCGCCTCGATGCGCGCCATCAGGCGCTCGTCGACGTACGGTCCCTTCTTGGACGAGCGAGACATCGCCTATCGCCTCCCCTTCTTCCCGCGCCGCCGGCCACGGACGATGAACCGGTCGGACGCCTTGCGCTTCTTGCGGGTGCGGTAGCCGAGCGTGGGCACGCCCCAGGGGGTGACCGGATGGCCGCCGGGCGTGTGGTGCGCCTCGCCGCCGCCGTGCGGGTGGTCCACCGGGTTCATCGCCACGCCGCGCGTGTGCGGGCGCTTGCCGCGATGGCGCGAGCGGCCGGCCTTGCCCAGCTCGACCAGCTCGTGCTCGGCGTTGCCGAGCCCGCCGATCGTGGCGCGGCACTCGGCGGGCACCTGGCGCATCTCGCTCGACGGCAGGCGCAGGGTGGCGTACTTGCCCTCCTTGGCCACGAGCTGGATCGAGGTGCCGGCGGAGCGACCGAGCTGGCCGCCACGGCCTGGCTGCAGCTCCACGTTGTGGACGACGGTGCCCGTCGGGATGTCGCGCAGCGGGAGGCAGTTGCCGGGCGCGATGTCAGCGCCGGGACCGGAGGCGATCGTGTCCCCGACCTTGATCCGCGCGGGCGCGAGGATGTAGCGCTTCTCGCCGTCGGCGTAGTGCAGCAGCGCGATGTGGGCGCTGCGGTTGGGGTCGTACTCGATCGCGGCGACCTTCGCCGGCACGCCGTCCTTGAGGCGCTTGAAGTCGATCTTGCGGTACTTGCGCTTGGCGCCGCCGCCACGGTGCCGCGCGGTCACGCGACCGTTGGCATTGCGGCCACCGGACTTGCGCAGCCCCTCGACCAGCGCCTTCTCAGGCTCGGTCTTGGTCACCGCCTCGTGCTGGAGCCAGGTGGCGAACCGCCGTCCCGGCGAGGTCGGCTTGTGCTTCTTGATGGCCATTATTCGCCGATCTCCTGACCTTCGAACAGCTCGATCGAGTCCTCGGGGTGCAGCGTCACGATCGCCTTCTTCCAGCGCCGGCTCTGCCCTCTGGTCCAGCCGCGCATCTTGGGCTTGGGCTTGACCCAGGCCGTGCGCACGCCGGTGACACGCACGCCGAAGATCTCCTCGACGGCCTGGCGCACCTGGGTCTTGTTCGCCCGGTCGTGGATCCGCAGCGTGTACTTGTTGGCCGTGAGCAGCGCGTAGCTCTTCTCCGAGATCACCGGCCGGATGATCACCTGGCGCGCGTTCACTTCTTCACCGCCTTCGCCGTCAGCCGCTCGAGCGCCGTCTCGGAGACGACCAGCCGGGCTGCGCCGATGACGTCGGCCACGCCGACGTCCTCGACGTGACGCACCGTCACGTCGGCGATGTTGCGGAAGGACTTGGCGCAGGTCTCCTCGGCGTCGCCCAGGACGAGCAGCACGCTGCCGGTTCCACCCAGCTTCGCCAGCGCCGTGGCCGCCTCCTTGGTGGAGGGCTGCGCGAACGCCGCGGCGTCGACCGCCGCCAGCGACTCGCGCTCGGCGTGCACCGAGAGCGCGGCGCGCAGCGCACGGCGCATCGCCTTGCGGTTGACCTTGACGGTGTAGCTGCGGGGCTTGGGGCCGAAGGTCACGCCACCGCCGATGCGGCTGGAGGCCGAGAGCGCACCGACGCGGGCGCGGCCGGTGCCCTTCTGGCGCCAGGCCTTGGCACCAGTCATCGAGATCTCGCCGCGGGTCTTCGTCGATGCCGTGCCGCGCCGGCGCGCCGCCAGCTCGGCGCGCACCGCCTCGTGCACGAGCGGACCGTGGAAGCTCTCGCCGAACACGCTCTCGTCGAGGGCGAGGCCGCCCTGCTTGGAGCCGATGTAGGGAGCCTTCGAGGCGGCCATCAGGCGTCCGTCCTGATCTCGACCACAGAGCCCTTGGGCCGGGCACCGAGCCACGCACGAGCAGCAGGTTGTCGGCCGCGCGCACGTCGACGACCTCGAGCCCCTTCTGGGTGACCCGCTTGTTGCCCATCTGGCCCGGACCGCGGATGCCCTTGAACACGCGCGCGGGATCGGCCGAGGCGCCGATCGAGCCGGGCGCGCGAACGTTGTGCGAGCCGTGCGTGACCGGACCGCGGCTGAAGTTGTGGCGCTTGACGGTGCCCTGGAAGCCCTTGCCCTTCGAGACGCCGGAGACCTTGACGGTCTGGCCCTTTTCGAAGACCGCGTCGACCTTGAGCTCGGCGCCGAGCTCGAGCTCGCCCGGCTCGCCGCGGAACTCGCACAGGTGGCGCATCGGGCCGACGTCGGCCTTCTTCAGATGTCCGAGCTCCGGACGCGTGATCTTCTTCTCGCGCACGGCGCCGAAGGCGACCTGGACGGCGTCGTACCCATCGCGCTCGGCGCGCCGGATGCCGGTCACGAAACACGGGCCGGCCTCGATCACGGTCACGCGCTCGACGTGGCCGTCCTCGGGGTCGAAGACCTGCGTCATGCCCAGCTTTCTTCCAAGCAATCCGGCCATGGCTCAGATCAACTGGATCTGGATATCCACGCCAGCCGGCAGATGATCGAGGCGCTGCAGCGAGTCCACCGTCTTCGGGGTGGGCTGCAGGATGTCGATCAGGCGCTTGTGGGTGCGAATCTCGAAGTGCTCGCGGGAGTCCTTGTCCTTGAACGGGCTGCGGATCACGCAGTAGACGTTCTTCTCGGTCGGCAGCGGCACGGGACCGGAGACGGTCGCGCCAGTGCGCGTCGCCGTCTCGACGATCTCCTTGGCCGCCGTCTCGATCGCCGAGTGGTCGTAGGCCTTGAGCCGGATGCGGATCTTGTTTTGCGTGAGCGTTGCCATGGTGAGGACAGATTCGGGGGCGGGCCAGACTGCGCCCGCCCCCTTGCAGGTCTCCTGTCGGAGGTCCTACTCGACGACTTCGGTGACCACCCCCGACCCGACGGTGCGTCCGCCCTCGCGGATGGCGAAGCGCAAGCCCTCGTCCATCGCGATCGGCTGGATCATCTCGACGGTCATCTCGACGTTGTCGCCGGGCATGACCATCTCGGTGCCCTCGGGGAGGTTGGCCACCCCGGTGACGTCGGTGGTGCGGAAGTAGAACTGCGGCCGGTAGCCGTTGAAGAACGGGGTGTGACGGCCACCCTCCTCCTTCTTCAGGCAGTACACCTGGGCCTTGAACTTCGTGTGCGGGGTGATCGAGCCAGGCTTGCACAGCACCTGCCCACGCTCGATCTCCTCGCGGCCGACGCCGCGCAGCAGGCAGCCGACGTTGTCGCCGGCCTGGCCCTCGTCGAGGATCTTGCGGAACATCTCCACGCCGGTGACCACGGTCTTGCGCGGTCTGCTCGTGGATGCCGACGATCTCGACCTCCTCGCCGGTGTGGACGATGCCCTGCTCGATGCGGCCGGTCGCGACCGTGCCGCGGCCGGTGATCGAGAAGACGTCCTCGACCGGCATCAGGAACGGCTGGTCGAGCGGACGCTCGGGCTCCGGGATGTAGCTGTCCAGCGCCTCGGCGAGCTCGAGGATCTTGCCGACGTACTCGTCCTCGCCGTCGAGCGCCTTCAGGGCCGAGCCGGAGATCACCGGCACGTCGTCGCCCGGGAAGTCGTACTCGGACAGCAGGTCGCGGACCTCGACCTCGACGAGCTCGAGGAGCTCCTCGTCGTCGACCATGTCGACCTTGTTGAGGAAGACCACGACGTACGGCACGTTGACCTGACGCGCGAGCAGGATGTGCTCACGGGTCTGCGGCATCGGGCCGTCGGCCGCGGATACGACCAGGATGGCGCCGTCCATCTGGGCCGCGCCGGTGATCATGTTCTTGACGTAGTCGGCGTGACCCGGACAGTCGACGTGGGCGTAGTGACGGTTCTCCGTCTCGTACTCCACGTGCGACGTGGCGATCGTGATCCCGCGCTCCTTCTCCTCCGGAGCGTTGTCGATCTCCTCGAAGCTCCGCGCCTGCCCACCGTACTTCTCGGAGAGCACCTTCGTGATGGCAGCGGTCAGCGTCGTCTTGCCATGGTCGATGTGGCCAATGGTGCCGACGTTCACGTGCGGCTTGTTGCGCTCGAACTTCTCCTTCGCCACTGCGGGCTACTCCCTTTCTCGAAGATTTCCCGGGCCCACAGGCCCGAACTTCCGAAACATACTCCTTACGCGCTCGCGCCGACCGGTTCCCCGGTGCGGTGCTCCACGATCTCCTCGGCGATGTTGCCCGGCACCTCTTCGTACCGGTCGAACTGCATCGTGTAATTGGCCCGTCCCTGGGTCGAGGAGCGCAGGTCGGTGGCGTAGCCGAACATCGCCGACAGCGGCACGCTGGCCTTGACCGCGACGGCGTTTCCGCGCGGCTCCTGACCCTCGACTCTGCCGCGGCGACTCGAGAGGTCGCCGATGACGGTGCCGATGAACTCCTCGGGCGTCACGACCTCGACGGCCATGACCGGCTCGAGCAGCACGGGCTTGGCGCGCTTGGCGGCTTCCTTGAGCGCCAGCGAGCCGGCGATCTTGAAGGCGATCTCCGACGAGTCGGTGTCGTGGTACTTGCCGTCCACGAGCGTCGCGCGCACGTCGACCATCGGGTAGCCGGCCTTGACGCCGGACTCGAGCGCCTCCTCGATCCCCTTCTCGACCGCGGGGATGAACTCGCGAGGGCACGGCGCCGCCCTTGATCTTGTTGACGAAGTCGAAGCCCTCGCCGGGCGCCGGCTCGAGGTCGATGTAGACCACGCCGTACTGGCCCGAGCCACCGGTCTGGCGGATGAACTTGCCCTCGACCTTCGTTGACGTCGCTTGCGGATCGTCTCGCGGTAGGCGACCTGCGGGCGGCCGACCGCCGGCCTCGACCTTGAACTCGCGCTTGAGCCGGTCGACGATCACCTCGAGGTGCAGCTCGCCCATGCCGGAGATCACGGTCTGGCCGGTCTCCTCGTCGCTGCGCACCTGGAAGGTGGGGTCCTCCTCGCCGAGGCGCGCGAGCGCCTGGCCGAGCTTCTCCTGGTCGACCTTCGTCTTCGGCTCGATCGAGAGGTGCACGACCGGGTCCGGGAAGTGCATCGTCTCGAGCACGACCGGCGCGTCCGGCGCGCGCGAGCGTGTCGCCGGTGGTGGTCTGCTTGATGCCGACGCCGGCGGCGATGTCGCCGGTGTAGACCTCGTCGACCTCCTCGCGGTGGTTGGCGTGCATCATCAGGATGCGGCCCGACGCGCTCGCTGCGGCCGGTGATCGTGTTCAGCACGCGCCCGCCGGCGGCGAGCTTGCCGGAGTAGACGCGGAAGTAGGTGAGCTTGCCGACGTAGGGGTCGGCCATGACCTTGAAGGCGAGCGCCGCGAACGGCTCGTCGTCGGAGGCCTGGCGCGTGGCCGTCGTGCCCTCGCCGTCCTGCAGCTCGGCTGCCCGCCAGGCCCTCGACCGGCGGCACGTCGAGCGGGCTCGGCAGGTAGTCGATGACGGCGTCGAGCAGCGGCTGCACGCCCTTGTTCTTGAAGGCGGAGCCGCACAGGACGGGGGTCATCGAGATGTCGAGCGTGGCCTTGCGGATGTCGCGGATCAGCCGGTCGAGGCTCGATCGGCTTCTCCTCGAGGTAGTCCTCCATCAGCTCGTCGTCGTACTCGGCGACGGCCTCGATCAGCTCGGTGCGCGCGGTGTGGGCGGCGTCCTGCGAAGCTCGGCGGGGATGTCGGTGACCTCCCAGTCCTGGCCGAGGTCGTCCTTGTAGACGATCGCCTTCATGTTCACGAGGTCGACGACGCCGCTGAAGTCGCCCTCGGCGCCGATCGGCAGCTGCACCGGCACCGGGTGCGCGCCGAGGCGGTCGACCATCGTCTTGACGGAGTTCTCGAAGTTGGCGCCGATGCGGTCCATCTTGTTGATGAACGCGATGCGCGGGACGCGGTAGTTGTCGGCCTGGCGCCAGACGGTCTCGGACTGCGGCTCGACGCCGGCGACCGAGTCGAAGACGGCGACGGCGCCGTCGAGCACGCGCAGCGAGCGCTCGACCTCGACCGTGAAGTCGACGTGGCCGGGCGTGTCGATGATGTTGATGCGGTGGTCGCGCCAGAAGGCGGTGGTCGCGGCGGAGGTGATCGTGATGCCGCGCTCCTGCTCCTGCTCCATCCAGTCCATGACGGCGGCGCCCTCGTGGACCTCGCCCGATCTTGTGGGTGCGGCCGGTGTAGAACAGGATGCGCTCGGTCGTCGTCGTCTTGCCGGCGTCGATGTGCGCCATGATCCCGATGTTGCGGGTGTTCTCGAGTGTTACCTGTCGTGCCATGAGTCTGCTTTCGTTTCGGTGTCCGTCAGCGCGTCAGCGCAGAAAAAAGGCCCAGTCCGGGCCCGGTCCTGCGAACGGCTGTCGCCCGGGGATCTTCTATGTGGTGAGCGTCTCCATCGACGTGCTTGACCGTCAGCCATGACCGGCTGCCGCGTGGCTGAGCGGGAGCGCGCACAGAGGGGGAACTCCGCGCGCGAAGCGACGAAGGATGGTAGCAGGCAAACGACCGCTCGATTGGGCGATCCGGCGCTCCATTGCGGGGTTCGCAGCCGCAGTCGCGCTGGCCGTGCTCGCGCTCGGTGCGCTGGCCGGCGCTCCTGATGCTGATCTCGCTGTTCTCGACCATCGCCTCGGTCGACGTCGGCCAACGGCAGCTGCGAGGTCATCAACGACGCCGAACCCCGCTCGCCGACCGCTGCGCGCTGAGCGGCTTCGAGCGCCACAGCGTCGCCTTCCTGCTGCTGGGCGTCGCTCGCCCTGGCGCTGGCGCTCGGCGCCGGCCCGGGCGCTCGCGCCCGGCCGCCCTCGGCCTGGTCGCGGTCGGCGTGCTCGCGCTGGTCTTCGCCCTGCTGGTCGACCTCCCGGTCGACCGACGACACCGGCGCGATCGGCCGCGACTTCGAGGGCGCGACGCGCCAGCGCCGGCACGGGCCTCTAGATCGAGCTGCTCGCCGGGCGCTCGCTGGCCGCGGCGTCGCGCTCGGCTGCGGCGCGCCGGCGCCTGAGCCTCCGGCGCCGCGCCGCCGCAGCCCGTCGAGCGCTGCCGCCCTCGCCGGAGACGCGGCCGACGTCCGTCGAGCGCCGCGCTACCGGAGCGAGTCCGTCGCCGACCGTCTCGACGTTCGAGCTCGACGCAGGCCTCGCTGGGCACGAGCGTCGAGCGACCGCAGCGTCGCGAACGCCACGCCGAGCTCGGCAGCGCGTCGACCTGCGATGCTCGCCGTCGAGCGCTCGACGCGGAGCCGAGGTCACGCCCCGCTGGGCTGCGCGGTGCCTGAGCGACCGCGCCGGCCCGAGCGCGTCGCGCTGCACGATGCGCGAAGCGCAGCCGCGCGACCCGAGCAATGCGCGGCGCAGCGAGCGCGAGGCCCAGAGCCGCCGACGCAGGCGTCAGCGGACTGGGCGCCGGCAGCAGCGCCGAGGACGTCCGCAGGCTAGCTGACGGACCGGCGCGACTACCAGCGGTAGTGGGCGAAGGCCTTGTTCGCCTGCGCCATGCGGTAGATGTCGTCCTTGCGCTTGAACGCGCCGCCCTGCTGGGACTGGGCGTCGAGCAGCTCGCCGGCGAGCCGCTCGGCCATCGTCTTCTCGCGGCGGTTGCGCGAGAACTCGACGAGCCAGCGCACGGCGAGCGTGCGGGCGCGGCGCGGCGGCACCTCGACGGGCACCTGGTAGGTGGCGCCGCCGACGCGGCGGGAGCGGACCTCGAGCGACGGGGTGAGCGCCTTGATCGACTCCTCGAGCGCGGGCGACCGGCTCGTTGTTGGTGCGCTTGGAGAGGATGTCGAGCGCGTCGTAGACGATCCTCTCGGCGGTGGACTTCTTGCCGTCGACCATCACCTTGTTGATGACCTGCTGGACGAGCTTGGACCCGTACATCGGGTCGGACTCGATCGGGCGGACCCCGGCTGCGGCGCGGCGCGGCATTGCGGCTACCTCGCCTTGGCGCCGTACTGCGAGCGCGCCTTCTTGCGGTCGCTGACGCCGGCGGCGTCGAGCGTGCCGCGCACGACCTTGTAGCGCACGCCCGGCAGGTCCTTGACGCGGCCGCCGCGCACGAGCACGACGGAGTGCTCCTGCAGGTTGTGGCCCTCGCCCGGGATGTAGGAGGTGACCTCCATCCCGTTGGTCAGCCGCACGCGCGCGACCTTGCGCAGCGCCGAGTTCGGCTTCTTCGGGGTGGTGGTGTAGACGCGCGTGCAGACGCCGCGCCGCTGCGGAGCGGCGATCGCGCTTCTTGCGCCCCTGGCCGGACTTGAGGCCGGGCGTGGAGACCTTCTTCTTGGGCTTCGTCGGCCCTTGCGGACGAGCTGGTTGATGCTGGGCATGCGGCGCGGGATGGTAGCAGCGGTCGCTGGTGCCGTAGGCTGTCACGCGTGTCGCTCGACCACGCATCGCGGCGGCTCCGGCGAGCCGCTGGTGCTGATCCACGGGATCGGCCACACCTGGCGCGGCTGGAAGCCGATGCTGCCGGCGCTGCGAGCAGCGCTTCGACGTGCTCGCGCTCGACCTGCCCGGCTTCGGCACTCGCCGCCGCTGCCGGCGGGCTGGAGCTCGACGCCGGAGGCGCTCGCCGACGCGGTCGAGGACGCGATGGACGCGGCCGGCTTCGAGCAGCCGCACGTCGTGCGGCAACTCGCTCGGCGGCTGGATCGCGCTGGAGCTGGCGCGGCGCGGCGCGTGCGCGGCGTGGTCGCGATCTCGCCGGCCGGGCTGTGGCCTCCGCGCGAGATGGCCTGGGGCGCGGGCGTGCTGCGCTTCATGCGCACGGCTGGCCGAGCGGCGCGCCGGCGCCGGAGGCGCTGCTGCGCAACCCCGTGGGGCGCACGCTCTTCGCCGGGCCGACGCTGCGGCCGGCCGTGGCGGGCGGACCCCGACGACCTGCTCGAGCAGGCGCAGCTGTTCGCGCGATGCGCCGGGCTTCGAGCCGACGCTGCAGCACGCTCGAGCGCACAGCCGCGCGGGCTGCGACTCGATCCGCTGCCCGGTGCTGCTGCTGTGGGGCACGCGCGACCTGATCCTGCTGCCGCGTCAGGGCCGTCGCTTCGAGCGACTGATCCCGGGCGCGGAGCTGAGTACCTGCAGGGCCTCGGCCACGTGCCGATGTCCGACGACCCGGAGCTGCTCGTGGACGAGATCGCGCGACTTCGCGGCGCGGCGACCGAGCGCCGCGCCGGCTGCGACGGCGCTAGCGGCGCTTCGGCGGCGCGCAGCGGCGCCGGCGTGAGCGCCGCGGCGACGATCACGAGGACGAAGGCGACGCTCTGGATGACGATGCCGAGCGGGTCGCTCGGCATCGGGTCGCCGAAGACGAGGATGCCGCCGCTGATCGCGGAGACGTTGGCCGCGGCGCTGGTGAGCGTGATGACCGGGACCGCCTCGCCCTTCTGCAGGCCGCGCGCCGAGGCGAAGAAGGCGATCGACCGAGGCGATCGACGCAGGTGAGCGAGCCAGGGCGAGAGCGAGCCCGAGCACGCCGTCGCTGCCGACCGAGCCGGTGAGCGCCTTGATCGCGACGTCGGAGACGCCGAAGAGGATGCCGGCGGCGACGCCGAGCATCACGCCGTGGTGCTCGTGGGCGCCGAGCGTGGGCGACAGCACGAGGAACGTGCCGACCGCCAGCAGGGCCGGACTCGAAGGCGATCATGCCCGCCGACCGAGTAGCTCGAGTGCGCGCCGCGTGTGGGCCGGCAGCGTGATCGCGAGCAGCACCAGGCCGAGCGCGGTGAGGCCGACGCCCGCCCACTGGCGGGTGCCGACGCTGCAGCCGAAGAAGCGCTCGGCCATCACGGTCAGGAAGACGAGGCCGCCGGAGATCACCGCCTGGACGAGCGACAGCGGCGCGAGCGCCAGCGCGCCGACGTGGAGGCACCCAGGCGCCGAGCGCGACGAGCATGCCGATCGTGAACCACTTGCGAGCGGAACAGCCCGACGGCGCTGCGCAGCGGATGCCGGAGGCTGACGTCCGGGCGCCGCGCAGGCGCCGCGGTGCTTCAGCAGGAAGCCGACGTTGGTCGCGAGCGCGCAGACGAGCGAGAGCAGGATGCCGAGTTGTAGCGTCAAGAGTTAGGCGAAGTGTGATCTGGGTCTGGCCTGGCGGGGAGGCGTTCCCCACCGCTACTTCGAGCTATCGGCGTTGGAGCCTCCCGCTTGAACTGAGAAGCTCCGCGGATCGTCAACCTAACGTCTGCCCGTGTCACAACATTCCGACACCTTGGTAACAGAAGTGACACAAACCACCGATCCTCTTCGTCGACGTCGACGGGGTGATCAGCCTGTTCGGCTTCGCTCCCGAGCGTGGAGAGCCTGCCCGGCCCCCTGCACTGGATCGACGGCGTCGCGCACTGCATCCCCCCGGCCGTCGGCGGCGGCTGATCGCGCCTGGCCGACAGCTTCGAGCTCGTCTGGGCGACCGGCTGGGAGGAGCGCGCCAACGAGTACCTGCCGCACATCCTCGAGCTGCCGTTCGCGACCTGCCCTGCCTGACCTTCGACGGGCGCGCGGTCTTCGGCTCGGCCCACTGGAAGCTCGACGCGATCGACGAGTACGCCGGCGACCGCCCGGCCGCCTGGATCGACGACAACATCGACGAGGCGTGCCGTGCCTGGGCGTCGGGCCGCGGACGCCCCGACGCTGCTCGTCGAGACCGACCCGCCGACGGGCTCACGGACGAGCACGTCGAGCAGCTGCTGGGCTGGGCCGCTGAGCTGGCGAGCGAGCGACGCTAGACGGACCGCCCCCCGAAGGAGGCGGCCCGCCCTGCGGGAATCTCGCTGCGGCGGCTAGGACTCCGAGGAGCCGTCGCCGTCGGCCGGCAGGTCGGCCAGCTCGCCGAAGGCCTCCGCGCCGCCGTCGCCGCCGCCGAAGCCGAAGCCCTCGATCTCGCCGGAGTCGGTGAGGCCGAGCTCGGCCGCCAGCTCGCCCTCGTCGAGCAGGCCCGATCTCCTCCGGCGCGTGCCGCCGGATCGGCTCGGTCGGCTCGATCTCGAGCCGCCGGTAGCGCCGCAGGCCCGTGGCCGCCGGGATCAGCTTCCCGATGATCACGTTCTCCTTCAGGCCGAGCAGCCGGTCGGTCTTGCCCTCGAGCGCCGCGTCGGTGAGCACCTTGGTGGTCTCCTGGAAGGAGGCCGCCGACAGGAACGAGTCGGTCGCCGAGCGAGGCCTTGGTGATGCCGAGGATGATCTCCTCGAACTCGGCCTGCTCCTTCTTCGCCTTCTTCAGGTCGGCGTTGACCTGCAGGCATCTCGTTGCGGTCGACGAACTGGCCCGGCAGGTAGGTCGTGTCGCCCTTCTGGTCGACCCGGACCTTCTTCATCATCTGCCGCACGATGACCTCGATGTGCTTGTCGTTGATGTCGACGCCCTGCGACTGGTAGACCTTCTGGACCTCGCGCACGAGGTAGAGCTCGGTCGCGGTGCGCCGCGCCGGCTGGTCCTCGCCGCCGTAGGCGAGCAGGTCGTGCGGGTAGATCGAGCCCTCGTTGAGCTGGTCGCCCGGCTTGACCTTCTGGCCCGTCTCGACCAGCAGCCGCGTGCGGCGCGGGAACGAGTAGGCGTGCTCCTCGCCTGCGGCGTCGGTGATGATGACCTTCAGGCCCTTCTCGGTGTCCTCGACCGAGACCGTGCCCTCGACCGTCGCGAGCTCGGCCAGGCCCTTCGGCTTGCGCGCCTCGAACAGCTCCACCACGCGCGGCAGACCGTGCGTGATGTCCGCGCCGGCGACACCGCCGGTGTGGAAGGTCCGCAGCGTCAGCTGCGTGCCCGGCTCGCCGATCGACTGGGCGGCGATGATGCCGACCGCGTCGCCGATCGCGACGACCTTGCCGGTCGCGGGCGCCTTGCCGTAGCAGCGCTGGCACACGCCCTCCGGCCTGGCACTTGAGCACCGAGCGGACCGGGACGTCGGCGTCGTCGTCGTCGCCGAAGGCCTCGGCCATCTCGGCGACGTGCGCGTTGGTGATCAGCGTCGCCCTTCGTCGAGCAGCGCGCGGCCGCGCTTGGTCTTGAAGTCCTCGCGCGGCGAAGCGCCCCTCGAGCTGGCTCGTTCGGCCGGCCGGCCTCGTCGAACAGCGGCATCTCGATGAACTCCTTGGTGCCGCAGTCCTCGTCGCGCACGATCACGTCCTGCGCCACGTCCACGAGCCGCCGGGTCAGGTAGCCCGAGTCCGCGGTGCGCAGCGCGGTGTCGGCGAGGCCCTTGCGGGCGCCGTGGGTCGAGATGAAGTACTCGAGCACGGTCAGGCCCTCCATGAAGTTGGCCTTGATCGGGCGCTCGATGATCTCGCCCTTCGGATTGGCCATCAGGCCGCGCATGCCGGCCAGCTGGCGGATCTGCTTGAACGAGCCGCGGGCGCCCGAGTTGGCCATCATGAAGATGGGGTTCAGGTGGTCGCAGGTTGTCCTGCATCGCCTGGCCCACCTCCTCGGTGGCGGCGGTCCACTTCTCGATGACCGCCTCCTTGCGCTCCTCCTGGGAGATCAGGCCGGTGTCGTACTGGTCCTGGATCTCGCCGACTTCCTTCTCGTAGCCCTCGAGGATCTGCCTCCTTGTTGGGCGGGATCACGACGTCGTTCTTCGAGATCGTGATGCCGGCCTGGGTGGCGAAGTGGAAGCCGAGCTCCTTGAACGCGTCGAGCACCAGCGCCGTGGCGTACGGGCCGTGGATCGTCCACGAGCCGCTCGATCACGTCGCTCATGTCCCGCTTCTTGCAGCGGGGTGTTGACGAACTCGTAGGTCGCGGGGTCGTACTCCTCGCCGAGCGCCTCCTCGAGCGCGCGCTCGATGCGCTCGTTGAAGATGATCCGCCCGACCGTCGTCAGCACGTGGTCCTCGCGGTGACGCCGCCGGTACTCGGCGAGGTCGTGCAGCTTCACCTTGCCGTGCTCGTAGGAGAGCTCCGCCTCCTGCGCCGAGCGGAACACGTGCGGCCGCGTGCCGTCCTTCTTCTCGTCCCACTTGCCCGCCGAACAGCTTCTCCTCGAGCGTCGGCGAGCTCCTCCGGGCCGGGGCCGTAGGTGAGGTAGTAGGAGCCGAGCACCATGTCCTGCGAGGGCGTGGCGAGCGGCGAGCCGTGCGCCGGCGACAGGATGTTGTTCGCCGACAGCATCAGCAGCCGCGCCTCCGCCTGCGCCTCCGCGGACAGCGGCACGTGCACGGCCATCTGGTCGCCGTCGAAGTCCGCGTTGAACGCGTGGCAGACGAGCGGGTGGACCTGGATCGCCTTGCCCTCGACCAGCACCGGCTCGAAGGCCTGCAGGCCGAGGCGGTGGAGCGTCGGCGCGCGGTTGAGCAGCACCGGGTGCTCCTGGATGACCTCCTCGAGCACGTCCCAGACCTCGGGGATCATCGAGTCGACCATCTTCTTGGCCGCCTTGATGTTCTGCACCGACTTGCGCTCGACGAGCCGCGCCATGATGAACGGCTTGAACAGCTCGAGCGCCATCAGCTTGGGCAGCCCGCACTGGTGGATGCGCAGCTCCGGGCCGGCCACGATCACCGAGCGGCCCGAGTAGTCCACGCGCTTGCCGAGCAGGTTCTGGCGGAAGCGGCCCTGCTTGCCCTTGAGCATGTCGCTGAGCGACTTGAGCGGGCGGTTGCCCGGGCCCGTGACGGGCCGGCCGCGGCGGCCGTTGTCGAACAGCGCGTCGACGGCCTCCTGCAGCATCCGCTTCTCGTTGTTGACGATGATCTCGGGCGCGCCGAGGTCGAGCAGCCGCTTGAGCCGGTTGTTCCGGTTGATCACGCGCCGGTAGAGGTCGTTGAGGTCGGACGTGGCGAAGCGGCCACCGTCGAGCTGCACCATCGGGCGCAGCTCCGGCGGGATCACCGGCACGGCCTCGAGGACCATGTCCTCGGGCTTGTTGTCCGAGTGGATGAAGGCCGAGACGACCTTCAGCCGCTTGACCGCGCGGCTCTGCTTCTGGCCCTTGGCGGTCTTGACCTGGTCCTCGAGCTCCTCGCGCTCGGCGTCGAGGTCGACCTGCTGGAGCAGGTCGCGCACCGACTCGGCGCCCATGCCGCCGCGGAAGTACTCGCCGAAGCCGAACGGCGAGCCGAAGCGGTCCTTGAGCTCGCGGAAGAGCGTCTCGTCGGCGACCACCTGCTTGGGCTCCATCGTCTGGAACAGCTCCCAGACCTGGCGCATGCGCTCGACGGCGTCCTCGATGTAGGCCTCGGTGTCGGAGATGTCCGCCTCGAACTGCTTGCGGATCTCCTTCTCCATCTTCTCGCGCTCGTCGTCGGCGAGCTTCTTGAGGTTGACGTCGAGCGTGTCGGCCCAGAGCAGGTCGTCGTCGGAGAAGCCGGTCTGCTTGCCGGTCGAGAGGTACTCCACGCGGCGCTCGAGCGACTCGCTCAGCTCGAGCACGCGCTCCTCGCGCTCGGCCTCGTAGGCGTCGATGACCTTCTGGACTTCCTTCTCGAGCTCGCCGACGTCCTTCTGGCGCGCCTCGTCGTCGACCCAGGTGACGATCGACGCGGCGAAGTAGAGGACCTTCTCGAGCTCCTTGGGAGCCATGTCGAGCAGGTAGCCGATGCGGCTCGGCACGCCCTTGAAGAACCAGATGTGCGAGACGGGCGCGGCCAGGTCGACGTGGCCCATGCGCTCGCGGCGCACCTTCGAGCGCGTGACCTCGACGCCGCAGCGCTCGCAGACGATGCCCTTGTAGCGGACGCGCTTGTACTTGCCGCAGTAGCACTCCCAGTCCTTGGTGGGACCGAAGATGCGCTCGCAGAAGAGCCCGTCCTTCTCGGGCTTCAGCGTGCGGTAGTTGATCGTCTCCGGCTTGGTGACCTCGCCGCTCGACCAGGACCGGATCTGCTTCGAGGACGCGAGCCCGATCTTGATGGCGTCGAAGTTGTTGATGTCGATCACAGTGGTTCCTCAGTCCTATCTCTCGTCGGGCTCCGCCGCTACTCCTCGATGTTCTCCGCGTCCTGCTCGGCCTTGGACTCGTCGGTCTGGCCGCCCTCGCCCTCGGCCTCGACCTTCTCCTCGGACTCGTCGGCCGCCTCGCCGTCGGTGGCGCGGACGCCCGAGAGGTCGATGCCGAGCTCCTCGGCGGCGCGCAGGAGGTCGTCGTCCTCGTCGCGCATCTCGACGCCGGCGCCCTCCTCCGAGCGCACGTCCACGTCGAGCGCGAGCGACTGCATCTCCTTCAGCAGCACCTTGAACGACTCCGGGATGGAGGGCTCGGCGATGTTCTCGCCCTTGACGATCGCCTCGTAGGCCTTCACGCGGCCGACCGTGTCGTCGGACTTGATCGTGAGCATCTCCTGGAGGGTGTACGCCGCGCCGTAGGCCTCGAGCGCCCACACCTCCATCTCGCCGAAGCGCTGGCCGCCGAACTGCGCCTTGCCGCCCAGCGGCTGCTGGGTGACGAGCGAGTAGGGGCCGGTGCTGCGCGCGTGGATCTTGTCGTCCACGAGGTGCAGCAGCTTCAGGATGTACATGTAGCCGACGGTGACGGTCTCCTCGTACGGCTCGCCCGTGCGGCCGTTGTAGAGCTGCACCTTGCCCGAGCAGCGCCGCCCGGGCGCGCGCCGACTTGTCGACGTCGAAGTTGATGCCGCGCGCCTCGCCGTGCTCCTCGGCCCAGCGCACGAGCGCCTCGTCGACGTCCTCGACGGTGGCGCCGTCGAAGACCGGCGTGGCCACGTGTCACGCGTGCCGCCGTTCTCCTGGACCTCCTTGTAGGCGTCCGAGCCGTCGTCGTACCAGCCGTTGCCGGCGACCCAGCCCGAGGTGCGTCTCCAGGATCTGGCCGAGGTTCATGCGGCTCGGCACGCCGAGCGGGTTGAGGATCACGTCGACCGGCGTGCCGTCCTCGAGGTGCGGCATGTCGGCCTCGGGCACGATCTTCGAGATCACGCCCTTGTTGCCGTGGCGGCCGGCGAGCTTGTCGCCCTCGGCGATCTTGCGCTTCTTCGCCACGTACACGCGCACGAGGTCGTTGACGCCCGGCGGCAGGTCGTCGTCGTTGTCGCGGCTGAAGGTCTTGACGTCGATCACGACGCCGCCCTCGCCGTGCGGCACCTTGAGCGAGGTGTCGCGGACCTCGCGCGCCTTCTCCTTGAAGATCGCGCGGATCAGCTTCTCCTCGGCCGTCAGCTCGGTCTCGCCCTTGGGCGTGACCTTGCCGACCAGCAGGTCGCCGGAGCCGACCTCGGCGCCGATGCGGACGATGCCGCGGTCGTCGAGGTTGCGCAGCGACTCCTCCGAGCGGTTCGGGATGTCGCGGGTGATCTCCTCGTCGCCGAGCTTCGTGGTGCGGGCGTCGATCTCGTACTCCTCGATGTGGATCGAGGTGAGCTCGTCGTCCTTCACGAGGCGCTCGGAGATGATGATCGCGTCCTCGAAGTTGTAGCCCTCCCAGGACATGAAGGCGACCAGGCAGTTCTTGCCGAGCGCCAGCTCGCCGCCGCTCGTGGAGGAGCCGTCGGCCAGCACCGCGCCCGCCTTCACCTTCTCGCCGGGGTCGACCCGCGGCTTCTGGTGGATGAGCGTGCCCTGGTTCGAGCGCATGAACTTCTGCGAGCTCGTACTCGTCCTTGCTCGAGCCGGTGTCGATCACGATCGCGCTCGGCGTCGACGTAGTCGACCGTGCCGGCGTTGCTCGGCGAGGACCACGTCGCCGCGTGTCGACCGCGGCGCGGACCTCCATGCCGGTGCCCACCAGCGGCGGCTCGGTCTTGAGCAGCGGCACGGCCTGGCGCTGCATGTTCGAGCCCATCAGCGCGCGGTTGGCGTCGTCGTGCTCGAGGAACGGGATCAGGCGCCGTGGCCACCGACCAGATCTGGTTCGGCGACACGTCCATCAGGTCGACGTCCTTGGGCGCGGCGAGCACGAGCTCGCCCTCGCGCGAGCGGCACTCGACCTGCGGGCCCTTGAGCTTGCCGCTCTTCGCGTCGATCTCGGCGTTCGCCTGGGCGATCACCTTGTCCTCCTCCTGGGTGGCGTCGAGGTGGACGATCTCGTCGGTGACGACGCCGTCGGTGACCACGCGGTAGGGCGTGGTGACGAAGCCGTGCTCGGACACCTCGGCGAACGAGGAGAGCGAGCCGATCAGGCCGATGTTCGGGCCCTCCGGCGTCTCGATCGGGCACATGCGGCCGTAGTGGGTCGGGTGCACGTCGCGCACCTCGATGGGCGCGCGCTCGCGCGTGAGGCCGCCGGCGCCGAGCGCCGACAGGCGGCGCCGGTGCGTCAGGCCCGGCGAGCGAGTTCGTCTGGTCCATGAACTGCGACAGCTGGCTGGACCCGAAGAACTCCTTCTGGGCCGCCACGACCGGCCGGATGTTGATGATCGTCTGCGGCGTGATCGTGTCCGAGTCCTCGGTGGTGAGGCGCTCGCGCACGACCCGCTCCATGCGGTAGAGGCCGATCCGGAAGGCCTCCTGGATCAGCTCGCCGACGGTGCGCAGGCGGCGGTTGCCGAAGTGCTCGTACTCGTCGAGGCGGTCCGCGATCGGCTCGCGCGGCATCGAGATCGCCTCGAGCGCGAAGTCCTTGATCGGCTCCTCGCCGTCGTCGCCGTCGAACATGCCCGACTCGGGGATGCCGAGCATCTTGCGGCAGCGAGATCAGCTCCTTGATCAGCTCGATGATGTCCCGCGGCGTGAGCGTGCGGGTGTCGAGCGGCTCGTCGATGTGCAGGCGCGAGTTGAGCTTGTAGCGCCCCACGCGCGTGAGGTCGTAGCGCTTGGGGTCGAAGAAGAGCTGGTTGAGCAGGTTCTTCGCGGCGTCGATCGACGGCGGCTCGCCCGGGCGCTGCTTCTTGAACAGCTCGATCAGCGAGCCCTCCTCGGACTTCGTGACCTCGGTGTCGGCCTCGAGCGTGAGGCGGATGTAGAGGCTGTCGTCGAACAGCCGAGGATCTCCTCGTCGGTGCCGGTCCAGGTCTCGGGCACGTAGCCGCCCTCGCGCAGCGTGTCCGCCCATCGCGCGCAGCAGCACGCGACACCGGCAGCTTGCGCTTGCGGTCGATGCGGACGAAGACCTTGCCCTTCTTGTCGATCTCGAGCTCGAGCCAGGAGCCGCGGGCCGGCATCAGGTTCGCGATGAAGACCTGCTTCTCGCGGTCCTTCGGCTCCATCACGTAGGCGCCCGGCGAGCGGACGAGCTGCGTGACGACCACGCGCTCGGTGCCGTTGATGATGAACGTGCCCCAGTCGGTCATCCACGGGAAGTCGCCCATGAAGACGGACTGCTCGCGGATCTCGCCGGTCTCGCGGTTCTGGAACGCGACCTTGACGGTCAGCGGGCGCGCGTAGGTGATGTCCTTCTCGCGGCACTCGGAGATCGAGGCCACGGGCTCGTCGAAGTGGATCTCCTCGAAGACGACGGCGAGGTTGCCGGTGTAGTCCTCGATCGGCGAGACGTCGTCGATCGTCTCCCGCAGACCGCCCTTCTCGGTGTCGACCAGCCACTCGAACGAGCGCCGCTGGATGTCGATCAGGTTGGGGACTTCGAGGGCGTTCTCCAGGCGCGAGAACGAGCGGCGAGTGCGAGCAGCGTCAACGCGTGCCAAAACGGCAACTCCTTCGGAATGCGGATGGAACGAGGACGGGCGGGCAGGGCGCAAAGCGCGACCGACCAGAATAGCAGAGCGAAACCCGCCCCCGCAAGGGGCGGTTGCCGGCCGCTCTGTAGCGGCCGGCGCGGCCATCACGGACCCCGTCCCGAGGCGCCAGGAATATGTGCCGGCGCGCTGCTCGAGGGACGGCTACGGCTATAGGCCGCCGAAGCAGGGTAGCGCGGTTTGCCGCTGCGCCGCGCAGCGCCAGCACGACGCACTCGCCAGCGCGTAGATCGGGTAGGGCACGCTGAGCGCGCGCCGGGTCAGCGGCCACAGCAGCGGGACGCCGGGACCGCTGACGAGGTCGCGCGCGAAGTGGGCGCAGACGCCGAGCCGCGAGCTGCGCCGCCGACCGGCGGCGGCCAGCAGCGCTGGAACGAGCAGGCGTGTGCGTCCGGGCGCGGGTCATCCGCGCCGGTCGGGTGCTCCGCGGCGAGCGCCAGCGGCACGTGGTCGACGTCGATCGCCAGCGAGCCGGCGAGGAAGGCGGCGGCCAGCGCGGCGGCGGCGCGGCGGCAGGTTGAGTCGCGACCAGGCCGGCGGTGGCGAGGTGGGCGGGCTCGTCGAAGACGCCGATCAGGCAGCCAGCGCTGGCGTTGCGACGGTGGATGACGTAGTCGGCGACCGCGACGATCGCGACGCAGCCGATGGCGAGCGCCCGCCGCACGCCGAGCGATGCTCCGCAGAACGACGAGGGGCCGCTCGTCGGCGGCCCCTCGTGGCGATGCTTGGCGGCGACGAGCTACTTCAGCTCGACGCTCCCGCCGGCCTCCTCGAGCTCGCCCTTGAGCTTCTCGGCCTCGTCGCGCTCGATGCCCTCCTTGATGGGCTTCGGCGCCTCGTCCACGAGTGCCTTGGCCTCCTTGAGGCCCAGGCCGGTGGCGGCGCGCACGACCTTGATCACCTGGATCTTCTTGTCGCCGGCGCGCGGTCAGCACGACGTCGACCGTGGAGGACTCCTCCTCGGCGGCGGCGCCGTCGCCAGCGGCAGCGGCGGCCGGAGCGGCGGCGGCGACCGCGGTCGCGGACACCCCGAACTCCTCCTCCAGCGCCTTGATCAGCTCGGACAGCTCGAGCACGGACATCTTCTTGATCTCTTCGATCAGCTCTGCAGCGGTGGCCATCTAGCCCTCCTTCTCTTCCTCGCCCTCGGAGGGCGCGTCAGTTTCTCGGTCTTCGGTCGTCGTCGGCCGGGCGCCTCTGCGGCGGTCTCCGGCGGCCTCCTCAGCCGGGCTCCTCGGCGGCGGGCGCCTCGGCCGCGGCTGCCTCGGCAGCGGCTCCTGCCTGCGGCTCCTGCGCGGCGCCTCGCCGCGCGCGGCACCATGCCCTGCGTCGGCGATCTGCTGCAGCTGGATCGCCAGCCCGGCGATCAGCGCGTTGAGGCCGCGGACCAGGCCGGTGATCGGCGAGGCGATCATCGCCACCAGCTGCCCGTGCAGCACCTCGCGCGCGGGCAGGCGCGCGAGCGCGCCGATCTGCTCGGCGCTGATCGCGCTCGCCGTTCATGACCCCGCCCTTGAACTCGAGCAGGTCGGTCTCGCGGCTGGAACTGGGCGAGCGCCTTCGCGGCCAGCGCGACGTCGCCGTCCGCGCGCACGAACGTGAACGCGGTCGGGCCCTCGAGCAGCTCCTTGAGCGCCTCGGCGCCGGCCTGGTCGGCCGCGCTGATCGTCAGCGTGTTCTTGACCACGCGGAAGCGCGCGCCCGCCTCGTTGAGCTTCGTGCGCAGCTCGGCGGCCTGCGGCACGGAGATCCCGCGGTAGTCGACGGCGAAGACCGCCTCCGACTCCTGGATCTGGGCGGCGACCTCCTCGATCGCCGCCGCCTTCTGTTCTCTGTTCATCTCGGTCCTTCCGTTCCTAGACGAAACGAGCCCGCACGCAGGCGGGCTCACGGAACGGACCAGAGGGTCCTACGCGGGCTCCACCTGCCCCGGACTTCACCCCGTGGGGCCGCCGGGGGTCTCGGGCAGAAACGCTGTCGGCGACTCAGGCTACCGCGGCCTGCCTCCTCGACGATGTCGCGCGTGCGCGAGGGATCGACCTTCACGCCCGGGCCCATCGTGGTGGTGAGCGTGATCGTGCTGCAGGTAGCGGCCCTTGGCCGACGGCGGGCTTGGCCCGCACGAGCTCGTCGATCAGCGCGGCGTAGTTCTCGAGCAGCACGCTGCCCCTCGAAGCTGAGCCTTGCCGATCGGCAGGTGCACGATCGCGTGGCGGTCGGTGCGGTACTCGATCTTGCCGGCCTTCGACTCGGACACCGCCTTGGCGACGTCCATCGTGACCGTGCCGACCTTCGGGTTCGGCATCTTGCCCTGCGGGCCGAGGACGCGGCCGAGCTCGCCGACCACCGGCATCATGTCCGGCGTCGCGATCGCCACGTCGAAGTCGGTGAAGCCGTCCTCGACGCGCTTGGCGAGGTCCTCGGCGCCGACGTGGTCGGCGCCGGCCTCCTCGGCCTCGCGCGCCTTGTCGCCCTTGGCGAAGACGGCGACGGTCATCTCCTTGCCGAGCCCGTGCGGCAGCGAGATCGTGCCGCGCAGCTGCTGCTCGGCGTGGCGGACGTTGAGCCCGGTGCGGATGTGGACCTCGACGGTCTCGTCGAACTTCGCCGTCGCGAAGCCCTTCAGCAGCTCGACCGCCTCCGCCGGCGCGTAGACGTGCTCGCGGTCGACCTTCTCGAGGTTCGCGCGGTAGCGCTTGCCGTGCTTGGGCATGTCAGCCGATCTCCACGCCCATCGAGCGGGCGGTGCCCGCGATGATCTTCTCGGCCTGCTCGACGTCGTGGGCGTTCAGGTCGGGCAGCTTCTGCTCGGCGATCGCGCGCAGCTTCGCCTGCGAGATCGTGCCGACCTTCTCGCGGTTGGGCTCGCCCGAGCCGCTCGGCGATGCCGAGCGCCTGCTTGATCAGCACCGCCGCCGGCGGCGTCTTGGTGATGAAGGTGAACGAGCGGTCCTCGAAGACCGTGATCTCGACCGGGATGATCGTGCCCGTGTCCTGCTGGGTCTGGGCGTTGAACGCCTTGCAGAACTCCATGATGT
This sequence comes from uncultured Thermoleophilaceae bacterium, assembly GCA_963734165.1. Classification (GTDB taxonomy): domain Bacteria; phylum Actinomycetota; class Thermoleophilia; order Solirubrobacterales; family Thermoleophilaceae; genus JACVRW01. Next base: position 921,638 of record CAVTFZ010000002.1, on the reverse strand, counting down.
TGACGCCGTGCTGACCGAGCGCGGGACCCACCGGCGGGGCCGGGTTGGCCTGGCCGCCGGGGACCTGGAGCTTGATGAGGGTGAGGACCTTCTTCGCCATGGGGGCTGGACAGCGTAGCGAGCCCTAGGACCTAGATCTTCTTGACCTGGTCGAAGCCGACCTCGACCGGCGTCTCGCGGCCGAAGATCGAGACCGAGCACCTTGAGCTTGGCGGCGTCGTCGTTGATCTCCGAGATCTCGCCGGAGAAGTCCGACAGCGGACCGGAGACGACCTTGACCGACTCGCCGATCGAGAACTGGGCGCGCGTGCGCGGGCGCTCGGCGGCCTCGCGGTGCAGCAGCCGGTCGACCTCGCCCTGCGACAGCGGCACCGGCTTGTTCGAGGCGCCGACGAAGCCGGTCACGCCCGGCGTGTTCTTGACGAGCTGCCAGGAGTCGTCGGTCAGGTTCATGTTCACGAGCAGGTAGCCGGGCATCGTGCGCTGCTCCTTCATCGTCTTCTGCCCGTCCTTGAGCTCCTGGACCTGCTCGGTCGGGATGACGATCTGGCGGACGTTGGTCTCCTGGCCGAGCGAGACGCGGCGGTGCTCAAGGTTCTGCTTGACCTTGTTCTCGTGTCCGGAATAGGTGTTGACGGCGTACCAGCGGAACATGGACCTCAGAGGATGGCGTTGACGATTCGGGAGACGATGGCGTCGAGCAGTCCGAGGTAGCCGCCCGCGATCAGGACGAAGCCGAGCACGACGCCGGTGAGCGTGGTGAGCGCCTGGCGGTCCGGCCACTGGACGCGCTGGAGCTCGGCCCAGACTGCGACGAGGAACTGTACGACACGCGGGCGCTTGCGGTCGGCCGCCGCCTCTCCGGCGCCGCGGCGGCCGCGCGGCGCGAAGCGCCTCGCCGCCGGGCTGCTCGTCCTCGCCGACCTCCCAGTCGTCGATCTCCTCGAGCGCCTCGCTGCTCGGACATGACCTCGTCGCGGGCGGCTCCTCGTCGCGGAGCGTCGGCTCGCTGTCGAGGACCGTGTCGGAGCGGCCCTCGTCGGTCGGCGGCGCGCCGACGGCGAGCTCGGGCGGCACCGCGGGCGAGGGCTCGACGCGTCGGTCGGGTCGTCGATCGACCGGCTCCGGCCGCTGCCGGCGCCTGGCCGGCCGTCGCCCTCGCCCTCCTCGGCGAGGCGCTTGGCGCGGCGCTCAGCCTGGCGCTGCTTGGCTCGCTGGCGGTCGCGCGCCATCGACTCGCTACCCGCGCGTCAGCGGGTCTCCTTGTGCGGCGTGTGCCGGCCGCACCAGCGGCAGTACTTGCGCAGCTCGATCCGGTCGGGACTGTTGCGCTTGGACTTCTCAGATTGGTAGTTACGCCGCTTGCACTCCTCGCACGCGAGGGTGACGGCGATTCGGATATCTCCGCGAGCCATTGCTCCCTCGGAAGACGTGATGGCATGGACGTCCGCACGGCACGGGCTCAAGAACACTCCCGCGACCGTGAGGTCAGAGGAGCAGTCTAGCGTGGGCGCGGCAAGGACAGCGTACGTGCGGCAAGCTACGTGAAATGACCGAGCGTTTGACGTCTTTCGACGGGGTGGAGCTCGCCTTCGAGGTGCGCGGCGAGGAGCACGGGGCGCCTCCAGTGGTGCTCCATCACGGCTTCGGCGTGGACGCGAACGTGAATTGGATCGCGACCGGCGTGATGGACGCGCTCGTGGACGCGGGCCGTCGCGTCGTGGCGCTCGACGCGCGCGGGCACGGGCAGTCGGACAAGCCGCACGACCCGGCCGCCTACGGCGAGGGCGCGATGGCCCGCGACCTCAGCGCGCTGCTGGACCTGATCGGCGCTCCCAGCGTGGACCTCGTCGGATACTCGATGGGAGCGATCGTCTCGCTGATGGTGGCGGCGCAGGGCGAGCCGCGGCTGCGCCGGCTGGTCGTGGGCGGCGTCGGCTCGGGCGTGGTCGAGCTCGGGGGCGTCGACACGCGCGCGCTGCCGATCGACACGGTCGTCGCGGCGCTGCAGACCGACGATCCGTCCTCGATCGCCCATCCGGGCGCGGCCTGGTTTCGCACGGTCGCCGACACGATCGGCGCCGATCGGGCGGCCCTGATCGCGATCGCGCGCTCGCGCAACGCGGTCCCGTTCGACCTGGGCCGGATCGCGGTACCGACGCTGCTGGTCGCCGGCGACGAGGACCCCCTCGCGGCGCGTCCCGAGATCCTGTCCGCGGCGATCCCGGGCGCGCGGCTCGAGCTGCTGTCGGGCGACCACGTGACGGTCTTCGGCGATCCTCGGCTGGCACCGACGATCGTCGACTTCGTCGGCGGCGGTTGACCTACTAGACCTGCGGCCGGCAGCGCCGCGCGCCGCCCGTGAGCCCGTCCACGAGCGCGGCGGTGTTGGCGGCGATCGAGTCGACGTAGGTGGCGCCGCTCGAACCCGCCGGCCCGAGCGTGTCGGCCCACAGCGGTGCGCCGATGCTCGCGCCGCTCTCGCGCGCCACGGCTCGTTCGAGCTCGGGGTTGACCGAGCTCTCGGGGTAGATCGCCTTGACCCGAGTCCGCTCGATCTGCTCGACCAGCTCCTGGACGTCCCGCGCGGACGGCTGCGCCTGCGTGGACAGCGAGGGGATCACCGCCCCGATCACCTCGAGCCCGTAGCGGTCGGCGTAGTACCCGAGCGCATCGTGGGTGGTGACCAACGTGCGCTGGGCGATCGGGATGCGATCGATGCAGCCCGCCGTCTGGCGGTCGAGCCGCCGCAGGCGCGTGAGGTAACGGGAGGCGTCGCGCCGGTAGCCGCCGGCGCCGGCGGGATCGACCTCGACGAGCGCGTCGCGGATGGCCCGCACGGCGCGCTCGGCGTTGCGCGGGTCCTGCCACCAGTGCGGGTCGACCTCGTCGCCCCCGCGCGTGCGCACGTGGTCGATCAGCGTCAGCGCGGGGGCGTCGCCACCGGCGCTGTCGATCACCCCGTCGAGCCACTCGTCGACCTCGCCGCCCGAACGGACCATGAGCGCCGCGTCGGCGACCGCCTTGGCGTCGCTGGGGCGCGGCTCGTACTCGTGCGGGTCGGAGTTCGGCCGCAGGATTTGCTCGACGCCCACGCGCTCGCCGCCGACGTTGCGCACGAGGTCCGCGACCTGGGTCGTGGTGGCCACGACCGTCAGCTTGGCGTCGCCGTCCGAGGAGCGCTGACCGCAACCACCGACGAGGAGAGCGAGGGCCAGAGCCGCGAGCAGAGCGCGCCGGGCGTCCATGCCCGCATCCTAGTGAGAATGATTCTCACTTGAGGGCGAAGCCCAGCGCCGGACTCGAACCGGCGACCCCTTCCTTACCATGGAAGTGCTCTACCAACTGAGCTAGCTGGGCGTATGTCCCGACTCCGGGGAGCCGAATGGGGGGAGCAGGATTCGAACCTGCGTAGGCGTAGCCAACGCGTTTACAGCGCGTCTCCTTTAACCACTCGGACATCCCCCCGAGTGCGAGCAGCGGATTGTAGACGCGATCATTCGGCCGGTGGAGCTAGCGATCAGGGAACTGTCGCGCGGCGAGCTGCGCGAGGCGGCGCGGGTGCTGACCGATGCGCTGGTCGACGATCCCGCCTGGGTGGCGATCGCGCCGGCGCGGCAGCGCCGGCGGTGGCGGTTGGCGTTCGGCTACCACCGGGCGATGCTGCGCGTGACCGATTGGCACGGAGGGCCGATCTACGGGGCGTTCCGGGACGAGCGGCTGGTGGGCGTCGCGGCGACGTTCCCGCCCGGGGCCTATCCGCCGCCGCTGTGGACGTTCGCCCACTACGTGCCGCCGTTCCTGCGCGCCGGCCCGGCGGCGAGCGTGCGGGGGTTGCGCTTCTCGGCCATCCAGGAGCGAGGGCATCCGCAGGAGGAGCACCTCTATCTGTGGTTCCTCGGCGTCGATCCGCCGCAGCAGCGCGGCGGGGTCGGGCGGGCGCTGCTGACGCGCGTGTTCGAGGACGCCCAAGAGCTGGCCGTGCCCGTCTACCTCGACACGGCCAACCCCGCGAACGTTCCCTACTACGCCGGCTTCGGCTTCGAGGTCATCGGCGAGCGAGACCTCTTCCGCGACGCGCGGATTCTGGTTCCTGGAGCGTCCCTGACGGTCTCTCAGGAGGCGTCCCGCAGGCGCTGAGCCTCGGGCAGGAGCTCCAGCTTCTTGAGCGTGTTGTTCTCGATCTGGCGGATGCGCTCGCGGGTCACGCCGAAGGCTCTGCCGACCTCCTCCAGCGTGCGGGCCTGCTGGCCGCGGATGCCGTAGCGCATCTCGATCACCTCGCGCTCGCGCGTGGGCAGGGCGTCGAGCGCCCGGCGCACGTTCTCGCGACGGAGCTTCTCGCTCGCGAGCTCGAACGGCGACTCGGCCGAGTCGTCCTCGACGAAGTCGCCCAGCTCGGAGTCCTCCTCCTCGCCGATCGGCTTCTCCAGCGAGATCGGCAGCTGCGCGATGCGCAGGATGTCCTTGACCTCGCGCGAGGTCCACTGCAGCTCGAGCGCGATCTCCTCGGGCGAGGGCTCGCGGCCGAACTCCTGCACCAGCTGACGCTCGACGTGGACGACCTTGTTCAGCTTCTCGACCATGTGCACCGGGATCCGGATCGTGCGCGCCTTGTCGGCGATCGCGCGCGTCACCGCCTGGCGGATCCACCAGGTCGCGTAGGTCGAGAACTTGTAGCCGCGGCGGTAGTCGAACTTCTCGACCGCGCGGATCAAGCCCAGCGAGCCCTCCTGGATCAGGTCGAGGAACGACAGCCCGCGGCCTAGGTAGCCCTTGGCGATCGAGACGACGAGGCGCAGGTTGGCCTCGATCATCTGCTGCTTGGCGTACATGTCGCCGCGCTCGATGCGCTTGGCCAGCGAGACTTCCTGGTCTGCTGTCAGCAGGTCCACCCGGCCGATCGAGCGCAGGTACAGGCGCAGCGAGTCGAGGCTCGGCTCGACGGTGAGGTCGATCTCCGGCTTCTTCGGCGCCGGCTGGGCTTCGTCGGCCGCTGCGGCCGGCTCCGGCGGTACGTCGGGCACGCCCGGCGTGCGGACGTCGCCGCCGACCACGTCGATGCCGCTCTCGTCGAGATGGGCGTGCAGGTCCGCGGACCTGCTCCTTCGTGACCTCGACCTCCTCGAGGCAAGCTGCGATCTCGTCGAAGGTCAGGTAGCCGCGCTCGCGCCCCTCGGCGACCAGCGCACGCAGCTCCTCGACCTCCGTGAAGGGCGCCTCGGCGCCCTCCTCCAGCAATGCCACACCCTGTGCTTGTCCGTCAACCCCTCACTCCTTCGAGACGCGGACGGGCCAGAGCCCGTCACGTTCGGCAATCCTCAACCTCGAAATCCGATGCGAATCCGCGGTGTCTACCGCGAGGAGCTGAGCCAGTTGGGCGAGGCCATGGTCTGCAGCGGCGTCGAGTGTACAACGCCTCGTGCCAATTGACCCCTCCATGCTCGGTATCGTCTTCGGACCCCATGAGCGAGCCAAGCGCGCTTCTCGGAAGCGACGTCCAGGCCCGGCGACCGACGACCCACGTCAGCCTCTCGCGCGTCGGCGTGACCGGCGTGGAGAAGGTCATCCGCATCCGCGCCAACGGCGCCGAGCAGCTCTTCTACGCCGAGCTGGAGTGCTTCGTCGACCTCGGCCCGAGCAGAAGGGCGCGCACATGTCGCGCTTCGAGGAGGTCGTCAACGAGGCGATCGACGAGGTGATCCTCGGCGAGGCGTTCAAGGCCGAGACGCTCGCCGCGCACATCGCCGAGCGGGTGCGCGACCGCCAGCAGCGGCAGCCGCGCCGAGGTCACGATCGCCGCCCGCTACCCCGAGCACAAGCCGGCGCCCAGCTCCGGCCTGCTGACGCAGGAGATCTACACGCTGTTCGGCTCCGCCGTCGCGTCCGAGCGCGGCACGCGCCGGCTCGTCGGCGTCCAGGCGCAGGGCATGACCGCCTGCCCCTGCGCGCAGGAGATGGTCGCCGAGCGCTCGCAGGAGCGCCTGCGCGAAGCCGGCTTCACCGACGACGAGATCGAGCGCGTGCTCGAGGCGGTGCCCGTGGCCACGCACAACCAGCGCGGGATCGGTCGCGCTGCACGTCGGCTGCCCGGAGGGCTGCTCCGAGAGCGTCGAGGCCGCAGGCGCTGCTGAGCATCGTCGAGTCCTCGATGAGCTCCGAGATCTACGAGCTGATGAAGCGCTCCGACGAGGTCGAGGTCGTCGAGAAGGCGCACCGGCGGCCGCGCTTCGTCGAGGACTGCGTGCGCGAGATGGTGCGCATGGCGACCGAGCGCTTCGCCGAGCTCGGCGACGGGCGCCTTCGTCTTCGCCCGCCAGGAGAACCTCGAGACGATCCACAAGCACAACGTGGTCGCCGAGCGCTCCGGGCTCCTCGGCGAGCTCCAACGCGAGATCGACTCCGGCGAGCACCTCCCGCATCACCTCAACATGCGCGAGTGGCTCGACGGCCGCGAGCTGTAAGACCGGTCGCGGGCTTTAGCCGCAATTTGCGGGCCTCGTCCATAGGGCCAGATTCGTTTAGGGGCTTTTCCTCAAGGGGATCGCTGCCGATAAAGGACCCACCAGACGTTCCTTGGAGGCGCAGTTGACGCATCAGATTCCCCTATCGCAGGACGCCGCGCTGATCGTCGCGCTGGCCGGCACCGCGATGCCGTTCGCCCACTCGGCCGAGGACGAAGCCGAGCGCTGGCTGCGCGCGCTGCGCCTGCACGGCCATGTCGGCACGACGCTGCAGGCGCTCGGCGTCGGCGAGGCGCCGCTGACGACCGGGTCCCGAGCGCGCCGACGAGCCGACCGGCACGCCGCCGTTCGGGCGCGGGCGTGCTCGACGAGGTGACGCGCCGTGCCGCCGAGCTCGCCACCGCCCGCCACGCCGAGGCGATCGGCACCGCCGACCTGCTGTTCGCCGTCATGGACGCCTACGGCAAGCTGTTCGACCGCGCGCTCTACCTGCGCGGGACCAGCCGCGAGGAGCTGACCGAGCGACTCAGCAGCGCCAGCGCGGCCCGCGGCGCCTAGAGGCTCCCGGTCACGCGGCCGCGCTCGCGCGCACGCGTGACCTCCTCGAGCCGGCGGCGGAAGTTGAGGAAGTAGTCGGCGCCCGAGACGACGGTGATCAGCACCATCGTGTACACGAGCGCCTGGACCCAGAGCGCGTCCGCGTCGGAGGCCGCGATCAGGGCGAGCACGGCGCCGACCTGGACGATCGTCTTGAGCTTGCCGAGGCCGCTTGCGGGAATCACCACCCCCTGCTGGCCGGCGGCGATGCGCAGGCCGCTGACCGCGAACTCGCGCGCGATGATCACCATCGCCACCCAGCCCGCGAGCCGGTCGAGGCTGACGAGCGAGATCAGGGCCGCCGCGATCATCAGCTTGTCGGCGACCGGGTCCATCACCTTGCCGAAGGTGGTGACCGCCTGGCGCGAGCGGGCGATGTAGCCGTCGAGGCCATCGGTGAGCGCGGCGAGCGCGAACACGACGGCGGCGATCGTCGAGCCGCCGGGAGTCTCGACCGTCAGCGCCACCACCAGCACCGGCACCAGCAGGATGCGGACGAGCGTCAGCGCGTTGGGGAGGTTGAGCGGGAACACCGGCCGCGGTCAGGCTACCCGGCGCTTGGCGCGCGCCAGCCACTCGATCCCGATCGTGCTGCCGACCGGACCGAGCGGCGAGACGGTGGCCGCCAGCAGCGGCCACGGAAACACGTGCTTGCGACAGCCGTGCGCGACCAGCAGGCAGAGCGCGATCCAGCCGAAGCCGTGGGTCCAGCCCAGCACGCGCTCGGCGCCCTCGCCCAGCCCGCCGATCGCCACCACCAACAGCGCGCTGAAGATGCAGACCTCGATCAGCGAGTAGATCCGGACGGCCTGGAAGTAGGTCACGTCCGGCAGCCTACGCAGCCCCGGTCGCGCGCTCGGCCAGCACCTGCCGGCGCACCAGCAGGGCGCCGATCAGCGCGAGCCCGACCAGCAGCACGACGGCGACCTTGGCCTCGGGCGCGCCGAGGTCGGTGAGGCTGCCCCCGAGCGCGACGTAGCCGAACACCTTCGGCGCTCCGCCGACGATCGTGCCGAGCGCCATCTCGCGGTAGCGCAGGCGGGTCAGGCCGGCGGCGTAGTTGACGGCGCCATAGGGCAGCAGCGGCACGATCCGCGACTCCATCACCGCCACCATGCCGTTGCGCTCGATGAAGCGCTCGATCGCACGCGTGCGCTCGGGCAGCAGCGCGCCCGCGTGCTCCCCGGCGAGCCGGCGCGAGACGAGCATCTGCGCGAGCGCGGCGCAGGTGACGCCGGCGAGGGCGAGCGGCGTGGCCACGGCCGTGCCGAACAGCAGTCCGCCCGCGCCCGCGAGGATCCCCCACGGGATGACGAAGTTCGCCACGGTGAACAGCGGCACGTAGGCGACCGTGGCCAGGTCCCCGAGGCCCTCGCCCCAGTCGCGCGTCTCGCTCGGCGTGGGCAGCGAACCGGTGATCGCCACCACCGCGAAGACGATCACGACGACGGCGGCATACCCGATCAAGCGGCGCAGCGCCAGCCGGCGACCGGCGTGTCGCTCGCTCGCGTCCATGCGATCCAGCCTAGAACGAGTGGGCGGAGCGGGCTTTACCCACTTCTAACCGTGGCTTGGACCTCTGCTGGGCGGCGGCTTGACGGCCTCCTCGCATCCTGGTGACCGACCACGAAGCGACTGAAGGGAGCACACGATGCGCAGGATGGCGGTAGCGGTACTGACGGTGGCGATCTCGGGAGTCCTCGCGGCCACCGTGCTCGCCGCGGTGACCGGATCGGACGATCCGGCCGGCAGCGTGCCGGCGGCGAGCACCACGACGACCGGCACGACCGAGGACAGGACGGCCACGACGAGCACGACCGGCACGACCACGATCGACGACGACGTCTCCGGGCCGTGCGACGAGGCCGAGCACGCCAACGACCCGCGCTGCACCGGCACTCCCACTCCGGCGCCCGCGCCGGGCAGCGTGGACGTCTCCGGGCCGTGCGACGAAGCCGAGCACGCGAACGACCCGCGCTGCACGGGCGCCGCTGCGGGCGCTGGCCGCTCCGGCGGCGAGCACGGGGACGACGACTTCGAGCGGACGCGGCTCCGGCCACGACGAGGACGACTCCAGCGGCAGCAGCTCGGGCCATGGCGGCGGTGACGACGACTTCGGCCACGGCAGCTCGGGCCATGGCGGTGGTGACGACGATTGACGCTGACGCGATGGCGGGACGGCAGCGGCCGTCCCGCCGCGCCTAGCATGAGGCCATGCCGACGGGACGGCGCACGATCCTGATGGTCGAAGACGAGCGCTCGATCACCGAGCCGCTGATCGAGGCCCTCGGCCGCGAGGGGTTCGACACCGAGGTCGCCGGCACGGTCGCCGACGCGCTCGAGCTGGCCAAGCGGCTGCGGCCGGACCTCGTGCTGCTCGACGTGATGCTGCCCGACGGCTCGGGCTACGACGTCTGCCGCGAGCTGCGCGCCCGCTCGCAGGTGCCGATCATCATGCTCACGGCGCGCGGGGAGGAGACCGATCGCGTCGTCGGCCTCGAGCTCGGCGCCGACGACTACGTGGTCAAGCCGTTCAGCGCGCGCGAGCTGGCCGCGCGCATCCGCGCCGTGCTGCGGCGCGCCGGCGACACGACCGAGCGCGGCGATCAGGAGGCGGTGCTCGCGGTCGGCGAGCTGCAGCTCGACCGCGACAAGCGCGCCGCCCAGCTGGCCGGCGCCCAGCTCGACCTGACCCGCAAGGAGTTCGAGCTGCTCGAGCTGCTGATGCGCGAGGCCGGGACGGTGGTCTCGCGCGAGCGGCTGATCGACGAGGTCTGGGACGTGAACTGGTTCGGCTCGACCAAGACGCTCGACGTGCACGTGTCCGGCCTGCGGCGCAAGCTCGGCGAGGACCCGGGGGCGCCACGCTTCATCCACACCGTGCGCGGCGTCGGCTTTCGCCTGGCCGGACCCGAGGAGCTCGCCGACGGGTGAGCCTGCGCACCCGCCTGCTGCTGGCCTTCGCCTACGTGCTGGTGCTCGTGATCGTTGCGCTGGAGGTGCCGCTCGCGCTGAACCTCTCGCGGCGCGTGGACGCCGAGATCAAGAGCGAGGCTCAGAGCCAGGCGCAGCTGCTCGCGTCGGTGGCGTCCGGGCGCCTGACCGACACCGGGTACCTGACCGCCCTGGCCGATCGCGCCGCGCGCGACCTCGGCGGACGCGTGATCGTGGTCGGCGCCGAGGGGCGGCTGCTGGTCGACTCGGCCGGAGCCGGGCTGCGCTCCAGCTCGTACGCGAACCGCCCGGAGGTGGCCACGGCGCTGCGCGGGCGCACCGCGCAGGGCACCCGCCACAGCGACTCGCTGGACCAGGATCTGCTGTTCACCGCCGTGCCGGTGCTGCGCGGCGGGCGCACGCAGGGGGCGGTGCGGGTCACCCAGAGCGTGGAGGCGGTCAACGCCGAGGTGCGCGACGACGTGCTCGCGCTGATCGGCGTCGGCGTGGCGGCGCTCGCGCTCGGGCTGGGCGTGGCCTGGCTGCTCGCCGGCTCGTTGGCCAGGCCGCTGCGCGAGCTGGCCGACACGGCGCGCCGCGTGGCCAACGGGGACCTCGACGCGCGCGCACCGGCGGAGGGCTCGGCCGAGCAGCGCGAGGTGGCGGCCGCCTTCAACGAGATGACGGGGCGGCTGGCCCATGCCCTGCGCGCCCAGCAGGAGTTCGTCGCCAACGCCTCGCACCAGCTGCGCACGCCGCTCACGGGGCTGCGGCTGCGCCTGGAGGCCGCCTCGCTGAAGGCCGACGACCCACGCCTGGAGCGCGACCTGCACGCCGCCGAGGCCGAGACCGAGCGGCTCGCGCGGCTGCTCTCCGAGCTGCTGACGCTGGCGCGCGAACGGGAGCGTCCCCCTGCGCAGACGCTCGAGCTGGCCGCCGTGGTCGAGGCCGCGAGGGAGCGCTGGCAGGTGCGGGCCGAGCGCTCCGGCCACCGCTTGCACGCCGGCGGCGAGCGGCCGGCGCAGGTCGAGGCATCGAGCGACGACCTGGCGGCGATCCTCGACAACCTGGTCGAGAACGCGCTCAACTACTCGCCGAGCGGCACGGAGGTCGAGCTCGAGTGGGGCGCCGACGAGGACTCGGCGTGGCTGGCGGTGCTCGATCGGGGACCGGGCCTGAGCGCCGACGACGGCGAGCGCGCGTTCGAGCGCTTCTACCGCGGCAGCGCGAGCGGCAGCGGCGCCGCGGGGACCGGGCTGGGGCTGTCCGTGGTCGAGGCGCTCGCCCAGCGCTGGGGCGGGCGAGCGAGCCTCGTGAACCGACCCGGCGGCGGAGCGCGCGGCGAGGTGCGGCTGCCCGCGCGGCGGATCCTTGCCAAAGCCTGACTCGCAGTTGGACGGCGCCTTACCCGAGCGTGGCTAGCATCGCCGGACGATGAAGCCACGCAGGGTGATGACGGGGGTGGCGCTGGGCCTGATGGGACTGGTGCTGGCCGTGGCGATCGGGATCGCCGCGAACACGATCTCCGACGACAGCGTCGGCCTCTCCGCCCAGCCGCTGAGCGCCGGGGAGGATCTCGCTCCTCAGGCGGCACGCGACGATCGGGCCGCGGCGACGGCGCAGCGGCGCAAGCGGCGCGCGGCCGCACGGCGGCTGGCACAGCGCCGGCGGGCCGCCGAGCGCCGGCGGGCGGCGGCGCTCGCGAGATCGCGGGCCGCGCCCGACGAGCAGAGCGGCGACGACCGCGGCGGCACGAATGCCGGCCCGAGCGCCGGTGGGGGCGGCGACGACCGCGGCGATGACGACGGCGACGACCTCGACGATCGCAGCGGCTCGAACGGCTCCGGCTCGAACTCGGGCTCCGGGTCGTCCGGCTCGGGGAGCTCCGGGCCCGACGGGTCGGACGACGAGTCCGACGACTCCGGCCACGGCAGCGACGACGACTGAGCGCCACGCGACGCCCGCGGCGGTCCGCCCCTGCTTGCCACACTGAGCTGGGTGGGCGATTCCCGCTCGTCTCCCGTCGTTCTCGCTCGGCCAGTCCTGGCGGCGCGGGAGACGGCTTCTCTTAAGCCGTCGATTTCATCGTTGGGCGCCAGCTAAAATACTCAAGCACCCATGCGCTTCGAGGACGATGTCGGGGATGACGAGGTCGGCGACCTGCTCGAATCGTTCGATCCCAACCCGATTCGCGTGACGATGATGCTGGCCGACCACGCACAGGCGGCCGACGGCAAGCTCAACATCATCGGTGGCGGCTGGACCGTCATCGGCCCGGACCCGACGCCCTTCGCGATCGCGCTGATCATCGAGGTCCCGTGGACCCTCACCGACCAGAAGCACATCTTCCGGCTCGAGCTGATCGACCCCGACGGGCACACGCTCAAGGCGCAGACCGACGAGGGCGAGCAGCCGATCGCGCTCGAGGGGGACTTCACCGTCGAGCGACCGCCGGAGGTCCCCTTCGGCACGCCCTTCACCGTCCCGGTCGGCATCAACATGCCCTCCCCACCGCCGATCCCGCCCGGCGGCCGCTACGAGTGGCGCCTGGAGATCAACGGCAAGACCCACACCGACTGGCGCCTGGGCTTCAGCACGCGCGAGAGCACCGAGGGCTAGAGGACCCGTACAGGTGCTCCGGAGTCGCGTAACGCCGCTGGCCGTCGCCCTCGTCACCGGGCTCAGCATCGTGGGCGCGGTCGCGGCCCCGGCGTTCGCCGTCTATCCCAACTCGATGGCGGCGACCGGCGACTCGATGACCAAGGCTTTCAACAGCTGCACGCCGAGCTTCAGAGACTGCCCGGCGAACTCCTGGTCGACGGGGACCAACGCCACGGTCAACAGCTTCTACCTGCGCATCCTCGCCGCCAACCCGGCGATCAGAGGGCAGGCGTTCAACGATGCGAAGATCCGGCTCGGTGATGAGCGCGCTGCCAGGTCAAGTCGCGACGGCGGCGAGCCAGGGAGTCGAGTACGTGACGATCGCGATGGGTGCCAACGACGTCTGCGCCAGCAGCGAGGCGACGATGACGTCCGTCGCGAGCTTCAGAGCCGACTTCCAGAGAGCGATCGACAACCTCAGAACGAGACTCCCCAGCGCGCGCGTCTCGGTCGCGTCGCTCCCGGACGTGTACTGGCTCTGGGATCTCTTCCACCTGAACCCGTCGGCCCGCACGGCATGGAGCTCGCTCGGCGTCTGCCAGTCGATGCTGGCCAGACCGACCTCCCTCCAGAGAGCCGACGTCGAGCGCCGGCAGCGGGTGCGCCAGCGCGCGATCGACTTCAACAGAGTGCTCTCGGACGTCTGCGCCGCCTATGCGCAGTGCCGCTACGACAGAGGCACCGCCTTCAACCACCACTTCGCCGCCAGCGAGGTCTCGACCGCCGACTACTTCCACCCGAGCGTGACGGGGCAGAGAACGATCGCCAGCATCGAGTGGGGCGCGACCTGGGTGTTCTGAGCGCCGCCGCTCACTCGCACTCCAGCTCGACTCGCATCAACTGCACCTGATAGGGGCGGTTGGTCGAGATCAGGAAGTAGACCGTCGCGCGCCGGTGGTAGGCGCTCCAGCGGGTGAAGCGGGGCAGGATCATCGGGCTGTAGGCCCAGCCGACCTGACCCGGGTAGTCGGCGGGAGCCAACTGCTCCAGCCCGTCCGAAGGGCTCGCCTGCGGGTCGTGCATGAACCGGGCGAAGCCGGCGTCGGCGCCCGGCTCGGGGTCGAAGAGGGTGACCTCCGGCGCCTCGCCGAACCCCCACGGCAGCCGCGCGAAGCGCGCGACGAGCGGCTTGCGGTAGTCGTCCGGGCCCACGCCGGCGAGCAGGGCGGGGTCATAGCCGGTCGAGTAGACGATCGCCCAGCGCTCCAGGCCGGGGATCCAGGCGGCGTTCAGCAGGGTCAGCTGCGGCAGCCCGAACAGCGGCGTCGCGTCGTCGAGGCCGGCCCAGCCATGGCTGTTCGAGTAGTAGGTGACGACGTCGTCGAACCGGGTCACGTCGGCGACGTCGTCGAAGGTCGGCAGCTCGGCGCCGGGCGCGAGCGGGAGGTGCGCGAGGTAGACGTGGATCGGGTCGTCCCTCCACCCCCAGATCAGGGCGCCGTGCTCGGTGCCGGCGGGCAGCCCGGGCCAGTCTGCGTTGCGCACCACCGCCGCCGTCGGCAGCGTCAACGGCAGCCCCGGGTGCAGGGCGAAGTCCCGAGCCGGATCCGCGGCGCTGGTCAGGAACGTGTGCGAGCCCGCGGCGACGCCCGTCCCCGGGTCGTGGTTGACGAACACGTACGCCCGTCCGTCGAAGCCGAAGCCGCCGCACGGCGTGGAGAGCGCGGGGAGGTCGCCGAGCGCCGGCACCGTCAGCGGCCGGAAGCGTGGGTCGGTCGGGCCGCGCAGCAGCACGCTCATCCGAAAGCCGTGGGGCTCGACGCTGGTGGCGACGGTGGAGGCGATCGGGTCGAAGTTGTCCCCGGCGGCGTCGCCGAAGAACAGGTAGAGGCGGCCGTCGTGCTCCACGGGCACGCCGAGATCGGTCCCGACAACGCCGAACTGGGCGGTGTCGTTGACGTGCGCGTGGCCCTCGGGGTCGTAGTCGCCCGTCAGCTGGCAGATGCGCCTGACCGGATGCCGCACCCGCACGTGCGCCAGGTCGTCCGCGTAGCGCTCCTCGCCGAAGGCGCTGACCTGCGAGCAGAGGAGCTGCCGCGCCTTCACCCGCTCGCCGCCGCGCAGCGGATGCGGCAGCGGCACGAGCCCCTCCCTGCCGGACACCGGAGCGGCCGCGGCGAAGCGGCCGTCGACGTAGACCTCGACGCGCGCTCCCGGCGCCACGTCGACGACGTGCACGCCGCCGCCGCAGTCGCAGACCGGCTCGGCGACCTGCGGCGCCGCCAGGTCGCCGGCCTCTCCCACCTCGACCCCGTCGGAGTCGAGCCGCTCGCCGCAGCGGTAGTCCACGACCCAGACCCGGTCCCCCGCCAGCAGCGGCAGCTTCAGGGGCACGTCGAGCTCGTAGTCGAGCGCGCGCACCGACGCGATCGCGCCCTGGCGCGCATCGGAGTGGATCTCGACGACGTCGCCGGGACCGACGCCGGTCACGTGCACCACCTGCCCGCACGCGACGATCGGCTCCTCGATCCGCGGGTCGGGATCGCCGAGGTGCTGGTCCTCGACGGCCACGCCGACCGGATCGCTCCAGATGGGCGGATCGCACAGCCCCTGGCTGACGAGCAGCTCGTCGACGCCGTGGAGGTCCGGCAGCTCGAAGTCGCAGCTGCCGTCCCACGCCTCGGCGACGGCGAAGTCGTCCTCGCTGCCGGGCAGGCGGAAGCGCACCAGCGCACCGGGCACGAGCCCGTTCACCAGCACGCCCCAGTCGCGGTGACAGACGGGCGTCGGAACCCACGGCCGCGGCACCCGCACCGGGCCGACCTCCGGCCCGTCGCGGTCGCGGCTGCGCAGCTCGCACCTGGGGAACTCCTGGCGGATGCTCAGTCGATCTCCCTGGGCCAGCGGGCGCGGCAGCAGCAGCGTGAGCCGGCTGGCGTCGCAGCCGTACCGAAGCTCGTCGCCGTTGACGGTGAGCGTGACGGTGGACCCGTCGAGCAGGTCGCGCACCCGCACGCGCGTCTGACAGGCCGTCAGCGGACCCTCGACGATCGGGGCGGGCAGCCGCTCCTCCTCGGGATCGAGCGGAGCGGGCTCGCCCTCCGGCCACGACGGCGACTGACCGGCGAGCCCGCACGCCGTCTGACGCACGGACAGCCGCTCGCCGGCCCCCAGCGGCGCGTTCAGGGCCACGCGCGCCACGCCGTCGACGGACTCCTCCGCTCCGCGCACGTTGCCGGTCGCGTCCAGCAGCTCGACGTCGGCGCCGGGGAAGGCGCCCTCGACCCTCAGGTGCAGCGCGCAGACGTACAGGTGGCTGGCCAGCCGCGGGCGCCGCAGGTCACCGGCTCCCGGAGGACCGATCACCCGCACCGGGGTGCGCGAGAAGTCGCTGCCCACGCCTCCGAGCTCCTGCCGCGCGCGCAGCGTCTCCCCGGGGGCGAGGCTCCGCGAGAGCGCGAACAGCTCGTCGGGTCCCTGCGCCTGCGCTTGGACCACCACGCCGCTGACGCCGCCGATCAGCTCCACGGTCGCGCCGGTGAGCTGGCCCTGCAGACGGACGTGCCGGCTGCAGGGCGAGACGGGCGCGACGATGCGGGGTGCGGCGAGCACGCCGCCCCATCCTCTCCCTCGCGGCGTGGCGGATCAAGCCGCAGGCCGGACTTGAACCGGCGACCCCGTCATTACGAATGACGTGCTCTACCAGCTGAGCTACTGCGGCGGGCGGGGGACGAGTCTAGCCGGGAGCGCGCTTATCAGGGCATGAGGCGTTTCGAGCGGTTGGAGCGGGTCGAGGTCGGCGGGATCCCGGTCTACGTGGCGCGTGGGCTGTGGGCGCGGACGCTCGGATTGGCGCTCGCGCGCGAGCTGCCGCCCGACCGGGCGCTGCTGATCCCGCGCTGCCGCTCGGTGCACACCTTCGGCATGCGCTTCCCCATCGACGTGATCTTCCTGGCGGCGGACGGCGAGGTCCTGCGCATCGTGCCGGGCGTGCCGCCCGGGCGCGTGGTCGGCTGCCGGAGGGCGGACGCGGTCATCGAGGTGCCGGCGCCCGAGCGTGTAAGAATCCGCCCGCGATGGCCCGGACGAGCAACCAGAACCGCCTGGCGGACGCGCTCGACCCGCGCGTGCCGATCTACCGCGACGCCTACAACGAGTACTTCGTCTTCATCCTGTCGGCGGTCGGCGCGGCGGTGATCGCGCCGGTCGTGTTCTACATCGCGATGGCGCTCAGCGACCTCTGGGGGCTGCTCGTCTTCGCCGTCGCCTGCGCCGCTGCTCGAGCTGGCGCTGATCTTCGGCGTCGCCCGGCCGCAGATGAGGCCGCAGGAGCGCGT
Source organism: uncultured Thermoleophilaceae bacterium (assembly GCA_963734165.1). Classification (GTDB taxonomy): domain Bacteria; phylum Actinomycetota; class Thermoleophilia; order Solirubrobacterales; family Thermoleophilaceae; genus JACVRW01. The sequence goes on along the minus strand of CAVTFZ010000002.1, from coordinate 904,705 downwards.
CGGCTGGGCGCTGCTGTGGGGCTTCACCGCGTTCGTGCTCGGGCTGCGCGTTCTACGAGCTCGTCGCCGAGACCGACGCTCTAGCCGCGCGCCCACCAGCTCCGCCAGCCGGAAGCCGAGCGCCGACAGCGCCAGGTCCTCGGTCACGTTCAGCTCGAGCGACTGGCGCACGTCCTCGCAGCGCTCGGCGCGCCTCGCGCAGCCGGCGCGGGTCGCGCCCGCGCGCGCTCGGCCGAGTGCCGGCGACGCGGTCGCTGGCCAGCACCGCGTCGTCGGCGCCCTCGGCCAGGCAGACCAGGTCGCGGAAGGTCGAGCGCCGCGAGCGTCAGCGCCAGGTCGAGCACCTCGGTGCGCGCGCGGCGGCCGTCGCGCTTGGCGGCCTCCTCGAGCTCGCGCTCGATCGCCCGCCGCTCGCGGCCCTTCGGCTCGAGCTCCAGCCGCTCGCTCGCGCTCGGCGGCCGCCGCCTCCTCGGCCTGCTCGCGGCGCGCCTCGGCGCGCTCGAGCAGCGGCCGCCACGGCTCCTCGCGTCGGCGCCGCCCGTCGAGCGCCGCCGCGACGAACGCCTCGACGTCGGCGCGCAGCGCCTCGCCCTCCGGCGACGCCAGGTAGCGGGCGCGGTCGGCGTTGCCGAGCGCCAGCCGCGCGCAGGCCGCGCGCGCGCTCGGCCGGCACGCCCTCGCGCTCCAGCGCCGCCGCGATCGCTCGCGGCCGGCAGCGGGTCGAAGCGCACGAGCTGGCAGCGCGAGACGACCGTCTCGAGCACCTGTCCGAGCGCGTCGGTCAGCAGGATCAGGTGGACGAACGCGGCCGGCTCCTCGAGCGTCTTCAGCAGCCGGTTGGCGACCTCGTCGTTCATCGTGTCCACGCGCTCGAGCACGAACACGCGCCGGCTTCGCCTCGAACGGCGTGCGCGTGGCCGCCGCCACGACCGGCTCGCTCGACGTCGTCGACCGCGCATCACGTGCGCGCCGGTCGGCCGGACCCAGGTCAGGTCGGGATGGGTGCCGTGCGCGCACGCGGTGGCGCACCGCGTCGGGATCGGCGTCGCCCTCGGCCAGCAGCTCGGCGGCGAACGCCCGCGCGGCGGTGCGCTTGCCGGTGCCCGGCCGGGCCGTGGAAGAGGTAGGCGTGCGAGGGCTCGGCGACGCGAGCGCAGTCGCCGAGCACCATGCGCGCCTGCGGGTGGTCCTCGGTGCCGGGCAGCGCCGCGTCACGCCGTGCATCCCCGCGCCCGCTCGACCGCGCGCCAGCACCTCGGCGTGCACGCTCCTCGGGCGCGCGCGTCGGCGTCGATCCGGCGCCAGCGCTCCGGGCTCGGCCTCGACCAGCCGCTCGTAGGCGGCCAGCACCGCCTCCTGCAGCGCGTCGCCCTCGTCCTCGAAGCGGTCGCTCTCGCCCGCCCGCTCGCGGCGGCGGCCGGTCGCAGGTCGAGCAGGAACGTCAGGTCGGGCCGCAGCCCGCGCGGTGGCGAAGCGGTTGACGCGCTCGACCTCCTCGACCCCGAGCGCCGCGCCCGCCGCCCTGGTAGGCGAGCGACGAGTCGAGGAAGCGGTCGGAGACGACCACCCGGCCCTCGGCTCGAGCGCCGGCCGGATCACCTCGGCCACGAGCTCCGCGCGGGCGGCGGCGAACAGCAGCGCCTCGGCCTCGGCCCCCAGCTCGACCGCCGGGTCCTTGAGCAGCGTCGCGCACGCGCTCGCCCACCTCGGTGCCGCCCGGCTCGCGCACGCCGAGCGCGGCGTCGCCGAGCGCCTCGACCAGCAGCCGCGCCTGGGTGGTCTTGCCCGAGCGGTCGATGCCCTCGAAGGTCACGAACAGGCCGCGCATGCGCGCGGCGACGCTAGCACCGGCCCCGGCGCCGCGCACTAGCATGGCGCGGCCGCATGCGCGCGCTCGTCACCGGCGGCGCCGGCTTCATCGGCTCGAACCTCGTCGACGCCCTGCTCGAGCGCGGCGACGAGGTGACCGTGCTCGACGACCTCTCGACCGGCAGGCGCGAGAACCTCGCAGCCGCGCTCGAGCGCGGCGCCGAGCTCGTGGAGCTCGACATCCGCGACGCGGCCGCCGTCGCCGGCGCTGGCGGAGCGGGTGCGACCCGAGGTCGTCTTCCACCTCGCCGCCCAGATCGACGTGCGCAAGTCGGTGGCCGACCCGGCCTTCGACGCGCGCGTGAACGTCGAGGGCACGATCAACGTGCTGCGGGCCGCGCAGAGCGTCGGCGCGCGCGTGGTCAACACCTCGACCGGCGGCGCGATCTACGGCGAGGGCCAGATCATCCCGGCGCCCGAGGACCATCCGGTCGCGCCCGAGGCGCCCTACGGCCTGTCGAAGTTCTGCGCCGAGCGCTACTGCGAGCTGTTCACGCGGCTGCACGGCGTCTCGACCGTCTCGCTGCGCTACGGCAACGTCTTCGGGCCGCGCCAGGACCCGCTCGGCGAGGCCGGCGTGATCGCGATCTTCTGCGGCGCGCCTGCAGGAGGGCAGCCGCCCGGTCGTGTTCGGCGACGGCCTGCAGACGCGCGACTACGTCTACGTCGGCGACGTCGTCGACGCCAACCTGCGCGCGGCGAGCTCCGACGTCAGCGGCGCCTTCAACATCGGCACCGGCGTGCAGACCAGCGTGCTCGACATCGTCGAGGCGCTCGCGCCCCATGCCGCGGGCGACTTCGACGGCCGAGCTTCCGCGACGCGCGCCCGGGCGAGGTGCAGCACATCGCGCTCGACACGCGCGCGCGCGCAGGCCGAGCTGGGCTGGGAGGCGCAGGTCGACCTCGAGCAGGGGCTCGAGCGCACGCTGGCGTCACTTACGACGGTATAGCGCAAATTCCACAATATCTTGTGGTCTCGGGAGGAACGAGGCACTACAGCTAGTAGAATTAGGCGTGTGCACTGTCCGTACTGCGCCTTTGAGACGACTCGGGTGGCGGACTCCCGCCTGACCGAGCCCGGCGACGCCGTCCGTCGCCGCCGCGAGTGCGTCCGCTGCGGACGCCGCTTCACCACCTACGAGCGGGCCGAGGAGCCGATCGTGACCGTCGTCAAGCGCGACGGCCGGCGCGAGCGCTTCGACCGTCAGAAGCTGCTGCGCGGGCTCGTCCGCGCCGCCGGCGGACGGCCGGTCGGCGGCGAGCAGCTCGAGGCGCTCGTGTCCTCGATCGCCGCCGAGCTGCGCCGTGGCGACCCCGAGGTGCGAGCCGACGAGGTCGGCGATCTCGCCGAGCGCGGACTCGCCCGGCTCGACCCCGTGGCGGCGATCCAGTTCGCCTCCGTCTACCGCAACCTCGCCGACCTCGACGAGCTCGCGGCGGTCGTGCGGCGCTTCCAGGCGGAGCGTCTTCCGGGGGCCGATCAGCTCCCCCTGCAGGGCCTTTCCGGTCTGTCCGATCCCGAGGTCAGCATCGGTCGTTCCCCCTCAGAGGGGCCAGAGCAAAGCACCGAGTCGAGGAGCCCGCATGTCCCACAGCCGTAGCGCCACCGCCCCCAGCATCACCGCCGCCGACTCCGGGGTGGCTGTCGGTCGGCGCTTTACGGAAGCGGGCGTGCATCCATTCGACGCGATCGAGTGGGAGATCCGCGACGCGCTCATCGGCGATCCCGCCAAGCCGGCGTTCGAGCAGCACGGCGTCGAGTTCCCGGCCACGTGGTCGCAGAACGCGACCAACATCGTCGCTCAGAAGTACTTCCGCGGGCGCATGGACTCGCCGGAGCGCGAGCACTCGGTCAAGCAGATGATCGCGCGCGTGGCCGGCACGATCGCCGGCTGGGGTCGCGAGGGCGGGTACTTCGCCAGCGACGAGGACGCGCAGGCCTTCGAGGACGAGCTCACCCACATCCTGCTCAACCAGATGGCGGCGTTCAACTCGCCGGTCTGGTTCAACGTCGGCTTCGAGGAGCATCCGCAGTGCTCGGCCTGCTTCATCCTCTCGGTCGAGGACACGATCGAGTCGATCCTCGACTGGAACACCAAGGAGGGCATGATCTTCCGCGGCGGCTCGGGCTCGGGCATCAACCTCTCGCGCATCCGCGCGTCGAAGGAGCACCTCTCCAAGGGCGGGCTGGCGTCCGGGCCGGTCAGCTTCATGCGCGGCGCCGACGCCTGGGCCGGCACGATCAAGTCCGGCGGCAAGACCCGCCGCGCGGCCAAGATGGTCGTGCTCGACGTCGACCATCCCGGACATCCTCGACTTCATCTGGTGCAAGGCGCGCGAGGAGGAGAAGGCGGCCGCGCTGCGCGACGCCGGCTTCGACATGCGCCTCGACAGCGAGCACTTCGCCTCGATCCAGTACCAGAACGCCAACAACTCGGTGCGCGTCAACGACGAGTTCATGGAGCGCGCCGAGCGCGACGAGGACTGGGAGCTCACCGCGCGCGTGGACGGCGCCGAGATCGAGCGCGTCAACGCGCGCGAGCTGCTGGAGCAGCTGGCCGAGGCGGCCTGGCGCTGCGCCGACCCGGGCGTCCAGTACGACACCACGATCAACGCCTGGCACACCTGCCCGAACTCGGGTCGCATCAACGCCTCCAACCCGTGCTCGGAGTACATGCACGTCGACGACTCGGCCTGCAACCTCGCCTCGATCAACCTGATGAAGTTCCGCCGCGAGGACGGCTCGTTCGACGTCGACGGCTTCGAGCACGTCGTCGACGTGATGATCCTCGCGCAGGAGATCGTCGTCTCGCCGTCGAGCTACCCGACCGAGGAGATCGGCCGCAACGCGCGCGACTTCCGCCAGCTCGGCCTCGGCTACGCCAACCTCGGCGCGCTGCTGATGGCCAACGGCCTCGGCTACGACTCCGAGGGCGGCCGGGCGCTCTGCGGCGCGATCACCGCGCTGATGACCGGCCGCGCCTACCGCACCTCGGCCGAGGTCGCCGGGGCGATGGGGCCGTACGCGCAAGTACGAGCAGAACCGCGACCCGCACAACCACGTGATGCGCAAGCACCGCGACGCGTCGTACGCGATCGACACCACGGTCGTGCCCGACAGCCCGCTGCTCGAGGCCGCCCAGCGCGCCTGGGACGAGGCCGTCGAGATCGGCGAGCGCAACGGCTACCGCAACGCCCAGGCGACGGTGCTGGCGCCCACCGGCACGATCTCCTTCCTGATGGACTGCGACACGACCGGCATCGAGCCGGACTTCTCGCTGGTCAAGTTCAAGGAGCTGGTCGGCGGCGGTCAGATGACGATCGTCAACCGCACGGTGCCGCTGGCGCTGCGCACGCTCGGATACGCCGAGCACGAGGTCGAGCAGATCGAGGCCTACCTCGCCGAGCAGGGCACGATCGTCGGGGCGCCCGGCCTCAAGGACGAGCACCTCGAGGTCTTCGACGTGGCGGTCGGCGAGCGCGCGATCGGGCCGATGGGCCACGTCAAGATGATGGCCGCGGCGCAGCCGTTCCTCTCGGGCGCGATCTCGAAGACGGTCAACCTGCCGGAGTCGACCACGGTCGAGCAGATCGCCGACGTCTACGCCCAGGGCTGGAAGCTCGGCCTCAAGGCGCTGGCGATCTACCGCGACGGCTCGAAGACGGCGCAGGCGCTGAAGACAGACGCCGGCGACAAGGCCAGCACCGAGGAGCCCGCGGCGGCGGAGCCGCAGCGGCCGATCCGCCGCCGGATGCCCGGCGAGCGCCACTCGCTGACGCACAAGTTCTCGATCGCCGGGCACGAGGGCTACATCACCGCCGGCGAGTACGAGGACGGCTCGGTCGGCGAGATCTTCCTGACCGACATCGGCAAGGAAGGCTCGACGATCAAGGGCATGATGAACGCGTTCGCGACCGCGATCTCGATCGGCCTCCAGTACGGCGTGCCGCTCGAGACCTTCGTGCGCAAGTTCGCCTACATGCGCTTCGAGCCGGAGGGGATCACTCGCAACCCGGAGATCCCCTTCGCCAAGTCGCTGCCCGACTACATCATGCGCTGGGTCGCCTCCCGCTACGGCGACGCCGACCTGCACGAGGAGCTGGGCATCCTCACCGCCGAGGCGCGCGCCCGCAAGTCCGCCGAGGAGACGGCGCTGCGCGGGGACACCGCTGGGCCGAGCGCGGGCGACGGTGGCAACGGCCACGCCGGGAACGGCGGCAACGGTGCCGCGAACGGGGGCCACGGCCAGGCCAAGGCCGGCAACGGTGGCGCGGCGGCGCCCCAGGCCGACGGCGCTGCGGCCGGCGCGGCGCAGCCCGCCGCGGCCGCCTTCACCGACACGCCCCCCGCCCTCCCGGCGAAGCTCCAGGGCCTCGACCTCGGTCCCGCCTGCGCCCAGTGCGGCGGCATGATGCAGCGCACCGGCTCCTGCTACACCTGCTCGAGCTGCGGCAACAACACCGGCTGCGGCTGAGTCGCCGCGGCCGCCACACCGCTATTGAAGTTGCAACGAGGCCCCGCTACCAGCGGGGCCTCGTCGTTGCGGCGCCAATCGCAGCGGCGAGCCAGAGCCTCGGCCATATCTGGTGCCCAGGAATCAGCCCAGCTGGCGTTCGGGCCGAGTATCATGGGCAACCCCGACCAAGGTTGGCGCCTCCGATGACTCCCCTGGAAGTCCTCCGCCAGCACGAGGAACTCGCGCCAAAGGACGACCTACGTCAGTTTGAAGGCCAGTGGGTGGCCTTGCGTCGAGGGCATGTCGTCGCACACGACCGCGATCCGGCGGAGTTGCTCGGTAGACCGGAGGTCGAGCCGGGCGACGCGATCATGCAAGTGACCATAGAGCGCGGTCACCTCATCCTCTGATAGACACGTGGAGGGTGCCCTTCCGCGCGAAGTTCAACTATCAGGACGGTCCTGACGGGCAGCCTCGGCCTTACCTCAGCCTGCTGCTCGGGAAGGGCTGGCCGCCACAACGGCCGGTCCTCGGACTCATCGACTCGGGCTCCGACCTGTCGTCGCTTCCCTATGGGTTCGCCGCTGTTCTGGGGCTCGATCAGAGCGACCTCGAACCAGAGCCAAGGCTTCAGAGCGGCCAACGCTCGGCTGAGGCGCCCATGCCCGCCCGCTATCGCTCGATCTCACCGATCTTGGGCCAGCTGCCGGGTGCCCCGGAGTTGACGTTCGAGCTGCATCCGCTCTTCGACCAAGGGGTCACCACGTCCGCCTCGTCGCAACTCGATGAGAAGCCCAGCAGGATGGGGATGCCGAGCTAGGGGGCAGACGCCGCGGAGGGAGTGCGGGTAGCTCCCGGCTTCGAGCCCGAACGCCTCGGCGATCAGCTCGTACGAACGCCGGCGGGCGGCGTGCTCGTAGGTGATCGTGACGAGCGTCAGCTCCTGCGCCTCGTACTCGCGTGCGACGGCCTCGAGGCCGTCGCGCACCGTCTCGGGCGAGCCGATCACGGCGCGGCGGCCCGAGCTCGTGCTGGGCGGGCGCGGCTCGGACGCGCGCGACTCCTGATAGCGCAGCGCCTTGTCTACCGGCGGGATCGGGATCAGGCGGCCCTGGCGCAGCAGCGAGAAGGACATGCGGCCGCTGGCGGCCAGGCGCTGGGCCTCCTCGTCGGTCTCCGCGCAGATCACGTGCACGCCGACCGCCAGCAGCGGCGCCGCCAGCCGCTCCGAGTCGGTGAAGCGCGCGCGGTAGTCGGCGGCGATCGTCGCGCCCTGCGGGTTGATGAAGTCCGCGAAGGAGTAGGGCAGCCCCAGCTCAGCGGCCCAGATCGCGCTCTGGGGCGAGGAGCCGAGCAGCCAGGGCTCGGGCCGCTCGGGCAGGCCGGGCAGCGTGCGCGCCAGGCGCGCGAAGGGATGGTTGGGCGCCAGCCGGTCCTCGAGGTAGGCCAGCAGCTCGGTGAGCTGCTCGGGGAAGTCGTCGCGCAGCACGTGGTTGCGGTCACGCTGGAGCGCCAGCATCGTCAGCTGGTCGGTGCCCGGGGCGCGGCCGAGGCCGAGGTCGATGCGGCCCGGCGCCAGCCCGCTGAGCATGCTGAAGGTCTCCGCCACCTTCAGCGGGCTGTAGTGCGGCAGCATCACGCCGCCGCTGCCGACCCGGATGCGCTCGGTCGCCTGGGCGATCGGGCCGATCATCACCTCCGGCGCCGCGCAGGCGAGCATCGGCGTCGCGTGGTGCTCGGCGACCCAGTAGCGGTGGTAGCCGAGCGAGTCCGCCAGCCGTGCGAGGTCGAGCGTGTTGTGCAACGCCTCGGCGGCGGTCGAGCCCTCCGAGATCGGCGACTGATCGAGCACGTTGAGGCGCAGCTCCGCCATCGCCGTCGAGACTAGAGGCCCCTGCCGGGCGCCCGCAGGGTCCGGTCGGCAACGCGACTGACTGGCCAGTCAGTCAGACTGCCCGGCCATGGCCCCCCTCATGTTTCTGACTGGCTTTCCCGGCTTCATCGGCCGCCGTCTCGTGCGGTCGCTGCTGGACCTGGACCCTGAGACCCGCGTCGTCGCCCTGGTGGAGGAGCGCATGCGCGCCGCCGCCGAGCAGGCCGCCGCCGCGATCGACCCCACGCGCATCGAGCTGCTGAGCGGCGACATCGCCGTGCGCGGCCTCGGTCTCGCACGCGAGGACTGGGAGCGACTGCGCGCCGAGGTGACCCACGTCTACCACCTGGCCGCCGTCTACAACCTCGCGGTGCCGCTGGAGGTCGCGCAGCGGGTCAACGTCGATGGGACCGGCAACGTGCTCGAGCTGTGCGTCGCCGCCGAGCGGCTCGAACGGCTGATGTACGTCAGCACCGCCTACGTCGCGGGCACGCGGACGGGCGTGGTCTACGAGCACGAGCTCTCGCTCGGCCAGCGCTTCAAGAACCACTACGAGTCGACCAAGTTCCAGGCCGAGCTCTGGGTGCGGCAGCTGATGGACCGCGTGCCCACGACGATCCTGCGTCCGGCGATCGTGGTCGGGGACTCGCGCACGGGCGAGACGGAGAAGTTCGACGGGCCTTACTTCCTGCTGCGCACGATCGCCCAGGCCCATCGCGGGGGCCGCGCGGTGCCGCAGTTCGGCCGCTCGGCGGCGACCTTCAACGTCGTGCCGGTCGACTACGTGGTCGCGGCGTCGGTGGCGCTCGCCTCCGACCCGGCCGCCGCGGGCGAGACGCTGCACCTCGTCGATCCCGAGCCGCTGTCCACCAACGAGCTGGTGCGCCAGCTCTCGCGCGAGTACGCGGGGCGCGAGCCGAAGGGCAAGCTGCCGCCGGTGCTGGCCGCCAACTCGCTGCGCTTGCCCCCGGTGCGCAAGATGCTCGGCAACGCTCCGCACCAGTCGATCGTCTACCTCAATCACTCGGTGACCTTCGACACCCGCCGCGCGCTCGACCTGCTCGAGCCGCACGGCCTGCGCCCGCCGGCCTTCGGCGAGTACGTCGGGCCGATGGTGCGCTTCTTCCGCGAGCACGAGCACGAGCCCGCGTTCGCCAAGCAGGCCAGCTAGCGGCGGCGGGCGAAGGGCCCGGCGACGGGGCTCAGCGCCGCCGCGCGGCCGGCTCGAGCGCCGGGTTGGTGAAGTTCTGGTCGCGGGGGTTGAGCGTCACCCCCGGCGGCACGATCTCGTCGATGCGGTCGAGCACGTCCTCGGAGAGCTCGACGTCGGCCGCGGTCAGCTGCGACTCCAGGTGCTCCAGCGTGCGCGGGCCGATGATCGCCGCCGTCACCGCCGGGTGGCGGATCACGAACGCGAGCGCCAGCTCGATCAACGTGATGCCCGTCTGCTCGGCAAGCTGCGCCAGCGCCTCGGTGGCCTCGAGCTTCTGCTGGTTGCCCGGCAGCGACATGTCGTACATGTGCGGCACCAGCGCGCTGCGGCGCGAGCTCACCTCCTGGCCCTCGCGAAAGCGGCCCGTCAGCCAGCCGCCGGCGAGCGGGCTCCAGGCGATCGCGCCCATGCCGTAGCGCCGCACGGTCGGCAGCACGTCCGCCTCGATCCCGCGCACGAGGATCGAGTACGGCGGCTGCTCGCACGTGAAGCGCTCGCGCACGCGCCGCTGGGCGACCCACTGCGCCTCGACGATCTGGCTCGCCGGGAAGGTCGACGAACCGATCGCGCGCACCTTGCCGGCGTGGACGAGGTCGCTCAGGGCGCCGAGCGTCTCGTCGACGTCGGTGTCCTCGCGCGGGCGGTGGACCTGGTAGAGGTCGATCCAGTCGGTGCCGAGGCGGCGCAGGCTGTCCTCGACCGCCCGCACGATCCAGCGCCGCGAGCTGCCGGCCCGATTGGGGTCCTCCCCCATCGAGCCGTGGAACTTGGTCGCGAGGACGACGTTGTCCCGGCGACCGCCCGCCAGCGCCTTGCCCACGATCTGCTCGGACTCGCCGGCCGAGTAGACGTCGGCCGTGTCGATAAAGTTGATCCCCGCGTCGAGGGCGCGATGGATGATCCGGATCGACTCCTCGTGATCCGGCTCGCCCCACGCTCCGAACATCATCGCTCCCAGGCAGAGAGGACTGACCTTGATGCCGGTGGAGCCGAGGGTGCGGTATCTCATGCCGGCGACACTACTGACCCTGGTGCTGTGATCGTCGCCATGGTGGTACTAACCTTGCACGGTCTCTGATGATGCACCGGTTGGACATACGCAACGTGGCGATCATCGCCCACGTCGACCACGGGAAGACGACGCTCGTGGACGGCATGCTGCGCCAAGCGGGCGTCTTCGGCGCGCACGAGGACCTGACCGACCGCGTGCTCGACTCGATGGACCAGGAGCGCGAGCGCGGGATCACGATCCTGGCCAAGAACGCCGCCGTGCGCTACACGACCAGCGCCGGCGAGCAGATCAAGCTGAACCTCGTCGACACGCCCGGCCACGCGGACTTCGGCGGCGAGGTCGAGCGCGGGCTGACGATGGTCGACGGCGTGCTGCTACTCGTCGACGCCTCCGAGGGGCCGCTGCCGCAGACGCGCTTCGTGCTGCGCAAGGCGCTGGAGGCAAGATTGCCGGTGGTGCTGTGCGTGAACAAGGTCGATCGTCCCGACGCGCGCATCGCCGAGGTGATCGACGAGGTCTACGAGCTGTTCCTGGACCTCGACGCCGACGAGGAGCAGATCGAGTTCCCGATCGTCTACACCAACGCCCGCGCCGGCCAGGCCTCGCTCGAGGAGGGTGTGCCCGGGACCGACCTGCGGCCGCTGTTGGACCTGCTCGTGGAGCGCATTCCGGCGCCCGCCTACGACGAGGGCTACCCGCTGCAGGCGCACGTGACCAACCTCGACGCCGACAGCTACGTCGGCCGGCTGGCGCTCTGCCGCGTTCGCCAGGGCACGATCCGCAAGGGCCAGCAGGTCGCGTGGTGCCGGCACAACGGCAGCGTCGAGTCGGTGCGCGTGGCCGAGCTGTACGTCACCGAGGGCCTGCGTCGCGTGCCCGCCGAGGAGGCCGGGCCGGGCGAGATCATCGCGCTCGCCGGCATCGCCGAGATCACGATCGGCGAGACGATCGCCGATCTGGCCGACCCGCGCCCGCTGCCGGTGATCGCCGTCGAGGAGCCCGCGCTGGGCATGACGGTCGGGATCAACGGCTCGCCGCTGGCCGGCAGATCGGGGACACGCCTGACCGCGCGCCAGGTGCGCGATCGGCTCGACCGCGAGCTCGTCGGCAACGTCGCGATCCGCGTGCTGGACGCCGGCCGCGCCGACACCTGGGAGGTGCAGGGGCGCGGTGAGCTGCAGCTGGCGGTGCTCGTCGAGGCGATGCGCCGCGAGGGCTTCGAGCTCACGGTCGGCAAGCCGCAGGTGGTGACGCGCATGGTCGACGGTCAGCTGCAGGAGCCGGTCGAGCGACTCTCGATCGACATCCCCGAGGATTTCCTCGGCACGGTCACGCAGATGCTCGCGCCGCGCAAGGGCCGGATGGAGAACATGGTCAACCACGGCACCGGCTGGATCCGGCTCGACTACCTCGTGCCGGCGCGCGGGCTGATCGGCTTTCGCACCGAGTTCCTGACCGAGACGCGCGGCACCGGCATCATGCACGCGGTCTTCGAGGGCTACGAGCCCTGGCACGGCGAGATCCGCACGCGCGAGAGCGGCTCGCTGGTCGCCGACCGGCCGGGTGAGACCGTCACCTACTCGCTGCTGCGCCTGCAGGACCGCGGCGAGCTGTTCGTCGGCCCTGGCGAGCAGGTCTACGAGGGCATGGTGATCGGCGAGAACTCGCGCGCCGACGACCTCGACGTCAACGCGGTGCGCGAGAAGAACCTCACCAACATGCGCGCGGCCGGCTCGGACAACACGGTCAAGCTCGTGCCCTACAGAGAGCTGTCGCTGGACCAGGCGCTGGAGTTCATCCGCGAGGACGAGTGCGTCGAGGTCACGCCCGACGCGATCCGGCTGCGCAAGCTGGTGCTCGATTCGATCGAGCGTGGCAAGCTCATCAGAGCGCGCAAGAGAGCGAGCTGAGCCCGCTCACTTGAGGCACCAGCTCGAGTAGTCGTTGTAGTAGACGGGGTGGAACAGCGAGCAGTGCTCGTAGTCCATCCGCTCGGAGAGGAAGGTCGGCAGCTCGATGTGCCCGAACGGCACGATCCAGGCGCGCTCGACGAGCTTGCGATTGAGATCGGCCCAGGCGGCGGTGATCTTGCCGGTCAGCTTCGGCTCGCGGCTGAGCTTCGCGATCCCGCGGTCGAGCTCCGGGTCGTCGACGTTGCCGTAGTTCTGGTTGTTGGTCGGCTGGATCGTCGTGCCCTCGACGTTGAACATGAAGTTGCGCGGGTGCGGGAAGTCCTGGAACCAGTTCGCGAAGCCGGTCTGAGCCTTGGTCTTGGCGTTGCCGATGGTCTGGAAGTAGACGCCGCCGTCGACGATCTTCGCGCGCGCGTCGAGCCCGATCCCGCGCAGCATGTCGGCGTAGGCCTCGGTCACCTGCGGCGTCGGCGCGTCGGTGTTGCCCCAGACCGCGACCTTGGCGCCCTTCGCCCCCGCCGCGGCGATCAGGGCGCGGGCCTTCGCCAGGTTCGGCGGCTTGCGCGGATCGCCCCAGGGACAGTCCTCGAGGTCGAGCGCCGGGTCGCTGCCGGGCATGCCGGGCGGCAGGAAGGAGCAACCGGGCGCGAGGTCGCCGCCGTACAGCTTCGCCAGCGCCGGCTTGTCGATCCCGTAGTTGACCGCCTGGCGCACCTTCGGATCGTCGAAGGGCGGCACGCGGTTGTTGAGGAAGAAGTAGTACGTCGAGATCGTGGTCGTGGTGCGATAGCGGTCGCCGTAGCGCTGCTTGACCTCGGGCTTGACGTCCGGTGGCAGCGGATCCTGCATGTAGTCGAGGTCGCCGCGGATCACGTCCTGGGCCTGGCGGGTGCTGCTCTTGACGATCTTCGTCGTGATCGTGTCGATCTTGCCGGCGGGCACGCCCGGCAGCTCGAAGCCCTCGACGCGGCGCAGCACGAACTCCCGATTGGGCACCGACTTCGTGAGCTCGTACGGACCGACGCCGGGTGGCGGATTGGCGCTCATGTTCTTGAACGGCGTGTCGCTCGGCACGAGCGCGGCGAAGTCCATCGCCAGCACGTTCGAGAACGTCCCATCGGGCTCGTCGAGGTGGATCGCGATCCGGCCGCTCTGGTCGTCGGTCTCGATGCCGGGGAGATCGGCCTGCGGATCGCCGTCCTCGAGGTACTTCGTCGCGCCCTCGATCACCTCGTAGAACGACGAGCCGCCCGACTCGAGGTTGAGCACGCGCTTGATCGCATGCTCGAAGTCGGACGCCTTGACCGGCCTGCCGTCGGAGTACTTCAAGCCCCTGCGCAGCGTCAGCTCATAGGTCCTGCCGCCGTCGGAGATCGTGGGCAGCGCGGTCGCGAGGCCCGGAATCAGCTCGGTGCCCGCCGTGCCCTCGGCGTGGCGGTAGGTCAGCAGCGGCGTGTAGACGAGCCAGAGCGCCTCCCAGGCGTTCTGGGTGTAGCTCAGCGCGGGATCGAGGTAGTCGGGCTGCGAGGTCTGCGCGATCGTGGCCGAGCCGCCGGCACGGCTGTCGTCGTCGCCGTCGTCACCGCAGCCCGCGAGCGCGACGCAGACCATGAGGGCAAGAGCCAGCACGCCCTTCGCGACATGATCTCGTGCTCGCATCCACGCTCCTCGTCGACTGATCGCCATCCTGGAGTCCGTGCCCGGCCACCGTACTCCATATAGGACAACGCATGTTCCCGAAGCGCCCGGACGGCCGCCCGTCGCGCGTCAGAGCAGCCAGACGATCAGCAGGATCAGCAGCGCGATCCCCAGCCCGACTCCGGTGATGCTGAGCGGCACGTTGCCGCGCCAGAAGCCGGGATCGGCCCGGTCGGCCGTGTAACGCCCCTCGGGCGGCTCGCCGACCCAGTCGTCTTCGTCGCGTGGGCTCATGGGTCGACGGTACCCGGCTGGGCAGATTCGCCACTCGGCGCTTGCAGGCGCGGAGAGGCTTCACAAGGATGGGCGCACTCGAGCACCGCGTGCGTATAGGGGACGCGTAGGAGGTCCGTGCGTACCGTCACGGCCACGGAGCCAAACCACGGCCGTGCAAGCGCCGCGTATTCCTCGGCGCTGCGCACGTACGCCCCACGATCACGCCCGATCAACCAGCGCGCGACGAAGGGTTGATCGGCGGCGTGCGCGGGGTCGATCGTGACCAGCCTGCCCTGCGGCTCCAGGACGCGGGTCGCCAGCTCGAAGAGCGAAGCACATGTCCCGTCGTCGAGATGGTGCAGGAGTCCCATCGCCTGTACGAGGTCGAACCGGCGCGTCCCAAAATCCTGCTCGCCTACTCGCAGGCAGTGGAACTCGGCCCGCTCGCCCCACTCGCGGCGGGCGGCGGCGATGTACTCCGGGCTCGCATCGAAGCCGACGTAGCGGAGGTCGGACGGGAGCGCGCGGAGGATGTGGCCAGGCCCACAGCCGATGTCGAGCAGGCGATTGCCGGAAGCTGGGCGGAGGTGTTCGCGAACGAACCTGCGGTGCGAGGCATCCGAACCAACAGCGGTCTGGAGCAGTTCATAGGCTTTCGGCCATGAGAGCAGCCGCCGAGCACCCGTGACCGTTTCTGGCATCGCCGCACACACTATCGGCCCTGGATCCGCTAACACACTCCGTTGGCAATGCAACAGAGAACGCAGCGACGTCGCTTCGGCGCGCTCGGTAGACGCCTGGCTGGGCACAAGGCGGCCGGTATCGGGCGCTTCTTGCTGACGCGAGCAAGCCCGACCTGGCGGGAGCTCCTCGGCGCGCTGACGCTGCTGGGAGGCGTCGGAGTGCTCGTCTATCGCCGCCACATCGAACACGGCGGCTTGTATTCGGACGACTGGGCCTTCGCCAGCGTTGCCCAGACTGCGAGTAGCCCCCTCGATGCCTTCGACACGCTCGACGACGTGGTCGGCTTCCGCCCGCTCGGCGTCGTCTCGCTCGTTGCTCGCTTCACGCTGTTCGGCGACCACACGAAGTGGCAACTCACCGCCGTGCTCGCGTCCACCGTGCTGCTCTGCAGCGTGATCTACCTGTTCCTGCGCAGTCTCCGCATCGAGCCTCTGCACGCCGGCGCGATCGCACTGCTCGTGCTGGTGTGCCCCTATGCCGACGCCACGCGCCTATGGGCAACCGGCAGCGGCGCGAACATCGCGATCAGCGCCTGGCTCCTAGGCGTGATGGTCGCGCTGCGGGGATTGGACGAACCCAACCGCCGCAAGGCGATTGCACTGCACGCCGGCGCGGTCGTCCTGTACCTCGTCAGCCTGTTGCAGTACGAGGTCGCCTACGCCGCGATCGTCGGCAGCGGACTGCTGTACCTGACGCGCGCTCCGTGGCGTCGCGTACTGCCACGCAGTGCGGTGGACATCGGCGTGGCGTCGGTCGCGATAGCGGTGATCGCCACCAATGCGGCGATCCAGCACGCCCCGTCCTACACCCACCACGCACGGCTGATGCTCGACGGCGGCCTCGACATCCTCACCGCTGTGGCGCTGCCTTACGGCACGCCGCACTCGATCACGGTCCTCGGTCTGCTGGCAGTCGTGGGAGCAGCGGCTGGCCTCGTGATCTGGCTGCTGCCAGCCGTGAGCGCCGAACGGCGGGAACTCGGCCGCTGGCTGGTATTCGGGCTCGGTGGCCTGCTGCTCGCGGCCGCCGGCTACGTCATGTTCGTCGGCGCGATCGAGTACTACTCGCCGCTGACTCCGGGGCTCGCCAATCGCACGAACGCGATCGCATCGATCGGGTTCATCGCGACGGTCTACGCCGCGGCGATGGTGGCGGGCACGTTGGTCTTCCGCGGCGTACCTGGCTGGCGCTGGTTGGCGGCGGGCACAGCCATCGTCCTCGCGGGCTTCCTGTTCGTGGGCTACCAGGACCGCCTACGCGACAGCGCCGAGATCTGGGATCGCGCGTATGCCCAGGAGCGATCCGTCATAGGCGCCATCGAGGGGAGCCTTCCGCGGCCGCCACGCGGAGCCACGATCCTGACGTTCGGTCACCCCACCGTCTCCGAGAATCCCGGGCTGCCGATCTTCTCGTCGTTCTGGGAGCTGCGCGGCGCGGTCCAGGTGACCTACGACGACAGCTCGATTGCCGCCTACCCGGCGCTGCCGGGCACGAGCGTCGTCTGCGGGCGGGACGGCGCCTACCTGTCCGGACAAGCCTATGACCCTGGGTTCGCCGACTCCTACGGGCAGATCTACCTGCTAGACGTGCCCAGTGGCCGCCTCGAGCGACCTACAGACCGGCGCCATTGCCGCGCGGTAGCACCGGACTTCCTTCCCGGGCCGGCTCAGGCGCCACCCCCGCCCGCGTCCTGACACGAGCGAACAGGGCACGCCGAACCTCGTCCACCACACGCCGTGCCTGGTCGGCCTCCATGCCGATCCAGAGCGGCAGCCGCACAAGCCGCCCGCTGACGTCGTCTGTGACCGTCATGTCGCTGCCTGTGCGACCGAAGCGCAACCCCGCCGGCGCCGAGTGCAGCGGCACGTAGTGGAACACGCAGCTGATCCCCCGACGATCGAGCGCCTCGATCAGCTCGTCCCGGTCGCTGTTCGTCTCGGTCAGCAGGTAGTACAGGTGCGCGTTGTGCTTGGCCTGGTCCGGAACGATCGGCCGTCGCACGATGCCCAAGGTCTCGAGGTCGGCAAAGCCCTCGTGGTAGAGGTTCCACAGCTCCAAGCGACGCTCGGTCATCCACTCCGCCCGCTCGAGCTGGGCGTAGAGGAAGGCGGCATTGATGTCGCTCAGCAGGAAGGAGGAGCCGACGTCGACCCAGGTGTACTTGTCGACTTGGCCCCGGTAGAACTGGCTGCGGTTCGTGCCCTTCTCCTGCATGATCTCCGCCCGCTCGACGAGTGCCGGGTCGTTGACCAACAGCGCCCCGCCCTCGCCGCAGATGACGTTCTTGGTCTCGTGGAAGCTGAGCGTGCCCAGCTGGCCGATCCCACCGAGCGGGCGATCGCGGTGCCAGGCCAGCAGCGCGTGGGCCGCGTCCTCGATGACGACGAGCCCGTGCCGGTCGGCAAGGGTCATGATCGCGTCCATGTCGCAGGCGACGCCCGCGTAGTGGACGGGCACGATCGCCTTCGTACGCTCGGTGATCGCCCGCTCGAGCAGCTCCTCGTCGAGGTTGAGGGTGTCCGGCCGTACGTCGACGAACACCGGGGTCGCGCCCCGGAGCACGAAGGCGTTGGCGGTCGAGACGAACGTGAAGGAGGGCATCAGCACCTCGTCGCCCGCTTCCACGCCCGCCAGCAGCGCCGCCATTTCCAACGCGCCCGTGCAGGAGGGGGTCAGCTGGACGCTCGCCGAGCCCAGACGCTCCTGAAGCCACTCGGCGCAGCGACGGCTGAATGGACCGTTGCCCGACAGATGCATGTTGTCGATCGCCTCGCGGATGAGATCGAACTCCCCACCGGTCGCGTACGGCCGGTTGAACGGGATCTCCTCCATCAGCCCCACGTCTGGCTCCCTACCCAGAGCCCCACCAACACGAGTCCGATGCCCAGCAGCTTCGGCGTGGTAAGCGCCTCGCTAAACAGCAGGGCGCTGAACAGGAGCACCAGCACGAACGACAAGCTCATCACCGGGTACGCGCGGCTCAGCTCGAGCCGCTGCAGCGCGAGCAGGTAGGCAGCTGCGGCCCCACAGGCGGCTACAAAGGAGCTCAGGATCCACGGGCTGGCGACGACCCTGCCCACCCATGCGAGTTGGGCTGACGCGTTTTCGGGCAACTCACCGGCTTTGTCGACCCGCCACTTGAAGACCAGGTTGCCGTAGGTTGTAAGCACCACGGTCACGAGCATGTAAAGGTAGCCCGTCACCTCACGCGCCCGTCAGCTGGGCGTGTCCGATGCCCGTCTCGCCGTAGCCGTTGCCGTTGTAGAGCAGGTGGCGAGCACCGCGATAGTCGAAGACCTGCGGATACTCGACCATCTCCGACTCCCAGCCATCGCCAGTCGCGACCAGGATCGGCCCGTCGTCGCAGCGCTCCCAGGAGATGCCGTCCGAGGACTCCGCATAGCCGATCGCGTAGCGCCCGCCCCGGTGTGAGAACCACATCCGGTAGCGGTCCCCGTCCCTGAGAACGCAGGGACGCGCGATCGCGTGCTCGGTCTCGTCGCGAAAGTCGATGCACACCGGTCCCGAACAATCCCAGCGCAGGCCGTCGGACGATTCGGCGTAGCGGATGTTGTAGTAGGGCTCCGGTCGCGGTCCGCGCAGCGCCCAGCGCACGCCAGAGGCGTACCACATACGCCAGCGCCCGTCCTCGACCAGGACCCAGGGAGAGGTCGCGAGATACGGGTTGTCGACGCTGCGGCCAACGACCGGCCCTTCGCTCACGCGCTCGAAGGTACTGCCACCGTCGGCGCTCACCGCGCAACCGATCGCGGTGACGAAGCGTACGCTCGCGGCACGCGTCCAGCCGATGTAATAGAGCAGCCAGCGATCGTCGGCGAAGACCAGGCAGCACGGGTTTACGCCGCTGTCGTCGAAGGCTCCCAGCGACCCGAGGTCGAGTACCGGCTCGGGCTCGACCTCCGGCGCAGCATCGAGGTCATCCAACCACGCGCGGGCCACGCGCGACCGGCCCTGGTCGTCACGGGGCGAGAACAGCAGCTCAAGCCGCTCCTCGCCGTGTACGCGGACGGTTGGAACCATCGCGTGCGAGCGTGCCCAGGGCAGGTGCACGGGGGGCTCGAGGAGCAGCCCTCGCCTGGTCCAGCGCGTGCTCAAAAGCCCGTCAGATCCCAGCTTTTCAGGTCGCTGCGCGCTTCGGTGCCGCGCACGGCGTGGACGGCGCCCTCTTCGGTGTCCTTCATGATCAGGGCCGCAGCTCCGATCACGCAGCGCGGAGCCACCTTAACGCCGTCGCGGAAGGTCGCGTTGACCCCGACGAAGCAGTAGTCGCCGATCACCACGTTGCCGGAGACGACCGCATGCGAGGCGATGAAGCAGTGGTCACCGATCCGCGCATCGTGGCCGATGTGATTTCCGCTCCAGAGCACGACGTCGCTGCCGATGCGCACGAATGGCTGGAGGACGTTGTCCTCGAAGATGAACGTGTTGTCGCCGATCTCGATCTCGCCCCAGTGGGCAGCGCGGGAATTGACGTAGCTGATCAGCTCGTACCCGGCCTGCTTGCACGCGTGGTACATCTCCGCCCGCGCTTGGTTGACACGGCTGAACCCGATTGCCACGAACATCGAGTAGTCGCTGGGAGGATGGGTCTCGGCGAGATCCTCGAAGGGCACCACCGGGAGACCGCGCAGCTCGTCGCGATCGACGTAAGAGCGGTTGACCGTGAACGCGGCCACCGTGTGCTCGCTGTCGACGTCGAGGTAGTGGGCGGCGATGCGCGCGAAGTCGCCCGTGCCGAAGATCACGACTGGCTTCAACTCAGCCTCCTTGCGCGAGAGCGCCGTCGAATCCTCGCCCTCGGCGGAGTCGGTCTCCACGACCCGATCCGGGGGCCACACCGTATCCACCACAAACAGCGGTCGACCCTTGACCTGCTCGAAGATCTTGCCTACGTAGAGGCCCGTCACGCCAGACGCGAGGATCGTCGCCCCACCGAGCACGAGCACGAGCACCGCGACGCTCGTCCACCCGGGGAGGGGGTCGGTGATGAAATAGGCGTAGACGAGGTACGCGGCCAGCAGCAGGCCGCAGACGGCGATGGCGAAGCCCATGTAGACGATCCAACGCAGCAGCACCGTCGTCTGGAAGAAGAGGCCGTCGAGCGCCACCTTCAGCAGCGTCCGCAGCGTGTACGAGCTCTTGCCTTCCGCGCGCTCGGCATGCGCGATCTCGATCGCGGTGCGGCGGAAGCCAAGCCAGTGCAGCAGGAGCATGTACTGGCGATCGCGATCGCCGAGGCTGAGGAAGCTGTCCACCACCTTGCGGGAGAGGATGCTCAGCATCGAGTACTCCGGATCGACCTTCATGCCGAGGAACATGTCCCGCAACCAGAAGTACGCGCGTGCGCCGAGGCGCCGGTGCAACGGCTGCTCGCGGCCGCTGCGGCGCGTCAGGACGATGTCGTGCCCCTCGCGTGCCGTGGCGTAGAGCCTCGGGATCTCCTCCGGTGGGTCCTGGAGGTCGCAGTCCATCACGATCGTCCAACGCCCCCCGCTCGCCGTCAGCCCAGCCGTGACGGCGGCGTGCTGGCCCCAGTTACGGCTCAGGCGGACGAGCCGCACGGCGGGGTCGTTGCTCGCAAGTTCCAGCAGGACGTCCCAGGCGCCATCCGGGCTGCGGTCATCGACGTAGACGATCTCGTAGCTCACAGCCATCTCCGCGAACACCGCGGTCAGGCGCTCGTGCAGCGGCACGAGGCAGCGGGCACAGCCATAGACGGCGATGACGACGCTTATCTCAGGCATCGAACCGCACCAGGATCGTGAACTCCCAGAGTCCGTAGTCGTGGAGCAGCGCGACGTGGCGGCTGAGGTTGCGCTTGCACCAGTCGAAGTAGAAGCCGGGATCGCCGTAGTACAGGCGATCGGTCATGCGCTCGGGGTCCGAATAGCTGGTGAGCATGTTGAAGGCGAGCCCGCGCCGGCTGAGCGCGGCCAGCTCCGTGATCGTCTCGAGCGTGTAGTCGCGCCAACGGTCCTCCGCGGTGCCGACGCGCACGTTGAAGACGCCGCTCGCCACCGTCACGTCGGCGGGGTCGAGCTGGTCGCGAGCCGTCGTGAAGGTCCAGTCGGAATGGCGATCGGCGGCGCGCTGGCGGGCAGTCGCCACCATTTCCTCGGAGACGTCGAAGCCGACGTACTCGACGTCGAAGCCGGCTTGCTCGAGGTAGTCGGCGAAGGCGCCGTAGCCACAGCCGTAGTCGAGCACGGAGCTTCGCTCTCCCGCCGGGATCACGCGCATGAGTTGCTCGAAGCGCAGTAGCTGGGACTCCTGGGAGCTCCAGTCGACCCCGTGGTGGGTCGGGCCGTGCGCGCGCAGCTTGCCGGTGTAGTAGTCGGCGACGCGACGCTCGATCTCAGCGGAGGGCATGGCCTCCGGCCCCGACGCTCTGCATGTGCTCGCGAGCCTGGGGCCGGTGTTGAAGAGCAGGTCGACGATCGAGACGCCATGCTCGAACGGCTCTCCCAGCTGGGGGTACTCGGGGTAGCCGGAGTAATCGGCCCAGGACACTCGCACGCCGGCCGCGACGAAGCGGTCGACGTCGAGGTAGTCCCGGGCGGCAGGCCCGGACACGTACTCGACGGCTCCCGTAGCGAGGCAGAGATCCAGCAGGCGCTGGCTTGGCTCGTCGGCCGTCGTGTACGCCGTCGAGCGGCTCAGCATCGTGCCGATCTCCAAGTGCTCGCAGATCGCCGCGACGAAGGCGGTGTTGACGTCGGTCAGCAACTCGGTCTGCCCATGCTCGCGGTAAAGGGGCTCGAGCAGCGCGCCGGTCGCTTCGAAGTGCGGAGCGCGACGGTAGGCGTGCAGCAGCGTCCTCAGGTGCCGCTCGGCCCACGAGCCGTCGGCGATCCGCGTCTCGTCGATCCGCTGGTGGTAGCGACCCTTGACCTCCACGGGAATGGTCAGCCACTGGAGCTTGCCGTCGACTTTGATCTTGTTGCGGTTGCGCCAGTCGCGGCGCGTGTACTGGACTTCGTCCAGGAAGACGAACTGATCGACGTGATCGATGAGGTCGAAGTACCCCTTCCAGGGGATGTAGTTCGACTGGACAGCGGCGAGACGCACGAGAGAGCCCGGGATGGTAGAGCGAACTAGGCTGTCGCGCGGTGGCCGCTCATGTCCCCTATCCGCCGCTGGCGTTGGCCAATCGGGTCGGCTCGCTCGAAGAAGGCGCAGGACCCGTACGCCTATTACGAGGAGCTTGGGCGACTCGCTCGCCGAGACATCCTCGCGGCGCTGCCCACCGACTGGAGCTTCGAGGGCAAACGGGTGCTCGACTTCGGCTGCGGCGCCGGACGCACCCTGCGCCACTTCCTCGACGAGGCGCAGACAGCGGAGGTCTGGGGGGCGGACATCGACGCGGAAAGCGTCGACTGGATCGACCGTGAGCTGTCGCCGCCGCTGCGGGTGCTCCGCAACGAGGCCCGTCCGCCGCTGCCCCAGCCGGACGGATACTTCGACCTCATCTGGGTCGTCTCGGTGTTCACCCATCTCGTCGAGACCTGGAGCGACTGGCTGCTCGAGTTGCATCGCGTGCTGCGTCCCGGCGGATTGCTGCTCGTGACGTTCATGGGCGAAGGCCTGTCCGAGCTGATCGCCGGCGAGCCCTGGGACGAACGGCGCGTCGGCATGAACGCCCTGCGCTACGGACAGGCGTGGGAGCTCGGCGGCCCGATGGTCTTCCACTCTCCCTGGTGGATCAGGGAGCACTGGGGACGCGCCTTCGAAGTCGTGGACGTCGTGCCCAACGGCTTCGCCACCGATCCTCCCGGAGGGCAGGGCATCGCCGTCCTACGGCGCACCGACGCCGAAGCGACCCGAGCAGCGCTCGAGCGCATCGATCCCGGTGACGAGCGGGAGCTACGCGCGCTGTCTCACAACGTCGCGCAGCTGCGCGCCGAAACGGCCGACCTACGGCGTGAACGCGACCACTACCGCAGTGAGGCCGACCGCCTGCGGGAGGCCGAGCGAACGCTGAAGACGCTGAAGGGAAGTCGTAGCTGGAGGCTGACCGGGCCCCTGCGCGAGGTCGGCGCCTGGGCGCGAGAACGCAGGCGCTGACTAGAGCACGGAGCCGAAGCGCTCGATGCGCGGCTTGACCTCGTGCAGCAGCTCCAGCCAGCGGATGTTGTAGTGACGCGCGTCGGTGAGCATCGTGCGGTCGCCGAGATCGAGGCGGGTGAGCAAGTCTGAGACGGCGTCGACGACCGAGTGCCGCGGGATGAAGCCGAGCGTCCGCGAGAGCTTGTCGTTGGAGCACTCGTAGTCGCGCGTCAGCTCCGGCGCCGGCACCTCCTCCAGCTGCACGGTACGACCCAACAGCTGCACCGAGCCCGCCACCAGCATCGCCAGCTCGCGGATCTGGTAGTTGGAGTGCAGCACGTTGAAGATCTCGCCGCGCACGGCGTCGGCGGGCGCCTCGAGCGTGTGGATCATGGCGTCGGCCACGTCGCGGACGTCGACGAGCGGCCGCCACATCCACCCACCGCCGTGGAGCAGCAAACGCTCCTGCAGCAGCGCGTCCTTGACGAAGGTGTTGACGACGAGGTCGAAGCGCATCCGTGGGCTGTAGCCGAAGACCGTGCCGTTGCGAAGGATCACCGGGCAAAGGCCCGCTGGGACGAGTTCGCGCAGTCGCTCCTCCCCGTAGCGCTTGGACTTGGCGTAGGCCCCGTAGGGCTCGATCTGCGCCTCCTCGTTGTGCATGCCGGGCGGCAGGCCGTCGTAGAGCGAGCAGGACGAGGCGAAGATCAAGCGTTCGACGCCGTGCTCGACACAGGCCTGGCCGAGGCGCTCGGTCGCGACCGCGTTCATCTGCCAGTTCGCCTCTGGGTCGTACTCCGCGGTTGGGTCGTTCGACAGGCCCGCGAGGTGAATCACGCCGTCGATCTCCGTCAGCGCCCCTTCGGGCAGCTCGCGCACGTCGCCCTCTACGAGCTCGATCCGATCCCGCACCGCCGCCAGCGGATCCTCGCCCCAGTACAGCCGGTCGAGCACACGCACGTGATAGCCCCGCTCGAGCAGCTTCGGCACCAGCACTGCGCCGATATAGCCGCCACCGCCGGTCACTAGCACCCGCAACCCAGGCGTTGGAGCCGCCGGGGCAAGCCCATTGGTACGGCTCGGCGAGCGACGCTGGGAGTTGGGAGGCGCTTGTCCGTTCTCGCTCATTGGTTCGTCACGGTATCTCATAGGCTGGCTAGGATCGCCCGCGCCATGGACAGTGTGTGCATCGTCGCCGCGAGTGGGCAGAACGTGTTCTTCGAGGAGCTGCTCGCCGCGCTCGAGGCGTCGCTGCAGCGGCTCGGAGTGACCACCGAACGAGCGGTCGATCACTTCCCACGGATCGAGGACGGCCGCGCGTACCTGTTCGTCCCCCACGAGTACGTCCCCCTCACCCGGCAAGAGGCCCACCCCACCCAGGCGCAGCTGCGCCGCTCGGTCGCGCTCTGCACCGAGCAGCCTGGCACCACCTGGTTCGACCTGGCAGCCACGGTCGCCGAGGGTGCCGGCGGCGTGATCGACATCAACGACGAGGGCACCGCCGCGCTGGCGCGCCGGGGCGTGCCAGCCCAGACCTTGCGCCTTGGCTACGTGCCCGAGTGGGACGCTTGGGGTGGCGACGAGTCGCGGGCACGCTCATACGACGTCACCTTCATGGGCGGCTACGCGAAGCGCCGGGCACAGACGCTTGCCGCCTGCGCCTCCGCGCTCGCCGGGCGGCGCTCGGCGCTCCACCTCTTCGAGACGGCCGTGCCGCATACCTCGACATCGGAGGCCTACTTCCACGGTCAGCGCAAATGGCGGCATCTGGCAGCCTCGCGCATGATCCTCAACGTCCACCGCTCGCCCCTGGCGTATCTCGAATGGCAGCGCGTGATCGGCGCGATGGTGAATGGTTGCGTGGTGGTCAGCGAGCACTCGCTCGGCACTGCGCCCCTGATCCCGGGCGAGCACTTCGTGAGCGTGTCGCTGGAGAGCATGCCCTTGGCGCTGCGGGCGCTGTTGGACGACGAGGATCGGCTCAAAGCCATGCGCCACGCCGCCTACCGGCTGCTGCGCGAGGAGCTTCCGCTCGACGCGAGCATCGGCGTGCTCGCCGACGCACTGGAGCACGCCGCCGCCGCGAGCGTCGCCGACCTTCCCGAAGGCGCGCTGCAACCACGGCCCCGCCCGCTACCCGCCCCGGCGCCCACGAGCGAGCCGGAGCGGCTCGCCAGGGAGCGTACGGAGATCGACGTGATCCGGATGGCGCTCAAAGAGCTCTTCCTGGGTCAGCGCGCACTGCGTCGGCAGCTCGCAGCGCCAGCTCGACCAGCCGTGGACACGAGCGAGCGCTACGGACCGGTGCGACCCGCCCCGCCCCGGATAAGCGTGGTGTTGACGGTCTACGACTACGCCGACACCGTCGGCGAGGCGATCGCCAGCGTCGCGGTCAGCGACCGCCGCGACTACGAGCTGATCGTGGTCGAAGACGCGTCCGGCGACGCCTCCTTGGACGCCATCCGCACCGCGCTCGAGCAGCACCCATGGGTGCCGGCGACGCTGATCGCCCGTGGGCGCAACGGCGGGCTCGCCGCCGCTCGCAACCTCGGCGTGGCGCGCGCGCGCGGCGAGTACGTGTTCATCCTGGACGCCGACAACGCCGTCTACCCCCATTGCCTGTCGCGGCTGGCGGACACGCTCGACGCCGACTCCGAAGCGGCGTTCGCCTATGGCCTGCTCGAAGTCTTCGACAGTCATGGAGCGCGCGACCTCATGAGCTGGCTGTCCTGGGAGCCCCAGCGACTGCGGTATGGCAACTTCATCGACGCGATGGCGATGATCCGACGCTCGGCGCTGCTGGCCGTCGGCGGCTATACGACAGACCAACGCCTCTACGGCTGGGAGGACTTCGCGCTCTGGTGCGCGATCGGAGATCGGGGTTGGCGCGGCGTGTTGGTGCCGGAGATCGTGGCGCGGTACCGGACGGGTCTGCAATCGATGATCACGCTCACCGACATCGACGCCTCGGCCGCCTGGGCGGCGCTCGTCGAGCGTTACGGGGTGCTGACCGCCGTCTAACGGCCGCGCGGTCGCAGCAGGCGCTTGAACGCGCGCAGCGGTGCGGTGATCTTCCAGCTGGGCGACGCGGTCATGTCGTCGATCGTCGCGGCGCTCCAGCTGATCTGCTGCAGCAGCTCTTGCTCGCGCTGCTCGAGCCGCTCGAGCTGGTTGCGTAGCTCCAACGCAGCGGCGGCCTGCGCCTCGGCCTCCACGAGACGCGCGCTCGCGACCCGCAGCTCCTCTACCACTCGCTCAGTCTCTCGCGAGGCGCGCTCGCGTTCGAGGGTCGCATTGTCCAGTTGCTCGTGCCACCACCGGACCTCGAAGTCATCGCCCAGCTCGACGAGCTCGCCTCTGCCGTCGTCCGCCACGTCGCTCGCCACCGCCAGCGTGTACGTCTCGCGCCCCTCG
The DNA here is from genome assembly GCA_963734165.1 of uncultured Thermoleophilaceae bacterium. Lineage (GTDB taxonomy): Bacteria > Actinomycetota > Thermoleophilia > Solirubrobacterales > Thermoleophilaceae > JACVRW01. Next base: position 878,229 of record CAVTFZ010000002.1, on the reverse strand, counting down.
ACGTGAGCGGCGTCCGGTGTGGCCGCCTGAAGCGACACGAGCCCGGCGCCCCCGCCCTCGCGCAAGATCGCGGTCGCCAGCCAAGGGTGCTGCCGGTAGAGCGTCACGTGCTCGAACTGCTCCTCCAGCGTCGAACGGAACTCGCTCGGTACGTACTCGTGCACGTGATGCGGATTCCCCGGCGTGTACACCTCGCGGTTGGGAGAGGAGATCAGCAGCGTGCCCTGCGGCGCGAGCACCCGTCGTAGCTCGGCCAGCGCTCGCTCCTGGCGCTCCACGTGCTCGATCACCTCGAAGCAGACGACGAGGTCGAACGAGTCCGACTCGAACGGCAGCTCGCGAATGTCGCCGGTCACGAGCTGCACGGCCTCCCCCAGCTCCTGCCGTGCGCGCTCGAGCGCCTCCGCGCTCAGATCGAGACCGACGAGCGACGCCGGTGAGCGCTCCGCGAGCATCGCGCTGCCATAGCCGAGGCCGCAGCCAGCGTCGAGCACGCGCATGCCCTCCACCCACGCTCCGGCCCAGCGATAGCGAGCTCTGTGCTCCGTCTCCATCAGGCCCCCGCCCATGCTGCGCGGGTCGAAGCGCTCGGGGGACTGCTGTGCATCGCTCGCTTCCACGGGCGTGTGGAGCCTACGGGAACGGCAGGCGCGGGTGCCGCTATTGGTAGTTTCGGCCGTCTTGAACACGGTCGTCACACCCACGCCGTCGCAGCGCGCGACGACGTTGAAGCAGGCGTCGTCGGCAGTGACCGTAAGGGGTGCCCACAAGGCCTTCGTGCTGCCGCACCAGCGCTACTCCACGCTCAAGGAGCGGGTTCTGCACCCATTTGCCTCCCACGAGCACGACCTGTTGCCCGCGCTCGAGGATGTCGGCTTCGAGGTGCGCAGCGGAGAGTTCTTCGGCATCGTCGGGCGCAATGGGTCCGGCAAGAGCACCCTGCTCAAGTGCCTTGCGGGCATCTACGCCCTCGACAGCGGCCTCATCGACGTACAGGGGCGGCTGTCGCCGTTCATCGAGCTCGGCGTGGGCTTCAATCCCGACCTGACCGCGCGCGACAACGTCCTGATCAACGCGATCATGCTCGGCCTCAGCCGCAAGGAGGCGCGGCGGCGGTTCGACCAGATCATCGAGTTCGCCGAGCTCGAGGACTTCCTCGACATGAAGCTGAAGAACTACTCGTCGGGCATGACCGTACGCCTGGGCTTCTCGGTCGCGATTCAAATGGACGCCGAAGTGGTGCTGATCGACGAGGTGCTCGCCGTCGGGGATGCCGCCTTTCAGCGCAAGTGCTTCGATGAGTTCGAGCGCATGCGCAACGACGGCCGGACGATCTTGTTCGTGACCCACGACATGGCCGCCGTCGAGCGCTTCTGTGACCGAGCCATGTTGCTCGAGAAGGGGCGCCTGCAGGAGATTGGAGCACCCGACGACGTCGCTCGCAGCTACAGCGAGGTGAACTTCGGCCTCGTGGGTTCAGAGGAGGTGCTCTCCGGTGACATGCTCGGCGTGGCCGCACGCATCCGCGGCGCTTGGCTCGAGGGCCCGTCCGGGGAGCAGGCGGTCAGCTTGCAGGCAGGAGAACGCTGCCGCGCCCACATCGACGTCGAGTTCGTGCAGGACGTCGCCCATCCCACGTTCTCGCTGATCTTCCGCAACGAGGTACGTCACACGATCTTCGTCGCCACCACCATGACCCACGGACCGACCGGTGTCTTCCACGCTGGCGAGCGGGTCCACGTGGAACTGTCGTTTGACAACTGGCTCGCGCCCAGCCGCTACACGGTCACGCCCTCGGTGGCGGTCTGGGACAGCGGCAAACACGTGTTGGACGCAAAACCCGACCTGGCGTCGCTGATCGTCACGGGCGCGGTCGTCACGGACGGGGTGGCGGACCTGCCGACCGAACTGGAGATCACGCGAGCGTGAGCACGTCGCCCACCACCGCTTTCTCCGGTCCCTCCGCGTTCGGCGAGGATTCTGCGCCGCTTCGCGAGCCTGACGCTGACGCTCGCGGCGACGGACTTCAAGCTGCGCTTCTTCGGGTCCGTGCTGGGCTACCTCTGGACGTTGATGCGTCCGCTGATGCTCTTCGGCGTGCTCTACCTGGTCTTCACCGAGGTTGTGCGCTTTGGCGACGGCGTGCGGAACTACCCGGTCTACCTGCTGACCGCGATCGTCCTGTTCACGTTCTTCTCGGAGACCACCAGCCGTGGAGTCACCTCGCTGATGGAGCGCGAGAACCTGTTGCGCAAGGTGCGCTTCCCTCGCATGGTGATTCCCCTCTCGGTGGCGCTGCACGCGCTCTTCAACCTCGGGCTCAACCTGCTCGTCGTCTTCGGGTTCGTGTTCGCCTCTGGCATCGAGCCCCGCTGGAGCTGGCTCGAGCTGGTGCCGCTCGTGGTGGTGCTCGTGGCGTTCGCCACCGGCGTGACGATGCTCCTCTCCGCGCTGTATGTGCGCTATCGCGACATGCAGCCGATCTGGGAGGTCGTACTGCAGGTGCTCTTCTACGCGTCGCCAGTGATCTACGTCACGAGCGCGCTGCCAGACAGCATCGAGCGAGAGGCGATGGCAAGTCCGATCGCCGCAGTCCTGACTCAGGCGCGGCACGCTCTCATCGATCCGAGCGCCCCGACGGCGGCAGACGCCATCGGCGGCACGGCGCGGCTGCTGATCCCGCTGATGGTGGTGGTTGTCACGGTAGTGCTCGGTCTCATGGTGTTCACCCGCGAGGCACCCAAGATCGCGGAGAATCTCTGACATGGCCTCGGAGCCGACAGCCGGTGAGGCTCGGCTCGAGCGGCTGCGCCACCGGCTCGAGGCACTCGAGCACGAGCGCGCAGAGGAAGTGGCCCAGGCCCACGACGCCCTGGCCGCCGCCCAGGACCGCAGCTACTGGCTCGACCGCTGGCACGTCGACCTCAACGCGTTGATGCGGCGGCCAGGCGCCGGCCTGCTGCGCGCGAGCTTCCGCGTGCTGCGGGCGCTGTACCGACTCGCCTACGACACGCGCAACCGCTCGGGCAAGGCCGTCGACGGGGCGCGCGAGCGGCTCGCGTCGACCAGGGACACGCTGCAGCGCGAGCATCCCGCCAGCGCGAGCGACACCACCCCACCGCCGGCGTCGCGGCGGCTGCAGGCGACGCCGGTCAGCGACCTCCTCAACGGCGCGGTCGACGACGAGGATCCGCGGGCGCTGGCGGCGCTCGCTCGCGCCGACGCCGTGGTGGGCGCCCTGGAGCAGGTGGGGCGCGGGCCTCGCGCCGGCGAGGTCTGGCTCGGGACCGGCCCGACCGCGGGCGAGGTGCTCGGCGTCCTGCGCAGCGCGCATCCGCGACTGGAGTGTCGCGAGGGGCTCGAGCCGGGCGCGGACGCCGGCTTCGCCATCGGCGGCTGGACCGCCGCGGCGACCGCGCTCGAGCGGCTGACGGCGCTCCATGGCGCGATCAAGCCCGGCGGCATGCTCGTGCTGGCGGCCGAGCGCGGTGCGGGCGCGGACGTGACGCCGGCCTGGCTCGCGGCCCATGCCACCCCCGACTGGCGGATGGCCCTCTATCTCCCCGGCGGTCTCGAGGGCGATCGGGACCTGTACGTGCTCGAGCGGGCGTGAGCTCGGTCTCGGTCGTGATCCCCGTCAAGGACGGGGGCCCTGCTGGAGCAGGCGCTCGACGCCGTCGTGCGCCAGGGGCCGGCGGAGCTGCTGGTGATCGACTCCGGCTCGCGCGACGGCTCGCAGGCGGTGGCCCGCGCGGCGGGCGCCGAGCTGCTGGAGATCCCCTCCGGGGGAGTTCGGCCACGGGCGCACGCGCAACCTCGGCGCCGAGCGCACGAGCGGCGAGCTGATCGCGTTCCTGACCCAGGACGCGGTGCCGGTGACGGGCTGGCTGGCCGCGCTGGAGGCGTCGTTCGAGCTGGCCGAGCGCGTCGGCGCCGTCTACGGGCCGCACCTGCCGCGAGCTGACACCAGCCCGATGATCGCGCGCGAGCTGACCGAGTTCTTCGCGGGCTTCGCGCCCGACGGGCGACCGGCGGTGCAGCACGCGGGCGATCCGGCCTTCCTCTCGAACGTCAACGCCTGCTATGCCCGCGCCTGCTGGGAGCGGATCCGCTTCGCCGACGTGGCCTACGCGGAGGACCAGGTCTTCGGACAGGCGCTGCTGGCCGCCGGCTGGGCGAAGGTCTACAACCCCGCCGCCGCCGTCGAGCACGCCCACGACTACGGGCCGCTGGAGTTCATGAAGCGCTACTTCGACGAGTACCGCGGCCTGCGCGAGGCCAGCGGTCACGTCGAGCCGCTGCAGGCACGGGAGGCGCCGCGGCAGGTGCTGCGCGACGCGCGCTGGATGCGCGCGCAGGGACTCCCGGCTCGCCAGCAGGCGCGCTGGCTGGGGCGCTCGGTGGTCCACCAGTCCGGGCGGCGGGTGGCCTCGGCGCTCGGCTCGCGGGCGCAGCGGCTGCCGGGACCGGCGCAGCGCGCGCTCTCGCTGGAGCGGCGTGGCGCGGCCCCGCAGGCGCGGCAGGACGGCGTGCCGGCCGCGCCCGGCCGGGCGGTGGCTGCCGCGCCCGGCCCTGGCCCGTTCGAGGAGGTGCTGCGACTCAGCCGCGAGGGGATCGCCCCGCTCGACGACCCGGTGCCGGGCATGGCCGAGCGCACCCCACTGCACGTCGCCGTCGTGATCCCGCCCTTCCAGCGCGGCAGCGGCGGCCACACGACGATCTTCACCCTCGTCGCGCGGCTCGAGCAGATGGGTCACACGTGCACGATCTGGATGTACGACCCGCTGGGACGCCACCACGAGCGGGCGGCGGTGCTGCGGCGCCGGATCGTCGAGGAGTTCGTGCCGCTGCGCGCGCCCGCCTTCACGGGCTTCGCCGACTGGCACGGCGCCGACGTCGCGGTCGCGACCGGCTGGGACACCGCCTACCAGGTGGCGCTGCTGCCCCACTGCCGCGCTCGCGCGTACCTGATCAACGACCACGAGCCGGAGTTCTTCGCCACCTCCGCGGAGTCGCTGTGGGCGGCGCGCACCTACGAGCTCGGCTTCCACGGCATCGCCGCCAGCCGCTGGCTGCGGGACCTGCTCGCCCGCCGCTACGGGCAGCGCGGCGGCTGGTTTCGGCTCGGCGTCGACCGCGCGATCTACCACCCCCAGCCGGTCGAGCGCCGGCGCGACACCGTCGCCTTCTATGCCCGCGAGCTACACCGCCCGCCGCGCCGTGCCGCTGGAGCGCTCGCGCTTGAGGAGCTCCACCGCCGGCGGCCGGAGCTGCGCTTCGTGCTGTTCGGACAGGACGAGGATCTCGGCGTGCAGTTCCCCCACGAGCAGCTCGGGATCGTCAGCCCGCAGGCGCTGGCGCGCTGCTACTCGGAGGCCACCGTCGGCCTCTGCCTGTCGCTAACCAACTACTCGCTCGGCCCCCAGGAGATGCTCGCCTGCGGACTGCCCTGCGTGGATCTCGGCGGCGCCAGCACCGAAGCGGAGCTGGGGCGCGACGCCGGCGTCGAGTACGCCGATCCCGACCCGATCTCGCTGGCGGACGCGATCGAGCGCCTGCTCGTCAACGAGGAGCGTTGGCGACGGTGCTCGCTGGCCGGCCTGGCCCTGGCCGAGACGGCCTCCTGGGACGTCGCGGCTCGTCAGGTCGAGCAGGAGCTGCGCCAGGCGCTGCGCGAGCGCGAACGGGCGCCGAGCGCCGAGCGCAGCGGCTAGCGCGAGCGGACGAGCTCGACCCAGTCGACCGGACCGCGACAGGCCGCGGCCCAGTCCGAGGGGCTCGCGCTGCGCAGCGGCGCCGCGCCGCCAGCCGGCTCCAGCACGATCGCCCGCAGCAGGCTCGGGGTGTTGTCCCCGGGCCGCAGGCTGCCGCCGCTGCGCTCGATCGCGATCGAGTTGCGGCCCGAGCGCAACGTCGCCTCGATCGGTGTGGCGTAGTTGCCGTCGTTGCCGCTCTGACCGCTCACGCCGCCGACGGGCGTGCCGTTGACCGACAGCTCCAGCCGGCGCCCGATGTCCCCCTTGAGCCAGATGCGATAGCGCCCACCGGCTGGGACGGTCGCGCGTGCGCGCAGGACGCCGGGACCGCTGAGGCCGATGCCCATCGGCGGCGCCTCCCCCCAGGCGGCCGGCCGCGACGCCTTGCGCGGATCGATCGTCACCAGCCGCGGCCGCGGCACGTAGCGCAGCTCGGCGCCGTCGCGGCGGGCGTCGGCCGCGAGCCGGCGCGCGCGCTCGCAGGGCACCCGCCCCGCCGCCTGCAGCCCGCTGCCCGCCGGCAGGTGGTCGAGCACCCGCGGCGCTTCCATGCGGCGCCAGACCTCGTAGTAGCGACCGGCGAAGACGCGTGCGTAGTTGGCCGGCGGGCGGCTTGAGTCGGGGCGGCGGCGCTTGACGATCGTCGTGTACTCCTTGAGCGCCGCGAGCGGGATTCGGTCGAGGTCGAAGCTCGTGCCGTACGGCGTGGGCGCCCCGTCGCGCAGGGTCACCAGCCGCGGGCTCTTGAAGGAGAAGCCGGGACCGTCGGGCGGCAGGCCCGGCAGCGCGTAGAGCGCGAACTCGTCGAACTCCGGCACCAGCGCCGGCCGGTCGTCGGCGAAGCGGTCGCCGATCTTCAGCAGCTCCTCGTAGCGCTGGGTCGGCTGCAGGTTCGTGTCGTGGTAGGTGAAGGCGTTGGAGACCAGGATGCCCGCCGCGAGTGTCAGCCCCAGCAGCGCGCCCTCGAAGCGCCGGCCCGCCTGGCGCAGGCTCTCGACGCCGATGCCGGCGAGCAGCACCACCACCGGCGAGGTCAGCACGAGCAGCTTCGCGTCGGTCCAGGCCGTCCCGCGGCGGGTCAGCACCAGCCACAGCAGCGCCGACAGCGCGACCCACGCCACGAGCGTCCACTGGCGGCGACGCAGCAGCCAGAGCGCGCCGAGCACCACCGCGAGCGCCGCCAGGCCGAGCAGGAAGTAGGTCTCGCCGAACCAGTGGCCCGGGGGGTCGACCCGGTGCGAGCCCGTCAGCCAGACGCCCAGCAGCTGCTCGGTCTTCAGCGGCCGGACCAGGTTGCCCGGGTCGCTGACGGCCAGCTGGTTGCCGGTCGAGAAGCTCTTGGCAAGCGTGATCGACTGCGACAGGCGGCTGACGGTCGGCAGCCCGAGCACCACCAGCACCGCGCCCAGCACCGCGACCCAGCCCAGCGTCGGGCGCAGGGCGGGCCTGGACTCCCAGCTCGTGAGGGCGAGCACGACCGCCGCCAGCGCGACCAGCAGCAGCCAGGGGGCGAAGGAGACGCCGATCGCGCCGACGCCCGCGGCCGCCACCACCGCCGGCACCACAGCGGCGCGCGGGCCGCGCCTCCAGCAGGCGCGGGGCCAGCAGCAGCAACGCTCCCAGCAGGAGCACCAACGGCAGCACGGTGAGCTCCTTGATCGCCCCCATCTGGGCGTAGGCGAACACCAGCGCCGGCGCCGAGGCCACCAGCGCGGTCCCGGCCGCCAGCCCGCGTGGCAGCCTGGCGCCACGGGCGAGGAAGTAGAGCACGGGCGCGCAGACCGCGAGCAGCAGCGACAGGAACGGCGCGTAGAGCCAGATGCGCTCGACGCCGACGATCCGCCCCGCGCTGCCGAGCAGCGTCTGGCCGCCGCTCGGATACGAGATGCCGAAGTAGCTCTCCAGCGTGGTCCTGAAGCTGGAGATCGGCAGCCCGCCGAAGTTGCGCGCGTGCTCGAGCAGGTAGTCCGAGCCGAGCAGGTGGAAGGCGACGGTGGTGTCGAGCAGGTATCCCGGCACGGTCACCCTGCCGGCGCCCAGCACCGGCGCGCACACCATCAGGTACACGCCCACGGCGACCGCGAGCGGCCACCAGTCGACGCGGGCGCCGCGCAGCCGCCCGAGTCCGAGCGCGTAGCCCGCCAGCGCCAGCACGATCAGCGCGACCGGCGCCAGCGAGCCGAGCGCGTCCTGCCAGGCCAACAGCTCCGACACCGCCACCAGGGCGCCGAGCCCCAGCGGGACCAGCAGCGCGCCCGGCACGACGCCGCCGGCGGCACGATCGACGAGCAGCCCCGCGCCCAACGCCAGGGCGGCCAGGAGCAGCGGGAACACGATGGTCGCGAGCAGGAACGTCAAAGGAAGCTCCGGTGCCCGCGCGCCCGGCCGCCAGCCGGATCAGCGCCGTCGCCGCAGCCCGAGGATCGAGAGCAGGAAGGATGAGAAGAAGACCTGGATGCCGACGATGATCAGCGTCGCGGCCAGGATCGCCAGGCGCTCCTCGGACAGCTGCCCGAAGCCGCGGTCGATCCAGATGCCGGCGATCGTCGCCGCCACGGCGAGCCCGGCCACCAGGACCACCCCGCCGAGCAGCAGGCCGTGCTCGAGCCGGAAGCGCTCGCGCATGCGGTCGAACCACGGGTCCTGCTCGCCCATGAAGTAGGTCGCGTACGCGTGCGCGGCGAGCCCGAGGCCGAGCACCTGGGAGCCGACGATCATCAGCAGCGAGCCCGCCACCATCGAGTGCAGGTCCCAGGCGCGCCCGAAGATGTCGATCCGCAGCAGCACCAACAGCGCGACCACGGCGCCGAGGAAGGCCATCACCGCGCCGGGCACGATGAACAGCCAGGTCGGGCTGTGCACGAGCAGGAAGCGCAGGTGGCGCCAGCCGTCGCGGAAGCTCGACAGCTTCGACTCGCCCTCGCGCGGGTGGTAGTGGATGCCGATCTCCTCGATCGCCATCCGCTCCTTGCCCGCCCGGATGACCATCTCCGAGGCGAACTCCATGCCGGTGGTGCGCAGGTCCAGGCGTGGCAGCACCTCGCGCCTGATGGCGCGCATGCCGCAGTGGGCGTCGCGCACGCCGGTGCGGAAGAAGAGGTTGAGCAGGCCCGTCAGCACCGGGTTGCCGACGTAGCGGTGCAGCCACGGCATCGCGCCCGGCTGGATGCCGTTCATGCGATTGCCCATCACCAGCTCGGCGCCGGCGTCGAGTCTCTCGACGAAGCGCGGGATGTCGGCGAAGTCGTAGGTGAGGTCGGCGTCGGCCATCACGATGTAGTCGCCCTGCGCGGCGGCGAAGCCGGCCAGGTACGCGCTGCCGTACCCCCGGCGCGGCTCGTGGACCACCAGTGCGCCGGCGTCTCGCGCGAGCTCCGGGCTGCCGTCGTCGGAGCCGTTGTCGGCCACGATCACCTCGCCGCGCCAGCCCTGGCCCTCGAGCGCCTGCAGCGCCTTCTGTACACAGCGCTCGATCGAGGCGGCCTCGTTGAGACACGGGATCACGACCGAGACCTTGACCGCCTCGGTCTCGGGGCTGACGGTACGGGTGAAGCGGGATGTGTGCTCGACGGTGCTCATGGGAGGGACCCTGGCTGGACAGCCACACGCAACCGGACAAAACGCGTGCACGCGACGAAAGTCGCGCGCAAGGCGGCGATGGTATCGAACGGTCTGGCAGCCTTTTGCAGCTCGCCATGCAGATCTGCCTCGCCTACGACTGCCTCTACCCCTACACCGTCGGGGGCGCCGAGCGCTGGTATCGCAACCTGGCGCTGGCGCTCGTGGCGGCCGGGCACGACGTCACCTACCTCACCCGGCGCCAGTGGCCGCGGGGCGAGCAGCCGGATCTGCCGGGCGTGCGGGTGATCGTCGTCTCGCGCGAGGATCCGCTCTACGACGCTGACGGAAAGCGGCGAATCGCTCCGCCGCTGCGCTTCGGGGCGGGCGTGCTGAGGCACCTGCTCGCCAACCGGCGGCGCTACGACGCCGTGCACCTGTGCTCGTTTCCCTACTTCTCGTTGCTCGGGGCGCGACTCGCGCTCGCCGGCCGCCGGCAGCCGATCGGCGTCGACTGGTTCGAGGTCTGGTCGCGCGAGTACTGGCGGGAGTACCTCGGCCCGGTCGGCGGGAGGATCGGCGAGCTCGTGCAGCGGCTCTGCGCACGCCTCACGCCGCAGGCGTACGTGTTCTCCGAGCTGCATGCCAGCCGGCTCGCCGAGCAGGGCCTGACCACCCCGCCGGTGCGCCTCGCCGGCCTCTATGCCGGCCCCACCGCTCCGCGTGACGAGGGCCTGGACGAACGTGCTCCGCTGGTGGTGTTCGCCGGCCGACACATCCCCGAGAAGCGGCCGCAGCTGGTGCCCGCGGCCGTCGCCGAGGCGCGCCGCCGCGTGCCGGACCTGCGGGGCCTGGTGCTCGGGGACGGCCCGCTGCGAGCGGAGGTGCTCGAGGCGGTCGCGCGGGCCGGCGAGTTCGTGGACGCGCCGGGCTTCGTCGAGCCCGCGGCCGTCCAGCGCGGGCTGGCGCAGGCGACCTGCCACGTGCTGCCGTCCAGCCGCGAGGGCTACGGGCTGGTGGTGATCGAGGCCGCGGCCTTCGGCACGCCCACCGTCGTGGTCGCCGGGGCCGACAACGCGGCCGTCGAGCTGATCGAGCCGGGGGTCAACGGCTACGTCGCCGAGGGCCCGAACAGCTCGCGGACGCGATCGTCGCGGTCCACGAGGGCGGCGAGCGGCTGCGCGGCACGACCGCGCGCTGGTTCGCCGAGCACGCGCCGGCACTCAGCGTGCAGAGCTCGATGGCCGCGATCCTGCGGCAGCTCGAGCGGTCTAGCGGCCGTTCTTGACGAACGCCGCCATGTAGGCCGCGCCACGGAGTCCCGTCCCTTCGATTGGAAGCAGCCCGAGCGAGAGCAGGGCCGCCGCGCCCAGGGCGGCCCTCGGCGGCTTGCCGGGCTGGTTGCCGCCGAGCGCGGTCGCCCAGCCGAACCAGCCGACGTATCTGCTCATCCGATCGCCGGTGGTCGCCTTGACCAAGCGCGCGCCGGCGGCCGCGATCCGGCGTGTCAGCGCGGCGAGCGGAATCAGGGTGAGGTGCCGCGGCGCGTCGACGTGCTGCCAGCGGCCGCGCAGCACGCGCAGCTGCAGCGACTGCGGATTCGGGGTCGAGACGGCCAGCACCCCGCCCGGCTCGAGCCGCTCAGCCGCGGCGTCGAGCACTGCCCCCGGATCGGGCAGGTGCTCGATCACGTGCCACATCACGATCGCCCGCGCCGGCGGCAGCTCCTTCAGCACGGGCACCGGGTCGTCGCTGTCGATCGCCTGCACGCCGAGCGACGTGCGCAAGTAGTCGCACACGTGCGCGTCGCGCTCGATCGCGGTCACGTCGAAGCCAGCGCGCTGTGCCGCGTGGGCGAAGCAGCCCGATCCGGGTCCGATCTCCACCAGCCGCCCGGGTCGAACGCGTGCGCGTACGAACGCCACCTTGTGCGCCTCGGGAGCGACCCGCGCCTCCAGCTCCTCGGGCTCCGGCACCGCGTTGTAGCGCTCCCCGAGCACGCCTTCCCCGTAGAAGCGCCCGAGATCGTCGGGCACGTTGATCAGCGACACGCTGCCGCACTCCAGGCAGCGGCGGTAGCGAAAGGGCTCGTTGGAGACCCTGCGGTTGAGGTCGGTGGTCTCGAAGCCGGGCTCCGCGCAGCCGCCGCAGAACGGGCAACGGCTCGCATCAGCCGACAAGGAGGACCCCAGCGCTCATGGGATTTCTACACTATCAAGTTTTATCATCTAGTGAGCCTCTCCGGCCGTCCAGCGCGCGGCGGTAGCTGGCGATCGTCAGCTCGGCGGTCCGCTCCCAGCTGAAGCCAGCGGCCTGCTCCGGGCCGGCCGCCGCCAAGCGCGCACGCAGCGTCTCGTCGCCGAGCAGCCGCACGATCGCGTCCCGGATCGCGGTCACGTCCTCGGGGTCGAACAGCAGCGCCGCGTCGCCCGCCACCTCGGGCAGCGACGACCGGTTCGAACAGGCCACCGGCACGCCGCGAGCCATCGCCTCGAGCACCGGCAGCCCGAAGCCCTCGTAGAGCGACGGGAACACCACGGCCGCGGCCAGGGCGTAGAGGCCCTCGAGGTCGGCGGCCGGGATCCAAGCCGGCAGCCGTACGTCGGACGCGATTCCGAGCGTCTGCGCCAGCTCGCGCAGCTCCCGCTCGTGCGGCGTTGGATAGCCCGGGACCACCAGCAGCGGACGCCGCTCGGCATCGATCGCCGCCAGCGCTCGCAGCAGGCGGACGAGGTTCTTGTGCGGGCGCTTGGCCGAGGGCGAGAGCACGACGCGCCGCTCGCCCAGGGCCATGCGCGCTCGCAGCTCGAGCTCGGGAGTGGGGCCGGCCGGCCCGGCGGAGGGCGTCGCCAGCGGCACCACGTCCACCTTCGAGCGCGCGATCCCGAGGTGCACGGCGAGATCCTCGCGCGTGGACTGCGCATCCACCATCAGCCGCTGCGAGCGCCGCGCCGCGGCCGGCACGAGCGCTCGCATGCCGAGCGCGGCGAGGCCGAAGTGCGCGTCGGGCACCAGCTTGTAGTTGAGGTCGTGGATCGTCGTCACACGCGCGAAGCGCCCGTGCAGCGGGGCGGTCGAGGCCAGGCTGTGCATGAGGTCGACGCCGGCCCTGCGGCCCATCCGCGGCAACAGCTGCTGCTCGCCGCGCACCCACTCCAGCCGGTTGCGAGCCCGCACGGGCACGACCTCGTGCGCGACCTCGTGCCACGGCCCGCGCTCAGCCGCGGCGGCCTCGCGATTGACGAAGGCGGTCAGGCGCAGCCCGTCGACCCCCGCCAGACGGGGGATCAGCTCACGCGCATGCGTCTCCATGCCACCGGTCTCGCCGGGGACGAGGAAGACGAGGTTGAGGCCGACGTGCACGCGGCTAGAGGGGCGGCTTGACGAACACGGCCGTATAGGTCGCGCCGTGCAGCCCAGTCTCTTCGATCGGTCTCAGCGCCAACATCATTCCCAGCGACGCGCCGACGACCAGCTTCGGCGCCGGTCCGGCACGCGGCCGGCGCAGCATGCCCTGTTCCCAGCCGCGCCAGTTGCACAGTCTGCCGGTGCGGTCCGACGTCGTGACCTCGACACGCCGCAGACCGGTGGCGGCAACCCGGCGGGTCAAGGACGCCAGCGGGATCAGGGCGAGATGCCGAGGCGCGTCGACGTGGGTCCAGCGCGGGCCGAGCAAGCGCAGCTGCAGCGACTCCGGGTTCGGCGTCGAGAGCGCCAGCACGCCGCCCGGCTCCAACCGCCGCGTGGCCACGTCCAGGACCGCCCCCGGGTCGGGCAGGTGCTCGAGCGTGTGCCAGAGCGCGATCGCACGCGCCGGCGCCAGGCCGGCGAGCGCCGCGGCGGGATCGTCGCTCTGGATCGCCCTCACGCCGATCGTCTCGCGCAGGTGCTCGCAGGCCTGCGGATCGAGCTCGATGGCGGTCACGTCGAAGCCGGCGTGACGGGCCGCGTAGGCGAAGGCGCCCGTGCCGGTGCCGATCTCGATCAGGCGCCCGGGTCGCACCCGGCGACCGATGAGCGCGAGCTTGTGTCCCTCCGCCGCCGGCACCCGTGTGAGCTCGGCGGCCTCGACCTGGCCGTAGTGCAGCGACTGGTAGAAGCGACCGAGGTCCGCCGGCACGTCGACCAGCGAGAGCGTGCCACAGCTGCGACAGCGGGCGTAGCGAAAGCGTTCGGCGCTGATCAGGACGTTGCGATCGGTGGTCTCCAGCGCGAGCTCAGCGGGCTCGCCGCAGAGCCGGCAGCTGGCGCTCATCTGGCGCGGCCTCGCTGACCCCACGCGTAGCGGGCGAAGATCTCGCGCACCGGGACCGTCGCGTGCTCGTAGGCAACGGTCTTCCTGTCGGCCACCAGCAGCTCATCCTGCGCGCCCTGCCAGAACACGTCGGCGTCCGGCCAGCGGTCCGGGGCCAGTGGCCCGCTGTCGCGACCGACGACGTAGGGCACCAGGCCACGCTCGATCAGCTGCGTGGTCCAGCCACGGCGTCCGCTCTCGAGGCGGTAGGCGGCCGGCTTGGTCGGCGTGCGCCCCGAGCGCAACGAGAGCAGCAGCTCGCGGTCGATCAGACAGCCGGTGGGACGCACGTGCGGCGACGGGAAGCCGGCGTGCCCGAAGATCGCCACCGGGACACCGCGCGCCGCTCTGAGCAGGCGGTCGGCGAGGCCTGGTGGCGACCCCTGATCGACCGTCTGCATCGCGATCACCATCGGCCGCAGATCGCCCAGCTGGCCGCCGTAGCCGTTGGGCAGGTGAAAGCGCGAGAGCCAGGCGGAGCGGTGGCTGGCCCAGGAGCCAGTCGCGCCGGCGATGCCCGCGCGAGGCAGGTCGAGCGTCCGCTCGAGCATGCCGAGCCAGCCGGAGACCAGCGGGCGCGCCCACGAGTTCATCAGGCACAGGCGCCGATGGTGCAGCTGGCGAGCGGCCGCCAGATAGGACGCGAGGTCGATGCCGTGGTCGCCCAGGTGGACCTCGTGCGTCTCGTGCCCGCTCGCCCGCCGCCGGTAGGGCGCCAGCTCGTCCTGGGACTCGAAGCCCTTGAACAGCAGCACCAGCTCGTGGTCGGAGCCCGGCTCGTGGCGCTCGTAGGAGGTCATGAACTCCTCGAAGGGCGCCAGGCCATTGGCGCGCCGCACCAGGTGCACGACCGCGGTCGAGGCGCTCATCGCGTCGCCTTGCGCTCGTAGACGGCCCGCCGCATGCGCAGGCTGCCGGTGAAGGAGATCCGCTCGTCGAGGACGTCCGCGGGCCGCCGGTGCTCCGGGTGCCCCGCGGCGGTACGCCAGCCGTCGAGCCTGCCGCGCAGCGCGATGAGATCGCGCGAGATACCGAGGTCGGCGAGCACCACCAGCGCCTCGGTCGCCAGCGCGCGCGGCCCCTTGGGCGAGCGCAGCACGCCGTAGCGACGCAGGATGTAGCCGCGCCCGAAGCCGGCCTCGTAGCGTCCCTTGGCGGTGATGTTGCTGCGCGTGGCCGAGCGCACGTGGACCGCGACCGCGTCGCTGGCCAACGCCATCCCCCAGCCCGCGTTGCGGACGCGCACGCCGAGCTCGAAGTCCTGGTGGTGCAGCAGCTGCTCGTCCATGCCCCCGACCTGCTCCCACGCCAGCCGGCGGAAGGCGGCGGCCGCGCCGTCGGGCGCGGTGAGGCCGGGGCGATCCGCGATCCCCGGGCGGGACGGGTCGTGGCCCTGCCAGCGCGCGAAGGGGGCGAGCGTGGGATCGGCGACGATGCCGACGCTGTCGATCCGCTGCTCGCCCGGCCGCACCAGCAGCGCGGCCACCGCGCCGATGCCCGGATCGGCCTCCAGCGGCGCGACCAGCCGCTCGAGGAAGTCCGGCCGCGCGTCGACGTCGTTGTTCATGATCACGACGACGTCGCCGTCGCCGGCCGCGACCGCCGCGTTGCAGGCCACGGCGAAGGGCTCGTTGCGTTCGAGCCGTACGACGTCGACTGTCGGGAACTCTGCGCGCACGCGCTCGGCGGTGTTCTCGTCGCAGCCGTTGTCGAGCACCTGCACACGGTGGGCACGCGTCTGGGCGGCGAGGTGCCGCAGGCAGCTCGCGGTCAGATTCCAGTGCCGGTAGGCGACGATCGCGACGTCGACGGAGGGCGCGTCCATCAGGCGTCCCCCACCGGCTCGCGCCTGATCACGCTACGGCGCATGCGCAGGCTGTCGGCGAACGAGATCCCGTCCTTCGAGCGCGGCCGCCGGCAGCGGGCGGCTCGGCAGGCCGCCGGCGGCGCGCCAGCCGGCCAGGCGCCCGCGCAGCGCGACCAGGTCGCGCGAGACCGCGAGGTCGGCGACGACCAGGATCCCCTCGGTCGCGAGCGCGCGCAGCGCGGCGCGCGTGCGCAGCACGCCGTAGCGGCGCAGCAGGTAGGCGCGCCCGTATGCTCCCTTGTGGCGCGCGGACGTGGAGCGGTGGCCGTAGGTCGCCGAGCCGATGTGCACCGCCACCGCGTCCATGGCCAGCACCGTGCGCCAGCCGGCGCCGAGCAGGCGCACGATCAGGTCGAAGTCCTCGTAGTAGGTGCCGATCGTCTCGTCGAGGCCACCGACCTGCTCCCAGGCGCTGCGGCGAAAGGCCCCGGCCGACCCGCCCGGGCCGATCATCGCCGGGGTGCTCGACCCGCACCCGCGACGGATGGTGGCCCTGCCAGCGCGGGAACGGCGCGAGCGTGCGGTCGGCGACGAAGCCCGCGCTGTCGACCGTGTCCTCGCCCGGGCGCAGCAGCAGCGCCGCCACCGAGCCGACGCGCCGGGTCGGCCTCCATGGGCGCCACCAGCCGCTCGAGGAAGTCCGGCCGCGCGTCGACGTCGTTGTTCATCGTCACCACGACGTCGCCGCCGCCGGCGGCCACGGCGCGGTTGGCGGCGACCGGATAGTGCATGTTGCGCTCGAGGCGCAGCACCTCGACGGCCGGGAACTCGGCGCGCACGCGCTCGGCGGTGCCCTCGTCGCAACCGTTGTCGATCAGGTAGACCCGGTGGGGGCAGCGTCTGGGCGGCGAGGTGCCGCAGGCAGCTCGCGGTCAGATCCCAGCGTCGGTAGGCGACGATCGCGACGTCGACCGACAGCGTCATGCGGCGACGCGCTCCCGCCACCAGGCGACCGTCGTCGCGATCCCGTCGGCCAGCGCGATCCGCGGCTGGAAGCCGACCTCCTCGCGCAGGCGCGTCACGTCGGCGACGAGCCGCTCGCGGCTCGCCGGGGCGCGTGGGCAGGGCGCCGACGTCGAGCAGGTCCTCGCGCCCGGCAGCGCGCGACGAGCTCGTCGATCACCGCCGCACGCGGCGGCTCCACGCCCGAGGCGACGTTCACCGCGCCCTGCGACGTCGGCATCGAGCAGCGCCGCGAAGCGCCGCGCCGACGTCGGCGACGTGCATGAAGTCGCGCCGCTGCGTGCCGGCGCTGGTGGCCGCGCGCTCGCCGCGCGCCAGCGCCCTGGCGACCGACGCCACCAGCCGCCGCTCGTCCTCGCCCGGTCCGTAGAGGAAGAAGATCCGTCCCCAGGCGACGGCGATGCCGAGCTCGCCGGCGGCGGCCTCGACCACGGCCCGGGTCGCGTCCTTGGCGACGCCGTAGAGCGTCGCCGGCCGCAGCGGGGTGCGTCCCTCGACGCACGGGCCAGGCCCGCCCCACTCGTACTCGGCGCAGGTGCCGGCGAGCACCGCGCGCTCGCCCGCCGGCGGCGGCGAAGGCCCGCACCAGCGCCGAGCGTCGCCTCGACCCAGCGCACGTTGTCGAGCGACGTCCAGAAGCGACCGTGCTCGGTGCACCAGGCGAGGTGCAGCAGCCGCTCCGGCGGCGACCCGCGCGCACCGCCGCGACGGGATCGGCCAGCAGGTCCGCTCGGTGCCAGATGCACCTCTGCGGCGCCGTCGCGGGGCCGGCCCGCGCGACAGGCGTGGACCTCGTGTCCGGCGCGCGCAGCAGCGGCTCGAGGGCGTGGCGGCCGATGAAGCCGCTCGCGCCGGTCACGAGCACCCGGCTCACGGCGCGTAGTCCGGATAGCCGGCGTCGCGCTCGGACAGCGTGCGCCCGCCGGCGGCGGCGCCGGCCACTCGATGCCGAACGCCGGGTCGTCCCAGCGCACGCCCGCGCGCGGCCTCGGGCACGTACTCGTGGCCCATCATGTAGAGCACCTCGGTGTCGTCGGCGAGCGTCTGGAAGCCGTGCGCGAGGCCGGCCGGCACGTACAGCGCGCGGCCGTTCGTCCGCGCTCAGCTCGACGCCGAACCAGCGCTGGTGCGTCGGCGAGTCCGGGCGCAGGTCGACGACCGACGTCGTAGATCGCGCCGCGCGCTGCAGCGGACGAGCTTCGGCTCGCCGTGCGGCTCGGCCTGGTAGTGCAGCCCGCGCAGCGTCCCCGCCGCGGCGTTGAACGGACGTGTTGCACTGCACGACCGCCGGGTCCAGCCCGTGGGCGCGCCACTCCGTCGCGGTCGAACGTGCGCGCGAAGCAGCCGCGCTCGTCCTCGATGCCGCTCGAGCTCGACGACCCACGCCCCGGCGAGCGGCGTCTGCTGCGAACCTCACTCGAACAGCTGCAGCTCCGGGCGCACGCGCGGCGAAGCGGCCCGCCCCACTCGCGGATGAACGAGAGCTGCTCCATGATCTCGTCCTTGAGGTTCCACGGCAGGATCAGCACGACGTCGGGCTTGTCCTCGCGCAGCGCGTCGGGCGAGCGGATCGGGATGTGCGTGCCGGGCAGCAAGTGGCCCTGCTTGTGCGGGTTCAGGTCGCACGTGTAGTCGAGGAAGTCCGTGCGCACGCCGCAGTAGTTGAGCAGCGTGTTGCCCTTGGCCGGCGCGCCGTAGCCGGCGATGCGCTTGCCCTCGCGCTTGAGGCCGATCAGGAACTCGAGGATCTGGCGCTTCTCCTCGGTCACCTTGCGCCCGTAGCTCTCGTAGAGGTCGAGTGTCAGTGTAGCCGGCCTGCCGCTCGCGCTCGAGCAGCTCCTCGCGCGCGCTGCCTCGCGCGGCCGCGGGTCGTCCGCGTGGCAGCCGAAGATCGCGCAGCGAGCCGCCGTGGGTGGGCAGCTCCTCGACGTCGAACAGCCGCAGCCCGTGCGCCTCGAAGACTCTCGTCACGGTGGTGAACGAGAAGTAGGAGAAGTGCTCGTGGTAGATCGTGTCCCACTGGTTCTCGTCGCACCAGCCGCATCAGGTGCGGGAACTCCATCGTGATCTGCCCGCCCTCGGCCAGCAGCGATCTTCATGCCGCCGACGAAGTCGTTGAGGTCGGGCACGTGGGCGAGCACGTTGTTGCCGAGCAGCAGGTCGGCCTTGCGCTCGCTGGCGAGCTCGGTCGCCGTCTGCTGCGCCGAAGAACTCGCACCAGCGTCGGGATGCCCTTCTCGACCGCCGACCTCGGCGACGTTCGCCGCCGGCTCGACGCCGAGCACCGGCACGCCGCGCTCGTGGAAGTACTGCAGCAGGTAGCCGTCGTTGGAGGCGATCTCGACGACGTGGCTCGACTCGTCGAGGCCGAAGCGCTCGACCATCGCCGCGACGTAGCGTCTGGCGTGCTCGAGCCAGGTCGTCGAGTACGACGAGAAGTACGCGTAGTCGCCGAAGATCTCGCTGCGGCGTCTCGAACTCCTCGAGCTGGACGAGGAAGCACTCGCTCGCAGACCAGCGCGCGCAGCGGGTAGAACGGCTCCATCCCGTTGCCGTCGTCGGGCGGGAGGTAGGAGTTGGCCAGCGGCGACATCCCGAGGTCCGCGAAGACCGTGTCCACCGGCGCGGAGCAGAAGCGGCAGGCGGCGCTCATGCGACCACCTCACGCCGTCCCGCGGCGTACGAATCGATCTGGGCCAGGGTCACGTCTCGCACGTCTTCTCCTTTGTCGAGTGCCTCGTACCAAGCGACGACCGCGTCCAGCGCGGTGCCGAGATCCCAGGTCGGGCTCCAGCCCAGCTCCGTGCTCGCCCGACTCGAGTCCATCGTCGAGCGCTGCGTCTCGGGCGGATGCGGGACCGGGATCGACCTCCCACCGCAGCTCGCCGTCCCAGCGCTGGTCCAGCCGCTCCACGATCCAGCCCACGGGCTTCTCGTCCTCGGGCGCCGGGCCGAAGACCCAGTCGCCCTGGTAGTCAGGCGAGTCCACGAGCGCCTGCGCGAGCGTGAGGTAGCCACTGAGCGGGTCGAGCGCGTGCTGCCAGGGGCGCAGCGCGACGGGATTGCGGATCGGGATCGGCTCGCCCTCGCGCGCGCGCCGGACGATGTCGGGGATCAGGCGGTCTCTGCCCCAGTCGCCGCCGCCGATCACGTTGCCGGCGCGAGCGGTGCCGAGGCGCGGGCCGTCCTCGTCCTGCTCGAAGAACGAGCGGCGGTAGGAGTCGGCGATCAGGCCAGCGCAGACCTTGGAGGTCGAGTAGGGATCGTGGCCGCCCTTGAGGTCGGTCGTCACGTTCACCACGGCTCGGACGCTGGGCGTCTGGCGCACCGCGTCGAGCACGTTGACCGTGCCCATGACGTTGATGTCGAAGGTGCCGCGCGGATCCTCGAAGGACCTGCGCACCAGCGGTTGTGCGGCGAGGTGGAGGACGATCTCCGGCTCGCCCGCGAACGCCTCGCGCACGGCGTCCGCGTCGCAGATGTCGAGCATGAACTCGTTCACGCCCTCGCCGATCCGCGCCAGCTCGTAGAGCGAGGGCGAGGTCGGCGCCGCGTTCGCGAGCCCGCTTACCTGCGCCCCCAGCTGCTGCAGCCAGAGCGTCAGCCAGCCGCCCTTGAAGCCGGTGAAGCCGGTGACCAGCACATGCCGGTCACGCCAGAAGTCGGGATCTATGCCCACGTCTTCCACGGGGCGCTGCCCGACTCCCATAGCTGCTGCATGACGTTGCGGTCGCGCAAGGTGTCCATCGGCATCCAGAAACCTCCGTGGTAGTAGGCGGCCAGCTGGTCGTCGGCCGCCAGTCGCTTCAGCGGCTCCTGCTCCCAGACGCTGGAGTCGCCCTCGATGTAGCGCCCGACCTCGGGCGAGAGCACGAAGAAGCCGCCGTTGATCCACGCCCCGTCGCCGGGCGGCTTCTCCTGAAAGGCGTGCACGCGGTTGGGGTTGCCGTCGACCTCGATGGCGCCGAAGCGGCCCTGCGGCTGAACGGCCGTGACCGTCGCGAGCACTCTCTGGCGACGGTGGAAGGCAAGCAGCGCCGCCAGGTCGATGTCGGCCAGCCCGTCGCCATAGGTGAAGCAGAACTCGTCCTCCTCGACGTAGCCGAGCACCCGCTTGAGCCGGCCCGCGGTCTGCGTGGCCTCGCCCGTCTCGACCAGCGTGACCCTCCAGGGCTCGGTGCTGGAGCGATGGACGACCATCGAGTCGTTGCAGAGGTCGAAGGTGACGTCCGAGGTGTGGAGCGAGTAGTTGGCGAACCACTCCTTGATGACATAGCCCTTGTAGCCCAGGCAGACGATGAACTCTTCGATTCCCTGCGCCGAGTACAGCTTCATGATGTGCCAGAGGATCGGCTTGCCGCCGATCTCGACCATCGGCTTGGGGCGCGTATGGGTCTCCTCGGCCAGGCGAGAGCCGAGACCCCCGGCGAGGATCACTGCCTTCATTATGCGTCGAGTATAGTGGAGTGATACCTGGTTTTCTAACCGTTGTGTAAAAGCTGTACGCACAAATAAGGCGTGGCGACCCGCGATTCGCCACACTCAGTGGATGATCGTGGGCGTCGATGCGCGCGCGGCCGCGGAAGAGCCGGCCGGAGGGGGGCGGGTCACACGCGAGCTGCTCGGAGCCTTCGGGGCGGGCCGGCCGCGGCACCGCTTCCAGCTCTACTGCCGCGAGCCATGGCTGGGGGGCACCGCCAACGAGCGCCTGCGCTGGTCGTCGATCAAGCTGCGCGATCCGGCCTGGCACGTGGCGACCGCGGCGCGGGCGAGCGCGAGCTGCGACGTCTTCCTCTCCACCAACAGCTACCTGACGCCCTGGATGCTCAGCATCCCCTCGGTCGTGCTGGTCTACGACCTGGTCTCGTTCATCCCCGAGGCGCAACCCCAGCAGCGCGCCGCGCGCATCGAGCGCGCGACGCTGGCGCTGGCGGTCCGGCGCGCGGCGCGGCTGGTCTGCATCTCGCGCTCCACCGAGCGCGACCTGATCGAGCGCTTTCCCCACGCGGCCGGCAAGACCACGGTGATCCCGCTGGCTGCCGATGCCCGCTTCGGTGCTCGCCGCGAGCCCACCGAGCTCGACGCGCTCGCGCGCCGCTACGGCGTGCGACCCGGCGGCTACGTGCTGGCGACCGGCACGCTCGAGCCGCGCAAGAACCTGGTGCGGCTGATCCGCGCCCACGCCGCGCTGCCGGACGATCTGCGCGCCGCCCATCCGCTGCTGCTCGTCGGCCCGCGCGGCTGGGACGAGGAGGGCATCCTCGAGGCCGCCGCGGCCCGCACCGAGATCCGGCTGACCGGCTTCGTCTCCGACGAGGATCTCGCCGGCCTCTACGCCGCCAGCTCGCTGTTCTGCTTTCCCTCGCTCTACGAGGGCTTCGGGCTGCCGGTGCTCGAGGCGATGGCCGCCGGCGCGCCCGTGCTCGCCTCGGACGCCTCCAGCCTGCCCGAGGTCGGCGGCGACGCGATCGCCTACGCCGACCCCCGCCAGGAGGGAGCGCTCGCCGCCGGCCTCGAGCGCCTGCTGCGCTCGCCCGAGGAGCGCGCCGCGCTGGCCGAGCGGGGCCGTCGGCGTGCCGGCGAGTTCTCGTGGGACAGGAGCGCCGACCGGCTCCTGACCGAGCTCGAGCGAGCGGCGAGCACCCGCGCGGACGGCGACCCCGCGCTGGCGGCTTAGGCGGCGAGGACGCGCTCGTAGGCGGCGGCGAGGCGCTCGGCCATCGCCGCGGTCGAGTAGCGCCGCACGAGCTCGTCCGGGTACGCGACTCGCTCCCCGGGCGCGCGCGCGAGCGGGCCTGCGGCCAGCAGTCGCGCGAGCGCCGGCCAGTCGCCAGGGGCGAACGGCGTGCCCTGCCCCCGCAGCACCTCGGGAATCGCACCGCTCTGCGAGGCCAGCACGTCGAGGCCGGCCGCCATGCCCTCGGCCAGGACCATCCCGAACTGCTCCTCCCAGAAGGCGCGCGGCAGGTCGAAGAGGTGCAGTTGCGCGCTGGCGCTCGGGAGGCTGGCGAGCACCATGCAGGACGCCGAGGCGAACAGCGCGGGCATCTCGTCGTAGCCGACCGGGCCGATCTCCACCTGGCTGCCGAGCCCCAGCTCCCGCGCATGCGCGTGCAGCCGCTCCTGCTCGGGGCCCCTCCCGACGATCCGCACCCGCGGGCGCAGGCCGTCCCGCGCCAGCAGCGCGACCGCGCGCAGCACGTCCTGGTGGCCCTTCTCCCACACCAGCCGGCCGGGCGAGAGGATCGCGTGCTCGGCCGGCGGGGCCTCGGCGCGGGCGCCGAAGCGGTCGAGGTCGATCCCCGGCGGGCAGACGAGGATGCGCCGCTCCTCGACGCCCTCCAGCAGCAGCGCCTCGCGTGCCCGCTCGGTGGCGGGTAGGAACAGGTCGGTCGCCGCCAGCACCGCCTCGCGATGGCGGCGGGCATGGCGATTGCGGTAGGCGTGCAGGAAGGGCAGCGTCTCCCAGACCGTCTGCACGAGCTTGTAGCCGTGCCGGGCCTTGCGGCGGGCGGCGTCGGCGGCGAACCAGAACGACAGCTCCTCGGCATGGACCACGTCCGCGCACGCGTAGGCGGGCTCGGCGTCGGCGAGGTAGCGCTCTCCCGCCGCCTGTGCGACCAGGGCGCCCAGCCGGCCCCCGGGAAGCCGGTCGCGCAGCGAGGTGACGCGCTCGGCCCGCAGCGACAGCGCGCCGGTGTCGAACTCGTTCGAGCGCGTGCGCAGGTACGAGACGTCGAACCGCTCCGGCAGCTCGGTCCACGGCCGCAACTCCCAGGGCGTCGCAAGCTGCCCCCTGACGATCAGCACGCGCGGCATCGCGCGGGCAGGCTAGCGGCCGGCGTCCACGCGGCGCTCGTACAGCAGGTCGTGGGGCGACAGCCGCTCCACGTACTCGTAGTGGCGGCCGATCACCGCCTCGAGCTGCTGCTGCCGAACGGCGTCCATCGCCTCGACGAGCATCAGGCGCGGCCGGTAGCGCTCCAGGTCGAGCCCCTTCAGCGCCTCGGCCTCGTAACCCTCGACGTCGAGCGTCAGCAGGTCGATCTCCTCCGGGGCCCCAGCCGCCGCGAGCACCGACGTGAGCGTGCGGCCGGGGACGTCGAGCTCGGCATAGTCGTCGAGCCCGTTCATGTCGCCCGCGCGCGCGAAGGCCTCCTCCTCCGCCCCGCCGCCCTTGGAGCCGGCGACCACCGACATCAGGCCGCCGTAGCGCAGGCGCACGCTCGTGCCCTCCGTCTGCGGAGGGACGAGTGCGCAGTTGACCACCGTCGCCCCGGGCCGACGGCGGCGAGCCTGGGCCGCCAGGTGCGGGACGGGCTCGACCAGCACGCCGTTCCAGCGGCGGAAGCGCTCCAGCCAGTACGTGTTGCTCTGCAGGAAGCCGTCGTTGGCGCCCGCCTCGACGAAGAACCCTCCCGCGTGCGGGAGGCGCTGCGCGAGCTGGCGGTCGAGGTCGAACAGCGCCGGATGCGAGTAGCGGTCCGAGCCGCAGCGCTCGAACGCGGCCCGGCGCGCCCCCAAGAGCGCGTTGCTCGCGTTCCAGATCGCGCGGCGCACGCCCAGCCGGCGCAGGATCGGCAGCCGCCACACAGCCCGCATCAGCTTGGCCCGCGTCATTCGCCGTCCACCCTACGACGGCCGGGACGCCGCGGCAGCAGCTCGACCAGTTCCTCCGGGATGGCGCGCAGGACGACCAGCAGCACCGCATAGGCCCCGAGCGCGACCGTCGCCGCCAGCCACGCCGGCAAGCCCGGCACGAGCAGGATCGCCGCGCAGGGGGCGACGGCCACCGCCCCGCGCACGCCCGGCCCCAGGCCGGGGACCAGCTCGGGCGCGGCCCGGTGCAGCGCCACGAAGTAGCCCGTCGCGAGCGTGCTCTCGCCGATGATGGTGGCGAGCGCGGAGCCCTCGGGACCGAGCCCCGCCGCGAGCGTCGTCACGCCCACGAGCATCACGAGCAGCGCCATCAGGTTGGCCACGAAGATGCCGCGATGGACGTGCAGCGAGAGCAGCGCGAAGCCCATCGGCGCGACGACGGACGTCACCACCAGCGTGGCCGCCTGGATGCGCAGCACCGGCACGGCGTCGGCGAAGCCCGAGCCGGCCATCACCTCGACGATCGTCGGAGCGCCCACGACGATGCCGAGCCCCATGCCGAGGCCGAGGATGGTCGTCGTGTCGAGCAGCCGCTGGACCGCATAGCCGAGTCGCTCGTGGTCGTCGCGGGCCGCGCGGGACAGGAGCGGGAAGGCGACGGTGATCAGCAGCCCGGGAACCCCGGCGAGGACGATGTAGACGCGGAAGGAGGCGGAGAACAGGCCGGTGTCGCGAGCGTCGGTGACCGCCGCCGTGAGGATCTGGGCGGCATAGACGTAGACCGTCCCCACCGCCGTGGCCATCGCGAACGCCACGGCGGCGCGCAGCAGCCGCCCCCACTCGCGCGTGTCCAGCGACGGTCGCAGCGGTATCTGGCCGCGCGCCAGCAGCGCCGCGACCGCCACCACGACCAGCCCCGCGGGGATCGTCACGCCGAGGAACGCGACGACCCCGGCGCCCAGCGCGACCAGCAGCACGTAGCCCCCGACCGTCAGCACCTGCCGCAGCAGGTCGAGCGCCGTCAACGCGACGTTGCGCAGATCGGCCCACAGCGGGATCGTCAGCGTCGTCTGCACGACGACCAGCGCGAGGCCGAGCCCCGCGAGGACGGTGCCGAGCACCAGATCCCGGTCGTAGCCGATCGCGACCGCGATCGCCGCCGCGATCGCCACGCCGCTCAGCGTCAGCGCGATCCGCAGCCCGAGCAGCGTCCGCATCAGCCGATCGCGGTCGCCCTTCGTGCGCTGCGCGTACTCGCGCACCCCGAGCGTGGCCATGCCCACGTCGGTCAGGGATCCGACGATCGTGATCAGCGAGATCACCGTCTGGAAGCGGCCGAAGTCGGCGACGCCCAGGTGCCGGGTGACCAGCGCCATCCCCAGCAGCGCCAGCAGCGTGCTCGCGACGAAGCCGCCGGCGCGGATGACTCCGCCCCGGATGATCGCGCCGCCCGCCTCGCGACTGTCGAGGATGTCCAGCTCGGGCTCCGAGGCCTTCACGCCGAGAGCTTCCCGCGCCCAGCCAGCGCACGTCGCCAGCAGGCGCGCGTGAGCTCGGCCGTGCGCTCCCACGTGAAGGCGTCGGGACGCCGCAGCCCCGCCGCCGTCAGCCGCTCGCGCAAGGAGGCGTCGGTGAGCACGCGCAGCGTCGCCGCGGCGATCTGCTCGACCGAGCGCGGGTCGACCAGCAGCGCGGCGTCGCCGGCGACCTCGGGCAGGCTCGAGACGGCCGAGGTCACGACCGGCACGCCACGCCCCATCGCCTCCAGCACGGGCAGCCCGAAGCCCTCGTTGAGCGACGGGAACACGAACGCCGAGGCCGCGGCGTAGAGGCCCTCCAGGTCGGCCTGCTCGACGTAGCCCGGGAACGACACCGCGGCGTCGACGTCGAGTCGCTGCGCCTCGGCGCGCAGGGTGTCCTCGTACGGGGTGGAAGGGCCGGGGAGGACGAGCTGGGCATCCGCGACGGTCGCGCGCACCGCCGGCAGCGCCTGCACCAGCCGCAGCTGGTTCTTGTGGACCTTCTTCATCGCCACGTTGAGGACGATCGGCCCCTCGCCCAGCCCCAGCCGCGCACGCAGCTCGGCGGCCGGCGTCGGCGCCGTCCGCGCGGGCGCGCCGTAGCCGAGCGGGATGACGTCGATGCGGTCGCGCGGCACGCCCAGATGGCGTTCGACGTCCTCGGCCGAGGCGGTCGAGATCGCGACGACACGGTCGGCGCGCCGGGCGACGCGTGGCACGACCGCCTGCCACAGCCGCACCGTCGCCGCCTGGCCCTTGCCGAGGTCGGGGACGGTGATCCAGGTGGTGTCGGCGAGCACGACGACGTTGGCCGCGCGCGTCGCCAGCGGCGCGGTCAGCGCCGGCGAGTGCAGCACGTCGAAGCGCCTGCTCGCGAGCATGCCGAGCGGGCCGAGCTCGAACAGCGCGCGGGTTCCCGGCAGCGTCAAGCGGGGGGTCGACAGCTCCAGCTCGTGCGCCCACTCCTGGGCCTCGAGCAGCTCGCGGCCGCGCGCGTTGCAGAGCACGGTCAGCCGCAGCCGCGGATCGGCGCGCAGCAGCGCCGGCAGCAGCTCCAGCACGTAGGTCTCGAGGCCGCCCATGCCCGGCTCGAGGAAGATGGCGTTCACACCAGCCCTCAGGGGCTGGGTCACTTCACCACCTCGAACTCGGCGCGGATGTTCATCGCCGGGAAGTAGAAGGCGAAGTACTTCTCGTAGACGTCCGGCCGGCGGTTGGCGAGGGCGGCGATCCCTAGCGCCCGGAACGGCAGCCAGAGGTCGAGCGTGACGTGCACCACGCGGAAGCGCGCCGCGCTGTAGTGCGCGAACTGCGGCTCGGCCAGCGAGCGGATGGCCGCCGAGGAGAGGAAGCGCTTGTGCGTCGGATCCGAGTAGGCGAGCAGCGAGGAGAAATGGGGTGTGCGCAGGTGCACGCGGGCGCCGGGGCGCGCCACCCGCTGCAGCTCGGCGAAGACGCCGTAGAGGTCGTCGAGGTGCTCGATCACGTCCTGCAGCAGGATCTGGTCGAAGGACGCGTCCTCGATCGGCCACGGCAGCCGATCGAGGTCGTGGACGACGTCGGCGTCCGTGTCCGGCGAGACGTCGATCCCGACCGCGCCCGGGTGCTTGTTGGAGCCGCAGCCGACGTCGAGCACGCGACCGGGGCCGGACGGGCGCAGGTCGTACTGAGCCGGGTCGGTGCGCAAGCCAGCCATGCGAGGCGGCAGGGTAGCCTGCTCGCCGTCCGTACAGCCGGTCTGACTAAGCTTCCGCGCCCGTGAGTAACGACAAGCGCGCACTCATCACCGGCATCACCGGCCAGGACGGCTCCTATCTGGCGGAGCTGCTGCTCGAGAAGGGCTACGAGGTGCACGGCATGGTCCGTCGCTCCTCGACCGAGACCTTCCAGCGGCTGCAGGGCTTTCGCGACAGCCTGACGCTGCACACCGGCGACCTGCTCGACCAGCGCTCGCTGGTCGACGTGCTGCGCGAGTGCGAGCCCGACGAGATCTACAACCTCGCGGCGATGTCCTTCGTGGCGGCGTCCTGGTCCCAGCCGGTGCTGACGGCGGAGTTCACGGCCACGGGCGTGACGCGGATGCTGGAGGCGATGCGCGAGACCGTGCCGCAGGCGCGCTTCTACCAGGCCTCCTCGTCGGAGATGTACGGCAAGGTGCTGGAGGTCCCCCAGCGCGAGAGCACGCCCTTCTACCCGCGCAGTCCCTACGGCGTGGCCAAGTGCTACGGGCACTTCATAACCGTCAACTATCGCGAGAGCTACGATTTATTTGCCTGTTCTGGAATACTTTTCAATCACGAATCGCCCCGTCGCGGGCTGGAGTTCGTGACGCGCAAGGTCACCCACGGGGCGGCGGCGATCAAGCTGGGGCTGGCCGAGGAGCTGGCGCTCGGCAACCTCGACGCGGAGCGCGACTGGGGCTTCGCCAGGGATTACGTCGAGGCGATGTGGCTGATGCTGCAGCAGGACGAGCCCGACGACTACGTGATCGCGACCGGCGAGGCGCACAGCGTGCGCAGGCTCGTGGAGATCGCCTTCGAGCACGCGGGGCTCGATCCCGACAAGCACGTGCGCATCGACCCCCGCTTCCTGCGCCCGGCCGAGGTCGAGCACCTGATCGGCGATTCCTCGAAGGCGCGCGAGCAGCTCGGCTGGGAGCCGCGCACGAGCTTCGAGGAGATGACGCGCATGATGGTCGACGCCGACCTCGAGCTGCTCTCCAGCGGCGTCCCTCAGAAGCAGGCGGGTTGAGGCACGCGCCTCCCGAGTGCGAGCTCGTCGTCGTGGGCGCCGGCATCGTCGGCCTCGCCGTCGCGCGTGAGCTGACCACGCGCCACCCCGGGCTGAGCACGGCGGTGCTGGAGGCCGCGCCGACGATCGCCACCGGGCAGACCGGCAACAACTCCGGCGTCATCCACGCCGGCATCTACTACCAGCCGGGCTCGCTCAAGGCGCGCCTATGCCGGGCGGGCGCGGACGACATGTACGCCTTCTGCGAGCGGCACGCGATCCCCCACGAGCGCTGCGGCAAGCTGATCGTAGCTCGCGACGCGAGCGAGCTGCCCAAGCTCGACGAGCTCGAGCGGCGCGGGCAGGAGAACGGCGTGCCCGGGCTGCGGCGCGTCGACGCCGCGGGCCTGCGCGAGATCGAGCCGCACGCGCGCGGCGTCGCGGCACTGCACTCGCCCAACACCGGCATCGTCGACTTCGCCGACGTCGCGCGCGCGCTGGCGGGCGAGCTGCGAGAGCGCGGCGTGCCGGTCGTGACCGGCTGCGGCGTCGAGGCCGTGGACACGCCCAACGGGCGGATCGCCCTGCGCCACGCCCAGGGCGAGACCCGCGCCCGCTTCGCGATCTTCTGCGCCGGCGGCCGCTCGGACCGGCTGGCCGTCGCGGCCGGCGCGTCCGCCGACCCGCGCATCGTGCCCTTCCGCGGCGCCTACCTGCACCTGCGGCCCGAGCGGCGCGACCTCGTCAAGGGCCTGATCTACCCGGTGCCCGACCCCAGCCTGCCGTTCCTGGGGGTGCACCTCAGCCGTCACATCGACGGCGAGGTCTCGCTCGGGCCGACCGCGCTGCTGGCACCCGGGCGCCACCTGCCCCGCACGCTCGCCTGGCCCGGCACCTGGCGCATGGCGCGGCGCTGGTGGCGCACCGGCGTCACCGAGCTGCGCCACGCGCTCAGCCGCCGCGCGCTCGCCCGCGCCGCCGCCGACTACGTGCCCGAGATCGTGCCCGAGGACTTCACCAGCGGCTTCGCCGGCGTGCGCGCCCAGGCGCTCGGCCGCGACGGCAGGCTCGTCGACGACTTCGTGATCTCCGAGACCGAGCGCGCCATCCACGTCCGCAACGCGCCCTCGCCCGCGGCCACCTCGTCGCTCGCGCTCGCGCGCCTGATCGCCGACCGCGCCGAGCCGGGGCTCAGCTAGCGACCCGTGCTCCCGCCACCGGCGTGGCGGACGCGCGGCGCCGGCGCAGCCGCGGCGCCACGCGTTCCCACAGCGCCGCCGCGCCGATCGCGCCGGCGGCCGCCACCGGGCCGTAGCCGGGGACGACGAAGCGCACGTCGAAGGTCAGGAAGGCGATCGGGGCGACCACGGCGGTCACCGCCACGGTCAGCACCAGCAGGCCGACGGTCAGGCGCAGCCCGCGGGCGAACGGGATCCCGGCCAGCGCCAGCGCCGCCAGCAGCGCGAACGGCAGCCCCTCGAAGCGCGTGTGGCGCACGTAGAAGCGGACGCCGGCCGAGGCGAGCGCTCTGTCCAGTGTGCCGGCTGTGTCGTACCACTCTGTCGTCAGCACCCCGTTGAGCCGCCAGAGCCGGATCAGGTAGCGCACCATGCTGTCGTAGGTCTCGCCGGGATAGCCGGTGGAGTGGTCGGTCGAGCGCCAGAGGCGGCTGACGTCGGTCCCCACGTCCGCGAGGTAGTCCTCCGGCTGATGCAGGATCGCCGCGCGCGCGAACGCGCTGAGGGTGTCGTTCTGCTTCGGTCTCAGCTCCGCCCAGCCGCCGTAGGCACGCGACGCCGGGGAGTCCAGCAGCGCGTAGTGTCTGACCGAGGGCCGGCGCTCGGGCGGGCGGCGCTCGCAGAGCCTGCGGGCGCCCGGCGGTGGGGTGAACTTCCTGCAGTCGGCGAACGGCCCCACCCGCGCGTAGAGGTTCCAGCCGCCGGCGCGGGTCAGGCCCGGCCCGACGTAGCCGGCCTCGTGCTTGGCCGAGATCACGTAGCCGGCGAGCAGGAACCACGCCGCCGCGGCGGCG
This sequence comes from uncultured Thermoleophilaceae bacterium, assembly GCA_963734165.1. Taxonomy (GTDB): domain Bacteria; phylum Actinomycetota; class Thermoleophilia; order Solirubrobacterales; family Thermoleophilaceae; genus JACVRW01. Next base: position 847,910 of record CAVTFZ010000002.1, on the reverse strand, counting down.
ACGGCACCGGCGACCAGCCGCGGGCGCCAGCCGCCGCGCGTGCCCGCGACCAGGCACACGACCACGACGACCGGGAACACCAGGCCGACCGAGCGCACGCAGGCCGCCATCGCGGCCAGCCCGCCCGCCAGCCAGCCCCACGGAGCCGGCCCGTCGGCGACGGCCCGCGTCGCGCAGTAGCAGATCGCGGCGAGCAGGAAGCCGAAGAACGCCTCGGACAGCGGCGCGTGCTCGAGCAGCAGCTGCGGCCCCGCCAGCAGCACCACCGCCGCCGGGATCAATCCCCACCCCGCCGGCGCCACCCGCCGCACCGTCGCGAACAGCAACAACGCCGTCACCACCCCCAGCAGGTGCTGAAGCCCGACGACGAACGACAGGTTCGGCGACACCCAGTGCGCCACGCGCAGGAACAGCGGATAGCCCGCCGGCCAGATCGGCGGCCCGAACAGATCGTCCCGTGCGGCGTCCATGTACACGTACGAGTCGGCGTAGCCGAGGAAGCCCGGGCCGCGGATGACCATCAGCGTGATGCGCAGGCCGATCCCGACCAGCAGCAGCGCGCCCAGGACGAGCAGGACGGCTTGCTCGCCGCTCGTCGAGGTTTGCCAGCGACGTCGCATCCCCAACCTCCTCAGACCGCCGCGGCGGTGCGTTCGGGGACCGTGCGCTCGGTGTCGCGCCGCCGGCGCGCTCGTACCCACCCGACCAGCGAGGCGCCGCCCAGCGCCCCCGACGCCGCCAGCGGGCCGTACCCCGGCACCGCGTAGCGGGCGTCGAAGAACGCCGACGCCACCGGGCCGACCAGTGACAGCAGGCTCGTCCCCACCAGCAGCAACGCCACCGCGAGTCGCGGCCCGCGCGCCAGTGGCAGGCCCAGCAGCGCCGCCAGCGCCAGCAGCACGAGCAGCGGGCCCTCCAGGCGGGTCCGTCGCTCCCACTCGCGCACCCCGCTCGCCAGGCCCGCGTCGCCCGGCTCGGGAGGTGTCGAGTACCACTTGGCGGTGAAGGCGGCGGTCGTCGGCGGCAGGGTGGCGAGGTGGCGGGCGAGGACGCCGTAGCTCTCGCCGGTCGCGCCGCTCGTGCGCGGCTCGGAGGACCAGTAGCGGCCGAGGTCGTCGCCGACGTCGCCGAGGTAGTCGAGCGGCTGGTGCAGGATCGCCGCGCGCGCGAATGCCGTCAGCGCCCGGTTCTCGCGCGGGCTGGCGTAGGGCGGCCGGCCGAAGGCCCGCTCGGCGGGAGAGTCGAACAGCGCGTAGTGGCGAGCCTCCGGGCGCTTGGAGGGGGGCCGGCGCTCGCACAGCGCCGTCGTGCCGGCCGGGGGCGTGAAGCGGCCGCAGTCGGCGAACGGCGCGGCGCGCGCGTACAGCGCCCAGCCGCTGGCGCGGGTCAGCCCTGGGCCGACGTAGCCGACCTCGTGCTTGGTCGCGATGACGTACGGGGCGATCAGCACCCATGCCGCCAGCGCCGCCCCGACGCCGGCTCCCAGTCGCGGGCGCCAACCGCCGCGCGTCCCGAGCACCAGGCAGAGGACGACCAGCACCACGAGCGCCAGCCCCAGCGAGCGCACGCAGCCGGCGGTCGCCGCCAGCAGCCCCGCCGCCCAGCCCCACGGAGCCGAGCCGCCGGTCAGCGCCCGCGTGGCGCAGTAGCAGCTCGCCGTGACCAGGAACGCGAACGAGGACTCCGACAGCGGCGCGTGCTCGAGCAGCAGCTGCGGCCCCGCCAGCAGCACCACCGCCGCCGGGATCAACCCCCACCCCGCCGGCGCCACCCGCCGCACCGTCGCGAACAGCAACAACGCCATCGCCACCCCCAGCAGGTGCTGCAGCCCGACGAGGAACGCGAGGCTTCCCCAGACCCAGTGGGCGGCGCGCAGGAAGACGACGTAGCCGACCGGCGAGGACGGCACCCCGAACAGGTGGTCACGCGCCGAGCCCAGGTAGACGAGCGTGTCGTCGTAGCCGAGCAGCGCCGGCGACTGGGCCGCCATCAGCGTCAGCCGCAGGGCGATCCCGGCGACGAGCAGCAGCCCGAGCGCCGCGACGACCTTGCGCTCGCCCGGCGCCGCCGGCCAGCGGCGCCTCATCGCGACAGCTCCGTGCGTGGCCGCGAGACCAGCCGCCCCGAGCGGCGCCTGCCGTCCTGCCACGCGCGTGCCCGCACCGACAGCGAGGCCGCGCCGATCGCCCCCGCCGCGGCCAGCGGCCCGTAGCCCGGCACCGCGAAGCGCGCGTCGAAGAACGTCGACGCCACCGGGCCGACCAGCAGCAGCACGCTCACCGCGGCGAACAGCACGCCGACCGCCAGCCGCGGGCCGCGGGCCAGCGGCAATCCCAGCAGCACGAGCAGCACGAGCAGCACTAGGGCCGGTCCCTCCAGCCGCGTGCGCCGCTCCCAGTCGCGCAGCACGTCCAGCGTGCCGGCGTGCGCCTCGGGTCGCAGTGTCGGATACCAGTCCCCGATCAGCTCCGGAATCGGGCCCGGTCTGTCCAGGTCGGCGCTCCAGCGGTCGTAGCTCGCACCGGCGAGCGGTCTGGTATGGGTGTCGGAGGACCAGTAGCGGGCGAGGTCGTCGCCGACGTTGCGCAGGTAGTCGAGCGGCTGGTGCAGGATCGCCGCGCGCGCGAACGCGACGAGCTTGCCGTTCTCGTCGGGGTTGAACGGGGGCTCGGAGCCGAACGTGCGAAACGCCGGCGAGCGCAGGTTTGTGTCGTAGTAGAACGGCCCCGGCCGCTGGGACGCGGGCCGTCTGTCGCACAGCCCCTTGGTGCCCGGCGGGGGCGTGAAGCGATCGCAGTCGGCGAACGCCATCACGCCCGCGTAGAGGTTGATCCCCGCCTGGCGGGTGAGGCCGGGCCGACGTAGCCGGCCTCGCGCTTTGCCCAGACGACGTACGACGCCAGCACCAGCCAGCCGCAGGCGAACGCGACGGCGCCGATGCGCAGGCGGCGCCTGAGATCGCCTCCGGCCGCAGCCACCAGCCAGACGACGATCAGCAGCGGCAGCAGCATCCCCACCGAGCGCACGCAGACCGAGACGGCGGCCAGCCCCGTGGCGAGCCCGCCCCAGAGGGCCGGGCGCTCGTCGAGCGCCCGCGTCGCGCACCAGCAGGCCGCGGCGACGAGGAACGTGAACAGCGAGTCCGACAGCGGCGCGTGCTCGAGGAACAGCTGCGGGCCGGCGAGCAGCACCACCGCCGCCGGCACTAGCGCCCAGCCCGCCGGCACGACCCGCCGCACGGTCAGGAACAGCAGCAGGCCCGTGGCCAGGCCGAGCAGGTGCTGCACGAGCAGCGCGAACGACAGGTTGCCGTCGAGGCCGTGCAGGATGCGCAGGAACAGCGGATAGCCGGCCGGGCGGCCGGGATCTGCCAGCAGCTGGTCGCGGGCGGAGCGCAGGTACAGCAGCGAGTCGATGAAGCCGAGGAAGCCCGGCCGCTGCGCGTCGATCAGAGCGAGCCGCAGCCCGACCGCGACGAGCAGCAGGACGGCCAGCGCGATCGCCACCGCCCAGGCGCCGCGGCCCTGCGGCCGCTGGAGGCGTGGCCGGCTCATGCGGTCGCGGGCTGGTGCGCCCGTCGTCGCTCGCCTCGGCTCGCGCGCCAGGCCGCGGCTCGCTCCCAGAGCGCGGCGGCACCGATCGCGGCGGTCGCCGCCAGCGGCCCGTAGCCCGGGACGACGTAGCGGGTGCTGAAGACCGTCGTCAGGATCGGGCCCAGCAGCGCGGCGGCGGTCACCGCGGCCAGCAGCAGGCCGACCTTCAAGCGGCGTCCGCGCGTCAGTGGCAGGCCGGCCAGCGCGAGCAGCGCCAGCAGCACGAAGGTCGGCCCCTCCAGCCGCGTGTGCCGCTCGTAGTCGCGCAGCGCTTCGAGCAGGCCGTCGCGCTGGCGCGGTTGCGCTGTCGCATACCAGGCGAGCTGGCGCTCGCTGCCCAGCCAGGCGCTTCTGACCAGCAGCCGGATCATCGTCGCGTAGTTGTCGCCGTCCCAGCGCGAGTGGTGTCTGTCCGAGGACCAGAAGCGGGTCAGGTCGCTGCCGACGCGCTGCAGGTAGTCCCCCGGCTGGTGCAGGACGGCGGCGCGCGCGAAGCTCGTGAAGGCCTCGTCGTCGGCGGCCTTGGCCCCGTCGGCCAGCCGCTTGCGGGCCGGCGAGCCGGGCGCGTTGACGTACCAGATCGGCCCGGGCCGCTCGGCCGCCGGCCGTCGATCGCAGAGGTCGCGGGCGCCGGCCGGCGGCGCGAAGCGATCGCAGTCGGCGAACGGCGCCACCGACGCGTACAGGCTCAGGCCGCCCTCGTGCACGAGCCCGAGCCCGACGTAGCCCTGGTCGTCCTGCTTGGTCGCGACGACGTATCCCGCCACGAGCAGCCAGATGGCCAGCGCGGCCGCAGCGACGACCGCCCAGCGCCGCCGCGGCACCGCCGCCGCCAGCCAGACCAGCAGCACGACGATCAGCAGGCCGCCGACCGAGCGCAGGCACGCGATCGCGGCGGCGCAGGCGCCGGCGAGATAGCCCCACGGGGCCGGCCCGTCGTCGAGCGCGCGGGCAGCGCAATAGCTCAGCGCCGCGAGCAGGAAGGCGAACGGCCCCTCGGAGAGGGCGGTGTGCTCGAAGAAGACCTGCGAGCCCGCCAGCAGCACCACCGCCGCCGGGATCAGGCCCCAGCCCGCCGGCGCGACCCGCCGCACGGTCAGGAACAGCAGCAGCGCCGTCGCCACGCCCAGCAGGTGCTGCACGGCGATCGTGAACGACAGGTTGGCGCTGAGCGCGTGCAGCGCCCACAGGAACGCCGGGTAGCCGGCGGGGTGCGTGCCCACGTCGAACACGCCCGCCTGGGCGTGGACGATGTACTCGGTCGTGTCGCCGAAGCCGAAGAACCCCGGCCCCTTGGCGAGCACGAAGCAGACCCGCAGCGCGATCCCCGCCGCCAGCAGCACCCCGAGCGCGACCGGCACGAGCCACGGGCGGCGCGAGCTCATGCCGCCGCGCCCTCGCGCGCGGTCAGCACGTCGTGCCTGCTCGCCCGCCAGGCGACGGCCCGCTCCCACAGCCCCGCCGCCCCGATCGCGGCGGCCGCGCCCAGCAGCCCGTAGCCGGGGATCGCAAAGCGCGCGTCGTAGTAGGTGAGCACGACGGGCCCGACCAGCGCCGCCATGGCCGCGCCCGCCAGCAGCAGCCCCACCTTCAACCGCTGCCCGCGCGCGAGCGGCAGTCCGGCCAGGGCAAGCAACACGAGCAGGACGAAGACCGGGCCCTCCAGCCGCGTGCGGCGCTCGTAGGCGCTGAGGGCGTCCCAGGCCCCGTTCCAGATCTTCGGCTTCGGGTTGCCGTACCACTCGCGCAGCACGCGCCCGGTCTTGCGGTGTATCGGCTGGGACAGCCCCGTGCGCACGACGCCGTAGCTCTCGCTGTCCAAGCCGTTGGCGTGGTGCAGGTCCGACGACCAGAAGCGCGTCAGCTCGGCGCCCCGGTCGCGCAGGTAGTCGAGCGGCTGGTGCAGCACCACGGTGCGCGCGAACGCCGACAGCTGGCGGTCCTGCTCGGGCGTGATCGGCCCGCCGGCGAAGAAGCGGAAGGGCGGCGGCTGGTACCAGAAGGGGCCGGGGCGGTCGGCCGGGGCGCGACGCTCGCACAGCCCGCGGGTTCCCGGCGGCGGCGTGAAGCGGCCGCAGTCGGCGAACGGCGCCACCGACGAGTAGGTGTGCAGCCCACCGACACGCGTCAGGCCCGGCCCGACGTAGCCGGCCTCGTGTCTGGCGCTCGCCGCGTAGGCGCCGATGACCAGGGCCGCGGCCAGCGTGGCTGCACCGCCGATGGCGAGGCGACGCAATGCGGGGGCCGGGACGGCCGCGACCAGCCACACGACGGCGAGCCCCACGAACAGCAGCCCGACCGCGCGCACGCAGGCCGCCGCGGCCGCCAGCAGCCCCGCCGCCGAGCCCCATGCCAGCGGGTTCGACTCGAGCGCTCGCACGCAGCAGTAGCAGAGGGCGGCGAGCAGGAACGCGAACAGCGGCTCGGACAGCACCGCCTGCTCGTGGAACAGCTGCGGGCCGGCCAGCAGCACGATCGCCGCCGGCAGCAGCGCCCAGCCGTCGGAGACCACGCGCCGGACGCTGGAGAACAGCAGCAGCGCGGTGCAGACGCCCAGCAGGTGCTGGGCCAGCACGAGCAGGGACAGGCTGGGGTAGAGCGCGTGCAGCCCGCGGAGGAAGAGGGGATAGCCGGCGGGCCGTCCCGGATCGCTGAAGAGGTCGTTGGCGGCGGACGTGAGGTACAGGGGGGTGTCGAAGTTCCCCAGCAGCGCCGGCGTCCACGCCGCCATCGAGGCCAGCCGCAGCACGACGCCCAGAGCGACGAGCCAGACGAGCACGGTCACCGCCGTCGTGCGTCCATCCTGACTCGTCAGGCCTCTCATCAGGCCAGTGTATTGAGCGTTATTAACTACTTCATCAGTAAGGCTCTCCGGATCATCTCGCGCTCGTCCGCGTCGAGGCAGAGCGCCGCGTAGGCGCCCCAATAGACGAGCGTTCCACCGATCGCCAGCGCGGCGACGGCCGCGAGGCCGGAGGGATCGAGGGCCAGCCGCAGCGCCACCAGCGCGGCCGCGAGCGCCGCTCCGAGCGAGTACGCCGGCAGCCACGCGCGCCGTGCCAGCTGCGCCAGCGACACGCCGGCGACCGCCAGCCCGAGGCGCAGCAGGAGGGGGAACGCCAGCACGAACGGGATCGCGGTGCCGAGCGCCGGCCCCTCGAGGCCCAGCGCCGGCGTCAGGACCAGCGACAGCGCCAGGTTCGCCGCGGCCACGACCAGCACGATCCGGGCCGCCTCGCGTGCTCGGCCCGCGCCGATCAGGAACCCCGGCGTGACCACCAGCGCGCCGTAGAGCAGCCAGTAGGACACGAGGATCGTCAGCGCCGTCGCACCGGCCGCGTAGCGCTCGCCCAGCCACGCCGCCAGCAGCGGCTGCGCCAGGCACATCAGCGTCACCACCAGCGGCGTGAACAGGGCCAGCGTGTAGCGGCTGCCGCGCACGACGAGCGCGCCCAGGCGGCGCGCGTCCTCGCTGGCGACGTAGCGCGAGGCCGTCGGCACGATCGGCACCGCCAGGGCGCCGCCGAGCGCGTAGAGCAGGTTGTGGGCGCGCACCGGGCCCTCGTAGAGGCCCACGTTGCGCGGGGACTTGAACGCCCCCAGCAGCACGCGGTCGAACGCGTACATGACGAGGTTCGAGAGCTCGATCGCCAGCAGCCAGCCGGCGGTGGGGACGATCCGCTGAGCGCGCGCGCGGGTGATGCCCGCGCGCTCGAAGCGCAGCGGCAGGCCGAGGCGGCGGACCATGCCCGCCGACAGCAGCCCGCTCAGCAGCGGCAGCGCACCGCTCGCGGCCATCACCGCGGCGAGACTCGTGCCCGCCAGGATCAGCGTCAGCATCAGCGCGAGGTAGAGCGCCACCGCCACGATCTCGAGCGCCGCCGCGCGCACGAAGCGGCGCTCGGCGCGCAGCCCGTCGAGGTTGACCGAGGCGGCGATGCCAAGCGCCGTCACCGCCCCCAGGCCGAGCCCGCCGAGGCGCGCGTCGCGCGCCAACTCGCCGTCGAGGATCGCCGCGGCGATCGCGAGCGCCGCCAGCGCGATCAGCAGCCCCGTGGCGAGCCCCACCGCCAGGTACAGCGCGGCCGCGGTGGAGAACATGCGCCCGCGCTCGCCCGGCTCGACCGCCGCCGCCATGGCGCGCACGGCGGCGCTCGCCACGCTGTTGCGCAGCACGAGCAGGTAGCCCGCCAGCGAGGCGACCAGCCCGTAGGCGCCCAGCTCCGCGACCGACAGGCGGCGGGCGAGCACGGTCACCACCGCCAGCAGCACCAGCAGGCCGCTGGCCTGCGCGAGCCCCTGCACGAGCGCGGCGGAGGCGAGCAGGCGCGCCTCGCCCCGCTCCTGCGCAACCTCGGGCTCACGCACGGGTTCGCACCATATATCCCACCAGGGGCGCTCCCCCGGAGGCGGAGCTAGACTGGGCGCCCGTCGGCCCGGCGAGCCCCCTCGACGCGCGACGCGCACCGCCCGCCACCACCGACATGACGCCACCGACGCCTCGACAGCCGAGCCCATGACCAGCGCACAGCCGCATTCGCACGCCGTCGACGGCCAGCCGAGGCCGAGCATCGCGGTGCGCCGGCGCACGCTGCTCGACGTGCCAGTCGCGATGACCGACTACGACGAGGCGATCGAGACGATGGACGCGCTGGTCGCCAGCCGCGAGCGCGGCTACCTCTGCGCCGCGCCGGTGCACGCGCTGATGGTCGCCCGCGACGATCCCGAGATGCTCGAGGCGCTGCGGCGCGCGACGCTCGTCGTGCCCGACGGCATGCCACTGGTCTGGGCCGCCAACGCGCTCGGGGAGGACCTGCGCGACCGGGTCTACGGACCGGAGCTGATGTCGCGCTACAGCGACCGCTGCGCCGAGCGCGGTCACCGCGTCTGGCTCTACGGAGGCCGCGACCAGGGCACGCTCGTGCAGCTGGCGCTGAGCCTGCGTCGGCGTCATCCCGGGATCCAGATCGTCGGTGGGCACTCGCCACCCTTCCGTCCGCTCAGCGCCGAGGAGGAGGACGCGCTGGTGCACCAGATCAACGCGGCGCGTCCCGACGTGCTGTGGGTGGGCATCGGCGTACCCAAGCAGGAGAAGTGGATGCTGCGCATGCGCGAGCGGCTCGACGTGCCCGTGATGGTCGGCGTGGGCGCCGCCTTCGACTTCCACGCCGGTCGCGTGCCGATGGCCCCGCGCTGGATGCAGGACCGCGGCCTGGAGTGGATCTACCGCACCGCCCAGGAGCCGCGGCGGCTGCTGAAGCGCTACCTCACCACCAACCCTCGCTTCGTGCTGGCCTTCGCCCGCCAGTACCTCGCCGAGCGGCGCGCGGCCTAGGCCGGGCGTAGACTCCGGCGCATGTCGGGCAGCGTTGCGGTCGTCGGCCTCGGCCGGGTGGGCCTGCCGCTGGCCCTGTCGTTCGCCGACCGGGGGCTGCCGACGATCGGCGTCGAGCGTCGCCAGGACGTGCTCGACCAGGTCAGGGCCGGGCGGATGCCGTTCGAGGAGACCGGCACCCAGGAGCTGCTCGAGCGCGTGCTCGCCAGCGAGCGCTTCGAGATCGGCGGCGACGCGCAGGCCGCCGCGCAGGCCGAGCACATCGTGCTCACGCTCGGCACGCCGGCCTACGAGCACGTCGAGATCGACGTGTCGCAGATCCGCGGCGTGCTCGACGACCTGCTGCCCGTCCTGCGGCCCGGCCACTCGCTGATCCTGCGCTCGACGGTCGCGCCCGGCACCACCGAGTGGGTGGCCGGCTACGTCGAGCAGCGGCGCGGCCTGCGCGCCGGCGAGGACATCTTCGTCGCGCACGTGCCGGAGCGGATCGCCGCCAACCACTTCCTCGAGGAGATCGCCACGCTGCCCTGCATCGTCGGTGGCGTCGGCGCGGGCTCGGGCGAGCGCGCGGCGGAGCTGTTCGAGGTCTTCGGCACCGAGATCGAGCAGACGACGCCGGTGCAGGCCGAGCTGGCGAAGATCTGGACCAACATCCTGCGCTACGCGGAGTTCGCGCTGCCGAACCTGCTGATGATGGAGTGCGAGCAGTACGGCGCGAACGTGTTCGAGGTCGTGGAGCTGATCAACCGCGACTACCCGCGCGGCGGCATGGGCCGCCCGGGGCTGACCGGAGGCGCCTGCCTGCGCAAGGACTTCACCTTCTCCGAGGAGCGCTCGAGCGCGCCGGGGATGCTGCTGGCGGTCTCGCGCGTGCACGAGACCGTGCCGCTGTTCCTGGTCAAGGGGCTGAAGTCTCGCCTCGGCGGCTCGCTGAGAGACCTCAAGGTGGCCGTGCTCGGGCTCTCGTTCAAGCGCGACTCCGACGACGTGCGTGACTCGCTGTCGTACAAGCTGATCCGGCTGCTCGAGCGCGAACTGGCGCACGTGGTGCGCCACGACCCGCACGTGCCGGCGGAGTCCGAGCCGCTGGAGACGGCGCTCGAGGGCGCCGACGCGGTCGTAATCGCGACCAACCACTCGGCCTTCGACGACCTGCTGGGACAGGTGCCGGCCGACGCGCTCGTGGTCGACCCCTGGAACGTCACCGGGGCCGCGCAGGTGTTCGGGACCGTCGGCGAGCTGGCGCGCGTCGAGTGAGCCGCGTGCTCGTCACGGGCGGCGCCGGCACGATCGGCGCCGCGGTCGTGCGTCGTCTGGTGAGCGACCCGGACTGGGAGGTGCGCGTCTCCGACCAGCGCGAGGCGCCCGGCTGGATGCGCGAGGCCTGCGAGGTGCATACCGGCGACCTGCGCTCGGTCGACGAGGCGCGGCGGGCGATCGAGGGCTGCTCGCACGTCATCCACCTGGCCGCGATCGTCGGCGGCATCGCCAACTTCCACAAGCTGCCGCACACGCTGCTGGAGGTCAACACGGGCCTCTACAACGGCGTCTTCCGGGCCGCGCTCGAGGCTCGTGTGGAGCGGCTGGTGTACGTGTCCTCGTCGATGGTGTTCGAGCGCGCGACGCAGTTCCCCACGACCGAGGAGCACGTGCGCGAGTGCGCCGCGCCGTGGTCGGCCTACGGCTTCTCGAAGCTCGCCGGCGAGGTCTACTGCCGCGCGCTGCACGACGAGCACGGGCTGCCGTACACGATCTGCCGCCCCTTCAACGCCTACGGTCCCGGCGAGCTGCCCGACGCCGAGCCGGGCATCGCCCACGCGGTGCCGGACCTGATCCGCAAGGTGCTCTCCGGCCAGCGGCCGCTGCAGATCTTCGGCTCGGGCGAGCAGACGCGCACGCTCACGCACGTCGACGACATCGCCGACGGCATCGTGACCGCGATGGGGCATCCGGCGGGCGAGAACGAGGACTTCAACGTCTCCGCCTCGGACGAGCGCACGGTGGCCGAGATCGCGCGCGTGATCTGGGCGGCCTGCGGCGAGGATCCGGCGGCGTTCGAGCTCGAGCACCTGCCGAGCTTCGAGGTCGACGTGCAGCGGCGCTGGCCCTCGGTCGAGAAGGCGCGGCGGCTGCTCGGCTGGGAGGCGCGCATCGGCCTGGACGAGGGGATCGCGGGGACCGTGGAGTGGCTGCGCGAGCGCGAGCCGGCGTGAGCGGGCGAGCGACCGCATCGGCGCGCCGCGGCGTCGATGCGCCCGTCGCATGCGACGCTCTGCTCGCTCGCGACGGGCGCCCGGCCGCGCGTCGCGTTCGTCGCCTCGCCGAGGCCCGCCGGTGAGCAGCTCGGCGCTCGTCACCGGCGCCGCCGGCTTCGCTGGCCGCCACCTGCTCGAGCTGCTGCGCGCGCGCGGCGACGAGTTGGTCGCGCCGGACCGCGACGAGCTCGACCTGCTCGACGCGGACGCCGTGCGGGCGGCCGTCGCGGCGCAGCGACCGCGCGTTGTCTTCCATCTCGCCGCGCTTGCGTCGGTCGGCCGCTCCTGGGAGGACCCGGCCGCGACGATCGACGCCAACGTGCGCATGACGCTGAGCGTGCTCGAGGCCGTCCGCGCCGAGGCGCCGCAGGCGACGGTGCTGTTGACCGGCTCCGGTGAGGTCTACGGACCGCCCGCGCGGCTGCCCGTCGACGAGGACGCGCCGCTGCGCCCGCAGAACCCCTACGCGGTCTCCAAGGCCGCCTGCGACCTGCTCGGCGGCCAGTACGCCGACGCCCACGGGCTGCACGTCGTGCGCACCCGCTCCTTCAACCACGCCGGCCCGGGCCAGTCCGACGAGTACGTCGTCGGCACGATCGCGCGCCAGATCGCGGCGGCCGAGCTCGCCGGCGAGCCGGCGCTGCTGCGCACCGGCAACCCGGACTCGGCGCGCGACTTCACCGACGTGCGCGACGTCGTGCGCGCCTACGCGGCGGTGACGGAGCTGCCGCCCGGGGCCTACAACGTCTGCAGCGGCCGCACCGCGACCGTGCGCCAGCTGGTCGAGCTGACCCGCGCCGCCGCGCGCGTGGAGGTCCGGCACGAGATCGACCCGGCACGCGTGCGCGCCCACGACGTGCCCGAGATCCGCGGCTCGGCCGAGCGCCTGCGCGCCGCCACCGGCTGGGAGCCCTCGATCCCCCTGGCCCAGACGGTCGCCGACGCGCTCGAGGGCTGGCGCGATCAGCTCGGCGCCCGCTAGCCACGCCCACGAATTTCTCGAATTCACGCATGAGAAATTCCGATTTCGCGCTTGCTATTTTCCGATCTCGCGCGCTTTATTTTCCGAATTTGCGCTACTGTTTCAGCATGCTGGGAGCGCCACCGTGGAGCTAATCGAGCGGGCCCTGAGCCCTGTTGTCGTCGAGGCGATGGGCAGCGCCCGGGTCGTAGCGCTGCTCGGGGCGCGACAGGCGGGCAAGAGCACCTTGGTCCGTGGACTCGCTGCCACGTCCCTGGCCGCGGGCTACCTCACTCTCGATGACGAACCCGTCCGGGCCCTGGCGACGGCGGACCCGGCAGGCTTCGTCGCCGGCCTGGAGCGGCCCATCGTCATCGACGAGGTGCAACGCGCGCCGGGCATCTTGCTGGCGATCAAGTCGCGCGTGGACCGCGATACCAGCGCGGGTCAGTTCTTGCTCACGGGTTCGGCCAACCTGCGCCGGATCCCAGCGGTCGCCGATGCGTTACCCGGCCGGGTCGATTACCTGACGCTCTGGCCACTCACGCAGGGCGAGATCGACGGCCACCACGAACGCTTCTTGGACCGGCTGTTTGCAGGAGACGTCCCCCGGCTCAGCGGCATGCCTATCGGTCGCGCCGCATACGCCGAGCGTCTGGTGGCCGGAGGCTTTCCCGAGGCTCGCCTGCGTGCAGGCAGGGCACGGACGCGGTTCTTCAACAGCTACGTCTCCTCGATCGTCGACCGCGACGTGCCCGATGCCTCGCGCGTCCATGATCCCGGCTCGGTCGGGACGCTGCTGCGGCTCGTGGCCTCGCGCTCAGGATCGCTGGCTCGATACGAAGCGTTCGCGCGCGAGACCGAACGCGAAGGCAAGACGATCAAAGCCCACCTCGACGTACTGGAGCGTCTGTTCCTGATCAGGATTCGACCGCCATGGCATGTCAACCTCGGCAAGCGCCAGACCAAAGCACCGAAGCTGTACGTGAGCGATCCCGGGTTGCTCTGCGGCCTGATCGGCGCCAACGTCGAACGCGTTCGTGACGACGGTGCTTTCGCCGGATCGCTGTTCGAGACGTTCGTCGCCACCGAGCTCGAACGCCAGGCATCGTGGCTGGATGAGCCGTTGAGCTTCTGGCACTACCGCGACGACACGAGCGAGGTCGACGTGATCGTGGAACGCCCGTCAGGTGAGATCGTCGGAATCGAAGTCAAGGCAAGTGCAACCGTCACTGCGCGTGACTTCGCGGGACTGCGACATTTGCGTGCGTCGCTCGGGGATCGCCTCCGAGCTGGGGTGATCGTGTACACGGGAGAGCAGACGCTGCCCCTCGGCGATGGATTGTGGGCAGTCCCACTAGCCGCCCTCTGGGAAGCTTGAAGGGGCGCCGGCTGCCCTGACGGCGCCCCGTGAGTCGTGGTCCTAGCCGACGAGGCGCTGTGCCTCGTGGGCGCTGCGGGTGGCGAAGACGTAGTGGCCGATGCGGTGGACGAGACCGGCGGCGTAGAGGTCTTCGACTGCGTCCTCGACCGCGGCGCGAGCCGGCTCGACGCCGGGCGGCGTCTCGCTCGAGGGGGTCAGGCAGCGGTCGAGCTCGGCGAGGGTCCACAGCGACGGGTGGTCGCAGACCAGCAGGCCGAGCAGGGCCTGTTTGAGGGTGTCCGGATCGTCGGGCTCGTGGCCCGGGGTACGCTGCGTGCGCATGGGAAGTCGTTCCTTCCTGTGCCGGGCCCCGGGCCGTTCCTGCGGCGCCGGGGCCGTTTGATTTGCGATTCTCGCCTCCGAGTAGACCTGACCACGATAGGTGGCGCCGCGGATGGACGGCGGGCCGAGAAGGCGGCGCAGCCTAGCGCATCGCGTGCCGCCCTGCCTGCGGAAAATATCAGACTTGCAAGATGCAACAAGCTATCGTATTTAGACATCTAAATGTGTATACTGCCTTAATTGTCTTGTTAGACATCACCAAACTTCATGCAGCCCATTGAATTCGAACGCGAGGCCCTCCACCGCCTCCCCGCCCTTCTCGCCGATCTCCTCGACGAGCCACTGGACGCCGCCGGCCTGCGCACTGAGCCCCAGCTCGATCGTGGAGTCGATGCGGTAATCGACGGCCGCGACCGACGCTGGCTGTTGAGCGTGAAGTCCTCCAGCAGTCCCGGATCGGTGACCTCCGCCTCGGAGCAACTCTCCTCCGTGGGCGAGCAAGACGGGCTGGCCGTGCTGATCGTCCCCTTCATGACGCCTGCCGGAGCAAAGGCTGCCGCCGACCGCAACGTGAACTGGATCGATCTATCGGGCAACGCGCACATCCGCGACCGCGACCTCTACGTCTGGGTGCAGGGCCGACCCAATGCCTTCCCGACTCGGGGGCGCCCCGCCTCTCCCTTCGCACCAAAGAGCTCGCGGGTGGCGCGCGCGCTGCTTCTCGCTCCCGAGCGATGGTGGCGTCAGAAGGAGCTCAGCCAGCACATCGACCTCGACGCTGGCCGCGTCTCTCGCATCGTGCGCCGCCTCGACGATGACGAGTTGCTCGAACGCGACGGCCCACGCCTACGACCACGCGACCCGGAGCTCCTGCTCGACGCGTGGTCCGAGGACTACCGCTTCGACCGACACGACATCATCACCGGCCATCTCACCGGCAGCGGCATCGAACTTGCTCGCGAGCTGCACGGGCGCCTCGCCGACGCCGCAGTCAGTCATGCTTTCACCGGCCTCCCGGCGGCGTGGGCCCTCGACAGCTTCACCCGCTTTCGTCTGACCAGCGTCTACGTCCACGGCGATCCGCGCACAGCCGCGGACACGGTGGAGCTGCGCCGCGACGAGCGTGGCGCCAACGTCCAGCTCATCGGTCCCAACGACAGTGGCGTCTTCGACGGTCAGCGCACCGTGCAGGACCTACCGTGCGTGTCCGCCATCCAGACCTACATCGACCTCGGACACCTGCCTGAGCGCGCCGCCGAGGCGGCCGCTCAGCTACGGACCGGCGGGAGGCTCTGGAATGCCGGCTCCTGACAAGCCACGCCATCGGTCGGGCTATGGCGCCGAGGACGCAGAGCAAGTGCGCGCTGTGTGTCTAACGGTGGCTGTCACGTTGGGCGCTTACCTCAACGATGTGTGCATCGTGGGCGGGTTCGTACCCGCGCTGCTCATTGACACCACGCGCACGAGCGACAGTGACGATGGTCATGAGTTGCATCCAGGGACCAACGACCTCGACATCGGGCTCGCGCTCGCGCTGCTCGACGACAAGCGCTATGCGGAGATCAGCGCTCGACTGCGCGCAGAGGGCTTCAAGCCCGATGCCAACGACGACGGTAACCCCACCGTCCAACGCTGGAAGCACGGTGACCTCGAGGTCACCGTCGACTTCCTCATGCCACCCACCCCCGACCAAGACCCGGCGCTGCGCGTGCAGAACCTCCAGCCGGACTTCGGCGCGCTCGTCACACCCGGCCTCCAGCTTGCGTTCAGCGAGCGTGTCGACATCGGACTCGAAGGCCACACGCTCAAGGGCGAACGCGCCGGACGCACCATCCCGGTATGCGGCCCCGCAGCATTCATCGTCCTCAAGGCCCTGGCATTTGGAGATCGCGGCGAACCCAAGGACGCCTACGACCTCGTCTACGTCCTTCGCCACGCTCCTGGCCGGGGACTGGCGATCGCCGAGAGCCTCCGCGTCCACGCAGAGCATCACCCCGATGTCGTCGCAGACGCTCTCCATCTTCTGGAACGCGACTTCGACGCACCCGATGGCATTGGCCCGCGCCGAGCGGCCGCGTTCTCGGTTGCCGATGACGATGAGCTCGACGATGCCGCCGCCGACGCGCACGGCTTCGTCGATGACCTTCTCCGCGCCACCCGAGGCCTTAGGTGACGCGCGGTGCGACGACGTTCGTCGGACCACCGCCCTGAGGCCACTTGATATTAGGAAGATATCTTCCTATTGTTGGCCCATGCCGCGACGCAAGCCTGGAACCTTGCTGCCTCTCGAGACCGAGATCCTCGAGCTGGCGCTGTCGATGCTGCGTTCGGGGCAAGCCGCCTTTCACGGATTCGGTCTCGCCCAGAACATGCGGGAGCAGAGCGGGTCACGTTCTCTGACGGGCCACGGAACCCTGTACAAGGCACTGGGCCGGCTTGAGGAGTTCGGCCTGCTCGTCTCCCGATGGGAGGACCCGGCAGCGGCCGATGGACGACCGCGTCGGCGACTGTACGAACTCACCAGGCAAGGGACCCATGTGGCCGAACACGTCCTTGCCGACAACGCCGATCAGGCCCCTGGACGGTTCCCACGCGTCGCCTCGGAGTCCGCATGACACCGGAGCGTCTGGCCGAGCTGGTGGTGGCACGGTGGGTGCGGTTCTACACGCGGGACCTGCCCGCTCCGATCGCCCAGCGCCGGATCGACGAGATCGACGCCGACCTCCACGACCACATCGCACATGAACGGGCCCACGAGACCAGCGACCGGCGCATCGCCCTCGGCATCGTGTCCCGGATGGTCCGCGGCCTCGCCGCCGACGCCTCGTGGCGCGGCCAACACGCCAAGGCGACGGCGTACCGATCCACCATCCGCAGCGTGCTCGCGGCAGCATTCATATTGTCGCTGCCCCTATTGGCGATGCAGATCACCGATGAGGTCGCCTGGGGTCCGGCCGATTTTGCTGTCGCCGGCGCGCTCTTGGTAGGGACCGGTCTGATGCATCAGGTGGCAGCAAGGAGGGCAGGCGATGCCGCATACAGAATCGCCGTCGCTGTTGCACTCGCGGCAGCGCTCCTGCTCGTCTGGGCATGCCTTGCCGTTGGCGTCATCGGGGAGGAGGGCGACCCCGCCGACCTGATGTACGGCGGGGTGCTCGCCGTCGGAATCGTCGGCGCCATCGTCGCGCGCCTTCAGCCAGAGGGAATGGCGCGCGCGTTGCTCGCGATGGCGCTCGCTCAGGCCCTGGTCGCCGTGATCGCACTCATCGCCGGAAAGCACCAAGCCCCGATCAGCTCCGCCGCCGAGATCCTCGGGCTGAACGGGTTCTTCATCGTCCTCTTCATCGGATCGGCCTGGCTCTTTCGACACGCTGCGCGCAAACGACCACCCGCCGACGCAGGACCGCAGGATTAGGTGAACACGATCACCCACATCTTCGCCGGCGTCCCGGTATCCGATCTCGACGCAAGCATCGATTGGTACACGCGGTTCTTCGGGCGCCCCCCAGACAGGCGCGTCGGGGAGGAGATTCTCTGGGAGATCGATGAGCACGCCACGATCTTCATCGAGCCGAACGCGGCGCGGGCGGGCGCGGGCCGGATCACCCTCGCCGTCGCTGGACTCGACGCGCTCCTCGAGCGCCTCCCTGCCCAGCGCATCGAGCACGAACCGATCGAGACCTACTCGAACGGCGTCCGCCACGTGAACATCCCCGATCCGGATGGGAACGCGATCGCATTCGCTGAGCCGCCCGATGCGGCGAAACGCGCCCGAGGGGATTCGAACCTCTGACCTTCGGTTCCGTAGGCCACTCCCGGAGCGCGCCCGAGCGCATCGGGGCGCCTAGAACGCGGGATCGCAGCGGCCGAGTTCGTCGGGAATCGTTGGGGTTCTGCTGTGAACTCAGCGATCGCCGACGCCGTGGGCGCCTCGATCTTCAAGGAGACGGTCGAGCCGGCAAAGCCCGTCGCGCTCGCGCACGGCGGCTAAGGTGAAGTCACCGGGAAGTGCGGACCCGGAGTTACAACACCACGGCGTAGACCCGCATGTTCGCGCCGGGAGGAGCAAGTTCATGCTCTCTATTGCAGAGGTGCCCAAGCCGTCGCAGGCGACTTGGATCGCCAAGGTCATCGTCAACCCGGACGGCCAGGTCGAGGTGGCCCCCGCGCCAGACGGGACGACGCACCAGCTCTCGCAGGTCGAGGTGGCTTGGTACGGCGACGACCGGATCAAGGTCACCGTCAAGAACGGCGGGCCGGCGGTCATTCGCCAGGCCTACCTCACCGGCGTCGGCCGTCCCGTCATCGTGGACCTGGTCGCGCAGTCCTAGGCGTCGGCCCCTAGGAAGACGCCACGGGAATCCGCGCCGGCCGTTCGTCCCATCGAGGGCGCCGGCCGGCTCCTCCCGGGCGCCGATCGGAGTAGCGAACCGAACCTAGCCCGGCTCCGGGGCTGGCTGCGCTGGCCGCCCCGTCGCCCTCGCCGCGGACCCCGCCGGCTCCTCCGCGATCCTCCTCGGGCGGGTACTGACGCGAAAGGCCTAGACGGTTCGAGTGAGCGGCTCGTATGGCGCTCAGCTGAGGATGCGGAACGCTGCGCGGGCGCTGCGGCCACGGACGGCTGACAACGACGGCGTCGCCACCAGCACGTACGAGCCGGGCGCGAGCGCGTGGCCATTCAGACGACCCGTGAAACTGAAGCTGCCGTCGCCCGGAGCGAACAAGCGCGTGAGGTGTCCGTGCAGGGCCACGTAGCGCGCGCACGGTCTCGCGCTCCGGTTGTTTCGCCTCCCCCTGACGCAGCGCCCATGGACTCGTCGGCCGGTCGTCCGTCGCTCGACGGCGAACGACAGCTTGGCGAACTCGTCGAGACGGAACCGTACGTGCGAGCCGGTACGCGCTCCGCGCATGCCCAGGCGCACCGCATGCCCGGCCGAGCCAGCGACGCGGAAGGCGGCGGGGCTCAGGCGCAAGCGGCTCAGCACCGGCGCTGTGAGGGCCGGGCGTGTGAGGACCAGCGGCGGCGACGCTGCTGGGGCGACCGCGATCTGTCGCGTCGCGGTCGCCGTGTGGCCGACGGCGTCGGTCGCGGTGACGCGCACCTCGTAGCTGCCCCCCTGCGCATATGCGTGCGCGACCGCATCGCCTTCGGCGATGCTCCCGTCACCGAACGACCACGTCGTCGTCACCTGCGAGGAGACGTCGGACGCCACGGCGGACATCTGTGCAGTCGTCCCGGCGCTCACCGCCGCGGGGACCGAGATCCCGTCGATCCGCGGCGGCGACGCGTCGTACGCGGCGATCTCGGCGAGCGAGTGTCTGTCGTGGAACCCGTGCCAGACGACGAGCGCGTCGCCCGTGTCGCCGATCGCCACCTGCGGCGACGGTGAATCCCCCTCGCGGGCGGAGACGTCGACCGGTCTGCCGAAGGCGCCGCCGGGCGGCCGGGTCGCCGCCTGAACGAACCAGTCGAGGCTGTTCACGCGAGCCCACGCGACGATCGTCGTCCCGTCGGCCCCCGCCGCGACCTGTGGCGATCTCGCGGACTGTCCAGGGGCGGAGAGGTCGACGGGTCTGCCGAAGGCGCCGCGAGGCGGCCGGGTCGCCGCCTGAACCCTCGAAGCGGCTGCCGTCGAAGCGCGACCACACGACCGTCGTGGCCCCATCGCCGCCGGTCGCCATCTCCGGCGGACTGACGTCCGGCGAAGGCTCCGACAGCGCGACGGGTCTGCTCCAAACGCCGCCCGCCGGCCGGAGCGCTGCCACAACGAAGCGATCGGGACCATCCTGGGCGGTCCACGCCACGATCGCGTCGCCGGCGGCATCGATCACGGCCCGGACCACGTCCACCGGCCTGCTCGGATCCGAGAGTGGCTCCTCGGCGGAGAACCGCCCCCCTCGCGCGCGCAGCGCGGCCGTCGCGACGTTACCGGCTCCGAGGTCGTTCCACGCCAGCAGCGCTTCGCCCCTTGGACCGAACGCCACACGCGGGACGTAGTCGCTGTCGTCGGGCTGCGAGATCGTCGTGCGCGGGCCGAGCGCGCCCGCGGCAGACACGTCGGCGAGGTGCAGCGCGAATCTGCTACTGCCCGTCGTCCAGGCGACGAGCGCGTTGCCGGCGGGCGCGAGCGCGATGTACGGGACGAAGGCGCTCTCGGAGCCGGGCACGAAGGGGTCGTAGCCGTCGACCTTCACCGCCGGACCGAAGTCACCGCCCGCGGGCCGTCGGGCCAGCTCGACCGTATAGACGCTCCGCTGCCAGAGCGCGAGCGCGTTGCCGGCCGCGTCAAGCACGACCTGCGGATGCGGCTCCAGATGGTCGGGCGGCGACAGCTCCGCGGGCGCGGCGAACACTCCGCGGGAGCGGATCGAGGCGTGCACGTTCTTGTCCTCGTGGAACCCGTGCTTCTCGCGCCAGACGACGACCGCGTCACCCCCGCCGTTCATCGCCACCGCGACGTCCCCCACGCCGTCGCTTCCGCCCGCCAGGTCGATCGGCTTGAGCCAGACGGGATCGGCTGCGGCTGGCGTGGCGGCCAGCGCGAGCACGAGCAGTGCGGCTACCGCACCGAACCGGCCTGCCCGCAGTGGAACGACGCATCGTGGATGTGGCGCACTCACCCCCCCAGTATCCGGCGCAGCGCGCGCCCCTGCGCCAGCACCTGTCGAGACGCTCAGCCCCTCACGCCAGGGGCACTAGAGGGTGGACTGCTCATACAGCCCCATCAGCGAGTTCGCGAAGCGCGACTCGCCATGGGCCTCGCGGGCGCGCTCCAGCAGTGCCTCGCCCTCGCGGGCGCGCTGGGCGGGGTCGGTCCAGAGCGCGCTGACGCGAGCTTCGAGGGCGGCGGTGTCACCGAGCTCGACGCAGCGCTCGGGGCCGAGCAGCTCGGGTAGGCCGCCCATGCGCGTGGCGACGACGGGGACGCCCGCGGCGGCGGCCTCGAGCGCCGCGTAGGGGGAGAACTCGTGGTAGCGGGAGGGCATCAGCGCCAGCGCGGCGCCGGCCAGCAGCGAGGCCATCCGCCCGCGGTCGACGCGGCCGAGGAACTCGACGTCCGGCGCATGCGCCGCGGCAGCCCGCAGCTGCGCCGCCTGGGGACCGTCGCCGGCGATCTTCAGCGGCACCCCGACCCGCGCGCACGCCTCGATCGCGACGCCGATCCCCTTCTCGGGCGACAGCCGCGCGGCCACGAGCGCGTAGCGACCCTCCGCGGCGCGCGAGCGCTCGGCGAAGGCGCCGGCCGGCAGATAGTGCTCCAGCACCGAGATGCGCGCGGCTGGCAACCCCAGCCGCGCGAGCTGGCGGGCTGCGTAATGGCTGGGCGTCACGAAGCGGTCGACGGCGGCCAGCACGCGCGGCTGGTGCAGCGACAGCGCCGTCGCGTAGGCGGCGGCCTCGGGCAGCGAGCCGCGGCAGTTCAGCACGAGCCCCGGGAGCGTGAAGCGGTGGTGGCAGCGAAAGCAGGGGCCGCCGTCGCGCGAGGCGACGCCGATGGCGCAGAACAGGCGCAGGTTGTGCAGGTGCAGGACCACGCGCGCGCCGGCCGCGCGCGCCGCCTCGAGGCCGCGGGGTCCGATCAGCGGCTGCATGTTGTGCACGTGCACGACGTCGGCGCCGAGCGCGCGCACCGCCGCGGCGATGTCGTCGGCGTCGGCGCCGCCGCGCACCAGCGCCTTCGCCGCCCCGGCCCTGCTCGTCTCGCTGGAGCGGCGCTCGTAGAGGGCGTGGTCGATCCCCGCGCGGTCGAGCGCGCGCAGCTGCAGCTCCACCGAGCGCTCCTCGCCACCCTCGACCCGGTAGCGGTTGTGGACCACGAGCACGCGCATGGGGCCGGGCTACGCTACCGCCTGCGATGGACCCGGCGGCCGAGCGCTCCGATGACCAGACGGCGCCGGTCGTCGCCGTCGTCGTGCCCACGCGCAAGCGGGCCGCGTACCTGGAGGTCACGCTCGCCTCGCTGACCGCGCAGCACAGCGCCCGCCCGCACGAGCTGCTCGTCGTCGACGACGGCCCCGACGCCGAGACCGCCGCGGTCGCGGCGGCGGCCGGCGTGCGCTGCGTGCCGACCGGCGCCGGCCATGGCCTCAACGCCGCGCGCAACACCGGGCTGCGGGAGACGGTCGCTCCGCTGGTGGCGTTCGTGGACGACGACGTGCTCGTGCCTCCGGACTGGCTCGACCAGCTCGTCGGCGGAGCGGAGCGGCATCCCCGGGCCGAGGCCTTCGGCGGTCCGATCCGAGCGCGCTTCGAGGGCCGCGCGCCCCGCGGCTGCGGTCGCGAGCAGCCGCCGATCACGGCGCTCGACCTGGGCCCGAGGATCGCGAGGCGGAGATGGTCTGGGGCGCGAACTTCGCGGTGCGCCGCTCGGCGATCGAGCGCATCGGGCCGTTCGAGGAGCGGTTGCGCAGGGGCCACGGCGACGAGGAGCAGTGGCTCGAGCGCCTGCGCGCGGCCGGCGGCCGGATCGCCTACCTCGCGCACGCGGGGCTAGACCATCGCCGGACCGCCGCGGACGCCCGCCTGCGACCGCTGGCCCGTGCCGCCTACGCCCGCGGCCGTGGGGCGCGCGCCAGCGACCGCCGCCGCGGTCGCGCGCCCTCGACCGCCCATGAGCTGCGGATCCTGGTCGGCTGTGGCTGGCACACGCTGCGCCGTGCCTGTCCTCAGGGCATCGTGATGGGTGCCCACGCCGCCGGCCGGGTGGCGGAGGCGCTGCGACCGCGACCGGCCCTGGAGGACGGGTGACCGGCGGCGACGAGCGCGCCCTCGCCGATCCCTCGACGTTCCTCTCCGGCGATGCCGGCGACGTCACCGCCCCCTGGCGCCGGCTCAAGCGAACCGCCGGCGAACGCGCCTATGACCTGGCCGGCGTGCTGGCCCGCACGGGAGCGCGACTGGATCGCCTCGCCGCCGGGCAGGCGCCGCGACGGGTGCTGGTGCTCGGCATCGCCCGCCCTGGCTCGCTGCTGGCAGCCGCGCTGCCGGCGCTGCGCTCCGAGCGCCACGACGTCACGGTCGCGCTCGGCGCCATCGGCGAGCCGGACCGCGAGCTGGCCGTCGAGACCGTCGTCTCGGGACTCGGCGGGGGCAAGTTCGAGAACCTCAACAGCCTGCTCGCCGCCGGGCCGGATCCGGCCGACTTCGACTGGCTGCTCGTCAGCGACGACGACCTCGCGCTGCCGCCGCGCTTCCTCGATCGCTTCCTCGCCCTCTGCGAGCACTTCGAGCTCGACCTCGCCCAGCCCGCTCAGACCCTGCGCAGCCACTCCGCCTGGAAGGTGACACGCCGCCGGCCAGCCACGCTCGTGCGCGAGACGCGCTTCGTGGAGATCGGGCCCCTGACCGCCTTTCGCGCTCCGGTCGCGGCGGCGCTGACTCCCTTCCCCGCGCTGCGCTTCGGCTGGGGCCTCGACCTCCACTGGGCCGCGCTGGCCGCCGAGCGAGGCTGGCGCTTGGGCGTCGTGGACGCCACGCCGGTCCGCCACGAGACCGGCCTGGTCGCCTCGGGCTATTCGAACGAGGCCGCGGTGGCGGAGGCGGCGCGCTTCCTCGCCGAGCGGCCCTACCTCCCGTCCGCGGCCGCGGACGACGTGCTCGCCATCCACCGGCGCGTCGCCTGAGCGGCGCTACGCCTGCGCCTTGGCGCGCGGCGCGGTCGTGCGGCGCCGTGCGGCCAGGCTCGTCAACCGCGCCGCATGCCGCTCCCACAGCAGCGCCGCCCCGATCGCCCCGGCCGCCGCCAGCGACCCATAGCCCGGCACCACGTAGCGCGCATCGAAGCGCGCGAACAGGACCGGCGTGAGCAACGTCGTCAGCGCGACGGCGAGCACGAGCAGGCCCAGCGCCAGGCGCCGGCCACGAGCCAGCGGCATGCCGCCCAAGGCCAGCGCCAACAGCAGCACGAACGGCAGCCCCTCGAGCCGCGTACGGCGCTCGTAGCCGCTGAGGGCGTCGAACGTGCCCGCATCGACGTCCAGCGCCCCTGTCGAATACCACTTGAGGGCATCGATCCTCACCTCGGACGGTCTGTCGCCGCCGACCAGCACGCTCATCGAGGAGTCGTAGGACAGGCCGCCGTTGTTGCGGCTGAGATCCGAGGACCAGAAGCGGGGCAGATCCGAAACGAAGTCGAGCGGCCGGCTGGCCCCGATCGGCACGCCGTAGCTCCCGGCCCGCGTGAGGGCAGGCCCGCCATAGCCGGTCTCGCGCTTCATCTCGCCCAGGTAGGCTCCGAGCACGAGGCATGCGCCGAGGGTCGCGGCTCCCGCGGCGATCAGACGTGGCCTGCGCGGACCGCGCAGCCCCAGGGCCAGCCAGACGACCACGACACCGATCAGCGTCAGGCCCGAGAGCCGCACGCAGCCCGCGGCCGCGGCCAGCACGCCGGCGAGAAAGCCCCAGTGCAAGGGTCTGCCGTCGGACGCGCGGACGCAGCTGTAGATCAGGCCCGCGATCAGGAACGTGAACAGCGCTTCCGCCATCGGCGCGTGCTCGAGGAAGATCTGCGGGCCGGCCAACAGCACGACCGCGGCCGGCAGCAGCGCCCAGCCGGGCGACACGACCCGGCGCACGCTCGCGAACAGCAGCAGCGCGGTGGCGATGCCGAGCAGATGCTGCACCAGGATCGTGAACGAGAGCTGGTCGGCGAACAGATGCGTGAAGGCCAGGAAGATCGAGTAGCCCGCCGGCCAGGGGTAGGTCCCCGGCGTGACCGCGTTGAGGAACAGGTCCTGACGCGCGGCGACGATGTACCAGCCCGCGTCGGGGAAGCTGACGAAGGCGGGATCGACACCGCTCAGCAGCAGTACGCGCAGGCCAGCGCCGACGGCCACCAGGGCTACGAGCGCGATCGTGACCCAGTGCTCCTCCGCGTGTGGCCGCTCCTCTTGGACCGTCGGCGCAGGATGCGCGCGCGTGGTCTGCGATCTCCTGGACCGTTTAGACATGGAAGCTGACTATATAAATTTGAATCGAAATAATCGACACTCAGGTGAGAGGCGCGCCTGTCGGCGCCGGAGCCTCCTACCGCATACTTGCGCCCGCGATGCGAAGCGCCCTGTTCGTCTGCCCAGACATGCGCACCGGTGGCGCCGAGCGGCACTGGGCCATGCTCGTGCCGGCCCTGCGGGCCCGCGGCGTCGATGCGCGCGTGCTCTGCCTGGCCGAGGAGGGGGGCCTGTACGGCGAGCTCGCGCGCGCGGGCGTGCCGGCGCTCTGCGCCGAGATGCGCGGTCGCGGCGATCTCCGGGGCCTGAGACGCGCGTTCGCGTTCGCGCGCCCAGCGCCGGACGTCGTGGTCACACGCGGGGTCAGCGCGCAGATCGTGGGCGAGGCGCTCGCTCGCCGCGCGGGCGCTCCGCAGCTGCTCAACGAGCACACCCCGCTGACGGCGGACGGCGAGTTGCTCGCGATGCGCCCGCACCAGCGCGCGCTGATCCGGCTCGTGGCGCCGCTGGTCGCCCGAGTCGTGGCCGTCAGCCAACGGCAGGTCGATCCGCTCGCGCGTCTCGGCTACCGGCGCGATCGGATCGAGGTCGTGCCCAACGGCGTGTTCGCGGGGACCGGCCAACCGACGCGGGGGCGCGACGTCGTACGCGCGACGCTCGGGGTCGGCGAGCACGAGTTCGTCGCCCTCTGCGTCGCGCGGCTGCAACCCGAGAAGCGCGTCGACCTGTTCGTCGCGGCCGCCGCCGCGGCGCGGCGCGAGCAGCCGCACCTGCGGGCCTTCGTCGCGGGCGACGGAGACGAGCGCGAGCGGCTCGAGCGGCTCGCCGCCGGCACCGGGGTGGGGCTGCTGGGCGTGCGCGACGACGTGCCCGACCTGCTGGCCGCGGCCGACGTGGTCTGCCTCACCAGCGACTCCGAGGCCCTGCCGCTGAGCGTGCTCGAGGCGATGGCGCTCGCGCGGCCCGTGATCGCGACCGACGTCGGCGGCACGCCCGAGCAGCTCGAGCACGGCGTCAGCGGGCTGCTGGTCCCGACCGGGGACGCCGACGCGGTGGCGCGCGCGCTCGTGCGCGTGGCCGCCGACCCCGGCGCCGCGCGGGCGCTCGGGGAGCGCGCGCGCGAGCGGCAGCGGGAGCGCTTCGACGGCGAGACGATGGTCGACGGCTACCTGCGCGTGCTGGAGTCGTTGCGGTGAGCGTCGACGTGCTGCTCGTCTCGCTCGGGACCACGCGCGGCTGGCGAGTCGCGGACGAGCTGTTCCTCGACCAGCTCGAGCGCGCCGGCGCGCGCACGGCGGCCGTCAGGGTCCGCTTCGGCTGGGCCGGTCGCCTGCGGCGCGGCTACCCGGTCAACGACCTCGTGGAGATGCACGCGGCCCGGCGCGCCGCCGCCGCGGGCCTGCGCGCCCATCGTCCCCGCGCCGTCGTGGTCTCGAGCACGACGGCCGCGATGCTGCTGCCGCGGCTGGACGTGCCCTACGCCGTGCGCCTGGACGCGCCCGCCGCGCTGAACCGCCCCGGCGTGCGCAACGCCGCGCTGCGCGGGCTCGAGCGACGGGCGCTGGCCCGCGCCCGCGTGGTGATGCCCTGGAGCCAAGCGGCGCTCGCCGCGCTGCCGGCCGGGGCCGGGCCGGTAGTGGTGCTGCCGCCGCCCGTCGAGCCGTCCGCGACCGTCCCTCCGGCGTCCGGCGGCGCCGGCGCCGGCGCGGGGAACCCACGGGCGGACGAGCGCGAGCGACTCGCCGTCTCCTACGTGCCCGACCCCAAGGCCAAGGGTCTCGACCTCGTCTGCGCCGGCTGGGCGGCGGCCGGCGTGGAAGGTGCGCGACTGGTCGTCTACGGCATCGAGGCCGAGCGCGCGCGCCGCCACCTCGCCCGCAGCGGCGTCGCCGAGCCGGCGAGCGTCGAGTGGGCGGGCATGACCGCGCCCGCCGAGTTCCGCGCCGCCCTGCGGTGTGCGCGCGTCTACGTCGGCGGCGCCCGCTGGGAGGACTTCGGGCAGGCGCCGCTGGAGGCGCTCGCCGACGGCGCGCTGCTGGCGACGGTCAGCTCCGGCGGCCCGTTCGCTGCGCTCGCGCCGGCGCGCGAGCTCGACCCCCGGCTGGTCGCCGCCGGGCTCGACACCGACGCCCTCGGCGCCGCGATCCGCACCGCCTTCGCGCTCACGCCGGGCGAGCTGGCCGACTACCGCCGACGCGCCGCCGAGCAGCTGCGACCGCTGCGGCCGGAGGCGCTGCAGCGGACGGTCGAGCGCGAGCTGCTGCCGGCGCTGCTGCGCTAGCGCCCCTGCGGGCCGTCAACGACCGGCGGCGCGCAGGATCGCCCGCTCCCAGGCCTCGACGTCGGCCTCGGCGGGGTGGCGCACAGTCACCGTGCGGCTGCCGGCGCCAAGTAGCTCCCGCAGCGACGGCTCGCGCACCAGCCGGCGCAGGGCGGCGGCGATCGCGCCGACGTCGTCGGGGTCCACCAGCAGCGCGTTCTCGCCCTCGACGGCCACGTCCCCGGCCGCCCCCGCGCGACGGCTGCAGAGCAGTGGCAGGCCGGCGGCCGCCCCCTCGCGCATGGTCACCCCGAACGGCTCGTAGGTGCTGACGAGCGCGAGCACGTCCGCCTCCGCGTACAGGCGCGGCAGCTCCGCGGGCGCCGCGTAGCCGAGGAAGCGCACGGGAGCGCCGACCTGCTCGGCTCGCTCGCGCAGCCGCCGCTCGAGCGGTCCGCTGCCGCACAGCGTCAGCTCGGCCTCCCCGGGCGCGAAGCCCGCCCGGGCGAAGGCGTCGATCAGCGCCTCGAGGTTCTTGTCGGCGACCAGCCGCCCCACCGAGAGCACGCGCACGGGACCGCTGTGCGGGGTGCGGGGCACGCCGGCGAAGGCATCGAGGTCGGCACTCTGCAAGCTGACCTCGACCCGGGCGGGATCGACGTCGAGGCGATCGAGGCGCCGCACGCCCTGCGAGCTCGCCACCACGAAGCCGGCCATGCGTGGCGCGAGCGCGCGGTGGACGCGGCGCTGCGACGGCGACAGCGCCTCCTCGCTCCACGGCGTGAGCTCGCTGAAGACGACCAGCGGACGACGGCGCGGCGCGCACCAGGCCAGCGCCCGCCAGGTCGCCGGCCCGAACTCCCAGCTGACGACGCAGTCGGGCCGTGCCCGTCGCAGCGCCCGCCCGAGCCCGCGTGGGACCGTCAGCGGCGAGCGGCCCGGCCGCGCGCGCTGACGCGCGCGCAGCAGCTCGCTCTCGTAGGCGTGCTGCGCCGGGAACCAGTCCGCGCGCTGGTCCCAGCCCGGCTGCGAGGCCGACAGGTAGATCACGCGCGGCGCCACGCGACCCCGCTCGGCGAGCCGCGCAAACAGCGGCTCGCGATAGGGCACGGGCACGGGCGGCAGGATGGCGCAGCGCACCGGCACGACCGCAACTTTGCCTGACAGAGACGTTTCGAAGCGTTTAGATGACGCCACCCAGGGGAGAACTCCGAGCGAGGACGGCTGAAACGCCGCGACCAGGAGCTGCCGTAGCGATTGGTAGCCTGCGCGCGGCGGTGTGGGGGCGCCGTTTCCCTTCCAGCATGCAGCCGTGCGCACGACCCCGTCTCGCAGGAGGGCATCACCCGTGACTCGAGTCGTACCGAAGCTGCTCGGCGTTGCCGCACTCGTCGCGGTGGCGCTGCCGGCGAGCGCCACCGCCAGCCCCCAGTGGGTGATCCTCGACTGCTCCGACGACGGCAAGCTCAGTCGCAGCTACTCCAACGACGAGCTGCGCGGCGCGCTCGACGAGCTGCCCGGGGATCTGGACGAGTACAGCGACTGCCGCCAGGTGATCGGCGCTGCCATCGGCGCGGGCGCTGGCAAGCAGGGCGGGGGTTCGGGCTCCTCGGGCGGCGGCGCTGCCAGCGGCTCCGTCAGCGGCAGCGAGCAAGCGGCTCAGCAGGGCGACCAGGAGGCACTCGCCGCGCTCGCCAAGGAGGCCGCCGAGGATCCGATCACAGTCGGCGGCAAGCAGGTCGAGCCGGGTGAGAACGGTGTCTTCGATCTCGCCAGCGCCGAGAACGGCGTGCCCACGCCGCTGCTGCTCGTCCTGCTCGCGTTCGCCGCGGCAGCGCTCGGAGGCGCGTTCCTGCTGCTGCGCCGTCGTGTGCCGGCACTCGCTCGCATCTCGCTCCCAACGCTGAAGTGGAGCTCGTCGCCCCGTGGCCTGGGGCGCCCGCGCTTCCGCCGCTAGCACGCTCCTCCTGGGCGCCGCTCTCGCGGGCGTCGCCTTCGGCGCAGCCAGCGGCACGGAGCTGACACGTACGACCGTCGTCGAGGTCCTGATGGTCCTCGCGGGCGGCGGCACGCTGGCGGTCGCGCTGCTCTACGCGCCCTCGGGCCGGCTCTACGGCGCCACCGCGCTCGCCGCTGTTCGTCGCCCTGGCCGCCTTCACGGGGCTCGCGGTGCTGTGGTCGGTGGTCCCGGAGCTGACCTACGTCGAGGCCGGGCGCACGCTCGCCTACGTCGCGGTGTTCGGCGCTGCGCTCGCCACCGCGCGGTTGGCCCCGCACGCAGCGCCGGCCGTGCTCGGCGGCGTCCTGCTGGCGGCGTCGGCGGCCGTCCTCTACGCGCTCGCCTCGCGCGTGTGGCCGGCGACGATCGCCCCGGACGAGCTCTCGAACCGGATCGGCCAGCCGTTCGAGTACTGGAACGCCGTCGGCACCGTGGGCGCGATGATCGTCCCGATCGCGCTCTGGCTCGGCTCGAGGCGGCGCGGCTCGGGCCTGCTGCGCGCCTTGGCCTACCCGGCGCTGGGCGTCGCCGTGCTGGCGATCCTGCTGACTCAGTCGCGCGGCGCGCTGCTGGCCGCCCTGATCGGCGCGGCGCTCTGGTTCGCGTTCGTGCCGCTGCGGCTGCGCAGCCTGACGGTGCTGTTGGCGCCGGCGGGCGCGGCCGGCGCCGTCGGAGCCTGGGCGCTCTCCAAGGACGCGTTCGGCAAGCCGCTGCAACCGCTGGCCGTCAAGGAGAGCGTGGCCGGGGACTTCGGTCTGTTGGTGCTGCTGCTGATCGCGGGACTGCTGCTCGTCGGCCTGGTCGTCGACGTGGGGCTGGGGCGCGGCCTCGTGAGCGCGCGGGCGCGGCGTCCGATCGGCCTGGTGGCCGCGCTGCTCGCCTGCGTCGTGCCGCTGATGCTGGTCACCTCGGTGGCCTTCAGCGACCGCGGCCTCGGCGGCACGGTCAGGGATCGCGTCGACGAGCTCACCAGCGAGACCGACACCGCCCCGGCCGAGGGCGCCGGCCGCATCGCGACCGCCTCCAACACCCGCGGCAAGTACTGGCGCGAGGCCGGCCGCGTGTTCGCCGAGCGGCGCGTCGTCGGCACCGGGCCGGGCACGTTCCGGATCGCGCGCCTGCGCGAGCGCAGCGACACCAGCGCCACCGCGCACGCGCACGGCTTCGTGCCCCAGACGCTCGCGGACACGGGGCTGGTGGGGATCGTGCTGACCAGCGCTCTGCTGGCGGCATGGCTGGTCGCCGCGCTGCGTTCGACGAGCCTCTACCCGCGCCGTCCCTCGCTGCGGCGCGCGCGGGCGGCGCCGCGACGCGACTGGACCGACGACCGGATCGCGCTTGTGGCCCTGACGCTGGTGGCAGTGGCCTTCGGCGTGCAGTCCGCGATCGACTGGACCTGGTTCGTGCCGGGCGCGACGGCGATGGCCCTGGTCGCGGCCGGCTTCGTCGCGGGTCGGGGGCCTGCGACGGCCCCGGCCGGCGCTCCCACGACCGTCGTCTCCGCACCGAGCCCCGCCAAACGCCGCTTCCCCCGCGCTCCCGGCAGGGCGCGCATCCTCGCGGCGGTCGCCGCGGCTGCCCTCACCCTCCTCTGCGCCTGGACGATCTGGCAGCCCGAGGCGTCCGACCGCGCCTCCAACGACGCGCTCGACCTGATCGACGCGCGCGACTTCGACGCCGCCGCGGCGAAGGCGCGGGAGGCCGCCGGCGTCGATCCGCTCAGTCCCCGGCCGCTGTTCGTCGAAGCGGTCGCCCAGACGGCCGCCGGCGACCGCGACGCCGCCGCCCACACGCTCGAACGCGCCGTGCTGCGCTACCCCGGCGACCCCGAGACCTGGTTGCGTCTCGGGCGCTTCCAGCTCGAGACCCTCGACGATCCGCGCGCGGCGCTGTCGACGGTCCGCGGAGCGCTGTACCTCGATCCCAACTCCACCCGCGCCGGCCAGCTGTTCCTCGACGCCCGCGCTCGCGGGCGCGCCAAGGCGCTCGCCGAGGCTCAGCGCACAGCCCGCTAGCGGCGCGCCAGCGCCAGCAGGCTGCCGGCCCGGCGCCGCAGCGAGACGACCTCGAAGCCGAGCTCGTCCAGCAGGCGCTGCAGCGAGCGCCGGCTGAGGAAGCGCAGGTGGGGCGAGAGGGGATCGAAGCGCCGCTCGAAGCCAACGGCCAGGATCGCCAGCCCCGTCGCGCGGCCGTGGGCGGGGGTCGAAAGCGCGAGCGTGCCGCCGGGACGCAGCACACGCCGCAGCTCCGACAGCAGCAGCTGCACGTCGCGCACGTGTTCGAGCGTCTCCGCGCAGAGCACGAGCTCGAAGCTACCGTCCGCGAACGGCAGCGGCGCGTCCGGCTCGAGCTCGACGGTGCGCGCGCCCGGCAGACGGGCGGCCGCGCGCGCGAGCGCGACGCCGGACACGTCGGCGGCGACGAGCTCGGTGGCCCGCAGCTCGGCGGTCAGGCGCCCGTCGCCGCAGCCGAGGTCGAGCGCGGCACCCACCGCCGGCAGCGCGCGCACGAAGGCCGTCAACTGCGGCGGCGGTGGCGCGGGGTCGGCACCCACCAGCTCCCAGAGCTCGTCGTCGAAGCGACTCGCCATCGCTCAGGGACGCCGCGCGATCAGCATCAGCGTGTGACCGAAGCGCGCCGCGTACGGACGTGAGCCGAGCGGATCGAGGCGGTGCAGCAGACGCTGGATGGGCGGCGGCAGACGCCGCCAGCCGTAGGTCAGCGCGTGCAGCTCCGCTTCGAGACCGGCCGCCCGCGCCTCGCGCAGCAGCAGGCGCGGGGACAGCGGGACGTCGTCGGGCGTGCCGTGGATGCGGGTGCCGAGCCCGATCCGGTTGGCCAGCTCGAGGCCCGCCCCGACCGGATGCCAGAGCCCCGGCTCGGTCGCCACCAGCGCGCCCCCCGGTCGCAGCAGCCGGGCGGCCTCGGCGAAGGCCGGCGCCAGCGGGCCCTGGAAGGCGATGTGGTGCAGCACCAGCCGGTACAGCACGACGTCGAACGACTCGGGCTCGAACGGCAGCTGCCCCGCGCGACCAGCGATCCCTTCGTCGAGCTCGCCTGTTTGAACGAGCGTGTCCACCACCGCCGCGTCGAGCTCGACGCCCGTGAGGCGAAACGCCGGGCGGGGAAAGAGATGGCGCCCCGGATCCCAGCCACAGCCGACCGCGAGCACGTCGCCACCGTCGAGCCGCAGGTGCCGAGCGAGAATCTCGCGCTCGCGACGCTTCTCCTGCGCGTAATGAACCTCGAGCGTCGACGCGGTCGAGATACCATCCAGCAAATTGCGGGGGTCATAGGGCTCGCTCACGCGCCCGGCAGCATGGCACCAGCACTCAACCGCGTGATTTCCGTAGCCGAAAACACCCGAGGATGTTGGTGAACCCTCGCCGGCGACTGGCCCTCCGAGCCTGCGTCGTCGCCTGCCTGCTCGCCGTCCCCGCGAGCAGCTTTGCGATCAGCCCCGGCAGCGATCCCCGCCGCGCGGCTGGCACGGTCTCCGAGCGCGACTTCGACAAGCGCGTGACCGCCACGGACGCGCCCAGCCTCGTCGCCCGGCCCGGCCGGCTGCTGACCGCGCCCGCCGCCGGCAGCGCCCGCGAGCTGGTGCTCGGCTTCGTGCGCCGCCACGCGAGCACCTACGACCTCGACCGCGACGACCTCGGCACGCTGGACGTGGCCGACACCTACAGCTGGCGCGGCCTGCGTCACGTGCGCTTCGAGCAGCGCGTGCGGGGCCTGCCGGTGCTCGCCGGCGGCCTGTCCGGCACCGTCACCGACGACGGCCGGCTGGTGACCGTGGCCGGCGCGCCGCAGCCCGATCCCGTCGTGGCGACTACCGCCCCGGCCGTGGACGCGACCACGGCCGTTAGCCGCGTGCTCGACGGCGCCGGCTTCGCGCGCACGCTGCGCGGCGCCACCCAGCAGGCCTGGCCCGAGCGGGAGACCACCTTCGCGGGCGGACACGAGGCGTCGCTCGGTTTGCTGCCGGAGGGCGACCGCACGCGACTCGCCTGGAGCGTGCTCGCCTTCGCGGACTCCCAGCACGTCTTCGGTGCCACCGTCGACGCCACCAGCGGCGCCGTCGTCACCCGCCGCAACCTCGTGCGCAGCGCCAGCGGCCTCGTGCATCGCAACTACCCCGGCGCGCCGGCGGGCGGCAGCCAGGTCAGCGAGCCGTTTTCCACGACCGGCCCAGACCCGTGGCTGGGCAGCCCCTACAACCGGCTCGAGGGCGACAACGCGCTCGTCTACGGCGACCCGCGCGACACGCTGTTCGCCAACCGCTGTGGCCGGCTGCCCTGCCCCGCGCCGACGTCCGCCGACTACATCGCGCCGTCCTCGGGCTCCGGCACCGCGGCCGCCGCCTGGAACCAGTCCGCCAGCGGCTTCAGCGTGCCCCCCGGGCTGGTGACGAAGATGTTCTGCCCGCCGACCCAGTGCACCTGGAACAACTGGGAGGACGACTTCAGCTGGCAGGTCAACCTGGCCCAGGCCGCGACGCAGGCGTTCTGGTTCGTCAACCACTTCCACGACCACCTGCAGAACGACCCGGCGATCGCCTTCACCGACGCGCGCGGCAACTTCGAGAAGACCGGGCTGGACTCGACGCACAACAACGACCCCGTCCACGTGCAGATCGACGACGGCGCCGACACCGAGGACTACACCGATCCGATGGGCGGCGGTCCCGACGGCACACCGGACGGCTTCCCGGACGCCGACCACACCAACAACGCGAGCATGACCACGCTGCCCGATGGCACGCCCGGCCGCCTGCAGCTCTCCCTGTTCTCCAACCTGCCGCTCGGCGCCAGCACGCAGGTGCGCGACGTCAACGGCGCCGACGATGCCGCGATCCTCTACCACGAGTACACGCACGGCCTCTCCGACCGGCTGGTCTGCTGCGACAGCGGTGGCTTCTCCACCATCACCGGCCCGCAGGGCGACGCCCTCTCGGAGGGCTGGAGCGACTGGTACGCGCTCGACCTGCTCGACGCGGAGGGCCTGCTGCCCGACACGAACGCGATCGACATGCGCTTCGGCGCGTACGAGGCCTACCGCTTCCGCACGCAGCCGATGGACTGCCCGGTCGGCTCCACCGATCCGCTCTGCCCCGGCCTGGGTGGCGCCGACAAGGGCGGCTACACCTACGGCGACTTCGGCAAGATCGCCGGCGCGCCCGAGCCGCACTACGACAGCGAGATCTGGAGCGGCACGCTCTGGGACCTGCGCCGCGGGCTGATCGCGACGCTCGGCCGCGCCGCCGGGATCGAGCGGGCACGCGAGCTCGTGACCGGCTCGATGATCCTCGTCGCCGGCACGTCGCCGGACTTCCTCGACATGCGCGAGGCGATCCTGAGCGTCGACGCCGCCGCCGGCCACGACGACGCCGCGCTGATCTCCGCTGTCTTCGCGGCGCGCGGGATGGGCGCGGACGCGTCCACGGCGGGACCGAACGACGCCAACCCGACCGAGGGCTTCCTCGTCCCGGGTCAGGACATCGACGGCGACGGCCATCCGGACGCATCCGACAACTGCCTGCTGGTGGCCAACAGCGACCAGGTCAACACCGACGGCGACGGCCAGGGCGACGCCTGCGACGCCGACGACGACAACGACGGGGTGCCCGACGGCGGCGACGACTGCCGCACGGTCGTCAACCCCACTCAGGCCGACGTGGACGGCGACGGCCTCGGAGACGTCTGCGACCCGCGCGACGACCGCGCCGGGCCCCTCCGGTCCCAAGCCGCCCGCCAAGGCGACCTTCGGCATCTCCAAGCGCACGGTCAGGGTCGATCGCCGCCGGCGCCTCGCCTACAGCTTCGGCGCCCC
Source organism: uncultured Thermoleophilaceae bacterium (assembly GCA_963734165.1). GTDB lineage: Bacteria > Actinomycetota > Thermoleophilia > Solirubrobacterales > Thermoleophilaceae > JACVRW01. The sequence goes on along the minus strand of CAVTFZ010000002.1, from coordinate 813,020 downwards.
GGCCGGGCTGCGCGGCAGGATCGAGCTGCTGACCACCAAGGCCTTCCAGATCGGGGCGCGCAAGCGCAAGCAGCGCGTGACGGGCTCGTTCAGGGTGCCGTCCAAGCGGCGCGTGACCTACAAGGTCGTGCTTCCCAGGCCGCTGTTCGAGCTGCTCGTGCAGCGGCGCAAGCTGAGCGTGCGGGTGACGATCAAGCTGACCAACGCCGCGGGCCTGTCGAGCACCGCGCGCGCGCCGCTGACGCTGCTCGCGCCCAAGCCGCGCCGCTGAGCCCGGACGGACCGGCTACCAGGCGCCGCGCGCGCGGAAGACCGCGGGGATCGTCTGCAGCAGGATCGTTAGGTCGAGGAAGACCGACCAGCGCTCGAGGTAGACGAAGTCGAGCCGCACCAGCTCGTCGAAGTCGAGCTCCGAGCGGCCGGACACCTGCCACAGGCCGGTCATGCCGGGGAGCACCAGGTAGCGCTTGCGGTGCCAGTCGTCGAGCAGGTCGTAGTCGCGCTGGGGCAGCGGCCGCGGGCCGACCAGCGACATCTCGCCGCGCAGCACGTTGAACAGCTGCGGCAGCTCGTCCAGCGACCAGCGGCGCAGCAGCCTGCCGACGCCCGTCACGCGCGGGTCGTCCCTGATCTTGAAGATCGGGCCGCCGACCTCGTTGCGGTGCTCGAGGTCGTCTTGGATGCTGTCCGCGTCCGCGACCATCGTGCGGAACTTCAGGCAGGCGAACGGGCGCCCGCCGATGCCCGGGCGCATGGAGCGGTAGAACACCGGGCCGCGCGATGTGAGCTTGATGGTGAGCGCGATCAGGGCCAGCAACGGCGACAGCAGCGCCACCAGCAGCGCCGATCCGATCAGGTCGAAGCTGCGCTTGACGGCGAAGTCGACGCCGTCGAAGACCGGCGGCTTGAGCTCGAACAGCGGCAGCGCCTGGCCGGGCACGAACTCGACCCGGTCCATCAGGATCTCCATCGTCGACGGCGCCACTCGCACGCGCACCCCCTGGCGGTGGCAGCGGTCCACCAGCTCCACTGCCTCGTCCTGTGGGAAGTCGGCGTCGGCGATCAGGACCTCGTCGATCGCGTCGAAGTGGCGCTCGAGCTGCTCGAGCGAGCGGAAGTCGCGCAGGCCGCTCATCACGCTCACCGGCGTGCGGGCGACGAAGCCGTACGGCTCGATCTCCGAGCTGTCGCCGATCGCCTGCGAGACCGCCTCGATGTTCGGCCCGGAGCCGACGAGCACGGCACGGCGGCGGTAGCCGGCGGCGCGCAGCACCGCGCCGCTGACGCGCTCGAAGGCCCAGCGCAGCCCGGAGACCCAGAGCAGCGCGAAGATCAGCGAGGCGTAGAAGATGTAGTACGAGCTGAATGTCTCGCCCTCGATCTCGGCGTAGACCAGGATCACGACCGTGACCTGGAACAGGCTCGCCATCACCCGCGAGAGGCCGGGTCGCTGGGCGCGGTCGCGGTAGAGGCCCGAGCGCGCGAACAGCAGCAGCATCACCAGGCAGGCGAGCGGTGCGACGTCCTTGGCCCAGCCGTAGGTGAGGTGCAGCTCCTCGGGGGACTGGAGGGCGGTGCGAATGGCGAGCGCCGTCCAGATCGCCAGGAAGAGGCCGGCGACGTCGAGGGCCGCCAGCGTCCCGACGCGCGCCAGCGCGCGAGCGGTGTTGAAGCGCAGTACGCCACGCAGCAGCACCGGCCGGCCCGCGCGAACGTCCTTGTCCGGCAGCGCGACCGGCTCCACCTCTCGCAGCTCTCTGACGAGACCGTTTGGCACGAGTTGCCTCCGTAGTCAAACAGCTCGAACGGGCGAATGGTGCGCAGGGCAGCTGCAGCGCTTGCCCACCGCTGCTTCGATTCACGCCGCATTTTGCGGACGGCGGTGCGCTGACGGGGGGCGAATCGCTCCGTGGTCATCCATTAATACGGCGGACGATGCAGTCGGAGTCGCAGCAGTCGCCGAGCCTAGAGCGCCCCCCGCGGGGCGAGCTCGACCCTGCCGCGCTGACGCTGCTGCGCAACCACGGCAGCCAGATCATGCTCACGGCCCGGCGCTACGCCGCCAACGCCGAGGACGCCGAGGACGCCTTCCAGCGCGCCTTCGAGATCCTGCTCAGCAAGGCGCCGACCACGAGCGAGGCCGAGCTCGTGCCGTGGCTCAAAACCGTGGTCAAGCACGAGGCCTTCACGCTGCGCCGCCAGCGCGAGCGCCAGTCCCCGGTGACCGACACCGGCACGCTCATCGAGTGCCCCGCGCCCGTGGGCTCCGCCCACGATCAGGCCGAGCGCCACGAGGAGATCGCGCACGGCGCCGAGGCCCTGCGCCGGCTCAAGCCGCAGCAGCTGCGTGCGCTCGTGCTGCGCGCCGAGGGCTACACCTATCGCGAGATCTGCGAGCGCACCGGCTGGAGCTACACGAAGCTGAACCGCAACCTGACCGAGGGCCGGCGGGCCTTCCGGGTCCGCCTCGCGGGCATCGAGGCCGGGATCGAGTGCGAACGCCTCGAGCCGCTGCTGTCGCGCCTGGCCGACCGCGAGGCGAGCACCGACGACCTGGCCACGCTGCGCCCGCACCTCAAGACCTGCCTCACCTGCCGCGCCCGCCTGAAGGAGTTCCGCGCGACCCCCGATCACGTCGCCGCACTCGCCCCCATCGGCGCCGCCGCGTTGCAGAGCGACGACCACGGCGCGGTCCGCGGCTTCGTCGAGTCCCTCGTCGGCGCCCTCCAGCACAAGACCGCCGCCCTCGGCGACCGCGCCCACGCCGCCGCCGAACTGGTCACCGGTCAGAAGGTCGCCGCCGTCGCGGCCTCAGCCGCGGCGCTGGCGGGCGGCGGCACCGCCGTCGAGGAGCTCGCCAGCCGCCCGGCGGATCCTCCGTCCGTGCACACCGCCCCCACCTCCGAGCGAGCGAGCCAGCAGCCGACGCAGACCACCTTGACCCCGGCGCCGGCCGCTCCCACGGTCGCCCCCACCACGGCGCCCTTGACGCCACCCGAGCCTCCGCCACCGCCAGCCCCCGACCCGGCCAACGAGTTCGACCCGGGAGCCGCCGCGCAGCCCAGACTCACGCGACCCTCGGCCCCAGCCCCGTCGATCCCGTCGGTGGGGCGACTCAGCCCGGCCCCGCCCGCGGGAACGAGGGCGCGACAGTCGGATCGGGCGAGTTCACCCCGTAGGGCAAGCCACGTTCAGCACCCTCACACCGGATGGGTGCAAATTGGGTGTGGCACATGTAATTTGTATGCTGAGAGGAATGAAGACGATTCAAATCCGCAACGTGCCCGACGAGATCCATCGGACGCTTCGCATGCGTGCCGCGGCCGCTGGCGTCTCGCTCTCGGACTTCGCGCTCGGTGAGTTGGAGCGCGTCGCCGAGCACCCGCCCATCGCGGACCTGCTCGCTCGCGCTCGCGCACGGGCCGGCGGCGTCGAGTCCGACGCGGTCGTCGCTGCCGTGCGGGCTGGACGCGATCGTGGCTGAGCGCGGTGCTCGTCGTCGACACGTCAGCCGTGTTGGAGGCGCTCGCCGCTCGCACTCCCGCCCCCGGACTCGTCGAGCGCCTCGCGCAGGACGGTGACCTGCACGGACCGCACCTCATCGACACCGAGGTGCTCCACGCCCTGCGCCGCATGAGCATCGGCCGCCAGATCAGCGACGAGCGCGCCGCGGACGCTCGCAGCGACTTTGCCGAGCTCGCGCTCGTGCGCTATCCGCACCAGCCGCTCAGCAACCGCGTCTGGGAGCTACGCCACAATCTCACCGCCTACGACGCGACGTTCGTCGCGCTTGCCGAAGCGCTCGCCGTTCCGCTCGTCACCTGCGACGCACGCGTCGCATCCGCTTCGGGTCACACCGCGCACATCGAGCTGTTCGCGGCCTAGTAGACCAGCGCAAGGAACACGTCGGCCCGGATTCGCACCGGGTTCCGCAGGCACGGCACTCCTACACCCGTGGCGGACGGCGCAGCGCGAGGTCGGAGACCTCCCCGAGGTGGCGCAGCTTGTCGGGGTTGACGACCGCCCGCACCGACTGCACCGCCCCGTCGGCCACCTCGGCGACCATCACGCTGACGATCCGGCCCTCGGCGTCGAGGCTCATCGCGCCCGGCTGGCCGTTGACCTCGACCTGCCTGAGCGTGGCCCCCACCCGCGCCCCCTGCGCGAGCAGGTTGCGCACCAGCTTGCCGATGTGCTCGCGACCGTAGACCGGGCGCGAGGCCGCGGTCGCCTTGCCGCCGCCGTCGGCATGCCAAACCGCGTCGGCCGCCAGCAGGTCGACGAGGCCGTCGAGGTCGCCCTGCTCGACGGCGGCGAAGAAGCGCCGCCCCAGCTCCTCCTGCTCGGCGCGCGAGGCCTCGAAGCGCGGCTTGCCGGCGTCGATCGCCCGCCGCGCTCGCACGAAGATCTGGCGGCAGTTGGCCTCGCTCTTGTCGAGGATCTGCGCGATCTCGGCGTACTCGTAGCCGAACACCTCGCGCAGCAGGAACACCGCTCGCTCGGTCGGCGAGAGGCTCTCGAGCAGCACGAGAAAGGCCATGGAGAGGGAGTCGGACATCTCTGCGTGCTCCGCCACGTCGGGTTCGGTACTCGTGACGAGCGGTTCGGGCAGCCACGGCCCCACGTACGCCTCGCGCCGCACCCGCGCCGAGCGCAGCTGGTCGATCGACAGCCGCGTGGTCACAGTCGCGAGGTACGCCTTGGGCGACTCGACCGCCGTGCCGTCCTCGGCCGCGCGCTGGAGCCGGATGAACGCCTCCTGCACGACGTCCTCGGCCTCGGCCACGCTGCCGAGCATGCGGTAGGCGATCGAGATCATCAACGGGCGCAACTCGGCGTAGAGCGCGCCCCCGTCGGTGCTGGGCGTTGCGATGCTCGTCATCGTGCCAGCTGAGACGATGGCGGCCACGTTCGTGTGACATGTGCTGTCACACGGGTGGCCTGTGGCTCGTCACAGAGGTCGAGAGCGACCGAAGGAGATCACGATGAAGGTGTTCGTTGCAGGAGCGACCGGAGCGATCGGCAAGCCCCTGGTGAGGCAGCTGGTGGATGCGGGGCACGAGGTGACGGCGCTGACGCGCTCGCCGCAGAAGGGCGAGGCGCTGCGCGCGGCGGGCGCCGAGCCCGTCGTCGGCGACGCGCTCGACCGCGAGGCCCTGATGGCAGCATTGCGCGACGCCGCGCCCGAGGTCGTCGTGCACCAGCTGACGGCGATCACCGACCTGTCCAACCTGCGCAAGTTCGACCAGGGCTTCGCCGCCACCAACCGCCTGCGCACCGAGGGCACCGACAACCTGCTGGCCGCCGCGCGGGCGGCGGGCGCGCGGCGCTTCGTCGCCCAGAGCTTCGGCGGCTGGCCCTACGCGCGCGAGGGCGGTCCGATCAAGGACGAGCAGGCTCCGCTCACCGACGATCCGCCCGCCGCGATGAGCGAGACCTTCGCCGCGATCCGCTACCTCGAGCGGGCGGTGACCGGCGCAGACGGGATCGAGGGCATCGTGCTGCGCTACGGCGGCTTCTACGGGCCTGGCACCTCGATGGCACCGGACGGCGAGACGACGCAGTTGGTGCGCAAGCGCCGCTTCCCGATCGTCGGCGACGGCGGCGGGGTCTGGTCGATGATCCACGTCGACGACGCCGCGGCGGCGACCGTGGCCGCGATCGAGCGCGGCGAGCCCGGCATCTACAACGTCGTCGACGACGAGCCGGCGCCCGTGCGCGAGTGGCTGCCCGTGCTCGCCGAGGCGATCGGCGCCAAGCCGCCCCGCCGCGTGCCGACCTGGCTCGGCCGCCTCGCCGCCGGCGACGCCGCCGTCACGATGATGACCGCCATCCGCGGCTCCTCCAACGCCAAGGCCAAGCGCGAGCTGGGCTGGCAGCCGCGATACGGCAGCTGGCGGCAGGGCTTCGAGGCCGAGTTGAGCTGAGCACGTTGGGTACTGGCACCCGGGCTTTGGGGCCGGCCGCTATGGACCGGCCCCTGAGTCCGATCAACCCGTGATGCGTGGGCCGCCTATGACGCGACTGTCATTCTGACGCTGTCTCTGGTTGTTCTGGGTCTATACGTGTACGTACCGGTCACGGTCATCGTCCCGCTCGCAGGGCACCCCACCGACTGACCGGCATCTGAGTTGAATCTGACTGTTGGGTCGTTCAGGGCGATGCTCGCTGCGGCGGTTGTCCCAACCACTCTGATTGACTGCGCCCCGAGTGTGAACGAGCATCTTCTTCCCAGGGCATCCACAGCCGAGAGTGAGATCTCTGAGCCGGCGAGGATCTCGATCGTCCCGTTCCATGACGTTGCGCTTCTTGCCACCATGCTTGTGGCATGGAGCGGGTAGTTTGTCGTTGAGCCGGCTCTCGTTCTCACTGTCGCGGATAGCACGCCGAGGTCGGAGTTGCATGATGTCGCGCCATCGCCGAATCTGAGCTGGGTGATGAGCGCTCGTGTATGTGTGGAGGGAACGTAATCCGTGTAGTTGCTGGGGCATGTGATTCTCAGGGCAGAGAATGTGACCGCAGCGGACGATCCCAGGTATGATGAGTTAACTGTGTCACCAATTGGTGTAGAGAATGGAGCCGAATTCGCCAATGAGGTTGTGGTGGGTGTCGCCAGAGCGGGCGATGCGAGGATCGCACCCGCCACGATCAGCGCCAGCAGGACGAACACGCTGGATATTTTCATGTCCAAAGACCTTTCTGTCCGCCGTGCAAGGCGCGCCGGACGGTGTTCTTCCGGCCGAGCGTCCGCCCTGCGGCGAGCAGCCCAGCCGCTGTTTCGACCCGACACGTCGCTTCTGGGCACCCCCCTTCCGCGGCAGGATCACCGGGCCAGTCGGCCGCCGCGCGGTAGGAAACCAGTCTATTCTAGCTGAGCGAACGTGGAAAGTCCACTATTGGCCTGACCCTGCCCAGCTTTGGCGACAGCGGCCCCGTAGCCACCGCCGCCAGGCGTGCGCACGGTCACCACGCCGCCCGCCGCCAGCTCGCGGCTGGCCTTCGGCGGCAACTGCTCGCCATCGAGCGCGTTCCGTCCCGGCTGGCCGTCCCCGCCGCCGTGCGAGCCGCGCGGCGCGTGGCGGCGGCGGTCGGTCAGCAGCGACAGGCTCGCCGGTTCCAGCACCCGCACCGCGCGCACGATCCCGTCGCCGCCGCGGTGCTCCCCGTCGCCGCCGACTGCTGTCGACCAGCTCGTAGCGCTCGACACGCATCGGATACTCGAGCTCGAGCGCCTCGATCGGCGTGTTGAGCGTGTTGCTCATGCCGACGTGGACGCCGGACGGGCCCGTCGCCGGCGGCGCTCGCGCCCTGGCCACCGCCGATCGTCTCGTAGTAGGTCCAGCCCTGCGCCGCCGATGACGAGGTTGTTCATCGTGCCCTGGCCCTGGGCCGGCACGTCCACCGCCTGGCCGAGCGCGAGCAGCACGGTGTCGGCGATGCGCTGGCTGGTCTCGACGTTGCCGGCGACCACCGCCGCCGGACTGCGCGCGTCGACGAGCGAGCCCTCGGGCGCCTGGATCGTCAGCGGCGCGGTAGACGCCGGCGTTCTGCGGGGACGTCGTGCGGCAGCACCACGCGCAGCGCGAAGAAGCAGGCCGAGCGCGTGACCGCGAGCGGGCAGTTGACGTTGCCCTGCACCTGGCCGGCGGTGCCCTCGAAGTCGATCGTCAGCTCGTCGCCGGCGATCGTCACCGCGACGCGGATCGGGACGTCGTCGTCGCTGACGCCGTCGCCCTCGATCTCCCCGCTGGCCGTGCAGATCCCGTCGGGCAGCGCGGAGATCGCCTCGCGCGAGCGCCGCTCGGCGTAGTCGACGACCTCGGCGAAGGCGGCCAGCACCGTCTGCTCGCCGCGCTGCTCGAGGAGCTCGGCGAGGCGGCGGCCCGCGAGCGCGTTGGCGGCCAGCTGGGCGCGCAGGTCGCCGCGACGGACCTCCGGCGTGCGCACGTTGGCGAGGATCAGGTCGAGCACGTCTGGCACCGGCTCGCCGCCGCGCACCAGCCGCAGCGGCGGGATCACGATGCCCTCCTGGTAGATCGAGCGCGAGTCGCTCGGCATCGAGCCGGGGCTCATGCCGCCGACGTCCGAATGGTGCGCGCGCGTGACCGCGTAGCCGACGATCTCGCCGTCGTGGTCGAGCGGCGAGACGAGCGTCACGTCGGGCAGGTGCGTGCCGCCGCGGAAGGGGTCGTTGAGGGCGAACACGTCGCCGGGCCGCGGCTCGCGCTCGATCACCGCCGCGACCGCCTCGGGCATCGCCCCGAGGTGCACGGGGATGTGCTCGGCCTGGGCCACCATCCGGCCGTCGCGCGTCGAACAGCGCGGTCGAGCAGTCGCGGCGCTCCTTGATGTTGGAGGAGTAGGCGCCGCGGACGAGCACCGCGCCCATCTCCTCGGCGATGCCGGCGAGCGCGCTCGCGAGCACCGACAGGGTCACGGGATCGAGGCGCCTGCTCATCGCCCCAGCTCACCTGCCAGCGGCGGCTGCTTGCGCCGCGTGCCGCCGCGGGCCCACGCCAGCGAGGCGCCGAGCCTCACGACGGCCGCTCCAGCACCAGCGTCCCAGCCTCGTCCATGGCCCCGTGCCAGCCGGGCCTGACTACGCACGTCGCCTCCGCGAACTCCACGATCGCCGGACCGGCGACCTCGGCACCGGCGCCCATGCCGCTCGCCGCGCAGCACCGGCACCTCCTGCCAGTCGCCGTCGAAGTTCGCCCGCCGCATGCCGTACGCGCGGGTCGCCGTCGGCCGTCGGGGCGAGCAGCGTCGGCTTGTCCACCGTCACCGTCCCCACCACGCGCAGGCTCACCAGCTCGACCGGCTCGTCCTCCATCCGGTACCCGTAGCGCTGCTCGTGCGCAGCGTGGAAGCGCGGGGCCAGCTCGTCGAGATCGTCGGCGTCCACCGTCAGCTCGAACGACTGCCGCCGGTAGCGCAGGTCGGCGCGCCGCTGGGCCCGCGGCCGCTCGCAGATCCGTGGCCGCCCGCCGCTCGAGCTCGACGAAGGCGCGCTCGACGTCCTCGCGCCGGGCGTCCTCGAGCACGCTCGGGAACGGCCGCACGTAGTCCCGCCGCAGATCCGAGATCGCCAGCCCCAGCGCGCTCAGCACCCCGCCCGCCCGCGGCACGAGGATCGTCGCGATCCCCAGCTCCTCGGCCAGCGCGCAGGCGTGCATCCCGCCAGCGCCGCCGAACGCCACCAGCGCGAACTCGCGCGGGTCGAGCCCCCGCTCGACGCTGATCACCCGCAGCGCGCGCACCATCTCGGCGTTCGCCACCCGCACCACGCCGCGCGCGGTCTCGAGCGCGTCGAGCCCGAGCTCGGCGCCCAGCGCGCGCGAGCGCCCGCTCGGCCAGCTCGCGCCGCAGCGTCAGCTCGCCGCCCAGCTCCGCCCCGTCGGCGAGGTAACCGAGCACCAGGTTGGCGTCGGTCACCGTCGGCTCCTCGCCGCCGCGGCCGTAGGCGGCCGGGCCCGGCTCGGCGCCCGCCGAGCGCGGCCCGACGCGCAGCGCGCCGCCCGCGTCGGCACGGGCGATCGAGCCGCCGCCGGCGCTGACGGTGTGCACGTCCACCATCGGCAGCCGGATCGGCACGCCGGCGACCACGGCCTCGGTGGTCGTCTGCGCCTCGCCGCCGACGATCGGCGCCACGTCCGTGCTAGTGCCGCCCATGTCGAAGCTCAGCACGTCCGCGTACCCGCTCGCGGCCGCCACGTGGGCCGCGCCCACCACCCCGCCCGCCGGCCCGGACAGCACGCACGACGCCGCGGCGTCCGCGGCCGCCTCAAGCTCGACCACGCCCCCCGACGACTGCATCACCAGCGGCGCCGGCAACCCCGCCTGGTCGGCGCGCTCGGCCAGCCGCTCCAGGTAGGCGCGCAGAGCGCGGCGCGAGGTAGGCGTCGGCCACCGTCGTCGAGAAGCGCTCGTACTCGCGCAGCTCCGGCAGCACCTCGCTCGACAGCGAGACCGGCACGCCCGGCAGCGCCGAGCGCAGCGCCTCCCCCACCCGCCGCTCGTGCTCGGGGTGCAGGAACGAGAACAGCAGGCAGACCGCGACCGCCTCGACCTCCGCCGCGCGCACCGCGTTCGACCAGCTCGGGCAGGGCGTCCTCGTCGAGCGGCTCGACCTCGCCCTCCGGCCCCATCCGTGCCGCCGATCGTGAAGCGCAGCTCGCGCGGGACCAGCGGCGCCGGCCGGCTCCGCGTCAGGTCGTAGAGGTCGGGGCGGTCCTGGCGGCCGATCTCGATCACGTCCCGGAAGCCGGCGTTGTCGACCAGCGCGGTGCGCGCTCCGGCGCGCTCGAGCAGCGCGTTGGTGGCCACCGTCATCCCGTGCGCGAAGGCGGCCGCTGCCTCGACATCGGCCGCCGCGACCGCGCGCCATCACGCCCTCGGACTGGTCGCGCGGCGTCGAGGGCACCTTGGCCGTGACCAGCTCACCCCGATCGAGGGCCACCAGGTCGGTGAAGGTCCCACCGACGTCGACTCCCAAGCGCGTCCGGCTCACCGCGGGCAGGCTACGCGCTATCGTGCCTCGCTCGTGAAGTACCTCCTCCACAGCTCCGTCACCACCGCCGAGCCTGCGTAGCCGGCGCCCGGGTCCTGCCCGGTCGCCTCAGCTCGGCCCTGTCGTGACGAAGACCTGGAGGACTCGAAGTGCGATCCCCGCTCGCTGGCCTCGGCCGGCGCCCTGACCTGAAGGACGAGCTCGCCAAGCTCGGAGACCCCGACCTGACCCCTGCCCGCGTGCTCGCCCAGCACCGCGGTCGCTGGCTGGTGGCGTGCCCCGCGCCCGCGGCGAGCGAGCCGCGGGTGCGCCCCGACGGCCCGTCGGCCGTGCTGGTCCCAGCCCGCACGCGCGCCATCGACCGCCCCGGCGGCCCGCCGGTGACCGGCGACTGGGTCGCCCTCGACGGCGGTGGCGCCATTGCCCACGTGCTCGAGCGCCGCGGCGCGATCGTGCGCCACGACGTCGGCACCCGCTCGCGCGCCCAGGCGCTGGCGGCCAACGTCGACCTCGCGCTCGTCGTCGAGGCCTTCCCGGAGCCGAACCTCCGCCGCGCCGAGCGCCTGCTCGCACTCGCCACCGCTGGCGGCGTGCGACCGCTGCTCGTGCTGACCAAGGCGGACCTCGTCCCCGACGGCGAGCTCGCGGCTCCACGCCTCGCGCGCCAGCTCGGGCTGGTCGACGCCTACGCCGTGAGTGCGATCGCGCCCACCGGGCTGCTCCCACTCATCCGCGAGCTCGAGCCTGGCGCCACGGCGGTGCTGCTCGGCGTCTCGGGTGCGGGCAAGTCGACGCTCGCCAACGCGCTGATCGGGCACGACCGTCAGGTCACCAGGCCGGTGCGGGCGGGCGACGGCCGCGGCCGGCACACCACCGTCGCGCGTGAGCTGATCGCCCTGCCGGGCGGCGCACTGCTGATCGACGGTCCCGGGGTGCGCCGGGTCAACGTCTGGGACGGCACCGGCACGGCCTTCGCCGACGTGGACGAGCTGGCCGCCGCGTGCCGCTTCGCCGACTGCCGGCACGAGTCCGAGCCGGGCTGTGCGGTGCGCGACGCGGTCGACCCGCAGCGGCTGGCCGCCTGGCGCAAGCTCGAGCGCGAGCAGGCCTGGGTCGACGATCGCCGCGCCGCCGCCCGGGAGCGAGAGCAGCGCGGGCGCGAGCACGTCCGGCTCCAGCGCGCGGCCCGGCGACGCAAGGGCAATCGCTGAGGATGCCTCCTACCGCACCGGGTACGCCGGCAGCGGGCCGTCGATCAGCCCGGCCTCGACCCCAGTGGTCTGCATGTAGACCGCATAGCCGACGTCCATCGCCACGAACGCGACCACGGCGGCGATCGCCAGCGCCCGGCGGCGGTCGAGCACGTGCGCGGCGGCCACGTAGACGACCGGCGCGGCGAGCAGCACGATGCGCCCCAGTCCTGGGCGAACGTCATCGCTACCGCGCAGAGCGCCAGCAGCACCAGGCCACGGCGCGCGAAGGACAGGTCGCGCAACGCGAACGGCGCGGCCAGCCACAGCGGCCCGAACGCGCCGATCATGCGCCGGAGCGCGAGCCACGGCTCGCGCAGCGTCTCGCGCAGGACGTCGACGCGCCCGCCCAGCGCCGAGTCGTAGCCGAGCACCTGCTCGCGGCCGACGGTCGGCAAGCCCAACCGCAGGGCGGCGTAGGCCAGCCCGCCCGGCACGCCGGCGGCAAGCGCGCGCCCGGCCGCCGCGCCGTCCACTGGCCGCTCGGCCCAGATCGCGTACGCGAACGGCACGAGGAACAGCGACGACTCGCGCACCAGCGCCCCCACCAGCACGATCGCCGCCAGCACGGCCGGCCGGCGATCCACGATCGCCAGCGCGCCGGCGAGCATCACCAGCAGCGACTCCGGGTCCACGCCACGCCCCTGCCGCAGCGAGACCACCAGCAGCGGCGGGCACACGACCAGGCACAGCGCCAGCGCCGCCGCCAGCCAGCGGCCGACCGCGAAGCGCCGCATCAGCACGAAGGCGAGCGCCCCGCAGGCCGCGCTCGCCAGCCAGGCAAGCGCGCTGAAGGAGAACGTGGTGCCGAACGGCAACACGTTCACCACGGTCGGCACCCCGATCCGGTACGCGAACGGGAACGTGTGCGTCGCGAACGGGTCCTGGGCCATCAGCTCGTAGATCAGCTCGTCGCCGCGCGGGACCGGCTGGTCGCGCACGAGTGCGTCGGCGAGTCCGATCAGCAGCAGGCCGACGAGGCCGACGAGCGCGGCGTCGCGCCGGTCGCGCGCCCGCGCGCTCGCGTCGAGGGCTGCGGCGGCCGCGGGCACGCGGCCGCAGTCTGTCAGGCGGCGCCGGCGACTCCGGCGCGGGCGCCTCGGTGGCAGCGCGCGGCCGGAGCAGGCCCTGTGCTCGCTCAGCCGGCCGGCGGCGGCGCGCCGTCCACCCAGCGCCGTTCGCCGCCCTCGACCTCGCGCTTCCAGATCGGCGCCTCGGCCTTGACCCGGTCGATCAGCTCGCGCGCGCCGGCGAACGCCTCGCCGCGATGCCCGGCCGAAACCGCCACGATCACGCTCGGCTCCGACAGCGACACGCCGCCCACCCGATGCTCGACCGCGGCGGCGCAGAGGTCGTGGCGGGCGACGACCTCGGCGGCGATCGTCGCCAGCCGCTCCTCGGCCATCTCCGCGTAGGCCTCGTACTCGAGTCGCTCGACCTCGCGCGTCACGCCCTGGAAGACGATCACCGCTCCCGCGCGCGGGTCGCGCACCCGTGCGGCGAGCGTGTCCAGGGACAGCGGCTCCTCGGTCACGCGCACCCAGGGCGCGGCCGGCGCCTCCTGCGAGCCTCCGCTCACCGGGGGGATCAGCGCCAGCTCGTCGCCGGGGTCGAGCACCCGGTCCTCGGCGGCGTACTCGCGGTTGACCGCCAGCACCAGCGGCAGGCCCTCGGCCAGGCCGGCGAGCGAGTCGAGCGCGTCGCGCACGCGCGCGCCCTCGGGCAGCTCCAGCGTCACCTCGGGCGTCCCGGCGCGCTCGCGCAGCATCGCGAACAGTCGAACGGTGACCTCCACGCCGCTGATGCTACGCCGCCGCTCGCGCGGCTCGCTGCTGCGGCCGGCGCGCCAGCCAGTACGCCGCGAGCACCCCGCCGATCGCCCCGAACAGATGGCCCTGCCAGGAGATCCCCTGCTGCGGCTGCACGCCGCCGAGCAGCACCGTCCCCCAAATCGCGCCCACGATCAGCCCGACCGCGATCTCCAACCAGTCGCGGTTGAAGAACCCGCGCGTGATCAGGTACGTGGCATAGCCGAACACCACCCCGCTGGCGCCGATGTGCAGCGTGTTCGCCGGCGCGATCAGCCAGGTGCCGAAGCCGCTCACCAACGCCACGATCACCGTCACCGCCAGCAGCCGCTTGACCCCCTGCAGCGCGATCACGATCCCCATCGCGACGAACGGGATCGTGTTCGAGATCAGGTGCCCGAAGCCGGCATGCAGGAACGGCGCGGCGGCGACGCCCACCAGGCCGTCGGTCTCGCGCGGCTCGATGCCGTACTGGTCGAGCCGGTGGTTGTCGATCGTGTCCACGATCTCGGCCACCCACATCAGCGCCAGCAGCGCGAACAGCATCCGCACGCCGGCGTACTGCCAGTCCTTGCCGCGCGGCGGGGTGGCGCTCACCGGACGAACCGTATCCTTGGGCGACCATGGCCACCACCCCCGAGCACAAGCCCAGCATCGCCCCGATCGTCGGCCCGGACGACCCGCGCCGCTTCACCGACTCCGGCATCGAGATCAAGGGCCTCTACGACGAGTCCGACGTGGCCCCCGGCCTGGAGCAGCGCCTCGGCGAGCCGGGCTCCTATCCCTTCACGCGCGGCGTGCACCCGGACATGTACCGCGGCCGCACCTGGACGATGCGCCAGTACGCCGGCTACGCGAGCGCCAAGGAGACCAACGAGCGCTTCCACTACCTGATCGACCACGGTTCGACCGGGCTCTCGATGGCCTTCGACCTGCCGACCCAGCTCGGCCGCGACTCGGACGACCCGCTCTGCGAGGGCGAGGTCGGCCGCACCGGCGTCGCGATCGACACGATCGACGACATGCGCCGGGTCTTCGAGGGGATCCCGCTCGACCAGGTCTCGACCTCGATGACGATCAACGCGCCGGCTTCGGTGCTGCTGCTGCTCTACGAGCTGGTCGGCGAGGAGCAGGGCGTGGCCTCCGAGCAGCTGCGCGGCACGACCCAGAACGACATCCTCAAGGAGTACATCGCGCGCGGGAACTTCATCTACCCGCCCGCGCCGGCGATGCGCCTGACCACCGACCTGTTCGCCTACTGCCGCGAGCGGGTGCCGAAGTGGAACACGATCTCGATCTCCGGCTACCACATGCGCGAGAAGGGCTGCTCGGCGGTGCAGGAGGTCGGCTTCACGCTCGCCAACGCGATCGCCTACGTGCAGGCCGCGCTCGACGCCGGCCTGGAGGTGGACGAGTTCGGCCCGCGGCTGGCGTTCTTCTTCAACGGCCACAACAACGTCTTCCAGGAGGTCGCGAAGTTCCGGGCCGCGCGGCGGATGTGGGCGCGCATCATGCGCGAGCGCTTCGGCTCGAAGGACGAGCGCTCGCAGAAGATCCGCTTCCACACCCAGACCGGCGGGGTGACGCTGGCGGCCCAGCAGCCGGAGAACAACATCGTGCGCGTGGCGCTGCAGGGCTTCGCGGCGGTCTGCGGCGGCACGCAGTCGCTGCACACCAACGGCTTCGACGAGGCGCTCGCGCTGCCGACCGAGCGCGCCGCGCGGATCGCGCTGCGGACCCAGCAGATCCTCGCTCACGAGTCCGGCGCGACCGACACCGCCGACCCCTTCGCCGGCTCGTACTTCATCGAGGCGCTGACCGACCAGATCGAGGAGGCCGCCCAGGCGCTGATCGACCGCGTCGACGAGCTCGGCGGCTCGGTCGAGTGCATCCCCTACATCCGCGCCGAGGTCGAGGAGTCGGCCTGGGGCTACGAGGAGCGCTACAAGCAGAAGCAGGACATCGTCGTCGGCGTCAACGAGTACGTCACCGACTCGGTCGACGAGGTCGAGATCCTGCGCGTCGACCCCGAGGCCGAGCGCCAGCAGGTCGAGCGCCTGAAGGCCTTCAAGGCCGACCGCGACCAGGCCGCCGTCGACCAGCGCCTGGCTGAGCTGCGCAAGGCCTGCGAGACCGACGAGAACCTGCTCGGTCCGATCCGCGCCGCGCTCAAGGACCGCGCCTCGCTGGGCGAGGTCTGCGGCGTCATGCGCGACGAGTTCGGCGAGTACTCCGAGGCCTGACCGCCTGGAGGGGCGCCAGCCGTGACCGGAGACAGGGCCGGTTGCATAGTATTTTCGCGTATGCCCACCGAAAGCGGCTCAAGCACGTCCCGAGCAAGTGGCAAGTCATTTACCACGCTTGTGCGCGCGCTTTCGCATCCACTCCGTCTACGGATTCTGATGGAACTCAGGGATGGCGGTACGGCGAGCCCGGGGGAACTCGCCAAATCGCTCGACGAGCCGCTGGGCAACATCTCCTACCACACGCGACTCCTTAGCGACCTAGGCGTCTTCGAGCTAGTGCGCCAGACCCCACGTCGCGGCGCCATCGAGTCTTTCTACCGGCTGCGCCCTTGGGTGCTCAAGGAGATGGGGGAGGTGGAACACCTCGCCGCGAAGGACGAAACGGTTCCCGTGCATCCCCGCCGATACGTGAAAGTTGAGGCAGCGATGGACGCGTTTGCCGGCGCGCCGCCTATCGACCTCAACCGCTTCCGTGAGGACATAGACACCTTCGTAGATCAGGATTCAACCCCGCGTGCCTGAAGCGCGCGACCTGCGCGGGGTCATCGATACCTGCGTCGTGATCGCTCTCGATCATGTTGATCCCGACGAACTGCCGCTTGAGGTGGCCATCTCCGCGTTGACACTTGCCGAACTCGAGCTCGGCCTACACGCGACTGACGAGGCCGACGAGCGCTTCCGACGTCAGGACCGCCTCCAGCGAACGCAGGCGACCTTCGAGGAGCCTTTGCCGGTGGACGCGGAGGTAGCGCAGGCGTATGGACGGATTTGTGCGGCCGTCGTCTCGATGGGGCGCAAGGCTCGTGGCAAGCGAATGGTCGATCTGCTCATCGCCGCCACAGCCTTGGCTGCGGAGCTGCCACTGTACACGCTCGATCTAAAGGACTTCGCAGGCCTGGACAAACTGGTCAGAGTCGAAGTCGTCGGTCTTCGGTCTGAGAGCCAAGGCTAGACGGGCGCGACGACCTCCAGGCCGCGCTCTCGCACGGCCTCGGCCAGGCGCGCGTCATACGTCAGGACGGCGTCGATCGAGCCCAGCCCCGCCAGGCGTTCGATCGTCGCAAGATGGATGGCGTCGAGCGTCTTGATGGTCGCGGGACGGATGGTCTCGGCGGCCACGAGGATCGACTCGTCGATCGGCATGAGCGAGACTTCGGTCAGCAAGGGATCGACGAACTCGAGCAGGTCGTGTCGCAAGGCGACGCGCCGCAGCTCAGTGCGCAGCAGCCGGCTAGCGAAGTGCCCGTCGAAGCGGTCTATCTCCGCTTCGATGAGAGACGTGTCGGGCTGCCGCAGGAGCACGCGCGCGAGGGCGCTTGTGTCGAGGTAGAGATCGAGCACGATCGCTAGCTGTACTCGTCGTCTTCGCGGCTCTCCGTCAAGATGGCGTCAGCCGTGCCGGCGGGATGGTGAGGCAGGAGCGGCGTGATACGCCTGATGGCGTCCCCGAGCCGCCCGGTGGGGACGGTCGCGCCGGTGAGCGCCGCGACACGCGCATAGCGGGCGGCCACCGACGGCACCAGGCGGGCGACCTCGCGCCCGTGCTCGGTCACCACGAAGGTCTCGCCCTTCTTCACGCGGTCGAGGTAGCGGCTGATGTTCTGGCGCAGCTCCCGTACGCCGACGCTCTCCGGCATTGTGCGTCGTACTGTAGCACTTATCGTCGCGGTCATATGGAGTGAAGTCCACGCGGGAGGAAGTTCGCCCCCAGGGCGCCGGCTGCTCTGTGCGGCGCCCTGGACCGTGCGGTCAGCCGGCGATCCGCTCCGCCTCGAGGGCGGCGCGGGTGGCGAAGACGAACTGGCCGACGCGGTGGATGAGACCGGCGGCGTACAGGTCCTCGACGGCGTCCTCCACGGACGCACGGTTGGGCTCGGTGCCCGCCGGCGTGTCGCGGGAGGGCGTTAAGTAGCGGTCGAGCTCGGCCAGGCTCCAGAGCCCGGGGCGGTCGTCGACCACCAAGCCGAGCAGGGCCTGCTTGAGGTGGACAGGGTCGTCGGGCATGACGCCCGAGATACGCTGATCGCGCATGGGAAGGCCTCTACTTCCTGTGCCGGGCCCCGGGCTGTTACAGCAGCGCCGGGGCCATTTTGATTTGTGGCTGACCACGATAGGTGTCAGCGCGGATGGAGCGGGGGCGGGCGATCCGCTGCGGGCGGCAGGACTCCCCGACCGCTTCCCGAACACCCGCCCATGGCGACCCTTGAGGTGTCTCGCACGCTCGTGAAGTCCCCACCCGAGCTCTGGGAGGAGCTGCGGGGGGAGCGCCTGATCGAAACAGTGGGCTGCACACAGGTCAACGTGACCGAGGACGAGCGCAAGCTGGAGTGGGAAGCCGACGGCACCCGCGGCGCGGCGGTGCTCGAGCCGGCCGGCTGGGGCACGAAGCTGACCCTCACCGCCGAGCTGCCCGACGAACAGCTGGCGACGCTCGAGCCCGAGGTCGCCAAGCTCGGCCTCTGGGCGCGCCTGCGCGGCGTCAAGCCGCCCCCGCCGCCCGAGCCAACCGAACCGGCGGCGCCACCGCGGGGCGAGGAGCTCCAGCGCGCCTTCGAGCAGTTGCTCGACGACCTCGGCTCCGCGCACCGCAAGCCGTTCCAGCTCGGCTGACGCGATCTCTAGGGTGCCGTCGGTGAACGACGGCCCCACCACCCGGCGCGGCTTCCTCGGCGCCTCCGCCAGCGCCGCGGCGACCTTCGCGATCGGCACCGGCGCAGCGCAGGCCGCCGATCGGCCGAACGTCGTGCTGATCGTGATCGACTCGCTGCGCTACGACCACACCTTCGGCAACCGCGCCCGCACCCCGAACATCGACGCGCTCGGGCGCGAGGGCATCCGCTTCACCCAGACCTATCCCGAGGCGATGCCGACCGTGCCCGCCCGCAACTCGATCCTCAGCGGCCGGCGCTACTTCCCCTTCCGCCACTGGCACGACTACCCCGAGCTGCTCGACCACCCCGGCTGGGAGCCGATCGCCGACGTCAAGCACTCCTTCACCAGCCAGCTGCGCCGCGCGGGCTACTTCACCGCCTACGTCACCGACAACCCCTTCCTCGGCTTCTCCTCCCCCTACGCGCCGCTGCAGCGCACCTTCAACCGCTTCCGCCGCCGCGGCGGCGAGGTCGGCGGGCGCGACACCGGCGTCTCGGCCAGGGAGCTCAGGCACTGGGTGCCGCAGGCGCTCGACGACGTCGACACCCGCGACCGCCTGCGCCGCTACCTCTCCAACGGCGGCTACCAGCACGACGAGCGCAAGTCGTTCGCCGCGCGCGTGTTCAAGGACGGCGCGCGCATGCTCGAGGTCGCCAGCAAGCACCGCCCCTTCGCGCTGGTCGTCGACAGCTACGAGCCGCACGAGCCGTGGACCCCACCGCGCCACTACATCAACATGTACGGCGATCCCGACTACCACGGTCCGGAGCCGGCACGCCCCTACTACCGGCCGCTCGATCGCTACCTCCACGGCCACGACCGCACGGTGCTGCCCAAGCGCATGCGCGCGCTCTACGCGGCCGAGGTCACGATGACCGACCGCTGGCTGGGCGTCTTCCTCGATCGCCTGCACGACCTCCACCTCGAGCGCGACACGATCGTCGTGTTCGTCTCCGACCACGGCTTCCTGCTCGGCGACCACGGCTGGTCGGGGAAGATCTCCAGCCGGCTCTACAAGGAGCTGATCCACGTGCCGCTGATCGTCGTGGACCCGGAGCGCCGCAGGGCCAACCGCACCCGCTCGTACTTCGCCTCGACCCACGACATCGGCCCCACGATCCTCTCGATGGCCGGCGTCGGCGTCCCGGAGCGGATGACCGGGGTCGACCTCTCGGCCTACTTCCGCGGCGGCCGCCCGACCGACCGTCCCTATGCCTACGGCGGCTACGGCGACCACCACTACGTGATCACCGACAAGTGGAAGCTGTACGCCCGCAACGACCACGCCGACGTGCACCTCTACGACCGCAAGCGCGATCCGGGCGAGCACCGCAACGTCGCCCACTCGCACCGCAAGCAGGTGCACGAGCTCGAGGCCGTGGTGCGCAGAAAGGCCGGTGGGCGGCTGCCCTACTACGGCAAGTAGCGACGCTCACTCGCCGAGCGCCTCCCCGAGCTGCTGGCGCGAGCGGATGCCGAGCTTGTCGTAGCTGGCGCTGAGGTGCGCCTCGATCGTCTTGACGGTGACGAAGAGCATCTGCGCGATCTGGCGGTTGGTCATCCCCGAGCCCGCCAGCTCGGCCACCCGCCGCTCGCTCGGGGTCAGGGACTCGACGCCGATCGGCGTGTGGCGGCGCACCGTCTCACCGGTCGCCTGCAGTTCGTCGTGGGTGCGCTTCGCGAGCCTGGCCGCACCGCAGCGGCGCGCGAGCTCGAGCGCCTCGCGTAGCGGCGCGCGCGCCTCGACGGGGCGGTTGTCTCGGCGCAGGGCCGCGCCCAGCTCACTGAGCGCGTGCGCGTGCTCGAGGGACCTTGGCGAGTCCTCGAACAGGGCGACCGCCTCCTCCAGCAACTCGATGCCGGCCGCTCCCTCCCGCGTCACCGCGAGCGCGCGCAGGACGTGCGCGACCGTGCTCGGCGTCCCCCAGCGCCTGGCGTGGACCAGCATCTCCTCGGCCAGCTCGCGGGCCCGTGCGCGCTCCCCGACCGCGATCAGGGCACGGGCGGCGTACGGACCCCCCATCACGGCCGGCCCTGGGCCGATCCCCAGGTTCTCCGACTGACTCATGACCGCGAGGAAGTCCTCGGCGGCCTGCTCGAAGCTGCCCTGCTCGAGCCGCAGATGCGCTCGTATGAGCAGGACCAGCGGGAGCCTGACCATCGCCGCCGCGGGGGTGGTCGCCATGCCGGTGGCCTGCAGCGCGACCTCCGCCGCCTCCAGCTCGTCGCGCTCGATCAGGATCTCCATCAGCGGCCCCGTGTAGAAGAACACGGCTGGCAGGATCTCGGCCAGTCGCGCGAGCTCGATCGCCTGGCGCATGTCCGCCTCCGCCGCGGCGAGGTCCCCGCGGCCGTAGGCGACGAGCCCGTGCAGGAACCATGCGGCCGTCAGCTGGAGCGTCGCGCCACGCTCGCGGGCGATCGCGAGCGCGCGCTCGGCCCCGTGCTGAGCCGCATCCAGCTCCTCGGCGATCATCAGCGTCAGCACCGCCACCATGGGAGCGACGAGCTCCGGTTCCTCGACGAAGATGGCGCCCTCGTGGCCGAGCGCTCGCTTGGCCGCCTCGGCGGCTTCGCGCGCGGTCCCGTTCACGACCGCCGCACGGGCCTGCATGACCGCCATCAGCCGCCCGTTGGGACTGTCCGGCTCGATCTGGCCGGCGTAGCGTTCCAAGCGCGGCTGGGCGTCGATCGGCGCCATCACCGCGATCGTGCTCAGCTGCGCCTCCAACTGGAAGGCGCGCTCGACGTCGCTCTCGGCCCTGGCGACCTCGATCGCCTGCTCGACTATCTGGGCGGCTCGATCGAAGCGCCCGCTGAGCGCCATCCAGAAGGTCAGCTTGATCGCCCAGCGGCTGCGCAGCGAGGGGTTGCGCTCCAGCTCCGCGAACACGTCCGCCTCGATCGCCGCCAGCGTCGTATGGTCGGCGCCGCGGATGCCGGCGGTGATCAGCGGGCTAAGCACGTCCGCGCGCAGGTCCGCGGGCGGCGGCTCGCGCAGCGCTCGCGTCAGGTAGGCGATCGCCGAGCGCGGCGCGCCGCCGGCGAGCGCCCGCTCCCCCGCTTCGAGCAGCGTCTCGACCGTCGCGCGCTCGCCGCGGGCCTCGCTGGCGACCAGCTGCGTCGCGATCTGCTCGGGTCCCGCGTCGTGCTCGCGCAGCAATGCAGCGGCACGTGCGTGCGCGGCCGCGCACGCGCCGGCCGGCAGGTCCGCGTAGATGGCGTTGCGCACGAGCGGATGGACGAACCGCAGCGACGCACCCGGATCGAGGATCGCGCTCGCACGCAACGCGTCGGCACCTTGCACCGCCGCCTTGGGATCGATGCCCGCCAGCTCGGCCACCAGGCGGTGGTCGCTGTCGTCGCCCAGCACCGCCAGCGCCCGCGCCACCGCACCAGCTTCCGGGGCGAGCTGCGCCACGCGGACCAGGACCGTGCGCGCGACGCGCTCGGGCGCCAGCTCCCGCACCAGCTGCGCCTGCTCGGCGCCGGGATGGATCTCCCGCGCGACGAGCGTGCGCGCCAGCTCGCAGAGCAGGAACGGGTTGCCGCCGCTGACCTCGTGGCAGGTCGTGGCGAACGCCGGCTCCGGCACGCGGCCGAGCTCCGCCGCCAGCAGCGCGGTCGCCGCGTCGCGGCTCAACGCCGCCGGCGTCAGCCGCCGCGCCAAGGTGTCGGTGACGATTCTCCCCAAGGTGTCGGGAACGTCCGGCTCATCCGGGCGACTGGTCATCACCACCAGCGCCGGCAGCTCCTCCAGCCGCGGCAGCAGGAAGCGGAGGTAGTCCAGCGAGGCGGCATCGGACCAATGCGCGTCGTCGATCGCGAGCAGCAGCGGCTCGCGCTCCGCCAGCGCGGCGGTCAGCCAGTAGAGACCGTGCAGCACCGCGAAGGCGTCGTGGGTCCGTTCGCCGTCTGGCTCGAGGTCGAACGCGCTCCGGGCCGAGTTCGCTCCCTCGAACAGCGCGTCGCGCTCCGGCGCCGGCAGCGCCGTCAGCTGCGGCTCGAACAGCTGCCGCACGAGCGCAAAAGGGAAGTCGCGCTCGAGCTCGGTCGCACGCCCCCCCAACGCCTTCAGCCCAGCCGCCGCTCCGACCTTGCGGGCCTCCTGCAGCAGCCGCGTCTTGCCCAACCCGGCCTGAGCCTCGATCGCCACCAGACAGCCCGTGCCGCAGCGCGCCTCGCCGACGGCGGCGTCGAGCTCGGCCAGCTCACGCTCACGCTCGAGCAGCGACGTCACGAGCCAGGAGCGATCTTAGGGTCGATTTTAGGGTGCCCACCCGGTGGCGTCCCCAGCCAAGAGCATGGAGACTTGCGGCACATGAACGTTGTCTCTCGTTTGAAGCACATTTAGCGAATGGTCTCATTGGTAGCAGTGAGCGCGGCGCGCACGCTCGCTGCTCTGCGACTTCCCCGGCCTGACCAACCGGGACACCCTCACTGGCAGCTTCTACTTGCCGAGCTCGCCGGCAGAGGGAGGCGCCCCCAGGGCCCGCCGGCCTCCGCATGGCCGGCGGGCCTCCGCCTCCCGGCGCGCGCGGCCTGGATAGTCTCCACGCCCCCATGCGTGAGAAGTCGCCCGAGACCTACGAGGAGAAGCTGGCCCAGCTCAACGAGCTGCGCGAGCAGGCCGTCCACACCAACCCGCAGGCCGAGGAGAAGCAGCACGCCCGCGGCAAGCTGACCGCGCGCGAGCGGATCGACAAGCTGCTCGATCCCGGTTCGTTCGAGGAGCTGGACACCTTCGTCCGCCATCGCACGTTCGACTTCGAGATGCTCGACAACCGGCCCTGGGGCGACGCGGTGGTCACCGGCCACGGGACGATCGACGGGCGCCCGGTGTGCGTGTTCTCGCAGGACTTCACGGTCTTCGGCGGCTCGCTCGGCGAGGTCATGGGCGAAAAGATGTGCAAGGTGATGGACCTGGCGGCCAAGATCGGCTGCCCGGTGATCGGCATCAACGACTCCGGCGGCGCCCGCATCCAGGAGGGCGTGGTCTCGCTCGGGGCCTACGGCGACGTGTTCGTGCGCAACGTCCAGTGCTCGGGCGTGATCCCGCAGATATCGCTGATCATGGGCCCGTGCGCCGGCGGCGCCGTCTACTCCCCGGCCATGACGGACTTCATCTTCATGGTCAAGGAGACCTCGCACATGTTCATCACCGGCCCCGACGTGATCAAGACGGTCACCGGCGAGGAGGTCGAGTTCGAGGAGCTCGGCGGCGCGATGACCCACAACTCGAAGTCCGGGGTGGCGCACTTCGCCGCCGAGGACGAGGAGAGCTGCCTCGAGGACGCGCGCTACCTGATGTCCTTCCTGCCGGCCAACAACCTCGAGCTACCGCCGCGCATGGACACCGGCGACGACCCCGAGCGCATGGACGAGGCGCTCGACTCGATCGTCCCGGACAACCCCAACAAGCCCTACGACATGCGCGACGTGCTGTCGCTGATCGTCGACAACGGCGAGTTCTTCGAGGTCCAGGAGCACTTCGCCAAGAACATCATCGTCGGCTTCTCGCGCCTGAACGGGCGGCCGGTGGGGATCGTCGGCAACCAGCCCGCGCAGCTCGCGGGCGTGCTCGACATCGCCTCCTCGGAGAAGGGCGCGCGCTTCGTGCGCTTCTGCGACGCCTTCAACATCCCGATCGTCACCTTCACCGACGTGCCGGGCTTCCTGCCCGGGACCTCGCAGGAGTGGGGCGGGATCATCCGCCACGGTGCCAAGCTGCTGTACGCCTTCACCGAGGCGACGGTGCCGAAGCTGACGGTGATCACGCGCAAGGCCTACGGCGGCGCCTACGACGTCATGAACTCCAAGCACATGCTGGCCGACTTCAACTTCGCTTGGCCGACGGCCGAGGTGGCGGTGATGGGCCCCGAGGGCGCGGTCAACATCATCCACCGCCGCGACATCGCCAAGTCGCCGACGCCCGACGAGCGACGCCAGAAACTGATCGGCGACTACAAGGCCCGCTTCGCGAATCCCTACTCCGCGGCCGAGCGGGGCTACATCGACGACGTGATCGTGCCGCACGAGACGCGCCCGCGCCTGATCCGCGCGCTCGAGACGCTGCAGACCAAGCGCGTCGACACGCCCAAGCGCAAGCACGGCAACATCCCGCTGTAGGGGCGCCAGCGCCGCACCACGGGCCGGCACGGGCGCAGCGAGCCGAGGGCCACGCGCGCCGGGACGCTCAGCGCGCGACGGTGAAGGCGCTCGCGCCGAGCCGCTTGCCGTAGCGGCGCTCGGCGCGCTTGCCGTACCCCGGCCAGACGAACCAGCGGTAGTGGCCGGGAGCCAGCCGGCGCAACCGGCCGTCGAAGCGCCAGCTGCCGTCGAGCTGGAGCTGGGCTGCCGCCGGCCAGCGGCTGAGCAGCTTGCGCTTGCCGCGGTAGAGCTGCACGTTGTAGTAGGCGGCGCGCTTGACCGGCTTCCACTGCAGCAGCGGCGGGGCGACGAGCCGAGCGCCGCGCGCGGGCACGAGCAGCTTCGACGCCGTCGGCACCGCGCTGACGACCGTCTGCGCGCGGTTGCCGGCACGGTCGACGGCGGTGATCGCGTAGCGGTAGCGCGCCTGGTTGCGCAGCTGGCGGTCGGTGAAGCGGTGGGCAGCGCGATCGAAGACGGCCGGCGGGCCCGCGGCGTGGGCGAGCCGGGTCACCTCGACCGCCTCGGCGTCCGGCGCCACCGACCAGTCCAGCTCGACCGTGCCGTTGCCCGGTCTCGCCGCCACCTGTGGGGCCGGCGGCGGGGTCGCGTCGTAGCTCAGCGCCAGCGAGCCGCTGCCGACGTTGCCGGCCACGTCGCGGCAGCTGCCCGCGACCACGGCGCCGGCCGCGTCGGGACCGCCGTAGGCGCCCGTGTCGCAGGACGCGACGCCGGAGGTCGCGTCGCTGCCGATGAAGCGCACGCCGACCGGGTGGTTGAACCAGCCGCCGTGGTCGGGCGGCCGGTCGGTCACAGCCGAGACGCCCGGTGGGGTGGCGTCGATTCTGATCACCACGTCCACGATGGACGTGGTCGAGTCGTTCCAGGCCGTGCACGAGAGCTTCGTGCCCCGCGTATCGGCGCGCAGCGTCATCAGCACGCAGGTACCGGGCAGCTGGCCGATGACCGGCCCCAGCGTCCACCTGACCGTGACCGGCCCCCGGTGCCAGCCGTCGCAGGGCGCGGGAGTGCACCCGACGGTCACCAGCGGTTCCTGGGCATTCGCCATCCCCGCGGCGGGGCCCAGCGCGACGACCGCGAGGGCGGTCGCGAGCAGCGCGGTCAGCCGCCTCGACTCAGGAGTCACGCAGCCTCCCCGTGCGCGTGACGAGCAGCAGGAAGGAGGCGCCCGCGAGCACGACCAGCAGCAGCGCCGCCGCGGCGGGCAGCAGCAGGTCGCTTCCCTCGACGGTGGAGCCGATGCTCCCCACACCCAGCGGCGGCTCGATCCGGCGTAGGCGGCGCGCCGTCGGTCCCTCGGCCGCGGCGGCTCGCTCGCGGCCGGCGCCGGCGCGGGCCGCATGCCGTCGCGACGGCGACGGTCGCCTGGCGCGCGCGGCGGCACCGGCCGTCGGGCTCGCCTGCGCCGCGGTGGAGGGCGAGCTGGACGAGGACCCGCTGACCGGCGCGGGCGCGCTCTGGCCCGCAACCGGAGCCGGCTGCGACGGCACGGGGGACGCGCTGCTCTCCTCGGTGGCCGGAGCCGGTGGCGCGGCGGTCTGCCCACCGCTGCCCGCCGGGTCGGCGCCGGGCACGGGATCGGGCGTCGCGACCGGAGCTTGCGGCGCGGGATCCGGCGCCGGCGCGGCCAGCGCCGGCGGCGTCAGGCCGCACAGCAGCAGCGCAGCGAGCAGCAGGACGCCAGAGCGGCGTGCTCGCGCGGCGCTGCAAAGGGAACTGGGGTACGACTTCAAACGACCAACCCATCCTTGGGGTCGCCTAAGAGGCTCGACCGAACGTAGATCCCTGATTGCTGCGTGTCAACCGGAGAGTGCCGCCCGGCCCGCCGCAGCGAGCCGGGCGGCCAATCCCCCGTTCGATCCGCTCAACGACGCAATCGTCGTATTACTTGCGGTGTCCTCCCTGGCTCTGGTCGACGTCCTGCTCGGTCGAGTTCCAGTTCGCCGCGAAGGATGCGGCGTACGAGGAGTTCGACTGCGTCAGGTCGCCGCCGCCGCCGTGGCTCTTGAGCCGCAGCGACAGGGCCTTGTTCTCCGGGTGGTACTGCTTGGACTCCGCCGCGGACTCAGCCTGCTGCCAGTTGAAGGCAGCCTGGCCTGCGGCCTGGATCCCCGTCGAACCGTGGCAACCGCAACCCGAACCGGCCTGGCTCTGATCGACGTCCTGGTCGGTCTTGTTGTGGTTGAGCGCCTTGGAGAGCGCCACGGACTCGTTCGACTGGCTGACCGATCCGTTGTCGCCTGGGCTCAGCACGCGAACCGAGATGTTCTGGTTCGACGGCTTGACCTGGGTGGACGTGGCGGAGGAGTCGGCCTTCTGCTTGTTGTAGGCCTCCTGAGCCGCCGCCTGGATGCCGGTCGTGTCGCCGCAGCCGCAATCGTGGCCGTGCTCCATCGAGCCATGCTCGTCGGAGCCGGAGCCACGCTGCTTCTGGTCGACGTCCTGGTCGGTCTCGTTGGCGTTCACCGCGCCCGACTTCGCCTTCGAGCTGTTGCTCTGCTCGACGTCGCCGTCGTCGCCCGGGCTCAGCACGCGAACCGAGATGTTCTGGTTCTTGGGCTTGACCTGGGTGGACGTGGCCTCCGAGCTGGCCTTCTGCTCGTTGGCGGCCTTCTGCACGGCCTCCTGGAGCGCGGTCGCAGCGGAGCCGGACTGGCTCTGGTCGACCGACTGATCCGTGGAGTTGTGATTGCCGGCGAACGACTCGGCCACGGAGTCGTTGCTCTGCGTGACCGATCCGTTGTCGCCAGGGCTCAGCACGCGAACCGAGATGTTCTGGTTGCTCGGCTCGATCTGGGTGGAATTCGCGTTGGAGCTGGCTTGCTGGTGGCTGCCGGCGACCTGTTCGGCCGTCTGCCCGCTCACCGGCTCGTCAGCGACCGCCGGTCCGGCCCAGGCCCCGAAGGCCAGGCTGGTGACGGCCAGCGCGAGGAGTCGATTCCTCATGACTTCTCCTCTGGTTCAAAGTTTGCCGGGGACGCGCCCCGGCAGGGCTGTCTGCAAAGACGCCCTGGCGCTAGCCGGGCCGTTCGGGCCTCCGTGGATCGGACGGGGGGTGCAGGCTTCGCTGCCCCATGCGGGCGGGACCGCCGCGGCGAGGGGCAAGCAGGACGAGCGCTCCGAGCAGCGCCGCGAGCAGCAGCGACCCCGCCCCGCCGGCGCCGCTCGCGCCGGCGGTGGACGCACCGGGGAACGGGGCGTGACGGCGGTCCGGCGGCAGCTCCCCGACTGGAATGAAGTCGGGGAGCGCGCCGGCGCTCGCGCTGACCGTGCGCACGACGGCCGTTGGGTCGGCGACCGGGCTGGCGATGGGCGCGGGGACGCCCGGTCGTACGGCCGCGAGTGCGCGCGCGGCGAGCGGTGCGGAAGGCCGGGAGCGGGCGCGCTTGGCGGCGCGTGGCGGGACCGCTTCCGCGACAGGAGCGGTCGGAGCGACTAGGGCCTCGATCGAGGCGGGTGCCTCCGCATCGACGCTTCGCGGCTGGAGCGGCGCGTCGTGCGCTTCAGGCTCTGGGCCACAGCTCCAGTCCCAGTTCCACTCCCAGCTCCAGCTGGCGGTGGCGGCGGTGGGAGCGCCGCCGGCCTCACAGCTGGAGTCCCACGTCCAGGTCCAATTCCAGTCCCAGTCCCAATCGCCGCTGCTGGTCTCGTCCTCCGTGGAGACCGGGCTGCCGGAGAAGCCGGGCACGACGATCCCCTGGCTGACGTCACCGTCGTCACCCGGGCTGAGGATGCGGATGTTGACGTTGACGTTCGGGGGCAGCGCCGAGGGCGCCTGGACGGCCGGCTGGTCGACGGGCTCCGCCGGCGCGGGCTCCTGCTCCACCGCGATCGGCGCCTCGGGCGCGGCCGGCTCGGCGGGGGCGACCGGCGGTGGCGAGACAGGCGCCACGGCAGCGGCGGGCGGCGGGTCTACGGCGGCCTCGGGCTCGGCAGCCGGAGCCTCCTCCACCGCGGCGGGCGCGAGCTCCTCGACCACCGCGGCGGCGGTGGGATCGGCGACCGAGTAGTCGCCCAGAGCCGCCACCCCGCCCGGAGCCTCCTGCTCCGAGACGGTGGCGGCGGACTCCAGGCCCCCGACCACGTCCGCGGACGCGATCGGAGCTGCGAGCGCACACGCAAGTGCAAGTGCCGCGGCGACCAGGAGGGCGGTCGGCCGCCAGCCACGACGGTGTGTGGGATCCGAGATCCATAGGGGGTGGCGCGACGTGCGAGAGTGCGAGCCCGTCGTCATGTCCCAAGTACCCGCAGCCCAGCTCCAAGCCCCGCCCCAGCGCGTGATATTTGGTCGATACTGATGCAGGTGAAAGCTGATATCGGCGGACGCAGCGAGCGCGATACGGCTACTGGCCGGCTATTGCGCGCCTATCAGCAGGACGGCGATACCAGAGCGCGCGACCGTCTCGTGCAGCTCTACCTGTCGCTCGTCGAGACGTTCGCGCACCGCTACGCGCGTCCTGGGGCCGAGTACGACGACCTCGTCCAGGCCGGCTCGATCGGGTTGCTCAACGCGATCGAGCGCTTCGACTCCCGCCGTGGCGACGAGTTCGCCGCCTTCGCCGTGCCGACGATCGTCGGCGAGATCAAGCGCCACATCCGCGATCGTGCCAACGCGGTCAAGCTGCCGCGCGCCCTCCAGGAAGCGGGCGCCCGTCTGCCGCGCGTCCAGGAGGAGCTGACCGGCCGGCTCGAGCGCGAGCCGAGCGATCGCGAGCTCGCCGCCGAGCTCGGCCTGGAGCCCGACGAGCTCGCCCGCCTGCGCGAGGCGCTGCGAGCCTCGCCGGCGGCCGAGGACACGGCCGGCGAGGACGTGGACGCCGAGCTCGACCTCAGCGACGAGCGCGTCATGCTGGCGGGTGCCTTCCACGTGCTGGAGGAGACCGAGCGCTCGATCGTCTACCTACGCTTCGTCCGCGACCTCGGCCCGAGCGAGACCGCGGCCGAGCTCGGCCTCTCCGAGCGCCAGCTGGAGCGCCGCACGCAGGCCGCGCTGGCGAAGCTGCGTGGAGAATTGGAGCGCGGGGGCGCCCCTCGTCCCTCCAGCCCCACGCCCACGATGAGCCAACCGCAACAGCCCCCAGCGGAACGAGCGCCGGAGCCAGGGCCGGAGCCGGCGCCCAAGGAGAAGGCCGCCCACAGCGGCCGGCTGCTGCTGCGCATGCCCCAGTCCCTCCACGGCGAGCTCGCGCGGGCGGCCGAGCGCGAGGAGGTCAGCCTCAATCAGTTCATCACCAACAGCCTCGCCGCCGCCGTCGGCTGGCGCCAGCCGCACGCCGAAGCGCCGGACGAGGAGCCCATGACCGAGGAGCGGCCCTCGCCCGAACGGCAGGGCTCTCAGCCGCGCTGGCTGCGCGCGGCGCTGGTCACCAACATCGTGGTCGTCGCCGTCGCGGGGATCGTGGCGGTGATCCTGCTGCTGGTCGCCTGGCAGCAGGGCCTCTGAGCCTCGTCGCTACGGCACCGTGATCCGCAGGGTCGAGGAGACCCTGTCACCGTCTTGCTTGGCGCCGGACACGAGCGCGCCGAGCGGCTCCAGGTAGGGCCGCGCCTGGCGCCACTCCTCGTCGACGCCGGCCGGCGTGCTGTCCACGAGCTCGAGCAGTGGCTTCACCGCCAGCCAGATCGAGACGTCGTAGCCGTCGCCGAGCTTGTCGGTGGCCGCCTTGAAGTCGCTCGAGTCGGTGAGCCGTCGCGGGACGTCGAGGGCGTCCTTGGCCGCCTGCTCGCCGTAGGCGATCACGACGCGCTCGTCGCGCTGGTAGAGGTAGATCGGCTGGGGCACGTCCGGGCTGGTCAGCTGGAAGCCGTCGCCGGAGATCCCGAGCGGCCGCACCCGCGTGCCGTCGCTCGCGCTGCCCGCCAGCCGCTCGATCGCCTTCAGCGTCTTCGAGGAGCTGGCCGGATCGGTCGTCTCGACGACGAGCGCGCCGCCGAGTTCGGGCACGCTCTCGCCGCGCACGAACAGCGAGAAGTCGCCCATCCAGCCGAGCGTCTCGTCGAGGCCGAGTCCCGTCGCCGCCCGCAGCTGCCGATCGATCTGGTCCTTGCCGCCGAGCTGCGCGCCGAACTGCGTCAGCGCCCGCTCGAGCACCTTGCCGAGATCCGGCTGGCCGTAGGCGAGCCAGGCGTCGGCTGGCGCCTGGCCGAGCAGCTTGCTGCCCTGACCGAGGACCGATCCGACGGCGGAGGACCCGGCCGGCGCACTGGTGTCGATCTGGGCGCTGTCGGCATCCGCGGACAGCGTCAGCACGATCGGCTCGTCGAGCTCCCCCTTCAAGCTCTGGAGTGCCTGCCCGCCACCACCTGGCACGGCGCGAGCCAGCTCCACCAGCGCCCGCGTGTCGAGGTACACCATGCCGAGCCGGTCGGGCTGCAGGCCCTCGAGCGCCCGCTCGTAGCGGTCGGTTCCGCCGAGCCCGTCGTTCTGGGAGGCGTCGACCGCGGCCTTGAAGCCCGAGATCGTGCCGATCACCAGCCAGCCGTCGAACGCGCCCGCGGCGAGTGTGTCGCCGTCGGCGTCGAAGGTGACGTAGGCGACGTCCTCGTAGTTCGCGCTCCGGGCCTTCGGCTCGGACTTCTCGATGGCGGCGATCGCCTTGCCCTCGTCCTCGGTGGCGAGCATCCCGGCGATGTCGCGCGGCTCCGCGCTGGCGCCGAAACCGCCGACGAAGATCGCGGCCGTGTCGCCGAGCCATGGCTCGATGTCGTCGGCGTAGCTGATCCGCGCGCCCGGCTCGTCGAAGACGTCCTCCAGCGCCCCGCGCAGCTTGGCGAGGGCGCCGTCACCACCCGGGAACTTGGCGAGCAGCGCCTCGAGCGCCCGCTGCTGATCCTCGTCCGGGTCGAGCGCGGCCTCGGCGTAGACGACGGCGTCGGTCGGCGCGAGCGACGCGGCGGCCGAGGAAGCGGCGGGAGCCGCGTCCTTGCCGCAGGCGGTCAGCGCCGTGGCGGCGAGGGCGAGCGTGGTCAGCAGCAGGGCGAGGAAGCGCATAGGTCCTTCCATCGGCAGGAATCGAATGAGCTAGAGCGCCACGGTGGCCGCCGGCAACGCACCGGCTCGGTGGGCCGAGACGAGCGCCAGGCAGATCGCGAGATCCTGGATCGCGAGCCCCGTGGAGTCGAACAGCGTGACGGACTCGGCGGACAAACGGCCGGTCGCGACGCCGGTGAGCACGTCGCCGAGCTGCGTCACGTCCGCCCGCGCGATGCGGCCGGCCTCGACCGCCCCGGTCAGCTCGCCGCCGTGGCTGGCCTGCGCCCACTCGTCGCAGAACAGCTCGCAGGCGGCGACGGCGTCGATCTCCGCCTCGGCCTTGCCGGGCCCGTCGGCGCCGAGCATGTTCAGGTGCAGCCCCGGCCGCAGGTCGGCGGCGCGCACGACCGGCTCGGCGCCGGGCGTGACGCAGGTGACGACGTCGCAGGCCAGGGCGTCCTCGAGGCTCCCCGCCTCCCAGCCGAGCTCGCCGGCGAGCGCCCCGGCGATGTCGGGGTCGGGGTCGAAGCAGACGCCCGGCCCGTACTCCGCCGCGGCCAGGCAGCGTGCCGCCCAAGCGCCGTGCAGCCCGCAGCCGACGATCCCCACCGTCGAGGCATCCTCGCGCGCGAGCTCCTGCGCGGCGACCGCCGCCACCGCGCCAGTGCGCAGCGCGGTCACCGAGCGCACGTCCACCAGCGCCAGCGGCCGCCCGTCCTCGCTCGAGGAGACGCAGATCATCCCCATGACCACCGGCAATCCCGCCGCCGGGTTGCCCGGGAACGAGGTCACCCACTTCAGGATCGCCAGCCCGCCGCCGCGCGCGGGCATCGCCCGGAAGTCCCCGTCCGCTGCCTCGAGATAGACCTTCGGCGGCATCCGCCAGTCGCCCCCGGCGTACTCGACGAACCCCTCCCGCACGCGCTCGATCGCCTCCAGCGGCGAGATCGCGCCGAGCACGAGGTCGTGGTGGAAGACCGGGATCTCGGGCATCGCGCCCGAGTACGCTACCCGCGCATGTCGCGCAACGGACACCGCCATCCGGCCCGCCCGCGGATCGAGATCCGCCAGTCAGCCGCCTCGCCCGAGGAGGCCGCCGCGATCGCCGCGGCGATCCAGCAGTTCCTGCGCGACACGGCGCCGCCGCCCGCCGCCTCCGAGCAGACGCTCGACCCCTGGCTGCGCGCCGGCCTGATGGAGGGAACCGGGCGCGATCCGCTGCATCCCTCGCCCTGGAGCTAAAGCTCTCCGCGTACAATGTCGAAAACCCGGTCGGGTTTTGCTACTTTGACCCAGCCGGACCGTAATCGACGCAAAGGAACTCACTGATGGAGCCGGTTTCGACCGAGCCGAAGACCAAGGGCCGCAAGGGGTCGCTGACCAACCCCGAGGTCTACGAGAACGTCCCGGGGCACATCATCCCGATCCTCGAGCGGGAGTTCGACGACTTCGACAACGAGGCGGAGAAGTTCCTCGACGGCCAGACCGAGGAGACCGAGTTCATCGGCTTCCGGCTCAAGCAGGGCGTCTACGGCCAGCGCCAGGCGGACGTGCAGATGATCCGCATCAAGCTGCCGATGGGCGGCGTCACGCCGGAGCAGATGGAGGTCTTCGCGGACGTGGTGGAGGAGTACGCGCCGCTGAACAAGGGCCACGTCACCACGCGCCAGAACATCCAGATCCACCACGTCCCGCTGCGCGATGCGGCGAAGCTGATCCGCGAGCATCTCCGACGCCGGCCTGTCCTCGCGCGAGGGCTGCGGCAACACCGTCCGCAATGTCACCGGCGACCCCTGGGCCGGCGTGACCGAGGGCGAGCTGTTCGACATCACCCCCTACGCGGGCGCCTACGTGCGCTACTTCGTGCGCCACCCCACGACGCAGCTGATGCCGCGCAAGATCAAGACCGCCTTCACCGCCACCGACGAGGACGTGCGCGATCACCGGCATCCACGACATCGCCTTCATCCCGCGCGAGCGCGACGGCGTGCGCGGCGTGGAGATCCGCGTCGGCGGCGGCACCTCGATCATGCCGCGCGTCGCCCCGACGCTGTACGAGTTCGTCGAGCTCGACAACGGCGACTACCTCAAGGTCTCCGAGGCCGTCTTCCGCATCTTCGACCGCCAGGACTGGCTGCGCGTCAACCGCGCCCGCGCCCGCATCAAGGTGCTGATCGACAAGATCGGCATCGACGCGTTCCGCGAGCAGGTCGAGGAGGAGCTCAAGGGCGACTGGGTCGCCGAGCGCGACTTCGACCCGATCCCGCTGCTGACCGTGCACGACGAGGAGGCGAACGTCCCGCCGGCGAACGCCGCCTACGCCCAGCCCAACGGCGACGCGACCGCCTTCGAGCGCTTCCGCGCCTCGAACGTCAAGCCGCAGCGCCAGCAGGGCTTCTCGACGGTGCAGGTGCGGATCGTGCGCGGCGACCTCACCCCCGAGCAGTTCCGCGGCCTGGCACAGATCATGCGCGAGTACTCCGGCGGCTGGGCGCGCACGACCGTGCACCAGAACCTGCTGCTGCGCTGGGTGCGCGACGAGTCGGTCTACGCCGTCTGGCGCGAGCTCGGCGAGCTTGGCCTGAATGCCGAGGGCGCCGACCAGATCGTCGACACCGTCAGCTGCCCCGGCACCGACAGCTGCAAGCTCGGCATCACCAGCTCGATGGGGCTCAACCGCGCCTTGATGGAGCGCGTCGAGTCGATGCAGATCGACGATCCGCTGACCAAGCGCATCCACATCAAGATGTCCGGCTGCCCCAACGGCTGCAGCCAGCACCACATCGCCAACATCGGCTTCTACGGCGCCTCGATCAAGGTCGGCGGTCACACCATCCCCGCCTACGTCGCCCACATCGGCGGCAACTACGAGGGCGGCGAGGTGATCTACGGCACGCGCCTGAAGGTGCGCCTGCCGGCCAAGCGCGTCCCCGACGCGGTCGAGCGCTGGATCCGCATGTACGAGGCCGAGCGTCAGGAGGGCGAGGTCTTCAACGCCTTCGCCGAGCGCGTCGGGCAGCAGCGCTTCGAGGACGAGGTCCGGGAGCTGTCGGTGCCGGTGGACTTCACGCTCGAGAACCTGCACTACTTCATCGACTGGACCAAGAAGGAGCCCTTCCAGGTCGTCCGAGGAGAGGGCGAATGCGCAGTCTGACGTCCCCCGACCTGGAGCGCATGGGCGCCCACGACCTCGTCGCCGAGGCCGTCGAGCGCCACCATCCCAACCTGGTGATGGCCTGCTCGTTCCAGAAGGAGGAGTCGGTCCTCATCGACATCCTGATGAGCATCGAGCCGTCGGCGCGCGTGTTCACGATCGACACCGGTGTGCTCTTCCCCGAGACGTACGAGGTCTGGCGCAAGGTCGAGGATCGCTACGGTCTGCGCGTCGAGGTGATGGACGCGACCAGCCCCAGCGGGCCCTGGACGGCGCAGCGCTGCTGCGGCGAGCGCAAGGTCGCCGCGCTCGAGCAGGCGCTCGACGGCGCCGACGCCTGGATCACCGGCATCCGCCGCGAGCAGTCCCCGACGCGGGCGCAGGCGCCCAAGGTCGATTGGGATTCGCGGCGCGTGGGGTATGGAAGTTCAACCCGCTCGCCGACTGGACCGAGAAGGACGTCTGGAACTACGTGTTCGAGCACGACCTGCCCTACCACCCGCTGCACGATGGTGGCTACGCCTCGATCGGCTGCGCCCCCTGCACGCTGCCCGGCACGGGCCGCGACGGCCGCTGGGCTGGTCAGGTCAAGACGGAGTGCGGGCTGCACGAATGAGCGTCGCCAGCGCCGACTTCTTCGCCCTCGGGCGACGCGTGCCGCACATCCGTGCGCTCGAGGCCGAGGCGATCCACATCATGCGCGAGGTCGCCGCCGAGCCGGGCAAGCCCGTGCTGCTGTTCTCCGGCGGCAAGGACTCGGCGGTGCTGCTGCGCATCGCCGAGAAGGCCTTCTGGCCGGCACGCTTCCCGTTCCCGGTCATGCACGTCGACACGGGCCACAACTTCCCCGAGGTGATCGCCTATCGCGACCAGGCCGTCGATCGACTCGGCGCGCGGCTGATCGTCGCCTCGGTGCAGGACTCGATCGACAAGGGCCGCGTGCAGGAGGAGAGCGGCCCGCGCGCCTCGCGCAACCGGCTGCAGACGGTCACGCTGCTCGACGCGATCGAGGAGCACGGCTTCAAGGCGGCCTTCGGCGGCGCCCGCCGCGATGAGGAGCGCGCTCGCGCCAAGGAGCGCGTGTTCTCCTTCCGCGACGACTTCGGCCAGTGGGACCCCAAGCGCCAGCGGCCCGAGCTGTGGTCGCTCTACAACGGCAGCGTGAGACCCGGCGAGCACGTGCGCGTGTTCCCGCTGTCGAACTGGACCGAGCTCGACGTCTGGCAGTACATCGAGCTCGAGCAGATCGAGCTGCCGAACATCTACTTCGCCCACCAGCGACCGGTCTTCAAGCGCGACGGCATGCTCTACGCGCATTCGGACTTCGTCGAGCTGCTGCCGGGCGAGGAGGTCTTCGAGGAGACGGTGCGCTTCCGCACCGTCGGCGACATGACCTGCACGGGCGCGGTCCGCTCCACGGCCATCGAGATGGCGGACGTGGTGGCCGAGATCGCCGCCACCCGGATCACCGAGCGCGGCGAGACGCGCGCGGACGACCGGGTGACCGAGGCGGCGATGGAAGACCGCAAGCGTGAAGGCTATTTCTGAGCCGTCCAAGACCTCGGAGCTGCTGCGCGTCGCCACCGCCGGGTCGGTCGACGACGGCAAGTCGACCCTGATCGGGCGGCTGCTGTTCGAGACCAAGCAGGTCTTCGAGGACCAGCTCGAGCACGTCGAGAGCGTCTCGCGCGACCGCGGCGACGGCTACGTCAACCTCGCGCTGCTGACCGACGGCCTGCGCGCCGAGCGCGAGCAGGGCATCACGATCGACGTCGCCTACCGCTACTTCCACACCCCGCGGCGCAAGTTCATCCTCGCCGACACCCCCGGCCACGAGCAGTACACGCGCAACATGGTCACCGGCGCCTCGACCGCGGACGTGGCGCTGATCCTCGTCGACGCGCGCAACGGCGTCGTCGAGCAGTCGCGTCGGCACGCGGTGATCGCCTCGCTGCTGCGCATCCCCCACGCGGTCGTCTGCGTGAACAAGATGGACCTCGTCGACTGGGACGAGAGCGTCTTCGACGAGATCGTGCGCGAGTTCGCCTCGCTGCCGCTCGCCGACGTGACATTCGTGCCGATCTCCGCCCTGCACGGCGACAACGTCGTCGAGCGCTCCGAGCGCATGTCCTGGTACGCCGGGCCGCCGCTGCTGCGGTACCTCGAGGAGCTGCAGGTCGCCGCCGATCGCAACCTCGACGACTTCCGCTTCCCCGTGCAGTGGGTGATCCGCCCGATGACCGACGAGCACCACGACTACCGCGCCTACGCCGGCCAGGTCGCGAGCGGCGTCATACGTCCCGGCGACGAGGTGATCGTGCTGCCCTCGGGCCGCCGCACGCGCGTGGCCGCGATCGACACCCAGGGCGGCGAGCTCGACGAGGCCTTCCCGCCGCTGTCGGTGGCACTGCGCCTCGAGGACGACGTGGACGTGTCGCGCGGCGACCTGATCGCGCTCGCCGGCCAGGAGCCGCCGCAGGCGCGCGAGCTGGAGGCGACGATCTGCTGGATGAGCGAGCGGCCGCTGGAGCCGCGCGGGCGCTATCGCCTCAAGCACACCACCCGCGCCGTGTCCGCCCGCGTCGAAGCGATCGAGACGCGCATGGACGTGAACACCCTCGACGAGGACCCCGCCGAGCAGCTGGCGCTTAACGACATCGGTCGCGTGCGCCTGCGCCTCGGGCAGCCCCTGTTCGCCGACCCGTACGCGGACAACCGGGTGACCGGCAGCTTCATCCTGATCGACGAGACCACGGGCGACACCGCCGGCGCCGGCATGGTGCTTGCCAGCGCAAGCTAGCCGTACGCCTCAGCGGTGTCCGACGGCCGGCGGCTCGACGCCGTTCGCCCGCGTGCTCCCCGCGGGCTTCCCGAGCTTGGAGGGCGACGGCCCGAGCGGACCCGTGGTCCCGCTGGGCACCGGCCTTCTGCCGACGGCTCCCCACGCTCCGCCGAAGCCATACCAGGGCTGTGCGCTGGCGTCGATCAACTGCTGCCAGGTCCGCCATGCGGGACAGTCCGGGCAGCTGATCGCCCGGTCGCGCACGGTGAACGCAGGCCGACCGCCGACGCGGAACGGCTGCGGGTAGCTCCCTGCGCGGGGGTAGGACGCGTGACTGCCGATCGCGCTGTAGACGACTGGATGCGTAGCGGTGAGGTCCGCGCCAGCCTGCACGAGCTCGAGCGCCGCCCAGGGATAGTCCTGGTGCCCGTCGTGGAAGTGGTAGCGCGCCTCCTGGGGCAGCCAGTGGCCCTTGTCCCGGCCGCGCGCGAGCAGCACGCTGATCCGCTCCCAGTCGCCCTCGTGCGCGAACCAGCGCGCCTCGCGCGGGCCTGGCGGCTTGCTCAGCCCGTACAGGAACCAGTAGGTGATCCTGATCTGGGCGCGATCCTTGCCGACCTTCTGCAGCTTCCAGTAGACCGGCGCCGGCGGGAGGACGCGCTGGGCGCCCTCGCGGTCGTCGGCGGGCTTCATGCCCGCGCGCGCGGAGTCGGCGAGGTCGAGGTAGAAGCCCTCGCCCTCGCCGATCGGCCGCCGGCGACGATGCCCGTCGTGGGGGCGGGTGAGCTCGGTCGTCGAGTAGCTCGGCCCCTGGTCGTCCTCGCAGCGCGCGCCGGACTGCTGGTGGACGAACCCCGGCGGATGCCCCAGCTTCGCCTGCTTGGGCAGCGAGCCCAGCTTCGCCGCCGGGGTCTTGAAGCCGTCGCGGACGTGCTTGCCGAGCGCGAAGCTGTAGTCGCCGCAGCGGCCGGCATGCGCCCACAGCAGCGCCGAGTGGCGGAGGAAGTCGTCGGCCGACATCGGCAGCAGGTCCTCGTCGGAGTGCAGGTGGACCAGCGGTGCGAACGTCTTGACCGGGTCGGGCGTGATCACCTCCTTCACCGCCGTCGAGCGCAGCGTGAGGTCGTTGCCCAGGCGGGCGGCGATCGCGCGTCCCTCGTCCTTGGGCTCCACTTCGGCCGGCTTGCCGATCAGCGTGCGCACGACCTCGGAGCGCGGGATTTCGAGCACCGAGTCGATCTCCGCGTTCGCGAACGCCGCGACTGGCAGCGGGGCGACGTAGTAGTGGTCGCCGGTGTGCGCGATCTGGAAGCCGGCGACGATCTTTCCGTCGCTGAGCTTGAGCGCGAGCGGCTCGATCCGGGGCTCCCCCGCCGTACGCGCCAGCGCGAGCGTGGCACCGCAGACGACGCACGCTGTGAAGACCACCCAGGAGGTGTCGCGCCGGCGATCGGTGTTGCGGGCGACGGTCAGCACCGCAAGCAGCCCGATCGCCGCGACGCCTACGGCGATCAGGCACCAGCCGAGATCGAGGTCCCTGGCCCCCACAGCCATGACGAAGGCGCCGACCGCCGCGAGCCCCGCGAGCGCGACCACGAACCACCGCCGGGCCCAGGTCGTGGCCGGGCTGTCCTCGGAGTAGCGCGCGGCGTCGAGCTTCCACGCCCGGCGCAGCCCGAACGCCGCGATGCCTGCGAGCGC
Source organism: uncultured Thermoleophilaceae bacterium (assembly GCA_963734165.1). Classification (GTDB taxonomy): domain Bacteria; phylum Actinomycetota; class Thermoleophilia; order Solirubrobacterales; family Thermoleophilaceae; genus JACVRW01. Next base: position 773,773 of record CAVTFZ010000002.1, on the reverse strand, counting down.
GGCCGGCAGCAACCAGAGCAGCAACGCGCCGTGAGCGACCGCGAGCCCGATCGCGAGGGCGAGCGCGAGTATCGCCGGCACGACGAAGCGGCTGGTGTGCCACGAGCCCTCCTTGACGACGCCGATGCCGCTCAGCAGCGCCGCCCAGGCCAGTCCGAAGACGACCGGCAGCATCAGCGCGTGGGCTCCGACGATGACCAGCAGCTCGCGCGGCAGCAAGGCAACCGCCTGGTCGGCCGGCAGGTGCGCGCGGTCGAAGCGGAGCCAGAGCAGCGCCCCGCCGCAGAGTGCGGCGAACGCGCTCAGACCGGCAAAGGCGCCGATCAGCTGCAACCCGACCGCGAACGCGCTCGATGCCTTGGCCTGGTCGTCCGCCGTCCTTGCTTGCACTCCCGCTCCGGCCGCCGTTTGCGAAGTCGTGGTCCAGTACTCCGGACGCGAGGACCCTATGGCATCGGCAGGCGGCCGCGCTCAGGAGCTGCGCGTGCTGCGACGGCGGCCTCGCCTGCGACGTGTTCGCTTGCCAGCGCCCACGTGCTTCGGGCCGTGCTGCCTGCGGTGGGTGCGCCGCTCGGCCTCGGCCGTGGCCTCGGCGGCGAGGTCATGGGCGCCCATCGCGGTGTAGACGGCCGCGGCCACGAGCAGCGGCTCCGGGTTCTCGGGCTCCAGGCGAGCCCAGTGACGCGCGGTGCGCGCCGCGGCGGTGAGATCGCCCGCCTCGCGTTGCGCGGCCGCCAGGGGGCGGAGAACGGCTGGGGCGTCCGGCGTGGCGTTGCGTGCGTAGATCAGCCGCCGCACCGCCAGCGCGTGGTCGCCGGCGGCCGTCGCCTTGGCCGCCGCGACGAGGAAGCGCGCCGCCCGCTCGTGCCCGGGGTCGGGGGCGGAGAAGTTGACGAACTCGAGGTTCTCGTAGCGCATCGTGCGGGTCTCGCGACCGTCGAAGTCCACCGTCGCCCAACGCCGCATGTCGTCGCCCTCGCCGGTCGCGAACAGGCTCTGGATCGTGCCGACCCCCCATTCCGGGTGGGTGCGCGAGCGCGCGTAGCTGTGCACGACCGACTTGCTCGGCGCGCTCGCCCGGCGAAAGCCACGCGAACCCGGCGTTGCCGCCGCGGCGGCGGCCTCGGCGCGCTCGGCGGCCTCCCGCGCTCGCTCGACCGCCGCCTGCTCGCTCATGCGGATGTGCGTCGCGGTCAGCTCGCCGCCGACCTCCTCGGCCTGGCTGATCAGCAGGTCCGCGGAGCGGTTGATGTCGATCATGTGCCGCTCGTGCACCGAGCGCTGGTCGGGCGTGGCGTGATCGGGATGCCACTGCTTGGCCAGCCGCCGGCGCGTCTTCTCGATCGCGCGCACGTCGAAGGGGGGATCCGTCAGCTCGAGGATCCGCACGGCTTCGTGGAGGTGGAGCGTGGGCTGGGCCATCCTGAAACCCATGACTCAAGCAGGTCCAGCGGTTGCATACCAATCGGTATGTGGATACTCTGCGGTATGTGACTGCCACGAGCCTTCCCCCCGGCCCGACCAACTCGCGCGCTGCCCAGACGCTGCGCTGGATCGCGCGCCCGACCGCCATGCTCGAGGACTGCCAGCGCCGCTACGGCGACATGTTCACGCTGCGCATCGCCAACGAGGGCACCTGGGTCTTCCTCGCCCACCCCGATGCCGTCAAGCAGGTCTTCACCGGGGACCCGCGGCTGCTGCACGCGGGCGAGGCCAACGTCGTCCTGCTGCCCGTGCTCGGCAGCAACTCCGTGCTGCTGCTCGACGAGGCGCCGCACATGGCCCAGCGCAAGCTGCTGCTGCCGCCGTTCCACGGCGAGCGCATGCGCGGCTACGCCGACACGATGCGCGACGTCGCCGAGCGCGAGCTCGACCGCTGGCCGCTGGAGACGCCCTTCGCCGTCATGGCCGCGCATGCAGGCGGATCACCCTCGAGGTGATCATGCGCACCGTCTTCGGCGTCGAGGACGAGGCAGCGCCGCGGCGCCGCTGCAGCGGCGCGATCGAGCAGGTGCTCGCCTGGTCCACCCACCCGACGCGCCTGGCCGCTGGCCGCGATCCTCGGCCCGCAGCGACTCAGCCGCCTCAGCCTGCTGCAGCGAGCGCTCGCGCCGGCCGACGAGCTGATCTACGCGGAGATCGCGCGCCGCCGCGAGGCGCCCGACCTCGAGCGAGCGCGACGACATCCTCTCGATGCTGCTGCAGGCGCGTCACGAGGACGGCAGTCCGATGGCCGACAAGGAGCTGCGTGACGAGCTGATGACCCTGCTCGTCGCCGGCCACGAGACCACCGCGACCGTCGCTGGCCTGGACGATCGAGCGGCTCGTGCGCCACCCCGAGATGCTCGAGCGACTGCGCGAGGAGGCCGCCGCCGGCGAGGACGAGTACCTCGACGCCGTGATCAAGGAGACGCTGCGCCTGCGCCCGATCCTGACGCTCGTGCTGCGCCGGCTGACCGAGCCGATGGAGATCGGCGGCCGCGTGCTGCCCGCGGGCGTGAACGTGGCGCCCTGCATCCACCTCGTGCACCGGCGGCCGGACGTCTACCCCGAGCCGCTGCGCTTCCGCCCCGAGCGCTTCCTCGAGCAGCCGGCGCGGCACCTACACCTGGATCCCGTTCGGCGGCGGCGTGCGCCGCTGCCTGGGCGCCAGCTTCGCCCAGTTCGAGATGAAGGTCGTGCTGGCGGCGATCGTCTCGCGGCTGGCCCTGCGCCCCGCCGACCCGCAGGCCCGAGCAGCGCGTCCGGCGCGCGATCACGCTCGTGCCCGGTCGCGGCGGCGAGGTCGTGGCCGAGCGGCTGGCAGCCGGCCGTGTCCGTGCCGCTCGCCGAGCAGGCGGCAGCCGCCTGATGCCGACCGAGCGGCGGCTGACGCGCAAGGAGAGCCAGGCGCACACGCGCGCGCGCCTGATGCAGTCGGCGGCGCGCGTGGCGGCCCGGCGCGGCCTCGAGCGCGCCTCGCTGGACGAGGTGGCCAGCGACGCCGGCTTCACCAAGGGCGCGGTCTACGCGAACTTCAAGAGCAAGGAGGAGCTGTTCCTGGCGATGCTCGACGAGCACTTCGCCGCCCGGCTGATCGAGATCGACCGTGTGCTGACGAGCGGCGAGGAGCCCGAGCAGCAGGCCCGCCAGGCGGCGGCGGACTTCATCGGCATGCTCCAGAGCGAGCCCGAGTGGAACCGGCTGTTCTTCGAGTTCGCCGTCTACGCCGCGCGCAACGAGGCCTTCCGGCGCGAGTTCGTCGCCCGCAACCGGGCGATGGGCGATCGCGTCGCCGCGCTGCTCGAGCGGCGCGCCGGCGAGCTCGGCGTCGATCCCCCGGTGCCGGTGCGCGAGCTGGCGCAGATGACGTTCGCGATGGCCAACGGCGTCGGGCTGTTGCGCCTGCTCGAGGCCGAGGAGGTCCCCGACGACCTCTTTCCGACGATGCTGGAGGCCTTCTTCACCGGCCTGCGCACGCAGGCCGGGCGCTAGGCGCCCTTCACCACCCGCCGAACGGCGCGCGGTCCCGCAAGCGGGGCTCCTCCGAGCGCCGCTCGAGCGCATGCCGGACCAGCTCGCGGACGTCCACGGCGCCGTTCGCGCTGGCCGCGAGCACGTCGTCTCCGACGAACGCGAAGCCGCGCACTCGAATCGGCCGCCCGCCCAGGCGCCCACGCGCGACGCCGGCACGCACGCGCAGCCTGCCGCTCGCCTGCTTCGGTCCCTCGATCCGCAGGCGCCCGGACTGGCGCCGCGACAGCGGCCTGTGCAACGTGCCCGAGACGCGCACGCCCGGCACGAGCTCGGCGGCGCGTAGGCGCAGCACGAAGCCGTGGCGCGCGAGACCGATGGAGAAGGTTCCGCCACGCAGCCCTGCGCCCTCGACGCTGCCGGAGACAAGGAAGCCGAAAGGATCGGCCACGAGGCTGAAGGCGAACTCCAGCACCGCGTCCTGCTCGGTCAGCAGCGCCGCCCGCACGCCGCGGCCGCGAACGCCGCCGATCCCGCCCATGGGCTTCACAGCGCCCAGGGAGGCCGGCACGAGGTCGGTCGTCTGTATGGGGGTCTCCCCGCCTCCCCGACAGCGCACCGGGATGGTCTTGCCGGCGAGGAAGCGCCGCAGCGCCCGGTCGGGACAGCCGCCGCGGCCGAAGACGGAGTGCCCCGCCCGCTCGGTCACGACGAGCTTCCCGTGCGGCAGTTGCGCGGCCACCCGCTCGGCGGTCTCGACCGGGGTGCGGATGTCCTGCGCGCCTTCGAGCAGCAAGGCCGGCACGTCCGGCAGCGTGCCGGACTCGATCGTCGGCCCGGACTCGATCGTCGGCCCGGGCAGGGTCGTGGGCCAGCGGCGGCAGAGCCGCATCAGGTCGTTGCGAGCCGCCGTCCAGGCGTCGAACGGCGCGAACACGGGACCGGCCTGCTCGGCCGCCTGCAGGGTCAGCGCGAACCGTGCCTCCAGCGGCTCGGCACGCGGATAGGGGAACGGGGTCTCCTCGCAGGCGGCGGCGACGTAGACGGCGGTGCTGAACGCACGCGCGCTGCCGCCGCCGCTCTCTCCCGCGATGCCGCGTCGCTGCACGCGTAGGATCGGCGCCGGATCGCCACGCAGCGCGGAGACGACGGCCGCGGGGAAGTCGACGCGCAATGCCGGCTCGAGGTCGCCGGTGCCGAAGCTGTAGAGCAGCCCCTGGCGCGTGAGCGTGGCGGGGCGCCGGCGGCCGTCCGGCAGGCCCACCGTGCCGCCGATCGGCTCCTGCGCGAGCTTGCCCACCAGCGCGCCGAGGTCGGCCACCGGGTCGCGCGTGAAGTCGCAGCCGCGCGCGGCAGTACTGCCCGAGCACCCGTTTGACGGCCGCGAAGGTGTCGCGGTAGAGCGGGTCGACGCCGGTGGTGTCCACCACCGAGTCGAGCACCATCCGCGCGACGTTCTGCGGGTAGCGAATCGCGTAGCGCTCGGCGACGTAGGTCCCGTAGGAGACGCCGATCAGCGTCAGCTTCGGTCCCCCGAGCGCGAGTCGCAGCGCCTCGACGTCGTCGACCGAGTCGCTGGTCGTGTAGTGCGCCCGCCGGGGGCCGAGCAGGGCGGCGCAGGCCTCGGCCGAGCGACCCGGGTCGAGGCCGCTGGCGACCTCGAGGTCGCGGCAGCGCAGCAGCCCCGAGTGACCGGTGCCGCGCTGGTCGAAGACCACGACGTCGTTGCGCGGCGTCAGGCGGGCGAACTCGCCGTACGGCTGCTGCTCGAAGATCGCGTTGAGGCTGTCGCTGCCGCCGCCATAGGCCTCGATCGCCGACTGCCCCGGGCCGCCGGCCAGCAGCAGCGTCACGCCGCGCCCCGGGCCGCGCAGGGCCTTGCGGCGCTGCACCGCCAGCGACAGCGTGCCCGGCGTGGCGCCCGCGCGGTCGAGCGGCACCGTCAGGCGTGCGCACTGGATTCCCAGGCAGGGGCGCCAGCGCACCGCGGCGTCCGCCATCGGCGCTGCGAGCAGCGTGGCGGCCAGGGCCGCGAGCGCGAATGCAAAGCGTGCGCGACCCACTCAGGGGATTATGCGGTCAGCGTCGGCCGGCCGCCACCATTAACCTTCCCGCCCGCATGTTCTCGAAGGTCCTGGTTGCAAACCGCGGCGAGATCGCGATCCGCGTCATGCGCACGCTCGAGGAGCTCGGCGTGGGCAGCGTGGCCGTCTACTCCGAGCCCGACCGCGAGGCGCCGCACGTGCTGCGCGCCGACGAGGCGTACCTGCTCGGCCCCGGCCCGGCCGCCGAGAGCTACCTCAAGGTCGAGAAGATCCTCGAGGTCGCCGCCGCAGTCCGGCGCCGAGGCGATCCACCCCGGCTACGGCTTCCTGGCCGAGAACGCGGCCTTCGCCCGCGCCTGCGAGGAGGCGGGGATCGTCTTCATCGGCCCGCCCGCAGACGCGATCGACGCGATGGGCTCGAAGACCAAGGCGCGCGAGATCATGCAGGCGGCCGGGGTGCCGATCGTGCCCGGCACGACCGACCCGGTCGAGACCGTCGAGGACGCGCGCCGGATCATCGCCGAGTCGGTCGGCTACCCGGTTGCGATCAAGGCCGCCGGGGGCGGCGGCGGCAAGGGCTTCCGCGTCGCCGAGACCGAGGACGAGCTCGAGAAGGCGTTCGAGGGCGCGGCGCGCGAGGGCGAGAAGTTCTTCTCGGACGCGACCGTCTACGTCGAGCGCTACCTGCCCGACCCGCGCCACGTCGAGGTGCAGGTGCTCGCCGACGGCGCACGGCAACGTCATCCACCTGTTCGAGCGCGACTGCTCGGTCCAGCGCCGCCACCAGAAGCTGATCGAGGAGTCGCCGGCGCCCGGCGGTCGACCCCGAGCTGCGCGAGCGCATCGGCAAGATCGGCACCGAGGCCGCGCGCGCGGTCGGCTACCGCTCGGCCGGCACGATCGAGGGCCTGCTGCAGGACGGCGAGTACTTCTTCCTCGAGATGAACACGCGCGTGCAGGTCGAGCACTGCGTGACCGAGATGGTCACCGGCATCGACATCGTGCGCGAGCAGCTCAAGGTCGCCGCCGGCGAGCCGCTCTCCTACGCCCAGGAGGACGTGGTGCTGCGCGGCCACGCGATCGAGTGCCGCATCAACGCCGAGGACGCCTCGAAGAAGTTCGCCCCCGCGCCGGGGCGCGTCGGCTCGCTACGTCGAGCCGGCGGGCCCGTTCGTGCGCGTCGACTCGGGCGCGCGCGAGGGCTACGAGGTGCTGCCGCTCTACGACCCGATGATCGCCAAGCTGATCGTCTGGGACGTCGATCGCGAGGCCGTCGACGCGACGCATGCTGCGCGCGCTCGGCGAGTACGAGATCGGCGAGCTGAAGACGCTGATCCCTTTCCACCAGGCGCTGCTGGCGACCGAGCAGTGGCGCAACGGCGAGACCTGCCGCGACCTGGTCGAGAGCAAGGAGTGGCTGGCGCAGCTGGCTTTCCCGCCGGCGCAGCCGGCAGGCGACTCGGACGAGGCCGCCGCGAAGGTCGAGCACGAGTACGCGGTCGAGGTCTCGGGCCGCCGCTTCGACGTCAAGGTGATCGGCGCCCCGATCGCGGGCGGGGCGGCCAACGGCACCGCGGCGGCCGCCGGCGCGCGCAAGGCGCCGCGTCGCGAGCGCAAGAGCGGCGGCGGCGGCGGCGCGCCCGGCGAGCTGCTCTCGCCGCTGCAGGGCACGGTGCTGAAGGTGGCCGTCGAGAAGGGCGCCTCCGTCGAGGAGGGCGCCCTGATCTGCGTGATCGAGGCGATGAAGATGGAGAACGAGATCACGGCGCCCTCGTCCGGCACGATCGAGGAGCTCAGCGTCAGCGAGGGCGGCTCGATCTCCGCCGGCGACGCGATCGCCGTCATCAAGTAGCGCCTCTCCGGTCGCTTGTCACATAGCGTTCGCGCACATGGACTACGACGTCGTGCGCGCCGGCCTCGAGCGGGCGATCCCCTTCAACCGCCACCTCGGCCTCGAGGTCGTCGAGGTCGCCGACGGCCGCGCCTCCGTGCGCCTGCCCGACGGCGAGCATCTGGCGAACCACGTCGGCTCCCAGCACGCCGGCGGCCTCTTCTCCGCCGGCGAGGCGGCCTCGGGCGGAGCCTTCGTCGGCGCCTTCGCCGAGCACCTCGGGAACATCACGCCACTGGCCCGCAGCGCCCGCATCGAGTACCTCAAGCTCGCCCGCGGCCCGATCACGGCCACCGGCACCCTCGGCGAGGACGTGCCGGGGCTGCTGGAGCGCCTCGAGGCCGACGGGCGCGTCGAGTTCCCGATCGAGGTCGAGCTGACCGACGGCGACGGCCAGGTCGTGGCGCGCATGACCGTCGACTGGCACGTCCGCCGCAATCAGTGATCAGGGATTGAGCCGCTGGAGGTTCTCCGCGTGGATGCGCCGCTGGACGAGCGTGTCGCGGCCCTCCGGCAGCGCGGGCCGGCCCTCTCCTCGCTCCAGCGCGTCGAGGTAGTCGACGTCCTGGTCGAGCAGCCGCAGCGCTACGTCGCGGCCGTGCGGCGCGCCGTGGCCCGGCACCACCGTGGCTGCCGTCTCCACGAGCGGGGCGAGCCGGGCGAGCGTCGCGCGGTAGTCGTCGAGGGAGCCGCGCTCGTGCAGCATCGGGATCTCGACGTCCGAGAGGTAGTCGCCGACCGCCAGGACGCCCTGCGGTCGCGCGAAGACGGCCACTCCGTCCGCCGTGTGGCCCTCGGTGGGGTGCAGCTCGAGCTCGACGTCGCCCAGCTCCACCGACCCCGGCACCGGCAGCGCCTGCACCTGGCCGAGCGCCAGCGGCGCCTCGCGTGTCACGTAGTGCTCGGCGTCGCGGTCGCGCAGCTCCCGCTGCGCCGCGCCGGGCTCGTCGCGCAGCCGCTGCAGCGTCGACTCCCCCACCCCGAGCGCGAGCTCCGGGAAGGCCAGCCGGCCGAGCAGGTGGTCGAAGTCCGCGTGGGTGGCCAGCAGGGCGACCGGGTCGAATCCCGACTGCGCCAAGAGGCTCGGCAGCGCGTCGAGCTCGTCGGGGAAGTACGGCGAGTCGATCAGCATAGCCTCGCCGCCGGCGCGCAGCGTCACGGCGTTGGTCTGCCACATGCGGCTCGTGAGCACGAGCGCGTCGCGGTGGACCGAGACGACGCGCACGCGCAGCCCCGCCGGGCGCCTAGGCGGCGTCGAGCAGCTTGCCCGCGTCGCGGAAGCTCTTGACCTCCGCGTCCGGCTTCTTCTGGCCCGCCTCCAGCTCCTCGCCGCTGCGGTTGACCCAGATCACCGGGATCTTCGACTTCAGGCAGGGCTCCACGTCGGTCGGATAGCCCGAGGCGATGTGCACCCAGTTCTTCTTGGCCTTCTCGATCCGGCGCGCGCACTCCTTGAAGTGGGCCGGGTCGGGCTTGTAGCTGCGCACCTGCTGCGCGGTGACCACGAGGTCGAAGTCCGTGCGGAAGTGGCGCCGCGTGGCGCCCAGCAGCTTGTCGTCGATGTTCGAGAGGATGCCCGTCTCGTACTTCTTCGCGAAGCGCTCGAGCTGCGCGTTGGTCTCGCGGAAGGGCTGCCAGCGCGGAACGCTGTTGGGCAGGAAGTTCGAGCGCACGTTCTCGATCTCCCAGCCGACCTCCTTGGCCGCGCGCACCGCGGCACGGCGCAGGACCTCGGCGTAGAGCTCGTACGAGCCGTGCTGGATCTCGCGCTGGATCTCGATGAAGCGCGGGATCAGGACGTCCCGGTCGATCGTGAAGCCGTCCTTGTCGGCCTCCTTTTGAAAGGCGTCGAAGACTCCGGACTCCCAGTCGATGAGGGTGCCGTAGCAGTCGAAGGTGACGAACTTGATGTCTTTGGGAAGTGCCATTGAGCCGTTTCGATAGGGTGCTGCGCCCCGCCAGCGCGGCCGAGCATCCTATCTACCAATGGACCTCCTCGAATATCAGGGCAAGCAGCTGTTCGCCAAGCACGGCGTCCCCGTGCCGGAGGGACGGCATGCCGCGACCGTCCAGGAGGCCGTGGAGGCGGCCGAGGCGATCGGGTACCCGGTGGTCGTCAAGGCCCAGGTGCAGATCGGCGGCCGCGGCAAGGCCGGCGGGATCAAGCTGGCCAAGGACCGGGCCGAGGCCGAGCAGCACGCGCAGGCGATCCTCGGCATGGACATCCGCGGCCTGACCGTGCACGAGCTCTGGATCGAGCAGGCGTCGGACATCGCCGAGGAGTACTACGCGGCGATCGTCTTCGACCGCTCCGCCAAGCAGCCGATGGCGATGCTCTCGCGCATGGGCGGCATGGACGTCGAGGCGGTCGCCGAGCAGGACCCCGAGGCGATGCGGATGCTGCACGTGGACCCGCTGATCGGCTTCCAGGATTTCCACGGCCGCAAGCTGGCCTACGAGTCGGGGATCGCGGCGGACGTGATCCGGCCGGTGGGCGCGATGCTCGCCAAGCTCTACGAGGTCTTCGTCGCCGAGGACGCGACGCTGGTCGAGGTCAACCCGCTGCTGGTGACCGGGGCGCGCGAGGTCGTGGCCCTGGACGCCAAGGTCACGATCGACGCCAACGCGCTCTACCGCCACCCGGACACGGCCGCCCTGCGCGACACCGCCCACGACGAGGACCCGCAGGAGCGCATGGCGCGCGAGCGCGGGCTGACGTACGTGAAGCTCGACGGGAACGTGGGGATCCTCGGCAACGGCGCCGGCCTGGTGATGTCCACCCTCGACGTGGTGGCCCAAGCGGGCGGCAGCCCGGCGAACTTCCTCGACGCCGGCGGCGGCTCCAAGGCGGAGGCGATCACCAGCGCGGTCGAGGTGATCCTCTCCGACGAGAAGGTCAAGGCGGTGCTGTTCAACATCTTCGGCGGGATCACCCGCTGCGACGAGGTCGCCAAGGGCCTGATCGAGGCCTTCGCCCAGATCAAGCCCGAGGTGCCGTTCGTGGTGCGCCTGGACGGCACCAACGACGAGGCCGGCCGCGCCCTGCTGGCCGAGGCGAACCTCCCCAACGTGCACACCGAGGCGACCATGCTGGGCGCCGCGAAGAAGGTCGTGGAGCTGGCCGGCTGATGGCGATTCTCGTAGACAAGGGCACGCGGCTCTGCGTCTCCGGCATCACCGGCCGCGAGGGGACCTTCCACAGCCTGCGCAACCGCGACTACGGCACGAACGTCGTGGCTGGGGTGACGCCCGGCAAGGGCGGCCAGGACGTGGACGGGATCCCGGTCTTCAACGGCTTCCACGCCGCGGTGGCGGAGACCGGGGCCAACACCGCGATGATCTTCGTCCCACCCCGCTTCGCCGCCGACTCGATCCTCGAGGCCGAGGACGCCGGGATCGAGCTGATCATCGCGATCACCGAGGGCATCCCGGCGCACGACGAGCTGCGGGTCTACAACCACCTGAAGCGCGGGAACTCGCGCCTGGTCGGCCCCAACTGCCCCGGGATCCTCTCGCCCGACAAGGCCAACGTGGGGATCATCCCCGCCCAGTTCTTCAAGGCCGGCAACGTCGGACTCGTCTCGCGCTCCGGCACGCTGACCTACCAGATCGGCAACGAGCTGGCCCAGAGCGGCTTCGGCAACTCGTCGATCGTGGGGATCGGCGGCGACCCGGTGCCGGGTTCCAGCTTCGTCGACATCATCGAGCTGTTCGAGGCCGACCCTGAGACCGAGCTAATCGTGATGTGCGGCGAGATCGGCGGCGACGCCGAGGAGCAGGCGGCCGAGTACATCGCCGAGCACGTGAGCAAGCCGGTACTGGCCTACATCGCCGGCTTCACCGCACCGCCGGGGAAGACCATGGGCCACGCCGGCGCGATCGTGTCCGGCTCCAAGGGCACCGCGGTCGCGAAGGCCGAGGCGCTCGAGGCCAAGGGCGTGCGTGTGGGGCGCAACCCCACCCAGGTCGCAGAGGTCGCCGTGGAGCTGCTCGGCGCCGGCGTTTAGTCGGCCCTACGCAACCACGGTCAAAGTGCATCCTGCGCCCCCGAGCTGCCTATTCCATGCGCAACCAGGGCCTCTTCGAGCGGTCCCCGGCCTCTAAACGCTTAGAGCCCTGGCCCAGCTGGTGCCAATCCGCTCCAGCCCTCAGCTAGCGCGCCAGGCAACGGGATAGCCCTCAAGTACACGTGTTTTTCCCTGTCTCGCCACTGGCCGCCAGCCATATGACGGCCTGCAGCAGCTATCAGGAACCCAGATGTCAACTGGCGAACAGCGGTCACAGATCCCCTGCTCATAGGCCCGCGACCCGCCTTCGAACCACAATCACTTACGTTCATAAACTTGCTTACTTTTTTGATAAGCAAGTTTTGTTGATCATTTGTTTTTCCTTGTTCGCTTTGCTATCCTCTTGGAGGTCCGGTTCGCTAGTCAGCGCAGGCGCAGGTCGTGCCCCAACCGCTGGGTGGCGAGGGCAACGAGCATGCCTACTACGAGGAGGAGGCGATCTACGAGGAACACTGCTTGACAAGCTATCCGCCATGGCACCGTGCGCATTACGTCTCTACGCTCGTGGGGTTCATGGCGCACATATCCGTGCATCTATAGACACTCACGGGCACCCAAGGGGCCCGTATGATCTTGAGAGGATATTATTTCGCATGAAGTCTCTTAGAGGCGGCGTACTGGTTGCGCTGGTGCTGATATCGGCGCTAGTTGTAATTGCATCGCCAGCCTTCGCGACACCAAACCTCACATCATCAACCGGAACCCTTCCAGTATCGCCATTCCTCACACCAACGTCGGCCTCAACCTCATCATCAACATTCCGAGGCGTTAGCACCTCACTGGCGATCCCGGCCCTCGGCCTAGCCGTCACATGCAGACAGTCGTGGGGCTCAGGATATGTGGATGCGGCAACACACACAAATTTCCGCATTACCAGCCTTTCATTCAACGGCTGCACTGTTGACGGCGGTCTTGGCACGGTCGACAACAACGGCACAATCACATGTGATGCGTCGACAAGAGTCCCGTGGCTGCTGACAGCCAAGACCGTAGACGCAGCGAGAAGATCAGCATCCGGCGGCATCAGCATCCCCGGAGGCAGCACCGGCTGCAGATTCAGAGTCACATCCGCTACGTTTGGGTCAATAAGTTTCTTGATCGACCCAGGCCAGTCATGCCTACCCGCAGCCAGAGGCACCCCCAATGTCTACACATGGGCGGCCAGACCGGCGGCATTACAGGTAACATGTGCGATCAGAGTGACAACGACCGGAGGCCTTATATTCACAGGCACCGGGAACTACGGCGCAGTAGCTCCGTACACGGTGAGACCCGACACAGCCAGAGACGCCGTCATAAGCGTCACAGCGGTCTCATAGAGCACTAAGCGGCCCACTAAGGAACAAACACTCGATGGGGCCGATCGTCATGATCGGCCCCATCGCAGGGAAGCCCTACCCGCAGCCAGAGGCACCCCCAATGTCTACACATGCGGCCAGACCAGCGGCATTACAGGTAACGTGTGCGATCAGAGTGACAACGACCGGAGGCCCTATGTTCACAGGCACCGGAAACTACGCCGGCAAATACACGGTGAGACTTGATCCGACTACGCTGCTGGATAGCCCACCCCCGATGGATCGGTCATCATGATCGATCCATCGGGTGTGATCAACTTTTCTAGATCACATTTGGATCGTTATTGCTACGACCTCTACAGGGCACCATAGACTGCCGATCACGGCTCGCTGGCTAAAGTTTGACAGCTGGACACAGACATGTGTATCATGAGCATGATTGATTGTATTAAGGTTGTACTAACGGAGTGCTGAGGGGTGGCGTTGGTGAGGACTAGGCGGTGGGTGGTTGTGGGAGTGGTCGTGGGAGTAGGGCTTGGCTGTCCCGCCGTCGCATCTGCTCTGCCTCTGCGTGGTTTCGAACAAGTGTCGCCTGTGGTGAAGGGCGCGGATGTGGAGATTGGGAGCACGGCACGTGCTGCTGCCGGGGGGGGTGCGGTAGCTTATGCTTCCTTTGGCAACGTTGCGGACTCGGCCTCGACGGGTTTGCTTAACGAGTTTCGCAGCCAGCGCGGTGGGCAGGGATGGTCGACTGTGGGGATAAATCCTCCCGCCGATCCGTTTACGCATGCGGGTATTCCAGAGGCGTTTGAGGGGGTGTCTGACGACGGCAGCGCGGGGGTGGGCCGGAGTTGGGGCACCGAGGACTATGGGCATCCGCAGATGAACAATCTGTGGCGCTTCACGGCGGCTTTGGGGCAGTTCGATTTGCTCTCGGAGCCCGAGCCGTCCGTGGTCGTCAGCCCGGAGCGGCCGCCTCTTGCGAGTGCGGGCTCGTTTGGGAATCACTTTGCTGGTGGCTCCCGCGATTTCGGGCTTATCGTGTTCAGCTCTGGGCGCGCGTTGACGGCGGACGTCCCGGGAGACGGGGGCGGGGCGTTGATACCTGTATATCTTTATGAGTGGGCAGCTGGACGTGTGCGTGCGGTTAGCGTGCTGCCCGATGGGTCGTTTGTGTCCAACGCGGCGTTGGGGTATGGCTTGCCGTGGACTCAGGGGATCTTGGTCCCCGGTGATTATGCGGTCTCGGTCGATGGAGCGCGGATTTACTTCTCGACCTCTCAGAGCACGTTTGAGGCTCGGGAGCTGTATCTGCGCGAGCGCGACCCGCTTAACGCGGGCGGCGAGCGGGTGTCGGTGCATGTGTCGGCGTCTGAGCGCACCGATTGCGCTCGCGATCCAACCTGTGGTGGGGATGACATACCCAACCCGGCCCCGGATCCCGATGTCGCCCCGAAGACGGAGTTTGAGCGCGCGAGCGCCGATGGGTCGGTTGCGTTTTTTGCAAGCCAGGCGAAGCTGACCGACGACTCGAACGCTAGCGGCTCGGGAGGGATCGGGCCTGTCGGGGAGTTCCATGCGTGCGCTTTTGCGCGTTGTGATCTCTATCGGTGGGACGCTGATGGCGCAGAGGGCCATCGGTTGAGCGATCTGACTGCTGGAGCACCTGATGGCGGTGGAGTGTTGGCGACGGTTGGGGGTAGTGAGGACGGTACCAGCGTCTATTTCGTGGCGATTGGCGTGCTGGCCCCTAACGCAGTCGATGGGGAGCCGAACCTTTATCTTTGGCGAGAGGGGCAAGGGATCCGCTTGATCGCGACGCTGGACGCAGAGATTGTCGATGGGAAGGCGGCGGATGAGGGAATCTGGAACAAGCGACAGAACCCCAGCGTGGAGGGCACTCACTCGTTTAGCGGCACTCGAGTGACGCCCGATGGGCGGTTCCTGGTCTTCCGCTCGCGAGCCAAGCTCACCGATTACGACAACCAAGGTCGCTATCAGTTGTATCGTTATGATGCGAACGATCAGTCGCTTGCATGTGTTTCGTGTAATCCGCTGCTTGGCGCATCCAGCGGTGACACGTTTTTGAAGCGTGATCGCGCTGAGCTATTGCGTCCCCCGTGGTTGAGCCGCAATGTGTCTCTCGACGGACATGTAATGTTTGACAGCGCCGAGGCCTTGGTGGCCGGGGATACCAACGGCCGGATCGATGTGTATGAGTCCAATGGGCAGCAGATCCAGTTGATTTCCAGCGGAAGCGGGGCTGGCGACTCGATCTTCTTGGACGCCAGCGAGACGGGCGGCGACGTGTTCTTTACTACCCGTCAGCGGCTACTGCACTCCGATAAGGACAACTTCATTGACGTCTATGACGCCCGTGTCGACGCTTTGCCGCCTCCGTCCGATCCCGAGCCTCCGTGCGAGGGCGACAGCTGCAAAGGGTCCCCGATCGACCCTCCGGTCCTGACCCCACTGGCGACGCCGCACGTGCACGGTCCCACTGCCGGCAAGCCCAAGATTGCCCCCAAGCCCAAAAGCAAGCGATGCAGAAAGAGAACTGTCAGGAGGCGCGCACACAATAAGGTGAAGTGCTCGAAGAAGAAGCCGGTCAAGCGCTCTTACGAGGGTCGGCGATGAATTTCACTATTTATTCGAAGCGGCTCGGTGAGATGCGCACGGCGCGGAGCTTCCAACCCGGCAGCGAAGCCGCGTTCCTTCGTCGCGTATGCCGCGCCCGTGTGGTGTCTGGTCTTATCGCGGTGGTGGCCTTGCTCGGCGGAGTGGGTGCCGCCTCGGCGAGCGCGGCGCCTGTGTGGCAGCCAAGTGTGTTCGCTCCCCAGCGAGTCGCTCCGGGCAAGGCGTTCACCTTCTCCATCAAAGCCAAGAACACCGGCGATACCGTTACCGACGGCAGCGGGGCGCTGGACGTCACGCTCCCACCTGGCGTCAGCGGCATCTCGGCATTGACCGAGTTCGGCTTTCCGTTGGCCCCGCCGTTTTCCTCGTGGACCTGCAATGATCCTGCGGGCTTAAGCAGCTTGCATTGCGATCTCTCTAGCTCGGTCGAGCCTGGGCAAGAGAGCGAGGCCGTCTACTTCAGGGTCACGGTCAATCCGGCCGCCTCGGGCGTCCTGACGAGCGCTGTCGAGATGGCAGGAGGAGGCGCATCCGGTTCGAAAAGCGCCGCACGATCGATTGTCGCTGACCCGACGAGCGCGTTCGGTATATCGGCGTTTGACGGAGCAGTGGCCGACAGCACGGGTCAGGCATTCACTCGAGCGGGGGGGCATCCATATCTCGCGTCGACGACGTTCGAGTTCAATAAGGCTGCGAGCGATACTGGGGACCTTACCGTCGACGGGGGGAACGTCAAGACCATCCAGGTTGATCTCCCCGCTGGCTTTGTTGGCAATCCAGCGTCGCTGCCGAGCTGCCCAATGGAGGAGTTCCTCAGGCCTGTCCAAGTCTATACCTGCCCGAATTCCTCGCAGGTGGGATACGCGCAGCTCAAGATTATACTTGGTAACCGCCCACCGTTCTTGTTGCAGGGAAGCGGTGATGGGACTATCCCCCTGTTCAATCTCGAGCCACGTCCGGGCGTGGCTGCGGCGTTTGGGTTCATCGCGTCCAACGTCCCGGTATTCCTCGAAGCCAGGGTTAGCGGCCAAGGGGGCTACCACGTCACTGTGACCTCCAGCAACACCTCCCAAGTGCTCGGCATCCTGCAATCCTCCGCAACGCTATGGGGCAATCCAGCCGATCCCATTCACGACTCGCAACGTGCCTGTCACAACGTCGGACCCCCCTTCGCTGTGGGGTGCGCGGCGGACGTCCAACCCCTGGCGTTCTTGGCAAATCCGACGTTCTGTCCGCCTGCAGGACAGGGGCTGAAGACCGATCTGTCGGTTGATTCGTGGGCCAACCCGGGTGTGTTCGAGCACGCCAGCTTCGTAAGCCATCTCCCTCCGGGGTACAGCTTCGACAACCCGCTTGCCCCGAGCGAGTGGGGTATGCCGCAAGGGCCGACGGGGTGCGACAGAGTGCCGTTCGACCCATCCGCCGATGTCGACCTCGACACGAGGATGCCCGATGCTCCGGCAGGGGTCAAATTCGATCTGTCGTTCCCGCAGGAGGGGTTGTTGAGCCCGTGGGGGACCGCTACCGCGCATCTCAAGCGCGCGGAAGTGACCTTCCCAGAGGGGCTGACGGTCTCCCCGTCCGCTGCCGACGGGCTCCAAGCGTGTTCGGATGAGCAGATTGGGTTTGGCAGCGATGGGCCGGTTGGGTGCCCGAACGCGTCGAAGATCGGGACCGTGACCGCCACCACGCCGCTGCTACACGAGACGCTTACTGGCGGGTTGTATGTCGGGTCGCAGCTATCCGATGATCCCGAGTCGGGGCGGATGTTCCGCGTGTTCATCGCGCTGGAGAGCAAGGAGCGCGGCATCCTCGTAAAGCTTCCGGGTGAGGTCCGCGCGATCGGCGACCCGGCCAAGGGCACCGCGACGATCAAGACGACCTTCGACAACAACCCCCAAGTCCCGGTCTCGAGCATCTCGGTCAAGCTCGACAGCGGCCCCAGGGCACCGCTAGCAACCCCGCAGACGTGCGGCCAGCACACCGTCAAGGCCGTGCTGTCCTCCTGGGCCGGCCAAACCGTGCAGCGCCAAGACAGCTTCACGATCGACTGCCCACCGGATGCTGGCTCGTTCTCGCCCTTGTTCGAGGCGGGGGCTGTAAGCCCCACCGGCGGGACGTTCTCGCCGTTTGCGGTGCGGATCAACCGTCCGGATCGCCAACAGGCACTGTCGGGTGCGGCGTTGGAGCTGCCCGGCGGGACGCTTGCCAAGCTCAAAGGCGTCCCGCTCTGTGGCGAGGCCGACGCGGCTGCGGGCACCTGCCCGGTCGCTAGCCGGATCGGGACCGCAACCGTCGGGGCTGGCCCGGGACCCCAGCCGTTCTACATCAAGGGCCCTGTCGCGCTGACCGGCCCCTACCAGGGCGCCCCATACGGCCTTTCGGTCGCCGTGCGGGCGGTAGCCGGCCCGTTCGACCTCGGAACGGTGGTGGTGCGCCAGGCGATTTACATCGATCCGGTGGATGCGCACCTAATGGTTGTGTCGGATCCCTTGCCGACGGTGGTCAAGGGCGTGCCGGTGCGGCTGCGGTCTGTAAGCGTGGACGTGGACCGACCCAGGTTCACCCTCAACCCCACCAACTGCGCTGAGAAGCAGATCGCTGCAACGTTCAGCTCCATCACCGGGGCCATTTCGAAGAAGACCTCGCGGTTCCAGGCCAGCGACTGCGCACACCTGCCATTCAGCCCCAAGCTGGCCATACGGCTAACCGGCAAGCGACAGCTGACCGACGGCAAGCACCCAGGGCTCAAGGCGACCTTGACTCAACCGGCGAAGCAGGCCGGGATCAAGTCGGTGAAGGTCGCGCTGCCGCTGTCGCTAGCGCTCGATCCCGAGAACGCGGCCTCTGACGATCTCTGCGAGTTCGAGGAAGGCCAAAAACTCGATCCGAAATGTCCAGCAAGCTCGATCATCGGAACCGCCAAGGCGACCACGCCGCTGCTTAACCGGCCGCTGGCGGGCAAGGTCTACTTCGTCAAGAACGTCCGTATTGACAAGCGCACCGGTCGGCGGATCCGGACCCTGCCGACGCTGCTGCTGGCGTTGCGGGGTGAGGTGTCGCTGAACGTCAAGGCCCAGAGCACCGTTGAGAACAACAAGCTCGTCTCGACGTTCGCCACGGTCCCCGACGCGCCGGTCACCCGCTTCGACCTCACGTTGAAGGGCGGGCCCAAGGGCATCCTGGTCGTCAACGGCAATGCCTGCAAACGCAGCAACACCGCCAACATCGCTCTCCGAGCCCAAAACACCAAACGCAAAACCGCCAACACCCACATCACCACCCCCTGCACCAAAAAGCAGGAATAACCCACACTTTGGCGGTTGACCCGCCACCGGTCAGCCGCCAGCTGAAGCCTGCCTACAGCTAGCCCCCGTCTCTGTCCTGCACAAGTATCCTCGACCCTCCCCCTAGTGAGGCGTAGCGCAATACGCGCAGCACCGCCCGCATCGACCCGTCTCTCAGGACTAGCTCCGGGCCTTCTTCGCGGCCTTCGGCGAGCGTGGCGAAAGCTTCATCGCCTTCCCGTTCACGCTCGAGCTGCGTGATCCCAGACGTGCTCATGCAGGTCTGCCGGCTGACGGCCCACGCCAGCCGCGAAGGCTCGCTCACGCACACATGGCAAGGCGACACAACGACGACTTTGGCTTCCTGATGGGCTCGGTCTAGGCTCAGCAATCGCTGTCCCGAGGCTTGTGCTCACGCCCAATGCGACGATTGCATTCTGCGCCCTGCGGGATAGCGAGCCGCCTTTCACGCGCAGGGGGCATCACTCCCCTCTTCGCGCGTCCGCCGGCCTCTAAAGGCTTAGAGCCCTGGCCCAGGTAGGCGTCGATCCGCTCCAGCCTCCAGTTACCACGCAGGGGCGCCGGGACGGTCTCAGCACACGTGTCCCCTGTCTCGTCATTAGCCGCCAGCCATACAAAGGGCCTGCAGCAGCTATCAGGATCCACACCAACAGAGAACAGCATTGAGGCAGGCTGGGTTTGACGGAGTCCTTGAATGCAGGACGTGTTGTCCTGGGAGAGGATTCTGTTGATGCCCCGTCCGAGGAAGTACCCGCCGGAGTTGCTGGATCGCGGTGCGCGGCTGGTGTTCGAGTCGGGCCGTCCGGTCGCGCATGTCGCGCGCGATCTGGGTGTGCCGTCTGAGACGTTGCGCAAGCATGTGCGGGGTGTGGAGGCCGATGAGGGCCTGCGGCCCGACCTGCCAACCGCGGCCGAGCGCGAGGAGATCAAGCAGCTGCGCAAGGAGAACTACGAGCTGCGCCGCGCCAACGAGATCTTGAAGGCCGCGAGCGTGTTTTTCGCGACCGAGCTCGACCAAGACCGAACGAAGTGAGCCGCTTTATCGACGAGCAGCGTGGCCGCTTTGGGGTCGAGCCGATCTGCAGGGTCCTGGGCGTGTCGGCGTCCGCCTACTACCACCGCGCCACCGGGCAGCGCTCCGAGCGGGCCTTGGAGGACGAGCGGCTGCTGGCCCGCATCGAGGAGCTCCACGCGGCCAACTACCACGCCTACGGCTACCGCCGCACCTGGAAAGCGCTGTTGCGGGCCGGTGAGCCGGTCGGCCGCGACCGTGTCCGTCGGCTGATGCGCACCCACGGGATCCAGGGCGCCAAGCGGCGCGGCAAACCCTGGCGCACCACCACCCCCGACCCGGCAGCGTCCCGGCCGCCCGACCGCGTGCAGCGCGACTTCAGCGCCGACCGGCCGGATGCGCTTTGGGTCGCCGATTTCACCTACCTGCGCTGCTGGGAAGGCGTCGTGTTCTTCAGCTTCGTCATCGACGCGTTCTCACGCCGGGTCGTGGGCTGGCAATTCGCCTCTCACATGCGCACGACCCTGGTCCTCGACGCGCTACGGATGGCACTCTCACACCGCCGCACTGGCGCCGACGTCGAGCTGATTCACCACTCGGATGCCGGGTCGCAATATACGTCTCAGAGCTTCGGGCAGGTGCTCTACGACCACCGGGTGCTCGCCTCGATCGGCACCGTCGGCGACGCGCTCGACAACGCCATGGCCGAGAGCTTCGTCGACAGCTTCAAAACCGAGCTGATCGCCGACCGCGTCTGGCGCACCCGCACCCAACTCGAACTCGCGATCGTCGAATACATCGGCTGGTTCAACGACGCCCGGCTCCATCAGGCGCTCGGCGACATCCCACCAGCCGAGTTCGAGACGCTGAGCCAGCCCGGACTCATCCAGCAAGCACACCAATGAAAGACTGAAACCACCAAACCCGATCTCCGTCAAACCCAGCCCGGCTCAGCATAGACCCTCTGCTAGCAGGCCCGCACCTCACCACAGACCTAATAGCTAAGTTCATAATCCTCATCCCTCCTCTAACTACAGTTGCTTATCAGTTGATTTTTCCTGTTCATTTTGCTATTCTATCACTAGTTCGGACCACCTAGTCAGCGTAGTCGTCGGCGGTCCTGACTGCTGAGTGGCGAGGGACAATGAGGCGTCTACACAAACGGAGGTGATCTACGGAGAACGCTGCTTGACATGCCTGTGCGCCACGACACCGTGAACGCCACGCCATAGGCTTCTTCGGGGGGTCACGGCGTATCCGTACATCTATAGACACTCGCGGGCACCTGCCAGGGCCCGTATGACCTTGAGAGGATGTTGTTTCGTATGAAGTCTCTTAGAGGCGGCGTGCTTGTAGCGCTGGTGCTCATATCGGCACTAGTCGTGATCGCATCGCCAGCCTTCGCAACACCAAACCTCACATCATCAACCGGAACCAGACCAGTATCGCCGTTCATCACACCGACGAGCCTCTCAACCTCATCATCAACATTCCGGGCCGCCGGAATCTCACTGTCGATCCCGGCCCTCGGCCTAGCCCTCACATGCAGACAGTCGTGGGGCTCAGGTTATACGGATGCGGCGACACACACAAACTTCCGCATCACGAGCCTTTCATTCAATGGCTGCACTGTTGACGGCGGTCTTGGCACGTTCGACAACAACGGCACAATCACATGCGACGCGACGACAAGAGTCCCGTGGCTGCTGACAGCAAAGACCGTAGACGCCGCGAGAAGATCAGCATCCGGCAGCATCAGCATCCCCGCAAGCAGCACCGGCTGCAGATTCAGAGTCACATCCGCTACGTTTGGGTCAATAAGTTTCTTGATCGACCCAGGCCAGTCATGCCTACCCGCAGCCAGAGGCACCCCCAACACCTACACATGGGGCACCGTCCCCCCAACGTTACAGATCACATGCTCGGCCAGACTGACAACGACTGGGGGCCTCGTATTCACAGGCACCTCGAACTACGCAGTAAGATACACGGTGAGACCCGACACAGCCAGAGACGCCACCATGACCGTCACAGCAGTCTCATAGAAAACTAACACGAGCCACTGAACAGCTACTCGATGGGTTATCCCCGCTCGAACCCATCGAGTAGCGTCAAACTAAATAAGTCTAGTATTTTTCACACCACCATACGAACAGGCATGAGATATGAGAAGTGGTGCTCGGTGCGGGCTATGCGGTGCGGGACCCGTGGGAGTGCAAGTGGATTCGACTTGGCTGTCCGCCTCGTATCTGCACTACCTACGCGGGTGAGGCACGTGTCGTCTGTATTGAAGGGGCCGCAGATGTAGAGATTGGAGCACGACACAGGCCGCTGCTGAAGGGATTGCGGTGACCTAGCTCCATCTGGCTGGGCCGCACCCATGCGCGGCCAACCCCGCCCCCTTGAAGGCCTTAGGCCAGACCGCCGCTATTGTGCTGATCTGTGTCCGAGCCCACGACCATCTCCTTCGCACGCGGAGCCCCGTCGCTCGACATCATCGCCGTCGACGACCTGAAGGCAGCCGCCCAACGCGCCTTCGAGCGTGACCCAGCCGGGACGTTCGCCTACGGGACGTCGAAGGGGTACCCGCGGCTGCTGGACTGGCTGGCCGCCAAGCATGGCGTCACCCAAGAGCGGGTGATGGCCACCAACGGCTCGATGCAGGCCGACGCGTTCCTGTTCCAGACGCTGGTGCAGCCGGGCGACGTGGTGGTGGTCGAGGCGCCGACCTACGACCGCACGCTGCTGTCCCTGACTCAGCTCGGTGCGAAGGTGCTGCCGATCCCGCTCGAGGCCGACGGGATTGACGTCGGCGCGCTCGAGGTCGCCCTGAAGGACGGCGCGCGGCCGGTACTGGCACACGTCATCCCGAACTTCCAGAACCCGGCCGGATGCACGCTCTCGCTGGCCAAGCGCCAGCGGCTGCTCGAGCTCGCGCGCGAGTATGAGTTCACGATCTTCGAGGACGATCCGTACGTCGAGCTGCGCTTCGAGGGTAAGCCGCTGCCGACGATGCTGTCGCTCGACGAGGGCGGCGAGAGCGTCGTCTACGCGTCGTCGTTTTCGAAGACTGTCTGCCCCGGCATCCGCGTGGGCTACCTCGTCGGCCCCGGGAAGCTGATCGGCCGCGTGCGCACGCTTGGCACGCACACTTACATCTCGCCCAACATGGTCGCCCAGTCGATCGTGGCCGAATTCTGCGAGTCGGGCGCGATCGAGCGGTCGATCGAGACGGTCAAGGCCGCCCTGCGCGAGCGACGCGACGCGACCTGTCGAGCGCTCGAGCAGCACATCCCCGAGGCGCGCTTCGTGACTCCGCAAGGCGGTTATTTCCTCTGGGTGGATCTGCCTGTCGGCGCTGACGCTGCGCTGCTGGCGGAGGCCGCGGCCGAGCAGGGAGTTGTATTCGTGCGGGGAACCGACTTCCTGGTCACGGGCGGCGAGAATTCGCTGCGGCTGGCCTATTCCGCGGTCTCGCCCGATCAGATCGAGCAAGGCATCGCGCTCCTCGGAAGAGCGTACGGTCAGCTTCGCAGCGCGGCCTGAAGCCCGGTCCAGCAGCTCTCGATCCGGCCATCTCTAGGCATCCGCGATTCTCGATGCAGTGCTGCCGGATCCCATGAGGGGCTGGGCGCACGATGCCCTCCTGCGATCGATTTGCCGCTAGCCCAGAGCAATTTACTTTAAGCTTATTTAGTCATTCTATGTTGATCCATTATGCGAAGTATTTTGTATCCTCTCTCGGCCTTGCTCGCAGGCGCGCTAGCCGTAGGAGCCGCCGGGTGCGGTGGCGATGACCAACCCACGGGCTTGCCGCGCGGCGTGGCGGCTAAGGTTGGCAACACGGTGATCCGAGAGCCGGCTGTGCAGGCACAGATGGATGTCGTGCTAGCACGACGGGACGGAAACGAGAGAACGCTGGGACCGCCCAACTACCCCGCCTGCATCAAGGCCCATCGCGATCTAGGAACGGGCTATAGCGTCAAGGTCCTGCGCCGGCAATGCAGAACCGAGTACGACATCGCCCGCGCTCAGGCGGTCAACGACCTCGTGCGCGACCAGTGGCTCACGAGAGAGATCAAGCGCCGCGGGTTCGATCGCGACGCTGTCGTCCGGAAGGCGACCGACAGAGCGCGCTCGCTCTGGGGCAAGGCGGCCGATAGAACCGCGATCGGGGCCGACGACCTCGACTTTCGCCTCAACGCACTCTGGGAGGCCCTCGTAGCAGCCACCCCGGCCACCGGCCAGGAGATCGAGGAGTACGGAAGAGCCAACGCTGATGTCTACTACGGCACCGAGAGGCGTAAGGCGTACTTCCTGCAGACCGACACCAAGGCCAAGGTCGCCAAGGCGCGCAAGCGACTCGAAAACACAGCAACGTGGTCTCAGATCTACAAGACCTACCCCAGAGCCCCGCACAATTGGACGGGCGTTCAGACCATCGCGGAAGCTTCCACTCCTCATGACGCGGTCGGCCGGTCGCTGTTCTCGGCGGGAGTCGGCCAGCTGATCGGGCCGGTGCGGAACCTCAATGGGTGGTTCATCTTCCAGGTGATCAACATCAGACCCCCCAAGTACAAGGGCCTGTCCCCGAGAGAGCGCAGGAGCGTCGAGTTACAGGTCAAGGGCAAGACACTCGAGAACACCCTGCTGCACCGCTACACCCAGCAGACCAGCTGCGCGAAGAAGTACATCATCCCCGAGGCCCCCAACTGCCACGAGCAGCTGCCGGAAAGCTGACAAGGCGAGCAGGCTCTCTCAGCGTCCGTACCGCATACCGCTCCCCTCCGGCCTCGATCACGATCATGGAGATCCTCGGCGCCCGCGTGTAGGCGGGCTCGCAGGATCGCAGTCACGGTCTCGCGACCGCGGAGGCCGAATTGCGCAAAGATTTCCGGCTTGCTGGGAGCAGGACCATGAGCGAGGGAAACGCGCCGGGGAGCGCCGACGAGCGGCTGCGCGTCGTCCAGACGCTGTGGGCCACCTACCGCGAGTCCGGAGCCGACGTCGCGGCCGAGCTGCTGCATCCCGAGGTCGAGTTCATCACGGCCGACGGCCAAATCTGCAAAGGTCGCGACGGCGTCCGCGCCTTCTTCGCCGCCTTCGAGCAGCGCGGCGAGAGCTTCATCGCCTCGCCCTTCACGTTCGAGCTGCACGACCCAGACGTGCTCGTGGTCGGCCACCGCCGCATCCGCAGCCCCGACGCGTTCCGCGGCGACTACCTCTACTTCGTACACAGCATCCGTGACGGGCAGGTCTACCGCCTGACCGCCCACACCAGCCGCGAAGACGCTTTGAAGGACGTCGCCCGACGGCGGAGCGGCGGCGACTTGCCTTCCTGACACCTCAGCTTCGGGCGGCTGGTATCGCGTGGTGCGGTTAGCTTGGCGAGCTTCGGCGCGGCTGAGAACTGCCCGAAGCTGACAAGGCAAGCAGGCTTCTCAGCGCCCGTACCGCTCCCGGCCCAACACCAGCTGGTCCGGGAGCGCCACCCGCGGCGGAGGCGAGGGGTCGGCGACGACCGACACCGTCTCCGCCACGCTGCGGGTGACCGAGTACTGCTCGCCGCCAGCCTCGATGACGATCTCGTCGTCGCTCGAGGCGGCTAGGGCGCCCTGCAGGCCCGGGTGGAGGCCCGTGTCCTTCAGGTAGTGCAGCAGGTCCTCGGCCTCGTTCTCGAAGCGCAGCACGCGCACCTGCGCGCCCTCGGCCACGTCCGCCAGCGGCACGCCCTGCTCGCGCTCGCCTTCGAAGATCGGGTGGCCGTGGGGGCAGGTCTTCGCGTCGCCGATCGCGCGCAGCATGCGCTCCTCGACCACAGGCGACATCCAGTGCTCAAGCCGCTCGGCCTCCTCGTGGACCTGGTCCCAGGGGATGTCGAAGACGTCGGTCAGGAAGCGCTCGATCAGGCGGTGGCGGCGGACGATCTGGGCCGCCTCCTCCGCTCCGCTGTCGGTGAACGACAGCGACTTGTCGGCGGCGCGGCTGACGTACCCGTCGGCCTCCAAGCGACCGATCATCTCGTGCACGGTCGGGGCGGAGACCTGCATCGCGCGGGCGATGTTGGCGCCGGTGATCGGCAGCCCGGCCTCCCCCAGCCAGTACATGATCTGGAGGTACTCCTCCTCGGCGACGGTGGCGTGATCGTGCGACATGGCCCGCATCCTACCCAGCCCGATCCTCCGGCTGGCGGGCGTTACGGTACGGGCAATGGCTCTGCCCCTCCAGCCGCCGCTGAAGCCCCAGCTCGCCCGCACCTCGCGCGAGCTCCCGACCGGGTCGCAGTGGCGCTACGAGCCCAAATGGGACGGCTTTCGCACGATCGTCTTCCGCGACGGCGAGGAGATCCAGCTCCAGAGCCGCAACGGCAAGCCGATGAACCGCTACTTCCCCGAGGTCGTCGAGCAGCTGCGCACCCTGCCGGCCCAGCGGCTCGTGCTCGACGGCGAGTTGATCGTCGTCGTCGACGGCATCCAGGAGTTCGACCTGCTCTCCCAGCGCATCCATCCCGCGGCCTCGCGCGTGCAGCTGCTGGCCGAGGAGACCCCGGCGCAGTTCGTGGCCTTCGACCTGCTCGCCGAGGACGACGAACAGCTGCTCGAGCTGCCGTACACCCGGCGGCGCGAGCGGCTCGCCCCCCTGATCGCCGAGCCGATCCAGTTCACGCCGATGGCCGAGACGCCCGCGGACGCCGAGCAGTGGCTCACAGGCAACTCCGAGGGCGTCGTCGCCAAGGAGGCCGACGCCCCCTACCTCCCCGGCGAGCGCACCGGCATGGTCAAGGTCAAGCGCGTGCGCAGCCTCGACGCGGTCGTGGTGGCCTTCCGCTTCGGCAAGGAGGAGAACACCGTCGGCTCGCTGATCCTCGGCCTCTACGACGAGGGCGAGCTACGGGTCGTGGGCCACACCTCGGGCTTCACCGCCAAGCAGAAGCGCGAGCTGCCGGGGCTGCTCGAGCCCTACCGCACCCACGAGCGCGGCCAGGGCGAGCCCAGCCGCTGGAAGTCCGACGAGGAGCTCGTCTGGGAGGGCCTGCGCCCGGAGCTGGTCTGCGAGATCCAGTTCGATCACATCACCGGCGACCGCATCCGCCATGGCGCCAAGTTCATGCGCTGGCGCGAGGACAAGCCGCCCGAGGAATGCTTGCTCGTCCAACTACGTGGGTAACGTCTCGGCCGGAGTGCGTCGCTCGGTCCTCATCGCCGTCCTGCTGACAGCGGTCGCCGCCGCCACGCCGGCGAGCGCGCAGACGCCCGCCTACGAGATCCCGCCGGGCAACCCCTTCGCCGGCATCCCCGGCGCCCGCCCGGAGATCTACGTGCTCGGCATGCGCAACCCGTTCCGCTGGTCGTTCGACCGCCAGACCGGCGACATGCTGATCGGGGACGTCGGCGGCAGCGCCAAGGAGGAGATCGACTTCCTGCCGCACGACGCCATCGCCGGCGTCAACCTCGGCTGGAACTGCCGCGAGGGCACCGTCGCCGGCCCCGGGGGCTGCAGCGCGCCCGGCGCCACCGGACCTGCCTACGACTACACCAACAGCGGCGGGGACGCCGTCATCGGCGGCTATGTGATCCGCGATCCCGACCTGCCCGCCTGGCAGGGCCGTTACGTCTTCGGTGACATCAACGACGCGGCGATCAAGTGGCTCGGCCCCGGTGCCAGCGGCCCTGAGCAGGCCACCGGCCTCAGCGTCAGCGCGCTGTCGAGCCTCGGCGAGGACGGCGTCGGTCACCTCTACGCCACGTCGCTCGGCGGGGAGGTCTCTCGACTGCAGCAGGTGAGCGCCACGACGCTCGGTGCCACCCCGATCGGCGACTTCGACACCCCCATGGCGACCGCGGCACCACCGGGCGATCCCGACCGGCTGTTCATCGCCGAGCGCGCCGGCGCGCTGAAGCTGAGAGTGAACGGCGCGGTGCACGACTTCCTGACAGTGAACACGACGACCGCGGGCGAGCGCGGGCTGCTCTCGGTCGCGATCGCGCCGGACTACGCCAGCTCGGGGCACGTCTACGTCTACTACACGGACACGAATGGCGACCTGCAACTCGACGAGTTCACCCGCTCGGCGAGCGATCCCACCCAAGCGGATCCCGCCAGCCGGCGCCCGCTCCTCACCATCCCGCATCCCGGCCAGAGCAACCACAACGGCGGCACGCTCCAGTTCGGGCCGAACGGCTATCTGTACCTGTCCACGGGCGACGGCGGCGGCCAGGGCGATCCCGAGGGCGACGCGCAGAGCCTCGCCTCGCTGCTGGGCAAGATCGTCCGCATCGATCCCGACCTGACGCCGGGCCCGCCCGAGACGCCGCCGCCACCCGACACGACCGCTCCGCGGTTGAAGACGCGCGTGACCAAGCGCCAGCGGGTACTCGAGCACAGGGGCGTGATCGCCTACGGGCGCTGCGACGAGGCCTGCACGCTCTCGCTCAGCGCCCGCCTGCGGATCGGCCAGCGCAGCTACAAGCTGCGTCCGGCGACCGCCGCGGCCGCGGCGAACCAGCGCCGGGCGCTGAAGGCGAAGCTCGCCAAGCGCGCGCGGCGGGCCCTGCGCAAGGCCCTTACGCGCGGCAGGCGCCCGAAGGTGCTGGCCACCCTCACCGCCCGCGACGGGGCGGGCAACGAGACGCCGCCGGTGCGCAGAACGATTCGTGTCAAGCGCTGACGCCGGAGCGGCCGATGGCCCTGCCCATCCTCGTCGCGCCGGACAGCTTCAAGGGCACCTTCTCCGCCGCCGAGGTCGCAGCGGCGATCGCGCGGGGCCTGCGCGCCGCCGGCCGCGAGACCGAGGAGCTGCCGGTGGCGGACGGCGGCGAGGGCACGCTGGACGTGCTCGTGCGCGCGCTCGGCGGGGACGTCCACACGCTCACCGTCTCCGACCCGCTCGGACGCCCGGTCGAGGCCGCCTTCGCCCTGCTTCCCGACGGACGCACCGCGATCGTCGAGACCGCGCAGGCCAGCGGCCTCGGCCTCGTCGCCGAGGCCGAGCGCGATGCCTGGGCCGCCTCGACCTACGGTACCGGCGAGCTGATCGCCGCGGCCGTGGCGGCGGGCGCCGAGCGAGTGCTCGTGACCGTCGGGGGCTCGGCCACCACCGACGGCGGCGCGGGCGCGCTGGAGGCGCTCGACGAGGCGGGCGTGAAGCAGGTCCAGCTCGAGGTGCTCACCGACGTACGCACTCCCTTCGAGCAGGCGGCGAGTGTCTTCGGCCGCAGAAGGGTGCCGACCCGAAGCTGGTCGAGCGCCTGGAGCGGCGCCTGCACACCCTCGCTGACGGCTTCGAGCGCGACCCGCGCGGCGAGCCGATGACCGGAGCCGCCGGCGGTCTCTCCGGCGGCCTCTGGGCGGGTCGCGGCGCCAGGCTCGTCCCGGGCGCCGCCTACGTGCTCGACACGATCGGCTTCGACGACAGCATGCGCCGCGCCGCCTTCGTCGTCACCGGCGAGGGCCGCCTCGACCATCAGACGCTGCAGGGCAAGATCGTCGGCGAGCTCGCCACGCGCTGCCGGCAGGGCGGCGTCAGCTGCCACGCCGTGGTGGGCGTCGACGAGCTCGAGCCGTTCGAGGAGCGGCTGATCGACCTGGCCAGCGTGACCGAGGCGCGGACGCTCGCGGAGCTCGAGCGGGCCGGCCGTGAGCTCGCCGGCGCCTAGGCGCCGGCGAGCGTCGAGACCACGGCCTCGTAGAAGCCGTCGCCGTTGCTCGCCTCGGTGACCCGCACGTTGCCGTAGGCGGCGATCGTCTCGCGCAGGTCCGGGTCCTTGGCGAGCGCGTTCGCGACGAGGAAGAAGCGACCGACCGCCGGGGCGACGTCGAGGTCCTCGCGCGAGTCGCCCACCGCCATGCAGTCCGCGGCCGCGTAGCCGCGCGCCCGCATGTGCCGCGCCACGGCGTTCGCCTTCGACGCCTCGCGGGGCACGAGGTGATAGGCGTGCGGCAGGCCGTCGAGCTCGAGCGTCGTCTCGCGCGCGCCGATCGCGCCGTTGTCCACCAGCCGCAGCGCGCCCAGCCCTTCGGCCTCCAGCAGCTCGTTCGCCTCGCCCGCGTCGACGAGTCCGCGAAAGAGATGGGACACGTCGCGATCCAGGTGCCAGGGCGCGTGGTGCTCGAGCCGGCCGGAGTAGCGGCTGAGCAGCAGCGCCGGCGCGCCGGTCTGCTCGATCAGCGCGTGCACCGTCTGGCCGTCGCTCGGCTGCAGCTCGCCGGTGAGGAAGGTCTCCTCGCCGTCGATCACGAGCCCCGCGCCGACCTCGTAGATGTAGGAGGTCTGACCCAACAGGCGCGCGTCCTCCATCACCTGGGCCTTGCGTCGGCCCGACTTGATCACGACTTCGACCTCGGCTCGGTGACAGGCCTCGAGCGCCCGCGCCGGCAATAAGGTGAAAGCGCCGTCCCCATCGCGGAACAGCGAGGCGCCCTGTCCGAGCAGGGTGCCATCGAGGTCGGTGTAGACGCAGCGCAGGGGCACGCAGCCGCGAAGCCTAGGGCGCCCGCCCTAGGCGCGCGTGCGCAGCTTCGCGTACGGGGGGCGCTCGACCAGCTCAACCTGGATCAGCTGGCCGTCGGCGGTCTGAAACGGGGGGGCGTGATCGTCGAGCAGCCGGCCGTCCCGTCGCAGGCGCTCCAGCACCACCCGCAGCACGGCGTAGGCCATCGGACCGAGCTGGGGCAAGGGCTGGTGGTAGTTGTGGCGCACGTCCAGATCGACCTGCGCCATGCCCTCGGTGCCGCCCAGCGCCTCGCGCGCGTGCAACAGCATCGAGGTCTCGATCGCGTAGCCGGTGGCGAACGGCAGCCGATCGAAGAACTCGCGCCGAGCCGCGACCTCCCCGGCGAGTGGCTGCACGAAGGCGGCCAGCTCGGGGTAGAAGGCGCTGAACAGCGGGCGGGCCGTGAGCTCGGTCACGCGCCCGCCGTCATGGGCCCGCTCACCGCCCTCGATTGTGAAAGGCCGGCGGAAGTAGCCCTTGACGAACTGGACGTCGTCGCGGCAGATCAACGGGCCCAGCAGGCCGGCGGCGAAGTGGGGGGAGAACTGGCGCGTGTCCGAGTCGAGATAGGCGATCAGCTCCCCGCGCGCGACGGCCAGCGCCCGCCACATGGCGTCTCCCTTGCCGAGCGCCTGGCCGAACTCGCGCACCAGCTCGGACTCCTGGTGCACCTCGGCGCCCAGCGAGGCGGCGATCTCGACGGTGCGGTCCTTGGAGGCGGCGTCGATGACGAGGATCTGGTCGATCAGCCCGTCGAGGTTCTGCAGCTGCGAGACGATGCGCCCGATCGTGTCCCCGACCTCGCGCGTGGGCAGCACCACCGTGATGGCCTCCCGCTTGGACTCCCGCAGCAATTCGAGCGGAAACTCGGAGTGATGGAAGGAGCGGATCATGCGCGCGTACTATGCCAATCCGTGGCTACCGTGCGCACGTCCTACCCGTGGGAATCGGTCCTCGAAACCGGGAACGACGGCCAGCTCGTGACCACCGCCCGCGAGGGCGCGCGGCGGGGAGTGCCCGCGCCACTGCCGGACGATCTGCATCCCGCGCTGCTCGAGGCGCTCGACGGCGCCGGGATCGAGCAGCTGTGGTCGCATCAGCGCGACACGCTCGACGCCGCGCGCGCCGGACACGCGATCGTGACCACCGGCACGGCGAGCGGCAAGTCGCTGGCGTTCAACCTGCCGGTGCTGGACACGCTGGCGAGCGATCCACGCGCGCGGGCGCTGTACCTCTATCCGACCAAGGCGCTGGCCCAGGACCAGGCGCGGGCGCTGGCTCGCATCGGCGGGCGCTACCTGCGCCACGCGATCTACGACGGTGACACGCCCGCGCGACGAGCGCCGGGCGATCCGCCAGCGCTCGAACCTGATCCTCACCAACCCGGACATGCTCCACGTGGGCGTGCTGCCCAACCACAAGCAGTGGGGAGACGTGCTGGCGAACCTCGCCTGGATCGTCGTCGACGAGGCCCACGTCTACCGCGGCGTGTTCGGCTCGCACGTGGCCAACGTGCTGCGCCGCCTGCGCCGGCTGGCGCTGGCCTACGGGACCGAGCCGCGTTTCCTGCTGACCAGCGCCACGATCGCCAATCCCTCCGAGCTGGCCGAGCGCCTGACGGGGCTCGACGTCCAGCTGGTGGACCGCGACGGCGCCCCGCACGCCGAGCGGCGGATCGCGATGTGGAATCCGCCGCTGGTGGACGAGCGCTTGGGCAAGCGTGCGTCCGCGCTGTCGGAGGCGGCGGGGCTGCTGGCTGGGCTGGTGCAGGAGGAGGTGCGCACGATCTGCTTCCTGAAGTCGCGCCGCGGCGTGGAGTTGATCCAGCGCTTCGCCAAGCAGCGGCTCGAGGACGCGGGACGCGAGGATTTAGGTGAACGCATCGCCCCCTACCGGGCGGGTTACACCCCGGTGCAGCGGCGCGAGCTCGAGGCGCGGCTGACGTCGGGTGAGCTGCTGGCCGTCGTAGCGACCGACGCGCTGGAGCTGGGCATCGACATCGGCGACCTCGACGCGGCGATCTGCGTGACGTTTCCCGGCACCGTGGCCTCGCTGCGGCAGATGTGGGGCCGCGCCGGGCGCCGGGCCGCCGGGCTGGCCCTGTACATCGCGGGAGACGACGCGCTCGATCAGTTCTTCTGCCGCCACCCCGACGAGTTCCTCGACCGGCCGGTCGAGCGCGCGATCCTCGACCACGAGTCCGAGGAGATCTTCCTGGCGCACCTGGAGGCGGCGGCGTACGAGCTGCCGCTGACGCCGGAGGATCTCGACGTGTTCGGCCCGCGCTGGGAGCAGCAGGCAAGCCGCCTGGTCAAGCAGGGACGGCTACGGGAGCGCGGCGGTCGCTACCTGCCGCGCGGCCCGGGCTACCCGGCCGCGCAGATCGCGCTGCGCTCGGCCTCCCCCGACTCGGTGGCGATCGTCGAGACCGAGGAGGGCGAGGTCATCGGCACGGTCGAGTCGGCGCGTGCCTGCTCGTCGGTGCATCCGGGAGCGGTCTACCTGCACATGGGCACGCCGTATGAGGTCGAGGATTCGAACCTGCGCGATCGCCGGGCGGTGGTGCACCGCTTCTGGGGCGACTGGTACACCCAGCCCAAGCGGGAGTCGGAGACGTGGATCGAGGAGGTGCGCGAGCGGCGAGTGGCGTGCGGGGTGGAGCTCTCCTACGGGGTCGTGTCGGTGACCGATCAGGTGATCGCCTACCAGAAGAAGAAGGTGACCGACAACTCGGTGCTGGACCTGCTGGCGCTCGACATGCCCGAGCAGCAGCTGGTGACGCAGGCGCTCTGGTACGAGCTGCCGGAGCGGCTGTATCGGGAGGAGTTCCCGCTGGAGGTGCTCCAGGGCTCGTTGCATGCGGCC
Source organism: uncultured Thermoleophilaceae bacterium (assembly GCA_963734165.1). Lineage (GTDB taxonomy): Bacteria > Actinomycetota > Thermoleophilia > Solirubrobacterales > Thermoleophilaceae > JACVRW01. Next base: position 740,704 of record CAVTFZ010000002.1, on the reverse strand, counting down.
GAGCACGGCCAGATCGCGGTGCTGCCGCTGATCGCGATGTGCGACCGCTGGGACATCGGTGGCCTCTCGACCGCCTCCCATCAGCAGACGGGGCGGCCGACGATCTTCATCTACGACGGCCACCCCGGCGGCGTGGGGATCACCCGCGTGGGCTTCGAGCGCTTCGAGGCGCTGGTGGGGGACGCGCTGCGGCTGATCTCCGAATGCCCCTGCGAGCGCGGCTGCCCCTCGTGCGTGCAGTCGCCGAAGTGCGGGAACCTCAACGAGCCGTTGAACAAACGAGGGGCGCTCGAGTTACTGGAACGAATGGCGGGAGCCTAACTCCCTCACTGATCCTCGGTCACCGAGTCTCTGCAGACTGGAGCCTCGGGAATTGTGTACTTCGAGGCGCAGTCGGTTTGGCTGGCATAGCGTCTGACGAGGACGTTCTTCGAGCTTCTTGGCGCGGACGATATTGGTGACGATCTCACGGGCCTGGGGCGAGAGCTTCTTGTAGCGAGGCTCTTTTATGACGGTGACTTCGAAGACGAACCAGCCGTTGAGGGTATGGACCGGGCCGACGATTTGGCCTCTTCTCGCACTGAAGACGAAGCGCCCGAACGCGTCATCGGGAACGGTGTGCTCTGTGAGGTTCAGGTGCCCGGTCCAGCGCCCAGGGGTGGCCTTGAGCGCATAGTCCTTCTGGACTTCGGGCCAGCTCTTGCCCTGCTCGAGCGCCTTGCGTGCCTTGAGCGCCTGGGCCTTGGTCGTGGTCTGAGCGATCTGTGCTCTGCGGTTCTCGGGCTGGTAGTACACCTCGGCGTTCGCGGCCCCGTACTCCTCGACCTCTTGCCTGGTGACCGGAGTGGCCGCTATGAGCGCTTCCCATTGGGCGTTGGAGCGGAAGGAGGGATCCTTGGCGACGTCGGGGGCCTTGTCGGGCGCCTTTGCCCAGATCTTCTGGACTCTGGCGGTTGCGCGCTGAATGACGCGATCGCTGTTCAGTCCGCGCCGCGCGAGCTCTCTTTCCAGCCACTGATCCCGCACCAGCGTATTGACCGCCTGGGCGCGACCGACCTCGTATTCGAACTTGCACTGCGCTCTGATGCTGGCCATGGTCTCGTTCGGTCGGTGCAGGTCGCGTTTGGCCTTCACGCACCCGGGATACTCCGGCGGGCCCAGCGTCTTCACGCTCTCGTCCCGCGTGGCATATGTGGCGTTCAGTAGAGCTTGGATGGCGCTCTCGCGGATGACCGTCTTGTCCACCTGTGCCGCCACACCTGCCGGGAGGTTGCCGCTGTCGCCATCATCTCCCCCGCAGCCGCTCGCGAGTAGCACCAGCGGACACACCACGCCGGCCATGAACAAGCCTCTGAGCCCTCTCATGCAAGGGGAGAGTAGAGCGATCAGCTAAAAGTCCACTAAACAACTTCAGCAGAGTTTATGACTGCGGCCTGCTCCAGGCTTGTGTCCCGCTACTTGGCCGGCAGCGAGAACGTGCCCTCGAGGCCCCTGCTGCTCGACTCCAGCGAGCCTGTGAGGTCGCCAAGCGATCCGGCTAGGAGTCTGATGCCTAGGCCGCGCACGCCAAGCCCGCCGCCGACCGCGCCAAGCAGCATGCGCGCCAGCGCGCCCGCGCCGGCCTTCAGCACGATGGCGCCCCGCGCCCCATCGACCGGCAGCGGATCTTCAGTCGCCAGCCGCCCGGCACGACTGGCGTCGTTCGCAAGGACGAAGGCGTCATCCACGACGCCGAAGACGACGCTGTCGCCGTCCGACTGCGCCAGCGCATAGAAGTCCTCGCCCGATTTCGGCTTCGCAAGGCCAACCGTGCCGAATCCGGCGCCCTCGGCGACGTCCGGAAGCACGTCTGCGACCTTCGCGAGCGTGCGCTCGAACGCGGCCGGGTCCTCGAGCTCAGCGCGGACGCCGAAGGCACCGTCGATCCCGACGTTCGCCGATACGTCGCCAGAGAGCTGGCCGATCACGTCGTGGTCGATGTCGACCCCGAGCCGCTTGTCGAGCTGACGCTTGGCCTGGGAGTACTGGCCGAAGCCGGCCGGGTCGATCGACTGGCCAGCGGCCTCGGCAAATCGAATCAGCTGACGGAGGTCGCGCAAGCCGATGTTGATCTGGCCCCGCTCGTCGAGGACGTCCGGCGACGCGCTGCCGGCCGCGATCGGGAGATCGCGGTCGCTGAGATCGCCATCGGTCCAGAGGTCGACGTCGACGTCGATGCCGTCGGCGGTCCCCCTCGCAGTGAGTCCGAGGGTGCGCAGCGCTCCGACCCACTTGACCTCGAGCGCGTCCCGCGAGCCTGGATCGGCTCGCAGCAGCGCCGCGACGTCGAAGTACGCGCGTAGGAGCGCGTCGCCCGGCAGCCTGGCGAGGTTGTCGTCGAACGTCTTCTCGTCGAGACGATCGTCGCCGTTCGCGCGCATAAGAGCCTGATCGAGCAGCTCGTCCGATCCGGCCACGATCAGCATGTCGCCCGCGACCGCGAAGCGATCGCCGCCGTCCTCGTAGATCGTGGCCCCCGACCGCTCGCCGCTCCGCTTCGCCCCCGACCGTTCGAGCACGTCCCGCAGCTTGTCCCCATCCCTGGCCTCGACCGCCCCGACGAAGTCGTCCGTGTCCTCCCCGGCCACGAAGCTGCGCGCGTCGACCGCGCCCACGACGAAGGGGTGGCCGAGCAGCGGTCTGAGGTCCTGCTCATAGGAGAGGCCGCCCGTGCTCGACTCCAGCTGGCGCTGGAGCTGCGGCACGAATTGGTCGCCAAGGGGGAGCCTGTCGACGAGCTGCTCGAGCCGCTCGTACTGAGCGCCGTCCACATCGGTGTCGATCGCCACGACGAAAGGGGCGTCCCTTGGCAGGAAGCGCAGTGCCGCATCGAGCCCGCCTCCCGAACCATCGTCGCCGTCGCCGCCGCAGCCGCTGAGGACCAGTGCGAGCGCGGTCAGGCACGAAGCCAGGTTCTTGGCTGGAAGCCGCATCGCGCCGGGCACTCTAGAGGACCACGAGCACGAGCCAGCTACGCCTGAGGCGAACGGTTACCATCGTCGGACTGCCATGGCGAGGTAGCTCAGTTGGTAGAGCACACGACTGAAAATCGTGGTGTCGCCGGTTCGATTCCGGCCCTCGCCACCTCCACCCGATGCCCGACACCTCGATCGTCACGACGGTTCGCGATGACCGCGAAGCACTGACCGATCTGCTCGACGACCTAGCGGCGCAAACGCGCGCGCCGGCCGAGCTGGTGGTCGTCGACGGGGGCTCGACGGATGGGACGCTCGAGCTGCTCGCCGGCTGGAAGGGACCGTTCCCGCTGCGCGTGATCGAGGCGCCCGGGGCGAACATCTCCGAGGGCCGCAACATCGGCATTCGGGGCGCCGCCAACGAGCGGATCGCATGCACAGACGCTGGCTGTCGCCCCCTGCCCGGCTGGCTCGAAGCGCTCGAGGGCGCCGGCGACGCCGACCTCGCCACCGGCATCTACCTCGTCGACGGGCGCACGCCGCTGGAGCGGGCGCTGGCGGTCTCGCTCTACCCCTCTCCCGACGAGATCGGCGACGACTCGGCTCCGGTCCGCCTCTGGCAGAGGCTGTTCGGCCGCCGCTTCGAGGCCGACCATGCCACCGGGCGCTCGATGGCGTTCTCCAAGCGCGCCTGGGAGGCGGCCGGCGGCTTCCCCGAAGACCTCTACGCGGGTGAGGACGTCGCCTTCAGCCTCGCCATCGTCGCTGCGGGCTTCGAGGCGAGGCTCGTCCCCACCGCCGCGGTGCGTTGGCGCCCGCGCAGCGGCTGGGCCTCCAACGCGCGCATGTATCGCTCGTATGCGCGTGGGAACGTGCGCGTCGGCGGGGACGCCAAACGCCATCTGATTCGCCTCGCCACCTGGGCCGGGGGACCGCTGCTGGCGGCGCGCGGCGGCGCCGTCGGGCGCTTGCTCGTGCTGCTCGGCGCCGGCGCCTACGTGAGCCTGCCGCTGCGGCGCGCGCGGCGCGCGCGCATGGCGCCGCGAGAATGGTGGCGAATCCCGCTCGCGATCGCGCTCAAGGATCTCTCGCAGCTCGCCGGGGCGGGCCAGGGCCTGATCGATCGCGCGCGCGGGATACGCCAGCCGGCGCCCTAGCGGCCCGCGAGGATCGGGCCGCTCCAGCCTCCGCCGCGCCAGCCGATACATGAGATGTGAAAAGTCGCTCGGTACTCGACCGGGCTCGGCGAGGCCAGATGGGGCGCGTGGGCGCGCTGATGTTCGGAGCTGCCGCGGTGGTGACCGTGGCGGGCCTGGCGCTCCCTCACCAGCGAGTCGACGAGACGGGGCTGGCGGCCGTGGCCGTCGGCGCCGCGATCGCGGCCGTGACGCTCGCCGTCGGTGGTGAACGGCTGCCGGTCTGGTGCTACGTCGTGGCATGCGCCTGCGGCACCGCGGTCGTCTCGCTCAGCCTGTTCTACAACGGGGAACGCTACGGCGGCGCGGCCGGCAACGACGAGATGTTCTACCTCTGGGTCGCGATCTACGCGGCCTACTTCTTCGGTCGCGCGATGACGGCGCTGCAGCTCGGGCTGATCGCGGCCGCCTACGCGGTCACGCTGGTGGCGATCCATCCCGGCGACGTCGGCGTCAGCCGCTGGATCAGCACTACCGGCCTGATCCTGGGCGCCGCGGCGATCGTGCGGCTGCTGAGCGAGCGGATCGGCAAGCTGCTCGGCGAGCTGGCAGACGCGGCGCGCACCGATCACCTGACCGGCCTGCCGAACCGCCGCGCCTTCGAAGAGGCGATCCAGCATGAGCTTGCGCGCGTCGAGCGCGGCGGACCCGGATTCGCGGTGCTCGTCGGCGATCTCGACTCCTTCAAGGAGATCAACGATCGCTTCGGCCATGGGATCGGCGACCGCGTGCTCGTGGACGCCGGCACCGCGCTCCAGCTAGGGGCTCGCAGCACCGACCTCGTGACGCGACTCGGTGGCGACGAGTTCGCGCTGCTGCTCCCGCAGACCGATCTCGAGGGCGCGCAGGAGCTCGGAGCTCGGCTCGCGCAGGGCCTCTGCGAACGCTCGTCCGCCACCGGCTTCTCGGTCGGGCTCAGCGTCGGCGCAGCGCAGTACGGCGCCGACGGCCACAGCCTCGACGAGCTGCTGCGCGCCGCCGACGGGCGCCTCTACGCCGAGAAGCGGGCGCGGGCGCAGGCACGCGCGCCGCTCGGCGCTCGACGACGCGCACGACGCGCGTCAGCTGACGACCCGGTCGGCCGCGCGCAGACCGTCCAGCAGCGAGAGCACGGCCGGTTCGACCGCGCGCCGCTCGGCCTCGGGATCGTTCGCGTGAGCGATCACCATCGCGGCCTCGCCGAGCGCGCCGAGCAGCAGATGCGCCAGCGGGCGCACGTCCTGGCGTCCCAGCGCGCCCGCGTCCATCGCTCCCTGCAACCCGGCGGTGACGAGCCCGAGGCCGTGGCGGGCGTCGATCTCACGCCACTCGGCCCAGCCGAGCACGGTCGGGGCGTCGAGCAGGGCGATCTGCGCGAAGGAGGGGTCGGTGCAGGTGTCGAGGAAGCTGCGCACGCCCGCGACCAGCAGCTCGAACGGATCCGGGACGTCAGCCGCATCCATGTCGGCGGCGATCGAGGCCACCATCTCGGCCTCGAGCTGCTCGTGGACCGCGCGGAACAGGTCGCGCTTGTCCTCGAAGTGGTGATAGAGCGCGCCGCGGGTCACCTGTGCGCGGCGCACGATCTCCTCGGTGCCGACCGCGGCGTATCCACGTTCGGCGAACAGCGCCCGCGCGGCGGCCAGGAGCGTGGCGCGCGTCGCCTCCGATCGCCCAGCCCGCTTGCCGCCCGGCTCCATGGAGCCAATCTACCGGCGCGCGGGTGGGTACAGCGAAGCGCCGGCGACGGTCGCCGGCGCTCCGTCGTGCCGTCTAGATCGCGCGAACGTTGACGGCCTTGGGGCCCTTGTCGCCGGCCTCGGTGTCGTACTCGACGCGGGCGCCTTCGGCAAGGGACTTGTAGCCGTCACCGGCGATGCCGGTGTGATGGACGAACAGGTCCTTGCCCGCCTCGTCCGGCGTCACGAAGCCGAAGCCCTTGTCGTCGCTGAACCACTTCACGGTTCCGGTGGCCATATGGGTCCTCCTCCATGGTCTTGTGCTGCGTACGTGGAGGATGCTGGAAGCAACGATCTACGGGCGCTAACACGACGTGGTCGAGCTTGGAACTCGACCCGAACGCCCAGGAAGGTAGCAGTGTGGAGGCCAACAGGCGGAAGCCACCACGCAGCAGCGTACGATCGCCCGGATGGCATCGATCGTCCTGGAGTCCGGCGTCCGCGTGCACGCCTTGCAAACCGGCACCGTCGCGATCAAGCCGAGCCAGGTGCGCGGGCGAGGTCACGGGCTACGGCGGCGGGTGGCGCCGCTGCTCGATCGCGAGTGGACGCAGCCGCTGCCGATCCTGGCATGGGCGATCGAGCATCCGGAGGGAGCGATCGTCGTCGACGCCGGTGAGACGGCCCGGACGGCGCAGCCGGGATATCTGCCCCGGTGGCATCCGTACTACCGGCGCGCGGTGCGCCTGTTCGTGGATCCGGATGACGAGATCGGCCCGCGCCTGCGGTCCGTCGGGCTCGAGCCAGCGGACGTGCGCTGGTTGGTGCTGACCCATCTGCACACCGATCACGCCGGTGGCCTGCACCACTTCACGGGAGTGCCGACGCTCGTGGACGCGGCCGAGCTGCGCGCCGCTGCGGGCTTGGCGGGTCGCGGACGCGGCTATCTCCCCCACCATTTCCCGGACGGCTTCGACCCCTCGCCGGTGGCCTGGCAGGACGAGGCCGTGGGCGACTTCGAGCGCTCGTTCCCGCTCACCGAAGCCGGCGACGTCGTGCTGCTGCCGACGCCGGGGCACACGCCGGGCCATCTGTCGGTGCTGGTGCGCGACCGCAAGCGCCAGTTGCTGTTGGCCGGTGACGTCGCATACACCGACACGCTGCTGCGCGAGGGTGCGCTCGACGGGGTGACCGTGGATGAGCGAACCGCTCGGCGTACGCTTGCCCGAGCGACAGCTCTCGCGCGGGCCCTGCCGACGGTCGTGCTGCCCAGCCACGATCCACGGAGCTCCGAGCGACTGGCCGCGGCGGGAACGGCGACCTCGCCGCGCGACGGCTGAGGGGAGTACCGTCGGCGCTGCCGTGCGGCGCCTGGTCACGATCCCAATCAGCCACTACTGCGAGAAGGCGCGCTGGGCGCTCGAGCGCGCGGGCCTCGACTACCGCGAGGAGCGTCACGTGCAGGGATCCATCGCCTGGCGGCGCGGCGCGCGGGTGGCGGGAGGACGGTGCCGGTGCTCGTCGCGCCCGAGGGGGTCTTCGCCGAGTCCGAGCACATCCTCGCCTACGCCGACCGGCAGCTGCCTCCCGAGCGGCGCCTGTTCCCAGTCGACGCGGACGAGCTACGAGAGGTCCAGGAGGTCTCCCGCTGGCTCGACGCCGGCCTCGGCCCGGAGGGCCGGCGGCTGATGTACGCCTACATGCTCGAGCAGCGCGCGCTGATGCTGCCCGTCAACAACCAGGGCGTGCCTGGCTGGGAGCGACGCCTGTTCGCGCTCATCTGGCCGCTGGCGGTGCGCTGGGGCAAGCGCGAGCTCGACATCGGCCCGACGCCAAGCAGGTCGCCGAGCGCCACGTGCGCGAGGCCTTCGACGCCATCGCCGAGCGGCTCGAAGCGGGCGGCGGCTTCCTCTGCGCCGGGCGCTTCACCGCCGCCGACCTCACCTTCGCCGCCCTGTCCGCCTCGGTGCTCGTACCGCCCCAGTATGGGGTCACGCTGCCGCAACCCGACGCGCTCCCGCGCCACATCGCCCAGCCGATCGAGGAGCTCCGCGCTCATCCAGCGGGTCAACGCGCGCTGGCGCTGTTCGCCGAGCAGCGGCATCCCCACGGCGTGGTCACCGCAGGATGAACGCTGCGGATGGCCTGGCCCACGCCTTCACCGTAGCCGCCGGCCACCGAGCAGCAGGGCACCGAGCGCGCCGCTGATCAGCGAGCCGGCGAAGACGCCGATCTTCGCCGTGTCGATCGCGGCCGGATCGTCGTAGGCGAGCTGGGCGACGAACAGCGAGACGGTGAAGCCGATGCCGCCGACCGCGGCGATGCCCCAGATCTGCGCGCGGGGGACGCCGTCCGGAAGGCGGCCCCAACCCAAGCGAATGCCGAGCAGGGTCGCGCCGGCGATGCCCAGCAGCTTGCCGACCACCAGGCCGACGACGATCGCCCAGGCCAGGCGGCTGCTGGCCGCGTCGGCGAGCGCGTCGCCGCCGAGGGCCACTCCGGCGTTGGCGAGGGCGAACAGCGGCACGACCGCGAAGGCGCTGAGTGGATGCAGACGACCCTCGAGCGTCTCCAGCACCTGGCGGCCGGCGACCGGACCGGCGGGCGTCAGCAGGCCGAGGGCGACGCCCGCGATCGTGGCGTGCACGCCGGACTCGTGCATCGCCACCCAGACGGCCAGCCCGAGCGGGACGTAGGCGGCGATCCGCGTCACCCCCAACGCGCGCAGCCCCGCCACGGCCAGCAGGCCCGCGGCCGCGCCGGCGAGCCACACGAGCGAGATGTCCGCCGAGTAGAAGACCGCGATGATCGCGATCGCCACGATGTCGTCGACGATCGCGACCGTCAGCAGGAACAGCTTGGCGCCCGACGAGACCCGGTCGCCGAGCAGCGTCATCACCCCGACGGCGAACGCGATGTCGGTCGCGGCGGGGATCGCCCAGCCGGCCGCTCGTCCGCCACCGGCCGTGATCGCCAGGAACAGCAGCGCCGGCAGTGCCACCCCACCGAGCGCCGCCAGCGCCGGCAACACCGCCGTGCGCCGGTCGTGCAACTCCCCGACGACCAGCTCGCGCTTGACCTCCAGGCCGACGACGAAGAAGAACAGCGCCATCAGCCCGTCGTTGACCCAGTGCCGCAGATCCTCGGAGATCGCGAGGCCGCCGACGCCGAGCGTCAGCTCATGACCCCACACGTCCGCGTACGCTCCGTCGGCGGGGCTGTTGGCCCATGCCAGCGCCACCACCGTCGCGGCCAGCAGCACGATCCCGCCGGCCGACTCCTCGCGCAGGAACTCGGCGATCGGGTCCAGCGCCCGCCGCACGGGAGCGACGGCGCGCCTGGCGGTCGAGCCCTTCACGTCACGCAGCCTAGGCCGGCCGAGCGCCAGACGACCACCGGCGCACCCCGCCCACGAACCTGATTCGCTCCCGGGCCGCGGCAGCAAGTCGGGAAAGGAGCGACGTGTCCGAGATCTTCAGCAGCCCGGCAGACCTCACCGGCCTGCGCGACAAGGTCGCCCTCGTCACGGGCGGCGCGAGCGGCATCGGGCGCGCCACCGCGCTCGCGCTGGCGGAGGCCGGCGTGGAGGTGGTCGTCGCCGACGTCGCGCTTGAGTCCGCCGACGCGGTCGCGCGGCAGATCGGCGGGCACGCGATCGAGACCGACGTCTCCGACCTCGAGAGCGATCGCGCCGCCGTCGCCTTCGCCACCGAGCGCTGCGGCGGACTCGACCTCGCGTTCATGAACGCGGGCGTCACCAGCGGCTGCGGCCTGGGCGAGGACTTCGACCTCGGGCTCTATCGCCGCGCGATGGGCGTCAACCTCGACGGCGTGGTCTTCGGCACGCACGCCGTGCTGCCCGCGCTGCGGGCGCGTGGCGGCGGGGCGATCGTGGCGACCTCGTCCCTGGCTGGCCTGGTCGGCGTCCCGCCCGAGCCGATCTACACCGCCAACAAGCATGCGGTCGTAGGACTGACGCGGGCGCTCGGCCCGCGCTGGCGCCCGAGGGGATCCACTTCAACGCGGTCTGTCCCGGCTTCGCCGACACGCCCCTGGTCGCGGACTTCAAGGATGGGCTGGAGGGTGCCGGCTTCACGCTGCTGAGCGCCGAGGCCGTCGCCGAGACGACGGTGCGCGTGCTCGCGGGCGAGGGCAGCGGGGAGTGCTGGTTCGTCCAGCCGGGCCGCGAGCCCGCCCCCTTCCGCTTCCGCGGCGTGCCGGGGCCGGGCAGCGTGACCGAGCAAGTCGGATGAGAGAGGAGCGGTGCCGATGGACTTCGAGCTGAGCGAGCGCGCCAAGGACTACCAGGAGCGGCTGCTCGCCTTCATGGACGAGCACGTCTATCCCGCCGAGCAGGTGTACGTCGACTACGTGCGGGCCGCGGAGACCCCGCACGTCCATCCGCCCGTGATGGAGCAGCTCAAGGAGGAGGCGCGCAAGCGCGGGCTCTGGAACCTGTTCCTGCCCGATCCCGACGAGGGACCGGGCCTGACCGCGCTCGAGTACGCGCCGCTGGCGGAGATCCTCGGCCGCACGATGATCGGACCGGAGGCCACCAACTGCTCGGCGCCGGACACCGGCAACATGGAGGTGCTGCATCAGTTCGGCAGCGATGAGCAGAAGCAGCGCTGGCTGCGCCCCCTGCTCGACGGCGACATCCGCTCCGGCTTTGCGATGACCGAGCCGGACGTCGCCAGCTCGGACGCCACCAACGTCGCGATGCGGATGGAGCGCAGCGGCGACGAGCTCGTGCTCAACGGCCGCAAGTGGTGGACCACCGGCGCCCTGCACCCGCACTGCCGGATCCTGATCGTGATGGGCAAGACCGATCCCGAGACGCACGTCTACGCCCAGCAGAGCATGGTGCTGGTGCCGCTCGACACCCCGGGCCTCGAGATCGTGCGCAGCCTGCCGGTGTTCGGCTACGTCGATCCCGAGGGCCATGCCGAGCTGCGCTTCACCGACGTGCGCGTGCCGATGGAGAACGTGATCGCGCAACCCGGAGCCGGCTTCCTGATCGCCCAGGCGCGCCTCGGGCCGGGGCGCATCCACCACTGCATGCGCGCGATCGGCGCCGCCGAGCGAGCGCTGGAGCTGCTCTGCGCCCGTGCCGACGCGCGCGAGACCTTCGGCAAGCCGATCTCGACGCGCTCCAACATCCGCGACTGGATCGCCGAGGCGCGCATCGAGCTGGAGATGGTGCGGCTGCTGGTGCTGAAGACGGCCTGGCTGGTGGACACCGTCGGCGGCAAGAACGCGCGCATCGAGGTGGCCGCGATCAAGGTCGCCGCGCCGAACGTCGCGCTCAAGATCATCGACCGTGCGATCCAGGTCCACGGCGGCGCCGGCGTCTCCGACGACACGCCGCTGGCCTGGATGTGGGCGCACATGCGCACCCTGCGGCTCGCCGACGGTCCCGACGAGGTGCACAAGCTCTCGATCGCCCGCCGCGAGCTGCGCCGCCAGCGCGGCGAGGAGGAGCCGCTGCTGTGAGCGGCTCCGCCTACTGCTCGGGGAAGGTCACGTCGATCGCGAGGCCCGTGGGGGAGTCCGGCGCACTCGAATCGGCCGTCACGCTGATCGAGGGGTCGAAGGGCACCCGCTCGCAGCCCGTCATCCCGAACGTGGGTCCCCATTGGTCGGGAGTCAGCGGGGCGTTGAAGGTGTACCCGGGCGGTTCGTGACTAACGTAGCTTGCGGTCCGGAAGATGCCAGGGTTCGCCCAGGAGTCGATGCGCAAGTCGGTGCGCAGCCCCTCGCCTCCACCGGCGCAGAAGGCCGGGTTCGAGAGCAATGGCGTCCGCGGAGCTTCCGTGGAGCAGCCCCTGAGGATCGTTCCCGGGCAGGCGCGCTCGGGATCGTGAGACGAGTCGGCCGGGACGCCCCAGAGGGTGATCGACGCGCCGAGGACCGAGATCCCCTGGGAGGTGTTCCGCGACGTCGCCGTCACGCGATAGTCGCCGTCGAGCCCCAGCTCGAGGAAGATGGGAACCGCCAAGAAGCGGGCTCCGAAAAGCGCAATCGCGCCAGGAGGAGCCGGGAGGTTGTAGAGCGGCAGGCGCCTCGCGAAGTCGACGGCGCTCCCGAACACGATCTTGGGCATGACGATCCCGATCTGCGATCCCGGTGGACAGTGGAAGAAGGGAGGCGGTGCCAGGAAGTCCCCCGTCGAGCAGAGCGGCATCGCCGCAAGATCGCCGACCAGGCCCTCCGGGAGGGCAACCTCGAGGTCCTTCGCACCACCGCCCGCAGGCATCAGGTTGCCCTGCGAATCGGTGACCGTATTGATCTCGAAGGTCGTGGTCAGGGCGTACGGATGCGCGCCGGCCTGGTCCGCTGGGGTGCCGGTGGGGTCGGCGCTGAGCGCTCCGTCGAAGGCGGCCACGTCGAAGTCCGCCCGCGCCGGGGCGGCGCCGGCCATGGCGAGCAGCAGCCCCGCGGCGAGCACGCGCAGCGCGCGCGGGACGCTCACCGGCGCCTCCCCTTGCGCGCCTTCTTGAGGCACCGGACCTTGCCCTTGACGCGCTTGCGCACCTGCCCGCGGCGGCAGCGCTTCGCCTTTTTCTTGATCGTCTTCGGGGCACCCTGTCCCACGAACGAGCTCGTCCCCGGCCGGCTGAGCGCAGGGGGGCTCGACGGCGGGCCCTGGCAGGCGTCGCCGACGCACTCGTGCGGGGGCTGCTGCTCGGAAAACCCGCCGCCCACGCGCACGTCGTAGAGGTCGATCAGGGTGTCGCTGTCCGCCGCGACGAGCTGCTGGCGCGTGATGAAGAAGACGTCTCGCCCATCGGCGCTGGCGTCGACGAAGGCCGACTCGTGCGTGGCCACCCCGCTGGACAGCAGCTGAATCTTCCCCGCCGACCACTCGTACACGTCGATGCGCTGGTTGACGTCCTGCGGTATGAGCGCCTCTGCGGAGTCGAAGATGACCGTCGAGCTGTCGGCGGTGAGATTGCGAGGGAGGTACGTGGGGACGCGGAAGTTCGGATCCAGCGCGACCCTCCTCAGGTAGGAGTCGGCGGTCGACGCGCTGGTCCGTGGGTTGCACGACACGCAGGACAGCTGGTTCGTCTGCGCGTCGTAGAGGTAGAGCTGAAAGGTGTTGGCGTTGTCGTATGTCGTCACACGGGCGCGCGTGCGAAAGAGCAGGTGGCGACCGTCGCTGCTGACCCGGACGTCCCGATAGAGCGGATCGTCGGCGCTGCTGGGCTGCAGCGAGAACGACCAGATCGACTTGTCCGCCGCGAAGCCTAGTCCTGGAGGGGGCGAGCCCTCCAAGGTGGCGACGTAACGGACGCCGCTGCCCTGCTGCCAGAGGTAGAGGTTCGGCTCACCGGGGCTGGCGCCGGCCGCCAGGTCGCCATAGGCGACGAAGTAGACGCGGGAGCCGTCGTCGGCGTCCGCGACCGCGGCGATGACGGCGGCGCCGGTGCCGTCCCCGACCGTGAGGTCAGTGAGCCGATGACCGGCGGGCGCATCGCCGTCCCAGCGGTAGAGATCGCAGCGGGCGAAGCCGCAGCGATCGACGGACGCTATCTGCCCCGGGCCCCCAGTGGTGGCGGCCGTCGCATCGTCGGTCAGCTGCTCCGGGCTAATGAAGAAGGCCTTCGAGCCGTCGGCGCTGGCCATCTGGAACAACGAGGCCTCGTCCTGGGCTGCCGGGACCGTGCGCTCGGAGGTGTCGATGCGCGTGGTGGTCGGCGGGTCCGAGTCGGCGGGGTCGTCCTCGCGCAGGAATACCTTTCGCTGGGCATCCTCCAGGCTTGCCGGCGTCGAGAAGAAGATGCGGGTGCCGTCGCTCGAGACCGCGTACGCGCCCGGGTGGTTGATCGCTCGAGCGGGGGAGTCGTAGCCCAGAACGGCGCTCGCCTCCGCGGTCACGGCACGCAGCCGACCGTCGAACCATTCATAGAGGTAGGGCGGGCCGAAGCCGGGCTCGCCCGCAGGGCTGTCGTCGGTGAGGCGCCTCGCGGACGTGAGGACGACGTGGCTGAAGTCGGCCGAGGCGCCGGCGAAGTGGGCGCCGGCGCCGACGAGCGGGCCGGCAGCAAGCTCGATCGACGGCTGAGACAGCAGGTCGAACGACCCTGTGGACGCGCTGTAGCGCCAGAGGTTGGCCATCTGGGGATGACCGAAGGCGTCGGACCCCCAGCTCGAGGCCACCGTGTGTGAAACGTCCGCCGAGATGTCCTCCGGCCAGCCCGGGAAGCCAGCGTGAGGAAACGGGTCGGCCGGCGGGGTGACGTTCGCCGTCGTCCAGCCGCTCGGCCCCCGGACACTCCGGTACTGGTTGAGGTAGATGCGCGAGGTCCCGTCGGCGAAGCCGCCGAACGACGTGTAGGAGACGACATCGCCGCCGCTGGCGGCCCGCGCCGGCTGCGCGAGCTCGACGTCAGCTCCGTTCTTGTCCAGCGGCGAGACCCGCTCGTAGCCGCGCCCCGGCGGCGCGTTGGCGGCTGACGCATCGAGAGGGCTGAGCAGGGCAAGCGAGCACAGCACGCCCAAGAGGACCACGCACGCTTGATTCGGCGGGGACACCCCGCGACTATAGACTGCCGTGTTTGCAACTACAAGACGGTTCTCGACCCGTCGCGGCGGTGCACCGGAGAGCCTGCCTTCGGCGCACACTGTGCCAGTCTGCCTATGAGGCGGTTGTGACGACCACTCTGTGATTCGCTGTGTCCGCTCTGACTGTGTACGTCACTCTGAAGTTCGCATTTCTATCGCTGATGGAACACCCTGCACCCGTTACTGTTACTACTACCGTCCCGTCAACGGCAAGTGATGTACTGCTATATGTATACGTAAGAGAGACTGATTGGCCACTTGCGACTGTGAAATCACACGTCACGCTGCCGTCCGAAACAGCAAATGAGAAGCCCGTTGAGATGTTGATCGTGCCCGTAGCTGATCTCGTCCCAGCATCATTGGATCTCACGTGCACATGCCATGGGGTGGTTGAACTGGCGCCACCGCTGATTGAGTCTCTGACTACGACTCCAAGCACGCCAGCGGTGCATGTGCTTCCTCTACCGTCACCGAATGTCACGCTCGTAAGCCGCAGTTGTGTGTGTGTCACCGTAACGTAGCCGATGGCGTTCGCCGTTCTGCACGAAATGGTGGCCGCCCCCAACACGAATCTCGTGTCGATCGCGCTTCCACGTGATGATGAGGATCTTGTGTTGCCCATCGGTGTCATGAACGGAGCGGTCGGCGTCTGCGACCCCGCTCTTGTCGTCGTTGACGTTGTCAAGTTGGGTGTGGCAAAGGCGGGCGCAGCCACTACGATCGCCGCCGACAGCAGGACGATTGCGCCAAGCGCGCTGCTTCTTCAACGCCTTCATCGTCTCCACGAATCCTTTCGCTCGGCGCCGGGGCGCAGGGACCAGGGTTAGAGGCAACCCCTCGTGGAGTTGCTCAAGATATCTCCTTCGAGCTAGTTATACAGATATAATCTAGGACTGGCAATGAATCGCTCGCTGGGTCGCCGCGGCACCCGCCAGACTGCGGATCCGATGTCTGCCCTCGCCGACGAGCTGACCACGAGCACAGCCGAGCGTGCCTGCCTCGAGCGCCTGCGCTCCCTGGTCGGCGCGCCCGACGGCCCGATCGAGCGCCACTCGGTCAGGGTCTTCCTGATCGCCCAGGAGCTGGCCGCCCGCGGGGGCCTGGACATCGATCGCGAGCTGCTGCTGTGCGCGGCGATCCTGCACGACGCCGGTCTCTATCCGGGCGCAGCCACCCGGGCCGCCTATGTGACCGACGGGCGCCACCTGGCGGAGCGGCTGCTCGCAGAGCAGGGCTGGCCGGCCGAGCGTGTGCGCCGCTGTGCCGACGCCGTCGAACGCCATCACGAGCTGCGCTCGCAGTGCTCGCGCGGCGCCGAGGTCGAGCTGATCCGGCGGGCGGACCTGGTCGAGGTCAGTCAGGGTCTCGTCCGCTATGGCCTGCCGCGCAGCTGGCTGCGGGCGCTGCGCCCGCGCGTGCCGCGTGACGGGTTCGTGCGCGAGGTCGTGCGTCAGCTCGCGATCGCCGCTCGTCGCCGGCCGGCGACGCTTTGGCGCATCGTCTGGCCGGGCTAGCGCGTCAGCTGCACGGCACGTCGTCGGCGTAGCTCGCCTTGGTGCCGTCGGCGAAGGTCGCCTCGCCGCTGTAGGGCCAGCGCCCGTTCGACGGGCACGAGGTCGTCGTCAGCCACTGGTCCTTGCCGGCCCGCAGGCGTAGCTCGCGCAGCGCGATCGGCACGCCGCCGACGTTCTGCAGCCTCTCGGGGAACGTGAACTCGACCAGCGTGCCGCCACCCTCGTCGGCGCCGATCCTGCCGTCGATCACGTCCTCGATCCGGACGGGGTTCTGCAGCACGGTGTAGAGCCAGAGGTGGTCCTTGCCGCCGTTGACCACCGTCACAGCCCCGCGGGCGGGATTGGTGTCCGCCTCGGCGAGCATGGCACCCCGGCCCATCACCGAGCCGGCGGGGCAGGCGTCGGGCCCGTCCCGTCTCAGCACGGCACGCTCGCAAGAGGGGTAGCTCCCGCCGTCTATCGACGTGCCTTCGGGCAGCACCAGCTGGGCGGTCCGCGCGGTCGGGGGCTCGACGCCGGACGGGGAACGCAGGCGCAGGAGCACGTCGACGTCCACGCCCTGGGGCTGCTCGGACGTGCCGGCCTTGGACGGATCGACCTTGACCGCGATCCCGGCGACCGTGACCGACGAGGGCTCGGTGCCCTTGTGCTGGTCGGTCTGTACGACGTCGTCCGAGTCGCCGCCCCCGCAGGCGCTCAAGGTCAGCGCCGCCAGCACGCCCGTCGCGGCCAGCGTCTTGGCGCGGGCCGAGCCCGGCCACCACCAATTCCAGCGGCCCAGCACCACCATCGCTGCCGGCACGAGCACAAGCCGCACGAGCGTCGCGTCGAGGGCGATCGCGACCGCGCAGCCGAGGCCGACCTGCTGGATCGCGGGCACGCCCGTGCCGATGAAGACGCCGAACACGGCGACCATGATGACCGCTGCGCCGGTGATCGTGCGCGCGCTCGAGGTCAGCGCCTCGCCGACGGCACGGCGCGTGTCCCCGCTCGCCTCGTAGCGCTCGCGGATGCGAGACAGCAGGAAGACCTCGTAGTCCATGCTGAGGCCGAAGACCGCCGCGATGATGATCGGCACGGTGAAGGTGTCGACGTAACCCGGGCTCTCCCAGCCCAGCAGCCCGTCGGTCCAGCCCCAGACGTAGACGATCGTCAAGACGCCGAAGGCGGCCGCCACGCTGGCCAGGTTGGTGACGATCGCCTTCAACGGCAGCACCACGCTGCGCAGCAGCGCCGCCAGCGTCACGAACGTCAGCACGAGGATCAAGAGCACGACCTGCCACAGCGAGCCGAGCACCTCGTCGTCGAAGTCCAGCTGCGCGGCGCTGTTGCCGCCCACCAGCACGCGCGCGTCGAGGTCGCGCCGCAGTCGCTTGACCAGGTCCTTGGCCTGCTCGCTGTCGCCGTCGTGGACCGGCGTGGCGGCGATCACCGCCCGGCGCCCGTCACGCGTGCGGGTGCGCAGCGCCACGCGCTCGACCTCCGGATCCTCACGCAGGTAGCGCAGCGTCGAAGCGACCTCCCCCGGCGGGGCGAGCAGCTTCAGCGGCGCGCCGCGGCCGGGGCTCGTTGTGGCCGCGATCGCCGCCTCGAAGCCCTCACGCGTCTCGTTGCCCTGAGGCAGCTGGCGCAGCGCGCCGTCGCCGAGGACGAGGCCGGTGGCGGGAACGGCCAGCGCCAGCAGCAGCAGCGTGGAGACGCCGAGCGAGAGCCAGGGCCTGCGCATGACGCGCGTCGCCCAGCGCGCCCAGCCGCCCCCGCCTGTGGGATCGGAGCCGGGCGAGATGCGCCTGCCCAGCAGGGCGAGCAGCGCCGGCAGCAGCGTGGCGGCCAGCAGCACCGCCACCGCCACGACCACCATCGCGCCCGCCGCCAGCGAGCGCAGCGCGGCGGCATCGATCGTGAACAGGCTCGCCAGCGCGACGATCACGGTCACGCCGCTGAAGACGACGGCGACGCCGGAGGTGGTCAGCGCCGTCAGCCGGGCCTCGTCGTGCGAGCGCCCCGCGCGCAGCTCCTCGCGGTAGCGGACGAGCACGAACAGGCTGTAGTCGACCGCCACGCCGATGCCGATCATCGACGCCATGTTCGTCACGTAGACGTTCATGATCGTCACGGTCGAGAGCCAGTAGATCGCTGCGCCGGTGATCGTCACGGCCACGGCTCCCATCGCCAGCGGCAGCAGCGCCGCGGCCAGCGAGCCGAACACCAGCAGCAGGATCGCCAGCACGATCGGGAAGCCGACCCGCTCGGCGGCGGCGAGGTCGTCCTTGGTGAGGTCGAGCATCCCCGCCCAGAGCGCGCCCTGGCCGACGAGGTGCATCGTCACGCCGTCGCGGTGGTAGCCGTCGGCGAGCCCGAGCCGCTCGCGCAGGTCGGTGGCGGTGTCGGGTGCGTGGTACTCGTCGACCGCCGTTGTCAGCGGCACGATCACTGGCCGGCGCGGGTACTTGTCGGCCAGGTAGACCGCCGCGCGGATGGCGTTTCTGCCCAGGGCGACGCCGTCGGTCGCGGCGGCGGCGCGCTCGAGGTCCCCGAGCGGCGTCCAGACGGCGTCGGGCGGGGTGCCGCGATCGGGCACCAGCACGGCGGCCAGCACCACCTGACGCTGATCGGCCGGCACCCCGTCCTGCAGCAGCTGCTCGACGTGCTCGCTGTCGGAGCCGGGGACCGCGAAGCCTCCGCCCGTCAGCTCGTCGCCCTGGCGCAGCGCGAACGGGATCGCGATCGCGACGACGACCAGCCACAGCGCCAGCACCAGCCGGCGACGGCGGGCGATCACCCTGTCCAACCCCCGCATGGCGTCGCGCATCGACACTCAGGGATCGTAGTAGTGGTCGCTCGGCGTCAGGTCGCGCATGGCCCCCATGGGCGCAAGTCTCCTGGACGCGTAGGCTGTGCTGCGGGAATGGCCGAGTGCGCTCATCTCGACTCCGTCGCGGTCACGGAGGTCCCCGGCGAGATCGCCGGCTGCGAGGACTGCCTGGTAGAGGGCACGCGCTGGGTGCACCTGCGCATGTGCCAGTCCTGCGGTCACATCGGCTGCTGCGACAACTCGCCCCGGCGCCATGCCACCGCTCATCACAACGCCACCGGGCATCCGCTCATCCGCTCGGCCGAGCCGGGCGAGGACTGGAGCTGGTGCTACGTCGATGAGCTGATGCTGCACCTTCCGTGAGCCCAGTCCGCCCGACGGTCACGGTGATCGGGCGGCGGCTGGTGGCCGAGGACTATGCGCTGCGCGACTACCTGACGCGCTCGGCGCAGCCGTTCGAGTGGCTCGAGGCGGGCACGCCGGCGGCCGAGGAGGCGCTCGCGGCCCGGGACGCGCTGGAGCTCGAGCTGCCGGTCGTGATCGACGGCGACGCGGTCTTCGCCGCGGCCACGATCGAGGCGCTGATCGACGCCTGGATGTCGCACACCGCGCCCGCGCGCACGGAGTACGACCTCGTGATCGTGGGCGCCGGCCCGGCGGGCCTGGCTGCCGCGGTCTACGCCGCCTCGGACGGCCTGTCGACGCTCGTGCTCGAGCGCGACCTGCCAGGCGGGCAGGCCTCGCACACGTCGATGATCGAGAATTTCTTCGGCTTCCCGGACGGGATCGGGGGCGCGGAGCTGGCACGGCTGGCCGGGCGCCAGGCCGAGGGCTTCGGCGCCGAGCTGCTGATCCAGCGCGGGGTGACCGGCAGCGGCGTCGCGCCGGACGGCGCGTTCACGGTCGAGATCGCCGGCGGCTACGAGGTCAGCGCCCGCGCGGCGATCGCCGCGCCGGGGATGGAGTGGCGGCGGCTGGAGGTCGAGGGCGTCGAGGAGCTGCTTGGCTGCGGCGTGTACTACGGAGCGGGCCGCAGCGAGGCGGCGCAGTGCAGCGGCGACCCGGTGGTCGTCGTGGGGGCCGGCAACTCGGCCGGCCAGGCCGTGATGCACCTCGGCAACGCGGGCGCGCGCGTGACGATGCTCGTGCGCGGCGGGGCTCTCGGCAAGTCGATGTCGGCCTACCTCGTCGAGCGCATCGCCGCCCACCCGCTGATCGACGTGCGCCTGAGCGCGCGGGTCGAATCGCTGGAGGCCGAGGATGGGCTGCTGGCGGCGGTGGTCGCTCGCGACGCCGCCGGAGGCGTCGAGCGCCTGCCCGCCCGCGCGCTGTTCCTCTGCATCGGCGGCGCGCCGCGCACCAGCTGGGCGGCCCAGGGCGGCGTGCGCCTCGATCCCGCCGGCTACGTGCTCACCGGTCCCGACCTGCTCGAGGCTGGCCGCCGGCCCGCCGACTGGCCCCTGGAGCGCGACCCGCTCGCGCTGGAGACCAGCGTGCCAGGCATCTTCGCCGCCGGCGACGTGCGCCACGGCTCGACCAAGCGCGTCGCGGGCGCGGTGGGCGACGGGGCGATGGCTGTGGCGCTGGTGCACCGGCGGCTCGACGAGCTGCTTGCGGCCGGCTGAGCCGGCAGGTGATCGGCCTATGATCTCGCCGGTGGCCGGGCACGCACATCCGCCGATCCAAGATCTACCCGGCGCGGACCTCGTGCAGGGAGGTATCGACGATCTCCAGCACGGCCGCAACACCCCGTCGGCGGCGCTCGTGCGCATGGCCCGACCCCGGCTGCGCGCCGTCGGACTCGACGTTCCCGACACCCAGGACGACACGCCAGCGGGTCACGCGCTTTACGAGTTGCTGGCATCCGAGGACCGCTCGACGGCGCACAGCCGCTACAACGCGCTCGTGGCGCGGATGGTCAGCTTCGCGCGGGCGGCCGAGCATGCGCCCCCCGGTCGACGCTGAGCGCGTGCGCGCGCTCGCGCGCGAGCTTTCGCGCGCGACCCGGGAGAGCGTCACCGTCTACCTGACCGGCGGCGCCACGGCGGTCATCGAGGGGTGGCGCGCTTCGACCGTCGACGTGGACGTCCGCCTCGAGCCCGAGACCGATGAGCTGCTGCGCCGGATCGCCAGCGCCAAGGACCGGCTCGACATCAACATCGAGCTCGTCTCCCCGCCGGACTTCGTCCCCGAGCTGCCGGGCTGGCGCGAACGCAGCCCGTTCGTCTTCGAGGAGGGTCGCGTCGTCGTCCGTCACTTCGATCCGTACTCCCAGGCGCTGGCGAAGATCGAGCGCGGCTTCGAGCAGGATCTCGCTGACGTACGGGCGATGGTCGACTCGGGCTTGATCGATCCAGGCAGGGCGCTCGAGCTGTTCGCCGAGGCGGAGTCGCAGCTGTTCCGCTACCCGTCGATCGACGCCGACGCCCTGCGCGCGAAGGTTCAGCGCGCTCTCGAGGACTGAACCCCGAGCGCCGGTCGTGGCCGGCGCTCGGGCATGCGGGGTCAGCCGTCGATGCGTTGGGCCGCCGCGGCGGCGCGGGTGGCGCAGACGAACTCGCCGCAGCGGTGGATGAGACCGGCGGCGTAGAGATCGGCCACAAGATCCTCGACATGGGCCTCCGGCGGGCGGTCGCCGCCGGGGTTGAGGACCCGGTCGAGCTCGGGCAACGACCAAAGGCCGGTGTGCTCGCAGACGAGCAGGTCGAGCAGGGCGCGTTTGAGGTGGATGGGATCGCCGGGCTCATGACCCGGGGTACGCTGATCGAGCATGGGAGCTAATTCCTCCTGTGCCGGGCCCCGGGGCGTTAGTGCGCCGCCGGGGCCGTTTATGGTCTGACCACGATAGGTGTCAGGGCGGATGGAGCGGAAGGTCAGCGCATGGCCGCGGCGACGGCGCGGCCGGCGGTGCGGCCGGAGAACAGGCAGCCGCCGAGGAAGGTTCCCTCGAGCGAGCGGTAGCCGTGCATGCCACCGCCGCCGAAGCCGGCGACCTCGCCGGCCGCGTAGAGGCCGGGCAGCGGCTCGCCGGTCGGCTGCAGCACGCGCGCGGAGAGGTCGGTCTCCAGGCCGCCGAGCGACTTGCGCGTGAGGATCGAGAGGCGCACGGCGATCAGCGGACCTCCGGGTCGAGCAGCCGGTGCGGCGCGGCGACGCGGGTGACGCGATCGGGCAGATAGCGGCGCGCGCCGTGGATGGCCGTCACCTGGAGGTCCTTCGTGTATGGGTTGGCGAGCTCGCGGTCGCGCGCGACGACCTCGTGCTCGACCTGCTCCAGCTTGAGCAGCGGCTCGCCGCCGGTCACGGCGTTCATGCCGTGCACGAGGTCGGGCAGGCAGCGCTCGACGACGAAGTCCTCGCCGTGGCGCTTGAAGGCCTCGACCGGGCCCGGCGCGCCACCCAGCACGCGCGCGCCGAGCACGCGGCGCAGGCTCTTGGACGTGATGTCCGGGTTCTGCTCGGAGCCCGAGAGCGCGAACTCGCGCTCGATGATCTTCTGAGTGACGACGAACCAGGTGTGCTCGTGGCCGCTGCCCATGATGTGCTCGAGCGTGCCGAGCGTGTCGAAGCCGGGGAACAGCGGCACCGGCAGCCGGCGGCCGCGCGCGTCGAGCCACAGCGGCGACGGGCCGGGCAGGATGCGGATGCCGTGGTTGGGCCAGATCGGGTTCCAGTTCTTCAGCCCCTCGACGTAGTGCCACATGCGGTCGGGGTTGATGACGTTCGCGCCGGCGTCCGTGGCGATGCCGAGCATGCGCCCGTCGACATGGGCCGGCACGCCGGAGACCATCCGCCGCGGCGGCTCGCCGAGTCGCTGCGGCCAGTTGCGGCGCACGAGCTCGTGATTGCCGCCGATGCCGCCGCTGGTGACGATCACGGCCGGTGCCCGGAGGGAGAACTCGCCGACGGCGGTGCGCGAGCTCTCCTGACCGCGGGCGACGCCGCTCGGCTCCACCACGCCGGGACCGGTCCCCCAGGTGACGTGGAAGCGCGGCACCGAGTTGCCGTGGCCGGTGGCGGTGTAGCCGCCGCGCTCGGCCCAGCCGGGGTTGGGCAGGAAGCGGATCCCGTGGCTGCGCATCCAGGCTCGCTTCTCGCCGGCGGCGAAGTCCACGTACGCCTCTGCCCAGCGTCGGGGCCAGACGTCCTCGGGCCGGTCGAAGCCGGCGGTGCCGAGCCAGTCCTGCCAGGCCAGCTCGCGCGAGTCCCTGATCCGCATCCGCCGCTGCTCCGGGCTGTCGACGAGGAAGATGCCGCCGAAGGACCAGTACGCCTGCCCGCCCATGCCCGCCTCGGGCTCTTGATCGACCAGGATCACCCGCCGCCCGGCGTCGGCCAGCTCGGCGGTGGCGGCCAGCCCGGCGAGGCCGGCCCCGACCACGATCGCGTCCGCGCTGTCCTCGCTGCTGCTCATCGGCGCGGGAACCCTATGAGACGCAGCGTGCTCAGGGAGCCGGGTCGAAGCGCAGCTGACGCTCGGCGGCGTCCGGCGCGACGAAGGCGGCCAGGCGGGTGGCTTCCGCGGCGATCTCGTCGAGCGTGCCGGGCGGGTCGTCGGGGTGGGGCGTGAAGCGGTCGATGGTCAGCGTCGCGACGCCGTCGTCGTCGGTCAGCTTCCAGTTGGCGCGGTAGAAACCGTCGACCAACAGCGAGCCGACCCACTTGCCGGTGGGGAAGGGCTGCCCTGGCCCCAGGCCGTTGAACAGGCGCGAGCGGTCGGCGTGGGAGAGCGCGACGTTGTCGTACTCGGGCAGGAAGCGCGGTGGGGCGGGCGTGTCGGGGTCGGGGAGCGGCGCGTCGGGGAGGTCGAGCAGCTCCCGTCCCCGATCGTCGCGGAAGCTCCGCAGCCGGGGACGCAGGCGCTCGATCACCGGGCGCAATCCGGTGAGGCCCGACCAGGTGCGCACGTCGGCGCTGGTCGCGGGCCCGAAGGCGGCGAGGTAGCGCAGCACGAAGGCGTCCGCGGATGCGTCGGCGTCGAGCGCCGCGTCCAGGAACGTCTCGGTGGGCGCCCAGGTCGCCTGCCCGCTCTGCCCCCAGAGCCCGCGTGGCGGCACCTGCACGAGCGCGCTGTTGAACGTCACCGCGTAGGCCAGCGCCTGCGGATCGGCCTCCGGCCAGCGCGGGCCGAGCAGCGCGGCCAGCTCGGCGCGCGTGCGCGGACGCTCGGCGAGCAGCTCGACCCCGGCCGCCGCCACCTCCTCGACCTCGGCGCCGGCGAGCCCGCCCGCCCACGGGCTCTTGAACACCCGGGCGAGGATCGGCAGCGTGAGCGGGTGCAGCGCGAGGCAGTCGCGCGCGGAGACGAGGTGGATCGTCGAGCGCAGCAGCTGCGCCCGCACCGCCTGGCGCTTGGCGATCGGCTCGCTCAGCTGCTCGGCCCGGAAGCCGCGCAGGCGCGACCAGAGCGCGACGTACGGGTTCTCCGGCACCTGCGCCTGCATGCCGACGAGCTGCTCGATCATCTCGGCCGCGCTCGCGTCGGAGCGGGTCAGCAACCCTTGGCGTGCCAGCAAGGCTCGGTTCAGCGAACGCGCGTCGAGGACGTCACCGGCGGCGGACACGGGCGCACAGTACGGGCCGGCGCTGACCGCCGCCGGCCGATGACGCTCGAGCGCGAAGGCGAGCTGACCCTCACCTGGCCCGAGCAACGCCTCCCCGCTGACGCGCTCGATCCGGTCCTGAGCGCCGCCTGACGCGCCGCTAGCGCTGCTTGGCCTTGCAGACGATGCGGGCTTTGCCGGTCTTGCAGCGCGCCAGGGGCCCGAAACGGGTCTTGCGGCGCGTCGTGCGGGCGAAGCGAGCGCGCGTGGGGCGCCCGTGGCGCAGTTGGGCGACGGCGCGGACGGTCACGGCACCGCTGCTTGAGGTCGCGATCCCCTTGATCGCGGCGCTGCGGCCGCGGGTCGCGCGCGTGCGCTGCGCGCCTTCCGAGGGCGTCGCGACGACCTCGTAGCGCGCGGCGCCGGGCACCTTCGCCCAGGACACGCGCAGGGTGGTGCCGCGACGGCGAACGTGGAGACGGGTGGGCTTCCCGAGGCGGGCGGAGGGCGGGGAGAAGCGGGCGACGGTGCGCTGCTCGGCGGGCAGGCCGGCCAGCTCGAAGCGAGCCTCGATGCGGCGCGTGCCGCGGCCGGGCGCCGGCGTGAAGCGCAGCGTGCCGCGACCGCCGCCGTCGACCGTGCCGATCGTCTTGGCGCCGCCGTCGGCGGCGACCTCGACGAAGGTCACGCGCTGGGCGGGGCGGCGGCGGACGTCGTAGGCGAGCACGCGGGTCGTGCCGCGGCCGCGAACCTTGGCGGTCGCCTTGGCGTCGGGCGGATCGCTGGCCTGGGTCAGCTTGGCCACCGCCGGCGAGCCCGGCAGCTGCTCGATCCGGTACGTGCCGGGGCGCGGGTCCTGCAACCCGACGACGACGAGCTTCTCCTGCTCGGAACGGATGATCCGCAGCGCGCCGCTCGTCTCGACCCTCGCCCCGGCGGAGCTCTCGAGCGACTGCCCGCCCGGGCCGGTCACGCGCACGCGCGGGGCGGCGTCGGCGCCGTCGAGGCGGATCGCGCGGCTGGGGTCGCCGCGGCGGACCCGCACCACATACGGCTCTCCGGCCTGCGCCGCCCGCGCCGCGCCACGCACGTTGGGCTCGGCGAACGGCGACCACTTGCAGCCGTCGAGCGGCCAGATGCTGACGCTGAAGGGGCTGTAGCGCACGCCCGCGCCGATGTTCACCGGGCCCAGCTCGACGCAGCCGGCCAGGCCACGGCTGGAGATCAGGCCGAAGGCACCGCGACAGATCACGTCGACGATGCAGGCACGCACATGGCCGCTGAGGTTGAAGCGGCCGTTGCCGGTGTTGAACTCGCCCGCGAAGCCGCCCTCGAAGGTGATGATCCCGGCGAAGCCCTGCTGCACGCTGCCGCCGAAGGCGACGTAGCCGGGGTACTCGTAGAGGAAGTAGCCGTTGCCGAGCCGGACCGAGCCGACCACCGGGACCTGCACGCTCGCGTCGGCGCTGATGCCGACGATCGGCTGGGTGTGGGTGCGGCCGTAGAAGTTGGCCGGGAAGCCGTTGCCGACCTCGTCGCGCGCGAACACGTATGGCGTGGCCTCGCTCGGGAACGCCAGCACGAGCCGGCCGTCGATCTCGTAGATCTTCAGCGCGGTGACCTTGGCGTTGCCGGTCAACCGCGTCGGGTCGAGCCCGAAGCCGAAGCCGATGCGGTCGAGTGTCACGCCCGGGAAGAGCGGGATCCCTGGCGGCGGGAAGGCCAGCGACGCGCCCGCGAAGCTGAGGCTGCCGTTCCTGATCACGATCTGGCCGTTGGGCGGGACCATGTCGAGGCAGGTGCCGCCGATCGCGCAGGCCCTGCCCTGGCCGCGCCACTCGTCGATCGCGCGCGTGTAGTCGATGCGGAAGTCGTCGACGGCGAGCGCGCCGACGTCGACGTTCAGCGGGCCGATCGTGAGGTTGTCGACGATCAGGCCCTGGGCGGCGGTGGCGCGCAGCTTGACCTGGCTCTGGAACTCGACGCCGCCGCGCTTGAGGAACTCGGGCAGCTGCAGGCTCGCGGTGATCTGCGCCTCGGCGGGGGTCGCGCCGCTGGCGGGCAGCAAGCTGACCTTGACGTCGCCGGCGAGCTTGAAGCCGCCGATCCGCGGCAGGCTGCTGGGGATGCGCGGGAACGCGCCCAGCGGGATCTGACCACCCCTGAGCGTGGTGTCCAGGGTGAAGTCGCGCTGGTTGTCGAGCTTGAGCTGGCCGACGCTGAGGCCGGCGTTGGAGCTGACGATCGCGTCGGCCTGCGGATACACGAGCACCGCCGCGCCGTTCGCCGGGGTCAGGGTCACGCCGTTGACGGTGATGGGGCCACGGGCCAGGTAGCCATCGGTGAGCTCGAGCACCTTGCCCATCAGCCTCAGGCCCAAGGCGCCGCGCCCCCCGGACAGCAGCAGCTGCAGCGCCAGCGTCTGGGCGATGCCGCGCTCGGCGGCGGGGATGTCCTCGAGCTTCTCGATCGGGTCGAGGCAGCCCTCGATCTCCAGCGGGCCGGCGCGCATGTTCGAGCGAGCGAGGCAGGCGTGCTTGAGCGCCGCCCGGCCGATAAGACCCGCCTCGCTGCCGACCGTCCAGACGGGATCGGCCTTGGCCAGCTGCTTGCCCACCTTGGCCGCGACGCCGCTCAGCTTCACCGCGGGGGGCGTGAAGATCTGGCTGATCGGCGCGCTCGTGCCACCCGGCCCAACCGCGCGCACCTCGACCGTGAACGGGCGGTTGCCGGGAGGGGGCCGCAGGCGCAGGCTGCTCTGCGCGGCGCTGCTGACGAGCTCGGGCTCGCTGTTGCCCCTCAGGTTCCACTCGAGTCGGCTGACGTCGCCGGCCGTCTTGACGCTGATCACCGCCGGGCCGCCGGCGGTCAGCGGCTTGGCCGGGGCGAGCGCGGTCACCTGCGGCGCGGGGGGCTCGCCGCCGCCGTCGGGCACGAGCTCCGGCGGCGTCGGCCCGGGCGCCGCCGCCAGCCGCCCCAGCTCGGTCGGGCTGAGCGCCCGCCGGTAGAGGCGCACCTCGTCGATCCCGCCACTGAAGTCGCCGTTGCCGCAGACGGAGACCGGATAGCCGTCGATGTAGAAGCGGTTGCCGGAGATCGCGTAGTTGATCGTCACGTCCGGCGCCGGCGTGCCCGTCCCGACCTCGACGCCGTCGACGTAGAGCCGCACCGCCGTGCCGTCGTAGATGCCGGCGACCAGGTGCCATTGCCCGTCCCAGAGCGCGTTGCCGGCGTTGGGCGAGAAGACGGCGAAGCCGTTGGGCTGGAGGACGAAGAACGACAGCCCGTCGCCGGGGAAGACCCCGCTGTAGAGCGCGTACGACGAGGCCGTGCAGGTCCCGCCGTTGTCGCCCTGACCGGCGATGTACCTGAGCGTGCCGGGCGAGCCGCTGCGCTTGACCCAGGCGAGCAACGTCAGCCGCTGGGGCTGCAGCAGCGGGCTGGCCGGCGGCTGGAGGACGCCGACGTTCAGCGGCGAGATCGAGCCGCCGAAGCGCCCGTCGCCAGCGAGGTTGACGCCGGTGGGCGAGGTTGCGTCGAGTCCGTGCCCAGAGCTGTCGGCCGTCCCCATCCCGCCGCCCGATGGGAAGGAGCCGTCGAGGTGCCACTGCCCGCCGAGCGGACCGGCGTGGTCGGCCTGGGCGACTGCGGGTACGGCGAAGACGGCCAGCAAGGCGAGCACCACTGGCCGCACCCAGAGCACGCGCGCACCGTACCAGCCTCGCCTTCGGCGTCGCCGTCCGTGCGTTCAGAAGCCCCAGAGACCCGCGTCGCGCCGGCGGGCGGCAAGCGAGCGCGACATCCACTCGTCGCTGTCCTTCAGGCCGGGCCATGGCGGTCCACGGCGCACGCGCGCGCGATAGTGACGCCAGGCGCCAACGATGTTCACCAGATAGGCCTCGGCCAGCGCCCGGTCTCCGCGGATGATCATGAAGTTCTCGTCGTTCTGGTTGCTGGCGCTCTCGGAGAAGTTGTGGCTGCCGGTGACGACGGTCGCCTGCGGCGAGAGCGGGTCGACGACGAGCACCTTGCTGTGCACAATCGCGTAGCCCACGCGTGCGAGGAAGTCGTCTGCGCATGACCTCCGCCGCCCAGAAGGCGAACGCGTGCTGCGGCCCTCGCGGCTCGATCACGTCGAGCCGATGGCTCCTGTCCCTCCCGTCCCCGACGAAGGTCACGTCGACGACGCTCTCGTCGTCGGGCTCGGGCAGCTCGCTGACCACACCCGCACGACCAGGCCCGGATCCCCTTGACGGCGCTGCACGTCCGGCAGGACCCCTCTCCCGCCTGGCATGAACATCAGGAACAGGATCGCGTGCTGCGCGCCGTCGATGACCTCGCGCAGCGCCGCGAGGTCGACCTTGCCACTGGTCTTGGTGAACCACACCGTGGCGCGAGGACGGGGCTCCTTGGGGACTGGAGTTCTCGGAGACCAGCTCTCTCGGGAAGGTGCTCCCCGCCGCCCGCAGCCGCTTCCACTGCTCCAGGTAGGCGTCGGCGACGTCCGCGTCACGCACCAGCAGCCCGTTGTTGAGCTGCGTGCAGAGCCCCGTCGGAGTCCAGTTCGTGCTGCCGGTCCAAACCGGCTGGCCTTGCCGGCGCCGTCGGTCAGCACGAGGAACTTGTTGTGGCCGAGCGCGCCGGGCGAGATGAAGCGGTTGCGCTCCTCGACGTCCACACCCGCGGCGCAGCAGCGCGGCGCGCCCTCCTTGTTCTGGTCGCGTCTGCGCGCGTCTGCGCTGTCTCTCCCTCTTTCTCTGCGTTGATCGAGCCGTTGGCGAGCACCACGTGAGCACGCGGCCCGAGCGCCGCCAGCGCTCGATCAGCTCGTCGTCGTCGAGCTCGTACAGCGCCGCGTAGAGCTCACCGCTGCCGCGCGGGCTCGGTCGAGCAGCGCGAGCAGTTCGAGCCGCAGGTCGCCGGAGAGGAACCGGCGGATGGTCTGGTCGTCCTCGTCGCCGATCGTGTCCTTGAACTCGTCGAGCGTCTTGCCGGTCTGCTGCAGGTAGCGCGCCATGAACTGCGACATCACGTAGCCGCGGTTGAAGAAGGCGCGGTAGCGCGACCGGAAGGACCGACCCGTCGCCCATTCGCTGCGCAGGTCGTCGCGGCGCCGCAGGGTGCCGTCCCCGGCCTTCACGATCGGCACGACGCGATAGCGCGCGCTGTCGCCGGTCGAGAGCTCGTGGTCGGTCCAGCTGAATCCCTGGAACGGCCACTCGGTCGAAGGCCGGCGTTCCCCAGGCTCGTTTGCCTGGTCCTCGAAGCCGACGAAGTTGTCGAGCCAGCTCGCCCGCGTTCTCCCGTCCCGCGCCAGCTCCCGGCGAACGGCGAAGCCGAGGCAGTCGGCGATCGTCTCGTCGACGGACCACACCAGCAGCGCGTCGTCGCCGTTCTGGAAGACAGCCAGCTTGGTGGTCATAGCCAGTCAGCGTAACCGAACTGAACGGCGGCTCTCAAGCGGAAGGATGGCGAATTGGGGCCAAGAGGAAAGCGGGGCCGGCGGCATCGCCAATTTGACATGTGACTAAATAGTCACGTATCATCCCCGAGCATGGACGAGGTGTTCAGGGCGCTCGCCGACCCCACGCGCCGGAGCCTGCTCGACGAGCTGTACAAGCAGGACGGGCAGACGCTGAGCGCACTCGAGCAGCGGTTGCCGATGACGCGCTTCGGCGTGATGAAGCACCTGAAGCTGCTCGAGGAGGCCGGCTTGGTGAAGACCAAGCGGCGCGGCCGCGAGAAGCTGCACTTCCTGAACCCCGTCCCGATCCGGCTCGTCCACGACCGCTGGGTGAGCAAGTACGCCGAGCCCTGGGCCGCGGGCCTGAGCGAGCTCAAGCGCGACCTCGAGAAGGAGCACACCATGGAGAAGGTCTTCGAGATCTACATCAAGACGACCCCGGAGCGCCTGTGGGAGGCGATCACCGACGGCGAGCAGCGGGCGAAGTACAACTTCGGCGTGGGCGTCAGCTCGGACTGGACGCCCGGCTCCCGCTACGAAGCCACTCACCGGCAGGCTGGCTTCACGATCGCCGAGGGCGAGAACCTGGAGGTCGACCCGCCGCGCCGGCTCGTCCAGAGCTTCACGGCCGTCTGGAGCGACGAGGTGAAGGCCGAGGGCACCTCGCGGGTCACCTGGGAGATCGAGCCGGTCGGCGACTCCTGCCGGCTGACCGTCACCCACGACCAGCTGCGCGAGGGCGCCAACGAGGAGCTCTACGGCGGCTGGCCGATGATCCTGTCCGGCCTCAAGACGCTGCTGGAGACCGGCGAGCTGCTCACCACCCCCGGCTCGCTGCGCTACGCGGACGGCTAGGTTTCCCGTCCACATGCGGCCCTCGAGATCACCGACCTGGTCAAGCGCTACCCGACGGGCACGGAGGCCCTCAAGGGCGTGTCGCTGGAGATCGAGGCCGGCGAGTTCGCGGGCCTGCTCGGCCCCAACGGCGCCGGCAAGTCGACGCTGATCCACTGCGCGACCGGGCTCGCCCAGCCGACCTCGGGCGACATCCGCGTCTTCGGCCACGACGCCGTCCATCGCTACAAGGACGCGCGCATGGCCGTGGGGCTCGCCCCGCAGGAGCTCAACCTCGACTGGTTCCTGACGCTCGAGGAGACGCTCGACTACCACGGCGGCTACTTCGGGATGCCCAAGCGAGAGCGCCGCGAGCGCACCAAGGAGCTGCTCGACACCTTCTCGCTGACCGACAAGCGGAACGACCGCACGCGCACGCTCTCGGGCGGGATGAAGCGGCGGCTCGATGCTCGCGCGGGCGCTGATGCACCGACCGCGGCTGCTGATCCTCGACGAGCCGACCGCCGGCGTGGACGTCGAGCTGCGGCTGGAGCTGTGGCACTACGTCCAGCGCATCAACGCCGAGGGCACGACGATCCTGCTGACCACGCACTACCTCGAAGAGGCCGAGCAGCTCTGCGACCGGATCGCGTTCATCAACGACGGTCAGATCGTCGCGCGCGGGTCGAGCGCCGAGCTCGCCGGTCAGTACGGCGTGGCGAGCCTCGAGGACGCGTACCTCGAGCTGGTCGGCCGCAAGGAGCTCTCGCGCGCCCACATCGGCGGCGAAGCGGCATGAGCGCGGGGCAGATCCGCTTCCTCGCGCTGCTGCGGCGCGAGATCAA
Source organism: uncultured Thermoleophilaceae bacterium (assembly GCA_963734165.1). GTDB lineage: Bacteria > Actinomycetota > Thermoleophilia > Solirubrobacterales > Thermoleophilaceae > JACVRW01. Next base: position 709,313 of record CAVTFZ010000002.1, on the reverse strand, counting down.
CCGCTTCATGAAGATCAAGCGCCAGACCGTCGGCGCGCCGCTGCTGGAGACCTTCCTCTACATCTCGGTCTTCGGCGCGGCGCTGGGCTCGCGGATCGACAAGCTCAACGGGGTCGACTACGTCGTCTTCGTGATCCCCGGCCTGATCATGATGGCCTGGGCGATGAACGCCTTCGCCAACAACTCGTCGTCGATCCTGCAGCAGAAGTTCCAGCGCGCGATCGACGACCAGCTCTCCTCCCCGCCTCGCCGCTCGAGCTGCTGCTCGGCTTCGCCTTCGGCGGCTTCGTGCGCGGGATGACGGTCGCGACCCTGACCTTCGTGGCCGCCTCGTTCCTAGTCGACCTGCCGATCGAGCAGCCGCTGGTGCTGGTGCCCTCGCTGCTGCTGGTCGGCTTCTTCTTCGCCCAGCTGGGCGTGCTCGTCGGCGTGCGCGCGGAGCAGTTCGACGACGTCTCCTTCTACCAGACCTTCGTGCTGCAGCCGCTGATCTTCCTGGGCGGCGTCTTCTACTCGGCCGCGCTGCTACCCCAGCCCTTCGAGACGCTGACCCGCATCGACCCCGTCTACTACATGATCGGGCTCGTCCGCTACGGCTTCCTCGGCGTACTCCGAGATCAACGTCGAACTCTCGCTGGCCTTCCTCACGGCGGCGGCGCTGGGCCTGTTCGCGATCAACTACCGCATGTTCGCGACGGGAGCGCGCCTGCGAGCGTAGGCCGGCGGATCGCGCTCGCCTGAGCTCGGCCCAATGGTCGGGATAGGCTGCGCAGATCAAGCAGGAACCTGGATCGCATGGCCGGTGGCGGTGGCGCTGGTGGGTCGAGCGCGACCGGCTCGTCGCGAGCCTGCGCGGGTCTCGTCTGCGAGCGAATCCGAAGATCGGGTTCGTCGCGCTGATCGTCGCCTGGCTGGTCGCGTTGCGGTTCGGCCTGCGGGATTCCGACCGGGCGCTGAACGCGTTCGCGGGCGCCGTGCTGAACACCGCGCTGATCAGCGTGACGTTCGGCGCGTTTCTCTACTTCGGCAGCAACCGCCGACTCGCGCGCCGCTTGCGCACGCTCGCGCGTACGCGTCCCGAGGCGCTGCTCAGCGGCGAGTCCGCTCAGGACGAGCGCACGTACGACGCGCGCGCCGACCTCTGCGCCGACCTCGCTCATGACCTCGTCGCGGTCGAGCCCGTCGGGCCGCAGTTGATCGTCGGCGAGGTCGGGGCAGGCAAGACGCGCGCGCTCGTCGAGCTGGCCAGGTTCCTCGCCGAGCGCGGGCTGGTGCCCGTCTACGTCTCCTTGCGCGGTGCCGAGCAGCTCGACTTCCTCGAGCTCGCCCGTGCGCGCTTCGTCGAGCATGCCGACGAGTACGTGGCCGCCGAGGCCGACGCCGCGCGCGTGTGGCGGTGGCTGTGCCGCAGCGCGCGCATCGTGGTCCTCGCCGACGACCTGGACCAGGCGGCGCCCACGGTCGGTGCGGACGCGTACGAGGTCCGGCGCGCGCTCGCGGCGGCACGGCGACGCAAGCTCGCGCTCGTGGTCACCTCGCGTCCGGTCGGGATACCCGAGACGCTCGCGCTGTCGGCGGTGACGCTGGAGCCCCTGAGCGACGAGGTCGCCACGCGGGAGGTGCTGCGCGGGGTCCCGCACGCCGATGGCCCGCTCGTCGGACGCGTGGAGGAGCTCGTCCGCGGCGGTCACCTCGGCGAGACCCCCTTCTACCTCAAGCTTGCGGCGGAGCTGGCCCGGGTCGACGCCCTCCCCGAGCCCGACGAGAACCGCCACATGGCGCGCCACCGGCTGCTGCGCGCTTACGAGCTGGAGCTGGTCGAGCGGCGGCTCGCGACCGAGGCGCCGCTGGGCCAGGAGGAGCGCGAGCTCGCCATCCGCATGCTGCGGGCGCTCGCGCTCGACCGGCTCGACGCGCTCGCGGTGGAGATCCCGCTCGCCCGGGTCATCGCCACGGTGCCCGAGGGCGACCCGCTGCGCCTGGTCGACGCGGCGGAGCGGCTGGGTCTGATCGAGCGCGGGCCGGGCAGCGTGCGCTTCGCGCACGAGATCGTCCAGTCGTACCTCGCCTCCTCGGCGCTGTACAAGGAGGACCGTCTGCGCACGGTCTGCGCGACCGCCCGCACGACGCGCGCCCTGAACGCGCTCATCCTCGCGGCGGCCGGGGCCGACGACCCGGGCTTCGCCGCGCGTGCCTGCGACCACCTGCTCGCCCACGCCGATCGTCGCGGCGACGACTGGGGGCTGGCCGTGATCCGTGCGGCCGCGGACGTGGTGCGGACCTCGCGCGACTCGAGCCTCGACGAGCGCGTGATCGCCGCCGCCCGCCGCTACGCGCCGGCGGACCAGGCGCCGTCCGGCGAGGCGGCGCCGATCGCGCAGTCGCTCACCAAGCGCGCGGCCCTGCCTCGCCTCGCCCGCTTGCGCACTCCCGAGCGCTGGCACCTGCTCTGGGACTTCACCAACGACGCCGACTACGCCGTCAAGTGGCGGGCGACGCGCGAGCTGCGAGCCGAGGCGATCGACGCCTACGAGACCCTGCACGACCGCTTCGACGACTACCTGCGCGAGGCGCGCGAGCTGCACGAGCGTACGCCGCCGGAGCAGCTCGACGACTGGGGCGACCGGCCGGTGTTCCGCCTGAAGATGCTCGGCTGGGTGCTGCCGTCGCTGGCGACGAGCCTCGAGCGTGCCGGCCAGACCGAGCTGGCCGCCGAGGCCGACCGTCAGTGGACCGAGCTGTCTGAGCTGGAGCGGGCGCCGATCACGCATCAGAAGGGCGTCGAGGCGGCTGTCTCGCAGGGGTTGAAGCTGGACGCGCTGGCCCTGCGCGGCGCGGCGGATCAGGGGTCGTCGGAGCGGCTGGCCCGGACGCGCCAGCGCGCGCTGGACATGCTCGGCCACGCGGAGTTCTGGTACTCGCGCATCGAGTTGGTGCACGCGCTCGCGCTGATCCCGGGGGCGAGCGCCGAGGTGGTGCGGCGGCTGGACGCCGTCGCCGGCGCTGCCGGCGAGCATCCGTTTGCCGCCGAGGCCGCGCGACTGGCGCGACGGTCGATCGAGACGGGCGACTGGCGCGCCGACGTCTGGGACGACGAGGGCAGCGTCGTCGCCGGGCGCTGTGACCTCTCCGACGAGGCCGCCCAGCTCGTCGCAGACATGACGCTCGTGCTCAACCTCAACGAGCAGGGCGACGAGGCCCAACGTGCGGCGTTCGGGACCATCTCCGCGCTACCGCATTGCCTGTCCGGCAGCGCCGATCGCGGCGAGCTCCTCGGCCGGCGGTCGTGCCCGTCGCAGTGCCCGTTCAAGCGCTGCGCCTACTACCGACCGAAGGCCGAGACCGCCCACCGCGAGCTGTCGAAGGCGTTCTGTCGCCAGCAGCGTCAGATCGCCAAGCGGCGCGCCCCCACGGCGTGGCAGCGGATCGGGCGGACCGAGCTGATCGCGTTCTGGCAGGGGATGGAGGAGCGAGCGATCGCCTAAGCCATCAGGGCTGCGACCAGGTCACGAGACCGAGCCCGCCGTCCACCGGCACGTTGGCGCCCGTGACGTAGCCCGACCAGTGATCGGACAGCAGCACCGCGGCCATGCGCGCAACCTGCTCGGGCCGGCCCCGCACGCCGCCGAGGCGGACGAGCTCCCGCAGCCGCGCGGCCTCCTCCTCGGGGGGCGGCTCGGGCACCGACGCGGTGGCGATCGTGCCGGGCGAGATGGCATTCACGCGGATGCCATGCGGGCCGAGCTCGAACGCCAGCTCACGCACGAGCATCGCCACCGCTGCCTTGCTCGCGCTGTAGTGCGGGCGTCGGCGCACGATGTGGTCGTGCAGGGAGGAGATGAAGAAGCATCGCCCCACCCGCGTCGCGCTCGATCATGTCCTGCGCGATTGCGCGGGTGAGGAACCAGGGGCCGCGCAGGTTGGCGGCGAAGACGTGGTCGAAGCGGTCCTCGTCGAGCTCGAGGAACGCGTGCGGCGTGTCGAACCCGACGTTGTTGACCAGGTAGTCCACCGGGGCGGAGGCGCGCTCGGCGATGGCGCGGTGCAGGTCTGCCGTGGCGTCGGCGGCCATGTCGCCGGGGCACGGCACGATCGGCCCGGCGGCGCCGAAGGCCTCCGTCAGCGCCGCCTCGTCGCGATCGACCGCGACCACCCGCGCGCCCAGGTCCGCGAGCTGCTCGGCGATGCCGCGTCCGATGCCATGCGCCGCGCCGGTCACCACCGCGGTCTTGCCGGCAAACCAGTCCACCGGCCAACCGTAGCGCTGGAAGTCGACGATCCAGCGGACGCGACGGTTAGTTTCAACTGCGCTTCCATGAACGACCTCGCCGATCGATCGCTCCTGTCCATCGCCGATGCCGCCGGCCCTTTCCGGACGGTTCTCGCCGACCCACCCTGGCGATTCCAGAACCGCACCGGGAAGATGTCTCCCGAGCATGGTCGCCTGGCGCGCTACAGGACCATGACCGTGGACGAGATCGAAGCGCTGCCCGTCGCCCAGGTCGCCGCCGAGAAGGCCCATCTGTATCTCTGGGTTCCCAACGCGCTGCTGGCCGAGGGCATGTCGGTCCTCTCGGCCTGGGGCTTCGAGTACAAGACCAACCTGGTCTGGTTCAAGACGCGCAAGGACGGCGGGCCGGACGGGCGTGGCGTCGGCTTCTACTTCCGCAACGTCACCGAGCTCGTCCTGTTCGGCGTCCGGGGCAAGGACAACCGGACGCTCGCGCCGGGAAGGCGCCAAGTCAACCTCGTTGGCGAGCCCAAGCGCGAGCACTCGCGCAAGCCCGATCAGATGTACGACCTCATCGAGACCTGCTCGCCCGGTCCGCGCCTGGAGCTGTTCGCCCGCAGTGAGCGCCCTGGCTGGGTCCAGTGGGGCGACGAGCTCGGGAGTAGTCCATCGCCGGTTCTCCAGGGGTAGATTCCGCGAATGGAACCTCGAGTGTCGATGACCTGGTTTGCGGTCGCCGAGGTCTTCGGCCTGTTGCTGCTCGCGCTCGGCGGCCATCCGGGCGCCGCGTTCTGGGCTGGCGTCGGGGTCGCCGCCGTATCAGCGTTCCTTCACGCCGTCTACCTCGTGCAGCGCAGAGCCGCCAAGCGCATGCCCGAGCAGTTCAAGGCACGTCGCCCGGAGGGCCTCGTACCCGCCCACCGCCGTCGACTCGACCATTGGGTCCTCGGTCAATGGACCGCGATCGCCCTGCTCGGCGCCGGCGGTGCGCAGTTGCTCGATGCCGTCAGCGCCACGCCGTTTCACGACGTCGGGCTCGTCTTCGACGTGCTCACCATCGGCTGGGTTGTGCTCTGGTCGGGCATCTACCTCTCCAGCCTCGTCGACTGGTTCTTGGTGCTGCCGAAGATCTCGGGCGTGTCCTGCCCGGCACCCTGTGAACGCCCTGGTAAGCAACGATGGGCCGGCGTCACGGGACTGTGGTGCTTTCACCGCGGCGCTGCCCGCTTGCTCGTGCCGCTCGTCTTGATCGGGAGCCCGACGGTCATCGGCGCGGTCGCCTCGAGCTCCGCCGGCCAAGCGATCTCCTTCGTCATCGCGGCCACCCTTTCGGTGTTCCTCATCGAGTTCGAGTCGCAGGGCAAGGCGGCCCTGAACTACGGGCTCAATGGCCGCCGCTATGTCGGCGACACGCTCTGGCTCGTCCGCGAAGCCCTCGACTCGGTCAGTCACACGCCGGCTTTCCTGCTCGACGTCTCCGCCGAGGGAGCCAAGTTCAAGTACGTCGATCGCACCGGCCGCTACGTCGGCGACGAATTCGAGCAGAAGCACGACGACGACGCCGAGCCGATCACGCTCAACGCGCTCAACTCACGACCGCGCGTCGACGATGCCGCGGCGCCCTGCGGCGAGCGCTGCACGGGCATCAACTGGTACTGCTGGCGCAACCCGCTCGCGCACAGTCAGACCAGCAGCGCCGGCGACGACTGAAGCCCTCCGAACGCACTCCCCAGCCTTCACACGCCGCGAGCTCGACCGGCTGCGCGAGCGAGCAACCCGAGCTGCCACGCACAGCCTGCGGCCACCAGCGCTCGCTGTCGCACGCCGGGAAGCTCCCACGGGGCGCCCGAGAGCACGATTGCCGCGACCACGGCGAAGGCCAAGACGACGAACGTCAACGCGCGCAGACGCCCGTCGTCTGCCATCAGACTGAGCACCGCCGCGATCCACAACGCCAGTCCCAGCGCACCGGAGCCGACATCGTGCGCATGGTTCGCCGCGCTCAACACGTGCCCGACCGGCACCCTTCCGGCGCTCGTCCCAGTCGGACAGACAGCACTGACCGCGGCTCCGAGGCCGGCGATGAGCAGCAGCACCCCCAGGGCGAGCGCAAGCCGACGCGGGCGTAGCTCGCTGTGAAGCACAGCGATGCCAGCCGTCAGCAACGCGAGCGACCATGCCGCGAAGGCGACGGTCATCAGCCACCCCGGCGATCCATTCGCGTACTCCGAGATTCGGTGGTCGGCCGGGCTGAGGCCTGACTGGGCGACGTGCAGCACGGCCACGGCCACTACGAACACGCCCAAGCTGAGCGCCGACACAGACACAACACGCGAGTCGCTCACACGCACGCAGGCGATGATGGTGGTTCTAGCGCGGATGCCCAGTCAGGCAACGAGCTCGCGGTTGGCGGTCGAGCGGAAGCGTGCTCGGTAGTCGGACGGTCCGACGCCGAGGACGCGCAGGAAGGCGCGGCGCATCGTCTCGGGGCTGCCGAAGCCGCAGGCGGCCGCGACCGTCTCGATCGGCGTCGTGGTGCGCTCGAGCCGCTCGCGTGCGGCCTCGACCCGGATCCGCTCGACGAACCGGGCCGGGGTCGTTCCCGTCTGATCGGCGAACAGGCGTCGCAGGTGCCGTTCCGAGACGGTGGCGCGCTTGGCGAGCTGGGCGAGGCGATGGTCGGCGGCGGGCTGGGCGACGATGGCGTCGAGGACCTGGCGGATCGGCGAGGCGATCGTGCCCGGGAGCGCCAGACGCTCGGAGAACTGGGACTGGCCCCCTGGCCGCTGGAGGAACATGACCGTCCAGCGCGCGACGGTGCGAGCGACGTCGGGCCCGTGGTCCTCCTCGATGAGGGCGAGGGTGAGATCCATGCCCGCGGTGGAGCCGGCGGAGGTCATGGTGCCTCCGTCGCGAACGAAGATCCGGTCGGGCTCCACGCGGACGCGAGGATGGCGGCGGGCGAGCTTGGCGCAGAAGGCCCAGTGGGTCGTCGCCGACTTGCCGTCGAGCAGCCCGGCGCTCGCGAGCAGGAACGCGCCGGTGCAGACCGAGCACGTTCGGCGGGCGCCAGCCGAGAGGCGCTGCAACCCGGACGCGAGCCGCGGGTCGTCGACGACCTCGCCGATCCGCATGCCGCCCCCGACGATCAGCGTGTCGACCGCGCGCGGGCGGACGTGATCGAGCGACGTGTCGGCAGCGAGCCTCATCCCCGCCGATCCGCGGACCGGCGCGCCGTCCGCCGTGGCGATCACCACCCGGTAGCCGCGCTCGCCTCCGAGCACCTGCGTGGCCGCATCGAGCATCTCGGCCGGGCCGACGAGGTTGAGCAGCTGCATGCCATCGAAGCCGACGAGCACGACCTGGCGTTTGGAGGGCGCCATCGGACACGATGGTGAAGCGCGAAGCAGATGTCCGCAAGGACGTATATCCCTCGTATCCGGCCATGCCTCGGCCGCCGCCCGCACGCCGCTGGTATCCATCCCGGCATGCGAACGTCGAGCTGTTCAACGTCGGTTGGCTGACGGCGACCGCAAGCCTGATGCGCGCGGGCGACAGCGCGGACGAGTCGATCCGCTTGCCGGTCCCGGCCTACGTCGTCGAGACGGCGACCGAGCGGATCCTGATCGACACCGGGCTTCACCCCGCGGCGGTCGCCGACCCCGGCGGCTTCTACGAGGGCGCGCAGGGACTCGCGCTGTTCGGACTCGAGCAGGAGCTGAGCATCGCCGACCAGATCGACCTGGCCACGCTCACCAAGGTGGTCCTCACCCACCTGCACTTCGACCACGCTGGCGCGCTGTCGCTCGTCCCGGCCACGGTGCCGGTCGTCGTCCAGCGCACCGAGTGGGCCGCCGGGCACGACGACGCCGCGATCCAACGCAACTTCTACCTCCCGCGCGACTACACCGGCGCCGAACGGAACGTCGAGCTCGTCGACGGCGACCACGACCTGCTCGGCGACGGGTCGGTCCGCCTCCTGCTGACCCCTGGACACACGCCCGGGCACCAATCCGTCCAGATCGGCGACCTCGTCCTCGGCGCCGACGTCACCCACTTCGCGAGCGGGCTAGACGACCATCGCTTCCCGATCTTCGGCGACGACCACGCCGCGCAGGTCCGCTCCGCCGAACGCCTCAAGGCACTTCGCGACGCCGGACACACCGTCCTACCCGGCCACGACCCCGAGGTCCTGCGCCCCGGGCCGCTGCCCGCCTGACGGGGGGCGGAAGCTAGGCCCGCTCGCTCAGTGCGGCGGGCAGCTGCTGACGCGAGCGGATGCCGAGGTTGTCGTAGGCGGCGGCCAGATGCGACTCGATCGTCTTGACGGTCAGGAACAGCGTCTGCGCGATCTGGCGGTTCGTCATGCCGCTCGCCGCCAGCTCCGCCACGCGTCGCTGGCTCGGCGTGAGCGACTCGACGCCGATCGGGGTGTAGCGGCGGACGCGCTCGCCGGTCGCGGCAAGCTCGTCGAACGCCACCTTGGCGAGGCCGGTGGCGCCGCAGCGGCGCGCCAGCTCGAGCGCCTCGCGCAGCGGCGGGCGCGCATCGACGTCGCGCCGGGCGCGGCGCAGCGCGGTGCCGAGGTCGGCCAGCGCCTCCGCTCGCACGAGCCGCGCGGGCGAGCCGTCGAGCACGGCGACCGCCTCTTCGAGCGCCGCGAGACGATCGGCGCCGTCGGTCGTCATCGCCAGCGTGCAGAGCGCGCGCGAGACGAGCGTGGGCGCGCCCCAGTGCCGCGCGTGGGCGAGCGCTGCCTCCGCCATCGCTCGGGCACGCTCGCGGTCGCCGAGCGCGGCGACGGCACGAGCCGCACAGATGCGCGCCGGGGGTGCGGGCGCCCCGATCGCTCCCCATTGGATCGAGAGGCGCTCCAGCTGCAGGAGGTCGGCGGCGGCCTGCTCGAAGCGTCCCTGCGCGAAGCGCAGCTGTCCGCGCGCGAACAGCGAGAGCGCGAACCAGACGGCGTCCGGGATCTCACCGGTCATGTCGCTCGCTTCGATCTCGGCCTCGGCGGCGTCGAGCTCCCCGCGCACGACGAGCAGGCCCGCGAGCACAGCCTGCAGCGGCACCTCGGCGAACCGCAGCTTGCCGAGGCGAGCGACCTCGAGCGCCTGACGCGCGTCCGCCTCGGCCGCGGCGAGGTCGCCATAGGCCCACGCGACCCCGCTGCTCATCCACCAGGCCGCGACGAGCTCGGGCGTTGCGCTGCGTTTCCGCGCGTACGCGAGCGCCTGCTCGGCGCTGCGCCGGGCCGCGCCGAGCTCGTCCGCGAGGATCAGCGCGAGCAAGGGCCGGCCGGACGCGAAGAACTCCGGCTGCTCGATGAAGATGCGGCCATCTCGCGCGAGCGCCCGGCGCGCCGCGGTGACCGCATCGGCCGCGGTGCCGTCGAACGCGTGCCACTCCGATTCGAGGGCAGCTGCGAGACGGCCGCTCCTGCTGTCGGTCGGGATCCGATCGAGGTACGGGGTCAGCCGCGCCCGCGCGTCGGGAAGCGGCAGCTGCGCGACCAGGTTCAGCTGCGCCTCCAGGCGAAAGGCGCTCTCGACGTCGTCCCGTGTGCTGGCGACCTCGATCGCACGCTCCAGCAGCGGAATCCCATCATCGGCGCGACCGTTGAGGATCATCCAGATGCTCGCCTTCATGCCCCAGCGGACGCGCAGGCTCAGATCGCGCTCCAGCTCCGCCAGCAGCTCGGGCAGGGCCGCCGCGAACAGCTCCCGGTTGGGTGCACGGATTCCGGCGGTGACGACCGCATCGAGGACTGCGGCGCGCAGGTCGTCCGGCGGCGGCTCGCGCAGTGCGCGCGCCAGGTAGGCGCTCGCCGAGCGCGGGGCGCCGCTCGCGAGCGCGGCTTTGCCGGCCTCCAGCAGCGTCACCACCGTCGCACGCTCGCCGCGCGCCTCGGTCGCGACCAGATGCGCCGCAAGCTGCTGCGCACTGGCGCCGCGTGCGCGCAGCAGCTCCACCGCGCGCGCATGCGCCGCCGCGCGCTCGCCGGTCGGCAGCTCTGCGTCGAGCGCCGTGCGCACGAGCGGATGGATGAAGCGGAGCGTCGGGTCCGGGTCGAGGATCGCGGCGGCGCGCAGCTCGTCGGCTCCGCGCGCCACGACCGCCTCGTCGAGCCCGACCAGTTCGGCCGCGAGTCGACCGTCGGCGCCGTCGCCGAGCACGACGACGGCCCGCGCGACTGCCTGCGCCTCGGGCGAGAGGCGCGCGAGGCGCAGCTGCACGGTGCGCGTCACCCGCTCCGGCGCCAGCTCGCGCACGCGCGACGCCTGCCCGGCGGCGGGGTCGATCTCCTCGGCCGCGAGCGTGCGCGCCAGCTCGCAGAGCAGAAAGGGATTGCCGCCACTGACGTCGTGGCAGGTCGCGGTGAACGCCTCCTCCGGCTCGCGCTCCAGCTCGTCGGCGAGCAGCGCGGCTGCCCCCTGGGGGCTGAGTGCGCGCGGCGTGAGCCGCCGCGCCAGCGAGTCGGTCGCGATCCGCGCGAGGCTGCGCTCGGCGCCTGCCTCGTCCGGCCGGCACGTGAGCACCAGCAGCACGGGCAGCTCCTCCAGCCGCGGCACGAGGAAGCCGAGGAAGTCGAGCGAGGCCGCGTCGGACCAGTGCGCATCGTCGACCGCGAGCAGCAGCGGCTGTTGTTCCGCGAGTGCGGCGGTCAGCCAGTAGAGGCCGTGGAGGACGGCGAACGCGTCGGCCGGCTCGGCGGGCGTGCCGTTCTGGGCGATTCCGAGCGCGCCGCGCGCCGCGCCGACTGCACCGTCGAGCAGCGCCTCGCGCGCTGACTCGTCGAGCGCCGCGAGCGTCGGCTCGAACAGCTGGCGCGCGAGCGCGAACGGGAAGTCGCGCTCCAGCTCCGTCGCGCGTGCGGCGAGCACCCGCATGCCGACCCTGCGGCCGGACTCGCGGGCGACTTGCAGCAGTCGCGTCTTGCCAAGCCCGGCAGCCGCCTCGATCACCGCGAGGCGGCCCGCGCCGGCGCACGCCTCCCTGGCCAACGTGTCGAGCTCGGCGAGCTCCCGCTCGCGCTCCAGCAGCTCGCTCACGCGCGAGATTCTCGCACCATCGGCCTGGAACGACCGGGGTGCGCATGAGCAAAGAGCGGTCCGCCGGCGCGAGGCCGGCGGACCTGTGGGGAGTAAGGCTCAGACAGTTACTTCGTGCACGCGATGCTGCCCGTGCTCACCTCGTCGTCGGTCCGGCCCAGGAGGTCGTAGAGGTAGTGAGCCGTCACCTGGTACTTCCACCCGCCCCTCGGGCAGGACGTGCTGGCGATGTACTCCTTGGCGTAGGGCTTGCCGCCGATCTTGAACTTGATCGAGGTCAGCCGGACTGGCACGCCAGCGACGACCTGGAGGGTCTCGGGGACGCGCACCGCCTCGCGGTGGCCCCACGTGCTGCTGCTCAGCTTCGTGGAAGTCACGACAAGCGTCTCCTTGACCCGCGCGGGGTTGTCGAGCGTCGCGTAGGCGAACGTCCGATCCGTGCCCCCGTTGACGAAGACCAGCTTCAAGCGGGCGGGAACCGTGTCCGCCATGCCCGTCGCGACGGCGGACCCCATGATCGACGTCCGTGGGCAGCCCTTCGGGCCCCGACGATCGAGAGCCCGCTTGGAGCACTTGACGTACTTGCCACCGTTCCAGACGAGCCCCTTGCCGACCAGGATCTCGATGCCGGTGACGACCGGCGGATCGAAGCCCGGCTCGACGATCAGCCTGCCCGAAGCCGTGACCGACATGCCCTGGGGATGCTTCGGGGTGCCGGCCTTGTTCGGCGTGGCCTTCGCGGTCGAGACGATGCGGGTGTCAGGCAGGTCTTGGTCCTGGGCCATCGCCGGCACGACGGCGATCGCTCCCACGGCGACCACCGCGCCGAGCACGCCATGGGGTTTTCGAATCCTCATTGCAGTCTCCTTCCGCTGATGCCCATGCGGTCGGAGTCTGTTGGCTCCTGGTGGGGGGAGCTACGGGGTCGGCACCCTGAAATAGACCCTGAATCGCCCCGTTCGCACTCGCCCGATTCCTGCGCTCCTATTGGTTGCCCTCGGAGAGCTCGCGCGTGCGCCGATCCTGCTCCTGCAGTTCGGGTGCAGCCCGTCACCGCCGACCATCACGCCGGCCCTCGCCAGCTCCTCGTTGAACGCGCCCATCTCGCTGAGCAACTGCTCGCTTGGCATCTTGCCCGCCTCGCTATCGGCCGTTGCCTTGACGATCGCCATTCAACTCGACCGACGGATCATGAGTCCGCTGCTACCTCGAGCGCTGGGATTCTCATGACCCGGAGCTCGCGGCTGGACTCACTGGTTGCAGGACCAGTTAGCCGGCGGCTCCATCGCGGCGAGCAACTCGTCAGCCTCCTCGTCGCTCAAACCCTCAAAACGCGTCACGGGCACGCAACTGGCGGGGGGTCCGTCGAGCACGTCCTCCGGCCTGAGTCGGCGTAGCCGCGACCGCAGGCGCTCGACGAAGGAGGCCCGGTGGATCCCGACGCGGGACCAGTCCTCGTCGGGAAAGGCTCGCTGGAGCTGCTCACGCAGGCGCGTCATCTGGGTGCTCACCCTGCGTGCGTGCTCCTCATCGACCGTCTGGTCGCCGGGTCGCACGATGCTGGCCCCAAGTCGCGTGAGCGTCAGGTAGCCGGTCTCGTAGACGAAGCGCTTGAGGCTGGGATACGAGCGGACGATCTCCGCGGGCGAGAGCTCGAAGGGGGGCGCCTGGGCGAACGCGTCGTCCGGGGCTCCAGCGAGCTCGTCGAGCAGCAGCACGCGCCAGCTGTCGGTGTCTTCCTCGGGCTCGAGTGTCAGCTTGATTCCGGGAGCCGCGACCACGCAGCGTCGGGGTCGTAGATCGGCGTCGCTCATGGGCTCACTCTCTGCGAGCTCACTCATGCCATCCGGCGCCTGGATCCCCGTGATCCATTGCAACCCCTCCGGTTGCTCGGAGCCTTCGCCGCAACGCTGTGACACCTGCGCATTCTGTGCCGCGAAACGAGTTGCTAACAACCCTGACTATGAATCTGGGGGAGGCAAAACGCATATCGGGCACGTTGCTCACCGTGGTCGAAGAGTCTGAGAAACGAGTTCGTTTGCAGGTATAATTCGTGCAATTGTTGATTGCACGCCCGCGGGATGCAGTGTCGCGGCCCCCTTGCTTCTCATTAACTGTGCAGGTAGCCTCGCCTCCAGACACCGCTGCCGACATCGAGCCGACTCGTGCACGAACCCGACCCGGACCTTCCCGAAGTCCAGCTTTCGGATCACGACCTGATCGAGACGATCCGACCCGAGTGGCAGCGCGTCTACTCGCTGCTCATGGCGCAGGCCGGCTGGGAGTTCGGATCTGCTCAGAGGACCGGCCTCGGGCTCAAGTCCGCGCTCGCCTCCGTGATGGAGATCACCGAGGCCAACATCAAGACGCTCGACGCCATCCAGCGCTACGCGCACGATCCCGACGCTTCCGCTCCGCCGCCCGCGCTGCCCAAGAAGGTCAAGGATTTCGCGGCGGTGGCTCCGGCTCTTGCACCGAAGGCGGGAAAGACCCCCGATGGCAAGCAGAAGGTGCCCGACGACAAGCACCAGAGCTGCTTCCAGCCACTGCTGCGCCGAGGCCCCCTAACACTGTGGGCGCTGCTCGCCGCGCGCGGGCAGGATCCTGACGCGAGCGTGCGGGTGCGACTGCACGAGCTCATGCTGGGTGATGCCTTCGACCGCGCGCGTAGCAAGGGGAGTGCCATGGCGTGGACCACGGACAAGCGCGGCTCGCTGCACTGCCTCGTATCGCTCGTGCTCTGCGGGTACATCGAGTCGGACGACGAGCCGCGAGTCGAGTTTGCGATCACTATCGACAGCGTTGACATCGTACCCCCGCCACGTCTGCTCCAGCTTGACGACCGGGATCGCAAGCGGGCGCTCGAGCAGGCGGTGTGCAACGCGGTCGACGATCTTCTCGGCACCGTCGACGCCACTGCCGCGATGCTGCGCCGCGACGGGCAGAAGGTGGCCGCCGATCTGATCGATGCCCTCACGCTGATCGTCCCGGTGATCGAGTTCGGCCCGCCGAGGTCGAAGGGTGGCAACGACCCGGCGCACTGCCTGATCCCGGGCACGAGCCTGCGTCTCCTGCAGGTGCTCGTCAAGCACGGTCATGCCTGCGCGCTGCGCGTCGACGCAATGGGCCACCGCGATCGCGATGTCAGCGGCGGCAAGGTCGGACTCGACGTCCGCGGCCGGACGAAGGACACGCGCGATCTGCTGCGGTACGCGGAGGACCTCTCTGTCCACCAGGATGGCTCGCCGCCGCACAGGCACCTCATCGAGCGGCTGCAACTCGACACCGAGTCCCGGGCTCTGCGCGAGCCGAAGCCGGACAGGACCGGCAAGAAGCACCCCATCCCACGGCCGCTGCGGTCCAGGCGGCACGCGTTCGTCGCCTCGCAGGAGGGCAGCCAGCTGCCGGTCTCAGTGGTGTACTTCAAGGCGGACGCGCATCCAGTCACGACCTGGGTCATCTGGCAGCCGAGTGGAACGCACGCAAGGCCGATCTTTCACGTCATGCGACAGTTTCAGCCGTGGTGTCAGAAAAGCCTTGAGCACTGCTCGACCCGCTGGAAGAACCACGTCGCGGTCCGCCTGCGCCTTCACCTCGGAAGCCACCGCTGCGTCGACGGTCTCCAGGGCCTAGCCGACATGGCGAACAGCTCGCTCGTCCTGTTGAGCTTCGGCTGGCGAGGGTAAAGCCCCGTTACCTCCCCAACCTGCGTTCACCCTCCCGCATTCCGCGAACGACACCTCGCGAAGCTCGCGATTTTCACACATAAGGCGTAGTCCTTGGTGCATGGCGCCCGTCCGGTGGCGCCGACGACGAAAGGACACGCCAGATGTCGGTCTCCACCTCCACTGAGATCCTCCCTGGCCGAGCGAGCCTCGACGCCACCAACCCCGGGCCCTTCGCCCCGGCGGTGGTGATCGCCGACGTCTCGTCCTCCATGGCCTCCCAGATGGGAGAGCTCAACAGCGCCATCCAAGAGCTGGTGGACGACCTCAGCAGCCACGAGGTCGCCAGTACCCGCGCCGACGTCGCGATCGTCAGCTTCGCGACCACCGCTCAGGTCGTGACGCCGATGACGATCGCCCGCGACCTTCAGGTCCAGCCAATGACGGCTGGCGGCACGACCGCGATGGGTGAGGCGATCAACCTCGCGCTCGACGTCATCGTCCAGCGTCAGGACGAGTACCGCGCCACGGGCGTGAAGGCGAACGTCCCGATGGTGTTCCTGCTCACCGACGGCTACCCCACCGACGAGTGGCGCGGCGCGGCCGACCGGGTCCACACGCTCGCGGCGGAGCAGAAGCTCTGCTTCTTCGGCATCGGCACCTCGTCTGCTGACATGTCCACGCTGACGCAGATCTGCCCGCCTGAGATCCCGCCGCTGCGGATGCGGGACGGCGGCTTCAGCCAGCTGTTTCGGTTCGTGAGCGACTCCCTCATCCGCCGGTCGAAGGTCGCGCCGGGCGGTACGGTGACGATGCCCTCCGTGCAGGGCTGGGCCAAGCTGAACGGCTAGGGAGGTGGCGTTCGACGACGTCATGACGCTGGCCGTGACCGGCACGAAGCACCGCGCCGCGCGACGAGCCGGACAGGACGCGGTAGCCCTCGACAGCTCCCCCCGGCTCTGCGCCGCGGCGCTCTCGGACGGCGTCGGGTCGTTCGCCGACAGCCACCACGGCGCGCGGGCGGCCGTCGCCGCAGCCGTCCGCGCCGCGCTGGATACCCATGCGAACTGCGCGGACCTGACCGCGCTGGCTCGGCATGCGGTCTGCGGGGCGGCCCAGGCCGTGATCAGCGAAGCCGGCGAGCGGGGCCTGCCTCCGCATCAGCTGGCGTGCACCCTGGCGGTGCTGCTGATCGACGAACGCAACGCCGTGATCGCAGCCATCGGCGACGGCGTGCAACTCGTCCGCTACGCGGACGGGACGCTCGAGCTGCTGGCTATGGACGGCGACAAGGAGATCGCCAACTTCACCGACAGCCTCACCACGAGCGACCTCGCGGAGGCGACGCGCTTCGCGAGCGTGCCGGTCTACGACCTCGACGCCGTCCTGCTGAGTTCCGACGGCCTGGACGACGTGCTCTGCAAGGGCCCGACCTTCGCTCGCCGTCCGGCTGCATCGATCGTGCACGGCATGCTCGACAGCCCGCGGCTCGAGGGCTGGACCGCGCGCGAGTTCGAGGCGATGCTGATGGGTCCGCCGTTCTCGAGAGTCAGCGACGACGACATGAGCCTCGTGATCGCGCACGCGCGCGGGACGCACGAGGGCACGCCCGTGTGGCTCGACCGCGGGGGCGTCGCGCACGCCCGCGAGCACGTCAGCTGGCCCACCGGAACGCGCGCGCACGTCCTGGCCGAGCGCGGAGGGTTGAAGCTCGTCGAGGTGCCGCACCTCGACGATGCGATCCTGGCCGAGCGCGTCGAGAACCCGCCCGTCCCGATCGCCGACAGCGAGCTGGCCTGGCCGATCGACGTGGGGCATACGGCCGCCTTGCCTCCCTCGTTGCTGGTGCGGCCGTGGGGGGAGGCGGTCCCCGACCTAGTGGCCGCGTTCGACCAGGTGCGCGCGTGCGTGGAGACCCTGCACGACGCCGGCCTGGCGCACGGATGCCTGAGCGACGCTCACTTCGCGGTCGACCGCTACGGCACCGTGCAACTGCGGGAGTGCATCAGCGCACTGAGCCCGCAGCGGCTGATGGAGCGCCGGACGGCGGACCAGAGCTTCCTCGGCCTGCTCGAGCGTCGGGCGTGCGTGACGCGATGAGCGTCTACTTCACGCCTCAGGGCGCCCGTCGCACGTCAGGCGCACCACTGGGCGAGGCGGGTGCCAGCGGCAGCGTCTGGCGGGTGCGCGAGCAGCCGCGAATGGCGATGAAGCTGTGGTCCTCGCCGACCCCGCAAGACGTCACGCGGTTGCGGCTCCAGCTGTCGGTGCGCATCCCGACCGTCGCTCCCGAGCTCCAGGCGACCATCGCCTGGCCGCTGGAGGAGCTTCGCGATGCGCGGGGGAACGTCGTTGGCTTCACCATGCTCGCGGCCGCGGGTCAGGACCCGCGCAAGCTCTTCACGCTCATGACCCGGACCGCGCGGGACGAGCTGGCCGACAACCTCCGCTTCGACGTCCTGATGGCGATTGCCGCCTCGGTCTGCGGCGTTGCCGGTCACCTGCACCAGCACCGCGTGACGATCGGCGACGTCAACGAGCTCAACGTCCTGGCGTCGTGCGACGGACTGCTGACGTGGATCGATGCTGATTCGATGCAGTTCACGGGCCCAGACGGAGCGCAGCACCCGAGTCCGTACTACCGCGACGAGTACCTCGCACCGGAGTTCGCCGGCCTCGACCTCGGCGCGGTCCCCCGCACGATCCAGAGCGACGACTACGCGGTCGCGGTGCTGACGTTCCAGCTGCTGCTGGACGGCTTCCATCCCTTCGACGCCGTAGAGCGGACCGGGATCCCGGCCGGCAGCCAGACGGAGCGGGCCGCCCGAGGCCTGTTCGCCTACGGGGAGAACCTCTCGACGCTGGCGCCGCCGCCGGGCGCGCCGCCCTGGGAGGCCGTCCCGATCGCCGTGCAGCACGCGTTGCGACAGACCTTCGTGCAAGGGACGGCGCGTCCGAGCCGTCGCACCACTGCCTGGGAACTGCACTACGCGCTGAAGCTCGGCATGCGGGAGCTAGTCAGCTGCTCGGGGCCCGCCGGCACTTCCACCCCGTCGTGTGCGCACGCTGCCCCTGGTGCGACTACGAGCGCGCGCATGGCCTGTACGGCCGTCGGCCGTCGGCGCCACCGAAGCTGCCACGACCGCAGCCTCGCAGCCGGGCGGCGAGAAGGCCCCACCGCCCGCGCCGCGCAGCCGGCGTCGCGGCGCTTGTCACGCTGTTCGCCTGCACCGGCGTAGCCCTCGCCCGCCCGCGCGAGGCAGGCCCGCTCCCCGCCGCTCCCGTCGCCGAGACGCGTTCGCGACCCGCAGCAGCCCCGCCGGCCGAGCGCGCGGCGGCGGCGCGCGCCGTCGTGAGGTCGCACTATTCCCTGCTTGGAAGCGGAGACGTGCGGGCTGCCTGGCGTCTGCTCGCTCCGAGCTGGCGCCACGGCCACCGGGACTGGCCGGCAGCGCGGCGGCAGGCCGCCCCGAGCATCCGCCGTCTGCACGTCTCGCGCGCGGTGCTCCACGGCCGCCGCGCGTCGATGCGCGTGCGATTCGTCGCCCGTGACCGTCGTCCCTCTGCGGGCTCTGACACGGCCTGCCGCCGGTTTACCGGCACGGTGACCGCCGTGCGCGTCCGCGGCGGCTGGCGCTACGCGCCGCGCCGCCGACTCGTCAGCCGGGTCATCTCCCGCAACCGCAAAGGATGCCCATGAATCGTCTGCCCTATCGTCCCGACGACCTCGCCGGTCAGTGGCCAGCCCCCCCGCCGACCGCCGACTCCGCGGCCGCCCCGCCAGCCAGGAGCACCGTTGGGCCCTCCCACCCGGGCGGCAGCCTCATGCGCCCTCCGCCGCACGTGCGGGTCGCGATCGGGCTGGCGCTTGCCGTGAGCGTGGGCGCCCTCGCGCTCGTCGCGCTTCGCGCCTCGCCCGAGGTCAGCCGCAACACGGCTGGCTCCCGGTCGGCGTCGGTCGCAGGCCCCGGGGCGGGGGCCGCGTCGGCGATCGACGTGGGCGCGCACGTCTGGGGCGCCTGGCACGGCTCGACGAGCACTCCAGCAGACGTCCGGGCGGCGATCGCCCGTGGTCGCCTCGGCGGCGTGCTGCTGTTCGCCGACGACGTCGCTGCTCCGACCCCGGCCGCCTACCGGTCGCTGGCAAGACGGTTCCGGGCGATCGCCCGCCGTCATGGGCGGGCGGCCCCGATCGTCGCGGTCGACCAGGGAACCGGCGCCGTCCCGCGCGCCGGCGCCCCTGCGCCCGAAGGGGCCGGAGGACATGGGAAAGACTGGTGGAGCCACTTCGAGATCGCGCGCAGGACCGGTGCCCTGCTGCGCCGGAGCGGCATCGACGTCGACCTCGCGCCGGTCGCCGACGTGGCTGCCGGACCCGCGAGCGTCGCGGCGGGACGCGGCTTCGCGACGAGCCCCGAGCACGCCGCGATGGCAGTCAGCGCCGTCGTGGCAGGGCTCGGCGAGAGCGGGATCGCGGCGACCGCCAAGCACTTCCCCGGTCTCGGCGCGGCCACGGCAAGCACCGACGTGGTGCCGGTGACCGTCGACGCGCCGCCCGCCGAGCTCAGGGCCGCGTGGCGCCCGTTCACGGCCGCGATCGCGAGCGGCGTGGAACTCGTGATGCTTTCGACCGCGACGTTCCCCGCGCTCGACGCCGTCCGGCCAGCCGCGCTGTCCCCGCTCGTGGTGGGGGCGCTGCGCCGCGAGCTGGGCTTCGACGGAGTCTGCGTCACCGACGCGCTCGACACCCCGGCCCTCGACGGCAGCCCCGGGAGGCGGGCGGTCGCTGCCCTGGCGGCGGGCTGCGACATCGTCCTGTTCGCTGAGTCGGCCGGCGGCGGAGCTTACGACGCTGTCACCGCCGCCCTCGCCGACGGTCGCCTGAGCTCCTCCGCGTTGCGCCGCTCGGATCGCCGCCTTCGCCGCCTGCGCGACTCGATCGCCCGCCGTCGATGACCGCGCAGGCCATCCGTCTACACGCGAGGGCGGCGGGCGTCCACGGGATGGATGTGATCAAGCTCCCAACTCATCGCCTCAACAACGCCGTTGGTGTCGAACTCATTGTTGGTCTGGAGATCGTTGGGCTCCTCGGCGCCGCCGATGCGGCGCAGCTCGTCGTCGGTCCACGCGATCATCAGACGCTCCCTATGCGGACGAGCGACTTGATCGCGCGGCGCTCGTCCATGGCGGCGTAGGCGTCGGCGATGCCGTCCAGGTCGGTCTCGTAGTCGAGGACGCGACCGGGGTTGATGCGGGAGTCCAAGACGTCGTCGAGCAGTTCGGGGATGTAGGCGCGTGCCGGCGCCGAGCCGCCGCGGACACCCTTGTTGCGAGAGAACATGTCGCCGATCGGGAGCTCGACGCCGTGCGGCACGCCGACGTAGCCGACCATCGATCCGGGCCGCGCGATCGACAGGGCGGTCTGCATCGCCTGGCCGGTGCCGACGCACTCCAGCGTGGCATCGACGCCAACGCCTGCGGTCAGCGCCATGACCGCCTCGGTGGCCTCGTCGCCGCGCTGCTCGACGACGTCGGTGGCGCCGAACTCGCGCGCGGCGTCCTGGCGGACGGGGTTGCGGCTGAGCGCGATGATCCGCTCGGCACCGAGGCGCTTGGCGGCCAGGACACCGCAGAGACCGACGGCACCATCGCCGACCACGGCAACCGTGCTGCCCTGCCGCACGTCGGCGCACACGGCCGCGTGGTGGCCGGTCGCCATCACGTCGGACAGCGTCAGCAGCGACGCGACCATCTCGTCGGAGTGCCCGGAGCCCGGCACCGCGACCAGCGAGCCGTCGGCGAGCGGGACTCGCACGGCCTCGCCTTGGCCGCCGTCACCGTTGGAGGGGTAGAAGCCGCCAGAGACGCAAGCGGAGGTGATGCCGTGACGGCAGTGCGGGCACGTGCCGTCGCTGAACGCGAACGGCGCGATCACGAAGTCGCCGCGCTTGACGCTCGAGACGTCGCCGCCGACGTCCTCGACGACGCCGACGAACTCGTGGCCGATCGGCCCCGGCTCGAACGGCGAGTCGCCGCGGTAGTACCACAGATCCGAGCCACAGACGCAGGCGAGCACGACACGCACGATCGTGTCGGTCGGCTCGACGATGACCGGGTCGCGCCGGTCGCCGGCCTCGACGCGGTGAGGTTCGATGAACAGAGCTGCACGCATGGCTTCAACCAAAGCGCACGCGCCGCGATTGTGAGAGGCCTTGCGAACGAGGTACTGGCAAGACACCCCAACGACGCCGAGCGCGCTCTACGTCGTGTATGCCCGCATCGAGCCCGACGAACCCCGCACCTCCGAAGAAGCCCCGTGCCCCGCCGCCAAAGTCGCGCTCGACCCGCAAACCCTCGACCGCATCGACAAGATCGTCGGCGACGCTAGATCCGAAGGAGCTTTCATGCAGATCACCCGCGGCACCATTGCCACGCAGAAGGGGCCTAGGCGCCGACGCGGCGCGCGCGTAGATCGATGCTGCCCGCGCAGACATCGGTCACGACGCGGGCGGTTGCTGCGACCTTGCGGCCGGTGAGCCGGCCGATCAGCTCGTAGCCGATGCCGCTCGCCCGCCCGATTGCGATGAAGCGCCCGTCTGGCGCGATCTTCACCTTCCGTACGACGACGCGGTTCGTGCCGATGCCCGTCGGCTGGCTCGGGCACTCCGTGGTGATGTCGGCGCGGAAGTCCCGCAGCGTGCGACCCTTGCCCGTGACCCGGAAGCGCACCGAGTCACGCTGCGGGTCTCTGTAGAGGCCGTCCGCCTCGACGCCGGTCTGCCAGCCCTCTGGACGCACGACCCGTATCCGGCGTACCCGGCTGATGACCGAGTCACTGCCGATGCTCGCCCGCGCGCGAAGCTCATGGCGGCCGAGCGGCAGCCTTACTGCAGGGGCGGCCGCGCCGAGCGTGGCACCAAGCGAGGCGACCGTCCGCCAGTTCTTCCGAACCCGGCGCTGAAGCTGCAGCATCGTGCCATCGGGCGCGCCGGCCAGTTCGATCCGAACCTGAAACGGGAATCCCGCGTATCCCTTGGCCGGAGGTCTCAGCGTCAGCTTCGCATTGGTTCGCACCACCAACCGACGGATCGGCGAGACCTCATACGTGCCGTTGCCAAAGCCGCGCGCGATCTGCCAGAAGTAGGTGCCGGGCGTGTCCTCGGGCTGGAAGGAGCCCGGCGTCGAGCCGATCCGGACGTCCTCGCACAGCGCGTCCGACTCGAACGGAGAACCGGTACCGCTCGTGACGACGGCCGTGAGACGGCCGTCGGCGCGGTCGCCGCCGAGGTCGCGAGCAACAGCGTGTAGTCGCGCGGATAGCCGTAGCTCGCGAACGGCGGCTCCCCGAAGATGACGTATTCAGGGCAGGCGAACGTGAACGGCAGGCCGTTCGGATCGGTGCCCACGATGGCGCCGTCAGCCGGGCTGACCGGCCCCCATGGCTCCTGCGCCGCGACAAGCGCCGGCAAGATCAGAAGGAGCGTGAGCGCGACGCAGGACGCGACGATCAGCGGACGCACGATCGCGGATGCTAACGCGCGTCGGTCACCCTGCGACACTGCCGCGTATGGCTGTGCGGCGCATCATGCCTTACTACGAGTCGCCAGACCTCGAGGCCACCCGCGTCTTCTATACGCAGGTGCTCGGGCTCGAGGAGGGAGCCTTCGGCGGTGGCTACATCGGCTTCGGATCCGGCCAGGCGCAAGTCGTCTTCGCGCCGTCAGGCGTGGAGGCAGTTCTGCCCGACATGGGCGTGGACGTCGATTCGCGCGACGCCGTCGATGCGGCACACGCCGAAGCAGTGCGGGCCGGGCACGAGGTGATCTACGGCCCGGTTGACGAACCCTGGGGCGTCCGCCGCTTCTTCGTTCGCGATCCGCAGGGTGTGGTCATCAGCGTGCTGGCCCACGGGTAATCACCAGCCCGCCTGCTACTCGATGCCTACGCCGCCGTCGGCGAAACTCGGTGGACTCTGACCTTGGTTCCACCGGACGCTAGTCGGCCCACCAGTCGCGCTGGCCCTCCACGTCTTCGCGCGGGTTCTCGCCGAGGTTGGGCGCGCCGAAGACGAGGATCTCAAGACCCTCCGGCCCGGCCTCGTAGCCTCGCCACATACCGGGCGGAACGCGCACCACATCCCACTTCTCGACCTCGACGATCTCGTCGTCGAGCTTCATCCGCCCGCTCCCGCCCACGACCACGAACACCTCCTCCTGCTCCTTGTGCGTGTGGCCGTACGGGAACCGGTAGTCGGGCGGGATGCGCTGATAGCTCAGGCCAGACTGCTCGAGCTCGAGCGCCTTACTCGCGAGACGAAACTCCAAGTCCGGCGCGCCGTCGAAGTTGGACCCGACATCCGCCACATCCTCCCTGAGATTCCTGACCGTGAACGACACGACCGCGATTCTACGGTTCAATCTCCGCCCCGCCGGGCCCCGCTGGGTCTCCGTGCGACGCGCCCGAGAGGATTCGAACCTTTGACCTTCGGTCCGTGGACCACGCTCAGGAGCCGTCCGGGTGCGTTCGGGCACTCTAGAAAGCGGGGGCGAGCCCACCGCTCCTCGCTCCACCGGAGTCTCGCGATGGGCAATCCCCGAGCCTCCGCCTACGCATCCCCGGTGCGGGATGCGAGCATCTCTCACGACAGCGAGTTGGGCCGGCCTCCATGTCGAGAAGCTCTGACCGGCTCCGCTCACCAGGTGAAGGGCCACGACAGGCGCGGTCCACGACACCAGGAGACCACGACATGACGCTTCAGCGGATGGACAACGTCCTCATCGTTGTCAACGACCTCGAGGCTGCCAAAGCCTTCTTCGCCGAACTTGGGATGGAGCTGGAAGGCGAGACGCAGGTCGAGGGACCTTGGGTGGACAGCACCGTCGGGCTCAAGGACGTCCGTGCCGACATCGCCATGATGCGGACCCCGGACGGCCACGGCCGGGTTGAGCTGACGAAGTTCCACACGCCGCCAGCGGTCAGAGCCGAGCCGGAAAGCGCACCGGCGAACACGCTGGGCATACGCCGCATCATGTTCGCCGTCGACGACATCGACGATGTCACTGCCCGCCTGCGCAGCCACGGTGCCGAACTCGTCGGCGAGATCGCGCAGTACGAGGACATCTACCGGCTCTGCTTCCTACGCGGCCCCGAGGGCATCATCATCGGACTAGCCGAGCAGCTCAGCTGAACCCTCCACGGGTGCGGCCGGGGGCGGATCGGCGCGGGCTGTTGCCCTCTTGGTTGCCCACTCGCCCGATTTCGCCCTTCCGACAGCCGCCCCGAAACGACAGGACCTCCACATTTGCAGGTTCTTTAGAGCGCGCCCGAGAGGATTCGAACCTCTGACCTTCGGTTCCGTAGGCCACGCTCGTAGGTCGTCTGGGTGCGTTGGAGGCGGTTCTAGAGCGGATTCTCGACGGCCGAGTTCGCTGGAGCTCGTTGCGGTTCTGCGGGGGCTGTTGCCCATCTGTTGCCCATCACGGGTCTTGATCGGGGGGCGCCCTTGGCGGGAGGACAGCGAGCCACGCTCATGTGGCATTCAGTGAGACGGCGCGGAGCGAGGACGGCCTCAGCGGCCAATGCCGCTGACCGCGATGGAGTCGAACGCCGAGCCCTCGTCGAGGCCGAGCCAGTCAAGCATCTCCTGGTGGCGGTCGTGGGCCCGGTCGGCGAGGATCTCCTTCAGCTCCGCGTATCCCCACGGGCCGCCGCAGTCGTCCGGCGGGCAGGCCCCTTTGGCGTCCACCAGGACCGGGTAGCGGACATCGGGGTCGACGTCGGCGACCTCTTCGACCACGATCTCGTGCTCCCAGTCGTCGCCGAAGTCGTAGGTGTAGAGGAGCTGGTCGCCGACGCCGTCGAGGAGCTCGCCGACGCTCACCCGGCACTCGTCGAGGAACCCGAGCTCGGGGTCGGGCACCCCGTACCGGTCGGGGCCGCTTTCGAAGACGTGCATGTGGTAATCGGCCCAGCCGAAGGCAGCCAGGATCGCCTCGTGGAGGCGATCGAGGCTCATGTCGCCGCGGACCCGAAGGCACCGCCAGACCGGGGGCTTGGAGACTCCTCGAAGCTTGACCTTGATCTGCACGGCAACCATCGACATCTCCTCGCTCGTTCCCTTGCGATCCGACGCGGAGACGGTAGAGCGATCGGCGGACGGAGCGTGGCTTGATTCAGCAGCCGGCGGCGTTCGGCTCAGCTCGCCTTTAGGTAGCTGCGCAGGGCGCTGCGGATGACCCCAGAGGCGGTTTCGTGGTCGCGCTCGGCCCGCTCCGCGAGCGCGCTTCGCAGCTCGGGGTCGAGGCGAACCGGCACGACGCTCCCTGGCGCCGACCCGAGGGGAGGACGACCGCCTCGACGACGCAGGGTGGCCTCGACGTCGTAGCCGTCCTCGGCCTGGTTGGCGAGCTGCTCGACGAGCTGGTCGTCGATCGGCTTGCCGCCTCTGGTCTTTCCATAGTGGCGCTTTGCCATCGTCACTCTCCCGTGAGCAGGCGCTCGTACTTGGGTCGCATCCTCATCGCGTGGATCGCGAGTTCCGTCTCGTCCGAGCGGACGATCGTCGCTACCTCGAGCAAGGTCGCGTCCCTGGCTGGGCCGATGTAGAGGCAAACGTCGTCGGGCTGCTCATCGATACTCATCGCGTTGCGCACGGCGTGTTCGATGTCCTCGTCGGCGATGCCGTGCTTGCGCGCCGAGGGGTGGATCTCCATCCAAGTGTAATACGAAACCGTCCGGACGGACGCCCTCTAGACCCGGATCGGCGCTCGTCCAGGTGCGTAGGAGGCTGTTATAGAGCGAATTCTCGGCGGCCGAGTGCGTCGCGATCGCTGGGAATCTGCCGGGGGCTGTTGCCCTCCTGTTGCCCACTTGGATCCCCCCGAGGACCGGCGTGCCGGGTACCGTTGGCGCATGGCTGATGAGGCTGTGATCGTCGAGGCGGGCCGCCGCCTCGCCCGAGCTGCGGGCGAGGCGGCTCAGGTCATCTTGTTTGGTTCCCACGCGCGGGGGGAGGCCCGTCCCGACAGCGACCTGGACTTCCTCGTGATCGAGCCGACGGTCGAGCATCGTGGGAAGGAGGCGGTCAGGCTCCGCCGCGAGTTGCGCGGACTGGGCGTCGCGGCTGACGTCGTCGTCGTCAGTGCCGATCATGTCGCCGAGTGGGGCGAGGTCAAGAGCACGATGCTGCACGAGGCACTGAGCGAAGGTCGAGTCCTTGCCAAGCTGTGACAGCCGCGATCACGCGCTCTTGCTCTTGAGCAAGGCGCAAGCCGACAAGGTCGTCATCGACAAGCTGGCAGGCGACACCGAGGTCACCGACGACATGATCGGCTTCCACGCCTAGCAAGCTGTCGAGAAGCTGCTCAAGGCCGTTCTCGCCAATCGTGGGATCGAGTATCCGCGCACCCACGACATCGACCGCCTCGTCGATCTGCTCGCTGACAACAACGTTACTCTGCCGCCGCAAGCACGGCGCTTGGACGAGCTCACGCCCTGGGCAACCCAACTGCGCTACGACGAGCTGCTCGACATCGAGCACCTAGACCGCAACGAGGCGATCCAGCTCGTTAAAGGTGTCGTCAACTGGGCACACGCGGAGATCGAACCCGCCCCGGGACCGCCTACCAACGACTGATAGTCATCCCAGCGCGCGCCTGCCCCACGTCGTTCGCGAACTCCGAAGCGAGCCAGGCTCGACTCTCGGCTGACTACTCGGCTCTGCCTGCAACCGCGACCGACCGCTGTAGCGGTCGCCCGGCCGTGAACCCGGCGGCCAACCCATAGCCAGCCGTGGCGAATCTCATTGGAGAACTGGAGGAGCGCATCCGAAAGCCTGCTGGATGCCATGCCCGCTGCTGACCGAGCAGAACTGCCCTCGCTCCGGCTCAACGATCTTCTAATCGAGATGGTCGCCGCCGCTGGGTCCAGTTGCGCCGAATCGCGAAACGCCAGGGGTCCCGTTAGTCGAGCACCGCTACACGCTCGTGCGCACGGACGACGGGACCGCGCGCTACGAGTAGCTGGCCGACTGATTCGTAGCTAGATCGACTCGGACTCGTACAGCGCGTTCCTCAGAGCGCGCTCAACGGGGTCGAACTTGCCAGCAACACCGACGCCGAAGTGACTGAAGATGCCGGAAATGCCGTCACGGGCGTATTGGAAGGCAGTCATCGGAGCCACTGGCCCGACCGTTCGACTGGACGGCATGAAGGCCCCGAGCCGGTGTTGGCCATGCAGCGGCTCCCGACACATCACGGTGTCGTTCTCACGGACGGACGGCCACTCCGCATGGTTGACGCTGGAGTAGGGCGCGTAGACGAGGTCGTAGTCGCGCTTGAGTTCCACCTCAATCGCCATGTCCCTTATGGTTTTGTTCGAAAATGACCCTAGGTTGACCGACTGCCAGAGTTCATCAACCTCCAGATTCACGCGCTCATTTAGGTGATCGACGAAAGCCTGGGTCTCCTCGTCGAGATCCTCGCCGAGGTCGGCAATAACATGCTCGCGGAGGAGCTTCAAACGGCCCAGGCCGTGTCCACGGTACGCGGCGAATAGCTCGGGATCATCGTGATGCACCAACCACGCCGACAGGATGCGTGTATCCAGGATCGAGCGAATGCGCAACGGGGCAGTTGCCGGAGACCATGCAGAAGGCCGCTCGAGCAGATCGTGTGTAAGTCGATAGAGCCGCGAAGCCAGCCCAAGCAAGACGCTGAAACCTTCGTCCCCGTCGGGTCCGGGAACAACCGTGAGCTGAGCTTGCCGCAGTTGTTGTCCGAGCTGGTCGAAGCTCTCTAAAACCTTCGCGATCTCGGAGACGTGCATCAGCGGCTCCGGATCAACCGGCCCATCCGCCGTTATGGTCATGGGAACCCTCCTGTCGTATTCCGCGTGGATCTGACACGGCGCGACCTCGCGGTTGCGGGTCCAGAACTCTCGCGGCCAGTCGAGAACGCTTGGATCCTCATTTACTTCCATCCCGACGAGGCCGAGCCACATCGCGCGCATCACGCTCTCGACCGCCTGTTGGTCTGACTCGCTGAGGCCACCCGGGTACTTGGGAACCAAGTCGTAGATCTCTCCGCCGGGATGCGCAATTCGCCCGTGCGTCACATACCGCGAAATCGCGGCCATTCGTAGCCGCGTCTCGCGCACGCCGAACTTGTCGGTGTGCTCAGCCACTAGCGAACGGCCGACCGCGAGACCCCGCTCCATATCTGGTTCGTTGCGCTCGAACCAATCCTCGTACAGCCACTGCGCCGGACAAGTCGGGTACAACGCCAACGTGTGGCCCAGTTCACTCGGTAATCCATTTGGCGCTCTGCTCCGAAGTGCCTCGCGAGCGGCGGCCCTCTGAGCTTCGGGGACCAGCGCGAAGCGCGACAGGCGACCATCGAGAATCCGCGGCCCGGCGGGCACGAACTCGTCAAGGACGTCCAGCGGCTCGTAAGCGGCCTTCCACGCCGACCGGCGGCCGAGCATCGCGGCCAACCACAGGAAGTCCGGCAACATTTCGCGGTGCCACGAACGGGGCACCATCGGACCAACCTGCATAAGGGGAGGGACGCGTATACGCCCTTCTGCCTTGTGGTCTGCGAGAACCCCTTGCGACTTCTTGCGGTGCTGTCTCGGCTTCCGTTGTTTCGCTGCCCCACGCGGTCAAACGTAGCTGTGGTGACTGACGAGTAGCGCTGGGTAAACCGAAGAGATCGCCTCGCGCCGCGTCGGCTCGCAGTAGAGACCTTCAGTTCCGTAGTCCAGGCCTGGGGGTCGTGTGGGTGCGTTGGGGCGCGTTCTAGAGCGGTTTCGCGGGGGCGAGTTCGTTGGAGATCCTTAGGATTCTGTGGGGGCTGTTGCCCATCCGACAAGGAGACGCGCCGTCAGACCAGCGAACTCGCGAGGTGCGGCCCCCGGCGCCCGTAGGAGCAGATATACAAGCTCCCGGACGGGGTCCCGAGAGCGCTCAACTCGGTGCGTCGGTGAACCTGACGACCATCACGGATTGTGCGTGCAACCCTGTTCGGCCGTGACTGGTGAGCCCGTCGAGAACGAGGAGCCGGACCGCACGAACGGCATGCGGTTCGATGACCTGCATCCGGTCGTTGCGGATGCGGCGCAGGAGGCATGGGATGCCGGCGACTACCCGAAGGCCGTGAAGGCGGCCTGGAACGCGGTGCGGGACCTTGCCCGCCAGAGGCTCGACGCGCCCAACGTGGACGGCGCCCAGCTGATGGAGCGCATCGGCGACACCAACCCGCGGCTGCCGCTCACGGGAATGGCGAACGACACCGAGCGGGACATGCACCGCGGCGTCTGGCGATTCCTCATCGGCTCGGCCTTCTACACCCGCAACCCCGAGGCCCATCAGACGGACAGCCCCGTCGAGGGCGACCGCGTCGGAGCGTTCGAGCGGCTGGCGGTCCTGAGCATCGGCGCCCGGCATCTGGAGGCGGCCTCGTCCTCGGTCAGCGTCGAGGATGCGGTTCGCGAGGCCTCACAATCGATGTTCGCTGCGACGGTCGCGTCCGCGGACGACCTCGTCCACCAGGTACCGACGGGGGAGCGTCCGGAGCTGGTCGAGCGGCTGATGGATGCCGTGGAGGCCGCAGCGGCGGCCAACGACGGGGCGGGGGTGAACAAGCTGAGGTTCGTCTATCGACGAGCACTTCATCGCCTCGACGCAACCGACCGGCCAGTTCAGGTGGCTGCCGCTCGGTGCGGCCGATGGGTTGCCGACGACACGACGTTGACGAACGGCATCGAGATGTTGACGCCGGTGACCTTCCCGCTCCTGGAGCGCCGCTATCAGGAGAAGGTCGCTGCGGCCCTAGTGGACGACGCGGCGCGCGGAACGATTGGGCGCGGGGTCATCTCGGGGTCTACGTACCCAACGGCGACGGTGTACCTGTTCCCGGCATTGAGCGGTCAGCACCGGGCGAGGATTGTTCAGGCCGTTCGCGAGCGGTTGCAGGGGAACTGGGAACCGCAGGCTTTCGGAGCCCGGCTCGCCTGTCAATTGGCCGGGGACCTTGACGAGTCCGAGACGCGCGACCTCGCGGATGCGCTCGCTTTCGCGTTCCTAAACGACAATCCATTCGACGCGACGGACGAGTTCTACGACGCCCTCGACAAGGGGCTGCCGAAGTCGTTCACCGACAGGGTTCGCGACACCCTGCAACGCGAATACACGCGTTACCGGTCGGGTGCTCAGCTCGTGGCGAACCTCCTCCAGCGACTTGGGGCTGAGCCGCCCCCCGAGCAGGCGGACGAGACGGCAAAGTTAACTGAGTAGTGCCTCAGTTCGGAGCAGCCATCCGCTCGAACATGACGGTGGGCTCCACTAGCTTCTATTCGGCGACGCGTGGGTTCATTACGGGGCCGGTAGCGGATGTCGGCGGGGCTGGATCCCCGGTGGACGACGCAGGGAGCGGTATCCTGCTCGGCGACATCCCGCCGTCATTCTCCAAGGTCATGTACGTCGAGTTCTACGCGACTGTCGTCGCCGCGTAACAACGGCTGTCGCCGCCGCGTCTGGCGCTTCCACCGCGTTGCGACGCTGCTTGGGCGCCTCGAGAAGACCCCTCTACCGAAGGACCGCGTCACCGCAGGCGCGCCTCCGCGAGGGCAGCCGCCCTCACAGGTGGCGTTACCGAATAGATGCCGTTTCAAGGCGCCGGGGCGAATGGGCTAGGCCCCCAGGGACACGAGCGCAGGACGCTCCAACCCGGGCTAGGGCGACCGGAAAAGCTGAGCGAATGCAACGGTGACCTTCGGTCTTCTAAGGCCACGCTCGCAATGCGGCCGAATGGCGTCAGGACACTCTGGAAGGCGAGATCGCGGAGGTCAAGTTCGCTGGGCATCGCTGGGATTCCGCCCAGGCTGTTGCCCTCTCGTTGCCACCTTCTACTGAGAGCCGTGGTGCTCTCCCTCCCGCTGGCCCTTAGCCCGCTTTACTGGCGATCTGCCGCCGACACGGCCGACTGCCGTTCAGGGCTCGTCTGGGAAAAGACGCTCGAGCAGCAACAACCCGAAGTCCCAGATCGCCCATTCGACCGGCCCGTCTGGATCGCCGGGCGCAGCTGTCCGCAGAGGCCCAGCTAGTCCATGCCGCTCAAGCGCCTTCAACATCGGATACAGAATGGCCGTGCCCCTCGCAAACATGCTGGCCAGCTCGTAGTCCGTTACGCCGCCATACCGATCGCCATCACGCGCAAGACGACAAAGAACCCGCAGGTGCGGCGGATCAAGGTCGCTGACCGCGTTAAGCATCAGCCAGGCCTCATCGACCTCTGCACGATCGATGTCCTGGGCGACCAGTCGCAGGAGCCGACCAAACGCGTCGATCTTCTCGCGAGAAGCCTCTGCCGTCACGCGTTCCAGGACGGCCTCAACGAAGTCGCTCAGCCCCTCGTCGACCGCCGCGCGCCGCAGTAGGGCTTCAAGGCTTCCCAGGTCACCTGCCTCGACGACATCGACGAAGTCGAGGTATCGAACCTGCTTGATCTCCCTTCGCGCTTCCCACCACTCGACCAAGTTCGCGGCGCGCGGCGAGGCGACCTTGAGCAGCAGACGCGGCGTAGGCGACAGCTTCATCTCATCCACGCCGCCCACGATAGAAAGCACTCGTGACGCTGCGCCGCAGCCCGCAAGTTCGATCGGACGTCAGCAGCCATCATCGACCCGGCGACAGCCAATCGGTGCTTACCGGGACACGGGTCTTTGGCGTCCGAGGGTCACTTCAGGCGTCAAGCCCGCTCCGGCGACGCTGCTCTAGTGTCGTGGCAGAGTCCGCGTCGGCGCGGCGCATGAACGCAAGCGTCTCGTCTCGTTTGGCCTTGACACAGGCGGACGCAGTGCGGCCGTAGCTGGTGAACGATGCAGCGACCTGATCTTCGGTGATAGCCCACTCGGGAGAACGATTCAGAAAGGGCCAGTAGATCACCCAGCCTGGCCTGTAGACGATCTGCATCTTGCCGCCGGGGGTCTGATTCTTCACCGGGACGCTGGTTTCCAGTAGGAGCTGGCCAAAGCTCGCTTGGTCGAGCGCGGTAAAGACTCCATCCTCGTGCTCGCTCAGAACGGTGGAGTCGAGATGCTCTACCAGAGTGGGATGGACTATCGCTCCGGACCAGTTGCACCGCATTTCGAGTTCATAAGCCTGGACAAGGCCCAATCCAACTACCCCTGCAAAGCGCGCGGTCCAAGCATCTCCAGCGGGCGTGTTGTCCTCGAGATCGATTTCGTCGAGTTCACCGATCGCGAGCGCCCCACGCAGCGCAAGCCCCTGGCGAAATCCAGTGATGAGCAACCTACGAACCGCTGCTCCGACAGCCAGCACGTCGCTATAGCTGTCGCCGGCTGAGTAGACGATGATGCTGTCGCTGGCCATGACCACGTTGGCAATGCGTTGTTCCGCGATCTCGTCTTCTTTCGTAAGAGGGATCCTGTTCCCATCGCCGGCGGTCCTCGGGAAACACCGGCACCGTGGTGTATAGCCGCGCCGCAAGTTGCAATTCCCGGTAGATCAGCCTGTGCCGACCCTCACCCATCGCTGCGTGCAGCATCTGCGCGCGCTTGCTCCAGGCGTTCCAGCAGCGCGACGCAGCCGGCCACCGCGCCCAGCCGGCGGCGTAGTCGGCTGAGGTTCGCCCGTTGGTTCCAGTGGCTGTGCGCGGCGCAGCCAAGCTGCTCGATTGCGGTCACCAGCGCGTCGCATACCGCTGCGCGCAGCGGCTCGTAGTCGCCGGTGACCGTCTGTCCGCGAGACGACGGATGCCGGAGCTGATCGAGCAGGGTGCAAAGCTCGGCAAGCCGAGCCGCACTGGACGCCAGATGCGAGGATGGTGCCCGCTCGCGGCGGGCGTGATTGAGGTCCTCTGCGATCACGGCATGGCTGGTCCGCAAGCCCTTACGCACGGCGGCGACGCGGGCCTTCGGAATCGCGACGGTAACCCGGGTCATCGCCGCGGGCCGATCGAGTCGTCGGACTCGCTAGTCCGAGGCGTCGAACCCGACTCGCCACCTTCGTTGGCGAGCGCGTCGTTGGCCAGCTGGGCGAGCACGTTGCCGTAGACAGTCCGCGCGAGCAGCAGCTGTTGGGTGTCATCACGGTCGTCGGCGGTTGCTGCGAAGACGTCCCTGAGTTCTGCGCCCGCCTCGCCGTTGAGGCGGCCGAACAGGCGCGCCAGGTCGACCGCCGGCATCGTCAGCTCAAACTGCTGGTCTGCAGGCTCGGGCTCCCAGCCGAGGTCGTCGAGCAGACGCATGTCGTCCTCGAACCAGCGCCGGTGGCGCAGTGCTGCCTCGATGTCTCCGCCGTCGAGCAGACGGCTGATGTCATCGACGCCGCTGAGATCGTTGATGACCTGGCCATAGATCGCGTCGCGCTGGTCGCGGTCGATCGTGATCGCCATCCCGGGCTCCCTTCGATCCGCGCACCGAAGAAACCCGCCCTCGCGTCGAGACCTGTACCCCGGCAGGCCCTGGGGTCTGGGACGATCCCAACGCATCGAAGGCTGGTCCTTCGGTGCCAGGCCCCGGGGCGTTCGTAGCGCCGCCGGGGCCACTTGATTTGCCTGCGCCGCAGCGAACCGAGGTGGACCGGAAACACGGTTCAAGGGGCGGATCGTCGCGGGCTGTTGCCCTCTTGGTTGCCCACTCGCCCGATTTCGGCCTTTCGGGACGAGCCCTGAAACGACAGAATCCCTCATTTGCAGGGGTTCCTTGGAGCGCGCCCGAGAGGATTCGAACCTCTGACCTTCGGTTCCGTAGACCGACGCTCTATCCAGCTGAGCTACGGGCGCTCGCGCGACAAGGGTAGCGTCAACCTACCTGCAGACTGCGGCTCGTGCCTGCTGCCCACAGACGATCGTCGAGGAGGTGGAGTGAACACCGTCGTTCAAGACGCGCCCGAGCGCAGCCGCTACGAGATTCGGGTCGACGGCGAGCTGGCGGGCTTTGCCGAGTACGAGCGGCACCATCGTTCGATCGCCTTCACTCATACCGAGATCGACCCGCGCTTCGAGGGGAGGGGCCTGGCGTCGCGGCTGATCGCGGCGGCGCTCGACGACGTCCGTCCGAGCGGAGCTCCGGTGCTGCCGTTCTGCCCCTTCGTGCGCTCGTTCATCGAGCGGCACCCGGAGTACGTCGACCTCGTTCCGGAGGCACGACGCGAGGCATTTGGGCTTGGAACGAAGCCGGGCCGCTAGGCGGACGACGTCCGAAGGTGCGGAGCCGGAAGCACGCGGAGCTGCGGTGCGCGTGGCGGCCGCCAGTGCTGGATCGAGATGCGCGCCGACTCGTTGGCGTAGCCGGCCACCATCGCGACGCTGCCGCCGGCGTGGGCGAGGACCGTCACGGCGAGCATCTCCGATCGGCGCGTGAGGAGCAGGAGCAGGGCCCCGACCGCGATCGCTGCGGGCGCGAGCCAGGTCAAGCGAGGGTCGTTCTCGATCGCCTTCGAGAACGGGACGACGCCGGCGGCGAAGAGCAGCCACACCAGTAGGAACGGTCCCGTGGGCAGGTAGCGGCGCCGGTAGAGAAGCGTCGGATCGCCAGGCTCGATCAGCTCAAGGCCGGCGCGTTCGAGCTGGGGCGTGAGCGTGGAGAGAGCTCTCGATCGCAGCTCGTCGGGGGTCTCGCCGCAGCGAATCTCTTGAGTCATCCACTGACCCGCCGGCACGCTAGATCACGCTCCCGCCATCGAGTGCGCGTGATCGAGATTCGATCCCTCTATGCATCGCTGCTGCCTCTGCTGCTCGAGAACGACTGAGTCCAGACACCCTAACAGGACTAGTTGGCCCTGAACCAAAGTGCTCTGGACCGATTGGCCCCCACCGGTGAGCATGGCGGCCAATGGATGGTTCCCGCCACGATCCGCGTGCCTCCAGTGCGGCGTTCGGCCGTCGCGTCCGCAAGCTTCGCAACGAGCGCGGCCTCTCCCAAGACGCGCTCGCCCGCGCTACAGACGTGCACAGCACCATGATCGGGAGGCTCGAACGCGGCGCTCGCGAACCGCGGCTGTCCACCATCCTGCGCGTCGCCGCCGGCCTCGAAGTCGAGCCCGGCGAGCTCCTCGACCACCTCGACGCTCGACCCGTGGGCGAGAAGGACAAGACCTAGCGCAGGTGCAGTGCGGAAGGCGGACAGGGAGGGATTCGAACCCTCGAGAGAGCTTGCGCCCCCTACTCGCTTAGCAGGCGAGTGCCTTCAGCCACTCGGCCACCTGTCCGGACGGAGATGCGGATGGTAGCCGCGCTGGGCGGGGACGCACCCGCTCAGACAAGCACGCCCTCCAGCCGCAGCAGGAACTCCTTGCGCTCGACGCCGCCCGTGTAGCCGCCGAGCGCTCCGCCGGTGCGAACGACGCGGTGGCAGGGCACGACGATCGGCATCGGGTTGGAGCCCAGGGCGTTGCCGGTCGCACGGACCGCACGGGAACTGCCCGCGCCCGCGGCCACGTCCTTGTAGGTCTCGAGCTCGCCGTAGCCGATCCGCGCCGTGTGCTCGAGCACCCGTCGGGCGAAGCCGTGGGTCAGCGACCAGTCGAGCGGCAGGTCGAAGTGCTCGCGCCGCCGCTCGAAGTACTCGTCAAGCTCGCGGCGGGCGGAGTCGAGCCGGGCCGGGGCCTCCAGCAGCCGTGGCGACAGCTTCGCCGCCAGCTCGCCCAGCAGCTCGTCGCCGCGGCTCGCTGTAGGAGAGGCAGACGAGCCCGCGCGGCGTCGCCACGGCGGTCAGGGGGCCGAGGGGCGAGTCGACAGCGGCATAGGCCACGTCGAGCAGCCCTTCCTCATCGGCGCGCTGGGCCAGGCTCTGGCTCAGCGCGGGCGGCACCTCGCCGAGGCCGGTCGCGGCCTCCGCGCAGTGCTCGTTCCAGGTCGTTCATGGGGTCCACTCCTTCTCAGTCGCTTCAGCCCCTCGTGCACGTTGCGCCGCGCGGCCTCCTCGGACGAATCCAGCAGGTCGGCCAGCTCCGGGTAGCGCATGCCGAGCACCGAACGGCAATACACCGCGGTGCGTTGCTTGTCGGGCAGCTCTCTCAATGCGGTCCAGAGCGACGGATCGCCGTCGGGCGGTCGGCTCGGTCGGCCGTTCGGGCACGTCTCCTGCGGGCACCGCCCGCCGGCTGCGTGCCCGGTGGGCGTCGATCGCCTTGCGCTGCGCGATCTTCAGCAGCCAGCCGCGCAGGTTGTCGCGTGCTGCGCAGCCGGGGTACGACCGCAGGGCCGCGATCCAGGTCTCCTGGAAGCAGTCGTCGGCCTCGTTGGGACCGGCGGTCGCGACCAGGAAGCGGTACACGTCGGCGCCGTGCGCATCCAGCAGGGACTGGAATGGGGGCAGGTTCACGCCCTATCCAACGCTACTCGCGCGGCTGGCGTGAGATGCCCCTCTAGGCGCGGATGAAGATCGGCGTGCCGAGCGGGATCGTCTCGATCAGCCAGCGGACCTGGCTCGAGGTCGAGCGCATGCAGCCGAGGCTGACGGGTCTGCCGATGCTCGCGAGGTCGGTGGTGGAGTGCACCGCAAGGCGATCGCCGCCGGGCCAGTCGTCGGGCAGCTTGGTCTGATGGCCCGAAAACGCCAGCACACAGCAGCCGTAGGGGGAGCTCTTGTCGGTGACTCGGAGCCGGTCGGTGACCGCGAAGCGGCCCTGCGGGGTCGGGTGCTCGCGCGAGCCGATCGCCACGATCAGCTTGCGCACCGTGTGACCGTCCTTGCGCACGTACAGCAGCCGCCGTGAGAGGTCCGCGTGCAGGGACCAGCGCACGCAGTCCACGCGCGCCTGGCTGCGCTGGATCCAGCCGATCTCGCCGTTGGGCAACTCCGGCACGGTCACCGCCAGCCAGCCCTCGCGCTGGCTGGAGATCCCGAGCACGCGCGGCGAGTTCCACTCCGTGCGCCCGGCGATCGTGATCAGCTTGCGGCCGCCTGGCTCGCGGTAGAGCACGGTCTTGCGACGCACGTAGGCCGTCGGGTAGCAGGCGGTGCTCTGCGGGTCCGAGGGGAACGGCACCGCGCCGAGCGGTCCGCGCTCCTGCGGCTCGAAGTGACGCGTGCCGTCGCCGCCGGCGCCCTGGGGGCCGCCCCCGTCGTCGCCGAGCAGCGTCGCGCCGCCGAAGCCGGCAAGCGCAGCGAGGGCGGCGATGCCGAGGCTGGCGAGGACCAGCGCGTGCGGCGAGCGGCGCCGCGAGGGCTCCGCACGCGGCGGCGCGGCGTCGGAGAGCATCTCCAGCA
This sequence comes from uncultured Thermoleophilaceae bacterium, assembly GCA_963734165.1. Lineage (GTDB taxonomy): Bacteria > Actinomycetota > Thermoleophilia > Solirubrobacterales > Thermoleophilaceae > JACVRW01. The sequence continues at coordinate 672,132 of CAVTFZ010000002.1, read as the reverse complement.
CCGGCCGGGGACGCTCGACGGCGGGGGGCGCCTTCGCCGCGGCGGCCGCTCGGACCGAGGCGGGCCTTGGGACCGGCGCGGGCTCTCCCGCCTCCGGTGCCGCGGGGTCTGGTGTCGCCTCGGGCGGGGGAGCGGCGGGATCGGGCACGGCGGCGGGGGTGGCCTCCGGCGTCGCGACCGACGACTGGGGCGAGGCGGTGGACGCGGCCTCGGTGGGGACGACCTCGGACCGCGGCGCGGCGACGGTCGTGCGCGAGCCTGAGTCGGCGGCGACCTCCTCGCCGGCGGCTGGAGCGTCGCCGAGCCGGTACACGCGCGGCTCGAGCTCCGGCGGCGCCGGCTCGCGCGCGACCGGCGAGCGACGGGTCTCGGGATCGAACTCGGTGCCGGCGGGACGGTTCGGGCCGCCCTCGATCACCGCCCACGTCTCGGGCTCCAGCAGCGCCTTCAGCACCGCCCCGAGGTCCTCGCCGCGCTGCACGCCGAGGTCGTCCGCGAGCCGTTCGATCGCTCCGGCGCGGCGCCGCGCCACCTCGGCGGGTTGACAGTCGAACAGCCGCCCGAGCGCCTCGTCGGGCACCCGTCTGCGCAGCGACAGCGCCAGCAGCTCTCGATCTCTCGGATCGAGTCGTTCAAGCGCTGCGGCGAGCTGTTCCGGGCTGATCAAAGAGGCTCCAAGGAGGGCGCTCGGAGCGAGGCGCCGACCCGGGCCGAAGCGTACTGACGGCACGGGTCGGCTTGAGGGTGCCTCGACCCCGGATCGTGGCCGGAGGGGGTCGGATTCGGGGATGCCGAGCGCCGCACGCGAGCGCAGTCGATGCAGAGCATCGGCGAGCATCGCGGGTGGCGCTCGGCGCCGCGAGACGGCCCCCTCCGGACGCGAGACGGGGTCGAGGCACCCTCTTACGGCATGGACCTCAAGAGGAGGGGGGGGGATTTGAACCCCCGGGTCCCGAGGGACCGGCTGCTTTCAAGGCAGCTGCGATAGACCGGACTCTGCCACCCCTCCGTGGCCCTACCTAGAGTACGGCAACGACCGTAGTCAGGCAGCAGGTTCGAGCCGGCGGGCGCGCCGAAGTCCGCAAGCACCGCCGGCAGCGCGACGCTGCCGTCCTCCCGCTGGCCGTTCTCGACCAGCGCGATGATCGTCCGCCCCACCGCCACCGCCGTGCCGTTGAGCGTGTGCACGTGGCGCGGCCCGCCGCTCTCGCGGGCCGGTAGCGCGACGTCCAGGCGGCGCGCCTGGAAGTCGGTGGTGTTCGAGCACGAGGTGAGCTCGCGGTAGCGCTCCTGCCCGGGCAGCCACGCCTCGAGGTCGTACTTCTTGGCCGCCGAGGCGCCGAGGTCGTCGACCGCGATGTTCACGACCCGGTAGGGGATCCCGAGCGCCTGCAGGATCTCCTCCTCGATCGCCAGCAGCCGCTCGTGCTCGGCCCGCGACTCCTCGGGCTCGACGAACGTGAACATCTCGACCTTGTCGAACTGGTGCACGCGGAAAGATCCCGCGCGTGTCCTTGCCGGCCGCGCCGGCCTCGCGCCGGAAGCAGGGCGAGAAGCCGGCGTAGCGCAGCGGCAGCTCGCTCGAGGATCTCGCCGGCGTGCAGCGAGGCCAGCGGCACCTCGGAGGTGCCGACCAGGTAGAGGTCGTCGTCGGGCACGCGGTAGATCTGCTGCTCGGTGTCGGGCAGGAAGCCGGTGCCGAACAGCGCCTCCTCGCGCACGAGCACCGGCGGCACCACCGGCGTGAACCCGTGGCCCTCGAGCAGCGTCGAGCGCCCACCGCACGAGCGCCAGCTCGAGCAGCACCAGCGGCCCCTTCAGGTAGGCGAAGCGCGAGCCGGCCACGCGCGCGCCGGCCTCGAGGTCGACCAGGTCGCCGAGCAGCTCGAGGTGGTCGCGGCCCGCGGCGCCCGGCCTCGCCGACCTCGCGCAGCGTCTCGTCGCTCGGCGGCGCCGTCGGCGTCGGGCAGGTTCGGCAGCGCGGCCAGCGCGGCCGAGCGTCGCTCCTCGACTGCCGCGCAGCTCCTCGTCGAGCTCCTTCTCGCGCGCGGAGTCGTCGCGCACCTCGGCGATCGCCTCCGACGCGTCCTCGCCCGCGCGCTGCAGCTCGCCGATCCGCTTGCTGGCCGCGTTCTTGTGCCGCGCAGCTCCTCGAGCTCGGGCAGGATCGCGCGGCGGCGCTCGTCGAGCTCGAGCGCCTCGTCGAGGACGGCCGGGTCCACGCCGCGGCGCCGCAGAGCGGCGCGCGCCGGCTCCGGATCGGTCCGGATCTCCTTGAGGTCGAGCATCCGACCCCTCGCCCGCTAGCCGCCCGGTCTGGCCGGAGCTCGTCACGTCGTCGTTGCCGCTCTTCTGCGACCCGAGTACTTGGCGAGGAAGTCCGCGACCGCGTCGGCGTCCTCGCCCACGACGATGTTCGCGGGCATGATCGCGCCGGAGAAGCCGCCGTTGCGGATCGCGAACAGCACGTCGCTGCGGTCCTCCTTGCGCACGTTGAAGTTCGGCCCGTTGGTGCGCTCGCCGCCCTCGATCTGGCCCGCCGGCTTGGAGCCGTAGGCGTTCGCGGCCTCGAGCGAGTGGCAGCCCGAGCAGCGCTCGTTGAACAGCTCGGCCCCGCGGTGCGCGGTGGCTCCTTGGCGGACACCTCGATCTCGCCCGCCCGCAGCCGGCGACCACGGCGGCGGCGGCGAGGGCGCAGGCGATGAGCGGCGGTGCGTCTCACGGCGCGGCATAGTACCCCGTCGCATGGCTCGCCTCCTCTGCACCCTCGTCCTCGCCGCGCTGCTCGCCGCCGGTTGCGGCGGCAGCGACGACCGAGGGCGGCGGGCGCACCGTCCAGGCGAAGCCCGGCGGCGCGGTCCGAGTCAGCGCCGAGGAGTACCGCTTCGATCCCGAGACGATCGTCGTCGAGGGCGCGGGACGGCTGACGATCCGGCTGCGCAACGACGGCACGCTCGCCCACGACATCCGCCTGCGCAGGGACGACCGCGACCTCGGCGGCACCCCGAGCCTCCCCGCCGGGGAGACGCGCGCGGCGGCGCGTCGAAGCTCGAGCACGGGTCGCTACGACTTCCTCTGCACGGTCGGCGACCACGCCGAGCTCGGCATGCGCGGCGAGCTGGTCGTCAAGTAGCGCGGCGCTTGGCGAAGCGCACGCAGGTGCCGTCGGTGCCCGGCGAGACCTCAACCTCGTCCATCAGCCGGTGCATGAACTCGAGCCCGCGGCCGCGCTCGGGCAGCTCGCCGCGACTCGCCACGCGCGGGACGAAGCGGCCGGTGTCGACGACCTCGAACACGAGCGCGTCGCCCTCCACCAAGGCGGTGATCGCGATCGGATCCTCGGCTGAGGAGGAGCCATGGCGGATCGCGTTCGTGACCGCCTCGCTCATCGCGAGCCGCACGTCGTAGCGCGCCTCGCCAGTCCGAGCCCGAACTCGCTCGGCAGCGCTCGCCGCGAAGTCGCGCGCGCCCTTGAGATGTGCAAGCTGCGCCGCGGATGGCGTGTTCCCTGCGCGCTCGAATTCAGCCACCGGTCTGGTATGCGCGCAGGGCCAGCGTGAGGATCAGCAGCGCGCCGACCGTCATCACGCCCATCTCGTCGAGCGCCACCCGCCGGGCGAGCGCGACCTGGTCCGAGCGCTCGAGCGCCTCGACGTCGTCGATCTCCTCGAGCTCGCGCTGCGCGACGCCCGCACGCATCGCCTCGCTGACGAGCGTGATCAGCAACGGCGCCAACCCGTAGACCATGTGCAGTCCGTCCGGGGCGCTCTCGCCGCTGGCGACCAGCAGCAGCCCCACGACCACCTGGACGACGACGAACATCTGAGCCACGCGCAGCAACGGCCAGAACGCGAGCGAGCCGCGCGCGTCCTTGCGCAGCCACGCCATGCGCGCCCCAGCCGGCGGCGACCAGATTCGAGACCAGGACGCCGATCCCGACCCACATGTGGAACCCGCTCACAGCGTGTCCTTTCGCACTATGTAGCACTCCCGCACAAGCTTGCGTTATACCTCCGAGCGGAGTGCTGAAGAGCTACCTGCCAGCCCTCGTCTTCCTGCTGCTGGGTATCGGGATCGGCACCGCCTTCACGCTCGCCAACGGCCTCCTGGGACCCAAGCGTCCCAGCAAGACCAAGCGCGAGCCCTATGAGAGCGGTCTTCCGTCCGAGATCCGGAGCAGCTTCCGCTTCGGCATCAGCTTCTACCTGATCGCGATGCTGTTCATCCTCTTCGACATCGAGGTGGTCTTCCTCTATCCCGTGGCGCTCCAGTTGGAGGCGCTGGGGTGGTTCGCGCTCGGGGAGACCGTGACCTTCATCGCGCTGCTGCTGGTCGCGTTCGTGTTCGTCTGGCGACGGGGGGCTTTGGAATGGAAGTGACGCGGACCAAGGCCGGGCAGGACCTGCGGGTCAAGCAGCTGCGCGCCCAGCAGCTGCTGCGCGGCGACATCGAAGGCGACGACCTCGAGAAGTACGTCGAGGAGCGGCTGCTGCTGACGCGGCTCGAGACCGCCCAGAACTGGGCGCGCAAGAACGCACTCTTCCCGCTCGGCTTCGGCCTTGCCTGCTGCGCGATCGAGATGATCACCACGATCGGCTCGCCCCGCAACGACCTCTCGCGCTTCGGCGCCGAGGTGATCCGCTTCTCCCCGCGCCAGGCGGACATGCTGATCCTCTCCGGCCGCGTCTCGATCAAGATGGCGCCGGTCATCCGGCGGCTCTACGAGCAGATGCTGGAGCCGAAGTGGGTGATCGCGATGGGCGCCTGCTCGTCGAGCGCGGGCATGTTCAACAACTACGCGGTGGTCGCAGGGCGCCGACAAGTTCCTGCCCGTCGACGTCTACGTGCCGGGCTGCCCGCCGCGGCCGGAGGCGCTGATCTACGGGATCATGAAGCTGCAGGACAAGATCATGAAGGACCCGGCGCTCGGCTGGCGCGAGCGCTACCAGGCGGAGGGAACCGAGGAGGTCGAGCGCAGCGATGCCTGACGCCACCGGTCTCGAGCTGATCGCTCAGCGCGTGCGCGACCAGGTGGCCGAGGACGCGGTCACCGGCACGATCTACTTCCGCGAGCAGGCGACGATCGAGGTCGCGCCTGCGCGCGTGCGCGACGTGCTCGCCTACCTGCGCGACGGCGACGCAGGAGCCCTGGCCGCAGCTGATGAGCCTGCACGGCTGCGACTACCTGCCCGACGAGCCGCGCCTGGCCGTCCACTACCAGCTGCTCTCGATGGAGCGCTGCGACCGGCTCAACGTGCGCACGCGCGTCGGCCTCGACGAGGCGAACCTGCCCAGCGTGGTCGACCTCTACCCCACCGCGGACTTCCAGGAGCGCGAGGTGTACGACATGTTCGGGATCACCTTCGACGGCCACCCGGACCCCCGCCGCATCCTGATGCCCGAGGACTACGAGGGCTTCCCGCAGCGCCGCGACTTCCCGCATCGGCGGCGAGCCGGTCCTGTTCACCTTCAACGAGCACAAGTACCCGCGCTGGTATGACTGACCAGGGCGCGGGCATGGCCTCCGATCCGCTCGCCGTCCCCTACCGCGAGCGCGAGCAGTCGGTGACGATGGAGCAGCTCGCCTCGGGCGGCGCTCGAGGACGAGCTGTTCACGATCAACATCGGGCCGCACCACCCGGCGACGCACGGGGTGCTGCGGCTGCTGACGACGCTCGAGGGCGAGGTCGTGCGCGACGTCAAGCCGATCATCGGCTACGTCCACACCGGCATCGAGAAGAGCTGCGAGGACCAGCAGTACTGGAAGGTCATCACGTTCGTCGAGCGGATGGACTACCTCGCCTACTACTTCAACGCGATGGCCTACTGCATGGCCGTCGAGAAGCTGCTCGACGAGGAGGTGCCGGCGCGCGCGCAGTACCTGCGCGTGATCCACCTGGAGCTGAACCGCATCTCCTCGCACCTGTTCTGGCTCGCCACCGCCGCGCTCGACATCGGCGCGATCACGATGCTCTGGTGGGGCTGCCGCGACCGCGACCTGACGCTCGACCTGTTCGAGATGTCGAGCGGCCAGCGCATGCACACGCGCTACTTCCAGGTCGGCGGCGTGATCGAGGACATCCCGCCCGGCTGGGAGGCCAAGTGCCGCGAGTTCATCGAGGTGATGCCGACGCGCATCGACCAGTACCTGTCGCTGCTGGACCGCAACGAGATCTGGCTGCAGCGGATGAAGGGCACCGGCGTCGTGGCGCAGGAGCGGCTGCTGGAGCTGGGCGTGACCGGCCCGCTGCTGCGCGCCTCCGGCCATCCCTGGGACCTGCGCAAGGCGATGCCCTACTCCTCCTACGACCAGTTCGACTTCGGCGTGCCGGTCGGCACCGTGGGCGACAACTACGACCGCTTCCGCGTGCGGCTCGAGGAGATGCGCGAGTCGCTGAAGATCATCGAGCAGGCGCTCGACGGGCTGCCCGAGGGGCCGTACATCACGTCCAACCGCAAGGTCGCGCTGCCGCCGCGGCACGAGCTGGCGACCTCGATGGAGGCGCTGATCCACCACTTCAAGCTCGTCACCGAGGGCTTCCGGGTGCCGCCGGGCGAGGCCTACGTCCCGATCGAGTCGCCGCGCGGCGAGCTCGGCTGCTTCGTCGTGGCCGACGGCTCGGCCAAGCCGGCGCGCGTGCACATGCGCGATCCCAGCTTCGTCAACCTGCAGGCGCTGGCCGACATGGCGCGCGGCTCGCTGATCGCGGACTTCATCGCCGCGGTGGCGATGCTCGACCCGATCCTCGGCGGGGTCGACCGATGACGCCGCCCGAGCACGACGAGGGCGGGCTGCGCGCGGCGCCGCTGCCGCCCGGCTGGGACGAGGCGGTCGACCTCGAGCTCGACCCGGCCACGATCCCCGACCCGGCCGACGTCGAGGTGCCAGCCGAGCTGCGCGCGCGGATCGAGGAGTACATGGGCCGCTACCCCGACCGCCACTCGGCCGTGCTGCCGGCGCTCGGGGCCGCCCAGGACGCACACGGCTGGTGCTCGCCGCTGGCGATGCGCCAGGTGGCCGCCGTGATGCAGGTCACGCCGGCCTACCTGTCCTCGGTGGCGACCTTCTACGACATGCTGCGCACGCGCCCGGTGGGCGAGCGCTACGTCTATGTCTGCACCAGCGTCGCCTGCCACCTGCGCGACGCCAAGCGGGTCTACGAGGCGATCGCGGCGCAGGCCGGCGAGCAAGAGCTGGAGGGCGTCGAGGTGCGCGAGTTCGAGTGCCTGGGCGCCTGCGAGATGGCGCCGATGGCCTCGATCGACGGCCGCTACGTCGGGCCGCTGGAGGTCTCCGAGGCCGCCGAGCTGGTCCAGGCCCTGAAGCAGGGACGCCAGCCGTTCCCCGGCCGCGGCCTCGGCGACTCCGACTACGAGCCCCACCCCGGCCCCGACCCGCCTGGGCCGCCCGCGGAGCCCGACGTCCATCCGGCCGGAGGGACGTGGAAGGATGCCGCGGTGCTCGACGTGCCGCCCCCCACCGAGGACGAGCGATGAGCGAGACGCGCGTCCTGCTCGAGCACATCGACGAGCCCGGCCTGACCGGCATCGACGTCTACGAGCGCCTCGGCGGCTACCGCGCCGTGCGCAAGGCGCTGTTCGAGCTGAGCGTCGAGCAGGTGCTGCACGAGCTGGAGGAGTCCGGACTGCGCGGCCGCGGCGGCGCCGGCTTCTCGATGGGCAAGAAGGCGAGCTTCATCCCCAAGGGGGCGATGGACAAGTACCTCTGCTGCAATGCCGACGAGTCCGAGCCGGGCACCTTCAAGGACCGGCTGCTGATGCAGAAGAACCCGCACCTGCTGGTCGAGGGCTGCATCATCGGCTCGATCGCCGCGGGCGCGAACAAGGGCTTCATCTTCATCCGCGGCGAGTACGAGCTGCAGGCGAGCATCCTCGAGGCGGCTGTCGCCGAGGCCTACGAGAAGGGCTACCTGGGCGAGCGCATCCTGGACTCCGAGCACAGCTTCTCGCTGGTCGTCCACCGCGGCAAGGGCGCCTACATCTGCGGCGAGGAGACCGGGCTGCTCGACGGGCTGGAGGGCAAGCGCGGCAACCCGCGCCTGAAGCCGCCCTTCCCCGCCAACCAAGGTCTCTACCAGGGGCCGACGCTGATCAACAACGTCGAGACCCTCTGCAACGCGCCGAACATCATCGACAACGGCGCGGCCTGGTTCAAGCAGTGGGGCGAGGGCAACTCGACTGGCACGAAGATCGTCTCTGTCTCGGGCAACGTCCAGCGTCCGGGCAACTACGAGATCGCGCTCGGGATCTCCGTGCGCGAGATCGTCTACGGGCTCGCCGGCGGGCCGCCCGAGGGCCGCGCGCTGAAGTGCTTCTTTCCCGGCGGCTCGTCGGCCCCGGTGCTGACCGAGGAGCACCTCGACCTGCCCTACACCTTCGAGGCCATGGCCCAGGCCGGCTCGATGCTCGGCTCCGGCGCGATCATCGTCGTGGACGAGTCGCAGCCGCTGGTGCCGCTGGCGCTGCGGCTGGCCGAGTTCTACCGCCACGAGTCCTGCGGCAAGTGCGTGCCCTGCCGCGAGGGGACGAACTGGACCGTGAAGATGCTCGAGCGCGTCGACGCCGGCGAGGGCACGCCGATGGACCTCGACATCATGGAGCAGGTCCAGCAGAACATCATGGGCAACTGCCTGTGCGTGCTCGGGGACTCGATGGCGATGCCGGTGTCGTCGATGCTCAAGCACTTCCGGCCCGAGTTCGAGGCGCACATGGAGGCCGCCCGCGAGCGCCGCGACCTCGACGAGCTGCAGCCGCTCGGCGCCGGCGAGCTGGGTGCGGTCGGGGGAGCCGGCGCCGCCTGATGGCCCGTCCACAGCCAAACGTCATCAGCTTCGAGATCGACGGGCGCGAGGTGCGGGCGCCCGAGGGCACGATGCTCGTGGACGCCGCCAAGCAGGGCGACGTCGAGATCCCCTACTTCTGTTACGAGCCGAAGCTCGGCCAGCCGGTCGGCGCCTGCCGCATGTGCCTGGTCGAGATCGAGGGCATCCCGAAGCTGCAGACCTCCTGCTCGACGCCGGTGCGCGACGGGATGGTCGTCAACACCACCTCGGACCGGGTCAGGGCCGCGCAGAACGCGATCGTCGAGTTCCTGCTGATCAACCACCCGCTCGACTGCCCGGTCTGCGACAAGGGCGGCGAGTGCCCGCTGCAGGACATCTCCTTCGGCTGGGGCGCCGGCCGCTCGCGCATGATCGAGCCCAAGCGCCACTTCAAGAAGCCGCTCGAGCTGTCGCCGCTGGTCGCCATCGACCGCGAGCGCTGCATCCTCTGCTACCGCTGCGTGCGCTTCTCGCAGGAGGTCGCCGAGGACCACCAGCTCGTGTTCCTCGAGCGCGGCGACCACACCTTCGTCGGCACCCACGACGGCCGGCCGTACGTGGCGCCGTTCAGCGGCAACATCATCGAGCTGTGCCCGGTGGGGGCGCTGACCTCGACCGCCTATCGCTTCCGCGCGCGGCCGTGGGACGTCGACGAGGCGGGCACCGTCTGCCCCGGCTGCGCGGCGCAGTGCAACGTGACGCTGACGCTGCGCGACGACGCGAAGGTCGTGCGCGTGCTGGCGCGCGACAACGAGGACGTCGACGATGGCTGGCTCTGCGACAAGGGCCGCTTCGGCTACCAGGCCTTCGGCTCGGGCGAGCGCATCACCGCGCCGCTGGTGCGCGACGGCGGCTTCCTGCGCGAGGTCTCGTGGGAGCGGGCGCTGAAGGAGGCCGAGAGCGCGCTGCGTCGCGCCGGCGAGCGAACGGTGGCGATCGTCGGCGGCCAGGCGACCAACGAGGAGGGCTTCCTGGCCCAGCGGCTGCTGCGCGCGGGGCTCGGCTCGCCGCACGTCGACTCGCGTCCCGCGGGCGCGCTGAGCGGCGCCCACGCCCGGGCGCTGTCGCGCGTGGGGCTTGGCCGCGAAGGTCTCCGACATCGACCACGCCGACGCGATCCTCGTGCTCGACGTCGAGCCCGTCGACGAGGCCCCGATCCTCGACCTGCGCGTGCGCAAGGCAGTGCGCCGCAACCACGCCAAGCTCGTGGTCGCCTCCAGCCGCCCCTCGACGCTCGACGCCACCGCCGCCGCCGCGCTGCGCTTCAAGCCCGGCGCGAGCGAGGCGGCCGTCGCCGCCCTGGCCGCCGCGCTGGGCTCGCCGCGGGCGACCTCGCTTGATCTGGCCGACCTCGCGCAGCGCGCCGGCGCGAGTGAAGGCTTCCGACCGGGAAGTTCGCCGCTGCCGAAGGTCGCGGCGAACGGCAACGGTGCCGTGCCAACTTCGACCGCGGGCGACGCTCCGACCGGGGGCGCGTCCGCCGCGGGCGGCTCCGATACGGGCGCCGCGTCGCCCGTCGACGCCGTGCGCGCCGCCGCGGACGTGCTCCGCGACGCCGGCGACGTGGTGATCCTCTGGGGCGAGCGGCTGTCCGCCGACCCGCGCGGCGGGCAGGCGATCGAGGCGCTGCTGGCGCTCGCCGCGGCGCTCGGGCTCGAGGACAAGCCCGAGTCCGGGCTGATCGAGATCCCCGCCGGTGGCAACGCCCGCGGCCTGCGCGAGGTCGGCTGCCTGCCGACGCTGGCGCCCGGCCTCGCCGACGCGCCCGCGCCCGCGGACCCGATCGACCGCCGCAACGCTGCTGCTCGTCCAGGCCGAGGTCTCCGAGCCCGCGTTGGCCCAGGCGAACGCCGTGATCGCCTTCGCCGACTTCCACACCGAGGCGCTCGACGAGCACGCCACCATCGTCTTCCCCGCGGAGATCTACCCCGAGCAGGAGGGCACGGTCACCCACCCCGACGGGCGGCTGCAGCGCGTGCGCCAGGCGCTCGGCCACGCCGGCGAGGTGCGTGCCGGCTGGCGCGTGCTCGAGGAGCTCTGCGCCCGCTTCGGCGCCGGCACCGGCGCGCTGACCGCGCCGCAGGTGTTCGCGCAGATCACCGAGGCCGTGCCGTTCTACGCCGGCCTGACGCTCGACGAGATCGGCGGCCGGGGCGTGCGCTGGCAGGAGCGCGAAGCCGCGTCGGCCGCGCCTGTCGAGGAGCCCTCCGAGCAGCCGCTGGCGCAGCCGCCCGCCGCGCCCGAAGGTCTGCGGCTCGCCACCGCGCCATCCCTCTGGAGCGGCCCGCAGGTCGAGCACTCGCCCTCGCTGCGCTTCCTGCACCACGGCCCGCGGGCGGAGCTGTCGATCGAGGACGCCCGCGCGCTCGGCGTGCGCACGGGCGACGAGGTCGAGCTGGCGGTGGACGGGGAGCGGACCACGGCCGTGGTCGGAGTGCGGACCGGCGTGCCGACCGGCAGCGTCTTCCTGGCGCCGCCGGTGCTGGGAGAGGGCGCCGTCGAAATCAGTCGCGCGCGTGCGCGCGAGGGAGCGATCGCGTGATGCTGCGCAGCGCCCGCTTCGTCTCCGCCCCGCGCGTGCTCCACGAGGCGCTCAGCTGATGGAGAGCGTGCTCGTGATGATCGCCAAGTCGCTGGTGATCTTCCTCGTGATCCTGCAGATCGTCCCGATCGTGCTGCTCGCCGAACGCAAGATCCTGGGCCGCTTCCAGGCCCGCATCGGCCCCAACCGCGTCGGCCCCTACGGCGCCATGCAGCCGCTCGCGGACGTGCTCAAGCTGCTCTCCAAGGAGAGCTTCGCGCCGGAGACCTCGGTGCCGTGGATGGTCGCCATCGCGCCGGTGATCTCGATCGTCACCGCGGTCGCCACGCTCGCCGTCATCCCGTTCGGGCCCTTCGACGCCTGGGGCGGGGACTTCGGCCTCTACGGCATCGACGTGCCGATCGCGCTGCTCTACTTCTTCGCCTTCGGCTCGCTCGGCTTCTACGGGCTGATGCTCGGCGGCTGGGCCTCGGGCTCGAAGTACTCGTTCCTCGGCGCGATGCGCGCCGCCGCGCAGCTGATCTCCTACGAGGTCTCGATCGGCCTCTCGCTGCTCGGCGTGGCGATGACCGCCGGCACGCTCTCGATCGTCGGCATCGTCGAGGCGCAGGACTCGATGTGGTACGTCGTGCCGCAGTTCGTCGGCTTCTGCGTCTTCATGCTGGCCGGCTTCGCGGAGACCGCGCGCGCGCCGTTCGACATGCCCGAGGGCGACTCGGAGATCGTCGGCGGCTACAACACCGAGTTCGGCGGCATGCGCTTCGGCTCGTTCTTCATGGCGGAGTACATCGAGATGATCGTCATCTCCGGCATCGCCGCCGCCTGCTTCCTCGGCGGCTGGCACGGCCCCGGCCCCGTGGCGCTCGCCCCGCTCTGGATGCTGCTGAAGATCTTCGCCGGGCTGTTCCTGTTCATCTGGATCCGCGCCTCGCTGCCGCGCCTGCGCTACGACCAGCTGATGTCGCTCGGCTGGAAGATCCTGCTCCCGCTCGCGACCCTCAACGTGCTCGTCACGGCGGTCGTGCTGGTGGCCACGTGAGTCCCACCCCCGACTGGCAGAGCGCGGCGACGCCCGTGCCCCGCGGCCCCGAGCCCGGCGGCCTGGGCGGCGTCTATCGCGCCTTCGGCGAGACGCTGCGCGGCCTGGCGACCACCTTCGGCCGCGCGGTCGAGGGTCCCAAGACGGTCCAGTACCCGGAGGAGAAGACGCCCGTCTACCCGCGCTTCCGCGGCCGGCACAAGCTGCAGCGCTTCGAGGACACCGGGCTGGAGAAGTGCGTCGGCTGCTCGCTCTGCGCGGCGGCCTGCCCGGCCGAGTGCATCCGCGTGGTCGCGGCCGAGAACACGCCCGACAACCAGGTCTCGGCCGGCGAGCGCTACGCGGCGGTCTACGAGATCAACATGAGCCGCTGCATCTTCTGCGGCTACTGCGAGGTCGCCTGCCCGTTCGACGCGATCACGATGGGCAACGACTACGAGCTGGCCGACTACTCGCGCAGCGACCTGATCTTCACCAAGGAGATGCTGCTAGCCGACCCGCCCGAGCACACGCCGCTGCGGCGCGAGGGGGAGTAGCCGCGCGCCGAGCCATGTGGTTCGAGCAGGTCCTGTTCTTCGTCGCCGGCATCGGCGCGCTCGCCGGCGCGCTGGGCGTGGTGCTGCTGCGCAACCCGTTCTACTCGGTGCTGGCGCTGGTCGCCCACCTGCTCGCGCTGGCCGTGCTGTTCCTGCTGCTGCACGCCGAGTTCCTCGCCGCCGCCCAGGTCGTCGTCTACGCCGGCGCGGTGATGGTGCTGTACGTGTTCGTGGTCGCCTACATCGGCGGGCAGGACGAGCGACCTGCGCCCCGACGACGCCGTTCGTCGACCACGCTCGGCCCGCTGTTCGCGATCGCGCTCGGCATCGAGCTCTGCATCGCCTTCATCGCCTCCGGCCTCGAGGCGCTCGACACGCGCGGCGCCGACGTCGAGCGCCGGCTTCGGCACCCCGCAGGCGATCGGCGAGCTGCTGCTGACGCAGTTCCTGGTGCCGTTCGAGGCGGCGTCGTTCCTGCTGCTGATGGCGGCCGTCGGCGCCGTCGTGCTGGCGCGCAAGCGGCGCGGGCTGGAGCAGGAGCCGGTGGCGCTGATGGACGTCGCCTGGTTCCTCGTCCTCTCCGCCTTCATCTTCTGCATCGGCGCCGCCGGCGTGATCGTGCGCCGCGACCCGCTGGTGGTGCTGCTCTGCCTCGAGCTGATGCTCAACGGCGGCAACCTCGCGCTGGTCGCCTTCGCGCGCATGCACGGCGGCGAGGCCGGCCAGGTGTTCGCGCTGATCGTGATGGTGATCGCGGCCTGCGAGGTCGTGATCGGCCTCGGCCTGATCGTGGCGATGTACCGCCGCCGGCTGCAGCATCGACGTCGACGAGCTCTCGGAGCTGCGCGGATGAGCGCCACCGACTACGGCTGGCTGGTGCTCGCGTTCCCGCTCGCGGGCACGCTCGTGATCGGCGCTCGGCTGGCGCGTGCTGCCGGGCCGCAGCGCCGGCTGGCTGGCCAGCGCCGCGATCCTCGGCTCGCTTCGTCAGCTCGATCGCTGATGCTGACTCCAGCTCCAGGACCAGCCCGACCGAGCAGCGCCAGCTCGTCGACAGCGCTCTACACCTACGCCGCCACGGCGGACTTCAACGCCGACCTCTCGATCCTGGTCGACCCGCTGTCGGTGTTCATGTGCCTGGTGGTGAGCGGCGTCTCGTTCCTGATCCACCTCTACTCGGTCTCCTACATGACCGGCGACCGCGGCTTCGTGCGCTACTTCGCCTACCTGAACTTCTTCGTCTTCTCGATGCTGCTGCTGGTCCTGGCCGGCAACTTCGTCCTGCTGATCGTCGGCTGGGCGTTCGTCGGCGCGGCCTCCTACCTGCTGATCTCGTTCTGGTACCGGCGCACGACCGCCACCGCGGCCGGCATCAAGGCGTTCGTGATCAACGTGATCGGCGACGTCGGCCTCGTGATCGCCGCCTTCCTGCTGCTCGACAAGATCGGCGCGCTCGACTACCTGCCGGCGCTTCGAGACCGCCGACGAGGTCTTCACCCGCAACGACGGCACGCTCGTCGCGCTCTGCCTGCTGCTGCTGGTCGGCGCGTTCGCGAAGTCCGCCCAGCTGCCGCTGCACACCTGGCTGCCGGACGCGATGGAGGGCCCGACGCCGGTCTCCTCGCTGATCCACGCCGCCACGATGGTGACCGCCGGCGTCTACCTGATCGCGCGCATGCACCCGCTGTTCGAGCTGGCGCCGACGGCGATGGACATCTCCGCGGTGATCGGCACCGCCACGCTCGTGTTCGCCGCCACGATCGCGATCGCGCAGACCGACATCAAGCGCGTGATCGCCTACTCGACGATGTCCCAGATCGGCTACATGGTGCTGGGCGTGTCGGTGGCCGCCTACGGCGCCGGGCTGTTCCACCTGATGACCCACGCCTTCTTCAAGGCGCTGCTGTTCATGGGCGCCGGCTCGGTGATCGGCGCGATGGCCGGCGAGCAGGACATGGACCGCATGGGCGGCTTCCGCAAGGCGCATGCCGTTCACCTACGTCACCTTCGCGATCGGCGCGCTGGCGCTGTCGGGCTTCCCGCCGCTGTCGGGCTGGTTCTCCAAGGACGAGATCCTCGCCTACACGCTCAACCGCGGCGGCGGCTTCGTCGTGCTCGGGCTGGTCGGCTACGTGGCCGCCGGCCTGACCGCCTTCTACGCCTTCCGCATGGTCTTCCGCACCTTCTGGGGCGAGCCGGTGCCCGAGGCGCGCGAGCTCGAGCAGGGCCACCTCGCCCACGGCGAGCACGTCAACCCCGCGACCGGCGAGTCCGAGGACACCGACGTCGGCTTCCCCGGCCCCGAGCACCAGATCGCCGAGCGCGAGTGGCCGATGAAGATCGCGATGGGCGCGCTGGCGGTGCTGGCGGTGATCGGCGGCGTGGTCGGCATCCCGGGCGTGACCGACACGCTCGAGCACTTCCTCGAGCCGACCTTCGCCGACTCGCGCTACGCGGAGACGCATCCGAGCAGCGGCTCCGAATGGGTCGGGCTGGCCTGCGGCGCGATCGTCGCGATCGCCGGCATCGCGATCGCCTACCGCCTCTACCTCCAGCGCCCCGGCGCCGCCGAGCGCATCCGCGAGCGCTTCGCCGGCGTGCACCGCGTGCTGGTGCACAAGTACTACTTCGACGAGCTCTACGACGCCATCTTCGTGCGGCCGATGGCCACCGCCGGCCGGCTCGGGCGCACGGTGGTCGAGACCGACTTCGTGCAGGGCGCTGATCGTCGGCGGCGCGACCGGCATCGTGCGCGCCGGCACCTCCTTCGCGCGCGCGCATCCAGACCGGCCTGCTGCGCGCCTACGCGCTGCTGCTGCTGCTCGGCGTGGCCGCCCTGACCCTCTACTTCCTGATCCAGAGCTCTGTGACGATCCACCTCTCGATCGTGCTCTTCCTGCCGCTGGCCGACCGGCCTGCTGGCCGCGCTTCCTGCCCGCGCGGCTGGCGCGCTGGCTGGTGCTGGCCGGCACGCGTGGCGGTGCTCGCCTACGTGATCGTGATGCTGGTCGACTTCGACCGTGGCGCCGGCCTGCAGTACGTCACCGACGACGAGTGGATCGCCGAGCTCGGCATCCGCTACTCGCTCGGCGTCGACGGGCTCAACCTGTTCCTGATCGCGCTGACCGCGATCGCCTGGGTGCCCTGCACGCTCGTGGGCCTGCCTGCAGCGGACCGAGCGGCCGAAGCTGTTCTTCTTCTACCTGGCGCTCGCCGAGACCGCGGTGCTCGGCGCCTTCATGGCCCAGGACCTGGCGCTGTTCCTCGTCTTCTTCGACCTGATGCTGGTGCCGTTCTACTTCCTGATCGGCGGCTGGGGCTCGGGCGACCGCGTGCGCGCCACCACGAAGTTCGTGATCTACACGCTCGCCGGCTCGCTGCTGATGCTCGCGGCGGCGATCGCGCTCGGCGTGCTCGCGACGCCCGAGGGCGGCGAGATCTCGTTCTCGCTCGCGGAGCTGCAGCAGCGCACGGTCGGCGAGCGGCACGCAGGAGTGGATCTTCCTGCTGTTCGCGCTCGCCTTCCTGGTCAAGGCGCCGCTGTTCCCGCTGCACGGCTGGGTGCCGGACACCTACCGCGCGACCCCGATCGCCGGTGCTGGCGCTGCTCTCCGGCGTGCTCTCGAAGGTCGGCGTCTACGGCTTCCTGCGGATCGTGCTGCCGATCATGCCCGACGCCGCGCAGCCTTCCAGGACCTGATGCTCGCGCTGGCGGTGTTCTCGATCCTCTACGGCTCGATCCTCGCCTTCTCGCAGGACGACGTGCGGCTGGTGCTGGCCTACTCCTCGATCGCCCAGCTCGGCTTCATCGTGCTGGGCATCTTCGCCTTCGACGACAAGGGCGCCCAGGGCGCGCTGTTCCAGATGGTCAACCACGGCCTCGTGCTGGTGCCGCTGTTCCTGATCATCGGGCGCGGTCGCCGCGCGCGCGGACGGCAGCGAGTCGCTCAGCGAGCTCGGCGGCATGGCCTTCCGCGCGCCCGTGCTGGCGGCGCTGTTCCTGATCAGCGCGCTGGCGACGCTGGCGATGCCCGGCTCGGCCAACTTCGTCGGCGAGATGCTGATCCTGTTCGGCACCTTCGAGGACAAGCTTCGTCTGCGGCGTGGTCGCGAGCGTCGGCGTCGTGCTGGCGGCCGTCTACATGATCCGGCTGTTCCAGCGCGCGATGCACAACCGCGTCGGGCCGAAGGTCGAGTCGCGTGACCTGACGCGCTGGCGACCTCGCCGCGATCGCGCCGGTGGTCGCTGGTGATCGTGGCGCTCGGCGTCTACCCGCACTTCGTGACCTCGCGCACCGAGCGCGGCGACGGTGGCGAAGATCGACGCGCGTCGCCGAGCGAGCCCGAGGAGCGTGGCGCAGGTTCCATGACGCTCCGCTGCTCGCCGCCGTCCAGGCGCCCGAGATCGACTACCAGGGCCTCTCCGCCGCTGTTCGCGACCGTCGGCGGCTCGGTCGCTCGTGCTGATGGTCGGCCTGCTGCGCGGCCGCGTTCGCGCGCCACGGCTGGTGCCGCTGCTGACGCGTCGCCTCGCTGCGGCACCGCGATCGGCCTCACGATCTGGATCTGGGAGCCGGGCGACCGCGCGCCGATCGTCGAGGGCGCGCTCGGCGTCGACACGCTCGCGCTCGGCCTCTCGGTGCTGTTCTACGTCGCCGGCATCGTCGCCGTGCTGCTGTCGCTGCGCGACAGCGCGCCGCGCGAGGCCGGCCAGGGCGAGTACTACGCGCTGCTGCTCGGCTCGATCACCGGCATGATCCTGCTGGCCGAGGCCGAGAGCCTGCTGACGCTGTTCGTCGGCATCGAGCTGCTGTCGATCCCGCTCTACGTGCTCTGCGCCACCGAGCTGCGCCGCGCCACCTCGCTGGAGGCCGGCCTCAAGTACCTCGTGATCGGCTCGGTCGGCTCGGCCACCCTGCTCTACGGCCTGGCGCTGCTCTACGGCGCCACCGGCGCGCTCGAGCTTCTCGGCCATCGACGCGGCGATCGGCGACACGGTCGGCCTCGGCGACCCGCTGCTGCTGACCGGCATCGCGCTGGCGGCGACCGGGCTCGCCTTCAAGGCGTCGGTGGCGCCCTTCCACCAGTGGACGCCGGACGTCTACCAGGGCGCGCCCACCCCGATCACCGCCTTCATGGCGGTGGCGACCAAGGCGGCCGCGTTCGCGATCCTGCTGCGGCTGTTCGACGAGGCGCTGCTCAGCGCCCAGCCCGACTGGGGCCCGGCGCTGGCGGTGCTCGCGACGGTCACGATCGTGATCGGCAACGTCGGCGCGATCGCCCAGCGCTCGCTCAAGCGCCTGCTGGCGTGGTCGAGCATCGCCCAGGCCGGCTACCTGCTGGCCGGCGTGGTGGTCGGCACCAGGCTCGGGCTGCAGGCCACCGCCTTCTACCTCGCCGCCTACCTGGTCATGAACGTCGCCGCGTTCGCGGTGGTGATCGCGCGCGAGCGGGTCGCGGGCCGCGGCGACGACCTCTCGTCGCTCGCAGAACCTCGGCCAGGCGCAGCCGTGGCTGGCCTGGCCGATGACGATCGCGATGCTCTCGCTGGCCGGCTTCCCCGCCACCGCCGGCTTCATCGGCAAGTTCTACTTGATCGACGCGGCGGTGGCCGGCGACTACGCCTGGCTCGGCATCGCGATCGTGGTCGGCTCGATGATCTCGCTCGCCTACTACCTGCGCGTGATCGCGGTGATGTGGATGGGCCGCTTCGAGCTCGAGCTGCCGGGCCTGCCCGGGCGCACGGTCAAGCGCGCGGCCGGCTGGTCGCAGGAGGCCGACCTGCGCGCCCAGCCCGAGATCGCCTTCGTCGCGATCGCCTTCGCCGCCGCCACGATCGTCATCGGCCTCTGGCCGGTGCCGCTGTTCGACGCCGCGCGCGAGCTCGGCACCGCGCTGTCGCAGCTGGGCTGACGCGGCGCTACGCTGCGCTCCCCGGCGACCCGAGGAGCACGACATGAGCGAGAGCCTGGCCGCGAACCTGACGCGGACCGCAGCGGAGCACGGCGACGAGATCGCCTTCAAGCTGGACGACGTCGAGCTGTCCTACGCGCTGCTCGACGAGGGCAGCGCGCGCATCGCGGGGCTGCTGCGCGCGAAGGGCCTCGAGCCGGGCGACCGCGTCGGGCTGATGCTGCCCAACGTGCCCTACTTCCCCGTCGTCTACTACGGCATCCTGCGCGCCGGCGGGGTGGTCGTGCCGATGAACGTGCTGCTGAAGGGCCGCGAGGTGCGCTTCTACCTCGAGGACTCGGGCGCCAAGCTGCTGTTCGCCTGGCATGGCTTCGCCGAGGCGGCGCAGGCCGGCGCCGACGAGGCCGGCGCCGAGTGCGTGCTCGTCACGCCGGGCGAGTTCGAGCAGCTGCTGGCCGCGGCCGAGCCGGCCCGCGAGGTCGCCGACCGCGCCGGGACCGACACGGCGGTGATCCTCTACACCTCCGGCACGACCGGCACGCCCAAGGGCGCCGAGCTCACGCACGCGAACCTGAGCCGCAACTGCGAGGTCGCCGCCGAGGTGTTCGGCGGCCTCTCGCCGAGGACACGCTGCTCGGCGCGCTGCCGCTGTTCCACTCCTTCGGCCAGACCTGCACGATGAACGCCGCGATCGCCAACGGCGCCAAGGTCACGCTGATCCCGCGCTTCGACCCCGACAAGGCGCTCGAGATCATCGGCCGCGACCGCGTGACCGTGTTCATGGGCGTGCCGACGATGTACAACGCGATGCTGCACTGCGAGAGCCGCGCGAGGCGCCGACCTCTCGACGCTGCGGCTGTGCGTGTCGGGCGGCTCGTCGCTGCCGGTCGAGCTGATGCGCGCGTTCGAGCAGGCCTTCGACTGCATCATCCTCGAGGGCTACGGCCTCTCGGAGACCTCCCCGGTCGCCTCCTTCAACCACCCCGACCGCGAGCGCAAGCCGGGCTCGATCGGCACGCCGATCGAGGGCGTGGAGATGAAGCTGGTCGACGACGACGGCAACGACGTGCCGGCCGGCGAGGTCGGCGAGATCGTGATCCGCGGCCACAACGTGATGAAGGGCTACTGGGAGCGCCCCGACGCCACCGCGGAGGCCATCAGCGACGACGGCTGGTTCCACACCGGCGACATGGCGAAGGTCGACGACGACGGCTACTTCTTCATCGTCGACCGCAAGAAGGAGCTGATCATCCGCGGCGGCTACAACGTCTACCCGCGCGAGATCGAGGAGGTGCTCTACGAGCATCCCGCGGTGCGCGAGGCGGCGGTGGTCGGCGTGCCCGACGAGCACTTCGGCGAGGAGGTCGGCGCGGCGGTGGCGCTCAAGCAGGGCGAGCAGGTCAGCCGAGGACGAGCTGCGCGCCTACGTCAAGGAGCAGGTCGCCAGCTACAAGTACCCGCGGCGGATCTGGTTCGTCGACGAGCTGCCCAAGGGCCCGACCGGCAAGATCCTCAAGCGCGAGATCGAGGTCCCCGAGCAGGTGGAGACCGGCAGCGCCCCCTGAAGTTCGCGACCGGCCCCGGCGCTTGGGGGCGCGCCTGCCGGGGCCGGATCGCATGGCACAATGCGCGGCTTGCCAGCCACGGCATTCCCTTGCCCAAAGGTCGTCGTCGGGGTTCCTTCGCAGCAGGTGGGAAATCGGATCACTCGGTGCGCGACCGACCTGCGCTACTCCACCGGAATGCCGTGGCGCATGGTGTTCTCGGTCACCACGCGCGGCTCGACGAACTGCAGCAGGTAGTCCGGGCCGCCGGCCTTCGAGCCGATGCCCGAGCGGCGGTTGCCGCCGAAGGGCTGGCGGCCGACCATCGCGCCGGTGATGCCGCGGTTGACGTAGAGGTTGCCGACCGGCGTGCGGCGCGCCACCGCCTCGACCGTCGCCGGGCTGCGCGAGAACAGCCCGCCGGTGAGCGCGAACGGCAGCGCGTCGACGAGGTCGCAGGCGGCCTCCATGTCCTCGCACGCGCTTGACCGCCAGCAGCGGCCCGAAGACCTCCTCGCGCAGCGACGGGCGAGTCCTCGGGCAGGTCGGCGGCCACGGCCGGCGCGCAGAACCAGCCCTCGTCGGGGACCCGCTCCGCGCTGCGCGGCGATCGTGCCCTCGCTCGGCCGCCAGGCGTCGCGTAGCGCAGCACCCGCTCCTGCGCCTCCCGCTCGATCACCGGCGGCACGTCGGTGGCGAACTCGCTCCGCCTGCCCGACCGCGAGCACCGCCGCCGCGCCGGCCAGCCGCTCGAGCAGCTCGTCGGCGACCGCCTCGTGCACGAGCACGCGCGCCGCCGCCGAGCACTTCTGCCCGGCGTAGCCGAACGCCGAGCCGACGAGCTCCGGCACGGCCTCGTCGAGGTCGGCGTCGGAGTCCACGATCACGCAGTTCTTGCCGCCCATCTCGGCCACCACGCGCTTGACGTGCCCCTGCCCGTCCGGCGTCTCGGCGGCGGCGCGCACGATCTCCAGCCCGACGGCGCCCGAGCCGGTGAAGGCGATCGTGTGCACGCGCGGGTCGCGCACCAGCGCCGCGCCGGCCTCGCCGTAGCCGGGCAGCAGCGCCAGCGCGTCCGGCGGCACGCCCGCGGCGTGCAGCGCCCGCACGAGCACCAGCGCGCTGGCCGGGCGACTGCTCGGCCGGCTTGAGCACGACGGCGTTGCCGGCCGCCAGCGCCGCCGCGGTCATGCCGGTCGGGATCGCGAGCGGGAAGTTCCACGGCGCGATCACGGCCACCACGCCGCGCGGCGCGTAGCGCATGCGTGTTGCGCTCGCCCGGCACCTGCACCAGCTCGCGCCCGCGGTCCAGCTCGACCGCGCCGCGCGCGTAGTACTCGAGGAAGTCGATCGCCTCGCACACGTCGGCGTCGGCCTCGGGCCACGGCTTGGCGCACTCGCGCACCTGCAGCGCCGCCAGCTCGAGCCGCCGCTCGCGCAGCCACGCGGCCGCGGCGCGCAGCACCTCGGCGCGCTCGGCGGCCGGGCGCGCGCCCCAGTCGCGCGAAGCCGCGCTGCGCGGCGGCCACCGCAGCCGCCGCGGCGTCGGCTCGTGCCGCCGCCCGCGCCGTGGCCACCAGCCGCGACGGCGCCCCGGGATCGGTGGAGTCGATGCCGGCCGACGTCGCCCGCGTCGCCGCCGATCAGGACCGGCACCTCCAGCGGCAGCCGCCGTCGAGCTCGTCGAGCGCGGCCAGCAGCGAGTCCCGCGCCGCTGCCCGCCGCAGCTCGAGGATCGGCTCGTTCGCGAAGGTCGCGAGACTCATGCCGCGGCCGACTCCCCCGAGCGCGCGCCGTACCGGCGCCGTGGGCAGGAAGCGTTCACGGCGCCGCCAGCAGCTCGCTCGATCGGCACCCCGCGCTGCTGGTCGCCGAGGAACGAGTCGTTGGCGGTGTTCTCCAGCAGCCGCCGCACGAGGTAGGCCATCCCGGCGACCAGGTCGCCGACCGGGCAGTACACGCGCACGCGGAAGCCCTGGCTCGCCGAGCGCCGCGCCGAGCTCGTCGCCGAGGCCGCGCAGGACCTGCAGCTCGAGGTCGCGGTCCTCGCCGCCGGCTGACGCGGTTGTAGGCGATCGCGTGGGCGACCGAGCGCAGGTTGTGCGAGGCGATCGCCGGCCGCACGCAGCGGCCGCGCGCGTCGATCAGCCGGCGGGTCAGCTGCTCGAAGTTGCGGTCGCAGTCGGCCTTGTCCTCGAACACCGGCACGCTCCAGCCGTGCTGGCGCGCCTCGACCACCTCGTGGTCCCAGTAGGCGCCCTTGACCAGCCGCACCGTCAGCGGCGGGCGGCGCCGCGGGACCGCGCCCACTCGAGCAGCCGGTCGAGCTGCTGCGGGCGACTCGCGCAGGTAGGCCTGCAGCACCACGCCCGCCGACGGCCCGTCGCGGAACTCGTCCTCGTCGAGCAGCTCGAACACCAGCTCCAGCGTCGCCTCGAGCGTGTCGAGCGACTCCATGTCGATGTGCAGGTGCGCGCCGTGCTCGCGCGCCCGGCGCAGCAGCGGCCGCAGGCGCGCCGCCGCGTCGTCGCGCCCGCGCTCGGGCGCCTCGGGTCGCAGCAGCGGCGTCAGCGCCGACACCTTCACCGACAGGTTGACCCGCGGCAGCGGCCCCAGCGAGTCGCGCTCCAGCAGCGGCCGCTCGGGCCAGCCGCGCGCCGACTCGGCCTTGCGCGTCGAGCGCCTCGGCGCAGCGCTCGGCGTAGCGGTCGGCCTCGGCCTGGGTCACCGTCGCCTCGCCGAGCAGGTCGAGCGAGGCCGCCATGCCCTCGTCCCACAGCGCAGCGCAGCGCCCGCGCGGCCTTCGCGCGGCGACTCGCCGACGATGAAGCGGTGCGCCATGTGGCGCACGCCGGCCGCCGCGGCGGCGCCGAGCGCGCGCCCGGCCCGCGCGCGTGTGCGACATCCGCATCGCCGCCGCGAGCGGCGGCGGCTGCTCGCCCGCCTCGCCGAGGTACTGCGCCAGGTGCGCGGCCAGGTCGTCGAGCGAGCGGCAGGCGGGCGTCACGTCGACCAGCCGGAACAGCGCGGCGCGCAGCTCGTCGTCGGTCGCGGCCAGCTCCATCGCCCGTTCGTCGAGCGCCCGCAGCGGGTTGCGCGAGCGCGAGGGGAAGGCCGCGTGGATCGACCGTCCGATCTCCAGCAGGTCACGCTCCACGGCTCATAGCTACCCCGACGGTAGGGTGAGCTACCGTGAGTGCCGTCGCTCATCCTCGGCCCCCTGCTGCGCTACGTGGGCGAGCGCGAAGCCGTCATCTGGGTGGAGACCGACGCGGCCCTGCGAGGTCGAGGTGCTCGGCGCGCGCGAGCGCACCTTCCACGTCGAGGGCCACCACTACGCGCTGGTCGTCGCGCGACGACCTCGAGCCCTCGACCTGGCACGAGTACGAGCTGCTGCTCGACGGCGAGCGGGTCTGGCCGCAGCCCGACTCCGACTTCCCGCCCAGCCGCTTCCGCACGCTGCCCAAGGAGGAGCCGGTGCAGGTCGTGTTCGGCTCCTGCCGCGTCGCCGCCCCGCACGAGCCGCCCTACTCGCTGAGCAAGGACGAGGACGAGCGCGGGCCGCGAGATCGACGCGCTGCGCACGCTCGCGCTGCGGCTGCGCGACGAGCCGCGCGAGCAGCTGCCCGAGCTGCTGCTGCTGCTCGGCGACCAGGTCTACGCCGACGAGGTCTCGCCGCAGCGCGAAGTCCGTGGTCGAGACGCGGCGCGTCGCCGGACGAGGAGCCCGGCGACCGCGTCGTGGACTTCGAGGAGTACACGCAGCTCTACCGCGAGTGCTGGTCCGAGCCGGCGATCCGCTGGCTGCTGTCGACGGTCTCCACGGCGATGATCTTCGACGACCACGACATCCACGACGACTGGAACATCTCGCAGCGCTGGGTCGAGGAGATGCGGACCAAGCGGTGGTGGAACGAGCACATCGTCGCGCGGGCTGATGTCGTACTGGCTCTACCAGCACCTCGGCAACATCCCGCCGGGCGAGCACGCCGACGACGAGCTGCTCGCGCGCGTCAAGGCCGCCGACGACGGCGGGCCGCTGCTGCGCGAGTTCGCCTACCGCGCCGACCGCGAGACCGACGGCGCGCGCTGGAGCTACTGCCGCGACATCGGGCGCACGCGCCTGGTGGTGATCGACTCGCGCGCCGGGCGGGTGCTCGACGAGCAGCGCGCGCGATGGTCGACGACGCCGAGTGGGACTGGATCGCCGAGCACGCCACCGGTGGCCACGACCATCTGCTGATCGGCACCTCGGTGCCCTGGCTGCTCGGCGGCGGCCTGCACTACCTCGAGGCCTGGAACGAGGCCGTCGCCGGCGGCGCCTGGGGCCCGCTGGGAGCGCGCGCCGGCGAGTGGCTGCGGCAGGCCAACGACCTCGAGCACTGGGCCGCCTTCAACGCCTCCTTCGAGCGGCTGGCCGAGCTGCAGCGCTCGGTCGGCGCCGGCGAGCGCGGCGAGGCACCGGCCTCGATCGTGACCCTCTCCGGCGACGTCCACCACGCCTACCTGTTCGAGGTCGGCTTCCCGCGCGGCTCGGACGTTCGCAGCGCGGTCTACCAGGCGGTCTGCTCGCCCTACCGCAACCCGCTCGACGGGCGCGAGCGCAACGTGATCCGAGCGCTGATGTCCCCCGCCGCGCAGGTCCTGATGCGCGGGCTGGCGCGCGCCGCGGGCGTGCGCGACCCGAGCGTGCGCTGGCGCCAGGTCGACGACGGGCCTGGTTCGACAACCAGGTCGCCACGCTGACGATCGACGGGCGCAGCATCGCCATGCGCCTCGACAAGGCGGTGCCGGTCGACGAGCACGACGCGCGCCTCGACTGCGTGCTCGAGCGCACGCTGGCCTGAGCGCAACTTCTCCCGTCCTCCCTTGTTCGTACGGCACAGGCGCGCCGTGGGAGAGGGAAGGGCGCGACGACGGAGGCGGGCGGCCCGCGGGAGCCGCCCGTTCCGTCCGAAGGCCGGGTGTACCCTCACCGCCCTCATGGACTACCCGGTCGAGACGTTCAGCGACGACGAGCAGGCCCTGCTCGCCCCTCACTTCACGAACCTCGACCGCCCGGTGTTCGCGCTCGTGAACCTGCCGGAGACCGTCAAGGGCGCGCTGTTCGCGCGCTACTCGCGCTACCAGGGCACGCTGCGCCGGCTGTACCTGGACGAGTTCGCCGGCGACCTCGAGGGCGGCGAGCGGCGCGCCTTCGACGGCGAGGAGGGCGAGCGCGCCCGCGGCCTCTACGAGCGCATCTTCCTCGGCTACGGCGACGACTCGGTCGCCCAGCTCGGCGGCGCGCACGTCGCCGTCGAGTGGGTCTCGAACGTGCTCACCAAGCTGCTCCAGCGCGGCCGCCTGGCGGCCTACCTCGAGCAGTCCACGCGCTACATCCCCTACCACGCCGAGATGGCGCCCGGGCGCGGCTACCGCTACTGGCGCGACCCCTCGCTCGGGCCGAGTACGAGGGCGCGATGGACTTCCTGTTCGACGCCTACGCCGAGGCGCTGCCGCGCGTCGAGGCCTGGGCGGCGGAGCGCTTCCCGCGCGCCGACGGCGAGCCCGAGAGCGCGCACGCCCGCTCGATCCGGGCCAAGGCGCTCGACCTGCTGCGCGGCCTGCTGCCCGCCGCGTCGCTGTCGCACATGGGCATCTTCGCCACCGGCCAGGCCTACGAGCAGCTGCTGCTGCACCTGCTGGCCTCGCCGCTGCCCGAGGCGCGCGAGGTCGGGCTGATGATCCTCGGCGAGCTGAAGGCGGTGGTGCCGAGCTTCGTGGCGCGCGTCGAGCGGCCCGAGCGCGGCGGCGAGTGGATCGGCTACCTGGAGCAACGCGAGGCCGCCGCCGACCGCTGGGCCGGGCGCCTGGGCCTCGACCGCGCCAGCCGCGACGAGCACGCCGGACCGGCGGTGCGGCTGCTGTCGGTCGAGGGCAGCGAGGAGCGAGCTGCTGGCCGCGCTGCTGTTCGAGGCCGCCGCCTGCTCGGAGGAGGAGACGGCGCGCGCCATCCATGCGCTGCCGCCGGACGAGCGCGCGCAGATGCTCGCCGAGCTGGTCGGCGAGCGCGCCAACCGCCGCCACCGCCCGGGCCGCGGCTTCGAGGCGCTCCGCTACCGCTTCGAGATCGTCTCCGACTACGGCGCCTTCCGCGACCTGCAGCGCCACCGGATGCTGACGGTGCAGTGGCAGGGGCTGACGCCCGACCTCGGCGCGGGCGTCCCGGAGGAGCTGGAGCAGGCTGGGCGTTGCCGACGCTTACCGCGAGGGCCTCGAGCGCTCGCGCGCCGAGCACGCCCGTCTCGTCGAGCTCGGCCGTCCCGAGCTCGCCCCCTACGCGCTCTGCCTCGGCTACCGCATCCGCTACGTGCTCGACCTCAACGCGCGCGAGGCGATGCACCTGATCGAGCTGCGCTCGGGCCGCGAGGGACACCCCGGCTACCGCGCCGTCGCGCACGCGCATGCACAGCGAGATCGCGGCCGTGCACCCGTCGGTCGCTGCGGCGATGACGTTCGTCGATCGCGACAACGAGCCGCGGCTGGAGCGGATCCTGTCCGAGATCCGCACCCATGCAAAGCAGAGTGCGCGAGCGTAGTTTGCGCAACTTGCGCTAGCCACAACGGTTACAGGGGCACCCACCGACCAAGGAGAGTGCCCCGTGAAGCAGCGTAGCAACCGATTCCTGCTCGGCCTGATCGCCGCGCTGGGAATGTCCCTGGTAACCGCGGCCTTTGCGATGGCCGCCACGATCGTCGGCGACGACGGCCCCAATCAACTCACCGGAACCTTCCGCGGCGACCGCATCCTCGCCAAGGGCGGCGACGACACGGTCAACGCCCGCGCCGGCCGCGACCTCGTGCTCGCGGGCGACGGCAACGACACCGTCCGCGGCGGCTTCGGCAACGACTGGATCTTCGGCGCCGCCGGCGACGACGCCCTTAACGGCAACGCCGGTCGCGATCGCATCCGCGGCGGCGAGGGCGACGACAACCTCACCGGAGGCGGCGGCTTCTTCGGCCGTCAGGGCGACGAGCTGCACGGCAACGCCGGCAACGACACCGCCGCCGGCGGTCCGGGCCGCGACTTCATCACCGGCAACGAGGGCGACGACACGCTCAAGGGCAACGGCGGCCGCGACGGCATCTTCGGCGGTCCCGGCAACGACCAGATCGACGGCGGCGGCGGTCCCGGCGCGCGCTCCGACCGCTTCCGCCACGGCCATGGTCATGACGGGGGCTGGAACTTCGGCGGCGGTCGCGCCGACCGCCTCCACGGCGGCATCGGCAACGACACGATCACCGGCGGCGCCGGCCGCGATCACATCTCCGGCGGCAAGGACGACGACACGCTCACCGGCAACGCCGGGAACGACGTGATCTTCGCCAACCAGGGCCGCGACCACTCCTTCGGCGGCGAGGGCAACGACGTGCTCTGGGCGCTGTCCCGGCTCGACGTGACCTCCATCGGCGATCAGGACGGCGACGAGCTCGACGGCGGGGCGGGCCGCGACGTGTTCCGCGTGCGCGACGGGGAGCGCGACGTCGTCACCTGCGGCGACGGCCGCGACCTGGTGATCTCCGACCAGTTCGATCAGGTCGACGCCCTCCTGCGAGCGGGTCCAGCAGCACGACATCACCTCGCTCGACCAGGTCGAGGACGCGCCGGAGAACCGCGAGGAGACGGCGCCGCAGGACGACGACCAGGACTAGGCAGGGACGCCTTTCTCCCGGCGCCTGCCCGCCGGAGGAGACCAGGATCGGGGCCCGGCACGGGCCCGCGATCCGTTCCAGGGGCGCCGTCCGATAGCGTCGGCGCCGATGGGTCACGAGCTGATGCAGGGGGTGCGGGTGGCCCCCTCGATCCTCGCCGCCGACTTCGCCCGCCTCGGAGAGCAGGTCGCCGCCGTGATGGACGCCGGCGCGCGCGTGATCCACGTCGACGTGATGGACGGCCACTTCGTGCCGCCGATCTCGATCGGGGACCTGATCGTGGGTGCGCTGCGCGAGCAGGTGCACGCGACCGGCGGCATCCTCGACGTGCACCTGATGGTCGAGCGCCCCGAGCAGCGGATCGAGCAGTTCGTGGCCGCCGGCGCGGACTCGATCGCCGTCCACTGGGAGGCGACCCCCCACGTGCACTACGCGCTCGAGGCCGTGCGCGACGCGGGCCTGCACGCCGGGCTGGCGATCAACCCGGGCACGCCCCCGGAGGCGGTGACCGCGGTCGCCGACATCTTCGACCACCTGCTCTGCATGACCGTGAACCCCGGCTGGGGCGGACAGCCGTTCATCGAGAGCTCCTACGCCAAGGTCGCGCGCCTGCGCGAGCTGCTCGGCCCGGACATGCCGATCCAGGTCGACGGCGGGATCGATCCGCGGACCGCCGGCCCGGTGGTGCAGGCGGGCGCGACGCTGCTGGTGGCCGGCTCGTCGGTGTTCGGCGACGGCGATCCGGCGGCCGCATACCGCGCGGTCGCGGGCGCAGCCGGCGCCGTCTAGCACCCCCAAGCTGGCGGCGAGGGGCGAATCATCCTGTTTGGACTTCGCGGACACGGGCACTTCGACATGACGGCGTACGCATACCTTGTGGATATGCGAACATGTGTTCGCATCGAGGGTCGGTCCACCGGGAGGTTCAGACATGTCGTTCACACAGATCGAAGAGGCCCCGCTCACGCCGGGGGACGGCGGGCTGGCCCCCGAGGGGAGCGGCTGGTTCATCGTCAACGTCGCCGACGCCCAGGGCGTGCACTTCGACCGCTTCGGCCACGCCTGCACGTTCGAGGGCGCCGAGCGCTTCCCGGAGTTCGGGATCAACGTGCACGTGCTCGAGCCGGGACAGCCGAGCAGCATCTACCACCGCGAGGACGCCCAGGAGGTGTTCCTCGTGCTCAGCGGAGAGTGCCTGGCGATCGTCGAGGAACAGGAGCGGCGGCTGTGCACCGGGGACTTCCTCTATTGCCCGGCCGGCACCGCCCACGTCCTGATCGGGGCCGGCGATGCACCCAGCACGGTGCTGATGGTCGGCACGCGCAGGCCGGACACGAGCTTCCTCTACCCCGCCAGCGAGACGGCGGCGCGTCACCTCGCCGCGGCCGAGCACGAGACCAACGAGGGCGCAGTCGCCTACGCGGGCGTCGGCAAGCCCTCGCGCAGACCGCTCGGCAGCGTGCCCTGGTAGCGCGTCCCTAGCCCTGCTGGCGCTTGCGCTTGCGCGAGGCGGGCCGCTCGGGAATCGGCTCCGGTTCGGTGTCCTCGTCGTCCCGGGGCCGTACGCGATGCGCCGGCGGCGGCCACGGCGCCGCCTCGCCGGTCTCCCACGCTGGCCCGCGTCCGTTCGGCCAGTAGCCGAGCACAAGCGCGGCGAGGGCGCCCAGCCAGAACAGCTGCAGCAGCTGCTGCGGGAGGACGGGCAGCACCACCAAGACGCCGACGATCACGCCCAGGATCCCCATGAAGCGGCTGAGCAGGCCGGCGCGCATGGCACGGACCGAGAGCATCATGTAGAGGAAGGCGACCGCCAGACGCCCCGCGAGCCCCAGCGCCAGCGCGAGCGGGCTGGTGTCCTTGGCCAGATCCTCGGCTCGCTCCTTGCCGGCGTCGCCCAGGATCGGTTGACCCGACACAAACGTGTCGGCGACGTCCCTGATCTCGATCATGCCGATCACCAGACCCAGCGCCAGCAGCACCGGCCCGGCGATCACGAGCCACTTGAAGATCTCCGGCAGCTCGGGTGCCCGGTAGCGGGTCGCGCGGAACATGTAGAAGAGGACCGCGCCGAGCACGAGCACACCGACCGCCTCGGCGATGGCGGAGGCGAGGTAGCCGCCCGCATGCTCGTGCAGCGAGAGCAGGGAGTCGGCCTCCGACGAGGCTCCCTTGCGATCCTCCAGCAACGCGCCTCGCTGGACGAACGGCCCCTGCACCATCAGCAGGCCCGCGAGGATCGCCGCGACCGCGACCGGCAGCGCCGCACGGCGCTCCCACTCCAGCTGCCCCTGGTGCTCGTCCGCCGCCATCAGCCCTGGTCGCTTCGGGCCGCCACGTGTCGTGGTGGCAGCTGATCGTGGGTCAGGCGCGGCGGGTAGTACTCGCTGTCCTCGGGCTCGACGAGATGCGAGAGGCGGTCGCCGGCGGCCAGCAGCAGGTCGAGGCCGGGCGCCATCAGGCGGATCACGCCCTCGACGCGCTCGCGGGTACGCAGCTGTTGAGGCGTCAGCGGGGCCATCAGCCGCCTCGCTGGTGGAAGTAGAACTCGGGCAGCGCGGCCTTCGCCACCTCGGCGGTGATCTGCTGCGCCTGGTGCAGGTCGCCCGCGCGGACGGCGAGGTCGTCGATCGTCACGATGCCGACCAGCTCCTCGCCCGCGATCACCGGTAGCCGGCGGATGCGGTGCTGGATCATCAGCGCCACCGCCTCCTCGATGTCCATCTCGCGCTGGCCCACCACCAGCGGCCGCGAGGCGTGAGCGCCGACCGGAGCGCCCGCGTCGACCCCGTCGGCCACGACCGCCAGCGCGAGGTCGCGATCGGTGACCACGCCGACCGGCCGCCCCTGCTCGCAGACCACGACCGAGCCGACGTTGCGATCGCGCATCAGCTCCCCCACGCGCCGCAGCGGTATCCTCGGCCGCGGCCGTGACGACGCCCTCGGTCATGACCTCGCCGATGCGCACGCGGGCGACTGTACTCGCCGACCGCGCTAGAGTTGGGGCATGAGCTCGGAAGACCCCTTCGGCGGACTGTTCGGCGACCCCGACGAGCTGCGGCGGCGGATGGCGGAGTTCGCCGAGCAGATGCAGGGCGCGCAGAAGGTCGCCTGGGCCGACAACGCGATCAAGCTCGCCGTGGACATGACGGTCGTCCGGCATCCAGCGCCTGAACCTCCAGGGCAACGCCGAGCAGCAGACCCAGGACCTGCTGCAGGCGATGCGCACGATCTTCCCCGAGGCCGTGATCCTCGTGCGCGAGGCGCGCGAGGGCTTCGGGACCTAGCCCTCGGCCGCGGCCGGTGCCGCGGCGGGCCGCAGTCCTCGCTCGCACGGTCCTCGCGCCCGCGCGCGATGACCTCCTTGAAGCTGCGGATCCGGAACAGGAACGCGAGCGCGGCGAAGCCGATCCCGAAGGTCAGCGCTCCGACGAAGATCTGCTGGCCGACCGAGTAGGCCGCGACCGTCCCCGCCGCCGCGGTGCCGGCGAAGACCTTGACCAGCAGCGCCTGCTGCACGCCGGCGCCCTGCGGCGTGAACGGCACCGCCGCCGAGACGGCGTTGACGCCCAGCACGAGCAGCACGTTCTTGACCGAGCCGCCGACGTTGAACGCCTCGAGCAGCATCCAGAACGCGGCGAAGCGGAACAGCCAGCCGGCGAACTGGACCGCGAACACCTCGCGCAGGTAGCGCCGCCGGTCGCCCAGGATCGTGAAGCCCTGCCGCACGCGCGCCCAGAACGCCTTCACGCGCACCGACAGCAGCGCGAAGCCGACCAGCGCCGCCGACCGCCAGCAAGCGTGACCAAGAACAGCGCGAAGCGCGGGTGCTGGGCGAAGTAGGAGAGGTCGAACGCGTTCAGCTTCGCGAAGTCCGGCGGCTTGGGGAAGACGCCCTGGGTGAACGCGAACAGCAGGATCAGCGAGCCCATCGCGACGTCGAAGCCGAGCTCGACGACGAAGGTCGCCGCCACCGCCGGATAGCTCGAGTTCGGCACCGAGGTCTTGGTCAGGAACAGGCGCACCACGTCGCCGCCGCGCGCCGGGATCACCGAGTTGAAGCCGTAGCCGGCGAAGTACGCGCCCCAGACGTACTTGAAGGCGAAGCGCTCGTCGGGATAGGCGGCGCGCAGGATGTTGTAGCTCGCGCGGGCGCGCAAGCGTGAGGTAGGTCGTGAAGAAGCAGCGCCGCCAGCAGCAGCGGCCCCCAGCGCACGTGGGCGAGGTTGGAGAAGAACTCGTCGACCGCGTCGAAGAACGACTGGAACGAGTCCCCGATGGTGGCGCTGGGCGGGCACCGCCTAGAGCTCGAGGGCGACGCCGCGCCCCGGGACCGGCGACGACTGCACGATCGAGGTCGTCGTCTGGCCGAAGGCGACGAAGCGGTCGATGACCTCCTCGAGGTGCTCGACGTCGCGCACGTGCGCGCGCATGAAGAAGCAGTCCTCGCCGGTGATGCGGTGGCACTCCACCACCTCGGGCGTGTCGCGCGCCAGGTCGGCCACCTTGCGCAGCTCGCGCGGGGCGGGACGGATGCGGATGATCACCGTCAGGGCGTAGCCGAGCGCGCGCGGATCGAGCTCGGCGCGGTAGCCGCCGATCACGCCGTCGCGCTCGAGCCGCTGCAGGCGCTCGGCGACGGCCGGCGCCGAGAGGCCGACGCGGCGGGCGAGCTCGGCGACGGTCAGGCGCGCGTCCGTGCTGCAGCTCGGCCAGCAGCAGCCGATTGGTCGTCATCCAGCGGATCGCCGGCATTTGCGCCGTTTCGCCGTTCGTTCGCAGGCATAGGGCCGCAGCGTACCTCGCGATTGGCCATGTACAGGACGAGCACGGCCGGCCAACGTCTGAGGCGTGCGCCGCAACCCCGCCACAGCTCTACTTCGTGGTCAGCGCGGTCTTCCACTACCTCGGGCCCGCCTTCGCGGTGCTGCTGTTCGCGCGCGTCGAGGTGCTCGGCGTGGCCTGGCTGCGGATCGCCTCGGCGGCGCTGGTGTTCGCGCTCTGGCGCCGGCCCTGGCGGGCGTTCGCGCGCTCGACCGCGACGGCCGGCGGCTGCTGCTCGCCTGGGGCGCCGTGCTCGCGCTGATGAACTGCTGCTTCTACCTCGCGATCGACCGCCTGCCGCTCGGCACCGTCGCCGCGATCGAGTTCCTGCCGGTGATCGTGCTCGCCGCCCTCGGCGCGCGCACGCCTCGCAACGCCGCGGCGCTCGGCGCTCGCCGTGCCGGGCGTCTACCTGCTGACCGACGTGCAGCTGGCCGGCGAGCCGCTCGGCGTCGCGCTCGCGTTCGCCAACGCGCTCCTGTTCGCCGCTCTACATCGTGCTCGCCCACCGCGTCGCCCAGCACGACGCGCTCAGCGGCATCGACGGCCTCGCCGCCGCGATGCTGATCGCCGCCGTCGCGGTCACGCCGCTCGGCGGCTGGCAGGCCGCGCCGGCGTCTCGCTCGACCCCGTGGCGCTGCTCGCCGGCATCGGCGTCGGCCTCTCCTCCTCGGTGATCCCCTACGTCTCCGACCAGCTCGCCATGGCGCCGCCTGCCCCGCGCGACCTACGCGCTGATGGTCTCGCTGCTGCCCGCGACCGCAACCGTGATCGGCATCGTCGTGCTGGCCCAGATCCCGACGCCGACCGAGCTCGCCGGCGTCGCGCTCGTGATCGCCGGCGTCGCGCTGCACCGCGAGCCGCAGACGGCGGTGGTCGCGGATTAACACCGTTGTCACGCTCGCAACCCTCCTGTCTCAGAGCCTATGCTTGGGTAGTGGCCATGCTCGACGTTCAAACCGTCGTCTACCGGGAGGGCGATCACTTCGTCGCCCAATGCCTCGACGTCGACGTGTCGAGCTTCGGCTCCAGCGAGTCCGATGCCCTCGCCAACCTCCGCGAGGCGCTCGAGCTCTACTTCGAGGACGCGCCGGCCGACGCAATAGCCAAGGTCGAGGCGCCCGAAGTGCGCAGGCTCACGTTCGAGCGTGCCTAAGCTCTACTCCTCAAAAGAGGTCGTCAACGGCCTCGAGCAAGCGGGCTTCGCCTTCGTATCCCAACGCGGGAGCCACTCGAAGTACCGCAAGAGCGGCTCGCCCACACGAACCGTCATCGTTCCCGTAGGTCGCAGGGAGATTCCCCGCGGCACCTTTCGCTCGATCCTGCGCCAGTCAGGACTCGAGGAGGATGCCTTCTAGTCTCCCCCAGCGCCTTCAGCGAGGATCGCATCATCGGCATCGACGATGATGTCGTGCGCTAGGCGCCAGGTATTGCTCCCGAACGTGACGACCAGATATTGAGGTGTGCCCCAGGGACCAGCCCAGGCATGTTGCATTTGGTGGCAGTGCTCGATGTGCTCACCCGCGCGCGACCTTGCCGAACAGCAAGGACACTCGGCGCATGTAACACATGAGCTTGACACCGTCCTTCCCACTTGCGTAGGTTCACATCCTTGTTTCAGCGCGCTTTCATCGATCGGTTGCGGTTCGCTATCTACTCACGGATACCTGTGGGAGAAGCTGACCTAGGGCACCACCCTCGCGACCGTAGTCGGCGGACATGCGTCTTGCTCCGCACAAGCCTCGCTGTCCTGCTGCTAGCACTCTTGCCCGCGACAGCGGTGGCAGCGCCCCCGCCGTCGGGCGCGATGTCCAGTGGGTTTGAGTCGACATGCGCGTTGGCTTCCGGTCAGGTCAAGTGCTGGGGCTGGAATTCGGAAGGGGAGTTGGGCAACGGCACCACGGCCCAAAGCTCGCGGCCGGTGCTTGTGAGTGGCATCACGACCGCCGCTTCCGTAGGGCTAGGGATGAGCTCGTGCGCAGTCCTCACGAACGGCTCGGTGCGCTGTTGGGGGCCCAGCGGCTATGGACAGCTAGGTAATCCAGGTAATGGCACCGGCGAGCCGGTCTTGGCACCAGTGCGTGTCAACGGAATCAGCAACGCAAGCGCAGTGGCTGGCGGGTTTTGGCACGCCTGTGCGCTGCTAGTCGATGGGCACGTTAAGTGCTGGGGTGAGGGTCGACACGGTCAACTCGGCGACGGCTCGACGCTGACTCGGTTCACTCCAGTTGCGGTGCGAGGCGTCACCAACGCTACGGCCATCGCCGCGCAGGGTGAAACGACGTGCGCACTACTGGCGGACGGAACCGTCAGATGTTGGGGTTACAACCGTCTTGGACAACTCGGAAACGGCACAACGACTGACAGTGCGGTTCCTAAACCAGTGCTCGGTATCTCGGACGCGGTGTCAATCGACGTTGGAAGCTTCCATGCTTGCGCTGCACTACGCAGCGGAACCGTGAAGTGTTGGGGCGGCGCGGGAATCTATGAGCTACTCGGCGACGGGCATACGACTGGGGGGACAACGCCTGTCACGGTCGTTGGAATCAATAACGCGACAGAGGTAGCTGCCGGGGAGCATTTTAGTTGCGCCCTACGATCTGAAGGCTCAGTCTCATGCTGGGGCGAGAATCAATGGGGCGAGATCGGTGACGGAACCAACCGACCGAGGACAACGCCGCAGGAAGTAAGCGGCCTTGACAGCACCACGGCCATCAGCGCAGGCGAGTGGCACATCTGTGCGCTGTCGGCCAGCCAGACCCTGCGGTGTTGGGGCCGCAATGAGGCTGGGCAGATCGGCGATGGGACCACCGAGGATCGCTCGCTGCCAGCTGTGATCAAAGGTGACTTTGGTGCGGGTCCCGGTCCGCGTGGGGGCACGCCGTCGAGCCGGGCTTGGCCGGCCGCGGGCCTTGGTTACTCCTTCGCGAACGAAGGCATGCCGAGCTACGCAACCGGCGCCAACCTAGTCCTCCGTGACATCCTGGTTCCGACACAGCTTGCGCTTACATTCTCGGACTTCAATACCCATTCGTCGATCAGCGGTGCGCTGGGAAATGGCGAATCACAAGGGACGCTTCTCACCGAGATGTGGCGGTCGATGGGTGGCGGCACCTGCTTCGGTCTGGCGCTAAGTGGCGGGCGATTTGCCGCCGGAGCCGAAGCGCTTCACACCGTCGCAGGTAGTCGCGACGATGCTACCTGGAACGTTGGTAGCGGGCTCTCGGCTAGCGCGCTGTTGCCTAAGCCGCATGCCGAGCTGCCCGTTCCGTATAACCGCCAGTTTCTCGGACTCGACGCGAACGCATCTGTAACGCAATTCTCGACAGAGGTTCTCGCGAGCTTAAAAGGGCAGCGGCATACCTACGGCTCCGAACCTGCGCACGGCACCGCGATGCTCCGCGCTCAGCTCGAAGCGATCATGGTCGACGGAAGGGACCTCTACGACGACTCGGGCCGTCTGTCGAGTGCTCCGGGAACCGGGTTCGCGCTCGTAACGTTGCAGGCCTATGACTCTCCGTATGAGCCGGGATACGGTCATGCGGTGCTTGCCTACAGCGAGGAGACGCTAGCCAACGGCACCCTGCGCATCGACGTCTGGGACAACAACTTCCCGGGTCAGCCACAGAAAATCCTGATTCGCCCAGATGGCACGTGGACCTACGTGGACGCACCGTACCCAACCGATCACAGTGGTTTCCGCCTATTTGGGTCTGTCTACTCGCTCAACCGAGGAGCCAATCGGGAGCCTGGTTTTATCACCGCCTTGCCGGTCTACGCGCCCAAGGAGTTGCATTTGTTTCCTTCCCAGGGCACAGGATCAATCGTCGACATCGCGGCCGGCGGCAGGATTTCCAACGCCGCCGATGCCGACGGCTTCGTACCTGATACCCAAACAGTGTTATCCAGCGATATTGCCCTCGGCGACGGCGGCCAAGTGCTCAGTTTCGACACCGATGCTGGTGAACTGACCTTGGCCGGCCCCGACGCGAGCGCCTCAGTGCGT
Organism: uncultured Thermoleophilaceae bacterium; assembly: GCA_963734165.1. GTDB lineage: Bacteria > Actinomycetota > Thermoleophilia > Solirubrobacterales > Thermoleophilaceae > JACVRW01. Next base: position 635,193 of record CAVTFZ010000002.1, on the reverse strand, counting down.
GGCGCAGACACCTATATGTCGCTTGATGCCTCCCCTGGGAGCGTCCCGCTGCATGTCAGCGAAGACAGCTACGCGGGTTCGATCGGTGTGACCGGTGGAGCGGCGACGCTGCGGGTCGCACGACAGGACAGGCTGGTATCGAGCACAGGCGCCAGCACCCTGGAGGCCAGCCGCGACGGCTGGGTTCGCGCTACGTCTGCCAGTTCGGGGAGCACCACGGTCACCGTGGCTTCTTATGATCGCGGAGGGTTGGCATCCACAGTGCTCTACAGCGGACCATCCGCTGTGGGGGAAACACTCTCGTTCTCGCCTGCCGAGGTTGCCGCTGCGCTGGCTGCACGCGACCGGCCGGTCCCAGATCCGCAGAGCTCTCCCGCCCCTTTCGCGCACGCTCCATCAGCCACCAGTCCGGAGGCACGATCAGCGCCGTCCGGCAGGTTGCATGTTGCAAGGGCGAGGGCTGGTCACGGTGCAGTGATAGGTACCACGGTCACCTGCATCGGGTCCAAGGGTGCGCGCTGCTCAGGCGAACTCACGGTGCGTGCCTCATTTGTCACGCGCGGTGGGCGAATCGTGGCTGTCCGCCCGCCCTCTCGTACCCGGTCCAAACGCCCCGAGGGAACGAGGGTGTTGATGCGACGGCTCATTACCGTCGCCGCAAACCAGAAACTAGTTGTACGTCTGCAACTGGATCGCAAGATGGTCCGGGTGCTGACCAAACTGCGAAGGATCGCGGTACTCCTACGGGCGACGCAGAAGCTCGGACTCCAAACTCACGTTGCAATCGCCCAGAACGTCACGCTGCGCGCCGCCTCCAGACGTTAGCGGCGCGTGCTCCTCATCAGGATCAGGCGCGTGTGCTCGCCAGCGTTGGAGTGCCGTTAAGAGCTAAACGCCTGCCCGAGGTGGTGGGCTGACCTCACCGATCAGTCGATTGTGACGGCTCCGTGGAATAGGTTGACCTATCCGCAGATTCCGAAGTCGGCCACAGTGAATGGGCATGCGGGGTGGGTAGCTGCTCACGCTTCAGCCTCCAACTCCTCCAGTGCCCTCAGAACCTCGTCGTCGTGCGTCTTCGGCGAGGCCTTCGGGATCACGTGGGCGATCGTGCCGTCGGCGTCGACGATGAAGGTCGTGCGCTGAGCGCCCCAGTACTTCTTGCCGTACATCGACTTCTCGACCCAGGCGCCGTACTGCTCGGTGACGGCATGGTCCTCGTCGGCGAGCAGGGTGAAGTTCAGCGACTGCTTGTCGTGGAAGCGCTTGACGCGCGTGACCGGGTCGGGCGAGACGCCGAGGACGACGGCGCCGGCAGCCTCGTAGTCGGCCCGGCGGTCGCGGATCGCCGCACGCCTGGGTGGTGCAACCGGGCGTGTCGGCCTTGGGATAGAAGTAGAGCACCACCGTCGTGCCGCGGTGGTCGGACAGCTTGACGGTGTCGCCGTCCTGATCGGGCAGCTCGAAGTCGGGTGCGGCGTCTCCCACGTCCACGGCGGGTATTCCAGCACGACGAACCGGCGGGCGTCGCGCTGCGTATACCGTCGGTAGTGGTGGGCCGCAGCGACGCGAGCTTGATCGAGGCGCTGCCGCGGGACGGCAGCGGCGAGGAGCTGCGCGAGCTCTACCGCCGCTACTCGGGCGAGCTGTTCGGCTTCGCCTGCCACGCGCTCGGCGATCGGGAGCTGGCCGAGGAGGTCGTGCAGGACGTGTTCGCACGCGCCTGGCGGCGAGCCGGCAGCTACGACCCCGAGCGGGCCAGCGTGCGCACCTGGCTGTATGCGATCGCCCGTCATCGAGTGGTCGACGCGCGGCGGCGGGCGGCGGTGCGGCCGGCGCTGGCAGACCGCGAGCAGCCGGCCGACGAGCAGCTGGAGGAGCCGCTCGAGCTGGCCGTGCTGCGCTGGCAGCTCGCGGCGGCGCTCGCGCGGCTGACGCCGGAGCACCGCGAGGTGATCCGCCTCGCCCACTACGGCGGCCTCACCCTGCGCGAGATCGCCGAGCGCAAGGGGATCCCGCTCGGCACCGTCAAGAGCCGCACGTCGTACGCGCTGCGCAGCCTGCGGCTCGTGCTCGACGAGATGGAGGTGGAGGCGTGACCGGCTGCGACGCCTACGGTGACCTGCTCGGCGGCTACGTGCTCGGCGCGCTGGACGCGGAGGAGGTCGAGGCGGTGCGCCGCCATCTCGAGACCTGCCCGGCCTGCGCGCGCGAGCACGCCGCGCTCGCCGACCTGCCGGCGCTGCTCGATCGCGTCGAGCCGGCGGACGTGCCGCCTCCGGCGCCACCGCCGGCGCTGGAAGAGGCGGTGCTCGACAACTGGGCGCGCGAGCGCCGGCAGAGTCGCACGACCGGAGGGACCCGGCGTGCGGCCGACGAGCGTGTTGAACGCGCTCCGGAGCCCGACGCGGCCCCCGGCGCGGCACACGCCGGGGGGCGCGCGGGTTCGTCGCCCGTCGCTGGCGCCCGCTGGCCGCGCTGACCGCCGTCGCCGCCGCCGCGGCGATCGCGTTCGCCATCGCGCTGCCCGGCGACGACGAGCCCTACGCCCACGGGACGCTGCGCCCGGTGGCCGGCGCCGCCAACGCCTGGGGGCGCTTCACCGTCGAGCAGGTCTCCGCCGGCACGCGCGTGTACCTGCGAGCCGACCGGCTCCCGGCCGCCGGCGCCTACGAAGTCTGGTGCATCCGCGCCGACGGACGCTGGGTCAACGGCGGCAGCTTCCGGACGCGCCCGGACGGCCGCGCGGACGCCACGCTCACGGCCGCCGTCGGCCCGGGCGAGTACCACGAGGTGGTCGTGACCCGGCGCGCGGCGGACGGGCGCCGCGGCGCCGAGATGCTGCGCGGCAAGCTCGTCTACTAGGAGGGTCGAGCCAGAGCGCGTCGAACCGCTCGCAGTGGGGCTGCGTACACCGCCCCGGAACGTCGTCCACCCCTCGGAGGTCCCGCTGTGCGCAGATCCGCCGCTTCGATACTCGCCCTGGCAGCCACGGTCGCCCTGCTCGGCTTCGCCGGCTGCGGCGACGACAACGACGACTCCGGTGGGAGCGGGGGTGGCGGTGGCGACAAGGCGGCCGACACCGGCGGCGGCAGCGGCAGCTCGGGCGGAGGCGGTCAGACGCTCGCGCTCAGCGCCGACCCGGGCGGCGAGCTGAAGTTCGACAAGTCGAAGCTGACGACGAAGGCCGGCAAGGTCACCATCGACCTCGACAACCCGTCGAGCGCGACGGCGCCGCACGCGGTCGAGGTCGAGGGCAACGGCGTCGAGGAGGAGACCAAGACGATCCAGCCCGGCCAGAAGGCGTCGGTGACGGTCGACCTCAAGCCCGGCACCTACGAGTACTACTGCCCGGTCGACGGACACAAGGACGCCGGCATGGAGGGCACGCTGACGGTCCAGTAGCTACTTCAGCAACCGGGACAGCCGGCGGTCCTTGAGCACGCGACCGCCGGTCTGCTCCTCGGGGCAGTAGCTCATCACGTAGTCCTTGAAGTGGATCGCCTCGAGCGTCGTGCCGCAGCGCGGGCACGGCTCGCCCTGGCGGCGGTGGACCTGCAGCGGCATCGGTGCCTTGTCCGGCACGGTGTCGCCGACCACCTGCTCGTAGTGGTCGAGCGCGCCGCCGAGCACCTCGTCGCAGGCCGCGTGCAGCCGCGCGACCGCGTCCTCGTCGAGCTCGGAGCCCTTCTGGAACGGCGACAGCCGCGCGGTCCACAGCAGCTCGTCGACCCACGAGCGGCCGATGCCCGCGATCACGCGCTGGTCGCGCAGCAGCGGGTGCAGGTGTCGCGGCTGGTCGAGCAGCTGCGCGAACTCGGCGAGCGGCGGCGGCGGGTAGGCGTCCGGCCCGAGCGTGGCCACGGCCTCGTCCGCGTCCAGCTGGTCCGCGGGCAGCAACTTCGCCCAGGCGCGCTGCTGGGTGCCGAACTCGCGCAGGCGCAGCTCGCGATCGCCGTCGAGGCGCAGCAGCAGGCGCGAGCTTCTGTCGCGCAGCGAGGCGCGCTTGTCGTAGAGCTGCAGCCGCCCCGCCGACATCAAATGGATCAAGACCGCGTACTCGCCAGCCTCGACAACGAGCATCTTGCCCCGCCGTCCGACACCCTCGAGCGCGCGCCCGGCGAGCGCGTCGAGCGGCGGATCGAAGGACTTCATCGTGACCATCCCCGGCGCCAGCGCCGACTCGATCTTGGCGCCCGCGGCCCCGCGCGTCAGCCGCCTCGCGACGATCTCGACCTCGGGCAGCTCGGGCATCGCGTCAAGGGTAGGCGCGCGGCCGTCTGAAGCGGGGCGCCGGCTGCTCTGTGCGGCGCCCCGGTCGTGGGTTCTAGGAGTACAGGCGATCCGCGGCGCGGGCGGCCTGGGTGGCGAAGACGTACTGGCCGATGCGGCCCAGCAGGCCGGCGGCATACAACCGCTCGACCGCGTCCTCGGCTTCGTGCATCGGCGGCTCAGCGCCGCCGACGGCCTGGGAGCTGGAGGTCAACGAGCGAGACAGCTCGGCGAGGCTCCAGAGCCCCGGATGGTCGTGGACGAGCAAGCCGAGCAGCGCTTCGCCGAGTGTGTCCTCGGCCGTGCCGGGCGCGACGCCCGGGTTAGGGTTGCAGTGCATGGGAGAGTGAACCTCCTGTGCCGGGCCCCGGGCTGTTTGCGCAGCGCCGGGGCCGATTCGTTGGATGAGCAGGTGAAAGTAGCCGGACGAGCGGATGGACAGCGTGCGGAATGCGGGTACGCTCATCCCATGCCAGCGCACGACGATGCTGCGCGTCCACAAGACCCAGACGCCGTCCGGGATCCGCTTGCCGTACCCGAGAGGATCCTTGCTGCGCGCCGCCGTCCGATGTCTGAACGCCTGGAGCTGGCGCTGAGCTGGAACGCGGTGGCATCCGAGCTGCGAGCCGGGCTCGTCGCCATGACCAGCCAGCCGGCGGGCGACAAGCGTTCTGATCAGTGAGCCAGCCCGGGACGTTCGATGCGCGTGCGCTCTTCGATGCACTCGCGAGGCACGAGGTCGACTACGTCACGATCGGTGGCGTCGCGATCCAGGCGCATGGAGGCCAGCGCGTGACGCAGGACCTCGACATCGCGATCTCCTCATCGACCGACAACCTGGAGCGGCTGGCTCACGCTCTACGCGATCTCGACGCGCGGGTGCTGAGTCCGGACGGGCAGCGCTCCCGCTCTGTGCCCACCGCCGATCTGCTCGCCGCGAGCGACCACTGGCAACTCGACAGCGCCCACGGACCGCTCGACGTCGTCACGCCGCCTGCGCACCTCGGGTCGTTCGCAACCATGCGCGCCCGTGCCCATGAAGTTCCGCTCGGCGACCTCTCGATTCCGATTGCCCACCGGGACGACCTCCTCAAGATGAAGCGCGCCGCCGGCCGCCCCAAGATCTCGCCGACGTTCGGCTGCTCGAATCGCTCGACGACGCCCCGTAGAAGCGGAAGATCTGCGGCGCTAGCCTCGACGCCATGAGGGTCGCGGTCTCCTCTGACATGGACACGGGCGTCGCCGGGGCGGTGGTGAAGGAGCTGCGCCGTCGCGGGCACGAGCCGCTGCTGCACGGCGCCCTCGACGAGGCCGAGCGCGACGACTGGGCCTGGTGCAGCGAGGCGGCCGCGCGGGACGTGGCCGAGGGCCGGGCCGAGCAGGCGATCGTCTGCTGCTGGACCGGCACCGGCGCCTCGATCGCGGCCAACAAGGTGCCCGGCGTCCGCGCCGCGCTTTGCGCCGACGCCGAGACCGCCCGCGGCGCGCGGCGCTGGAACGACGCGAACGTGCTCGCGCTCTCGCTGCGCACGACGAGCCGGCCGATGCTCTCGGAGATCCTCGACGCCTGGTTCGAGGGCGAGCCGAGCGAGGACGCCGAGGACCGGGCGAACGTCGAGCACGTCGGCGAGATCGGCTGACGGAGGTTCGGCGCCCGCCGATCGCAGAGCGACGCGGGCAGGCGGCGACCCGCGGAGCGCGTTAGCCCGCCGCCGGGCGAGTCGGCGCAGCGGCGGCACTCACCGGCACGTCCACCGTCACGTAACGCGAGCGGCCACGCCGTCCGTGCGCGCTCGCCAGCACCCGGTAGCGGCCCGGCGCCGCGAAGTCGCGGCCGAGCGTCGCGCGGCCGCAGCCGGTCGGTGCGGGCGCGCTCGCCCGCGAAGCGCACGACGGCGCCGCGGACCGGCTTGCCGCGGCGGGTGACGCGGGCGAGCACCCGTGCCCGGCACCGCGGCGATCGGCTTGCCGCGCGCGGCCGGCGTCACGCGCACGCGCAGGCCGGGGCGGCCGTGGACGCGCGTGAAGTGCAGCAGCGCGCTGCTGGGACCGAAGGTCAGCGCGCCGCTCGTCGGCAGCGGCGCGATCAGCCAGTGCAGCTCGCCGCCGAGCAGCGTCGTGGCGTGCAGTCCCTCCGACTCGCCGCTGACGCCGCGCAGCTCGATCTCCAGCCGCCGCCTGCCGGTCGCAGGATCGACCGAGTAGACCTGGAACGGACCGGCGTTCGAGCCCGCGAGGAACAGCCGGCCGCCGACGAAGGCGCCGCCGGTGATGCCGCTCGGCGGGACGGCGCCGCGCAGCCGCGCGGCGGCGCGGATCGGCGCCGCGGGCGGCGCGTTGGCGGGCGTCACGTCGGCCGCGCGGTAGGCGAGCAGGTCGGGGCCGCTGCTGGTCCACAGCAGCTGCCCGTCGGGCGACGACTCGACCCACATCGCCTTCGCGATCTCCGCCGGGTCGAGCTTGACGTAGTAGCGCAGCGCGAGCGTGGCCGGGTCGGCCACGCCGATCGAGCCCGTGCCGCAGGTGTTGCCGCCGTTGGGCTGCGCCGGCACGTAGCACTCGAACGGCAGCAGCACGCGCCCGCCTTCGGCCGCGTCGTAGGAGATGTCGCCGATGTGGTTGTAGCCCTCCGCCGTCTTCACCGCGGCCGGGATCGCCTGCGGGCTTGCGGCGGTCTGCACCAGCGTCGACGAGGTGCGGTAGAGCCCCTCGAAGATGCCGTCGAAGAACAGTGGCCGCGCGCGGTCGCCGGTCACGCCCTGCCAGTAGTGCACCGGCACGTAGCTGTAGCCGCTGAGCTGCCAGCGCCCGGGATCGCGCGCGCTCGGCGCTGCGCGGCCAGCAGCAGCGACGAGCAGAGCGGACGTGCAGAGGGCTCGCCGGAACACGCGCGCAAGCGTATCCGACCCTCCTCCTTGCAATTAGCTGAACGATCGGTTAAAAACTCCCAGCATGGAGACTCTCGACGAAGCCCAGGCGCTCCAGGTCCTGCTCGACGCCGACATCGACAAGGTCATGGCCGGCCTCGACCGCATCGTCGAGGCCGCCCCCAGCTACGAGCACCTGTTCTCGCGCTGGGAGAACCAGCACTGGAGCTCCGAGCAGTGGGACTTCACGAGGACGCCGAGCAGTGGGCCGGCGACGACTTCACCGCCGAGGAGAAGGAGTTCATGCAGTGGTCGATGTCGAGCTTCTTCCTCGGCGAGGAGCGCGTGACGACCGAGCTGCTGCCGTTCGCGATCGCCGCCCCCTCGCACGAGGCGCGCGCCTTCCTCGCCACGCAGATCTCCGACGAGGCGCAAGCACATGGTCTTCTTCGACCGCTTCTACCGCGAGGTCTTCGGCGTCGACGCCGAGACGCTGTCGCAGCAACCTCGAGCTGCAGCGCCCGCAGATGAACAAGGACTGGGGCACGCTCTTCGACGGCATCCTGCACGACTGCGCCGAGACGCTGCGCAAGGACCCGACCGACATGACCGCGCTCGTGCGCGGCGTGACCGTCTACATGGTCGTGATCGAGGGCACGCTCGCCCTCACCGGCGCCCGCTTCATCATCCGCACGCTCAAGGAGCGCGACCTGCTGCCCGGCTTCCGCCAGGGCTTCACCGCGGTCAACCGCGACGAGTCGCGCCACGTCGGCTTCGGCGTCAAGTTCCTCGCCGACGCGATCAAGGACGACCCGGCCCACGCCCAGACGATCCAGGCGACGCTCGAGGAGACGCTGCCGATCGGCACGCTGGCGCTGGCGCCGCCCGGCGTCGACGACCCGTACGACTTCGTGACGCCGTTCGGCTACCACTCGTCCGAGATCTTCGAGTACGCGATGCGCTCGCTCTCGAAGAAGCTCGCGGCGATGGGCATGCAGCCGCAACAGCCCGTTGGCTGAGGCCGCGGCGCGACCGCCGGGCCGGCCGCCGTCGGGCGCGCGCGAGCGCGTGCTCGAGGCGGGCCTCGAGGTGCTGAAGGCCGACGGCTACGCCGGGCTGACGACCGCCAAGGTCGCCGCGCGCTCGGGCCAGAACAAGGCGCTGATCGCCTACCACTTCGGCTCCAAGCAGGGCCTCGTGGCGGCGGCGGCGCACGAGGTCTCGGAGTCGATCACCGACCGAGGTGCTGAGCGAGCTGGAGGGCACGGGCACCGTCGAGGACGTCGTGCGGGGCGTGCTCGACGGGCTCTGGCGCGTGCTCGAGCGCGACGAGCGCCTGCCGCGCGTCTACTTCGACCTGGCCGCCGCGGCGGTGGCCGAGCCCGAGGCGCGCGCGACGATGCGCGCCATGCGCGCGCTCTGGCGCTCGACCCTCGAACGGCTGCTGCAGGACACCGGCATGGAGGCGGGCGGCCGCCGAGGCGGCCGGCGTCGCGGTGATCGCGGCGCTCGACGGGCTGGCGCTCGAGTGGCTCGACCGCGGCGAGACGCCGGCGCTCGGACGCGCCCGCGAGCTGATCGTGCGCGCCGTCAGCGGCATCCTGAAGCCGACCTGCTTGACCGACTTCTTGTCGAAGTCGTCCACGAAGGTCAGCGTGCCCTTGTAGCGGCCCGCCGGGAGCTTCTTGCCCCAGGCGACGCTGCCCTTGCCGGCCTCGGCCCGCTTGACCGTGACCCGCAGCTTCTTCGGACCGCGCGCGACGGCGGTGACGCTGGCCGCCTCGAGCAGCTGGTAGCGCGTCGTCGCCTTCCTCCCGCGCACGCTGGTCTTGGCGCCCTTGTAGGACACCGCCACCGTGTCCTGGCCCACCTGGATCACGCCCTTCATGAACTCCCGGTGGGGCAGGCAGACGTACTCGAAGCGGCCGGGCTTGGTGAAGGTGTGGCTGTAGGTCGCGCCCTGGTCGACCACGCCCGAGTCCCAGCGCTCCGGCTGTCCCTTGCTCGCCGTCGCGCTGTGCTCGCGCGCCGCCGGTGAAGTCCCAGCGCACCGCGTCGCCCGGCTGGATCTGCACCGTCCCCGGCGAGAAGTCGTAATCGATCGACCTGCACCGCCTGCTCGCCGGCCGCCGCCGGGACGGCGAGCGCCAGGGTCAGCACGAGCACGGGGAGGGCCAGCCGGCGAAGGCGCATCGCACTTTGTATACCCGCCGGCGATCGATCGATGCGGCGAGCCCGAGCACATAGGATCAGCATCCGCATGAGCACGCCCGACCTGGTCGACACCCCCGAGCAGGCAGCCGAGCTGGAGCTCGCGCCGCTGTTGGTGCGCGAGCCGCTCGAGCGCTTCCTCGACGAGCACGGCATCGGCACGGGCGCGCTGGAGGCCGAGCGCATCGGCGACGGCCACTCGAACATCACCTTCCTCGTGCGCCGTGGGGACGCGCGCGTCGTGCTGCGCCGGCCGCCGCGCCCGCCGCTGCCGCCGTCGGCGCACGACGTGCTGCGCGAGGCGCGGCTGCTGCGCGCGCTCGAGTCCACGGCCGTGCGCGTGCCGCGCGTGCTCGCGTCCTGCGACGACGAGTCGATCCTGGGCGTGCCCTTCTACGTGATGGAGGAGATGCACGGCCACGTGCTGGTGGGCGACGTGCCGCCCGCGCTCGACTCGCCCGCCGAGCACCGCCGCATCGGCGACGAGCTGGTGGACCGGCTGGCGGAGATCCACGCCGTCGACTGGCGTGCCTGCGGGCTGGAGGGGTTCGGCAAGCCGAGCGGCTACCTCGAGCGTCAGCTGCGCCGCTTCAACGGCCTCTGGGAGCACAACAAGACGCGCGAGCTGCCGGTCGTGCAGGAGGTCGGCGACTGGCTGGCGGCCAACCTGCCCGACTCCGGCGAGGCGACGATCGTCCACGGCGACTACCGCCTGGGCAACGTGATGGTCGCCGCCGACCCGCCCGGCCGGGTGGTGTCGGTGTTCGACTGGGAGCTGTCGACGATCGGCGACCCGCTGGCGGACGTCGGCTACCTGACCGTCACCTGGGCCGAGGACGGCGACCCGGCCGACACCTCCTTCGCGAGCCTGTCGGCGGTCACGCGCACCGAGGGCTGGCCCACGCGCGCGGAGCTGATCGAGCGCTACGAGCAGCGCAGCGGGCGCTCGGTGTCGGCGATCAACTGGTACCAGGCGCTGGCGCTGTGGAAGGCGGCCGTCTTCATGGAGGGCAACTACAAGCGCTTCATCTCCGGCAGCTCGGACGACGAGTACCTGCGCTTCTTCGACGAGGGCGTCCCGGCGCTCGCCGAGAAGGCGCGCGAGATCGCCCACTCGTGAGCCTGAGCGGGCTGCTGGTCGACTACGGCGGGGTCCTGACGACCAACGTCTTCGCGTCCTTCCGTGCCTTCTGCAGCGCCGAGGGGCTGGACCCCGACACGATCAAGCGGCTGTTTCGCTCCGAGCCCCGGGCGCTGAAGCTGGTGCGCGGGCTGGAGACCGGCGCGCTGACCGAGGACCAGTTCTGCGACGGCTTCGGCGAGCTGCTGGGCCTCGAGCAGCGCGCCGGCCTCGTCGGGCGCATGTTCGGCGGCGTCGGGCCCGACGAGGCGATGATCGCGGCCGTGCGCGCGGCGCGCGCCCAGGGCGTGCGCACCGGGCTGATCTCGAACTCGATGGGCTCCGGCATCTACGACCGCGCGGTGCTCGACGAGCTCTTCGACGGCGTCACGATCTCCGGCGAGGTCGGCATGCACAAGCCGCAGCCGGAGATCTTCCTGCTGGCGGCCGAGCGGGCGGGCGTGCCCGTCGCGCAGTGCGTGCTCGTCGACGACCTGCGCGAGAACTGCGCCGGCGCCGAGGCCGTGGGGATGGCGGCGATCCTGCACCGCGGCGCCGAGACGACCGTGCCGGAGCTCGAGCGGCTGCTCGGGGTGGAGCTGGCGGCGTAGCGATGCTGCTCGCGCTCTGGGACATCGACGGCACGCTGGTGCACAGCGCCGGCCATGGGCGCTACGCCTTCGACGATGCCTTCATGGCCGTCGTGGGGCAGCAGGCGCCGCACGTGGACATGGCCGGCCGCACCGACCACCAGATCGCCCTCGAGCTGCTCGGCGGCGACCGCGAGCGGGTGCCGCTGATGCTCGACGAGCTGGCCGCGGCGCTGGAGCTGCGACGCGAGGCGATCCGCGCCGAGGGGCGTCCCTATCCGGGCGTGCCCGAGACGCTCGCGGCGCTCGACGCGCGCGACGACGTGGTGCAGTCGCTGCTGACCGGCAACATCCGGCTCAACGCCGCGCTCAAGGTCGGCGCCTTCGAGCTGGAGCGCTGGCTCGACCTCGACGTCGGCGCCTACGGCTCGGACCCGCACGAGGAGCGCTCCGACCTCGTCGCGGTGGCGCGCGGGCGCACGGCGGAGAAGTACGGCGAGCCGACCGGCGCGGTGCTGATCGGCGACACGCCGCTGGACGTGCGCGCCGCCCAAGACGCCGGCGCCCGCGCGGTCGCGGTGGCCACCGGCTTCAGCGACGTGCGGGCACTCGAGGCGTCGGGCGCCGAAGCGGTGCTCGCCGACCTCAGCGACACCGACGCCGCGGTCGCGGCGATCCTCGGCGCTTAGCCCTCGCTCGCGGGGATCTCGATGCGCTCGATCTTCGCGTCCTCGACCGGGCGGTCGTTCGGGCCGGTCTCCAGCCCCTCGATCGCATCGACCGCCTGCATCCCCGACAGCACCCGCCCGAAGACGGTGTGCTTGCCGTCCAGCCAGGGCGCGGCCTTGGTCGTGACGATGAAGAACTGGCTGCCGTTGGTGTTCGGGCCGCGGTTGGCCATCGCCAGCGCGCCGCGGACGATCTGGTGCTCGTTGAACTCGTCCTCGAAGTCGTAGCCCGGACCGCCCGTGCCGGTGCCCTCAGGGCAGCCGCCCTGGATCATGAAGTCCTTGATCACGCGGTGGAAGATCAGGCCGTCGTAGTAGCCGTCGCCGGCCAGCTTGAGGAAGTTCTCGACCGTCTTGGGCGCATCCTCCTCGAACAGCTCGATCGCGATCGGTCCGTGGTTGGTGTGCATCGTCACCATGCTCATCTGCGTCCCGTCACCTCCAGCCGGAGCTCGACGCCCCGGACTCGCTTGCCGGAAACCTGCTCGATCACCCGCTCGGCGCGCTCGGCGGGAACCTCCACGAAGCTGAAGCGCTCGAGCACGCGCACGTTGCGCACGTCGTTGTTCTCGAGCTTGGTGTTGTCGACCACCGCGCTCGACGATGTCCGCCGGCTCGATCCCGTCGCCGTGGCCGGCGCCGACGATCAGCTTCTTGTAGGAGACCCCGTCGCGAGCGTCGGGCTTGGTGTGCCGCGGGCGGCGCGCTTCGCGTGGGCGGCGTCGCCGGCGCGGGCGCTCGCCGTCCTCGGCCGGCTCGCGATCGGGATCGAGGTCGGCGGATGCGACCTGCACCTCGGCCGGACGCTCCTCGCGCGCCCGGCGCGGCCCGCCGTTGGCCGACCACTCGTCCAGCTCGGTCTTCGCGTGCTTCTCGATCGCCTCCAGCTCGCGCCGCTGCTTGGGCGTGATCAGCGTGATCGCGCGGCCGCTCTCCCCCGCCCGCCCGGTGCGGCCGATGCGGTGCACGTACACGTCGGGGGAGTTCGGGATGTCGTAGTTGACGACGTGGCTGACGCCGGTGATGTCGAGCCCGCGGGCCGCCACGTCGGTCGCCACCAGCAGCCGCTCGCGGCCCGACTTGAAGGCGATCATCACGCCGTCGCGCTGGCCCTGCGAGAGGTCGCCGTGCAGCGCCTTGACGCGCACGCCCGCGTCGCCCAGGCGCCGCGCCAGCCGGTCGACGCCGATCTTCGTGCGCGCGAAGACGATCGCCTGCGTGGGACGCTCCGCCTTGAGCACGTTGACCAGCGCCTCCGGCTTCTCGCGGTCGGTGACCTCGAGGTAGAACTGCTCGACGGTGTCGATCGTGAGCGTCGCCGCGCGCACCTTGATCTCCGTCGGGTCGTGCATGAAGGTGTCCGCCAGGCGTCTGATCTCCGGCGGCACGGTGGCGCTGAACAGCGCCGTCTGGCGGCCGGCGGGACAGCGGCGCAGGATCGTCTCGACGTCCTCGAGGAAGCCGAGGTCGAGCATCTCGTCGGCCTCGTCGAGCACGACGTAGCGGGCGCTGTCGAGGTAGAGGTGGTGCCGGTTGATCATGTCGAGCACGCGCCCGACGGTGCCGACGACGATCTGCGCGCCGTTCTTCAGGCGCGACGCCTGGTCGCGAATCGGCGCGCCGCCGAAGACCGCGACCACGCTCAGGCCGCGGCCCTCGCCGTAGGCGCGCAGCGCCTGGGTGACCTGGATGCAGAGCTCGCGCGTCGGCGTCAGCACGATCGCCTGCACGTCGGGATCCTTGGGATCGGCGTAGTCGACCATCGGCAGGCCGAAGGCGGCGGTCTTGCCCGTGCCGGTCTGCGCCTGGCCGATCACGTCCAGCCCGTCGCGCAGCAACGGGATCGTCTGCTCCTGGATCGGGGTCGGGCGCTCGTAGCCGAGATGGCGCAGAGCATCGAGGGTGGGCTCGCTGAGCCCCAGGTCGGCGAAGGTCGTCATGAGTCGGTGTGCTTCCTGTCTATGCGTGCGGGTCGAGCAACAGCTTCCCGCTCGTGCGCCGGCCCTGGAGATCCTCGTGGGCGCGGCGAACCTCCGTTAGAGGATACGTACCGCCGACGTGCGGCCGCAGCTCGCCCTCGCGCGGTGCGCTCGAAAAGGTCGGCCAGCGGCTCCTCCATCATGTCCCGCCGGCCGAGGCAATGCATCAGCCAGAAGCCGATCACGGCGCGGCTCTTGCGCATCAGCTGACCGGTCCGGAGGTCGTTCTGCTCATGGCTGGCGATGCCGTAGGCGACCAGGCGGCCGAACGGCGCCAGCGCCTCCAGGCAGGCCTCGAACACGCGCCCGCCGGACATCTCCAGCACCACGTCCACCGGCTTGCCGCCGTTGGCCTCGAGCAGCGCGCTCGCTGAGCTCCTCGGTCTCCGAGTCGATCGCCACGTCCGCGCCGAGCTCCAGGCAGCGAGCGCGCTTCTCCTCGCTGCTGGCGGTCGCGATCACGCAGCCGGCGCCGAGCGGCTTGGCGAGTTGCACGCGCGAGGCTGCCGACGCCGCCCGCTCCGGAGATCACCACCACGGTCTCGCCCGGCGCGAGCTTGGCCGAGGTGCGAAGCAGGTGCCAGGCCGTCAGTCCCTGGATCAGCAGCGCCAGCGCCGCGCCGTCGTCGACGCCCGTCGGGGATCGGGAAGGTGGTGGCCCGCGGCGCGGCCGCCTACTCGGCGTAGCCGCCGCTGCGCAGCAACGCCAGCACGCGCCGCCCGTCCGGATCGGTGCCCGCCACCTCGCCGCCGAGCACCAGCGGCAGCTCGTACTTGGCGAGGTAGGAGTTCTCGCGCTGATGGGTGTCGGCGAAGTTCATGCCGGCGCGGCTGACCTCGATCAGCACCTCGCCCGGCCCCGGCTCGCGGATCGGGCAGCTCGACCACCTGCAGGACCTCCGGACCGCCGAACTCCTGGATCTGCACCGCGCGCATTCGCACTGGACCCTAACTGAGTAGCCTTCCGCGCCCTATGAGCCTGGTCGTAGTCGGATCGATCGCGTTCGACGCGGTCAAGACGCCCTTCGGCGAGCGCGAGCGCATGCTCGGCGGCTCGGCGACCCACTTCTCGCTGGCCGCCAGCTTCTTCACCGACGTGCGCGTCGTCGGCCCGGTCGGCGACGACTTCGGCGACGAGGAGTACGGCCTGCTGCACGCGCGCGGGGTGATCACCGACGACATCGAGCACGTGCCCGGCGGCCAGACCTTCTTCTGGCGCGGCCACTACGAGTACGACCTCAACACCGCCCACACCGACGACACGCAGCTGAACGTCTTCGGGGACTTCGAGCCCAAGCTCTCGGAGGGCTCCAAGCAGGCCGACCTGCTGTTCCTGGCCAACATCCAGCCCGACCTCCAGCGCGAGGTGCGCGAGCAGGTGCCGGACGCCAAGCTCGCCGGGCTCGACTCGATGAACCTCTGGATCGAGACGACGCGCGACTCGCTCGTGCGCACGATCGGCGGCGTCGACCTCGTGTTCCTCAACGACGCCGAGATCCGGATGCTGACCGAGCAGCCGAGCCTCGCTGCGCGCCGCGCGCGAGCTGATGGCGCTGGGGCCGCGGATCGTGGTCGCCAAGCAGGGCGAGTACGGCGCGGCGCTGTTCACCGAGAACGGCTTCTTCGCCCTGCCGGCCTACCCGCTCGAGACCGTCATGGACCCGACCGGCGCGGGCGACTCCTTCGCCGGCGGCTTCCTCGGCTACCTCGCCTCGCAGGACTGCGCCACCGACGAGGGCACGCTGCGCCGCGCGATGACCTACGGCTCGACGGTCGCCTCCTTCTGGGTCGAGCAGTTCGGCTGCGAGCGCGCCCGCACGCTCACGCGCGACGAGATCGACGCGCGCTTCGAGGAGTTCCGCCGCATGACGACGATCGACTCCGTGCCCGCCCGCGGCTGATTCCTTTTCGCCACCCCCGCACACGGGTACCATGCGCCCATGAGCGGCAGTGCCTGGGGCTTCGTGTGGTCGATGTTCATCCTCAAGATCCCGATCTGCGCGCTGCTCTACATCGTCTGGTGGGCGGCCCGTCAGGAGCCCGAGCCGGTCGTCGATCCCGGCGACGGCGAGGGCGGTCAGCGCCGCGACCGCGACCCGCGCATCCGGCCGCCGCAGCCGCCGCGCCGCGGCCCGCACGGCGATCCGCGCCACGCTCGCCAGAGCGGGTGCGCGCCCCCCAGCGCGGACCGCGCGTGCCCGCCGGGCACCGGTAGTAGGGTTCCGCGACGTGAACGCGTTCCACGTCTGTGGCGGGATCCTGGTCGTGTGGGCGGTGCTCGTGTCCGTATTGGGGATCGTGCGCGAGGACTTCCCGCGCAGCGACGGCACGATGCGGCTGGTCGGCGCCATCTCGGCGATCCTCGTGGCAGCGGCCATCGGCACCGCGATCTACACCTCGGCGACCGAAGAAGAGGACGAGGGCGGCGAAGAAGAGCCGCGCTCGTGCTCCCCAGCTGACGCGATGGCGCCCGAGGACGACGGGCTCGCCGTCCACTACCTGACGCTGCAGCGCGGCACGCCGGTCTACGACTCCACCGACGCCGAGGTCGGCAAGCTCGTGGAGGTGCTCGACCTCCCGCGCGAGGGGATCATGGACGGGTTGGTGGTCGAGACCCCGGACGGCACGCGCCACTTCGTCGACGCGCCCGAGGTCGCCCGCACCGCCGAGCGCGCGGTGACGCTCACGATCACCGCTGCCGAGGTCGCGGCGCTCGGCCCACCCGAGCCGAAGCTCGGCGAGCACGCTCAACAAGCTGTTCGGCGGCTTTCGCCGGCGCTGAGCACCGAGCCCGAGCTCGGCTTCCGTCACAATCGGGTAGGAGCGGAAAGCCAGCGAGTTCGAGCTAGGAGACGGGATGGCCGAGCAGGAGAACCAGCAGGAGGACGGTGGGGGCGTAGCCGTAGCCCAGGACACGCTCTCGATCACCGACAACCGCACCGGTCAGACCTACGAGGTCGAGGTCAGCGACGGCACGATCAACGCGATGGACCTGCGCCAGATCAAGGCCGGCGAGGACGACTTCGGGCTGATGGCCTACGACCCGGCCTTCACCAACACCGCGTCCTGCCGCAGCTCGATCACCTACATCGACGGCGACGGCCGGCGTGCTCGAGCACCGCGGCTACCCGATCGAGCAGCTGTGCGAGAAGTCGAGCTACCTCGAGGTCGCCTACCTGCTGATCTACGGCGAGCTGCCGACCCAGGCCCAGCTCGACGAGTGGATGTTCGAGATCACCCACCACACCTTCGTCCACGAGAACATCAAGAAGTTCGTCGAGGGCTTCCGCTACGACGCCCACCCGATGGGGATGCTGCTCGCCACCGTCGGCGCGCTCTCGACCTTCTACCCGGACGCCAAGCACATCGACGAGGAGCAGGAGCGCCACATGGCCGCGGTGCGCCTGATCGCCAAGATGCCGACGCTGGCCGCCTTCGCCTACCGCCACAACCTCGGCCTGCCCTACGTCTATCCCGACAACGACCTCTCCTACCCGGGCAACTTCCTCTCGATGATGTTCAAGATGACCGAGGTCAAGTACGACCCGGACCCGCGGCTCGAGAAGGCTCTCGACGTGCTCTGGATCCTGCACGCCGACCACGAGCAGAACTGCTCGACCAGCGCGGTGCGCAGCGTCGGCTCCTCGGACGTCGACCCCTACTCGGCCGTCGCCGCCGGCGTCGCCGCCCTCTACGGCCCGCTGCACGGCGGCGCCAACGAGCAGGTGCTGAAGATGCTCGACCGCATCGGCAGCGTCGACAACATCCCGGACTTCCTCGCAGGGCGTGAAGGACCGCAAGGAGAAGCTGATGGGCTTCGGCCACCGGGTCTACAAGAACTACGACCCGCGCGCCCGCATCATCAAGGAGCACGTCGACGCGGTCTTCGAGGTCACCGGCAAGAACCCGAAGATCGACATCGCGACCGAGCTCGAGAAGCGCGCGCTCGACGACGACTACTTCGTCGAGCGCAAGCTCTACCCCAACGTCGACTTCTACTCCGGGCTGATCTACGAGGCGCTCAACCTGCCGCCCGACATGTTCACCGTCATGTTCGCGATCCCGCGCACCTCCGGCTGGATCGCCCAGTGGCGCGAGATGCGCGAGGACGAGGCGACCAAGATCGCCCGGCCGCGGCAGATCTACACAGGCGCCCGCGAGCGCGACTACGAGCCGGTCGAGGGCCGCGAGCAGCGCTCCGAGAAGCCGGTCGCCGAGACCAACACGATCAACCCGGTCGCCTCGGCCTAGGAGGCCGGGTCAGACCCGGAACACGGGCACGAGCCGCTTCTCGTGCTCGGCGTCGATGCGGGCGACGACCTCGAGGTGCTCCTCGAGGCCCGAGCCGCGCAGCTTGGTGGCCAGCAGCTCGTCGACCTGGAACAGGCCGGAGGAGTTGTTCATCGCGATCTCGATCGTGACCGCCTTGTCGGTGCCGGGCTCGATCGTGACCTCGTCGATCGCCGCCGCCGAGAGCGAGTGGATGTTCGGGCGGCGAGTCTCGAACGGGATGCGCGAGCGGCCCGAGGCCATGTCGAGCGCGTCGGCCACCCGCACCACGCCGGCCTCGACGGTCTGGGGATCGCCGCGGCGGCGGTGGCCGATCACCGCGTGCAGCGCCTCGGCCACGACCACGGTGCGCTCGGGCTCGTCGTAGACGCCGTCCAGCAGGGCGGGCAGCCGCTCGGCGGCGAGGAAGAGGCTGTAGGCCTCGTGGTCGGTGCGGTGGATCGACATGCCGGTGTCGTGCAGCAGGCAGGCGGCCACGATCACGACCTCGGCGTCGCGCGGCTTGAGGCCGTGGTCGGCCACCATCGCCGGCTCCACGCCCGCGCGGTGGAGCAGCCGAAACAGCCGCAGCGCGATGTTGGCGACGACCTGCACGTGCACCCAGGAGTGATCGGACATCCCCAGCCGCTCGGCGAAGGTCTGCTGCATGTACCACCAGGCGCGCAGGCGCTGGTCGGCGTTGGCCGCAGCGAGGAACGCCTCGAGCCTGCGGTTGCCCCGGGTCGGGACGCGGATGTCGAACTCGGGGATCTCCACGCGGGTACGCTTGCAGTGTGGACCCGCTGGTGGACGGCCACGGACGGCGCATCTCCGACCTGCGCGTGTCGGTCACCGACCGCTGCAACTTCCGCTGCCAGTACTGCATGCCGGCCGAGGGCCTGCCCTGGCTCGAGCGCGACGCGATCCTGAGCTTCGAGGAGATCGAGCGGCTGGTCGCCCTGCTGGCCCGGATGGGCGTGAGCGACCTGCGCCTGACCGGCGGCGAGCCGCTGGTGCGGCGCGACTTCCCGACGCTGGTGGCGATGCTCGCGCGCGTGCGAGGGCATCGAGGACCTGTCGCTGACCACCAACGGCTACCTGCTCGAGCGCGACGCCGACGCGCTGGTCGCCGCCGGGATCAAGCGCGTGAACGTGTCGATCGACTCGCTCGCGCGCGACCGCTTCTTCCAGATGACCCGGCGCGACTCGCTGCCGCAGGTGCTGCGCGGGCTGGAGGCGATCGGCCGGCACCCGTCGGTGCAGCCGATCAAGGTCAACGCCGTCGCGATGCGCGACTTCACCGAGCAGGAGGCGCTGCCGTTCGCCGAGTTCGCGCGCTCGACCAGCTTCCAGGTGCGCTTCATCGAGTTCATGCCGCTCGACGGCGACCAGGCCTGGACGCCGGACGCGGTGCTGACCGGCGAGGAGCTGCGGGAGATCATCCACCGCGTCTACCCGCTGGAGGAGCAGCCGCGCGAGCCGCACGCCACCGCGCGCGTCTTCCGCTTCGCCGACGGCCAGGGCGAGATCGGCTTCATCAACCCGGTCTCCGAGCCCTTCTGCGCCGACTGCAACCGCATCCGCCTGACCGCCGAGGGCAAGCTGCGCACCTGCCTGTTCTCGATCAACGAGACCGACCTGCGCGAGCCGCTGCGCGCCGGCGCCTCGGACGCCGAGCTGGAGACGATCGTCCGCGACGCGGTCTGGCGCAAGGAGCTCAAGCACCGCGTCGGCGAGCCGGGCTTCCGCCAGCCGCCGCGCACGATGAGCGCCATCGGCGGCTGAGCCCGCGTGGTGAGCAGGCGGGGACGCTACGCGGTGACCGTGCGCAGCGGATCGAAGGTCAAGCGCGAGCGCTTCGGCGGACTCGACGAGGCGCTCGCGGCGATGGAGCGCAAGGGCGTCGAGGCCGAGCGCGGCGCCCACCGGCGACCGGCCGGCGGTGGCCTGATGCGCCGCATCGAGCCGGTGCAACAGGTCGCCGCGCGCATCGAGCTGCGGGGTCCGCGTGGGCTGCGCGCGGGGGTGGACGTGCGCGGGGACGGATCGGCGGAGGCCTTCACAGGGCGGCTGCGGCGGGAGCTGGTCGAGCAGCGCGGCGGGGAGACTGCCTACGGCGCGCTGCGGCGGCTGCTCGAGGGAGCCGCATGAGCGCGCGCTGGCGGGGGGCAGTCCGCGGCGTGGTGCGCGCGGGCCAGGGGCCTTCGTGAGCGAGCGGCGCTGGCGCGTCGCGCTTCCGCGCGGGGCCGAGCCGCCGTACCGGGTGTTCGTCAACGGCGTGCCCCAGCGGGAGGGCACCGACTACGAGCTCGCCGGGGACGAGCTGCTGTTCTCCAAGCCGCTGGAGAAGGAGCGGATCGGGATGGGCCGCTGGACGGCGATGTTCCTCGGCCTCTGGGGCTCGTACGGCAAGAACGACTCGGTCGACGTGCACTACCACCTCGGCGGGCAGCAGGTGGTGGCGACGGGGCTCGACATCACACCGCCCGAGCAACGTTGACATGATCGTGTCAAGGTTCTAGCCTTCCCCGACCATGCGCATCGACCGCATCCTCGAGCAGCGGCGGCCCGTCTTCTCGTTCGAGTTCTTCCCGCCCAAGACCGACGAGGGCCAGCAGACGCTCGAGCAGACGCTGACGGTGCTGGCCGACGACCGGCCCGACTACGTCTCGGTCACCTACGGCGCCGGCGGCACCACCCGCAACCGCACCGTCGAGATCACCAAGTCGATCAAGCAGGACCTCGGCATCGAGGCGATGGCCCACCTGTCTTGCGTCGGCGAGCCGCGCGAGCGGCTGGTCGAGCTGCTGGAGGAGATCCAGGCGGTGGGCGTGGAGAACGTGCTCGCGCTGCGCGGCGATCCGCCCCGGGGCGAGACCGAGTGGACCCCCCACCCCGGCGGCCTGCACTACTCGGTCGAGCTGATCGAGCTGATCCGCGAGCGCTTCGACGTCTGCGTCGGCGCCGCCTGCTTTCCCGAGGTCCACCCCGACGCGCCCGACCGCGCCAGCGACCTCGGCTACGCGCGCGCCAAGGTCGAGGCCGGCGCCAGCTTCCTGATCACCCAGCTGTTCTTCGACAACGAGCTCTACTTCGAGTTCGTCGAGGACGCGCGCGCGGCCGGCATCGACGTGCCGATCATCCCGGGGATCATGCCGATCACCAACGCGGGTCAGGTCAAGCGCTTCACCGAGATGTGCGGCGCCTCGATCCCCGCCGACCTCGAGCGCGAGCTCGACGCGCGCACCGACAGCCCCGAAGCGGCCGCGGAGCTGGGCGTCGCCTACGCGACGCTGCAGTGCGCCGACCTGCTGGCACGCGGCGCGCCCGGCATCCACTTCTACACGCTCAACCGCTCGCCAGCGACGCGCGCCATCCTGGCCGCGCTGCGCGCCGCGCATCCCTGGTCGCGCGCGACCGCGCCGGTCTAGGCGAGAAAGCGCGGGCGCCGCTCCTACGGCAAGAGCGGCGGTGCCGAGAACCGCGATCAGCGAACACGCCGGAGGGAAGGTCGGCGTTTGCTCACTGTCCCCCGCCTAGGTAGAAGGGCACCCGCGCGGCGCCGATCATTACCCGGCACCAACAGGAATGCAAGGCAAACGCTTACAGGTGAGAGCTTTCACCGCGGATTTTGCGCGAAAGTTCCTGCTCAAGCGGCCAGGCGCCAGCGCTCGACCCCGTCGTCGTCCGTGCAGGAGGCCTGCTCGCGCACCTGGAGGTGGCGCAGGTAGACCATCGTCTCGGTCATCGCCCAGACGGTTCGCATGACGTTGCTGCTCGTCCCCGTCCAGGAGCGCGGGCACGATCTCGAACGCCGTCCGCGGCCCGTCGCCGAGCGCCTGGCGCACGCGCTCGACGCGCTCGCCCACGAGCGACGCGGTTGGCCTGGGCCAGCTCGCGCGCGCCGCGCACCGGGCGACCGTGGCCGGCGAGGACGAGCTCGACGTCGAGGCCGTCCACGACGTCGAGGCTGTGCAGGAACTCGCCCGCCGGGTCGGGCGAGTGGCCGAAGTCGTAGTAGAGCGAGACGCGGCCGAGCAGGTGGTCGCCCGACAGCAGCAACCGACGCTCGGGCTGGTAGAGGACGACGTGCGAGGGCGCATGTCCCGGTGTCTCGTAGACCTGCCAGACGCCCAGGTCGGTCTCGACCTCGACGCCCGGCAGCAGCTCGCGGTGCGGCTCGACCAGCGCCGCGACGCCGCTGCGCTGGCTGCCGCGCCCGGCCGACAGCTGCTCGATGGTCTCGGCGGGGACGCCGTTGCGCCGGGCGGCCTCGAGCCGCCGCTCGAAGGCGCCCTCGGGATCGGTGACGTACGAGCGCATGTGGTCGATGTTCGGGTGCATCCAGAGCTCGCAGCCGGTCGCCTCGACGATCGGCGCCGCGAGCCCGTAGTGGTCGGAGTGGGCATGCGTGCAGACGAGCAGCCGGACGTGCTCGAGCCGCAGCCCAGCCTGCTCGAGCGCCAGCTCCAGCTGGCGCTGGCCGCCGGGGCCGTAGATGCCCGTGTCGACCAGCACGACGCCGTCGCCGGCCGCTATCGCCCAGGCGTTGCCGTGCGGCACGCCCGGCCAGGGCAGCGGCAGGCGCAGGCGCCAGAGGCCGGGCAGCACGCGATCGGCGCGGGCCAGCTCCCGCTTGCGAGTCACCCGCGGATCATCGCAGTGGATCGATCAGCACGCCCGGGTTGAGCAGGCCGCTCGGATCCACGGCGCGCTTGGCCGCGCACAGCGCGTCGGCGAACGGCTGCGGGCGCTGGCGGTCGTACCAGGGGCGGTGGTCGCGGCCGACGGCGTGGTGGTGGGTGATCGTGCCGCCCGCGGCGAGGATCGCCTCGGCAGCCGCTGTCTTGACCTCGCCCCACTGCTCGAGCTCGGAGCCCCGGCGGGCCGGGGCGAGCACGGTGAAGTAGGGCGCTGCGCCGTCGGGATAGGCGTGCGTGAGCCGGCAGGTGACGGTGCCCGCGCCGAGCGCCCGCACGGTCTGCTCGCGCACCGTGGCCACGAACTCGTCGAAGCGATCCCAGGTGATCGCGGTCTCGAAGGTCTCGGCGAGCACGCCGCCGGCGATCAGCGTGTCGCGCAGGTAGGGCGCCTGGAGGAAGGCGGCGCGCCAGGCGCCCTCGGCGTCGTCGCGTGGGCGTTCGCCGCTCGCCGCGTCGCCGTCGGCCCGCCCACCACCCGGCGCTTCGCCGTCACCCGCCGTCTTGCCCCGCGCGTCGCCGACGTCCCCGCCATGATCGCCGCACAGCTCGAGGCCCCGCGCCAAGGCCGCGTCGACCGGGTGGTCGGCGGACTCGAAGCCCAGCACCAGCAGCGCCCGCCCCTCGGGCGCCGCACCGGTCAGCGCCGCCTCGCCGGGATCGAGCAGGCGGCAGTTGGACGGGTACAGGCCCGACTGGGCCAGCGCGCGCACCGCGGCGGCGCCGCGGTCGAAGGAGTCGAAGGTCACGCTCGCCGAGGCGCGGAAGCGAGGGCGCTCGCGCACCCGCACCCAGGCCTCGGTGATCACGCCGAGGATCCCCTCCGAGCCGATCAGCAGCCGGTCGGGGCTCGGGCCGGCGCCGGAGGCAGGCAGCCGCCGGCTCTCCCAGGCGCCGCTCGGCGTCAGCGCCCGCACCGACTGCACCAGCTCGTCGATGTGGGTGGCCAGGGTGGCGAAGTGCCCGCCGGCGCGCGTGGCCACCCAGCCTCCGAGCGTGGAGTACTCGAACGACTGCGGGTAGTGGCGCAGCGTGAGCCCGTGCTCGCGCAGCTGCTGCTCCAGCCCTGGGCCGGTCGCGCCCGCCTGGATGCGCGCGGACAGCGAGACGCGGTCGACCTCCAGCACGCGGTCGAGGCGGCGCAGGTCGATCGTGACCGCGCCGGCGTACCCCTCGGGCAGCAGCGGCTCGACGCCGCCGACCACGCTGGTGCCGCCGCCGAAGGGGATCGCCGCGGCGCCCGCGTCCGCGCACCAGGCCAGCACCGCCTCGAGCTCCCGCTCGTCGCCGGGATGGGCGACCACGTCGGGCGGGTGGTCGTAGCGGCCGCGGAAGGCGCGCAGCACGTCGCGGTAGGACTTGCCGTAGGCGTGGGCGGCGCGCTCGTAGGGGTCGCTACGGCAGATCGCGGCAAGCGACGGCGGCGGCGTCAGCCGGGCCGGCGGCAGCCCCACGTCGGCGAGCGCCACCGGCCGTTCGACGTCGGCCGACTCGAAGCCCAGGTGCGCGCGGGCGGCCGTCGCGGTCGCCTCGACCTCGGCGTGCGCCGGCTGCTGGTCCTCGTAGCCCCAGCCCCAGACCTTGCGTCGGCGTTCGGTCGTCGCTTCCACGGACCCGAAGACTGCCAGGCCAGGGGATACAGTTGACGGTCGGGATGGCGACCCGCACGACGACCGCTCAGATCACGATGCCCGCGATGGGGGAATCGGTGACCGAGGGCATCGTGCTCGGATGGCTGAAGGGCGTCGGGGACGCGGTGACCGCGGACGAGCCGCTGGTCGAGATCTCGACCGACAAGGTCGACGCCGAGCTGCCCTCCCCGGCCACCGGCACGCTCACGAAGATCCTGATCGAGGCCGATCAGGTGGTGCAGGTAGGCGCTGTGCTCGGCGAGATCGAAATAGACGGCGATTCCGGCGGCGGCGATCCCGGCGAGAGCGCTGCGCCGGAGACCGAGCTCGTCGACGTCAGCTTCCCCGAGATGGGCGACTCCGTCGCCGAGGGCACCGTGCTCGAATGGCGCGTCGCGGTCGGCGACGCCGTGGCGGTCGACGATCCGCTGGTCGAGATCTCCACCGACAAGGTCGACGCCGAGCTGCCCTCCCCCGTGGCGGGCACCGTCCAGGAGCTGCTGGTCCAGGCCGACGAGACCGTGCCGGTCGGCACGCTGCTGTGCCGCATCGCCGCCGGTCCCGGCGCCGCGCCCGGCCCGACGCAGCCGGCGGCAAAGCCGACCGAGACGCATGCGCCGGCCGACGTCCCGGCGCAGGCCGGCAACGGCCACGGCAACGCCACCCCGGTCGCCGCCCGCATGGCCAGCGCGCACGGGGTCGATCTGGCGACCGTGACCGGCTCCGGCCCGCGCGGGCGCATCACGAAAGAGGACGTACAGGCCGCCGTCGAGGGCTCCGGTCCACGCGGACCCATCGCCGACGGGCAGGGCAACGGTCGCACCACGGCGCCTGCGCCCCCCGCCGGCGCCGAGGTCAAGCCGATCCGCGGCCCCGCCGCGACGCTCGCCCGCTTCATGGACGAGAGCCGCTCGATCCCCACCGCCACCAGCTTCCGCACCGTCACCGTGGACGTGCTCGACGCCCGTCGCAAGGAGCTCAAGGCGGCCGGCAGGAAGCTCTCCTTCACCCACCTGATCGCCTGGGCGATCGTCAAGGCCGCCGGCGAGATGCCGGTGATGGGCCACGCCTACGGCGAGCAGGACGGCAAGCCGGTGCGGATCGTGCCCGGCCCCGTGAGCCTGGGCCTGGCGGTCGACGTCGAGCGCAAGGACGGCACGCGCTCGCTGGTCGTGCCGGTCGCGCACGGCGCGGGTGCCATGGGCTTCGCCGACTTCGTCGCCCGCTACGACGAGCTCGTCGCCGGCGCCCGCGACAACACGCTGGCACCCGACGCCTACGCCGGCGCCAACATCAGCCTCACCAACCCCGGCGGCATCGGCACCGTCGCCTCCGTGCCGCGGCTGATGCCCGGCCAGGGCACGATCGTCGCCACCGGCGCGATCGGCTACCCGCCCGGCCTGCAGCAGGCCAACCCCGAGCAGCTGCGCGAGCTCGGCGTGCAGAAGGTCATGACGATGACCAGCACCTACGACCACCGCGTGATCCAGGGCGCCGAGTCGGGCGCGTTCCTGCGTCTGATCGACCAGCTGCTGCAGGGCGAGCACGGCTTCTACGAGGAGGTCTTCGAGGCGCTCGGGCTCAGCGCGCCCGCAAGCGACGTCGCAGCAGCGCCCAGCGCCTCCCCGGCGGCGGCGAGCGCGGCTGGTCCGCCGGTCGCCGACGCCGCGCTGCTGCAGGCGGTGCAGGCGGCCACCTCGCTGGTCAAGGCGCACCGCATGCACGGCCACCTCGCCGCCCAGCTCGACCCGCTCGGCTCCGAGCCGGTCGGCGACCCGGCGCTCGACGCGGCGACCGTGCACCTGACCGAGGACCTGATGCGGCGCATCCCGACGTCGGTCCTGCGCGTGGCCGTCCCCGGCGAGACCTTCGCCGATGCGCTGCCGCGGCTGCACGAGACCTACACCGGCACGATCGCCTACGAGATCGAGCACATCTCCGACCACAGGCAGCGGGTCTGGCTGCGCGAGGCGATCGAGTCCGGCTCCTACCGCGAGCCGCCGAGCCCCGAGGACAAGCGCTGGCTGTTGGGCCGGCTGTCCCAGGTGGAGGCGTTCGAGTCCTACCTGCACAAGGCCTTCCTGGGCAAGAAGCAGTTCTCGATCGAGGGGCTCGACGCGCTTGTGCCCGTGCTCGACGTGACGATCGAGATGGCCGCGGACGC
Source organism: uncultured Thermoleophilaceae bacterium (assembly GCA_963734165.1). Classification (GTDB taxonomy): domain Bacteria; phylum Actinomycetota; class Thermoleophilia; order Solirubrobacterales; family Thermoleophilaceae; genus JACVRW01. Next base: position 608,665 of record CAVTFZ010000002.1, on the reverse strand, counting down.
GGGCGCGCGCGAGGTCATCCTCGGCATGGCCCACCGCGGCCGGCTGAACGTGCTCGCGCACACGGTCGGCCGCCACTACGGCGCGCTGCTGGCCGAGTTCGAGGGCGAGCAGTCGCTGGGCGTCGACACCGCGATCCCCGAGGGCGGCACCGGCGACGTCAAGTACCACTACGGCGCCTCGGGCACCTACTCCACGCGCGGCGGCAAGACGCTGACGGTCTCGCTGTCGCCCAACCCGAGCCACCTGGAGTACGTCAACCCGGTGATCGAGGGCCGCGCGCGCGCCGACCAGACGAGCCGCAAGGGCACCGAGATCGCGCACGACCCGACCTCCGTGCTGCCGGTGCTGATCCATGGCGACGCCGCCTTCCCCGCGCAGGGGATCGTGGCCGAGACGCTCAACCTGCAGGCGCTCGCCGGCTACTCCACCGGCGGCACGATCCACGTGATCGCCAACAACCAGCTCGGCTTCACGACCAACCCCGAAGAGGGTCGCTCGACCCGCTACGCCTCGGACCTCGCCAAGGGCTTCGACATCCCGATCATCCACGTCAACGCCGACGACGTCGAGGCCTGCCTGGCCGCCGCGCGGCTGGCGCACGCCTTCCGCGAGCGCTTCGGCCGCGACGCGCTGATCGACCTGATCGGCTACCGCCGCTTCGGCCACAACGAGACCGACGAGCCCGCCTACACGCAGCCGCTGATGTACGAGCGCATCAAGCAGCACCCGCCGGTGCGCAAGCTCTACGCCGATCGGCTCGAGGGCGAGGGGGCGATCAGCGCCGCCGACGCCGAGCAGCTGGCGACCAGCGCCTACCAGCAGGTCGCCGCGGCGCACGAGGAGCTCAAGCAGTCGATCGGCGCGCCGCCGGAGACCGGCGAGATCGAGCTCGACCGCACGATGAGCCGCGAGCCGCGCACGACGGTGCCCGAGGAGACGCTGCGCTCGCTCAACGAGCAGCTGCTGCGGGTCCCCGACGGGTTCGCGGTGCATCGCAAGCTGAAGCCGTTCCTGGAAAAGCGACGCGCGGCGCTCGAGCAGCCGGACGGGCGCATCGACTGGGCGCATGCGGAGTCGCTGGCCTTCGCCTCGCTGCTGGCACTTGGCGTGCCGGTGCGGCTGACCGGCCAGGACAGCGAGCGCGGCACCTTCAGCCAGCGCAACCAGGTGCTCAACGACGCCGAGACCGGCGAGCGCTGGTGCGCGATGCAGCACCTGCGCGACGCGGTGGCGCCGTTCGAGCTGCACAACAGCCCGTTGTCCGAGCAGGGCTGCCTCGGCTTCGAGTACGGCTACAGCGTGCAGGCACCCGACACGCTCGTGCTCTGGGAGGCGCAGTTCGGCGACTTCGTCAACTCGGCGCAGGTGATCATCGACCAGTTCATGGTCTCGGGCCTCGCCAAATGGGGGCAGACCTCGCGGCTGACGCTGTTGCTGCCCCACGGCTACGAGGGCAGCGGGCCCGAGCATTCGAGCGGGCGCGTGGAGCGCTTCCTGCAGGCGGCCGCCGAGGGCAACATCCGCGTCGCCAACGCGACCACGCCGGCGCAGTACTTCCACTTGCTGCGTCGCCAGGCGCTGGTGGGCAAGCCGCGGCCGCTGATCGTGATGACGCCCAAGAGCCTGCTGCGGCTGCCGGCCGCCACCTCCACGCTCGCGGAGCTGGTCGAGAGCGGGTTCCAGCGCGTGATCGACGATCCAGCGCTGCCGGCCGACCGCGAGGCGATCACCAAGCTCGTGCTCTGCTCGGGCAAGGTCTACTACGACATCGTCGGCCACGAGCAGCGGGCCGACGCGCGGCACATCGCGGTCGTGCGCGTCGAGCAGCTCTACCCCTTCCCCGAGCAGGAGCTCGTGGAGCTGATGGAGAGCTACCCGAACCTCGAGCACGTCGCCTGGGTGCAGGAGGAGCCGCGCAACATGGGCGCGCGCGCCTTCATGCGCCGGCGGATGGCGAAGATCCTGCCGGAGCGGCTGAGCTACGACTACGTCGGCCGCCAGCTGCGGGCGGCGACGGGCGAGGGCTACGCGGCCGCGCACAAGCGCGAGCAGGCCCGCATCGTGCGCGTGGCGCTGGACCTGCAGGAGGACCGGCTGGAGCCGGACGCCTCCGCGCAGCGGCCTGTCCTCTAGCGGACGCGCTCCTTCAGGTACGCGTCGAGCGCCTCGACCTTGTGGGTGTCCTCGCTGACCTCGTACTCGACGAGCTTGCCCCACGCGATCGTCCCGGAGATGGTGCCGCGGTTCTCGTAGACGCGGGTGCCGTCCGGCGCGTCGAGCTGGTCGGTGTAGCGCACGCAGATGCGCGTGCGCCAGGGCGGGCCGTCGACGAGGATCTCCTGCGGGTGCAGCTGCAGGCCGACATCGACGAAGCGGCGCACCCAGCGCTGGAGCTCCTCCCTGGAGCGGATGTCCGCGGCCCACGAGCTGTCGCCGGGGAAGCGGAAGTGGACGTCGTCGGCGTAGGTGGAGAACAGCAGGCGCGTGTCGCCCTTGCGCAGGCGCGCCATGTTGAAGCGCAGCGCGCCGCGGATGGCCGCGCGGTAGAGCGGCGGCGCCAGCGTGACGAGCAGCAGCAGGCGCGTACGGCGGTCGCTCACGCCGCGGCTCCGGGGCGTGCGGTCTCCTCGGCCGCAGCGCCCGCCGCCGGCGAGTGCTTCACGCCGCCGTCGGTCTCCTCCAGGAAGGCGCGCATCGCTTCGGCCAGCGCCTGCGGCTGGTCCTCGGGGATCAGCGTGTAGCTGTCGGGGATCTCGACCAGGCGCCCCTGCGGCAGCAGCTCCGCGAGCCGGCGCCCGTGCTCGGGCGGCATGATCCTGTCCTCGCTCGCCCACGCCACCAGCGCCGGCTTGTCGAACTCGCGCAGCCGCTCGGTGGCGGCGACCAGCTCGTCCTTCGGCACCAGCTGCGTGCAGTAGGCGCGCAGGTCGCGACGGATCGCGGCGTCCCTCGTGGCCGGCTCGAACCACGCAGTCATCACGTCGTCCGGCACGCGCTTGCTCATCCAGCCCCAGGTCAGCGGCAGCCGCCGCAACGGCTTGACCTTCATCTGCCGCATGGCGAGCGCGATCCCGCCCGGCAGCTTCGCGGTCAGCGCGATCACCTTGCCGGGCAAGCCCGGCGGGAAGTTGTTGAACGCCTCGCACGAGGTGACCACGAGCCGGCCGACGCGCTCGGTGCGGCCCTGCTCGACGAGCAGCAGCGGCCCGCCCCAGTCGCTGAGCACGAGCGTGACGTCGTGGAGGTCGAGGCGCTCGAGCAGCTCGGCGACGAGCGCTACCTGCCCGCGCAGCGCGAGGTCGGCGTCCGGGCGCATCGGGTGTCGGTGACCGCCGAGCGGCAGCACCGGCAGCACGCAGCGGTAGTCGCCGCGCAGGGCGGGGACGACGTTGCGCCAGAGCGAGCCGTCCATCAGCAGGCCGTGACAGAGGACGATCGTCGGTCCGTCCCCCCCGGTGTCCTCGTACTCGATCGTTCCCGCCGACAGCTCGATCTCCGGCATCGCCGCAGTCACCTCACTAGATAGATCGCTCTAGCGACACCGTAGCGTAGTCTTGGGAAGCCATGGCCGCCGACACGAAGGAGCGCATCGTCACGGCGACGGCAGAGCTGCTTCGCCGGCAGGGGTACAACGCGACCGGGGTCAAGCAGATCGTCGCCGAGGCCAAGGCGCCCTTCGGCTCGATCTACCACTTCTTCCCCGGCGGCAAGGAGCAGCTCGGCGCGGAGACGATCCGCTGGTCCGGTGCGATCTACGCCCAGCTGCTGCCAGCCGTGTTCGACGAGGCACCCGACCTCGTCACCGGTGTGCGGAGCTTCTTCGCCGGTGCGGCCGGGCACCTCGAGGAGACCGGCTACGAGGACGCCTGCCCGATCGCCACCGTCGCGCTCGAGGTGGCGAGCACCAACGAGCCGCTGCGCCAAGCGACCGCGGACGTCTTCCAGAGCTGGATCGACGCGGGCGCCGAGCGCTTCGCGGCGGAGAGCGACCTCTCGAAGGAGCGCGCGCGGGAGCTCGTCATCTCCTTCATCGCCGCGCTTGAGGGCGCCTTCGTCCTGGCGCGAGCGCTGCGCACCACCGAGCCGCTGCGCCTCGCCGGCGAGACGGTCGCCGCCGGCGTGGAGACGGCGCTGCGCGGAGCGTCCTCCACGCAGCGATCCTCGCGGGCGAAGCGCTAGAGGGCCTTCTCGGGGAGCTGCCGCGCTAGCGCTTGCCCTGCTGGCCCGCGGCGATCGCCGAGGAGATCTTCTCCGCGCCGAGCTTGCGCTGGACTTTGGAGGAGATCTCCGGCGCGAACATGCCGAAGCGCGTCCCGACCCGGACGCCGAGCGGGGCGACGTCGATCTCGCCGCGATCCTGCTCGATGCCCGCGATCACCGCCTCGGCCACCTTCTCCGGCGTGGTGGTGCCGACGAACTTCGGCAGCACCGCGCCCGACTCGGCGAACATGCCCGCGTCGCGCACGAAGCCCGGGTTGACCACCGTCACCCCGACGCCGGTTCCGTGCAGGTCCTCGCGCATCCCCTGCGCCAGGCCGCGCAGGCCGAACTTCGTCGCCGAGTAGAGGGCGGAGCCGCTGGTGCCGACCTTGCCCGACAGCGACGAGATGAAGACGAGCTGTCCGTGTCCGCGCTCGACCATGCCCGGCACGAGCGCCCGGGCGAGCTGGATCGGCACGCGCAGGTTGACGTCGAGCGCGCGATCGACCTGCTCGGCCGTGAAGCCCTCGACCGGCCCGCTGGCGGGCAGCGCGGCATTCGCCACGAGGACATCCACCCCGCCGGCGATGTCCGCCAGCCCAGCGGCGCTCTCCGCATCGCAGAGGTCCACCGGGAGCTGACGATGGTCGCCGCCGAGCTCCTCCTGCAGCTTGTCGAGGACGTCCGCCCGGCGGCCGGTGAGGATCAGCTGCGCGCCACGCGCGTGCAGCGCCCGCGCGATCGCCTGGCCGATGCCTCCAGTCGCTCCCGTCAGCAGCACCTTCGAGTCCTCGATCTTCATCACCCCGGGGACGCTACCCGACCGGAGGCGTACGATCGCCAGGTGATGCCGATCGAGCACGAGGGACGCCGCCCCGTGGTCGCCGAGTCGGCCTACGTCGCGTCCCAACGCCGTGCTCTGCGGCGACGTCACCGGCGACCGCGTCCTCGACGGCCCTTAACTGTCCCCGGCCGCTATCCTCCTCAGGCTCTGCGGGCGTAGCTCAGTTGGTTAGAGCGCTGGCCTGTCACGCCAGAGGTCGCCGGTTCGAGCCCGGTCGCTCGCGCTCCACGGATGCCCCGCTACGGCGGGGTTTCTGCTTGGTGGGACTACTGTCAGGGTCTTGAAGGACGCTCCGCTAGCCGCGGCAGCGGCGATCGGCGAGCTCGATGTCGGCCTGCTCACCAAGGCCGTTCGCATCGACGACCTCGAGCTCGTCAAGGTCGAGCTCTCCGACTACCAGCGCGACATGGGGCCAGCAGCGCCCTAACCACGCCCGCGCGGACTCGCGCTATCCGTCCTAGACCGGTCGGTCCGTCGCCCCGATCAGTCAGCCCGCAGCTCCGACTCCGGCTGGCGCTCAGACTGGAACTGATGCGTTATCGAGGCGGAACGAGGCCATCGAAAAGGTCGATGTGATGCGGCTCGTTCTCGAGCCGCATCACTCGTGCGATCTCCCCATAGCAGCCCAATCGCACGACGATCAGGGCCACTGCTATTGCCATCGCAGCAAAGGCTGCCGGTCCTCCCAAGGCAATGAGGCCAGCGGGCATCCCACTGACAAGCTTCGCGGGCGTCGACCAGTTGAGCCACCACACAGTCACGTGACGCAGGTGGAATTCATCGGGCGTCCAGAGCCCAAAACGCAGAAACTGCCCGAACAGCAGCTGATCGACGACGCCAAATTGCACCCACACCAGCGTCGCCGCAATCATGGCCACAAGCGATCCATCGGCGAGAACGACCGAGCCGACCGCCACAGTCAAGACCGTCACTCGATCAGCTAGGGCGTCGAGTTGGGCGCCTAGGACCGATTCACGCTCCATTTTCCGCGCTAGATGGCCGTCGGCAACGTCGGCGCCCCAACTAAGGGCCAAGCCGATTACGAACACAACGTGCCAGCCTTTGTACGCTGCAAAAGCGACGACAGCAGCAGCGGCCACCCCTCGCAAGAGGGTGACCACGTTAGGGCCGGTGCTCACCCTCTCCTTGCGATGCGCAGACGAGACATGGACGCGGCGTCTCGTCAAGTATGCGATTACAGACGTGATCGCTCCCTGTCGAACGCCAGCGCTGTGGGCGTGGTGGCGAGCTGACGCCCCCGCATGCGCTGTGGCCCGCTGGGCCGAAGCGCTCATGCTCCCGCTAGGTCGCGCGACGGCGGCTGATTCCCTCACGACGCTCCGCAGGCGACCATCGCGAGCAGCCTAGCGAAGATGCCGGCGCCGACCGAATCAGGGCTCGCCGATTGCTATCCTGAGCCACATTCGGGCGGCCGTTCGAAGGGACTGTCGCGGGTCGAAGGAAGAGCTGTCCATCGATGGCCTCAAAGATTCGAAGGTTTGCTTCTGCCGCTTTCAACAGGGCGCTTCAGCTTGCGGGCGACCCACGTTGGTGGCCACGGGAGCTCCCGCTCAAGCGGTCCAGGTTCCTTGGGCGAGCCTCGCAGCGTGCCGAGGGCCATTGGCCCCCAGCGGATATCGTGGTACGACTGCGTGGGCTCACCAACGCACAGTTCGCCGAGGCAAAATTTTGGTACCTCAACGTTACGTATCTCTACATAGCTGCGGCGGTCTTGGCAGGGCTAGCCTTCGCTGTCAGCGTGATTCTTCATGAGGATGCCCCGCAGAGGCATTTGACGCTTGCCGCCGTTTCCTGTCAGGTGGTTGCCGCGATAGTTCGTCTCCGCGCCATACGACTTCACTCGATCGCCGTCGAGGCGGACTGGCGCGAGTTGATTATGGACAGTATGGGTCCTTCGGACGCAGAAAAAGAACAAGCGATGGTGCTCGAGGGTCTATTCGCCGACGAGGCGCGAGCTCGCGCAGGTGCCCTTTCGAATTACTACACCGGCGGACAAAGCCATGGACCGGCCCGCTTGATCGCCAATTTAAGAGAGACCGCCTTCTTCACCGAATCTCTCTACAAGACTGCATACACTCGAGCCTGGTACTACGCGGCGTTCGTCATTGCGATTCCCTTGATACCGCTGCTGGTCAGCATGATCCTGGAACAAGAACTTTCGGCTCTGATCTTCGTGCTAGCGCTCACGTCGGTCCTGCCACTGTGGGACATCATGTTCAGACTTCGGGCGTGGCGTTCGTCGGCTGAGACCCTGGGTAGGGTTCGTGAGGGGCTCCGAACGGTTATCGACCTCCGTCACGCACTCCCTTTCCTCAGCGATGCGGTAGCCGCGACGGCGACCGCTCCTCCCATTCCGCGACGGGTGTACAACCAGAACGCGGGGCCTCTGCAGGAGCGCTGGCGACAGCTCGCTGGGCACAGTCTCCCCGATGAGCACAGCGATCCCTCTACGTTCAGTGAGAGCAGCTGATCAGATGTGCCCGGACAATCACGGAATCTCGACGTCCCGGATCGCGATCGGCTGCGTGCGCTCGGCGACGTAGGGGGGCACGAGGGCCAGAGCGCGGTGCTGGTCGGGGGCTTGGACGCGCCACCAGAGCTCGTGGCCACCGACGAGGCAGGTGGAGGCGACGGGGCGGTGGCGGAGGGGGCTGTCGAAGCCTTGCCAGGCGGCGTAGGCGGCGTCGCACTCGGCTGGGTCGTGGCGGTGGTGGAGCAGGAAGACGGGCATTACGAACACCTCCTAACGGCGCCGAACCCCGGCGCCCACACAAAGGGCGCCGGGGTTCGTGCGCGGTTGTCGTCTAGGCAGAGGCCGGCTGGCCGACCTCGCGCTCGGGGGCGACCTTCGGCAGCCACTGGAGCCTGCGGGGCAGGTACCAGTTCCAGTCGCCCAGGAGCTTCATGCTCGCGGGCAGCAGGACGCCGCGGATGATCGTCGCGTCGATCAGGACGGCGGCGGCGAGGCCAACGCCCATCTGCTTGAAGTCGAGCAGCGACAGGGTGGCGAAGATCGAGAACACCCCGACCATCACCACCGCCGCGCTCGTGACGACGCCGGCCGTGCTCTTGATCGCCGTGCGAGACCGCGTCCTCGGTGCTCATGCCGCCGTCGTAGGCCTCGCGGACCCGGCTGAGGATGAACACGTGGTAGTCCATCGACAGCCCGAACAGGATCACGAACAGGAACAGCGGCAGCCACGGGACCACCGAGCCGCTCGAGTTGAAGTCGAGCAGGCCCTCGGCCCACTCGTTCTGGAACACGAGCACCAGCACGCCGTAGGCGGCGCCCACGGAGAGCAGGTTGAGCACGATCGCCTTGATCGGGATCACGATCGAGCGGAACGTGACCAGGAGCAGCAGGAACGCCGCGCCGAGCACGAATCCGAACACGTACGGCAGGTGTGCGGTCATGCTGTCGACGAAGTCGCGCGTCTGCGCGGCCCCTCCGGTCACGTTGACCTCGTCCACCCCGTCGGCCGTGGCGAGCGTCGCCGGGACGATGCTGTCGCGCAGCTCGTCGAGGGCGTCGTTGGAGGGCTTGTCCGTGCCCTCGCCCGCGGTCGGGACGCTGACGACGGCGACCGACTTGTCGGGGCTGACCTCCACGGACGAGCTCGCCCTTGAACAGCCTCGGCTGCTTGGCCGTCTCGCGTGCCGAGCCGGTCGATGGCGGCGGTCACCGACGCGGCGGTGACGTCCTTGGCCTCGACCACGACCTCGGCCGACACGCCCTCGCTCGGGAACGCGTCCTTGACGCGGTCGAACGTCTGCACGACCTCCATGTCCCGCGGCAGCGACTCGTCTCCGGCCTCGGCCAGGTGCATCCCGAACGCCGGCACCGTGAGGGCCACCAGCAGGCCGCCGGCGACGAGCACCGAGACCAGCGGACGGCGTAGCACGCGGTCGACGATCCGTCCCCAGACATTGAGCGTGGCCACCTTGGCCTTGACGCGTCCCAGCAGCGGGACGCGCCCCTTGTCGATGCGGCCGCCGAGCTTCGAGAGCAGGGCGGGCAGGACGGTGATCGAGCCGAGCATCGCCATCGCGACGACGACGATCGTGCCGGTCGCGTACGAGGTGAAGTCGGCGGCGCCGGCGAGGTACATGCCGCTCATCGCCGTCATCACCGTCACGCCGGAGATCAGCACCGCGCGACCGGAGGTCGCCGCGGCCGCCTCGAGCGCGGCCTCTTCGCTGCGCCCCGCGGCGCGCTCCTCGCGCTGACGCCGGATGTAGAAGAGGACGTAGTCGACGCCGACGGCCAGCCCGATCAGCAGCACGACCGAGTTGATCGAATCCGACACCGGCGAGAGGTGGCTGACAGGGACCGATCAGGCCCATCGTCCCGAGCACGGCCGACAGCGCCAGCAGCACCGGCAGGCCGGCCGCGAACGAGGGTCCCGAAGGTCGACCAGCAGGATCAGCAGGGTCACGGGCAGGGAGATGAACTCCGCCTTGTGCAGATCCTTGTTGAGGCTCTCCTGAACTCCTTCTCGGTGCTCGCGCAGCCGAAGGCGTCGATCTCGAAGCCGGGGTTCGCGTGAGCGGCGGCCTCGATCGCCGCGAGCGGCGCGTCGACGGACTCCTTGGTCCTGGTCGACGTCGCCCGCCAGCTCGTAGTCGACCAGCACCGAGTGCCGATCGGGCGAGATCGAGCCGTTGTCACTGCCGTACGGGCCTCTCGACGCTCCTTGACGCCCTTGGTCTCCCGCAGGCGCTTCCATCACGTCGGCGACCGCCGCATGGAACTCGCGGGCTGTCGGCCTTCGAGCTTGTCGCTGTGGACCAGGACCGACTCGCTCGGCCTTCTTGGGAAACGCGTCGTGGACGGCGACGTCGGCGCGGCCGGACTCGCCCACGCCGGACTGCTCCTTGGTCGAGCGTCTCCGTGCCGACGTTGCCGCCGATCACGAACGCGAGGATCACGAAGGCCAGCCACCCGAAGATGGCCGTCTTGCGGTGCCGGGCGCTCCAGCGGCCGGCTCGTGCTGCGATGTTCTGGGGCTGCTTGCGGGGTTGCATCTCGTCTCCAGTCGTCGTGGTTGAACGTGGAGACGAGACTGCTCTCTCGAGCGGCCCCGGATCATCGGGGGAGCACCCTGAACCGGCACCCTGAACCGCATCTCAGGGTGCCGGGGGTAGGCTCGCAAACAGATGGCCCTCGCGCACGCGCAGACCGTCGGGCGGCAGCCCGAGCTGGACCTGCTCGAGCGCACGCTCGACGCGCTCGCCGAGCGGGCGGCGCTGGCCTGCGTGGCGGTCGAGGGCGAGCCGGGGATCGGCAAGACGCGCCTGCTCGCCGAGCTGCGCCGGCGCGCCGAGGGCGCGGGGCACGCTCGTGCTCGCCGGCTCGGCGGCGGAGTTCGAGCGCGACGTGCCGTTCGGCGTCTGGGTCGACGCGCTCGACGCCTACGTCGCGTCGCAGGACCTCGAGCGTCGAGCGCGGCTGGGACGCGCGAGCTGCTCGCCGAGCTCGCCGGCGTCCTGCCCGTCGCTGCGGCGCGCCGGCCGCGACGCCGGACGCGGCGCTCGCCGACGAGCGCTACCGCGCGCACCGCGCGGTGCGCGGCGCTGCTCGAGCGGCTGGCCGCGCGACAAGCCGCTCGTGCTCGTGCTCGACGACCTGCACTGGAGCGACGGCGCCTCGATCGAGCTGATCGCCGCGCTGCTGCGGCGCGGGCCCGCACGCGCCGGTGCTGCTCGCGCTCGGCCTTCCGGCCCGGGCAGGCGCCCGAGCGCCTGCGCCGCCGCGCTCGCCGTCGCCGACGTCGGGCGGCTGGAGCTCGGCCAGCTGAGCGAGGCGCGAGGCGGCCGAGCTGCTGGGCGACGTCGACCCCGCGGCGCTGGCGGCGATCTACCGCGCACGGCGGCGGCAACCCGTTCTACCTCGAGCAGCTCGCGCGGGCGAGCGAGCGGGGCACGCTGCCGGCGCCGCGCTGCGCGGCGACGCGCGCGCGGACGAGCCTCGGCGGCGTGCCGGCCGCCGTCGCGGCCGTCGCTCGCCGAGGAGCTCGCGTCGCTGTCGCCGCCGGCGCGCGACGCTGCTCGACGGCGCCGCCGTCGCCGGCGAGCCGTTCGAGCCCGACCTGGCGGCGGCGATCGCCGGGCTCGACGCCGGCCGACGGGCCTGGACGCGCTCGACGAGCTGCTGGCGCGCGACCTCGTGCGCCCGACCCAGGTGCCGCGCCGCTTCGTCTTCCGCCATCCCGCTCGTGCGCCGCGCGGTCTACGAGTCGACGCGGCGGCGGCTGGCGGCTCGCGGCCCACGCGCGCGCCGCCGCGGCGCTCGCAGCAGCGCGGCGCGGCGCGCCGCCGAGCGCGCCCACCACGTCGAGCAGTCGGCCGGCCAGGGCGACGAGGCAGGCGATCGCGCTGCTGCTCGAGGCCGGGCAGGCGACCGCGCCGCGCGCGCCGGCGGCCGCCGCGCGCTGGTTCGAGGCCGCGCTGCGGCTGCTGCCCGCGGCCGACCGCGAGCGCCAGGCGGAGCTGCGCGTCGTCGCTCGCCTCGGCGCAGCGCTCGCTCGGCGAGCTCGAGCGCTGCCGCGAGACGCTGCTCGAGGCGATCGAGCTGCTCCCGGCCGACGGCCGTCGCGCGGCGGGTCGAGCTGACCGCCCTCTGCGCGGCCGTCGAGCACTGGCTGGGCCGCCACGACGAGGCGCACCGCCGGCTCATCGCGCGCCTGGGACGAGCTGCCCGACCGGGCGACGCCCGAGGCGGCGGCGCTGCAGATCGAGCTGGCCGTCGACGGCCTCTACGAGCTCGACTTCGAGCAGACGCTCGGCGATGGGCCGCGCCGCGCTGCGAGACCGCGCGCGACGCTCGGCGACCGCGCGCTGCATCGCCGCGGCCGCGGCCGCGCTGGCGCTCGGCGAGGCGTCGGCGGGCGAGATCGAGGCCGCGCGCGAGCACCGCGACGAGGCGCTGGCGGAGATCGACCGGCTCAGCGACGCCGAGCTCGCGCCGCGGCTGGAGGCGCTCTACTACCTCGGCTGGGCCGAGAACTACCTCGAGCACTACGACGAGGCGATCGCCCACGTCGACCGCGGCATCGCGATCGCGCGCGCGACCGGCGAGGGGCGGCTGCTGGTGCCGATGATGCTCGTCAAGGGCTACCCGTTCGAGATGCAGGGGCGGCTGGCCGAGGCGATCGAGCTCTGCGAGACGGCCGTCGAGGCGGCGCGCGCTGGCGGCCAACCCCCACTACCTGTTCTGGGCGCTGTTCGAGCTGGGCTGGGCGCGCTACTACTCCGGCGACCTCGACGGGCGCGATCGCGGCCTGCGAGGAGAGCGCGCGCGTCGGCGGCCGGATGGCCGGCGGCACGATGCCCTCCGCCGGCGGCGGGCCGGGCTGGGCGCTCGGCCTGCGCGTGCTTCGAGCTCGGCGAGCTCGAGCGCGCGCTCGACGATCATGCGCGAGCTCTGGCGGCGACGAGCTCGAGCAGCAGATCCCGGTCGAGCGCTGCTTCGACTGGGAGATCCTCGCGCTGGCCGAGCTGGCGCTCGGGCAGCCCGAGGCCGCCGAGGAGCTACGTGCGGCGCGCCGAGCGACAATGCGGCCGACGCTCGGGCTGCAGCGTCCCGGCGGCCGTGGCCGGTCGCACGCGCGCCGCCGTCCTGCTCGCGACCGGCGAGCCGGCCGAGGCGGCCGCAGGCGGCGCGAGCGCTCGGTCGCCGGCGCGACCGCCGTCGGCGCGCGCGCTGCAGGCCGCGTTCTCGCGCGCGCTTGCTGGGCACGGCGCTGGCCGCGGCGGGCGACCGCGCGGGCGCCGATCGCGGCGCTGCGCGAGGCCGAGCGCGAGCTCGACCGCTGCGGCTCGGTCCGCGCCGCGCGACGAGGTCCGCCGCGAGCTGCGCAAGCTCGGCGCGCGCGCCGAGGCGCGCGGCCCGGCGACCGGCGAGGACGCGGGCGTCGCGCGCGCTGACCAAGCGCGAGCGCGAGATCGCCGAGCTGGTCACCGACCGCAAGACCAACAGCGAGATCGCCGCGCGAGCTGTTCCTCAGCGAGCAAGACGATCGAGTCCCACCTGCGCAACATCTTCGTCAAGCTCGGCGTCTCCTCGCGGGTCGAGGTGGCGCGCGCCGTCGAGCGCGAGCGACGCGAGCACGCGGAGACGGCGTGAACGCGACCGAGCGCAGTGACGCCGCCGGCGCGACCCCGACGCCGCGCGGCTGCGCGAGCTCGGCTACGAGCAGGAGCTCGAGCGCGGCCTGCGGCTTCTTCGGCAACGTCGCGCTGGGCTTCGCCGCGATCTCGCCGGTCGTCGGCCTCTACGCCGTCGTGCTCGTCGGCACGACCGTCGCCGGGCCGGCCTGGGTGTGGGTGCTGCCGGTCGCGCTCGCCGGCCAGTGCCTGCTGCTGGCCGTCTACGCCGAGCTGGCGTCGGAGTTCCCGATCGCCGGCGGCGCCTACCAGTGGAGCCGCCGGCTGATCGGCGGCGCCTACGGCTGGTTCGCCGGCTGGGTCGCGATCTGCGCCTACGCGGTGGCGAACACGACGTCGCCTACCTCGGCGCGCCGTGGGCGCTGACGCTGCTCGGAGATCGAGCCCACCCCCAACGCGATCGTCGCTGACCGGGATGGTGCTCGTCGTCGTCTGCGCGCTCGTCGGGGCGCTCGGCATCGACGTGCTCGGCGCGCGTCATGCGCGCCGGCATCGCGGCGGAGATCGTCGCGTCGGTCGGCATCGGGCTCGCGCTGCTGCTCGTCTTCCGCGAGCAGGACTTCTCGCTGCTGAGCGACACGCTCGGCGCCGAGGCGCTCTCGGGCGGCTCGGTCGGCGGCGGGGCTGCTGGCCGCGCTGGCGGTCGGCGGCTGGGTGTTCATCGGCTTCGACGGCTGCGTCGCGCGCCGCCGAGGAGACCCAGGACGCCGGCGCGCCACGTCCCGCGGGCGATCTGGATCGCGCTGCTCGGCGTCGGCGCGCTGGTGATCCTCAACGCGGTCGCCGTCACGCTCGCCCACCCCGACCCGGCGGCGGTCGTCGCCGGCGGCGACGTCGACCCGGTCACGACCGCGGTGGTCGAGCTCGTTCGGCTCCTGGTCGACGAAGCCGTTCGCCGCCGTGGTGCTCGTCGCGTTCCTCGCCTGCGGCATGGCGGCGCAGGCGCTCACGGCGCGCTCGATCTACTCGATCGCGCGCGACGGCGTGCTGCCCGCCTCGGGCTTCCTGCGCCGCGTCGACCGGCGCAAGGCCCCGATCGGCGCGATCGTCGTGACCGCGGTGGTCGCCTGCCTCGGCCTGCTGCTCGGGCTCGACTCGACCGCGGTCGGCAGCCTGATCGCGTTCGGCACGGCGGCGATCTACGTCTCGTTCCTGCTGATCGCGCTCGCGGCGCTGCGTGCGCGCGCCTGCGCGGCACCTGGCGCCCGGCGGGGCGCGTCCGGCTCGGCCGCGCCGGCCTGGCGATCAACGCTGCTCGCCGTCGTCTGGCTCGCGTTCGAGACCGTCAACATCGCCTGGCCGCGCGCGTCGCTGGCGCCGCCCGACGCGCCCTTCTACCAGGTGTGGGCGGCGCCGATCGTGCTGGCGCTGATCGGCGTCGTCGGGCTGGGCTACCTGGCGCTCGCGAGGCCGCACCTCGACTAGCTCGCCGTCACGAGCTCATGGTGTCCAAGCCCGCCGCGCTTGCTCCGTGCAGGAGCCGCTAGGACTCGCAGGCGATGCCGTCGCCGTCGCGATCGAGGTCGTACGGGTCGGAGCCGGTGACGGTGACCGGTCCGCTGACGTAGCGGGGTCCGTTGCCGGAGCCGCCGGCGCAGTCGACGTCCGGGCCTGGGGGCAAGCAGGGGTCGTAGCCCTGGCAGTCACTCGGAGGGCTGGGGATAGGTGGAGCTGGCTCGGAAGGGGGCGGCGGAGGTGGAGGCGGAGGCGGAGGGCAATCCGACGTGGACAGCCGCACGCGACCGCCGCCGGTCTTGTGCACGTGTTCGCGCACCGCGACCCACGAGTCGCCGCGCGGTGCGAGCACCCAGCGGCCGCGGAAGGTCTGGCGGACCACGCGTCCGCTGCAGGCGTCGCGGTCCCGCGTTCGCAGGCTGACGCTGACCACCGCGCGACTGCCCGAAAGGCGCGCCTGGGCGGAGCGCACCGTCGTTCCCAGCGAGCGCCGATGACCGGCCTTCCAGCTGCGGAACGAGCCGATGCCGCGCTTGACCGAGCGCGACAGCATCCCCCACGCCGTCGCGAACTGGCGCTCGGAGACGAGCCGGTAATAGTGGCGCATGAACGCCTCGGCGGACAGGCGCCGCGCGCGCTGCTCGTCCCGGCGGGAGAAGTGGAAGTCGCCATCGCAGCGCGTCCATACGCCGGCTCCGACCTGCTTGGCGTCGGCGGCTCCCGCGCGGTAGGCCGACAGGCGCTCGAAGCTTCCCTCGTCGTCGGAGACCTCGGCCCAGCCGCCGCGCAGCTGCTCGAGCCCGACGTCGAGCCCGTCGTCCCGGTCGACGTAGTAGAGCGAGCGACCGGAGGCGTCGACGCCGTACCGCGTCGGATCGCGCACGAGGAACACGCCGCGCCCGAGCACGAGCTGCTCCAGATTCGCCTTCGCCTGCGCGCCGGCGCACTCGCCCGCCGCGGGCGTGCGGTCCTGCGCCACGGCGGGCTGGGCGACGAGGACGAAGGCCGATGCCACCACGGCGGCGACCGAGAAGTTCTTCTTGATCAGTTGCAGAGCGCTCACCACGGTCCTGTTCGCCGTCGTGTCGCGCGGACCTGCCGGCGCTTGCTACGTGTCGTCTTGCTTGTCGCCGACGCTCTCGACCAGCTCGCTCATCGTCATGTCGAGGCCCTGGGCGACCTTGGCGAGCGTCGTCAGCTTCGGGTTCCGCTCTCCGGACTCGAGCTTCGTGACCTCGGTGCGATGGAGGCGAGCGAGGGCCGCGAGCTCCTCCTGGCTGTGCCCACGCTCGCCTCGAAGGTTCTTCATCCTCGTCGCGAACTGCTGCTTCAGGTTCACGGGCGGCATGGTTATCGGCACCCGCTCACTGCACAACAGCGCGCAGCACACCCGTCGCCAGGGCACCAGCTTGCAGTGCACGGACTGGAAGCGCTCAACAACCCGCGTGAATCGCCAGCATCGCGGATCAGGATAGCGAACGTATGTTCGCATGGCGTCAGCCTCCGTGGGCCGTACTATGCAGAGCCTCATAGCTCTACGACGTCAAGAAGGAGCGGCAGGTGAGCCCGAACAGCCGGGAGCGGATGGTCCAGAGCGCGGCGGTGCTGATGCGCGAGCACGGCCTCGCGGGCACCAGCTTCCGCGAGGTGCTCGAGCACAGCGGCGCCCCGCGTGGGTCGATCTACCACCACTTCCCCGAGGGCAAGAGCCAACTCGCGGAGGAGGCGGTGCGGGCGGCCGCGGCGTTCGGCCACGGCCTGATCGAGAGGGGCGCCGCGGAGGGCGATCCCGTGGCTGCGCTGCGCCTGTTCGTGGAGTTCTGGCGCGCGACGCTCGAGAGCAGCGACTACCGCGCGGGCTGTCCCGTGGTCGCGGTCGCCGTCGAGGCCGGAGCTGATGAGCCGCGGCTCACCGCGGCCGCCGCGGCCGCGTTCGAGAGCTGGCGGGACGCCCTCGTGGAGAGCCTGCGCGCCCGCGGCGCCAGCCCAACGAAGGCCCAGCGCCAGGCGACGCTCGTGGTCGCCGGCGTCGAGGGCGCGGTCGTGCTCTGCCGAGCGCAGCGCAGCATCCAGCCGCTCGAGGACGTCGTCACGGAGCTCGAAGCGGTCGTGCGCGAGACGTAAGGCTGCTCACGCTGCCGCGCAGGCAGCGCGGCTAGGCCGAGGGGCTCTCCAGCAGCTCGCTGGCGGGCACGTCGAGCGCGCGGGCGAGGTCCAGGAGCTCGGTGAAGGTGACCGTGCGCTGTGTCAGCTCGTACGCCTCGATCGACCCGCGCTGCAGCCCGACCAGGTCGTCGAGCTGCTCAGGGGTCATGCCGGCCCGCTCCCTCGTCCGCCGCAAGCTGTCAGCGAGCCGGCGGGCCTGGGTCACCGGTCGTCTTGCTCGGGTTGCTTGCCGATCTTCGCGAGCAGCTGGTCGAGCGGGACGTCGAGGCCCTCGGCGACCTTCACGATCGTGGCGAGCCGCGGGTCGCGCTTGCCGGACTCAAGCTTCGTGACCTCGGTGCGATGGAGGTGAGCGAGGTGCGCGAAGTCCTCCTGACTGTGCCCGCGCGCGTCTCGTAGGCGCTTCATGTTCGCCGCGAACTGTTCGGCCGGCCTCACGCGGGGCATCCTCATTCCCTCCAGCCCACTGCACAACTGCGCGAACGCCACCCGCCGATCGACCACCGGCCTCGACTGCACCAGCCAGAACAGCTCACAGCCCATGCGGGTAGACGTCCATCAGCACTCGACAATAGCGAACATATGTTCGTATATCGCCAGGTCCGACTCCGGCCAGAGCGGGCCCTGGACATCGACCTGGAGCGCCGTCGGGCGCGTCAGGCGAGGATGCGCGCCAGCGCCCGCCAGCGGCGCTGGCGGTAGCGGAAGGCGAGCTGCGCGAACAGCCAGACGCCGGGGGTCTGCAAGCCGGCGTCGAGCTCGACCTCGTCGGTGTAGCGGCAGCCGCCACCCGCGAGCGGCTCGAAGGTCAAGCGGTGGTTCCAGACGCGCACCGGGCCGCCGCGCTCGTTGGTGTACAGCTCGTAGGGCGCGATCCGCACCAGCTTCAGGTGATGCCGCCAGGCGGGGATGACGCCGAACCACCAGATGCGCGCCGAGAGCTCGTCGCCCTCGCCGAACTCCTGCCGCTCGGGTAGACCGGTGACGCGGAACAGGCCACGCACGACGTAGAGGAACAGCGCGGGCTTCTGCGCCAGATCGAAGGCGGTCTCGGCGGGGATCGGCAGCTCGGTGCTCACGCGCACGGTCGCCATCGGCGGCCTCCGGCGGTCGGGATCGGTCGTCCTCGATATTATGAGCTATCGCTCACATTTGTCTACTCGCATTCCACGGCCGGTGCCTACCGAGCGCCTGAGCCCGCGCAAGCGGCCGCGCCAGCAGCGCGCCCGGCTGACCGTGGAGGCGATCCTCGAGGCGGCTGCTCAGGTCTTCGAGTCCGAGGGGTACGCCGTCGGCACGACCAACCGCATCGCCGAGCGCGCCGGCGTCTCGATCGGCTCGCTCTATCAGTACTTCCCGAACAAGGACGCGATCCTGGTCGCGCTCGTGGAGCGCCACGTCGAGGAGGGCGTCGAGGCGGTCGGGCCGTTGCTGCTCGCCCTGCCCGAACGGCAACCCCCGCTGCGGGAGGCGCTCACAGGGCTGGTGAGCGCGATGGTCGAGCTGCACCGGCATCGTCCGGCGCTGCACCGGGTGCTGTTCGAGGAGGCGCCGCGACCGCCGCAGCTGCAGGCCCGCTTCGACGAGGTCGCGGCGATGGGCGCGACGGCGATCGCCGCCTACCTGCGCGCGTCCCCGGAGGTCGGCGTGCGCGATCCCGAGCTCGCCGCCCAGCTCAGCGTGCAGGTGATCGAGTCGGTCACGCACACGCTGGTGATCCATCCCGATCCCGCGTACGCGCCCGAGCGCTACGTGGCCGAGACGGTCGAGTTGCTGCACGCGTACCTGTCGCTCAGTCGCTGAGCACGCGGCGCAGCGGCTTGCCGGTGGCGGTGCGCGGTATCTCGTCGAGGAAGACGATCTCGCGCGGCAGCTTGTAGCGGGCCAGGCGCTCGCGCACGTGCGCGAGCAACTCCGCCTCGTCGACCTCCACGCCGGGCTGCACGACGACATGGGCGCGCAGGCGCTGGCCGAACTCGGCGTCCTCGACGCCGGTCACGACGACATCGGCCACCGCCGCGTGGGTGGCGAGCGTCTCCTCGACCTCGAGCGGAAAGACGTTCTCGCCGCCCGAGACGATCATGTCGTCCTCGCGTCCCTCGATGAACAACCGGCCGGCGGCATCCAGGTGGCCGAGGTCGCCGGTGTTCATCAGCCCGCCCGCGCGCTCCTTGCCACCGCCGCCGTCGTAGCCGTCCATCACCAGCTCGCCGCCCATGAACACGTGCCCGGTCCGGCCCGCGGGCAGCGGTGCGCGCCGCTCGTCGAGCACGCGCAGCGTGACGCCGTGCGCGGCGCGCCCGACGGTGCCCGGCGCGGCGCGCAGGTCGGCCGGCGCGGCGATCGTGCCGAAGCCGGTCTCGGTCGTGCCGTAGAGGTTGAACAGCAGGTCGCCGTAGGCGTCCATGAAGCGCGTGGCGAGCTGCGGCGCCAGCGGCGCGCCGGCCGAGGCGACGGCCCGCAGCGAGGAGCAGTCGTAGCGCTCGCGCTCGGGCAGCGCCAGGATTCGCTGCAGCATCACCGGCACGGCGACCAGGCAGGCCACCCGCTCGCGCTGCACGTCGGCGAGCGCGACCTCGACCTCGAAGCGCCGGCGCAGCACCAGCGGGCAGCCGAGCACCAGCGCCAGGCCGAGGTAGCCGAGCCCGAAGCCGTGGTAGAGCGGCGGGCCGATCAGCATCGGCTCGCCGCGGCGCAGGCCAAGCTGCTCGATCAGCGTGACCAGCGGCCCGAGCAGCGCCTGCGTCGAGGGCGAGCGCGTCGTGCCCTTCGGCGCGCCGGTCGTGCCCGAGCTGAGGATCGTGACGTGGCCGCGGCCGGGCGGGCGCCCGCGTGGCGCCGTGCCGTGCCGCACGAGCCGCTCGCAGGCGTCCTCGTCGAGCCGCGTGCCCGCGAAGCCGGCGGCGTCGAAGGCGGGTGCCAGCGCGGCGTCGTGCACGACCACCGCCGGGGCGCGGCGCTCGAGCGCCTGCGCGAGCTGGGGGCCGGGGAACTCGGTGTTGAGCAGCAGCACGTCGGCGCCCAGGCGCGAGGCGGCCAGCAGCGGCTCGACGAAGCCGCGCCCGTTGCGCGCCATCAGCGCGAGCGGCCGCCCGGGGCCGACGCCGTGCTCGGCCTGCAGTGCGCCGGCGAGCGCGGCGACGCGGCGGTCGAGCTCGGCCCAGGTGAGCGTCTTCCCGTCGTCGACCAGGGCGGGGCGGTCGGGCGCGCGCAGGGCGCCGAGGGCGCAGGCGGTCGCGAGCGAGGGGCCCAGGCGGCGGGCCGTCGCGAGCGCGCGGGCCGGCGGTAGCGACAGCGCGCCGGTCCGCCACAGCGCCCGCAGGGCGCGCCCGCCCAGCCGGGCTCGGTCGAGGGCGCCGGGCCCGGCGCGCGCCGCTCACGCCGCCTCCCCGAGCGGCGACCGGCGGCGCGCGGGGGACCCCGGCGCGTCGCTCATGCCCGCACCCCGCGAGCGCTCGCGCTGTCGGCCGTGCGTCGGTAGTAGCGCCGCATGACCGCGTCGTTGAGCCACGGCGTCACGCTGCCGAGCATCCCCGCCGCGGTTGCCCACCAGGGGGTGATCGCGCGCGGGCGCTCGACGATCGCGTGGCAGATCAGGTCGGCTGCCTGCTCGGGGCGCAGGCCGGGGACCCAGTCGAAGTCGTCGGTGGGGGCGCTCATGCGCGTGTGCACCAGCGCGAGGTAGATCGAGGTCGTCGCCACGCCGTCGGCGGCCAGCTCGCTGGCGACGCTGCGCAGCCAGACGTCGAAGGCGGCCTTCGACGCCTGGTAGGCGGCCCAGCGCGGCGCGGGCGGCACGAGCACGCCGATCGTGGAGACGTTCACCACCTGCCCCTGGCCGCGCTCGCGCATCGCGGGCAGCAGTCCCAGCAGCAGCCGTACCGGGCCGAGGTAGTTGATCCCGACGGTGCGGGTGACGTCGTGGAAGCGCTCGTACGACAGCGCCAACGAGCGGCGGATCGACTTGCCGGCGTTGTTGACGACCACGTCGAGCGCCCCGTGCTCGGCGAGGATCCGCTGCGCCAGCGCGGGCACCGCGTCGAGGTCGGTGAGATCGGCCTGCAGCGGGTGGGCGCGCCCGCCGCCGGCCTCGATCTCCGCGGCCAGCTCGGTCAGCAGGTCGCCCGAGCGCGCAAGCGCCAGCACCGTGGCGCCGGACGCGCCGAGACGCAGCGCGGCGGCGCGCCCGATCCCGTGCGAGGCCCCGGTCACGAGCACCGTCCGGCCCGCCACCGCCCCTCGCAGCGCGGCGTCCGACGGACACCCGCTGGGATTGACCACCCTCGACGCGACTCCCGCCAACGCATGTGGAACGTGCATGTCTCGATACTAAACGCTACTGTTTACGCCGTGGCGACCGCCATCCCCCTGCTGCCCCGCTCGCCGCACCGCGATCTGCGCACGGAGGTCTCGGCCTCCCAGCGCGGCCGGCTGCTGGTGGCGATGGCCGACGTGGTCGCCGAGCGCGGTTACGCGCCGACCACGGTGGCCGACGTGATCAAGGCCGCCGGCGTCTCGCGGCGCACCTTCTACGAGCACTTCGCCGACAA
The DNA here is from genome assembly GCA_963734165.1 of uncultured Thermoleophilaceae bacterium. Classification (GTDB taxonomy): domain Bacteria; phylum Actinomycetota; class Thermoleophilia; order Solirubrobacterales; family Thermoleophilaceae; genus JACVRW01. Next base: position 587,262 of record CAVTFZ010000002.1, on the reverse strand, counting down.
GGAGGCGTGCTTCCTGGCCGCCTACCAGTACGGCGTCGAGGTGCTGGGCGAGCAGCTGCGCGAGCGCTTCGAGCAGGGGGAGGGCTGGCGCGAGCGCGTCGAGGCGGTGCTCGACACCTTCCTCGTGGCACTCGCCTCCGAGCCGGGCTTCGCGCGCGCCTTCCTGATCGAGATCTGGGCTGCCGGGCCAGCGGCCTACGAGCTGCACCTCGAGGTCATCGAGCAGTTCCACGCGCTGCTGCGCGCGGTGCACGAGCAGGCGCGGGCCGAGCGGCCGCAGGTCGTGCCGGTGTCCGACACCGTGATCGCGGCCGTGGCCGGCGGGATCGCGCGCGTGGCGACGCTGGAGCTGCTCGCCGGTCGCGCGCAGCGGCTGCCGCAGCGCAAGCCGGAGCTGATGCGCTTCGGCCTCGCCCTGCTCGCCGGCAGCGACCATCAGCTCGCGGAGCAGGCGGCCTGATGACCGAGGTCCGCGTCGCGATCGTCGGGGCCGGCCTCGGCGGGCTCGCCGCCGCGATCCACCTGCGCCGCGCCGGCTACCGCGACCTCGTCGTGCTCGAGCGCAGCAGCGAGCTGGGCGGCACCTGGCGCGACAACACCTATCCCGGCTGCGCCTGCGACGTGCCCTCGGCGCTCTACTCGTACTCGTTCGCCCCCAACCCGGACTGGAGCCGCTTCTACTCGCCCCAGCCGGAGATCCGCCGCTACGTCCAGGACGTGGCGCGGCGCGAGGGCGTGGACGAGTGCGTGCGCTTCGGCGCCGACGTGCTCGGCGCGAGCTGGGACGACGCCGCCCAGCGCTGGCAGGTCACGACCAGCGCCGGCGACTACAGCGCCCAGCTGCTCGTGTCCGCGACCGGACCGTGGAGCGAGCCGGTGTTCCCCGACGTGCCCGGCCTGGAGCGGTTCGAGGGGCACGCCTTCCACTCCTCGCGCTGGGACCACGACCACGACCTCGACGGCACTCGCGTCGCCGTGATCGGCACCGGCGCCTCGGCCGTGCAGTTCGTGCCCGAGATCCAGCGGCGGGCGGCGCACGTGTCGGTGTTCCAGCGCACCGCGCAGTGGGTGCTGCCGAAGTTCGACCGCCCGCTGACGCGCGCCGAGCGCGCGCTGTTCACGCGCTTCCCCGCCGCCCAGCGCGCCCAACGCGGCGCCATCTACGGCCTCACCGAGCTGGTGGGGGTCGGCACCCGCCACCCGCGCGCGATGCGCCAGCTGCAGCGGATCGCCGAGCTGCACCTGCGGCGGTCGGTGCGCGATCCGGCGCTGCGGACGGCGCTGACCCCCGACCACACGCTCGGCTGCAAGCGACTGCTGTTCTCCAACGACTGGTATCCCGCGCTGCAGGAGCCCAACGTCGAGTTGGTCCCCCACGCCGTGCGGGAGATTCGCGCGCGCGGGATCCTCGGCGCCGACGGCGTCGAGCGGCCGGTCGACACGCTGATCCTCGGCACCGGCTTCACGATCACCGACATGCCGATCGCCGCGCGCGTCCACGGTCGCGAGGGGCTCAGCCTGGCCGAGACCTGGAACGGCAGCCCGAAGGCCCACCTCGGCACGACCGTCAGCGGCTTCCCCAACTTCTTCATGATGCTCGGGCCGAACGTCGGCAACGGGCACTCCTCGGCGATCCTGCTGCACGAGGCGCAGGCCGGCTACCTCGTCGAGGCGCTGCGCACGCTCGACCGCGAGGGGCTGGCGAGCTTCGACGTGCGCCCCGAGGTCCAGGCGACCTTCAACGCGGAGATCGACCGCCGGCTGGCCGGCAGCATCTGGAACGCGGGCGGCTGCGCGAGCTACTACCTGGACGCCAACGGCCGCAACGCCACGATCTTCCCCTGGAGCACGATCGAGCTGCGGCGGCGCCTGCGGCGCTTCGAGCACGCCGACCACCTGACCGAGCGGCAAGCGCCCGCGCCCGTGGCGGTCTAGGCTTCCGCGCCCCGATGCCCAGCTTCACGCTCGTCCGCACCGCCGCCGCGCCCGCGCAGACCGTCTTCGACGTGCTGACCGACCACCGCGCGTACGCCTCGTTCACGCCGCTGCGGCGCACGGAGCTGGAGCGCGAGGGCACGCCCGAAGCCAATGGGGTGGGAGCGATCCGCCGTCTGCACATGCTCGGTCCGCCGCTGCGCGAGGAGGTGTTCGAGTTCGAGCGCCCGCACCGGCTCTCGTACCGCCTGCTCTCCGGCGCGCCGGTGCGCGACCACGTCGGCACCGTCGTGCTGACGCCCTACGGCGCGGGCACGCAGGTCGCCTACACGATCGACACCACGCCGACCCTGCCGCTCGGGCGCGCGGTGACGATGGGCATCGTGCGCATCTCGATCTCGCAGCTGCTCAACGGCGTGGTCCGCGAGGCCGAGCGCCGCGCCGAGCAGCCCCGACCCTGACGGCCGAAACCCGCCAGCGCGGCGGGGGCCCGGCTGCGAAGCTCTGTCCGCGATGGACTTCGAGCACTGCTACCGGGCGATCGAGAGCAAGGACGCGCGCTTCGACGGGGCGTTCGTGGTCGCCGTCAGCTCGACCGGCATCTACTGCCGGCCGAGCTGCCCGGCCGTCGTGCCACGACGCGAGAACGTGCGCTTCCTGCCAACCGCAGCGGCAGCTCAGCGGGCCGGCTTTCGCGCCTGCAAGCGCTGCCACCCGGACGCCGCGCCGGGCTCGCCGGAGTGGGACCTGCGCGCCGACCTCGTCGGCCGCGCGATGCGCCTGATCGCCGACGGCGAGGTCGAGCGCTCCGGGGTGCAGGGACTGGCACGCCGGCTCGGCTACAGCGAGCGCCAGCTGCACCGGCTGCTGGTCGCCGAGCTCGGCGCCGGGCCGCTCGCGCTGGCGCGGGCGCGGCGCACGCAGACCGCGCGGCTGCTGCTGGAGACCACCGACGTGCCGATCTCGCAGCTGGCGCTGGCGGCGGGCTTCGGCAGCATCCGCCAGTTCAACGCCACCGTGCGCCAGGTGTTCGCACTGACGCCGACCGAGCTGCGCCGGCGGGCGCGGCGAGGGCCGGTGGGCAGCTCCGAGCCAGCCGTGCTGAACCTGCGACTGGCCTACCGGGAGCCGTTCGACCTCGACGCGCTGCTGCGCTTCCTCGGCGAGCGCGCCGTGCCCGGCGTCGAGGAGCTGCGCGACGGGCAGTACCGCCGCGTCCTGCGCCTCCCGCACGGCCTGGGAGTCGTCACGCTCGGGGCGGGAGCCGCCGGCTTCGTCAGCTGCCGCCTGCGGCTCGACGACCTGCGCGACCTCGCGGCCGCCGTCCAGCGCTGCCGCCACCTGCTCGACCTCGATGCCGATCCCGTCGCGGTGGCCGGCGCGCTCGGCCGCGACGAGCTGCTGGCCCCGCTGCTGCGCTCGCACCCGGGGCGGCGGGTGCCGGGGCACGTGGACCCGCACGAGCTCGCCGTGCGCGCGGTGCTCGGCCAGCAGGTGTCGGTCGCGGCGGCACGGACGCTCGCGGGCCGGCTCGCCGCCGAGCACGGACAGCCGCTGGCGGCCCCCGACGGCACGCTCGCGCACGCCTTTCCCTCCGCGGACGCCATCGCCGCGCTCGAGCCCGATCGGCTGGCGCTGCCGCGCTCGCGCGCACGGGCGCTGATCGGGCTGGCGGGCGCGCTCGCCGGCGGCGAGCTGCGACTCGACCCGGGCGTCGATCGCACGGAAGCCGACGCCGCGCTCCAGGCGCTGCCGGGGATCGGTCCCTGGACGGCGGTCTACGTGCGCATGCGCGCGCTCGGCGACCCGGATGCCTTCCTGCCCACCGACCTCGGCGTGCGCCACGCGCTCGAGCGTCTCGGGCGGCCCGGGGACCCGCGCAGCGCCAGCGCACTCGCCGAGCGCTGGCGTCCCTGGCGCTCGTACGCGCTGATGCACCTCTGGGGCGTGCTGGGGACGCCTGCGCCACGGCCGCACGTGGCGCTGCGGCGCAGAGCCCGGCGCGCAGAGCCCGCAGTCGCCGCGCAATGAGCCCCACCGCAGCGGTGCTCTACGACCTCCATCCCAGCCCAGTCGGCGAGCTGCTGCTCGTCAGCGACGGCGACGCCCTCACGGGTCTGTACATGCTGCCCGACCACCGCCACGCGCCGCCAATTCAGGTGCACGGGCGCCGCGACCCCGCTCCGCTGCGGACCGCGGCCGCACAGCTCGACGCCTACTTCGCCGGCGAGCTGACCGAGTTCGAGCTGCCGCTCGCGCCGCGGGGAACCCCGTTCCAGTGCACGGTCTGGGACGCGCTGCGCGCGATTCCCTACGGCCAGACGACCTCCTACCGCGACGTCGCCAGCACGATCGGGCGGCCCACCGCCACCCGCGCCGTCGGCGCGGCCAACGGCCGCAACCCGATCTCGATCGTCGTCCCCTGCCACCGCGTGATCGGGGCAGGTGGCGCCCTCACCGGCTACGGCGGCGGGCTCGAGCGCAAGCGTCACCTGCTCGCGCTCGAGGCGGCCACCCGGCTATGACGCCACTGTCACTGACGGGATGGCGTTCGTTCTTCTCGGTGTGGAGTCAGCCGTGATGCTGTAGATCGCCGTCAAGTTCGCGCTGGTGGGGAAGGCGGCTCTCGGCGGAATGGCGACGATCACCCGGAGCGTGCATGCAAGCACGAGCGACGCGTTTCCAGTAGCAACGTCCCATGTATAGGTGATCGGATTGACCGTGCATGAGCTCGGATCGATCGTGATCGTTCCCTGAGCTCCTCTGGCTGTGACTCTGAAGACGCAGGAGTTGGTGGCGTTGAGCGTCCCCGTGGCTGAGCCGGAGGGCGATGAGCCGTTCACGGGCGGTGCCGCTGTCACAGTCTTGTAGTGCAGGTGCCAGGGGTTCGCTGAGGTTGCTGTGCATGTGATCGGCTGGGCGACGGTGCCGTCGCTGAACGTGCATCTGCCTCTTTCGCCAAATGACACGCTGCTTATCCGTATTTGTGTGTGTGTCGTGCTCGCATATCCTGAGAAGCTCGCGGAGTCGCATGTGATGATGCCTCCCGAGCTTGCGAGCGTCATCGCGATCGCCCTGGCTGTCCACATTGATGCTGTCGAATTTGACGGTGTGACGAATGGGGCTACGGCGATCGAGCCACTTGAAGCTGTGAGGTTCGGTGTCGCGAACGCCGGCGATGCGATCACCACCAGCAGCGCTGCCACCACCACTACAGCCGTCACCACGGTTGCTCTGAGATCCTTCATGCGCTCGCTCCCTTACTTTGTAACAAAATGCACTAAATAACGGGAGCGTACGCTGACGCTCTAGGAAAGTCAAGCGATCAGTGATCCTGATTTTCTAAGGCCCCTCGCCCCGCCGCCGCTCCCGGATCTGCGTCACGACCAGCCAGGCCAGGAACGCGAGCACCGGCACGAAGTACGCGATCCCGGTGAGCCAGTGGCCGGCGTGGGCTATGAAGAGCATGTCTAGACGTTCGATTGGGAGAGCAAGAACAGCGCGAGACTGGTGAAGCCCACCATCACCGCCAGCATCCAGTACTGGGAGCGCACGGCGAGCCGGGCTTGATCGTAGAGCGCCAGCGCCCGATCGTGTGCGAGCGTCAGCGCGGCGACGTGGCCCACGACCACGAAGCCGACCTGGAGGTACCAGGTCACGGTCGAGCCGAGCACCGTGTAGTCGATCTGGTCGTCGGCCGTGCCGAACAGGTTGGAGCCGTCGCCCAGGGGGTCGGAGGCCAGGAACACGATCGACTGGCCGTTGAAGACCAGGAACGTCAGATAGTGGGCCGCGACGTAGGCGAAGGCGATCGGCACCAGCGAGTGGCAGAACGTGCGCGCCAGCCGCCCGGTGGTGAAGCCGCCGCCCACGCTGCGCGCTCCCATGCAGCCCAGCCAGTAGAAGCCGGCGACCAGGCCGATCGCCGCGACGAAGCCGATCGCGAACGTGAGCTCGAGCGCATGCTGGGGCGAGAGGCCGACGCTGTCGGTGAAGAACTCCGTCAGGTTCGGCGAGATGCTCGTCCACGGCTCGGCCTCGGACGCGCCGTCGAAGGTGGTCGAGCCGATCATCACGCTCAGCAGCGCCACGGTCCCCGGCAGCTCGGTCAACCCGGGCAAGCCCGACAGCGGGCGACGGACGCCGAGGACGCCATCCCGCGTCTCGAAGATCGAGACGCGCGAGAACAGGTTGAAGTAGGCCGAGAAGGCCTCGCCGCGCTCGCTCCAGGCCTCGACGCCGTAGAGCGCCATCGCGACGAACGTCAGCGCGGAGTAGATCAGCGTGGCGATCGCCAGGGCCTCCGGGCTGTCGTTGCTCGAGGACACCAGCTCCAACGCGGTGAAGGCGGCGATGCCGGCGGCGGCCGGCCAGCGGCCCAGGCGCTCGGGGTACTCCAGTGGCGCCGGGAGATCGGTGCGGGCGGCGGTCTTCGCCACCCAGGCGACCGCCCGGCCCAGCGCGCGCCAGGGATTGAAGGCGCGGAAGACGTCCCCGAGCACGACGCTGACCGCGACCAGGCCGACCCAGAAGATCACGTAGACGAAGGTCGGCGCGAAGTTCGCCGTCTGGCTCTGAGTGCCCCTGAGACCGCTGTAGACGACGAGCCCGAAGAGGAAGACGCCGATCGCGCCGCAGACGATCTCCAGCGGGCGGGTGAGCAGCCGGCGCCCGCCAAGCAGCGGACGCCAGCGCTCGCGCTGCAGCCGAGGGTCGGGCCACAGCACCGCCAGCGCGACGAACGACACAACCAGCACCATCGCCGCCGCCCAGCCGAACAGCCACTCCGGGATCGGCAGGTCCGCGCGCGAGACGAGGCCGTGCGCGAACAGGGTCACGACGGCTCCACGACGAGCTTCGCCACCTCCGGCGGCAAGCCCGCGTCCTCGGCGGTGTGGCTCTCGAGCTCGAAGACGCCCTCGAGCTCGGCGGTGAAGGCGAAGCGCGCCGGCGCGCCGGGCTTGGCCTCCTTCTCGATGTCGTAGCCATGGAGGTGGAACTGGTCGGGCACATCGGCCGACACGACGATGCGCACGCGCTCGCCCTTCTTCACCTTGATGGTCCTGGGCCCGCCCGGGACGGCGTTGCCGAGTACCTCGATGCGCGTGACGACAGGTCGCGCCCGCTCGCCGCCGGTGGTCGTGGCCGGCGCCGTCTGCGCCGCGTCGGTGCCGTTGTCGCCGTCGTCGTCGGTGCCGGGTCGTGCGATGACGAACGCGATCACGGCCACCACGAGGGCGGCCGCGACCAGCGCGAATCGCTGCTGCTTGGACATAGGTGCTCCTTCAGGTTCGAGGGGCCGGCGCCCCTCGGGGGCGCACGGCCGGTCAGCTGAGTTGGAGCGGGGCGGGCGGAGCGCGGCCGGCCAGCTTGGCCGCGAGCACGGAGAGGCGGGGACGCTCCGGGTCGGGGAAGCGGCGGCGCGCCTTGGGCGCCCGCAGGGGCAGCTCGCGCGGCACACGGCCGCGTGCCGCCACGCGCGCCTCCACCGCCGCGGCCCCGCGCAGCGCCAGCGCCACCAGCGCACCGAGCGCGATCGCGAGCGGCAACGCCGACCAACCGCGCTCGGCGGCAAGCGCGGCGAAGCCGTTCGGATGCCCCGTGCTGAGCACTCCCTCGAGCAGCTCCTGGGCGCAGTAGACCGCCAGCAGCCCGGAGATCGCGGCCAGCCACAGCAGCCCGAACGGAGGCGTGGGACTGGCTGTCGCCGAGCGCAGGGCGCGGCGGAAGGCCAACAGCAGCTGGCCGACGCCAAGCGCGAGCAGGCCCAGGACGGCGAAGCTCGCCAGCGGCAGGTAGCCGTGACCCTGAGACCCGAGCGCCTCGCCCGCATGACCGCCGTAGCCGATCAGGTAGCGCAGCTCGTGCAGGACGAGCGCCGCCAGCGCGATCAGCGCCGCCAGCAGGAGTGTGCGCCCTTTAGGCCACATGAAGCTGGAGTATGACAATGGATGCTTGAACGGTGATTACTCTGCTTAGCATGAGCCCGGAGTCGACAGTCGAGCTGCACGAGCGGTCGACGTCCGCGGAAGAGCCCGAGTCCCGCCGCGAGCGCGCGCGGCGCCTGAGCGTGATGGTGGCCGCGACCGCGATCGCCCTGGCGATCATGCTGGTGCTGATCACCGTCAGCCAGAGCGGTGTGCACGACATCGGCGGGAAGTACCCCACATACACGCCGAGACAGCTGCTGTTCCAGTTCTACAGCCGCATCCCGCAACAGGGCACGAAGCTGGGCAGCCCGGGAGCGCCGTACCGGATGATCGAGTACGTCGACCTGCAGTGCCCCTTCTGCGCCCAGTACTCCATCTACGTGTTGCCGCCCCTGCTGCGCAGATACGTGCGCACGAGAAGAGTGCGAACTCGAGATGCGCCCGATCGCGTCCCTCGGCAAGGACTCGGCCGTCGCCGCCCGCGCCTTGTTCGCCGCCGGCGAGGAGAACCGCATGTGGCAGTTCGCCGATCTCTTCTACCGCAACCAGGGCGAGGAGAACAGCGGCTACGTGACGCCCGAGCTGCTGCGCCTGATCGCGCGTCAGGGCAGCCTCTCGCCGAGCACGACCGTGGCGGCGGCGAGATCGCCGATCCAGCCGCCCGCGCTGCTGCGGAATTCCCGGAGCGCGAAGCGCCTCGGGGTGACCGGAACTCCGACCTTCTTCCTCGGCCGTAGAGGGGGCGGACCGCTGCGGCGGTTGAAGGTCACCAAGCTCGAGGCTCCGCCGTTCCTCGCCGACCTCAAGACTGCGCTGAAGCGGCTGTGAACGGACGCGTACTACGTTGCGGTGTGGCCGTGCTGGCGATCCTCGCGGGCGCGAGCGCCACGGCGGGCGCCCACAGAGGCAACCCCGACTACCGCTCGAGAGTCACGACCCCCCAGCAGTACGGCGGCCTGTTCGCGCGCGTGGTGCGCTACGACGACAGCCTCGAGGTGCTCAACCGCAGCGGCTCCGAACTGATCATCAAGGGCTACCGCGGCGAGCCGTACCTGCGCTTCCGCGAGTCGCGCGTGGTGCAGGTCAACGAGCATTCGCCGACCACCTACCTCAATCAAGATCGCTACAGCCAGGACGTCGAGGTGCCGGCGAGCGCGACTCCGAAGGCGAGGCCGCTGTGGCGCACCGTCTCCCGCACAGGCAGATACGCCTGGCACGACCACCGCATCCACTGGATGGGCAAGAAGCTGCCGCCGCAGGTCGAGGATCGGGGCGTGCGCACGAAGGTCTTCGACTGGAAGGTGCCGTTCGCGTTCGCCGGCATCCCCGGATCGTTCGACGGCACGCTGATCTGGGCCGGCGCCGGCAAGTCGTCGGATTCGTCGAACGTGCTGCCGATCGTCCTGGCCGTCGTGCTGGCGATCGCGCTCGCCGTCGCGGCGCTGGTGCTGTGGAGACGGCGGCGCCCGAACGCCGCCGGGGCCGAGTCGGAAGCCTGGTGAGGCGAGAATTCACGCACTGGCAACACGCTTGTCACCTCCAGGTCACCTGACGTAACGCAGCGCCTGCGACGCTCCGGGCATGGAGTCGACGGAGCTTCACTTCCACCTGCTGCCGGGCGTGGACGACGGACCGGCGACGATGGCCGACAGCCTCGAGCTGGCGCGTGCAGCCGTGGCCGACGGGACGTCGATCGTGGTCGCCACGCCCCACGTCCGGCCCGAGGGCACGTTCGATCCGCTCGAGCTGCCGGGCATGGTGGCCGAGCTGCGCGCGCGCATCGCCGCGCTCGGCATCCCGCTCGAGCTCCACTGCGGCGGCGAGTTGGCGCACGAGCTGGTGCCGACGCTCGGGCAGCACGAGCTGCAGACGATCGCGCACGGTCCGGCGGGGGCACGCTGGTTGCTGGTCGAGACGCCCTTCGAGGGCATCTGCGAGGACTTCCATCTCGCCACCGGCGAGTTGCGCGACCGGGGTTTCGGCGTGCTGCTCGCACACCCGGAGCGCAGTGCCGACGTGCTGCTCGACGCCGGGGCCGGATTGCGCCGCGAGCTCGCGGCGGGCTCGCTCGTCCAGGTCAACGCGATGTCGCTCGTGGGCGGTCACGGCGAGGAGGTCCGCTGCGCGGCCGCGCAGCTGCTCACGGAAGGGCTGGTGTCGGCGATCAGCTCCGACGCCCACGGTCCCAGCCGTCCACCGGCATTGACGCTCGGGCGCGCCGCCCTGAACGCACTCGACATGTCGCCTGAGACGATCCGCGCGCTGACCGTCTCGACGCCGCGCAGCCTGCTCGCCCGCGGATTCCAGCCGGCGCCCGGCTTGCCGCCTGGGCGTCCTAGGCGATCAGCTGCTCGAGCTGTCCGACGGACGGCGGCGGCGGTGCGCCCAGTGGCTCCTCCGCGTCGGGGCCACCGCGGCGTTCGGGGTCGAAGCGGTAGCCGACGCCGAAGTGGGTGTGGATGTAGCTCCAGCCTGGGGACGCTTGTTCGAGCTTGTGGCGAACCTTGCGGATGAAGACGTCGACCGAGCGGTCGCCGTGGGCCATCGCATAGCCCCAGACGGCCTGGTAGATCTCCTCGCGCTGAAGCACCTTGCCCTCGGCCTGGGCGAACAGCTGCAGCACCTCGAACTCCCGCCGCGTCAGATCGACGCTCCGACCCGCCGCGAACGCCTGGAACTGATCGGCGCGGATCTCAGCTCTCCGGCCAGCAGCGGTCCCTGCTCGACACGCTCGGAGGCGCGCTTGCGCCGCCGCACGACGGCCTCCACGCGCGCGAGCACCTCCTCGGGGTGGCAGGGCTTGGTGACCCAGTCGTCAGCGCCCAACCGCAGCCCGCGCACCCGCTGGGCGACGCTCGAACGCCCCGTGCAGACCACGATGCCCAAGCCGGGCAGGTCGCTGGCGACCCGCTCGAGGAACTCCCACGCCCCCGGTCCCAGCAGCGCGAGATCGACCACCAGCGCATTGATGCGCATCGAGACGAACTCCTCCAGCCGCGGCGCCGCCTGCAGCGAGCGGTACTGCCAGCCGAGGTCCTCGGCGCGCTTGGTCAGCACGCGCACGAAGCCCGAGTCGGAGTCGAGGATCGCCACGCGCAACTCGGCCATCGGCGCCGAGTGTACGCCAGCCACCCCCTTTCCCTGCTGGTTTTACATCTTTTTCACATCGTTGCAACGCGCAGGTAACGGACATTCCGCACATAGCTGGCAACGTCGAGCGCGATGGAGGCAGCGACCAACGCGCGCGTGCTCGTAGCCGGCAACCTGGAGGTCCGTCCCGAGGAGTTCGTCGCCCTGGCCGCCGGCAAGCGCTTGCCCCTGACCATGCGCGAGCTCGAGCTGCTGACCGCGCTGGTGGAGCGGCGGGACCGCATCGTCGCGCGCGAGGAGCTGTACGCCGTCGTCTGGGGCGAGCCCTACCGCAAGTCCGATCGCTCGGTGGACGTCTACGTCGGCAAGCTGCGCCAGAAGCTGGAGGACGCGCTGCCCGGCCGCAGGCTGATCCACACGCACTTCGGCTTCGGCTACCGCTTCTCGGCCGAGCCGTGACCGGCTCATTCACATCCTTTTCACAACACGGCGACGACTCGATAACAGACTGGGGTCGGGCTGCTGAGAGCCTCGCCGCCACTATGAATCGACCCAAGGAGACGACGCGAATGAGGAAGCTTCTCGCGTTCGCCGTGTGCGGTGTCCTGGCTCTCGGCGTGGCCGCCTGCGGCAACGACGACTCCAGCGACGGTGGCAGCGGCGGCAGTGGTGGCGGCAGCGGCGACCTGTCCGGCAGCATCAAGATCGACGGCTCGAGCACGGTGGCGCCCTTCGCCCAAGCTGCAGCCGAGGAGTTCCAGGGCCAGAACCCGAACGTGAAGATCACGGTCGGCACCTCCGGCACCGGTGGCGGCTTCGAGAAGTTCTGCGCCGGCGAGACCGACATCTCCGACGCCTCGCGCCCGATCAAGGACGACGAGGAGGCCCCGCTCTGCAAGAAGGCGGGCGTCGCATACGACGAGGTGCAGGTCGCCAACGACGGCATCGCGGTCATCACCAACAAGGACCTGGCGGTCGACTGCCTGACCACCGACCAGCTCAAGCAGATCTGGAACAAGGGCTCGAAGGTCTCGTCCCCGAAGCAGGTCGACGCGAAGCTCCCGGACACCGAGCTCGAGCTGTTCGGCCCGGGCACCGACTCCGGCACGTTCGACTTCTTCACCGACCAGATCAACGGCGAGGAAGGCGTCTCGCGTGACGACTACCAGCCCTCCGAGGACGACAACGTGCTCGTGCAGGGCATCGAGGGCTCGCCAGGTGGGCTCGGGTACTTCGGCTTCTCCTACTACGAGCAGAACCAGGACAAGCTGAACCTCGTCGGCATCGACGCCGGCGACGGCTGCGTCAAGCCCTCCAAGGAGGGCATCCAGAGCGGCGAGTACAAGCCCCTCTCGCGGCCGCTGTTCATGTATCCGAGCGAGAAATCGCTCAAGCGGCCCGAGGTGAAGGCGTTCCTGGACTACGTGCTCGAGAACTACGAGGCGATCTCCGAGGCCTCGGCGATCGTGCCCATGACCCAGGAGCAGGCCGACAAGGGCAAGCAGGAGCTCACGACCGCGGAGAAGAACGCGGGCGCCTGATGGAAACCAGTTCCGCAACGACCACGCGCGCCGTCCCCCAGCTGGGGGCGGCGCGTCGTCGTTGGGGCGAGGACGTCGTCAAGGGCATCCTCATCCTGGCGACGCTGATCTCGGTCCTCACGACCCTGGGGATCGTGCTCTCGCTGCTGCGCGAGACGATCGACTTCTTCGGCGAGGTCGGCGTCTGGGAGTTCCTCTCGGGCAAGAAGTGGACGCCGCTGTTCGAGCCGCCGAGCTTCGGCGTGCGACCGCTGATCGTGGGCACGCTGCTGACGACCGCGATTGCGATGCTGCGTCGCCACGCCCCTCGGTCTCGGCGCCTCGATCTACCTCAGCGAGTACGCCAGCCCGGGCGTGCGCAAGACGATCAAGCCGGTGCTGGAGCTGCTGGCGGGGGTGCCGACGATCGTCTTCGGCTACTTCGCCCTCACCTTCTTCACCCCGCAGGTGCTGCAGGACCTGCTCAAGCTCGACGTGAGCATGTTCAACGCGCTCGCCGCCGGCATCGTGATGGGCTTCATGATCGTGCCGACGGTCGCCTCGCTGTCCGAGGACGCGATGTCCTCGGTGCCGCAGTCGCTGCGCGAGGGCGCCTACGGCCTCGGCGCCTCGAAGTTGCAGGTGTCGCTGCGCGTGGTCTTCCCCGCGGCGCTGTCGGGGATCGTGGCGGCGATCGTGCTCGGCATCTCGCGCGCGATCGGCGAGACGATGATCGTGCTCGTCGCGGCAGGCCAGATCGGCAGCAACAGCCTCAACCCGGAGGAACCGCACTACACGCTCGCGTCCTTCATCGGCGCGACCTCGAAGGGCGACATCCCGACCGGCAGCACCGAGTACAAGACGATCTTCGCCGTCGGCATGACGCTCTTCCTGCTGACGCTGGTCATGAATCTGATCTCGATCCGCTTCGTGCGGAAGTACAGGCAGGTGTACGAGTGATGTTCCGAGCCTCGGCCTCCCTCAAGGCAAAGGACCTCGCCTTCCAGCTGCTGATGCTCGCCTGTCTCGGGCTCGCGATCTCGATGCTCGGGGTGCTGATCGCTGACGTGGCCGCGGACGGCCTCGGCGTGCTCAGCTGGGACTTCGTCACGAGCTTCGCCTCCTCGCAGGCCGACAAGGCCGGCGCCCAGGCGGCCGTCACCGGCACGCTCTGGCTGATGGCCGTCTGCATCGTCTTCATCGTGCCGGTGGGCGTGGCCACCGCCATCTACCTCGAGGAGTACGCCGACGGCACGCGCTGGTGGAACCGCCTGATCGAGGTCAACATCCAGAACCTCGCCTCGGTGCCCTCCGTCGTCTACGGCATCCTCGGCCTGGCCTTCCTCGTGCGCGGGCCTTTGAAGCTCGGCACCGTCGTGCTGGCCGGCGGCCTGACGCTGGGCCTGCTGGTGCTGCCGATCGTGATCATCGCCGCCCGCGAGGCGATCCGCGCTGTGCCGCCGTCGATCCGCGAGGGCTCGATGGCGCTCGGCGCCACCCAGTGGCAGACGATCTGGCGCCAGGTGCTGCCGGCGGCGATCCCCGGCATCACGACCGGCGTGATCCTGGCGCTGGCGCGGGCGATCGGCGAGACGGCGCCGCTGATCGTCGTCGGCGCCGCCACCTTCATCGCCTTCAACCCCGAAGGGCTGGACTCCCAGTTCACCGCGCTGCCGATCCAGATCTTCGAATGGATCTCGCGCCCCTCCAACCCGCAGAACGACTTCCAGCCGCTGGCAGCCGGCGGGATCCTCGTGCTGCTGATCCTGCTGGCCGCGATGCAAGCCGTCGCGATCTGGCTACGAAATCGTTACGAGCAGAAGTGGTAGGTGAGCGAGAGTGGCTGAGCCCATGACCGAGCCCCAAGACCAGCAGCGGGAGGCGGGCCTACGGCGCCCCCTCGAGACCGGCGCAGGTGGGACGAGCGCCCCCGCCGTCGACGGCGTCGTCACACGTCCGGCGGCCGCGCCGCGCGAGGCGATCTTCAAGCTCCAGGACGTCGCCGTCAGCTACGGGTCCAAGCTGGCGGTGCGCGACATCTCCTTCGACGTCGGCAGGAACGAGATCACCGCCCTGATCGGGCCGTCGGGCTGCGGCAAGTCGACGCTGATCCGCTGCCTCAACCGCATGAACGACCTGATCCCCGGCACGCGCGTGGACGGCAAGGTGCTCTACCACGACCAGGACCTCTACGGGCCGCAGGTCGACGCCGTCGAGGTGCGCAAGCGGATCGGGATGGTCTTCCAGAAGCCGAACCCGTTCCCGAAGTCGATCTACGACAACATCGCCTTCGGCCCGCGCGTCCTCGGCCGCAAGAAGGACATGGACGAGACCGTCGAGAAGGCGCTGCGCCACGCCGCGCTCTGGGACGAGGTCAAGGACCGGCTCAAGACCAACGCGTTCGGAATGTCCGGCGGCCAGCAGCAGCGGCTGTGCATCGCGCGCTGCCTGGCGGTCGAGCCTGACGTGATCCTGATGGACGAGCCCTGCTCGGCGCTCGATCCGATCTCCACCGGCAAGATCGAGGACCTGATGATGGAGCTCAAGCGCGAGTACTCGATCGTGATCGTCACCCACAACATGCAGCAGGCCGCGCGCGTGTCGGACAGGACGGCCTTCTTCACGGTCGAGCTCGACGAGGGCGGCAAGCAGCGCACCGGTCGCGTGGTCGAGTTCGACGACACCGAGAAGGTCTTCACCAACCCGAGCGATCCGCGCACGGAGGCCTACGTCACCGGCAAGGTGGGCTGAGATGCCCGACAACACGACGCGGGCGCACTTCCAGGAGGAGCTGGCGACACTGGAACAGCAGGCGCTCGGCGGCCTCGACATGGTCTCGGTGGCGCTCGAGCGCGCGCTCGAGACGGTCCAGCACCAGGACGTCGAGCTGGCCTCGATGGTGATCGCCGACGACGACCGCATCGACGGTCGCTACCTCGAGGTCCACCAAGGCGTGCTGTCGCTGCTCGCGCGCCAGGCGCCGGTCGCGGGCGACCTGCGCGTGGTGGCCGCGATCCTGCACGTGATCAAGCACGTCGAGCGCATGGGCGACCAGTGCGTGAACATCGCCAAGCTGGTGCCGCTCGCCGGCCACGAGCCGCCCTCGGAGGCGCGGCTGCTGGACAACATCGAGCGTATGGGCGCGCAGGCCGGCCAGCAGGTGCTTCAGGCCAAGCAGGCGTTCGCGCGCCGCGATGTCGCGCTGGCCCAGGACCTCGTGCGCCAGGACGACGAGATCGATCGCCTCAACCGCGACTGCTTCACGCTCGCGCTGGAGATCGGCGACGAGGCCGACCGGCGCGAGTGGGCGATGCACATGATGCTCGTGGCACGCTGCATCGAGCGGATCGGGGACAACGCCGTCGACATCGGCGAGCAGACGGCCTTCATCGTCACCGGCCTGTTCCGCGAGTTCGAGGACGCCTCGCACCCGGAGCTGTCGCCCGGGCTGCCGGGCTGAGACACCCTCTCAGTGCGCTCGACCGCGCGTCACTGCATGATGCACCTGGAGTGACCGTCCTCGCCTGCATCGACATCGGCAGCAACACCACGCGGCTGCTCGTCGCCGACGCCGGCAACGGCCACCTGCGCGAGCTGGTCAGCCAGCGCGCGTTCACGCGCATCGGCAAGAGCCTGCGCGACGGCGGCACGATCCCGGCGGCGAAGATCGCCGAGACCGCGGACGTGGTCGCCACCCAGGCGCGGATCGCCCGCGAGGTCGGCGCCGAGCACGTGATCGCGGTCGCGACGGCGGCGATCCGCAACGCGCCCAATCGCAATGAGCTCAGCGCCGCGGTCGCCGACGCCGGGGGCATGGAGCTGAGCGTGCTGTCGGGCGAGGAGGAGGCGCGGCTGTCGTTCGTCGGCGCCACGCGCACGCTGCTCCAGCCCACCGAGGGCACGATCGCGGTGATCGACGTCGGCGGCGGCTCGAGCGAGATCGCGATCGGCGAGCCGGACGGGAGCATGACCTGGTGCGAGTCCTTCCGCATCGGCTCGGGCTTCCTCGCCGACAGCTACCTGCGCTCGGACCCGCCCGCGGTCGACGAGCTGGAGAAGGTGCGCCGCCACGTCGCCGGCGTCTTCGAGGGGTTGAAGCCACCACCGGCCGAGAGCGCGGTCGCGGTCGGCGGCACGGCCACGTCGCTGCGGCGGCTGGTCGGCGCCGAGCTCGCGCACGAGACGCTCGAGCGCGGCATCCGCGTGCTCTCGACCACGCCGATCGACGAGATCGCCCAGCGCTTCGAGCTCGATCCCGAGCGGGTGCGTCTGCTGCCGGCGGGCATCCTCGTGCTGGAGGCGATCTCGGACCTGCTCGAGCTGCCGCTGCGGATCGCGCGCGGCGGCCTGCGCGAGGGCGTGCTGCTGGAGCTGGTGGAGGGGCGCAGGCTCGCCTAGTGCGCGGCGATCGCCGACAGCTCGCGCGGACGCAGCAGCACGACCAACTCGCCCTTGTGGATCGCGGCCAGGCTGCCCTTCTTCATCCGCACCTGCGCGCCGGTGAGGGTGTGCACCGCCATCGAGAAGTCCGGATCGTGGCCGACGAGCAGCACGTCGTCGCCGAGGCCGGCGACCAGCTCCGGCGCGTCGAAGGGACCGCCGGCGAGCCGCTGCTCGAGCTGCGGCGCCGGGGCGCCGGCGGCCGCGCAGGCCAGCTCGGCCGTGTCGCGGGCTCGGACCTTCGGGCTCGCCAGGCAGGCGTCGAGCTGGATGCCGAGCCGCTGCAGCGCCGCCCCGGCGGCGCGCGCCTGGGCACGCCCCTTGTCGGTCAGCGGCCGCTCGGCGTCCGGCGAGCCGTCGGCGGCGTCGCCGTGACGCAGCAACCAGATCACGACCGGGCAAGATAGAAGAGATGGAGTCGCACGTGGAGCTGGATGCCCAGGCGACCGAGGCGCAGTCGGCGCCGGTCGAGCTCGACTCCACCGAGCTCTACCTCAACCGCGAGCTGTCCTGGCTGCAGTTCAACGAGCGCGTGCTGGAGCTGGCCGAGGACGAGCGCATCCCATTGCTCGAGCGAGTCAAGTTCCTGGCGATCTACGCCTCCAACCTCGACGAGTTCTACATGGTGCGCGTGGCGGGCCTGCACGACCAGGTCGACGCCGGCATCGACGCCCGCGGCCACGACGGGCTCTCCCCCGCCGAGACGATCGAGCGCATCGCCGCCAGCGTGCGGGAGCTGGCACGCCGCCACAGCCGCCAATGGGAGCGGACGATCCGCCCGGCGCTGGCCGAGAGGGGCATCCGCGTGATCGACTGCGAGGACTGCGAGCCCACGGAGCTGGAGAGCATGGACCGCCTCTTCGGCGAGCAGATCTTCCCGGTGCTGACGCCGCTGGCCGTTGGGCCGGGGCGTCCCTTCCCCTACATCTCGAACCTCTCGCTGTCGATCGCCGTCTGGCTGCGCGACCCGGTCTCGGGCGACGAGATGTTCGCGCGCGTGAAGGTGCCGCGCGAGGTGATGCCGCGCTTCTTGGCACTCGACGACGGCTCGTTCGTGCCGCTCGAGGCCGTGATCGCGCTCCATCTCGGCGAGCTCTTTCCCGGCATGGAGATCCTGCGTCACGACTACTTCCGCGTCACGCGCGACGCGGACTTCACGGTCTCCGACGAGGCCGACGACCTGCTGCGCGCGGTCGAGGACGAGCTGCGCCGGCGCCGCTTCGGCGAGGTCGTGCGGCTGGAGATCTCGTCGTCGATGGACCCCGACATGCGCGAGTACCTGATCGAGCAGCTGGCGATCGAGGAGAATCAGGTGATCGACGTCGACGGCCTGCTGGCGGCCGACGACCTCTGGGCGATCCACGGCGTGGAGGGGCATCGCGAGCTGCGCGACCCGCCGTGGACGCCGGTCACCCCTCACGCCTTCGCGGCACCGCCTGGCGACACGGCTCCTGACGCCCCGCGCGCCGCAGACGGGCGCCGCGACATCTTCGCCGCGATGCGCGCCGGCGATCTGCTCGTGCACCACCCCTACCACTCGTTCGCCGGCACGGTCGAGCGCTTCGTCCAGCAGGCGGTGGCCGACCCGGACGTGCTCGCGATCAAGATGACCGTGTACCGCACCTCCGACGACTCGGCGCTGGTGCCATCGCTGATCGAGGCGGCCGAGCGCGGCAAGCAGGCGGTCTGCCTGGTGGAGCTCAAGGCGCGCTTCGACGAGCGCCAGAACATCGAGTGGGCGCGCGCGCTGGAGGAGGCGGGAGCGCACGTGGTGCACGGGCTGCCCGGCCTCAAGACGCACGCCAAGGCGCTGATCGTGGTGCGCAGGGAGGGCAACGGCGCGCGCCACTACGTCCACATCGGCACCGGCAACTACCACGCCAAGACGGCGCGCCTGTACGAGGACTTCGGGCTCTTCACCACCGACCGCGACCTCGCCGCCGACGTCGCCGAGCTCTTCAACGCGCTCACCGGCGCGGCGCGCGCGCCCGGCTATCGCAAGGCGATCGTGGCGCCCGATCACATGCGCCAGTGGGTGATGGACGAGATCGCGCGCACGATCGAGGCCCAGCGCTCCGGCCAGCAGACGCGGATCGTGATGAAGATGAACTCGCTCGTCGACGCGCGCTGCATCAAGGCGCTCTACGAGGCCTCGCAGGCCGGCGTGCCGGTCGACCTCAACATCCGCGGCATCTGCCGGCTGCGGGCGGGCGTGCCGGGCGTCTCGGAGAACATCCGCGTCGTCAGCGTCGTGGGCCGCTTCCTCGAGCACTCGCGCATCTACGGCTTCCACCGCGGCGACGAGCAGCGCTACTGGATCGGCTCCGGCGACCTGATGCCACGCAACCTCGACACGCGCGTCGAGTTGCTGGCGCCCGTCGACGACGAGCGCCTGCGCGCTCAGCTCCAGGACGAGATCGAGCGCTGCCTGGCCGACGACACCTTCGGCTGGGAACTGCGTCCCGACGACGTCTGGCACCGCCGCGAGGGCGGCACCCGCTCGGTGCACCGCGAGCTGATGGAGCGCGCCGCGGCCGAGTAGCCCGAACCGTCGCGCGATCGCACCCTCCCACGTAGGGTGGCGCGATGCGACTCCGTGGCCCGGCGGCGCTCGTCGTCGCACTGCTGACGCTCTGCACCACCGCTGGCACTGCCCATGGTTGGAGTCCGAGCCTGCTGCGCGAAAGCCCGCGCGACGCCGTGGCGACCTGCCTGCGCAGCGCCGACGACGGCCGCGCACTGGGCCTGCTGGGGCCGCTCGAGCGGACGTCGCCCTACGACGTGCTCGTCCCGAGTCCAGACGGAATCTCGACGACGGCGCGCGTGCGACTCGGCGTGCTCTACGAGTGCCCCGCGTTTGCGGCGTCCGGCGGCGTCGCCGTCGTCGCCGGTGCCGTGCGCACGGGTCGGAACGGCGGCGGACGCGTGCGGGTGGCGCTGGCCGAGCAGGGACGCTTCTCGGCCCCCGTCGCGCTGGCCGACGTCGCGGACCCGGCCCAGGCGGTCGCCGCCGCCGTCTCGGCGCGGGGCGACGCGCTGGTCGCCTGGGTTCAGACGCGCGGTCGCAGGTTCTCGAGAACGAGTCGAGGGCGCGTGCTGATCAGCCGGCGGGCGGCGGGCAGTTCCTTCGGAGCACCGGTCGCGGCGACCCGCTGGCGGCGCCTCGGCCTCCCTGACTCGGGCCGCCTGCTCGCCGCCCTCGACGACGCCGGCAACGCGACGATCGCCTGGAGCCACTCCACGTCGGGGCGGGCTGTCCACACGCGTTCGAGACGATCTACGCGCCCGCCGGCGGACCCATCGCCGTCTCGGTCCTCGTTCCCGACGACGCCTGGGACTTCGAGATACCGATGGCGCTCGACGTCGCCGGCAACGGCCGCACCCTGCTGCTGTTCAGGCGCGGCGGTCGAGGAGTCCTGCTCGAGCGCGCTCCCGGCGAGAGCCGGCTGCAGCCTGTGTCCGCCCATTTCCGGGGCAAGACCACGCCCTTTCCCACCGGGGAGGCCTACGGCGTGGCCGTCGGCGACGACGGCACGGCCGTGGTCGCCTGGCGGCCCGAGGTCGGCGGCAGGCCCGGGCTGGGAGTGCTCACCCGGCCCGCCGGCGGCACGTTCGAGCTCCGCCGTCCCGTGGAGCCGGAGGGCAGCCTCTTCTCGTCGCCGAACAGCACCACCCTCTACGGCATCTCCTTGGGCGAGAAGCCGTCCCCCCCGCCGGACGACCGCAACGCCGACCTGAGCGTCGCGCTCGCCGCCGACGGCCGCTACGCAGTCGGCTGGACGGTCGAGCGCCGACTGCCGTTCGGCGACCGTCCCCGGGCGGCGCGGGCGCTCGCCGGCACCGTCGGCGACGATCCGGGCCGGCCGGTGACGCTCGGCTGCGCCTGCCGCGCGGTGAACGGCGTCGCCGCGCTGAGCGCCCTGGACGGACCGGGGCTCGCCTTCACCGACAACGTCGACGACGGGATCTTCCCCGCCGGAGGCGGTCGCCTGACGCTCGCGCGCGCTGACGCGAAGCCCAGTTCCCCGACGCCCGCTCCTCGCCTGACGCTGCGCGTCGTCTCACAGACGCTGCGCTTCGCGCAGCCGCTGACGCTGCGCGTGCGCTGCGATCGCGCCTGTGAGGTCCGCGGCCTCGTCGCGCGGCGTCACCGAGGCAGGCGCCGCGGCGGCGACGCGAGCCCGCGCGGGCTGGGAGGAACCACGCTGACCCGTGCCGGTAGCGCCCGCCTGTCGATCTCGCCGCCGCCGCTCGCCGCCCTGGCGCCGCGGCGGCCCCAGCGCGTGCGCGTCGTGGTGCGCGCCTACGCCGCCGATGGCATCCGCCACACGACCCGCTCGGCTTGGGTGCGGCTGACCCGCCGGCTGCCGCGGCCGCTTGGGCCGCTGCTCGACGTGCGGGCCCGGCGGGTCGCTCGCGGAGTCGCCGTGCGCTGGCGCTTCCCGGAGGTGCGTCGCAACGTGATCTTCGCGGTCGAGGGGCTGCGGCGGCCGAACGGCACGCCGCACCGCTTCCGCCTGTACATGTCGCTCGAGGCCAAGGGCAGGCACCGCTTCCGCGTGTTGCTTCGCACCCGCCCCGGCGACCGCCTGCGCTTCGTGCGCGTGACTGCGGTCGCGTATCCGGCCAAACCCCGGCAGGTGGTCGTGCCGATCGCACCGGCGCGCCGGTAGCGCGCGCTGCGGAAGCTCCTGGTGCCAGTGCCGTGAGAGTCAGCGGGCTGGTCCGCGCAGCCCGAGCGAGCGCTTGAGCTCGAGCACGCGAGCCGCGGCCTGGTGCACGCGGCTGCGGAAGGACCGATCGTGGCGGGCGCGCGCGAGCAGGCGCGGGTAGACGGCGTTCCAGCTGCCCGAGCCGGTCATCAGGATCAGGTCTGCGCCGGCGGCGATCGAGCGCTCGGCGGCGGTGGCGACGCCGGAGCGGTCGAGCACCGCCTGGGCCTCGATGCTGTCGGTAACCGCCACCCCGGTGAAGCCGAGCTGCGTGCGCAGCAGGCCGGTGACGATCGCGCGCGACTGGGAGGCGATCCGCGTGCGGTCGAGCGCCGGATAGAGCGCGTGCGAGAGCATCACCAGCGGCACGCCCGCGGCGATCGCGGCGCGGAACGGCGGCAGGTCGCGCGCCGCGCGCAGGGCGACGGTCGTGGACGCGTCGTCGGTGTTCGCCGGCGCGCCGCCGAGGCCGAGGAAGTGCTTGGCGGTGGCCGCCACGCCGCCGGAGCGCAGGCCGCGCACCGCGGCCGCCACGCGCGCAGCGACGGCGCGCGCGTCCCCGGGATAGGCGCGGCTGGCCAGCGCCATGGCCGGACCGGCGGACACGTCCGCTACCGGGGCGAGGTCGACGTTCACGCCCGCCTCGAGCAGCTCGTGGCCGGTCGTGTGCGCCAGGCGCTCGACCGCCGCCGGGCCGCCCTGCTGCGGCTGTCCGGCCGCCGGCCCGGCGAAGCGCAGCGTCCGGATCTCGCCGCCCTCCTGATCGGTCGCCACGAGCGCGCCGCCGCGCGCGGCTCGCTGCAGCGCGCGGGCGAGACGGCGACAGGCGGCGCGCGTCGGCACGTTCGCGCCGAACAGGATCACCCCGGCGGTCTGACCTCGCCGCAGGCGCCGTCGGATGTACTCCGGCACGCTCGTGCCGGGGAAGCTCGACACCAGCAGCTGGCCGACGGCGCGCTCGAGCGGCAGCCGCTCGGTGGCGGCCTGCGCTCCCTCGCGCGGCTCGGCGCCACCCGCCACCGGCTCTCCGCCGCCCGCGGACGCTCCCGCGACGACGCCGGCGATCAGCGCCGGCACCGCAACAGCGACGATCGCCGTCAGGCGCCGGCGCGCGAACCCCCTCGTGCCGCCGCCCTTCAGCCCTGCGCGGTGGCCGTGTGGGCGGCCGATGTGCCGTTCGCCGAGGGGGCGCGGTAGCCCTCCTCGGCCAGGCCGGCCTCGGCGCAGCCGCGCCGCAGCTCGTCGAGCCCGAAGGCGTCCACCGGCCCGAGCGCGCCCACGCCGCGCAGTCCGCCGTTGGCGACCCGGTCCGCGCCCCAGGCGAGCATGCGCCCGGTGTAGGTGTAGCCCTCGACGCCGCTCACGTGCACCTCGGCGAGCTCCTGCCCGGCGCTGTCGTAAGCGATCGCGACGATGTGCGAGCCCGCGCGGGCGCGCGCGTCAGCGTCCGGACCGCCGGTCGAGCCCTTGCCCAGTCGCTCGGCCAGCGAGGCCCAGGCCTGCTCCGCGCCAGGGATCTTCATCGCCAGCGCACCACCGGCCGACATGCCCTGCATCAGCCGCGACGCCGGGCCGAACCAGCCCAGGTAGGCGTTGACCTCGCGCAGCTGCGGCGCGAGCCGTGGCAGGGCGAAGTGCTCGGACGCCGCCACCGACACGCCCGGCCGCTGCTTGGAGCCGACCGCGAACGTGCGGACCTTCTTGGCCGCGCGCTCGTCGCGCACCCGGCCGTCGCGGAAGGCGAAGCCAGGCGCGTTCATCACCGCGAGCAGCGACGCCCGCGTGCCGCCGCTGGCGCTGTTGCGATCCTGACGACCGGTGAAGTAGTAGCCGACGTCGATCCGCGTCGCGTCCTCGCCCGCCCGCTCGAGCGCGATCGCGCCGGCGAGGTTGCCGGGCACGAAGTCGTAGCCGAAGGCGGTCAGCATGCCGCAGCCGGCGCGCTCGGCGGCCACGCCGTAGCGCTCGAAGATCTCGCGGATGAAGGGCGGCTCGCCGGTCGAGTCGATGTAGTGGGCGCCAGTCGCGGAGGCCGCCGCCGCGGCGGGTGCGCCGAAGCGCGTGAACGGCCCGACCGTGGAGACCAGCACGTCGCCGCGCTCGACCAAGGCGGCGACCGATGGCGGATCGGACACGTCGGCCGTGGCCACCTCCAGGCCGCCGAGCTCTGCGGCAAGTGCCTCGACACGCGAACGGTCGCGCGCGGCGAGCACCGGCTTGAGCCCGCGGGCGACCATCGCCTCCGCGGTCAGCCGACCGGTGTACCCGGTCGCTCCGAACAGGACGATGCGCTCGGCCATCAGCTCAGGCGGGACGCCGCTGCCCGATCACCGAGCGGATGGACTCGACCGCCTCCGGCATCGAGCGCTCCATCCGCTTGAGATCCCAGCCGGTGAGCGTGATCAGCCGCGTCGGCTCCGTCGCGATCACCGTGGCGTTGCGCAGGTCGCGCTCGAGCAGCCCGACCTCGCCGAAGAAGTCTCCGGGCCGAGGTCGGCGACGTGCTCGCCGCTGCGCGTGACCTCGGCCTTGCCCTCCTCGATCGCCATGAACTCGTACGAGTAGTCGCCCTCGCGCACGAGCTCGCGACCCTCCTCGACGCTCACCTCCTGGGCGAACGTGGCGATCTCGGCCAGGGCCTCGTCCGAGACCGACTGAAACAGCGGAATCGCTTTGAGCCTGCCGGGGTCCACCACTGTCCTCCTACGTCGCCTGCGGGCGCTGCGACTCTACCCCACACCGGGGTATGAGGTGTCAACCGATTGATCGGAATTGTCCGTAGCGTTCGTATGAGGAGACGACAGATGACTCGAACCGCTCAACTGGCCGTCGCGTTCGCCGCCGGGCGCCTTGGATTCGGCATCGCCCTGGCGGCGCTTCCCGAGCGCGTGGGATCGAGCTGGATCGGCAGCGATGCCACCAGAAAGCCGCCCCAGGTGCTGGTCCGCGGGGTCGGCGCGCGCGACGTCGCCGTGTCCGCCGGGATCGTGCTCGCCGCCGTGCGCGGGGACGACCTGCGGCCCTGGCTCGCCGGCTGCGTCCTCGCCGACCTCACCGACGTCGGCGCCATCCTGGCGGCCGGTGACACGGTGCCCGGCCGGGCCCGCGCCGGCACGGTGGCCCTGGCCGGCGGCTCCGCGCTCGCGGCAGCGGCCCTGACGGCGGCGGCCACGGACGCGTGAAGATCGCGATCGTCGGCGCGGGGGTCTCGGGCCTCGTCTGCGCGCACCTCCTCCAGGACGAGCACGAGCTGACGATCTTCGAGGCCGCTCGCTACGCCGGCGGCCACGTCAACACGATCCGCGTCGACGGCGCCGACGAGACCCACCACGTCGACACCGGCTTCATCGTCTACAACAACCGCAACTACCCCACCTTCATCCGCCTGCTGGACCAGCTCGGCGTGACGACGCAGCCGTCCACGATGAGCTTCTCGGTCAGCGACGGCAACGGCTTCGAGTACAGCGGCGCCTCGCCGAACGGGCTGTTCGCGCGCCGCAGCAGCCTCGTGCGGCCGTCCTTTCACCGCATGGTGCGCGACCTGCTGCGCTTCAACCGCGAGGCGCCGGCACTGGTCGGCCTCAACGGCGGCGGGCCGTCGCTGGGCGAGTTCCTCGAGCAGGGCGACTACTCGCGCGAGTTCGTCGACCGGCTGATCGTGCCGCAGGCGTCCGCGGTCTGGTCGGCGGACCCGGAGCAGATGTGGAGCTTCCCCGCCAGCCTGCTGGCGGAGTTCTTCCACAACCACGGCATGTTCGGGCTCACCGGCCGCCCGAGCTGGCGCACGATCGCCGGCGGCTCGGCGCGCTACGTGGAGGCGCTCACGGCTCCGCTCGCCGACCGCATCCGACTCGCCTGCCCGGTCGACCGCGTCGAGCGCTTCGACGACCGCGTCGAGGTCACCCCGCGCGGCGCGCAGGCCGAGCGCTTCGACGAGGTCGTGCTGGCCGTCCACTCCGACCAAGCGCTCGCGCTGCTGGCCGATCCGAGCGAGGCCGAGCACGAGCTGCTGAGCGCGATTCCCTACCAGCGCAACGAGGCCGTGCTGCACACCGACGCAGCGCTGCTGCCGCGCCGCCGGCGCGCTCGCGCCAGCTGGAACTTCCACCTGCAGGACCGGCCGACAGGCCGCACCATGGTCACCTACCACATGAATCGTCTGCAGACGCTGAGCGCGCGCGACGACTACTGCGTCACGCTCAACCGCACGGACGCGATCGACCCCGAGCGCGTGCTGCGCACGATCGACTACGCGCACCCGGTCTTCACCGCCGCCGGGCTGGCCGCCCAGCGGCGCTGGGAGGAGATCAGCGGCGCGCGGCGCACCCACTACTGCGGCGCCTGGTGGGGCTTCGGCTTCCACGAGGACGGCGCGGTCAGCGGCGCGCGCGTGGCCGCGCGGTTCGGGAAGGCGTTCGCGTGACGGCGAGCGCGCTGTACGAGGGCTGGGTCCGTCACCGCCGCTTCGCGCCGGTCGAGCACGAGTTCCGTGTGCGGCTGTTCATGAGCTACCTGGACCTGGAGGAGCTGCCGGCCCTGTTCGACCGCAGCCGCCTGTGGTCGGCGCGCGGGCCGGCGCCGGCGTGGTTTCGCCGCTCGGACTACCTCGGCGACCCGGGTCAGCCGCTGCGCGAGGCAGTGCTGGACGCCGTCGAGGAGCGTGCCGGCGTGCGCCCCAACGGGCCGGTGCGGCTGCTCACCCACCTGCGCACCTTCGGCCACCTGTTCAACCCGGTCAGCTTCTACTACTGCTTCGAGGGCGAGCGCGTCGAAGCGGTGGCGGCGGAGGTCACCAACACGCCCTGGGGCGAGCGACACGTGTACGCGGTCGCGCGCGGGGACGCGACGGGCCGGGTGCTGCAGGCGCGGCTCGGCAAGGACTTCCACGTGTCCCCGTTCCTGGGGATGGACGCGCAGTACGACTGGCGGTTGAGCGAGCCCAGCCAGGATCTGCAGGTGCACGTCGAGAGCCGCCGCGGCGGACAGCCGACCTTCGACGCGACGCTCGCGCTCGAGCGCCGCGAGGCGACGCCGGCGGCCCTGCGACGCGCGCTGCTGCGCTACCCGCTGCTGCCGCTGCGCGTGGTCGGCGGGATCTACGGCCATGCGCTGCGGCTGAAGCTGAAGGGCGCCCCCTACCACCCGCACCCGGCGCGATGAACCCCGCCCGCTCTTTCGCCGCCGCCTTCCTGCGCACGCTGCGCGAGGGCCACGTCGAGATCGTCGACGGCCCCTGGCGGCGCAGCTTCGGTCCCGCCGACGCCACGCTGCGCGTCAGCCTCACGGTGCGCGACTCGGCGCGCTTCTGGCCGGCGGCGGCCCGCGCCAGCACGCCCGCGCTCGCCGACCTCTACGCCGACGACGGCTGGGACTGCGACGACCTCGTCGCGCTCGTGCGCATCTTCGCGCGCGAGATGCCCCGCTTCGACGCCGCGCGCCGCCCCTTCGCCCCGCTGCGCAACGCCTTCACGCGCATCCCGCGCAACACCCGCGCGGCGGCGCGGCGGCACGTCCACGCCCACTACGACCTCGGCAACGAGCTGTTCGCGCTCTTCCTCGACGAGACCATGACCTACTCCTGCGCGCTGTTCGAGTCCCCGCAGGACACGCTCGCCGAGGCCCAGCGGCGCAAGCTGGACCTCGCCTGCCGCAAGCTCGAGCTGACGACCGGGGATCACCTGCTGGAGATCGGCAGCGGCTGGGGCTCGCTGGCGATCCACGCCGCCGGCGAGTACGGCTGCCGCGTCACGACCACCACGATCTCCCGCGAGCAGCACGAGGTCGCGGTCGAGCGCGTGCGCGCGGCCGGGCTCGAGAACCTCGTCACGGTGCTGCTCGAGGACTACCGCGACCTGCGCGGCAGCTACGACAAGCTGATCTCGATCGAGATGATCGAGGCCGTCGGCTGGCAGTACTTCGACACCTTCTTCGCGCGCTGCGGTGAGCTGCTGAAGCCGGACGGGCTGATGCTGCTGCAGGCGATCACGATCGACGACCGGGCCTTCGAGGTCGAGAAGGCGTCGCGCAGCTTCATCAGGGAGCACATCTTCCCGGCCGGCTGCCTGCCGTCGGTCGAGGTGATCGCCAGCTCGACCGCCCGCGCCAGCGAGCTGCGCCTGCTCGACCTCGAGGACATCACCGCCAGCTACGCCGAGACGACCGCGCGCTGGCGCGAGGCCTTCGTGGGTGCCGAGGAACAGGTCGCCGCGCTCGGCTACGACCGCCGCTTCCGTCGCCTCTGGGAGCTGTACCTGTGCTGGTGCGAGGGCGGCTTCCGCGAGCACCGCATCGGAGACGTGCAGGTGCTGCTCGCCGGCCCGCGCTACCGCGGCTCGCGACCGCGACGCGCGACGCGACCCAGCGACGCGCGCGCGGGCGGCCTCGCCACGACCGGCGCGACGCCCGAGCCGAGCGGCCGGTAGCTCGTGTCGATCACGCGTCCAGCCGTCGGCGAGCCCGCGCTCAACCTGGTGCGCGACGGCAGCGGCGAGCCGATGCTGCTCGTGCACCCGCTCGGCGCCGAGCTCGTCACCTGGGAGCCCGTCTTCGACCGTCTCGCGGCCGAGCACGACGTGATCGCGGTCGACATGCCCGGGTTCGGGTCGTCGCCGTCGCTGCCACAGAACGTCGAGCCGACGCCCCGGGCGCTGGCCGACGCGCTCGCACGCCTGCTCGACGCGCTCGGGATCGAACGCGCGCACCTGGTGGGCAACTCGCTCGGAGGCTGGGTGGCACTCGAGCTGGCGAAGGCCGGGCGGGCGCTGTCGGTCACCGGCCTCTGCGCCGCCGGCTTCTGGTCGCGCCCGCTGGGCCCACGTCCCTCCCGCGCCCGCGCGCTCGGCCAGGCGCTGCTGCCGCTGGTGCCGGCGCTGACGCGCAGCGCGCGCGGACGTGGGCTGCTGCTCGCCTCCACCGTCGCGCACCCCGAGCGCGTGCCCGCCGAGGCCGCGGCGCGGCTGGTGCGGGCGTACGTGACGGCGCCGGCCTTCGAGGGCGCCAACGCCGCCATGCGCGCGAGCGTCTTCTCCGGAGTCAGGCTGATCGACGCGCCGGTCACGCTGGCCTGGGGCGAGCTCGACCGGCTGGTGGCCGAGCCGCGTGCCGGCGTGCCCGGCGCCCACAGCGTGCTGCTGCGCGGCTGCGGCCACATCCCCACCTGGGACGATCCCGAGCAGGTGAGCGACGTGGTGCTGGCCGCCGCCTCGGCTAGAGCTCGCGACGCGCGAACTTCGTGATCGCCTCGGCAGCGCGCTGGCGCGCCCCGCGCTTGCGCCAGCGCGACGGGTCGATCTCCTCGGAGGCCTGCAGGTCGCGCTCGAACGCCTCGTGCAGCTCGCCGGCGAAGCGCTCGCTCTGCACGCACAGCGTGACCTCGTCGTGCAGCTGGAAGGAGCGGTTGTCGAAGTTGACCGAGCCCACCGACGACCAGACGTCGTCGACCATCAGCGTCTTGGCGTGCAGCATCGTCGGCTGGTACTCGAAGATGCGCACGCCGGCGTCGATCAGCTGCTCGTAGGCGCGGCGCCCGGCGGTGCGCACGATGCCCTTGTCGATGTACGGGCCCGGCACGATGATCTTCAGGTCCACGCCGCGCTCGGCCGCCTCGACCAGCGCGTCGGAGAAGGCCGGGCGCGGGACGAAGTACGCGGAGGTCAGCTCGATCGTGCGCTTGGCGGCGGCGAGCGCCAGGTAGGTGAGCGCCTCGGCGTTGGTGTCGCCGATCGTCGCGCTGGAGCGCATCACCTGCATCGCCCCGCCGCCGTCGATCGGCTCGAGGTCGGGCAGGTAGCGCTCGCCGGCCAGCACGGCGCCCGTGCACTCGAGCCAGTTCTCGGCGAAGGCGCCCTGCAGGCCGCGCACGACCGGGCCGCGCACGCGCACGTGCGTGTCGCGCCAGTGATCGGGGTCCTGGGCGTCGCCGGTCCACTCCTCGGCGATGCCGACGCCGCCGGTGAAGCCGAGGCGCCCGTCGACGATCAGCAGCTTGCGGTGGGTGCGGTGCTGCAGGCGCTTGACCGCATATGGCTTGGGCGGACGGAAGTAGCAGACCGTCACCCCGGCCTCGCGCATCGCGCGCACGAGCTTGCGGTCCATCTTCGCGGCGCCGACGGCGTCCACGATCACGTTGCACTCCACGCCCGCGCGGGCGCGCTCGCACAGCGCGTCGGCCACCTCGGTGGCGATCTCGCCGCGCCAGTAGGCGTAGGTGAGCAGGTTGATCGTGTCCTGCGCCTCCTGGATCGCGCCGACGTAGGCGGGGAAGATCTGGTCGCCGTTGATCAGCAGGTCGACGTCGTTGCCGCGCGAGATCGGCGCGCCGGTGAGCGTCTCGGCGGCGAACAGGAACCGCTCCTCGCCCACGTCCACGTCCCCGCGCAGGTCGTAGCCCTGGCCGCTCTCGCGGCGGTGACGCAGGCTGTCGGCCGCGTACCAGGCCACCCCCGCCGTGCCGATCGCGGCCGGCCAGAGCAGGTGGCGCGGATCGCCGCGTCGCTGCTTGTCTCGTCGTCTGCGCATGGGTGCGCCAAGGCATACCCATCAGGTTGCAGGGCCATGCGCCGATACCATCCGCGCATGGGCGCGGCCTCGCCCCCTCCCGTCGCACTTACCCTTCCGCAGCGCATCCGGACGGACCTGCGCTCGCAGTGGCACGCGCGCGGCAGCTACCCGCCGGGCGACATGAGCGTCAGCTTCAAGCGCACGCGCGGTTTCGAGCGCGACCCGCTGAACCTGCTGCTCGACGCCTACGAGCGCCACGGCCCGGTGTTCACGCTGCGGCTGCTCTACCAGCCGGTCGTGTTCGTGCTCGGTCCCGAGGCCAACCACCACCTGCTGGTCTCGCACGCCTCGAACTTCCGCTGGCGCGACGGCAGCATGGGCGACCTGATCCCGCTGCTCGGGGACGGCCTGCTGACCACCGACGGCGCCTACCACCGACGCGCGCGCCGGATCATGCTGCCGGCGTTCCACCGCGAGCAGGTCGCGGCGACCGTCGACACGATGGTGTCCGAGATCGACCGGGCGCTCGCCAACTGGCGGCCCGGCACGCGTGTGGACCTCTACGGCTGGACCCGCCGGCTCGCCCTGCGCATCGCGATGCGCGCCCTGTTCGGGTTCGACCCCGATCGCGAGGGCCGCGACGCCGACATGGCCGAGCAGTTCGAGCGCGCGCTCGGCTTCTGGGGCCGGGACATCGTGGTGCAGATGGTGCGCGGCCCGCGCTCGCCATGGCAGCGGATGCAGCACGCCCGCGCCCGGCTCGACAGCGTGCTGTTCGCCGAGATCGCCCGTCGCCGCCAGACCGGCGAGCGCGGCACCGACATCCTCTCGCTGCTGCTCGACGCGACCGACGAGGAGGGCTCCTCGCTGTCGGACTCCGAGCTGCGCGACCAGGTGATGACCCTGCTGTTCGCCGGCCACGACACGACGACCTCGACGGTCACCTTCCTCTTCTACGAGCTGGCGCGCAACGAGCACGAGCTCGCGCTGCTCGAGGCCGAGCGCGACGAGGTGCTCGGCGACCGCGACCCCGGCGCCACCGAGCTGGTGAGCAGCCTGCCGCGCCTGGAGATGGCGCTCGACGAGACGCTGCGCAAGTACCCGCCGGCCTGGGTCGGCCCGCGCCGCTCGATCGAGCCCTTCGAGCTCTGCGGCCACCACGTGCCGGGCGACTCGTTCGTCAACTACTCGTCCTGGGTCAGCCACTACCTGCCCGACGTCTGGCCCGAGCCGGACCGCTTCCTGCCGGAGCGCTTCGCGCCCGAGGCGAAGGCGGCGCTGCCCAAGGGCGCCTACGTGCCCTTCGGCGGCGGCTCGCGCACCTGCATCGGGATGCGCTTCGGCCAGCTGGAGATCAAGGCGATCGCCGCGCTCGTGCTGCGCCGCTTCCGGCTCGAGCTGGAGCGGCCCGACGCGGAGCTGCACATTCGCCAGATGCCGACGCTGAGCCCGCGTGGCGGGCTGCCGATGGTCGTGCGCGAGCGGGGGTAGTCGATGCCTCGGCGCGGCATGGGCGCGCTCGGCTCGGTCCTGCTGCTCACGGCCGCGCTGATCGTGGCCGTCCTGGGCATCGGCAGCGCCCGTCCGCAGGCGGCTGCCGCGGCTGGCTGCGCCGATCGCGCCGTCTACCCCGGCGAGGCCGCGACCCGCGAGGCGGTCGCCCAGTGGATGGCCTACGGCGCCCTCGCCGCCGGGCTGCCGGCGGAGCTGCCGGTGATGGCCGCGCTGGTCGAGTCGAACCTGCAGAACCTCGACGGCGGCGACGCCGACACGGCTGGCTACTTCGCGATCCGGAAGGCGATCTGGGACACCGGGCCGTACGCGGGCTTCCCGACCAATCCGCCGCTGCAGCTGAAGTGGTTCGTCGACCAGGCCACGGCCGTCAAGCAGCAGCGGATCGCCGCGGGCAAGCCGCTCGACCAGAGCGCGTACGGCGAGTGGATCGCGGACGTGGAGCGGCCAGCCGAGCAGTACCGCGGGCGCTACCAGCTGCGCCTGGGCGAGGCTCGGGTGCTGATCGGACCGCCGTGCGTCGACCCCGTGCCGGGCCCGGGCGGGGCGCAATACCGCCTGCCGGCGGTCCGCCACCCGCGGACGTGACGGCGCCGGCGCTGCGGGTGGTTCGGCTGCGCGTCGGCGACGCGCTCGCCGAGCGGCGCGTGCGCGTGCTGGCGAGCTGTCCCGCCGAGGCCTGCGCGCTGCAGGCGCGCGGCAGCGTCTCGATCCCCGGCGCAGCGCGGATTCATCGGGTGACGTCCACGCAGCGGACGGCCGCCGCGGGCGTCCGCGTCGCACTGCGGCTGCCACTTGGCCGAGCGCTGCGGCGGGCGGCTCGACACGCCATCGCCGCTGGCCGGCGTGTGCGGATGCGGATCGCGGTCGTGGCCACGGACACGACCGGCAACGCGCGCTCGGCGGAGCGCACGATCCGCCTTCGCTGAGGCGGGGCTAGCGCGATCCGGCCGCTTCGGCCCGAACTGTGCCGAGCTGCGCGCCGCCGGCGTCGACCTCGAGCCGGGGCTCCGGGACGCCGGCCCGCACCGCCTCGAGCTGGGCCGCGAAGGCGAGGCCCAGCAACAGCGCGACCGAGCTGAGGAAGCTCCAGAGCAACACGCCGATGGTGCCGGCGAGCGGACCGTAGGTGGCGCCGAAGGAGCCGGCGACGTCGACGTAGAGCGCGAGCGCGCCCATGAACACGAGCCACGCCCCCGCCGAGACGGCGGCCCCGACGGCGAGCCAGGACCACTCGGGCTGGCGCCGGCGCGGCGCGCGCTCGAACAGCAGCGCCACGCTGGCGACGATCAGCGCCAGGGCGAGCGGCCAGCGCGCGATCGCCCAGATCGTGTCGGCGGTGGCGCTCCAGCCGACCTGCTCGCGGATCGCCTGGCCGCCCATCAGCGTGACGACGGCAAGCAGCGTCATCACTCCCGCGCTGAGCGCGAGCAGCAGGGCGGTCAGGTACTTGCGCAGGAACGGCCGGTCGCGCTCGATCCCGTAGATGCGGTTGGCGCCGCGCTCGACCTGCGCCATCGCCGTGGCCGCCGCGACCAGCGCCGCCAGCCCGCCGGCGAGCAGGGCGGTCTCGCCGGACTCGCGCCGCGCGCTCGTGCCGCCCTGGCGCAGGGCATCGGTGAGGATGTCCCCGACCGGCCCGGGCGCCACGTCGTCGATCGTCGCCTGCACGACGCGCCGGAAGCTCTCCTGGTCGAGCGCGGCGGCGAGCCCGACGACCGCGATCAGCGCCGGCAGCAGCGCGAGCGTGACCTGGAACGCCAGCGCCCGGGCGTGGCTGAAGCCGTCCGCCGCGCGGAAGCGGGCGATCGTGTCGAGCAGCAGGCGACGCCGACCGGCCTGGCGCAGCGTCTCGAGCGCCTCGTCGCCCTTGAGCTCGCCGCGGGTCTGGGGTACTGCGGTCGCCGTGCTCATCGTTGGATGGTCGCTACCAGCGGTCGTGCACGAGCGGGCGCAGCTGCTCGTCGTAGAGGGCGCGGATGGCGGCGAGCGTGCCGCCGTCGAGCGGGGGCAGGTCGGCCGCCGCGGCGTTGGCGCGGACCTGCTCGGGGTTGCGCGCGCCCGGGATGACGACGCTCACGCCGGCCTGGTCGACGACCCAGCGCAGCGCCAGCTGCGCCGGGGTGGCGTCCGGCGGGGTCAGCTCGGAGAAGCGCCGGGCCGCGCGCACGCCGGTCTCGAAGTCGACACCGGCGAAGGTCTCGCCGATGTCGAACTGCTCGCCGTGGCGGTTGAAGTTGCGATGGTCGTCGGGGGCGAAGGTCGTGTGCTCGTCGTAGCGGCCCGAGAGCAGGCCGCTCGCGAGCGGTACGCGCGCGATGATGCCGACGCCGGCTTCGGCCGCCGCCGGGAGGACCGCCTCGAGCGGCTTCTGCCGGAAGGCGTTGAGGATGATCTGGACCGTGGAGACATGCGGCCGCGCGATCGCGATCAGCGCCTCGTCGACGGTCTCGACGCTGACGCCGTAGGCGGCGATCCGGCCCTCGGCGACCAGCTCGTCGAGCGCCTCGTAGACCTCGTCGCGGGAGTAGACGGCAGTGGGCGGGCAATGGAGCTGGACGAGGTCGAGCGTGTCGACGCCGAGGTTCTCGCGCGAGCGGTCGTTCCAGGCGCGGAAGTTGTCGCGGTTGTAGTTCGCGGGCGCCTGGTCGACCCGCCGCCCCATCTTGGTCGCGACGGTGACGCTCGCGTCCGGGCGCTCGCGCAGGAAGCGGCCGATCAGCTGCTCGCTGCGCCCGTCGCCGTAGACGTCGGCGGTGTCGAGGAAGGTGATGCCCGCCTCGACGGCCGCGTCGAGCGTCGCCAGCGCGTCTTGTTCGGAGACGTCACCCCACTCCGCGCCGAGCTGCCAGGTCCCGAGCCCGACGATCCCGACGCCGCGCCCGGTCCGCCCGAGCGGCCGCTGCTCCACGGAGTCACTCCCACCAGCCGGGAATGATCTCGCCGTCCCCCTCGTGGCGAGCGCCCACGGCGAGCAGCTTGAGGTCCGCGCCCTCGCCGGCCTCGAACTGCCGGGTGACGCCGGGTGCGACGCGAATCGCATCCAGCTGGGCGATCTCCACGATCTCGTCGTCGAGCTTGACCCGCCCCGAACCGGCGATCACCACGTAGACCTCCTCGGCCTCGTCGTGCTTGTGCGCGAAGCCCTGGCGCTTGCCGGCCTTGACGCGATGGTGGCTGACACCCGTGTCCTCGGTCTCGAGGTCATCGTTGGCGAAGCGGGCCTCCTGGACCTCGCCGTAGCCGAACTTGGGCGCGGAGTCCTCCACGTCGGTGAGCTTCTTGTGCGTGAACGGAGCTGGCACTGGGCCTCCTCGTCGAATTTGCTGGAAGGGTATGTACCCGTTCGTTTGCGCCAGCCAACGGCTCTCCCATAGGGTCCCAGCGTGAAGCTGGCCAACGTCGCTCCCACGGTCAAGGACTACGCCAGCACGATCGGCGTGCTCGCGGCGGCGTTCGGCGGATTCTTGTACCTGCTGCTCACCGTCCTCTGCCTCGAGGTATACGACCCGTTCGGCGTGGAGCCGAGCGAGGTCGGGCTCGACTACAGCGTCCTGCTGATGCGCACGGCGGTCGGCGTGCTCGCGCTCGTCCCGGTTTGGCTGTTCTTCGGCGGGCTGGGCGCGTACCTGGCCTCCGTGGTGGTCCAGCGTTTCTCGAAGGCCGCCGGCTGGACGATCACCGGCATCGTGGCGTTCGCCGCGGTGACGGGTTCGTCGTTCATCTGGGAGGACGGAGTCGAAGCCGCGCGACTGTGGCCTACCGTGGCGCCGCTCGCATTAGGGCTCGCCGTCGGCTGGCTCACCTGGCTCATGGCAGTGCCCGGAACCCCCGAGTGGCCGGCAGCCCGCATCCGCAGCGCCCTCGTGCTCGCCGGAGTCCTGATCGCCGCCGCGACCACATGGATCTTCGTCGGCGCGGCAACGGTCGACAGCGATCTACTCAAGCAAGGCAGGCTCCCCCGGGACCTCGGAGGCGAGCGCCCCCCTCCCTGGAACGCCGACGTCGTGCGGGTGCGCTGGGTGAACCCCCAGGCCGCCCCCATAGACCTCCCCCCGTGCCTCCTCCACCTCGGCACCGCGGACGGCGTCGGCGTCTTCTACGACGCAAGCGGGCGTCACGAGCGCACGCTCAAGATTCCAAACGCATCGGTCCTAGTGGAGGTCTTGCCGAACGTCGACTCCGCAGTCCCGCGGGACTCTGGCGGCGGCCCCTGCGCGTAGGCGGTTTCGGAGGACCCGGCTCTGCGGAGAGGATCGCCTCAGCGACGGCTGCGAAGCGGGGTCCGCTCGATGGGCGGTGCCTGGCTCGAACAGGCGACCTCCACGTTGTAAGGCCGCTGCCGAACCGAGCTGCGTAGCGTCCGAAACGGCTTGCTAGAGCGGAGTTCCCGTGGTTCGCGCCCGAGAGAGGGGTACGAATTGTGGGCATTTCGCGGGTGATTCTAAGGGGTTTAGGCCCCGATTTAGACCCGAGAATCAGCAGGGTGCCGACCACCGCTCGACAGCGTCGGTCGTCGAGCGCGGTGGTACTCGCCGTGGTCGGACATCGGGCGTAGACTCAACGACGTGAGCGCCAACGAGATCACCGAGGATCTCGTCCGCCGGGTGGCGGACCATCTGCGCGAGCGCTACGCCCTCGACGATGAGGACGTGCGTACGCTCGGCGCGCGCCTGGCCGACGATCCACACGTCACCCGCCGAGCCGAGAACGATGCATTCGCCGAGCGCTTCACGACCGAACACCGCGAGACCTTCGACCGACTCTCCAAGTAGCTTCAGTGCCGCCGCGCTGGACGCCAACCCTCGATGACCTCGTCGATGCCGCGAGCTTCATTCTCGGCGTAGAGCGAGCTGCCGTGGAGCGGCTGCCGCGCTTACCGCTTGCCGAGTCCGCGCTTCACGCACCGTTCGCGTCCTTTGGTGGGACCGAGGCATATCCCACCACGATTGAACAGGCTGCGCCGCTCGTGCAGCACCTCGCACAGAATCACCCCCTGCCGATGGCAACAAACGAGTCGCGTTCCTGCTCATGGCGCGCTTTCTCGACGCGAACGGCATGAGCTGGGGTGCGGCAGATCCCGACACTGACGCGACGATGGTCGAGCGCATTGCCTCCAGCGCCGCCACCTACGACGAGACAGTGACCTGGATCCGTGCGCGGGCGACGGACTCAGCGTCGTAGAGCTACGCGAGCGACACCCAAGCGGGGCTCGAACCGACGACCTCCTGCTTGCAATGCTCTAACGGCGCGCTCAGCGCGCGGTGTCTACGTGGCGACACCCGTACTGTGAGCGGGTTATGACCGACGAGCGTCCCTTATCTGTCATGGACCTGTCAGCGAACGGCTTCGTCGTGTGTCTTGCCGCAGCCGGACGGAGCCACGTCGGCAACTACTCGCCGCGTGACCGCCCCAGGACGACCTTCCCACCCGAGCAACGAGCGTGGGCGGCCGCGCCTGGACGGGCGTGTCTGTACTGCTCACGACTCGAACCAATCGGAGGTGAGGAGCATGTGCTCAGTGTTGCCCTCGGTAACTGGTTCTGGGTCATCCCGCCGAACGTGGTCTGCGACCGGTGCAACAGCACGGTCCTTTCTG
The DNA here is from genome assembly GCA_963734165.1 of uncultured Thermoleophilaceae bacterium. Lineage (GTDB taxonomy): Bacteria > Actinomycetota > Thermoleophilia > Solirubrobacterales > Thermoleophilaceae > JACVRW01. Next base: position 550,026 of record CAVTFZ010000002.1, on the reverse strand, counting down.
ATCTCGACAGTCGACTCCAGGGGCACCCCTTGGTCGCAATGATCCGCACCCTCGCAGGTATCACGGGGCGGAACGGTCAGCCTCCCGTCGCCAACGCCTCGAACATGCGCCTACAACGCGGCGCACAAAGCCAGCTCCACATCGAAGTCGACCATAAGCGCCACGTAAGCCGCAGCGAGGAAACCACTACCGTGACGCCCAAGTGGGACAACTTCGGCCCTCGACAGCGTCGGGTCACCGCGCGGGCCCTTTTGAAGCTCGCGCTCGGAACGACCTGGCTCGCTTGAGGCCCGGACGAGACCAGCAAGCCGAGCTATGACCATGTCCGCCAGGCGATTCTGGGCGATCCTGACGTGCCATTGCGGTATGGCTTCGGCAACTCGCAGCTCCCCGGACACGCCATGCAGATCCTCGCGGTGTCCCACGAGTCCGCCCCAGGTTTGCAAGTCGGCTTCAACTACTTTGGGATCGAATTCTGGGCTCAAACCGAAGGCTACCGGCATGAGGCGAGCGAGGAGTTCCTCAGCAGAGAGATCGATGCCGAATTCAACTGACCGCATGACCACCGAGAGGCATTCGACGGCGCGCGGTCACCACCACACGCTACGGTCGCAGCACGATGCCCAAGAAGTCGCGTGAGCAGGACATCGAACGTCAGTCGCGCGTGCGGCTCGAGAGCCTGCTGCCGCACTGGCTGATCTACCGTCGTAAGGACGAAGACGACTGGGGCATCGATGGAGAGATCGAGGAATTTGGCAAAGACGACGGCATAACGACCGGTCTTACGTTCCTGGCCCAGCTGAAGTCGACCGACGAGACGGATCTTCCCAAGGCTCTCCGACGGTCGATTTCGAGGGAGCACCTGACCTATTACCGCCGTTTGACGTTGCCGGTCTTGATGGTGCGCTACCTGACGGCCACCGACACGATCTATACGCGGTGGGCTCACAGCTTTGATCCTTACGGAAGCGATCCGAACTCGAAGACCGTCACGTTTCGGTGGGAGGCTTCCGACGCGTGGTCAGAATCGACGTCTGACGAACTGGTTGCCGAGGTCCGCGCATTCCTGGCCCTGCGCTCGCCGAACCTTCCGTTTCCGGTCGAGGTCTATCCGGACGTGGAACCTGCCACGGGCTGGGGATTCAGCGATGAGGAAATCAAGCTCGCGTTGCGCAGCCGGCTGGATCGTGGCCGTGGCCTATTGCAACTGGGTAGCGGCGAAGCGCCGCCGGGTGCTGGCAAACTGATCGTCCGCGCGGACCGGATGGTGGTCGAATTCGCTCGGGTCGCTGCCGTCACGGTGCATCTCGACAACACGTTTACGCCGGCTAATGCCGACCGCATCGCAGGCGACCTACTTGCTCTCTGCGCACTGGCCTTCGAGCATTTCGGCCAGCTAGGCCCTGCCGGGCTGCTCGCGGCCTCCTACCTTCCAGGCAGCGTGCTGTTGAACAACCTGGACGCTGTGGGTGCCCTAGCGGGGGCGATGACCGCCAGCCACCAACTGCTCGACGCACTCGATCTCGCTGAGGAGCTCGACGAAGCCGACGACCACGCCAGCCACGACGCGGGTCTGTTGTTCTTGCTCGTGTTGCTGAACCAGTCGCGCGCGCTGAACCAAAGAGAGCGGAGCGCGTACCGGGACACGTTGCAGCAACGCGTCGCTCGGCGCCAGCGCCGCGGAGACGCCGAGGCGAAGGCCCGCGAGTTGATGAACCTCGCGCAATATGAAAAGGCCTTCGGCGAGCCCGAGACCGCGATGGACCTTTACCGAAAGGTCATCGAACTCGACTCAGCCTACGCAGATCGAGCCCATTACTGGCGCGAACGAGGCGGTGCCGCCTTCCTTGTCGCCCAGCGAGCGGACTTTGCTACCCGCATCGACGAGGAGGCACTGCCCGCGACCGATCTCTGGCGAGAAGCCGTCGTCTCCTACCAGCGAGCAGTGACCTTCGATGACGAGGTCCGTGATCTCGCGCTTCTTGGTGATGCGCTGCTCTACAGCGGTCGCTACGCGGATGCACTGGCCGCCTTCGTCGACTTCAACAGCAACGTCGAGAACCCCCAACCGCGTGACGACGAATGGCGACTCAAGGAGCTGGTCCTCCGTCACATCGTTGAGGACTTGGGAATCTCCAACCAGGACCGACAGCCCTACGCTGGCGAGCGCGGCGGCGACAGCCGCGACGCTACGGCGCTCGAGGACGCCTTACACCTCGACGCGCTTGGCGGCCTGCCGTGGTTCAACCTGAGCGCCAGCCGCCTCGCCAACAACGACAAGCTCGGTGCGGCCGTCGCCTCCCTAGCCGCGGCTTTGATCATGGAACGCGATCCGGAGGCCTGGGCACGTGCCTTCGTCTGGTTCTTCGACCAAGGCGAACTCGGTCTTCTTCCGCTGCTGCTGACTACCGGCGAGCGTCTCAGCCGGGGCGAGATGGTCCCCAAAATCAGCCAAACCGTCCGCGAGCAGAGCGACTCCTTCCCCAAGAAGAAGTTTCTCGCCGCTCTCAACGACCAACTCGACATGTTGCCTCGCGACCTTGGCGGCACTGAGGTGCGAATGCTGCGAGACAACGGACAGGTCGACACGATCACGGTGCCATATACCGAGATGTCAAACCAACCCGGCACCCCGCCACCCGTTCGGCGTCCGGCGAAAATCGGCCGCAACGCGCTGTGCCCATGTGGGAGCGGGAACAAGTACAAGAAGTGTCACGGGGCCGCCAGCGGCCCGGGCCTGTGATCAGCGCCCCCGCGCCGGCCTCCGAGCTCGTGCGTGTCCTTGGTCCCGACGGTGAGCATTAACAACCGGCGACCGCTCCGTGACGATCGGCTCCTGCGCCGCCCAAGCTGCCGTGTCCGTGAGCGTCCCCGGCGTTGGATGGAGCCAGCCAGGCTCGAAGCTACGACCTCGTCTCGTCCCGAGACTGCAGTGGTAGGCGACACTGGGGTGGAGTCATCACATTGGTGAACGGAGGTGTGCTCGCCACCCCCGATCCAGGCAGTGCCGCAACGCTTATTAGCCCGCCCGGCTAGTCGCGGCTGCAGCCCTCCGGCCAGATCACAGCGATCTCGATCGCTTTCTCCCGCGCATAAGCAACGACATCGGCGGTACCACCTAACCCCCCTGCCGGTTGTCCGTCCCACACAGCGAGCAATCGCTCGCTACGTCGGACGACCTCCTGCCCGGCGGCCCAGAACGCCTCCTCGCTTGGGGCATCGAACGGGAGTACCAACCTTTCGGCAGCTTGTTCCAGTAGTCCATGGAACCGCCGTTGGACAACTGGGTCGGCGAAAGTCGCGTCGTAGCCCTTGCTGGGCAAGACGACTACGAGTGTCCCCCCATGAGAAAGGATCGCGTCAGCGAAAAGCTGGTCCGCGCCTTCAGCCAGGCTGCTGATTCCGACCAGCGGATTAATGTGCTCTAGTTTTTCGTCGAAGCGTTGGCGAACAAGCTTGGCACAACGCTCGCTTAGCCCTTGATGGCCTGTGATTCCAATACGCACGTTAGATACGTCCGTCTCTGGCTAGACGTAGGTAAAGGCGCCCGAGCTCGGTAAGCCTGCACGCCTTAGAATTCATGGCCGCGTAGTACATGTGAGCCTCTTCGACAGGCTCTACGAGCTTCGCGGCCCGACACTTCTGAAGCTGCTCGAATATCTCTTCATGTTCAGCATTGCGCGGCTCGGCGTCGGGCTCAAAGGAGGGGCTGAGCGCCAGCTCGTAATCCGGCGTAGGAAACCACCCTGGGAGACGCCGTAGGACCGGTCGAGGTACCGACTCCTCGGCAGTCCTGAGAGGGAGCAGCGTTGTTAGGTTCGCCTTGAAGGTGGGACGCTGATCCCAAGGCCCCAGCACTTCATCCGCATAGGCGTAGATCGACGCTACCGTCACCTTGCCAAGTACGTCAGCTGCACCGCCTTTGAGGGCGGCGCAGACAAGCGTGCTAAAGACCCCTCGGTCAGCCTGCTCCCGAGCGGGCTGGTCAGCTAGCGAGGCGGTCAGCACTGCTGTGTCGGGAGGCATACCAATGTCTGCCGGCCCAGCCGATGGGACCTGGCCAAACGTCCCGCTAAAGCAACAGTCCAAAAGGACAACCTTATGGTCAGCGGGGGAATCTCGGATAAGGGTTAGCACGTCCTGAAGAGCCACGCCATCGTCGTACGAAGTCACATCCGGCGTGACGAGATAGCCACCGAGGTTTGTTACTGCGCCGTGTCCTGCGAAAAACAGTAGCGCCGCGTCTGCGGGATCGCGAAACACCTCTGCGATCATCTCCCGCAAACCTGCCCGGGTAACTGCCGCCGCGTCAGTAACGCACCGCACGTCGAAATCTGGGCTGTCATCCGAGTTGCGGTGTAATAAGGCTGCTACCGCCTCCGCATCTGCTTTGCAGCCGCTGAGCGGGGCAGTCGGATAGTCATCTATCCCGATTACAAGAGCGCGGCGCATCAGCGACGGTTCTTACCTTCGCCCATCATTTGCTTGATCGAGGCAGCAATAGTAGCCCAAGACCACGAAATGACCCTCCCACGCGCGAGTCCCGGCGGGAGAGAAGTTAGCGTATTGGCACCGTCGACATAGACACCGAACACGGGGACATTGAGCCCTTTGGCCATGGCGATTTCTTTGGCCACCCCAGAGGCCGTGCTGGCGCTTCGGCCCATCAGCACGATCACCATATGGCAGCGCCCGATCTTCTCTTGGATGGTCTGCTCCCAAGTCCTCTGCGGAAGCACTGCTTTAGACGACCAGTCTTGCACGATGAACGGAGTAGGAGAGTCTTTCTTCCCTTGACCGCAAAAGAGCATTCGCTGCTTCTCATCGTGGTCGAAATCGAAGCTAACGAAGGCTCGCGGATCAGCCATTACGGTGCTCCTTTGGTTGATTAATAGCCGGCGGCTCTAGGCCGCGGGTCTCGGGCGTCACCGGATCCCTTGGAGGAGGGGGCGGCGGAGGGGGAGGTTTTGGCTTGTCGTTCATGTCGCTCCTTGGGAGAGGTGGACCGTCCATAGGACAACTTCAATGCCTAGTGCGCCGCATGCCACTTGAAATCGTCTGTAGAGAGGCTCAAGTGCCTCCTGGTTTGAATCCCAGTGAGATTCGAGGCATATCGCGAGATGACGTTGCATATCCGACGAGGTGCGACCCGTATCCGCTTGAAAGTCCTCAAGCAGAACGCTTGCGCGTAGACGGAAACGCCAAGCGCCTCGGCTTGGCCACAGCACCGACATGCATAGGCCCAGCACGACCAGGAAGCCTAGGGTCGCGATGAGCGCGAGTAGATCGAAGCCTGCCTTGGCGATCGCTTGGGCAGCAAGGAAGCTTGCCACTAGAGAAGCGGCAGTGAGCACGCTCCCGGTGCGGGAGCGGAGTTCGTTGAGCGCGACCACTTGTCGATCGATGGCGACCCGCGACTGCTCGTATGCGAGCGCTTCGACGCTATCCGCCATGAATCCCGATGCGTGTAGATGCTGTAGGTACGATCACCTGCCAGTAGCTATGCAGATCCATCGGACGGAACCGCGCGGCTAGGGCGCCGGAGCCGTGGGGACACGCAGTGGGGCTACCGCGCGCTACGCTGAGCGCAACAAGTACAGACCCGACCGCTTGCCCATCGACTCGACGCGCTCAGCGCGGCTAACTTGGGCAAGAAAGGTAGCCAATGGGTCCTTGCCGGCAATCACATAACCGTCTTCACGAAGAAGGTTGAACCACACGCGGTAGTGGATCGGCTCACCTGCTCCATGCCGATCCGCAAGCACTTGGACCGCCACCTCACGCAGCCTCTGTCCTCGCAGTCGCCCGTCTAGATCGTCCATGCTGGTTTGTGCCGAGAGGCCGAGCACGCCCGCAAGGTCACGCAGCAATTTCTCTTCGGCAACAGCGTGTTCGTCGGCCTGGTCTGCCAGTTCGCGCATGCGCTCGGCGCGCTGACGGCTCTGCTCGACCTTGACTTGCAGCATCCGATACTCCTGCTTGAGCGCAGTGGCGAGAGGTAGATCGGGAGCCCGCGCTGGCACACCGGAAACGTACGGCCTATTCCGGATGGCATCGGTGCCGGTGCCACTGCTCGGTACTACCGAGGATCGGTGCGGTATGCGCCTGCCCGATGGCGGATCGCAACGATGCGTAGCGTCTGCCCTGAGTCGATGATCTGGTAGATGATTCGATAGGTACCGACACGGAGCGATCGCAGCCCTCGAAGTCGGCCGCGTAGTTGATGGCCTGTCTCCGGTTCGCGTTCGAGCAGGCCTAGAGCGTCTTCTACCGCGTCGATTAGCGGCCAGTCGAGGGCAAGTAGCTCGGCGCGTGCGCGCCGAGCGAGCACGACGCGAGGCATCGATCAGCTAGCAGGCCGGCGCTCTGCGAGTTCGCGGCGAAGGTCGGAGAGGGCGACGACCTCGCCGCGTTCAAGTTCAGCTAGACCGGCTTCAATTGCGGCGAGGGCATCGGGGTCCGAGAGGATCTCGGCCGTCTCCTCAAGCGCCTCGTACTCATCTATTGGAACTAGCGCGGCAGCTGGTCTGCCGTTACGCGTGACGAGCACATGGTCTCGGCGGTCGGCCACATCGCTGAGCAGCTCGCTCAGGTTGCTGCGGAACTCACGTACGGGAACCGTCTTCGCCATCTGGTCAGTGTACCCGATTGCGTACACGAACGATAGTCCCGCGCTCTCGGCCCCCAGCACTCACCGCTGCTGGCCAGTTCTGCCTGTCTACCGCCCCTGCATTCCTCGATCGCTTCTCCCTCGCTATCGCCCCACACGCCGCACTCTCCTGGACCGCCTAACTCCGACCACACACTTGCACCAAGGCTGCGAGGCGGTCCGGAAGCGTTGTAAGACGCCGACCAAGGGGACAACACCGAGGCTTCTTGACGGCCGTCGCAGACGGCCCATCGCGGGCTTAGCGTCGGCCGCCGTGCTTGCCGGCTAGGACGTTGTAGACGCCCTGTCGCGACAGCCCGGCCTCGTTGGCCACGTCTGCGACGGACACGCCCGCTTCGACGGCTGCCCGAACGGCTGCGTAGAGATCGCTCACGGCTTTCTCGTAGGTCTGCTTGGCACGCTCGGCGCTCTCTCGGCGGCGTCGCACGTCCGCTAGCGCCTGCTTGCTAGTCAAAGGGTTTGACACGGCCTCTTGTTCGCCATACGGTGTCGGCTCCCTGCAAAGCAGCCCGCCCGGAGTGCGTCAACACCCCGGACGGGCCTAACCACGAAGGAGCAACACCTCCCTCATGGCTACCACCTACCTACGACCATCCCGGCCGGAGTCCTCGTCGGGAGGCTACGTATGACCGTCGCGCACGAGCACACCCGCGACCGGTCAGACGCGGTCATGGCGCTTCTGATGGAAGTCCGCCCAGGCCTTCTGACCGTCGATGAAGTCATGCGCGAAGCCGCCGTAACTCCCACCTGTTGGGACGACCGCGACGACGCCAAGACCGCCCTCGACCGACTGGTCGCCAGCGGTCGAGTCCACCAGCACGGCGATCTCGTTTTCGTCGCCCGCGCCGCCGCCCTGGCCTACGAGGCAGGCCGACCATGACGCTGGCACAGAAGGTCCGTGCAGTCCTGGCCCGCGACGACACCGGCGAAGGACCAGTTGCCCTCGTCGAAAAGAAGCTCGGTCCTGGGCCTCATCCCGACCGCGACCTCGATATCGGCGCCTGGGGTGTCACGTACGGGATTGCATTCGGAGTCGCCAGAACGGAGAACCCGTTCGAGTCGGACGAGGAGGTTGGCAAGCGCGCGATGGAAGCCGCCTGGCCGCTCTTCATCGAATTCAACGGTCCCATCCCGCCCGGCCCACGAATCTAAACGGGCGCTCACTCCACGAAGCGAAGCTGCCCGCCCTTCTCCATGAGGGCGGGCTTTTCGCTGTCCTCGCCCGCAACCAATCGGTCGAACGCCTCGCCGTGCACGGTGCGATCGCGCCGGGCGAGCACCTTCGCGTAGATTTCCAGCGTCGTGCGCGAATGCCGGTGCCCGACCTGGTTACGCACGTACGGCACCGGATAGCCGGCCTCCAGCGCGAGCGTGATGTACGTGTGGCGCAGGACGTGCGCGGTCACCCGTGGCAGCGCGCCATAGCCCTCCGCGATGCGCTGCTCGTTGGCGGCGCGCACAGCCGGACGGAGCACCTGCTGGTTGACGCTGCTCTTGTTGCGCCGGCTCCCGCGCCAGTCGGGGAACGCCGGCTCGTCGCCCGTGAGCCCAGGCCGAGAGGCGAAGTAGTCGCTGACGATCGTCAGCAAGCCCGGCGTCATGTCGACTTCGCGCACGCCGCTCGGCGTCTTGGAGTCGGGGATGCGGAATTTGGCGTGACGTAGGTCGATCTCGCGCACGTCCAGCTCGCATAGCTCGGTCACCCGCGCGCCCGACCACGCCAGCGCCTGGATGAACGGCTGATCGGCCGCCGCGCGCTCGCGGTCGACCCGCACGCGCAACGGGTCCTTGACCAGCTGGTAGTGGTAGATCGCGGTCGGCACCCCCAGCCCGACCCGACCGGCGACCTCGTCCCACGGCTGCCGCTCGTCATCGCGCAGCCGCACGATCGTCCGCGCCCGCTCCCTGATCTCACGCGGCTGCTGGCGAGATGGGCGCGGCGTCCCGACCGCCTCGATCACCGAGGCCAGCTCGTCGACCTCAAGCGGGAAGACCACCGTCGGTTCCTCCTTGAGCCGCCAACCGACTGCCGGGTTCTCGCCCCTGACGCCCCAGCCCTTTCGAGCTGCCCAGGTCAGCATCTCCGTGAGCAGCTGCAACGTGTCGTTGATTGTGCGGTTGGCGAGCGGGCGCATCGCGCCGCCGCGCGGACCTTCGAGGTACTTGCCCCGTTCGCGCAGCGCGAGGATCTGCGCGCGCCGTTCGATCTGGTGCTGGGTGTACGCCATCACCAGCTCCTCGTCGACATGGCTCGGCCGCTTGCGACCGAAGTACGGCACCAGATGCGTCTCGAAGATCCAGACGATTCGCCGCATCGTGCCCGCGCGAATCTGGCTCGCTCGCTTCAGCTCGAGGAACTCGGCCGCCGCCTCCGCGAAGATCGGCTCAGGGCGCTGCTCGGGCTTGCAGGCGCTCTGCTCGGGCGGCTCCCAGGTGCCGAGTCGGATCTCCTTGAGCAGCCGGTCTAGCGCCGCCTCTGCCATGAGGGGCGTCATCCCGTCGCGCTCGTCGCCGAGCGTGATCGTCACGCGGTTGTCATAGGCGACCACTCGCGCGCTGTACCTCGTCGTTCCGTCCTTGCGCAGCCGCTTGCGCAGCTGGCCGGTTCGGGGTCGTGCCATGGGTTGTGCCTTTCTTGATCAGGCACCCCTCGATTTGATGCGCGGGACGTGGATCGCCAGGCCGGCGGGCGGCTCGGGCTCCGGGTCAACCGGCTCGGGCGGACGCTCGCGCAGAGCCTCCGCGACCACGCGGGCGCTGAAGCGCAGCCGTGGCCGGCGGCCATCGCCGACCCGTACCGCGCCCAGACGACCGGCGTTCTCGTAGACCCAGGCACGCGAGAAGCCAGATCGCCGCGCGACCTCTCGCGCGTCGATCCACTCCTCGTCCGCCGGCGCCGAGACGGCAAGCTCGCGCCTGACGATCTCGACCACGCGAACGGCGATCGCCTCGGCGATCCGATCCGCTGCCGTGCCTTCGCTGTTGCTCGGGGGCTCCATTGGTCTCCATAGGGGAAGACGCAATAGGCCCCGATTTGTCGCAACAAACTTGCGGCTATGCCAGGCGATGCCAACCGATCCCCGGGGGTTTAGGCCCGGGAAAAGGCCCGAAATGGCACTTCGGCGAGCCCGAAGGCTCCGAAGCGAACAGCCGCCACGCGGCGCAATGCCAGGTGCGAAGCGGGGTCCGCTCGATGGGCGGTGCCTGGCTCGAACAGGCGACCTCCACGTTGTAAGCGTGGCGCTCTTCCAGCTGAGCTAACCGCCCCCGGGGCGAGTTTAGTATCCGGCCCGTGAACGCGCGGCTGTTCTGGAAGGCGCTGGTGGTGCAGGCGCTCTTGGTGGGCGGGCTGTTCGGCCTGCTTGTTGCGTTGCCCCTGCCGGAGGACTTCTTCGAGGACTTCGGCTTCCTGACTGGACCACTGGCTTGGATCCTCTGCTCGGCCGCCACCGGTCGACTGCTCTCGCTGCCGCTCGGCTTCGTCGCCTTCGCCGCGCTCGCGGGTGGGGTTGCGGGGCTGATCGTGCTCGTCGCGGCGAGCCACTACGCGGGCATGGTTGCGGCGTTGCTGGTGTTCAGCGCGTCGTGCGGGAGCTATGAGCCGGAGGCCGACGAGGCCGGGCCGGCCACGGCTGCGGACTGACGCTCATTCCACTCCCTCGAGCAGTTGAGCCGGCGAGATGCCGAGCCCGCGCGCGAGGCGCACCACGGTCGAGACGCGTGGCTCGCGAGCGGCGCGCTCGAGCAGCGATATCTCGGTGCGGTTGAGGCCGCAGATCTCGGCCAGAGCCGCTTGGGAGAGACCGGCGCGCGTGCGATGGAAGTGGAGGTTGCGGCCGAAGCGCTCCAGGAGCTGGAGCTCGTGCGAACCCGGTCTCCCTTGACCGCACATATGAACTCTATAAGTAGCAGCAATTGCGGCCCGGGTAAAGGCGGATTCTCGATAGGGGCGACGGGATTCGAACCCGCGATCCCCGGCTTGAAAGGCCGGTGCCCTAACCGCTAGGCCACGCCCCCGAGGCTTCGCAGTCTACGCGGTACGATCCGATGGACACCAGGCGACTCGGCCGGAGACAAGAACACTGGCCGTATGTGGATACCCAGGAGTTGGGCTCTCATCGGACCGTGCGATGTGGGCCATAACATCTCAGCCCATCGGGGGCGCCAGCATGCAGATCGGCAGGTGCGGGCGCATGTCGGCTTGCCCGCCAATCAAGCGTGCTCCAGCTTGTCGTCGGGCTCGTTGCGAGGTCGAGAGATACGATCCCGCCCCGAAGCCACTCACAGGCTGACGCTGTGTCCCGTGCGGGAAGTCAATAGCTCAGCTGACGGTTCAGCGCACGTGTTTGCAGGGAGCTTCAATGGCGGTGCTGTGGACAATATGCCTGTTATTGTGGGCAGTTTGGGAGACAGTAGCGGTTTGCTTACGACGACAGATATCACCATTGGTGATGAGAATGCCTTTGGTCCCCCCCCTGAGCGCGAGATCGAATTGAGTGACAGGAGCATCTGGAACTGCTGGGAAAATAGACACGAGCTTGTTTTTGGAGATTGCAGTTCGCGCGCGCACATTGACTTGGACCTCGCCACGAAGGACCAAAAGGAGAGTGGGGAGAGTACGGATACGCCTGTCGGTGCGCCTGTCGATACGGACATTTTTTACGAAGTAGACATTGCCCGAAAGTGGGTTATTGAGGAGAGGGGTGACTGCTTTGGCTTTGCCGATTATCGAGCTCTTGGGACAATCGGGGTTCGTCTTTTGGCCTTCTTCGAACTCACAGAGATCGTCGGAGGTAGCGTTTTTGGGATCGAGCGCAAGCGACAGCGGTAGTGCAACCTTAATCGCCTTGATGTTAGCTTGGTTCTTCGGTTGGCTTAGGTGAGCTTTGAGGCCAGGATGTTTGCCATCGCCAGTTTGGCTCTTGCCCGTCAACGCCATGGTGAGCCTAGGTGTGAATCTTAGCGCAGCACACCCAGTGAGTTGGTAGCGCGCCATCTTAGTGGACGTCGCTCCTTGGATGGAACTAAAGGTGGCGGCGATATGTTTTTGGGCACACGAGGTGGGATTGGCAGTGAAGCTAGGCCGGTCTATGTCGACGTTGACCGATCGCACCCGCACCGGCACGCCCTTGACCACGACCGGAAGGGGATCAGAGATCACAGTTAGGTGTGCATCAACGGGGTCGACGTTGATCGCTTGACGCACCACCACCGTACCCAGGTCAAACGGTCCCGCAATGGCCCTGACCGCGACGGCGAGGCCATAGGGGGCGCCACGATAGGGACCGGTCAGGGAGATCGGCCCCTTGATGTAGAAGGGTGCTGGACCAGGGCCTGCAGAGACGGTTGCGGTCCCGACCCTACTTTGGATCGGACATTTGCCCGCGTTGGCATCAGCGTCGCTGCACAGAGGGACACCTTTGAGCTTGGCGAGGATGCCGCCTGGGGTCTGGACCGAAACACCGACGAGGAGCTGTTGACGGTCGGGGCGATCGATACGCACCACAAACGGCGAGAAGGCTCCCCCGGTCGGGCTGACAGAGCCTGCTGAAAACAATGGCGAAAAGGCATTCAGATCCGATGGGCAATCGATCGTGAACGTGTCAGCTAAGTTTTTGGTATGGCCAGCCCACGAGGTTAGTTGGGCAGTGACAGTGTGTCGCCCACATTCAAGCGGGGTCGCCAAAGGTGCCCTCGCGCCGGTCTTTAGTCGTAGCGCGATTGTCGAGACAGGTACCTGGGGGTTGTTGTCGAAGATCGTCTCTAGTTGGCCCTTACCGGTCTTGTCATCCCCGGTAACGCGTACCTGTCCGGCGAGTTTGACCCGCACTCCACGCTGCTTGTTCTCTAAGACTAAAAAGATCCGAAACATTCGCCCCGACTCAGGATCATCCGACTGTTGGGCTCCGACATACACTCCGCCCTCAAGCGACTCCTTCAACAAAGGAGTGGTTGCGGCCACCGTTCCGATCTTCGACCCATCCGGGCAACGTACCGGATCATCGCTGCCAATACCTATTTCGGCATCAGAACAGCTTTTCAGCCCATCTGCCGCCGATGGAGAGATCGTTAATCCATCAGCCAACACCACACGCGCGCGCCTTAAATCTGCCGGCCGCAGTGCGGTCGCGTTCTCAAGCCCATCCTGAGGGAACCGCAGATTGACCTCAAGACCAGTCGGCGAATCAGGCGCAGAGGAGTTTGGCGCCGCCTCGAACGAGGGGTTAAACGAGAGCGACTCACATCCCGTTACCCCTTGTGCTCTACCCCACTTGTCCGGGGTAAGCTCGTGCGCCTCAGGATCGGCTGCGTCATTAAATTGCGGGCGGAGCACGTATCCCGGGGGGTTATGACTCACAAAGCTCGTGCTCTCAAACACCCCTGGGGCAGCCCACGAATCAACTGACAAACCCGTCCTCAACCCTTCGCCCTCCGGGCCGCAAGTGGCTGGGTTGCTCAAAAACGCTTTTGGTGGCGACTCCGCAGCACACCCGAACAGGACTGGCGAGCTCGTGCCTGCACAGACCCGGAAGGGATCATGAGTAGGGTGGGCGGGAGTCCCCCATAACGTTACCGACGTTCCTAGCAATCCCAACGTCTGCGACGCATCGCGTACCACAACCTGGACATGGTAACCATCTTTGCTGGTCACTCGAGCGTCGAACAACACTGGCACCCCGGCTGCGGTAAACCCAAACGACGCCGCCACACCCGGCGGCGGTTCAAGGTTATACAAAGGTATGGCCGGACCCGACGAGGTCGAAATCGACCCCAATAGCTGCACGATCTTACCATTAGGAATCTTCAAACGTGCGAAACCGAGTTGCGTCGACTCGGAGCAATTACTTACCACTGGATCAGACAAGAACACGCCTATCGAACACGCTGGCAGTGCAGCAGGATTACCAACAAATCCTGCCGGAAGATCGACAATCGCATCCTTTAGAGCGCCACCATCAGCAACAGTGTTTCCCAACACGCCCGCTACAGTATTAAACTCGACCGTCGTCGAGGCCTCATACGGGTGACCGCCAGCCTGCGTGAACGCCCCACCAGTCGCGTTGCTTACCGACCCATCAAAGGCGTTAACCCCGAAATCGGGCACATCACTCACAAGTACCTGTCGCGGCACCGTAGTCGTCCCTTGCGCACCGCCGCCGGACATTGCAAAGGAACTGGAGAGTATTCCGGATACGCCAGAGCCAACCGAGACCGTCAGCAAAATCGACTCGAAATGCGTGACACCCGGGCTGACACCAACGCCCAGATCACAATGCATGCTCGATGCTCCCATCGGATCCCCACACGACCACGTAAACAGATCGTCAAAGGGAGCGAGACCCAGTGGGTTCTTGGCCGATACTCCAGTCACCCCTGGAGGAAGCGAGACATCCAGGCCTCCAGTCCCGTCGCTGACGGCATCGCCGATATTCTTGATCCTTACCAGATACGTATGCTTGCCGCCAGGGCTCACGCGCTTCGCAGCCGAGACATCAACCCGCCATGCAGGCGCAGCATGTGCCATTGCCGCCCCCCACACACCAGACATTCCGAGCATCCCCATGGCGAAACCGGTCGCCAAAAGAATGCGACCAGACCATCTGCAGGGTCCCGTCCCTCCATGAGGAGCCACTCTCGCCAAGGATGGGATCACGGGACGCGCTAGATCTGATCGCATCTTCAGGTTGGTCGAACTCCTCATATTCGTGCTAGAACTGAGCGTATTCAACCGGCTCGGCTTGCGCATCATCCACGCCCCCCCTGCCTAGCCTTCTTATGGCTCGCCCTCTTTCGTTTCGTACAGCGCTTCTTGCCACGTATTTGCCTCTCCACGAAACCTTTCTTGCACCTTTTCCTCTTTGGCTTCCGCATCACTTTGCCGGGATTCTCTAAATGTTCAGTCGCCGGTTCGGTAAGCCCAGGGGGCCTGCTTGGACTACCCTGACACTCATCGCCCAAACACACTTGCTGTCTAGGCAACCCTGGCGTGCCCCCCCCGATCCTGGCGTCATAGAGATCAACGAACGAATCCTCATCGCTATCTACAAGCCGGCCCCGCGTAATGAAGAATACATCCTCTCCAGAACTAGATGCGTCAAGCAGTGACGAGTCCTCGGCATCAATTCCCCGCGACACGAGTCGAACACCGTCCGTGCTCCACTCATAGACGTCAGCGACACTATTGCTATCCCCTTCCACAAGGGCCTCGCGAGACTCAAACACTACACTTCGTCCAGAGGCAGACACGTTACGATTCAACCACGGCGGCTGGAATACCGACGATCGCTGCATCCTCAGCAATGCATCTTCACTGGACTCGGCAACCCGAGGGTTACAGGACACACATACCAAGGACCCGTCCTCAGCATCGAACAGATACAGCATAAAGTGACCTGCATTATCATATGGCGTCAACCGCGCTTGAGACCGAAACAGCAAGAATCGTCCATCGTCAGTTACGCGTACGCCGCCAAACACGTGATCTTGAGCCCCATTCGAGGGACTGCCGGTGCTCAGCGACCGGGACCACGTCCCTTCATCCATCACCAAGCCCAAATTACTCGGCGTGCTATCAAGTTTCGCGACAAGCCTGACCCCGACGTCTCGCTCCCATAGGTACACATTCGGCTGGTTGGGTGCTGCTCCAGACGCAAGCACCCCTAAGGCAACGAAGTACACCTTCGACGCATCCCGACTGCCTCCCAACACACCTACAACTCCTCCACCGCCCGCATCGGCGGTGGTGAGGTCGGTCAGTCGCTGGCCCTCAGGCGCGTTGGCGTCCCAGCGATAGAGATCACAACGGACCAACACGCAGGCATCCAGTCCATACGACAGTCCTGGGCCGTCAGCAGGGACCGCGGTCGCGTCGTTGGTCAGCCTCGCCTGACTGGCGAACACGCCCACCGCCCCATCCGCGCTGGCCAAGCCAAATTGTGCCCCCGACGGGCCTGCTTCGGGGGCAGGATCGGGCACGTTGTTTCCGCCGCAAGTCGGATCGCCAGCGCAATCGGTGCGCTCCGATGCCGACACACGGACAGTGACCGGCGGTCCAGGATCCAGCGCATCATCCCAGCGCACATACAATTCCCGCTCACTATCAGTCGGACTCGAACGACTAGTAAAGAAGATCCGCGCTCCAGTCTCAGACACTGCAAAATCTCCCGGATACCAAGCCTGTCCGGTGGCGGACGGGTTGCCGTAGCCCAACACAGCATCTATTACGCCGCCGCCCTCGCCAGCGGGTAACACCCCCACCGACCGGACCGCACCGTCGGCCCATTTATATAAAGTCCCTCCCGCCAACGTCAGCGCGTTGGCAGGTGTTGCCGACGAGAACGAGAACACGACGTGGTCGAAACCGGCCGATCCACCCGCGAAGTGGCTGCCAATGCTCTGGCCTGGAGGATCTGGCAAAAAGGGGCCTATGGGTCTGGACAGTAACTCCAAGTCACCATCAGTCGCACGATAGCGCCAAAGATTTACCGCCTGGGGATGGCCGAATTCCTCTGATCCCCAACTCGAGGCCACCCCTGCCTCGACATCCGGCGACACACCCTCAAACCGTGGGAGAATACCAATATCTCCTTTTGGGTCCATCGGAGGATTCATCCCTAGCGTGGCCCATACGCCTGGGCCTAAGCGAACACTACGGAACTCGTTGTAGAACCCTCGCGAGGCAGCCGAGGCGAGACTCCCAAAAGACATATAGGCGACCACGCCGCCCTGCTCACCAGCCCGTGCCGTACCACCCAGCTCGACATCCGCATCCTTGTCTGCAGGAGAAACACGTTCGAACCCACGTTCCCCTTCGAACCCCACCGCCATCGAGGGGAGTCCACAACCTGCCGCGCAAAACAACATGCACAACATGCACAACATGCTTCCCCTCAACAACCCAAATCGCGCCACATCACACCTTTCTCTATCACTGGGGTCCCGCCGGGCCAGCTGTGGCATACAATACACAAGTTCGTTCCCAGATGCAATCCGCTACACACAATAGGTAGCAACTAGCCGCAACCCGCCGCATCGATTACGATGGCGCCGACCTGTCGAGGGTCATAGCTTAGTCTGCCATACGCACTCACAAGTGGGGATCGGCCAAAGCCGACCCCCACTTGCATTCAAGGTTGCGAAAGGTCAATACCTTTGAGCGTCTATGAGACGGCTGTAACCGTGACCGGGTCTCTCGCTGTGTCAGGTCTTACGGTGTACACCCCTGAGAAGGTCGACAGGAAGTTTCCTACCAAGGCGCCTCTGACTGTCACCGTTAGTGTACATGTGACATCGAGTATTCTAGTTCTCGATGTATATGTAACTCCAGTGGTGGCAGGGTTAGCCGCTGTTCTTATGCATGACTGAGTCGGCTCGACGGTAAGCGTCGATGAGCCGATCCCGCCCAGTGTGACTACGAATCTACACACTGAGTTATTGGTGATCTCAACCGATCCCTGGGATGACACACCAACAACCGATGTCACGTGCAAATACCAAGGTGTTCTTGTGTTGACGGCACAATGAATAAGATTGCCATCGACGCTCCCCGCTGGGGTCGTGACGCAATCTCCGGCTCTACCCGTGCCGAATGACAAGCTGACGATCGCCAAACGTGTGTGTGTCGCAGGAACGTAGCCTGATCCTGAGGACGTGGTACATGTTACCGACAAACCCAACGCCGGGATGGACAGTGACGTTCTACCAGCTGTCACTGTTGAGTGTGATCTTGAGTCTGCGCTGACCGGTGTAATGAACGGCGAAACGGCTGCCGTACCGGTTGACGTTGTCAATCTAGGTGTCGCAAATGCTGGCGGGGCGACAACGACTAATGCCGCCACTAGTACGAGCGCAACTAGCACGCTCTTTCTCACAGACCTCATAAAACAACCGCCTTTCAAACATCCCCAACCGCCGAAGGGCGTATCGGGGAATCGACTAGTACCGAGTGCGGACACCAGTATGGACGACTATTAAATACGCGGACTACCCATACTGCGCTGCACTGCTATAGCTTGGCAGCAACAGTCATCAACTATCCAGACGCCACCCTCCTTTCTGGGCTCGAATGATCGGTGAGCAAGCTGCCGGCTAGCCAGTGATGGGTTTGGACGCTCGCCAACTACTAGTATGTATCAATACGAATGATTATAGCTGATCATTCTGGATATGTCAACGGGAGGAGCGGGCGCTCAGTCGCTGCTCATTGAGACTACGTGCTGACGTTGGAGACTCTGCACAAGGCTGTGGACCTGCTCTCTGCCGGCGAAGCCAGCTTGTCCCAGCGTATCGATGCTCCGGTCTGGGGTATGTCATGTGGCTTGAGCGACCGCGCCCGTCTCTGGCGCCTTCGCGTCAAGGCAGCGACGCAGCGCCCCGCCTACCGACCCTCAGTTCTCACGGGTTCCGCCATATAGTCCTTGGCGGCTAGCTTTGTTTGTCGCCGTCTTTAACGTCGCTTTAGCCAAATGATCTATAGTCGCTAAACATTAAGGTTCCTTGGAAATTACCCTTTCTGGCGTTCATGCTATTTCTCGCTGCCACCATCGCTGGCTGCGTTGATGGCGGCAGTGGAAACAGCGACCTACCTGAGGGCCTCGCCGCCAAGGTGGGTGACCAGCCGATCAGCGAAGCTGCCGTACAAGCACAGTTGCGCTATTACTACAAGGAGCGCCGATCGAGCCTCGCCGCATCCGGGCCGCCGAACTACGAAGGATGTGTAAAGGCTAAGCGCGACTCAGGCGTCGCTGATAGCGCGAATACGTTGCAGAAAGGATGCAGCGCAGAATACGACTCGGCTCGTGCTCAAGAGCTAGGGGCCCTGATATATGCGGAGTGGTTACGCAGAGAACTCCGTCGACGCGGCCTTGACCTTGAGCGCGAACTTCAGCGAGGCGTCGACAGGGTCAGGCGCATGGTCGTTCGCGCGTCGAAGGCACCGCGTGACATCAGCGCCTTTTTACCAAACAAGCGCAATCTTGCCTTTCGGACGGAAATTATGAGCTCCAAGCTGTCAGCAATGATGCCCGTAACCGAAGTCGAGATCCAGTCCTATGGCCGTCAGAACTCCGATCTCTACTATGGCTCCGAAGTCCGGGTCGCCCAAATTCTCCAGACCGCTACCAAAGCCGGGGCCGTAAAAGGCCTCTCGCGACTAAGGCATGGAGTTGGTTGGAAACAAGTCCAGAATCGCTACGGCCTGCAACCTATCGAGCAATACTGGACTGGCAAAGAACGCGTTGATAAGAGCACCGCTCCGCATGACGCCTTTGGGCGCACCCTCTTCTCCGTCAAACCACACAAACTGGTTGGCCCGTTCAGAGCCTTGATGGCTGGTTTATCATGAAAGTCCTCAAGGTGATACCGCCACGCTACAGAGGACTGTCTCCTGAGGCTCGGCGACACGTGGTAACCCTCCTCCGAGGCAAAAGGCTCAGGAAGATTCTCTACGATCGCTACGCCGACCAAACGCGCTGCGCGAAGATATACCAACGCCCGGATACTCCAGCATGCAGCTAATGGGACCCCTAGATCGGTGTGCCACAATATAGTTGAGCTCCTTTGTATCGTGTGTATCAGCCTCTATAGGCGTCGCTGCGGGCGCCTAGCTAGGTCGGGCACGGATCAAAAATCGTGTCAGCAAGGAGTGCGGCCGCTTCGAGGAGTCACGGCGGCTTGGGTTGAGGTGGGCCGCCTGGGGCTCGAACCCAGTCCGCCGGATTAAAAGTCCGGAGCTCTACCCGTTGAGCTAACGGCCCGGGGGGATGCTAGAGCGGCGAGAGCCGAAGGGTCGGGCCGCCGGTCGCTCAGAGCTCGGTCCAGGTGAGTTCCAGCTCACCGCCGAGGAACGTCGCCAGCCGCTGGGCCTCATCCGCAACGAGCCCGAGGGCGACGGAAACAGTCTGGTGAAAGCCTGACGTCACCAGCAGACGCGAGCTCTTGCGCTTGTGGCGTCAGAGGCCCTCCATACGCCCGTCCACCAGGACCACCGACGGGAGCCAGCCCTGGAGCGGCAGATCCGCAGGCAGCGCTGGTCGCCAGCGATCATGGCACCAGCCGCGCGCGGCTCACCCTGACGACCGGCTGGTCGAAGGCCGCAGTGGGCTGACTGTGCCGGCAGGCTCGGCGTCGGCCGCTGCGTCGACATCAGTGGTCAGCGTCCAGACGCTCGTGCCCTCAGCGTCCACCGGCACCGCCTTGTCGCCGAGGGCGGCGATCAGCTGCCGACCTGGGTGGCTCGCGTCCCGCCAGCGGCCGAAGGCCTCGCAGGTCGCGGGGCCGTAGGCGCTGAGCGATAGCGGCGAGCCGCATCTGCCGCGCCGCGTCCTGATCCACGGCCTCCACACGCCGAACCACGAGGCAGGTCCATGCGCGCGCTGCGATTCCGCGTCGAGCGCGAAGCAGAGGCCGCCGCGAAACAACACCGGCTTCAGCAGCGTACCCCAGCTCTCGCGCGCCTTCTTAGCCAGCCTGCGATCCGGTCTCGGACTCGATCGTCGCTCCCATCTAGTCACGGTGAGCTGCGCCGTCGACTTCCTCCGTCAAAGCGCGATCAGCTGCTCGAGCTCCTCCGGAGTAACCCCGAAAGCCTTGAACCAGGTCGACTTCAGGAAGTGCTGTAGGCGCTGAGCACGGCTTACCAGGTCGGTACTCAGCCGGCAGCAGGTGCAGGGTGCCGCGGATCGCCCCACGTCTGGGCAAGCGTGCGGTTTCCCACAGCGCTTGCTGCACGGCATCGCGGGGCAGGTCGTCCACCCGTGCCCAGGGCGTTAGCTCGCGAGGACATCACCTGCGCCTGCAGGCCGTAGAGCGTGGCATGAGATGAGGTGCGAGTGGTGGGCACGTGCGCGGCCAGGCCGTGTCACCGGACGCGCCAAACCAGCGTCGCGGGCACCGCAGTGATCATGTCGTGACGGATCTGGGTCCGGGAGCGTCGGCCGCACTACCCGGCGACGGGCTGGCGATCCGCCGAGAGCACCGCGTCCAGCAGGCCCGGGAAGCGGTCGTCGAGATCCTCGCGGCGCAGCGAGAGCATGCGCCGGCGACCGTCGGGGCGGGTGCGCACGACGCCGGCCTCGCGCAGGACGCGGAAGTGGTGCGAGAGGGTGGCCTTGGAGAGGGAGAGGTCGAAGGTGCCGCAGGTGCACTCGTCGCCCTCGGCCAGGCGGCGGACGATCGCGAGCCGGGCGGGGTCGCTCAGAGCGTGGAGTACGTCGGAGAGCTCAAGCTCTCCCGGAGGTGGATGATGAGGTTCGCGCACGGCCCTCGGCCGGAACTCTAGTGACGGTCTTCGAAGGCCGTCGAACTTTCGCGGCGAGCGCCCTCAGTGACGGAAGTGGCGCCGGCCGGTGAAGACCATCGCGACGTCCGACGCGTCGCAGACCGCGATCACCTCGGGATCGCGCTGCGACCCGCCCGGCTGGATGATCGCCCGCACACCAGCGTCGATCGCGACTAGGGGGCCGTCGGCGAAGGGGAAGAAGGCGTCCGAGGCCATCGCCGCGCCCGCCAAGAGCAGCTCCGCCTCGCGGGCCTTCTCGACGGCGATCCTCACCGAGTCCACGCGGCTCATCTGGCCCGCGCCGATCCCGACCGTGCCGAGGCCGCCGGAGAGCACGATCGCGTTCGAGCGCACGTGCTTGCAGACGCGCATCGCGAACAGCAGCTCGCCCCACTCCTCCTCGCTGGGCTTGCGCTGGGTCGGCACGGTCATCTCCTCGCGCAGCTCCAGGCCCGAGTCGCGGTCCTGGACGAGGATGCCGCCGCGCACTCGCTTGATGTCCTGCTCGGTGATCGCCGGCTTGCGGCGCTCCTGGTCGTGCAGGATGCGGATGTTCGGCTTGCGTTGCAGGACCTCGAGCGCGTCGTCGTCGTAGCCGGGCGCGAACACGACCTCGACGAACATCGCGTTCAGCTGCTCGGCCAGCCGCACGTCCAGCGGGCGGTTGAAGCAGAAGACGCCGCCGAAGGCGCTCAGGCGGTCGGTCGCCAGCGCCTTGTCGAAGGCATCCAGGAGATCGGCGCCGACCGCGCAGCCGCAGGGGTTGTTGTGCTTGATGATCGCCACGGCCGGCAGCTCGAACTCGTTCACCAGCCGGCGGCCGGCGTCGAAGTCGAGCAGGTTGTTGAACGACAGCTCCTTGCCGTGCAGCTTGGACACCATCGACAGCAGGTGCGTGCGCGCCCCGGCCTCGGCGTAGTAGGCGGCGCGCTGGTGGGGGTTCTCGCCGTAGGAGAGGTCGAGCACCTTCTCGTAGGAGCGCGTGTACTGCGCCGGGAAGTCGTCCTCGCGCTCGGCGAACCAGCGCGAGATCGCCGCGTCGTAGCGGGCGGTGTAGGCGAACGCCTCCATCGCCAAGCTCTCGCGCGTGCGCTCTGAGAGCAGGCCGTCGCTCTCGCGCAGCTCGTCGAGCACGGCGTCGTAGCTCTCCGGGGAGACCACGACGGCCGAGTAGGCGTGGTTCTTGGCGGCGGCGCGGATCAGCGTCGGGCCGCCGATGTCGATGTTCTCGATCACGTCGGCCTCCGAGGCGCCGCGCTGCGAGGACACCCGCTCGAACGGGTACAGGTTCACGCAGACGAGGTCGATCGGCTCGATCTCATGCTCGTTGAGCGTGTCGACGTGCTCCTGGCTCGAGCGCACCGCCAGCAGGCCGGCGTAGATGCGCGGGTTGAGCGTCTTGACGCGCCCGTCGAGGATCTCGGGAAAGCCGGTGTAGTCCTCGACGGCCCGGGTCTCGATGCCCTCGGCGGCGAGCTCGCGGGCCGTGCCGCCGGTGGAGACGATCTCCACCCCCAGCTCGGCCAGGCCGCGCGCGAACTCCACCAGCCCGCGCTTGTCGGAGACCGTCAGCAGCGCGCGACGCACGCGCACGCCTCCCGCCGCGGCCGGCTCCACTCCCGTCGTCTCAGCTTCCGCCATCGTCGATCCTCACCAGTCGCGGGTCATCGGCATCGATATGAATCCGTCCCTGCGCGAAGAGGCGCACCGCCTCGGGCAGCAGCCGGTGCTCGACCGCGTGAATCCGCTGCTCTG
The DNA here is from genome assembly GCA_963734165.1 of uncultured Thermoleophilaceae bacterium. Lineage (GTDB taxonomy): Bacteria > Actinomycetota > Thermoleophilia > Solirubrobacterales > Thermoleophilaceae > JACVRW01. The sequence goes on along the minus strand of CAVTFZ010000002.1, from coordinate 527,323 downwards.
TCTCCGCGATGTCCCGAGAATACGGGCACTCGATCGCCTCCTGCAAGACGATTGGACCGGTGTCCACCCCCTCGTCGACGAGGTGGACCGTCACGCCCACGAGCTTGACCCCGTAGGCGAGCGCCTGCTCGATCGCGCGCACGCCGGGGAAGGCCGGCAGCAGCGACGGGTGGACGTTCACGATCCGGCCGGCGAAGCGGCGGATGAAGGGGGCGCCGAGGATCTCCATGAAGCCGGCGAGCACGACCAGCTGGACGTCGTGCTGCTCGAGCCAGGCGCCGAGCGCGGCGTCGCGATCGGCGCGCGAGGCGAACGCGTTGGGGGAGGACGGCGCCGCCGGGGCGGGAGCGCCGGCGGCCGAAGCGTCCGCGGGCGAGGCGCCGGACGCGCTCGCGGCGAACACCGCCGTCTCGATCCCCGCCGCCCGCGCCCGCTCCAACCCCCGGGCCTCGGTGCGGTTGGAGGCCACGGCGACGATCTCGATGGCGTCCCGCCCGTGCACGGTGTCCAGCAGCGCCTGCAGGTTGGAGCCCTCGCCGGAGAGCAGGACCGCGACGCGGAAGGCCATCTCCGGTCAGGCGGCCGCGCGGGCCGGCAGGCGCAGGACGGGGTAGGGCCGCCGGTGGTCTCGAGCCGGCCCTCGCCGATCAGCTCGTCCACGCGCGCGAGGATGTCGGCGCGCCGCATGTGCGCGGAGCTGCCGTAGGCCGGCAGGCCGTCGTAGGAGTTGCGCTCGATCTTCTTGGTCCGCGCGCCGTGTGCGATCTCGGCGCAGAGCGTGCGGCCGACCGCCGGCTGGGCGACGCGGGCGATCGACAGGATCGCGTCGTCGAGGTCGGCCACGGCGACCGGGTCCGGCGGTGGCGCGACCGGTGCGAGCGCGGGGTTGCAGACGTCGCAGCACGCCTGCGCGGGCGCGCTCGACGGCGCCTGGTCGCCGAAGTGGCGCAGGATCGCCTCGCGGCGGCAGCGGTCGCCCTCGACGTAGGCCCAGACGTCGCGGTACTGGCGCCAGCGCGCGCGGGTGGCCTCGTCGGCCGAGGTGCGGCAGAAGCCGGCGGCGCGCTGGTCGAAGCTCCCGACCAGCCGACCGGCGACGCGATCGGGCGCCGACGGGATCGGGGAGATCACGCCCGCGCGCGTGAGGTGGCCGAGCAGCGCGCGCAGCAGGTCGATCTCGATGCCGAGCTCGCCGGCGAGGTCGGCCGTGGCGGCGGCGTAGCGCGCGGGAGCGGCGTCGGCGACGGGCTCGCCCGCGTCCGTCATGCCGAGCTGGAGCGCCTGCGGGGCGGGCGCGGGCACGGCGCGCCGCAGGCAGGCGTACAGGCGCCGGGGCAGGTTCCCGTCGATCTCCTGGCGCTTGATGAAGTGCACGTGCAGCGCCTTGTCGCGGTTCTCGGCCAGCAGCAGCGCACGTGCCGGCTTCCCGTCGCGACCCGCGCGCCCGGCCTCCTGGTAGTAGGCCTCGACGGAGGCCGGCACGCTGGCGTGCACGACGGTGCGCACGTTCGGCTTGTCGACGCCCATCCCGAAGGCGTTGGTGGCGCAGATGACCCGCACCTCGTCGGCCAGGAAGCGGCGCTGGACCTCGGCGCGCCGCTCGCGCTCGAGGCCGGCGTGGTAGGGCACGGCCTCCTCGCCGAGCGCCTCGGTCAGCCCCGCGGCCAAGTCCTCGGCGCCAGCGCGCGTGCCCGCGTAGACGATCGCCGGCAGCGCGTCCTCGGCGCTCAGCGCCTGGGCCAGCAGCGGGCGCTTCTCGTGCCCGGCCGGTCGCGCCACGCTGAAGGAGATGTTCGGCCGGTCGAAGCCGGTCGCCACCCGCAGCGGCTCGTGCAGCGCCAGCCGGCGCACGATGTCGCCCGCGACCTGCGGCGTGGCCGTGGCGGTCGAGGCGACCAGCGCCCGCGCCCCGAGGTGACGCGCGGCGTCGGCGAGGCGGAAGTAGTCGGGGCGGAAGTCGTGCCCCCACTGGGAGACGCAGTGCGCCTCGTCGACCACGAACAGGCCGACCGACACGGCGGCCATGCGCTCGAGGAAGCCGGGGGCGGCGAAGCGCTCGGGCGCGACGTACAGCAGCCGCAGCTGCCCCGCGGCGGCCGCGGCGAGCGCCGCGGCGTTGGCGTCCGCGCTCTGCTGGGCGTTGACGAGCGCGACCCGGTCGGCGAGGCCGCGCGCGCGCAGCGCCTCGACCTGGTCCTGCATCAGCGCGACCAGCGGCGAGACCACGATCGTCAGGTCGTCGCGCAGCAGCGCCGGCAGCTGGTAGCAGAGCGACTTGCCCGAGCCGGTCGGCATCACCACCAGCACGTCGCGGTCCGCCAGAGCCGCCTCGCACGCCTCGCGCTGACCGGGCCGGAAGGCCTCGAAGCCGAAGTACTGCTGCAGCTGAGCGGTCAGATCCATGGTCGCCCGGCCACCCTAGCGCCGCCCGCGGCCAGAGCAGCACGGCTGATCGCAACCGTAACGTTCGTGGCCGAACTGTTACGCGAGCGGCCCGATGCCGAGCCGCCGGAAGGTGCAGATCCACACCTTCCCGTGCGCCACCAGCGCGGGCCCGACCTGGGGACCGGCGATGCGCCCGCGCCCGAGCACTCTGCCGCTGCTGGCCTCCTCGCGCCGGACCACCAGCCCCTCGCGCACCCAGCGCACGCCGTCGCGCTCGGCGATCCCCTGCACGCGCACCGGCGCGCGCTCGGCGGGCAGCGGCTCGCCGCTGCGGGCGTCGAGCACGACCTCGCGCTGCGTGCCGTCGGCGATCTCGAGCAGCCCGCCGACCGCGCCGCCGCCGATCCGCAGCTCGCGGGCGGCGGGAGCCCAGCCGACCGGCACCTCCTGTCGCAGCTCGAGCGACTCCGGGTCGAGCTGGATGAAGCTGATCGCGTAGCCGGCGTCGGTCTTGCCGTCGGCGCGCAGCGCCCAGAGCCGGTCGTTGCCGGCGGCCAGCTCGGTTGTCCCCAGCGGCAGCCGGCCGAGGGTGACGGTCCTCGCCAGTGCGGGGGATACCCGCGCGACGCGTCCACGCTCGCACAGCGCCGTCAGCCCGTGGTCGTCCATCACCAGCTGCAGCGGGCGCTCGGTCAGCTGCACCCGCGCCGTCTCGCGGCAGCTGCGCGGATCGACGCGCGTCAGCAGGCGCTCCTTCCAGCTGGAGACCCAGACGGCGTCCGGGCTCGCGACCACGTCCGAGCGCCAGCCGCCGACCGACAGGTCGGCGACCCGTTCGAGCGTCGTCTCGTCTAGGACGACCACGCCCGGAACGCGCAGGCCCAGCTTGCTAAGCAGGCTCAACTCCTGATGACGGCGAGCTCTTCGAGCGCGAACTTGCCGTTCGCGTCCTCGGTGCGAGCCAGCGGGTACTGACCCGAGAAGCACGCATCGCAGTGGGTCTCACGTGTGGAGCGGATCGCTTCGTAGACGCCGTCGAGCGACAGATAGGCGAGCGAGTCGCAACCGAGCTCGGTGGCGATCTCCGCCTCGCTGCGGCCGTGGGCGACCATCTCCTGGGTCGTCGACATGTCGACGCCGTAGTGGCAGGGGTGGCGGATCGGCGGCGCGGAGATGCGCATGTGGATCTCGGTGGCGCCGGCGTCGCGCAGCATCTGGACGATCTGGCGCGTGGTGTTGCCGCGCACGATCGAGTCGTCGACGACCACCAGTCGCTTGCCGGCGACCACCTCGCGCAGCGGGTTGAACTTCATCCGCAGGCCGTGCTTGCGCAGCTCCTGGCCCGGCTGGATGAACGTGCGCGCGACGTAGCGGTTCTTGATCAGCCCCTCGTCGCGGGCGATGCCCGACGCCTTCGAGTACCCCGCGGCGGCGGGGTTGCCCGAGTCCGGGACCGCCACCACCACGTCGGCCTCCACCGGCGCCTCGCGCCAGAGGATCTCGCCCATCTTGCGCCGCGAGACCTGGGTGCGGTTGCCCTCGAGGATCGAGTCGGGCCGCGCGAAGTAGATGTGCTCGAAGACGCAGAAGGCCTTGCGCTCGGACTCGACCACCATGCGCGTCTCGATCCCGCGCTCGCCCAGCGAGATCATCTCGCCCGGCAGCACCTCGCGCAGCAGCTCGGCGCCGATGATGTCGAAGGCGCAGCTCTCGGAGGCGACGCAGTAGCGGTCGCCCACGCGCCCGAGCGCGAGCGGGCGCAGGCCGGCGCCGTCGCGGAAGGCCAGCACGCGGTCCTTTGTCAGCACGACGGTGGAGAACGCGCCCTGCAGCCGCGGCATCACGTCCGCGAGCGCCTCCTCGATCGTGTCCGCCTCGTGGGTCGACAGCAGCGCCGCGATGATCTCCGAGTCGGAGGTGCCGCGGAACTGGACGCCTCTGTCGGTCAGCTCGGCGTGCAGCTCGACGGCGTTGATCAAGTTGCCGTTGTGGGCGAGCGCCACCTGCCGGCGGTCCGAGCGCCAGACCGGCTGAGCGTTCTCCCAGGCCGAGGAGCCGGTCGTCGAGTAGCGCACGTGGCCGATCGCCATCTGCCCCTGGAGGGCGCGCAGCTTCTCCTCGTCGAAGACCTGCGACACGAGGCCGAGGTCACGCACGGTCATGATGTGGCCGTGGTCGCTGGCGGCAATGCCCGCCGACTCCTGGCCGCGATGCTGGAGCGCGAAGAGCGCGAAGTAGGCCAAGCGGGCGACGTCGGACTCCGGCGCGTATACGCCGAAGACACCGCACTCGTCGCGCGGTCCATCGCGTTGATCCAGCGGAGAGGTCATGGCCTGCTTCGAAGGCTCTGGGAGAGGCGCGAAAAGAACGGCTGGACACCGATCCAGCCGTACCGTGAGGGTACCAGCGGCTGCGGCCGGCGCCCGGCAGTCCTTATTCGGCGAAGGCGGCGGGAATGGCCGTCTCGTACACGCGCTCGAGCTCGGCGACCGGCAGGCTGAGGACGGCGTCTACCGACAGCTCCTCGCCGCCGACCTCGCCGAGGACCAGGGCGCCGTCCAGCGCCTCGACCGCCGAGCGCGGTCCGGCGACGACCACGCCGCCGGGGGCTTCGCCGAAGAGGGCGCGCTCGGTGGCGGCCGCCGAGGCGGCCTCGGCCTCGCCGTTCGCGGGCGCGCTCCCGTCGAGCAGGGCCTGCGGCAGCTCCAACCGCGCGCCGAGGCCGCCGGCGATGCAGCACTCCGCCAGCGCGCAGGCGAGGCCGCCCTCCGAGACGTCGTGCACGGTCGCCAGCTCGCCGCGGCGCACCGCCGTCCGCAGCGCCGCGAGCGCGTCCGCCTGGACCGCCAGGTCCACCGCCGGCAGCTCGTCCGCCAGCCGACCGCGCAGCTTCTCCAGCTCCGAGCCCGCCAACGTCGGTGCGAACGGGCCGACGAGCGCGACGACGTGGCCCTCCTGCACGAACCCCATTCCAGGCACGCGAGCAGGGTCGGGCAGCTTGCCGACCATGCCGACGATCGGCGTCGGGTAGATCGGCCCCTCGCCGCCCTCGTTGTAGAGCGAGACGTTGCCGCCGACCACCGGCACGCCGAGCGCCAGGCAGGCGTCGCGCAGGCCCGCCACCGCGCGCGTCAGCTGCCAGGCGATGTGCGGCTTCTCGGGGTTGCCGAAGTTGAGGCAGTTGGTCAGCCCGAGCGGCTCGGCCCCGACGCAGGCAAGGTTGCGCGCGCACTCGAGCACGGCCTCGGCGGCGCCGGTGTAGGGGTCGCTCGCGACGCGGCGGCCGTTGCCATCGATCGAGACCGCGATCGCGCCGCTGCCGCCGTCGTTGGCGAGCGTCAGCACGGCCGCGTCGGCGGTCTGGGGGCGGCGCACGGTGCGCGAGCCGACGATCGGGTCGTACTGCTCGAAGGCGAAGCGCTTGGAGGCGACGTTGGCCGAGCCGAGCAGCGCCAGCAGCGTCTCGGCCGGCGCGCTCGCGTCCGCGAGCCGGCGCGGCGGGTCGGGTAGATCCGCTCCAGCGGCGCCGCCGGCTCGAGGTCGTACAACGGGCAGTCGTCGACCAGGGCCTCGACCGGCAGGTCGCCGACCTGCTCGTCGCCGTCGAAGATCCGCAGCCGGCGCGAGTCGGTCACGACGCCGACGTCGGTCGCGCGCACCTCCCAGCGCTCGCAGATCGCCAGCACGTCGGCGACCCGCTGCGGCTCGACCACGCACAGCATCCGCTCCTGGGACTCGGAGATCATGATCTCGAACGGCTCCATGTCGGCCTCGCGCAGCGGCACGCGCGCGACGTCGATGTCGAGCCCGACCTCGCCCTTGGAGGCCATCTCGGACGAGCTCGACGAGAGGCCGGCGGCGCCGAGGTCCTGCAGCGAGGCGAGCAGGTCGCGCTCGAGCAGCTCGAGGCAGCACTCGAGCAGGCGGCTCTCCTCGAACGGATCGCCGATCTGGACGGTCGGCCGCTTGGAGGCGTCCTCGTCCGAGAGCTCGGCGCTGGCGAGCACCGAGGCGCCGCCGATGCCGTCGCGCCCGGTGCGCGCCCCGAGCAGCACGAGCCGGTTGCCGACCCCGGCCGCCGCGGCGCGGATCAGCCGCTGCTTGGGCGCCAGGCCCACGCACATCGCGTTGACGAGGCAGTTGTGCTCGTACGGGCCCTCGAACAGCACCTCGCCGCCGACCGTCGGCACGCCGATCGAGTTGCCGTAGTGGCCGATGCCCTTGACGGCCCAGTCGAACAGGTAGCGCGAGCGCTGCGAGTCGAGCTCGCCGAAGCGCAGCGAGTCGAGCACGGCGATCGGCCGCGCGCCGACCGCGAACACGTCGCGCAGGATGCCGCCGACGCCGGTGGCCGCGCCCTGAAACGGCTCGACCGCGCTCGGGTGGTTGTGCGACTCGACCTTGAAGGCGACCGCCAGCCCGTCCCCCACGTCGACGGCCCCGGCGTTCTCGCCCGGCCCCATCAGCAGGTGCGGCCCCTCGGTCGGCAGCTGGCGCAGCAGCTTCTTCGAGTGCTTGTAGCCGCAGTGCTCGGACCACATCAGGCTGAACACGGCTAGCTCGAGCCCGTTCGGCTCGCGCCCGAGCTTGTCCACGATCAGCTCGTACTCGGCGTCGGTGAGGCCGAGCTCGCGATGCGCGGCGACGGCCTGGCTCACGCCGCGGCGAGCCTCGCGGCCAGCGACTCGAACAGCTTGCCGCCGTCGGCCGATCCGGTGAGGGGATCGACGGCGTGCTCGGGGTGGGGCATCAGGCCCATGACGTTGCCCTCGGCGTTGCGCACGCCGGCGACGTCGTCCTGCGAGCCGTTGGGGTTGTGCCCGGGCGCGTAGCGCAGCACGACCTGCTCGTCGGGCAGCGTCCCCGGCGGGGCGAAGAAGCGCCCGGTCGTGTGCTTGACCGGGATCGAGAGGCGCTCGCCCGCCTCGCACGCGCGCGTGAAGGGGGTGTCGGCGTCCTCGACCACGAGCTCCACCTGGCGGCAGACGAAGCGCAGCGACTCGTTGGGCAGCAGCGCGCCGGGCAGCAGCCCCGCCTCGCAGAGCACCTGGAAGCCGTTGCAGATGCCGAGCACCGGCCCGCCGGCCCGGGCGAACTCGGCCACCGCCTCCATCACCGGCGAGAAGCGGGCGATCGCGCCGGCGCGCAGGTAGTCGCCGTAGGAGAAGCCGCCGGGCACGACGACCGTGTCGACCCCGTCCAGGTCGCGCTCGCCGTGCCAGAGCAGCTCGGCGTCGCCGAAGCGCCTGCAGGCCAGCAGCGCGTCCACCTCGTCGCAGGAGCCGGGGAAGCGGATCACGCCGAACTTCACGAGACTGGCGCCTCCTCCAGCGAGACCACCTCGTAGTCCTCGATCAGCGGGTTGGCCAGCAGCTGCTCGCACATCTGCGGCACCTGGCTCGCGTCCTCGACGTCGAGCTCGACCAGGCGTCCGACGTGGACGTTGCGCACGCCCTCGAAGCCGAGCGCCGGCAGCGCCCGCTCGACCGCCTGACCCTGAGGATCGAGGATGCCCTCTTTCGGCCGGATCAGCACGCGCGCCCTCACGCGCTGCGCTCCAGCCAGCGCTCGAAGGGCTCGTCGGCGATCCGCTCGTAGGCGTCGACGTAGAGGTCACGCGTGCGCGCGACGACGTCCTCGGGGATCGGCGGCGCGGGAGGCGTCTTGTCCCAGCCGGTGCCGGTCGCCCAGTCGCGCACGGTCTGCTTGTCGAAGCTCGGCTGCGAGCGGCCGGGCTCGTACCCGTCGGCGGGCCAGAAGCGCGACGAGTCGGGCGTCAGCACCTCGTCGCCGAGCACGATCGTGCCGTCGGCGCGGCGACCGAACTCGAACTTCGTGTCGGCCAGGATGATCCCGCGCGAGCGCGCGTGCTCGGCGCCGCGCTGGTAGATCGCGATCGACAGCCGCCGCAGCTCCTCCAGCAGCGCGCGGTCGCCGACGATCTCGGCGGCGCGATCGAAGTCGACGTTCTCGTCGTGGTCGCCGACCTCGGCCTTGGTCGCGGGCGTGAAGATCGGCTCGGGCAGCTGCTGGGACTCGACCAGCCCGCCCGGCAGCTCGATCCCGCAGATCGCGCCGGAGCGCTGGTAGTCCTTCCAGCCCGAGCCGGTGATGTACCCGCGCACGACGCACTCGACCGGCACCATCTCCAGCCGCTCGACGAGCATCCCCCGCCCGCGCGCGTCGGCCGGCACGTCGGTGTAGGAGACGAGGTGGTTGGGGCAGATGTCGGCGGTCTGGCGCAGCCAGAACTCGGTCAGCCCGGTGAGCACCTTGCCCTTGTCGGGGATCGGCGTCGGGTGCACGACGTCGTAGGTCGAGATGCGGTCGGAGGCGACCAGCAGCAGCCGGTCCTCGCCGACCGCGTAGATGTCCCGTACCTTGCCTTGAGAGAGGAGCTTCAGGCCCTCGAGCGTCGCCGTATCGTTCACCCGGGCGAGGTTACACACGCGGCCTGACGCCGGACCCCTACTCCACGCGCAGCGTCGCGTGCATGCCGTTGCCCTCGTGTTCGGGCAGCGAGCACCAGAGGTAGTAGCTCCCGGCCGGCAGCGGCAGCTGCTCGGTGTGGCCGGCGTCCGGGCCCGTCTCGGGGAACTCGGCCAGCGGCGTGTGCGTGCCCTCGGGACTGATCACGAGGTTGTGCGGATCCTCGCCGCGGTTGTTGAGCTGGATCGTCTGGAGGCCGGGCGTCAGCAGCGTGCGCGAGAGCTTCAGCGACCACTCGCGCGACTGGACCGAGAGCGCGTGGAAGACGGGCGGCAGCCCCGGAGGCGAACCCGGCTGCGGTTCACCGCCGGAGCCCGGCGCCGGACCGCCGGGCAGGGCGGGGCCGAGCGAGCCGCCGAGCGCACCGGGCTCGGTCCGGGCGCCGGACGTGCGCGTCCGCCAGCGGATGCGCCGCAGGGCGGCGCGCCGGGCGCGCGTGCGCGCAGCACGCTTGCGGGCAGCGTGCTTGCGCGTCGCGCGGCGGTGCGCGGCCGAGGCGCCGGAGCGCGCGGCTTGGGCCGCGCTGCGCTCCGCCGGGCGGGACTGCGCGGCGCCGGGCTGCGACGCACGGGCCGAGCGCGCGGAGGCCGGCTGCGCCGCCGCGGCGACCGATGCCGCCGCCAGCAGCGCGACCGCCAGCATCGACGAGCCCGCCCGCGCGCCGGCGGTCACGTCACGAGCGTGTAGCGGGCGAAGCTGTCGGCGCCGGGGATGATCGGGCCGGCGTCGACGTTCAGCCACTGCTCGAGCAGCGAGCAGTAGACCGAGCGGAAGTCGGAGGTCGCACGCAGGTTGCCCTGGTTGTCGAGGCCCCCGCCCGTGCCGGAGGCGAGGCCGGGGAAGCCGCCGACCATCGTGCCCTGGGCCCTGGTGCCGATCAGCAGCGACAGCCCGGCGGCGCCGTGGTCGGTGCCGCCGCCGTTCTCCTCGGCTCGGCGGCCGAACTCGCTCCAGACGCTGACCAGCACGCGGTCGGCGATGCCGCGGGTCTCGAGGTCGCGCTGGAAGGCGAGCAGCCCGCCGCTGAGCGCGGTCAGGTTGTCGACCAGGGTCTGGGCCTCGTCGGAGTGGGTGTCGTAGCCACCGGGTCCCTCGAGCGCCACGGCCTTCAGGGGCAGCCCGGCCGCGACCATCGCCGCCAGCGCGGAGAGGCGGCGGCTGAAGCCGGTGTCCGGGTAGCCGGCGCCCGCGCCCGTGCCGGCGAACGGCGCCAGCTGCTGGCGCAGCCGCGCCGTCGAGGCCATCGCCTCGCGCGCCTTCGCCAGCTGCGAGTCGCCGGTGGAGAGGTTGCCGAGCACGCCGAGCTGGTCCAGCATCGGCGTCTCGATCGGCGAGCCCACGCCGGAGGCGTAGAAGTCGTAGTTGGCCGGGTCGGGAACCGCGGCCACCGGGTTGGTGGCGGTCGCCAGGGACGGCGCCAGCGAGTAGTCGAGCGCGAGGCCCTGGAGCGGGTTGTTGTTGGTGCCGTGCTGGTCGAGGTAGCGGCCGAGCCAGCCCACGCGACCGGCCGGGTTGGTCTCGCCGATCTCCCAGTAGTGGCGGCTGGTGAAGTGCGACTGGTTGGGATCGGTGTAGCCGACCGCCGGCAGCACGCTGACCTTGCCCTCCTCGTGGAGGGTCTTCAGCTCCAGCGCGTTGGGGTGCCACTGCAGCGAGGTGTCCTCGCTGAAGGCGCGCGCGGCGTCATTGGGCAGCGCCAGCGTCGGCCGCAGCGCGGCGTAGTTGGGATCGCCGACGGGCGCGAGCACGCTGATCGAGTCGGCGCCGCCGGAGAGGAAGATCGACACGAGCACGGCGTTCGAGGGACCGGCCGCCATCGCCTCGGCGATGCCCTCCTCGAACACGCGCGGTCCGACCGCGGTGGCGCCGTAGACGGCCATCGCGAGGCCGGCCGAGCGCCACATGAAGGAACGCCGCGTCAGGCCGGTGCCCGCCGGCAGCGGCATGCCCGGCTCGATCGCGGGCAGGCCGCTACCGGCCTGGGCCGCACCGTGGCGCAGCAGCTCCGAGCGCGACCAGCCGGCGCAGCCGCACGCGGCCGCGGCCGTGCGCTTGTCGGGTCGGATGCTCTCGTCGCTCATGGTCAGCTCGTCTGGGAGTCGGGGGAGGTTGCGATCAGCTGCAGCAGCGCGTTCAGGCGCATGGCGCGGTAGGCGTTCTGCTGGTAGTTGCCGGATGGCGTCGGCATGCAGGTGTTGGAGAAGCTCTGCAGCGAGGCGCGCGTCTCGGCGGTCAGCTCGGGGTTGGACCAGGTCGCGAGCGCGTGCGTCAGCGCCTCGGAGGCGGTCTCGGTCGTGCCGTAGTCGCTCATGTCGCCCCAGTCGACGTAGTCCTCGTCGACCGCGTAGCGGACCATGTCCCAGCGACCGCGCGTGGTGCTCGTGTCGAGCCAGCGGTTGTCGTTCCAGCCGGACACGTCCGGCGGCCAGAACAGGCGCTGGCCGGCCCCCTCGCTGAGCCAGGTCCAGTCGGTGCGGTCGACCGGGCGCTGCAGCGCGCGCAGCATGCCGGCGTTGAGGACCACCGGGGGCTTGATCATGCGCGGCCCCTCGTGCAGCTGGGGATGCAGCAGGATCGCGCGCAGCACGCGGGCGACGTCGTAGCCGCCCTGCACGTAGTACTGCTCGAGCGCCTGGCGCTCGGCGTCCGAGGGCGGCACCGGGATGAAGTAGCTCCAGAGCTTGGTGACGAAGAACGACGGGTGCAGCGGGTGCTGGACGCAGAGCTTGTAGGCGTCCTCCCAGTTGAAGGCGCCGCTCTTGCCGAAGACGGTCTTCTGCCCGTTGTCCCAGCGGCTGGGGTCGTAGCGGAAGTTGGTCAGGCCGACGCCATCGACCCAGTCGGCACGCCAGCCCGAGAGCGCGCGGGCGAGCTGGCGCACGTCCTGCTCGGTGTAGGCGCCGCGATCCGCGCCGAGCGTGAACAGCTCCATCAGCTCGCGCGCGTAGTTCTCGTTGATCGCGTTGCGGCGGTTCTCGATGCCGTTGAGCCAGGTCAGCATCGCCTGGTCGATCGTCACGCGGCGCAGCAGCTCCTCGAACGAGCTGCGCCCGTAGGCGCGGAAGAGCTCGTACTGCGCGAGCATCATCTTCGCGCTGCCGACGCCGTTGTCGGAGGTCGCGAACCAGTCGTGCCAGACCAGCGCCATGCGCTGCACCAGCGGCTGGTTGGTGCGCACCATGCGGTCGAGCCAGAAGCAGTGGTCGTGGCCCCAGAGGTCCTCGGGCTGCAGCGGCGCGCCGTCGTTGTCGACCGGTTCCGCGCCGATGAACTGCTCGCTGCCGACCGGATAGACGAGCGCGTTGACCGCGCCCTCGAGCCCGAAGGCCGCGAACGCCTCGGGCCAGCCCGGGGAGGGGCCGAAGCCGGCGCGCCAGAGCAGGCGCTCGGCCTGGGCGCGGCCGAAGGGGCCGCCGTAGACGGCGATCGGCGACTCGATGCCCTTGGGCGGATTGCCGGGGATGGCCGGCGGGGCCGGCGTCGGCTGCTTCTTTTTCTTCTTCTTGGGCGCGCAGGCGCGGCGCTTCTTGAGGCCGTGTTTCTTCTTGCGGCGCTTGCGCGTGGCGGAGGCCTGGGCCTCGAGCGTCGCCAGCGAGTAGCCCGAGCGGCGAGCCTTGGGCTTGCCGTGCACCGCCTTCTTCTTGTGCTTCGGCTTGCGCTTCTTGTGTGGGGTCGTGCAGCGCAGCTTCGCCTTGCGCTTGTGCTTCACCCTGCGCTTGCGACGACGGGCTGCTGCCTCTCCGAGCTCCACCCGCGCGTCATCGGCACACGCTCGCGCGCGCCTGCCCTAGACACCCCGTCTATCGGACGTCCGTCCAGTCGGCTTTAGGCGGCGATGGCGTCGAGGCGGCCGACGAGCTCGCGCGCGTGGCGCACGAACGCCTGCGGATCGAAGATCGCGTCGAGGTCGAGCTCCGGCGCGGAGGCGGCCAGCAGCTCGCGAAACGGCGTCTCCTCGTCCCACGCCCGCTGGGCCGCCTCCTGGACGATCCGGTAGGCGTCGTCGCGCGAGCGGCCGGACTCGACCAGTGCCAGCAGCGCCCGCTGCGAGTAGAGCGCCCCGTGGGTGAGCTCGAGGTTGCGCCGCATCCGCTGCTCGTGCACGACCATCCCGTCGACCACGCGCAGCGCCAGGTGCTGGGCATAGTCGAGCAGCGTGGTCGCGTCGGGCAGCACCACCCGCTCGGCCGAGGAGTGCGAGATGTCGCGCTCGTGCCAGAGCGCCACGTCCTCGAAGCCGACCTGGGCATAGCCGCGCAGCAGCCGCCCGATCCCCGTCAGCCGCTCGGTGACGATCGGGTTGCGCTTGTGCGGCATCGCCGACGAGCCCTTCTGGGCGCCGCTGCGGAAGGGCTCCTCGACCTCGCGCACCTCGGTGCGCTGCAGGTGGCGGATCTCGGTGGCGAAGCGCTCCAGCCCGGCGCCGGCGAGCGCGACCGCCGACAGCAGCTCGGCATGGCGGTCGCGTGGCACCACCTGGGTCGAGACCTGCTCGCGGCCGAGCCCCAGCCGCTGCAGCACCGCGGCCTCGACCTCCGGCCCGTTGGCGGAGTAGGTGCCGACGGCGCCCGAGAGCGCCCCGAACGACACCCCCTCGACCGCCCGCTCCAGCCGGCGCAGGTTGCGCTGCGCCTCGAAGGCGAAGCCGGCGAGCTTGACGCCGAAGGTGGTCGGCTCGGCGTGCACGCCGTGGGTGCGTCCGACGCAGAGCGTGTCGACGTGCTCACGGGCGCGGCGCACGAGCGCGTCGCGGTAGGCGCGCGCGCCGTTGACGAGCATCAGGCCGGCCTGGGTGAGCTGCAGCGCCAGCGCGGTGTCGAGCACGTCCGAGGAGGTCAGGCCGTGGTGGACCCAGCGGCCGGCCTCGCCGACCGACGCGGCCACCACGTCCACGAACGCGGCCACGTCGTGGTCGGTGACGCGCTCGCGCTCCTTGACCGCCTCGACCGTGAAGGCGGCGCGGTCGCGGATCGTGGCGGCGTCCTCGGCGGGGACCGTGCCCTGCTCGGCGAGCGCCTCGACGACCGCCAGCTCGACCGTCAGCCAGGTGTCGAGCTTGCGCTGCTCGGACCAGACCGCGCCCAGCTCGGGGCGCGTGTAGCGCTCGATCACGCGGCGAGGATGCGCGCGGCCAGCACGGCCGCGTTCTTGGGGTTGTCCACGCCCACGCAGGCCACCGGCACGCCGGGCGGCATCTGGGCGATCGCCAGCAGCGCGTCGAGGCCGCCGCCGACCGAGGTCTTCGAGGTCAGCGGCACGCCGATCACCGGCAGCTCGGTGTGCGCGGCGACCACGCCCGGCAGCGCGGCCGCCAGCCCGGCGCCGGCGATGATCACCCGCAGCCCGCGCATCTGCGCGTTCTTGGCGTAGTCGGCGACCACGTCCGGGTCGCGGTGGGCGCTCATGACGCGGATCTCGTAGTGGATCCCACGCTCCTCCAGCTCGGCGCCCGCCTTCTCCATCAACGGCATGTCGCTCTTGGAGCCCATCACGATGCCCACGCGCGGCGCGTCGACGTCGAGCTCGGCGAACTGCTCCTCTACCTCGGTCTCCGTGACCGGAGTGAACTCCTCGGTTCCCATCAGGCTCGTCCCACCCTTTCTCCTCTGTCGACCCGCTCCACTGCGCGCAGCGCGATGTCCGACCGCAGCTGCCGCCCATCGAACTCGATCCGCTCGGCCGCCGCATAGGCGCGCTCGCGCGCGGCGGCCGCGCTCGCGCCGAGGCCGGTGACGCTGAGCACCCGCCCGCCCGCGGTCACGATCTCCCCGTCGCGCTCGGCGGTGCCGGCGTGCAGCACCTCGGCGTCGCCGACCGCGTCCAGCCCCCCGATGACGTCGCCGGAAGACGACGACTCCGGGTAGCCGCGCGAGGCCAGCACCACCGTCACCGCCCAGTCGGTCGACCACTCCGGCTCCACGCCCGCCAAGCCGCCCGGCCGCGCGGCGGCTTCGAGCAGGTCGAGCAGGTCCGAGCGCAGCCGCGGCAGCACCGCCTGGGTCTCGGGGTCGCCGAAGCGGCAGTTGTACTCGAGCACCTTCGGCCCGGCGGCGGTCAGCATCAGGCCGGCGTAGAGCACGCCGTGGAAGGGCGTGCCGCGCCGGCGCAGCTCGTCCACGACCGGCTGGTGCACGGCCGCGGCGATCTCCCGCGCGCGCTCGGCGTCGATGCCCGGCACCGGCGAGTAGCTGCCCATGCCGCCGGTGTTCGGGCCCTCGTCGCCGTCGAAGATGCGCTTGTAGTCCTGAGCCGGCGCCAGCGGCACGGCGCGCTCGCCGTCGCAGAGGGCCAGCAGCGACAGCTCCTCGCCCTCGAGGAACTCCTCCAGCACGACCTCGGTCTCGCCGAAGCGCCGCTCGGCGAAGAAGACGTCCAGCGCGGCGCGCGCCTCGCGCTCGTCGGCGGCGACGATCACGCCCTTGCCCGCGGCCAGCACGTCGGCCTTGAGCACCGCCGGGTAGGAGGCGCAGGCCAGGTGCGCGAGCCCCTCCTCGCGGTCGCGGAACAGCACGTGCGCGGCGGTCGGCACGCCGAGCTGGCGCATCAGCTGCTTGGCGTAGGCCTTCGACCCCTCCAGCCGCGCCGCCGCGCGCGTCGGGCCGAACGCCGGGATGCCGGCCGCGGTCAGGTCGTCGACGAGACCGGCGACCAGCGGCGCCTCCGGCCCGATCGCCACGAGCTCGACCGCGCGCTCGCGGGCGAGGCCGACCAGGTCGTCGTCGGGCAGGCACTCCACCCCGTCGCGCGCGATGCCGGCGTTGCCCGGCGCGCACAGCAGCTCGGGCTGGCGCGGGCTGCGCCGCAGCGCGCGCACGAGCGCGTGCTCGCGGCCCCCTCCGCCGACGACGAGGACGCGCGTCAAAGCGCGGCGATGAAGTCGTCGACGGGGATGGCCGACAGCGTCTCGAAGCGACCCGTCCCGCGCGAGCCGAGCTCCAGCGAGACGCGCGCGATCGTCTTCTCGTCGGGCGCCTCGATCACGTTGACGAAGTCGTACCGACCGAGCACCGCCCACTGCTGGACCACCTTGGCGCCGAGCTGCTCGATCTCCTTGTTGACCTCGCGGATCCGCTGCGGGTTGCTCTTGATCGTCTGGACGCCCTCGGGCGAGAGCGTGCTGAGCATCACGTAGGTAGGCACGGGAATCCTTTCGGTCGCGGGCGTTGGCGCGGAATCTAGCCTGGCAGCGCCCCTCTGTACCGTGTCCCTGCCGATGCGACCGAGGAGGCCCCTTCCGTGAAGCAGCTCCTGGTCGCGGCGTGCACGGCCGCGACCGCGCTGGCCGCGCCCGTCGCGGCGTCCGCCGCGACGCTTGGCGTGAGTCCCCTCAAGCCGTGTTACCGGTCGGGAGAGTCGTTCTCGATGTCGGGCTCGGGCTTCACGCCCAACGGCCCGGTCAACGTGACGGCCAACGGCACGGCGTTGATGGGCAGCCCGCTGAACGCGGACGCCGCGGGAGGGATCGGCAGCAGCCTCACGCTCGGGCAGAACACCAAGCAGCAGCGCAAGCAGCTGGTGGCGACCGACGCCACCGACCCGACGCTGACCGCGTCGACGTCGGTGCTGATCAGCACCGTGAGGGTCAAGGTGACGCCAAGAGACGGCGCCGTCGGCAAGCGCGTGCGCATCCGGGCACGCGGCTTCACGACCGGCAAGACGCTCTACGCGCACATCAGGAAGAAGGGCAAGGTCCTGCGCAACGTCAGGCTCGCCAGACTCAAGGGCGCCTGCCGGACGGCGTCCGTGAAGCGCCGGCTGTTCTCCCCGCGGACCAAGGACGGCGTCTACAAGGTGCAGTTCGACACCAACCGCAGGTACTCGGCTCGGGCCGTGGTCAAGAGCGAGTACACGGTCACCATCTATCCGATGCAGCGGCGCTAGCCCGGGTAGCGCACGACCAGCCGGAAGGGCCCGCGGCCCTCGAGGCGCTCGACGCCGAGCGTGATCGTCGCGTCGGCGAGGGTCTTGCGACACCACTGGATCCCGAGCTGTCCGCCGGGACGCAGGGGGCGCCCGATCGCCCAGCCGTCCGAGTGCGCCTCGAGCCGGTAGCGCGAGCCGGCCCGCGCCATCAGCCGGACCGTCACGTCGCCGTCCAGGCGCAGCTTCAACCGCAAGTGGCCACCGCGACGCCCGCGCAGCACGCGCGTGCGCGGTCCCGTCCACGGCTCCTGCACGTCGGCGCGAATCGCCTCGTAGATCGTGGCGTCCGGTCGCAGCAGGGGGCTGTAGCGCCAACGCACGTCCGGGTAGTGCAGATGCGCGTAGCCGTCGGCGAAGCCCTCGCCGGGGTCCTCGAAGTAGTGGCGGCCCTGGTTGCCGGGGAACAGCCGGTGGCGGTCGACCCAGGCGCAGACGCCGACGGCGCTGCTCCAGCGCTTGGGGCCCCAGTCGAGCGCGTCCCAGGGGTCGTTGCGGCGCCAGGAGGCGACGTGGTGCCCGTACTCGTGGGTGAGCACGTACGCCATCGGCGCCGCGGGCGTGTCTTCGCCGGGCACGTACATGCGCCGCTCGTCGGTCGCGTAGCAGGCCACCACGCGCCCCCCGCCGCAGAGCGAGCCGATCTCCGCCGGGCGGCCGACGTACAGCCGCAGCGCGCCGAGCTCGGGCCCGTGCACGCGCGTCGCGAGGAAGTCCACCAGCGCCCGGTCGGCGCCGACGTCGGCGGGATAGGCGGCCGAGACGGCGACCTCCACCTGCTGCCCGTCGGACGTGCGGTAGCGCTGGACGCGCGCGGGTCGGCCGGCGCTGGCGGCGCCCGCGACAGCCACCCGGGAGACGACGCGATCGGCGACGTGCGGGGGCAGCACCGGCAGCGGTCCGGCGACGGGCACGTCGCGCCCGGCGGCGGTCGCGCCCGCGGGGAGGGCCAGCAGCCCCGCGATCGCCGCGCAGATCGCGGCGATGCGGGACGGCCGAGGCGACCAACTCACCATGGTCAACCTACGGTTGGACTTGAGCCGCTCTTGCGGAACTGGACGGGGATCGCAGCCCGGCGACCCCTTCCGGCCCTAGCTGTCCCCCGTACGGGTTAGGACACGGCCGCCGCGGCGGTGCTCGCCTTGGCGAACGTCAGCTCGCCGTCGGCGGCGCCGACCAGCACGCGGTCGCCCGCGCCGAACTCGCCTTCGAGCAGCTTCAGCGCCAGCTTGTCGATCAGCTGCTTCTGGATCACGCGCTTGAGCGGACGCGCGCCGTAGGTCGGGTCGTAGCCGAGGTTGCCCAGCAGCGTGCGGGCGTCGTCGTCGAGCTCGACCTCGACGCCGCGCTCGGCCACCCGCTCGATCAGCTTCGCCACCTGCAGCTCCACGATCTGCCCGATCTCCTCGCGGCTGAGCTGGTGGAACTCGACGATCTCGTCGAGGCGGTTGACGAACTCCGGCTTGAACGTCGCCTCGACGCCGGCGACGCCGCCGGGCACGTTCGAGGTCATGATCACGACGGTGTTCTTGAAGTCGACCGTGCGGCCCTGGCCGTCGGTCAGGCGACCGTCGTCCATCAGCTGCAGCAGCACGTTGAAGACGTCGTTGTGCGCCTTCTCGATCTCGTCGAGCAGCACCACCGAGTAGGGCCGGCGGCGCACCGCCTCGGTCAGCTGACCGCCCTCCTCGTAGCCGACGTAGCCAGGCGGCGCGCCCACCAGCCGGGACACGGAGTGCTTCTCCATGTACTCGGACATGTCGATGCGCACCATCGCCTGCTCGGAGTCGAACATGAACTCCGCCAGCGCCCGTGCCAGCTCGGTCTTGCCGACGCCGGTCGGTCCGATGAACAGGAACGTGCCGATCGGGCGGTTCGGGTCCTGCAGGCCGGCGCGCGAGCGGCGCAGCGCGTTCGAGACCGCCTCGACCGCGGCGTCCTGGCCGACCACGCGGTCGTGCAGCCGCTGCTCCATGTGGATCAGCTTCTCGACCTCGCCCTCCATCAGCTTCGAGACCGGGATGCCCGTCCACTTGGCGACGACCTCGGCCACGTCCTCGTCGTCGACCTCCTCCTTGAGGAAGCCGGCGTTGCCGTCGGTGCGCTGCTCGGCGTCGGCGAGCGCCTTCTGGAGCTCCGGGATCTCGCCGTAGCGCAACTCGGCCGCCCGCTGCAGGTCCGCTTCGCGCTCGGCGCGCTCGGCCTCGCGATGGGCCTGCTCGAGCTGCTCCTTGAGCTCGCGCACCGCGGCGATCGCGTCCTTCTCGGCCTGCCAGCGCGCCTTCATCTCGGTGGAGCGCTCGCGCAGCTCGGCCAGCTCGCGCTCGAGCGCGTCGCGGCGGCCGACCGACGCCTCGTCGGTCTCCTGCTCGAGCGCCTGGCGCTCGATCTCGAGCTGCATGATGCGCCGCTCGACCGCGTCGATCTCGACCGGCATCGAGTCGATCTCGATCCGCAGCCGCGAGGCCGCCTCGTCGATCAGGTCGATCGCCTTGTCGGGCAGGAAGCGGTCGGCGATGTAGCGCTGGGAGAGGGTGGCCGCGGCGATGATCGCCGAGTCCTGGATGCGCACGCCGTGGTGGACCTCGTAGCGCTCCTTGAGCCCGCGCAGGATCGCGATCGTGTCGCCGACGCTCGGCTCGCTCGACCATCACCGGCTGGAAGCGGCGCTCGAGCGCGGCGTCCTTCTCGATGTGCTTGCGGTACTCGTCGAGCGTGGTCGCGCCGACCGCGCGCAGCTCGCCGCGCGCGAGCATCGGCTTCAAGAGGTTGGCGGCGTCGACGGCGCCCTCGGCGGCGCCCGCGCCGACGATCGTGTGCAGCTCGTCGAGGAACAGGATGATCCGGCCCTCGGCCGTCGGCGACCTCCTTGAGCACGGCCTTGAGCCGGTCCTCGAACTCGCCGCGGTACTTGGCGCCGGCGATCAGCGCACCGATGTCGAGCGCGATCACGCGCCGGTCGCGCAGCGAGTCGGGGATGTCGCCCGAGACGATCCGCTGCGCCAGGCCCTCGACGATCGCGGTCTTGCCGACGCCGGGCTCGCCGATCAGCACGGGGTTGTTCTTCGTGCGCCGCGAGAGCACCTGGATCACGCGCCGGACCTCGTCGTCGCGGCCGATGACCGGGTCGAGCTTGCCGGCTTCGGCGGCCTCGGTGAGGTCGCGGCCGAAGCGCTCGAGCGCCTGGAACTTCTCCTCGGGGTTCTGGTCGGTCACGCGATGCGGCCCGCGCACCGCGTCGACCGCCCCGGCGAGCTGGTCGCTTGGTGGCGCCGACGTCGACCTTCGGGTCGGCCGCGAGCGCCAGCAGCAGGTGCTCGGTCGAGACGTACTCGTCGCCCATCGCGCGCGCGATCTCGTCGGCCGCGCGCAGCAGGTCGCCGAGGTCGCGACCGAGGGCGGCCTCGCGGCCGCGTCTCCGCCGCTGACGGTCGGAAGGGCGTCGAGCGCCTCGTTGGCGCGCCGGCGGATCCGCTCGGGATCGACGTTGGCGCGGCGCAGCACGGGCACGACGATGCCGCCGTCCTGCTCGAGCAGCGCGATCAGCACGTGCTGGGGCAGGACCTGGGGATTGCGACGAGCGCCCGCCAGGCCCTGGGCCGCGGCGAGCGCCTGCTGGGACATCGTCGTGAAGCGATCTAACTGCATAGGAAATCTGAGTCTAGCGATGTCAAATCTGAAGAACGGTTCGGCTCAGGGAGCGGGAACGGCGACCTCGATCTCCCCGGCCTCCAACTGGGCGCGCAGCACCTTCTTGTCGAACTTGCCGACGCTCGTCTTCGGCACCTCGTCGACGATCGCCAGGTGGTCGGGCAGCCACCACTTGACCACGCGCGAGGAGAGGTGCTCGCGCAGCTCTTCGAGCGTCAGCGTGGCGCCCTCCTCGAGCACGACGCAGGCCAGCGGCCGCTCGCTCCAGCGCTCGTCGGGCTGGGCCACCACCGCGGCCTCGCGCACCGCCGGGTGGGCCATGATCTCGTTCTCGAGCTCGACCGAGGAGATCCACTCGCCGCCCGACTTGATCACGTCCTTGGCGCGGTCGCTGATGCGGATGAAGCCGTGCTCGTCGATCGAGGCGATGTCGCCGGTGCGCAGCCAGCCGTCGTGGAACTTCTCGTCGCCGTCCTCGCTGCGGTAGTAGGCGCGCGCGATCCACGGCCCGCGCACCTCCAGCTCGCCGGTCGACTGGCCGTCCCACGGCAGCGCGCCCTCGCCGTCGTCGCGCACGACGCGCGCCTCGACCAGCGGCAGCGGCCGACCGGCGCTGGCGCGGTAGCGCCAGTGCTCCTCGCCCTCCGCGTCCGCCGGCGGGCGGGCGCAGGAGGCCACCGGGCTGGTCTCGGTCATGCCCCAGGCCTGCAGGATGCTGACGCCGTGGCGCTGCTCGAAGGCCTCCATCAGCGCGCGCGGCACGGCCGAGCCGCCGCAGAGCAGCTGGCGCAGGCTCGAGAGGTCGGTGGGGTTGGCGTCGACGTGGCGCAGCACGTCCATCCAGATCGTCGGCACGCCGCCGGCGACCGTCACGCGCTCCTCGGCGATCAGCTTCGCCAGCGCCGGTCCGCTGAGGTCGGCGCCCGGCAGCACGAGGTCGGAGCCCAGCAGCCCGGCGCCGTAGGGCAGGCCCCAGGCGTTGGCGTGGAACATCGGCACGACCGGCAGCACGCGGTCGGCCGCGCGCAGGCCGGCGGAGTCGGCCAGCCCCTGGCCGAACGCGTGCAGCACCGACGAGCGGTGCGAGTAGAGCACGCCCTTGGGGTTGCCGGTGGTGCCGCTCGTGTAGCAGAGGCCGGCGGCCTGGCGGTCGTCGAGCTCCGGGTAGTCGAAGCCCGGCTCCTGCTCCGCCAGCAGCTCCTCGTAGCGCAGCGCGTTCGGCAGCGACCCCGCGTCCTCGTCGCCGACCACGACGAAGTGGCGCACGGTCTCGAAGCTCGGCGCGAGCCGCTCCAGGGCCGGCACGAGCGAGCCGTCGACGACGATCAGCGCGTCCTCGGCGTGGTTGACGATGTAGCGTCAGCTGCTCCGCGAACAGGCGGATGTTGAGCGTGTGCAGCACCGCGCCCATGCACGGCACCGCGAGGTAGGCCTCGAGGTGCTCGCGCGTTGTTCCAGGAGAACGTCGCGACGCGGTCGCCGGGCTCGACGCCCAGCCGCGCGAGCGCGCCCGGCCAGCCGGTCGACGCGCTCGGCCACCTCGCCGAAGGTCATGCGCGAGCGCTCGTCGCCGCGCACGCTGACGACCTCGCTGTCGGCGTAGCAGGCCGCGCATCCGCTCGAGCACGTGCTGCAGGGTCAGCGGGTGGTCGTGCTGCATCAGCCCCTCGAGCATCGGCTCTCCTCCGGATTCGTCGCGTCGTTCTGCCCATGCAGTTTGGCGCGCGATGGCGCGGCAGGGCACGCCGCCGGGCGGTCGGCGAAGGCGGCGCGCGCGCCGGCCGTGCGCTCAGCGGCCGGGCGCTCGATCGGAATGCGCACGCCGCGACCGCCGGCCGGGCGCACGCGGCATCAGCGCGGTGCCCGGCGGCTCGTAGACGACCAGCTCGCGCTTGGCCGCGCGGCGCACGCGCTCGATCTCCGCGCGCAGCTCGCCGCTGCATCGCGCTCGGCCTGGCGCTCGAGGTTGCGCATGCGCCGCCGCATCCGCTCGATCTCGCGCCTCCAGCTCGAACACCTTCTCCACGCCGGCGAGGTTCATGCCCGAGCTCGGTCGTCAGCTCCTGGATCCGGCGCAGCCGCTCGACGTCGTCGCTGCGAGTAGAGGCGCGTGTTCTTCGGCGAGCGCTTGGGCGCGATCAGGCCGCGCGCCTCGTAGATGCGCAGCGTCTGCGGGTGCATGCCGGCGAGCTCGGCGGCGACCGAGATCATGTACACGCCGCGCGCGCCGTCGTGGCGATCGGCCATCCGCGCTCTACCTCCTGCTGCGCGAGCAGCCGCTCGCGCGGGTTGCCGTCCATCACCGTCGCCAGCTCGTCGACGACCTCGCGCTGCTCGCTCGAGAGCGAGCTGGGCACGTCGATCACGAGCCGGTAGTGGATGTCGCCACGGCCGCGGCCGCCGAGCTTCGGCGGTCCCTCGCCGCGCAGGCGCTGGACGGTGCCGTGCTGGGTGCCCGGGGGGACGCGGATGCGCTTCGTCGCGTTCAGCGTCGGCACCTCGATCGTCGCGCCGCGGATCGCCTCGGCGATCGTGATCGGCACCTCGACCTCGACGTTGTCGCCCTTGCGCTTGAACAGATCGGCGAGTCGCGCCACGCGCGTGATCACGTAGAGGTCGCCGGCCGGGCCGCCGCGCGGCCCGGCCTCGCCCTTGCCGGCCAGCCGCACGCGGCTGCCGTCGCGCACGCCCGCGGGGATGTTGACGCGGTAGCGCTTGACCTGGCGCGTGCGGCCGCTGCCGCTGCAGGTCGGGCACGGGTCCTTGATCTCGGTGCCGGTGCCGCCGCACTGGCGGCAGGGCTGCGAGATCGAGAACAGCCCCTGCGACTCGGCCTCGACGCCGCGGCCCTGGCAGCGGCTGCAGACCGTCGGCGCGGTGCCCGGCTTGGCGCCGGTGCCGCGACAGGTCGGACAGGGCGCCGACAGCGGCACGCTGACCGGGATCTGCGCGCCCTCCATCGCCTGCTCGAAGGAGACGTGGACCTCGGTCTCGAGGTCGCGGCCGCGCTCGGGCCCGGGCGCGCCCGGCCCGCCGCGGCCGCCGCCGCCGCTGAAGAGGTCGGAGAGGATGTCGCCGAAGCCGCCGAAGCCGCCGCGGAAGGCGTCCGGGATCGAAGCCGCCCGGGCCGGACCGCCGCCGCCGAAGATGCCGCCGCCGGAGTCGTAGGCGCTTGCGCTTCTCCGCGTCGGACAGGATCGAGTAGGCCTCCTGGACCTCCTTGAAGCGCTCCTCGGCGCTCTTGTCGCCCGGGTTGCGTGTCGGGGTGGTACTGGCGCGCGAGCTTGCGGTAGGCCTTCTTGATCTCCTCGTCGGAGGCCTTCTTGTCGACGCCGAGCGTCTTGTAGGGGTCGCGCACCGCCGGCCATCGCGGCTCACCCCGAGACGACCACGCGCGCCGGACGGATGACGCGTGCCGTTGGTGCGGTAGCCCTTCTCGACCACGTCGAGCACGACGCCCGGCTGCGCGCCGTCCTGCGCAGCGCGTCGAGAGCGCCTCGTGCACGGTCGGGTCGAACGCCTCGCCGGCGGGGTCGAACTGCTCGACGCCGTTGCGCTCGAGCACGGCGATCAGCTCCGAGTGGACGAGCCGCACGCCCTCGGCCAGGTGCTGCTCGCCCTCGCCCGCGCGTCAGCAGCGCGCGCTCGAGGTTGTCGACCACGGGCAGCAGCTCGCGCACGAGCCCGCTGCGCGCGCGCTCGCCCGCGGCCGCGGTCTCCCGCGCCGCGCGCTTGCGGTAGTTCTCGAAGTCCGCCTGCGCGCGGCGGGCGAGGTCGAGGTACTCGTCGCGCTCGCGCTGCGCGCTCGCGAGGGGGTCGTCCCGCTCGGGCGTCGTCCTCGCTCGGCCTCGCTGCGCTTGGCGGCGAGCTGCTCGGCCTCGTTGCCGGGCTCCTCCTCGCCGGCGGGCTCGCCCGCCTCGTCGCGCGCGGTCACGGGCTCGTCGTCGGCGGGGGGCACGCCGGCCCCCCGCTGCTCCTGTTCGTCGAACGGGCGCATCGGCTAGCGCTGCTCCTCGCCGTCGACCACCTCGGCGTCCACGACCTCCTCCTCGGCGGAGCCGTCGGCGTCCGCCGCACCGTCGGCCGTGGCGCCGTTGCCGCCGGGCTGACCCTGCTGCTGCGCGGCCGCGGCGGCGTAGATCTGCTCGGAGACCTTGTGGAAGGCGCGTCTGCAGCGCCTCGGTCTTGGCCTGCAGCAGCTCGCACGTCCTCGGACTCGAGGTTGTCGCGCACGTCCTTGATCGCCGCCTCGATCTCCTCCTTGGAGGCGGCGTCGACCGAGTCGCCCATGTCGGCCAGCTGGCGCTCGGCCTGGTAGGCCGCGTTCTCGGCCGCGTTGCGCGCCTCGACCAGCTCGCGCTGGCGCCGGTCCTCCTCGGCGTGCGCCTCGGCGTCCTTGACCATCCGCTCGACCTCGGCGTCCGCCAGGCCCGAGCCGGCCTTGATCTCGATCTTCTGCTCCTTGCCGGTGCCCAGGTCCTTCGCGGACACGTTGAGGATGCCGTTGGCGTCGATGTCGAAGCCGACCTCGATCTGCGGCATGCCGCGCGGCGCCGGCGGGATGCCGGTGAGCTGGAACTTGCCCAGCGACTTGTTGTAGGTCGCCATCTCGCGCTCGCCCTGGAGCACGTGCACCTCGACGCTGGTCTGGTTGTCCTCCGCCGTGGAGAAGACCTCGGACTTGCGCGTCGGGATCGTCGTGTTGCGCTCGATCAGCTTCGTCATCACGCCGCCCTTGGTCTCGATGCCGAGGGTCAGCGGGGTGACGTCGAGCAGCAGCACGTCCTTGACGTCGCCGGCCAGCACGCCCGCCTGGATCGCGGCGCCGACGGCGACGACCTCGTCCGGGTTCACGCCCCGGTGCGGGTCCTTGCCGGTCAGCTCCTTGACCTTCTCCTGCACCGCGGGCATGCGGGTCATGCCGCCCACGAGCACGATGTGGTCGATGCCGCCGCCAGCGACGCCGGCGTCCTCCATCGCCTGCTTGGTCGGACCGACCACGCGGTCGACCAGGTCGGCCGTCAGCTCGGTCAGCTTCGAGCGGGTCAGGCGCTGGTTGAGGTGCTTGGGCACCGAGTCGACCGCCGTGATGAACGGCAGGTTGATCTGCGTCTCCTGCGCGGAGGACAGCTCGGTCTTGGCCTTCTCGGCCTCCTGGTAGAGGCGCTGCAGGGCCATCTTGTCCTGCGACAGGTCGACGCCCTCGGCCTGCTTGAACTCGCTCACCAGCCAGTCGACGATCGCCTTGTCGAAGTTGTCGCCGCCGAGGTGGTTGTCGCCCGCGGTGGCCTTGACCTCGAACACGCCGTCGCCGATCTCGAGCACCGACACGTCGAACGTGCCGCCGCCGAGGTCGAAGACGAGGATCGTCTGGTCGGCGTCCTCCTTGTCGAGCCCGTAGGCCAGCGCGGCCGCGGTCGGCTCGTTGATGATGCGCTTGACGTCGAGGCCGGCGACCTTGCCGGCGTCCTTGGTGGCCTGGCGCTGGTCGTCGTTGAAGTACGCGGGGACCGTGATCACCGCGCTGTCGACCGTGTCGCCCAGGTAGGCCTCGGCGTCCGCCTTCAGCTTCTGCAGGATCATCGCGCTGATCTCCGGCGGGGCGTACTCCTTGCCGCCCGCCTTCACGCGCGCGTCGCCGTTCGGGCCGGCTACGACCTCGAACGGGACGATCTTCTCCTCCTCCTTGACCTCGGCCTCCTTGCGCCCCATGAAGCGCTTGATCGAGAAGACCGTGTTCTCGGGGTTCGTGACCGCCTGGCGCTTGGCCGGCGCGCCCACGAGCCGCTCCCCACCCTCCGTGAACGCGACGACCGAGGGAGTCGTGCGCGCACCCTCGGCGTTCTCGACCACGGTGGGCTCGCCGCCCTCGAGGACGGCCATGCACGAGTTGGTCGTGCCCAGATCGATGCCGATCGTCTTGCCCATCCGCTCACTGCTCCTTCGTTTCTAGGTCGTGCCAGAAAAAATCTAAGCGCGAGTATGGCAGATGTTCAGCGTCGCGCCCAGATGGGTCCCGAGCGACCGCGCTCCCGTCTGCATCCCTCCGCCCGGAGAGCGACTAGGCTTCCGCCGCCATGCGACCGCCACGCCTTGCCCTGCTGTGCCTGCTCCTGCTCGCGCTGCTCGCCGCCGGCTGCGGCAGCGACGACGAAGGCTCGTCCGGCGGCGACGATCGGGCGGCCGACACGACCCCCTCCGACACCGCCGCCTCCACGACCGAGACCGAGTCCGAGCCGCCCACGGCCGACCTCAAGGACACCGACGTCAAGCCGGCGATCCCCAAGCCGACCGGCTCGCCGCCGGACAAGCTGGTCAAGGAGGACATCGTCAAGGGCAAGGGCCGTGCCGCCAAGAGCGGCGACACGGTCAGCGTCCAGTACGTCGGCGTCAGCTTCTCCAACGGCCAGGAGTTCGACGCCTCCTGGGATCGCGGACAGGCGTTCACGTTCCCGCTCGGCGGCGGACAGGTGATCCCCGGCTGGGACAAGGGCGTCGTCGGCATGAAGGTCGGCGGTCGTCGCGAGCTGACGATCCCCCCGGAGCTGGCCTACGGCGCGCAGGGCGCGCCGCCGAGCATCGCGCCAAACGAGACGCTGGTGTTCGTGGTCGACCTGCAGAAGATCCAGTAGCTCCAGGCTCTCAGCCACCGCCGCCCGCGAGGGCATAGGCGACGAAGCCCGCGCCGAGCGCGGCGATGCCCGCGTAGTCGAGCGGCCGGCGCAAGTCCGGCGGGCGAGCGAACAGCGCGAGCGCCAGCAGCGCGAACGGGTCGAAGTACTTCTGGTAGACGAGCCGCACCGGCAGGGCGGCGATCAGGAAGGCGGCAAACCAGATCGTCGACAGCGAGTCGAGACGTGCGCGCACGGCGAGCACGCCCAGCGCGACGGCGCCGAGCGGCACCAGCAGCCAGAACGGCAGCGACGTGCCGGCCAGCTCCGGCAGCCGATCCGCCGCCCTCCAGAGGAAGCCGGCGTCGCCGGGCTGGCCGGGGACCGGTGGGGTGTAGGCCAGGGGGGAGAGCGCCAGCAGGACGAGCGCGGCGAGCAGGGCGAGCGCGAGCGGCCGGGCGGGTGGAAGGAGCGCCCGAGCGCGCGGCCACGCGCGGCGGGCCAGCGGCGGCGCGTAGACGAGCGCCGCATAGAGGCCGAGGAGCGCGACGGTGAAGCCGACGGTGCGCAGCGTCAGCGCGTCGCGGCCGACGCCCGGGCGGTCGGTGCAGAGGCCGCAGGAGGCCGGGTCCGAGCCGGGCGGGACGAGGCCGCCCCAGACGGCCACGAGCGCGGCGAAGGGAGCGAGCGCGAGCGCCCCGACGGCGATGCCCGCGAGCCGCTGGCGGGGCGAGAACGGCCCCCGCAGCAGCGCCCAGGCGGCCACCAGCGCAAGCCACAGGAACGACTGGCGCGTGAGCACCGCGGCCGCCATCGCCAGGCAGCCGAGGGCGAAGCTGGCGAACGCGCCGCCGGGCGGCTGCCAGCCACGCACCCAGCCGAGCACGGCGGTGGGAGCGGCGAACGCACCGCGGGCGCGCTCGAAGCAGCCGAGCGCCAGGACCCCGAACAGCAGCGCGAGGTTGTCGGTCAGCAGCGTGAAGGAGGGGCCGAGCACGTACGGCGAGAGCGCGATCAGCAGCGCCAGCGCGAAGGCCTGCACGCGCTCGAGGCGCCGCAGCAGCAGGAAGTAGACCGCGAGGATCGCGGCGTACGAGAGCACGACGTTCAGCAGTCGCAGCTTCCAGAGCTCGAAGCCGACGAGCTTGCCGTAGCCGGCGAACAGCAGGTGGTAGAGGGGCGTCTGGGCGGCCGGGTAGCGCTCGAAGTCGAGCCGCTCGGAGAACTGCAGGATCGTCGGCAGGTGGTAGATGCCCGCGTCGCTGCCGTGGAAGGTGTCGATCTCGACCGTGAGGCCCCGCAGCGCCGCGATCCCGATCAGGAACGGCAGCGCCAGCAGCAGCGGGTAGGCGTGCCGCCGCCCGTCGCTCATCCCTGGGCGAGCCGTCGCTTGCCCTCGGGGCAGATGCGGCGCAGCGGGCACTCCGCACAGCGGGGGTTGCGCGCGTGGCAGGTACGCCGGCCGTGCCGGATCAACAGCACGTGCATCTCGTAGGCGTCCTCGGGGTCGACGAGGCGCAGCATGTCGTCGTGGGCCTCCTCGAAGCTCGCCTGCTCGCGGAACAGCCCGAGTCGCTTGCCGACGCGGAAGACGTGGGTGTCCACCGGGATGTCCGGCCGGCCGAAGGAGAACAGCAGCACGCAGGCGGCCGTCTTGCGGCCGACGCCGGGCAGGTCGCAGAGGTAGGCGCGCGCCTCGTCGAGCGGCGCCTGCTCGAGCCAGAGCAGGTCGTCGTCGCCGATCGCGTCGAGGATGCGCTTGATCCGCACGGACTTCGTCGGCGCCAGGCCGCCCGGCCGGATCGCGTCCTCGATCTCGGAGGCGGGCGCGGCGCGCACCGCGGCCCACGAGTCGAAGCGCTCGCGCAGGCGCCCGTAGGCGACGTCGCGGTTGCGGTCGTTGGTGTTCTGCGACAGCACGGTCAGGATCAGCTCGTCGATCGGAGCCTCGTGCGCGTGCAACACCGGCCGGCCGTACTCGGCGCGCAAGCGGTCGCGGATCGTGCGCACGCGGCGCTTGTCGGGAGGGCGGCTCGACATGCGCGCGCAAGCCTATGGGCCTGATAGGAAGCAGCCGTGCAGATCGAGCAACGGCGCACCGAGATCGACGGCGTGGAGGTGCACTGGCGTCAGGCCGGCGACGCCCCGATCCTCTACGTGCACGGCGTGCCGACCGCCTCCTGGGAGTGGCTGGCGTTCCTCGAGCGCAGCGGCGGCGTGGCGCCGGATCTGCCCGGCTACGGCAGCTCCGCCAAGCCCGCGGAGTTCCCGTACTCGATCGAGGGCTACGACTGCTTCCTCGAGCGCTTCGCCGACAGCGCCGGGCTCGAGCGCTTCTCGCTGGTCGTGCACGACTGGGGAGCCGTCGGCCTCGCCTTCGCGCAGCGCTTCCCGGAGCGCATCGAGCGCCTGGTCGTGCTCAGCACGGTGCCGCTGCTCGAGGGCTATCGCTGGCACCGCGTGGCGCGCATCTGGCGCACGCCGCTGCTGGGCGAGCTGGCGATGGGCTTCACCACCAGGTGGGCCTGGCGGCACAGCCTGCCGCAAGCGATCGCCGACCGCTCCTGGGCCGACTTCGATCACGGCACCCAGCGCGCGATCCTCAAGCTCTACCGCTCGGCGCCGCCGGCGGTGCTCGCCGCCGCCGGCGAGCGGCTGGGCGAGCTGCGTTGCCCGGCGCTCGTGCTCTGGCCGACCGACGACCCGTACATCCCCGAGCAGTTCGGCGCCCGCTACGCGGACGCGCTCGGTGGCGAGGTCCAGCTCGAGCTGACCACCGGCGGACATTGGACCTGGCTGGAGCGGCCCGAGCTGGTCGAGCGGGTCGCGAGCTTCCTCGCGCGCTGAGCTTGCTCCAGGCACTAGCCTGTCAGGCGCAGTGCTTCGCGCCGTGCTGTCCTCCGTCACGGCGCCGCCCCGTGCCCCTGGCGCCACGCCGAGCGAGGCGGCGCCTCGCTCGCGCTTCTCGCGTGCGCGCCCCCCTGGGCCGCGATCACTCTGGCGTCGGATCGACTGGTGGCGGCTGGCTCCCACGCTGGTGGCGCTCGCCTTCGCGATCGTCTACCTGATCTGGGAGCCGCGCACGGTCGACTTGGCGGCGCACACCTTCCGCGCCGACCTGTTCGGCAGGGAGGGCTTCACGATCTGGAACGGGCAGTGGTACGGCGGCCACCACACCCCCGCCTACAGCATCATCTCGCCACCGGTGGCGTGGCTGCTCGGCCCGCCGGTGGCCCTGGCGATCGCGGCCGTCGCCTCGGCCGCGCTGTTCGAGCCGCTCGCGCGCGGGTACTTCGGCGCCGAGCGGGCGCGCTGGGGCAGCCTCTGGTTCGGCGTCGGCACCGCCACGCTGCTGTTCACCGCGCGGCTGCCGTTCGCGATCGGCGTGATGTTCGGCCTCGCGGCGCTGCTGGCGCTGCAGCGCCGCCGCTACGTGCTGACGATCGTGCTCGGCGTGCTGTGTCCGCTCGGCAGCCCGGTGGCCGGGCTGTTCCTCGCGATGGCGGGCGCCGCGTACGCGATCGCCGAGCGCCGCGACCGCACCAAGCGCAGCGAGGGCATCCTGCTCGCCGCGGCGGCCTTCATCCCGCCCCTGCTGCTCTCGTGGGCGTTCCCGGAGGGCGGCTGGGCGCCGTTCCCGACCTCCGCCTACGTCCCGATCCCGCTGTTCGCGCTCGCCTGCCTGGCCGTGCTGCCGCGCAAGGAGAGCGCCTTGAGCTGGGGCGTCGCGCTGTACGCGATCGGCGCCTCGCTCGCGCTGCCGCTGGAGACGCCGATGGGCGGCAACGCGGTGCGGCTCGGCGCGCTGTTCGGCGGCCCCGTGCTGCTGTGCGCGATCTGGGGACGACCCTGGACCAGGCGCGCCTGGGCGCTGCCGCTGCTGGCGGTCGGCTTCGCCTCACTGGCCTTCTGGCAGTGGTCGCCCGCTGTGCGCGACGTGATCAAGTACCTGGAGGATCCGGCCGCGAAGTCCGACTACTTCGAGCCGCTGCGCCAGTGGCTCTACACCGTCGGCGGGGTCGGCCAGCGGCGGATCGAGATCCCGTTCACGCGCAGCCACTGGGAGGGCGCGGAGATCGCGCTGCAGGCGCCGCTCGCCCGTGGCTGGCTGCGCCAGCTCGACACCGGCCGCAATCCGATCTTCTACCGCGACGGCGCGCTCAACAGACTCACCTACGCCTCCTGGCTGACCGAGAACGCGGTGCGCTACGTGGCCCTGCCGAGCGCCAAGCCCGACAAGAGCTCGTACCGGGAGCGGGCGCTGATCGAGAAGGGCCTGCCGTACCTGCGGCTGCGCTGGAAGTCCGACGACTGGCGCGTCTACGAGGTGATCCTGCCGGCGCCGTTCGTGATCTCCCAGGGGCGCGCCAACATCGTGCTCGACCAGTACCAGTCGGACGAGATGCTGTTCGACGTGAAGCGGCCGGGCGAGGCGATCGTGCGCGTGCGCTGGACTCCCTACTGGTTCGCGCGCGGCGCCTGCGTGGAGCCCGACGGCGACTGGACGCGGCTGATCGCCGACAAGACCGGCTTCGTGCGACTCAGCACGCGCTTCTCCCCCGAGCGGCTGTTCTCGCGGGGGAAGCGTTGCGACGACAGCCCGCGGTAGGCTGGTCGATTCGTGCCTCGGTCTGAGCAATTCGTGCAGGAATTTCAGAGCGCCGCGCGGCAGTTCCGGCGCACCTGGCACACCAGCGGCCGCTGGCTGCCCAACGGCTGGCTCGACGCGGTGCGCCAGCTGGCGCTGTTCGCGGGCGCCTACTACCTGTACCGGATCGTGCGCGGGCTGGTGGACGGCCAGGCCGGGCTCGCGTTCGAGAACGCGCGCACGATCGTGAACTTCGAGCGCGCGCTCGGGCTCTTCTTCGAGCCGGGGCTGCAGACGTGGGCGCGCAACTCCGCCGACTGGCTGCTGACGTTCGCCAACTTCATGTACGTCAACTCGCACTTCGTGCTCACCACGACGTTCTTGATCTGGCTCTACATCGCGCGCAACCAGGCCTTCTACTACGTGCGCAACATGTTCATGATCGCGATGGGCCTGGCGCTGCTCGGCTACGTGGCGTTCCCGACCGCGCCGCCGCGCTACCTGCCGGAGTGGGGCTTCTCGGACACGGTGGCGAGCTTCGTCGGCGAGACCGCGGAGACCAGCGCCAACGTGCTCTACAACCCCTTCGCCGCGGTGCCCAGCATGCACGTCGCGTTCGCGCTGATGATCGGCATCCCCGCCTTCATGCTCGTGCGCAACCGGGTCCTGAAGACGCTCTGGCTCACCTACCCGGCCCTCGTCACCTTCGTCGTGATGGTCACCGCCAACCACTTCTGGATGGACGCCGCGCTCGGCGCGCTGGTGGCCGCGATCTCCGCCTACGCCGCGACAGCGGCCCTCGGCCGGCTGCGCCCCGAGGCCTGGGGCTGGCAACCGCAGGCCGCCAAGGGCGCCACGTGACCGGCGACACGCGTCAGCGGCCACCACGGGGAGGCCGCGCCCGCCGCAACGGGCGTGAGGGCGCGCGCACCGCGGCCGAGATGCGCGCCGCCGCGCGTACGCGCCTGATCGAGTCGCGCCTGACGCCGAACAAGATCTCGATGACGGGCCTGGTGCTGAACCTGGCCGCCGCCGCGCTGGTGGTCGAGCGCTTCTTCGTGCTGGCGGCGATCGCCTTCATCGTCGGCTCGGTGATGGACATGCTCGACGGGCGCTACTCGCGCATGTCGGGCAAGGGCACGCCCTTCGGCGCCTTCCTCGACTCGACGCTCGACCGCATCGAGGAGGGCGTGGTGCTGGCGGCGGTCGCCTCCTACTTCGCCTCCCGCCAGGACGAGCTCGCGGTGGGCGCGACCGTGCTGGCCGTCGTCGGCTCGTACATGGTCAGCTACACGCGTGCACGCGCCGAGGCGCTGGGCATCGAGTGCAAGGTCGGCGTCGCCTCGCGCCCGGTGCGCGTGGTGATCCTCTCGGCGGGCCTGCTGTTCGCCGCCGAGGAGTTGATTCCCGGCCTCGACCTGCTCGAGCCTGCTATCTACGTGTTAGCAGCGCTGACGATCTTCACGGCTTTTCAGCGTGTGTTCCACGTCCGCCGTGAGTTCGCCCGGGGAGCCGGTGCCGTATAAACCGGTCCGGCTTGCGGGTAATCATTCCCCCCGACAGCCCTGCAGGGCCTTTAATGAGAACGCTGGAGGACTCTCTGTGAGCGACACCATCTCTACCAACGGCGCCTCGCGCTATCAGTCCGAGAAGGTCCGGGTGGCCATCGTGGGTGTGGGCAACTGTGCCTCCGCCTTCGTGCAGGGCGTCCAGTACTACAAGGACGCGGACCCTTCGCAGTCCGTGCCGGGACTGATGCACGTGGACCTCGGCGGCTACCACATCCGCGACATCGAGTTCACGGCCGCCTTCGACATCGACGCCGACAAGGTCGGCAAGGATCTTTCCGAGGCAATCTGGTCGGGGCAGAACAACACGATCAGCTTCGCCAATGTGCCCAAACTCGACGTACCCGTCTACCGCGGCATGACCCACGACGGCCTCGGCAAGTACCTCAAGGAGAAGATCACCAAGGCGCCCGGGGAGACCGACGACATCGTCGGCATCCTCAAGGAGACCAAGACCGACGTGGTCGTCTCCTACCTGCCGGTGGGCTCCGAGCTGGCGACCAAGTGGTACGTCGAGCAGGTGCTCGAGGCCGGCTGCGGCTTCGTCAACTGCATCCCCGTCTTCATCGCCGGCGAGCACTACTGGGCCGAGCGCTTCCGCAAGGCGGGCCTGCCGATCGTCGGCGACGACATCAAGTCCCAGGTCGGCGCGACGATCGTGCACCGCTCGCTCGCGCGGCTGTTCCAGGACCGCGGCGTGCGCCTAGCGCGCACCTCGCAGCTGAACGTCGGCGGCAACATGGACTTCTACAACATGCTCGAGCGCGAGCGGCTGGAGTCCAAGAAGATCTCCAAGACGCAGGCGGTGACCTCGATCATGGAGGAGAAGCTGCCGGCCGACGACGTCTACATCGGCCCGTCGGACTACGTGCCGTGGCTGACCGACCGCAAGTGGGCGCACATCCGGCTCGAGGGCCAGGCCTTCGGCGACGTGCCGCTGACCGCCGAGCTGAAGCTTGAGGTCTGGGACTCGCCCAACTCGGCCGGCATCGTCATCGACGGCGTGCGCTGCTGCAAGCTGGCGCTCAACCGCGGCGTCGGCGGCCCGCTGATCGGGCCCAGCTCGTACCTGATGAAGTCGCCGCCCGAGCAGTATCCGGACCCGGTGGCGCGCGAGCTGACCGAGACGTTCATCGCCGAGCACGCCGGCGCGCCCAAGCTGCCCGGCGGCAAGCCCAAGAAGGTCAAGCCCTCCAAGGCCGGCGCCTAGCGCCGGCCCCTATCCTCCCCGCCGTGTCGGCGGAGCGGTACTCGATCGCCCAGGTCACCCCGTGGCCGTGGGAGCAGCACCACGAGGTCAACCGCTACGTCGAGCGGCTCTCGGACGAGCTCTGTGCGCGCGGGCATCGCGTCGTCGTCATCGCCCCCTCCGACTCGCGCGAGCTGATCCGCGAGGGCCGGGCGCGGGTCAAGGCGCTGGCGTCCGACCCCGACGCCCTGTTCGACGGGCCCGGCTGCGCGACGCTGCTGGCCGTCGGCCAGAGCCTGCCGTTTCGCCGTGGCGGCTCGGTGTCGCTGCCGCTGGACGTCTCGCGCACGCTCGAGGACCTGCTCGAACGCGCGGAGCTCGACTTCGTGCACGTGCACGAGCCGTTCGCCCCGAGCGCGGCCTCGGCGGCGCTGCGCCACTCGCGCGCGTTGAACGTCGGCAGCTTCCACGCCACCACCGAGCGCTTCGTCTCGACGCAGGTCGCCCGGCGGGTCGTGCAGCTGCTGTTCGGCCGGCTCGACGGGCGCACGGCGAGCTTCGCCGCCACGCGCGACCTGGTCGAGCGCCACTTCCCCGGCGACTACCGCGTGATCTCCCCGGGCGCCGACCTCGTCGCGCGGCCGGCCAAGGGAGGCGACCAACCCCCGGAGATCGTGTTCTCGGCCGAGGAGGAGCGCGGCGCCTTGCGGCTGTTCCTGCGCGCGCTGCGGCGGCTGTCGACCGAGCTCGACTGGCACGCCACGATCTGGCTGCGCGATCCGGCCAGCGCGCCAGCGGTGTCGCTGCCGCGGCGGCTGCGCGAGCGCGTGACCCTGGCCGGGCCGGCCGACGGCTCGGAGGCCCAGCACCTCGCGCGGGCGCGGATCGCCGTCGCGGCCTCGGCGGGCGCCGCCCCCTCGCCGCAGCTGGTGCTGCGCGCGCTCGCCGGCGGGGCGGTGCCGGTGGTCTCGCGCCTGCCCCAGTACGAGGAGGCCGTGCGCGACGGCGAGCTCGGCCTGCTGTTCGAGCCGCGCGACGCGATCACGCTGGCCGGGCAGCTCGAGCGCCTGCTCGCCGACCCCGCGCTGGCGGACGTATACGCCGATCGCATCCGGGCGGTGCATCCCGAGCTGGAGTGGTCGCGGGTGGCCGAGGAGTTCGAGCAGCTGTACGCGGAGATCGCCGGCCGGCGCCACGACCGGACTGGGGCGCCGGCGGTGCGCAAGCGGCTCGAGCAGCGCGACTTCGTGCACGTCGACCTGCACATGCACACCGACCACTCGCCCGACTGCGCCACGCCCGTCGACACGCTGCTGGAGACCGCCGAGCGCGTCGGCCTGGGGGCGATCGCGATCACCGACCACAACGAGATCTCGGGCGCGCTGGAGGCGCGCGAGCGGGCCAACGGCGTCAAGGTGATCGTCGCCGAGGAGGTCAAGACGGCCGACCAGGGCGAGGTGATCGGGCTCTTCATCGAGGAGAAGATCCCGCGGGGGATGACACTGCAGGAGACGATCGCGGAGATCCGCCGCCAGGGCGGCCTCGTGTACGTGCCGCACCCGTTCGACCGCATGCACGCCGTGCCCGACTACGAGCACCTGCTGGCGGTCGTGGACCAGATCGACGCGATCGAGGTCTTCAACCCGCGCGTGGCGATCTCGTCCTTCAACGAGGAGGCGGCGCGCTTCGCGGCCAAGTACCGGATCGTCGCCGGCGCGGGCTCGGACAGCCACGTCGCGCAGGGGCTCGGCTCGGTCAAGATCCGCATGCGCGACTTCGACGGGCCGGAGGAGTTCCTCGAATCGCTGCGCGCCGCCGACATCGTGCGCAAGCGGCAGTCGCTGCTGTACGTCCAGGCACTCAAATTCATCCAAACTCGCGGCAAGAGGTGATGCAGCCAAGAGGAGGGCGGGGCGCCCCGTCAAAAGCCAAGGGCGAGGTGCCGGCGACCGACGACGAGATCAGGGAGAAGTACCTGGAGCGCGCGATCCGCGAGCTCAATCAGCTGACGCGCGAGATCCAGGACTGCGAGCACTGCCCGCGCGGGGACCACATGCCGGTGCTCGGCTCCGGCCACCCGCAGGCGGACATCATGCTGCTGAAGTTCGCGCCGATGCCGTCCGAGATCGAGGAGGGCGTCGCCTTCTACGGTCGCGCCGGCAGCGCGCTGATGAAGAGCTTCAAGCGACTCGGCATCGATCCGCTGGCCGTCTACGGCACGGTGTTCGTCAAGTGCCCGGTCGCCGACACCGACCTGTCCGCCCCCGAATGTCGCGCCCGGGTGCTGGAGGAGCTGGCGATCGTCCAGCCGCGCATGATCATGGTGATGGGCGAGGAGGCCCGCGAGGAGCTCAACGGCCTCGGCATCCCGCTCGCGCGCACGCTCGCGGCCGAGCCCGGCGAGATCCAGCGGCTGACCCCGTCCTGCGACGCCATCTACGTGCCGGACATCGACCGCTCGCTCGACGAGGAGGCGGTCAAGCGCGAGTTCTGGCGCGCCTTCCGCTCGCTCGGCGACTGGTACGAGGACTTCCCGCCCTACTGAGCCTCGCGCTACTCTCCGACGCAAGGGAGAGGAGGCCCAGATGGGCACACAAGCCAGGATCCTGGTCGTCGCCAACCGCACCGCCGAGTCGCCTGAGCTGCTCGAGGCGCTGAGCGAGCGGGCCGCACACGGCCCATGCACGTTCACGCTGCTGGTGCCGGCGACGCCGCACGGCATCGCCTGGGCGGGGGACATGCACGCCGGCGAACCGGAGGCCGAACAGCACCGCCGCGCGTTCGTGGACGAACTGCGCGAGGCGGGGCTCGACGTCCACGACGCGAAGGTCGGCGACCCCGACCCGCTCGCCGCGACCGCGGACGAGTGCAACCTCAACGACTACGACGAGCTGATCGTCTCGACGCTGCCACTGCGCATGTCGAAGTGGCTGCGACTCGACCTGCCACGCAAGGCCCACGCCGCGACCGGACTGCCGGTCACGCACGTGGTCGCGCAGGAGGTGAAGGCGGGAACGCGCTAGCCGCTGCGTTCCAGCAGCGCCACGCACTCGATGTGCGGCGTCTGCGGGAACATGTCGACAGGCCGGACCGTGCGCAGCGTGTAGCCGGCGTCGACGATCTGGCGCGCGTTCGGCGCCAGCGTGGTCGGGTTGCAGGAGACGTAGACGATCTTCTTCGCCTCGGCCTCGAGGATGCGTCGCACGATCTTCTGCGACAGGCCGGCGCGCGGCGGGTCGACGACGACCACGTCGGGCTGGCCCGACTGCTCCAGCAGCGGGCGCATCGCCAGCCGCACGTCGCCGGCGAAGAAGCGCGCGTTGTCGATGCCGTTCAGGCGCGCGTTCTCGATCGCGTCGGCGACCGCCTGCTCGACGATCTCGACGCCCCAGACCTCGCCGGCGTCGAGCGCCAGCACGAGCGCGATCGTGCCGATGCCACAGAAGAGGTCGAGCACGCGCTCGCGGCCGGTCAGGCCGGCCAGCTCCGCGGCGGTCCCGTAGAGGCGCTCGGCCATCTCGGTGTTCGTCTGGAAGAAGGCGTCGGGGGAGATGCGGAAGCGCAGGCCCGACAACTCCTCCTCGAGCGTGGCGGTCCCCTTCAGCACCTGCGTGCGGCCTTCGCGCGTCGTCTCGGCGACGCCCTCGGCCTGGGTCCAGAGCACGTTCTCGGCCGGCATCGCGGCGGCCAGCTCGAGCGCGCGGAAGTCGCCGGGGCTGGTGACCAGGCGCGCCTGCAGCTGGCCGCTGCGGCGCCCCTCGCGCACGACGAGGTTGCGCAGCAGGCCGCGGCCGTCGCGCCGGTCCCAGGCCGACAGCCCCTCCTCGCGACACCAGGCCTTGACGGCCTCGCGCAGCTCGTCGACGCGCTCGGAGGCGAGGACGTCCAGGCTGACGTCGTCGATCAGGTCCCAGCGGCCTGGGTGGTGGAAGCCGAGCACCAGCTCGTCGTCCTCGTCCTCGCCGAACGAGTACTCGAGCTTGTTGCGGTAGCGCAGCTGCTGCTCGGCGGGCACGATCGGCTCGACCGGCGGCTCCTCGAAGCCGCCGAAGCGCTGCAGCGCGTCGCGTACCTGCGCCTGCTTCTCGGCCAGCTGGCGCTCGTAGGGGAGCACCTGCCAGGGCGCGCCGGGATGCGGCGCGACCGGATCGATCCGCTCCGGGCTGGGCTCCAGCAGCTTCGAGCGCCTCGGCCTCGCCGAAGGAGCGCTTGGACTTGGTGATGCGCGCACGCACGCGATCGCCGGGGATCGCGCCGCGCACGAACACGACGTAGCCGTCGGTGCGCGCGACGCCGGCGCCCCCGTGGGCGAGCCGGTCGATCGTCAGTTCCAGCTCGTCGCCCTTGCGCGGGCGGGCTGGCTGCGTGGATGCCTGGGTGGAGCTCATCGAGCGACCGAGCCTAGCGGTCGCCGGAACGCGCTCAGCCGAGCTTCTTCTCGATCGCGCCGAGCACCGTCTTGCGGCTGGCGCCGCGGCGCTCGCGATCGCGCACCTTGCGCAGCTGGGCGGCGGTGAGGTCGCCGAGGCGGCTCTGGACCTGCGCGGCGGTGAGGTCGTCGTAGCCGGTGATCGGGAAGCTCGGGCCGGCCTTCGCCACCCGCCGCACCTTGTCCGCCTGGGCGAGCGCCGGCGAGGCAGCGCGCGTGGCGCGGGTGCGCGAGGCGGTCACCCGCTTGCGGGCACGGCGGACGGCGCCGGTGGCGCTCTTGCGGGCGTTGTCGGTCTGCGCGTCCACCCCGTCGAAGCCGCGGTCCATCAGCTGCTCGAGGTCCTTGAGCACGTCATTGGTCTGCTTGCGCCCGCGTTGCACGAGGTCCGAGGCGATGCCGTGCGCGCCGTCGACGGTGATCTGCCCACGCTCGACCGCCTCGCTCAGCACCTCCTCGATGCGCTCGCGCGTGAGCATCACGAGCTCGAGCGGCCGGATCAGGTTCTTGCGCAGCGCCTCGCGCAGCTCGGCGACGGTCTTGGCCTCGAGGCCGGCCTCGCTGGCCGCCCGCGCGGCGGCGTCGGCTGCCGTGCGCGCCTGCTTCTCCGCGGCGCGGCGCCGGCCGGCAGGCTTCGCGGAGGTCGCCTTCGCCTTCGACCCGCTCGCGCTCTTGCTGCTGCTCCGACGCTCCGCCATCGTGCTCCCTCCAGTGGTTCCCTTGCTGGGCGCGGACTATGCCACGCCGAACGTCGCCGTGACGATGCCGTGGTCGGACAGGCGCAGGCGGAGGCCGTCGGCTTGCTCGAGCTCGCGTTCGGCCGGCGCCAGCCGGCGCGCCGGCTCGACGATCTCCAGTCCGCGCGCGAGCAGGTGGTCGATCGCCTCGGGCGCGGTCGGACGCTCGAGGCCGAAACGCCGCGCGAGCGTCGCGAAGGGCTCGGGATCGCGCGCCGGCCGCAGGTTGAAGTCGCCCCCGAGCACCAGCGGCGCGCCGGCCGACCAAGCCACGGCGCGCTCTGCCGCGAGCAGCAGCTCGGCCGCCGCCGCGCGCTCCCGACCCGCGCTCGCGTGCAGGTTGGCCACGCACAGCTCGCGATCGGCCACGCGCACCCGCGCCCACAGCAGCCGTCGTCGTTCGGGGCGCCGCGCGAGCGTCAGGCGTCGCGCTTCCAGGATCTCCCCGCGCACGAGCAGCTGGTTGGAGCCGCCCTCCCAGGAGGCGATCAGGTCGGGGTTCCCGTCGGCCAGCCGGCTCTGCAGCGCCGGCAGCAGGTTGCGCGCGGTCAGCGCCAGCACGCCGTCGGCGCGCGCGGCCTGAGCCAGCGGCGCCAGCCAGCGCGGGGGCGCCTCCTGCAGCAGCGCGACGTGCCAGTCACGTGCGGCCAGCAGCGTCGCGAACTCGGTCCGCAGCGAGCGGTTGACCTGCACGTGCGTGGCGTTGCGCTCGTCGCGGCGCAGCAGCCGCGAGCGCAGCGTGCGCAGGGCCGGATCCGGCGGGAAGTCCCGACCGTGGTAGAGGTTCCAGCTCAGAACCCGGAGAAAGACCATCGATGCCCCGACACTTCCTTATCGGCGACGAGCTTACGAGCGACGAGCTGCGCGCGCTGATCGAGCGCGCGCTCGAGCTGAAGGCCGACCGCCTCGCCTCGCGTGCGCTCGCCGGCCGCAGCGTCGCGCTCGTCTTCGACAAGCCGTCCACCCGAACCCGCGTCTCGTTCGACGTCGGGGTCCACGAGCTCGGCGGCCATCCGCTCGTGCTGCGAGAGGGCGAGCTGCAGCTCTCGCGGGGGGAGTCGCCGCGCGACACGGCGCTGGTGCTGTCGCGCATGGTGCACGCCGTCGGCATCCGCACCGGCGCGCACGAGCCGGTCACCGAGCTCGCCGCCCACGCCAGCATCCCGGTGATCAACATGCTCACGCGCGAGCATCACCCGTGCCAGGTGCTCGCGGACCTGCTGACGCTGCGCGAGCACTTCGGCACGCTCGATGGGCTGAAGCTCGCCTACGTCGGGGATGGCAACAACGTGGCGAGATCGCTGCTGATCGTGGGTGCGATCGCCGGCATCGAGGCGGCGGTGTCCTCGCCGCCGGAGCTGTCGCTGCCGGACGTGGCCCCGCTCGCACCCGAGGATGCGGTGCGCGACGCCCACGCGGTCTACACCGACGTGTGGGTGAGCATGGGGGACGAGGACGACGCCGAGCGCAAGCGCGCGCTGCTCGCCCCCTACCGCCTCGACGAGGCGCTGCTCGAGCGTGCGCGGCCGGACGCGATCGCCCTCCACTGCCTGCCCGCCCATCCCGGGGACGAGATCACACCGGAGCTGCTCTACGGCGAGCGCTGCCTGGCCTGGGACCAGGCGGAGAACCGGCTGCACGCGCAGAAGGCGCTGCTGGAGCTGCTGGTCGGCCGAGGTCTAGGCTACGGTCGCGAACGTCGAGGAGGTCCGGGATGAAGAAGGTGCTCGTGTTGCTTGTCGCCTGCCTGGCGCTTGGCCTGGTGGTAGCCGGCTGCGGCAGCGACGACGGCGGCGGTGACGACGGGGGCAGCGCGCAGAGCGATCGGCCCGCCAAGACCACCAGCTCCGGGGGCTCCGGCGGCAAGACGGCCCATGTCGAGATGAAGGACATCTCGTTCCAGCCGGACTCCGTGACCGTCGCCAAGGGCGGCACCGTGACCTGGACAAACGAGGACTCCGTCGGCCACGACGTGACCGCCGACGACGGCAGCTTCAAGTCCGGCGATCCCGGCGGCATCGGCGGCGGTGGCGAGTTCGAGCACACCTTCGACGAGGCCGGCAGCTTCGAGTACGTCTGCAGCGTGCACCCCGGCATGGAGGGCACGGTCGTCGTCAAGTAGTCCGGCGCCGCAGGCCGAAGCCGCGCAGCAGCAACAGCGCGGTTTCGCCGAGGCCGCCCCGCGAGGGCAGCAGCCCGAGCTGGGTGGCCGCGTCGTAGAGGTCGAAGAAGCCGCGCGCGCGGCGCACGCGGCCGTCGCTCAGCTCGACGTAGTGCAGGCCGTGCACGACGACCGCACGGTCGCTGGCCGGCAGCAGCGTGCCGATGTCGCCGCGCTGGGTGCCGCTCGCCCGCCAGGCGAAGCAGGCGTGGCCGCCACGTTCCAGCGCCGGCGCGCTCGCCTCGACGACGAGGTCGGGAAGGACGCGCCGCAGCTCGACGGCGTGGCGATCGAGCTCGTCGACGCCGCGCAGCGGCTCGACCGCGAGCGGATCCTCATAGGCGACGTCCGGCGTGCAGCAGGCCTCGAAGCCGCGCCCGTGCCAACCGGCGTGCCAGCGCTCGGCGAGCTCGTCGAGCGCACCGCGCTCTAGCTCACGCACCCGGCGCCAGCTCCGCTACGCCCTCCTCCGGCGAGGACGCCCGCGCGTACAGCCGCCGCGGGATGCGCCCCGCACCGCGCGCCTCGTAGCCGGCCTCGACGGCCTTGCGCATCGCGCCGGCCATCGTCACGGGATCGGCGGCGCGCGAGATCGCGCTGGCGAGCAGCACCGCGTCGCAGCCGGCCTCCATCGCCAGCGCAGCGTCCGAGGCGGTGCCGATGCCGGCGTCGAGGATCACGGGCACCTGGGCCGCCTCCACGATCAACCGCAGGTTGTAGGCGTTGTTGATCCCCATGCCGCTGCCGATCGGCGAGCCGAGCGGCATCACCGCGGCGCAGCCGGCGTCCTCGAGCCGGCGCGCGAGGATCGGGTCGTCGTTGGTGTAGGGCAGCACGACGAAGCCGTCCGCGATCAGCGTCTCCGCCGCGGCCAGCAGCTCGACCGGATCGGGCAGCAGCGTGCGGTCGTCGCCGATCACCTCGAGCTTGACCCAGTTCGTGTCGAGCGCCTCGCGCGCGAGCTGCGCGGTGGTGACGGCCTCGCGGGCGGTGAAGCAGCCGGCGGTGTTGGGCAGCACCTCGCAGCCGGCCTCGGTCAGCACGTCGACGATCGAGCCGCGCGCGGCCGGGTCCACGCGCCGCAGCGCCACCGTCGCGAGCTCCGCGCCCGACGCCGCCGCTGCGGCAGCCATCGTCTCGAGGTTGCGAAAGCCGCCGGTGCCCAGCACCAGGCGCGACTCGAAGCTGCGTCCCGCGATCTGCATCAGCGTCCTCCCTGCACCGCTTGCACCACTTCGAGCTCCTGCCCCGAGCGCACCGGGGTGCGCTCCCAGGCGCCGCGGGGAACGACCTCGCCGTCGAGCGCCACCGCCACGCCACGCCCGCCCGCGGGCGCACCGGCCGCGCGCACCGCCAGCTCGACCGTCGCGTCCTCGGGCAGCTCGCGGCGCTCGCCGTTGAGGGTCACCGCGATCATGCGCTCGCAGCCGCCCGCGCGAACCGTTGGGGCGTCGAGGACGCGAGCTCGTCGGGCAGCGTCCCGTCGGCCAGCAGCTCGCCCACCGCGTCGCCGG
This sequence comes from uncultured Thermoleophilaceae bacterium, assembly GCA_963734165.1. GTDB lineage: Bacteria > Actinomycetota > Thermoleophilia > Solirubrobacterales > Thermoleophilaceae > JACVRW01. The sequence continues at coordinate 484,081 of CAVTFZ010000002.1, read as the reverse complement.
TCAGCGGCGCCAGCAGCACGCCGTTGCGCCAGTGGCCGGTCGCCCACACGAGCCCCTCGACCTCGCCAGGGCCGATCAGCGGGCCGTTGTCGGGCGTGCCCGGCCGCAACCCCGCATGCGCCCGCTCCAGCTCCAGCTCCGAGACCTCCGGCACCAGCTCGTAGGCGGCCTCGAGCAAGCGGAAGACGCCGTCGGCCGTGACCGTCGTGTCGAAGCCGCGCTCCTCGACCGTCGCGCCGAGCACCACGCGCCCGTCGCCGCGTGCCAGCAGATAGCAGCGCGGGCTGCGCACGACGCGCGTGCAGGGCTCCGGCAGGTCGCCATGCACGCGCAGCTCCAAGATCTGTCCCTTGACCGGCCGCACCGGCGGGGCCCAGCCGTCCGGTACGAGCCCGGCGCTCCAGGCGCCGGCCGCGACGACGACCTGGGAGCAGGCGACCGCGCCGGCGGTCGTGCGCACGCCGCTCACGCGTCCGTGGACACTCGCTCCGAGCTCGTGCTCGGCGCCGGGACGCAGCTCGCCGGCAGCGGTCTCGATCGCCTCCACGTGCGTGTCCAGCAGCAACTCGCCGCCCGCCAGCTCGAACGCCGCGCGCAGCGCGTCGAGCACCGCGCGCGGGTCCGCCTGCGCATCCTGCGGCGCGAGGATGCCGCCGGCGATGCGCGGCGACAGCGCCGGCTCGAGCGCGCGGCAGCGCGACGGCGGCAGCCACTCCGCGTCGAGGCCCAGCGAGCGCTGGAGCTCGTTCAGCCGGCGCAGCTCCTCGGCGTCGTCGCGGTCGGCGGCGACCACCAGGGCGCCCGTCTCGCGAAAGCCGGTGCCCAGGCCCGTGGTCCGCTCGAGCTCGGCGGCGAACGCCGGCCAGCGCTCGCGCGCGGCCAGGTTCAGGCTCAGCTGCGCCTGCTCGCCGAAGTCCGTCTCGGTCACGGGGGCCAGCATCCCCGCCGCCACGCCGGAGGCCCCGCCGCCGGGCGCGGACGAGCGCTCGACCGCCAGCACCGACAGCCCCCGCTCGGCCGCCCGCCGGGCGCACGCCAACCCGATCAGCCCGCCGCCGACGACGACGACGTCATAGCGTGTGCTGCGCGGCTGTCCCATCACCTTCCCTTCGCCGGCATTACCCGTGTCAGGTTCGACGGTCGGCGGCGCCGCAGCCGCCCTCTCAGCCCGGTGGCCCGAGCTCCCGTAACTCCTCGGGCAGAGTCTAGAGCCGGCGGGTGGGATCGTCCGGCCGGCGCACGGCCGCGTCGCGGTCGCCCATGAAGATCACCGCCAGCGAGATCACCAGGCCGACGATCCCGACGATCATCAGGATCAGCCCGACCGTCTGCAGTTCGATGCCGGAGACGGTGGCGGTGACGGCGTAGCGCAGGATCGCTCCCACAGCGATCAGGAAGATCGACGTACCGATGCCCATGCCGGGATCGTACTCACGCCTTCCGGACGGGTCTGCTAGGAATCTTTCCGTCCGGGTGGAACCGCAACTCTCCCCCGGACGTCTGTTTAGGGTCTTTGCCCGGCGACGTCCGTTCCCTCCGCGCCGCCCCGTCCCCGTCCGGTCACCCACACACATGAGACGACTGACGATCATCCTCGCCATGCTCTGCGCCGCCGCGCTCGCCGCACCGGCCGCGCATGCGAGCAGCAAGCAGCTGACGGTGCTGCAGGACGACAGCCAGCTCTATCGCCAGGACGGCGCGACCCGCGAGCGCACCCTGGACGAGTTCCAGGCGCTCGGCGCGGACGTGGTCAAGATCCAGATCTACTGGCGCGAGGTGGCCCCGGCCGGCCGGCGCAAGCCGAGCGGCTTCGACGGCGCCAACCCCGCGAGCTACAACTGGGGCACCTACGACGACGTCGTGCGCGGCATCGTCGCCCGCGGCATGCAGCCGTTCCTGTCGATCGGCAACACCGCCCCCGACTGGGCGACCGCGAAGGTGATCAGGCGCAAGGGCATCTACAAGCCCAGCGTCAAGGAGCTCGGGCTGTTCGCGCAGGCGGTCGGCAGCCGCTACTCCGGGTCGTACGGCGGCCTCCCGCGTGTCTCGCTGTGGTCGATCTGGAACGAGCCCAACCTCTACAGCTGGCTCTCGCCACAGCGCTCGCAGGGCGTGCCGGTGTCGCCCTCGATCTACCGCAACCTCTACCTGGCGGCGCACAAGGGCCTGAGCGCCAGCGGCCACGCCGGCGACACGATCTTGCTCGGCGAGCTGATGCCGCTGGGCGCCGGCGAGGACAGCAAGGTCACGCCGGTCGAGTTCCTGCGCGAGCTGGCCTGCCTGGACAGCCACTACCGCCAGTACACGGGCAAGGCCGCCAAGCGGCGCGGCTGCAAGCAGGTCGGCCGCATCCCCACCTCCGGGATCGCCTACCACCCGTACAACCGCTTCCGGGGCATCGCCAACCGCCCGCGGGCGGGCGAGGCGACGATCACCACGCTGCGCCGCATCACGAGCGTCGCCGACAAGCTCGCCCGGCGCGGCAAGCTGCCTCGCCGGCTGCCGCTCTGGATCACCGAGTACGGCTTCCAGACCAACCCGCCGGACTTCACCCAGAACCCGATCGCGCGCGTGCCCGGCTACATGGACGAGAGCGAGTACATCGCCTTCCGCAACCCGCGCGTGCGCAGCTACTCGCAGTACACGCTGCTGGACGAGCCGTTGAGCGCCGTCTGGCAGGCCGGGCTGCGCTTCCACAACGGCAGGGCCAAGCCCGGCGTGTACGACGCCTTCCGGATGCCGGCCTTCGTGCGCACGCCGAGCGTGACCAAGGCCGAGGTCTGGGGCGGCCTGCGTACGGCGTCCGGCTCGACCGCCACCATCGAGTCGCGGGTCGGACATGGCGCGTACAGCCAGCTCGGCACCGCGCAACTGAATTCGGCCGGCTACTTCCGCAAGACCTTCAGCGTCAAGAACTCGAACAAGAGGACCTACCGCATCACGATCGGCGGCCACTCGCGCGTCAAGCGACCCAGCGGCTGACGGCCGACCGCGCAAAGGAGAATCGCACCGTGACCCCCGCAGTCCCCCGCCTTCCGAGCATCGTCCGCGCGGCCCTGGCCGCCCTCGTCACGGCCATGGCGCTGCTGACCACAGGCTGCGCCGACGAGGCGCGCGCCGCGCGCGGCCTCGAGCTGGCGCTCCAGGACGACTCGGTCTTCCTCACCAAGAGCCACTTCAAGAACACCGACAAGGCGTACGCCCACCTGCGCGCGCTCGGCGTCACGCGCCTGCGGGTCAACGTGCTCTGGGCCTACTCGCTGCCACCCGGGCAGTACAACACCCGCAGCAGGCCGGCCCAGCGCAGCTACAACTTCGGCCAGTACCAGACCATGATCGACGAGGCGGCCACGCACGGCATCCGCGTGCACGCATCGCTGACGGGGCCGGCCCCGCGCTGGGCGACCGGGGACCGCAAGCGCGTCAGCGGCCTCAAGCCCAGCGCCAGCGCGTTCGGCGAGTTCGCGGCCGCCGCGGCGACCGCCTTCGCCGGCCGGGTCGATCGCTACAGCATCTGGAACGAGCCCAACTGGCGCAGCTGGCTCGGCCCGATCTCCAGCCAGGCCAGTCTCTATCGCAGCCTCTACACGCGCGGCTACGCGGCCATCAAGCAAGCCGACCCGCGCGCCAAGGTGCTGATCGGCGAGACCAGCCCCTACGCGCGCCCCGGCCTCTCGCAGTCGCCATTGGCGTTCTTGCGTGGAGTCGCCTGCGTCGACAAGAAGTACAAGCGCGCGCGCAGCTGCCCGGCGCTGAAGGCCGACGGCTACGCCCACCATCCCTATGACTTCAACCACCCGCCGACGTTCGAGGGCAAGAACCCCGACGACGTGACGATGGGCACGCTGAAGCGGCTCACCGTCGCGCTCGACAAGCTCTCGCGCGCGGGGCGCCTGCGTCAGAACGGCGGCGGCAGGATGCCGGTGTACCTGACCGAGTTCGGCTACTTCTCCTCCGGCCACCGTGCCGTCAAGCAGAGCCTGCGCACCAAGTGGCTCAAGGACGCGTACTCGATCGCGCTCGCCAACGGGCGGGTCAAGAGCCAGCTGCAGTACCTGCTGGTGGCGCCGCCGCGGCGTTCGAGCTCGGCGTTCTTCAACCTCGCGCTGCTGACCGGCTCGGGCGCGAAGTACCCGACCTACACCACGCTGCAGAGCTGGTTCAAGTCGCATCGCGGCCAGGTCAAGCGGCCGGGCGGGGCGATCGGCCTGCCGCCGGCTCCCTGACGCTCGTGCAGCGCGCTCTCGGCGAGCACCGGCGAGAGCGACTGCGCCAAGCGCGCCTCTACCTCGTGGTGGAGGCGCGCGCCGAGTCGCTGCTGGACGCCGCGCTGCGCGGCGGGGTGGACATGGTCCAGCTGCGCGACAAGGACGCCGACGACGACGCGATCCTGCGCGCGGCGGCGGCCTTCCGCGCGCGCTGCGACGAGCACGGCGCGCTGCTGTGGCTCAACGACCGGCCCGACTTGGCGCTCGCCGCCGGCGCGGACGGGGTGCACGTCGGGCAGGACGACGCCCCGGTGGCGGAGGTCCGCGAGCAGGTCGGGCCCGAGCTGTTGATCGGTCTCTCGACCCATTCGCCCGCGCAGTTCACGGCCGCGCTGGCCTCGGCCGAGGCGGACGAGCTGAGCGTCGGCCCGGTGTACGAGACGCCGACCAAGGAGGGTCGGCGCGCCGCCGGGCTCGACTACGTGCGCTACGCGGCGCGTCACGGCGGCGAGCGCAGCTGGTTCGCGATCGGGGGGATCGACCGCGATACCGTGCACGAGGTGACCGCGGCAGGAGCGAGCCGAATCTGCGTGGTGCGCGCGATCCGCGACGCGCCCGATCCCGAGGCCGCGGCGGCCGAGCTGCGGCAGGCGCTGGAGGGCGGGCGGTGAGCCAGCGCGCCAGTCGCAAGCAGCGTCGGCGCGGCAAGGGCAGCGGCCCCGCCGCCACGCCGGCGGCTCCGGTCGACGTGCCCGCGCCGCCCGCCGACGCCTTCGAGCGCCGCTACGCCCGCAGCAGGGCCAAGGACGAGGCCGCGCGCGCCGCGCTGAAGCCGCTCGCTCCCGGCGAGCGTCCGACCGCCGTCACCGTCGGGGCGATCGTGGCGGCTGCGCTCGCGCTCGCGAACGCCATCTCGCTCGCCTTCGGCTACAACGCGGACGAGGTCCAGCTGGCGATCGGCACCGTGCTGATGTCGCTAGTGCTGGCGCTCGTCGCCTGGGGCATGTGGCACGCGAAGTACTGGGCCGTGCTCGGCCTGCAGACCCTGCTCGGACTGGCGATCGTCTTCGCCGCGCTCGGGCTGCTGACCGCGATCAATCTCAAGGCGACGGTGCTGATGCTGGTCATCATCGCCAGCGCCGGCACGCTGTTCTGGTTCCTGGTCAAGGCGATGGCCCGGATCCAGATGCCGCCGCGTCCGGGCGCGTCCGGCTAGCGTGCGCCGCGTCCTGCCGGCCTGTGCGCTCGCGCTGCTGCTGGCGCCGGCCAGCGCCCACGCTTCGAACCCACCCACCCCACCGCTGCCGCCGCCGACCACCACGGCGCCCCCGCCCGAGCACCGCGCCGATCCCTCGCTGACCACCACCGTCCAGCGGCTGGGGCCGTTCACGATCGCCGGCTATCAGACGATCCGCCGCAGCGACGCGGTGGCACCACCGCCGTTGGCCGGTTCGATCGTGGGCATGGACGTGCGGCTCGTCGACGCCAACGGCGCGGAGATCCCGCAGTACGAGGTGATGCTCCATCACGACGTGTTCACCAACGGCGGCCCGGACGACTCGCGCCGCGACGGGGCCTGTCCGAACAACGCCGTGCGCGAGCGCTTCTACGGCACCAGCGAGGAGCTGCGTCCGCTGACGCTGCCGCGCGGATACGGCTACCCCAGCACGCCGCAGGACCGCTGGAAGACGATCTGGATGGTGATGAACCACCGTCACGACACGCGCCAGTTCTGGGTCGAGTACCGCACCACGGTCGACCCCTCGCCGGGCCTCGTGCCGGTGCGGCCGTACTGGCTGAGCGTGGTGCCGTGCGTGCCGGATCCCCAGTACTCGGTGCCGGGGGACTTGAACCAGGGGCGCTCGCACCGCCGCTCGCAGACGTTCGCGCTGCCCGAGGGCGGGCGCGTCGTGGCCGTCGGCGGGCACCTGCACGGCGGCGGGCGTTCGCTGACGCTGAGCCAGCCCGCCTGCGCTCACCGCACGCTGGCGGTCAGCGAGCCGCTGTACGCACCCCCCGGCGACCCCCTCTACGGCGTCAAGCCGCTGCTGCACGAGCCCGATCCGAAGAACATCTCCTGGCACCAGTGGTCGGACGGCTGGGCGGTGCACGCCGGCGACGAGCTGAAGGTGACGGCCGAGTACGAGGGCAGCCGGCCGCACATGCGCGTGATGGGGATCGCGCACGTGTACGTGGCTCGCGATCCGGCCGTGCCGGCCGGCTGCGGGGCCGTGCCGGCCGCTGGGGAGACGCTCGGCGCGAGCTTCACGGGGCGGCTCGAGCCGCCGCTGGTGCGGCTGACGCTCGCCCGCCTGGAGCGCGACGGCTACGCGCATCCGATCGCGCGACCGCCGGGGCGGGTGGAGCGCAAGCGCGGGGACGCGCGCGTGCTGGTCGAGAACTTCGCCTACAAGCCGGCGCGACTCTCGGTCCCGGCCGGCGCGACCGTGCGCTGGCGCTTCCGCGACGTGAAGATGCACGACGCCACCGTGGCCTCGGGGCCGCGTGGCTTCGGCACGCGGACGACGCGCCGCGGCCAGGGCTCGTACCGCTTCAGCGCGCCCGGCACCTACCGCATCTACTGCTCGATCCATCCGGTGCTGATGGCACAGGAGGTACGGGTGCGGCGGGAGCGAACGCCGCCCCAAGCGCGTCGCTAGTGTCCCGGAGCGCATGGCCGAGAGCTCCTACGACTGCATCGTGATCGGGTCCGGCCCGGGTGGGTACGTGGCCGCGATCCGGGCCGCGCAGCTCGGCCTGAAGACGGCCGTGGTGGAGAAGGGCAACACCGGCGGTCGCTGCCTCAACGAGGCCTGCATCCCGGCCAAGGCGATGCTGCGCGTGGCCGAGGTGATGTCCGAGGTGCGCGACGCCGGCAGCTTCGGCATCACGGTCTCCGAGCCCGAGCTCGACTACGCCGGTGCGACCAAGCACCGCGACAAGGTGATCAAGACGCTCACCGGCGGCGTGGGGATGCTGTTCAAGAAGAACGGCATCGACCTGATCGAGGGCTTCGGCGCGCTGACCGACGACGGCAACGTCAAGATCGGAGGCTCGTTCGACGGGAGCGAGATCCAGACCGAGCGCGTCGTGCTGGCCTGCGGCTCGGTGGCCAAGCCGATCCTCGGGCTGAAGTTCGGCGGCCGGGTGCTCGACACGTCGGGCATGTGGCTGCTGAACGAGCAGCCGCAGCGGCTATGCGTGATCGGCGCGGGCGCGTCCGGCACGGAGATCGCCTCGGCGCTGGGGCGACTCGGCAGCGAGGTCGTGCTGCTCGAGGCGCTCGACCAGATCCTGCCGCTGGAGGATCCGGAGATCGCCAAGGTCGTGGCGCGTGAGCTCGGCAAGCAGGGCGTGAAGGTCGTGACCGGCGCGTCGGTCGAGACGGTCGAGCCGGGCGAGTCCTCGGTGAAGGTGACCTACGGCGACGAGACCGAGGAGTTCGACTACCTGGTGATCGCGGCCGGCCGCGGACCGGACGTCGAGGGCCTGGGCTTGGACGAGGCCGGCATCAAGCTGACCGACCGCGGGCTGGTCGAGGTCGACGGGCGGCTGCGCACCTCGCGCGAGGGAGTCTGGGCGATCGGCGACATGGTCCCCGGGCCCGCGCTGGCCCACAAGGCCTCCGACGAGGGCATCATCGCCGTCGAGGACGCCGCCGGCCAGGAGACGCATCCGATCGACTACCGCTTCGTCCCCGCGGTCACGTTCTGCGCGCCGCAGGTCGCCTCGTTCGGCTTGAGTGAGAAGGAGGCCTCCGACGAGGGCTACGACGTCGTCGTGGGAAAGATTCCGATGGGCGCCGTCGGAGCGCCGACGGTCTACGGAGACCGTGGTGGGATGGTGAAGATCGTCGGCGACAAGAAGTACGGCGAACTGCTCGGCGCCAGCATCGTTTCGGTGAAGGCCGCCGACCTGATCCAGGAGCTGGTGAACGCCCGCGAGCTGGAGGGCGGCTACCACGAGGTAGCCCGCACCATCCACCCCCACCCCGCCTTCGCCGAGGCCGTCATGGAAGCCGCCCGGGCGACCGACGGCTGGCTGATCCACGGCTGAGCGGCCTGCGGCGCAAGCCGCTCCTGAGGTTCCACTTTCGTACGAGGGCGCTTGACTCTCGCCCTTAATACGAAAAATCCGTAGTACTCTGGCGTCCCGAAGGGCGGCGCCAGGGGGCGAACTTTTCCCGTCGGGTCCTTAACGACGAGACATGCATCGACGCAGCGCGACAATCGCCCTTGGGGCGTTCATCCTCTGCTGCCTGCCATTGCAGGCCCGGGCCGCCGAGTACCGGGTCGAGCAGTGCGGAGCGGCTTCACGGGCGCACGATTTCGTGGCCTCCACCCTCGACCCAGGCCTCTACACGCGAGACGACTGCACGACGACCGCGGCCCTGACGCTGCACGGCGTGCCGGGAGCCCATGTGATCCCGTACGGCGCGGCCGCGTGGATCGCCAGGGCTCCCGCCGGGACCTCGTTCACGCGCTGGGAGGCGTCCTTCCAAGGCGGCACCGGCGGAGCGTCCACCGCGGTCTATGCCCGTGCGTGCTGGGACGAGTGGTGCACGACGCCCGACTACATGTTCTTCGGGATCGAGCATTGGGGCGCACCTATTGCCTACCGCTGGGAGAACTCCGGGGCGCCCATGCTCCAGTTCGTCCTCCAGTGCAGCTTCGGCGCCTCGGATGGATGCAACTTGCGCTCGATAGCGCCCGGCGGCTCGATGTTCGCCCCCAAGATGGCCCTTCAGGATCACTTCGCGCCAAGCGGCCCCCAACTGACCGGCGGCACGCTTCCTGGGTCCGGTTGGCAGAGCGGTCGCCAGCAGCACACCGTTGCCTTCACTGCATCGGATCTCGGCGGTGGAATCGATCACGTCTCCGTGGGCGTCGACTCAGGAGTAGCTGTCACCTGGACCGCGCCCTGCGAACGCGCGGGAAACGTGTACACCCGCCTGCAGCCGTGTCCGCTCACTGCGGCCCCTTCTCTCCCGATCAACCTGGGAGCGCTATCGGACGGTCCGCACGACATGTGGGTGACTGCAAGCGACGTCGCTGGACAATCCGGCTCTAGCGGGCTCTACCGCTTGTTGGTCGACAACACGCCGCCCGTGACACCGCAGAACGTCACCGTCGACGGCGGGGAATCGTGGCGCGCACACGATGGATTCGCCCTCCGGTGGCAGAACCCACCTCTGCAACATGCGCCGATTACGGCTGTGCGCTGGCGACTCTGTCCCCGCGCGGGCGGTCCCTGCCGCACGGGACGCAAGGCCAGTAGCTCGATCACGTCGCTGGACGGCATCGCCTTGCACGGTTCAGGCGAATACCGACTCAAGCTCTGGCTCGAGGACGCAGCCGGCAACCATGACGAGGCCAACGCGGCCACGGCGACGCTGCGGCTGGATCCCGATCCGCCGCACCTTGCTTTCGCAGCCCTCGATCCCGCAAACCCGCAACAGGTGAACGTCGATGTCGACGATCCACTGTCCGGCCTCGCCGAGGGCGAGATCGAGGTCCGGCGCCAGGGAACCGACAGCTGGGAGGTCCTTCCCACCCAGGTGACGGAAACTCGACTGACGGCGCTCCTCGATGACGAGCGCTTCGCCGATGGCACCTACGTATTCCGGGCACGGGCGGTCGACCGCGCCGGCAACCAAGCAACCACGATCCACCGAGCGGATGGAACGCAAGCCGGAGTTCGGCTCCCGGTTCGCATCGTGACTCGCCTGAGAGCGGGCATACGCCGCGTCCAGCTTCGTCGCCGGTCGGTGCGCAAGGATGGTCGACGCCGAACCGTGAAGCGCAGGGTCACCGTGCTGGTAAGTAAGTCACGTGCAAAGCCGGGACAGTTGGTGCCCGTTACCGGAGCCCTCACCGATGCCGAGGGCAAGCCGCTAACGGATGCCAGCGTCGCCGTGTACACGGCAGGCCGCTACGGCCAGGACGACTACCGGCTCACTGGCGAGCTGCGCACCGATGAGGCAGGGCGTTTCACCCACCGAGTCCAGGCCGACCAGAGCAAGGTGCTCTTGTTCCGCTACATGGGCTCTGCGTCGCTTCGAGGGTCGAGTGCCGATGTGGACCTGGGTGTCGTCGCCGGGAGCACGATCCACGTGAGCGACCGCAGGGTTCGCAACGGAGATTCGGTGACGTTCTCTGGCCGCCTCTCCTCGCTTCCCGTCCCCGCCGATGGAAAGCTGGTCGAGATGCAAGCATTCTTCCGCGACCGCTGGCGCACCTTCTCGACGCTTCGAACCGACAGCCGCGGCCGCTGGTCATTTCCCTATGGGTTTGGCGGCACCGTAGGCACGGTCCTCTATCGCTTCAGGATCAGGATTCCGCGCGAGGGTGGCTACCCCTTCGAAGCTGGGCATTCGAATGTCAAATCGGTCACCGTCCGTGGCCCGTGACAAGTACTGGAGCATTACGTACGTGAAGCGACTCATTTCACAGCTGTCCTATGCCAACGTCATGGCGACGATCGCTGTATTCGTTGCTCTTAGCGGTACGTCGTATGCCGTTCTACGCATAGACAGCTCTGACATAGCCGACGACAGCGTTCGTGGCATCGACATACGTGACCGCAGCATCAAGAGTCAAGACATCGCGCGGAATTCGCTTACTGGCCAGAACATCGCGGAAGGACGTCTTGGACGTGTACGAACTGCCAAGGTCGCCGATCGACTCAGCAGCAAAGGCGCCGCCGCGCTCGCCCCACGATGTCCTCGAGACACCGCGCCTGCCGTCAGCCTCTGTTTTGAAACGGCGGCGCATCAACCGGGCACGTACGTAGAGGCGACTGGCTCGTGCGGAGCCATCAACGCGGGCAACCGTCGCCTGCCAACCGCCGCGGAGCTGATCGGCTTTGTATCCGCTGGCGGAGACATCGCTCCGGCGGGGGAGCTCACCAGCAACGTCTTCGAGTCCCGCGACACGCCAGACCGACTCGATGTCGTCGTAATCAAGAACCGGAACGGAGACGCGGCGTTCGCGCCGGCGATCCCGCTGGACGCCTCCGGCGGAGGGAGTGTGCGGCTGCCCTTCCGTTGCGTGACCGCGCCGCGGACGCTGCCATAGAGTCCGCGGCGATGGACGAGGCGGCGGAGCGACCGACCTTCTACTTCGACCTCGGTTCGCCGTACGCCTACCTCGCGGCGGAGCGGATCCACGACGTGCTGCCGGTGCAGCCGGTGTGGCAGCCGATCCTGCTCGGCGGCATCTGGGCGCAGAGTGGCGGCGGGTCGTGGTCGCTCACCGACGAGCGCGAGCCGGGCATGGCGGAGGTGGAGCGACGGGCCGCGGAGTACGGGCTGCTGCCGATCCGCTGGCCCGACCCCTGGCCGGCCAACTACCTCAAGGCGATGCGCGCCGCGACCTTCTGCCAGCAGATCGGCCGCACGGTCGCCTTCGCGCTCGCGGCCTTTCGTCAGGCCTTCGCCGGCGGCAAGGATCTCAGCGACGTCGACAACGTCCTGATCGCCGCGGCGGCGTGCGAGCTGCATCCCAACGCCATCCTCAAGGGCATCGAGACGCAGTCGGTCAAGGACCGGCTCAAGCAGGCCACGCAGGAGGCCTACGAGCGCGGCGTGCGCGGCGTGCCGACGGTCGCGGTGGGCGATCGGCTCTTCTGGGGGGACGACCGCCTGGACGAGGCGGCGGCTGCCCTGAACGGGAGCTGAACGGAGCCGCTCGCGGCGGCGGCACGGGGCAGCTCTGCAGGCCCCGCTCGAGACCACCCCCCATTCGGGGGTCGCGCAGGGGAATACGCCCTTGCACCGGGTAATGTCAGCGCGATGGCTACGGAGGACGCTACCCGCGCACGGACTCCTGACAAGACCGGCATCCAGCAGACACGACACGACCTTCCGGATCGCGACACCTGCGAGCTTGTGCTCTCGAAGATGCTGCTGATCCGCCGCTTCGAGGAGCGGGCGGGGGAGATGTACGCGAAGGCCAAGATCGGCGGCTTCCTGCACCTCTGCATCGGCGAGGAAGCCACGATCGTCGGCGGCACGCAGGCGCTGCGCGAGACCGACTACCTGATGTCCACCTACCGCGAGCACGGGCAGGCGCTCGCGCGCGGCACGCATCCCAACGCCGTGATGGCCGAGCTGTTCGGCCGCGTCGACGGCTGCTCGGGCGGCCGCGGCGGCTCGATGCACCTGTTCGACCTCGAGCGGCGCTTCCTCGGCGGCTACGGCATCGTCGGCGGCAGCCTGCCCCTCTCGGGCGGCGTCGCGCTCGCCTGCGACTACCTCGAGACCGAGGACGCGATCCTCTCGATGATGGGCGACGGCGCCACCAACCAGGGCACCTTCGGCGAGACGATGAACCTCGTCGCGCTCTGGAAGCTGCCGGTCGTCTTCCTGATCATCAACAACCAGTTCGGCATGGGCACGTCGCTGGAGCGCCACTCCGCCGTCACCGACCTGTCCAAGAAGGCCGAGGGCTTCGGCGTGCCCGGCACCCGCTGCGACGGCATGGACGTGCTCGACGTGCACTCGGTGGTGACCGACGCGCTGCGCAAGGCACGCGAGGAGCGCCAGCCGCAGCTCGTCGAAGCCGTCACCTACCGCTACCGCGGTCACTCGATGGCCGATCCCGAGGAGTACCGCGACAAGGAGGAGGTCGAGGAGTGGCGCACGCGCGACCCGATCGCCACCTTCTCCAAGCGCCTGGTCGACGAGAAGGTCCTGTCCGAGGACGAGGCCAAGCAGCTCGACCAGCGGGCGATCGAGACCGTCGACGCGGCCGTCGAGTTCGCCGACGACTCTCCCTTCCCCGACCTCGACTCGCTCTACGACGACGTCTACGTCTACAGCGGCGACGCGCCCGGCTGGTGGACCGTCGACGAGCGCTCGCCGGAGGTCCACCGCGGCGAGCGCGAGCGCGAGGCCGGCCAGCTGCCGCACGAGCTGGCCGAGCAGGGCGCCGCGTACGCGAGCGTCGGGGACGCGCAGGCGCGCCGCCGCCGCGCGTCGGTCGACACCGACCAGGAGGGTTCCCAGCAGGGCGACGGCGAGGGCGAGCAGTCCGGCGACGAGCCCGCCGAGGAAGGCGGAGCCGACTAGTGCCGGTGCTGCGCTACCGCGAGGCCCTCAACCAGGCGCTGCGCGAGGAGATGGAGGCCGACGAGAAGGTCCTGCTGATGGGCGAGGACATCGGCGTCTTCCAGGGCGCCTTCAAGGTCACCGCCGGCCTGCTGGAGGAGTTCGGCGAGAAGCGCGTGCGCGACACGCCGATCTCCGAGAACACGATCGTCGGCATGGGGGTCGGCGCGGCGATGGCCGGGCTGCGACCCGTGGTCGAGCTGATGACCGTCAACTTCTCGCTGCTGGCGCTCGACCAGATCGTCAACCACGCCGCCGCGATCCACTACATGTTCGGCGGTCAGGCCACGGTGCCGCTGGTGGTGCGCATGCCCCAGGGCGCCGGCCACCAGCTCGGCCCCACCCATTCGCACTCCTTCGAGGCGATGTACCTGCACGTGCCGGGCCTGCTCGTCGCCGTCCCGTCGACGCCCGCGGACGCCAAGGGTCTGCTCAAGTCCGCCATCCGCGACGACAACCCGGTGGTCTTCATCGAGCACGAGACGCTCTACGGCCAGCGTGGCGAGGTGCCCGAGAACGGCGGGCCGATGCGCTTCGGCGAGGCCGCCATCCGGCGCGAGGGCGACGATGTGACGGTGATCGGTATCTCCCGCATGGCGATCACCGCGCAGAAGGCGGCCGAGCGGCTCGCCGACAAGCACGAGATCGACGCCGAGGTGATCGATCCGCGCACGCTGCGCCCGCTCGACCTCGACACGATCCTCGACTCGGTCAAGAAGACCAACCGGGCCGTGATCGTGGAGGAGGGCTGGCCGCACGGTGGCGTCGGCGCCAACCTCGCGGCGCTGATCCAGGAGCAGGCCTTCGACTGGCTCGACGCGCCCGTGCAGCGCGTGACCGGCGCGGACGTGCCGATGCCGTACTCCAAGCCGCTCGAACAGGCGGCCTTCCCCCACGAGGAGCACGTCGTGCAGGCGGCGCTCGCGACCTTCCGGGACCTGTAGAGGAGATCGCCTTGGCCACCGACGTCGTCATGCCGCGCCTGTCCGACTCGATGGAGGAGGGCACGATCCTGAAGTGGCTCAAGCAGCCGGGGGACGAGGTCGCGCGGGGCGAGGCGCTAGTCGAGGTCGAGACCGACAAGGCGAACATGACCTACGAGTCCGACACCGACGGCACGATGACCGAGCTCGTGGCACAGGAAGGCGACACTCTGGCCATCGGCGAGGTGATCGCCCGGATCGGGAGATCCGAGTGAGGTCGCCAAGGGCGAGTCCGACGGGGGGTCGAAGGACGCCGCGGCGAGCGAAGACGAGGAGGCGACGGACGCCTCGGAGGGTGACGACGAGGCGGCGGACGGCGGTGGCGAGAGCGGCGACGCCGAGCCCGAGGGAGCTGCCGCGCCGGCCGAAGCCGAAGCCGACGGCGGCGGGACGGCGACGGCCGAGCGCGAGACCGCGCCCGGCTCGAACGGCACGAGCGGGAATGGCGGCGAGCGCGTGAAGGCCTCTCCCGTGGCGCGACGGATGGCGAGCGAGCTCGGCGTCGAGCTCGCCAACCTCGAGGGCAGCGGCCCGGGCGGGCGCATCGTCAAGGCCGACGTCCAGGCCGCGGCCGAGGACGGGGCGTCCGGCGAGGCCCCGGCGCGGGAGCGCGAGGGGACCCAAGAGCGCAAGGCGCAGCCGGCCGAGCGCCTGGCCGCCGCCGAGCAGGCGCCGGCCCAGGGCGCGAAGGGCGCCGTCGAGAGCCAGGACCTCACGCGCTTGCAGCAGACGGTCACGCGGCGGATGGCCGAGTCCAAGGCGACCGCGCCCGACTTCGCGCTCTCGCTCGACGTGGACATGACCGACGCCGTCGCCCTGCGGGCACGGCTCAAGGACGTCGCCGACCCGGTGCCGTCGTTCAACGACATGATCGTCAAGGCCGCCGCGCTGGCGCTGCGCGAGCACCCGCGCGTCAACGGCGCCTACCGCGACGGCAAGTGGGAGCTCTACGAGCGCGTCAACGTCGGCGTGGCGGTGGCGGCCCAGGACACGCTGATCGTCCCCACGATCTTCGATGCCGACGTCAAGTCGCTGGGACAGATCGCCAAGGACGCCCGCGAGGCGATCGAGAAGGTCCGCGACCAGCAGATCACCCCGCCCGAGCTCGCCGGGGGCACCTTCACCGTCTCGAACCTCGGCATGTACGGGATCGACCACTTCACCGCGATCATCAACCCGCCTCAAGCCTGCATCCTCACCGTCGGCGCGCTGGCGAAGAAGCCGGCGGTCGACGACAGGGGCCGCGTGGTCGCCCGCGACCAGCTCACGCTGACCCTGGTTTGCGACCATCGCATCCTCTACGGCGCCGACGGCGCCCGCTTCCTCGCGCACGTCAAGCAGCTGCTCGAGCAACCACTCTCGCTCGCGCTCTGACGCTCCTATTAGGCTCGAACTCGTGATGGAACCCGAACCCCGCATGCCCGCGACGCTCGACGAGGAGATCCTCGCCGCCGACGTCGAGGAGGTCCTCTCAACCCTCAGCGACGAGGATCGGCTCGAGCGCATCGAGAGCGAGCTGCGCGACGGCTTCCGCAGATTCGCGCACATCGGAGCGGCCGCCTCGTTCTTCGGCTCGGCCCGTACCGCGCGCGACAGCGCCGAGTACGCGCTCGTGCGCGAGACCGCCCGGCTGGTCGGCGAGGCGGGGATGGCGGTCATCACCGGCGGCGGTCCGGGCGCGATGGAGGCCGCCAACCTCGGGGCGCGCGACGCGGGAGCGGAGTCGATCGGGCTCGCGATCGAGCTGCCGTTCGAGCAGGGGATGAACCAGTACGTGCAACTCGGGCAGGAGTTCCACTACTTCTTCACGCGCAAGGTGATGTTCGTCCGCTACGCCAGCGGCTTCGTCGTCTTCCCCGGCGGCTTCGGGACGCTCGACGAGTTGTTCGAGTCGCTCTGCCTGATCCAGACCGGCAAGGTGCGTCACTTCCCCGTCGTGCTGGTGGGCAGCGACTACTGGCGCGGGCTGGTGGACTGGCTGCGCGAGCGCATGCTCGCCGAGGGCAAGATCTCGCCGCACGACATGGAACTGTTCTCACTCACCGACGATCCGGTCGAGGTGCGCGAGCGGCTCACGACCGCCGTGCACCGGCAGGCGCGCCAGCCGCTGGCGGAGTAGCCGCGCCGGCGGCGCGCAGGGCGAGCGCCAGCTCGAAGCGGCCCTGCGGATCCTCGAGCACGTCGCCGAAGTCCTCACGCAGCTGGGCCAGCCGGTAGCGCACGGTCTGCGGGTGCACGTGCAGGGCCGCCGCGGCGTCGGGGCCCGTCCCTGATGGTCGATCAGCGCTCGGAGCGTGTCGGCCAGCCGGCGGCGCGCCGCCGGCGAGCGATGCGCGAGCGGCGCCAGCATGCGGTCCGCCAGCTCGTCGAGCAACCCGTGGTCGGCGTGCAGCAGGAGCTCGGGCAGGTGCTCGTCGGCGCTCACCAGCCGCTCGCCCGGCAGTACCCCTTCGACGGCGAGCCGGAACGCCGCTCGCGCCCGGCGCGCGCTGCGCCAGGCGTCGGTCCACGCAGTCACCGGCCCGAGCGCCGCCAGGCGACCGGACAGCGCGCGCTCGAGCTGGGCGCGGCGCGCGGGCGCGGCGGCGTCGGGGACGACCGCCACCACCGTGCCGTCGTCCGCGGCCGCCGAGATCGAGTCCGGCGGCAGCAAGGGGCGGCGGTCCGGCGGCGGCGCGGCGGCGGTCTCCCTCCCGGGCCGTATACCGCCCCAGACCAGCACCGCGAGCTCCGCCGGCAGCGTCCAGCCGGCCTCGCGCGCGGCCTCCTCGACCGCCGCGGCTTCGGCGGGCGGGCTCTGGACGAGCAGGCTCGCGAGCGCGGCGCGGCGGCGCTCGGCCTCCCCCGCCGCCGCGGACTGCTCCTCCGCCCAGCCCTCGGCGGAGGCCGCCGAGAGCTCGTCGATGTAGGCGAAGATGCCCTCCGCCAGCAGCGCGAGCGTGTCCGCGTGGAGGCCGGCCTGGCGTCCTTCGGCAGCGATCTTGCGCCAGGCCAGGCGGGCGCCGATCCGGTACGCCGACAGCAGCGACTCGAGCGTGCGGCCCTCGCGCGCCTCGCCGCGACCGAGGTCCACGTACAGGCGCCGCTCGGGCAGCTCGCGCGTGCCCGGCCGCTCCATCAGGTCGACGAACTGGCCCAGCCCGCGCAGCGCGCCGCGTTTGACCGCTCGACCGAAGGCGCCTTCCAGGGGGCGGCGGTAGGCCGGCACCGTCTCCCGGATGGCCTCGACGATCTCCTCGGCCAGCGGCTCGACGCGCGGCCGGAACAGCCCCGCCAGGTCCGCCGGCAGCGCCTCCCAGGGGGTGCGATCGAGCGCATGTGCCGTTTGAGGCATAAACGTGCGCCAGTTTTAGCACTGGCGTTACAAATACGTCTAGTCCTCTGTCTCGACGATCATGAGACTTGGCGCCATGACACAGGTATCGTTCGGCGACATGAGCGAGGCATCCACCCAGTCCGATCAGGCGACCAACGGCGAGACGAGCGCGGACGGCGCGATTCCCGATCAGCTGGAGATCAGCGCGCCCGAGGCCTCGTTCACGATGGAGCTGAGCGACGACCAGAAGGACATCCGCGACTGGGTCCACGGCTTCGCCGAGAGCGTCGTGCGTCCCGCCGCCGCGGAATGGGACGAGCGCGAGGAGACCCCCTGGCCCGTGATCCAGGAGGCCGCCAAGATCGGCCTCTACGGCTTCGAGTCGCTGGCGCAGTTCTGGGCCGACCCGAGCGGGCTGAGCCTGCCGCTGGTCAACGAGGAGCTGTTCTGGGGCGACGCCGGCATCGGCATGTCGATAATGGGCACCACGCTCGCGGTGGCCGGGATCTTCGCCTCGGGCACCCCCGAGCAGATGGTCGAGTGGGTGCCGCAGTGCTACGGCGACGCCGACGACCCCAAGGTCGGCTCCTTCTGCGTCTCCGAGCCCGACGCCGGCTCGGACGTGTCGGCTCTGCGCACGCGCGCGAAGTACGACGAGGCCAAGGACGAGTGGGTGCTCAACGGCCAGAAGGCCTGGGCCACCAACGGCGGCATCGCCAACGTCCACGTGGTCGTCGCCTCGGTCGACCCGGAGCTGAAGTCGCGCGGCCAGGCGGCGTTCGTGATCCCGCCGAACACCAAGGGCCTCGAGATGGGCTCGAAGGTCAAGAAGCACGGCCTGCGCGCCTCGCACACCGCGGACGTGTTCCTCGAGGACTGCCGCATCCCCGGCTCCTGCCTGCTCGGCGGCAAGGAGAAGCTCGACGAGCGCATGGCGCGCGCCCGCGAGGGCACGAGAGCCCGCAAGCAGGCCGCGATGTCGACGTTCGAGGTCAGCCGCCCGACCGTCGGCGCGCAGGCGCTCGGCATCGCCCGGGCGGCCTACGAGTACGCGCTCGAGTACGCCAAGGAGCGCGTCCAGTTCGGCCGCGCGATCATCGAGAACCAGGCGATCGCCTTCACGCTCGCGGACATGAAGATGGAGATCGACGCGGCCCGCCTGCTGGTCTGGCGCGCCTCGTGGATGGGCCGCAACGAGCACCCCTTCAACAACGCCGAGGGCTCGATGTCCAAGCTCAAGGCCGGCGAGGTCGCCGTCTGGGCGACCGAGCGTGCGATCCAGATCCTCGGCGGCAACGGCTACACGCGCGAGTACCCGGTCGAGCGCATGCACCGAGACGCGAAGATCTACACGATCTTCGAGGGCACCTCCGAGATCCAGCGGCTGGTCATCGCCCGCGCGATCTCGGGCCTGCAGATCCGCTAGGGAGGCGCCAGGGCAGGCCGGCGCGCTGGGGTCAGGGCCCCAGCGAAAGCCGGCCGGCTCGATCCGCGGCTCGAGTCGGGCTGGTCGGCAGGCCGTCCGGTGGCTGCGGCTCGTTGAAGCCCGACGGCGCCGTGTCGTTCGGCGTGTCGGGATGGAACAGCGAGGCCAAGTACTGGATCTGGCCACGACCCACGCCCAGCTCGGTCTGGCCGCCGCCGTAGGCGCCGATGCCCTCGCGCTCGCAGTAGTCGTAGAGGTCGAACAGCTCGCGCACCGAGCCGACGCGCGACGGCTTGACGTTGACCATCCGCGGCTTCCAAGGGCGGTCCTCGACGTCGGCGATCGAGTGGATCGGCGCGTCCCAGGTCACGCGCTGGGAGACGGGCTCGAGCAGTGGCCGAGTCTCGTCGGTCACGTCGGGATCCTCGATCCAGGCATCCGGGAAGGAGTCGATCACCATCCGGTAGAGCTCGGGATCGGTCTGCACGTCCACCGGCGTGCCGCGGTAGAAGCCCTTGAGGTCGAGCGAGTCGACCGCGCCGGTGGCGACCAGCTCGTCCACCAGCCCCTGCGTCCACGAGTTCGTCGGGTCGAGCTTGAAGCGGGTGCCGGAGTAGCGCTCGAGCACGGCGTGCAGGCGATCGGCCCGATCGGGCCCTCGTCGTCGAACGAGCCGAGCCGCATCGAGACGACGTACGTGAGCGGCCGGGGCTCGCGACCGAGCACGTCCGCGAGCGAGCGGCCCGCCTGGCGCAAGCCGAGGTCGAGCGCGGCCGACTCGAACGCCCAGCGCCGGTAGCGGCGCGAGAAGTCGCGCACCGGCGGCGCGGGCCAGAGCTCGATCTCGTCCTCCAGCGCCCGCGAGAAGGACTCCAGCGTGTACGAGCCCGCCAGCGGCAGCGCCGCGCCGTCGGCCTGCAGCGCCACGTGGTCGAGCCCGTCGTAGACCACGTCCTCGCCGATGCCCTCGTGGCCTGCGCCGTGGAGGTGGATCTGCGTCGTGAGGCGCACGAACTCCTCCGTGAAGGCCAGCTCACGCCCCTCGAGTTTGTGCGACTCGATCTCGATCGGCAGCTGTGCGACGCGGTCCCAGGTGCTCATGGCCGCCCAGCCTAGTGAGCGTCAGGCGGCGTGGAGCCGAGGGCGATCGCGCGCGCCATCAGACCGCCTCCTCCGGCACAGCCGCCACGCCAAGCTTGCGACCGGCGGCCACCTCCGGATCGACGATCTCGCGCGTGCGCCCGAAGAACTCCCGGTGGCCCCCGGCGCGCCAGACCAGCATCAGCACGAAGCCGAGGATCAGCAGCCCCACGCCGATCACGACGGGCAGCCCGACGCCGAGCACCGCGCTGCCGCTGTAGGAGTCACCGGCCTTGCTGTACTCGACGATCGCCTTGACGAACAGGTAGCCCAGCACCGCCGCGCCGACCACCGGCCCGACGCCGATGAAGAAGAAGTTCTTCACCGACTTGGTCAATTCGCGCCGGTAGTAGACGGCGCATGCCAGCCCCGTGAGCGCGTAGTAGAAGGCGATCATCAGCGACAGCGCGGTCAGCGAGTCGAACAGGAAGTTCTGCGACGTGAGGTTCAACACGCCGTACCAGACCGCCGCGATCGCGCCGATCGTGATCGTCGAGACGTGCGGGGTCAGGAAGCGCGGGTGCACCTTCCCGAACAACGCCGGGAACGCGCCCTGGCGGGCCATCGACAACGACGTGCGCGAGGCAGGCAGGATCGTCGTCTGGGTCGAGGACAGTCCCGAGGTGATGATCGCCAGCAGCACGATCCAACTCAGCCCGCTGCCGAGCACGTCGTCGGCGACCGCGCTGAACAGGGCGGTGTCGTCCTCGTACTCGCCCACCTGCTCGAGCCCGGCGAAGGCCACCACGCCCACGGTCACCGTGACGTAGGTGACGAGCAGGACCACGGTCGACACGAGCCCCGCGAGCCCGGGCGCGCTGTCGGAGTCGTGGCTCTCCTCGTTGAGGTTGACCGCGCTCTCCCAGCCCCAGTAGATGAACACCCCCGTCAACACGCCAAGGACCAGCGCGTTGGTGCCGCTGACGTCGAACGGGTTGAACCAGGACAGCGAGGGGTCGAGCGAGGCGCCGGACGCGTCCCCGGCCGCCACCTTGACGATCGCCACGACGCCGAACAGCAGCAGCGCGCCGACCTGGGCGAAGATCAGGAAGCGCTGGAAGCGCGCGGACAGCTCCGTGCCGATCACGCAGATCGCCGTCATCGCGACGATGATCAGGATCGCGAACAGGGTGACCGCGAGCTTCGAGTCGCGCAGCGAGTCGAGCGCCGCCAGGTCGAAGACGTAGTACGCGGCCACGTCGGCCAACGAGCCGACGACGAGGATGCCGGTCGTGCAGATCGCCCAGCCGCCCAGCCAGCCGGCGCCCGGCCCGATCGCCCGCGTGATCCAGGAGAACGAGGTGCCGCAATCCGGATCGGCGCGGTTCATGTAGTAGAAGGACGATGCGATCAGGAACATCGGGATGAAGGACACGAGCAGGACCGCCGGCGCCTGCACCCCCGCCTGCACCACGACGATCGCCAGCACCGCGGCCAGCGAGTACGCCGGCGCCGTGGACGAGATGCCGATGATCAGCCCGTCGACGAAGCCGATCGCGTCCTTCTTGAGCCCGTGCTCGCTCGTCTGCGGGCCACCTGCCGGAGTCCCCGCCGGTACCGCTGCGCTCTCCATGCTGCGAGTCCTCCTCCTTGGGTGGGCCAGGTCAGCCTACGGCTCGTCGGGGCGGACCGCTGCCATTCGCTCCGCCCGTCGCTGCTGCCATACCGTCAGCAGCATCATCGCCAGGGTGAACAGGAAGATCATCGAGGCGATCACGTTGATCTGCGGCGGCACCGCCACGCGCGCCGCGCCCCAGATGAAGAGGGGGAACGTCACGGTCGAGCCGGCGTTGAAGTTCGTGATCACGAAGTCGTCGATCGAGAGCGCGAACGCCAGCAGCGCGGCCGCGATCACACCCGGCATGATCAGCGGCAGCGTCACCAGGCGGAAGGTCTGCCAAGGCGAGGCGCCGAGGTCCTGTGCCGCCTCCTCGAGCGAGCGGTCGAAGCCGATCAGACGCGAGCGCACCGTCACCACCACGAACGACAGGTTGAACATGATGTGCGCGATCAGGATCGTGCCGAAGCCGGTGGCGACCTGGAAGTTGAGGAACATCGACAGCAACGCCGCGCCCAGCACCACCTCGGGCGTGGCCAACGGGATGAAGATGAAGAAGTTGGTCGCCGCGCGGCCGCGGAACTCGTAGCGCACCAGAGCCAACGCGGTGAGCGTGCCGAGCACCGTCGCGCCGAGCGTCGACAGCGCCGCGATCTCGAGGCTCTTGCCCATTGCCTCGCCGAGCCCCGGCACGCCGAACGGGTCCTTCCAGGCCTCGAGCGAGAAGCCCTGCCAGACGAAGTTGAAGCGCCCGATCGGATCGTTGAACGAGAACAGCAGGATGATGCCGATCGGCAGCAGCAGGTAGAGCAGCCCGAGGCCCGCGTAGACGTTCAGCGCCCCGTCGAGCAGGCGCCGGCCGAGGCGCAACCCGGGACCGCCCCCGCTGCCGCTGCGAGTGCGCTCTCGCTCGGCGGCCCCAGCCGGCGCGCTGGCGGCGCTCGCCTCCATCAGCGCGCCCCCTCGGTCCCGAGCAACGCCTCAGTGCCGGCGATGCGCGCCCAGATCAGCACGACCACCAGCATCAAGCCCATCAGGATGAACGACAGCGACGCCGCCGTCGGGTAGTCGGCCACCTCGAGGTAGCGGCTCTGGATCACGTTGCCGATCATGTACTGGCGCGGCGTCCCGAGCAGCTCGGCGTTGATGAAGTCGCCGGCCGCGGGGATGAAGGTCAGCAGCGTCCCGGCGACCACGCCCGGCATCGAGAGCGGCAGCGTGACGCGGGCGAACACGTCCCGGCGCCGGCCGTAGAGGTCGTAGCCCGCCTCCAGCAGCCGCCCGTCGATCCGCTCGAGGCTCGCGTACAGCGGCAGGATCATGAACGGCAGGAAGTTGTAGGTGATGCCCATCACGACCGAGACCGTGGTGTCGAGCAGCCGGCCGTTCTCACTCAAAATGCCGACGCTCTGCAGCGTGTTCACCACGAAGCTGTCGTCCTCGAGGATCGTCTCCCAGGACAGCGTGCGGATCAGGTAGGTGACGAAGAACGGCACGATCACCGCCAGCAGCAGCGCGTTGCGCCACTTGCCGCCACGGAAGGCGATCACGTAGGCGAGCGGGTAGCCGATCAGCAGCGCGAACAGGGTGGCTAGGCCGGCGTACTCGAACGAGCGCAGCAGCTGCTCGGAGTAGTCCGAGATCGCGTTCGTGTAGTTCGAGAGCTCCCAGGTGAACGTGTAGCCGGTGTCCAGCGTGCCCGTCTTCAGCGACTCGAACGCCATGTAGCCCAACGGCAGCGCGAAGAAGACCGCCAGCCAGCCCAGGCCGGGCAGCAGCAGCAGATAGGGGAGCCCGACTTTGCGCAGGCGGGCGACCATCGCGCCCCGCTAGGCCCCGATCACCTTCTGGAACGCGTCGTCGAGCTCGCGCTCCTCCTCGGGCTTGGTGTCCCGGAAGATGTACGCGTTCTCGAGCGTCGCCTCGTCGGGGAAGATCAGTTGGCTCGCGGCGAGCTCGGGATCGCGCCGCTCGATGATCTCCTTGACCCCGTTCACCGGACAGACGTAGTTCACGTCCTCGGCGATGTCGGCCTGCACCTCGGGCTCGTAGACGAAGTTCATGAACGTCTCCGCGGTGAACGCGTGCGGCGCTCCGACGGGGATCTCCATGTTGTCGGTCCAGAGCATGAAGCCCTCTTCCGGCGTCAGGAACTCGATGTTCGGGTTGTCGGCGGTCAGCTGCACCGCGTCGCCCGACCAGCCGATGATCACCCACGAGTCCCCGCGCGTGATGTCCTTGGTGTACTCGTTGCCGGTGAAGCCGCGGATCTGCCCCGACTCGGACGCCTGGCCGATCTTCTCGATCGCCTCGAGCGCCTGATCGACGCCGTCCTTCTCCGGATCGTTGCCCATCCCGAGCATCACCAGCCCAACCGAGTCGCGCATCTCGGTCAGCATCGTCACCTTGCCCTTGTAGTCAGGGTCGAAGAGGTCGTTGACGCTCTTGGGCGTGCGCTTGACCTTGTCTTTGCGGTAGATGATCCCCGTCTGTCCCGACTGCCAGGGCACCGAGAAGTCTCGGTTGGGATCGAACGGCGGGGACTTCAAGCGCTCGATCAGGTTGGCGTCGACGTTCGGCAGCGCCCTGTGGTCGAGCTTCTGCACGTAGCCGAGCCGCTTCATGCGCGCGGCCATCCAGTCGGTGACCACGTGCAGGTCGCGTCCGCCGGAGTCGCCGCGGCGCGTACTGCTGGCGGACCTTGCCGAAGAACTCCGTGTTGTCGTTGATCTCCTCGACGTACTTGACCTTGGTGCCGTACTTCTGCTGGAAGTCGACGAGCGTGCCACGCTGCTTGGTCTGCTCGTCGACGTCGATGTACAGCGGCCAGTTGGCGAAGTACATCGAGTCGGCGATCTTGCCCTTCTTGACCATCTCGGCCTCGTCCGCCGAGCCGGACGTGCCGCCGGTCTCGCCGCAGGCCGCCAGGTAGGCGAGCGCCGACAGGCTGAGCGCTCCGGCGCCGCCGCGCTGCAGCAGGCGACGCCGGGTGAGCGGATCGCTCAGCAAGCGCTCGAGCCGAGGGTCCGAGTCTGGGACTGGGGTTCACTGCAGGTCCTCCCTGGGAGTCACACCGCTTCCGCGGCGGTGGCATCGGCAGCAGCGGGCGTCTTGTCGCCAGCGGGCTCCCGCACCATGTGGATGTTCTCGTCCGACCACGTCAGCCGCGCGGCGTCCCCGGCCGCTGGCAGCTCACGCCGAGCGTCCGCATCGGCGTTCGGCACGAGCACGGTCATGCGCGTGTCGTCGGCGAGGCGAACGACCATCTGCGTTGCAGTACCCAGATAGAGCGAGCTCTCCACCTGGCCTTCGACGGCCGCGCGATTGGCCTCAGCCGCGGCGCCCGCCCGTTCGAGCACGAGCTTCTCGGGTCGCACGACGGCGTGCACGCGCTCGCCGACGCTCGCGCCGGTCGCCTCGGTGCGCACCGTCGGGCCGGCGTCGAGGCGCATCTGCGCGGATGCCCCGTTGGCCGACACGACCTCGCCCGGCATCAG
This sequence comes from uncultured Thermoleophilaceae bacterium, assembly GCA_963734165.1. Taxonomy (GTDB): domain Bacteria; phylum Actinomycetota; class Thermoleophilia; order Solirubrobacterales; family Thermoleophilaceae; genus JACVRW01. The sequence goes on along the minus strand of CAVTFZ010000002.1, from coordinate 458,844 downwards.
ATTGGAGACGCCGATGAAGCCGGCCACGAACGTCGTGGCCGGCCGCTCGTAGACGCTCTCGGGCTCGTCCACCTGCTCGATCACGCCGCGGTTCATCACCGCGATGCGATCGGACATCGTCAGCGCCTCCTCCTGGTCGTGGGTCACGTAGACGAACGTGATGCCGACCTCGCGCTGGATCCGCTTGAGCTCGACCTGCAGCTGCTTGCGCAGCTTGAGGTCGAGCGCGCCCAGCGGCTCGTCCAACAACAGCACCGCGGGCCGGTTGACCAGCGCCCGCGCCAACGCCACGCGCTGCTGCTGGCCGCCCGACAGCTGCGCCGGCTTGCGCTTGGCCTCGCGCGCGAGCCCGACGCGCTCCAGCTCCTCCGCCACGCGCGTGCGCGTCTCGCCCTTGCCGACCCCCTTGCGCTGGAGGCCGAAGGCGACGTTGCGCTCCACGCTCAGGTGCGGGAACAGCGCATAGCTCTGGAACACGGTGTTGGTGGGCCGCTTGAACGCGGGATGAGCGGTGACGTCCTCGCCCTCCAAGAGCACGGCGCCCTCGCTCGGCTCCTCGAAGCCGGCCACCATCCGCAGCGTCGTGGTCTTGCCGCAACCGGACGGGCCGAGCATGGTGAAGAACTCGCCGCGCTCGATCGAGAGGCTCAGGTCGCGCACGGCGGTGAAGTCGCCGAAGCGCTTCGTCACCCGCTCCAGCCGAACGCTGGGCACGGCCCCCTCTTGGCCCCCAAGGCTCACCGTGCCGCCCAAAGTATGGCCGGCACGGTACCCCCGCAAGGTGCGGAATGCCGAAAACGCCCTGTCTCCCTTAGACACAATGGCCAATGTCGTCCTCCGTTCTTGAACGGGTCGCCGGCTTGTGGGGTCTCCAAAGCGCCGATACCGTTGGCCGCAGCGTCTAGCACGGCGATCGCGGAGGAACGATGGCGACCACCCCCCAGACGGCGACCCAGCCCAGCGCCGGCCCGGCGAGCGAGCTGCAGGAGAAGGCGCGCCGACATCTGTGGATGCACTTCACGCGCATGGGCGCGTACGACGAGGAGCATGAGATCCCCGTCCTCGTCAAGGGCGACGGCTGCTACGTCTGGGACGAGCACGGCAAGCGCTACCTCGATGGCCTGTCCGCGCTGTTCTGCGTCAACGCCGGCCACGGTCGCAGCGAGTTCGGCGAGGCGGCCAAGCGCCAGATCGACGAGCTCGGCTTCTACACCAACTGGAGCTACGCCCATCCGCCCGCGATCGAGCTGGCCGACCGCATCGCCGCGTTGGCGCCGGGCGACCTCAACCGCGTCTTCTTCACCTCGGGCGGCTCCGAGGCCGTCGAGTCGGCCTGGAAGCTCGTCCGCGCCTACCACAAGCTGAACGGCGAGGCGCAGCGCACGAAGATCGTCGCGCGCGAGACCGCCTACCACGGGACCACCATCGGCGCGCTCTCGGTGACCGGGATCACGTCGCTGCGGACGCAGTTCGAGCCGCTCGTGCCGGGCGCCTGCCACGTCCCGAACACCAACTCCTACCGCTGGCCCGAGGAGCGCGACCCGCTCTGGGCAGCCGAGCAGCTGCTGCACCGGATCGAGTTCGAGGGGCCGGAGACCGTCGCCGCGGTGATCGCCGAGCCGGTGCAGAACTCCGGCGGCTGCTTCGTACCCCAGGACGGCTACTGGCAGCGCGTGCGCGAGATCTGCGACGAGCACGGCATCCTGCTGATCTCCGACGAGGTGATCTGCGCCTGGGGCCGCCTCGGCCACTACTTCGGCTGCGAGCGCTACGGCTACCAGCCGGACATCGTCACCACCGCCAAGGGCATCACCTCCGCCTACGCCCCGATGGGCGCCGTGATCGCCTCGGACAAGGTCGCCGAGCCGTTCATGGCCACCGACACCAGCATGTTCAACCACGGCATCACCTTCGGCGGCCATCCGGTCTCCGCGGCGGTCGCGCTGGCCAACCTCGACGTCTTCGAGCGCGAGGACCTCTGCGGGCACGTGCGCGCCAAGGAGGGCGAGTTCAGAGCGATGCTGGAGCGCCTGCACGCCGACCTGCCGATCGTCGGCGACGTGCGCGGCGCGGGCTTCTTCCGTGCGATCGAGCTGGTCAAGGACAAGGAGACCAAGGAGAGCTTCGACGACGCAGAGTCCGAGGAGCTGCTGCGCGGCTTCATGTCCGGCGAGCTCTACCGGCGCGGGCTGATCTGCCGCGCCGACGATCGCGGCGACCCCGTGATCCAGCTCTCGCCGCCGCTGGTCGCCGACAGCGAGCAGTTCGAGGAGATGGAGGGCATCCTGCGCGGGGTGCTGACCGAGGCCTGGGAGCGGACGGTCCGCCACTAGGCGGTAAAGGAGAGGAGCGGAATCGTGCTCAGCGTCCGCGGCCTCGTCGCGGAGATGGGCCTGGAGCTGGCCGCCGGCGCCGACGCCGCAGACGCGCCGGTGCGCTGGGTGCACATCTCGGAGCTGCCGGACCCGACGCCCTGGCTGTCGGGCGGCGAGCTGCTGCTGACGACCGGCATCCAGCTCGACACCGAGGCCCGCCAGCGCGAGTTCGTGCGCCTGCTTGCCGGCCACCACCTGGCCGGCCTGGGCTTCGGCACCGGCTTCGACCACGAGACGCTGCCGCAGCCGCTGGTCGACGAGGCGCTCGCGCACGGCTTCCCGGTCTTCGAGGTGCCCTACGAACTGCCGTTCATCGCGCTGACCGAGAAGGCATTCACGCGCCTGGTCAACGAGCAGTACGAGGTGCTGCAGCGCGGCATCGCGATCCACAAGCGGCTGGAGAGGCTGGTGCTCGAGGAGCGCGGGCTGGACGAGGTCGTGCGCGCGCTGGCGGCGGCGATCGGCGGGGCGGTGACGGTGTTGGGGGCGCGCGGGGAGACGCTCGCCGCGAAGCTGTTCCGCCGCCAGCTGCCGGAGGCGGCGGTCCAGCAGGTGCGGACGGAGGTCACACGGCGCAGCGCGGAGATCGCGGCGGGTGGCGACGGCACTGCCGAGAGCGCCGAGTTCGCGCCCGACCACCCCGAGATCGCCGGCCGCTCGCTCGTGCTGCCGGTGTCGATCCGCGGACGCGGCGGGCCGCGCGCCTGGCTGGTCGCCGCGCGCGACGCCGGCGGGCTCGGGGACTTCGAGCGGCTGATCCTGCAGCAGGCCGTGACCGTGGTCGCACTCGAGCTGATGCGCCAGCGCGCGATGCGCGACACCGAGCGCCGGCTGGCGGGCGACGTGCTCGCCGAGGCGCTCATGGGCCGGCTCTCCGAGGACGAGCTGGCCGTGCGCATGCGGCCGTTCGGGGTCGGCGCGCAGGCCGCCGTGATGGTGTTCTCCGCCGGGGACGGCGGCGACGCCGTGCACGGCCGAGGGCGAGCTCGACCGCTTCTTCTCCGACTCCGGCGTGGGCGCCCTGGTCGCCTCGCGCGAGAAGCTGCTGTGCGCGGTGGTCGACGCCAGCGAGGAGGCCGACCCGCTCGCGCTCGCCGAGCGTGCCTACGAGGCGCTCGCCCACGACCACGCGGAGCTGCACGCCGCCGCCTCGCGGCCCGCGCCGGTGGGCTCGCTGCGGCGCAGCTTCCATGAGGCGCGCTGCGCGCTCGAGGCCGTCGCGCTCGCCAACGGCTCGTCGCCGAAGGTCGCCTCCTACCGCGATCTCGGCGCCTTCCAGCTGCTGCTGTCGCTGCAGGACGACGAGGCGCTGCGGCTCTACTGCGACAGCGTGCTCGGCCCGCTGGAGGACGCCTCGGGCGAGTACGGCGACGAGCTGATCCGCTCGCTGGCCGCGTTCATCGAGCAGAACGGGCAGTGGGAGAAGGCCGCGCGCGAGCTGTACTGCCACCGACACACGCTGCGCTACCGCATCCGCCGCGTCGAGGACCTGACCGGCCGCGACCTCTCGAAGGCCCGTGACCGGATCGAGTTCTGGCTGGCGCTGCGGGCGCGGGAGCTGGTGACGTGAGCGGGCGACGAGGGAGGGACACCGGATGAAGGTCGGAGTGCCGACGGAGATCAAGACCGACGAGTACCGCGTCTCGCTGACGCCGGCCGGGGCGCGCGAGCTGACCGACCGCGGCCACGAGGTGCTCGTGCAGGCCGGCGCCGGCGAGGGCAGCACGATCGACGATGCCGAGTACGAGGCCCAGGGCGCGCGCATCGTGCCCGACGCGCCGGCGGTCTTCGACCAGGCCGAGCTGATCCTCGGCGTCAAGGAGCCGCAGCCGAGCGAGGTCGAGCTGCTGCGCCCCCACCACACGCTGTTCACCTATCTGCACCTGGCGCCCGCCCCGGAGCTCACGCGCGGTCTGATGGAGACCGGCGCCACCTGCGTCGCCTATGAGACCGTCGAGGACGAGCACGGCCGGCTGCCGCTGCTGGCGCCGATGAGCGAGGTCGCCGGCAAGATCGCCACCCAGGCCGGGGCCTTCTTCCTCGAGAAGCCGCTCGGCGGGCGCGGCGTGCTGCTCGGCGGCGTCCCGGGCGTGGCGGCCGCGACCGTGATGGTGATCGGAGGCGGCGTGGTCGGCATGAACGCCGCCTTCATCGCGATCGGCATGGAGGCGGACGTGTTCGTCTTCGATCGCAACATCGACCGCCTGCGCGAGCTCGACACCGCCTTCGGCGGCCGTGCCTCGACGGTCTACTCCTCGACGCTGGCGATCGAGGAGATGCTGCCGCAGGCGGATCTGGTGATCGGCGCGGTGCTCGTGCACGGGGCGCGGGCGCCCTACGTGATCAAGCGCGAGCAGCTGCAGCTGATGAAGCACCGCGCCGTGCTCGTCGACGTCTCGATCGACCAGGGCGGCTGCTTCGAGACCTCGAAGCCGACCACCCACAGCGATCCCGTCTACGAGGTCGAGGGCGTGACCCACTACTGCGTCGCGAACATGCCGGGCGCGGTGCCGGTCACGTCCACGTTCGCGCTCACCAACGCCACCCTGCCGTACGTCCTGGCGCTGGCCGACAACGGCGTCAAGGAGGCGGTCGCGCGCGATCCCGGCCTGCGCCCCGGCGTCAACGTGGCCGCCGGCAAGGTCACCCACCCCGCCGTGGCGGAGGCCACCGGCACCGAGTTCACCCCAGTCGACGACGTCCTCGGCGCGCCCCAGGCCGCCTGAGTCCCGCAGAAAGGAACGCCTCCATGGCAACCGCCACCCGCACCAAGCTCCAGAACTTCATCGACGGCGAGTTCGTCGACGCCGCCGAGGGCGCCACGGATCCCGTCCTCAACCCGGCCAACGGCGAGGAGATCGCCCAGATGCCGCTCTCGACCGAGGAGGACGTCAACCGCGCGGTCGCCGCGGCGCGCGCCGCCTTCGAGAGCTGGGGCTTCACCACGCCCGCCGAGCGCTCGCTGGCGCTGCTGCGGCTCGCCGACCGCATCGAGGAGCACGCCGAGGAGCTGGCCGACCTCGAGGCCGCCGACGCGGGCAAGCCGCGCAGTGCCGTGATCGAGGACGAGGTGCCGGTGATGGCCGACAACCTGCGCTTCTTCGCCGGCGCCGCGCGCACCATGGAGGGCAAGGCCGCCGGGGAGTACCTCGAGGGCTACACCTCGATGATCCGCCGCGAGCCGATCGGCGTCGTCGGGCAGGTCACCCCCTGGAACTACCCGATGATGATGGCGATCTGGAAGATCGGCCCGGCGCTGGCGACCGGCAACACGATCGTCCTGAAGCCGGCCGAGACGACCCCGATCACGACCGTCAAGCTGGCCGAGCTGGCGGCCGATCTGCTGCCCAAGGGCGTGCTCAACGTGATCACCGGCAACGGCCGCCCGGCCGGCGCCGCGCTGGTCACCCATCCGGACGTCGACATGGTCTCCCTGACCGGCTCGCCGGACACCGGCAAGTGGATCGCGCGCGAGGCGGCCGACACGCTCAAGCACGTCCACCTCGAGCTCGGCGGCAAGGCGCCGGTGGTGGTCTTCGACGACGTCGACCTCGACAGTGTGCTCGAGACGATCGCCGGCACCGGCTACTACAACGCCGGCCAGGACTGCACGGCGGCGACGCGCGTGCTGGCACTGAAGGGCGTCTACGACGACGTGGTGGACGGGTTGTCGGCCCAGGCCCAGGGACTGGTGGTCGGCGACACGTTCGCGGCCGACACGACGCTCGGCCCGGTCAACTCCGCGCGCCAGCGCGAGCGGGTGGAGGGCTTCCTCGAGCGCCGTCCGTCGCACGCCGAGATCGTCACCGGCGGCAAGGAGCCAGACCTGCCCGGGTACTTCCTCGAGCCGACCGTCGTGGCGGGGCTGCAGCAGGACGACGAGATGATCCAGCAGGAGATCTTCGGGCCGGTGATCACGGTGCAGCCGTTCTCCTCCGAGGAGGAGGCGATCGCCTGGGCCAACGGGACCAAGTACGGCCTCGCCTCGTCGGTCTGGACGCGCGACGTGGGCCGCGCGCTGCGCGTCTCGCGAGCGCTGCGCTTCGGCTGCGTCTGGATCAACGATCACATCCCGCTGGCCTCCGAGATGCCGCACGGCGGCTACAAGCAGTCCGGCTATGGCAAGGACCTGTCGATGTACGCGCTCGAGGACTACACGCACGTCAAGCACGTGATGGCGTCGCTGGACTGAGGCTTTGCTCGAATAACTTTGTGCGCTCTGTTACGGTGATGCGGTGCTTCGCCGCGCCACCGTCGCAACGCTGATCGCCCTCGTCGGGCTGCTGGCAGTTCAGGCCGTTCCGGCAGCCGCATCGCCGACATGCGTCACAGGCGCCGCCTGCGTGCTGACACTCAGAGGCAGACAGACGATGACCATCAGAACCATGGCCGGCGTCGTCTCCGAGTCCTGCGACCTGGCGCTCTCAGTCGACGTGAGCGACGGGACAGACTCGATGTCAACGAGATCGATCGCGGTCGGCAGATGCTCGTCGACCGCCAACTGCGTGCCGGGCACCTTCCAGCCTCTGGGCCAGGTCTGGACACTGGGGCTGGTCAGCTCAAGATCGCCGTTCGCGCTCGACGTGACAATCCCGACCGACATCGCCATCCAGTGCGGGATGGCCGGGAGAATCCTGCTCAGAGCGACCTCATGCGTCTCGGGCGGCGGCGCCAGCGCCGCCGTCAGACCCGGCATGACGGTGACAGTCTCGATGTCCTGCCCGGTGCCCTACGCGGCGGGCGGCATGATCACGATGGTGACCGGTGCCGCCGGCATCGCGACGCTGACGCTCTCGCTCTCAGGCACCACCGACGCCACGGGAGACGGCATCACGATCTCATAGGGGGGTTGCCGCCGCGTAGGCTGACCGCGTGGCGTCGTACTCGTTCCTCACCACCTGGCTGCTCGAGGCGCCGCGCGAGCGGGTGTGGGAGGTGCTCCGGGACACCGCCGGCTGGCCGGCGTGGTGGCGGGGAGTGGTGCGCGTCGAGCAGCGCGGCGAGCCGCGCTCGGACGGCGTCGGGGGACGGCACCTGGTGGAGTGGCGCAGCCGCGTGCCGTACTCGGTCGAGTTCGAGTTCGAGGTCGAGCGCGTGGAGGCGCCACTGCGGATGGAGGGTCACGCGAGCGGCGACCTCGACGGCCGTGGCTGCTGGCGACTCTACGAGGAAGGGGGCGTAACGGCCGTCGTGTACGAATGGGACGTGCGTACCACGAAGGCCTGGATGAACCTCGTCGCGCCGATCGCCCGGCCGATCTTCGAATGGAACCACGACGCGGTCATGCGTTGTGGGGGTCAAGGGCTGGCGCAGCATCTGCGTTCACCTCTCCTCGCGACGGGCTAGGGCGACCCGCCAGATCGGTGATCGCCTTGGCCGCGACCGTGCCCGCGAACGTCTCAGCGGTCACCCGCCATAGGTTCGCCAGGTTGGCATCGAAGGTCGAGTCGTCGGCATAGATGGTCAGGTACGAATAGAGGCCGGTCACGAACATCGCCCCGAGGGCGACCGCGAAGCGCGGACTCCACACGTTCTTTAGCAGAGCATCCGGTAGCCACTCCGCTCGCTTGTCGGCGAAGAGCTTGAAGCCCAGTCCCGCGATCCCGCCAATCAGCGCAGCGAGCACCACGAAGCCCCAACGCGTGTCCTGCAGCGTCGCCGAGACGGTTACCGGCGCAACCCGCTCGCCGCGGCCGACCAGCACGCCACCACTGTAGGTCCCGGGACCGACTCCGTCTGGTTCGAGGCAGACCGCGACCGTGACCAGCCGTCCCTGCCCGACGTCGACGACCTGGCCGCTGACCTGGCTGATCGGGAACGTCTTGCCCGCACCGGTCTGCACGTCGTTGATCGCAACGACCCGGACCAGGGAAGCCGGCAACCCCTCCGGCAGCCGGAAGGTCTGGTGGCGCAGCATCGGCTCTCGATCCCGAGCGAAGGGATAGGTCAGCTGCGCCAGGCCCTCGGTGGCTCTGCCCTGCACGTCCACAGGCTGGGGCACAGCCGCGCCGCGCTCGCTCGCCTGCCGCGCCCTGCGGCCCGCGGCGGTGCGGCGAGCGCGAGCCGCCCTGCCCTTGCTCCTCGTCTTCGGCGACGCATCAGAGCCGCCCTTGCTGTGCTGCTTCTTGTACTTCTTCGCAGTGTCAGTCCGATCAGCGCGAAGCGCGGTGGAGCACTTGCCCCTCTGCGCTTGCGTCGACTTCTTGTCGTCGGCGACCGCCAACGCGACGATCGCGAGCGCGAGCGCAGCGACCGCCAGGATGCCCGTCGCGATGGAGACTCCGAGTCGACCCATAGGGAATGCGCTTGTGCACAAGCGCGCCACAAAACTAAACCACATGCGACCAATGAGTGCTAGTTGTTAACAACAGCGCCTGGGCAAGCCCTACAGTGCCCGTCGTGCGCAGCCGACTCGCTCGTCGCGTCAGCCTCCCGCTGCTCGTGCTCGGGGCCACCGTGGTGGCGGTCGCCCTGCTCGCTTCCGGCGGCGGCTCGGGAGGCGTGCACCCGGAGACCGCGACCGCCAAGCCGCTGGTCGATCCCCAGGGCACGCCGGCGAAGGTGCCGCGCAAGCCGTACGTCGTGCTGATCGTGCTGGACGAGTTCCCGGGCGACGCCCTGCGCGACGCGCAGGGCCGGATCGACCCGGTCCGCTATCCCAACATCGCCGCGCTGGCCGCCAACGGCACCTGGTACCGCAATGCCTGGTCGAAGTACGACTCGACGACCAAGGCGGTGCCGCTGATCCTCGACGGCATGAGCCCGCGGCCGGGCACGCGCCAGACCTACCGCGACCACCCGCACTCGATCTTCGAGCTGTTCGGGCGGCGCGGGTACCGCATCGTCACCTCCGAGGAGGCAACCGCGATGTGCGCGCCGCGCTGGTGCCCGGGCGCGAGCGCCACGCCGCCGGCGATCGTCCCGCGCCTGCTCGGCGGGCGGCCCGAGCGCTTCGAGCGCTTCGTCCGCAGCATCCGCCCCGGCCGCCCGACGTTCTGGTTCAAGCACGCGCTGCTGCCGCACAAGCCGTACCTGTACCTCCCGTCCGGCCACCGCACGCGGGCGGGCGGCGCGGACCCGCTGCGCGGCATGGACACGGTGCCCGGCTTCTACGACGAGTTCGTCAGCCGCCACAACGAGCAGCGCTTCCTGCTCCAGGTCGGCTTCACCGACCGCCTGCTCGGCCGGCTGTTCGCGCGCCTGAAGCAGCAGGGCATGTTCGACAAGACGCTGATCGCGATCACCGCCGACCACGGCCTCGACTGGCACGTCGGCGTGCCCACGCGCCGTAGCGTCGACGCGTCGAACGTCGCGGAGATCACGCCGGTGCCGCTGATCGTCAAGGCGCCGGGCCAGCGGCAAGGGCGAATCAGCGACGCGCTCGTCAGCACGCTCGACGTGACGCCGACGCTCGCGCACGCGCTCGGCCTGCGCCTGCCCTACCGCGCCGACGGCCGCCCGGCGAGCAGTGCCGCGATCAAGCGGCGGCGCACGATCAGCCTGCCCAACCGCGCCTTCACCAAGACGATCGCGATCTCCGCGCGACGCTGGCAGACGCGCCGCCGGGCCGTCGTCCGTCGCCGCCTGCGCCAGTTCGGCAGCGGCTCGCAGAGCCTGTTCACCGGCATCGGGCCGCATCGCGAGCTGATCGGCCACGCCCCGGGCGACGAGCCGGTCGCGGCGCCGAGCGCCGTGCGGGCGCAGGTGGCGGACGCGGCCCGCTACGGCGCGGTGCGCCGGGCGAGCGGCATCGTGCCGACGCAGGTCGCTGGAGATCTGTCGGGTGGCCGCCGAGGCGAACAGCGCGACCTCGCGGTGGCGGTCAACGGGCGCATCGAGGCCGTCGGGCGCAGCTTCCACCTCCACGGGGACCGGGTCGAGCACTTCGCGCTCAACGTGCCCGAGGACGCGCTGCCGGACGGACGCAACGTGGTGGAGCTGTACGAGGTGCTGGGCGGGAACCGCCTACGCCTGCTCGCGCGCGTGTAGGGCCGTCTACATTTCGCCCGCGTGCGGCCTCGCTTCGCCCTCCCCCTGCTGCTCCTGGCGCTCGCCGTCCCCGCGGCCGGCTGCGCGGGCAACGACGCCGAGGGCAAGCCCGCCCGCGCTGGTCACCCGCCGACGATCGTGCTGATCCTCGACGAGTTCCCGCTCGACGACCTGCTGCGCCCCGACGGCTCGATCGACGCCGCGCGCTTCCCCGGCTTCGCCGCGCTCGCGCGGACCTCGACCTGGTTCCCGAACGCCTACACCGTCTACGACTCGACCTTCAAGGCGGTGCCGTCGATCCTCGACGCCCGCCTGCCCCAGCGTGGCACCGCGCCGGACATCCGCAGCCATCACCGCAGCATCTACACGCTGTTCGGCAAGCGCGGCTACGAGGTCGTCGACGCGGAGGCCGCCACCGCGATCTGCCCGCGCAGCGTCTGCGACGGCGCGCGCACGCGCCGGCCCGGCGTGCTCGCGCGGCTGGCGGGCGGGGGACGCCCGGCGCGGCTGCACCGCTGGCTGGCCACGATCCGCGAGCGCCCGCGGCCGACGCTGTACCTGCAGCACGCGCTACTGCCGCACGAGCCGTGGATCTACCTGCCGTCCGGGCACCGCAGCCGGCCGCCCGGCAACGACCCGATCCCCGGCATCAACAGGCCCGAGGGCTTCGACGATCCCCAGCTCTCGCTGCACAACCACCAGCGCCACCTGCTGCAGGTCGGCTTCGTCGACCGTCAGATCGGCCTGCTGCTCGACCGCCTGCGCCGCACCGGGCTGCTGGAGCGCTCGCTGCTGGCGGTGGTGGCCGACCACGGCTACGCGTTCGACGTCGGCGCCAAGGACCGGCGGCTGGTCGACGACCGCAACGTGCACGAGATCGGCCCGGTGCCGTTCTTCCTCAAGCGCCCCGGCCAGACCGAGGGCCGCGTCGACCCGGCCTTCGTGCGCAACATGGACCTCGTGCCGACGCTCGCTGACGTCCTCGGTGCCCGCCTCGACTGGCGTCACGACGGGGTCTCCGCCTTCGCGCCGGCCACGCGCGCCCGGCGCACGGTGCGGATCCCCAAGCGGGACTTCAGCGCGGTCGTGACGATCGGAGGGCGCGAGCTGCAGCGCCGCCGCGCGGCCGCGCGCAGACGCTGGGCGCGGCTGTTCGGCACCGGCGCCCAGAGCGAGCTGCTCTACGGCTCGCCGTGGGCGTCCGTCTACCGCATCGGCTCGCACAAGGAGCTGCTCGGCACGCGCGTCGCCGCGCAGCCGCGGGCGAGCGGCCGCCGCGGCACGTACGCGGGCCTCGCCAACGCCGAGCTGCTGCGCGACGTGGACCCGCGGGCCGAGCTGCTGCCGACGCGCGTGACCGGCCGCATCGTCGGCGGCCGGCCGGGGCGACTGCGCGATCTCGCGCTGGCGATCAACGGGCGCATCGCGGTCGTCGGGCGCAGCTTCCGGCTCGAGAGCCGTCCGCGCGAGTCGTACTCGCTGGTGGTGCCGGAGGAGTCGCTGCGGGAGGGCGCCAACGAGGTGGAGCTGTTCGAGGTCCGGCGCGGTGGGCGCCTGGTGCGGCTCTACGGGACCCGGTAGACCGAGTTCGGCTCCTCGCTGCGATCGAGCACCAGCTTCGTCGGCGTGCGGTTGGTGTCCACGAACAGGCAGGTGTAGTGGCGGCGATCGTCGTGGGCGATGCAGGTGCGGAAGTAGCCCTGCTTGAGACGGATCGTGTTCGCCGTCTCGAGGTTGCGCACCAGCTCCTCGTCGCCGGTGTGGAGCACGAACTGGCGCACGGCCTCGGCGTTCTCCTGACTGGCCTCGGTCTCCGAGACCACCGTCGGCTCGGCGGCCAGGCCGGCGGCGATCACCCCGGCCACGCTCGCCAGCAGCAGGCCCGTGCCGATGCGGTCGACGAGCAGCTCCAGCCGCGCGCGCGGCGGGGCGTCGTCGGTCGCGGGCGGTCTGCGCGCGAGCGTGCGCCGCGCGAGCCACGGCGCCAGCACGCCCACCAGGAAGATGTTGCCGAAGGTCGCCAGCAGCAGCCCCGGGATCAGGTCGACCCCGGTGCCGATCGGGGGCAGCTCGTGCAGCAGCCAGCCGTCGAGCAGCGTGATCAGCGCGAACGCGGGCCACATCGTCGCTCCGCGCAGCCGCCAGCGCAGGCGGGCCGGCCAGAACCGGTGCTGGTGGGCGTTCACCCTGTCGGAGACTAGCCCGCTCCGATGCCCGGTTCGGCGGGGAGTAGCCTCAGAGCGGTGGACGAGCTGTGGGTGGCACAGATGGGGCAGGTGCCCTACGCGCGGGCGCTCGCGCTGCAGCAGGAGCTGCGCGACCTGCGCCAGGCGGACGCGATCCCGGACGCGCTGCTCGTGCTCGAGCACCCGCCCGTCTACACGCGCGGGCGGCGCAGCGAGCCGGGCGACCTGCCGCTCGGCGAGGACTGGTACGCGGCGCACGGCGTCGAGGTCTGCGACGCCGATCGCGGCGGCCGGGTGACCTACCACGGGCCCGGCCAGCTGGTGGCCTACCCGATCGTGCGCATCGACGGCGTGCGCGAATTCGTCCGCACGCTGGAGGCGGCGATCGTGGCCGCGCTCGCCGACCAGGGCGTGGTCGCCGAGGCGCGCGACACGCCGTTCACCGGCGTCTGGTGCGGGGACGCGAAGATCGGCGCGATCGGCGTGCACGTGTCGCGGCACGTGACGATGCACGGGCTGGCGGTGAACGTCGACAACGACCTGCAGCCGTTCGAGTGGATCGTGCCCTGCGGGATGGACCGGACGCGCGTGACGTCGGTCGCGCTCGAGACGGGCGCCGCGCGCAGCCTGCCATGCTTTCGCAAGCGGCTGGCGTACCGGCTGGCCGAGGCGTTCGATCGCCGCCAGCGATTGGTCAGCGTCGAGCGCCTGCGGCATGCCGCCGACCGGCGGGTAGGGTTGCCGGCGTGAGCACCCGCTCGCGATCGAACCCCGGCGGCGCCCGCGTGCTCGAGCTGATGGGCGACGAGGTGCGGCCCTTCCGCGACCGCAAGCCCGCCTGGTTCAAGCGGCCCGCGCCGGGCGGGCCGAAGTACCGCCAGCTGCGCGGCCTGATCGAGGGCCAGGGGCTGCACACCGTCTGCGCCGAGGCGGCCTGCCCGAACATCGGCGAGTGCTGGGAGCGCGGCACCGCCACCTTCATGATCCTCGGCGACACCTGCACGCGCCGCTGCGGCTTCTGCCACGTCAAGAGCGGCAAGCCGACGCATAACGACCCGCTCGAGCCGCTGCGCGTCGCGCAGTCGGTGAAGCGGATGGGGCTGCGCCACGCGGTCGTCACGAGCGTCGACCGGGACGATCTGCCCGACCTCGGCGCGTCGGCGTTCGTCGGCGTGATCCGCTCGATCAGGCGGCTGGCGCCCGGCTGCAAGGTCGAGGTGCTGACGCCCGACTTCCGCGGCGAGGAGATGCCGCTGGCACGCGTGATCGCCGAGCGGCCCGACGTGTTCAACCACAACGTCGAGACCGTGCCGCGGCTCTACCCGCTGGCGCGGCGGGGCTCGAAGTTCCCGCGCTCCTGCCGCGTGCTGGCCAACGCCAAGCAGCTGGGCGGGAGCGAGGTCGTGACCAAGTCCGGCCTGATGGTCGGCCTGGGCGAGACGTTCGAGGAGATGGTCGAGACCTTCGGCGTGCTGCGCGAGCACGACGTGCAGGTGCTGACGGTGGGGCAGTACCTGCGCCCCACGCGCGACCACCTGCCGGTGGCGCGCTACTGGCATCCCGACGAGTTCGCCGAGCTGGAGCGAGCGGCGTACGCGCTCGGCTTCGACTCGGTCGCGGCCGGGCCGCTCGTGCGCTCGAGCTACCACGCCGAGCAGACCCTGCAGCAGGCAGCGGCCGGCCAATAGCGGCGGGCGCGTCCGCCATCATGGCGGGCGGTGTTCCCGATCAAGGACGACATCCCCACGCGCCGCTTCCCGGTGCTGACGGTCGCGCTCATCGTCGCCTGCGTGCTCATGTACTTCCTCGTCGAGCACGGCGGCTGGTCGCTGGGCGCGACGGGCAACGAGCGCGTGAGCGACCTCGGCGCGATCCCCTACGAGATCACCCATCCGGGCAAGGAGGTGACGCCGGGCGGGGCGAGCTGGTGGGTGACGATCTTCAGCTCGATGTTCCTGCACGGCAGCCTGCTGCACCTCGGCGGGCAACATGCTGTTCCTCTGGATCTTCGGGAACAACGTCGAGGACTCGATGGGCCGGCCGCGCTTCCTGGCCTTCTACCTGCTCAGCGGCATGGTCGCACTGGGGGCGCAGGTGCTGGTGGACCCGTCGTCGACGGTGCCGACCGTCGGCGCCAGCGGCGCGATCGCAGGCGTGCTCGGCGGCTACGCGCTGCTGTACCCGCGGGCGCGCGTGGTCACGCTGGTGCTGCTGGTCTTCTTCATCACGCTCGTGGAGCTCCCGGCGCTGCTGGTGCTCGGGCTGTGGATCCTGATGCAGATCGCCTTCGGGGCGGCGGACCTGGCGCAGCCCGTCGGCGGCGAGGGCGGCGGCGTGGCGTACTTCGCCCACATCGGCGGCTTCGTCTTCGGGCTGATCGCGATCAAGCTGTTCGCCAACAACGCGCGCGAGGACTACGAGACGCAGCGTCGCATACCCGTGTACTGATGACCCGCACGCTGATCCAGCTGGCGAGCCTGGCGCTGATCGCGCTGCTCGCCGCGGCGACGGTGCGCGATCTGGTGGACAACGGAGTGACCGGGCTGGCGGTGATCTCGCTGGGGATCCTCGTGCTGCTTGGCTTCGGTGTGGTGGGAGCGATCAGGGCGCAGCATCCCGATGAATGAGCTCGGCCCGCCCCCGGTGCCGGACGACCGCCCGCCCGGCGTGCGCCGGGCCGAGCGAGCGGTCCTCCAGGGCGGCACCCGGCGGCGGCGGGCCGTGCGGCGTCGGCGGCGCGGCCGTGGGCTTGTGGGGCTCGCGGCTCTAGTGCTGCTCCTGGCGCTCGGCGGCGGGGGCGCCTACCTGGCGCTCGACCGAGACGACTCGCCCGCGGCTTCCGAGTCCGCCGCTCACTCGAGTGACGAAGGCAAGCCGGCCGCGGGCGGCTCCGGCGCGGAGAGCGGCGGGGGGTCGGGCGTCTCGCTCGAATCGGCTCCTGCTGACTCCTCCGCCACCGATTCGCGGGCGCCGCATGCTCCTCACGCGCCGTCTCCCCTGATCTCCGCCGAGCCCACGCCGGGGATCCCGCTCGCGGGTCCCGACGCCTTCCAGCTGCGCCTGCGCAAGCCGCCGCGCGCAGCGCTGGTGTTCGACGTCGACACCGGCGAGGTGCTGTGGCGTCGCCGGCCGCTGAAGCGACTGCCGATCGCCAGCCTGACGAAGATCATGACCGCGCTCGTGGTCACCGAGCGCACGCGCCCCCGCGACCCGGTGCGCATCACCAAGGCCGCGCTGAGCTACAGCGGCTCGGGCGTGGGCGTGCTGCCTCGCGGCCGCCGGGTGCGGCTGGAGACGCTCATGAACGGCATGCTGATCGTGTCCGGCAACGACGCGGCGATCGCACTCGCCGTGCACGTGTCCGGCAGCGAGCGACGGTTCGTGCGGCTGATGAACCAGCACGCTCGCGCGTGGGGCCTGCGCTGCACCCACTTCTCCGACTCGCACGGCCTGAGCGGCGGCGACCGCTCCTGCCCCCGCGACCTCGCGGTATTGACGCGCATCGCGATGAAGCGTCGGCGCATCGCCCGCATCGTGCGCCGCCAGCAGGTGTCGTTGCGATTCCCGATCAAGGGCCGCCGGCTGTATCTGAACGGCCACAATCCCCTGATTCGCAGCGGCTACCGCGGCGCGATCGGGTTGAAGACCGGCTACACCGACGCCGCTGGCCGCTGTTACGTCGGCGTGGTCCGCCGCTCCGGCCGGACCCTCGCGGTGGTCCTGCTGCACTCGCCCAACCCCGAGACCCAAGCGCCCAAACTGCTCGACCGCGCCTTCGCCAGCCTCAAGCTACGCTGATTCTCAGCCTCTCCTGCCCTACCATCTCCACCCGCGGGGCTATAGCTCAGTTGGGAGAGCGCCTGCTTTGCAAGCAGGAGGTCGCCGGTTCGAGCCCGGCTGGCTCCATCGCCGCTGTGCCGCTCGGGGAGAGGCTTTGCGCGTGACTCTGTTGCGTCTCCCCTAGCGGCTCACGCTGGTTCTGCCACTGGTCCGAATGCCGTTTCGGCCCAGAACCGCTGCCGGTCCTGCGACTCGAGGCCAAAGATCTGGGCCGACCGCGTCTACCTCTTTGAGGAGATGGCGTGAGTCGACCCCGCACCGGCAACCTGCGCGAGCGACGGCGAGCGGACGGCACCGTGCTCTACACCGCCCGCGTAATGGCGTACGGCAACCGCGAGACAGTCATCCTCGGCGACGAGCGCGACGGCACAACGCGGCTGATGGCCCGGCGCGCGCTGCGCGAGCTGGTCAAGGACATCGAGGTGGGCATCTGGGAGCCGCCGTCGCGGCCTGGTCGCCGTGGACTTGACACTCGGCGGCGCCATACCGAGCCGCCCTTCGCCGAAGCCGCCGACGAGTTCGTCGCCACCAAGCGCGCCCACGGCCTGGCGGACAGCTCGATCGCCGCACTCGGCTGGGCGCTCGACGTTCATCTGGTTCCGTACTTCGGCACGACGCGACCGAGCCGGATCGATGACCGCATGGTGGCCGGCTACATCACGCATCAGGTCGAGCGCTGCGACGAGATCCGGTCCTTGCGCGAGCGCGGCCTTTACCTGACCGGCCCGCGCGGCGGCGCGATGCGTGAGCTGTCCAACCAGGCGATCAACAGCACGCTGCGCGTGCTGCACTCGATGCTCGGCTGGGCTGCCAAGCAGGGCTGGGGCGACGCAGCGCGCAACCCAGCCGCCGGCGTCCGGCTCAAGGAGAACAAGCGCCCGACGTTTCGCGCTTGAGGTCGATGAGCTGAACGACCTGATCGCCGCCGTTGCTACGCCGCGTCCTGCGCGCCGCCAGAGCCCGGCCGTGGTCGCCCGTCGCGAGCTGATCGTCCGTCTGCGCGATGAGGAGCGGCTGGGCTGGGAGGAAGTCGGCAAGTGCGCCGGAGTCGCCGAGTCGACCGCGATCTACCACTACGAGCAGGCCAAGAAGCCCACCCGCTTCATCTCAGATGCCGCTCGCGCCGACGCCGACGAGGTCTTCGTCATAGCGCTCGCCTGGACCGGGGCGCGCGTGTCGGAGCTGTGCGACCTAAACGTCGAGGACGTGGATCTAGCGCACGCCAAGCTGCGCATCCCGGACGCGAAGACGCCGGCCGGCATCCGCGCCGTGGACATGACCAAGGCCCTCGTCAAGCGCGTGTCCGCCTACTTCGCCTCGCGTGCCGACTTGGAGCCGACGCAGCCGGCCTTCCCCGATGCCAAGGGTCAGCGCCGCAACGACGGCAGTGTCAACAAGCAGGTGCTCCAACCGGCAGTGCAGTTGGCAAGCGAGCGCCGTCTGGCTCGGGGTCAGAACCGCTTGCTGGCCGTGAGCGCCCACGTCCTGCGGCACACGTACATCACGCTGGCGTTTGAGGCCGGCTTCAGTGTGCCCTACGTCAAGCACCAGGTCGGCCACCGAGACGCGAAGGTGACGCTTGAGATCTACGCCAAGGTCGCCGCCCGCCGCGACCGCTCGGCCTACGGCGACGCCTTCGACCAGATGATGGGCGCAGACAGCGAAAAGCCCGCCCCCACGGACGAGGACGGGCAGCTTCGCTTGATCGAGTAAGCGCCCGGGGCGCTGCCGGCTACCGCTCCAGTTCGTAGGAGCGCCACGCCGCGCGGGACGCCATCACGAAGTCGCCCCAGCGATGGAGCAGGCCGGCGGCATGCAGGCGGGCGACACCGTCCTGAGCGCCCACGTCGCTGTCGATCTCGCGTCCGATGTCGTGGACCGACCAGATGTCGGGTCCGTCGCTGCCGAGCAGCAGCGAGAGAACCGAGGAGTCGATCTGGTCGTCCTCGATCGCAGCCGCATTAGGCTGGTTCTGCATGGGAAGGTCCTGCCTTTCCGTGCCGGGCCCCGGGCTGTTCACGCAGCGCCGGGGCCAATTGGTTGTCAGTGGGCCCAGATCGATCCGCAGGGACGGATGCCTGAGCAGCGTCGGTCGCTTAGGCTAGCCCCTTGCCGCGTCTTTGGCAAGTCGCTTGCCGAAACGAGGCCGATCCCTTGGAATCCGACGAGAACTCCATCCGCAATCGCTTGGTCGAGGTCCGCGACCAGCTCTCAGCCGCTGACAACGAGCGCGAGCGGCTACGGGCAGAACGCGACGAGTTGATCCGTCTGGCGGTCTCAGCGGGCCTCACGCGCCGGGAAATTGCGCGCCTGAGCGGCACGTCGCACCAGCGCATCACCCAGGTCGTCAACGACCACTAGCCCGCCGCATGGCTAGCGCCTTGCCGGCTAGACCCTTGCCGCATGCCGGCAGACGATAAGGCGATCCGCGCCGACCTCAACCAGCTCCGCGACCAAATCGCCAAGACCTCCAAGGAGCTCGATGCAGTCCGCGCCCGCCGCGACAAGGCCGTGGTCAAGGCCGCGAAGGCCGGCATGACCCACCGCGAGATCGCCAAGGCCTCCGGCATGACCCACCAACGGGTCACCCGAGATCCTCAACCGCGACTAGCCGCTCTCCACTGACCGCCACCGAGCGTCGTCTCTGCGCCACACGATGCGGCTCGGTCGAGCATCCGCAAGGGCGCCCGGCGGGCGGCTCGCACTCCAGTCTCTCCTATGTCAAGGGTTGTGCTTTGAGGGTGGTGTGGATGGTGCGGGCGAGGTGGCGTTTGAGGGCGCGTAGGGCTTCGCGGTTGGTCTTGCCGTCTGCCTTTCTGCGGGCGTAATAGGCGGCCGCGGGCGGATGGACCCGGATCTGGGTGACGGCGATCATGT
The DNA here is from genome assembly GCA_963734165.1 of uncultured Thermoleophilaceae bacterium. GTDB lineage: Bacteria > Actinomycetota > Thermoleophilia > Solirubrobacterales > Thermoleophilaceae > JACVRW01. Next base: position 439,577 of record CAVTFZ010000002.1, on the reverse strand, counting down.
GCAGCGCTCGGTTGAGCTGGCGGTTGCCGGTCCGGTTGAGGCGGTGGCGCTGTTGTTTGCCCGATGACGCATCGAGGGGCGCGACGCCGGCATAGGTCGCGAGCTGGGCGTCTGTCTTAAAGCGGGCGATCCCGTCGACCTCGGCGATGATGGTCGCCGCCGACAGCGGCCCGCAGCCGGGGATCCCAAGCAGCTCGGGGTGGTTGTCGCGGACGAGCTGGTCGAGCTGGTGTTGGAGTTGCTTGACGTGTCGGGTCAGCTCGCAGACGCGGCGCAGCAGGTCGCGGCAGATCACGACCTGGGTGGTCTGCGGCTGTCGGGCCAGCCAGCGCTTGAGGCGTTGCTGCTGGGCGGGCTGGGCCATCCCCCGGACCGGGATGTCGAGTTCGGGGTCGAGCTCGTGCAGGTGCCAGCGCAACCGCCGCTGATGGTTCGCCGCGTCACGGACCAGCGCGTCGCGGTGAGCGACCAGCATCCCAATCTCGCGCTCCACACCCGGCAGCCTGGCTTCGGGGAGGCCTGGTTCGCGGATCGCCGCCCGCGCGACCGCAAGCGCGTCGATCGGGTCCGACTTGCTGTGAGTCCTGGCCGCCTTGCGCTCACGGGCCATCAACTTCGACGGCACCCGCAGCACGTGCTCGCCGGCCTCCAACAACACCCGCTCCAGCCCACTGGAGAGGTTGCGGCAATCCTCGATCGCCCACACCCGCTGCCCGTCAAGCTCCCGCGCCCAGTCCAGCAGCCGCTGATGACCCAATGGCCTGGCGGGCACAGTCTCGGCGCCCAGATGCTCGGCGGTCTGGCGATCGACGGCCACGGCGGTGTGGGACGCCTTATGCGCGTCCACCCCAATTACGATCATGCATCAACCCCTCTCGTTGGCTGGAGAGCGGCAACCGGCGGACAGCACTCATTTGGGACGTCTAGCCACGCTCCTATCAGGTCACGCCGGCAACCCTCGAACGCGGCGGGCGACAAGACCGGCCACCAGTCAATCCCCACCAGGGAGCGACAAGCAAGTGTCGGGTCAGCCCGCCGCGCCGAGGCTAAGACCGGCCCCGGACCCAACACCCCCCGGCGCCCGCCACAACCCGAGCATCTCAATGAGCATGAGCCGGGCTGGGTTTGACGGAGATCGGGTTTGGTGGTTTCAGTCTTTCATTGGTGTGCTTGCTGGATGAGTCCGGGCTGGCTCAGCGTCTCGAACTCGGCTGGTGGGATGTCGCCGAGCGCCTGATGGAGCCGGGCGTCGTTGAACCAGCCGATGTATTCGACGATCGCGAGTTCGAGTTGGGTGCGGGTGCGCCAGACGCGGTCGGCGATCAGCTCGGTCTTGAAGCTGTCGACGAAGCTCTCGGCCATGGCGTTGTCGTAGCGCGTCGCCGACGGTGCCGATCGAGGCGAGCACCCGGTGGTCGTAGAGCACCTGCCCGAAGCTCTGAGACGTATATTGCGACCCGGCATCCGAGTGGTGAATCAGCTCGACGTCGGCGCCAGTGCGGCGGCGTGAGAGCGCCATCCGTAGCGCGTCGAGGACCAGGTCGTGCGCATGTGAGAGGCGAATTGCCAGCCCACGACCCGGCGTGAGAACGCGTCGATGACGAAGCTGAAGAACACCACGCCTTCCCAGCAGCGCAGGTAGGTGAAATCGGCGACCCAAAGCGCATCCGGCCGGTCGGCGCTGAAGTCGCGCTGCACGCGGTCGGGCGGCCGGGACGCTGCCGGGTCGGGGGTGGTGGTGCGCCAGGGTTTGCCGCGCCGCTTGGCGCCCTGGATCCCGTGGGTGCGCATCAGCCGACGGACACGGTCGCGGCCGACCGGCTCACCGGCCCGCAACAGCGCCTTCCAGGTGCGGCGGTAGCCGTAGGCGTGGTAGTTGGCCGCGTGGAGCTCCTCGATGCGGGCCAGCAGCCGCTCGTCCTCCAAGGCCCGCTCGGAGCGCTGCCCGGTGGCGCGGTGGTAGTAGGCGGACGCCGACACGCCCAGGACCCTGCAGATCGGCTCGACCCCAAAGCGGCCACGCTGCTCGTCGATAAAGCGCGCTCACTTCGTTCGGTCTTGGTCGAGCTCGGTCGCGAAAAACACGCTCGCGGCCTTCAAGATCTCGTTGGCGCGGCGCAGCTCGTAGTTCTCCTTGCGCAGCTGCTTGATCTCCTCGCGCTCGGCCGCGGTTGGCAGGTCGGGCCGCAGGCCCTCATCGGCCTCCACACCGCCGCACATGCTTGCGCAACGTCTCAGACGGCACACCCAGATCGCGCGCGACATGCGCGACCGGACGGCCCGACTCGAACACCAGCCGCGCACCGCGATCCAGCAACTCCGGCGGGTACTTCCTCGGACGGGGCATCAACGAGATCTCCTCTCCCAGGACAACACGTCCTGCATTCAAGGACTCCGTCAAACCCAGCCTGCCTCACTACGGCCTCCTCGTAGCAGCTGACGACGATGCCCGCGCACGCCGGCTAGCACGGCTGGGGCTGATTGAAGCCCGCTATCCAGACCCCCTACCACTCGACGATCGAGTCGCCCGCGAATGGGGACGCCTTCAGGCCGCTGTGACCAACCGAGGCGGCAAGCGCCGGAGGCGTAACGCTGACCTAGCCATCGCCGCAACCGCGATCGCAAACCAAGCAGTACTGATCACCCACAACGTCAAGGACTTCGCCATTATCAGCGATCTCGTCTCGATCCGTGCCGCTCAGGACACCAAGAATTCGTAGCGCGCCTTGAGGAGATCGAACTCTCCCTCCCTCGTATACACGCGGCGGGCCTTAACCAATTCCCCCAGATCGTCATCGTCCAAGGGCAGTATGAACCCTCGGTCATCTCTTGCCGTGTCGCGACATCGGTCAAGGAATAGCTGACGATCCTCTAGCCTCCGACACACCAGCAGGCCGACCTTCCCTCGACTCGGCGAAAACCGCCCGCCAAGCTGATCAAGTTCAGGGTTAGCGGGATCACCCGAGTAGTTCTTGCACTCGACAAACACATGGGCAGCCGGGTAATGCTGCGCCATGAAATTAAAGAATCCTCGGTCTGCGACGTTCGTGTATGCAATGTCAATCCGTTTGCGCCCGTCGTGAATTGGATACTCGATATCCGGATTCGTAAGCGAAGGGTAAAACAGAGCCGACAGCAGGCGCTCTACGCATCGGTGGTACACATCAGCACTTGACCTGCCAGGCTCAACGGCGATGACGTCAGCAAGCAACGCCTCCCAGTCCGGCACATCCTCTCCGGCCTCTTCGCTTAGATCGGGATGATCAAGAGGAGGCTGAGGCTGTCGCCTCTTGTTGGCCCGATAAGTCTCTAGAATCTGAGGGTAGTCGCGAGTCAGGCGAACAATTGCACGCTTTCCCGTGCCGTAGTGTCGCTGCAAATCCTTCTTATAGACACGGGGTGTTCCGTCTTTAAGCAGTGTGATCAGGGCCGAATTGGGCTTCTCCAGCTCCAGGGCCTGCATAAAAGGCATGATGTAATGCGTGTAGTACTCGTCTTGGCTGAAGTCAAGCTTACGCCGCACGATCACCTTGGGTACTAACAGTAATTTTCCGCCAGGAGAGGTAACCGGCAGTTCGACCAAGTCATCGCGCCAGTCCTTCAGGCGGCTATCCCATAGAGATCCGGACGCCACTCCCTGTTCCAGTGGGATGCCGTAGTGCTCGCACATCGCCTGCGTATATTCGATCAGCGGCGCACGGATGATATTGGTTGCAATATCTGATACACGATCACGGTCGATGAGTTCGACCATTAGCGCCGTATCTTCGAGGTCTCGTAGAAGGCCCGTTTTGGCCGCCTCGCTTGTCCGGAGCGATTCCCATACCTCTCGGGCAAGCCCCGGCCCAAGGCCGGTCCCACGAGACTCATTTTGGGAGAGGCCCAGATGCGTCTCGTTCGGCTCAGTCAAGCCGGCCAGTAGGCGAATTGCGGCTCTGTCATCACCATCGCGGATCGACCGCAGAACAGCGCGAAAAAAGTTCTGAATCAAGCTGACGCAGCGTTGACCCCACTCCGCGGGAAGCAAGCGGATGGCGCGTGGATCAACATAGAGCTTCGTGTCCTTGACGACATCGACGTCAACGAAGTCGAGCTCCCCTTGCCCTCGACCCAGCCCGTAATACTCCGAGACTCGCACAGTGGTAAGTATGCGTATCGACGCGGACGGCTAAGGGGACTCGGGCTCCTGGAAGCTCAGCGAGGATTCCTACGTGATCTGGCTCGGACGCTCACCAAGATCGTCACCTTCTGAGTTGCTTCTAAAGCGGCGCCATCGCCGCGAAGTGCGTAGTCGAAAGCCTTCAAGCCCGCTTCCCGGAGTGTTCGGACCAGATCACGCGACGGGCTCGGGCGTTCGCCAGCGTCGCAGCCGACCGGCCGCTTACGATTTGCTTCCATGACTTCGGCGTCACTCGCTATCGGTCTAGCCATCCTGAGCACGACGCTCGCGCTCGCAAGCGCAGTTCTCAAGTCACGCCTGGACGAATGGAGACTCGATCGCCGAAGGCGGCGGACGATCGCGCGCGCCCTGATCCCCAACCTCCGTGAGATTCGCGGTTCCATGATGGGTCTGGGGAACCCGATCAAATGGGATTCGATCGAATTCCCCGAGCACGAATGGCTGACCTATCGCGACGAGCTAGCCGGCGCGGCACGCAAGCCGAAAGACTGGGCGACGGTCTCCGGCGTGTTCGATCAGATGGAGTACATCAGCCAGGAGGCCGAACGCTACGAGTGGCCCGCCGAGTTGACGGACTTCGATGTGGAGTGCCTAGAAGCGCTCTACCAGGAGACCGATCGCGCCCTCAAGGTGCTCCACGGCTACGCCGGGACCGCGAAGCCGCCTCGTCGGGTCCGTCGTATACGTCGCCGCCTCGCGTTTCGCCAACGCCTTCGGTCCCTCCGAAAGGTTGCGACGTAGGTTCCCTGGTCGGGAAGGGCACAGGCGAGCCTTCATGCGGTCGAAGTTCTGGCGACAAGTGTTTGCAGCAACTGGGAGGCAATTTGTCGCCGCGACGGATCGGGTTGGGCGGTTGCTCACCATCGTCGGCGTGGTCGGGCTCCCGTCGGCAGGTCTGTGGACGTTCGGTTGGCAGGGCTGGTCGCGGGCGCGGTTGTGGGTGCGGGCTCGCTCCTCGGGAAGGCGTCTATCAGACGTGGTACGTACCGGCGAGTGAGCTAAGCCGCCGAAACGCAGAGATCGAGCGGCGGACATCTTCCTCGACGCTAGGTCGCCAAGGTGCCGGGACCGCGGGGCGGACTCCTCGCTGAGCATCGCCAAGACCTAGTTCACGAGCGCGAACCCTGGGCGTGCATAGCTGCCATCCCGCAGAAGGATCTACGCAACAATGTCGCCGAGGCTGTCCGTCGCGCCTAGCGTCCACTCAGCGTGGAGGATTCGAGGGCTTGCGTACTCTGTCAGGCCGTGGCAACTCCAGAACATCAGCATGAGGCTGCAGGCCCGTCCGACAAGTGGGACGTGTTCATTTCCCACGCCACTGAGGACAAGGCCAGCTTGGCCCGCCCCCTTGCTGACGAACTTAGGCGTCGAGGACTACGCGTATGGTACGACGAGTTCGAGCTGAAGGTGGGGGATTCGCTCAGGGCCAGCATCGAGGAGGGTCTGGCTCGGAGCCACCATGGCGTAGTCATCCTCAGCGGCCATTTCTTCGCAAAGAAGTGGCCGCCACAAGAGTTAAACGGCTTGGTGGCCCTTGAGACGACTGGACGTAGACGAATTCTTCCGGTGTGGCATAACGTTGATCAAGCACAAGTCGCCGCCCACTCGCCGATCCTCGCTGATCGTTTTGCCGCTAGAGGCGATCAGCCCATCGATAAGTTAGCGGACGAACTCATTGCCGCGATGGATTTCGAGGGGAGTGAGTCGCCCCAGGATGGCCGTGTCTCTCAATTGGCGCTGTCTCCCTCGCCATCCCAGGTAATGCTTCACCTCGTCCCAGCGGGAGCCCAGGTGATCGAGGCATTCATCGGAAAGCACGAGTACACCGTCGACGTCTCCGATATCCCAGATGACCAGCAACGTGCTGAGGCTGCCTCCATCCTCGATGAGCTTAAAGATACTGCTGAGATATGGGCGGAACTCTCCATCGCCGATCGAGAGCGAGCCAAGAGCCGGGCAACAGAACTCATGTTGGAACTGCTCAACCAGGATCTGCTGACGCAAGTCGGCCACTACGAGCGCACCCTTAGCGACGCACATGGAGCATCACCGTGGCATGGCGTGATCGTACGGGTCGCGCCCGCCGCTGTGATCGCTCACGCCCAACGCAGTTCCGCATCGGCACCCAGCGCGCGCGCAGCCGCGGACCAAGCACAGCTGGACAATCTTCTGTCGTTACTAACGCGACCTTCGATGCGCCTCATCGAAGATCAAGACTTTGCGAGCCCTTGGCCTAGTCGCATCACTACTCCTCTCATGTTCCTTGTCAACGAGTATGACGAAGTTGAGCATCAGTTTGATGACGAGGAGTTGGAGGCACGCCGTCAACATCTGGTGCAGGCAGCAAACCAGTTCCTTTACCGAGACGCGAAGAATGGCTTCGTCAGCCGTCATATTCCTAATATGCGTGACGCTGGTTATACCCCGGCCGAAGTTGAAGGGGATGCCGAGCGAGAACAGCTACTAAATCGGCGCCAGCGTGCTTTATCAGCATCTGCTGGTGACTTGCTCAAAGCCTATAACGACCTTGTCAGCGCAGCAAGGAAAAAGGGATACAGCCTTGAGACCATCGATAATGACCGTCACCCGCGAGTTGGCGAACACGACGCCCACATGGACAGTTAGTTAAGGGGCGCCCCGTCTCTGCACCGCTGCCGCGTGAACCAGCGTCATCGACGCGCACGGGGTGCGGGCCGCACGGATCGTCGGACGTCTCTCAGAAGGCGCTGCCTCTTGAAGCCTGACTGCTCGACGTTGATCGCCCTCAGCAACATATGACCTTTGGAACAGGCGTGGCACTCGCGCCGCGCCAACGTAGGCGTGCCCAGCGACCCTCGATGAGTCGCCCGCGAACGTCGCTACCCGCCGCGGCGGCGCTGCGATCGAGCTTCACCGGCGGCGCGCTGGCGTATGACTTGAACGGCGCCGCCTTGCCGTAGATAGCCGGACCAAAACGTGAGCCAGAATCGCCTAGTATCGCCAGCTAATGCTGGACGTACTCGCTCGGAAACTCCCTTGTTTGCCCGCTGCTGTAGCGGCGTCGCGGCTGCCGACTTGTGTGAACAGCCGGTTTGCAAGCAGGAGGTCGCCGGTTCGAGCCCGGCTAGCTCCATCGAACGACGCCTCCTCCTATAGGAAGGCCACAGGCTCACATCCAGCGGTACAGAGGTGGTGACAAGCCTTCGTAGGTCAGGCGTGCAAGCGGCGGTGTGCGACCTGGTAGACGCTCGGCGTCCAGGGCTGGGGCGGGTGGCGGTGGCCCGCGGCAAGAAGCACCAGCGTTGGCGCGCCATCGGCGACATCGGCCGTGAACACCGCGCCCCACTGCCCATCCGGCGGTGGAATGTAGGCCTTCACACAGCCGGGCAGGTCGGTGCCGTCTCGATGGTCTGGTTGGCAGCGCTTGAGCCAGGCGACCGGAACGCCATCGCGCTCGAAGCCGCGGATCGCACGGCTGATCGCGGCGCGTCCCGCGTCCGTAGCGTGCGCGAGATCCTCCTCGAGCACAGCAGCATCAACTCGCGCCGCGAAGCGCGGACCACCCGGAGCGCTGGACATCTACCCCTCCGAGTCGGCGGGCAGATGCCCGAACGTCTGCTGAAACTGCTCCGGGCCCATCGGCTCGGTCCCCACCCGCTTGCGAACCGCGTCGATGCTCGTATCCGGCCGCAACACAAGCCGCCCATCAGGCAACGCATCCTCGACCACATACGGCCGGTCATCGATCACGATCGGGTCCGCAGGCTTACGCATCGGAGCCCAAGTGTCGCAGGCCTAACCGACAAGAGCCAGCCAACCCCAGTCACCACGAAGATCCAGGGCTACAGCGCCACCCGCCACGAGGCCAAGCGGTCGCATGCAGGCCGGCTGGCTCCAATCGGCCGTGTGGTGGTCGACCACTGGATGAACGAGCGGCAGCGCAGGCTGCCTGCTAGCCGTACTCAGTGCCTGTCGTCTGGCAGGCTCAGATCAAGTCGTTGGCGCCTTCGTCGCCGATGTCCGGCAGTAGCAGCGTTGCGCCGATCGGCATGATCAGATAGGGGACATCGACCTCCCAGATGTCGTCGGCGCAGACGATCCGTGTGGGCATGAGAACCTGCCCGATGCCGTACCTGCCGTCCTCGAGCTGACTGAGGTCGAAGTACGGCCCGAACACCTGCAGCGCCTCGTCTGCCGACGCGAACGACATGGGCACCCCGTCGAGGCGCATCTCGTACTCGTGCTCGACGACTACCCGCATGCGTTGGCCGGGCACTAGCACCAGTGGCCACGACTCGACCCGGTAGAAGTCATCGACGGTCCCGCTGGCGTGCGCCTCAGCGAGCGATCCGAAGGTCGGATACGTCCGGTAGTACTGGGACGCCCGGGTCCGGACGAATCGGATCTCCCTCGACTCGTTGGCGATCCGCGGCGGCCCGAACGGCACAATGTCGTGAATCGTCAGCACTCGTGCTCCCGAATAGAGGAGCTGGAACATCGGCTTCCAGCGAATGGCCGACGAAGGGGGCTCATGAACGCCAAATGTCGTCTGAAAGGCGTACTCCGTCCGGACATCCAGCGCGCGGCGGTCTGCCCGACGCGCGGCGACCACTTCCGCACGCCGCAGAGCCCACGCAAGCCCGAGCGTCACCAGCACCGCGCCCACGACCACGAGCCACACGACGGTCGGATCACTCGCCCAAGTCCACGAGGTCGGGAGCAGCGTGCTCGCGCGGTTGACCGCAATCGCCTGAATCGTCGTAGCGACAGCCAACAGAACCGGGATGACGAGGAGCAGCCGGAGCTGTACCCGAGGATCACGCATGCGTGGATTGTCCTTTGCAGCGGCAGGGAACGTCTGCATAACTCGTTTCGCGAGTCACGATCGGCCAGCCAGATCGAGCGTTATCGCCCCGCACCAACATCAAGCGGTTCGCATTGAGGTCGCTTGGCTCCATCGGTCTTGATGATCGTCATGCACCTCGCGCAGCCACTCTGACACGTCGTTGAAGCGTGCTTTGCAACGCGGGCTGTGGCGGCTGCAGGGGCCCGGGCGAGCGCGCGGCTACTCGCGACCCAGAATGAGGCCAGGACCGAATCGAGGTGGGCGACAGAAGGTCTCACTGGCGGTGGACGGCCTGCTGCGCGAATTCCCCCGCTTGGGCGGATCCCGACGGTGGAGTTAGCCGGTCGGAGACTGCGCCGGAGTTGACATTAGACAAAAGACCTGTAGTATCTGGAACGAAATCGAATGCTTCGTCGGCTTGAGTACTTTGAGAGGGCGGAGGAAAGCCTTGGACACGCGCAGAGCACTTAACCTGGCTTGCCTATGTGGAGCGATAGCAATCTCCGTGGGAGCACTTGCTGGCTGCACCGTCGGTGAGACTGCCATCTTCGAGGTGAGACCTAGCCCCATTGTCCTCAGAGTGGGCCAGTTCAGATCGGTGACGATCACCTATACGGGAAATAGATCGCAGGAGATTACGGGATTCTCGACCCCATATCCCTTCAATTGGGGCGAACCGGAAGACTGCTTGAACAGAACCTTTTTTAGAGGTACTTCTTGTAGCGTGACCCTCGGATGCCAAGCCAACGGAACCGCGGAGTTTAGAGTTATCGGTGAGGTCAGCGTCGGATCCGCCAGAATGCAATGCTAGCGTGCACCTTGCACACCTGAGCCATCGTGCATCTGACTATTAGGTGAAGTATTACAGCAAATATGTACTCACGACCACCGCCCTGGCGTTCATAGCTGGTCTCGGTGCATGCAAGGCTGTTTCGGAAGATGCGGGCAGCAGCAGGCAAGAGCTAGCCGGGAGCAAACGCATGAGCAGCAGCATTAGCCTCCATAGCCCTGCGTTGACCGCCACCGGCAAAATCCCCCATCAGTATCGCTGCACAGACAGAGGGATCTGGTTGCCGCTGCGATGGGGGCGGCTGCCTGCCAACACCGCTGAAGTAGTGCTGTTCGTAAGCGTCAATGTGCATCGGCAAGTGGGCGATGCGCGGCGATCGACCATGACCGCAGGATGGCTGATTGGCGGCTTGAAACCAGATCAGCGGTACCTGCCGGTCGGCAGCCTTCCCGGGCGGGCTTTTGAGACTCATTACCCCGAAAGTCCTTGCCCTATCGAGAGGCGCGGTCAAGATTTTCTGATCCGTCTGTGGGCGCTGCCGCCCGAACATCGTCTGGAACCCAGAACGCTGGATTCCACGGTCACCGACACGATTCCCCGCCATGCTCTAGGTACGGGGGCGATTGTGGCGCGATATAGCCCTTGACGTCTGTATAGACGCCCAGGTCGGCCTCTAGAGAGAGCTCTCCATCGGACCGATCATCCGCGCAGCTGCTCGGGCCATGTGGGTACGTGTGCAGCAGAACCGCGAACGCCGAAGGAGACCCGATGCCCGACGAGAGCCGCTTGGAAGTCGTACGAGCCTGCTACCGCGCCTATGAGACGGGTGACCGCCATGTCCTCGAGGAGCACTTCACCGACGACCTGGTGTTCTCCAGTCCCGCCGACGTCGGCATCGACCGAGCGGCCTACTTCGAACGCTGCTGGCCGAACGCCGACCTGATCGAGTCCTTCGAGTTCAAGCGCCTCGTCGAGATCGGCGACGACGAGGTGCTCGTGACCTACGAGAGCACCAAGATCGACGGCAAGCGCTTCCGCAACACCGAGATCCTCGGCTTCGCCGGCGACAAGGTCTGCCGCCAAGAGGTCTACTTCGGCTGGGACCTGGCTTGACGGAGCCGTCGTTGGCGCCGTCTACCAGACGTCGCCGTCGCGCCAGTCGCAGGTCAGCTCGCCCGAGACGTCCAGCGGGACCTCCGACTGCAGGACGCAGACGCAGCCGTCGTCGTCCTCGGTGCGAACGATCCCTATCGGCGTGAGCGCCGACAACGGGCCCCGCCACGGCGTCCAGCCACGCGCGCGGTAGAAGGCCACGCCGGCGTCCGTCCCGCCGAGGGCGCCCAGGTCGTACGCGCCGCGAACGATCCGCTCGAGCGCGTCCATCATGGCGGCGGCGTGCCCGCGTCCCCGCCTATCGGCACGCACCCCCACGCCCTCGACGTAGCCCGCGCGCAGCGCCCTGCCTGCGTGCAGCAGCCGCCGCTGGACCACGGAGGCGTGGCCGATCAGCTCGTCTTGCTCCCAGATCAGGGCATGCATCCCGCCAAGCGCGTGCTCCCAGTCGTGATCCGTCAGCTCCCCGGCGAAGACGTCGTCGAGCAGCGCGCGGGCCGCCGTCAACGTGGACTGGTCCAGCTCGGCGGTGTGTGCGATCTGAAGCTCGGTCACGCGGCGGCGCGGCGGCGCTCAGGCGGGCTCCTCGCCCAGCCAGGTCTGGCGCATGGTGCCGCGCTCGTGCACGGACACGACCAGGAGCGGCACGTCGCCGACGTTGCGGAAGCCGTGGGGCGTGTCTGGCGGCACGACGAGCATCTGCTCGGGCTCGAGCTCGACCACCTCGTCGCCCGCCGTCCACCGTCCCCGCCCCTCCAGCAGCAGGAAGGTCTCGGCGTAGGGGTGGACGTGGAGCTCGACCGCGCGCCCGGGCGGCGTATGCGTCATGAACATCGAGATGTCCACGCCGGCCCGCCGGTGGCCTTCGAACAGCGCGGCCGTCGGGCTCACGTGCAGGTCGGCGAGATCGAGCACGACCGTCCGCGGGCGGTCGACCGGCAGACCAGCGCCCACCCAGTCCTCGATGCCCTCGCGGTAGAGGCGCACGTCCGTGTAGCCGAGCGCCTCGAGCCGCTCGGCGAGCGCGGGGCCGCGGGTGCAATCGGCGTCGGTCGAGTAGGTGACGATGGGCGCCGCCTTGTCGGGCAGGATGCTGGCGACGTGTGCCTCGGAGTCCTCCTCGACGAGGTTGAGCGCGCCCGGGAGGTGACGTTGTCCATATGGGACCGGCGGCAGGACGTCGACGACGATCACCGAGCCGTCGCCGATGGCGGAGCGCAGCTCGTCGCGTGTGATCAACGCCGGCACGGCATCGAGTCTAGGCGGGGATGACGGGCACGGTAGGCGGCGTCGATGGCTCCGAAGACGAACGCCGCCGCCATCAACATCGACACAGCATCGCACGAGCGGCGCGGGAATCTCATTGATAGAGGTAGGTTGATCGGCATGGGTACTCATCTGCTGCGTCTGAGCGTGTGCGCGCTCGGCCTCATGCTGGTTGGCAGTGTCGGGACGGCGGCGGCGCAGGAGCCGCAGCTTCCGGTCGGCGAGTCGAAGGGCGTACGGCTCGTGCGGCAGCACGGGACGCTGCGCTACGTCTTCACCAAGCGCGCCGAGGGGCTTCGAAAGCGCATCGCCGGCAAGCGCGTGACCGCGTCCTGCACCGACCTGCCGAACGCCGAGCGGCTCGGCTCCTCCATCACGGGCGGCGGAACGGAGACGCTACGCATGCCGCGGCGCGGTCGTGTGCTGCGAACCGGCGACTTGAGCTCCTGGGACTACTGTCGCCTGTGGCTGCCCAGTCGCGTGGTCGGACATGGCCAGGAGCGGCACCGCAACTCGCGCAAGCTTCTGGTGTCGATCCCGCTGACCCAGCAGGGCGCCGTGCTGCTTGACGAGCAGGCCAAGACGGGGCTGCTCGTCTACATCCTGATGACGGCTGGATCGCTCGCGGACGAGCGGCATGTGACCACCTGGCCGTCCGCGAGCGAGCTGATCGAGCACCTTGACAGTCCTTTCACGATGGTCGCGCTCGCCAACCCGCAGGACAGCCCGCCTCCGGGAGCGGTCGGCTACTACAGCGACGCGCAGCAGCACGTCGCCGTCGCGATCCTCTCCGCCACCGGACGGCGGCTGTTCATCGAGTTCGAGGCGGACGACGTGATCCACACCAACACGTCGTTGTACGACGACAACTGGAGCTGACGCGGGGCGCCAGCGGCTGGCTGGCGCCCCGGAGTTGCGGTCAGGCGCCGATGCCGACGGCTGCTCGCGCGGCGTGGGTGGCGAAGACGAACTGGCCGACGCGGTGGATCAAGCCGGCCGCGTAGAGCCGCTCGATCGTGTCCTCGGTGATGTGACGGGACGGCTCTGTGCCGCCGGGAGTCTGGCTGCTGGGCTGCAGCGAGCGGTCGAGCTCGGACAGGCTCCAGAGGCCGGGGTGGACATCGATGAGTAGGCCGAGGACGGCCTGGTCCAGGGCGTCCTCGTGATCGCCGGGCGCACAGCCCGGGATAGTCTGATGCTGCATGGGAGCTTGTACCTCCTGTGCCGGGCCCCGGGCGGTTGCCGCCGCGCCGGGGCCGATTTCGTTGCTGGGTGCGCCCACCGTAGACGGGGCGGCGGACGCACCCGCTGCGGGCGCTAGGAGCTGCCGCTGACGACGCCGACCAGGTGGCCCTCGACGTCGTTGAAGAGCCCGATCTCGAGCCTGTCCATCACCGTCTCCGGGCCCATCACGCGCGTCCCGCCGAGGCTCTCGGCCTTCGTCAGCGCGGCCTCCACGTCCGGGACCTCGACGTAGAAGGTCACGTGGCCGTCGTAGCCCTCGGGACCGCCGGAGACGCCGCCGCCGATGCCGACGCCATCGGCGTTGGTGTTCCCGTCACGTTGGACGAGCCCGTACTTCAGCGGGTTGTTGGCGTCGATGTCCCAATCGAACAGCTCCGCGTAGTAGTTGCGCAGCGTGTCCCCGTCCCTGCCGATGATCTCGAAGTGCACGACCGGCTGTCCCATGTGAATCTCCTTCCGCGCCGGCCGCGCCGGCATCGAGTGACTGCAACGTATCCCTAAGACCGGGTCGCGCGCCGGAATTCATCGCTCGCTCAGAGCGGCGGTCGCCGATCCGCCCACGGGCGCGCGGCCTCCAGCTGCGCCGCCAGCCGCAGCAGCAGCCCCTCGCCGCCGGGCGTGGCGACGAACTGCACGCCGAGCGGCAGGCCCTCGGCGCTCCAGTGCAACGGCACGCTCATGGCGGGGCGGCCGGTGAGGTTGGCCATCTGCGTGTAGGGCACCCAGCCGAGGTTCTGCTGGACCATCCGGTCGACGATCCCGAGGCGAGGCAGCAGGCCGGTCGTGCGCGTCTTCAGCAGCAGGCGCGTGAGCGGGCGCAGCGCCCGCGGCGTGTCGAGCTCGCCGACCCGCACCGGGAACTGGGCGAGGGTAGGAGTCAGCAGCAGGTCGTAGCGCTGGTGGAACGCGGCCAGCGCCTGCACGTAGTCGTGGCGGCGCTCGAGCGCCGCCACGTGGTCGACGCCGCCGATCGCCCGCCCGAGCGCCGCCATCACCATCGTGTCCAGCTCGAAGCCGTCGTCGCCGGCGCCGGTCAGCTGCGCGCACGGCGTCCACCTCCCAGGCGACGTAGATGAACCACAGCGTCAGGAAGTCGCGCGCGAGGTCGGCGTCGTCGAAGGGCGGGTCGACCGGCTCGACCTCGTGGCCGAGCTGTTCGAGCAGCTGCGCCGCGTCGGTGACGGCCGCCACCGCGCTCGGATGCGGGTTGGGATTGATCGCCGAGCCGACGTGGAAGCCGATCCGCAGCCGCCCTGGGTCGGCGCCGACCTCGTCGAGGAAGCGACCCTCGGGCATGCGCGGGAGCGAAGGGCGACCGTCTCGTCGGGACCGGCGAGCACGTCGAGCATCGCGGCGGTGTCGCGCACCGAGCGCGAGATCACGCCGTTGGTGGCGGTCCCGTGCAGCGGCTCGCCGATGCCCGGGCCGAACGGGATCAGCCCGCGGCCGGCCTTGAGCCCGAACAGGCCGCAGCAGGCCGCGGGGATGCGGATCGACCCGCCGCCGTCGCTGGCGCCGGCGACCGGCACGATGCCCGCGGCGACCGCCGCCGCCGCGCCGCCCGAGGATCCGCCGGTCGTGCGGCTCAGGTCGAAGGGGTTGCGGGCCGGGCCGAAGAGGTCCGGCTCGGTCACGCCCTTGGCGCCGAACTCCGGCGTGTTGGTCTTGCCGAAGATCACGAGGCCGGCGTCGAGCCAGCGCTGGACGACGGTCGAGTGCGCGGGCATCGGGGTCCGCGACAGCGCCCGGCAGCCGGCGGACGACGGCAGGCCCGCGTACTCCTGGCCGAGGTCCTTGATCAGGAACGGGACGCCGGCGAACGGGCCCGTGAGCGGCTCGCGCAGGCGCGCCGCCGCCTCGCCGTCCATCGAGCGCACGATCGCGTTGACGCGCGGGTTGACCTGCCGGGCGCGCCGCTGAGCCGCCTCGACGACCTCCTGCGCGCTCAGCTCGCGCGCGGCGATCCGCTCCGCCAGGCCCAGCCCGTCCAGGCCGGCGTACTCGGTGTCCTCCATCTCGCCTCCGCAGCTCGCCGACGAATCCGCGGCCATCTTCCCCGACCTGGCCCTGGGGCGCGCAGGCAGGCGTCACGCCGCGACGGACGAATAGCTGCCTACCGCACATCGGCGGGTGGGCATACAGTCCGCGGGTCATCGACAGCTAGGAGGCTGCATGAGGCGAATATTCGGCAACGGGCGGTACGCGAACGTCACGGCGACAATGGCGCTGATCGTCGCGCTTGGAGGCACGAGCTACGCGGCGGTCGCGCTGCCCAAGAACAGCGTGGGCGGCAAGCAGATCAAGAAGAACGCCGTCAGCTCGTCGAAGGTGAAGAACAAGTCGCTGCTGAAGAAGGACTTCAAGCCGGGGCAGCTCCCCGCCGGAGCGACCGGACCGGCGGGCCCCACGGGACCGGCGGGCCGACCGGACCCACGGGCGCGGCGGGCCAAGCGGCCGCCTTCGCCCGCGTGGACACGACCGGCGCGCTGTTCGGCGATGCCGATCAGTCGAAGGGCATCGTCGCCGCCAACATCCAGCACAACCCCGGCGCCCCCGGTCCGACGGTGACCGGCAACGGCGTCTACTGCATCGGCGGCCTGCCGTTCAAGCCGACGAGCGCGATGGTCGCACCCGACAGCGCTGGCGACATCGACACGAACACGATCGCCAGCGTGGCGATCCAGCGTGGCGATCCGCCGGTGAACCTCGGCAACTGCGATGCCGACCACCAGCAGGCGCGGATCTCGATGACGGCCGTCTCCGACACCGTCGCCCCGACGCTGACCGAGCACCGCTTCTTTATCTGGTTCGAGAAGTAGGCCTGCCGCAAGCGCAGCGGGCTCGCCGGGGAGAACCCGGCGAGCCCGCGTAGGCGCGGTGCTGTCAGCTGGCTCCTAGCCGGTCCCGGTCGTCACGGGGACCGTGCAGGGCCCGGCCTGCGAGGGCGCGTACCCGTTGGCTCCCGCGTACTTGGACGAGATCGTCCAGTCGCCGAGGTCTTCGCGCACGACGTCGTCGATCGTGGCGGTCCAGAAGCCCTGGGCATTGATGGTCGGGTGTCGCTGGACCGTCCTGCCGGGCACGCCCTGGTCCTCCGGACCCTGGAAGGTCACGTCGACCGTCGCGTCGGCCGGCGCGCCCGCGAGCGTGCCGGTCACGGTGATGCTGGCCGGCTGCTGCTGGTTCCAGATGACGCTGGACGGGCAATTCTGGTTCAGCGTCGTGGTCTTCGTCGGCACCTCGACCGGTGCGATCACCGGCTGCGCCCCGTCGGCCTCGACTGCGATCTGCAGGTCGCCCGGCACGACCGAGCCGTCGCCGAAGGAGGCGGGGATCTCGACCGAGCCGTCGCCGGCGATCGCCTTGCCGACCACCTCGCCGTCCTTCAGCAGGCTGATCGGCTGACCGAGCAGCTCCCTGGGCAGCGTGACCTCGACGAAGTACGGCGGCGGGTCACCCGGGTTCACCGGCCCGATCTTCTCCTTGTAGACAGCCTTGAACAGGTTCGGGTTGAACACCAGCGGCGGGCTGCCGCCGCCCCACATCTGCATCGACGGATCGCCGAAGTAGTGCCAGAGGTAGAGCTCGTTGCGGGTGCTGCCGTCGCTGCCGGGCGGCGACAGGCCAGCGAGGCGGAGCTTGCCGTTGATGAGCGCGTCGCCCATGCGCTGCTTGGTCGCCGGGCCCTCGCCGGGCAGCACGCTCGGCAGCAGCGCGTCGACGAGGCCCAACCCGAGCTGCGAGTTGTGCCAGGACGGGGAGTCGCGCGTGTCGCCGAACACCCCGACCGCACCGCCGTCGGCCTTGACGAGCGCGTTCTGGGCGAACGAGGTCTCGTCGTAGTCGTAGGCGGCGCTCGAGCAGTTGATGCTCATCACGACCGGCAGCAGCGCGCCGTTGGTCAGCGCGTCGACGTTGGCGGTCGTGTAGCCGGGCGTGCCCCAGCCGTCCGACCAGCCGTG
Source organism: uncultured Thermoleophilaceae bacterium (assembly GCA_963734165.1). Lineage (GTDB taxonomy): Bacteria > Actinomycetota > Thermoleophilia > Solirubrobacterales > Thermoleophilaceae > JACVRW01. The sequence continues at coordinate 422,196 of CAVTFZ010000002.1, read as the reverse complement.
GTCGCGGTGGATCATCAGGAAGCGACCCTCGTTCCAGGCCGCCGTCACGTCCGCGCCGTCGCCGTCCCAGGCGAAGGTCGGCTTCTTCAGCGCGGCCGGCAGGTCGGTGCCGTCGTTGAACTTGCAGCGGGTTCGTGGGCCCGCTCGTCGTGGTAGATGCGATCGACCGTCACGCCGCGGGCGGCGAGGCCGTTGCGCACCTTCTCGGCGAACTGGATGAACGTCCGGTTCTCCTGGCCGTCGTTGACCTGGCCGGCGCCGTCGGTGTCCTGGAACTGCGCGGCCACGGTCGCCCGCGTGAGGAACGCCCCGGTCGGCGCGGTCGTCTCGTAGCCGATGATCTTCGTCACGGCCGCGGTGACCTGCGCCAGGTCGTTGCCGATGATGCGCCCGACGGCGACGTCCGGCAGCTCGTCGGCGTCGTTCTTCATCGAGTACTGCAGGTCGGACGGGATGCCGTTGATGCCGGGGAACGTCGGCACGAGCTCGTCGTCGCCGATGATCGTGACGTAGCTCGGGTGGATGCAGAGCAGCCGCGTGAGCTCGTTGCGGATGTAGGTCTGAATCTGGGCCGCGGTGGTGCCGATCTGGCCCGCCCCGGCACCGGTCTGCACGACGCGCGTGCGGATGCCGGCGGCGTTGCGCGCGGTCGCGAGCTGGTTGGCGGCGTCGAGCGTCGCCGGGTTGGTGATGACGAGCATCTCCTCGCCGCAGCGCCGCAGCACGAACGGCCGCTTGGCCTTGACGATGCCGGCGTTCAGCAGGCTGGCCGCGAGCCGTCGCTGCGCCTGCTCCCAGGGCGAGCCGAGCTCGTCGCTGAACTCGTGCGAGCCGCCCTTGAAGTCGATCGCCACGTCGACCGACGTCAGCACCTTGAGCTTCTTGTCGGCCGCGTCGTACTGGGCGGCGGGGATGTTCAGGCCGCCGATCGTGAGGTCGCGCGAGGTGCCGAGGACGTCCGCGTCGGCGGGCGCCGAGGGCACGAGCCCGTCCTTCTTGTAGGCCTTGGAGTCGAGCTCGAACGGCTTGGCCGCGAACGGCGGCTTGAGGAAGTTCGGTGGGTTGGTGTCCGCGTCGACCGCCTCCGGCTGGACCGGGTAGACGTCGACGCCATCGAGCGTGTAGGAGGTCGTCTTGCCCGGATCGACCTCGACGCTGGCGCCATCGGGCACGGCGAAGTTGCTGGCCACGGTCGGGATGCCGGGCGTGCCCGGGGCGCCGGGGGAGTCGGTGTTGGGCAGCGCGAGCGCCGTCCACGCCTTGCCGCCGCCGCTGCGCGCGGCGAAGCGCACGCCGGGCAGCCTCACCCGCAGACGCATGCCGTTCTCGTCGCTGGAGAGGACGCTCGTCTTGGTGTCCTTGAGCGTGGACGGCTTGACGCCGCCGCCACAGCGCTTGGTGCGCTTGTCGGCGAGCAGCAGCCGGCTCGCCTGCAGCGACGCCGGGCCGAGCGCGGTCACGCGCACGGTGATCTTGCGGTAGCGCTTGCCCTTCTTGACCTTGACCTTGCCGAGCACGCGGCGGTACTTCGCGAGATCCCTGACCGCGCCGCAGGGCTTCTTCTTGGCGACCTTGCGCCCGTGCACGGCGAGCAGCTTGAGCTGGCGGCGCTTGGCCTTCGACGCGGCGCCCTTGGGCAGCGCGTTGGTCTGCTTGACCAGCGCCTTCAACGACGACGCCTTGGTGAGCCGCTTGGCCGCGAACGCCTCGCCACCTCCGATCATCGCGATCAGCAGCGCTGCGCTCACTGTCACTACGAGCATCCTCGACATGGCCGTCGGCATTTGGTGAGTCCTCCGCGAGTCTCGCGCAGCCGTCATCGGCCGGCGCTGTGGTCGGGCGCGACCATAATGCGGCCCCTGCCGGACGGGAACGTCTCTCGTCAAATGTTCGGCCGAGCGTGCGTTAGGGGTGGCCGCGAAAACCGAGGTCGCAAGGCCGATTGAACGCCTGTCGAGTCCCGGGCGAAATCTTTCAGAACGGGGGCCGCGGAACCGAGGAGGGGACTACGACGGCATGGAGGGTTCCGTCGAGTCAAGCGGCACGGGACGCCGCTGAGTTGCACTCAAGCGGGGGTCGCCGGGGCGGGCGGCCCCCGCTGCAACTCGACTCGCCGGCCGCCATCCGTGTCGTCGTGCGCGCTAGTCGAAGTCGAAGTCGCGCGGCGGGCGCTGTTCGAACCAGAGCCGGTCGTGCTCGGGCGCGTCCTGGAGGAAGTCGGGCGTGTCCTCGAGCACGTCTCCCTCCCCCTCGGTCTTCTCCTCCTCCCCGGCTTCCTCGCCCTCCTCCTCGACCTCGAAGAACTCGGTCGGCTGGTCCACCGACGACGACGGGTAGGGGGGCTCGGGATCGGGCGGCAGGTCGTGTTCGCTGGCGGGATCGGCCTCGAGCGGCGGATCGGGCGGCAGCTCGGGCTCCGGCTCGGCCGCGGCGGTCTCCTCCGGCGCAGGTTCCTCCTCCGGCGCCGGCTCGTCCACCGGCGTAGGCTCCTCCGCGAGCGCAGGCTCGTCGTCCACGACCGCTTCGGGCAGCGCGGCATCCGCGCTCTCCGGCTCGACCGCCTGCTCATCGACCGCGGCGCCCTCCGGCTCCAGCTCACGCCGGGCGGGACCGAGGGCCTCGACCTCCTGGCGCTCGAGCTCCTGCTCGGGCGCGCCGTGCTTGCGCTTGAGATCGAGGTGCTCGCGGATCGCGTCCTCGAGTAGGCCCATGGTGCGCGACAGCCTAGCGAGGCCGGGCCGCGGAATCAGTCCCGCCTCAGCTGGGCATCGCGACCGGGTCGGCCTGCTCGACGCGGTTCTTGCCCCCGCGCTTGGCGCGGTACAGGGCCGCGTCCGCGGCCGCGATCAGACCCGCCTTGCCGGCGGCGTTCTCCGGCATCGAAGCCACGCCGAAGCTCGCCGTGATGCGCAGGTGCTCGTCGCCCCCGAGCGGGATCTGGAGCCGTTGGACGGCCTCGCGCATCCGTTCGGCGAGCTCGGCCGCGCCGTCGACGTCGGTTCCGGGCAGCACGACCGCCAACTCCTCGCCGCCGTAGCGAGCGGGGGCGTCGATGTCGCGCGAGAAGTCGCGCAGGACCCCCGCGACGGCGGCTAGCACGTCGTCGCCGCGCTGGTGGCCGTGGGTGTCGTTGACCCGCTTGAAGTCGTCGAGGTCGACCATCACGAGGCCGACCGAGTTGCCGAAGCGCCGCGCGCGCTCGATCTCCCGCTCCAGGATCGCGTGCAGCGCGCGCACGTTCGCGAGCCCGGTGAGCTCGTCGGTCACGGCCTGTCGCTGGACGGCGGCGTGCAGGCTGGCGTTCTCGATCGAGACCACCGACTGGCCGGCGAGATACTCGAGCAGCTCCTGCTCGCGCGCGCTGAACGCGGCCCCCCGGCGGGCGATCGAGAGCACGCCGACGTACTCGGCCGAGGTGCCGGGAGCGCCGACGACCGAGCGCATGGCCACCGCCGCGGCGTGGGCGCCATCGGCTTCCGCGCTCACCGCGCGGCGCTGCCGCGGGGTGGAGTCGGGGTCGACCGGCGCCAGCAACTCCCGGCCGGTGTCGCGCCGCGGCTCGAACGCGACCCGCTCCGCGGTCTCCAGCGCGGTCTCGAGCGTGTTGTCCTCCTTGCCGGCGGTGCTGTGCTGAAAGGCACCGGGATCGAGCGGGATGGCGCGGCCGGTCTCGGCGTTGCAACCCTCAACCGCCTGCCGCACGGCGAGGTCCACCACGCCCTGGCGCTCGAGACCGGTGGCGAGGGCGTCCCCGACCCGGCGGATCGTCTCCTCCAGCTCGGCGCGCTTGCGCTCGACCTCGTCGATCTTGGCCTCCAGCTGACCCGACATGTCGTTGAACTCGTGGCCGAGCTGGGCGAACTCGTCCCGGCCGCTGATCGGGACCGGCTGGGAGAAGTCCCCGCGTGCGAGGCGACGGGCGCCGGCCAGCAGCTTGGCGATCTGGCCGGTGAGGGTGCGGCTGACGATCGCCGCCGCGACCACCGCCGCGACCAGGAAGACGCCGACGATCAGCAGGATCAGGACACGACCCTGCTCGATCTGCTCGTCGATGCTGCTCGCCGGGCGCAGGAGCAGCAGGTCGACCGGCATCGCGTTCGGCCCACCGAGGCGCGTCGTGCGCGCGCGATAGTCGGTGGTCCCGCTGGTGAGGTCCCGCACGCCGGAGATCGGGGGTGCGGCCGGAGGCCGGGGCACGGTGGCGGCCAGCAGCCGGCCGCGGCGGTAGAGCGCGACGTCGATCCCCGTGAGGCGGACGAGCCTGCGAGCGAAGTGGCGTGCCTCGGTGACCGACGCGCTGAGCAGGATCGTGCGCGCGGGCGTGTCGAGCTCACCGAGCTTGGGGGCGATCGCGCGCGTCGAGCCCGCAGCGGTGCGGCGGCGACCGGCGCGAGCTTGCATGGTCGCCGCGACGGGACCGCCGGGCGCGGCGACGAGCTGCCGCAACCGGTCGGCCGCCGCGCGCCGGTCGTTGGCGAGGATCGCCGCCCTCAGCCGCGGGTCTTGCGCGGTGCGCCGCAGCGCCGGCGTCGCGCGCGTAGTGGCTTCGCGATAGAGGCCAGCCGCGGTCCGCTGCGCTGCGGCGAGCCCAGCGTCGGCCTTGCCGCGCTCGCTGCTGGCGGTCAGCGCAAAGGCCACGAGCGCGACGGCGGCAAGGGGGACCAGCACGATCAGCGCGAAGAACACGCGCAGGCGCCCACGAAAGCTCATCGGCAGGACACTCCGCTGGTGAGGCTACCGTCGCGGCGGCCGACCTTGCCGCGACGGTTCGCTCATTGCAGCGCCGCTACCATGAGGGCGTTCCGCGCCCTCGGGCGCACACGGGGCTATAGCTCAGTTGGGAGAGCGCCTGGATCGCACCCAGGAGGTCGTCGGTTCGAGTCCGACTAGCTCCATCGGCGTAGAAGCCCCGCAATGCGGGGCTTCTGTCGTTTCGGGGTGGCCGCTGGATCGGCGCGGGTCGCGCTCCATCTCAGGCACTAGTGGTCTTCCACGGCGCTCTTTTGCCCTAGGTCAGCTAACCGTGGCGTCTGCTAGGGAATGTTGGTCACTCCGGGGTTGGTAGTCGGTGCCAGGGTCTGCGGCTGTCCCCAGCAGTCCGAACCGCCGAAATCGGTCACTCGGCAAGTGCTGAGTTGTCCGCTGGCGCCTTGGAAGACGACCATGGCGCTGGGTTCGTAGAATGGCGTGGCGCTCGGGTTGGATCCGGCGGCCACAACCCAGCCGTGGTCCGCGCAGTGGGTCGGGCCGGTCGTGGTGAGCTCGCAGGTTCCAAGGCTCCCGGAGGAGGTCCTGAAGGCAGCCATTGCCGTTCCGGTCGACAAGAGAGTGATGGCGGGCGTGGTGCCCGTGGCCATAGCGACACCCGAGGTCCAACAGTCCGAGCCCCCGAACCACGTTACGCGACACTGGCCAAACTGCCCGGTAGCGCCGTTGAAGCCGACGGCAACGCTTCCGTCGCTTAGCCGAGCAACGGTAGGGCTCGAGCCGGAGGCCAGCACCCAACCCTGGTTTGCGCAGTTCGCCGGGCCGGTCGACGTGAGTCGACACGTCTCGAGCGCACCGGACGGCGTCCGGAATGCCACAACCACCGAACCCGAGCCTGCGCCGCCCGTGAGCGTCGCCACACCTGGCTTGGTGCCGGCGGCCATCGAGACGCCGGAGCTCCAGCAGTTGGAGCCTCCGAACGAGGTGACACGACACTCGCTCAGTTGCCCGCTGGCTCCGCGGAAGGCGACTGCCGCGCTGCCATCACCGAGCGGTGCCACGCTAGGGCTCGAGCCGCTGGCCAGCACCCAGCCGTGGTTCGCGCAGTTAGCCGGTCCCGTCGAGGTCAGCTGACACGTGTGCAGCGCGCCGGACGGCGTGTTAAATGCGGCAACCGCCGTGCCAGAAGCCGCTCCTCCGGTCAGGGTCGCCACGGCCGGGCTGGTGCCCGTCGCGATCGGTGCACCCGAGCTCCAGCAGTTCGCACCGAGGAAGTTCGTCACGCGGCACTGGCTAAATCCCGCCGCTCCGTTGAACGCGACAGCGACAGAGTCGTCAGCCATGTTCGTTACCGCAGCGTCGGTATTGACGCTGCTTGGCCACAGCGGAGCGCTGCAAGTAGCAGCGCCAGACTTCGTGCCAAGGCACGCCACCAGAGCACGATCGCTCGACCGCGGCGCCACACTCACCCACAGGGCGTCGTAGAGAGACCGTATGCCGTTGATGTCATCCGCCGCGAGATACCGATGACTCGCCGAGTAGTAGGGGTACATCAAGGCGCTTGGATCCGACGAGTGAGCCAGCCCAAGCGCATGGCCAAGCTCATGCGCCGCGACGGTCACGAGATCAATTGGCTGCGAAGCATCCGGCCGAGTACTCGTCGTCCAGCCTTCCGCGTCATCGAAATGAACGCGCCCATCGGACGGATAGAAAGCATGGGCAAGCACGCCGTTCAGGCCGTCGAACGGGTAGCCGTCGCCATGGTCGCCACTGACCCAGCTGATCTTGATGTCGGCATTAGACGGGCTGACCTCGGTGAACGTCAGAGGCACAACGGCGCTCCAAAGCGCCATCGCGTCACGGACAGCCTGCTGCTCCCCGAGCCCAGCAATATCGTCAGTCCCATTGACGAACGCGTACGTCAGATTCGGGTGGTTCCACTTCGAGACAGTCGAGAAGTTCGGCTGGAATCCACTAGACAGATCGTCGTACAGCAGGCGCTTCGATCCCGCCGACGCATCGCCCGGCAGCACAGCCAACCACACACAGAAAACGATCGCCGCGAGAAGGACAAACCGACAGCGTCGGCCACTGCTTCTGGCTGTCACGACCCCGCCTTGCAGCGTGCTCCACCGGCTGTCTGCAACGGTCCTCACCACGTCTCCCTCGTTGTTGCCGCGCTGAATCTAATCCCGACCGGTTCCCTTCGCGAGATTGGGCAGCCTAAACACGTCGCTCAACGGTTGTCAACCCGTCTCGTCGCGCGACTTCTACCCATTACCTAGGCCGACGTCGTAAGCGATAGCAGGACTAGCGTCTCACCGACAGGAGGTCGAGCGTGCCGACAATCGCTGTTGCCTAGGTGCGCGTGTGGACGGCAGCTAGCAGCAGGACGCGGCCCCCAGAGCACGCCGCTGACTAGCCGCAGCGGCACGCGTGCGGCGGGTCGAGCGGCCGCCCCGAGGAGTAGCCATCAGGCAGCCCTAGCTGCTAGCGCGGCGGAGAATTATTCTCGGCTCCCTGGGCGTGCTCGACGACGGTAACGATTCGATCGTTCCGACTTGGGCGATCGGGCATGACCCTCCTTGAAGGACCGGGCGGGACTCCGCCCACGCAGAGCGCCTTGCATTTATTGAGCGGTTAGCTATCTTTGCAGTGTCTCGTTCGGTGGGTCGGACCTGGCGGGACCGGCGGTAGCTGTCGACTCATGGGAGGCGCGAGTGAGCTCGCGGACATTCGAGGATCCGACCACCCAGCCAAGCGGCGGTCTTACCCGCCGGCGGTTGCTTGCTGGCGCGGGGGTAGGTGGCGCCGCGCTTGTGCTCGGGCAGGGGCTGAGGCTGAGCAGCAGCGAGGCGGCGGTCTTGACAGCCGTTCCGGGCGGCTACAACGAGGACTGGGTGCTGCTCTCCGATCCGCTGAGAAACACACCGAGAGTCCCGGCGTCTCCCACCTTTGCCCAGCGAGTCAGAAAGGCCTGGGATGGCTATGCCAACTACGCGCGAACGGGCGTGGATTGGACCACCGTTCGCACAACACCAGTCGACAGAGCGACATCGTGGGCGTCCTACGACCCGATGAATGCCGCGTTCGCGGCTGCCGGGTGCGAGAACAGAAGCGGGAACATCACACGCTCAGGCATCAGATTGCTGGCGGTCGTGTCCGGCTGCCCCCCGGAGTTCGCTGAGACCACCCAATCCGGAGGCCCCGGATGGGCCTATCCAAGAGACGAGCACCTAGCCGACTTCGGGCACTTCGTCGCCGAGACGGTCAAGCACTTCCACCAGACCCACGGCAACGTCACAGCGGTGGAGATCTGGAACGAGCCCAACCTCGAGACCTTCGGCGCCGTGCCAGCGGGCAAGCTCGCCGGGATGATCAACGCGACGCGCGACGCGATCGTCGACTACAAGGCGAGAGGACAGATCCCCCAGGACTTCACGATCATCTCCGGCGGCTTGTCGCTCACCGCGAGATCGGTCAACGGATACAGAGACGGCAGACCCAACCTGTCGCCCTGGGAGACATACCTCGAAGACTTCATGCAGAGAAGCAGAGACCACTCCGCCTACCACGTCGGCGTCCACTGCTACGACCTGCGCGAGAACCCGACCGATCCGACAGACGTGTACACAGGCGTCGACATGGCAACAGCCGTCATGAGAGCCAAGACGCACATGCTCCAAGACCAGTTCGACACATTCAAGACGAGGACCCACACACGCCAGATCTGGGTCACCGAAGTCGGCTGCTCCTCGCGCCAACCATGGGGCCTAGTCGGACAATCGCAAGTGCTCGCCGGGCTCGCCAGAGGCTTCGCGACCCGAGGCATCTGCCAAGCGATGATCGCCTACCGCCTCTACCCATCCCTCGACCCGACATTCGAACCCCCAACGAACTTCTTCTACCAATTCAGCGTCTGCAACGCCGACAACACCAACAAAAACGGCTACGGCAGCCTCCGCGACAACTGGACCCCAGACATCATCATCACCTAACCCTTCAACAAATACGTCCTGAACGCACCGCCAGTGATGGGCACCAGCGGAAAGGTCCGCGCGTCTGCAGCGGCCGGACTCACAGGTGGCTGGTCTTCAGACCCGCGGGGGTGCGGGGTGGCGCGCTACCGTCGCTGGGGTGGAGGTCAAGGACAGCAAGGACTACAGCAGGGCGTCTGCCGAGGCGCAGGGTCTGATTGCGCAGGGCCGTCCGGCGGAGGCGGTCGCGCTGGCGGAGGCGTGCTCGGGTCGGGCGGCGTACGTCGCATGGTTGCGGGCGAGCGTGTACTCGTCGGTGCGCGACGATCGCGAGGCATTAATGAAGGGTGTCGAGCTCTGGCGTAAGCTCGGGCCGGAGAGTTCGCCGGAGGTCGCGTTCCAGCTCGCCTCGGCGTTGCAGGGCGTGGTCGATCTCACCCGGGCTACGGACAGCCTCCCCGGCGTGCTTGAGCGCGACCGCAAGCTCATGTCTTCCACGAGAGCGGTGGTGGTCTGCTCGTCGAGTAGCTCGCGCTGAGTGGATCGGTCCTCGCGGTCTGTGAAGGTGCCGTAGCGGTTGACCGTGAGCAAGGCGTGGCTGAGGTCGGGTGCGTTCTCGATCATCCGCTGCACGGCTGTTGCCGGGTCGGGAGCTGCGTGCAGCAGCGCGTCGACGAGGGCGCTCACACGCCAGCGCTCCGGCCCGGAGAGTGCACCATGGTTGCCGGGAAAGCGCGACTCCTGCAGCGTGACCACCATTGCGGCGTCACTAGCGTGCTCGGGCGAGAAGGCGGAATGCAGGTCGGTAAGGCGGTCGCAGAGGTCCGCCAATTGCTCGTCGGGGATGTCCTCCAGCAGCTGACGCAGTCTGGCGGGCTCTCGGATGGCCCCGAGCGCCTCCCTCACCTGTGCGGTCGTGACGGCCTCCTCCCCGAGCGTCGCTTGGAGATAGATGTCCAGCACGCTTCGGTTGGCCACACGGCGCTGCGCCCGCCAGTCTCGGCTCGAAGCCCCAGATCTTCCAAGGAGATGGCCAGCTGCCGGGAACAGCAGCCGTAGCAATTCGCGGGTGGTCTCAGCATGCGCTGAACGTTCCAGCACCTGCTCTAGGCGACTGCTCGCGTCGGCTTCGATCTCCTGCTGTGGTCGTATGTCGATGCCGATACTGTCGGTGAGCACGTCGGCCAGGTCGGGGAGCGCGTTGTGCACGTCGGGGTCGAAGAGACGCAGGGCCTCGAGGGCCAGCACATCGTGAGCGGCCACCTCCCCGCCGGTGAGCTTCAACGCGGCGGGCGCTACGTTGGCGAACCGCCGCGCGTCGCGCAGGGTCTTCAGCATGGGGGCGATGCCCGCGCCGTAGAGACTGCCCCAGGCGTCCAGAGAGAAGAACGGCAGCATCAGCCTTAAGGCCAGGCACGCAGCGAGTGTGACGGGTGTCTACGCTGCACGCGGGCCGCCTGCCAACGGGAGGTCATTGTGGGTCCCGTCGCAATCTTCGACAAGTCTGCACTGCAGGCGCTCAACATCGATGAGGCGGTGTGGTTCGACGCGTTCTTCTCCGCCAACGTCGTGCCGGTCTTCTACGTCGAGACGCTCGCCGACCTCGAAAAGCAGGTCGCAGCCGGTTCATCTCCCGAAACCGTCGTAGGGGCGCTCGCGGCCAAGACGCCCACGAACGCCTACCCGAACGTCCACCATCGCGACCTAGTCCTCAGCGAGCTTGCCGGCCAGCCCGTGGCGATGACCGGACAGGCGGTCATCAACGCCGGCAAGGTCATGCGAAATCCAGACGGGCAGCTTGGCGTACACGTCGAACAGTTCCCCGAGCAAGCGGCACTGCTGCGATGGCAGCAGCACGAATTCCTCAATCTCGAACACCAGATCGCGAAGGATTGGCGCGCCGAGCTGGCCGCGCACGACCCCGACGACCAGATCGCAGCGCTTGAGAAGATCCTCCCCACCCACCGGAAGATCTCAGACCGAGCGCAACTGAAGAAGTTCCTCGACGAGTTCTGCCAACGGACCAACACCGAAGTGCTGGCCTTGGCTTTCGACGTACTGGCTGTGCCACCCCCGTACCGACGGAGATCTCTTGATCGGTGGCTGCGGAAGGGCAAGCCGCTACTTCAGCGCTTCGCGCCCTATACGGCCCACGTCTTCAAGGTCGAGCTCCACTACTACCTGTCGATGGCGCGGGGCTTCATCTCCTCCGAGCGCGCCAGCAACAAGGTCGACATGGCCTACCTGTACTACCTACCGTTCGCGATGGTGTTCATCTCCGGCGATCGGCTACACCGCGACAACGTCCCCCTGTTCTTACGCCGCGACCAGTCCTACCTCGCTACCGCCGAGCTCAAGCCGGCGCTACGCGAACTCGACGATCACTACTCGGCACTCCCCGACGAGATCAAGCAGCGCGGCGTCTTGAGCTTCTCCGCGTACCCGCCCCATGATGTTGACAACGCCGTGACGCAGCTCTGGGATCGGCACATGCGTCGGGACTGGCGCCGGCTCGCTCGGGAGTACGAGTCAAAACTTTCCCAACCGCGTAATGAGGAGACCTCTCGATCAACGGCCGCGGAGCTGACGGCCCGGATCGAGGCGGCGACACCAGTTAATGACCCACCCGCAGATGCAAGCGCAAGCGACGCGGACTACTTCCTCTTGACGCGCCAGATACCGGCTACGAAGGGCAAGTGGCGCATGGTCCCGAAGGGCGTCGAGGACGCCGAGCCGCTGCTCTGAACAACGTGAGCTCGAGGACGGCTCTGCCCTCAACGGCGGCGTAGGTCGACCACCGACGCCAAGTCACCCTCCGAAGGCTCGAGCATCTGGGCGAACTCGCTGCGGATGAGGCGGTTCGCGCATTCCTTGTAGTGGCGGGCTTGGTCGAAGAGGTGGTGTAGATGTCGAGCGTGATGGTGGTGCTCGCTTGCCCGAGGACCGTGCTGACTTGGACGACGTCTTGTTCGCGATCGAGGATGAGGTGGCTTGCGTAGGTGTGGTGCAGGTCGTGGAAGCGCAGGGCGGTCAGCCCTCGTCGTTGAGGTCGGCGATCTGGCGCAGACTGCGCCGAGCGAAGTTTCCCCTGCTCTCCACACTGTCCTCCCCGAACTGGCGCGGCAGCGTCGTAAGCCCGGCTTTGGTCCACCCGGGCTCATGGTTGTAGTCCCGCTGACGGCGAGTCGGGCTTTCGCACCTGGCGGATTTCGGCTAGTTGGGGCGCTTACGACTTGACGTATCGAGCGACTGCTTCGCGGGCGAGGTCGCTGACGGTGCGTCCTTCCTGCTTGGCCCGCTGCTGGGCGGCTTGGTAGAGCGCTGGCGTGGTGCGGAAGCTGAGGCGTGGCGACGCTCCGAGTCCTCCGAGCGACGGGCGCCCGACCCGGCGGCGCCTTGCCTGGGAGAGGTCATAGCCGCGCTCCGCCTCAGACGCGAGCGCATCGGCGACCTGCGGGGAGATCTCGGCTCCGGACTTCGTCGTGGGCTTCTTGCGGTCTGTCTTCATCGTTGCCATTTCTTCGCCTCCTCGTACTGCTTGCGGTAGCGGTCGCGCAGCGGCATTGCGTGGATGATCAGCAGGCCCTTGTCCTCTAGCTCGATCGCCATCACCTCCAAAGCAACGCCCTCTGGGTCATCGCCGAGGTAGACCAGCCGAGCATCGGCACCGGCCGGAGCGCCTGCGGGAGGGTCCTGCTCGAAACGCAGGCCGCAGTGCTCGATGACATAGCGAGAGCGATCGCGCGATACCCGATGTTTGGTCGCGGAGCGAGTCCACTTGAGATCCACAGAGCCAGCCTAACCATTCTGTCCGACAATATTAGCGCACCTCCACTCCGCCGTCATAGCAGGCGCCTGAATCACTGAGGGGCCCACGGTCAGGCACTCGCCGCCAAGAGTGCCTGACTCCACCGGGAATCCACAGATATCGGCGGCGATCCGCACTCAAAAAGCCATGCGCAACACCAAAGGAATCCCTGCTAATCGGCATCTTCTGGCCCACTACAGGCGACCTGAGCCCGCGCATCGCACCCAGGAGGTCGTCGGTTCGAGTCCGACTACTAGCCCATCGAACGACGCTTCCCGATAGGGCGGCCAATTGAAGGTGTGCTGCGGTACAAGATGGCCGTCGCCGTCGAGCAGGCTGGTGTGGCTCAGCGGGTGAGCCGCTCGGTGCTCTGGGCTGTGATCTCGGCGATGAGCTCGAAGTCCTTGTCGTCGTGCAGGACGACAAGGCCTGCGGTCTCGGCGGTAGCCGCGACGAGCAGGTCCGGTACGGACGGTGCCCGGTGATGCCCGCGGTCGGCGAGCAGAGCGAGAACCTCAAGCGCCCGATCCTCGGACGTTGGGGTCGCATATTCGACTGGCATCGAAGCGACCGGGGCCTCGGTTAGGCCTGCACGGAGGTCTTGGGCGTCGCGTGCGGAGTAGCCGATCTCGAGCAAGGTCACCGTTGCGATTCGCACGAGTCCTCGTTCGATGCGATCAGCCCAGACATCGACGCTCGGGCTGGTTGCCAGTCGGACCAGTGCCGACTTGTCGATCAGCCACCCCGCCGCCTCGGCCTCAGCGGTCACGACCACGCTTGGCGCATGACCTCGGGATCGCCGAGGTCAGAGAAGCGAGCCGCGAACCGCTGTACGTCAGCCGCAGTCACAGGCGTCGAGGGACGCGAGGCCTCCTGATGCAGTCGGCGCCGCAAGTACTCCGTGCGCGAGAGCTTCAAGCGCGCGGCTTGGGCATCGATGCGCGCAAGATCCTCTGCGGGGACATCGCGTATGAGTACGTCGGGCATGCGATCATGATATCAGGCGATATCGATTCGTCCTCCGCCAAGGCCAAGCGGCCTCCCGCACGCTCGCCTAAAGGGCTCGCGTTCAGGTCGCTTGGCTCCATCGGTCAGTGATGTGACCGGTGGCAAGCCGCCTCGCCCTAGCCGTTGGCCGCGACCGGCGTGGCCTCAGGGAGCGCCGACGGCAGGCCTGTGGTCGCGATCCGCTCCGCGAGCGCGCCGATCGCGCGGCGAGAGCGCCGCCAACCTTTGACGGCGAACTGCACGCGCTGCTCGGGGCGGTCGACGTTGACGGCCTCGATCGTCCAGGGGCGACGCAGCACGATGCGGCCGAACAGGCCCGACGTGAACAGCGCGATCAGCAGTGCCAACTCAAACGCGAGCCCAAGCAGCGGCAGGAGCACGAACGTCAGCAGCGCGACGACGACCGCCACTGCCAGCACGAGCGCGATCCCGGGGAGGAAGTCGTCGTCGCCGAAGTCGAGCAAGCCAGTCGGATCGAGCCCGTCGAGCCCATCGGCCCCATCCTTGGCATCGTCCCGCTCGCGCCGCTTGCGCCCGCTCCACAGCTTGGGTGGCGGCTTGTTCAGCCAGTGCCGCCCGACCTGCCAGCGCTCGCCATTCGGTGCGGTGACGACCTGCTTGCCCAGCACCGCGCGGACGCTACACGCATACAAGTCCCGCGGGCGCCACCCACAACGCCACAGCGCTGGGCCGTCCCCGACCCCGCCACTGTGCGCTCACGAACGATGCTGCTCGTACAAGGCGCTCAGATCGATACCGATCCCCGCAAGCTCGATGGTTCGCTGCAGCGCCTTGACCAGCAAGTCCGCGGGCAGCTTCCCATCTCGCTGCCTCTGCAGCTCCTCGCGCTGGAGGAAGTCGTCGAAGAACCAATCGAGTCGGTCAGCAAGAAGCCTGATCGCTTCGACGTTGGGGGACGGGTCGCGTAGCTCGTCCAGCGGGATCCCGGTGATCGCTGCCAGGCGGCTCAACTCGTCGGCGTCATAGAACTCGGACGGTGGGCGGTCTCGCTTCGCGCTGTTATGCGTGGCGCAGAGGCACGTGGCCGTCTCGTCGAGCGGCCAGAGGAGGGCGAGCGGCCTCGTGTGGTCAAGGTGCATGTCCTTCTGATCCGCCAGCCGGGTCCCGCACTTGAAGCAACGGCCGTCGAAGCGCTTCCAGACGCTCTCGGCCAGTTCCCTGCCCCCGAAGCGCTTCCGGTGCAGCAGGCTCGGACTGCGCTCGTAGAGTGCGGTCAGCAGCACCTCGATGGCTCGCCGGCGCGCGGCGTCCTCCTTCATCTGCGAGACGGTGCGCTGGGGGTTGAGCGCAGCGTTGACCGCGAACTTCTTGCAGAACCGGCACTCCAGCTGGTAGCCGTACTCCAGCTGCAACAGCTCGCCGCCGTCGACGTTTCGGAGTCGCCCGAACGTGCTGTGCCGACACGGCCGCCGTGCAACGCAGTGGTTCGAGAAGCTCAGGTGCTGCCGCTCGTTGTTCACGTTGATCGGCAGGAACCGCGCGCAACGGTTGCACGTCTTGAGCACGATCTCGGCAAGTTCATCGACGGACGCGCTCCGGCCCTCGATCACGGGCTCCGAGATGGCCACGTGCAGCGCCGGCGTGACGAAGTTGGCCTCGGGCGCGAAGGCCCACATGTTGGCCATCAGCCGAGCAGCGCGCTTGGGGTCAGGGGCGGCCGCAACGCCGTCGAGGTAGTCGTGGCCGATGGCACCGGCGCTGATGTCGTAGAGCGCCAGCTCCCATACGGCGGACGAGCCCTCGAACACCACGTCGAAGTGGAGCGGCTCGCCATCCGCGTACCAGATGCTGCCTGCCTTGCCCCAGTCGGGCGCCGTGAAGGCCTCGAGCGTGGCCTTGTGACCGAACCCTTCGATCCTGACGTCGACGCGCGCCGAGATGAAAAACCACAGCCCCCAGCCGAGCAGGGTGCCGGGCTCCGTCTCGGGCACGTCGAAGCTGATGCGCACCGACCCCGGGCCCTCGAAGCGCCAGCCGCTGACGCCGGACCGCTGCATCTCGCCGCCCGTCGCGTCCGGATGCGAGGTGAAACCCGCCCGCCGAGTCGATTGACGACGCCGGTCGGCCCACTCCGTCTTGCCCGCCCGCTTGCCGCCACCACTGCGATCGGCCACGGCTATACGCGGCGGCAGAACAGGAAGTGATGGCGCACGGTCGAGCCCTTGTCGGACAGGCCGTGCGACTCCGGGCCTTCGAGGTGCTCGACACCGTCGTAGAGCAGCCGGAACTCAGGCGCGAGAAGCGGCACGAGCTGTTCTGCCATGTCGAATGTCCGGGTGGCGCCCACATGCATCACCAGCAGTCCGCTGGGCGCCAGCACGTCGTGCATCGCTGCGAAGAACCGCCGGTACGCCAGGGCGAAGTCACGCTTCTGCTCGGACTCCAAGTAGCCGGCGGGACGCTCGCGAAAGTCGCTGGCCTTCCAGCCGCAGAACCAGAGCCGCATCCAGTTGCTGGAGAAGAAGCGCAGCGACTGCGCGAACGGCGGCGACGTGATCACGGCGTCGACGGACCCCGGCTCGAACGGGAGCGCGCCAAAGTCCGCCTTGATCGCCCGACCCTCGCCGGAGAGCTCGCTGAGCTCGGGCAACGTCTGGGCCAGTCGGCGCTCCACGTGCGGGATGAGCGGCCGGTAGCTGAACTCGCCGGTGGGTTTCAGCGGCGTGACTGGGTGGCTACGGCGCGAGAGGGCGTAGGGCCGATTGCCATGGAGCACGTGCAGCACTGCCGTCAGCACGCTAGCCATGCCGGGAACGTCACGGTCTGCTTCGGCGAAGAATCGCCGGGCCAATAGCAGCTCGCGAAGCGTGTCTGGATGGAAATAGTCCGCGATGGCGCCGTTGAGCCCGAAGTCGGCCTCCTCCTCCCGCACGAGATCGTCGAGCTCAGCGGCATCGCGCGCCGAGATATAGGCCGCCAGATCGTCCACGACCTGCATCGAGGCCGCCAGATTGGCCGCTTCGAGCTTGGCCCGCGAGACGGCGACGGCCAGGTCGCTCAGATCGCTAGCGAGAGCGATCCGTCCTTGGAGGCGAGCCTCTAGCGGGATCGTGCCGACGCCGCTCATGGGGTCCAGCACCACCGCATCCAGCTCGGTGAACCACTTGACGAGGAAGTGCGCGATCGACGGCTTGAGCTTCCCCTGGTACGAACAGAGCGAATGGAGCCGCCCGCCCCAGTTCCGCTTCGAGTACGGCGTCAGCGCATACGGCCGCTCCTCGACGAACCGTTCGGCCCGCGCGATGACGTAGCCGTCCGACGCTGGCTCGGGCTCAGGCACGAACGCCAGCTCACCCGGCGCTACGGGGAACAGAGTCGGAGCAGCTTCTGACACAGGGGATTTCCGTCCTTGGCCACGCGATTGCGAATGATCTCCACGCCTTCGAGCTCCCAGCCGACGTCCTGAGCGATGACACCGAGGAGTTCCGGCCCGTCGACATGCACGCCCGCGAACCTGCTGTCGCCGATGTCGAGCACGAGCCGGCCGCCGGGCCGCATGGCCGACTTCGTCGTCGCCAGCACGACTTGCATGTCCGAGAAGTAGGCGCGCACCATCCTCGGAATGCGGACGTCGTAGGCGCACTCATCCAGCTGGGTCGCGACCGCCTCCACCGGCGCGATGACATCGGGGGCACGGATGCGCTTGGAGACGTTGTTGATTCCGGCGGTGACGGACTTCGACCGGATGTCCATCAGGCCATCTTCGCTCTGGATCAGACTCAGCAGCAGCAGTTCGAGCTTGGTGTTGCGGCAGTAGTTCGTCCCGTTCAGGTAGGGCGGCGAGGTCACGACGAGGTCGACGTCCCCGAAGTTCTCGGGCAGGTGACGGGCGTCTGTGCTCACGAGCTCTGCCGAGCCGAGTGCGACGGTGGTTCCGAGCAGGTCGCTCACCATCAGCCCGACCCGCCCGCGCACGGCGTCGGACGCCGCGACGCGGGCCTGCTGCAGCTCCCGAGCGGTGCGACGCCGTAGATCCACCGCTCGTTTCATGTTCGATGCCTGGATGGCGCTTGTCGCCACGGCGAGCAGGCCAACTCGGCGCGCCAGACCTGACGCCGACTCGAAGCGTCGCACCCAGCCGAGTAGATCGGCGAGCGCCTCTGCCGAGAAGAAGTCGCGGCTGGCATTGGCGACGGCTAGCGGATGGTCGCCGTCATGTTCCGATTTCGGCTCCGGGCCCTCGCTGAGAAGGTCGAGCAACGTCGAGGCGACGGCCTCACGTTCGTCCCGGTCGGCGCGGGCAGCGGCCACCTTGATCCGGGCTGCCTCCTGGAGGTAGGGGTTTACCTCGGCCCATCCTGCGACGCGTCCCATCTCCGCTGCTACGAGCGGGGTCGTGCCGGTGCCGCCGAACGGGTCGTAGATGTGGCGAGCGTTGGGCGCCTTGCCAAGTTCCTGCGCTACCAGCCTGGCGCTGAAGCCCTCGGTCAGATGCACCCAGCGATGGAAGGGCGCGTCCCGATTGGCCTTGAAGACTCCGAGGGACTCGACCTCCGGGGCGATCTCTCTCTGCTGCAGCTGCGGATCGGAAAGGGCGTAGGCCATGGCCGCCCAGACGGTACGGCGTGCTGTGGACGGCCGGCAAGCCGTGCGTTTGCTCCGCGCGCTGGGGGATCGTCGTCAGCGCGGCTCGGGGTCCGGCGCCACTGCCAGTGCCGCCTCGATCGCAGCGGCGATCGAGGCGTCTTCGGGCTTCACCTTCGTGCCCCAGCGGGACACGAGCCGGCCGTCGGCGCCGATCAGGTACTTCGTGAAGTTCCAGTTGGGCGGCCCCGAGCCGGGCTGTCGGGAGAGGTCGTCCCAGAGCGGGACCGGATCGGCGCGCACCGAGACCTTCTCCGACAGTCGGAAGGTGATGCCGTAGTTCTTCTGGCAGAAGGCGCCGATCTCGGCCGCCTCGTCGAGTTCCTGCTCGGCGAAGTCCTCCGACGGGCAGCCCAGGACGTTCAGCCCACGCGGACCGTAGGTCTCGTACAGCGCCTGCAGACCAGCGTATTGGGGCGTGTACCCGCACTTGCTGGCCGTGTTGACGATCAACGTCGGGGTGCCGCGCAGCGCCTCGAGATCCAGCTCTCCCCCCTCCAGCAGGCCGATCCGATGCGCGTACAGATCCGTCGGCCGCTCGAGCCGGCCGCCGCGCTTGAGATACATCCTCGCCGTGGACAGCCAACCCATCGGCTCACTCTACCGCCGTGCAGCCGTCTTCGAGCTACTGCTACATAGCGTTGAGTTTCTCATTAGCGTTCTAGCAATTCTGCTCAATGAGCCCCTCGAGACGTCGCGTGGGGCCGGCGACTCGGGGGAGACAAGATGCGCATCAAGGTTGGAAGGTGGTGGCTTGCGGCGCTCGCCGTCGCAGCGACCGCCATGGCGGCGATGGCGACGGCGGCCCAGGCGGCCTCGCCGGACGGCTTCACGACGGTGGATCGATCGGTCGTGGCCGGAGGTCCGTTCGACCCGGCCAAGCCGAGCTTCCTGACGCTCCAGCAGGGCCCGGGCTGGGCGCGCGTGGTGCGCGAGCTGCTGCCCGGACAGGCGCAGGCAGGACGTGACACGCGCCGCAGATCGCTCTCCTACTTCGCCCAGCTGAGCGACTTCCAGCTCGCCGACGAGGAGTCGCCGTCGCGCGTCGAGTTCGCCGACTCGCTCGCCTCGAGCGCCTGGCGGCCGATGGAGGCGTTCGGTCCGCACACCGTCGACGCCGCGATCCGCCAGATCAACAGATTCACCACCGCCAGCCCGGTCCAGCAGGGTGGCGGGACGCGCGCGACCATGGACTTCGCGCTCACCACCGGCGACAACGCCGACAACCAGCAGTTCAACGAGAACGTCTGGGTCCGTCAGCTGCTCGAGGGCGGGCTGGCCCTGGCTCCCAACAGCGGCGTCAAGTCCAGCTACTCGAGCTGCAGCTCCATCTCCGCCGCGGCGCTGAGAACGAGAGAGTTCTTCGGCCAGCTGCCCAACGAGCCGATCTACACCGGCGTCGCCGACTTCAGAGACCAGTCGGCCGACACGTTCTCCTTCTACGACCCCAACCAGCCCCAGGGGCAGTACGCCGACTGGCCGAGATACAGAGGCCTGCTCGACCGTGCGCAGCAGACCTTCACGCCGGTCGGCCTGCGCCGCGGCGCCACCGCCGTCCCGTCGTACCTCGCCAACGGCAACCACGACGGGCTGGTGCAGGGCAACCAGGCGGCGATCAGCTCGATCGAGGGCATCTCGACCGGCTGCTTCAAGCCGCTCGTGCCCGAGCATCGACTTCAGATCGATCATCAGCGCGCTGACCGGCGCGTTCGTGCGGCCCGACCCGGCGCGCCGCTTCGTCGACAAGGCGCAGCTGAAGGCGGTCTACGCCGGCGGCTCGCAGGCGGACGGGCACGGCTTCGGCCTCGTCGACTCGGCGCAGAACACCGCCTCGAGAGGCACTGCCTCCTACTACGCCTGGGATCCGCAAGCCCGGCGTGCGCTTCATCTCAATCGACACCATCTCCGAGGGCGGCCTGATCGCCGCCTCCTCCGAGGGCAACCTCGACGACCCGCAGTTCCAGTGGCTGAGAAGACAGATCGCCGACGCCACCGCCGCGAGAAAGCTGATCGTCGTCTTCGGCCATCACCCGATCCGCTCGCTGATCGCAGCCGTGCCCGACGAGCTCGCTCCGGCGTGCACCAGAGCCGACAGCCACGGCCACGACGTCAACCCCGGCTGCGACGCCGACCCGCGCAGCTCCCTGCCGATCCGCCTCGGCAGAGACCTGCAGGGGCTGCTGAACGCCAACCCGAACGTGATCGCCTACGTCACCGGCCACACGCACGAGAACCGCGTGATGGCGTGCGGCGCCACCACGGGCTGCCCGGCCGGCGGCAACTGGTGGGAGGTCAACACCGCCGCCGAGATCGACTGGCCGCAGCAGAGCCGGCTGGTCGAGGTGATGGACAACGCCGACGGCACGCTGTCGATCTTCGGCACCCTGCTCGACCACTCGGCCCCGTACGAGGTGCCGGCGCCCGGCACCGCGTCCGCCTTCACGCCGCGATCAGATGGCTGCGCTCAGCCGCTCGTTCTCGTTCAACGACCCGCAGTCGACCTTCGGCGCCACCGGCCAGCCAGCGGACCGCAACGTCGAGCTGCTCGTCGACGACCCACGCTGACAGTCGCATCCCCGCCCGCCCGCGCGCACCCCGCGCGCGGGCGGACGGCGGCTGTTCCCGCCGCCGCAAGCTCCGTCCCGGAGCGTTCATGTCCGAGGATCGCCAGGCGGCCTTTGCGCGTCGCCCAGCTGAGCAGCCAGTTCGGCCAGCCGCCGCTCGAGCAGGCGCCGTTCGGCGTCGTCGTGAACCAGTGCCAGAGCCCGCTCGTAGGCAGCGCGAGCCTCCGTGGTGCGACCGAGGCGGCGCAGCAGTTCGCCTCGGGTCGAGTGGAGATAGTGGTAGTCCTCGAGGGCGAGGCGATCAACGATCTCGAGTCCCGCCTCGGGCGCCTGGTCCTCGGCGACCGCGACGGCCCTGTTGAGCTCGACGACCGGCGAGCCGGTGAGGCGTCCAAGCTCGCCGTAGAGAGCGGCGAGCTGGGGCCAGTCATGCGGTTCGTCGGCATGCAGCGCCGCGATCGCCGCCTGCACGACATAGGGGCCGCGGCCGCGTAGAGCCAGGGCCCGGTCGAGCACCGCACGCCCCTCGTCGAGCTGCGCCGCGTTCCAGAGCGAGCGATCTTGGTCAGCGAGCAATACGAGCTCGCCCGCTCGAAACCGAGCGTCGCGGCGGGCGTCGTGCAGCAGCATCATCGCCAGCAGCCCGTGGACCTCGGGCTCGTCGGGCATCAGCTCGCCGAGCGCGCGGCCGAGCCACAGCGCCTCGGCCGCCAGCTCGCCACGGCCGCCGTAGCCCTCGTTGAAGATCAGGTAGACGACCGCGAGTACCGCCGCGAGCCGGTCGGGCAGCAGGTGGTCGGGGGGCACCCGAAACGGGATCCCGGCGGCCTTGACCTTGCGCTTTGCCCGCACCAGCCGCTGGGCCATCGTCGGCTCGGCGACGAGGAAGGCGCGAGCGATCTCGTCCGTCGTCAGGCCGCCGAGCGTGCGCAGGGTGAGGGCGACCTGCGCGTCGACGGCCAGCGCCGGATGGCAGCAGGTGAAGATCAGCTCGAGCCGCTCGTCGGGAAACGTCATCGCGTCCACCAGGTCCTCCGTCGCCTCGGGCACCTCGAGCTGGCGGGTCTTCGCGGCCAGCGTGCGCTCGCGGCGGATGCGGTCGATGGCCCGGTTGCGCGCCGTGGTCAGCAGCCAGACGCCCGGATTGGCGGGCGCCCCCTCTCGCGGCCAGCGCTCGGCGGCGATCGCGAAGGCCTCCTGGGCGGCTTCCTCGGCAAGGTCGAAGTCGCCGAGGAAGCCGATCAGCGCAGCGAGGACACGTCCCCACTGCTCGCGGAAGGCCTGCTCGAGGATCGCTACCGCTCCACCAGCGGACGCACCTCGATCGCGCCGCCCATGCGCGCCGCCGGAATCCGCGACGCCAGCTCGATCGCGGCGTCGAGGTCCGCGGCCTCGAAGAAGAGGTAGCCGCCAAGCGCCTCCTTGATCTCGACGAACGGGCCGTCGGTGGTCAGCGTCTTGCCGTTCTCCACCCGCACGGTGGTCGCCGTCTCGGGAGGCTGCATCTGAACGCCGGGACTGACACCGGGAGTCTCGTTGATCGCCCGATACGCGGCGTAGACCTCGTTCTGCTCCTCCTTCGAAAGGCTGTCCCACTCCTCCGATCGCGGCGTCGGGGTGGTGCCCTGATGAATCAGCAGCATGTACTTCATCGCTTCCTCCTGTTCGGATGGTCGCTTCTAAAGACGAACAGGCCGCGACGAAATCGACACCCCCTCGCCAACGTAACCGTTATCAGACGGGACATACCCCATCCCGGTCAAGAGAGGCTTCCTAGTCAACCGAACAGCGCCTAACCGAATGGGACCAAGTCCTCTAAATGGGAGGAGGGTTGACTTTGATCAAAGATCCTAATACCGTAGCCGCCATTGTGTCTGGACACTCTGGTGCTGCAAACAGCGGCACCGCGTCCGGGCTCGGCGGGGGGTCACTGATACCCATTGTGTGGAAGGAGTGCAGATGCACTATGTGAAGCGAGCTCTGCTCGCTGCTGTTGTCGCGGTAGGCGCGTCGGCGATGTTTGCCCCGTCGTCCTTCGCCGCGCTTAACCCCGGCTTCGAGAAGTTCGCCGGTTGTCCGGATGCCGCCAACGTCGTCTTCTGTATCCGCAGCGAGACCAATAGCGGGCACATCCAGATCGGCTCCAAGGACGTGCCGATCAACCAGCAAGTCGTCTTCAGCGGTGGACTCATCACCGACTTCACGACGCTCACCTACAACAGCCAGGGAGGCCTACAGTCCCCGCCGCTGAGAGTTCCCGGCGGCCTCGTCGGACTGACCGGCATCTCCGAGTTCATCATCAACCTCATCACCTTCGGCGCGAACAACGTGTATGCGAAGACTGAGTTGGTAGGGACCCCGAGAGCGATCAACCTCCTCGGGGGCCTCGTACTGCCGACGCAGATCAAGCTCCAGAATCCGTTCCTGAGCTCGAGCTGCTCCATCGGCACCGCCGCCAACCCGGTCACGTTCAACCTGACCACCGGTACGACGGCTCCGCCGCCGCCGAACATGCCGATCAGCGGCGTGCTCAACGGTGGGATCGACGATCCGACCAACCCGCTGGTGATCCTGTTCCCGGACAACGTCTACGTGGACAACGCGTTCGCCGCTCCGGCCGTGAACAACTGCGGTCTGTTCACGTACGGGCTGATCAACGGTGCGGTCAACCTGACCTCCGGCCTGCCTTCGGCTGCCGGCAGAAACACGGCCGTCCTGTCGGACACCGACATCAGACTGACGGCGAAGGCCAACGTCTACACCCCGTAGGCGCACTTCGCTCCATCAGTCGTAGGACGTACCTGAGGGGCCGCCAACCGGCGGCCCCTCAGCCTTTCTGACACGGCACGGCTATAGGGCGCGGCCGCATGCGCCGATAGCCCGGGAGATGCGCGTGTGCCCCCACGCTCGCGGTCTCCTGGCGCTGCCGGCGGCGGCGCTCGTCCTGACGCTGCTCGCGCTCGTCCCCGGCGCGGCCCAGGCGCAGTTGCTCGCCGGCTTCGTGCCGAAGTCGCTCGACGCCAAGCCAGCGGGCTTCAAGCTCACCCCGCGCGCGGCGCGCGCGATCGCCGACCGCCAGGACGCCGTCCTGCGCGAGCGCCACGGCCTTCCCGCACTGCGCTCGCGCGTGGTCGTGCCGCAGTACTTCGGCGATCGGCGCTACGAGGTCACCTACCTCGACGGCGAGGACGTGCGCGTGGACGTGCACGTCGACGGTCGCAGCGGCGCGGTGCTCGAGACCTGGACCGGCCCGCAGGCGGACAACCTGCTCGCGCGCGGCTACGACCCGCCGATCGGCCGCGCGCTGAACGAGCCGTACGTCTGGCTGGGGCTCGCGCTGCTGTTCTGCGCGCCGTTCGTCGACCCCCGCCGGCCGCTGCGCCTGCTCCATCTCGACCTGGTCGTGCTGCTCGGCTTCGGTGTCTCGCAGCTCTACTTCAACCGTGGCGAGATCGACGTCTCGGTACCGCTCGTGTACCCGCTGCTGGCCTACCTGCTCGTGCGCATGCTCGCCGCCGGACTGCGGCCGCGCCCCGCACCGGGGCGGCTGCTGCCCGTCGCCGGGCCGGCCCTGCTGCTGGCGGGCCTGCTGCTGCTCGTCGGCTTCCGGGTCGGGCTCAACCTGGTCGACTCGCACACGATCGACGTCGGCCAGGAGAGCGTCTTCGGGGCCGACCGGATCCAGCATGGCGAGCCGCTCTACGGGCACGGCGCGGGCCACGGCGACACCTACGGGCCGATCGCCTACCTCGCCTACGTCCCCTTCGAGACCATCTTCCCGGCCGACGGCCCCGGCGGCTACGACCACGCGGCGCGAGCCGCCGCCATCAGCTTCGACCTGCTGGTGATCGTCGGGCTGATGCTGCTGGGGGCACGACTGCGTGCCGGACGCGAGGGCCGCATCCTCGGGCTCGCGCTCGCCTACGCATGGGCGGCCTACCCGTTCTCGCTCTACGCCCTCCAGACCAACACCAACGACTCGCTGATCGCCGCGCTGATCGTCTTCGCCGTGCTGGCGGCCAGCTCGCCGGCGGGCCGCGGCACGCTGCTCGGGCTGGCCGGCGCGGCGAAGTTCGCGCCGCTGGCACTCGCGCCGCTGCTCGCCCGCGGCCGGGGGACCGACGGACCGCGCGCGGTCGCGACCTTCGCGGCGCTGCTGCTGACGACGTTTGCGGTCACGGTGCTCGCCTATTTGCCCGAGAGCGGCCTGCGCGGCTTCTACGACGCGACCGTCGGCTACCAGCTCGGCCGCGAGGACCCGTTCTCGCTCTGGGGCCTGCACCCGTCGCTGTCGGTGCTGCACGACCTCGTCAAGCTCGGCACCGTGGCACTCGCCGTCGCGCTCGCGTTCGTGCCGCGCACGCGCACGCCGCGACAGCTGGCGGCACTAGGCGCCGCGGTGCTGATCGCGGTCGAGCTGACGGCCGTGCACTGGTTCTACCCCTACCTCGTCTGGTTCGCGCCGCTCGCCCTGGCGGCGGCGCTGGGCGCCTATGCGACCGCGCCTGTCCGCGGCAGCGGAGCGTCCGTCCCGTAAAGCCGAGGCTCAGGTTTCGGCGCATCGCTCCGATTTCCCTAAGTATGAGCGAGCGGTCGAACGTCGACGTGCGCGCGGTTGCCCGGTCGGGCAAGCCGTGGATCGACCATTGGCTCGACACGCTGCAGGACCTGACCGCGCTCAAGACCGAGCACCCGATGATGGACGCCGTCATCGACGAGATCGACGGCCGCATGATCCGCATCGGCGACCGCTGGCTGGCCGACTTCGCCTCCTGCAACTACCTCGGCTTCGACCTCGACCAGGAGATCCAGGCGGCCGTGCCCGCGCAGCTCGAGGCCTGGGGCACGCACCCGAGCTGGTCGCGCCTGCTCGGCAGCCCGATCCTCTACGAGCAGATCGAGGAGCAGCTGACCGCGCTGCTCGGCTGCGAGGACAGCCTCGTGCTGCCGACGATCACCCACATCCACATGTCGGTGATCCCGCTGCTTGCCGCCTCCGGCACGATCTTCCTGGACGAGCGCGCCCACAAGACGATCTACGACGGCTGCCAGGTCGCGCGCTCGCGCGGCGCGGCCGTGCGGCGCTTCCGCTTCGAGGACCCCGAGCACCTCGACGAGCTGCTGAGCGCCGAGCGCGACCCCACGCGCCTGGTTTGCATGGACGGCGTCAACAGCATGACCGGCAACGCGCCGGACATGCCCGCCTTCGCCGAGGTCGCGCGCCGCCACGGCGCGCTGCTGTACGTCGACGACGCGCACGGCTTCGGCGTCATCGGCGAGCGCGATCCGAGCGAGAGCTGCCCCTACGGTCGACGCGGCAACTCGATCATCCGTCACGCCGGCGAGAGCTACGACAACGTCGTGCTCGTCGGCGGCTTCTCGAAGGCCTACTCCTCGCTGCTGGCCTTCATCGCCTGCCCGACCGAGCTCAAGGACCTGCTCAAGGTCGCAGCCCCGCCCTACCTCTACTCCGGGCCCTCGCCGGTGGCCTCGCTGGCGACCGTGCTCGCCGGCTTCGACGTCAACGAGCGTCGCGGCGACGCCCTGCGGCGCGTCGTCTACGACCACACCGAGCGCGTGCTGGTCGCGGCGCGCGAGCTCGGCATCGACACCCCGAACCGCTCGGGCCTGCCGATCCTCGAGTTCCCGGTGCGCGACCACACGCGCATCGACTCCGTCGGGCGGCTGCTGTTCGAGCGCGGCATCTACGTCACGCTCGCGGCCTACCCGCTGGTGCCGAAGGCCGAGGTCGGCTTCCGCGTCCAGCTCGACCGCCGCGAACACCGAGGCGGAGGTCGCCGCACTGATCGAGGCCCTCGTCGAGCTCGCCGAGCGCGGCGAGCTGCGTCCCGCCGGATCCGCGCCCCGATCCCGCACGCGGCATGACCGTCTCCGCACGGTGGTCGGCCTGGCGGGCCGGCACGCGTGGCGGCTCTACCTCGGCATCGGCGCGCTCGCGACGCTGCTCTACCTGACGGTGCCGCCGTTCGCCGGCAGCGCGCCGTTCATGAACCTGCTCGGGCTGAGCGGGGTCGTCGCCGTGGCGGCCGGGATCCGCTGGCACCGGCCGATCTCGCGCCTGGCCTGGTGGTGCTTCGTCGGTCGGCCTCGCCCTGTTCTGGCTCGGGCGACGTCTACACCTACAGCTACCCGAAGCTGCTGCACCACGAGGTCCCGTTCCCCTCCTTCGGCGACGCGCTCTACCTGCTCGTCTACCCGGTGCTGATGGCCGGGCTGGTGATGCTCGTCCGGCGCCGCAACCCGCGCCTAGCGCTTCGGCGGCGGCATCGACGCGACGATCATGACGCTCGGCCTGGCGCTGCCCTCGTGGACCGCGCTGATCGCGCCCTACCTGCACGACGGCACGATGACGCGCGCTGCCGAAGCTGGTCTCGGTCGCCTACCCGCTCGGCGACGTGCTGCTGCTCGCCGCCGCGGTCAGCCTCGCGATGGACACCGGCCGCCGCCGGCCGGCCTTCTACCTGCTCAGCGCCAGCATCCTCGCGCTGCTGGTGACCGACTTCGTCTATGGGCTGATGCTGCTGCACGGCACCTACGACCACCAGCTCAGCCTCGACATCGGCTGGATCGGCTTCTACCTGCTCTGGGGCGCTGCCGCACTGCACCCCTCGATGCGGGAGCTGGACGAGCCCTCGCCGGACGCCGAGGCCAAGCTGACCCCCTTCCGGCTGGCGCTGCTGGCCGGCGCGTCGCTGATCGCGCCGACGATGGAGCTGATCGACGCGATCCGCGAACGCGATACCGACCTGATCGTGGTGATCGGCGCCTCGGTGCTGCTGTTCTCGCTGGTCGTCGCGCGCATGGCCGGCCTCGTGCGCCAGCAGGAGCGCTCCGTCGCTGCGCGAGCGGGTCCTGGGCAGCGCCGGCGCCGCACTGGTCGCGGCCACCGAGCCGCGAGGAGATCGCAGCGCGCCGCGCTGGACTCGGTCGACCCGTTGCTCGAGAGGCGTCGGCGTCGCGCTGCTGTGTCGCCGCGACGAGCGTGGGCTGACGCGTCGCCAACGGCCCCGCCGGCGCCCGCGAGGCGGCGCTGTCGGCGCCGACGGCCACCGAGCTGCTGGAGCTGCGCGGCGACCACCGACGCGCGGCCTGCCGCTGACCGCCGCGCGCCTGCAAGGAGCTCGGCCTGCCCGCCGATCACACCCGGGCGATCGCGCTCGACCTGCGCGTGCGCGGCGAGGTCCGCGGGCTGCTGCTGATCGCGCGCCCGATCTCGACCCCCGAGCCCGTGCGACGCGCGCTCGCCTCGCTAGCCACTCAGCTGGCGCTGGCGCTGGAGAGCGCGACGCTGACCGAGGAGGTCCACGCACCGTCGCAGCGAGGCGCGCTTCGCCTCCCTGGTCCAGCACTCGAGCGACCTGATCACCGTGCTCGGGCCGGACGCCACCGTCGATCTACCAGAGCCCGTCGAGCGAGCGCGTGCTCGGCTACGCGCCCGAGGAGCTGATCGGCACCCGCTTCGACGAGCTGCTGGTGCCCGGCGAGGAGGGTCGCCTGCTGCACCTGCTCTCCGACGGCACCTGCTTTGCCAGCAGCGACGGCGAGGCGCTCGAGTGCACGCTGCGCCACAGCGATGGCAGCGCGCGGCAGTTCGAGATCCTGTTCACCGACCTGACCCGACGACGAGCACGTGCAGGGCATCGTGCTCAACGGCCGCGACGTCAGCGAGCGCAAGCGCTTCGAGGAACAGCTCGCCCACCAGGCCTTCCACGACCCGGTCACGGGCCTGCCCAACCGCGCCCTGTTCGTCGATCGCGTGCGCCACCGCATCGCCCGCAGCCGCCGCGACAGCCGGCGGGCTGGCGGTCATCTTCCTCGACCTCGACGACTTCAAGACGATCAACGACAGCCTCGGCCACGCGGCCGGCGACGAGGTGCTGGTCGCGGTCGCCAAGCGACTGGCCGCCACGATCCGGGCCAGCGACACCGCAGCCCGCTTCGGCGGCGACGAGTTCGCGCTGCTGCTCGAGGACGTCGCCGAGCGTGCAGGAGGCCGCCGACACCGCCGAGCGCATCATGGAGGCCGTCGCGCAGCCGTTCTCGCTCGCCGGCAAGGAGCTGACCGTCCACTGCAGCATGGGCATCTCGGTCCTCGACGGCGACGACCCCACCGACGCCGACGAGCTGATCCGCGACGCCGACGCCGCGATGTACATCGCCAAGCGCGAGGGCAAGGACGGCTACCGGCTGTTCGAGCCGGAGATGCACGATGGCGTGATGGCCCGGCTCGAGCTGCGCGCGGACCTCCAGCGCGCACTCGGCGCGGGCGAGTTCGAGCTCTTCTACCAGCCGGTCGTGCGCCTGTCCGACAGCTCGGTCGATCGGCGTCGAGGCGCTGCTGCGCTGGCGCCACCCCGAGCGCGGGCTCGTCAACCCCGACGACTTCATCCCCTTCGCCGAGGAGACCGGCCTGATCGTGCCGATGGGCCGCTGGGTGCTGCGCGACGCCTGCCGCCAGGCGGTCGAGTTGCAGCGCGCGCTCGCCGCCGACCCGCCGCTGACGATGAGCGTCAACCTGTCGGTCAAGCAGCTGCAGCACAGCGACGTCGTCGCCGACGTCACGCGACGCGCTGGCCGAGTCGCAGCTCGATCCGACGCTGCTGACGCTGGAGATCACCGAGTCGGTGATGATGAGCGACACCGACATCGCCATCGCGCGCCTGGAGGAGCTGCGCGAGCTCGGCGTCCGGCTGGCGATGGACGACTTCGGCACCGGCTACTCGTCGCTCAGCTACCTCAGCCGCTTCCCGGTCGACGTGCTGAAGATGGACCGCTCCTTCCTGCACGCCGGCGCGACGCCCGAGACCTCCGGCCTCGCCAGCGCGGTGATCGCGATCGGCGAGACGCTGCAGCTCGACGTCGTCGCCGAGGGCATCGAGCTGAACGAGCAGTGGCTGACGCTGCGCGACCTCGGCTGCGCTCGCGGCCAGGGCTTCCTGTTCGCCCGGCCGATGCCGGCGGCGGAGACGATCGAGGCTCTGCGCAGCTGGGCCGCGCGGGAAATGGCCGACGTCGGCAGCGAGCCGGAGGCACTCTCCGGCTGGAGCTGCCCGCCGGCGATGCTCCATAGTCACGAGGCGCTCGACCGGGAGGGCGGCTTCAGCCCGCGTCCGCTCGGTAGCACCGCTGCGTCACCGCGACTTCCGCCTGCTCTGGACCGGCATGTGCGTGTCGCTGCTCGGCGACGGCGCCTTCCTGGTCGCGATGGCGTGGCAGGTCTACACGCTCTCGGGCACGCCCACCGCGCTGGCGTTCGTGGGCATCGCGATGAGCGTGCCGACGATCGCTGCTGCTGCTGGTCGGCGGCGTCGTCAGCGACCGCTTCGACCGGCGGCGGATCATGCTCGCGGCCGACCTGGCACGGGGCGCCGTCGTCGCGCTGCTGGCGCTGCTGTCGCTGACGGGCGCGCTCGAGCTCTGGCACATGGTCGTGCTCGTGGCCGCGTACGGCGCGGCGCAGGCCTTCTTCGACCCGGCCTTCGACGCGATCGTCCCCGACGTGCTGCCGGCCGAGGAGCTGGCACAGGCCAACTCGCTCGACCAGGTCGTGCGCCCGCTCGCGTTCCGGCTCGCCGGACCGGCGCTCGGCGGCGTGCTGATCGACCTGGTCGGCCCCGGTGGGGCGTTCGCGCTCGACGCCGTCACCTTCACGCTCTCCGCCGTCGCGCTGCTGGCGATGCGCGCGCGGCCGCGCCAGGCGCCCGCCGAGCGGGTCTCTGTGATCAGGGACCTGAGCGAGGGCTTTCGCTACGTGCGCCGCCACGTCTGGCTCTGGGGCACCTTCGCCTGCGCGGCGATCGCCTACCTCCTGTTCCTCGGCCCGACCGAGGTGCTGCTGCCGTTCCTGGTCAAGGAGGAGCTCGGCGGCAGCGGCACTGACCTCGGGCTGGTGCTCGGCGCCGGCGGGGTCGGCTCGATCGGCTGCGCGCTGGCGCATGGGCCAGCGCGGCCTGCCGCGACGCGACATCACGATCATGTACTTCGCCTGGGCGGCGGCCACGCTTGCCGTCGCGGGCTACGGCGTGGCGAGCGCGATCTGGCAGCTGATGCTCGCCAGCCTCCTGTTCAACGCGCTCGAGACCGCCGGCACGATCATCTGGGCGACGACCAAGCAGCGCCACGTCCCGGCCGAGCCTGCTCGGCCGCGTCTCGAGCCTCGACTGGCTGATCTCGATCGGGCTGCTGCCGATCTCGTTCGCCCTCACCGGCCCCGTGACCGAGGCGATTGGCGTGCGCGCCACGCTCATCGGCGCCGCCGCCCTCGGCGCCGCGGTGACGCTGGCCGGCCTGCTGCTGCCGGGCATGCGCGCGATCGAGGGGCGTGCCCCGGAGCGCAAGGCCGAGGTCGGGCGCGAGCTGCCTGCCTCCGCGGCGTAGCGCTGACAGTCGCCTCCTCCGGCTCCTGCCGCGCGTCGCCTACCGCTTGGGTACCGGTGGGCCCGCCTCCTGCGTCGACTCGGGCCCTTCTCCTTGGTCAAGCCGGGCGGCTGGACCACGCGGCTGGGAGCGGTCGGCTCGCCAACCAGCAGCGCCAGCACCACCGCGATCGCCAGGGCGACGAACGTCAGGATCACGCCGACGATGATCCTGTCTCTGTTCGTATCGCCAGAGCCCGACAACCAGCTGCCCGTCGACCCGGTCGAACTGGCATCCGCCGAGCGTTCCTGCTCCAGGCGGTCCTCGACCTCCAGATACCGTCGGACGGAGGTCGTGCCGGCGTAACGCCAGAATCTCCGAGGCGATGAGATGGGACTGGGGCGGCCGCGGCTCGAACAAGCGCGGTGCCGTCTCCATCAGACGGACGACGCGAGTGGCACGCAGTGGCGTGAGCGTCAACCGCCGTTCGAGATCGTCCTTGTCGAGCTCTGTCACGTCGTCGCGGTACAGCTGAGCAGCCAGGCGCACCGCTCGCAGGTAGTCGCCCAGGAGCCCGCGTGCAGCGCCCACCTGCGCCAGGCCGCGAGGGGTGAGGAGGATGCGACCATCGTCAAGGTGGCCGAGTCGCGGCGGGAGGGACGAGGCGGCGCGGTGGACGTTGAAGTCATCCCCCTGTCGCAGGAGGGCGCGCTGCACGTCGTCCGCCCGCGGCCATTCTCCCGCCTCGGTGAACTGGGCGAACACCAGGTCGAGGAGGGGCCCATGCTGTCGGCGCCAATCGGCCTCCTGCCGGCGTTCCGCTGCGCGGGTCACGACGTGCCGCCCGGCAGCGAGTGGACATCGGCGTGCCGGCGTGGACGACCGACCTGGCGCACAGCGGGACGGGGGCCGACCCGCCGCAGTCGCTCGAAGGCGTCGCGGATGTACACGAGACGCTTGGCCATGGGACGGACGACCACCGGGCGGGGATGGTCTGGATGGCGAACGGCGTCGATGAGGGCCTCGTCGTCCTGCGCCACGCTGACCGCTGCGGACTTGGGCTCGACCACGAGGTCGAAGCAGTCGCCCTCTTGGAGCACGCGCGCCGCGTTGACATACGCGTCGAGGGCTCCCGTCTTGCGCAGCTGGCGCCACGCTCCGATGGTCTCCTTCAGGCCCAGGTTCTTTCGGATGGCGACCGCCAAGGCGATCTCCAGCACCGCTCCCTCGCCGTACGCCCCACCTGGATCGATGAACGACAGGCCCGCTTCCTCCCAGCTGCGTAGAGTCGAGCGCGGTAGCTCGCACAGCTCCAGCATCTCCTTCTCGCTGATCCAGGCGAAGTCATCCGGGGTGCTAGTCATGGTTCCGCATATTTCGCGAAAGAATTGTTGCTTCGTCAGGTATCCTGCCAGATTTCTCGACGCTATGCGCTTCTACTCGACGTCCGTCAAGTGAGAGAAGGCCGTCGGAACGGCCGCTCGGCCCCCCGGCGCGTCTGCAACCCTTCCCCGATGCTGAAGCTGCCGGGCGGGGTCAAGGCCCTCCTGTTCGACATGGACGGCGTCCTGACCGACACCGCCTCCGTGCACGCGCGCGCGTGGAAGGAGACCTTCGACGCCTTCCTGCGCGAGCACGGCGACGAGCGGCCCTTCGACCTCGAGCGCGACTACGGGCAGTACGTGGACGGCAAGCCGCGCGAGGACGGCGTGCGCGACTTCCTCGCCTCGCGCGGCATCCACCTGCCCGAGGGCAGCCCCGACGACCCGCCCGAGCGCGGACACCGTCCACGGCGTCGGCAGGCGCAAGAACGACCTCGTCCAGCGCCTGATCGACGAGCAGGGCGTGGACGTCTACGAGGGCTCGCTCACGCTTCGTGCGGGCGGCCCGCGACGCCGGGCTCAAGACCGCGGTCGTCTCCTCCAGCGCCAACACCCCGCGCATCCTCGAGGCCGCGGGCATCGAGCGACCTCTTCGACGCGCGCGTCGACGGCAACACGCATCGTCGACGAGCAGCTCAAGGGCAAGCCGGCGCCCGACTCCTTCCTGCGCGGCGCCGAGCTGCTCGGCGCCGCGCCGTCCGAGGCGCGCGGTGTTCGAGGACGCGCTCGCGGGCGTCGCCGCCGGGCAAGGCCGGGGACTTCGCGCTCACCGTCGGCGTCGACCGCCACGGCGATCCGCAGGCGCTGCGCGAGCACGGCGCCGACGTCGTCGTTAGTGACCTGTCCGAGCTGCTCGCATGATCCACCGCGCCAACCATCCAGTCGAGCCGTGGGCCTTCGTCGAGGAGGGCGTCGACCTCGAGCGGCTCGCCCAGACCGAGTCGCTGTTCGCGCTCTCCAACGGGCACATCGGCCTGCGCGGCAACCTCGACGAGGGCGAGCCGCGCGGCCTGTCCGGCACCTACCTGAACGGCTTCTACGAGTCCTTCCCGCTCGAGTACGGCGAGCGCGGCTACGGCTTCGCCGAGGACGGCCAGACCGTCGTCAACGTGACCGACGGCAAGATCATCCGCCTGCAGGTCGAGGACGAGCCGCTCGACGTGCACCGCGGCGAGGTCCAGCACCACGTGCGCCGGCTCGACTTCCGCAGCGGCCTGC
The DNA here is from genome assembly GCA_963734165.1 of uncultured Thermoleophilaceae bacterium. GTDB lineage: Bacteria > Actinomycetota > Thermoleophilia > Solirubrobacterales > Thermoleophilaceae > JACVRW01. The sequence goes on along the minus strand of CAVTFZ010000002.1, from coordinate 388,550 downwards.
TCGAGCGCGAGCTGATCTGGCGCGCCGCCTCGGGCCACGTCGTCAAGCTGACGACCAAGCGCCTGGTGTCGCTGTCGATGCGCAGCCTGGCCGCGATCGAGTACGAGGTCGAGGCGGTCGAGGAGCCGATCCGGATCGCGATCCAGTCCAACCTGCAGGCGAACACCTCCGAGGTGGCCGCGGCCGACGACCCGCGCCGCGGCCGCTCGCTCGGGGACGCGCTCGACCTCGCGCCTCTACACCGACGACGGCATGCGCGTGGTGCTCGGGCACGAGACCAAGCGCTCGGGGCTGACGATGGCCTCGGGCATGGACCACGTCGTCGAGCACGACGGCGAGGTGACCGAGCTGACCCAGTCCGAGCCGGACCTCGGGCGCGTGACCCTGTCCGCCGAGCTGGAGCCCGGCAAGCCGCTGCGGCTGGTCAAGCTGCTCTCCTACCACTGGTCCTCGCAGCAGAGCGTCGACTGGCTGCGCGATCAGGTCGACGCCAGCCTCGAGAGCGGGCTGGCCGAGGGCTTCGACGGGCTGGCGGAGGCCCAGCGCTCGCGTCTGGACGCCTACTGGAAGCGCGCCAACGTCGAGGTCGAGGGCGACCCCGAGCTGCAGCAGGCGCTGCGCTTCGCGATGTTCCACCTCTACCAGGCCGCCGCGCGCGGCGAGGGCCGCGCGATCCCCGCGAAGGGACTGACCGGCACCGGCTACGACGGCCACGCCTTCTGGGACACCGAGAGCTTCGTGCTGCCGATCCTGACCTTCACCGCGCCCGAGACCGTGCGCGACGCGCTCGAGTGGCGCCACTCGACGCTCGACAGTCGGCCCGCGCCGCGCGCCCAGCAGCTGCACCTGGATGGCGCCGCGCTGCCCTGGCGCACGATCCACGGCGAGGAGTGCTCGGGCTACTGGCCCGCCGGCACGGCCGCCTTCCACGTCAACGCCGAGGTCGCCCACGCGGCCAGCCGCTACGTGGCCGTGACCGGCGACCGCGAGTTCGAGCGAGCAGACCGGCTGCGAGCTGCTGGTCGAGAGCGCGCGCCTGTGGCGCAGCCTCGGCTACCACGACGAGCAGGGCGAGTTCCGCATCGACGGGGTCACCGGCCCCGACGAGTACTCGGCGCTGGTCGACAACAACGTCTACACCAACCTGATGGCGCAGCTGAACCTGCAGGCGGCCGTCGAGGCGTCCGGTCGCTACCCGGACGTCTGCGAGCGGCTGGGCGTCAGCGAGGACGAACGCGAGGCCTGGCAGCACGCCGCGACCTCGATGCACGTCCCCTTCGACGAGCGCCGCGGCATCCACCCCCAGGACGAGGACTTCCTCGACCGCGAGATCTGGGACTTCGAGCACACCCCGCCGGACCGCTATCCGCTGCTGCTGCACTACCCCTACCTGCGCCTGTACAGCAAGCAGGTGGTCAAGCAGGCCGATCTGGTGCTGGCGATGCACTGGCGCGGGGACGCCTTCACCGACGAGCAGAAGCGCGCGCAACTTCGACTACTACGAGCAGCTGTGCGTGCGCGACTCCTCGCTGTCGGCCTGCACGCAGGCGGTGGTGGCCGCCGAGGTCGGCCACCTGGAGCTGGCCAAGGCCTACCTCTACGAGGCCGCGCAGATGGACATCGCCGACCTCGACAAGAACACCGCCGACGGCCTGCACATGGCCTCGCTCGCCGGCACGGTGATCGCGACCGTCGCGGGCCTCGGGGGCCTGCGCGACTTCGACGGGCGGCTCACGTTCCGCCCGCGGCTGCCGTCCGGGCTCGAGCGGCTGCGCTTCGCGATCGAGATGCGGGGCCGGTTGCTGCGCGTGGACGTGCGTCCCGGGGAGGCGACCTACAGCCTCGAGGAGGGCGGCAGTCTGCACCTCTTCCACTGGGACGAGGAGCTCAGCCTCGAGGGCGGCGGCTCGGTGACGCTGCCGATCCCGCCCGCCGAGGACATCCTCGCGCCCAGGCAGCCGCCGGGACGCGAGCCCAAGCGCGTTCCCTAGCGTCCGCAGACCGCGCAGTCCGCCGCCCGCTCGATCGGCCGCCGCTCCAGCGCCAGCGTGCGCAGATCGAGCTCGAGCGCGGCGCCGACGGTGGCTGGGGCGCAGACGCCGGTCAGGCGATGGACGATCTCCGTGGCCACGCACGACCCGATCAGCGCGCAGGCCGGCCCGAAGGTCGCCGCGCCGGACGGTCGCTGGCTGCGCGCCGCCACGAGCTCGTCGAAGAGCGGGTACTCGCGCCGCAGGCGCGACTCGGTGCAGGCATAGCAGCCGGTGTGGCCGGGGACGTACATCGGCCCGATCCGCACCTTGGGCGGGAACTGGCTCATGGCGACGTACGGCACCCCCTGGGCGAAGCAGGCGCTGTTGATCCAGCGCTCGATCAGATGCGGTGGCCAGTCGGCGGCGTCCACCACCATGTCGGCCCCGGCGATCAGCGACTCGACGTCCGCCGCGGAGCCCAGCTCGCGACGATGAGTGCGCAGCTCGAGCCGTGCGTCGAAGCCGCGCAGCGTGTCCGCCGCGGCCTCCACCTTCGGGCGACCGAGGTCGTTCTCCCGGAACAGCACCTGGCGGTTGAGGTTGCCGAGCTCCACCACGTCCCCGTCGATCAGGTCGAGCCGGCCGATGCCGGTGCAGGCCAGCGAGAGCGCGACCCAGCTGCCCAGGCCTCCCACGCCGACCACCACCACGCGCGCGCGTTCGAGTCGCCGCTGCGGCTCCGCGCGGGACGCTCCCGGCGCAGCCATGTCGGCGAAGTAGCGCAGCTGCCCCTCGTAGCGCTCGCGCACGCGCGGAGCGAGCACGTCGTCGGCCGCCGCGTCCTCCAGCAAACCAAGCTCCCAGAGCTCGCGCACGCTGCCGCGCAGCTCGCGCTCGTCCGCCGCGAGCGCCTCCGGCAGCGCGGCGAGGGGGCGGCGGCCGTCGAGTGCAGCCAGCAGCGCTCGCGCCCGTGGCGTGTCCTCGATCTGGAGGTCGTCGTCGCGATCGCTGCAGAGCACGTGCAGCTGGCCGTCGCTGGCCGCGAGCACCTCCACGGTCGGTCGCAGCCGTGGGCGGAGTGGGTCCCGGCGCGACCGTCGCCGGGACCCCTCCCCCGGGGCTACGCCCCCTTCGTGGTCTCGGACGCGGGCAGCGCGCGGCGGCCGCTCTTGGTGATCGTGAGCATTTCCTCCTCCTTTCATGCCTCGGGGGTTGCCAAGAAGATCGCCTTGGTGTGGCGGTGCTCGTCCAGCACCGGCTCCATCTCCGCGCTCGTGTCCTGGCCGTAGACGGCGAGCGTGCGCAGGCCTGCGCGAGCGAGCAGCTCGGCGACGAGCTCGGGTGGGTGGTGGCGCTGGGCGTGCGGGCTGGTATGGCGCCGCCAGCGACCGTCGGCCAGCGGCTCGAACGCCTCGATCGCGAACTCGGCGACGCCGCCCGGCGGCAGGTCGTCCGCCGACAGCCCGCGCCAGACGAACAGCCAGCCGGCGTGTTCGTGGCAGGCGTCCGTCGCGCACAGCGAGCGGTAGGTGTGCAGCGTGTTGAGGTCGAAGAGGTAGACGCCCCCTGCTGCCAGGCAGCCGACCGCCGCGCGGAAGGCGGCCAGCAGGTCCTCCGGGTCGAGCAGGTAGTTCAGCGGCTCGTCGATGCAGGTGATCAGGTCGAAGCGGCCCAGCGGCGGGAGGGCGCGCATGTCCGCGGCCACCAACCGGCCCGTCCCGCGACCTTCGGCGCCGCCCGGGCCAGCATGCGCTCGGAGAGATCGCAGCCGACCGCCTCGTAGCCGCGGTCGAGCAACGGCAGCAGGCTCTTGCCGGTACCGCAGGCCACGTCCAAAAGTCGACGGCCCCTCAGACCGTGGGTAAGGGCGAGCCTTTCGAGCCGATCCATCCACAGCTCGTAGTCGTGGTGGGCGGTGAAGCGGTCGTAGTAGTCGGCGAAGTCATCGAAGACCTCGCCGGCATCGGCTGGGAGAACGAAGGGCGCGCTCATGCAAGCGCTACCCACAGAACGATCACAATCGTTTCATTGCGCTCTCACACCCACAGTTTTTTCGCTTGAGCAGACCGATCCATTTCGACTCGGATCGGAGGACGTCCCCTGGGACTGGCAGCAGGTCAGAGCGCGTTGCCTGAGGGAGGCGCGGCGCTTCGTCGGACACGCCGAGGCCGAAGACGCCGTCCAGGAGGCGTTCATCCGCGCGTGGCGCAACCGCCATCGATTCCGCAACGATCACGCTCCCCTGCCGTGGTTGCTGCAGATCACCCGACGTGAGGCGCTACGGATCCGCGAGCGCAGCAGCCGCCGTCAGGAGCTCGACCTGCAGCTGGTCCCGGAGGAGAGGCTGGGAGCGATGGAGACCGACGTGCACCCTACGCTTGCGGTGCAAGCGCTCGTCGAGGAGCTCACGCCGGACGATCGCCGGTTGCTCGAACTCCGCTACGAGCAGGATCTGACGCAAGGCCAAGTGGCCGATTGCTTAGGGATTCCGGAGGGAACCGTTAAGGTTCGCCTGCATCGATTGCGAAAAAGGCTACGAGTGACCTGGGAGTCGGAACAATGAGCCAAACGAAAGCAAAGCAGACGGATACGGTCCGCTTCCAGCGGATGATCAAGGCCGTGGGCCATCCGTTGCGCATGCGCATCCTCGCGCTGCTCAACCAGAAGGTCGCGAGCCCCAACGAGCTTGCGCAGGAGCTCGGCGAGCCGCTCGGCTCGGTCGCCTACCACGTGCGCATCCTGCTCGACCTCGAGACGATCGAGCTGGTCCGCGAGACGCCGCGGCGGGGCGCCATCGAGCACCACTACCGCGCGCTGGTCCGGCCCTGGTTCAGGCCCGGCGACTGGGGCCGCCTGCCCGTCTCGGCTCGCAACGCCGTCGCCGGCGGCGTCCTGGAGCAGATCTGGGCCGACGTCTCGGCGTCGCTCGAGTCGGACACCTTCGAGACCCGCACCGATCGCCACCTCAGCCGCACGCCACTGGTTCTCGACGCCGAGGGCTGGACCGAGGTAATGAGCCTGCTCGACGAGACCTTGGAGAGACTCGTGGAGCTGCAGGCCGAGGCGGCCGAACGCATGGCCGAGAACGGCAGCGACGAGTCGATCACCGCCGAGGCCGTGCTGGTGGGCTTCGAGACGGCACCGACGCAGACCGCGGCGTAGCGCGCGTGGCCGCGCGTGCGCGGCTGATAGCACTCCGGTCCTGACACCGCTGACGACCCCCGCGAGGGAGGGACGATGAAGCTGATCGGCGCCGGATTGCCGCGCACCGCCACGACCACGCAGATGATCGCGCTGGAGCAGCTCGGCCTGCCGTGCTACCACATGCGCAACCTGATGACGAACATGCCGGCTCACGTCCCGCTGTGGGAGCAGGCGTGCGACGGCAACGGGCCTTGGGAGGAGCTGTTCGCGGGCTGCGAGTCGGCGGTCGATTGGCCGGCGGCCTTCTTCTACCGCGAGCTGATGGACGTCTACCCGGACGCCAAGGTGCTGCTCAGCGTGCGCAACCACGAGAGCTGGGAGCGCAGCATGCGCGACACGATCTGGTCGATCTACTTCGGCGACTCGCTGATGCACCACCTCGCGCAGGCCCGCTACCAGGTGGACCCGGTCTTTCGCAGCTGGTACGACCTGATGGTGCGCATGTGCTGGACCGGCAAGGGACCGTTCGCCGGCTCCTACGCCGAGCGCCAGCAGCTGATCGACGCGGCGGCGCGCTGGGACGAGGAGGTCAAGGCCACGGTGCCGGCCGACCGGCTGATCGTGTGGGAGCCGGCTGACGGCTGGGAGCCGATCTGCGACGCCCTCGGCCTCGACGTGCCCTCCGAGCCGCTGCCCAACGTCAACGACACCGCGGCCTTCAAGGCCGGGATCGTCGGCGGTGCGCTCGAGGCGATCCAGCGCTGGTGGGAGGCGCAGGGCGGCAGCGGGGCGCACGGCTTCAACGACCCGGCCGCGCGGCACGCGTAGAGCCACCGGCGCCGACCCGGGAGGGGCCGGCGCCGGTCTTCCAGGGAGGGAACCCGAGAAGGGCTTGGCTACCAGGCGGGCGCGCGCAGCAGGCCGCGCAGGCGCTGCCCGAGGCCGCGGCGGGGAGAGGGATCGCCGGCCTCGAGCTGAGCCGCCCGCAGCTGCAGCAGCGCGACGAGCTCGGCGGTGGGCTCGAACGGGTCGGCCACAGGCCGTCCGCTGCCCAGCGGCAGCGCGGCCAGCGGACGCTCGTCGACCTCGGCGATCAGCGCCGGACCGCGCGGCGGGCTGGCGCTGTCCAACGCGGCCAGTCTGTTCAGCGCGGGTGCATCGGCAAGGGTGGCGTGGCGGACGGTGACGTGCTCGTGGGCGAGACGGGGGGTCGAGGCGCTGACGCGAAACATGGTGCTCCTTGTTGGGATTGATTCTGCTTTGTATGACTAGATGCTGCTAGTATGCCGCCCAAGAGGGGGCTTTCAATGTCGTACAAAGTGAATTTGTCTGATCTCGATCGAGCGGGGGATGTATCGCTCACCCAGCAGCTGGTCGAGCGCTTCGCGGACGCCATCGACTCCGGGGAGCTGGAGCCGGGGGAGAAGCTGCCGCCCACGCGCGAGCTCGCCGCCGAGGTCGGCGTCAACCACCTCACCGCCGCGCGCGTGTACCGGCGCCTGGCCGAGCTCGGCTACGTGACGGCGGCCGTGGGGCGCGGCACGTTCGTGCGCTCGCTGGCCCCGGCGGCGAGTGCCGAGGGCGGAGACGACTGGCAGCTCTACGCGCTGCCCGAGCGCGAGGTGACCTACCCCGAGCAGGTGCTGTCCGACGGCTTCACGCTCGTCGGCGAGCCCGGGTTGCTCTCGCTCGCCACGGGTTGGCCGGCACCGCACACGTACCCGGCCGCCGAGCTGGCGGCGATCACCGCCGAGGTCTACGCCGAGGAGGGCGGCGAGGCCCTCTCCTACCTGCCCGCCGAGGGCCTCTACGAGCTGCGCGAGCAGCTCGCGCAGCGCGGTCGCGAATACGGCTTCGCCGAGGACGCCGACGAGATCGTCATCACCTCGGGCGCCCAGCAGGCGATCAGCCTCGCCGTGCGCGCGGTGCTCGAACCCGGGCGGACCGCGGTGGTGGAGTCGCCGACCTTCGCCGGCCTGCTGCACTCGCTGCGCTCGACCGGGGCGCGCGTGCTCGGCGTGCCCGTCGACGAGCACGGACTCGACGTCGACGCGCTCGAGCGCCAGCTCGCCCGCCACGAGGTGTCGCTGGTCGCGCTCCAGACGGCCTGCCAGAACCCCACCGGCGCCAGTCTCTCCGAGGAGCGGCGCCAGCGGCTCGCCGAGCTGGCGATCGAGCGCAACTTCTTCGTGCTCGAGGACCGCGTGTACTCGGACATGCGCTTCGAGGGCGACCCGGTGCGCTCGCTGCGCGAGCTGATCCCGGCGCACACGATCTACGTGAACTCGCTCTCCAAGGTCGTCGGCGGCGGCCTGCGGATGGGCTGGGTGGCCGCCCGCGGCGCCGTGCGCGACCGCATCGCGCTGATGAAGCTCGAGGCCGACTTCCACTCCCCGACGCTGATCCAGTACATCGCCGCGCGCTGGCTGGCCAACGGCGCCTATGACCGCCACGTGGCGAGCACGCTGCCCGGCTACCGCGAGCGTCGCGACGCGCTGCTGGCCGGGCTCGAGCGCCACCTGCCGGGCGAGTACCGCGTCAACGTGCCACGCGGCGGCCACCACCTCTGGGTCACGCTGACGCGGCCGCTGGACGAGCGGGCGCTCTATGCCGAGGCGATGCGCAACGGCGTGACGTTCACGCCCGGCGGCGCGATCACGGCCGAGCGGCGCTCGCAGACCTCGCTGCGGCTGTCGTATTCGCTGCTCGGACCGGAGGAGCTGGACGAGGGCGTGCGGCGCCTGGCGCGGGCGATCCGCGAGGTCCGCCGGCGGGCGCGGCACTCGGTGGCGGCGCCGCTGTCCTGAAGCGCGCCCGTCCTCAGCTTGCCGCGCCGGGCGCCACGCGCTCCCAGAGCGCGGCGAGCTCGCGCAGCTCCTCGCGCGTGAAGTGGACCAGGTAGCGATCGCGCACGCCGGCGAGGTGCGTCTCGCGGGCGGCGGCGAACAGCTCCCGCCCCTTGGGGGTGATCGTCGCGAACGAGCCGCGGGCGTCGTCCGGGCAGGGCTCGCGCTCGAGCAGCCCCGCCTTCTCCAGCCGGTCCACCAGCCGCGTCAGGCCGCTGCGGGACAGCAGCACGCCGTCGGCCAACTCGGCCATGCGCAGGCGGCCGCCGGGCGCGTCGGCGAGGAACAGCAGCACCTCGTAGGAGCTCAGCGGCAAGTCGTGGGCGCGCGTGAGCTCGGCGTCGAGCGCGCGCGTCATGCCCGCGTGCACGCGCAGCATGCCGCGCCAGGCCGCGAGCTCGTCGCGATCGAGCAGTCCCCCCCGAAAGTCGTTGTTCACGCAACCGATTCTAGGCACGCCCTCGGAGGGCGACCTCACGCGTGGCATAGTTGCCACGGTGGCGCTCGAGGACTTCGCCCACCGCCTGCGGCCAGCCGCCGGCGAGACGCACGGAGCGCTCGCCCTCTTCCACGGCCGCGGCGCCGACGAGCACGACCTCTTCCCGCTCCTCGACCTGCTCGATCCCGAGCGCCGCCTCCTCGGCGTGACGGCCCGCGGGCCGCTGTCGCTGCCGCCCGGCGGGGCGCACTGGTACGCCGTGCCACGCGTCGGCTATCCCGATCCCGCCAGCTTCCACGCCACCTACTCCAAGCTGGGGCCGTGGCTCGACGAGCTGCTGGCCGCGCACGACGTCGAGCCGGGAAGCGCCGTGCTCGGCGGCTTCTCGCAGGGCACGGTGATGTCGTATGCGCTCGGCCTCGGCACGGGCCGGCCGCGGGTCGCCGGCATCCTCGCCCTGAGCGGCTTCATCCCCACCGTGGAGGGCTGGCGACCGGACCTCGAGCGGCTGGCGGCCGGGCTGCCGGTGGCGATCGGCCACGGCAGCCTCGATCCGGTCATCGGCGTGGACTTCGCCCGCGACGCCCGCGACCGCCTCACCGCCGCGGGCGCCGAGGTGAGCTACCGCGAGTCGCCCGTGCCGCACACGATCGACCCCGCCCTGCTCGCCGAGCTGCCCGGCTGGGTGGCGGCGGCCACGCGCGCCAGCGCCTGACCGAGGCTCACTCGAACGCCCCCTCCAGCAGCCGCGCAAGCTCCTCGAGCGCGCGCAGCGAATTGCCCGCCTGGAAGTGGTCCACGTGCGGCAGCGCCGCCTGCATGCCGCGGGTCAGCGGCTCGTGGTCGGGGTGGGCCTTGAGCGGGTTGAGCCAGATCAGCCGGTGCGCGCGGCGCGCCAGCCGCGCCACCTCGCTGTGCAGTTGCACGGGATCGCCGCGATCCCAGCCATCGGAGAGCAGGACCACGACCGCGCCGCGTCCGACGTGGCCGTGCTCGCGGTCGAGAGCCGCCAGCGCCTCGCCGACGTGGGTCCCACCGGGCCAGTCCGCGCTGGCACGGGTGGCGAGCTCGAGCGTCCGATCGGGATCGCGCAGCCCGGGCGTGACCCGCGTCAGGCCGGCGCCGAACACGAACGCCTCGACCCGCCCACGCGTCGCGGCACAGGCCTGCAGGTAGCGCAACAGCATGCGCGCGTACGGCTCCATCGAGCCGGACACGTCACAGACGAGCACGATCGGGCGCGGGCGCTCGCGCGGCTCGCGCCAGTGACGCTCGAACGGCTCGCCGTCGAGGCGCAGCGAGGCCCGCAGCGCGTGCTGCAGGCCCGGCCAGCCGCCCGCCGGTCTCGTCCCGCGTCGTCGCGCCGGCAGGTGGCGGCGGCTGGAGCGCACGGGGCCGCGGGCGGCCAGGCGGCGCATGACCGCGCGAGCGGCGTGGCGCTCGGCGTCGGTGTAGTCGGCGAAGTCCTTGTCGCACGGGACCTCGACCTCAGGCCAAGCCGCCGGCGCGGTCGCGGCCGTCTGCGCGGGCGGCGCGGAGCCGAACCACTCGCCGAAGGCGGCATCGAAGGCCGCGAGCTGCTCATGGCCGGAGCAGAGCACCGGGCGCAACGCGTAGTAGGCGGCACAGCGGTCGTGGGGATCGACGGCGGCGAGCGCGCGACGGGCGGCGAGCAACTCGTCCACGCCTACGCGAGCCCCGCCCGCGCGCATGGAGGCGGCGAGCAGCGCGAGCCGGCCGGCGACGCGTACGTCGAAGCGCTCAGACACCTTCGAACCAGCTTCCCTCGATCGCTTCCTCTCCCCTGCTCTCGATGCTACAACCCTTCCCATCGCCGCTTCGCTGAATCACTTCGAGTTCGAGGGCCACCGGCTCGCCTACACCGAGCACGGCTCCGGCGCGCGCGTGGTGGTGCTGCTGCCGGGCCTGCTCTTCAACCACCGCATGCACGGTCCGCTGGCCGACGAGCTGGCGGCGCACGGGCACCGCGTGCTCTGCCTCGACCTGCTCGGCCACGGCGACTCCGAGCGGCCCCCGGAGATGGGCAGCTACTCGATGGTCGCCTTCGGCCGCCAGGTGATCGGGCTGCTCGACCACCTCGGCGTGCAGCGAGCCGTGGTGGGCGGCGCCTCGCTGGGCGCGAACGCGTCGCTCGAGGCCGCCGCGGCGGCACCCGAGCGCGTGCGCGGGCTGCTGATCGAGATGCCGGTGCTCGACAACGCGCTGCTGGGCTGCGCGCTCGCCTTCACGCCGCTGCTGGTCGGCCTCACCTTCGGCGCCCCCGGCGCCCGGCTGCTCGCGCGGGTGGCGCGGGCGGCACCCCGCAGCGGCTTCCTGCTCGGCGACATGATGCTCGACTGGGTCAGCCAGGACCCCAAGCCCTCGGCCTCGGTGCTGCAGGGGCTGTTCTTCGGCCGCGTCGCGCCGCCGTCGGAGGAGCGCCGGCAGCTGCGCCAGCCGACGCTCGTGATCGGGCACTACCGCGATCCGATCCACCCCTTCTCGGACTCCGACATGCTCGTGCGCGAGCTGCCCAACGCACGGCTGGTGCAGGCATCCTCCGTGCTCGAGCTGCGCCTGACCCCCGAGCGGTTGACCGGCGAGATCGTGCAGTTCATCGAGCAGTGCTTCGCCTCCGGGCGCGCCGGCAAGGGCACGCCACGGCGCCGTTCGACGGGCGCAACCCGCCAAACCACGAAGGCCCGGCGCCGAGGCGCCGTTTAAAGGGCGCCTGAACGTCTAGTCTTTCGCCCCCGATGGCCTCGAGGAGGGAGCAGAAGGAAGCACTGCGGCGCGAGCGCGAGGAGCGCGAGCGCGAGGCGAGGGACGCCGATCGCCGCAAGCGCCTGGTCGGCTACGGGGCCGCTGGTGCGATCGCGCTGGTGGCGGTCGTGGTGATCGTCGCGCTCGTGCTCGGCGGCGGTGGCGGAGACAGCAGCTCCGGCAGCGGCGGGGACGCCTCCTCGAACATGTATCCCGACGGCGGCTCGATCCCCGACCAAAAGGTCACGGACCTGAAGACCGCCGCGGCCAACGCCAACTGCCAGCTGAAGTCGGTGGACGCCAGCGGTGCCAGCGACCACACCTCGAGCCTCGACCAGCGCGTGCACTACTCCACGAACCCCCCGACCTCCGGCAGACACTACGTCGAGGTTCCCGAGGACGGCGCCTACTCCGAGCCGCTGCAGGACGAGCAGTTCGTGCACAACCTCGAGCACGGCCGGATCGTGATCTGGTTCAAGCCGAGCCTGCCCGCCGACGACCGTGCCGACCTCAAGGCGCTGTTCGACTCCGACAACTACCAGATGGTGCTCACGCCGCGCCAGGACATGCCCTACCAGGTGGCCGCCACGGCGTGGAACGGCCCCGACTACGGCAACAAGGGCCGCCTGCTGACGTGCGCCAAGTACAGCCTGAAGATCTACGACGCGCTGCGCACGTTCCGCGACCAGAACCGCTCGAAGGGTCCCGAGCCCGTTCCGTAGCTCCTGCACGCCTGCCTGCACCGCGCGCGGATGCAGGCGATCGTGCAACGCCGCATCGCCCCGCCTGAAACCGTGTTGGGGCTCGTGGTGAAGCTGCTCGCCATCGCAGCGGCGCTCGTCTGCGCCCTCGCCCTGTTCGCCGGCCCCGCACTCTCCGGCGAGCGCTGGCGACCCGACCCGGTCGACTTCGAGCTGAAGCCGGCAGCGGCCAGCGCGTCCGCCAGCGGGCGCGTGACCTCTGCCGCGCTGCGCGCCCCCAAGCGCTTCAACCTCGTCGGCATGCGCTGGCGCGGACGCGCGCAGCCGCGGTTGTCGCTGCGGGTGCGCGAGCGCGGCGAACACTGGAGCCGCTGGCAGGCGCTCGAGGCGCACGGCGACCACAACCCGGATCCCGGCGGCGGCGAGCGGCTGGTGACCGCGTCGGATCCCCTCTGGGTCGGACAGGCCGACGAGCTCCAGTACCGCATGAGCCGGCGCGTCCCCGGCCTGCGCCTGCACTTCGTCAACGTCGAGGGCACCGCCACCGCGGGCGATCGCCTGCGCACGGCCGTGCGGCGCGCCGCCAGCGCCGCCGTCGTCTCGGTCGCCGGACTGTTCGGCGGCGACGCGCAGGCGCAGGATCCCCAGCCGGACATGGTCACGCGCGCGGAGTGGGGCGCCTCCTATTGCCCGCCGCGCAGGAAGGCCGGCTACGGGGTCGTGAAGGCGGCGTACGTGCACCACACCGTCTCGGTCAACGACTACACGCCGGAGGAGGCGCCGGCGATCGTGCTCGCCATCTGCCGCTACCACCGCAACTCCAACGGCTGGAACGACATCGGCTACAACGCGCTCGTCGACCAGTACGGCACCCTCTACGAGGGGCGCGCCGGCGGCATCCAGAACGCCGTCGTCGGCGCTCAGGCGGAGGGCTACAACGAGCAGACGACCGGCATCGCGAGCATCGGCAACAACAGCGAGCAGGCCGCCTCGCCCGCGGAGCTGGCCGCCCTGGACCGCTTCCTGCGCTGGAAGCTGCCGCTGCACGGCGTGCCGACCACCGGCACCACGGTCCTCGTCAGCGCCGGCGGCTCCACCAACCGCTATCGCGCCGGACACAAGCTGCGGGTGCCCGTCGTGCTCGGCCACCGCGACACCGGCGCGACCGAATGTCCGGGCAACCTGCTCTACGAGCAGCTCGACGACCTGCGCGCCCTGGTCGCCGCCGGCGCGCCGCTGACGGGCGCGGGCACGCGGCTGACCGCCGGCGTCGACAACGCGGACCTCGCCTATGGCAGCGAGGTGGGGGTGCGGGGCGTGTTGGTGCGCGCCGACGGCTCCGCCGCGGCCGCCCAGCCGGTCGAGGTGCAGACGATGGGCGACGGCGTCTGGCGCACGGCCCGTCAGGTGACGACGGCCGCGGACGGCTCGTTCTCGACCTCGATCAAGCCGCGCAAGCGCATGTACGTGCGCGCGCGCTTCGCGTCCGGCGCGGAGCTGCGCGGCACGAGCTCCAAGAAGGTGCTGCTGCGCCTGCGCCCCCAGCTGACGCTCGGGCGCTCCGCGACGCGCGGACGGCGGGGGACGGAGGTGCGTGTCTCGGGTCGGGTCGCCCCGCGCAAGCGCGCGGTCTACATCGTGCTCGAACAGCGTGTGCATGGCCTCTGGAAGCGCGTCGGCGTGCGAGCGGTGCGGGTCGAGCGGGGGCGCTTCCACGGCTCCTTCACACCCGCCTACCGCGCCCGCTATCGCTACTCGGTCGTCGCCCGGCCGGACCTCGACACCGACCGCGGCGTCTCGGAGGAGCGCCTGCTGCGGGTGCGCTGAGCTCACCAGAGCCCGGCGCCGCGCGCTCGGCACTGGGACAGAATCCCAGCGCCGCAACCAGAAGACGAGCAGGGTCAGACGTCCCAGGCCGCCCAGGCATGTCAGCACGGCGCCGCGGAGTCGCCGCGCGCCAGGGCGCTTGGTCACCGGAGCCGAGAGGTAGAGGCTGGCCATCGCGGTGACGATCACTCGGTGGTGCGGCGCCTGCGGCAAGCCTCGCAGCGCGTTCAGGGTGCGCCGGGCGATGAACGCCAGCCGCGCGGCGGCATCGCTGGGCGATCCGTAGCAGTTCACGTAGGCGAGGCTGCCCGCGGCATCGTCCTCGAGCTCGTCCACGACGCTGTCGAGCAGCCCTTGGAGAGCGCCCGCCCAGGGGAAGTACGCCTGCGCGATCGCGTTCAGCTGAAGGGGCGTGAGCGCGGGATCAGCCGCGGTGGCGAGCAGCACGTGGATCGCGAGCGACGAGCCCGCCGCGGCGGCGCTCTCCCACCACAGCAGGCCTGTGACGGTCCGCGTCTGCTGGCCGGCCCAGCCTGCCACGGCAGCGCGCGACTCGGGCGTCGCCAGTGCGGTGTGGACGAACGCCTGGCTCTCCATCGCCCGCACGGCCGCGCCGCGCAGCTGGCCGGCGACCAGCGCGAAGGAAGGCAGGCACCGGCACATCGCGCGACAGATGCTGATGTATTCGTGCAGGTAGCCGCCGTCGTCGCGCTGGGGGTGATGGGCGTAGTAGTCGACGTGGGCGGCGTCGGGATCGAGGGCCGCCACGAGCGCTCGATGCAGTTGCCAGTTGTTCGAGAAGGTGTTGGCGGCTGGATGCTCGGAGATCGTGTCGAGGTAGTCGTAGAGCGCCTGGAAGGCGACCAGCGCGCGGACCACGGCCGGACGGCGGTCGGAGGAGACGAGCGTCGCGAACGCGGCCGCGCCCTCGCAGTGCGCGCTCTTGGTCCGATGCGTGGCGAGGGCTTGCTCGCGTAAGAGCGGGTCCGGTATCTCGCACGCGCGCCGACGCCAGTAGCGCAGCTCGCCGACCACCAGCGGGAACACTGTGAGCCAGTAGCGCCGGGCCGCCGTGGCAAGCGTGAGGGGAACGTCGCGGTCAGCTGTCGCGCGCGCCCGACCGACCCGCGGGAACACACGAGACGACAGCTAGCTTCCGCCTTCGAAGGCGGCGCTCATCGGCGTCCGCGCGGCTGCGTATCCGGGCAACGCGGTGACCATGGAGGCCGTTCCGGCCACCAACGCGAGCGTCAACAGCAGCTGCCCGCCACCGATCGCGAACGGCGCCGGGAAGCCCGTCGTCAGCTCGAGGTACCTGCCCGCGAGGAAGTGGCCGTAGGTGCCAAAGCCGACGCCTACCAGACAGCTCAAGCCGATCACGAAGCCGGTCTCCCAGAGCAACGTCCGCCATAGCTGCGCGACGCCGAACCCCTGGATCTTGTACGCGGCGAAGCGGCGCCGACGCTCCCACACCGCGGCTCCCATCGCACACGCCATCGCGAGCGCGGCGGCGAGCAGCAGCAGCAGCGAGATCTGGCTCAGCCGCGCCAATCCCTGGCGCTCGGCGCGCCGGTAGTCGTCGATCCGCTCGGCCTGCGTCTGCACGACCAAGCCGGAGCTCGGGCCGAGCGCGACGGCGACCGCCCGTCTGCCAACGCGCGGGCTGACGCCCGGCGCCAAGTCAACCTCGAAGGCCGTCGGATCGCCGCTGCGCCAGGCTGTGGCGTAGTCGGCCGCGTTCACGATCACCGTGCCGGGCGGCCAGCCGAGGTTGGTCGTCAGGGCCGCGATCCTGAAGTGCGCCTGGCCACGAGCCGCGGGCAGGGCGATCCGATCGCCGACGCCGGCTCCGTGCGATCGTGCCAGCTCGGCCGACACGGCCGCCCAGCCCCCCTGTCGCAGCAGGCTGTCGCCGCGCGCGGCGCTGCCTTCGACGACCTGGCTCGGCGGGATCAGCGCGCGGTCCCCGACGGGCTTGCCGGTGACGTACACCCGTCGTCCGTCGACGTCGTAGAGACCACCGTGATAGTCGCGCACGGCGGCGACCCCCGGGAGGCGTGCGATCGCCGCCTCGCGATCGCCGGCGCGAAAACTGCTCGTGGTGAGCGTGTCGCCGGCGCCGCGCACCCACAGGTCCGCGTTGCCGACGTGCTCCTTGAAATGCCGATCGAGACCGCGCAGCAGGTCCGCGTGCGCCCCGCCGATGGCCACGCTGCCGTAGATCGCCAGCGCGCCCACGGCCGCCAGGGTGATCGAGCGCATGCGCGTGTTCTCGAGCTGACCCATCGCAAAGCCGAGCAGGTTCGCGCGATGCGAGCGCCGGCTCAGGCGGGCGAGGGAGCGCGCCGCGGCGACGAAGATCGCCGGGATCACGAGCGCGGTCGCGAGCGCGAGCGCCAAGGCCCCCACGATCGTCGCGCTCGGCTCGATCAGGACCAGCAGCGTGACGACCAGCAAGAGCGCGGCGCCGCCGGCGAGCAGGACCCGCCGGGTGCGCGGGCTGACGGACTCGCCCGGCTCTCCTCCCTCGTGGAAGACGGCGTCGATCGGCCGGCGCGCGCGCAGGTCGAGCAGCGGGCGCAAGGAGGCCAGCAGGGCGGCCAGCACACCGACCCCGAAGGCCAGTGCGACGCTCGCGGGCTCGATCACCCGTTGGCCGCCGATCGGGAAGGCGAAGGTGAGGTACTCCGGCTTGTCGTCGAACACCACGCGCGACAGGACGTCGCCCAGCACGAGGCCGAGCGCCGACGCGGTCACGCCGAGCATGAGCGCCTCGAAGCCCATGATCAGGATGAGCTGCCGCGGGCCGAAGCCCTGGATCCGCAGGTCGGCGACGAAGCGTCGCCGCTCGGGCGTGGTGACGAGGATCGAGTTGAAGGCGAACAGGAAGCCGACCATGGCGCTGATGGCGGCGAACAGCGTGGTGGACTGGTCGTTGGGTCGCGAGGCCTGGCGTAGCAGGCCGAGCTCCGCGTCCGCCGCTTCGACGGTCGCCCGCCCGTCGACCAGCCGCTCGAGCCTGCGCTCGACCCCCGCCTCCTCGCCGGGCCGCGTGACGACCGCGAGCTCCGAGACACGGCCTCGGCGGTCGGTGAGCTGCTGGGCCAGCGGCAGCGGCGCGAGCACCGTGCGGCTGTGGGCGATCTGGCCGATGATCTCCGGCCCGAGCACGGCCCCGACGGTCACGTGCCGCTCGCGGCCGCCCGCCATCAGCGCGATCCGATCGCCGGAGGCGACGCCAAGCGCGTCGGCGACGGCGCGCGGCAGCGCGACGCCGGCGGTGAGCTGGAGTCCCTGGTCGCCGAAGTCGCGCATCAGCTTCCCGCCGAGCTCGGCGAGGCTGGGCGTGCCGCCGAGCAGCTCGACCGCCTGGGTGCCGCGGGGCCCGGCCAGCGCGATGCGCACGCGCAGCAGCGGCGCCGTGCGGCGGACGCCCGGCACCTGCGCGGCCCGCTGCGCGAGTCGCTCGTCGAAGCCCCTGCCCGTCCGCGCCGCGAGTTGCAGCTTCGCTGACCCGGTGATGCCGTGGACGAGCTGCTCGGCCGAGCCGGCGATGCTCGTATTGGCGATCAGCACGGCGAACACCAGCGCGACGCCGACCGCGATCCCGGCGGTCGCGAACAGCTCCTGCCCCGGGTACTTGCGCACCCGCCGCCAGTAGAAGCGCAGGGGCGCGCTGGGGCGCATCCCACAGAGCGTCAGCTTCATCCGCCCTGCACCGCCTCCACGTCGAGCGCCGGAACCAGGCCCGCGCTGAGCTGGCCGTCCATCAGCGTGCACGCGCGGTCCACGTAGTCCATCGCCTGCGCGTCGTGCGTCGCCAGCAGGACGGCGACGCCGTCTGTGCGCGCGAGCTCGCGCAACAGTGCGAGCACGTCCCGCCCGCGCCGGCTGTCGAGGTTGCCGGTCGGCTCGTCGGCGAGCAGCAGGCGCGGGCGATTGACCAGCGCTCGCGCGATCGCGACGCGCTGGCACTCGCCGGTCGACAGCTTGCCCGGCAGCTGTGTCGCCCGCTCGGCCAGGCCGACCCGCTCCAGCCAGGGCTTGGCCGCACGGCGAGCCGCGGCCATGCTCGAGCCATCGGCGATCAGCTTCACCGCCGCATTGTCGACCGCCGACGACGATCCCATCAAATGGAAGCTCTGGAAGACGAAGCCGATGTCCCGGCGCCGGTAGCGCGCACTCTCGGCCTGTCCCAGCCGCGTGAGGTCGGTTCCCTCGAAGCGCACGACGCCGCTGTCAGGGCGCAGGATCGCGGCGGCGAGCTTCAGCAGCGTCGTCTTGCCCGAGCCGCTGGGCCCGTAGAGCGCGACGAACTCGCCGGCGGCGACCGCCAAGGAGACGCCGTCGACCGCCCGCACGACCTCTCCTTCGCTGGGATAGTGCTTGACCAGCTCCAGCAACTCCAGCGTGGTCACTGGAGGCTCGCGTCCTCGGGTCGGCGCGGAAACGGCACGACGCTGCCAGGCCGATCCGCCATCAGCAAGCGCCCGTCGCCGGCCGAGTAGATGCGCTCGAAGCCCCGCAGCATGTCGGCGTCGGTGGAGACGACGATCATCGCGCAGGGGAACCCTTCGGCCAGCGTGTGCAGCAGCTCCCGGATCGCCGACCGCTCGCTGGAGCTCGTGCTCAGGGCGGGCTCGTCGACCAGCAGCAGCGTCGGCTGACGCACGAGCGCCCGGGCGAGCGTGACGCGCGTCCGCTGTCCTGCCGAGAGCTCGTGCGGAGCGTGGTCGGCACAGTCGGCCGCATCGACGCGCTCGAGCAGGTCCAACGCCCTGCGTTCGGCCTCGAAGCTGCCCCAGCCGTCGCTGAGCAGCGGTGCCGCGATGAAGCCGATCGCATCCGCACTGCGGTCGAGGCCCGCCGGCATGTGCATCCCGAGCGCCGGCGCGAAGCCGATCGAGGTGCGCAGCAGCAACGCCCGCTCCCAGCTGGTCAGCTGCGCGAAGTCCTGGCCTTGGAAGCGCACGGAGCCCGCATCGGCGAGCTCGATGCCGGCGGCAAGCCGCAGCAGCGCCGACTTGCCGGCGCGGCGCGCGCCCCAGATCCCGACCGTATCCCCCGCCCACACGTCGAGATCGACGCAATCGAGCACGGTTCGATCGCACCCACCGTGTCGGTGGTGCTTACGGACCCTGTCGAACGCTAAGAGGCTGACCACCGAAAGTGTGTGTGAACCAGAGATGATTACGTGTCTAATTCAGCCTAACCGAGCGTTCACTACGTGCGCAAGACACAACAGGACTTTTTGGCCCTACCAACCTTGCTTCAGATCCTCGCTGTAGAGACCATGACCGCTGGCCAGCATTCGCGCCGTGCGCGCGAGGATGCGCAAGTCGAGTCGCAGCGAACGGTGCTCCACGTACCAGATGTCGAGCTCGATCCGGTCCGGCCAGGAGAGGGAGGTGCGGCCGTTGACCTGCGCCCACCCGGTGATGCCCGGCTTGACCTCGAGCCGTCGTCGCTGCCGCTCGGTGTAGCGGTCAACCTGTTCTTGAATAGTGGGACGAGGCCCCACGAGAGCCATCTCGCCGCGCAACACGTTGACAAGGTTCGGCAGCTCGTCGAGCGAGAAGCGTCGTAGCAGCCTGCCGACGCGGGTGATGCGCGGGTCGCCCTCGAGCACGTAGATGCCGGCGCCCATGGTAGCCGCGCCGGGCACCATGGTGCGCAGCTTCCAGAGCTCGAAGGGCCGGCCGCCGCGGCCGACGCGGCGCTGGCGGTAGAACACCGGCCCACGGCTTTCCAGCTTGATCGCGAGCGCGGCGAGCGCGATCAACGGCGCCGCCAGCGCGAGCGCCGCGGCGGACAGCAGCACGTCGAGCGCACGGCTCACGGCGTACCGTTCCGGCCCGGCGAATGCGGATCCTCTACCTGCATCAGTTCTTCATCACGCGGACGGGCGTGGGCGGCACGCGCTCGTACGAGTTCGCGCGCAGGTTCGTGGCCCACGGGCATCGAGTGCGCATGGTAACCGCGGGCTCGCGGCAGGAGGTCGTGGAGGGCATCGAGGTGATCGGGGTGCGCGGCGGGTACGCCGACTACGTCCGCGCCACCGCGACCGCGTACCCGCGGCGGATGCTGTCCTTCGCCCGCTTCGCCGCCGCCGCCTGCATCGCCGCTCTGCGCGGTCCGCGCCCGGACGTGATCTATGCGACCTCGCCGCCGCTGACGATGGCGCTGCCGGGCCTGCTGGCCGCCGCGCGCTGGCGTGCCCCGCTCGTGTTCGAAGTGCGCGACCTGTGGCCGGAGGCGCCGATCCAGATGGGAGCGCTGCGCAACCCGCTGCTGCAGCGTGCCGCGCGCGCGCTCGAGGAGCTCGTCTACCGGCGCAGCACGCGGATCGTCGCGCTCTCGCCCGGGATTCGCGACGGCGTGCTGGCCGCGGGCGCGGCGGCGAGCAAGCTCGCGTTGGTGCCCAACGCGTCCGACCTCGAGCTGTTCTCGCCGGTGCTCGACGGCGCGGCGGCGCGGGCGCGGCTGGGGCTTGCGCCCGACCGCTTCGTCTGCGCGTACTTCGGCACCATGGGCGAGGCCAACGATCTCGGCCAGGTGCTCGACGCCGCCGCGCTGCTGCCGGACGTGACGTTCGTGCTGCAGGGCGACGGCAAGCAGCGCCCGGCGCTCGAGCGACGGGCGCCCGCGAACGTGCTGTTGCCCGGTCCCGCCCCGGACAAGGTCGCGGTGGCCGAGCTGGCGGCGGCGGCGGACTGCTGCCTGACGATCTTCAAGGACGTGCCGATCCTCGCCACCAACTCGCCGAACAAGCTGTTCGACACCTTCGCCGCCGGGCGGCCGGCGATCGTCAACGCCGACGGCTGGATGCGCGAGCTGGTCGAGCGCCACGCGGCGGGGCTGTACGCGCGGGCGGGCGATCCCGCCGAGCTCGCGCGCCAGATCGCGCGCTTGCGCGACGACCCCGAGCTGGCGCGGCGCTACGGCGAGAACGCGCGCCGGCTGGCCGAGCGCGAGTTCGATCGCGATCGGCTGGCCGAGCGCGCGCTCGCAGTGCTCGAAGCGGCGGTGCGGTCGTGACGCTGCTCTCCTACTGCGTGGTCAACACCAACGACCGCGAGCACTTGATCGCCTGCCTCGAGGCGATCGAGCGCACGCATCCGCCGGACGTCGAGCACGAGCTGCTGGTGCTCGACAACGCCTCCGACGACGACTCCGCGCGCATGATGCGCGCCGGCTGGCCCGAGGTGCGCCTGATCGAGCGCGCCCGGCGCAGCGGCAAGGCCGACAACGACTCGCTGCTGCTGCGCGAGGCGCAGGGGCGCTACTGCCTGCTGCTCAACGAGGACTCGGAGCTGCAGGAGGGCTGCGCGCGCGCCCTGCTCGACGCGCTCGCGGCCGACCCGGGCGCGGCGGCGGCGGGAGCGCAGCTGCTGACGAGCGCGGGCGAGCCGACCGACTGCGCCTGGCGGCTGCCGGACCTGCGCTGGGCGCTCGCCGCGGCCGTGTTCTGCCACCGGCGGGTCGCCGTCGAGAGCACGGGCGAGCGCGTGCGCGAGGTCGGCTGGGTGCAGTCGAGCGCGATGCTGGTGCGCCGCGAGGCCGCCCAGGCGGTGGGCTGGCTCGACCCGGACTTCTTCGTCTACTCGGACGAGACCGACTTCTGCCGGCGCCTGCACGACGCCGGCCACCGGATCCTGTTCGTGCCCGCCGCACGGGCGATCCACCACGACCAGCTCTCGACCGACCCGGTCGCGATGCGGCGACGCATCGTCGAGTTCCATCGCAACCGCGACCTCTACTTCCGCAAGCACGGCATGCCGGTCACCCGCCTGGCCTGGCGCCTGTGCTGGACCTGGGCCTACGCGCTGCGCGCGCTGGCGGCGCTGGTGCTGCCGGGCCACGATCCCCGGCGCTACCTGCTGCACGCCCGCCAGCAGCTGCTGCCCACGCGCGGCGAGGGGATCCGGGAGGCGGCCGAGCGCCACAACGCGCGCCTGGCCGCGAGCTGAGCGGGCCGCGCCGGCGGATACGCTGCGCGCCGTGGAGCACGCTGACACGGCTCAACTGGCGGCTGTCGGCGGCGCGGTCGGGTCGGTGCTCGTGCTGCTGGGCCGTGGGCGACTGCCGTTGCTGGTCGGGCTGCTGCTGCTGGCCGGCACCGAGGTCGCGTTCGCCCTGGCGCTCGGCACCGGGCCGCTCGACAAGCTCACCTCCGCCGCCGGGCTCGGCGCCGCCGCGCTGGGGCTCGTCGTGCTGGCGGTCGCGGCGGCGCTGCTGGTGCGCTGGCCGGGGCTGGTGCCCGTCGCGCTGCTGATCGCCGCGCCCTTCCGGCCGCCGCTCGACTTCGGCTCCTCGAACCGCTTCCTCGTCTCGATCGCCACCGACGGGCGTTTGGGGCGGCTGCTGCCGCTCTACTTCGTGCTCGCGGCGGCCACGCTCGCGCTCGGCTGGCGCGCCCTGCGCGGCGTCGAACCGCGGCCGCTGCCCCGCACGGTCGCGCTGCCAGCGGCGGCCTTCTTCGCCTTCGGCTTCGGCTCGCTGCTGTGGGCCAAGGACCTCGAGGCCGCCACCAACCTGGTGGTCTTCTTCACGCTGCCGTTCGCGCTGCTGCTGACGTGCGTCGCGCGCTCGCCGTTCGGTGCCTGGCTGCCGCGCGTGCTGGCGCTCACGGCGCTGGCGCTGGCGTCGCTGTTCGCGCTCGTGGGCCTGTCGCAGGTCGCCACCCACAAGCTGTTCTTCTACGCGCCCAACCTCGCCGTCTCGAACGCGAACACCGACTACTTCCGCGTCACGTCGCTGTTCGGCGACCCGAGCCTATACGGCCGCCACGTGGTGCTCGGCATCTGCGTGGTGCTCGCGCTGCTGGTCGCGCGGCAGGGTCCGCGCTGGCCGCTGATCGGGCTGCTGGCGCTGCTCTGGGCGGGCCTGCTCTTCTCCTACTCGCAGTCGAGCATGGTGGCGCTCGTGCTGGTGACCGTGGCCATCGCCGTGGTCACGGGCGACCGCACGATCCGCCGGGCCGTCGCCGTGGGCACGCTGGCGGTGGTGGTCGTGGCCGCCGGCTACGCGACGGTCAAACTCGTCGACGGGCAGTCGCTCGACGATCTCACCAGCGATCGCACCAACCGCGTCGAGTACACGCTGCGTGTGGTCGAGCACTACCCCGTCGTCGGGGTCGGCCTCGCCGGTCAGGCGCAGGTCAGCCGCCGGCTGGCCAACAGCGATCGCCCGACGCCGCTGTTCGTCTCGCACACCACGCCGCTGACCGTGCTCGCCGAGCTCGGGGCGATCGGGCTACTGCTGTATGCCTGGCTGCTCTACGGGGGCGCGCGCACGATCGTGGCCGTCGGCCGTTCGCAGCGCGCGCTGGGGCTCGCGCTCGGAGCGGCCTTCCTCGCCCTGTTCGTGCACGCCTGCTTCTACAGCGGCTTCCTCGAGGACCCGATCACCTGGCTCGTGCTCGGCATCGCCGCGGGCTGGCTCGCGACGCACCCGCCGCGCGAGCTGTCGGCGGAGGAACGCGCGGCGGCACGGGCGGCGGCGGCGAGCGCGTGACGGCGCGCGACTCCTGGCGCGACGCGCTCGACCCGGCCGGCTCGTGGGCGTTGCTGGGCGTCCTCTTCGCCCTGGTCGCGATCGCGTTGCCGGAGCTCGGCTCCGACCCCTGGCGCTTCCGCCCGCCGGCGGTCGACCCGCAGGGCCTGCTCGCCCCGCTCGTGCGCGCCGCCGGGGAGGAGTGGGACCTCGGCATCGCGCGCGCCGGCGCATTCCTCGCGGCCCTGCTGGTCGGGGCGGCCGCGATCCCGCTGCTGCGCGGGCGCCGCTGGCCGCGCCTGGCCGGTCCGCTGCTCGTGCTGGCCGTCGGGCTGCTGCTGATGCTGCCCTCGACGCTGCTGCAGCTCGGCCTGCGCCAGTCGACCGAGCCCTGGTTCTTCACCAACGACTCGACCTACCAGATCGAGCTGGCCGGGGACCTGATCCGGGACGGCGAGGACCCCTATGGCCACGACTACCGCGGCTCGGGGCTGGAGCGCTTCTACACCCGCGACGGCAGCGTCTCGCGGCGGGTGCTGGAGCGAGAGGTAGCGCTCGACCACTACGCCTACTTCCCCGGCACCGCGATCACAGCGCTGCCCTGGGGCCTGCTGCCCCACCCGCTCGACGACTACCGCCTGTTCGTGCTGCTCTGCACGCTCGCCGGGCTGGCGGCGGCGCTCGCCTTCCGCGGCCCGCTCGCCTGGCGGCTCGCGTT
Organism: uncultured Thermoleophilaceae bacterium; assembly: GCA_963734165.1. Taxonomy (GTDB): domain Bacteria; phylum Actinomycetota; class Thermoleophilia; order Solirubrobacterales; family Thermoleophilaceae; genus JACVRW01. The sequence continues at coordinate 364,644 of CAVTFZ010000002.1, read as the reverse complement.
CGGGGCGCTGCTGGTCTGCAACCCGATCGCGGTGCGCTCGGCGTGGTTCGGCCAGAACGACGCGCCGAGCCTGCTGTTGTGCGTGCTCGCCTTCGCCCTCGTCACACGCCGCCGCTTCGGCTGGGCGGCGGCGAGCCTGGCGGGTGCCGTGCTGCTGAAGCAGTTCGCGCTGGTGGCGTTGCCGTTCCTCGCCCTGATGCTCGTACACGCCAGCGCGACGCGGGCCGAGCGCAAGCGGGCGGCCCTCGCGTTCGCCGGCGTGCTCGCCGCGGGCGTGCTGCCGTTCCTGGCCTGGGATCCGGTCGCCTTCTACGAGGACACGATCAAGTACGGCGCCGGTACCTACCGCATCGTCGGCTACGGGCTGTCGGCGATCCTCGTGCGCGTCGGCATCGTCGACGATCGCGACGGCGCCTACCCGTTCGCGCTGTTGGCGCTGCTGACCTGGGTTCCGCTGACCGTCTGGCTGCTGCTCGCGCAGCGGCGCGCGGGCGCCCTCTGGACCGGCGCCGCCGGCTTCGCGCTCTCGATCCTGTGGCTGATGTTCATCGGCCGGACGTTCAACAACTACTACCTGATCTGGCCGTTGACCGGGGCGGCTATCGCCGCGCTGCTCGCCGTGGCTCCAGCGCGTACTGCAGCGCGCGGCCCGTGACGTAGATGCGGTCCTCGTCGGCCACCACGGGGTTGGCATACTTGCCGTCGGGGAAGCTCCAGACGCGCTTGCCGTCGCGCGCCCGCACCGCGTAGGTGGCGTCGCGCCCCCGCGCGACCTCGCGCTGGGCCTCCGAGCCGCAGCTCGAGCAGATGGCGTAGTAGACGAGGCCGTCGATCACCGTCGGCGCCGCGTGCACCGCGCCGCCGGCGTCGATCTCCCAGCGCGTGTCGCCGGTGGCGGCGTCGAGCGCGTAGAGCTTGCCGTCGTAGGTGCCGACGAACACCTTGCGCTTGTCCACCGCCGCCGCGCCGTAGATGTAGCTGCCCAGCGGGCGTGCCCACAGCAGCTTGCCGCTGCGCGCGCCGAAGGCGTACATCTCGCCGTTGGTGTTGCCGATGTAGACGCGGCCGTAGGCGAGCGTCGGCGTCGCGTACCAGAACTCGCGCGAGCCGAAGCGCGGGTTGGACTGAGCGCTCCAGCGCAGTTTGCCGCTGCCGGCGCTGAGCGCGTAGAGCGTGCCGCCGTCGGAGGCGATGTAGATCGCGCCCTTCCAGTAGGCGGCCGAGGTGTTGACTTGATCGTCGGCCTGGAAGGCCCACTTCTGGCGACCCGTGCGTGCGTCGATCGCGTGCACCCTGTTGTCCCACGAGCCGACGTAGAGCGTGCCGTTGCGCAGCAGCGGCGAGGACTCGATCGGCAGCGTCTTGAAGCGCCAAAGCTCCTTGCCGGTGTCGGCGTCCCAGGCGACCAGGAAGCCGTCCGAGCCCGGCTTGCCCTCGGTGCAGGGCACGGTCGCCATGTAGGCCTGGTAGATCGTGCCCTTGCCGATCGTGGGCGAGGAGGCCGCGCAGCGGTCGAGGCTCTTGCGCCAGTCGACCTTGCCGGTCTTGGCGTCGAGCGCGAAGAAGAGGCCCTTCTGCTGGGCCAGGTAGACGCGGCCGTAGCCGACGGTCGGCGGGAACTCGAGCGTGTCGTGCGCGTCGATCTGCCAGAGGCGCCTGTAGGGCGGGCGATGGTCGTAGGGGGAGACGTGCGCGCGGGCGATGCCGTAGCCGTAGGTCGGCCAGGGGCGCCTGGCGACCTGCTTGGGCGGGGGCTTGGGGGCCGGGGTGTCGGTGGTCACGAACTCCTCGCTGGCGGAGCCGCGCTTCTCGATCGGATCGTCGGTGGTGCGGAGGTAGAGCGCCGCCGCGACCGCGAATGCGAGCACGGCAAGCGCGCCCACCGCGAGCAAGGGGCGTCGTCTCATCGGGCGTCAGGATGGCAGAGGGGTCAGCCGTCTTTGGCGAGCAACGCCCAGACCCGCTCGGTGGCGCGCGGCACCTCCACGCCCAGGCGCGAGAGGCGCAGCTCGCGCGCCCACTGCGGCGTGCCGGAGCGCAGGACGAGGCCGTCTCCGAGCGGGTAGGCGACCAGCGCGGGGCGCTGCTCGTCGCGCCCGGCGCGCTCGGTCGCCTGCGCGTCGCCCGGCAGGCCGAGCGACTCCTCGAACAGCGTGAAGTCGCCGAAGAAGCTGTCGAGGCCGGCGAACAGGCCGAGCTCGTCGTCGAACACCTGCATCGGCGCGCCCTCGCCGCCGGCCGTGCGCTCGAGGCGCGTGCGCTCGCCGAAGGCGTTCGTCCGCCGCGGCCGCGAGGGATCGCGCAGCCGGTCGCCCACCAGCCGCACCGAGCGCTCGTAGCTCTCGGCGCCGAACGAGGCCAGCCGGCCGCCGTCGTCGACATACGAGCGCAGGCGCCGCAGCAGGTCTCGGGGCAGCCAGCGGGCGTCGCCGGCCATGACCACGCCCGGGGCGTTGCCGAGCGCCGGCCCCTCGCCGCGGGCAAGCGACACGTCCGTCGTCAGGTCGTAGGGCAGGCGGGCGCGTTCGAGGAAGTCGAGCAGCGGCGCCGCCTGGGTGCTCAGCGCGCGCGGCAGGTGACCGCCGCCGAACGGCTGCCGCAGGCCGACGGCCCGCGAGCGGTCGAGCGTGTCGGCGAAGCCGTCGTGGTCGTCGTCGACGCGGTTGGTTCCCTGCCAGGTGATCGTCGGCAGCACCACCAGCGGGCGCGGTCGGCGCGCGCCACGCCGCGACGGCAGCCCGGCGACCGCCAGCGGCCAGACCGCGCGGTGCGAGCCGGCGCGCACGCGCACCAGGTACACGCCGGTGCGCGCGCCCTCGGGCACGTGCACGCGGAAGCTCCCGCCGATGCACTCGCCGCTGCGCAGCGCCCGCGTCTCCCCCAACCGCGAGAGCGCGAAGCGCAGCGAGCGGTCGAACGGGCCGACCGTCAGCCGTGCCGCCGAGCCGGCGGTGACGACGTTCAGGGGGCCGGTGAGCGAGAAGCCGCGCACGCTGACTCCGGTGCCGGGGCGGGTCGTGCGCGGGCTCGGGATCTCGGTCGGCGCCACCGCGAGGTTGCCGGCGCTGTCGCGCACCGTGACGGTGAAGGCGTAGTCGCCGTCCGCGGCCGGCCGGCCGCGGATCGTCCCGTCCCAGTCCGCGCCGCGCCTGTCGTCGCCCCGGAAGCGGCTGACGACGCGCGGCGGGCCGTCGTCGGTCCGGAAGACGCGGATCTCGGGCGCCTCGTTGCGCGGTCCGGCGTAGCGCAGCCGCACCCGCGGCTGCTGGCCCGGCTCGCCGGGCGCGATCACGCTCGGGGACACGGAGGTCAGGCGCGGCCGGGGCGGGACCGTGTCCACGCGCAGCTTCTTGTACGAGTCGATCACCCGCCCCTCGTCGCGGCGGATCACGCGCATGCGGTAGGTCCCGTCGGAGACGACGTTGCCGTCGTCGTCGCGACCGTCCCAGCGGAAGCGGTGCTTGGTGTCGCCCGCGAGCCGCCGCTCGTCGACCAGCGTGCGCACCTCGTTGTTGTCGGCGTCGATGATCGCGAAGCTGACGGTGGCCGGCTCGGAGAGGTCGAAGCCGACCCGTGTCCGGTCGTTGTAGCCGTCCCCGTTCGGCGACAGCGCGATCGGCTGGGCGGCGAAGCGCAGCACGAGCGGGAACTCGCTCTTGAGCTGCTGCGTGACGAAGAAGGCGGCGACGGTGGCGAGCACGAGCACGCCGAGCACCGCCCGGACCAGGGCGCTCCCCATGACCGGCGGGAGGCTATTGCAGGGGCCGGCCCGCGAGAATGCCGCGGCGATGCGCGTGCAGCTCGTCGATCCGTCGGGGGACGTGACTCCCTACGACCAGGCTCTGGCCGCCGCGCTGGCGCGCCGCGGCGCCGACGTCGAGCTGGTGACGTCGCGCTTCGTGCACGGCCCGCGCGCCGCGCCGGACGGCTACGCGCTGAGCGAGCCGTTCTACCGCCTCGCCACCGGCATCGGCGCCGGCCGGCCGCGCCTGCGCCGGACGCTCAAGCTCGCCGAGCACGTGCCGGACATGCTGCGCTACCGCCGCCGCGCCGCCCACGCCGACGTGCGCCACTACCAGTGGCTGCCGCTCGAGCCGCTCGACGCGCTGCTGCTGGCGCCGGCCCGCCCGCGCGTGCTGACCGTGCACAACGTGCTGCGCCGGGAGCGCTCGAGCCGTCGCCTGGCGCGGGCGATGGACGCGCTGGTGGTCCACACCCACGCCGGGGCGCGGCTGCTGGCCGAGCGCACCGGCGTCGATCCGGGGCGCGTCCACGTGATCCCGCACGGGGCGTTCGAGCACCTGACCGCCCAGCCCGACGAGGTGCCGCTGCCGCCGGAGCTGGCGGCGGTCGAGGGGCCGGTGGTGCTCTGCTTCGGCGTCGTGCGCCCCTACAAGGGCGTGGAGGTGCTGATCGACGCCTTCCACGAGCTCGACGGGCGCGGAGCTGTGGGTGGTGGGGCGGCCGCTGGGCGTCTCGATCGACGCGCTGCGCGAGCGCGCCGGCGGGGCGCGGGTGCGCTTCGTGGACCGCTACGTCAGCGACCGCGAGGCTGCCGGCGTTCCTGCGCCGGGCCGACGTGCTGGCGCTGCCGCATCTGAACGTCGACGTGTCCGGGGTGCTGTTCGCCGGCCTGGCGTTCGGCAAGGCGATGCTGCTGTCGGACGTGGGCGGCTTCGGCGAGCTGGGGCGCGCGCACGAGATCGGGCGGCTGGTGGCGCCGGGCGATCGCGACGCGCCTGGGCGGCGGCGCTGACGGACCTGCTGGCGTCGCCGGAGGAGCGCGACCGGCTGGAGCGCGCGGCGCGGGACGCCGCCGCGGGCCCGTTCTCGTGGGACCGGATCGCCGAGCAGACGCTCGGGCTGTACCGGGAGCTGCGGCGTGCGCGAGGATGGCGCGCGATGAGGGTCGTCTTCATGGGCAAGTGCAAGCGCTCGGCCGTGCGGCGCGCTCGACTGGCTCGTGGAGCAGGGCGTCGAGGTCGTGGCGGTCGTGGCGGGCGCGCCGGACCGCTTCACCGTCGAGTCGCAGCGGCTCGACCTCGCCGCCGAGCGCCACGGCCTGCCGCTGGTGAGCGACGACGACCTCTACGCGGCGATCGAGCGCGGCGAGGCGCCGGAGGTGGACCTCGTGCTCTCGTTCCTGTTCTGGAAGCGGATCGAGCCGCCGCTGATCGCCCTCGGCCGTACGCGGCTGCCTCAACTTCCACCCCGCGCCGCTGCCCGACTTCCGCGGCCTCGGCGGCTTCAACGTCGCGATCCTCGAGGACCTGCCGGAGTGGGGCGTCTCGTGCCACTTCGTCGACGAGCAGTTCGACACCGGCGACCTCGTGGAGGTCGACCGCTTCCCGATCGACCGCGAGCACGAGACCGCCTTCTCGCTCGACCTCAACAGCCAGGAGCGCCTGTTGGCGCAGTTCCAGCGCGTGCTCGGCGCCGCGCTGCGCGGCGAGCCGCTGCCGCGCACGCCGCAGGGCGAGGGCCGCTACGTCACGCCGCGAGGAGTTCGAGCGCCTGCGCGCCGTGGCTCCGGAGCCGGGACGTCGAGCGCGCGGTGCGCGCCTTCTGGTACCCGCCCTGGCCGGGCGCCGAGCTGGCGCTGGACGGTCAGCGCGTCCCGATCGTGGACGCGGCGCTGCTGGCCGAGGTCGCCGCGGCGCTGCGCGCCGCCGGGCGCGTCCCGTGAGCGACTACGGGCGTCTGGTTCTGGTCCTGGCCGGCGATCACCACGACGGTGGCGTCGCCGGCGAGCTGCTGCACGCTCGGGTCGATCGGCTCGCGCTGACCGATCTTCAGCGCGCCGCCCGACCGCCATCGCCTCGCGCCGGTGGCCGCGGGCGAACTGCACCACCGACTCGGCGCGCTGCTGGCTGGAGTCGGGGCTGTTGTCGACGTTGCCGACCTGGAAGCCGCGCTGCTGCACGCGCGTCGCTGACCTGGCGCGCGCGAGGCCCGGGCACCGTCGTGCCGTTGAGGACCGCGACGGTCACGCTGGCGGGGTCCACCGGCGGCCGCTGCTGCGCGCGCCGTCGTCAGCCGTCGCCCTGCGTCCGCTGCGGACGCTGCGGAGCGAGCTCGTGCGCGTCGTCGCTGCCGAGCTGGGTGAGCGCGAACGCCGCACCGCCGCCGACGACCAGCAGCGCCGACGATCGCCAGCACGACGTAGCGCGGCGAGCGGTACCACGGCGCCGACGGCTCGGGGGCGGTGGCGACCGGGGGCGGCGGGCGGTTGGGCAGGCGCACGGCGGAGGCCGGGCTGCGGCCGGCCGGAACCACCGGACCGGCGCTCGGGGCTCCCGGACGCTGGCCGGCTGGCGTCGGCGGGCTGAGCGCGGTGGCACGACCTGTGTCGGCGCGGCGGCGGCGCCCGCGTTGCCCTGCCCTCCCGCAGCCGGGGCGGCGGGCGTCGAAGCCGCCGGGCGCGCGTCCCGTCGCGGCTGCCGCGGCGGGCTGGGCTGTCGCAGGCTGGGGCGCTCCCCGGCTGGGCCGCCCCGGGCACCGTGGGCACGGCCGGGTCGCGCCTGACCCGGGACGGCCGGCGCGGTCCGTGGCTGGCCGCCCTGCGGCTGCTGTCCGGGACGCTGCGGCTGGGCCACGACGCGCTGCGGCGGCGTGCTGAGCGGGTGCTGGGGCCGACGGTCGCGCTCAGGCGCGCGGCCCGCCCACTCGCGCAGGCGCTTGACGTCTCGCGCCTGCGAGAAGTAGAGGGCCGACAGCACCGCAAGGCCAAGCACCGAGGCAAGGCCCGCGTAGGCCCCGATCTCCTGAACGATCTCGGGCAAGTTTCGGAACTGTAGAGCGGGAGGCGGCCGAGGCGCTTAGAGCAGCTGCTCGGCGGTGCCGCTGACCGTCAGCGCACGCTCGGCTGACAGCTCGGCGACGGTGCTCGCGAGCACGGCGGCGTCGCCCGAGTAGACCAGCTCCTCGATGCGCAGGAACGCGCCCTCGACCCACTGCGGGTCCAGCCGCGGACGGACGGCGGCCACGATCTTCTCCGCCGGCGTCGGCTGCGGGCCGCTCGCCGGGGTTGAACAGCTCCTCGTGGATCTTCTCGCCGGGTCGGCGGCCGACGACCTCGATCGCGATCTCCACGTCCGGCTCGTAGCCGGCGAGGCGGATCATGTTGCGCGCGAGCTCGACGATCTTCACCGGCTCGCCCATCTCGAGCACGAACACCTCGCCGCCGGTGGCCATGTCGCCGGAGCGGATGATCAGCTGCACCGCCTCGGGGATCGTCATGAAGTAGCGCGTCATGCGCTCGTCGGTGACGGTCACCGGGCCGCCGGCGGCGATCTGGCGGCGGAAGATCGGCACCACCGAGCCCGACGAGCCGAGCACGTTGCCGAAGCGCACGGCCGCGAAGCGCGTGCCCTTGTAGCGATGCTGGGCCGCCTCGATCGGCCCACTCGGCGAGCGCCTTCGAGGCGCCCATCACGGTGGCCGGGCTGACGGCCTTGTCGGTCGACACGAGCACGAAGCGCTCGGCGCCGCGCCTCGCCCGCCGCCGCGGCCACGATGCGCGTGGCGACGGCGTTGTTGCGCACCGCCTCGACCGGGTTCTCCTCCATCAGGCCGACGTGCTTGTAGGCGGCGGCGTGGAAGACGACCGACGGCTGGTGCTCCTCGAACACCTCGCGCACGCGCGTGGCGTCCTTGCAGTCGGCGAGCACCGCGACGGCGCGCGTGAAGTGGCGCTCCTCCTCGAGCTCGCGGCGGATCTCGAACAGCGCGTTCTCGGCGTTCTCCATCAGCACCAGCCGCTTCGGGCCGACGCGCGCGATCTGGCGGCAGAGCTCGGAGCCGATCGAGCCGCCGGCGCCGGTGACCAGCACCGTGCGCCCGCGCAGGTAGGCGCCGACGCGGTCGATCTCCACGCGCACCGGCTCGCGGCCGAGCACGTCCTCGACCTGCACCTCGCGCACCTGGCGCATGAGGTTGACGCCGCCCGACAGCAGCTCGAAGGTCGTCGGCAGGGTGCGCACCGGGATCCCGCGCGCGCGGCAGGCGGTGACGACCTTCTGGCGCAGCACGCCCGGCGCGGAGGGGATCGCGATGATCACCTCGTGCGGGCTCGGCGTCGTCGAGCACGCGCGGCAGGTCGTCGGTCGTGCCGAGCACCTTGTGCCCGGCCACGCGCATGCCCTGCTTGCGCGGGTCGTCGTCGACGAAGCCGATCGGCACGCTGTGCAGTCCGGGGTTGCGGCGCAGCTCGGAGGCCACCTGCTGGCCGCCGTTGCCCGCGCCGACGATCAGCACGTCGCGCGCGGCGCGATCGAGCATCTGCCCGCGCAGCGGCCGCTCGACCGCCGCGCGCACGGCGAAGCGCATGCCGCTGACGAACACGAGCGTCAGCAGGAAGTCGAGCGCGACGACGCTGCGCGGCGGGTCGTGGCGGCCGATCGAGAACAGGAACAGGACCCCGATCAGCATGAAGCTGGAGACCAGCACCGCCTTCAGGACCGACTCGAAGTCCTTCTGGTCGACGAAGCGCCAGAGCTTCGAGTAGAGGCCGAAGAGCGCGAAGATCACGAGCTTCATCACGACCGCGATCACGATCGTGTCCTCGATCAGGTGGTCGTAGCGGCGCGGGATCTCGCCGTCGAAGCGCAGCAGGAAGGCGAGGTAGTAGGCGAGCGCGAGCAGGCAGGCGTCGACGCCGACCTGACCCAGGCGGCGAACGCTGACTGAGGACCCGAGCTTTCTCATGCGCGTGGCGGCTGACAGGAGCATGGTGACGAGTTCACGCGGATCCCGGCGGATCCGCAAGCCGTCCTGCGTGGTCGCGCCGCTCGAGGCGCACCGCGTCCGGGTCGTCGAGCTTGCGCAGGCGCCCCTCGCGGAGCAGCCCCTCGTCGACCGCGCCCAGCTTGCCCTCGAAGGTCGTGTAGACGGGGGTGCCGAGCGCGACGGCTTCGCGGTTCATGGTACCGCCGGCGGAGATGACCAGGTCGGCGAACGCGACCAGGCTCTGCGCGTCGACCGCCCGCTCGGGGACCGTGAACGGCCCGAGCGCCGGCGACCTCGCTCGCGCTGCGCCGGCGTGCGCGGCAGCACGACCGTCTGCGCGTCCGGCGCGCGCCAGGCGCTCCAGCACCCGCGCGAACAGCGGGTTCTCGAAGCGGTGGTAGAGCGACACCTCCGGCGGCGTGCGCACGACGGCCAGCGGCCGCTCGCGGTCGAGCGCCGAGCTCGTCCAGCACGGCCGGGTCGGGCTCGAAGTCGGCCAGGTAGTACTCCTCCTTGAGCCCGCGTAGCGGGCCAGCTTGCCGTGCGCGCCGTAGGGGTCGAGCCGCTCGGGCGGGATCGCCTCGGGCACCATCACCACGCGCGCCAGCCGGCAGTTGACGTGGTGCTGGACCTTGGCCGCACTCGTAGTCGAAGGCGGTCGCGCTCGGCACGCCGCAGCAGCTTCGCGGCGACCGCCACGTCGTTCGAGCCGTGCCCGATCGCGACGTCGAAGCGGCGGCCGCCGGCGCGCCCAGCGCAGCGAGCGCGCCGCTGCGCTGGGCCAGGCCGAGCGCCTTGCTCGCGCCAGCCGCTCGCCGCGGTGGCGCCCGACGGCGGTGTGGTCGATGCCGAAGCGCTCGCACAGCTCGCAGCGTCTGCGCGAAGTCGCGCGCGGTCACCTCCACCTCGTGGCCGTCGGCCCGCATCAGCTCGATCAGCGGGCGCAGCACGAGCACGTGCGGGCTGTTGGTCAGGTCGACCCAGACGCGCATGCGTCCACGACCTCGCGGACCTGCTCGTCAGTGAGCTGCGTGCCCATCGGCAGGGCGAGGTGCGTGCGGGCGGCCTGCTCGGTGCCCGGCAGCTCCACGTCGGTCGCCAGCGCCGGCTGGCGGTGGATCGGCACGCGGTAGTAGGCGCGGCCGCGCCGACGCCGCGCTCGGCCAGCGCGGCCTGCAGCTCGTCCGCGCGCTCGCTGGCGCACGACGTAGAGGTGGTGGACGTGCTCGGCGCCGGGCGTCGGCCGCGGCAGGCCGACGTGCTCGCCGAGGCCGTGGCGCTCGTACGCGGCCGCGACCGCGCGGCGGGCCTCGTTCCAGCCGTCGAGCTCGCGGCAGCAGCACGCGCAGCACGGCGGCCTGCAGCTCGTCGAGGCGCGAGTTGTAGCCGACGTCGGTGTAGGTGCGCTTGTCCTTGGAGCCGTGGAAGCGCAGGATGCGCGCGCGCTCGGCGACCTCGTCGTCGTCGGTCGTGATCGCGCCGCCGTCGCCGAGGCAGGGCAGGTTCTTGGACGGGTAGAAGGAGAACGTCGCGACGCGTGCCGAGCGCGCCGGCCCTGGCGCCGTCGAGGGTCGCGCCGGTCGCCTGCGCGGAGTCCTCCAGCACCGGCAGGCCGAGCTCCAGCAGCTGCGGCGACCGGCGCCAGGTTGCCGAACAGGTGCACCGGCGACGATCGCCTTCGTCTTCGGCGTGAGCGCCGCCTTGACGGTCTCCGGGCGTGACGAGGAACGTCTCCGGGTCGACGTCGCAGAAGACCGGCCGCGCGCCGATCGCCGCGACCGCCTCGGCGCTCGCGTAGAAGGTGAACGAGGGCACGACCACGTCGTCGCCGGCCTCGACGCCGACGGCGCGCAGGCGCGATCGAGATCGCCTCGGTGCCGTTGGCGACGCCGATCGCGTGGCGCGCGCCGAGGTAGACGGCGAACTCGCGCTCGAAGGCCTCGACCTCCGGGCCGAGGATGTACTGGCCGGCCCGCGCGGCCGCGGCTCAGGCGCTCGACGAGGCGCGGCATGTACGGCGTCAGGAGCTGGCGAACAGCGGGACGGCCATCGGAAGCCCGCTACCCTACCGCCCTCGCTATGACCGTGATCGCCTCGATCACGGACCCGATCGTCAACGCGGCCGTGGACGTGGTCGACGCGATGGGGCTCGCGGGCGTGTTCGTGCTGATGGTGCTCGAGAGCGCCTGCATCCCCGTGCCCAGCGAGGCCACGATGCTGTTCGCCGGCTTCAACGTCTCGCGACGGCGAGTACAGCCTGTTCGCCGCCGTCGCCGTCGGCTCGGTCGCCAACCTCGTCGGCTCCTGGATCGCGTACTGGATCGGCTACGCCGGCCGCGTCGACATCCTCGAGAAGCACGGCAAGAAGCTGCACATCAAGAAGAGCCAGCTCGAGTGGGCCGACCGCTGGTTCGAGCGCCACGGCGACGTCGACCGTCTTCTTCACGCGCATGCTGCCGATCGTGCGCACCTTCATCTCGCTGCCGGCCGGCGTCGCGCGGATGCCGTTCTGGCGCTTCTCGGTCGCTGACGCTCGCTCGGCTGCATCCCCTGGGTGCTGATGCTGACCTTCATCGGCAAGCAGGCCGGGCGACAACTGGGAGGACTGGAAGGACAACCTGCACTACGTCGACTACGCGGTGGCGGCCGCGATCGTGGTCGGCGTGGTCTGGCTGATCGTGCGAGCGCGCCGCCGTCGGGGCGGCGGCGAGACCGCCACCGAGTCGGCCTGAGCCGCCCGGCGCTCCCCCTCCGCCACGCGCTGGCCCTCGGCGCGCTGCAGGGCCCGGCCGAGCTGCTGCCGGTCTCCAGCTCCGGCCACCTCGCGCTCGTGCCGCGGCTGCTCGGGTGGCGGGTGGCCGAGCTGGATCCCGCGGCGCGCAAGACGTTGGAGGTCGCGCTGCACACGGGCTCGGCCGGAGCGCTGGCGCTGCTGGCGTGGCGGCAGCGGAGAGGGGCGCCGGGCCTGCGCGAGGCGGGCTTGCTGGCGCTCACCTTCGCCCCACCCGCCGTGGTCGGGCTGGCGCTCGAGCGACCCATCGAACAGCGCTTCGGGAGCGTCGAGACCGTGGCGGTCGCGCAGATCGGCGCCGGCGCCGTGCTCTGGCTCGTCGACCGGCGCGACGGCGCGCGCACCGAGTCCGGGGGTCGGTCGACCACCTCGCCGTCGGCGTCGGCCAGGCGCTGGCGCTGATTCCCGGCGTCTCGCGCTCCGGCGCCGCGCTGACCGCCGCCCGCTGGCGCGGCCTGTAGCCGCGCCTGCCGCCGTGCGGCTCTCGTTCCGAGCCGCGCTGCCGGTCACGCTCGGCGCGACCGCGCTCAAGGGCGTGCGCGCGCTGCGCGGCGAGCTGCGAGCCCGAGCTGCGCGCTTCCGCTCGCCGCCGGGGCGCTGGCGGCGCTCGATCGACCGGGATCGCGGCGACCGGCCTCGCCGAGCGGCTCGAGCGGGCGCGGACGCTCGCGCCGCTGGCCGCGTATCGCGTCGCGCTCGGCGCCGCGGCGCTGGCGCGATCGCCGGATCGCACATAGGGTGGCGTGCAGGCGGGGGCCGCCATGGTCGCCCGCTTTCCACCTCTTCCCGATCAGGGGGCCGCTGGCCCCGTCTCCCGAGATGCTTCACCGAGCCCGGCACGCGCTGGCTCCAGCGCACTCTCGATCGGCTCGTCGAGCACGTCCGATCGCTGCTGCGCGCGGACGCCGTCGCCCTCACCGTCGTCGACGCAGGACCAGCGCCCCTGCCCACGCGGCGGCGTGGTCGGCGCGCTCGAGCTGCGCGAGCTGCTGGCCGCCGCGGGCGCGCCGTCGCTGGCCGAGGCCGTGCTGGCCCGCGACCGGCCGCTGCTGCTGCCGGCGGTCGAGGCCTGGGAGGCCGCGCCCGACCTGCGCGCCGGCGCCGCGGCCGAGCTCGGCGGCGGGCGCGCCGACCGCGCCTGGGCGCTGTTCGGCCGGCGCCTCGCTGGCCGCCGCCCGGTGCGCGGCGAGACCGGGCGCGCGCTCGGCGTGCTGACGGTCGTCTCGCTCGACCGCGGCCACGCCGCTCGACGGCGACGAGCCTGCGCACGATCGAGGTGCTCGCCGACTTCGCCGCGATGGCGCTCGAGCGCGCCGAGCTGCTCGACGCCGAGGCCGGCGCGCGCGCGCGCCGAGCTGCAGCTCAAGCGCGCGGCCGAGGCGATCTCGGCCTCGCTCGACCCGGACGAGGTCCACCGCGAGGTGGCCCGCTGCCGCCGCCGAGCTGACCGGCGCCAGCAAGGCGCTCGCTCACGCGCCTGCACCCGCGCGCGCGCGAGCTGCGGGTGGAGGCGAACGTCGGCTTCTCCGACGCGCTCGCCGAGACGCGGCTGTCGCTCGACCGCCGCGCGATCGGCCAGGTCGCGCGCACGCGCATGCCGGCGTTGACCGAGCGCGACGGCGCAGCGCGCCCTGGGACCGCGAGCTGATGCGAGCGCGAGGGCATCGGGTCGGCGATGCACGCGCCGATCGAGCTCGGCCCGCGCCTCTACGGCGTGCTGACGCGTCGGCCACGAGCAGCCCGGCGCGCTTCGACGAGGACGACCTGCAGCTGCTCGCCCAGCTGGCGCGCTCGTCGGCCGGCGCGATCGCGAACGCGATCGACTACCAGCGCGAGCGCCGCATCGCCCGCGCGCTGACGCTCGGCTTCGTGCCCGAGTCGCTGCCGGCGCTGCCGGGCTACGAGACCGGGCTCGATGTACGCGCCGGCCGCCAACGAGCCGACCGGCGGCGACGTCTACGGCGCCTGGAAGCTGCCCGACGGCGAGCTGGCGCGTGCTGATCGGCGACGTCGCCGGCAAGGGCGTCGAGACCGCCGCGCTGAGCGCGATGGCGCGCTTCTTCGTCGAGGCGCGCAGCTGGGACGAGCCCTCGCCGGCGCAGGTGCTCGCGCAGGCCAACCAGATGCTCTGCGCGCGCCTGCCGCGCGACACCTTCGTGACCGCCTTCCTCGGCGTGCTGCACGCGGACGGGATGCGCTTCGCGCAACGCCGGCCACCTGCCGCCGCTGCTGCTCTGCGGGCGGCGAGGCGCGCGAGCTGGTCGGCCACGGCCTGCCGCTCGGGGTCGACCAGGACGCGGCTACGACGCGGCCGAGCTGCGGCTCGACGAAGGGCGACCTCGTGCTCGCCTACACCGACGGCCTCGTCGAGGCGCGCCGCGGCGGCGAGCTGTACGGCAGCGAGCGCCTGGCGCGGCTCGCCGCGGGCTGGGCGGCGACGCTCGGCCCGGACGCGCTCGTGCGCGCCGTGCACGAGGAGATCGCCGGCTGGGCCGAGGGCCTGACCGACGACGCCGTGGCGCTCGCGCTGCGCCGCCGAACGCGATCGGACCGGCCGGTGAGCTCGCGTGCGCCGGCATCTGAGGATGCCGCCAGACGCTCGCCGCCCGCCGCTGATCCGCTTGAATGGCGTCCGTGGCGAGGCGCCTACGCACGCGCGGGCGTCGACCAGCACCAGTCCGGCAGCGCCGTCGCGGCGCTCGTCGGCGTGCTCGCCGCGATCGACACCGGCCGGCCGTCGCGCGCGGCGCTGCGCTCGGGCCACTACGCGAACGTGCTGCGCATCTCGCGAGCGCGCCGGGCCTCGCGCTCGTCCAGCGACGGCGTCGGCACGAAGCTGATCGTGGCCGAGCAGCTCGACCGGCTCGACACGGTCGGGATCGACTGCATCGCGATGAACGTCAACGACGTGATCTGCGTCGGCGCCGAGCCGATCGCGCGTGCTCGACTACATCGCCGTCGAGGAGGCCGACCCCGGCGCGGCTGGAGCAGATCGCGCGTCGGGCTGCGCACGCGGCGCCGAGCAGGCCGGCGTCGAGATCCCCGGCGGCGAGCTGGCGGTGCTGCCCGAGCTGATCCGCGGCCACCCCTCGCCGCGCGGCTTCGACCTGGTCGGCATCTGCGTCGGCCTGGTCGACCTCGACGCGATCGTCACCGGCGAGCGCGTCGAGCCCGGCGACGCGCTGATCGGCCTGCCCTCGAGCGGCGTCCACTCGAACGGCTACACGCTCGCCCGCGCGGCGCTGCCCGACCTCGACGAGGCGCCCGCCGGCGCTCGGCGGCGCCAGCGTCGGCGAGGCGCTGCTCGAGCCGACCGTGATCTACGTGCGCGCGGTGCGCGAGCTGCTGCGCCTCCGAGCGTCGACGTGCGCGGCCTCGCCCACATCACCGGCGACGGCCTGCTCAACCTGCTGCGCCTCGAGGCGCCGGTCGGCTACCGCATCGACGCGCCGCTGCCGGTGCCGCCGATCTTCGACCTGATCGCCGAGCGCGGCGACGGTCGCCGCCGGCCGAGCTCTACGAGGTCTTCAACATGGGCTGCGGCTTCTGCTGCGTCGTGCCCGCCAGCGACGCGGACGCGGCGTCGAGCTGCTCGGCCGCCACCACCCCGGCGCGCGCGGTGATCGGCGCGTCGACCGAGACGCGACGGCGTCGTCGAGCTGCCCGTCGCCGGCCTCAGCGGCCGTCGCGGCGAGGGCTTCCGCGCCGCATAGCCGGTCAGGCGAGCTCCCAGAGCCAGCCGGTGAGCACGCGCGTCGGCTTGACCCGCCACTCCGCCGCCAGGCGCCACAGCTCGGCCTGGGCGCGCGGGCCGGGCAGGTCGCAGACCGCCTCGACCTCGGCGGTCGCCATGCGCCCGAAGCGGCGCAGCGCCTCCGGGAGCGCGGGCGGCGCCGCGGTCGACGGCGTGGCGCCCGGCCGCCACGAGCGCCGCGCGCCAGTCCTCGTAGGGCTGCTAGCCGAAGACCCAGTGCTCGGCGCCGTCGTCGCCCAGCGCGCGCAGGGCCGGCAACGGCAGGCGCTCGGGGCCGGTCGTCGGCGGCGTCACCGCGTCGGCCTCGCGCGCCTGCGGCGGGATCGTCGCGCGCGCGCTCCAGGTCGGCGCCGAAGGCCTCCACGATCGCGTGCGAGCCGAGGTCGATCCGGAAGCGCTCCACGTCGAGCCCGGCCTCGCGCGCCTCCTCCACCAGCGCTCTCGGGGGTGTCGAGCTTGCGCCGGAAGCAGATGAGCCCCTCGCGCAGCGCGCGCAGGTAGCCGTCCTGCGCCTCGGGCCCTGCTCGGCCGCCGCCTTCACCGCCATGCAGGCCGGGTAGGTGGAGGCAGCGGCCCTCGCTCCAGAGCCGCGGATCGACCGGCATGCCGCGAGCGGTCGGCCGCGTCCAGCCACTCGCTCCGAGCAGGCTGCGGCCGCTCGAAGTCGCGCGCGAGGCCGCCCATCACGTAGGTGATCTCGACGTCGGCGCCGAACTCCACCATCAGGCGCCGCAGCTGCGGCTCGGCCGCCCAGGACGCGACGCAGGCCGGATCGGTGAAGTAGTCGGACGCGTACGGGCACGCGACGGCGCAAAATAGATGACAGTGATCGGCACCCTCATCAGCGGCCGCTTCCGGCTCGAGGAGAAGATCGGCTCCGGCGGGATGTCGACGGTCTACCGCGCCTTCGACCCGACGCTCGAGCGCTGGGTGGCGATCAAGCTGATGCACCGCGACATCTCCGACGACCCGGACCAGCTCGAGCGCTTCCGGCGCGAGGCGCGCGCGGTGGCGCGCCTCAACCACCCCCACGTGGTGACGGTGATCGACGCCGGCGAGGACGACGGCACGCCCGTACATCGTGCTCGAGTACGTCGAGGGCGAGACGCTGAAGGAGCGCATCCGGCGCCTGGGCCGGCTGCCGGTCGCCGAGGCGGTCGCCTACGCGATCGAGATCGGCCGCGCGCTGTCGTGCGCGCACGCGAGCGGCTCGTGCACCGCGACGTGAAGCCGCAGAACGTGCTGATCGACGCCGAGGGGCGCGCCAAGGTCACCGACTTCGGCATCGCGCGCTCGCTCGAGGCAGCAGGGCCTGACGGCCACCGGGCGCGTGCTCGGCACGACCGACTACGTCTCGCCCGAGCAGGCGCTCGGCCAGGACGTGACCGAGCAGTCCGACATCTACTCGCTCGGGATCGTGCTCTACGAGATGCTCACCGGCGAGGTGCCGTTCAAGGCCGAGACCCAGGTGGCGGTGGCGATGAAGCACGTGCGCGAGCCGCTGCCCGACGTGCAGCAGCGCCGGCCCGAGATCTCGGCGGCGCTGGCCGCGGTGGTCGAGCGCGCGACCGCGAAGGAGACCGCGCAACCGCTACGCCGACGCGTCGACGAGATGGTGCACGACCTCGAGCAGGTGCTGGCGATCGAGGCCGCCCGCGCCGGCGAGACCACCGGCGAGGCCACGACCGTGCTGCGCAGCCTGCCCGGCGACACCGCCGACTTCGCGCCCCGCGCGGCTGCGCCACCCGCGCCGGGCGCTGCTGCTGGGCCTGCTCGCGCTCGGCGCTGGTCGGCGGCGCGTCGTCGCCTACTTCGCCACCCGCACCGAGAAGGGCCCGGCGCCGGCGGTCGACCCCGAGCGCCGCCGGGCCTGACCGACGTCAAGCTCGGCTCGCGGCGCGGCCGAGCGACTACGACCCGCGAGGGCGACGGCGAGGAGTCCGCCGACGCGACGCAGTCGCGATCGACGGCAACCGCGCCGACCGAGCTGGGACACCGAGACCTACCAGGGCGGCTTCGAGGGCGTCGGACAAGGCCGGCGTCGGCCTCTACGTCGACGCCGGCTCGCCCGGTCGCGGCCAAGCGGCTCGACCTCGTCACCTCGACGCCCGGTTTCACGCGCGGCGGTCTACGCCGCCAACACCGTGCCCGGGCGACATCGCCGGCTGGACGAAGGTCAGCGGCACGGTCGACGGTGCGAGCAGGACCAGGTCTCAAGCTGCGACACCGGCGGGCGGCGCTTCCGCTACTACCTGCTCTGGATCAGTCGCGCTGCCCGAGGGCAACAAGGCCGAGATCCTGGAGCTGAGCCTGAAGAAGCTAGCGGCCGCGTCAGTAGCGGTAGCGCGCGCTCGCGCTCGTGGCGCTCGAGCGCCAGCGCCAGCAGCCGGTCGAGCAGCTCCGGGTAGGGCACGCCGCTGGCCTCGAAGAGCTTCGCGTAGACGCTCGTCTCGGTGAAGCCGGGGATCGTGTTGAGCTCGTTGACCAGCACCGTCGTCGCCGTCGACGAAGAAGTCGACGCGCGCCATGCCCGCGCAGCCGAGCAGCGGGAACACCTCGACGGCCAGCTCGCGCACCCGCTCGCGCGACCGGCTCGGGGATCGCGCGCCGGGCACGACGCAGCTCCATCCCGCCGGGCTGTACTTCGCCTCGTAGTCGTACCAGTCGGCCTCGGATCACGATCTCGCCCGGGCTCCGAGGCCTCGGCTCGTCGTTGCCGAGCACCGAGCACTCGACCTCCATGCCCGTCCGCCATCGCCTCGACGATCACCAGCGGGTCGTGCTCGAAGGCGGCCGCGAGCGCCGCGTCGCAGCTCGGCCGCGCGTCGTCGCCTTCGAGATGCCGACCGACGAGCCCAGCCGCGCCGGCTTGACGAACACCGGCAGGCCGAGCCGGTCGAGGTCGGCGCGGCTCGCCCTCGCGCACCGCGGCGTAGTCGACCTGCGGCACGCCGGCGCGGCGCCATCAGGTCCTTGAAACGACCTTGTCCATGCACACCGCCGAGGCCATCACGCCGGCGCCCACGTAGGGCACGTCGAGCACCTCGAGCAGGCCCTGGACCGTGCCGTCCTCGCCGAACGGCCCGTGCAGCACCGGGAAGCCACGTCGGCGCCGAGCAGCCCGCCGGCCGGCTCGAGCGCCAGCGGCCGCCCGTCGCACGTCCAGCGCCCGTCGCGGCGATGCGCACGTCGAGCGGCTCGTGGCCGCCCTGCTCGAGCCCGGTCGCGCACCGCGGCCGCCGGACGCGAGCGAGACCTCGTGCTCGCTCGAGCGCCCGCCGGCGAGGACGGCGACCCTCACGGCGTCGGCGTCCGCTGATCGCCCGACGGCTGGTCGGGCGTCAGGGTGCCAGGGTCCTCGTCGGGCGGCGCGGCGAGCTCGCCGACGATGATCACGACCGAGTCGCCGCGCTCGAGCTCGGTGCCGCCCGCCGGGCGCTGCTCGAGCACGATCCCGTCCTCGCCGGGTCGGTGACCGTGCGCGTCGCGCTCGACCGCCTCCAGGCCGGCCTGACGCAGCTGCGTCGGCCGCCAGCCGCGCGCCGAGCCCGGTCACGTCCGGCACGTCACCTGCTCGTCGCCGGTCGAGACGGTGATCGTGACGCGTCGCCCTCGTCGACGCTCGTGCCGGCCGCCGGGTCCTGGCTGATCACCTCGTCCTCGCGGCTCGTCGGACTCCTCCTCGCGCACGGCCGGACTCGAGGCCGGCGTCGCGCAGCTGCTGCTCGGCGGACTCGCGCGACAGGCCCACCACGTCGGGCACCGCGACCTGCTCCGGCCCGCTGCTGACGAACAGCCGCACGCGCGTGCCCCGCTCGACGTCCTCGCCCTCGCCCGGGCACGGTGCGGATCGCGACCGCCCTCGCGACCGTGTCCGAGGCCTGCGGGTCGATGTTCACCTTCAGGCCGGCCTGGTTGAGCGTCCGCACGCGCCTGCTTCTCGCGGCAGGTCCGCGACCGACGGCACGCGCACCGTGCCCGGCCCGGTCGAGACCTCGAGCGTGACCGTCGAGCCCTTGTCGGCCTCGTCGCCGCGGTTCGGGTCCTGGTCGAGCGACCTGGTCGAGCGGCTGCGGCGCTCTGGACGCGCGCTCTCGCTGACCTCGAAGCCGCGCCGCTCGAGCGCGCGCGCGCGCCTCCAGCAGCTGCTTGCCGACCACGCGCGGCACCTCGACCTGCTCGGTCCGCGAGCAGCGCCGCTGAGCGCGAGGAACGCGAGCAGCGCCGGCGAGCAGCAGCGTCAGCAGGCCGAGCGCGAACCAGCGGCCAGCGGCGCGGCTTGCGCTCCTCGCCGCGACGGCGTCCGTCGGGCGGCGCGTGCCGGCGCGCGGCGACCGGCACCGGCGCGAACACCGCCGTGTCCTGCGTCGCCGCCGTTGCCGCCCGCCGCAGCTGCTCGCGCGCGGCCTCGAGCGCGGCGGCGAAGTCCTCGGCGCTCTGCCAGCGCTGCGCCGGGTCCTTGGCCAGCGCGGCCATCACCACCGCCTCGAGCGCCGGGCTCGACGTCCGGGCGCAGCTGCGAGATCGGCGGCGGCGGCTCGGACAGGTGCTTGAGCGCGACCGACACGGCGCTGTCGCCCTCGAACGGCAGCCGCCCGGCGAGCATCTCGTACAGCATCACGCCGATCGAGTAGAGGTCCGAGGCCGGCGGTGACCGCGTGGCCCTGCGCCTGCTCGGGCGAGAGGTACTGCGCGGTGCCCATGATCGAGCCGGTCTCGGTCATCTCCGACGCGCCGGCGCGGGCGATGCCGAAGTCGGTGACCTTGGCCTGGCCGCTCTCGTCGACGATCACGTTGTGCGGCTTGAAGTCGCGGTGGATGACGCCGCGGCGGTGGGCGAAGCCGGCGGCGGCGAGGATCTGGAGGCCGAGGTCGATCGCGCGCTCCTGGTCGAGCGGCGCCTCGGCCGCGACGACCTCCTTGAGCGTGCGGCCCGCGCAGGTGCTCCATCGCGATGTAGTAGGTGCCGTCGTGCTCGCCGCGGTCGTAGACGCCGACCACGTTCGGGTGCTGCAGGCCGGCGGCGGACGTGGCCTCGCGGCGGAAGCGCTCGACGAACTCGTGGTCCTGGGCGAAGCGGCGGTGCAGCACCTTGAGCGCGACCTCGCGGCCGAGGTGGGTGTCCTCGGCGCGGTAGACGTCGGCCATCCCGCCCGAGCCGATCCGGTCGACGATCCGGTAGCGGCCGTCGACGAGCGTGTTGTCGGCGACCTCGGTCATCCGCTGCCTCGAGCAGCGCCTCCAGCACCTGCTTGGCGATCGGCGCGGCCACGGTGCCGCCCTGGCCCTGCGTGCGCTCGACCGTCACGGCGATCGCCATCTGCGGGTCGTCGACCGGCGCGAAGCCGATGAACCAGGCCTGGTTCGCGGTTGCGCGCCGACCTCGGCGGTGCCGGTCTTGCCGGCCACCTGGATGCCCGACAGCGCCGCGGCGGTGCCGGTGCCCTCCTCGACCACGCGGCTCATCATCTGCGGTCAGCTGCGGCCGGCGGTCTCGGGCTCATCACCCGCGCCTGCTGGTCGGGCTCGATCCGCTCCTTGACGCGCCCGTCCTTGGCGCACCACCCGCTCGGTCAGCCGCGGCTTCATCAGCACGCCGCCGTTGGCCACCGCGGCGGCCACCATCGCCATCTGCAGCGGCGTCACCTGGATCTCGCCCTCGGCGCCGCCCTGGCCGATCGCCACGCGGCCGATGTCGAAGCCGTCGTCGCCGCCGACGTAGCGGCCCGTCGCTGTTGCGGACGCCGCTGGCGATCATCTGCTCGTCGGGGTAGTCGAGCTGCGGGTCCTCGTTGAAGCCGAAGCGCTCCATGTACTCGACGCAGCGTCGCGCGCCCGAGCTTCTCGCCGACCTGGGCCCAGACGGTGTTGACCGAGTTGGTGAGCGCGTCGGTGAGCGAGATCGGGCCGAAGTTCTGGCCGCCGAAGTTCGCCAGCGGCACGCCGCTGATCGTCTGCGGCGAGGAGCCGTCGACGATCGACTCCGGGGTGAACTTGCCGGTGTCGAGCGCGGCGGCGGCGGTCACGACCTTGAACGTCGAGCCCGGCGGGTAGCGCTCCTGCGTCGCGCGGTTGAGCAGCGGCGTGTTCGCGGTCGCGGTTGAGCTGCGGGAAGCGCTCCGGGATCGCGTTGGGGTCGTACGCCGGGTCGGACGCCATCACGCGCACCCGGCCGGTCTGCGGCTCGATCGCCACGACCGCGCCCTTGCGCCCGCCGAGCGCCTCGTAGCGCGGCCCGCTGGGCCTCGGGGTCGAGGGTGGTGACCACGTCCTTGCCCTCGCGCTCGCTTGCTCTGCGAGCTCGGACGAGGATCGACTCGAACTCGTCCTCCTCGCCGGCCAGCTCGTCGTTGCGCGACTGCTCGAGGCCGCGGCGGCCGTTGGTGATGAACGAGTAGCCGACGGCTGGGCGAACAGCGAGCCGGTCGGGTAGGTGCGCGTGTAGGTGCGCCGCTCGCCGCGCCCGCGCGGCACGCTGCGCGCCAGCACCGTGCGCCGTCGCGCGCCAGGATCAGCCCGCGCGGGATCCGCTGCTCCTCGATCAGCGGGCGGCGGTTGCTGGTGTTGTCCTCGAGGCCCTCGGCGTCGAACACGGTCCAGCACGACGTGAAGCCGACCAGCAGCGCGAACAGCACCACGGAGCCCGAACAGCTGCGCGATCTGGCGGTTCACACCAGCCCTCCGCGGCGGATGCGGTCCGCCGCGCGCCGGTCGGAGACGATCAGCAGCAGCGCCAGCAGCACCATGTTGGCCACGATCGAGCTGCCGCCGTAGGAGACGAACGGCAGCGTCACGCCGGTCAGCGGGATCACCCGCGTCACGCCGCCGACGATCACGAACACCTGCAGCGCGAGCACCGCCGTCAGGCCCGGCGGCCAGCAGCTTCGAGAAGCCGTCGCCCGCCAGCTCGGCGGTCTTGAAGCCGCGGGCGACGAACAGCAGGTAGACCAGCGATCAGCCCGGCGGCGCCGAACAGCCCGACCTCGTTGACGATCACCGCGTAGATCAGGTCGGTGTGCGGCGCGGGCAGGATCGTGCCGCCGGCCGGGCGACTCGAGCAGCGCCTGGCCGAAGCCCTGGCCGAACAGCCCGCCGTCGGCCTGCGCGAACAGGGACTGGGCGATCTGGTAGCCCTCGCGTTGACGAACTCCGTCACCTGGCCGGTGCTCGGGCAGCGCACCGCGTACGGTCGAGAACGTGTCGGGCCAGATCTCCACGCGGTCGTGCACGTGGGTGACGCTGTTGGCGAAGAAGACCGCGCCGCCGAGGAACATCGTCGCGCCGACCCCGACCAGCGACAGCCGCGCCGTGGCCACGTAGAGCAGCGCCAGGAAGCCGCCGAAGAACATCAGCGAGCTGCCGAGGTCGCGGATGAAGATCAGCATCAGCATCGCCAGGCCCCAGACCAGCAGCAGCGGGCCGAAGTGCTTAAGCGACGGCCGCTCGCGCAGCACCGCCACCAGCGACGCGACGAACACCGCCAGCAGCGCCACGCCGGCCGGCGGCAGGTCGGCGATCAGGACGACCAGCAGCGTCAGCGCGGCCGGCAGGCCGTAGAGCAGCAGCTGGCGCTGGTAGGGCAGCGGCCGCAGCCGCGGGCGCACGAGCATGTCGCCGGTCTCGCGCAGGTAGCTGGCGAGGAAGACGATGATCGCGATCTTGGCGAACTCGGCCGGCTGGAACTGGATCGGCCCGACCTTGACCGCCAGGAAGGCGCCGTTGACCTGGCCGCCGATGCCGGGCATGCGCGGCACCAGCAGCAGCCCGATGCGAGCCGCGCGCGATCGTGTAGCGGTAGCGCTCGAGCACGTGGTGGTCGCGCAGGAAGACCGATCGTCGCGCAGAACAGCGCCAGGCCGACCACGAACCACTGCGCCTGCTCGCGCGCCAGCTCGGCGTCGATCCGGTAGATCTCGACCAGCCCGAACGCCGCCAGCAGCGCGGCCAGCGGGAACAGGTACGGGTCGGCGTCCGGCAGCCGCGCGCGGATGAACAGGTGCGCGAACACGCACAGGCCCAGGAAGACCAGGCCGTAGGTGAGCGTCGCGTCGCTGACGTCCGTCGCTGCGGGTGAACAGCACGGCGGTGAAGCCGGCGGTGACCAGCAGCGACACGGGCACCAGCCCGAACAGCTCGCGCGTGCGGGCGGACATCAGCCGGCTGGTCCCACCCGCGTCGAGCCTGCCCTGCTCGAGCTGGCGCACCAGGTCCTCGGCGTCGTCGCGGCCGCGCCACTCGTGGTCGAGCACGCGCTCGCGGCGAGCGGCCGGGATCGCCCGTGCGGGCACGCCGCTGGCGTAGTCGGCTCGTAGAGCTCGACCCCGAGCGGCAGCTCGTAGGGCAGGCCGCGGTAGAGCGTCACCAGGCCGGCGTCGTTGGTGCCGACGAAGTAGACCTGGCGGCTGAGGGCGTAGAGGCCGCCCAGCACGCGCCGACCGACGAGCAGCCGCCAGCGGCGCGCGCAGGCTCGACGCGGCGCGCGCCCGGCCGCGGCGGCGGACGGCGCGGCGGCGGCGCCGGCGCGCGGCGGGGCGGCGCGCTGGGCCGCGCCGGGCGCACCGCGGCGTGCGCGTCCGCCGGCGCGTCGGCGAAGCGCTGTCGGCCAGCGCGCGCTGCGCGCGTCGGCGCGCGGCGGTCGGCTCGGCCGCGGCGCGCACGTCGTCGGCGCTGCAGCGTCCCGGCGATCGTCTCCTCGCCCGAGAGCGTGTCCTGCGTCGCGCCCCGCCGCCGTCGCCGTCGAGCCGGAACAGCACGACGGTGATGTTGTCCTTGCCGCCGCTCTGGTTGGCGGCGTCGACCAGCGCGCGGCCGCGGCGTCGAGCGACTCCGCCGCCGCGCAGGATCGCCTCGACGTCGGCGTCGGAGATCATGCCGGTGAGGCCGTCCGAGCAGAGCAGGTAGACGTCGCCGGCGCGGCCGGCGACGGTGTAGGTGTCGACCTCGACGTCGGGCTCGGGCCCGAGCGCGCGCGTGATGATCGAGCGCTGCGGGTGGTGCTCGGCCGCCTCGGGCGTGAGCTGGCCGCTGCGCACGAGCTCGGCGACGAGCGAGTGGTCGTGGGTGAGCTGGCGCAGCTCGCCGTCGCGCAGCAGGTAGGCGCGGCTGTCGCCGACGTGGCCGAGGCTGACCTCGTCGCCATGGACCATCGCGGCGGTGAGCGTCGTGCCCATCCCGCGCACCGACTCGTCGGCGACCGCCATCTCGTAGATCCGCCGGTTGGCCTCGCGCGCGATGCGCGTCAGCTGCTCCTCGGCCGGCTCGCCGCCGCCGTTCTCGTCGTCGAAGACGCCGACCGCGAGCGCGGAGGCGACCTCGCCCGCCTTCGCGCCGCCCATCCCGTCGGCGACCGCGAACAACGGCGGCGCGAGCACGAGCGCGTCCTCGTTGGCGTTGCGCTGGCGGCCGACGTCGCTGAGGCCGGCCTGCTCGACGATGCTGCAGGGTCATCCGGCTACTCCTCGTAGCGGTACTCGGTGTCGCCGATGCGGATCACGTCCGCCACCTTCAGGCGCTCCGCCGCCTTGACCTGCCGGCCGTTGAGGTAGGTCCCGTTCGTGGAGCCCATGTCCTCGATGTACATGTACTCGCCGCGCGGGAAGATGCGCGCGTGGGCCGACGACGCGAACGGGTCGTCGACCTGGATGTCCGCGCTGTCCGAGCGCCCCAGCGTCGCGCCCTCGCCGATGTCGAACGCCGTCCCGGGCTCGAAGCCCATCGCCGCGACCACCTCGAGCCGCGGCTCGACCCCTGCGCGCAGGTCGGGCAGCGCGCTCTCGCGCCGCCGCGGCGAGCTCGGCGGCTCGGCCGGCTCGGCGGCGACGGCGCCCTCCGAGCGCGCGAGGTCGCGCATGGCGCTGCGCGCCACCCAGAGCAGGAACAGGTAGAGCACGGCCAGGAAGCCGAACTTCAGCGCGACGGCGAGCGGCTCGTCCATGGCGGCCGCCTACTCCAGCTCGAACGTCAGGTCGGTGACGCCGAGCGTGATGCGATCGCCGTCGCGCAGCAGCGCCTGGCTCGACGCGCCGGCCGTTGACCTTCATGCCGTTGGTGGAGCCGAGGTCGACGACCGACCAGCCCTGCTCGTCGCGGCGCAGCTCGGCGTGGCGGCGGGAGACGTTCGGGTCGTCGACCACGATGTCGCAGTCGCGGCTGCGGCCGAGCACGGCACGGTCGCCGCTGAGCACGCTGCGCGTCCCTCGCCGACGAGCAGCGCCTCGGCGGCTGGCGGCGACCCCGCCGCCCCGGGCTCGAGCCGGCGCGCGGCGCGGTCGGGCGAGTAGACCATCGTGTGGCCGAAGTCCCCCGCGGAGGGCGCTGGCGCGGCGCCCTCCGGCTCGTCGTCCTCGGGCGCCGACAGCAGCTGCGCCTGGATGCCGAACTCGCCGAGCTCCAGGCGGTCGTCGGTGTTGAACTCGACCTGCGGCCGGCTCGTGAGCGCCAGGCCCTCCTGGCGCGCGTGCTCGAGCAGGTAGTCCGACAGCTCCTTGCGCAGCGCCGGCTCGTAGCTCGCGAACTGCTCGCGGTCGGCCTCGGAGAGGAAGACGCGGTAGTGGTTCGGCACGTAGACGCGCGAGACGGAGACCATCTGGTTCTCCTCCATCTCCTTGGCCAGCTTGCGGGCGAGCTCGACCGGCTGGACGTTGGACTTGAAGGCGCGGCTGAACGCGCCCTCGACGAGGCCGCCGATCTTCGCCTCCAGGTTGCGCAGCACGCTCATCTCGGCATCGCAGGGTAGTCCGAAGGGGCCGGAGCGGTCGCTCCGCGCGCGGGCCGTGACGGCCGCCAGGGCGACGGCGCGCCAGCGCGGCCGAGGATCGGGCCCGCCACCGCCCCGCGTGCCTGGTCGAGGGCGGTCGTGCCCGCCGAGCAGATCGCCGAGCGCTGCTGCGCCACGATCAGGCCCATCGCCCAGAGCGCCGCGCCGAGGACGTCCAGCACGAGCTGCCGCCCGCGCACGAGCAGCGGCAGCACCACGGCGAAGGCGGCCCAGACGAGCGCGACGACGAGCACGCCGGAGCTCAGCAGCGGCGCCAGCGCGTCCGTGGCGGCACCGCCGAGCGAGCCCTGCCAGTCGGCGCGCGGCAGCGTTCCGTCGGCCGGGCCGAAGAGCAGCGCGCTCGCCGGAGAGGACCTCGGCCATGGCCAGCCAGAGACGAAGCCGGCGGCGCGCGAGCGCCGGCGCGGCGCGGCGGCGTCGCTGCCCGACGCGCGGGCGCGAGACCCGCCGAGCGCCACGAAGGCGGGGCCGAGGGCGACCGCGCCCAGCAGCGGCGCCAGCGCCGGCAGCGACCACAGCGCCCCGGCGCGCGGGAGCAGCAGCGGCACGGGGCGCGGCAGCGGTCGCGAGCACGAGCGCGGTGCCCTCGCGGTTGGCGTCCGGGGACGCGAGCCAGCCGCAGACGCACGAGGACGGCCGCGATCCAGCCCAGCCGCGGCAGCAGCGCGACCGCGAGTGCGGCCGCGCCGGCCGCGGCGGCGAGCGGTCGAACGGCGGCGTCGGGCCGAGCTGCGTGAGGGCCGCGCGAGCACCAGCGCCGCCGGCCGCCGAGGCCGCGCGAGCCGCGCGGGCCAGCAGCGCTGCGGCAGCGGACGCGGCTCGCCGCGAGGCGTGGTCCTCGGCGCGTCGAGGCGGCGGCACCTCCGCGGCGCCAGCGCCGGCGCGGAGTCGTGCCCGGGCCGCGGCGGGCGCGCTCGCGATCGAGCGGCGGTCGGCCGCGGATCGCGGGCGGCGACGCCGGCCTCCCGGGGCGGCGCGCACGCGCGTCGTCGGCGGTCGCGTCGCGGCCGCGGCTGAACGGCGCCGGCGACGGCGGCCTCGTCAGGCCGAAGCGCTCGAGCGTCTCGGGCTCGACCAGGCCGCCCTCGTCGGCGAGCCGCTGCTCGGCGCGCGCGCAGCTCGCGGCGCAGCTCGGCCGGCGCGGGCCGCAGCGCCGGGTCGGGCTCGAGCGCGTCGTCGATCGCGTCGCACAGCTCGAGCGGCAGGTCGCGGCGCTCGGCGGCGAGCGAGCGGCAGCGGGCGGCCGAGGTGGCGCGCGGTGGCGGCGGGGGTCGGTCCCCGACGGGGTTCGCGCCGGTCCAGGCCTCGTACAGCGTCAGCGCGAGCGAGTAGACGTCGCAGGCCGGGCTGACGCGCGCGCCCTCGGCCTGCTCGGGCGCCATGTAGGCGAGCGTGCCGACCACGTCGCCCGTGCGGGTCAGCGGGTCGCCGCTGGCGAGGTGCGCGACGCCGAAGTCGGCCAGCTTCGCGAAGCCGGCGCCCGCGGCGGGCTCGGCCACCACCATCACGTTCTCCGGCTTGACGTCGCGGTGGATCGACGCCGCGCGCGTGGGCGTGCTCGAGCGCCTCGCACAGCGCGGCGCCGATCCGCGCCACGTCGCGGTCGGAGAGCGCCCCGGCGCGCATCAGCTCGCGAAAGGTTCGGCCCTGAACCAGCTCGGAGACGAGGTAGATGTCGTGCTCGTCGGACGCCAGCTCGTAGAGGCCCACGATGCCCGGGTGGTTCAGCCGCGCGGCGGCGCGCGCCTCGCGCTCGACGCCGCTCGTCCTCGCCCTCGCGCGGGATCACCTTGACGGCCACCTCGCGCTCGAGGTGCTCGTCCCAGGCCAGCCAGACGACGCCGAAGCCGCCCGCGCCCAGGCGTCGCTCGAGCCGGTAGCGGCCGAGCACGGTCGGGCCTCGGCACGCCCGGCAGCGGCGGTCGCTGCCGTGCCCGGGCAGCGCACGCGTGGCATCGCGTGCTCGGCGCGGGCCGGGTGGCGCGGTCACGGCGTCGCGCGTGCGCGGGATCTCCGTGGCTCGGACGGTTGCGGGCGTTTCATCTCGGATTCGTGTTCGGGCCTCCGGGGCGGCTCCCTGCCGGCGGCTGGGTTTTGCCAACCGCCCCAGAGTCATACTCCCACCCCGAAGCGTGCCAGGCCCTCGACAGCCTGCAGCTGCCTAGGAGCGATTCTGTCCTTCCTCGACGAACCGGACGAGCCAGTACGCCGCACCCGGCGCCGGCCGCCCCGGCGGCCCAGCGACCGACCGCCAGACGCTGATGGTCCGCCGTACGGTAGCTGCGCGGCGCGGGCTGCTCGTGCTGATCCTGCTCGTGCTCGGCGTTGCGCGGCTGCCTCGGCGCGCGCAAGGAGCGCGCCTTCAAGGACTACGTCCGCGACGTCGCGGCGCTGGTCGACGAGTCCAACCAGCAGAGCACGCAGCTGTTCGACCTGCTCAACGGCCGCCGAGGCCGAGCGACGCGGTCGACCGTGCAGAACGCGCTCAACGGCTTCCGCGTCCAGGCGGCGCAGCTCGTCGACCGCGCCGAGGCGCCTCGACACGCCCGACGAGGTCGAGGCGCGCCCAGCGACTACCTGCTCGAGGTGCTCGAGTTCCGCCGCGACGGCCTCGCCGCGATCGCCACGCAGCTGCCGCCGCGCTCGGCGACCAGGGTCGCCGCGAGGGCACGCGAGAACATCGCCCTGGCGATGCGGAACTTCCTGACCAGCGACGTCCTCTTCAGACGCGCTTCACGCCCGCGCCTCAAGGCGACGCCGTCGACGAAGGACGACCTCAGCGTGCAGCTGCCCAGGAGCGGCTTCCTGCGCGACACGACTGGCTCGACCCGAGCTTCGTCGCCGACAAGGTCGACGCGATCCGCGCGGGCGGCGGCGGCAGCCGACGAGGAGGCCGCCCCCGGCCTGCACGGCAACGGCCTCGTGCGGCGTCAGCCTCGGCGGCAGACGCTGACGCCCGGCGGCTCCGCGACCGTCACGCTCAGCGACGACATCGCCTTCGAGGTCCAGGTCGCCAACCAGGGCGAGAACACCGAGACCGACGTCAACGTGAAGGTCAGGTCGGCAGCGGCGACGACGCGATCGAGCTCGAGAAGCCGCTCGACGAGATCGCCGCCGGCGAGACCAAGACCGGTCACGATCCCGCTCGGCGAGCAGCCGCCCACCGGCCAGAGCGTGCCCGTCGAGGTCGAGGTCGAGGCGGTGCCGGGCGAGCAGAAGACCGACAACAACACGGCCACCTACTCGGTGATCTTCACGCGCTAGGGCGGGCCGAGGGCCGCGCTAGGCTGCCGCGTCGTGGACGAGCTCACCTCCACGCAGGGCATCGTCGCGCTCGCCGCGGCGGCGGGCGCGCTGGTCGCCCTGATCTGGGCCGATCGTGCTCGGCGCTCAAGCTGCGGCGCCTGCGGGCGGCGCAGCGCACGGTGCTCGGCGACGGCGGCGCGCAGGACCTCGTCGCCCACGCCGCCGGCCTGCAGGAGGCGTTCGTGCAGCTGCGCGACTGGGTCGAGGAGACGGCCAGCGGCCTCGACCGCCGCGTCGGCGCGCGCCGAGCAGCGCATCGACGGCTGCGTCGCCTACCGCTCGCTGATCCGCTACGACGCCTACGGCGAGATGTCCGGCCACCAGTCCAGCTCGCATCGCGCTGCTCGACTCCAGCCGCACGGGCGTGGTGGTCTCCTCGATCCTGCATCGCGACCAGGCGCGCGTCTACGTGAAGCAGCTGCACGACGGCGTGCCCGAGCTGGAGCTCTCGCCGGAGGAGCAGGAGGCGATCGAGGCGGCGATGCGCGGCGCGCCGCGCCGGAGCCTGAGGCGCCGTGCGGGTCGCCTACCTCGGTCCCGCGGGGACCTACAGCGACGAGGCGCTGCGCGCCTCCGCCGCCGGGCGGCGCGACGGGCGTTCCCTACGCCGCGTGCACGAGACGGTGATGGCCGTCCAGCGCGGGCGAGGTCGAGCGCGCGATCGTGCCGATCGAGAACTCGCTCGAGGGCGGCGTGGCCGCCACCCTCGACGCGCTCGCCGGCGAGGCCGACGCCGTGCGCATCGCCGGCGAGGTCGTGCAGCCGATCCACCACTGCCTGATCGCCGCGCGGCCGCTCGCGCTCGAGCAGATCGAGCGCGTGGTCTCCCATCCCGCAGGCGACTGGCCCAGTGCGCGCGCTTCCTGCGCGAGCGCCTGCCGGCGGCGCGAGCGCGTCGCCGCGGCCTCCACGGCCGAGGCGGTGCGCTCGCTGCGCGACGCCGACGAGCCCGTGGGCCGCGCTCGGCTCGCGCTTCGCCGCCGAGCTCTACGGCTGCGAGGTGCTGGCCGAGGGCGTCGAGGACCAGCCCGGGCAACGTGACCCGCTTCGTCTGGCTCGCGCCCGCCGGCGCGGCCAGCCGAGCCGGCCGGCCGGGCCAAGACCTCGATCGTCTTCTGGGGCGCCGGCGACGAGTCGCCGGGCTGGCTCGTGGCCGTGCTCGGCGAGCTGGCCGACCGCGGCGTCAACCTCACGCGGATCGAGTCGCGGCCGAGGCGGGTGCGGCTCGGGCACTACATGTTCTTCGCCGACCTCGACGGCGCCGCGGAGCGCGAGCCGGTGGCGGGAGCGCTCGCAGGCGCTGCGCGAGCGGGTCGAGATCGCTCCGCGTGCTCGGCTCCTACCCGGCCGCGGAGGGGTGACGCGAGCCTCGCCGGCTGGGGCGAGACGGTGAGTACACTGAGCCGCTGTGGAGCCCGAGGTCTACCGGATTCGATCCAGAAGCGGAGGATTCCGAACCAGGGCCTACGCCCGCGCTGCCCCGGTCCGGCCGCCGGAGCAGCGCCCAGGGTCCCGCGGCCGGGTGCTGGTGCTCAACGCCTCCTACGAGCCGATCAACGTCTGCACGGTCCGCCGCGCGGCGATCCTGATCCTCAAGCAGCGCGCCGAGATGCTCGAGCGCAGCGACTGGGCGCTGCACGCCGAGAACCTGACGATGCCGCGGCCGGTGGTGATCCGGCTGCTCACATACGTGCGCATCCCGCGCGACGCCCACAGACGCAAGATCACCCGGCGGGCCGTGTTCGCCCGCGACAGCTGGACGTGCCAGTACTGCGGCCACGAGCGCGGCAACCTGACCGTCGATCACGTGATCCCGCGATCGAAGGGCGGCCCCTCGACCTGGGAGAACATCGTCACCTGCTGCGCGCCGTGCAACCGGCGCAAGGGCGACCGCCTGCCGACGCAGGCGAACATGGTGCCCAAGCGCAAGCCGAAGGCGCCCAACCCGACGATCTTCATCCACGTCGCCGCGCCGACGATCCCGGCGGCGTGGGAGCAGTACCTCGCCTACGCGGCCGCCTGAGACGACGAGGGGCGCCCCGTAGGGACGCCCCTCGCGTGCTGCATGTCTGGACCTGGCCGGCGGCGCATCGCTCGAGCGCTGATCGGCGCCAGGGCCGGCGGGACGAATCCCGGCCTCCGCGGCCGGCGGTACCTCGGTTGGACTCCGCTAAACGGGGTCCAGCTCCGGATCTAGCGGCCGGGCACCTCCAGGGTCCCGAAGCGTCTGTCGACTCAACGTGGACCACCCCCTTTCTCTGGTCCGCGTATTGAAGCAGACGCGGCGGGGGAGTCCGAAATCGGGCTCGTCCGCGAGCGCCTCGACGGCGAGGCCTCGTCGGACGCGGCGCTCATCCGTCACGGACGGCGCCGTCGACGCCCCGTCGCAGCGCCGTCGGCCCTCGACCGGCGCACCGCGTCGCCTCGACCTTCGCCTCGGTCCGCGCGTCTCCATCACGAGCGCGACGGCGCTGACCTCGTCGTCCTCGCGCAGGTTCATCAGCCGCACGCCCTGCGCCGGGCGGCCCTGCTTGGAGATGCCCTTCACGCTCGTGCGCTGGACCATGCCGGTCTGGGAGATGAAGACCAGCTCCTGGTGCTCGCGCACGATCAGCGCCGCGGCCAGGCCGCCCTTCTTCTCGGTCAGCCCGATCGTCTTGACGCCCATCGTGCCGCGGCCCTTGAGCGGGTACTCCTCGATCGGGGTGCGCTTGCCGTAGCCGGCGTCGGTGACGACCAGCAGCTCGGTGTCCGGGCGCACGACGTCCATCGCCAGCACGTGGTTGTCCCCGCGCGAGACGTTCATGCCGCGCACGCCGCCCGTGTCGCGGCCCATCGGCCGCGCCTGGTCCTCGGAGAAGCGCGCGGCCTGGCCGGAGCGCGAGACCATGATGATGTCGTCGTCCCCGCTGGTGCGGCGCACGGCCACGAGCTCGTCGTCGTCGCGGATCTTGATCGCGATGATGCCGTCGGCCTTGATCGGCGTGTTGTAGGCGAGGAACTCGGTCTTCTTGATCTGGCCCTTGCGGGTGGCGAAGACGAGGTACTTGTCCTCCTTGAAGTCGCGCGTGGCCTGCACGGCCTGGACGCGCTCGCCCTCGCGCAGCGGCAGCAGGTTCACGAGCGCGCGGCCCTTCGCGGTGCGCGAGGCCTCGGGCAGCTCGTAGACCTTCTGGCGGTAGACCTTGCCGCGGTTGGTGAAGAACAGCAGGTAGTCGTGCGTCGAGCAGACGAAGAGGTGCTCGATGTAGTCCTCGTCCTTCATGTCCATGCCGGTGACGCCGATGCCGCCGCGCTTCTGGCTGCGGTAGGTGGCCAGCGGCAGCGACTTGATGTAGCCGGACTTCGTGATCGCGATGACCATCTGCTGGTCGGCGATCAGGTCCTCGATGTCGATCTCGTCCTCGGAGTGCGTGATCTCGGTGCGCCGCTCGTCGCCGTAGCGCTCCCTGATCTCCAGCAGCTCCTCCTTGATCAGGCCCATCACGCGGCTCTCGTCGCCGAGGATCGTGCGCAGCTCGGCGATCCGCTCGACCACGTCCGCGTGCTCGCGCTTGATCTCGTCGGTCTGCAGCGCGGTCAGGCGCTGCAGGCGCAGGTCGAGGATCGCCTGGGCCTGGATGCGCGTCAGCTCGAAGCGCTCGATCAGGCCGTCGCGGGCCTCGTCGGGATCGGCCGAGGCGCGGATCAGCTCGATCACCGCGTCGATGTTCGCGATCGCGATCAGCAGGCCCTCGAGGATGTGCAGCCGGGCCTCGCGCTCGCGCAGCTCGTGCTTGGTGCGGCGCACGATCACCTCGCGCTGGTGGTCGACGTAGTTGCGGATCACCGGCAGCAGCCCGAGCGTGCGCGGCACGCCGTCGACGAGCGCGACCATGTTCACGCCGAAGGTCGTCTGCAGCGTCGTGTGCTTGTAGAGCTTGTTCAGCGCGACCTTCGGGATCGCGTCGCGCTTGAGCTCGATCACCAGCCGGATGCCGGCCTTGCTCGGACTCGTCGCGGAGGTCGGAGATCTCCTTCAGGCGGCCGTTCTGGACCTGCTCGGCGATCTTCTTGATCAGGCCGCTGCCGTCGTTGCGCCCGTCGCCCTTCGACACCTGGTAGGGCATCTCGGTGACGATGATCGCCTCCTTGCCCTGGCGCAGCGGCTCGATGTGCGCCCGTCCGCGCACGACCACGCGGCCGCGGCCGGTCTCGTAGGCGTCCTTGATGCCGCCGTGGCCGACGATGATGCCGCCGGTCGGGAAGTCCGGGCCCTTGATGTGCCGCATCAGCCCGCCGACCTCGATCTGCGGGTCGTCGATGTAGGCGACCGTGGCGTCGATCGTCTCGCGCAGGTTGTGCGGCGGGATGTTGGTCGCCATGCCGACGGCGATGCCGGTCGAGCCGTTGACCAGCAGGTTCGGGAAGCGGGCGGGCAGCACGACCGGCTCCTGGCGCGACTCGTCGTAGTTGGGGACGAAGTCGACCGTGTCCATGTCGATGTCCCGCAACATCTCCGTCGCGAGGCGTGCGAGCCGCGTCTCGGTGTAACGCATCGCGGCCGGCGGATCGTTGTCGATCGAGCCGAAGTTGCCCTGCGGCTCGACCAGCGGGTAGCGCATCGCGAAGTCCTGCCCGAGGCGCACCAGCGTGTCGTAGACGGGGGCGTCGCCGTGCGGGTGGAACTGGCCGAGCACGTCGCCGACGACGCGCGAGGACTTGCGGAAGGGGCGGTTGGGCTGCAGCCCGGCCTCGTGCATCGCGAACAGCACACGCCGGTGCACCGGCTTGAGGCCGTCGCGCACGTCCGGCAGCGCGCGGCCCACGATCACGCTCATGGCGTAGTCGAGGTACGAGGAGCGCATCTCCTCCTCGAGCCCGCGAGGCTCGATGTTGCCGCCGGTGAGTTGGTCGATCGACATTCAGTTCACCTCTAGACGTCGAGGTTGGTGACTTCGCGCGCGTGGGTCTCGATGAACTCCCGTCGCGGCTCCACGTTGTCGCCCATCAGCATCGAGAAGGTCTGGTCGGCCGCCGCGGCGTCGTCGATCGCCACGACCTGCAGCGTGCGCTGCTCCGGATCCATCGTGGTGTCGAACAGCTGGTCGGCGTTCATCTCGCCGAGGCCCTTGAAGCGCTGCAGTGGCACGCCCTCGCGGGCGATCTCGATCACCTTGCGGCGCAGCTCCTCGAACGACAGCGCCTGCGTGTCCTTGCGGCCGAGCACGATCTCGAACGGCGGCGAGCCGGCGAGGCGCTGCAGCTCGGTGTGGACGCGCACGAACGAGGCGAACTCGGGCTTCTCGAACATCGCCCGGCGCAGCCGGAAGGTCTGGGCGGTGCCGGTCTTGCGTTCGATCACCCGCGCGACGATCACCTCGGCGTCCTCGGAGACCAGGGCGGTCTCGTACGGCTCGCCCTCGTGGTCGGCGCCCTTCAGCAGCTCGATCACGCCGCCGGCGTCGGTCACGGCCTCGTCGAGCAGCGCCGACTCCTCGAGGAAGGTGATCGTGTCGTTGCCGAACTCGGCCCGCAGCGCCAGGGCCCAGCCCTCGTACTGCTTCAGCAGGCGCCCGAACTTCTGCCAGCGCGCGTGGGTGAGGCCGAACTCCTGGCGCCCCCGGTCGCGCACCTGCATCAGCTCCAGCTTGTCGCGCAGCAGCGCCTCCTCGAGCTCGGACTCCTTCTCGATGTAGAGGTCCTGCTTGCCGTTCTTCATCTTGTAGAGCGGCGGCTTGGCGATGTAGACGTAACCGGCGTCGATCAGGTCGTGCATCTCGCGGTAGAGGAAGGTCAGCACGAGCGTGCGGATGTGCGCGCCGTCCACGTCGGCGTCGGTCATCAGGATGACCTTGTGGTAGCGCGCCTTCTCGATGTCGAACTCCTCGCGGATGCCGGTGCCGATCGCGGTGATCAGCGCCTGGATCTCCTTGTTGGAGAGCACCTTGTCGATGCGGTTCTTCTCGACGTTGATGATCTTGCCGCGTAGGGGCAGGATCGCCTGGGTGTTGCGGTCGCGGCCCTGCTTGGCCGAACCGCCGGCCGAGTCGCCCTCGACGATGAACAGCTCCGAGAGGGCGGGATCGCGGACCGAGCAGTCGGCGAGCTTGCCCGGCAGCGTCGAGTTCTCGAGCGCCGACTTGCGGCGGGTGAGGTCGCGTGCCTTGCGGGCCGCGTCGCGGGCGCGCGCGGCGTCGACCGCCTTGCGGATGATCTTGGTCGCGTCCTGGGGATTCTCTTCCAAGAATTCGGCCAGCGCCTTGTTGACGGCGGCCTGGACGAAGCCCTCCACGGGCGGGTTGCCGAGCTTGGTCTTCGTCTGACCCTCGAACTGGGGCTCGCGGATCTTCACCGAAATGATTGCGGTGAGCCCTTCGCGCACGTCCTCGCCCGAGAGGTTGGGATCCTTTTCCTTCAACTCACCGCGCGCGCGGGCGTAGTTGTTCACCGTGCGGGTGAGCGCGGAGCGGAATCCCGACAGGTGGGTGCCGCCCTCATGGGTGTTGATGTTGTTCGCGAACGAGAGCAGCGACTCCTGGTAGGAGTTGTTCCACTGCAGCGCGACCTCGACCTCACCGACGTCGCTCTCGTCCTCCATGTAGACGACCTTCGGGTGCAGCGGCTCGCGCGTGCCCTGCGAGTGGAGGTACTTGACGAAGTCGACGATGCCGCCGTCGTACTGGAATGTCGTCTCGAAGCCCTCGCCCCGTTCGTCTCGGAAGGCGATCGCCAGGCCCTTGGTGAGGAAGGCCATCTCGCGGAAGCGCTGCTCGAGCGTCGAGCGCTCGTAGTCCAGCGACTCGAAGATCTCGAGGTCGGGGAGGAATGTGATGCTCGTCCCACGCCGGTCGGTCTTGGCGCCCTTGGTCAACTCGCTCGTGGGAGCGCCGCGCTCGTAGGTCTGGGCCCACTCGTGCCCATCGCGCCAGATGGTCAGCGTGAGCGACTCCGAGAGCGCGTTGACGACCGATACGCCGACGCCGTGCAGGCCGCCCGAGACCTTGTACCCCCCGCCCTCGCCGAACTTGCCGCCGGCGTGGAGCACCGTCAGCACGACCTCGGCGGCCGGCCGGCCCTCCTTCTCCATGGTGTCGACGGGGATGCCACGGCCGTTGTCGGTCACGGTGACGCTGTTGTCGGGGTGAATGGCGATCTCGACCGCGTCCGCCTCGCCCGCGAGCGCCTCGTCGACCGAGTTGTCCATCACCTCGTAGATGAGGTGATGGAGCCCACGCGTGCCGGTCGAGCCGATGTACATCCCGGGGCGCTTGCGCACGGCCTCCAGGCCCTCGAGGACCGTGATGTCCTGTGCGCCGTAGCTGGACTCGACGGACGTATCGCTGTTGTCACTTGCTGCCAAGAGGTCCCTTCCGCACTGCGTCAACCATGAGAAGGCCCCGACGCCGAGCCTTCAACGAGCCGGGGTCGGGGCTGTGCATACAACCGTCGGTAATAGTAGCAGGCTACCCCCTGAATCGGACGCCTCAGCGTGTTACGAAATGCCCGCAAATCGCCACAAAATTGGCTCCATAACCATGCTCGTGCACGGACCTCAGCGCGAGGGGGGGCCGGTGGGGGCCGCAGAGCCGATCACGAAGCGCAGGCGCTCGACCCGGCCGGCCCCCTGGAGCTCTCGGTGCTGAGCCAGTCCGGCGAGCAGATCGGGGCCGAGCAGCTCCAGCTCCTGGGCCCAGACAGCCGAGCTGCAGGCGATGGTCACGACCCCCTCGCGCTCGGCTACGGGCTCGGCCTCGGCG
Organism: uncultured Thermoleophilaceae bacterium; assembly: GCA_963734165.1. Lineage (GTDB taxonomy): Bacteria > Actinomycetota > Thermoleophilia > Solirubrobacterales > Thermoleophilaceae > JACVRW01. The sequence continues at coordinate 327,550 of CAVTFZ010000002.1, read as the reverse complement.
GCCAGCTTCGCTCCCGCGACCGACGGCCAGGCGGCCTGCACGCGCGCGAGCGTGGTCGCCGGTCGAGCCGCGCGCACGACGCGCTGAAGCGCCGCGTCGAGGGGGCGAGGGGCGAGGCGTCTCACGCCGCTGTCACCCCACCGAGCGCAGCAGCCCGCCCGTCCGCGACGTGCACCAGGCGGTCGGGGGCTCCCGGGACGTGCTCGGTGTCGGTCGCGGTGACGATCGCCTGCCCGCCCGCGCGCAGCAGGTCGGCCAGCAGGCTCCGCCGCTCGGCGTCGAGCTCGGACATCACGTCGTCGAGCAGCATCACAGGTGGCCGGGCGCGACGGTCCGCGAGCAGCTCGCGCTCGGCGAACAGCAGTGCGAGCAGGGTCGAGCGCTGCTGTCCCTGGGACCCGTACGCCCGTAGCGCGGCGCCGTCGAGCAGCAGCTGCAGCTCGTCCCGGTGCGGGCCATGGGCGGTGAAGCCGCGCTCGAGGTCGGCCTCCCGGCGCTCGCGCAGTTCGGCGGCCAGGCCCTCGCCGTCGGTCGCGGGCGAGCGCGGCCGGTAGCGCAGTTCGGCCATGCCAGGCAGACCCAGCCGCTGGGCCAGCTCGGTGAAGGGACGCCGCAGCCCGGCGACGGCTTCGCGACGGTCGCCCATCAGCGCCACGCCGCGCGTCGCCAGCTCGGTGTCCCAGGCGTCGAGCGCGGCCGGGCCGGCCACTCCGGCGCGAATCCGGCCCAGCAGCGCGTTGCGCTGAGCGAGCGCGCGCGAATACGCCGTGCGCGTCTCCGCCCGCGCGGGCCACAGCGCCGCTATCAGCTGGTCGAGATGGGCCCGCCGGCCGGCCGGCGGGCCCTTGACCAGCTCGAGCCGCTCCGGCAGGAACACGCTCAGCAGCGGCCGCGCCGGGGAGCGGGCGAGTCCGTCGACGGGGGCGCCATCGACGGCGATGCGCTTCGACTCGCCGGGGTCGAAGCCGATCTCGATGCGATGGCTGGCGTCGGCGGTGCGCGTCTCGACGACGACCCGCGCGACGTCGGCGCCGCGGCGGACGAGCTCGCGCTCGTTGGCCGTTCGCGGCGAGCGGCCGGTGCAGCCGAAGTACAGCGCCTCGAGCAGGTTCGTCTTGCCGGCGCCGTTGGCGCCGACCACGACCGTGAGCCCGGCCGCCAGCTCGACGTCGGCGCGCTCGTAGTTGCGGAAGTCGCGCAGCTCGACGCGCGCGACCGTGAGCAGGTCCGGCTCGGGCGCGTCCGGCTGCGCCGCCGCGGCCGCCATCGGCCTAGACGTTGAGGCGAATCGGCATCACGAGGTAGATGAAGCCGGAGCCCTCGTCGCCGGACTGGATCAAACCCGGGCGCAGCGGGCTGATCAGCTTCAGGATCAGCTCCTCTGACTCCGCGCTCTCGAGTCCCTCGCGGAAGAACTCCGGGTTGAAGCCGATCTCCAATGGTTCGCCGGCGAACGGAATCGGGAGCGACTCGCTCGCCTCGCCGACGTCGGGCGTCTGGGCCGATACGTCGAGGGTCCCCTCCGAGAAGCGCAGGCGCAGCGGCGCGTTCTTCTGCGCCAGCAGTCCGACGCGGCGCACCACCTCGAGCAGCTCCTCACGGCTGACGCGCAGCTCGTGCTCATAGCTCTCGGGCAGCAGCTGCTGGTAGTTGGGAAAGCGGCCCTCGACCAGGCGCGAGGAGAGCACCACGTCGGCCACGCTGAAGATCACCTGGTTCTCGAGCGCGGCCACCCCGATCGTCTCGGCCTCCGCGGCGATCCGGCTCAGCTCCTGCAGCGTCCGAGCGGGCACGTTGGCTTCGAGCGCGGCTGCCAAGGGTTGCTCCAAGCTGGTCTCCTTGACGCTCAGGCGGTAGGAGTCCGTCGCCACCATGCGCAGCTCGTTGCCCTCGGCGGTCACGAGCACGCCCGTCAGGTGCGGCCGCGTCTCGTCCCGCGACGCGGCGCGGGCCACCCGGGCGATCGTGTCCACGAAGGCCGTCGCGGGGACGCTGAGCACGCCTTCGCCCGGAAGCTCCGGGAGCTTCGGGAAGTCCTCGGGAGGGAGCGTGCGCAGGTGGAAGCGCGCCGATCCGGAGACGACCTCGACGTCCTGCTCGGTACTGCGGTACTCGAGCGAGAGCTGGGCCTGCGGCAGCGAGCGAACGACGTCGAGCAGGAGGCGACCGGGAACGACCGCCTGGCCGTCGGTGGCGCTGTCGAGGTCGAGCGAGACGCGCAGGCCCAACTCCATATCGGTGGACTGCAGCTCCGCCCGGCCGTCGGCGACCCGGATCAGGACGCCGGAGAGCGTTTGGATCGCGCTGCGGGTCGACGCCCCGCGCACGGCGATGCCGAGCCGGGCGAGGAACGTTTCACGGGAAACGGTGAGCTTCAACTAGGGCGACCTATCTTCAAGCTTTGGAGTTGTAGGGGGTGTCGATAGGTTGGCAACGCGCGCAATTCCGCATCGGGAGTGGGAGCGACGGTGTGGACACGCCGACGGGAAGCTGTGGATTGTGTCAGTCGCTCCGGCTGTCACGCCGACTGGCCTAGTTGTCTGCGCAGGTTGTCGACGGCGTTGCGTACATCGGCGTCGCTGCGGATGGCGGCGCTGATGCGGTTGATCGCGTGGAGGACGGTCGTGTGGTTGCGCCCGCCGATCCCACGTCCGATCTCGGGCAAGCTGCGGTCGGTCAGCTCGCGGGCGAGGAACATCGCCACCTGCCGGGCGATGGCGACGGGCGGACGACGGTCGCGGGCGAGCAGCGCATCGTGTTCGACCCCGAACTCCGCGGCCGCGGCCGCGAGGATCTCCGGGATGTCGCACGTGCTCGCTGCGGAGTCGCCGAGCCGCCTGAGCACGTGCCGGACGAGCGCCGGCGAGGGCTGCTCGTCCTTCAGCGACGCGTAGGCGACGACGCGGATGAGCGCCCCTTCGAGCGCACGCACGCTGCTTGTGACGTGCTGGGCGAGCTCAGCGAGGACGTCGTCGCCGACGTCGATGCCGTCCAGCCGCGCCCGCGAGCGCAGGATCGCCTGCCGGACGTCCAGGCCAGGCGGTTCGAGCTCGACGACGAGCCCGGAGCGGAAGCGCTCGGAGAGCCGCGACTCGAGCTCGACGAGCTCGTCGGGGCTGCGATCGGAGGTCATGACGAGCTGCCGGCCGGACTCCAGCAGGGCGTTGAAGGTGTGGAAGAACTCCTCGCGCGTGCGCTCACGCCGGGCGAGGAACTGGACGTCGTCGATCAGCAGCACGTCGGCGCTGCGAAAGCGCTCCTTGAAGGCACTGGTGTTCCGCTCGCGCAGCGCCTCGACGAAGGCCGTCGTGAAGTCGTCGCTGGTGACGTAGCGCACCTCCAGGCCGCCGCCGTAGCGCTGGACGTAGTTGCCGATCGCGTGCAGCAGGTGCGTCTTGCCGAGTCCCGGGTCGCCGTGCAGGAAGAGCGGGTTGTAGGCCTGCGCCGGGAGCTCCGCGACCGCGAGCGCGGCGGCGTGGCCGAAGCGGTTGGCCTCGCCGATGACGAACTGGTCGAAGGTGTAGCGGGGATTGAGCCGGTTGCCCGCCTCCGCGCGCGTCTGCCCGCCCGCCTCACCCGCCTGCCCGGACTGCTCGCAACGCCAGTCCGGGCCCGACGATCTCCACCACGGCACGCGTGTCGAAGGCGCTGGCCGCCGCACGGCGCAGCAGTGGCAGGTAGCGCTCCACGACGGAGGTCCGGATGTGCTCCGGGGCGCGGATGAAGAGCGTGTGGCCACGGACCTCCGCGAGCTCGAGCGGGCTCAGCCAGATGTGGAACTTGAAGTCCGGCGTCTCTCGCCGGAGCTCGGCGCGAACGGCGTTCCAGAGCGAGTCGAGGGTGGCTTCGGGCACAGGCGGTAGCGACCCCTCCGGGGGTCGAAGCAAGACATGTGAACAGTCGGAGAGGGACGGGCGAAAGCTGCTCGCTGCCCTCGGGGAGGGCGAGTGTACACCTGTCCTCCAAAGGCGATTTCAGCCCCTCCGACGGCATGCCGGAAAACGCGGGAAAAGCGATCCGGCGGTTGTGAACAGGGCGCTCGACAGTCCGTCGTGTACCCTGGCCTGCGCGCGGTTCTCCCTCGACGCCGCCCTCCTACCCGATGAAGCGCACCTACCAGCCGAAGAAGCGCAAGCGCGCCCGCACGCATGGCTTCCGCGAGCGCATGAGCAGCAAGGCCGGCCGGCGCCTGCTCAAGCGCCGCCGCAACAAGGGCCGCAAGCGGCTCACCCCGTAGGCGCGATGGCGGATCGCGCGCGCCGCAAGCGCCGCCGGCTGTCGCGCAGCGGGGAGTTCGAGCGCGTGTACCGCGAGGGCCGCTCCCATGCCAGCCGCCATCTGGTCGTGTACGCCTTCCCGCGCGCGGAGGGAGACGACGAGCCGCGGCTGGGCGTCTCGGTCGGCCGCAAGCTCGGCGGCGCGGTCGAGCGCAATCGCGTCAAGCGCCAGCTGCGCGACGCCTTCTGGAACAACGCCGAGGGACTCAAGGACGGCCACGACTTCGTGATCGTCGCGCGGCCCGCCGCCGCCGAGCTCGCCGAGCAGGGCGAGGGGGCCATGGAGGAGGCGCTGCGAGCGGTGCTGCGCGACGCCGGCCTCGCGCGTGAGGAGCAGCAGTGACCGCGCTGCGCTCGCTCGCCACCGCCCCGCTGCGCTTCTACCAGCACGCGATCTCGCCCGGCCTGCCCGCGCGCTGCAAGTACCATCCCAGCTGCTCGCACTACGCGGTCGGTGCCGTGCGGCAGTACGGCATACTGCGAGGCGCGGTGCTGGCGGCCTGGCGGCTGCTGCGTTGCAACCCTTGGAGCCACGGCGGGGTGGACTTCGTCGAGGACCAGACCTTGTTCCGCGCTCGACCGCGCGCCTAAGCCCACATGTACATCGCAAACGTCCTCCAGCCGCTGATCGACGCCTGCCAGTGGGTGCTCGAGTTCTGGCACGACCTGCTGGGCGACTTCGACGGCAGCTGGGGCGTCTCGATCATCCTGCTGACCTTCACGGTGCGGCTGTTCATCCTGCCGCTGACCTTCAAGGGCGTGAAGTCGATGCAGCGCCTGCAGCAGCTGCAGCCCGAGATCAAGCGCATCCAGGCGCGCTACAAGGACGACCGCCAGCGCATGAACCAGGAGGTCATGGCCTTCTACCAGCGCGAGAAGGTCAACCCGCTGGGCTCCTGCCTGCCGCTGGTGCTGCAGATCCCGTTCTTCATCGCGCTCTTCTCGCTGCTGCGCTCGGACTCGTTCCAGACCGACATCGCCAGCAACCCCGGCTTCCTGTTCATCGACGACCTCGCGGACAAGGTCACCGAGCCGTTCCTGCTCGGCGTGCTGATCGTGCTCTACGTCGGCACTCAGCTGGCTGCCAGCTTGGTCACGGCGATCAGCGCCGACCCGACGCAGCGCAACATCATGCTGGCGTTGCCGTTCGTGTTCGCGATCTTCATCGTGAACTTCCCGGCCGGCCTGATCGTCTACTGGATCACCACCAACGTCTGGACGATCGGGCAGCAGCTGGCGGTGAAGAAGCTCTACCCCAAGCCACCTCCACGCGACTTCTCGAGCGACGACGACGATGGGGCCAAGCCGGCGCGCGGAAAGCCACCGGCGGCGGAGAAGCCCGCAGCAGCCGTCGCTCAGGACGAGGGCAAGCGCTCCCGGGCGAAGGCCGAGCCCGCCGGCAGCGGCAACGGCAGCACCGCGAAGGCCAGCCCGCCGCCCAACCCGCGCAAGAAGAAGAAGCGCTCGGGCCGTCGTCGCTAGGTAGGCTGCGCCCTCGGAGGGCTGATGGACGAGGGTGCACAGCAGATCGACGAGTCGCCCTCGGGCGAATCCGCCGTGGAAGGCAGCGGCGGGACGCTCGGGGAGGCCAAATGGGCCGCGATGAAGCGGCTCGAGCCGCGCTATCCCGGGATCACCGGCGACTGCGTCCGCTTCGAGGTGCTGGAGGAGCCGGCTGACGGCGGCGAAGCGCGCGTGCGCGCCGAGGTCGACCTGGAGGCCTGGCGCGAGGTCGCGGACGCGATCCCCGACGAGCCCCCCGAGCGGGTGCGCGCCGTGGTGGCGCGCGTGGTCCAGGCGCTGGGCCTGCGCGCGAGCGTCGACATCGAGGAGAGCGACGACGAGATCCGGGCGACGGTCAACGGCGACGAGCTCGGGCTGCTGATCGGCAAGCACGGGGCGACGATCGACGCCGTGCAGCACCTGGCCTTCCGGGCCGCGTTCAAGGGCCAGCCGCTGCGCAAGCAGGTGGTCGTCGACGCGGCCGGCTACCGCGAGCGGCGCGAGACGGCTCTGCACCGGACCGCTGACCGAGCCGCCGCCGAGGCGCTGCGCTACGACCGCCCGGTGGAGCTCGAGCCGATGCGTCCGGCCGAGCGCAAGATCGTGCACATGCACCTGTCCGAGCGCTCGGACGTCGAGACGCACAGCGAGGGCGACGAGCCCGATCGGCGCCTGGTGGTCTCGCCCGTGCGCTCGACGCGCGCCTGACCCGCGCTTGAGCGTTTCACGGGAAACGCTCTCCGCCCTTGCGAGCCGGTACGGACTCGAGGAGGGAGTCGTCGACCAGCTCGCCCGGCTGCTGGAGGCGCTGGCGGACGAGCCGGACCCGCCGACGACCGCCCGCGACCCGGCCACCGCCCTCGACGTGCACGTTGCGGACAGCCTGTCTGGCCTCGAGCTGGAACCCCTGCGCGCCGCCAGGCGCATCGTCGACGTCGGGGCGGGGGCGGGCTTTCCGGGGCTGGTGCTGGCGATCGCGCTCCCGGGCGCGCAGGTCGACCTGATCGAGGCCGCGACCCGCAAGGTCGAGGTGATCGAGCGATTGGCGCGGGCGGCGTCGATCGAGAACGCGCGGGCGCTCGCGGCACGCGCGGAAGGGTGGGCCGCGGCGCCGCCGGCGCTTGGCGGCGGCCGCGAGTCCTACGACGTCGTGACGGTGCGCGCCCTGGCCCCGATGGGAGTGCTCGCGGAGTACGCCACGCCATTGCTGCGCCCCGACGGGGTGCTGGTGGCCTGGAAGGGCGCCCGCGATCCCGCGGAGGAACGTGCGGGCGCCGTGGCCGCCGCGCGGTTGGGCCTGCGGATCGAGGAGATCCGTCCCGTCGTCCCGTTCGAGGGCGCCCAGCACCGCCACCTGCACGTGCTGCGCAAGGTCGAGCCGACGCCAGCGGGATTCCCGCGCCGTCCGGGGATGGCGCGCAAACGCCCGCTGGGCCCCTGAACGACCCCATCCGGGCGGTCGATCACCATGCAGGTCGTGGTGCTCGGACGCAAATCGTCCCGATCGGATCCCGCCGCCGCGGCGCCCTGGGTCGTCGTGCTCTCCGGGGCGGTGTGCAGCGGCAAGTCGGCGCTCGCGGAGCGGCTGGCGTCCGATGGGGCGCTGCTGGTCAACGCCCGCTCGGCGCTGCTGGCCCGCGCCGGCAGTCACGCGCTCAGCCGTGCGCAGCTGCATTCCTTCGGCGCCTCGCTGGAGCGGGACACGGACGGACGCTGGCTCGCCGACGCCCTCCCGCCACCGGGCGAGGGCGCCCGCCGGGCGGTCGTCGTCGACGCGGCCGAGACGCGCGCGCAGCTCTCGGGTCTGCGCAGCTACGCCGGAAAGGCACCCTGCCACATCCACCTCGAGGCGGCCCGCCACGAGCGCCAGCGCCGCTTCACGGCCCGGCGCGGGCGCGGAGACGCGGAGGAGGAGTTCGCCCGCGAAGCCGCTCAGGAGCTTGCGGGGGAGATCTCGGCGCTGGCCGTCGACGCCAACCTCAGCATCGACACGACACGCCTGAACGCCGACGCGGTGGCGCTGGTCGTGCGCGCCTACCTGCGGGCCTGGGGCGAGTAGGCGCGCCGAGCCGGCAGGAGTCCACGATTCGGGAACGAACCATCAGGGGGAGGCGGGCCGGTTCCGACCGGCCCCGGCCATAGTCTCGCGGTCGTATGGGAAGCGTCATCGCAGTCGCAAATCAGAAGGGCGGCGTGGGCAAGACCACGACGGCGGTCAACCTCGGCGCGTCGATCGCCGACGAGGGCTTCCCGACGCTATTGGTGGACCTCGATCCACAGTGCAACGCAACGGTTGCACTTGGGTTGCCGAAGGACGGTGGGCCGAGCGTCTACGACTGTCTCGCCGGCGACCTCGACCTCACCGCCGCCGCGGTGCCGAGCGGCTTCGAGCGGCTCGACGTCGTGCCCTCCTCGCCCGACCTCGCCGGCGCCAACGTCGAGCTACCGCGCATCCCCGGCTCCGAGACGATCCTGCGCGACCGGCTCGGCTCGGTCCGCGACCGCTACCTGCTGACGCTGCTGGACTGCCCGCCCTCGCTGGGGCCGATCACCGTCAACGCGCTGGTGGCGGCCGACAAGGTGATCGTCCCCGTGCAGACGGAGTACTTCGCGCTCGAGGGCCTGGCGCAGCTGCTCGACACGCTGTCGCTGATCCGCACCGAGCTGAACCCGCGACTGACGGTCTGCGGCATGATCCTGACGCTGCACGATCGCCGCACGCGGCTCGCGCGGGACGTCGAGCGCGAGGTCCGCGAGCACTTCCCCGACCTCGTCTTCGAGACCGTGATCCCGCGCAACGTGCGCCTGGGGGAGGCGCCGAGCTACGGCCTGCCCGTGACCCGCCACGCGCCACGCAGCGCGGGCTCGGTCGCCTACCTGAGACTCGCGCGTGAGGTGGCCGCCCGTGCCTGAGAGCCCGAACTGGCACCCGCCGGAGCCGGCCGAGCCGCGCTTCGACCGCCGTGGCATGGGGCGTGGCCTGGCCGCGATCCTGCCGCGCAGCACCGAGCACGAGCAGGGCTTGCGCGAGATCCCGGTCGACATGATCCAGCCCAACGCGCGCCAGCCGCGGCGCTCCTTCGACGAGGTGCGGCTGGCGGAGCTGGCCGAGTCGATCCGCGTGCGCGGCGTGCTGCAGCCGGTCGTCGTGCGCCCCCTCGCCGGCGGCGCCTACGAGCTGGTCGCGGGCGAGCGGCGGCTGCGGGCCACCCGCATCGCCGGGCTCGAGACGATCCCCGCGATGGTGCGGCCCGCGGACGACTGGGAGCGGCTCGACCTCGCCCTCGCGGAGAACATGGCCCGCGTCGACCTCAACCCGATCGAGGAGGCGCGCGCGGTCGCGATGCTCGTCGACGACCTCGGGCTGACCAAGCAGGAGGTCGGCAGGCGCGTCGGCCGCAGCCGGGTGGCGATCTCCAACCTCACGCGGCTGCTGGAGCTGCCGGAGGAGGCGCTCGAGCTGATCGAGCAGGGCGACCTCTCGGAGGGCCACGGCCGCGCGCTGCTGCTCTGCAAGGACCACGCGACCCGCCGCCGCCTGGCGCTCGACGCCCGCGACGCGGGCTGGTCGGTGCGCGAGACCGAGCGCCGCGCCCGCGAGGCCGAGAAGGGCCCCGACGCCATGCCGCGCCAGCGCGTGGTGATCCATCCCGACCTGGCAGAGGCGCTCGCCGCGGCCGAGGACGCGCTCTCGGCCGCCCTCGGCCACGAGGTCAAGGTCCGCGCCCGCGGCGACGGCTGCGTCGCCGAGCTCGAGTTCGACCGCCCCGCCGAGGCCGTCGACCTGGCCGAGCGGCTGCTGCGCCGAGCGGCCTGAGCGACCGCCGACGCGCGCACGGCGCCCCTCTCGCCCAAGACGCGGCCGCACGAAGCCCCGTCTACAATGGGCGCCGCGGGCGATTAGCTCAGCCGGTTAGAGCGCGTCTCTGATAAGGACGAGGTCCCTGGTTCGAGTCCAGGATCGCCCATCGCGGTGCCCGCGCCGATCAGCTCCTCGATCGACGCCCGGCCACTCTCTCGCAGGAGCTGTACGAGGTCGCGGTTGACGCGCCGCGCCCACAGCGGGCCGCCGTAGACGAAGCCGGTGTACGCCTGCACGAGCGAGGCGCCGGCGAGGATTCGCTCCCAGACGTCGTCGGCGGTCTCGACGCCGCCGACCGAGATCAGGGCCAGCCGTTCCCCGGCGCGCGCGTGCAGGCGCCGCAGCACCTCGAGCGAGCGCTCCCGCAGGGGCGTGCCCGACAGGCCGCCGCCACCCGCGGCCTCGATCGCGGCGGGCTCGCTGGCCAGACCCGCGCGGCCGACCGTGGTGTTGACCGCGACGATCCCGTCGAGCTTCAGCTCCAGCGCCAGGTCGGCGATCGCGTCGACGTCCTCGTCGGCGAGGTCCGGCGCGATCTTCACCAGCAGCGGCAGCCCGGAGGGGACCTCCGCGCGGATGCCGTCGACCAGCGCCCGCAGCGGCTCGATCGCCTGCAGGTCGCGCAGCCCCGGGGTGTTGGGCGAGCTCACGTTCAGCACCAGGTAGTCGGCCAGCGGCGCGAGCCGGCGAACGGCGGCGCGGTAGTCCTCGACGGCGGCCTGCGCCGCGGCGAGCTTGGACTTGCCGACGTTGACGCCCACGACGGACTCGTCCCTGCGCCGCCGCCCGAGGCGCGCGCCGGCGGCGTCCGCACCGTCGTTGGGGAAGCCCATGCGGTTGACCAGCGCCCGGTCGGCCGGCAGTCGGAACACGCGCGGGCGCTCGTTGCCGGGCTGCGCCAGCGCGGTGACCGTGCCGACCTCGACGAACCCGAACCCGAGCGCCGTGAGCCCGTCGACCAGTCGCGCCTCCTTGTCGAAGCCGGCCGCGACGCCGAGCGGGCTGGGGAAGTCCAGGCCCAGCGCCCGCACGCGCAGCCCGGCGTCGCGCGGAGCCAGCAGGCGCCGCAGCACTGCCCGCACGGGCGCCGCGGCCGTTGCCATCCTGAGCGTGCGCGATGCCAGCGCGTGGGCGCGCTCGGCGTCGATTCGCCACAGCAACAGCTTCAGGAGGAGTCGGTAGATCAAGCGACGGCAGCGGAGCGTACAGCGACCCGCGGTGGCCCCCGCCATGGGGCGCTGCGCCGCATCCCACCGCGTCTAGACTGTCGAGAGCCCATGCAGGAGATGGTCATCTACGGCGTGAGCTTCGACATGGTCGGCAAGCAGCCGATCGTGCTCTTGAAGACGCGGGACGGGAACAAGTTCCTTCCGATCTGGATCGGGCATCCAGAGGCCGCCGCGATCCTGATGAAGCTCCAGGGCGCCAACACGCCGCGCCCGATGACGCACGACCTGATCAGCGAGATGCTCACAGAGCTCGAGGTTTCCTGCACCCGCGTGGCCGTCACCGAGCTGCGCGAGAACACCTTCTACGCCGAGGTCACGCTGCAGCTCAACGGCCGCGAGCTGGCGATCGACTCGCGTCCCTCCGACGCGCTCGCGCTGGCCGTCCGCACCGGCGCCCCGATCTTCGCCGCCGAGGACGTGATCTCCGAGTCCGCGATCGAGTTCGAGCACGAGGTCGAGGACACCGAGGAGGTCGTCGAGAAGTTCAAGGACTTCCTCGACAACGTCACGCCCGAGGACTTCGAGCGCGGCGAGGACGACTGAGGCCTACGTCGCCGCCGGTGCTCGTCTGAGCGCCAGCTCCACGATCCGCTCCACCAGCTCGTCGAAGGACACGCCACCGGCCTCCGCGGCCTGCGGCAGCAGGCTGGTCTCGGTCAGGCCGGGGATCGCGTTCGCCTCCAGCACGGCCAGCTCGTCGTCGGGGCCGAGCATCAGGTCCACGCGGGCGAATGCCTCGCAGCCGAGCAGCCGGTAGGTCCGCAGCGCCAGCTCCTGGGCGCGCTCGGTCAGCTCCGGCGGCAGCTCGGCGGGGCAGACGAAGTCGGTGCGCCCGATCTCGTAGCGCGCCTCGAAGTCGTAGAACTCCTCGTCGCGCGGCACGGCCTCGACGATCGGCAGCGGCTCGCCGTCGAGGATCGAGACCGCCAGGTCGCGCCCCGCGACGTGCCGCTCGAGCAGCACCTTGGAGTCGTAGGAGAAGGCCGCCACCAGCGCGGCCGGCACGTCGTCGGCCGTGGCGGCGAACTTGATCCCGAGCGCCGAGCCGCCGCTGGACGGCTTGACGACGATCGGGAAGTCCAGCCGCTGCTCGATCGCCGGCAGCGCCTGCCCGGCGCCGAGCTCGCGGAAGGCGGTCTCGTTGAAGGCGAAGAACTCCGGCGTCGGGATGCCGGCCTCGAGCAGCAGGTGCTTGGTCAGCACCTTGTCCATCGCGCGCACGCAGGCGAGCACGCCGCGAGCCGGTGTAGGGCACGCCGGCGATCTCCAGCAGCTCCTGCACCGTCCCGTCCTCGCCGTCGCGGCCGTGCAGCGCGACGAAGGCCACGTCCGGTGCCGCCTCGCGCAGCCGGGCGATCAGGTCGCCGCCGACGTCGATGCCGATCACCTCGTGGTCGAGTCGCTCGAGCGCGTCCTCGACGCGGGCGCCGGAGCGCAGCGACACGTGCCGCTCCAGCGAGCGCCCGCCCTTGAGGACGGCGACGCGGCTCACGAGCCCGCGGTCCGCCGCTCGTCGCTCCCGCGCCGGGGCAGCGGCAGCACCTGGGCGCTCGGCTCGTCCTCGGTCTCCACCGGCGGTCGGGCCCGCTCGGCCGCACGCCCTGTCAGCGTCCCGTACAGCTCGACCTGCTCGGTGATCACCTCGCCGATGCGGCGCACGCCCTCGCGCAGCTGCTCCTCGTCGCAGCCGGAGAAGTTGAGCCGCATCGAGCTGCTGCCACGACCGTCGAGGAAGGCGGCGCGGCCGGGCACGAACGCGACGTTCTCGCGCAGCGCCCGCGCCAGCAGGTCGGTCGTGTCGATGAAGTCCGGCAGCGTCGCCCAGATGAACAGGCCGCCGGCCGGCCGCGTCCATTCGGCCTCAGGCGGGAAGTGGTCGGCGAGCGCGTCGAGCAGCGTGTCGCGGCGGGCGCGGTAGAGCTCGGTCAGCGAGTCGACGTAGTCGCGCCAGTGGCCCTGCTCGAAGTACGCCTGCACCATCAGCTGCGAGAGGGTCGAGGTGCAGAGGTCGGCGGCCTGCTTGCCGAGGTTGATCTTCGCGATCACCGGCGGCGGCGCGACCACCCAGCCGAGGCGGATGCCGGGCGAGAGGATCTTCGAGAACGTGCCGAGGTGCATCACGTAGACGCCGCCGTCGAGCGCGTGCAGCGGCGGCAGGGCCTCGCCCTCGTAGCGCAGCAGGCCGTAGGGATTGTCCTCCAGCACCAGCAGCTCGCGCTCGTGGGCGACCTCCACCAGCCGCTTGCGGCGCGGCAGCGACAGCGACACGCCGGCCGGGTTCTGGAAGCTGGGGATCGTGTAGATGAACTTCGGCCGCCGGCCCTCGCGCTCGAGCCGATCGAGCGTCTCCTCGAGCAGGTCCACGCGCATGCCGTCGGCGTCCATGTCGATCTGCACGACGTCGGCCTGGAAGGAGGAGAACGACGGCACGGCGCCGGGGTAGGTCGGCCCTTCGGCGATCACGACGTCGCCCGGGTCGATCAGCGTGCGCGTGATCAGGTCGATGCCCTGCTGGCCGCCGGTGGTGACGAGCACGTCCTCGGGGTCGGCGCGCATGCCCTCGGCCGCCATCACCTCGGCGATGCAGGCCTTCGTCTCGTCCAGCCCCTCGGTCGGCCCGTACTGCAGCGCCTTCGCGCACGACTCGGTGGCGATCCGCTGGGCAGACCGCGGCGAACGTGTCCGGCGGGAAGCTGCTCGTGTCGGGGAAGCCGCCCGCGAGCGAGATCACCTCGGGTCTGGCGGTGATCGACATCAGGTCGCGCATCGCCGACGACTTCATGACCTGCGTGCGCGCCGCGAACAGGCCGGCGTAGCGCTCGAGGTCGCGCGAGACGCTCATCGCGACCCCTTCGGCGCACGGGCCGCATGCCCTGCCGGCTGGTCTATCGTCATGCGCTCGGAGGGTACCGGCCTCCGCTTCGCGCATGAGCCTCTTCCTCGACATCGGACAGGGCGCCGGCCTGGCCGGCGCCACCGGCGTACGGCCATTCCTGCCGCCGCTGCTCGCCGGCGCGCTCGGCGCGTGGCGACCTGGCGCTCGACTTCGACGGCACGGACTGGAGCTTCCTCGAGTCGCCCGCCTTCCTGGCGGTGGTGCTCGCGCTCGCGGTGGCCGCCTACCTGGTCGAGCGCGCCAGCGCGGCCCGTTCGCCAGACGTCGACTCGGCCTCCTCCCGCCGGCCGCTCGAGCTGGCCCTCGCGATCCTCGGCGTCGCGCTCGGCGCCCTGCTGGCCGCCGGCTCGCTGGCCGAGGGCGGCGAGTCCTCCGTGCTGGGACTGGCGATCGGCGTGCTCTGCGCCGCGCTTGCCTGGGTCGCGGTCGGCGGCATGCTCGAGCGCGCCCGCCGGCGCCTCGGCGAGGGCGCGGCGCATGCTCGACGTGTTCGCGGACGCCGCCGCGCTGCTGCTCGCCGCGGTGGCGATCCTGGTGCCGCCGCTCTCGTTCCTCGCGCTGATCGGCTTCGTCGTGCTGCTCGTGCGCGGTCGCGGGCAGGCGGATCGAAAGTACGCCGGCCTGCGAATCCTGCGCTGACCGTGGCCGCCCGCCCGAAGAAGGTCGTGCTGGCGGTGATCGACTCGCTCAAGCCGGCGCTGCTGGACCGCACGATCGCCGACGGCCGCGCACCCTCGCTGGCGGCGCTGGTCGAGCGTGGCAGCTACGTGCGCGACTGCGTCTCGACCTACCCCTCGGTGACGCCCGTGGCGGCCTCGGCGATCACCACCGGCTGTGGGCCCGATCGGCACCTGATCCCGTCGATGAACTGGTTCCACCGCGGCGAGGAGCGCTACGTGGAGTACGGCTCGTCGCTGCAGGCCACGCGCGCCTTCGGGATCGTGCGCTCGCTCTACGACACCGTCTACAACATGAACCTGGCGCACCTCAGCCGCAAGCGCCGGACGGTCTTCGAGTACCTCGACGACGCGGGGCTGCGCACCGCTTGCACGACGTACCTGATCTACCGCGGGCGCACCCGCCACGAGCCGTCGGGCGACAGCGTGTACCGCCGCCTCGCCGAGGCGGCGCAGTTCCATCACCCCGTCTACGGCGCGCGCGAGCTGTTCTACGCGGATCTGTTCGACTCCCGCAACACCGGCTGCACGTCCGCGCTCGGCCTGCCGGGCCAGCGCGACCAGCACACCGGCTGCGTGGGCGCGTACCTCGTCGAGCGCGATCTGTTCGACTTCCTGCTGTTCTCGCTGCCCGACAACGACACCTACTCGCACAAGCACGGCCCGAACGCGCAGCCCGAGTCGATCGCCGCGGCCGACCGCGCGCTCGCGCGGCTGTTCGACGCCGGGGGTGGGCTCGAGGCCTTCCTCGACGAGCACGCCGTGATCGTGATGTCCGACCACTCCCAGACGACGATCGAGGCACGGGTGAACCTCGCCGAGGTGTTCGCCGACTGGCGGCTGCTGACGCCGGGCGACGCGGCGCCGACCGAGGCGGAGGTGGCCGTCTGTCCCGCGGCCCGCTCGGCGATGGTCTACGTGCTCGACCAACAGCGCCGCGAGCAGCTGCTGCCACGTGCGCTGGAGGACCTCCAGCAGGTGCCCGGCGTCGACCTGCTGGTCACGCGCGCCGACGGCCAGGCGCGGGTCTGGTCCGAGCGCGGCGAGCTGCGCTTCGCGCCCGGCGGCGACCTGCTCGACCGGCGCGGGGGACGCTGGAGCGTCGAGGGCGAGCTGGAGGCGCTGGCGCTGGAGGTCGACGACGGCCAGCTCGCCAGCGAGCTGTACCCGGACGCGCTGCCGCGACTGTGGTCGGCGCTCGCGTGCCCGCAGAGTGGCGACGTGCTCGTCTCCGGGGCGCCGGGCCACGAGTTCGCGGACTGGGGTGGCGCCGACCACGTCGGCGGCGGCAGCCATGGCTCCCTGCACCGCGACGACTCCGAGGGCGTGCTGATCGCCGCGGGCATGGAGCTGCCGGAGCGCGCGGCGTGGTCGCTCGCGGACGTGACCCCACTGGTGCTGGATCATTTCGATGTACCGTGGGATGCGGTGATCGAAGAGCGCGATCCCGCGATCGTCGAGCGCCCGGTCGCGGTTCATCTGCGCCTGCGATCGGGGCTGCGCAAGCCCGGCAACTGGCTACAGCTGTTGAAGTTCTGTGCGGTCGGCGCCTCGGGCTACGTCGTCAACCTGTGCGTGTTCGCGCTCTGCGTGGAGCTGCTCGGACTTCCATCATCTGCAGGCGGCGACGGCCGCGTTCGTGGTGGCGGTGAGGAACAACTTCTGGTGGAACCGCCACTGGACCTTCCGCGCGCGTGACGGCCACGCCGGCTTCCAGGCGGCGCGCTTCTTCGCCGTCAGCGTGGTGGCGTTCGTGTTCGCGGCGGCCGTGCTCGAGCTGCTGGTGAGCGTGGCGGACATGCCTGACCTCCCCGCTCAGGCGATCTCGATCGTGGTCGCGACGCCACTCAACTTCGTCGGGAACAAGATGTGGAGCTTCGCGATCGAGCTCTCGCGCGACTAGCGCTGCTGGTCGCGCTGGTGGCCTGCCTGCTCGCGCCGCCGCCGGCGCTTGCGGCGGACCTGACCACGCCCGCCTCGGACACCGTGCCGCCGCGCTACTTCAAGCGCGACGCGCGCGAGATCAAGGCGATCGCCGCCCGCACCGCGACGGTGCGCGCCGAGCGGCGCGACGGCCCGCTCCAACCCGCCGCCTACACGAAGGGCTACGGCCGCTGGCAGGTGAGCTTCTTCCGCGACGGCGACGAGGTCGCGCAGGTGCAGCTCGACGACGCGACGGGGGCGGTGCTCGAGCAGTGGCGCGGCGACCAGGTCGCCTGGTCGATGGCGCGCGGCTACGAGGGGGCCTTCGGCCGCAAGCTGAACGCGCCCTACGTCTGGATCCCGCTCTGCCTGCTGTTCCTGGCGCCGTTCGTCGACGTGCGCCGGCCGTTGCGGCTGCTGCACCTCGACCTGCTCGTGCTGCTCGGCTTCGGCGTCTCGCACGTGTTCTTCAACCGCGGCGAGATCGATCTCTCAGCGCCGTTGGTCTATCCCGTGCTGCTCTACCTGCTCGCGCGGGTGCTGCGAGCGGGCTTCCGGCCGCGTGCCGGCAGGGGCCGCTGCTGCCGCACGTCCCGGTCGCCTGGCTGCTGATCGGCGTGGTGTTCCTGGGCGCCTTCCGCATCGGCCTCAACGTGGCCGACTCGAACGTGATCGACGTCGGCTACGCGGGCGTGATCGGCGCCGACCGGATCGTCGACGGCGACCCGCTCTACGGGCCCGGCTTCTCCGACGACGTCGAGCGGGGCGACACCTACGGCCCGCTGACCTATCTGCTCTACGTGCCGTTCGAGCAGGCGCTGCCCTGGAGCGGCGCGTGGGACGACCTGCCGGCGGCTCATGGCGCCGCGATCGCCTTCGACCTGCTCGTGCTGGGCGGGCTGCTGCTGCTCGGCCGACGGCTGCGCCCGGGACGCGACGGGCTGGTGCTGGGGGCCGCCCTGGCCTGGGCGTGGGTGGCCTACCCCTATACGGCCTTCGCGCTGGAGACCAACTCGAACGACACGCTCGTCGCACTCGCCTGCGTGGTGGCGCTGCTCGCCGCGACCGTGCGCCGCGAGGCGCTCGGCGGCGCTGGCGCGTGGCGCGGCGATCGCCGCCGGCGCGGCGGCCAAGTTCGCCCCGCTGGCGCTGGCGCCGCTGTTCGCGCGCGGCGTCACGACGCCCGCGCCGGGGCCTGCCGCGCCGGACCAGCCTCCGCCCGACGCCGGTCCGCCCCCGCCGTCCGCCGCTCCATCCCCGCGGGCGCGCCGCTGGCCAGGCTCGCTGGCCTTCGCCCTCGCCCTCGCCGCCGTGCTCGCCCTGCTCGTGCTGCCGTTCCTCCCCGACGGCGGGCCGCGGGAGCTCTATGACCGCACGATCGGCTACCAGGCCGGTCGCCCCTCGCCGTTCAGCATCTGGGGGCAGGCGCCCGCGCTCGACTGGCTGCAGACGGTGGTCAAGGCCGCCGCGGTGGGCCTCGCGCTGCTCGTCGGCCTCGTCCCGCGTCGCCGCGACCTGCGCCAGGTCGCCGCGCTCGGCGGCGCGGTGCTGATCGCCCTGCAGCTGGCGATGACGCACTGGTTCTACCTCTACGTCGTCTGGTTCGTGCCGTTCGTGCTGCTGGTGGTGCTGGCCGCCTACGGCGGGGTCGAGCGGGCGCGCGAGGAGCAAGTGCGGGACGAGGCCGACGACCTGCCGGAGCTGGCGGCGGCATGAGCCGGGGCGCTCAGGCCGCGCTGGTGGCGCTCGCCTTCCTGGCGCTCGCCTTCTCCCTCACGCTTGCGCTGGACCCGCTCTCCGACGAGAGCATCAACGACCTCAACGTCTACCGCAACGTCGCCGTCAAGGCGGGCGACGGCCAGCTGCCCTACCGCGACGTGATGTTCGAGTACCCGCCGCTGGCGGCGCCGGTGGTCGCGCTGCCGGGGCTGCTCGGGACCAGCTACGACTCCTTCCGGCTCGCCTTCGCCGGCTGGATGTTCCTGTTCGCGGCCGCGGCGATGGTGCTCTGCGCCACGCTCGCCGCGCGCACCGGGGGCGACGGCCAGCGGGCGCTGCTCGCGGCCGCGCTGACGCCGTTGCTGTGCGGGGCGATGATCCGCACGCACTTCGACCTCGCGCCGGTGGCGTTCCTGCTCGGGGCGCTGTTGCTGCTGTGCAACGGCCGCCCGCGCTGGGGCCTGGCCGTGCTCGGCGTCGCGGTCATGGTCAAGGGCTTCCCGATCGTCGCGGCGCCGGTCGCGATCGCCTGGCTGGTGGCGGCCGGTCGTCGTCGCGAGGCCGTCGAGGGCGCCCTCGTGCTGGTCGCGGTGATGGCGATCGTCTCGCTCGCGGCGCTGGCGCTGTCGGTCGACGGCGTGAGAGATGCGCTGGACTACCAGACCGGCCGACCGGCGCAGATCGAGAGCTCGCCCGCGACCGTGCTGCGCGGGCTGGACGCGCTCGGCCTCGGCGAGGCGACCAAGGAGGCCAGCCATGGGTCCGGCAACCTCGTGCACCCGGCCGACGCGGCCGTGCTGGCGCTGTTCGCGGCCGTGCTGCTCGGCGCCGTCGGGCTCGTCAGCGCGCTGGTGGCGAGAGCCGGTGACGCCGACCCGCGCCGGCTCGTGCTCGCCTCCCTGGCTGCGGTGACGGCCTTCGTCGCCCTCGGCAACGTGCTCTCGCCGCAGTACCTCGTCTGGGTCGCTCCGCTCGGCATCCTGGCCTTCGCCTGGCGCATGGACGGGCTCGCCGCCGTCGTGGCCGCCGCGATCCTGCTGACGCTGGCCGAGTTCCCGGCCCACTACTTCGACCTCGAGCACGGCGAGCCGTTCTGGGTCTTGCTGGTCGCCGCCCGCAACGGGTTGTTGTTCCTGGCGCTGGGTCTCTGCCTGCGCGAGCTGGTCGGTGCGCAGCTCAGCTCGCGGCGACCAGCAGTTGCTCGATCCGCGTAGCGCGTCCGTCGGCGCCCGCCTCGACGAGCACGCCATTGAGCCACGGGATCCTCGTCCGAGGTCTCGAAGCGCACGTTGGTCATCGAGCGGAAGCGCTCCAGCGCCTGCTCGCGCTTGACGCCGATCACCCCGCCGCGCGGGCCGGTCATGCCGACGTCGGTGATGAAGGCCGTGCCCCCGGGCAGCACCCGTCCGTCGGCGGTCGGCACGTGCGTGTGAGTGCCGACGCAGGCCGTAACGCGTCCGTCCACGTGCCAGCCCATCGCGACGGCCTCGCTGGTGGCCTCGGCGTGGAAGTCGAGCAGCACGTGGTCCGGCACGCGTCGCGCAGCTCGGCGAGCACGGCGTCGATCTCGGCGAACGGCGAGCGCGCCGCCTGCAGCATCACGATGCCCGGAGAGGTTGACCACGCCCAGCCGCAGCGCCGTCGCGCTCGACCACGGTGTGGCCGCGGCCGGGGCTGCCCTTGGGGTAGTTGGCCGGCCGCACGATCCGCGGCTCGCGGTCGAGGAAGCCGTAGACCTCGCGATGGCGGTAGGCGTGGTTGCCGAGCGTGATCGCGTCGACGCCGAGCTCGAGCAGCTCGCGCGCGGTCTTCTCGGTGATGCCGACGCCGCCCGCGGCGTTCTCCCCGTTGACGACCACGAAGTCCGGCCGATGGCGTTCGCGCAGCCCGGGCAGCAGCGCTCGCACCGCGCGGCGACCACAGCCGCCGACCACGTCTCCGATGAACAAAAGCTTCATCGCAGGCGATTCTGCCAAGCTGAGCGACCATGGAGGGCAGCACCGCACGCCTCGAGCAGCTGAGCGTGCCGCCGGCCCCGCCGGTGCTCGAGGCGCAGGGTCTGGTCAAGCGCTACGGCGAGCGCGAGGCGCTGCGCGGCGTTTCGCTGCGGCGCCGGCCGCGGCGAGCTGGTCGCGGTGATCGGTCCCAACGGCGCCGGCAAGACGACCCTGCTGTCGATCCTCGCCGGCATCCAGCGCCCCGACGCGGGCACGATCAGCCGCGCCGCCGGCGAGGTCGGCTGGGTGCCCGCAGCAGCCAGCGCTCTACGGCAAGCTGACGGTGGCGGAGAACCTCGCGCTGTTCGCCCGGCTCGAGCGCTGCGCCGATCCCCGCGCGGCGGTCGAGCGGATGCTCGACCTGACCGACCTGCGCGACCGCGTCGGCCGATCCAGGTCGCCACCCTCTCCGGCGGCAACCGCCAGCGGGTGAACATCGCGATCGGCCTGCTCGCGCAACCCGAGGTGCTGCTGCTCGACGAGCCCAGCGCCGCGCCTCGACCCGCGCCAGCGCGAGCGGCTGTGGGACTTCATCCTGCGCCTCGCCGCCGAGGGCACAACGGTCGTCTACGCCACGCACGACGTCCAGGAGGCCGAGCGCCACGCCCACCAGCTGATCGTGCTCGCCGACGGCGAGCGTCTGTTCGACGGCTCGCCGCGGCGAGCTCGCCGAGGTCGTCGGCGGCTCGCGGGCTCGACTTCGAGGCGCGCGTTCGTCCGCTTCCTGCACCAGCGCGGCCACTGAGCGTGCGCTGGCTGCTGCTCAAGGATCTGCGGATCCTGCGCCGCTCGCCGCTGCTGGTGGCGCTGCTCGTGCTCTACCCGGTCGTGATCGCGGTGCTGATCGGCCTCGCGCTCTCGGCGCGGTCCCGACAAGCCGGCGGTCGCGATCTACAACGGCCTCGCCGGCAACGCCCAGCGAGATCGAGCTCGGTGGCCAGCGCATCGACCTGCATGCGGGAGGGCCAGCGGCTGACCGATGCCGTCGACCCGATCCCGGTCGACAGCCGCAGGCGAGGCGATCCACGAAGGTCGAGGACGGCGACGCGCTGGCGGCCGTGATCATCCCCGACGACCTCAGCGCAAGCTCCAGTCGACGCTGCAGCCCGGCACCGTCGAGGTCTTCTACAACGCCGAGGATCCGGCCAAGCGCGAGTACGTCGAGAACACGATCCGGGCGCAGATCCAGGTCGCCAACGCGGCGCTGACCAAGCGCATCGCGGCCGAGTCGCTGCGGCTGCTGAACCTGATCAGCGCTGGCGGCGACCTACAGCTTCCTAGGCCGCGACTTCGACGTGCTCGGCCTCGCGCGCGCCGAGCGCTACCTGCGCGAGGCGCGCACGAAGCTGCCGGCCGGCTCGCCCGAGCGCGAGCGCGTCGACGACACGATCGCCTTCGCCCGGCTGGCGCTCCGACAACCTCTCCTTCTCCGACGACGTGCTGAAGGTCGTCGGCGAGCCGATCCGCGTCCGCGCCACCGCCCTCGACGGCGGCGGACCGTCGCTGAGCTCGTTCGCCGTCGCGCTCGCGGTGGCCGTCTCGCTGATGTTCGTCACGGTCCTGCTGGCGGCCGGCGCGCTCGCGCTCGAACGCGAGGAGAACGCCTTCCCGCGACTGGTCCGCGGGCTGGTCTCGCGCACCGGGCTGCTGCTGGAGAAGGCCGGGCTGGCGGCGCTCTGCTCGCTGGCGGTCGGCCTCGTGATGCTGGCCGGGTTGGGCATCTTCGTCGACCTCGACTGGAGCCGGCTGCCGCAGTGGCTGGCCGCGCTCGCCGCCGGCGCCCTCGCGTTCGCCGCGCTCGGACTGGCGATCGGGGCGCTCACGCGCGAGGTGCGCGTCGCCTCGCTGCTGGCCTTCATGCTCGCGCTGCCCCTGGCCTTCCTCGCGCTGGTGCCCTCCGGCGCCGTGGCGCCCGCGGTCTACGACGCGATCAGCGTGGTCTCGGCGCTGTTTCCCTTCAAGCCGACCCTCGACGCGCTCGACGCCGCCCTCAACGACAGCGGCGCCCTCGGCGCCCCGCTGCTGCACCTGGCGCGCTGTTCGTCGCCTTCGGCCTGCTCAGCCGGCTGGCGCTGCGGCGCTTCGCCTAGCTAGCGGTACTGCTTGCGCCGGAACACGTCGCGCGCGAGCGAGTCGACGCGATCGAGGAACAGCAGCCCGTCGAGGTGGTCGAGCTCGTGCAGGATGCAGCGCGCCTCGAAGCCCTCCGACTCGAACGCCAGTCCCCGCGCCTCGACCGCGATCCGCGTCGCGCGGCGGACGTTCGCGGTCAGGTCCGGGATGCTGAGGCAGCCCTCGCGCGCGACCTCGGCTCCCTCGGCGGCGACCACGCGTGGGTTGACCAGCACCAGCCGCCCGTTCGAGGTCGTGGCCCGCTTGTGTCCGGTCACGTCCACGACGGCGATCCGCACCAGCTCGCCGAGCTGCGGCGCGGCCAGGCCGACGCAGTGCCCGAAGGACTCCATCGTGTCGAGCAGGTCCGCCGTCACGCGCTCGATCTCGGCGCTGTCGTGCCCGCCCAGCTCGCGCGCCACCGTCTTCAGCGCGCGGTGCGGGTAGCGGAGGATCGGGCGGACGGCCACCTAGAGCTCGTGATGCTCGAGCTCGCGCAGGCTGAGGTCGACCGTCTCCAGCTCGGCGGTCGCCGCCAGCGCCCGCTCCACGTCCGCGATCGGGGTCTCCTGCGGCACCACGACCTCCATCAGCAGCGCGTACAGCGGCTGCTCGCCGGGGGTCGCGACCAGCTGCGTGTTGAGGTCGGTGATGTTCACCCCCAGCTCCGCCAGCGTGCGCGTGGCGGCGTGCACGATCCCCGGGTGGTCGACGCCGTAGACGGTCACCAGGTGGGTGGGCTCCGGCGCGGCGCCGGCGAGCGGTTCGACGTCGCGCAGCGCGAGCGCCTCGAGCCCGAGCTCGGCCGCCGCGACGTCGAGGTCGCGCGCGAGCTGCTCGCGGTCGGTCTCCGCCGGTGGCGCCAGGATCAGCGTCATCGCGAAGTGGCCGCGCAGGATCGCCATCTGCGAGTCCTCCACGTTCACGCCGTAGCGCAGCAGCACCGCGGTCACCTTGGCCACGATTCCGGGCCGATCCTCGCCGATCGCCGACAGTGCAAGCCGTGCCATGGTCAGCAGCATAGGTCGGCGCGGCGCGCCGGGCCGACGCTCGTAGACTCTGAGCGATGTCCTTTCCCGCCACGCGCCTGCGGCGGCTGCGCAAGACCGGCGTCCTGCGCGAGCTGGTCCGTGAGACGGACCTGCGACCCGCCGACCTCGTGCTGCCGCTGTTCGTCCAGCTCGGCGAGGACGCGCGCACCCCGATCGAGGCGATGCCGGGCGTCGACCGGCTGTCGATCTCGCACGCCGTCGAGGAGGCCGGCGAGGCGCTCGGGCTCGGGATCGGTGCGGTGCTGCTGTTCGGCCTGCCCGCGGACAAGGACGAGCAGGGCTCGGGCGCCTACGACGACGAGGGCGTCGTGCAGCTCGCCGTGCGGGCGCTCAAGGAGGCGCATCCCGAGCTGATGGCGATCACCGACGTCTGCCTCTGCGAATACACCTCGCACGGCCACTGCGGCGTGGTGCTCGAGGACGGCCAGGTCGACAACGACCTCACGCTCGAGCTGCTGGCGCGGACGGCCGTGTCGCACGCGCAGGCCGGCGCCGACGCGATCGCGCCCAGCGACATGATGGACGGCCGCGTCGGCGCGCTGCGGACCCAGCTCGACGCCGAGGGGTACAAGGACCTGCCGATCATCGCCTACTCGGCCAAGTACGCCTCGGCCTTCTACGGGCCCTTCCGCGAGGCGGTCGACTCCGCGCCGGCCTTCGGCGATCGGCGCGGCTACCAGATGGATCCGGCGAACGCCGAGGAGGGCGTGCGCGAGGCGCTGCTGGACGTCGAGGAGGGCGCCGACGTGGTGATGGTCAAGCCCGCGCTGCCCTATCTCGACGTGATCCGTCGCGTCAAGGACGCGACGCGCCTGCCGGTCGCCGCGTACAACGTCAGCGGCGAGTATGCGATGGTGAAGGCGGCCGCGGCGGCCGGCTACCTGGACGAGCGCGCCGCCGTGCTGGAGGCGCTGACCGGCATCCGCCGCGCCGGCGCAGACATCGTGATCACCTACCACGCGAAGGACGTTGCCCGATGGCTTCGGTAGCCAAGGTCCGCAGCCGCAAGGACGGCTCGGCGATCCCCCTCGACGACCTCGACCGCAAGCTGCTCAACCTGCTGCAGGGCCGCTTCCCGCTCGCCGAGCGGCCGTTCGCGCACGTCGCGCAGCTGGCGGAGGTCGACGAGGACGAGGTGCTGCGGCGCACCAAGCGGCTGGTGGACGGCCGCATCATCCGCCAGGTCACGCCGATCTTCGACACGCGCGTGCTCGGCTACCGCTCGATGCTGGTGGCGGCGAAGGTGGACGCCGAGCACCCCTGGCGCGCGGCCAAGGTCATCAACTCCCACCCCGGCGTCTCGCACAACTACCTGCGCAACCACGACTTCAACATCTGGTTCACGATCGCGACCGAGCCGGACTCGAAGCTCGGGCTGGAGGGCACGCTCGACGTGCTGGCCGAGCTCACCGGCGCCGAGTCCGTGCGCCAGCTGCCGACGCTGCGGCTGTTCAAGATCCGCATGGACCTGGAGATGGAGCAGGGCACCGAGGCGCTGGCCGCGGAGGGCGTGGCCGAGGAGCCGCAAGAGCCCGAGGTGGTCGAGCTCTCGGAGCTCGACCACGCGGTCATCCGCGAGCTGCAAGGCGACATGCCGATCGTCTCCGAGCCCTACGCGCCGGCGGCGGCGGCGATCGGGGTCACGGTGCCGCAGCTGCTCGAGCAGCTCGAGTCGATGCGGGAGCGCAAGGCGCTGCGGCGCGTGGCCGCGATCCTGTTCCACCGCCGCGCCGGCTTCTCGGCCAACGGCATGGGCGTCTGGAACGTGCCCGAGGAGCGCGTCATGGAGCTGGGGCCGCGGATGGCCGGCTTCCGCGGCATCTCGCACTGCTACCAGCGTCCGACCTACGCCGACTGGCCCTACTCGGTCTTCACGATGGCCCACGGGCGCTCGAAGGAGGAGTGCGACGCGATCCTGACGTCGATCGCCGAGCACACCGGCATCGAGGACCGCAGCACGCTCTACTCGTCGACCGAGTTCAAGAAGATCCGGCTGCTCTACTTCACCGACGAGCACAAGCGCTGGGAGGCGGAGCACAGCTGATGCCGCCGGGCGCCCGCTCGGCCGACCTCTACGAGCGGGCGGTCACGCTGCTGCCCGGCGGGGTCAACTCGCCCGTGCGGGCGATGCGCTCGATCGGGCGCGATCCGATCTTCGTCGCCCGCGGCGAGGGGGCGGAGCTGATCGACGTCGACGGCAACCGCTACGTCGACTGGATGATGTCCTGGGGCCCGCTGATCGCCGGGCACGCCCATCCGCGGGTCGTCGAGGCGGTGACCGTCGCGGCCGCGGCCGGCACGAGCTTCGGCGCGCCGACCGAGGCTGAGGTCGAGCTCGCCGCCGAGGTGGTGGAACGCGTTCCGGGCGCGGAGATGGTGCGTATGACCTCCAGCGGCACCGAGGCCTCGATGAGCGCGATCCGGCTCGCGCGCGCCGCCACCGGCCGCGACACGATCGTGAAGTTCGCCGGCGCCTACCACGGCCACGTCGACGGCCTGCTCGCCGACGCCGGCTCGGGCCTGGCGACGCAGGGCATCCCCGCCAGCCCGGGGGTCACGGCCGCCCAGGCCGCTGACACCCTGGTCGTTCCCTGGAACGACGGGGAGGCCGTCGAGCGCGCACTGGCCGAGCACGAGGTCGCCGCGCTGCTGTGCGAGCCGTACCCGGCCAACATGGGCCTCGTCGAGCCGGCGCCCGGCTTCCTGGACCTCCTGCGCGAGCGCAGCGCGGCGGCTGGCGCGCTGCTGGTGTTCGACGAGGTCATCAGCGGCTTTCGCGTCGCCCGCGGCGGCGCTCAGGGGCGCGAGGGCGTGACCCCCGACCTGACGGTGCTGGGCAAGGTGATCGGGGGCGGATTGCCGGCCGCGGCCTACGCCGGGCCGCGCGCGCTGCTGGAGCGGGTGGCGCCCGCCGGCGACGTGTACCAGGCCGGCACGCTGTCGGGGAACCCGCTCGCGACCGCGGCCGGGCTGGCGACGCTGGAGCTGCTCGACGACGGGGCCTACGAGCGGCTGGAGCACGTCGCCCGCACGCTCGCGGACGGCTTCGAGGCCGCGGCGGCAGAGGCCGGCGTGCCGCTCGCCGCCGCCCATGCGCCGGGGCTGGTGACCCCGTTCTTCTCGCAGGGTCCCGTGGGCAACTATGAGGACGCCAAGGCTTGCGATCTCGAGCGCTACGGCGCCTTCTGCCGCGCGCTGCTCGAGCGCGGGGTGTACCCGCCGCCATCCCAGTTCGAGGCCTGGTTTCCCTCGCTGGCGCACACCGACGCCCACGTCGAGCGGACCCTCACGGCCGTGGGCGAGGCGCTGCGGGAGGTCGCGCCATGACCGTCCTCGACGAGCTGCTCGCCGCCGCCGATCCCTCCCTGGCCGCCTATGCCGCGCCTGCCCCCGGCCCGGCCCGCTTCGCCGACCTCGCCCTCGACCCCACTCGCCGCTTGGTGCTCGAGGCCGTCTACGAGGGCCACCTGCTCCACCACGGCAGCTCCCGCCTGTTCGCCGGCATGGACGACGACCTCAGGCTGCTGGCGGGCGATGCGCTCTACGCCCTCGGCCTCGAGCGGCTGGCCGAGCTGGGCGACCTGCCGGCGGTCGCCGAGCTGGCCGAGCTCATCTCCCGCTCGGCCCAGGCCCAGGCCGAGGATCGCCCCACGGCCGTGGAGCCGCTCTGGGACGCCAGCGCCGAGCGTCTCGCGCGCTGAGCGCGAGGTCGTGCGCTCCGTAACCAAGTTGGCACTAATCTTCCGGCCGCTGTAAAACCCAGGCAACGCTCGTGGCCAACTCGTCCAAGTCCCAGAGAAGGAAATCGCCCTACACGGAGGATCGCGGCATCGCCGGTGGCTTCCCGGGCGAGACCGTGACCCGCCGACGCCTGATGGAGGGCGGCGCGCAGGTGGTGGGCGGCCTCGCGGTCGCCACGTTCGCGCTGCCCGGGCTCGGCTTCGCGCTCGGCCCGGTGTTCGAGGACACCACGCCCACCCGCTGGCAGCCCGTCGGCGCCGAGGGCGACTTCAACAAGGACAGCTACGTCCCGCGGGTGATCAACATCGTTCCCCAGATCGGCGACCCGGGCAAGACGACGATCTACGTGCGTGCCTTCAACCCCAAGCGCGACAAGGTGATCGAGGGCGAGGACTCCCAGCCCTACGTCGCGATCTCCACGCGCTGCGCGCACCTCGGCTGTCCGGTCCGCTACGTGCAGGCGTCGCAGAAGTTCATCTGCCCCTGCCACGGCGGCATCTACGGCTTCCAGGGCCAGGTCGAGGGCGGGCCGCCCGTGCGACCGCTCGACCGCTTCTACACGCGCGTGCGCGCTGGCCAGGTGGAGATCGGCGACCGCTTCTCGCTCGACTCCGAGCTGCATCGCTTCGCGCCGCGCGACCCGTCGAACCACCTCGACGGCCTCTGGCAGTACCTCTACCCATCGAGGCCCACCACGTGAAGCTGCCGACGCCCCCACTGCCCAAGGCCCTGCGCCCCGCCCCGGCCCCGCCCCGGCCGCAACGGGAACGGCAACGGCAACGGCGGCCCCGGCCACCAAGCCCAAGCCCCGCCGACCAGGCCGTCGAGGGCGTCGCCTCGGCCGTCGGCTGGCTCGACGAGCGCAGCGGCGCTGAGCCCGTTCCTGCGCGGCTTCCTCTACCGCAAGGTCCCCAAGGGCACGAACTGGTTCTACACGCTCGGCTCGGCGACGATGTTCGCCTTCCTCTCGCAGGCCGTGACCGGCGTCTTCCTGGCGATGTACTACGAGCCGGACACCACGCGCGCCTACGAGTCCGCCTCCCACATCACCAACGAGGTCTTCCTCGGCGAGTTCGTGCGCGGCATGCACAAGTGGGGCTCGTCGATGATGATCATCCTGATCTTCCTGCACATGGGCAGGACGTTCTTCTTCGGCGCCTACAAGTACCCGCGCGAGCTGAACTGGATCATCGGCGTCGTGCTGGTCGTGCTGACGCTGATGATGGGCCTGACCGGCTACCTGCTGCCGTTCGACCAGCGCTCCTTCTGGGCCACCGTGGTGGCGGTCAACATCAACG
The DNA here is from genome assembly GCA_963734165.1 of uncultured Thermoleophilaceae bacterium. Classification (GTDB taxonomy): domain Bacteria; phylum Actinomycetota; class Thermoleophilia; order Solirubrobacterales; family Thermoleophilaceae; genus JACVRW01. Next base: position 299,264 of record CAVTFZ010000002.1, on the reverse strand, counting down.
CCTCCGGCCCGATCATGGGCCCGTACCTGGCGGACTTCTTACGTGCCGGGGCGGAGTTCGGGCCGACGACGATCAGCCGCTTCTATGCGCTGCACATGCTCGCCGTGCCCGGCCTGATCGCCGCGCTGATCGGCGCCCACCTCTACCTCGTCGCGAAGCTCGGCACGACCGCACCGCCGTGGCTGAAGGCCGAGAAGAAGGACCTCCTGCGCGAGGAGATCTGACGTGGACGCACGCGAGAAGGAGCAGTACCTCCGCGAGTACTCGATCCTGAAGAACCAGGGCAAGCCGTTCTTCCCCTACGCCATCGCCAAGGACGGCGCGATGGCGACGGTGGTGCTGCTGATCGTCGTGCTGATGTCGATCCTGCTGGGCGCCGAGCTCGGCCCCAAGGCGGACCCGACGACCACCACCTACACGCCGCGGCCGGAGTGGTACTTCTTCTTCCTGTTCGAGCTGCTGCGCGTGGTCAAGCCGCCGGAGCTCGTGTTCGTGGCGACGATCGGCATCCCCACGCTCTGCCTGGTGCTGCTGCTGGTGCTGCCGTTCATCGACCGCGGTCCGGAGCGCAACCCGCTGCGGCGGCCGATCGCCACGATCACCGGCATCGCCGTGATCGCCGCGATGGCGTACCTCACCGTGCTGGGCGCGCTCGCCGGGGCGCCCTCGGAGATCGACCTCAAGGTCGCGCCGCAGTACGAGCAGGGCAAGGAGGTGATGGCCTCCTCCGGTTGCCTCGGCTGCCACAAGGTCGGCGAGAACGGCAACACGCTGGGGCCGAACCTCACGAACATCGGCGACAAGCTGGGCCGGGACGCGATCGCGCGCACGCTCGTGAACCCCACTTCGCCGATGCCGTCGTACCAGGCGCTGCGCGACCAGAAGCCCGAGGAGTTCGACGAGCTCGTGCAGTTCGTCGCCTCGCTGCGCTCGGAGAACTGATCCCGTGAGCGCCGCCGGCGCGTCCACCCGCGGCACGCTCCCCGAGACGCAGGTGCAGGCGATGTTCGACCGCATCGCCAAGGTCTACGACCCGCTGAACTCGGTCATGACGGCCGGCCTGCACCACCGCTGGCGAGCCCGTGCGGCCGACCTCGCCCGCGTCGGGCCGGGCAGCCGGGCGCTGGACGTCGCGACCGGCACCGGCGACCTCGCCGTCGAGTTGGCGCGGCGCGGCGCGGAGGTCGTCGGCGTCGACTTCTCCGAACGCATGCTGGAGCTGGCCCGCGCGAAGGCGCCGGGCATCCGCTTCGAGTCGGGCAACGCGCTCGAGCTGCCCTACGCCGACGGCGAGTTCGACGCGGTCACGGTCGGCTTCGGCGCGCGCAACTTCGACGACCTCGATCGCGGCCTGGCGGAGCTCGCGCGCGTCACGCGCCCCGGCGGGCGGGTGGTGGTGCTGGAGATCACCACCCCGCAGCGGGCGCCGCTGTCGTGGTTCTTCCGGCTCTGGTTCGATCGCGCCGTCCCGGCGCTCGGGCGCCTGGCCGGCGATCCGGACGCGTACACCTACCTGCCGAACTCGGTGCGCCGCTTCCCCGGACCGCGCGAGCTGGCCGCGCGCATGGCGGACGCCGGTCTGGTCGACGTGCGCTGGATCCTGACCGCGGGCGGCATCATCGCCCTGCACGCCGGCACGCGCCGGTGAACACGCCGCAGGCGCAGCTCGCCCCGGTGCTGGCCGCCGGGGGCCCGCAGCTGACCCGCCTGCTGGAGGCGACCGAGGAGCGCCTCGCGGAGGTCGCCGCGGACTTCGGCCCCGTCCTCGCCGAGCACGCCGGCGCGACGCTCGCGGCGGGGGGCAAGCGGCTGCGGCCGATCCTGGTGTTCCTGTGCGCGACCCCCGACGCCCCCGGCGACGACCTGCTGGGCGCGGCCGTCGCCGTCGAGCTGCTGCACATGGCCTCGCTGGTCCACGACGACGTCCTGGACAGCGCGCCGCTGCGGCGCGGCAAGCCCACCGTCTTCGCCGCGGGTGGCCGCGGCCTGGCGACCGCCACCGGCGACTTCCTGTTCTCGCGCGCCTTCGCCGAGCTCGCCGCCAGCGGCGACGCCGACGCCGTCCGAGCGCTCTCCGACGCCTCCTCGGCCCTCGCCCGCGGCGAGCTGATACAACGCGCCGACGCCTGGTCGGCCACCGTCGCGCGCGAGCGCTACCTCGCGCGCTGCCGGTTGAAGACGGGCAGCCTGTTCGAGGCCTCGTGCCGGCTCGGGGCGCTGCTCGGGGGCGATCCCCGGAACGCGACGGCGCTGGGCACCTTCGGCGCGGGGGTCGGCCTCGCCTTCCAGCTGCTCGACGACGTGCTCGACGTCTCGGGACCCGCCGAGCGCACCGGCAAGCCGCGTGGCGCCGACCTGCTCGACGGCACCGTCACCCTGCCGCTGATCCTGGCCCGAGAGCGCGATCCGTCGCTGCGCTCGCTCGACCTGCGCACGTCCGCGACCGACCCCGCCGAGGCGGCCGACGTCTGCGACCGCATCGAGGCGACCGGCGCCCTCAAGGACGTCCGCGCCGAGGCACTCGCCCAGGTCGCCGCCGCCAAGGCCACGCTCACGCGGATGGAGCTGGCGCCGGCGCGCCTACGCGCGCTCGAGCTCGTGGCCGACGGCGTGGTGGAGCGGTACGCCTAGAGTCCGGCGCAGCCGGACGGTCTCGGCGCCTGGACGGCGCCATGGATCTCAGGTCTGCGGGCTGGATGTCCGCAGGGGCTAGAAATCCTCGGGCAGGATGGCGTCCGAGGCGAGCGCACCGACGAAGCGCTCGATCTCCTCCGCCATGTTCGCGCGCATCAGCCGCTTGTAGTCGCGGGCCAGTGCGTCGGCGCCGCGGTCGAGCTCCTCGTCGAAGCATTCCACGGTGTCCTGAGCGAACACGCCCTCGCGGTAGACCTCGCAGTTGGGGCAGTGCAGCAGCACGCTCCAGTTCTCCGGTCCGGACTCTTCCCACTCGACCGGGTACACGAGCTGCGAGTCGCACTCGAGGCAGGCATGCAGGTCCTGATGCGGCTCGGCGGGAGGGTGGACGAGCTGCTGAGGCTCGGCCTCGGGCTGCTCGCTCTCCTTGAAGTAGACGACCTCGATCGTCTTGCCGCTGGGGAGCACCACGCGCTTGACGAAGTGGCTGTCGTGTTCGGGGTGGTGGTCCATCTCGTGCTCCATGACTCAATCCCGGTATCGGCAAGCCGTCAGGGAACTTGAACGGGAAGTAGACTCGTCCGACTCGTGGTGCTGAGCGACCGCACGATCCGGGCCGAGATCGAGGCCGGGCGCATCCAGATCGACCCTTATGACGAGGGCCTGATCCAGCCGTCGAGCGTCGACGTGCGCGTCGACGGCCAGTTCCGCGTCTTCCACAACGGGCGCTACCCGTACATCGACGTGCGCCAGCCGATGGAGGGCCTGACCGAGCTGGTCCAGCCAGACGCGGGCGAGCCGTTCATCCTGCACCCCGGCGAGTTCGTGCTCGGCCAGACGCTCGAGCGGGTGACCCTGCCCGACGATCTCGTCGCGCGGCTGGAGGGCAAGTCCAGCCTCGGCCGCCTCGGCCTGCTGATCCACTCGACCGCGGGCTTCGTCGACAGCGGCTTCTCAGGCAACCTCACGCTCGAGCTCTCGAACGTCGCCAACCTCCCGATCACGATCTACGAGGGCATGCCGATCGGGCAGATCTCGTTCATGCGCATGGACGGGCCGGTCGAGCGGCCCTACGGCTCGCGGGCGAACCGCAGCAAGTACCAGGGGCAGGCCGAGCCGACCCCCAGTCGCTTCTACTTGAACTTCGAAAAGTAGGACGGACCCCCTCGCTACCATGGGGCCACCATGTGGACCCCAGGCCCCCTCGAGATCATCATCATCCTCGTGATCGTGCTCGTGGTCTTCGGACCCAAGCGGCTGCCAGACCTCGGCCGCTCGCTCGGCAAGGGCATGCGCGAGTTCAAGGACTCGGTCACCGGGAAGGACAAGGACGACGAGCTCCCGGAGGTGCGGCAGGTCACCCCCGTCGAGCACAGCGAGCCGGCTCCCACGCCGACGACCGCCGGCGAGCCGAAGCCCTAGAGGCCGCCGATGCCGAAAGGCGGCGGGCGGCGGGTCCGGCCAATCTCCCACGACGATCGGCTCTCGATCGTCGAGCACCTGGACGAGCTACGCACGCGGCTGATCCTCGCGATCGTCGCCTTCGTCGTCGCCTGGGCGATCTGCGGCTGGCAGAACCACTTCGTCCTCAAGGTCATGAACGCCCCGCTGCCGGACGGTGTCCAGCCGATCACCCTCGGCCCGGCCGAGCCCTTCTACGTCACGCTCACCAACACCGCCTACGCGGCGATCCTGGTCTCGCTGCCGGTGATCCTCTACCAGTTCTACGCCTTCATCCTGCCGGCCTTCAGCCCGCGCGAGCGCAAGGTCGCCTTGCCGCTGCTGCTGATGGTGCCGGCGCTGTTCATCGTCGGAGTGGTGTTCTGCTACTTCGTCGTGCTGACGCCTGCGATGCAGTTCCTGCTCAACTTCAACGCCGACCAGTTCAACATCGAGGTGCGGGCGCGGGACTACTACTCCTTCATCACGATGCTGCTGCTCGCGATGGGCTTCGGCTTCCAGATCCCGGTCGGGATCCTGGCGGCCTGCCGCATCGGCGTCGTGACGCCGCAGCAGCTGCGCAAGTGGCGCGGCTACGCGATCGTCGTGATCGCGATCGTCGCCTCGCTGCTGCCGACCCTCGACCCGGTCACGCTGCTGCTCGAGATGGCCCCGCTGGTGGCCCTCTACGAGCTCAGCATCTGGCTCGCCACGATCTTCACGCCCGCGCGCGGGGAGGTCCCCGACCGGGTTGCCTCGGCCGAGGGTTGAGCGACCTACTAGCCTTCCGATCGATGCTGTTCGATCTCAGAGGGAGGCGCAAGCGCGCCATCCAGGCGATCTACCTGCTGCTGGCGATCTTGATGGGCGCCGGTCTGGTGCTGTTCGGCATCGGCGGCGGCACCTCGGGCGGCTTCCTGGACGCCTTCACCGGCGGCGGTGGCGGCGGTGGCGGCAACGACGCGATCGAGAAACGCATCGACAAGCGCGAGCAGCAGCTGAGCACGAACCCGAAGCGGGAAGCTCCGCTGCGGGCGCTGGTGCGCGACTACTACCAGCTGGCCGCGACGCGCATCCCGGAGGGCACGTCCGCCTTCCCCCAGGATGCCGTGGGCGACCTGCAGAAGGCCTCCAGCTACTGGCAGCGCTACCTCACGGTCGCCGGCGACAAGGCGGATCCCTCGCTGGCCGGGCTGGCGGGCCAGCTCTACGGCCCCGAGGCGCTCAACCAGCCCGAGGACGCGCAGGAGGCGTACCGCATCATCGCGCGCGCCAACAACGACACCAACTCCTACTTGCAGCTGTTGTCGGTGGCCACGGTCGCGGGCGACACGAGAACGGCCGACCTCGCCGGATTGAAGGCCGTCGACCTGGCGCCCAAGAGCAAGCGCAAGGCCGTCGAGACGCAGATCAAGCAGATCAAGAAGCAGGCCAAGGCTCAGGCCGCCGCCGCCGCACAGGGCGCGGGCGCGGCCACCGGCGGCAGCTGAGTAGATTGTCGGGACCCCAGCAGCTGCGAACCCGATGACCTGAGGAGAAGCGTGAACTTCCACATCGAAGACGAGGCGGTCGACGACGTCACGCACGTGATCGAGCTCGGCGGTGAGGTGGACCTCTATACCGCGCCCGAGTTCAAGGAGCGGATGGTCGAGCTGATCGAGTCCGGCAAGAAGCAGATCGTCGTCGACCTCTCGAAGGCGACCTTCATCGACTCCACCACGCTCGGCGTGCTGGTCGGTGGCGTCAAGCGATTGCGGCCCGCGGGCGGCTCGCTGGCGCTCGTCTGCACCGACGACAACATCACCAAGATCTTCGAGATCACCGGCCTGGATCGGGTCTTCCCGATCCACAGCTCGCGCGACGACGCGCTCGCCGCGGTCACCGCCGGCGCCGCGGACTGACGCTCCCGCGGTCGCCCTCTAGAATCGCTTCCCCTCCGGGCCGTTAGCTCAACTGGTAGAGCAGGAGACTCTTAATCTCAAGGTTGAAGGTTCGAGTCCTTCACGGCCCACTGTGCTCCGCACACGGTTGCAGTTTGTGTCGCAAGCAAGCAGACTTCACTGATCAGGGTCGGCGTCTACATCGACGGCTTCAATCTGTACCACGGTGGCCGGGAGCTTTGCGGAAGGGGCACAGCCGGCTGGCGATGGCTGGACCTCCGCACCTTGGCTCAGAGCATCTTGCCGGGCTCCTGGCTCGCTGACGATCCTGTGGTTAGCCGAGTGGTCTATTGCACCGCGAGAGTCAGCGGCGCAGCGGACCCCACCAGCCCAAGGGATCAGGACGTCTACCTTCGCGCATTGCAAGCTCACGGGAGCGTGGACCAGATCGAGTTCGGGACCTTTGTCTCTCGCTCACGCGTGGCTCCCATGGCAGTCGCCCCGAGCCGCAAGCCGGCCGTCTACACGCCCGAGTGGCCCGTGAAGGTCAAGGACAGTCAGGGGAACAACGTGCACGACGCTCAGTTCATGGTGTCCTATGTGCATCGGGAGGAGAAAGGCTCCGATGTCAACGTGGGCGCTCATCTGCTGCTGGACGTGCTTCAGCAGCATGTCGACGCGGCGGTCATCGTTTCCAACGACAGCGACCTAGAGCTCCCGACGCGGGAAGCGAGGAAACGCCTACCTCTTGGGACGGTCAATCCTGGAGCTTCCCCCACGGCAGGCAAGCTGAAGGGCCTTCCCACAGATGGGGTTGGCGACCACTGGTGGCTCAGGCTTGACGAGACGACCTACAAGGCCAATCAGCTACCCGACCCTATCGGGAAGCTCTCCAAGCCAATGGGCTGGTAGCGGTCAAGTTCCGTCGCGTCTTGTCCGATACCTGTCTAAACTTGAGACTCACTCACCCGGCCCCTTCGTGGGCCGGGTCTTTTTTTTTCCTCCAAGCGATCTCAAGGTTGAAGGTCGGAGTCCTTCACGGCCCATGAGCCCACCGTTCACCTCCCCGCTCGCCACGGAGCTGGCGCCTGGGTTGTTGGAGCGGTTTCTGCGCTACGTGCGTGTGGACACGCAGTCGGCGCGGGATCGGGAGCGGTCGCCCAGCACGCCGGGGCAGCTGGAGCTGGCGCGGTTGTTGGTGGCTGAGCTGGCCGAGCTTGGCCTCGAAGATGCCGCTGTCGACGCCAACGGATACGTGATGGCGACGCTGCCCGCGACGGTCCCGGGCGACGTACCGACGATCGGGCTGCTCGCCCACCTCGACACGAGCCCGGACGCGCCGGGCGCCGGCGTCGAGCCGCTCGTGCACCGCTCCTACGACGACACCATCATCGAACTCCCGCGGAACGGCACCGTGCTGGACCCCGCACAGATGCCGGTGCTCGCCCAGAAGCGGGACCATGACATCGTCAGCTCCAGCGGGGACACGCTGCTCGGTGCCGACGACAAGGCCGGCATCGCGGAGATCATGGCCGCGGTCGCCTACCTGCAGGCGCACCCGGAGCTGCCGCGGCCGGTGCTGCGGGTGGGGTTCACGCCCGACGAGGAGATCGGCCAGGGCGCCTCGCTGTTCGACGTCGAGGCCTTCGGCGCCCGCTGCGCGTATACGCTCGACGGCTCGCAGCCCGGCGAGCTGCAGGACGAGACCTTCAGCGGCGTGGAGGTCACGCTCACGATCCACGGCGTCGACGTCCATCCCGGCTTCGCGACCGGCAAGCTCGTCAACGCCGCTCGCCTGGCCGCCCGCGTCCTGGCCGCGCTGCCGGCCGACACGCTGACGCCCGAGACGACCGCGGGCCGCGAGGGCTTCATCCATCCGTACGAGCTCGAGGGCAACGCGGCCCGGGCCAGCGTGGGGCTGATCGTGCGCGACTTCGACGACCAGCTGCTCGAGCGGCACGTCGAGCTGCTGCGCCGGACCGCCGAGGAGGTCGTGGCGGCGGCGCCCGGGGCGCGATTGGAGTTCGCCGCCCGGGCGCAGTACCCGAACATGCGCCGCTTCATCGACGCGGCGCCCGAGGTCACGCGGATCGCCGAGCGAGCGCTGCGCGCCGAGGGCCTCGAGCCGGTGCGCGACCCGGTCCGCGGCGGCACCGACGGGTCGCTGCTGAGCGCGATGGGGCTGCCGACGCCCAACATCTTCACCGGCGGCCACGAGTACCACTCGGTGCGCGAGTGGGCGTCGCTGCAGGACATGGCCGCGGCCGCCGCGGTGATCGTGCACCTGGCTGCCGAATGGGCGCGCCCGACCGCGTAGCATCAGGGTCCATGGCTGCTCCCACCGCCACGGCGGAGCTCGGCTGCCTCGACGGTCGCATCGCCCCGGCCTCCGAGCTCACGATCCCGGCCACCGACGAGGGCCTGCTGCGCGGCGACGGCGTCTTCGAGGTGCTGCGCGTGTACGGCGGCAAGCCGTTCGCGCTCGCCGACCACCTCGACCGGCTGGAGCGCTCGGCCGCCAACCTGCGTATCGAGGGCGTGCCGCGGGCCGAGCTCGAGACCGAGATCCCCGAGCTGCTGGCGGCCCGGGGGAGCGAGCAGGACCGGCTGCTGCGGATCGTGCTGACCCGCGGCGGGCACCGGCTGCTGCTGACCGAGCCGGCCCCGGACTACCCGGACGGCGCCAGCGCCGGCTTCGTGACCTACTCCCCGCCGCGCATCCTCGACGGCGTCAAGTCGCTCTCCTATGGGGGCAACATGCTCGCCACGCGCCTGGCGCGCGAGCGCGGCTTCGACGAGGCGCTGCTGGTGACTCCGCACGGCCGCGTGCTCGAGGGCCCGACGATGTCGCTGTTCTGGGTCGCCGAGGACGGCGTGCTGGCCACCCCGCCGCTCGAGGACCACATCCTCGCCTCGATCACCCGCGAGCGCGTGATGCGGATCGCGGACGTGGCCGAGCGGCCGTGTCCCTCGGACGAGCTGCTGCGTGCGCGCGAGGCGTTCTTCGCCTCCACCAACCGGGAGGTGCAGGCGATCACGCGGATCGAGGATCACGAGCTCGAGCACGGCCCGCGCACGCGCGAGGTCGCCGCGGCCCTGCGTGCCCAGATCGAGCGGGAGCTCGCCGCGGCCTGACGCGGCGCTGCGGGGCGCCGGGCGCCCGGGCCCTCGATGCGGATCGTTACGGTCATCGGCAACCGTCCCCAGTTCGTCAAGGCGGCCGCCGTCTCGCGCCGGCTGCGCGAGCGCCACGAGGAGCTGCTGGTGCACACCGGCCAGCACTACGACGACGAGCTCTCGCGCGTGTTCTTCGACGAGCTCGGCGTCCCGGCGCCCGACCGCGAGCTGGACGCGGGCGGCGGCTCGAACAGCAGCCAGACGGCGCGCATCCTGGCGGCGCTGGAGTCGGTGCTGGCCGAGCTCGAGCCCGAGCTGGTGCTCGTCTACGGGGACACGAACTCCACCCTCGCCGGCGCGCTGGCGGCAGCCCAGGCGCGCGTGCCGGTCGGCCACGTCGAGGCGGGCATGCGCTCCTTCGACCGCTCGATGCCGGAGGAGCTCAACCGCGTGCTGACAGACCACGCCAGCGACCTGCTGCTGTGTTCGACCGAGACGGCGGTGCGCAACCTCGAGCGCGAGCACGTGGGTGGCGAGGTCCACCTGGTCGGCGACGTGATGGCGGACGTGTCGCTGGCCTTTCGCGACGTGGCCGAGCAGCGCTCGACCGTGGTGGAGGACCACGGCCTGGAGCCCGGTGGCTACCTGGTGGCGACCGCGCACCGGGCCGGGAACGTCGACGACCCGCAGCGCCTGCGGCGCCTGGTGGAGCTGCTGGAGGCGCTGCCGCGGCCGGTGGTGGTCCCCCTGCACCCGCGCACGCGGGCACGGCTGGAGGCCGCCGACCTGCTCGAGCGCCTGCGCGGCGCCGAGGGGATCGAGCTCACGCCACCGCTCGGCTACCTGGACTTCCTCGCGCTGGCCCGCCACGCCCGCGCGCTGCTGACCGACTCCGGCGGCGTGCAGAAGGAGGCCTACCTGCTGGGGGTGCCGTGCGTGACGCTGCGCGACAGCACCGAGTGGGTGGAGACCGTGGAGGCCGGCTGGAACGTGCTCGTGGACCTCGATCGCGACGCGGCCCTCGCCGCGCTGGAGCGGCGCCCGCCCGCCGATCGGCCCGAGCTCTACGGCGGCGGTCACGCCGCCGAGCGCGTATGCGACGTGCTCTCGGCCTACACTGCCGCCCGATGAGGATCGGGATCGTCGGCCTCGGCTATGTGGGGCTGCCGCTTGCGGTGGCCTTCTGCGAGGCGGGACACGAGGTCGTCGGCGTCGACACCGACGCGCGCGCCGTCGAGGCGCTCGCGCGCTCGCGGTCGCACATCGTGGACGTGTCCTCGGAGCGGCTGGCGGCCGTCGCCGAGCGCTTTCACCCCACGACCCGCTACGCCGACCTCGCCAAGGAGGAGGCGGTGGTGGTCGCCGTGCCGACGCCGCTGACGCGCAACCGCGAGCCGGACCTGGGGCCGCTGCTGGGCGCCGGTCGCTCGCTCGCGCGCGTGCTGCAGGAGGGCCAGCTGGTGGTGCTGGAGTCCACCACCTACCCCGGCACCACGCGCGAGCGGCTGGTGCCGCTGCTGGAGGAGTCGGGGCTGGCGGCCGGGCGGGACTTCCACGTCGCCTTCTCGCCGGAGCGGATCGACCCCGGCCGCACCGACTACATCATGCGCACCACGCCCAAGATCGTCGGCGGCCTGACCGAGGAGTGCCGACGCCGCGCGATCGCGCTGTACGAGTCGGTCTGCGACGAGGTCGTGCCCGTCTCCACACCGGAGGCGGCGGAGCTGACCAAGCTGCTCGAGAACGTCTTCCGCTCGGTCAACATCGCGCTCGTGAACGAGCTCGCGATGCTGTGCGACCGGATGGGCATCGACGTCTGGGAGGTCGTGGAGGCGGCGGCGACCAAGCCGTACGGCTTCATGTCGTTCAAGCCCGGCCCGGGCATGGGCGGGCACTGCTTGCCGGTCGACCCGTTCTACCTCGCCTGGCGCGCGCGCGAGTTCGACCAGCCGACCGAGTTCATCGAGCTCGCCGGCGAGGTCAACCAGCGCATGCCGTACTTCTGCGTCGAGAAGATCGGGCGGGCGCTCAACGAGCACGCCAAGCCGATCAACGGCTCGCGCGTGGCGATCGTCGGCGTCTCGTACAAGCCGGGCGTGGGGGACCTGCGCGAGTCGCCCGCGCTGAAGATCATGCGGCTGCTGCGCGAGCAGGGCGCCGAGCTCGTCTACCACGACGCGTTCGTGGCGGAGCTGCCGGACCTGGGGCTGTCCTCGGAGTCGCTCGAGGGCGCGCTCGAGGGCGCCGACTGCGCGGTGATCGTGACCGCGCACCCGGGCCTGGACCCGGAGCGGATCGTGCGCGAGGCGCCGCTGGTGGTCGACTTCCGCGGCGTCACGCGCGGGATCGAGGCCCCGAACCTCGTCCGCCTGTGACGCCGGTGCGCGTGGGCGTCGTCGGGCTCGGCTACTGGGGCCCGAACCTCGCGCGCAACTTCGACCGCCTGCCCGACGCGGAGCTGCGCTGGATCTGCGACGGCTGCGACGAGGCGCGCGCGCGCTGGGCGGCCGCCTTCCCGGCGGCTCGAGCGACGGCCGAGCTCGACGAGCTGCTCGCCGACGACGAGCTCGACGCCGTGGTGGTGGCCACCGACGTGCCCAGCCACGCGGGGATCGCGGTACGGGCGCTGGCGGCCGGCAAGCACTGCTTCGTGGAGAAGCCGCTGGCGGTCTCGGTGGCCGACGCGGAGCGGGTGGTGGAGGCCGCGCGGGAGGCCGACCGCGTGCTGATGGTCGGCCACCTGCTTGAGTACCACCCGGGCGTGGAGCGGCTCAAGGGCCTGGTGGACGCCGGCGAGCTGGGCGACGTGCGCTACATCTACTCGAACCGGCTCAACCTCGGCAAGCTGCGCGCGAACGAGAACGCGCTCTGGTCGCTCGGCGCGCACGACGTCTCGGTGCTGCTGCGACTGGCCGGCGAGGAGCCGTACGAGTGTCGCGCGGTGGGCGAGAGCTACATGCGTCCGGGCATCGAGGACGTGGTGTTCTGCTACCTGCGCTTTCCCTCGGGGCTCGCCGCCCACATGCACCTGTCCTGGCTCGACCCGCACAAGGAGCGCCGCTTCACGGTGGTCGGCTCGAAGAAGATGGCCACCTTCGACGACACCGAGCTGGAGCGCAAGATCACCGTCTACGACAAGGGCTTCGACGAGGACTACGCCTCCTACGGCGAGTACATCGCCCGCTCGGGGGACGTCTTCAGCCCGCGGGTGTCCAACGAGGAGCCGCTGGGGATCGAGTGCCGCCACTTCCTCGAACGCGTGCGCGACGGCGGCGAGCCGCGCTCGGGCCCGCGCGCGGGCCTGGCGGTGGTGCGCGTGCTCGAGCAGCTGCAGCGCTCGCTGGAGCAGAGCGCCCGGGCCGAGGGGGCCGAGCGTGCTGCATCCCTCTGACCGGGCGCCCGGCCTGCTGCTGGGCGACGGCGTCGAGTTGCCCGACGACGTGCTGCTCGGCGCGGGGGTGATCGTGCACGACGGGACCGCCGTCGGCGCGGGCGCGTGGCTGCAGGACGGCTGCGTGATCGGCAAGCCGGTGGCGCTCGGGCCGGACTCCAGCGCCTCGCGCGAGCAGCCCCCGCCGGCGATCCTCGGCGCGGGCTGCGTGATCGGCGCGCAGGCCGTGGTGGTCGCGGGGGCCGCGCTCGGCGCCGGCTCGGTCGTGGCCGACCAGGCGCACGTGCGCGAGCGAACCGCGATCGGCGAGGGCACCGTCGTCGGCCGGGCGGCGTCGGTCGAGAACGACACCACCATCGGCGCGCGCGTGCGGATCCAGACAGGCGCCTACGTGACGGCGTGGTCGCTGGTGGAGGACGATGTCTTCATCGCGCCGCAGGTGACGACGACCAACGACCCGACGGCCGGGCGGCGCCTGGCGGGGGACGCGCTGCGCGGGCCGACGCTGCGGCGCGGCTGCCGGATCGGCGGCGGCGCGGTGCTGCTGCCGGCCGTAGAGGTCGGCGAGCGCGCCTTCGTGGCGGCGGGGGCGGTGGTGACGCACGACGTGCCGGCGGGCAAGCTCGTGCTCGGCGTGCCCGCGCGGGTGGTCGGGGACGCGCCTTGAGGAACCCCTTCCGATCGCGCCGCCGCCCGCTGGCGGCGGATCGCGGCACGATGATCCTCGGAGGGCTCGCCTTGGCCTCGGTCCTCGCCGTGGTCGCCGTGGAGATCGGCCGGGTCTGGCGTCGCGGCTCCGCGCCGCTGCCGCTCGAGACCGACAACCCGCTGGCGGCCGCCGAGGAGGCGGTGGCCGAGACCGCGCAGGTGGTGCGCGCCGGCTACAAGGACGTCTCGACGCGCGAGAACGCGATGTTCAACCTGCTGACCTCGTTCTCGATCACGTTCATCGCGGCCCGCTTGATCACCTACTCGTTGCGCGGGCGGCGACGGGTGGGGCCGTTTCGCGACGTGCGGCTGGGCAACCGCCACATCCATCACTTCGTGCCGGGGATCGTGATCGCCTTCGGCTCCGGCACCGCCGCGCTCCTGACCCGCAGCGAGGCGCTCGAGCCGCGGCTGGCGATCCCGTTCGGGGTCGGGATGGGCCTGACCCTGGACGAGTCGGCGCTGCTGCTGGAGCTGGACGACGTCTACTGGACGCGCGAGGGGCTGCTGAGCGTGCAGATCACGCTCGCGGTGATCGCGATGCTGGCCTCGGCGGTGCTCGGCCTGCGCTTCCTGCGCCGCGGCGAGCGCGTCGTGCTGGAGACCGGCGCCGGCTAGGCGCGTTGGGCAGCCGCTGGCTGGGGTAGATTCGCGGCATGGAAAGCGGACCCCCTCCTTCGGACAGGCCCACCGACGGCGAACCCGCGGGCGGCGGCCCCACGCCACCGCCTGGAGGACCGCAGGCCCCGGGAGCGCCGCCCGCGCCGGGACCACAGGCGCCGGGACCACCCCCGCCGGAGGCGCCCGGCGGCCCGCCGCAAGCTCCCGGCTACGGCGGTCCCGTGCCCCCGGGCGGCTGGCAGGCGCCGCTGGCCTCGCCGCAGGCGGCCTGGGCCGGGCAGCCGCTGGCGAGCTGGGGCAGCCGCGTGGGCGCGACGCTGCTCGACTGGCTGATCGTGGCGGTCCCGATCATCGCCATCGGCGCGATCGTCGCCGTGATCGCGGCGTCGGGCAGCGGCGTCGGCGCAGTCGTCTTCTTGGTGATCGGGGGGCTGGGGTACCTGCTCGCCGCCCTGTTCTACGCGCCGGTGCTGATGGCCCGTCCAGGGGCGCGCAACGGCCAGACGTGGGGCAAGCAGATCGTCGGCATCGCCGTGATCCGGGACGCGGGCCAGCCGATCGAGCTCGGCTACGGCTTCCTACGCGAGTTCGTCGTCAAGGGCCTGCTGTTCGGGACCGTCGGCGGCTCCTTCTTCTTCCCGTGGCTGCTGGACTACCTCTGGCCGCTCTGGGACGACACGAACCGCTGCCTGCACGACATGGTCGTCTCGAGCCACGTCGTAAAGCGCTAGCTCGCTGCAAAGCGTCGTCGGACGGCGTCCTCGCTCGCTCACGTGCTAGCGCACGCTACGCTCGCTGCGTCCACCGTCCGACTCGCTTTTCGCGGCTAAGTCAGGCGGCGGCCGGGCGCAGCGTCTCGGCGGCCTCGGTCCAGATCATCTCGTCGCGGGCGGGGCCGACGCCCACCATCACTACGGGAATCCCGAGGAAGTCGCTGACGTACTCGAGGTAGGCCTGCGCATTGGCGGGGAGGTCCTCGACCGAGCGGCACTTCGAGATGTCCTCGTGCCAGCCGGGCAGCTCGACGTAGTCGCCGCTCACCTTGTGCAGGATCGACTGGTGGTAGGGGAAGTCGTCGAAGCGGGCGCCCTCGGGCCCGAGGTAGCGCACCGCCACGTGCAACGGATCGATGCCGGTGAGCACGTCGAGCTTGGTCAGCACGAGCCCCGTCAGCCCGTTGACGCGCACGGCGTACTTGAGCGCCACGAGGTCCAGCCAGCCCGTGCGCCGTGCGCGGCCGGTGGTCGTGCCGAACTCGCCGCCGGCCTGGCGGATGCGCTCGCCGAGGTCGTCCTCGAGCTCGGTGGGGAACGGCCCCGCGCCGACCCGGGTCGCGTAGGCCTTGGCGATGCCCCAGACCTCGTCGATCGCCTTCGGCCCGACGCCCGCGCCGACGCAGGCCGAGCCCGCGACGGGGTTGGACGAGGTCACGAAGGGATAGGTGCCGTGGTCGATGTCGAGCAGCGTGCCCTGCGCGCCCTCGAACACCACCAGCTTGTCGTCGTCGAGTGCGCGCCAGGCCAGCGGCGGCGTGTCGGCGATGTACGGCTCCAGGCGGTGGCCGAAGCTGAGGTACTCCTCGGTCATCGTGTGCAGGTCGAGCTCGGGGTCCTTGGCGAACGGGCGCAGCTGCAGCCGCTTGGGCTCCATCGCCGCGTAGATCTTCTTGCGCAGGATCTTCTCGTCGAGCAGGTCCTGCATGCGGATCCCCAGGCGCGCCGCCTTGTCCGCGTAGCAGGGGCCGATCCCGCGCCGCGTGGTGCCGATCTGGAGCTTGCCGAGCTTGGCCTCGCCGGCGTGGTCGAGCAGCTTGTGGTACGGCATGATCAGGTGCGCGTTGGCGGAGATGCGCAGGCCGGAGATGTCGATCGATCTGCGCCGCAGCCCCTCGATCTCCTCGGCCATCACCTTCGGATCGACCACCACGCCGTTGCCGATCGCGCAGAGCTTGCCCGGGTAGAGGATGCCCGACGGGATCAGGTGGAACTTGAACACCTCCTCGCCACGCACGATCGTGTGGCCGGCGTTGTTGCCGCCCTGGAAGCGGATCACGAGGTCGGCCTGCTCGGCGAGCAGGTCCACCACCTTCCCCTTTCCTTCGTCGCCCCACTGGGCGCCCACGATCACGAGTCCTGGCATGGGAGGTCGAGTGTAGGGCGGCGCGCCGCCTACGCGCCGTGCGCCGACATGCGCAGGTCGTCGCCCATGATCGGGATCGGGTCATCACACATCTCCACCAGCCGCGAGACCGTGCGCGAGCCCACTTGCTGGCGTAGTCGGCTGATCGGATCCATCGTGTTAGCCAACTCCAGATGCTCGAGCCGGCCGATCGACGCCTCAAGTCGCTCTACGAGTTGCGGCAGGCGATCGAATGAGCCCGACTCCCGCATGCGCTTGAGCAACGATGCCTCTTCGCACAGCGTCTTCAGAGGTGTCTCGGGATCACCGTCCGGAACGTTGGTGGTCACTAAGATCGCTCGTTCGTCCTGCCAACGCTCATTGACGATCGAGTAGAGCTGCTCCAGCACCCACTCGGTCTGTTTCTCTGCGCCTAGGTCGTCGAGCACGAGTAGGTCGACAGAGCAGAGGCGCTGGAACACCTGCATATAACCCTCGGTCGAGTCGCGGTCATACGTGCGCTTGATTTCGGCGAGTAGTCGCGGAACGGGATAGACAGCGTACGAGCGGCCGGCATCGCGCGCTGCCTTGGCAACGAGGATCGCGAGCGAGGTCTTGCCGGTGCCCACGGGGCCGTCGAACCAGAGGCCTTGTCCCACGTCGAGTTTTTGCTCGATTGAATTGGTGTACTTGCGTACTTCTCGCACGATTTTTGGGTCGAGCGAGACGATTGGCTTGCGCTCGAACGAGACTTCGAGAAAGCGCCGGCCAATGCCTACGCCGATGCCTGCTGTGCTTGCTTGTCGGATGAGCTGATCGCGGCATTCGCAGGGCCGCGCGGCATTCGAGTCTTGTTCGTCCAGCCAACCCCCACCGTCGCATTTACCGAGGGGACAAAGGCGTTTGAGGGCTTGGGGGTCTTCTCTGCGTTGATTTGCAATAGGGGGAAGCATTAGAAGTCCTCTCCCTCGTGCTCACTGCCAGGCGGTAAGCCGCTGTTACCCGAGGGCAGCGAGCGCCGTTCGCCAGCCGGTAGGCCGCCACTGCCCATTGGCTCTCGATAAATGCTCCTGAACCTTGGAAAGCGTGGTTGGAATACAAGGGAGAGCTGGTCAATCGGGCCGTTGCGATGCTTGGCGATGATGATGTCTGCCTCTCCAGGCCGGTCGGACTCCTTGTTGTAGTACTCGTCGCGGTAAACGAACATGACTACATCGGCGTCCTGCTCTACCTGGCCCGACTCACGCAGGTCGGAGAGCATCGGCAATGGTGGATTACGCGACTCCACGGCACGCGAGAGCTGCGAGACCGCTATCACGGGCACCCGCAACTCTCGGGCGAGGATCTTCAGTCCGCGGCTGATCTGACCGACTTGTTCAACACGGCTATCAGATCGAGTGTCAGGCCGTATGAGTTGCAAATAATCCACGATGATCATTCCGAGTCCGTGACGCATGTGCAGTCGGCGAGCTTTGGCTCGTAACTCGAGGACGCCAATGTCGCTCGAGTCATCGATGAATATCGGAGATCTGGCGAGTTTCTCAACCGCCTTTAGCACCTTTGGCCAGCGATCAGTCTTGACTCGTCCTTTACGTAATTCGTCACTGGACACTTGCGCTTGCGAGGCGATGAAGCGGTGCGCCAGTTCGGTCTCGGACATCTCGAGCGAGAACAGCGCCACCGGTCGCCCGTGGTCGATGGCCGCGTTCTCCGCGATGTTGGTGGCGAGGGTGCTGTTGTGAACGACGATGTCGTCGGCTACGAAGTTGTGCAACTCTGGCACCGTCAGGTCGAAGGTCTCATCCTCACCCGCGAACTCGATCGACGCGATCTCGTCCCACCAGATGTCCGAGCTGGCCAGAGCAGTCAGACGCGGTTCCTTTAGCCAGTCGGCGATCTCGCCGAGGCGACCTCTGGAGAGTCCCCGGGTGCCCACGTGCCAGTTGTGCCCGGGGGCTCGCCCCGTCGCCTCGCTGAGCGCCCGCAGCGGGAGATCGCCCAGCGCCTGCTTGATGTCGACCCAGACCGGTGCGGGTACGGTGTCCACGTTGGTCTTCGGTCTGAGTCCCGAGAGGCTCGCGACCAGGCGGTCTTCGTTCGCTTCCTTCCCAGGTATGCGGATCTGCTCGCAGAAGGCCAGCAGGCTGTCTTGGCCAGTGATCCGCACTTCACGAGCGACCTTGCCCGTTCCTTCGTACACGGACCGCTTCAACGTGCGGATCGTGCCCACGACGCCCAAGCGGAGCAGCAGATGCTGGACATCGCGTGCGAGCTGTTCGCTGATCGTCGTATAGCCGGCGTGTCGCAGGCGCTCGGTGACGTGCACGTACCCGTCGCACGCGAAGAGGACCGAGAGAAAGCGCGCTATGCGGAGGTCGTCGAGGCCGAAGATCGCGTCTGGCACGAACTTGTGCTCGGAGCGCTTACCCCAGAGCCCATGCTGCTTGAGCAATGCGGTCAGTGGGTTCGGCCCTGAGCCTCGTCCGGCGCTGATGTCGGCGGTTCCATGCTCGCCGCCTCCTGCGACATGGACGCGCAGCCCCATGGCGGCCGCTGCCTGCTCGACTTCTGCCAGCACCGGAGACCCTTCGCCAAAGCAGAAGCGGGGGGTGCGCTGAGTGAGATTTCCATCGGCGATCAGTGCCGCCATCAGCACTAGCTCATGGTCTGGCAGCGATTGCTGTGGCTGCCTGCGCGGCAACAGCCGGGGTACGGCGATGCGATCGCCGGGGGCGAGCTCCTGAAGAGGACGCCATCCAGCGAGCGTGAACATCGGGTGGTTCGCGGTCGCTTCGATCCGGCGGCCGAGCTTCGTGGTCAGTCGGTACAGCGGCCTCGCGCCGTTTCTCATGGCAGCGGACACGTGCGCCGGGCGCAAGCGCAGGTCGTTGCCCAGTGCGGCGACCCAGACGTCGTCGCCCCGCTCGACGGCGCGCACGGTGTCCAGCATCGACCTGCGCGCGCCGGTCACCGGGTCATAGACGAGCGCCGATCCGCTCAGGCACTTGCCCATCGACGGTCGTGCCGCCAGCACGACCAGGTTGCCCGGCTGGAAGCCGCCGGTGAGGTCGTCGAGGTCGCTGAAGCCGGAGGGGGTGCCGGTCAGGCCGACGTCGGTGCGGGAGAGCTCCTCGAGCTTGTCGATCTCCTCGTGCAGGACGTCCTCGATCGAGCGCATCTCGCCGCGGCCGTCCTCGTGGCCGATGCGAAAGAGGGTGGCCTCGAAGCGCTCGATCAGCTCGCGCGCCTCGCCGCTGCTGCCGAGCACCTCCTGCTGGATCTCGCGCGAGGTGTTGAGGATGCGCCGCAGCAGCGCGTGCTCCTTGACGATGCGCGCGTGGTGGAGGTAGGCGCCGGGCGCGGGCGCGATCGTTGGCAGCGAGTGCACGTAGCTGTCGCCGCCGGCCTGCTCGAGCTCGCCGCCGCGGCGCAGCTCGTCGCAGACGGTGACCACGTCGACCGCCTCGGGCTCGGCCTTCTCCTTGAGGCGGATCATCGCCCGGAAGATCAGGCCGTGGCGGGGCCGGTAGAAGTCGTCGGCCTTGAGACCGGCCTCGAGCAGCACGCCGTCGAGCGCCTGCTCGGTCAGCAGGATCGCGCCGAGGACCGAGGCCTCGGCTTCCTCGTTGTGAGGAGGGACGTTCCCGGCCGCCTCAGGCGGGACGGTGACGGCCACGGCTGTGAGCTCTGACTAGGCCTGCGGCGTGACGATCGTCTTGATCTCAGCCGTCACGCCGTCCGAGACTTCGACGGTGACCATGTGCGTGCCCGTGGTTCTGATCGGCTCCTCGAGCAGGATGCGGCGCTTGTCGAGCTTCACGCTGCGCGCCTGGCGAATGGCGTCGGCGATCTCCTGTGCGGTGACCGAGCCGAACAGGCGCCCGTCGTCACCCGCCTGATGCGAGATCGTGAGCACCGTTCTACGCAGCAGCTCCGCCGTCTCCTCCGCCTTGGCCGCCGCCTGTGCGACGGCACGCTCGGCGGCCTCGCGGCGGCGCTGGGCCTCCGCGATCGCCCCCGCGGTAGCGGGCGTGGCGAGGTCGCGCGGCGCCAGGTAGTTGCGCAGGTAGCCGGGCGAGACGTCGATCACGTCTCCGCGCTCGCCGAGCTGCTCGACGTCCTTGAGCAGGATCGCCTGGGCCATGGTTCCGTCCTTACCGTTCCCCTACATAGGGCAGGAGGCCGAGCTCGCGTGCCCGCTTGACGGCGGTCGCGAGCTGGGACTGGTGGCGTCGGCAGGCGCCGGTCACGCGCGACGAGCGGATCTTGCCCTTGTCGCTGATCGCCCGGCGCAGCGAGGCGAGGTCCTTGTAGTCGACGATGTCGACCTTGTCCCGGCAGAACGGGCACGGCTTGCGCCGGCCGCCTCCGACCGGGCCCTTCCCGCGCCGTTTCCGGTCACGGGTCTGCGTTCCACCTCGCTGCTTGGCCACCTCTGTGCTCCTGCGTACCTTCTACGTCGGGATCAGAACGGAATGTCGTCGTCCGCCGCCGAGCTCCCGGCGCCCACGGGCGCCTGCTGGAAGTCCCCGGTGTCGGCCGGCACGTCGCTCTGTGGCGTGAACCGGCCGCCGTTCTCGCCACCCTCGCGGGAGCCGAGGAACTGGACGGAATCGGCAATGATATCTATTGCCTGGCGCTTGTTGCCGTTCTGGTCGTCCCACTCGCGCCATTCGAGCCGTCCGTCGACGGCCACCGGCCGGCCCTTGCTGAGGTAATTGGCGCAGTTCTCGCCCTGCGCGCCCCAGACCGTGACGTCGAAGTAGTTCGGCTTGTCGACCCACTCGCCGGACGCGCCGTCCTTGCGGCGCGTGTTGCAGGCGACGCGCAGGCTGCACACGGACATGCCGCTGGGGAGGGTGCGTAGCTCGGGGTCGCGAGTCAGGTTGCCCGTGAGCACGACCCTGTTGATGTTGGTTGCTGCCATGTGGCTTGCTCCCTTTCCGTCTCTCGATGACGGCTCGAAAAAAGCTGTCGGTCGAGTGTACGAACGCGACTCGACGCTATGCGCGGGAAGCTGCAGAAGTTGCTCGAATGTGCGCGAGTTTTCGCGCCGGCGTTACGTTCAGTCGCTCGGCGGTGCGTCCGCGGCGGCGCGAGCGGCGACCCTGGTGTCCTGCGGCTCGCGGTCGTCGCGGCGGCGCGGCTGCTGCTGCTCGGGCGGGGGCGGCGTGGGCTGCCCCTCCTTGAACTTGATGATCCGGAAGCGGATCACCGCGTCGAGGATCCGCAGGCGCTGGTTGATGCGCTCCAGCAGCTCGGGCTCGCCACGGAACTGGTAGAGCCGGTACTCGGCGTCCGGGCGGTGATCGATCTCGTACGCCATCCGGCGCGTGCCCCAGTCGTGCTCACCGATCAGCTCGCCGCCGTCGCCGATCAGCGACTGCGCCTCGGCCACGGCGGCCTCGCGCCGTTCGTCCGGCGCGTTCGGGTCGAGGAGCAGCATGAGGTCGTAGGTACCCGACATCGGCGGGGCACGATAGCAACGATGGGCCGCCGCAGACGGGGGCGAGTCCGGCCGCGGCTGCGCTTAGTCAGATGTGGAGCGAATTGGGACAGCCACCACGCCGGGGCTGTTGCGCCGCGTGCGCTGGGGCAACGTGGGGCGGTTGGCGGCCATGTGCGCGGCCTTGGCGCTGGGTGCCACGGCGCTTGCGAGCGGCCATCCGCGGCGACCGGTCGCGCCGCTGCCGCCTAGGCGCGACGCGGAGGCTGCGAGGCGCTGGCCGGCGGCGCACGCTCGCGGCGGGTCGCGGACGCCGAGGGTGCTGCGCGGAGCGACGGATCGGCGAAGCCGCAAGCGCCGAAGGGCGATCGGCAGCGTGCTCGGCGATGGGGAGAAAGACGGGCAGAGAGGGCGCGTGAGCGGATGGGTCCCTCGCGCCGCGGCTGGCGCGCCGCGGGAGGCCGTCCCGGCGCCGCCGCCCGTGCGGAAGCAGAGCGGAACGCAGCCCTCCGCCGGTGAGTTCACGCCCGACCCGGGGCCGTGACGAGCGATGTCGCTCCGTCACCGGCGAGTGCGGGCCGGATTACTCGCGCATACCGAGAGTTAGACGGCCCACACTCAAGCCACCGGCGTGCGGCCGGCGCGCTTGGCCTCGATGTCGGCCAGCTGGTCGTCGACCCAGTCGCCCGGATCGCGGGCGGTCACGATCCGCTTCAGCCCCTGCGCCCGCCAGCTGCGCTCCTCGGCACCCATCGTCAGCGCCCGGTGGATCGCGTCGGCCTGCTCCTGCACGTCGAAGGGGTTAACCGACAGCGCGAACTCGGCCAGCTCCTCGTGGGCGCCGGTGTTCTCGCTCAGCAGCGAGACGCCGTTGCGCTCGTTGACGAGCGGCCCCTCCTTGGCGATCAGGTTCATGCCGTCGAACATCGCGTTGACCATCAGCAGGTCGTAGTGCTTGTAGGCCGCGATCGCCTCCTCGAGGTTCTCGCGCAGGCGCAGCTCGATCGGCATCCAGTCGGTCGTGCCGTGGCGATGGTTGACCACTGCCACCAGCGCCTCGATGCGCTCGAGGTACTCCGCGTATTCGGGCACGTCCTGGCGCGAGGGGATCAGGTGGGCGATGAACGTCACCTGCTCCTTGAACTCCGGATGCTGCTCGAGGAAGAGGTCGAAGGCCGTGAAGCCGCGCAGCACGTTCTTGGACAGGTCGGCGCGGTCCACCCGCAGGATCAGGTGCTCGCGCCGGCGGCGCAGGATCTCGCGCTCGTACTCGTGCACCGCCGGCCGCTGGGCGGTGCGGTGGAAGGTCTCGGCAGAGATCGGCAGCGGGTAGGAGCGCACCCACACGTCGCGCCCCTCGAAGTGCACGACCCCCGCTTCCTCGTCGACCTCGAGGTCGAACAGCTCGCGGCAGCAGAGCAGGAAGTTGCGCCGGTAGGAGCGCGTGTGGAAGGCGATGATGTCGTTGGAGAGGATGCCCTCGTAGAGGTCCTCGCGGATGTCCGAGGGCAGCACGCGCCAGGCGTCGGGCTGGGTCCAGGGGATGTGGACGAAGTGGTGCAGGAACAGGTCCGGACGCTGGCGGCGGATGAACTTCGGCGCCAGGTAGAGGTGGTAGTCGTGCAGCATCACGACCGCGCTCTCCTCGCCCTCGAGCTCGTCCAGGACGGCGTCCGCGAGGTCCTTGTTGACCACGCAGTAGCCCTGTTCGTAGGCATCCACCTCGGCCTGTCTGATGTCGGGCGCGTTGGAGAGGTCCCAGAGGTAGTGCTGGATGAACCACAGCATCGGGTTCGCCACGACGTTGTAGAAGCGGTCGTAGGCCTCGCCGTCGCTGGCGACCAGGCGCACGCGGTAGCTCCACGCCCTCGAGCTCGACGGGGAAGCTGTGGCCGTCGTGCTCCTTGCTGGCCTCGATGTCCTCGTCGGTCATCGCCGAGGCGACCCAGACGGCGTCGCGGTGGTGCACCAGACCGGTGAGGGCGGTCACCAGGCCGCCGCCGCCGCGCTTCGCCTCGCCGCCCTCGAACGTGGCCGGGCCACGATTCGAGACGAGGACGAGGGGAAGGTCGGCGTTCATCGGTGCTCTTTGAAGATATTCAGCCAGTCGCGGAGTAGTCGGGGAGTGAGAAAGTGCGTGCGCACGTGCTCCTTGCCCGAGCGCCCCAGGCGCTTGCCGAGATCGGGCTCGCGCAGGATCTGCAGCGAACGCTCGGCGCACTGCTGGGGGGACGACACCAGGTACCCGGTCTCGCCGTCCTCAACCTGCAGCGGGATGCCCCCCACGTCGCCGCCGATGAACGGGCGGCCCTTCCAGAGCGCCTCGGAGACCGTCAGGCCGAAGCCCTCGCGGGTGGACTTCTGGATCATCACGTCGGCCTGGGACTGGAAGGCGTTGACCTCGATCGCACCGACGTTGTTGAGGTTGTTGAGGATGTGCACGTCGGGGTCGCCGTCCGCATAGGCCATCGTCGAGTTGAAGAACTCCCAGCCCTCGGGATCGTCGGTGGCCATCGAGCCGACCAGCGCGAGCTGGACCTCCGGCAGCTCGGCGGCCACCGTGCGGTAGGCGTCGATCACCCCCATCGGGTCCTTCCAGGGATCGAAGCGCGAGACCTGGCACAGCAAAGGCCGGTCGACGTCGATGCCGAACTGGTCGCAGACGTACGCCGCGTCCTCGGGCGAGAGCGCCATGTTCTTCGGCGACAGCGGATCGATGGCGGGCGGGCAAATGTGCACGACGTGGCCGTCGAGCCCCTGCGGCACGTACTGCCGCAGGTGGAAGACCGAGGCGTCGTAGTCGCGGACGTGCGGCACGAGCCGCTCGATCGCGCTCGGGTTCGGTGCCGAGAGGTCGATGTGGCAGCGCCAGATCCAGCTGCTGGCGCGCTCGGCCGCGTGCGCGCGGATGCCCGCCGGCTGGGGATCGTGGGCGATGATCACGTCCCAGTCGCCCTCGACCTCGGCGGCGTTCAGCTCCTGGTAGCGGGCGAAGATCTCCCACTCCTCGTCGGAGAGCGAGTCGGGGTTGCCCTGCAGCGCGTTGTGCAGGCGCTTGGTGACGTTGTAGAACTCCTCGCGCCCGAGCATGACCTGCCACTCGGCTTCGATGCCGACGTCGTTCATGAGCGGGATCAGCGTGTAGAGGATCTCCGCCACGCCGCCGCCGAAGGCCGTCGCGGAGAGGTGCAGGACGCGCAGGCCCCGGAGGTCCTCCACCAGCTCCCGGATCTCCTCGATCAGCGGCCGTCCGACCAGGTGGGTGTAGTCGGCCAGGCTCTTGTGTCCGACGGGGACCGGCTGCAGCACGGGTCGGAGCCTAACCAGGCTCGCCCAGGTGCTTCACGAGCCGGGTGCGACCGCCGTCGAAGGTGCACTCGTCGACGGTCGCGTCGATGATCGCGCGGCTGAGCTCGCGCTCGACCGACGAGACCCCGCTGGGCGGCCCGTCGAGCTCCATCAGCAGCCGCTCGCCGCTGAGTCGGAAGGCGAAGTTGACGCGCCCCTCGTCCTCGGCCGGCCGGCCGTCGTCGACGAAGTCGTTGGCCGCCTCGGTGATCGCGAGCTTGAGGTCGGCGACCTCCTCGGGCGAGAGCGACGTCAGCCGACAGACCGCCGCCAGCGCCAGCCGCGCGAGCACGAGGTAATCCGGCCGCGCGGGGATCGTCAGCGAAACGTCCCGGCTGTCCTGCTCGGTCGCCCCTTGGGCCTCCACCACGTCTGCACCCTACCCAGAACCGGGCTTATCTCGACGTGCGCTCGCCGAGCTCGACCGTGACGGTTCGGCGCTTGCCGTCGCGCAGCAGCTCGAGGCGGACCGTCTCCCCGGCTCCTCTGGCGCCGACGAGGTCTGCCAGATCGTGTTCGCGGGTCAGGCGCCGCCCGTCCACGGACACGATCACGTCGCCCCCGACGGGGATGTCGGCCTGGCCCTGGAAGGCGATCGTGTCGTCGCTGTCGCGCAGCCCGGCGTCGGCGGCCGGACTGTCGTCCTCGATCCTCTGGATCAGCGCGCCCTCGCTGTCCGGGATGTCGAGGCGCTTGGCCAGCTGGGGCCAGAGCGTGAAGGTCGTGACGCCCAGATAGCCGTAGCTCACGCTGCCGCCGCCCCGCAACTCGCGTAGCGAGCGGCGCACCGCGTCGACGGGGATCGCGAAGCCGACGCCCTCGCCACCGCCCGACCGCGTCTTGATCTGCGCGTTGATGCCGAGCACGCGGCCGCGAGCGCCCAGCAGCGGGCCGCCGGAGTTGCCCGGGTTGATGGCGGCGTCGGTCTGGATCGCGTCGCCGATCTCGAACTTGGTCAACGACTCGATCGTGCGGTCGATGGCGGACACCACGCCCACCGACAGCGACTGGCGCTCCCCGAACGGGCTGCCGATCGCCGCCACCGGCTCGCCCACGTCGATGTGCGCGGAGTGACCGAGCGCCAACGGCGTCAGCGAGAGCCCGCGCGGGTCGATCTTCAGCAGCGCGACGTCGGCGTTCGGGTCCACGCCGACGATCTCGGCCGACACCCGGTTGCCGTCGGCGAACTCGACGAACACCTGATCCGCGCGCCTGCCGTCGCCACCGCCGCCCTCGAGCACGACGTGGGCGTTGGTCGCGATCGAGCCGTCACCGTCGAGCACGAAGCCGGAGCCCTGGCCGCCCTCGCCGCCGCCGTCGAGCGCCGCCGAGCCGCCGTCGAACAGCGACAACACCGTCACCACGCCCGGCGACAGCCGCCGGTAGATCTCCTCGGGATGGAAGCCACCGTCGCGGCCGATCCGCTCCACCACCTGGACGCGCGTGGTGGTCACCTTGGTCGGGCCGCGGGCCTGGTCGTCGTCTCCGCTGCAGCCCGTCGCGACGAGGGCCGCGCAGGCGGCCAGTGCCAGCGCGAGCCGCCTCATCGGGGGGCGCCGTTCGAGTCGCGTGGGAGCTCCAGGGTGAACGCCGTCCCGCCCGGCTCGGATGTCACCCGCAGCTCGCCGCGCATCCGCTCGGCCAGCTCGCGCGCGATCGCGAGCCCCAGGCCGGCGCCGCGCGTGGCGTCGCCGGTGTAGAAGCGCTCGAACGCCTTGGACTGGACGGCCGCGGGCATCCCCGGACCGCCGTCGGCCACGGTCAGCTCGGCGGACCCGTTGCGATGGTCGGCGCGCACGGTCACCGGGGTGCCGTCGGGGGTGTGGCGCAGGGCGTTGTCGAGCAGGATGCGCATGATCTGGACCACGCGTTCGCGGTCACAGCGTGCCTCTACCCCGTTCCCGGGGAGATCGCACCTCGAGCTCCGTGCCGTGATCGGCGAGCGCGGGGCCGAACTCCCCCACGACCGAGCGCGCGAGCTCCGACAGGTCGACCGCCTCGGTGTGCAGCTGCAGCGAGCCGGCGTCGAGGCGGGACAGGTCGAGCAGGTCCACCGACAGCTTCTGCAGTCGCGCCACCTGCTCGTTCATCGTCTCGATGAAGTCGCGGCGGGTCTCCTCGTCGAGGTCCTCGTCGCGCAGCAGCTCGACGAAGCCCGCGAGCGAGAAGATCGGCGTGCGCAGCTCGTGGGACGCGGTCGCGATGAAGGCCTTGCGCGCGACGTCCAGCTCCCGCAGCCGCTCCTGCATCTCGTTGAAGGTGCGCGTCAGCTGACCGAGCTCGTCCTCGGAGTCCACCGGCAGCGGCTCGATGAAGTGCCCGCGCGCCACCTCGGCCGCCGCGAGCTCCAGCCGCCGCACGCGCCGGGCCAGCGCCCGGGCCACGAGGTAGCTGCCGACGAGCGCCAGCAGCAGCGCGGCGCCGGTCGCGATCAGCACGCGCTCGCGGGTGAAGACGACGGCCTCGGTGACCGTCTCCAGGTCGCGCGAGTAGAGGGCGATGCGCGGCAGCTGGTCGCGCGTGCTCTCGGGCAGGGGCTGGGCCACCTGCACGAACTGCTCGTCCTGGAAGGTCCCCAGGCCGCGCTGGGCCTGGCGCGTGCGGACGGCCTTGCGCGCCAGCGCGTCGTTGCGCGGGTAGGCGCGCTGCTCGCTGGAGTCGGTGCGGATGCCGAAGCGCAGATCCTGCCCGCCGGTCTGGGGTCCGGTGAGCGAGCGGCTGGTGTTGAAGAGCGTGACGCGCGCGTCGGTGGAGTCCGAGACCGCGCGCACGAGCCGCACGATCGCGCCGGCGCGCACGTCGCCGCGCAGGCCCCGCTGCAGCTGCGGCTCGACCTCGGCGGCCTGCCGCGCGAGGTCGTCGAGGGTGCGCTCGCGCAGCTTCGACTCCAGCTGCGGCACGACGTAGAAGAAGATCGCGGCGAACGCGGTCGCGGTGATCGCGAAGAACAGCAGCGCCAGCTTGTTGCGCAGCGACCGCAGCCGTGGGCGCGTGCTCATGCGTCGCGGAAGCGGTACCCCACCCCTCGCACGGTGAGGATCAGCTCCGGCTGCTTGGGCTCGTGCTCGAGCTTCTCGCGCAGATGGCGGATGTGCACGTCGATGGTGCGCGGATCGCGGTAGGCGGCGTCGCCCCAGACGCGCTCCAGCAGCATCGTGCGCGTGAACACGCGCCCCGGCGCGCGCGCCAGCGCGGCGAGGATCTCGAACTCGACGTAGGTCAGCCTGACCGGCTGCTCGCGCACGTCCACCTGGCGCCGCTCGAAGTCGATCGAGAGGCCGTCCTGGACGATCGGCTCCTCGAAGCGCTCCTCTGGCGGCGCCAGCGCGGCGCGGCGCAGCACGGCCTTGACCCGGCTGCGGAACTCGCGCACCGAGAACGGCTTGGTGATGTAGTCGTCGGCGCCGAGCTCGAGCCCGAGCACCTTGTCGATCTCCTCCGTCTTCGCGGTCAGCATGATGATCGGCACCGTGCTGCGCGAGCGGATCTGGCGGCAGACGGCGAAACCGTCCACGTGCGGCAGCATCACGTCCAGCACGACGAGGTCGAAGTCGTCCTCGCCCAGCCGCTCGAGCGCCTCCCGGCCGTCCATCGCCGGAATCACGTCGTACCCCTCCTTGCGCAGCGGATAGGTCAGCAGCTTCTGGACCGACAGCTCGTCGTCCACCAGCAGGATGCGGGGGGGCGTGGCCGCCACCGTGACAATTGTAGGTTGAGCCCAGATGATCGAGCCGCGGATCTACCGGGCGGCGTTCGTTCCGGCGGTGCTGGCCGTCGTGCTGACGATGTTCTCGCTGCAGAGTCGCCCGCGTCCGTTGCCGCAGGGACTGGCCGCGGACGTGCTCTTCGATGGGCGACTCGCGCGCCAGGGGGCGGTCGACCTCGTGCAGCGCGCTCCCGATCGCCGGCCGGGCACGGCCGGCGATCGCATGGCGGCGGCGGACGTCGCCGAGCGCCTTGCGCGCAGCGGCTTCGCCGTCAAGCAGGAGCGCTTCTCCCACGCCGATCGCTCCCTGGTCAACGTGGTCGGCCGGCGGGCCGGGGCGTCGCGCCGCCAGCTGGTCGTGGTCGCCGCACGCGACGCCTTCCGGGTGCCCGACGCCACCGGCAGCGCCTCCGACACGGCCGCGCTGCTGGAGCTGGCGCGCGTGTTCGAGGGGCGCCCCTCGCGCAAGACGCTCGTGCTGGCGTCGGTCGACGGCTCGACGCTGGGAGAGGTCGGCACGCGGCGGCTGGTCGACTCGCTGGCCCCGCCTGGGCTGGTCGACGGCGTGCTCGTGATCTCCGACCTCGGCGCGCGCGACGCCGCCGGGCCGTTGCTGCAGGCGTGGTCGAACGACTCGCGGCGAGCGGGCATCGGCTTGCAGCGGACGGTCGCGGACTCGATCCGGCTGGAGCTGGACCTCGCGGTCGGTGGCACCGGCATGCTCGGCCAGCTCGCGCGGCTCTCGTTCCCGCTCGGGATCGGCGCGCAGGGCGTGCTGCTGGAGGAGGGCTACGAGGCGGTGCACGTCTCCGGCAGCGGCGCGCTGCCGCCGGACGCTCCGGGCCGGCCGGACGAGATCGACGAGCAGCGGCTCGGCGGCCTCGGGCGCGCGACGCTGCGGACGCTGACGGCCCTCGACCAAGCGCGGACACCGCCGCGCCATGGTCCGGACAGCTACGTCACGGTGGTCAGCCAGGTGCTGCCCGGGTGGGTGCTGCAACTGCTCGCCGGCACGCTGCTGCTGCCGGTGCTGGCGGCGTCGATCGACGCGTTCGCCCGCGCCCGGCGCAGGCAGCTCGCCGTGACGCCCTGGCTGCGCTGGGTCGCCGCACAGGCCGCGCCGTTCGTGGCCGGGCTCGCGCTGGCCGAGCTGCTGGCGGCGGTCGGCGCGACGCTGGTGCCGCCGCCGGCGCCCGTGCCCCCGGTCGTGCTGGCGCTGGACGGTGGCGCGCTCGCTGTGCTCGGCGGCGTGGCGCTCACGATGGCGCTGGCCTGGCTTGCCGCCAGACGGCTGGCGGTGTGGCCGGACCAGACGCTGCGCGACCCCTCCGCGCCCGGCGCCGCGGTGGCGCTGATGCTCGTGGTCAGCGTTGCGGCCGTGCTGCTCTGGCTGCTGAACCCCTACGCCGCGCTGCTCGCCGTGCCGGCGGTGCATCTATGGCTGCTCGCCTGCCTGACCGATCCGCCTCCCGCCCGACGCTGGCGGCTGACGCTGGTCGCGGCCGGCGCCGTGCCATTGCTGCTGGTGACGATCTACTACCTGTTCGCGCTCGACCTCGACCCGCTCGGCGGCGCCTGGTACCTGCTGCTGCTGGTGACCGGGCACCACGTCAGCCTCGCGGGCTCGCTGGTGGCGAGCACGCTGCTGGGCGCCGGCCTGGCCGCGCTGCAGATCGCGCGCAGCGCGCAGCCGGAGCCCGAGCATCCGGCCGAGCAGGACCGTCCACGTGTCTACGGGCCGGGCGGGCTCGCCGGCCCGGGGTCGCTTGGCGGCACGCAGTCCGCGTTGCGACGCTGACGCGTCGAGCCGATCCGAGCGGGCGGTCAGGGGTGCTCGTAGCCGGTCAGCCCGCGCACCGGCTGACCGTCTGGACCCTCGAGGACGAGGCCGCCCCCAACCCCGACCTCGCCGAGCCAGGTCAGCGGCGCGGCCCGCTGGGCCTGCTCGCGCCGCTGCGCCGGCACCGCGACCAGCAGCTCGTAGTCGTCGCCGCCACCGACGGCGAAGGCGTGGCGGGTCCGTCGGCGACCGCTTCGATCGCCCGCCGCGACGGGCACGTCCGCCAGCCGCAGGCGCAGCTCCACGCCGCTGCGCTCGGCGAGGTGGCGCGCGTCGGTGGCGAGCCCGTCGCTGACGTCGATCATCGCGCTGGCGCCCGCGGCCGCCAAGGCCGCCCCCGCGCGCAGTCGCGGCTCGGGACGCAGGTGGCGGCGCGCCAGCGGATCGTCGCGCCCACCGCCGCGGGCGAGCAGCAGCCGGCCGGCCTCCGAGCCTCCGAGCTCGCCGGTCACGGCCACCAGGTCGCCAGGTCGCGCCCCGTCGCGCCCGACGAGCCGCGCGTCGTCGTCGGCCCAGCCGCACGACCGTGACGGTCACGCTCAGGGTCGGCCCCTGCACCACGTCCCCGCCGGCGATCGTCACGCCGCACGGCCGCGCGAGCTCCTCCATGCCCTCGACCAGCTCCAGCGCCCCGTCGAAGCTCGGCGGCAGCACGAGCGCGACGTAGGCCTCGCCGGCGTCGGCGCCCATCGCGGCGAGGTCGGACAGCGCCGTGGCCAGCGCCTTCCAGCCCACGTCGGCCGGGCTGTGGGTGGCGAGCTCGAAGTGCACGCCGTCGACGACCGTGTCGATCGAGGTCACCGCGAAGCGGGCGGGCGCGCACGACCGCGGCGTCGTCGCCCGGCGGGCGCACGACGTGCCGGCCGGGCGCGCGCAGCGCGGCCTCGATGGCACGGATCAGGTCGAGCTCGGCCACCGCCACAGTGTTACGCCTGCACGGCCGTTGCCGGACAGTGGCGCCGCGCCGCGGCGTGGCTCGCCGGCCTACTGGCCGGGCAGCCGCCGGCCCCGCCCTGGGGCGTGCCGGTGTCCGGCGCCTGCTGCGGCGTCCGGCTCGGGCTGCTGCGACCTGCGGCTGCTCCTGCGGCGGGGACTCGTACACGCGCGGGTCGTAGCCGGTGTAGTCGTCGCCGCCGGCCGAGGTGCTGCCGGTGCCGTCGTCGTAGCTGCCCGTGCCGCTGGCGCCGGTGCGCGAGTACTTGCCGAAGAAGGGCTGGAACTGGACCGGCTCGGTCGGCTGCGGGAACGAGTCGCAGTCGTCGCCCTTGGCGACGTTCATGTAGTCGTGCCAGATCCGCGCCGGCCAGGTGCCGCCCGCCACCGCGCCGATGCGCGTGGCGCTCATCGAGACCAGCGCGTTCGGGTAGCCGACCCAGACCGACGTCGCCAGGTGCGGGCGTGTAGCCCACGAACCAGGCGTCGTTGAAGTTGTCGGTGGTGCCGGTCTTGCCGGCGGCGGGGCAGCCGATGTTCGCCGCGGTGCCGGTGCCGGCCTGCACGTTCTGCTCCAGCACCTTCGTGACCTCGTAGGCGACGCCGTCGGAGAACACCCGCTTGCGCTCGGGCTTGCCGAGGTCCTCGGACTTGCCGTCGGGGAAGACCACCTTGCGCGATCGCCTTCGGCTTGTTGCGCATGCCGCCCGAGGCGAGCGTCGCGTACGCGTCGGCCATCTCCAGCGGCGAGACGCCGAGCCGCAGGCCGCCGAGGCCCTCGGCCGGGTAGCAGTCGAGCTTGGTCGTGATGCCCATGTCCTTGGCGGTCTGGCAGACCGCCTTCGGGCCGATGTCGAGGATCAGCTGCGCGTAGACGGTGTTGTCGGAGGACAGCGTTGCGCGCGTCAGGCTCATCGAGCCGCCGTAGGTGTTGGCGTAGGTCTTGACCGACCAGTGGCCGTAGTCGGGCGTGTCGAGCTTGAGCGGCTTGGAGACGTAGCGTGGTGCTGTCGGGGTCGACGCCCTTGCGCACCGCCGCGGTCAGCACCATCGTCTTGAACGACGAGCCCG
This sequence comes from uncultured Thermoleophilaceae bacterium, assembly GCA_963734165.1. GTDB lineage: Bacteria > Actinomycetota > Thermoleophilia > Solirubrobacterales > Thermoleophilaceae > JACVRW01. The sequence goes on along the minus strand of CAVTFZ010000002.1, from coordinate 267,011 downwards.
GCTGGCGGTGGCCCTGCGCGGCGAGGTTGAAGGTGCGGTCCTTGTAGGTGCCGCTGGAGGCCATCGCGCGGATGTAGCCGTTGGCGGGGTCGATCGAGACGACCGCCGAGGAGGGGTCGCCGGGGTCGTAGAGCTGGCCGGCGATCGCCTGGCGCGCCGCCTCCTGGAGCTTGGGGTCGATCGTCGTGTGGATGCGCAGGCCGCCGCGGCGGACGACGCCGACGCCGTACTTCTCGATCAGCTCCTCCTGCACGAAGTCGAAGAAGTACGGCTCGCGGCGGGTGGTGTAGCGGGTGCCGTGCTTGAGCTCGAGCTTGCTCTGAGGCCGCCTGTCCGCCTCGGCCTGGGCGATGTAGCCGTTGTCGGCCATCTTGTCGCAGCACCTCGTTGCGCCGCTCGAGCGCCGCCGTCGGGTTGCGGAACGGGTTGTACTGCGAGGGCGCCTGGGGCAGGCCGGCGAGCAGCGCGGCCTCGTCGAGGTCGAGGTCCTTGACGTGCTTGTCGAAGAACGTGACCGCGGCGGCCTCGACGCCGAGCGCGGTGCGCCCGCCGACCGTGCCGTACGGGAATGTCGTTGAGGTACTGGTGCAGGATCCAGCGCTTGGAGTGCTCGTCCTCGAGCTCCTGGGCGAGCTTGGCCTCGCGGATCTTGCGCGCGTAGTCGCGCTTCGGATCCTTGATGTAGAGGGCGCGCACCAGCTGCTGGGTGATCGTCGAGCCGCCCTGGAGGGTGTTGCCGGACTCGAGGTTGCGCACGCCGGCGCGGATGATCGCGTTGAAGTCCACGCCCGAGTGCTCGTAGAAGCGCTCGTCCTCGATCGCGACGGTGGCCTGGCGCATCACCGGCGGCATCGCGCGGAACGGCACGACCTTGCGGATGATGTCCGACTGCACGTAGCCGAGCCGCGATCCGTCGGCGGCGAAGATCACCGACGCCTGGCCCTTCTCGTCGGGCTTGAGCTCGCTCAGGTCGGGCGTCGTCGCGGCGACCGCCAGCACGTAGCCGACCGCCGACAGGGCGCCGATCACGCCAACGAGCGCCAGGGCGCCGACGCCGACCAGGAACTTGCTGCGCGCGCCCGTGCCGGCGCCTCCTCTGCTTTCGCTGCCGGTAGGTCATGGGGACTCGGGGTGGCGACGGCGCTGCGCCGTCAGGAGGCCTCGACGGAGGATAGACCGTGCTCACGGAGCTCCCGCAGCCAGCGCTGGCGCAGCTCCGCGGCCGCCTTCCCGCGCTCGCGCGGGCTGGCGACCCAGGTGGTCGCGCTCAGGCGCACGCCCTCCTTGTCGGACTCGGCCACGGTCGCCTCGACGTCGTCGGCGTCGGAGGCGATCAGCGCCAGCGCTCGCTCGAGGTCGGCGTCCGGGCTCGACCCAGACCGACACCTCCACCTGCACGCGCGCGTCGACGACCGTGTGGTTGGCGATCGAGCTCTGCGCCAGCCGCTCGTTGGGCACGACCAGGCGCCGGCCGTCGTCGAGGCGGATGTAGGTGTAGGTGAGCTGCACGTCCTCGACCTCGCCGGTCTGCTCCTCGAAGGTGACCAGGTCGCCGATCCGGATCGGCTGGGTGATCGCCAGCAGGATGCCGGCGATCGCGTTGGCGAGCGTCTGGCGCGCGGCGAAGCCGACCACCAGGCCGAGCACGGCCGAGGAGGCGAGTAGGCCGGTGGCGACGCCCGCGACCGCCGGGATCCTCGCCAGCGCAAGGCCGATGCCGACGCACGACGATGGCCGCGAAGATCAGCCGCCGCACGAGCCGCAGCCGCGTCGTCGCGACCGGCGAGAGGTCGCCGCCGGCCACCGCCGCGCCGATGCGCTGGCCGCGCTTTGAGAGCGCCCGATCCACCAGCTCGGCGACCACGAAGCGCCGCTACGGCGATCGCGATCGCCGTCAGCTCATCGTCGTGGTCGGTGACGTACGACGCAATCGTGATGGAATCGGCTCCCGGCATGACGATTGAGGCTACCCCCCGCGCACTCGCGGCCCTGCGTGGCTCCGAAGCGCTCCGCACCGCGCTCGGCGTGCTGCTCTGGACCCGTGGCGCGGTGCTGCTCGTGGCCGTCTTCGCCGCGCTCTCGTTCGGTCCTGCGAGCGGCGGCCTGGCCGCGACCAACGCGCGCTCCTTCGACGAGCCCGCCCTGACGCAGGCGCTCGGCGGCTTCGGCGACGTGGTCCTGTCGCCGCTCGCGCGCTGGGACGCCGTCTGGTATCTGCGCATCGCCGACGACGGCTACGCCGGCAGCGACTACCGCGCCGCCTTCTTCCCCCTCTACCCGCTGCTCGTCCACGCCGTCGGCTGGCTCGGCGGCGGCTCGAACGGGGCGCGCCTGATCGCCGCCTCCGCCGTCTCGCTGGCGGCCTTCCTGGCGGCGCTGGCGCTGCTGGCGCGGCTGGTGTCGCTCGAGCTCGGCCGCGAGCTGGCCGCGCCGACGCTGCTGCTGCTGGCGGTGTTCCCCGGGGCGCTCTGGTTCGGCACGCCCTACTCGGAGAGCCTGTTCCTGCTCTGCGCGGTCGGCGCCTTCCTCGCCGCGCGCACCGAGCACTGGGCGCTCGCCGGCCTCGCCGGCGGCGCGGCCGCCGCCACCCGCAGCGCCGGCCTGCTGCTGGCGCTGCCGCTGGTCATCCTCTGGTGGCAGTCGCGCCCGCGCCGCCTGGCCGACGCCGCCTGGCTGCTGCTCGTGCCGGCCGGGATCGCCGCCTATGCCGCCTGGCTGGCCGCCTTCGGCGACGGCGCCAACTTCATCGCCGGTCAGGGGGACGCCTGGTACCGCGAGCTGAAGTTCCCGCTGGTCGGTGCCTGGGACGCCTTCGTCGCGGCCTGGGACGGCGCGCGCCAGCTGCTCTCCGGCTCGCGCACGCCGGTCTACTTCGACCGCGCCGCCGGCGACCCGTTCCGCATCGGCGCCATCAACCTGATGCTGTTCGGCTTCCTGGTCTTCGGGCTCTGGGCCTGCGTCGGCGTGCTGCGCCGGCTGCCGCTCGCCTACGGCGCCTGGGTGGCCGCCTCGCTGCTGCTGCCGCTGACGTTCCCGGTCACGCCGCAGCCGCTGATGTCGCTGCCGCGCTTCCTGGCGGTGCTGTTTCCGATCTTCATGTGGCTCGCGCTCGTCTGCGAGCGGCGCCGCGCGACCGAGCGGGCGCTGGCGGTCTCCGCGCTCGGGCTGGGGCTGTTCACCGCGCAGTTCGCGACCTGGCACTGGATCGCGTAGTGGTCGGCGCGATCCTGCTGGACGCGCTCGGCACGCTGGTGGAGCTGCGGCCACCGGCGCCGCGGCTGCGAGCGCTGCTCGCCGAGCGAGGCTTCGAGGTCTCCGAGCAGCGCGCGGCGGCCGGCTTCGCGGCGGAGATCGAGTACTACCTCGCCCACCACCTCGAGGGTCGCGATCGGGCGTCGCTGGAGGATCTGCGCGATCGCTGCGCGGCGGTGCTGCTGGAGGCGCTCGCGCTCCCGGGGCTCGACCACGCCACCGCCCGCCAGGCGCTGCTGGCGGCGCTGGCCTTCGAGCCCTACCCCGACGCGGCGCCCGCCCTGCGCGCGCTGCGCGCCGCCGGGGTGCGCCTGGTGATCGCCAGCAACTGGGATTGCGCGCTGCCCGACTGGCTCGGCCCGCTGGGCCTGCTCGAGCTGGTGGACGGCGTGGTGACCTCGGCCGAGGTCGGGGCCGACAAGCCCGATCCCGCGGTCTTCGCCGCCGCGCTGGAGCTCGCGGGCGCCGAGCCCGCCGCGGCGCTGCACGTGGGGGACTCGCTCGTCAACGACGTCGAGGGCGCCCGCGCGGCCGGCCTGCGGGCCGTCCTGATCGCTCGCGCCGGGGCCCAGGCGCCGCCGAGCGTCGAGGCCATCCGATCGCTGACGGGGCTGACCGCCCTACTCTGAGACGCCCATGCAGCACGTCATCCCCCCGCCACCGCCGATGCCGCCGGAGCTGCCCGAGGGGGCGGCACCGCGCTGGCCGGCTTGGTATGCCGGCGCCGGCTTCCTCGTCGGGCTCGTCGGCACGATCGTCGCGACGGGGCTCGTGCTGGCGCTCAGCGGGACCGACCCCGACGACACCAGCCCCGCGCTCACGATCGTCGCGACGCTGGTGCAGAGCGCCGTCTTCATCGGCACGGCGATCCTGTTCGCGTCGTTCACGCGCCGCCCACGGGCGTGGCACTTCGGCCTGCGGCGCACGCGGCTGTGGCCCGCGATCGGCTGGGCCGCGCTCGGGATGGTGAGCTTCTACGTGTTCGCGGCCGTCTACGGGGCGATCCTCCAGCCCGACGTGGAGCAGACGGTGGCCGAGGACCTCGGCGCCGGCGACGGCGGCTTCGGGCTCGCCGCGGCGGGCTTCATGATCGTCTGCGTCGCCCCGGTGGCGGAGGAGTTCTTCTTCCGCGGCTTCTTCTACCGGGCCTTGCGCACGCGCTGGCCGACGCTAGTGGCGGCCGGCATGAACGGCGCGCTGTTCGGCTCGATCCACTGGGACGGCTCGACCGAGGGGCTGCTGATCATCCCGCCGCTGGCGCTGCTCGGCTTCATGTTCTGCCTGGTCTTCGAGCGCACCGGCTCGATCTTCCCGACGATCGCCCTGCACGCCGTCAACAACGCGATCGCGTTCTCCGTGCAGGCCGACGGCGGCGAGGTCGCGGCCGTGCTGGGACCGCTGATGGTGGCCGCCTGCATCGCGGTGCCGGCGCTCCTGCGTCCCGCGCCGCCCCCGGCGATCCGCCGTACCTCCATGGCATAGTTGCGGCCCACATGACCCCGCGCAGACTCGCTTTCTCCACGTTGCTGGCCCTGCTCGCACTCGGCGCGCCGGTCGCCGCCGCCCAGACGCCGCCCGCCCCCGTACCGGCTCCGCCCGTTCCCGTGCCGGCCCCCCCGCCCGCGCCGCCCCAGGCGGGCGCCGCGTCGCTGAAGGTCTCCGGCGGGATGCCCACGAGGAAGGCGCGCTACATCGCTTCCTTCCAGCGCGTCAAGCTCAGCGGCCGCGTGAAGCCGTACGTGGCGGGCCAGAAGCTGCGGCTCCAGGTCGTGCGCAAGGGCAAGGTGAGCAAGGTCGTGACCCGCGGGGTGCGCTCTGGCGGCCGCTACGCCTTCAGGATCCGGGTCGGCAAGCCCGGTGGGCTGCGCCTGGTCGTCACGCACGTCGCCACCCCGCAGCAGGTGGCCTTCCGGGCGAAGGACCAGCGACTGGAGGTGGTCGACTGGAGCGCGAACGTCGGGGCGACGGGCACGAAGGTGGTGCTGCTCCAGCGCGCGCTCGCGAAGCTGCACTTCGCCGTCGGGCTGACCGGCGTCTACGACGATGGCACCGCCCGCGCCGTGCTGGCGTTCCGCAAGGCCAACGACATGGGCCGGGTCGGGTCCGCCAGCGCGTCCGTGTACTCGTGGCTGCTGAACGGCAGGGGGGCCTACAGGCTGCGCTATCCCAAGGCGGGCAAGCACGTCGAGTTCGACTGGTCGCGCCAGGTGATCGTGCTCGCCGACAAGGGCAGGCCTTACCGCGTCTACCACACCTCCTCGGGGGCCCCGGTCACCCCGACGGTGTTCGGCACCTACCGCTTCTACATGAAGACGCCGGGCACGAACGCCAAGGGCATGGTCGACTCGTCCTACTTCATCCGCGGCTACGCGATCCACGGCTACGCCTCGGTCCCGGCCTACCCGGCCAGCCATGGCTGCCTGCGCGTGCCGGTCCCCAACGCCCGCTCGATCTACGACTGGATCGACGTCGGCGACCAGGATCTTCCTGTACCGATAGGTGCTGAGCGTCAGGCGGTGCGCCAGTCGCCGCCGGCGCGGTTCGGCTTGGGCAGGAAGTTGGCCAGCATCCCGAGTCCCACGCCGTAGAGCAGCAGCCCCAGCAGCGCCGGCAAGCCGTGCTCGACCCACACGTTGCTCGAGCCGACCAGGTCGTCGAACGGACTGAGCAGCACGTCGTTGACGTCGTCGATCGCCTCGCGCAGGTCCCCGTGCTGCTGCTCGCGCGCCTCCTCGCCGCTGACGGCGAGCGCGGCGGCCGTGCTCGGGGACACCTGTTCGTCGAGCTGCTCGGAGAGCGCCTGCTGCTGGGTCTGCGAGCCCTTGTTGAGCTCGTCGACCGCAAACGTCACGAAGCCGAGTGCGATGAACACGGACGCGAGGATGGCGGCCAACCGAATCAGCGTTCCCATCGCCACTACTATCGGCACGCGCGTGGCATCCCTGACCTCTGACGCCCCTCGTTCGGTGCATGGCTGACTCGGCCCGGGCCGGCTGATCGCCGAGCTGCGCGAGCACGCGCTCGTGATCGGCGAGGTGACCCTCACGAGCGGCCACACGGCGCAGTACTACGTCGACGCCAAGCGCGCGATCCTGCTGCCGGCCGGCTTCCACGCGCTCGGGGAGCTGGTGGCCGCGGAGGCGCGACGGCTGGGCGCCACCGCCGTCGGCGGCCTCACGATGGGCGCCGATCCCGTCGCCTGCGCGGCACTGGCGGCCGGTGCCCCCGTCAAGGGCTTCTTCGTGCGCAAGGAGCGCAAGCAGCACGGATTGCAACGCTGGGTCGAGGGCCCGAGCTCGACGCGGGCGAGCGCTGCCTCGTGGTCGAGGACGTCGTCACCACCGGCGGCTCGACCGTCAAGGCGATCGACCGCATCCGCGAGGAGGGCTTGGAGATCGTCGGCGTCGTCAGCGTGCTCGATCGCCTCGCGGGCGGGGGAGAGACGATCTCGGCAGCCGCCGCGGCGCCATACACGCCGCTCGCGACGATCGACGACGTCTACCCCGAGCGGCCGGACCGCTGACCGGTTAGAGCCAGTCGTCGATCAGGCGGCGCGCGATCGAGAATCCCTGGGGCAGCAGCAGATCGCTCTCGCCCGCCGCTGCGGCCTGGACCTCCGCGCGCGTGAACCAGCGCACGTGCTCGAGCTCATGGCCGTCGGCCCGCGGCTCGCCGGCGTGGGCGGTGGCCTCGAAGCCGAGCATCAGCGAGCTCGGGAAGGGCCACGGCTGCGAGGCGACGTAGCCCACCCGCTCGAGCTCGATGCCGGACTCCTCGCGCACCTCCCGGCGCACGGCCTGCTCGAGCGTCTCCCCCGGCTCGACGAAGCCGGCCAGGACCGAGTAGCGGCCCTGGGGCCAGGCCGCCTGGTGGCCGAGCAGCAGCTGCTCGGCGCGGGTGACCCGCATGATCACGACCGGGTCGGTGCGCGGGAAGTGGTGTGCGCCGCAGGCTGGGCAGCGGCGCTCGTGGCCGCCGTCGGCCGGCTCGGTCGCGTGGCCGCAGACGGCGCAGAACCCGTGCCGGCGATGCCAGTTGAGCAGCGCCGCGGCGTAGGCCGCCAGCCCCAGCTCGGCCTCGGGCAGCTCGCTGGCCAGCTCGCGGAGGCTCAGGGCGCTCCCGGCAGGCCATCGACGTCGGCCGTGTCCGGGTCGAACGCGAACAGCGGCCGCCCGTCCGCCAATCCCAGCAACAGCGGCTCGCTGGGCAGCGTCGCGGGACGGGCGAGCGCGAGGCGAACACCGCGCTCGTCGTGTTCGACCCAGACGCCCCGCTCGGACGCCAGCACGGCTCGGGCGTCGTCGGCGCGCGCACGCTCGACGAGCCACTCCGGCCGGCGCCGTTGCGCCGGTGCGCGGTCGAGCGGCGCACCGGCGAACGTGATCGGTGGCGCTGCGCGCACCGGGCCAATGCTATGGACGAGTGACGCCCCGAGCAGGATTCGAACCTGCGGCCTATCCCTTAGGAGGGGATCGCTCTATCCGACTGAGCTATCGGGGCCGAGAGGGCAAGCGTAGCTCGCGGCTGGTTGGCGGACGAGCGCTCGTGGCGCGGCTCGAACAGCTCGGCGCCCTCGACCAGCCCGTCCACGAGCTCCGCGACGTCCGCGGTGCGCTCGACGCGCCGCAGCGCCCGGGAGTCCCCGCGCGTGATCGCGAGCTTGGAGGCGAACAGCTGGCAGCAGTCCTCGTCGGGCATCGTCGAGATCTCGTACGTGCCGAGCTGCTTCGCGGCCTCGATGATCTCCGCCTTGTCGTGGGCCACCAGCGGCCGCAGCACCAGCAGCTCGCTGGCCTCTCCCACGACGCCGAGGTTCTGGACGGTCTGGCTGGCGACCTGGCCCAGCGAGTCCCCGGTGACGAGCGCGTTCGCCCCTTCGCGCCGTCCCAGCTCGGAGGCCACGCGCAGCATCAGCCGCCGCTGCGAGAGCACCTGCAGCCGGCCCGCGCCGGAACTGGCCAGCCGCCGCTGCGCGTGACCGAACGGCACCACGAACAGGCGCGAGCCACCCTGGAAGCGATCGAGCCGGGCGGCCAGGGCGTAGGCCTTGTAGACCGACTCCGGACCGGTGAACGGCTGGCCGCTGAAGTGCACGAAGTCGCAGCGCAGCCCACGTCTGAGCATCCGGTAGGCGGCGACCGGGGAGTCGAAGCCGCCCGACAGCAGCACCAGCGCGCGGCCGCTGGAACCGACCGGCAGCCCGCCGGGCGCACGCAGGCGCTCGGCCGAGACGAGGATCTCGTCCTGATCGACCTCCACCAGCAGCTCGAGTTCGGGGCGATCGAGGTCCACGTCCAGGCCGAGCTCGCGTCTGACCGCGTCGCCGACGAGCCAGTCGAGCTCTGTGGAGCGCAGCGGGAAGGTCTTGTCGCGCCGGCGCGAGCGCACCGCGAAGCTCGCGCCCTCGCGCCCCCGCAGCAGCTCGACCGCGGTCCGCGCGGCCGCCGCCGCGTCTCGCTCGCAGCGGACCGACGGCTGGACCACGCTCAGCCCGATCAGCTCCCGACAGCGCCGCTCGAGCTCGTCTTGGGCGGCTGGGCTCTGGGCGGTCGCCACCAGCACACCGCCGCGACGATCGACGCTGATCGGTCCGAGGTCGGAGTTCAGCCGCTGCAGGTTGGCGATCAGGGCGTTGACGAACTGCGTGCGGTTGCTGCGCTTGAGCGCGAGCTCGCCGAACTTCAGCAGGACGCAGCGTTCACCGGAATGCATGCCCTCCAGAGAACGTAGCGGGCTAGTCGTCCTCGTACAACGACTCGCGCGCCAGCTCGGCGCCGCGGGGCCCGTAGAGCCGGACCTCGACGTAGTCGCCGGTGTAGGCGTCGAGCGAGACGAGTGTGAAGCGATCGTCGACCAACTCGCACTGATCGGTGGTGGTCGGTCCGAGCTCGACCGTCGCCACCGCGCCGTTGGGCACGAGCGCCACGCCCCAGACCAGCGTGATCACGCCGCGCCGCCCCTGCGAGCCGCGCCAGTGTCCGACCTCCTGGTCGGAGAGGTCGAGCGTCCAGTCGCTGTTGGCGGCCGCGGTCTCGTCGGTGTAGTCGGCAGCCGCCTCGAAGCGCGACGCCTGGGCACCCTCGTGCTCGCGCGTGTAGGAGACGTAGCCGAAGACCTCGCCGCCGTCCTCGGTGGCGGCGGTCACGGGCACGAAGGTGCGGCCGCCCCAGGTGCGGTCGGGAAACCAGACCAGCTGCCCAATCTCGGACTCGGTCGTCGCCCGCGCCTGCTCTGTGAAGTGACCTCCGAGCGCCTCCTCCCAGCGCCCGTAGGGCAACGGCTCCTGCGGCGGCTCGGCGGCGAACTGCGGGATCGGGCGCTCGCTGGGCGGCATCGAGCGCGGCACGCTACAGCAGCGCGACGGCCAGGCCCCACACCAGCACGATCCCCGTCGTCCAGGCGATCAGCGCCGCGACGATCTGCCGGTCGAGCCCGTACTCCTGCGCCACGGCGAGCCCGTTGATCCCGCTCGCCATCGCGGCTTGCGAGACGTATGGGTCGGGCACCTCCAGCACCAGCGCCGAGAGCGCCAGCACGATCGCGGGCGCGACCAGCGTCTTGATCGCGACGCCGGTCGCCACGGGCGGCGTCAGCGGCGGGGGAAACGGCGCCACGCCCTCCTCGGCCACCGCGGCGAGCGTGACACCGACGGCGAAGAAGCCGAGCGGCACGATCGCCAGCACGACCGCCTGCGAGACGTCGACCAGCCACCCGGGCGCGAGCGCGTGCGGCGCCACGAACGCGGCCGCGGTCGCCCACAGCGGCGGGTTGCGCACCAGGAAGGCGATCGCCCGCTCGCGCGGGCGTGAGGCCACGGTGCCGAACGCCGCCGCCACCGAGAAGCCGACGGTGACGAAGCTGAGCGCGCTGACCAGCGAGTCGTAGGCGATGCCGTTGGGAAGGGCGTCGCGCCCGAACAGCGCCACCGTCAGCGGCAGGCCGAGGTAGCCGGTGTTGCCGATCGTCGAGGAGATCATCAGCGCCCCGGTCGAGGGCCGCGACAGCCCGAGCACGCGCCCCGCCGCGTAGGCGAGGCCCATGCAGCAGCCAAGCGCGATCCAGCCGTAGGCGATCCCGGCGCCGACCTTCACGTCCAGGTCGAGCGCGTTCAGGTTCACGAACGCGACGAACGGCAGCGCCAGCCACAGCACGCCGCGCAGCAGGCGTTGCACCGCGCGCTGCGCGGCCTCGCCGAAGCGGCGCTCGGCGCCCATGCCGACGACCACCGACGCGGCGATCGCCAGCGCGAGGGCGATCACGCAGGCACGGCGGCACGCAGCCGCTCGGCGGCACGCTCGGGCGGCAGCACGTTCAGGTGCACACCGGTCCCGAGCTCCAGCCCCGCCACCTGGGCGAGGCGGGGCAGCACGTCGATGTGCCAGCAGAAGCGCTCCGCGTCGCGCGGTGCCGTGCGCACCCAGAGGTTCAGCGGCGGCGGTCCACCGAGTGCGTCGCGCAGTCGCAGCAGCCCCTCGTGCAGCAGCCGCGCGCCGAGCGGGCCTTCGTCGGCGAAGCGCGCCGCCGGGCGACGCGGGATCAACTGGAGGTGGAACGGCACGCGCGCCGCGAACGGGCACAGCAGGACCGCCTCCTCGTCCACGGCCACGATCCGCTCGCCGCGGCGCACCTCCTGCTGCAGGAGGTCCTCGAGCAGGTTGCGTCCCTGCGTGCGATCCGCGTAGGCGGTGAAGCGCTCGCGCTCGCGCGCGACCGCGGCGGGCACGAACGGCAGCGCGTACAGCTGGGCGTGGGTGTGCGGCAGCGAGGCGCCCGCCTCGCGCCCCTCGTTGACGATCAGGTGCGTGTAGGCGGCGTCCGCGTGCACGCGCTGTCGCTCGCGCCAGACGCCGACCGCCGCCTCGACCTGGGCCGACTCGAGCTCGGCCAGCGACCAGACCGACTCCGGGGCGTTGACGATCACCTCATGGGCGCCGTTGGCCGGATAGGTGGCGAACAGGTCGGGCTCGCCGCGACCGGACGCCAGCGGGTCGGCGCCGTCCCCATCCTCGCCGCCAAGCGCGGGGTAGAGGTTGGGCACGACGCGCACGCTCCAGTCGGCGTCGCCGTCGCGCAACGCGTACAGCTCGGGCGGCGTCTGGTCCTCGTTGCCGGGCGCGAACGGATCGCTGTGGGGATCGATCGGCGGCCGTCCGGCCGCCTCGATGAAGGCGCCGGGCCGCAGCTCGCGATCGCCGGCCACGATCGTGCGCAGGCCCGACAGCGGGTCGAGCCGCAGCTCAGGCACGCAGCGGCTTCTCCATCGGGACGTGCTCGATGCCCTCCTCGACGAACACGTCCCCGCACTCGACGTAGCCGTCGTTGACGTAGAGAGCGCGCGCGTAGGTCTGGGCGTGCAGCGCGATCCGCTCGGCGCCGAGCGTCCGCGCCAGCCGATCCGCCTCGCGCAGGATCGCGGCGCCGATGCCGAGCCCGCGCTGGTCGCGCTCGACGGCCAGCCGCCCGAGGCGCGCGACGCCGCCCCGCAACAGCAGCCGGCAGGTGCCGACCACGCGCCCGTCTGCGACTGCCACCACGTGCGTCGCCTCGCCGTCGCGCCCGTCGCGGTCGGCCGCCGGCGTGACCCCCTGCTCGCCGCAGAACACGCGCTCGCGCAGCGCCAGCGCCGCGTCCAGCTCGGCCTCGGTCTGTGCCTCGCGAACCTCCAAGAGCGGTCAGCGAGCGTAGCGCCGGATGTCCTGTGCCAGCTTGGCCCTGCTCGGGTACCCGCCCTGGTGGGTGTAGACGAGCTCTCCCTCGGCGTCGTAGAAGGCCGTCACGGGCGTGGCCTGGACCCCGTTGAACTCGGCCGAGATCCGCTGCTCGGGGTCCTTGTAGCTGGGGTAGCTGACCGGCAGCCGATCCAGCAGCGCGCGCGCGCCGTCCTCCGGGTCGACCGCGTCCACGCCCAGGAAGGCGACGCGCTTGCCCTGCTCGACCGACTCGCGCTGGAAGTACGGCAGCTCCTCACGGCACGGCCCGCACCACGAGCCCCACTTGTTGACCACGACCGGATAGCCGCGCAGCTCTCGCAGGCGACCCTTGAACGCGCTCGGGCCGCCGTCGAGCAGCTCGTTCGCCTGCGCGTGCAGCGCCGCCAGCGGTGCGGGCGCCCCGGCGAGCGCGCGCGTGTCCGCCGCGGGGCGGGCGGCGCTCGGCGGGGTCGAGTCGCCGGAGCTGCAACCGGACAGCAGCGCGACGAGGGCGAGGGGGAGCGCGAGACGGCGCATCGGCGTCCTACAGAGTGGCAGAGGACGTTTGCCGGGCCGTGTGCTGTAATAGGAGGACGCCGTTGGCCTCAGGGGACACGGCGTACCCTACGCCGCTCGCGGACTCTGAGAGCGGCAACTTACGACGGGCGGACCTCGCTGACACCGCGACGGACCGTCTCCGTGGCGACAGCTCGGCCCGTCTCTTTCTACGAGAACGCCCTACCGTGGCTGACACCAGTTCCGTGGTCGAATCCGCGCCGGTCTCCGGCGACGACCTGAAGCGGGCCGAGAGCTTCGCCCGTGAACCCTTCGTGCTCGAAGGTGAGGACGGAGAGACCGCGCTCGCCGAGGGCACCGCGCGCCGCGCCGCGCTCGACCAGGCGCTGGCCGAGCTCGACGCCGGTCGTACCGAGCCGTCGCTGGACTGGCGCCGCAACTATTCGCTGATCCTCGGCCTCGAGCGCCTGCTCAACGAGGACACCCCGCACCTCGTCGACGGCACCACGCTCTCGGCGCATCAGGTCGACGCCCTCTCCGGCACGTTGATCGCGCTCACCTCCGAGGTGTTGGCGGAGGGCCGCGAGGCCACGGCCTCCGCGCCACCGGCGCCGGTCGAGCTCGAGGAGCTGCCCTCGGGCGAGGTCGAGATCGAGGGCGACGAGCTGACCGACGAGGAGCCGCTCGACTGGGACGCTGGCGAGGAGACCGAGGAGGAGGTCGCTTCCGAGGCGACGCTCGACGATCCCGGCGCCGATCGGCGCTTCTGGTTCGAGCACGCCACCGGCGCCGGCAAGACCGTGGCCGCGCTCGGCTTCGTCGAGGCCTCGCGCACGGGCGGCGTGCTGATCCTCACCCATCGCCGCAACCTCGTCGACCAGTTCCTCGGCGAGCTGCGCGAGCGCGGCTACCGCAACCGCATCGCGGCGCCGCTGCTCGACGACAAGCGCGAGCCGTCGGCCGGCGGCCCGGTGACCGTCGAGACCTACCAGTGGTTCGTGCGCAACGCCGGCAAGATCTCGGACGCCTACACGATCGTCATCTGCGACGAGGCCCACACGGCGCTGGGCGAGAAGACGAGCGCCGCGATCCGCCAGTGGACCGGCCCGGTGTTCGTCGGCATGACGGCCACCGGCGCGCTGATCGCGCGTCACGTCACCGACCTGTTCCCGACTCAGACCTCGCGCTTCGACCTCGCCCAGGCCGCCCGCCGCGGCGTGATCGCCCCGCTGCGCTGCGTGCGCATCCCACCGGGCGTGGGCGTGCGCTCGATCTCGAAGGTGCCGCTGCGGCGCGGCGAGGTCGACCAGGACTTCGACCAGGAAGAGCTGGCCGCGCTGCTCGACCAGACGCCGTTCAACGTCGCGGTGGCCGACCTCTACAAGACCCGCTTCCGGGATCTGCCGGGCGTCGTCTACTCGGCGGGCGTCAAGCACGCGCACAACGTCGCCAAGGCGTTCCTGGACGCGGGCATGAAGGCCAAGGCGGTCTCCGGCGAGACGCCCAAGCGCGAGCTGACGCGCATCCTCGCCGCCTACGAGCGCGGCGAGATCGACGTGCTCGTCAACGCGCAGCTGCTGGCCGAGGGCTGGAACTCGCCGCGCGCGACCGTCTGCATGCACCTGGCGCCGACCGCGTCCAAGCGCATCTACCAGCAGCGCGTGGGCCGCGTCACGCGCCGTACGCCGGGCAAGGAGGCGGGGATCGTCGTGGACTTCGTCCACCCCGCCACCCCCAACGACGACCCGGTGGTGACGCTGCACTCGCTGCTCGACCGCGACGTCTACCGCGGCGGCGCGATCGTGGTCGGTCCGGTGCGCCGCGGCCGCGGGCGGCGCCTGCGCGTGGAGCGGCGGGTGGTGCCGGTCACCGCCGACGAGGAGCGCCGGGCGCAGGTCTTCGAGCGCGAGCTCTGGCGGATGGCCGTCGAGCACCTGACCTGGGGCCAGCAGCAGGCCTGGGCGATGCTCGCGGGCGCGCGTGTCGCCTCCAACAACTGGCGCCGCGCCAAGGCGATGCTGCACTTCGACTCGACGGGCGAGCTGCGGCGCCAGTTCCTGCTCACATGTCTCAAGCGCAACCGCAACACCCAGCTGCGCCTGCGGGCATTGGGCGAGGTCGGCGCGCTGCGCGATGCGGAGGCCTTCGACGAGGCCGTGGAGATCCTCGGCGGCTGGGCTCGCGACGAACGCCGCGAGGGCGTCAAGGTGCTGCTCCAGGCCTTGTCCGAGCGCCAGATCGGCCGGCGCGACCAGGCCGCGCGCTGGCTCTGGCACCTGGCCGAGTACAGCCGCGAGGTGCACGAGGAGTACGCGGTCCAGCGCTGGCCGGAGACCAAGCGGCTCCTGGGGTTGCTGGTCAACTCCTCGGGCCAGGCCCACGCGCGGAATGCCCGCCGGTTGGTGCAGGCCGCCCGCAAGCACGATCGGCGCTTGTCGGCCGCTCTCTTGGCCGCGGCGCTCGCGCACACGCCCGAGGCGCAGCAGGTGCTCGACGGGGCGCGCATGCGCCTGGCCCGCAAGCCCTCGGCCCTGGCGCGGGAGCTGCTGCGCAACTTCCCCAAGGGCAAGCGGCGCCGGGGCGGTCGCCGGCGGCGCAAGAAGGGCCTGAGGGGCAGGGCGGTCCGCAGCGCCAGGGGCGTCCGCGCGCGCCGCGGGGCGATCCGGACGAGGACGAGGACTACGACGGGCTCGAGGACGACGACGAGAACGACAGCAGCGAGGGCGACGAGGGCCCGGCGGGGTCGACGAGACAGACGACGATCCCACCTCGAGCGTCGCGGACCAGGCCGCGTAGCGCTCCTCGCGAGGGGGTGGGCTACGTTAGTCGCGCATAGCGAGACCTTTGCAGCCCACCCCCCGATCAGCGCAGCAGATGGACCTCGCCGGCGCCGAGCGTGACTCGTCCCTCGGCGGTGTCGACCACCAGGGCGCCGGTGTCATCGATCCCGCTGGCAACCCCTTCCCCACTGCTCCAGCGGACTCTCTGCCCACGCAGCGCGTCGCGGTCCCGCCAGGCGGCCAGGACCTCGGCGGTCGGGACGGCCAGCCACTCCTCGAGCGCGGCCAGCACGTCGGCGAGCACCCGCTCAACGTCGGTCTCGACCCCGGCCAATCGCAGCGAGGTGGCAATCTCCGCCAGCTCCGGCGGGAAGGTCTCCGTGGTCACGTTGAGGCCGATGCCCAGCACCGCCCAGCCGGCCTGGGGGCGGCCCTCGACCAAAATCCCCGCCACCTTGCGGCCCTCGATCCAGACGTCGTTGGGCCACTTGATCGCGCACTCCACGGGCAGGGCCTCGCAGATCGCCACCGCGGCCGAGAGCGGCAGCACCTCCTCGAACTCGCGCAACACCAGGGACATCAGCACCGCCGAGCGCGGTGGCGCGGTCCAGGCGCGGCCCTGGCGACCGCGGCCGGCGGTCTGCTCGTCGGCGGTCACCACGCTGCCGTGCGGCGCTCCCGTCAGGGCCAGCTCGCGGCCGCGCTCGTTGGTGGAGCCGGTGCGGCGGTGGTGGACGCGGGGGCTGCCGAGCCTCATCGGCCGCGCAGGCGCAGCTCGGCGTCGGGCGCCAGCCCCAGGGCGCCGGCCGCGTCGCCGCGATTGACCGCGATCGCGAGCATGCGGTAGGCGTCCTCGTAGACGAGCAGGTCGCCGGGCCGCACGTCGGCGAAGGTCTGGGCGTAGGTGGCGAGCTGGCGCTCTCCGCCGCTCTCGATCTCGACCGTTCCTCCGAGCCTGATGCCGCTGTCGGCGAGCTGCTCGTGGCCGACGTTCAGGCCGACGTTGCCGAAGCGGTCGACCACGAGCGCATGAGCGACGAGCGCCCCGTCCTCGCTGCGTGGCTGCGGCAGCTCCATGACGGCGAGCGTCTCGGGGTCGAGCGGATCGCCGGCGTCGGCGAGCTCGGCGCCGGCCGCGAGCTGGGCGGCGACCGGCGCGAACACGTCTCGGCCGTGGAAGGTCGCCGAGACCGGCTCCAGGCGGTGCGGCGAGCGGGTGACGTCGACGGCCAGGTCGATGCCGCCGCAGCGCTCCCAGGCAAGGCTCAGCAGGCCGTTGTCGGGGCCGACGAGGATGCGCCCGTCGGCCGTGCGCAGACCGAGCGCCCGCCGCTCGGTGCCGACCTGCGGGTCGACCACCGCCACGTGCACGCCGACCGGCATGTACGGCAGCGTGTTGCGCAGCACGAGCGCGCCCTGACGCACGCCGTAGCGGCCGATCCCGTGCGTGATGTCGACGATCTGGGCATCGGGCTTGATCGAGCGGATGACGCCGTGGCAGACGCCCACGAAGTCGTCGTCGCGGCCGTAGTCGGTGAGCAGGGTGAGGATCACCGCTGCGCGTCGGCGACCAGCGCGTCCACGAGGCCGTCGACGTCGTGGCGCTCGGCCTCCACGTCGACCCCGAGGCCGAGGCCGCGCGCCGTCTCGCTGGTGACGGGCCCGATCGACACGACGCGGGCGCCGTCCGGGACGAAGCCGCCGGCTGAGAGGAAGAAGCGCACCGTCGAGGAGGAGGTGAAGGTGACGTAACCGACCCGCTCGAGGCTCTCCAGCTGCTGCGGCGACAGGTGCTCGGCGACCGTGTCGTAGAGCGGCAGCACGTCGACCTCGGCGCCCCGCTCGCGCAGCGTGTCCGGCAGCACGTCGCGGGCCTCGGCGGCGCGCGCCACGAGCACGCGCCTGCCCTCGAGCGGCAGCGACTCGAGCGCCTCCAGCAGCCCCTCGGCCACGAACCGCTCCGGCACCACATCCGCGCGCACGCCGTGCCGCTCCAGCTCGGCGGCGGTGCCGGGGCCGATCGCCGCGACCGTCGTGCCGCCCAGCGCCCGGGCGTCCAGCCCGGCGCGGCCCAGCGCCTCGAAGAGCAGGCGCACGCCGTTCGGGCTCGTCAGGCACAGCAGCGCGAGCCCCTCCAGCGGCGGCAGCTCCAGCGTGCGCGGCTCGATCCGGATCGCCGGCGTCTCGACCACCTCGGCGCCGAGCGCGCGCAGGCGGTCGGCGAGGCCGCTCGCCTGCGCGCGGGCGCGCGTCACGGCGACCACCTGACCGTGCAGCGGGCGGCGTTCCACCCAGGCCAGCGTCTCCCGCAGCGCGGCCGTCGGCCCGATCAGCGTGATCGCCGGGGGACGCACGCCGGCGTCCCGCACGCGCTGCGCGATCCCGGCGAGGTCGGCTGTCACGGTGCGCTGGTCCGGCAGCGTCCCGCGCGCGATCACCGCCGCGGGCTGATCACCCGGCCGCCCGGCCGCGATCAGCCGCTCCGCGATCGACGGCAGGTTCTTCACGCCCATGTAGAGCACGAGCGTCCCGGGAAAGCGCGCCAGCGCCTCCCAGTCGAGCGCCGACTCCGGCTTCTCCGGGTCCTCGTGGCCGGTGACGAAGGCGACCGCCGAGGCCGCGTCGCGATGGGTCACCGGGATCCCGGCATAGGCGGACGCCGCCACCCCCGCGGTCACGCCCGGCACGACCTCGAACGGCACCCCCGCCGCCCGCAGCGCCTCGGCCTCCTCGCCGCCGCGCCCGAACACGAACGGGTCGCCGCCCTTGAGCCGCACCACCCGCTTGCCAGCTGCGCCCAGCTCGACCAGCAGCGCGTTGATGTCCTCCTGCGCCATCGCCACGTCGCCCGGCTGCTTGCCGACGTAGTGCAGCTCGGCTTCGTCGCGCGCACCCGAAAGCGCATCCGCGGGGATCAGCCGGTCGTAGAGGATCGCGTCGGCCGCGGCGATCAGCTCGAGCGATCGGCGCGTCATCAGGCCGGGATCGCCAGGCCCGGCGCCGACGAGATAGACGATGCCGTGTGACACGCCGCACACGCTATCCGTGTGCGCCTGCGACGGTGTCCAGCGCCGGTGCTGCGGTAGACGTGTCGTCAGCCCGGCGTCGCCCGAGCTGGCGCAGCTGCGTCCTCGGCCGCCGCCAACAACTCGCGCGCACCGGCTGCGACCAGCCGCTCACCGGCCGCGGTCCCCAGCGCCGACGGCTCGTCCAGGTCGCCGTCGAGCACATCGCGAATCCAGTGCGACCCATCCGGCATCCCGACGTAGACGCTCAGCCGCAGCCCAGCGCCGGCCTCCTCTGCCAAGGCGCCGACCGGGGTGTTGCAGGTGGCGTCGAGCGCGCCCACCAGCGCCCGCTCGGCCGTCAGCGTTCGCAGCGCCGTGGCATCGGTGATCGCCCCAGCTACCTCAGCGGCATGCTCGTCGTCGCTGCGCGCCTCCAGCGCCAGGCAGCCCTGGCCCGGGCAGGGGACGAGCTCGTCCGCTCCGAGCGGCGAGCCCTCGCCGGCGCGGCCCAGCCGCTCCAGGCCGGCGCGCGCGAGCACGATCGCGTCGTAGCCGCCCTCGGCCAGCCGGCGCAGGCGCGTGTCGACGTTGCCGCGCAGCTCCTCCACCTGAAGATCGGGACGCAGGGCCAGCAGCTGCGAGCGGCGGCGCACGCTGGCGGTCCCGACGACAGCGCCGGCAGGTAGCTCCGCGAGCGCGCCGGCGGCGCCGCAGAGCGCGTCG
This sequence comes from uncultured Thermoleophilaceae bacterium, assembly GCA_963734165.1. GTDB lineage: Bacteria > Actinomycetota > Thermoleophilia > Solirubrobacterales > Thermoleophilaceae > JACVRW01. The sequence goes on along the minus strand of CAVTFZ010000002.1, from coordinate 248,042 downwards.
CGCGGATCGGCGCGCCCCGGCACCCCGACGATCGAGCAGCCGTCGGGCAGCGTCGCCGGGCACGTCCTTGGCCGAGTGCACGGCCAGGTCGACGCGCCCGTCCAGCAGCGCCTCCTCGAGCTCCTTGACGAAGCGCGCCTTGTCGCCGATCGCGCCGCGGTCGCCGGAGGTGGTGACCTCGACCAGCTCGACCTCGTCGCCGAGCAGCGCGGCCACGTGACGCGCCTGGGCCAGCGCCAGCGCGCTGGCGCGCGTGCCGAGCCGGATCACCTGCGCCGGCGGCGCAGCGACTCGAGCTGGGTGACCTCGGCCGCGGGCGCGGAGTCCTCCAGCGCCGGGTCGAGCGCGAACAGCTCGCGCAGCGCGTGCACGTGGCGGTAGGCCTCCTCGCTCGCCGCTGCCCTTGAGCCGCAGCGTCGGCTCGTGCAGCAGCCGGCTGACGACCGCCCGCGCCAGCATCGCGACCCGTTCGCGGTCGCCCGTCGACAGCGACTCCCAGCGCGCCTCGTTCTCGCGCAGCACCTGCTGCACGATCTGCTCGCCGCGCTCGTGCAGGGCCGAGATCGTCGGCACCACGTCGAGCGAGGCCAGCCAGGCGTCGAAGCGCTCGACCTCGTCGTCGACGAGCGTCTGCGCGCGCGTCGCCTCCGCCTCGCGGCCGCTGAGGTTGCGCGCGACCTCGCGCTGCAGGTCGTCCATGTCGTAGAGCGCGATCCCCGGCAGGTCGCGCACGCGCGGGTCGATGTCGCGCGGCACGGCGATGTCGATCAGCACCAGCGGCCGTCCGGCGCGTGCCTGGGCGACCAGCTCGAGCTCCTCGCGCCCGACGATCTGATGCGGCGAGGCGGTGGAGCTGACGACGATGTCCGCCCGCTCCAGCTCGGCCGGCAGGTCGTCGAAGCGCACGGCCGTCCCGCCGAACCGCTGCGCCAGCCCGATCGCGCGGTCGCGGCGGCGGTTGGCGACGAACACCGTGTGCACGCCGCGCTCGCGCAGCGCCCGCGCGGTCAGCTCGCCGTTCTCGCCCGCGCCGACGATCAGCACGCGCCGGCTGGAGAGGTCGCCGAGCATGTCGGCCGCGAGCTTCACCGCCACCGACGAGACCGACACCTGCGAGCGGCTGACGTCGGTCTCGGTGCGCGCGCGCTTGCCGGCGGCCGAGCGCGTCGCGGAAGAGCCGGTTCGAGATCGGACCGGTGGCGCCCTCCACGAGCGCCAGCTCGTAGGAGCGCTTGACCTGCCCCTGGACCTCAGCCTCGCCGACGATCATCGAGTCGAGCCCGGCGGCGACCGAGAACAGGTGGCGCACCGCCTCGGTCCCGCGCAGCGAGTAGAGCGCGCCGAGCAGCTCGGTCGGCCGGATCTCCGCCTGGCGCGAGAGCACGGTCAGCGCGGCGCTCTCGGCCTCGACCGCGTCTGTGGCGAGCAGGTAGAGCTCGGTGCGGTTGCAGGTCGAGATCGCGACCGCCTCGTGGATCGAGTCGGCGGCGGTCAGCTCGGCCAGCACGCGCGCGGCACGGCCCTCGGGCAGCGCGAGCTTCTCGCGCAGCGCCAGCGGCGCGGTCTTGTGGGAGGCGCCGATGGCCAGCAGCGCGCCGTTCATCAATCGTCCTCGAGCAGCTGCTGGCTCAGCTCGCCGACGTCGCGCTCGATGCGCGCGATCTTGGCCCCGATGATCGCCACGTAGATCAGGATCAACGCGATCAGCACGACGTAGGCGCCGGCGACGTACTTGCCGGCCTCGTCGAGCGGCAGCGCGGGCATCAGACCATCGCCGCCGGTTCGCGCTCGGCCAGCTTGCGCTTCAGCCGCTTGAGCTGCATCGACGCGTGCTTGGCGGTCAGCTCGAGCTTCCACAGCGTCACCCACAGCAGCGGCGATCGCGAGGATCGAGACCAGGAAGGTGAGCCGCATCTCGCCCGGCATGCTGCCACCGGTCTGCGAGAGCACGCGCGGGTGGGTGTAGGCCTCGGCCAGCCGCACGGCGGCGAAGTTGAGCGGCACGAACGCGCCCGCTGCGATCGCGAACACCGACGAGTAGCGCGCCTGGCGGTCGGGGTCCTCGATCGAGAAGCGCAGCGGGTAGTAGACGCAGTAGAGCAGCAACACGACCAGGAACGAGACCAGCACCGGCTCGTCCCAGACCCACCAGTGACCCCACGAGGCGCGCGCCCAGATCGCGCCGGTGATCAGCACGCCGGCGCCGAGGATGATCGACAGGTGGATGGCGACGTACGAGCGCATGTCCCACGAGCGGTCGCCGCTGCGCAGGTGCTTGATCGCCATCACGCCGCCGGCCATGAAGCCGCCCAGCGCCACGATCGCCATCGGCACGTGCACGTAGAAGATCTTCTGGACGAAGCCCTGGTCGGCGTCCAGCGGGGCGTAGAAGAAGACGAGCGCCAGCGCCGCCGTGAGCGTCACGGCGGTGGCCACGGACAGCGGCTTGAGGCCCTTGGAGTACATCTCAGTCCTCGAGGAGGTAGTCGAAGACCGCTACGGAGAGCAGCACGAACACGACATCGTAGAGCGTGAGCAGCCCGAGCCAGCGCCCGAGGTCCTCCGGACCCTGCGCCGTCGCGCAGAAGCGGCTCGGTCGCCTGGGCGGCAGGCGATCAGCAGCGGCACCAGCAGCGGCAGCAGCAGCAGCGGCACGATCAGCTCGCGCGCGCGGGTCTCGGCGGCGAGCGCGGACACCAGCGCGCCGACCGCCGCGAGGCCGAGGTCGCGCCAGCAGCAGGATCGCGAGCAGCTCCGGCAGCGCGCCGCCGAGGCCGGGTCCGAGCAGCAGCAGCGCGAAGGCCGGCACCGCCACCAGCTCGACCGCCACCAGGAAGAGGAACAGCGCCGCCGCCTTGGCGAGGAACAGCGCGGTGCGGTCGACGGGCGCGAGCAGCAGCGCGTCGATGCCGCCCTGCTCGCGCTCGGCGGCGAACAGCCGCGAGACGCCGATCACCGCCGCCAGCAGCAGCGTCACCCACAGCACGCCCTGACGCGAGCTCGCCGTCGAGCGAGTCGCGGTCGAGCCCGAAGTGGAACAGCACGTAGACCGTCAGCGTGAACAGCGTCATCGCCGGCACCGACTCCTTCGTGCGCACTCGAGCTGCAGGTCCTTGCGCAGGATCGCGCGGGCGGCGCGCGATCACCTGCGGCACCGCCGCACCGCGTCGCGAGGCGCTCGGTCCGAGGCCTCATCGATAGAGCTCCCGCGCGCTGGCGGCATCGGTGCGCCCGCGAAGACCTGCCGCCCGCCCTTGAGCCCGAGCGCGATGTCCGCCTCGGCGAGCCCGCCCTCGACGTCGTGGCTGACCAGCACCCGCGTGCGCCCCGAGGCGCGCCCGATCAGCGGCTCGAGCAGCTCGGCCGCGGCGGGGTCGAGGTTCGCGCGCGGCTCGTCGAGCAGCAGCAGCGGCGGGTCGTGCAGCACCGCCCGCGCGACCGCCAGCCGCTGCACCATCCCGCGCGACAGCTCGCGCACCGGCTCGTCCGCGCGCCGCTCCATCCCCACGGCGCCCAGCACCTCCTCGACGCGCCCGGCGCCGACCCCGTGCAGCCGCGCGTGGTAGCGCAGGTTCTCGCGCCCGGTCAGCTCGCGGTAGAGCAGCGGCTCGTGGCCGAGGTAGCCGACCCGCCCGCGGCACCTTCCAGCGCTCGCGCGGCAGCTCGGCGCCCGAGCACCCGCGCGCCGCCGCCGTGCGGGCCGCAGCAGCGCCGCGAGCACGCGCAGCAGCGTGGTCTTGCCGGCGCCGTTGGCGCCCAGCACGGCCAGCGTCTGCCCCTCCTCCACGCTGCACGCTCACGCCGCCGAGCGCCAGCCGCTCGCCGTAGCGGCGCTCGAGGCGCTCGAGCTCGATCGCGGCCATGGCGGTCCCTAGCCGCGCTCGAGCGTCGCCGCGGCGTGCTTCAGGGTCGGCTCCACGATCGGCCAGGACTGGTCGATCGCCTTGGGGTTGCCGGGGAAGTTGACGATCAGCGTGCGCCCGCGGATGCCCGAGACGCCGCGGCGTGAGGATGCCGAGCGGGGTGTGCTGGCGCGAGTCGGCGCGGATCGCCTCGGCGTAGCCGGGCGCCTCGCGGTCGATCGCGTCGCGCGTCGCCTCGGGGGTGACGTCGTCCGGGGTCATCCCGGTGCCGCCGGTGGTGAAGACGAAGCGCACGTGCTCGTCGTCGGCGAGCCGTCGCAGCGCCGCGGCGATCGCCTCGCGGTCGTCGGACACCGTCTCGTGCACGACCTCGAGGCCGGCCGCCTCGCAGAGCTCCGCGAGCGCGGGGCCCGAGGCGTCCTCGCCCCGCCCGGCGGCGAGCGAGCTGGAGACGGTGAGCACGGCGGCGAGCATGGGCTCGAACGCTACGCGCCGTCGAGCACGGACGTCGAGCGAACCGTTGAGGATGAAAACAGATATCCAACTAACGCAATGCCAGCTGAGTGATTATGGTCGTCCGATCGTGGCGCGTCGCTTGCACGTTCTCGTTGGGATGGCCCTGACGCTCGTCGTCCTGCTGCCGAGCGTCGCTCGGGCCGAAGTCTCGCTCGGGACCTTTCAGACGACCGGATGCACCGTAGGGGCGCCGCTGACGTGGCGCATCGGCTATCGGTTGTACTTCGCCGACGACGCCGGTCACACGACGGATCGCGCGGCAATCCCTGGTCTTGCGGATCACCTGCAGCAGTTCGTCGATCGGGTCGGCCCGGATTCCGGATGCTCGCTCCGGCTCGAAGTCGACCTCTACGACATGCAGGCAGCGACCTGGGAGGCCGCTCGCACTCGTGAGGACGACGCCGACCCGGCTCCCGACCACGCCGGCTTTCTCGCCGCGGGTGGCTATGACAGCGCGTTCTACCGTGTCCCCGCACACGGCGGGGAGGTCTATGCGGGGATCACCGCCGCGTATGGAACGCAGCAGCCGTGGTCGATCTATCCAGTCGATGCAGGAGGGCGGTCGTATCCATCGGATCCGCCAGCGGACCCATGGTACGGCCTGATCTTCCACGAGTTCATGCACCAGGCCGTCGGGTTCTACGACCCCGCCCAGGGGTGGCCCTCCAACGACGTTCACGGTGGTGCCGAGCACGGCTGGACCGACTTTCCATACGTCAACGAGGCGTACTTCACGGCGATGCTGCAAGGCAGCGTCCCCGAGGGTGGGCGCATGACGGGCATGCTCCCCGCCGATTACGTGAAGGACGGCACGCCGGCACATCCGGTGCGCTCCGCATTTCCCAGCCCGACCCTCGGCAGCGACGGCTACGAGTTGGTCTATCGAGCTCCCTCGAATCTCACCGGTTCGGTGTCGCTCGTGGTGCGCCGGAATGCGACGGGCAGAACCGTGCAGTCGGATGTCCTCTCGGCCCCGAACGCGGTCTGGCGTTGGCTTCCCACGGCAGTCGGGACGTACACGGTCGAGCTCGACCACCCAGGCTCCGAGCGGTACCGCCGCTTCCATACGGCATGGACGGTTGCGATCGGCAACCTGGACCCTAGGCTGACGATCAAACCCATTCGGCCCAGTCCGATCGTTACGCGCCGAGAGCGCTGTCGCGTGCCTCGCCTGCACGGATTGACGCTGAGGCAAGCGAGGCGGAAGCTCGTCGCCAAGCACTGCTCGCTCGGGCGCGTCAAACGGCGCCCGATCCATCGAGGCAAGGGCGGGCGCGTACTCGGTCAGCGACCCACCGCGGGCCATGTCCTCGCAGGCGGGTCGCCCGTGCGCATCTCGCTGGGCAGACGGCTCCGAGGATAAGCGGTCAGCGCAGCGCTCAGGCGTCAGCGCGGCGCCAGTCGTGCTTCCCGCCCATCTTCTCCAGCAGCACGACCTCGGCGATCTCCACGCCGCGCTCGATGCCCTTGACCATGTCGTAGACGGTCAGCGCCGCGACCGACGCGGCCGTCAGCGCCTCCATCTCCACGCCGGTCTGCCCGCTGGTGCGCGCCTCGGCCTCGATCTCCACCCGGTCGCCGCCGACCTCGATGCGGACGTCGACGAACGACAGCGGCAGCGGATGGCAGAGCGGGATCAGCTCGGAGGTGCGCTTGGCGGCCTGGATGCCGGCGAGGCGCGCGGTCGAGATCACGTCGCCCTTGGGCGCGTCGCCGTGCGCGACCGCGGCGGCGGTCTCGGCGGACATCCGGACTACTGCGCGCGCGACCGCGCGGCGGTCGGTGGTCGGCTTGGCGCCGACGTCGACCATGCGCGCGCGACCGGACTCGTCGAGGTGGGTGAGGGCGTCGCCGTCCACGGGCGCAGCGTACCGGCGCGAAGGTGCCGCGGACCGATGCCGGCCGATCAGGTCCCGCAGGCGCAGGCGCTGCTCGGACGGAGCGCGGCTCAGGCGGGGGCGTGCGTGCGCCGCGCCGCGTCGATCAGGTCGCGCACCGCCTGCCTCGTCGCCGCGGCGCAGCAGCTCGACCGGGTCCGGCTCGCCGTTCACGATCGACTCGAAGAACGCCTTGCGGTCCTGGTAGGTCGGCAGCGTGCCCTTGGCCCAGCCGCGCACCTCGTTGAGCATGCATCGCCAGCCGGGCGTAGGGCTCGCCGTACTCCTCGGCGATCTCGTTGCGGATGCGCTTGGCCAGCGCCGGGAGGCGCCCGCGGTGGAGATCGCGATGGCCAGCGGGCCGGTGCGGATGATCGCCGGCAGGATGAAGTTGCACAGCGGCGGCACGTCGACCACGTTGACGAGCATCGCCCGCCGCTCGGCGTCCTCGTAGATGCCGATGTTCACGTCGGTGTCGTTGGTGGCGGCGATCACCATGAACGTGCCCTCCAGGTCCTCGGGGCGGTACTCGCGCCGCTCCCAGCGGATCGAGCCCTCCTCGGCGAGCGCCTGCAGCGGCTCGATCGCGTCGGGCGCCACCAGCGTCGACGTCGCCGTCGCAGGCCAGCAGCCCCTCGACCTTCTCCAGCCCGACGTCGCCGCCGCCCACGACCAGGCAGCGCCGGCCGGACAGCTTCAGGCAGGCGATGTAGAACGGCGTGTCGAGCATCCCCTGCACGCAGCTCTGGTCGCAGATCCCCTTGCGGAGCTGGCAGACGCACTCCTTGCCGGCGTAGGCCTGGGCGGGCATGGTCCCAATCGAGTCTACGGGCCGTACTCTGGCAGACAGTGGACGAGCTACTTCGACGACGACTCGATGCTGCGGCGCGTCCACCGCGAGCGCGCGCTCGCGCTCGCCGGCCCGCGCGCGCTGCTGATGCAGGCCGCCCATCCGCTGGCCGTCTCCGGCCTGCTGGCCCACTCGACCGCGCATGGACGAGCCCTACGACCGGCTGGCCCGCACCGCCGAGGTGATGAGCACGATCGGCTTCGGCTCGCGCGCGGACGCCGATCGCGTGACCACGCACGTGCGCGCGATGCACCGCAGGGTCAAGGGCACGATCAAGCGAGCCGGTCGGCGCCTACCCGGCTGGCACGCCCTACCGCGCCGACCAGCCCGACCTGCTGCTGTGGGTGCTGTTCACGCTCGTCGACTCGGGGATCGTGGTCTACCGCAAGTACGTCGGCTCGCATGTCGCGCGCCGAGGAGGCCGCCTACTGGGAGGACTACAAGGTGGTCGGCGAGCTGTTCGGGCTGCGCAAGCGCCGACATGCCGGACACGCTGGACGACCTCGACGACTACCGCCGCGAGATGCTCGAGGGCGACACGCTCCAGTCACCGACTGGGCGCGCGAGCGCGCGCGCGAGATCGTGCTCGAGCCGCCGGTGCCGCTGGATCGCGCGCCCGCTGCTGGAGACCGCCAACTTCATCACCATCGCCCTGCTGCCCGACCGCATCCGGCGCGAGTACGGGTTCTCGCCGCTGCCGCCGGCGCCCGTGCGCAAGGCGCTGGTCGCCGGCGGCGCCGAGTACGTCAAGCGGGCGCTGATCCCGTTCCTGCCGGAGCGGCTGCGGCTCGTGCCCGCGGCGCGCGCCGCCTGAGCGCCTAGCGCGGCACCCACCTTCAGCAGCGGCAGCAGCGCCCGCGCCGCAATGCGCGCGGCCGGTCGGCGTCGCGCCCGTAGAGCAGATGCGCCGAGGCGTGCATCGCCTGGCCCAGCGACTCGTCGTAGGGATGCCACCAGAGGTTGCGCGTGCGCGACGGCTCCAAGGCGAGCTGCTTGATGTTCACGCACTCGTAGAAGCCGAACTTCGAGTGCGAGCGGCCGAGCCCGGAGTCCTTGACGCCGCCCCACGCGCACGAGCAGGCGCCGTGGGTGAACATGTGGTCGTTGACCCAGACCATGCCGGCCTCGATCCGCCGGGCGATGCGGTCGCCCTTGGGTCTGCTCATCGTCCACACCGAGGCGCCGAGGCCGAACTCGCGAGTCGTTGGCCAGGGCGATCGCCTCGTCCTCGTCGGCGACCGTCACGATCGGGATCACCGGGCCGAAGATCTCCTCGCGCATGATCCGCATCTCGTGGGTCACGCCGGTGAGCACCGTCGGGGCGTAGAAGTGCGCGCTCGGGTGACCGGACACCTCGATCGGCCCGCCGCAACGCAGGACGGCGCCCTGGGCGACGGCGTCGTCGACCAGCTCGCGCACGAGCTCGAACTGCTCGCGCGGAGGTCATCGGCCCGATCTCGGTGTTCCAGTCCAGCGGGTCGCCCACCCGCAGCGACTTGGCGCCCTCGACGACGCCCGTCGACGAAGCGTCGGCGACCTCGCGCACGACGTACACGCGCTCGATCCCCGAGCAGGTCTGCCCGGCGTTGGCGAAGCCGCCCCAGAGGCAGCCGGAGATCGCGTTGGGCAGGTTGGCGTCGGCGCAGACGATCATCGGGTCCTTGCCGCCCAGTTCGAGCACCGAGCCCTTGAGCCGCTCCGCGCAGGCCACCCCGACGCGGCGCCCGACCTCGACCGAGCCGGTGAAGAAGATCTTGGCGGCGCTGGACTCCACCAGCGCCTGGCCCACCGCTCCACCGCCGTGGACCGCGCGCACGAGTCCCTCCGGCAGGCCGGCCCGCTCGAACACGTCCTGGATCCGCTGCCCGATCAGCGGCGTCAGCGACGCCGGCTTGAGCACGACGCCGTTGCCGCACATCAGCGCGATCGCGACCTCGCTGAGCGGGATCGACCAGGGGTAGTTCCAGGGCGCGATCACGCCCACGACGCCGAGCGGCTCGTAGGCGAAGCGCGCCCGCTTCTGCTTCATGAAGATCGGCAGCGGCACGCGCTCGTCGGCGAGGATGCCCGGACCCGCCTCGGCGATCCAGCGCAGCGCGTCGATCGACGGGATCAGCTCCATCACGTACGCCTCGTTGCGCGGCTTGCCCTGCTCGCGCGCCAGCAGCGCCGACAGCTCGTCGAGGTCGTCGATGATCACCTGCGCCGCGCGCCGCAGCGCGCGGGCGCGGTCGCTCAGCGGCAACTGCGCCCAGAAGGGCTGCACGCTGGCCACGTCGTCGACCACGGCCTGCACCTGGTCGGGCGTGATCGTGGGCACGGCGCCGACGCGGCTGCCGTCCAGCGGGCTGAAGGACTCGAGCTCTGCGGTCCGCTCGGCGGCGGTCTCGATCGCGGCTTCCATGCGGGCGATTGTGAACCATTCGCCGGGCCTACGCCCGACCGCGCGCCTTGCGGATCCGCTCCAGCCGCTCGCGCAGCTCCCGCTCCTCGCCGTGCTCGGTCAGCTCGAGGAAGCGCTCGCCGACCGCGCTCTCGGGCAGCAGCTCCTGCTCGGCCACGCCCTCGGGGCGGTCGTGCGGGTAGTCGTAGCCCTCGCCGCGGCCGAGCTGCTTGGCGCCCGGATAGGCGGCGCTGCGCAGGTAGGCGGGCGGCAGCGGCGTGCCGTGCTCGCGCACCCACTCGCGCGCGCGGCCGAGCGCCTTGTAGGAGGCGTTCGACTTCGGCGCGAGCGCCAGGTACACGGCGGCCTGGGCGAGGTTGAGCGCGCACTCCGGCATGCCCACGTGCTCCACCGCGTGCGCGGCGGCGACGGCGACCTCGAGCGCGCGCGGGTCGGCGTTGCCGACGTCCTCGGAGGCCAGGATCACCATCCGCCGGGCGATGAAGCGCGGGTCCTCGCCGCCCTCGATCATCGCCGCCAGGTAGAGCAGCGACGCGTCCGGGTCCGAGCCGCGGGTGGACTTGATCCAGGCCGAGATCAGGTCGTAGTGCTGGTCGCCGCCCTTGTCGTAGAGCACGGCGCGGCGCTGCAGCGCGTCCTCGGCGACCTTCAGGTCGACCCGGCCGTCGGTCCCCACCGTGTCGCAGGCCAGCTCGAGCGCGGCGAGCGCCGTGCGCGCGTCGCCGCCGGCGCGCTGGGCGAGGAACTCCAGCGCGGCGTCGTCGACCCGCGGCGCGTCCGCGATCCCGCGCTCGTCGCCGAGCGCGCGCCGCAGCAGCTCCAGCACCTGCTCGTCGCCGAGCGCCTGCAGCTCGTAGACGCGACAGCGCGAGAGCAGCGCAGAGTTGACCTCGAAGTACGGGTTCTCGGTGGTCGCGCCGACCAGCACCACCAGCCCCTCCTCGACGGCCGGCAGCAGCGTGTCCTGCTGGGCCTTGTTGAAGCGGTGGATCTCGTCGAGGAAGAAGATCGTGCGCTCGCCGCTGGTCTGGCGCCGGTGGCGCGCCCGCTCCAGCACCTCGCGCACCTCGGCGCGACCGGCCTGCACCGCCGAGGCCTCCTCGAAGGCGGCGCGCGCGTTGACGGCCAGCAGCCGCGCGAGCGTCGTCTTGCCGGTGCCCGGCGGGCCGTACAGGATCATCGAGTGCGGCTTGCCCTCCTCGAGCGCGGTGCGCAGCGTCGAGCCGCGCCCGAGCAGGTGCTCCTGGCCGACGTACTCGCCCAGCGAGGTCGGCCGCATGCGCGCCGCCAGCGGCTGGTCGGCCGCGGGCACGGGCGTGCGGCCGCCGGGCGGCTCGCGGTCGTCCGATTCGAAGAGCTGCTGCTCCAGGGCTCAGAGTCTCGCAGCGAGGAAGGCCGTCACCGCCGCGGCGCAGCGCTCGGGCGCGTCCTCCCAGACGAAGTGCCCCGCGTCCTCGATCACGACCAGCTCGGCATCCGGCAACTCTCTCTGGAAGCGGTGCGCGCCGGCCACCGGGGCGAACTCGTCCTGCTCGCCCCAGAGCAGCAGCGCCGGCACGCCGAGCGCAGCCAGCTTGCCGGCGTAGGGCTCGAGGTCGCCGAAGTCGCCGGAGCGGTAGAGCTCGAGCTGGCCGCGCCGGCGCGGCTCGTCGGCGTAGGCCTTCCAGTACTCGTCCACCGCGGCGCCGTCGATGCCGGGGCTGAGGCGCCGCATCAGGCCGGCGAACGCGTCCCGGGTCAGGCCGTCGACGAGCTCCTCGCCGGTGCCGGGCGTGCGCAGGCCCTGCGCCATGCCGTGCCAGCGACCGTCGGGGAAGAAGCCGGTGGAGCTGATCACCAGCCCGGCCACCGCCTCGGGGTGGTCGCAGGCCCAGCGCAGCCCGATCAGGCCACCCCAGTCGTGCACGATCGGCACGCAGCGCTCGACCCCCTGGGCCCGCCGGAAGCTCTCCACCGCCTCGATCTGGCGCTCCCAGGTCGCCGGCGGGTCGGGCGGCGAGTCGCCGTAGCCGATGAAATCCGGCGCCAGCGCGCGCCAGCCGGCGTCCGCGAGCACACCCAGCAGCTCGCGCCACATGTACGAGGACTCGGGGTAGCCGTGCAGCAGCAGCGCCACCGGACCATCGGCGGGACCGGTTTCGCGGTGGGCTAGGGCCATGTGAACAGGGTGCCCGGAGCGGGACGAACCGATCACGCCGCGCGCTAGCGCGATGCGCCCGCCGGCTCGGCGGACGCGATCGTCAGGCTGCCGAACAGCCGCTCGAGCGCCGGGCGGAAGATGCGCTGCTCGAAGTCCGGCCGCGGATTGGCGAGCTGGCTCAGCAGCAGGCCGCTGATCGCCGCAACGACCAGGTGCGCGTCCCCCCGCGGATCCGGCGAGCCGCAGGCGCGCAGGCCCAGCTCGGCGAGCTGCATGTGGGCGCGGTTCCAGTGCTCGACCTCGCCCTGCAGCGCCGGGCGCCGGGTGCTCTCCAGCACCAGCTCGGTGAAGGCGATGTGCTTGCCCGGATCGGCCACGAGATCGCCGCCCAGCACCGCGGCGACGGCGCGCGCCCACTCCGCCACGTCGAGCTCCTGCGGCGCCAGCTCGAGCACGAGTCGCTGCAGCCGCTCGGTCTCCTCGCGTGCGGCCAGCAGCAGCGCCTCGCTCAGGAGCTCCTCCTTGGAGGCGAACCAGTAGGTCGTCGCCGCCAGTGGAACCCCCGCGCGTTCGGCCACGGCGCGGTGGGTGACGACATCCAGCCCGCGCTCGCCGATGACGGCCAGCGTCGCGCGCAGGATGGCGTCGCGACGTGCCTCTCCTCTTGGTACATTTGTACCCATGCCTGGTACAAGTGTACCGGCGGCGACGAAGATCGCCGCCGACGCCATCTCGTACGACGACCTCTACGCGCGCTGGGAGCAGGGCAACTGGCGCGCCACCGAGATCGACTTCACCGAGGACGCCCGGCAGTGGCGCGAGGAGTTCACGGACTTCGAGCGCAAGGCCGCGCTCTGGAACTACGCCCTCTTCTTCTGGGGCGAGGACGCGGTCGCCGACGGCCTCTCGCCGTACGTCGACGCCGCGCCGCTGGAGGAGCAGAAGTACTTCCTCACCACCCAGCAGGTCGACGAGGCGCGCCACGCGGTCTTCTTCTCCCGCTTCATGTCGGAGGTCGTCGGCGTTCCCGGCGACGACCACGGCGCTCGCCTGGCCGCGATCAAGCCACAGCTCACCTGGGGCTTCCGGCAGGTGTTCGGCCGGCTCGAGCGGATGACCGTCGAGCTGCGCAAGGATCCGTCGCTGCCGAGACTCGCCGCGGCGGTGACGCTCTACCACATGGTGATCGAGGCCACGCTCGCCCAGCCCGGCCAGCACTTCATCACCAGCTACCTCGAAAAGCGCGACCTGCTGCCCGGCTTCCGCGCCGGCATGGAGAACGTCGCGCTCGACGAGCAGCGCCACATCGGCTTCGGCGTCAAGCTGCTGGCCGACATCTGCCGCGAGGATCCGCGCTGCAAGGGCGCCGTCGCGGACATGCTGCGCGAGGTGATCCCGTGGTCGGCCGCCGTGCTCGTGCCGCCGGGCTGGGACCGCCGCTACACCGAGGTGTTCGGCTTCACGCTCGAGGAGATCGGCGCCGAGGGCGCGTCCTCGCTGGAGACCAAGCTGCGCAGCGCCGGCATCCCGATGGAGGACCTGCCGGGGCCGAAGATCTTCGCGCTGGACATGGACCCGCTGGAGCGCTCGACCTTGGGACGCGTGCTCGTGCAGGGCGGCGTGCTGGGCGAGAAGCTCGGTCCGCCGGCGCGCGACGAGGAGACGATGAGCGCGCTGTTCCAGCTCGTGCGCGGCACGCTCGACCACGACGCGGCGCCGCACGAAGCGGGCACGATCCAGTGGGACTTCCCGGACGCCGATCCCTGGCATCTGGTCGTGTCGAACGGGGACACGCACGTGGCGCCTGGCCGCGCGCCCGACCCCACGGTCACGTTCGAGATCAGCTACGACGACTGGGCCGATCTGATCGGCGGCCGGGTGACCGGCCCGGCGCTCGCGCTGAGACGCCGGCTGCGCCCGCGCGGGGATCTGCGCTGGCTGTGGCGAGCGCGCAACATGTTCCCGCGCTAGTTCGGCTTCCTCACATGGCGCTGGGTACGCTCAGCGAGTGCCTGAGCGCGCCGAGCTCGAGCGCTCCGCCGTGGAGCTGCTGCAGCGCCTGATCCGCTTCCGGACCGTCAACCCGCCGGGTGACGAGGAGGCGGCGCAGCACTTCCTGCGCGACCTGCTCGAGGGCGCCGGCTTCGAGTGCAAGCTGCTCGCCGCCGTCCCGGGACGCCCGAACCTGGTCGCCCGGCTGGGCGGTCGCTCCGACGGCCCGCGCCTGTGCCTGCTCGGGCACGTCGACACCGTGCTCGCCGATCCCGCGGACTGGAGCGTGGACCCATGGGCGGGCGAGCTGCGCGACGGCTGCGTCTGGGGTCGCGGCGCGATCGACATGAAGTGCCAGGTGGCCGCCGAGATCGCCGCCGCCACGACGCTCGCGGGCGCGGGCTGGCGGCCGGAGGCCGGCGAGCTGCTGATCGTCGTGACCGCCGACGAGGAGACCGGCGCGGCGCTGGGAGCGCAGTGGTTGTGCGCCGAGCATCCCGACGAGGTGCGCTGCGACCTGCTCGTCAACGAGGGCGCCGGGGCGATCGTGCACTACGGCGACCGGCGCCGCTACGGCGTCTGCGTGGCCGAGAAGGGCGTCTTCCGCTTCACGCTCACCACCGAGGGGCGCCCGGGCCACGCCTCGGTGCCGCGGATCGCCGACAACGCGCTCGTGAAGATGGCGCCGGTGCTGGAGGCCCTCGGCGAGGGCCGGCCGGTCTTCCACCGCTCGCCGGAGGGGGAGGCGTTGCTGGCGGCGCTCGGGCTCGATCCGGCCGACCCGGAGAGCGCGCTGACGGATCTGCACGCCGAGGACCCGCGCCTCGGCACGCTGCTCGAGCCGATCTTCGGCGTCACCTGCACGCCGACCCTGATCTCGGCCTCGGAGAAGATCAACGTGATCCCGGCCCGCGCGCAGCTGGGGGTCGACTGCCGCGTGCCGCCCGGGCTGGGCGAGGCGGAGGCGCGCGCGGCGGTGGCCGAGCTGCTCGGCGGCGACGGCGCGTACGAGCTGCACTTCCACGAGACCGTCAGCGGCAACCGCTCCCCGATCGAGACGCCGCTGATGGACTCGCATCCGCGGCTTCGTGGAGCGCGAGGACCCGGGCGCGGACGTGGCGCCGGTGGTGCTCGCCGGCTTCTCGGACTCGCACTGGTGGCGCGCGGCGTTCCCCGACTGCGTGGCCTACGGCTTCTTCCCGCAACGGGCGATGGACGCCTGCGAGGCCTACGGGCTGATGCACGGCGTGGACGAGCGCGTGCCGGTCGAGGACGTCGGCTGGGCCGCGGCCTTCTACGCTGAACTCATGCAGGAGACGCTGCGATGACCGCGCCCGTGCCCGAGGACAAGCTGCGCCTGGGCGGCATGGCGCTGCGCAACGGGCTGCTCGTCCACGGTCCCACCCACTGGGCCGCGGCCGTGCGTGCCAAGGACGGCGAGGTGCGCGTGGCCTCCGGGCGCAAGCCCGACCTCGGCGGCCGCGCCACCGAGCGCGTGCCCGGCGTGCGCGGGGTGGCCAAGCTGGCCGAGGCGATGGCGGTGATCCCGCTGGTCAAGCGCGCGCTGCCACAGGCGCGGCTGCCGATGCAGGACGTGAAGACGCTCGGCGCGATGGGCGCCGCCGCGCTTGCCGCGCAGGTGCTGCGCACGCACAGCACACGTCCCGTCATGCGCGAGGCCGGCGGCGCGGTGATCAGCATGGCGCCGGCGGTGCTGGCGCTGCGCGGCGGGGACCTGGCCGCCTACCACGGCGTCGAGCACAAGTCGATCGCCGCCTACGAGCAGGACGGCGAGGCGGCCGAGGCCGACAAGGAGCACGATCGCTGCGGCTCGCACCTGGTCACGCCGATGCTCGCGGCGGCCGCGGTCGGCAACGTCGCCGCCCGGCGCGCGGGGCTGCGCGGTCCGGCGGCCGAGGCGATGGTCGGCCTCGGCAGCGCGGCGGTCGCGGTGGAGGTCTTCGCCTGGTCGGAGCGCCATCCCGACACCGGCCTGACGCGGCTGTTGCGGCGTCCTGGTCACGAGATCCAGCGCGTGGTCGGCACGCGCGAGCCGACGGCCGAGCAGCTCGAGGTCGGCCGCGCCGCGCTCGACGAGATCCTGCGCGTGGAGGGAGCGGCGGCCTGAGCGTCCGCTGCACGCGGCAAGAGAACGCCTGCACGGTCGCCGTTGTCTGTGTGGATGGCACCGAGCGTCAACTCATGCCGCACGCCGGGGCGGCCGATGGAATGGTTGTAGTGAGAGCGCCCCGGATCCCGCCCGTCGCGACGGCGCTGCTCGTCGCGCTGCTCGCCCTCTGCCTTGCCTGCGCGCCGGCGGCGATGGCCCAGGGCGGCACGGCCGACTGCGTCGCGCAGGTCAAGGTCGACAAGCGGGGGGCCGCCGGACGACTGCCGATCGAGCGCGGCAACTACCGCGTCACGGTGGTCGACAGCGCGCGCCTGACCTGCGCCGAGGCGACCCAGGAGTTCAAGCGCTTCCTGGGCCGCGGCGCCCAGCCGTTGCCCGAGCCGTGGCAGGTCCAGACCTCCACGCGCACCTTCAGCGAGGGACCGGGCGGGCCGTCCTTCCGCGTGACCCTGGACGCCCCCGCCGGTGGTGGCGGCTTCTCGTGGGACGAGTTCGGCACCGCGGTTCAGCTCTGGCTGCCGATCGTCTTCATGGGCATGCTGGCCTTCGGCGTGCTCTACCTGCTGCGCCTGACGCCGCGCACCAAGCCCCAGGAGATCAAGCCGTCCTCGGCCAGCTCGGTCAGCTGGGAGGACGTGCAGGGCGTCGAGGAGTCCAAGGACGAGCTGCGCGAGGTGGTGGACTTCCTGCGCGACCCCAAGCGCTTCCGCCAGCTCGGCGCGCGCGTGCCGCGAGGCATCCTGCTGCACGGTCCGCCCGGCACCGGCAAGACGCTGCTCGCCAAGGCGGTGGCGCACGAGTCGAACGCGAAGTTCTTCGCCCAGTCGGCCTCCTCGTTCGTGGAGATGTTCGCCGGCCTCGGCGCGGCGCGCATCCGGCGCCTGTTCCGCCAGGCGCGCAAGGAGTCCCCGGCGATCATCTTCATCGACGAGCTCGACGCCGTCGGCGCCACGCGCGGCAAGGACATCTCGGGCGAGAAGGACCAGACGCTCAACCAGCTGCTGGTCGAGCTCGACGGCTTCTCCGACCGCGACGAGATCGTCGTGATCGCCGCCTCCAACCTGCTCGAGAAGCTCGACCCGGCGCTGCTGCGCCCCGGCCGCTTCGACCGCCAGATCTTCGTCACCCCGCCCGACCTCAAGGGCCGCAAGGCGATCCTGCGCGTGCACACGCGCGGGATGCCGCTGGAGCAGGACGCGAACCTCGACCTCGTGGCACGGCAGACCAGCGGCCTCACCGGCGCCGACCTGGCCAACATCTGCAACGAGGCGGCGATCTTCGCCGGCCGTGAGCATCGCACCACGATCGGCACGCGCGACTTCCAGTCCGCGCTCGAGCGCGTGATCGCGGGCGTGCAGTCGCGGCGCGTGATCACCGAGCACGAGAAGAAGGTGGTCGCCTACCACGAGGCCGGTCACGCGCTCTGCTCGGAGCTGCTGCCGTCGGTGGAGAAGGTCCACCGGATCTCGATCATCCCGCGCGGCAAGGCGCTCGGCTACACGCTCAACCTGCCCGAGGAGGACCGCTACCTCAAGACTCGCGAGGAGCTGCTCGACTACATGGTGGTGCTGCTCGGCGGCCGGGTGACCGAGCGGATCGTGTTCGGCCAGATCACCACCGGCGCCGCCGACGACCTGCGCAAGGTCCACGAGATCAGCCGCGCGATGGTCACCCAGTACGGCATGGGCACCGAGCTGGAGTCCAAGCAGCTGCCCTCCGAGCGACTACTCGATGTCCGACCACACCCGGCGCCAGATCGACGAGGAGCAGCAGTACCTGACCGACCTCGCGCACCGGCGGGCCACCCAGATCGTGTCCGAGAACCGCACGCTGCTGGAGGCGCTGGCCTTCACGCTGCTGGAGAACGAGGTGCTCGAGCGCGAGGACATCGAGGGCCTCGTGGCGCGCTACCGCGAGTCGGCGAACGGCTCGCCCAACGGCGGCGCGCACGGACCCGCCAAGCTGGTGGCGAGCGAGCGCGGTGACGAGCCGCGCGGTCGCGTGGACCGGCCCGGCGACGATCCGCCCGCCTAGGTCCGCCCTCTAGACTGCCCGGCCGTGTTCGGACGCATCGATCACATCGGCGTTGCCGTGGAGGATCTGGACGAGGCCATCGCCCTCTACCGGGACCAGCTCGGCATGCCGCTGCAGCATCGCGAGACGGTGACCGAGCAGGGCGTCGAGGCGGTGCTGCTCGGGGTCGGCGAGAGTCACGTGGAGCTGATCCGGCCGCTCGGGCCGGAGACCGGCGTGGCGCGCTTCATCGAGCGCAACGGGCCGGGCCTGCACCACGTGGCCTATGGCACCGACGACATCGAGTCGGCGCTCGCGGCGGCCCGCGACGCCGGTCTGCGCCTGATCGACGAGCAGCCGCGTACCGGCATCCGCAACAGCCGCGTGGCGTTTCTCCATCCAAAGTCGACGGGCGGGGTGCTCACCGAGCTGGTGCAGCCCGCGGAAGGGCACTGACGTGGCGAAGACGTTCAAGCGCATCGACATCGGCTTCGAGGGCGGCCAGGTGCTGTCCCTGCGGGTCGAGGCGGACGCCTACGAGGCGCTGTCGAAGGCACTGGCCGAGGGGTCGTCGGGCCGCTGGCACAGGCTCGAGAGCCAGGACGCGGAGGTGTCGATCGACCTGTCCAAGGTCGTGTACCTGCGCGTGGACACCGAAGAGCAGCGGGTTGGCTTCTAGCCGGTGCGCCGGCGGCTGAGCGCGCTCGATCTCAGGCGCGCTGCGCCTGCTGCGCACGCGTGGCCACACGCCGCCGGTCGAGGCGGTGGTGCTGGCGTACAGCCGCCTGGGCGAGCACGGAGCGCTCTGGCACGGCCTTGCGCTCGCCGGCCTGGCGCTCGACCGCCGCCGCCGGCCGCTCTACCTACGCGCGATGCGCACGATCCTGCTCACCTATGGGGTGAACACCGCGATCAAGCAGTTCACCCGCCGCGCCCGTCCAGTCCTCGAAGACCTGCCCCACCTGATGCCAACGATCACCGGCCGCTCCTACCCCTCCGCCCACGCCTCGATGTCCTTCGCCGCCGCCCGCTCCCTGTCGGCCGCGCTGCCCGCGCCGCCGCTCTACGCCGCCGCCGCGGCGATGGCCCTGTCGCGGCCCTACCTCGGCGTGCACTATCCCTCGGACATCGCGGCCGGCGCGGTCCTGGGCGATGCGATGGGTCGGCTGACGCCATGAAGGTCGGCATCGTCGGCCTGCCGAACGCGGGCAAGTCCTCGCTCTTCAACGCGCTCACCCGCGCGGGCGCGCAGGCCGCCAACTACCCCTTCACGACCGTCGAGCCGAACGTCGCGATCGTGGCGGTGCCGGATGAGCGCCTCGACCGGGTGGCAGCGACCGTCGGCGCCAAGCCGACCACCTACGAGACGATGGAGTTCCACGACATCGCGGGACTGGTCCGCGGCGCGCACCAGGGCGAGGGCCTGGGCAACCAGTTCCTCGGCAACATCCGCGAGACCGACGCGATCGTCCACGTCGTGCGCGCCCACGACGACGATCAGGTCGTCCATCCCGAGGGCCGCGTCGACCCGCTGGCGGACGTGGACACCGTCGAGACCGAGCTGCTGTTCGCCGACCTCGAGCAGGCCGAGCGGCGGCTGGAGCGGGTCGCCAAGCAGGCGCGCTCGCTCGACAAGGAGGCGATCGCCGAGGAGGCCTGGCTGCAGCAGGTGATCGAGGCGCTGCGCGAGGGACGCACGGTGCGCACCGTGCCCCCGCCCGAGGGCGCGCCGGGCGCTGCGATGCGCCTCTCGGCGCTGACCTCCAAGCCGGTGCTGTACGTGGCGAACGTCGCCGAGGGCGACGCGCTCGAACCGCCGCCCGCGCTGGTCGAGCACGCGGCCGCCCGCGGCGCCCGGGCGGCCGCGGTCAGCGCCCGCCTGGACTCCGAGCTGTCGGAGCTCGAGGACGAGGAGGCGGCGACCATGCGCGAGGAGCTCGGCGTCGAGGAGTCCGGGCTGACGACGGTGATCCGCGAGGCCTTCGCCCTGCTCGACCTGATCACGTTCTTCACCGCCGGCCAGGACAAGGAGGCCCGCGCCTGGGCCATCCGCCGCGGCACCGCGGCCCGGCGCGCCGCCGGCTCGATCCACACCGACATCGAGCAGGGCTTCGTCGCCGCCGAGGTGATCGCCTGGAACGACCTCGTCGACGCCGGCGGCTACGCCGCCGCCCGCGAGCAGGCCAAGCTGCGCATCGAGGGTCGCGACTACGAGATGCGCGACGGCGACGTGATGACGGTCCGCTTCACGCCGTAGGCCACGACGTCAGAGTGCCAGCACCGTAAGTCCGGGCACCCGCTCGAAGTGCCGCGCGCTCTGTGTCGCAAGGCGCAACCCGTGGGCCAGTGCCGTAGCGGCTATCCAGAGATCGTGAGCGCCGATGGGGCTGCCTGCGCGCTGTAACTGAGCCCGGGCTTCCGCGTGGATGCGTGCGACTTGCGTCGTGATTGGGAGTGGCTCGAGATGAGCGAGGACATGCTCGACGAATGCGCTACGGCGCGTACGAATTGCCTGCGAAGTGGCCCGGTGGACACCGTGGAGCAGCTCACTTGCCGTGATGACGCTAATCGCGCGGTCCTCGCCGTCGGCGATGAGATCGAGCAAGGCGCCACGCCGTTCAGTGTCGACGAGCACCGACGTGTCGATCAGGACGGCCATGCATCCGCCGGTGGTTCCAGCAACTCGTCCCGCCCGCGTTCGAGGTCGGGGGCGAAATCCTCGTCGACAGGTGGTGCGGACCCCATCACTTCTCGCCAGCGCTCCGCGGATACCGTCGGCCCCCTCGTGGCTGGTCGGAGCTCGGCGACGGCGACCCCGTTACGGACGATCTCGATCGTCTCTCCAGCGATCACGCGGCTGACGATGGCGGAGAAGTTGCGAGCTACCTCGGTTGCGGTCAGCCTCGCCATGCGAGACGACGCTATCAGATAAATCAGATTTGAGTTCATGTCCTCCCCGGCTAAGGGCTCGCGCCGCGAAGTTCGCCCCCTGCTGAATCCAGATGGCAGAATTTGCCCGCTACGTGTCCTTGCAGCCATCGGCTCGAGGCACGACCATGGCCGCATGCGGCGCATCGCGATCCTCGTCTTCCCAGACGTGCAGGTGCTCGACGTGACCGGGCCGGCGGAGGTCTTCGACACCGCCACGAGCTTCGCGGAGGCGCCCGGCTACGAGGTCGAGATCGTGGCCGCGGAGGCGGGACCGGTGCGCACGTCGAGCGTCTCGATCGTGGCCGAGCGGGCCTTCGCCTCGCTGCGCGGCCCGCTCGACACGCTGCTGATCGCCGGAGGCCAGGGCGTGGCCGAGGCCGCGCGGGACGAGCGCACCTTGCGCTGGGTCCAGGCGGCCGCCGGCCGCTCGCGCCGGATCGCCTCGGTCTGCTCGGGCTCGTTCCTGCTCGCCGAGGCGGGGCTGCTCGACGGCAAGCGCGCCACGACGCACTGGGGCTACTGCGACCTGCTGCAGCGGCTCTACCCGCAGGTCGAGGTCGACCCCGATCCGATCTTCGTGCGCGACGGCGACGTGACCACCTCCGCCGGCGTGACCGCCGGCATGGACCTGGCGCTCGCCTTCGTCGAGGAGGACCTCGGCCGCGAGCTTGCGCTGCGGGTCGCGCGCCAGCTCGTGCTGTTCCTCAAGCGTCCCGGCGGCCAGGCGCAGTTCAGCGCCCAGCTCTCCGCGCAGCTGTCCGAGCGCGAGCCGCTGCGCGAGCTGCAGGTCTGGATCGCCGACCACCTCGACGAGGATCTGTCGGTGCCCGCCCTCGCGGCGCGGGCACACATGAGCGAGCGTCACTTCGCCCGCGCCTTCCGTGCCGGCACCGGCATGACCCCGGCCGCCTTTGTCGAGACGGCGCGGGTGGAGCGGGCGCGGATCGCGCTCGAGACCGCCGACACCCCCGTGGAGACGGTCGCGCGCGCGGCCGGCTTCGGCACCGTCGAGACGATGCGACGCGCCTTCCGGCGCAGGCTGGGCGTCGCCCCGGCCGACTACCGCAACCGCTTCCGCTCGCCACGGGCGGCGGCCTGAGCCAAGGAGCAGCGATGGAGATCGCAATCCCCCTCTACGACCGCTTCACCGCCCTGGACGCCATCGGCCCCTACGAGGTGCTCTCGCGCCTGCCTGACGCCAGAGCCCGCTTCCTGGGCCCGGAGGCCGGCCCCGTGCGCACCGACACGCGCATGCTCACGATCGAGGCCGAGGGCCGCTGGGAGGACTCGCCGCAACCCGACGTCCTGCTCGTGCCCGGCGGCACCGGCACGCGCGACCTGCTCGAGGACGAGCGCCTGCTGAGCTGGATCCGCTCCGTGCACGAGACGACGACCTGGACCACCTCGGTCTGCACCGGCTCGCTGCTGCTCGGCGCCGCCGGCCTGCTCGAGGGCCTCGACGCCACCACCCACTGGGTCGAGCTCGAGACGCTCGAGCAATACGGCGCCCGTCCGACCGAGCAGCGCGTGGTCGAGCAGGGCAAGATAGTGACCTCGGCAGGCGTCTCGTCGGGAATCGACATGGGCCTCGTGCTGGCCAGCCGGATCATGGGCGACGACGTGGCCAAGGTGATCCAGCTGGCGATCGAATACGACCCGCAGCCGCCCTTCGACGCGGGCTCGTGCGCAAAGGCCGGCCCGGAGCTGGTCGAGTTCACCCGCGCCGCGATGCAGCAGCGCGCCGCGCACGCCTGACGCGCAGCTCGGCGGCACGCGGGCGCGCCGCGACGCGTCCCGCAACCGCCGGTCGGGCGTTCGCGTGCCTCGCCCTGTTGGCGAGCGTGTCCGCTGTGTCCCGCGGCCCCGCCATGATTGGCCGCTCGTGCGCGCGTCGAGCCCGCTTTGCGTCGTCCTTGCGGCGGTCGTCGGCTGCCTCCTCGGGGCGCAGCCGGCCGCGGCGGCGAACGTGCTCGCGGTCGGCGACAGCCTGGCGGTCGGCACCGCGCCGTACCTGAAGCGCGAGCTCGGCGGCACGCCGCTGACGGTCGATGCCGTGGTCGGCCGGCCGAGCCCGAGCGGCGTGCCGGCGCTGGCCGAGCGGCTGCGCCCCGAGCACGACGTGGTCGTGTTCGACCTCGGCACCAACGACGGCCCCAGCCAGCCCGGCGCGCTCGCCACCAGCCTGGCGCGCGCCCGCCAGCTCGCCGGCGACCGCTGCCTGGTGATCGCCACCGTCTCGCGCCCGCCCGTGCGCGGCGTCACGGTCAGAGCCCAGAACGACGTCGTCGAAGGCTTCGCGGCCACCACCGGTGCCCAAGTCGTCGACTGGCGAGCGGCCGCGACCGGCGAGCCGAGCCTGATCCAGCGCGATGGCGTGCACGCGACAGCGGCCGGCTACGCGCTGCGCGGCGCCCTGTTCGCGCAGGCGATCGGCGCCTGCCTGTCCGGCGGCGCCACCGGCATTCCTGCGCCGCTCGGCGACGGCCGCCCCTCGTCGGCAGCGAAGCCGCGCAAGCCCCGTCCCCCGCGTCGCCGTCCGGCGCGGATCGACTGGTCGGCCGCCGGCGCGTGGCCCCGATGAGCTTCATGGGCGCGGCGGTCGCACACGCGGTACACGACGCTGCCGCTGCGATCGAGGGGATGCGCAGCGCGATCGCCGGTGCGCCACCCGAGCCGGTGCTCGGCGCCCCCGAGCCGTAGCCGCACACCGCTGGCGCGCCGCGCCGGCGGGCTCAGCGCAGACGCACCGCGGGGCCGGCCACCGAGCCGACGCGCACGCGGTAGAGCCCCGCACGGTCCATCGCCGCGCGATAGCTGCCGCGCCGGCTCATGCCGATCAGCTTCAGCGTGCGCCAGCGCTCACCGACCCGCCGCTCGACTCGCAGCTTCCCTCCGCGCGGCGCCGGCTGGAAACGGCCCGCCAGCAGCGGTCGCAGCACGCGCGCGCCCCAGCTCGAGGGTCGTGCCGAGCGCGCGCCGCGGGCGGAGCTGGAGACGCTGTAGACGGTCAGCCAGCTGTCGCGCAGGCCCAGCCGGGCGCGGATCGTCGGGCCGGTGACGATGGACGAGCCCCGGGTGCCGACCACCCGCGCGCGCACCACGCGCGGCGAGGAGCCACGCTGCAGCACCTGCAGGCGCTTGAAGCGGCCCTTGCTGTGAAGCGCCGCGGTCAGGCGGGCGGTCGAGAAGGTCGCCTGCCAGCGGTGGTAGGGGGACTGCGTGTCGTACGGATCGGGCACGCCCACCAGCCACGGCTTCGAGAGCGAGCCGAGGAACGAGTTCTGCACGTCCTCGGTGTGGCCGCCCGAGGTCGAGTGGTAGTAGGTCACCGCCGGCACGCCGCCGGAGCTCAGGATCTGCCCGGCGGTGGCGTCCACGGCGGCGCTGCTGCGCACGCTCTCGCCGGTCACGCCGCGATAGACCTGCGAGCGCGTGTCGGGGTACTGGTCGAACGTCCCGCCCGTCTTGCGCGTCGCCAGGGCGTAGGTGCGCGCCGCGACGGCCTGGACCTTCAGCGCCTCCAGCGGCCACGAGGATGGCATCTCGCCGGCGACGACGCCCTTCACGTACGGGTCGAGGTCGAGCACGTTGATCGCGCTCACGCCACCGCCCGGGACCACCTCGATCGCGCCGCGGTAGCGCCCGTCGCGCACGAAGTTCAGGGCCGGGCCGAGCAGCCGCACCATCCCGCTCGAGCTGGTGAAGCGCACCGGGCCGGCGAAGCGGGCCACCCGCTTGCCCGTCGCCGTGCGCACCGAGACCCCCGCGCCCGCCGCCCGCGCGACGTAGACCACGCCCGGCTTCAGCGCCTTGCCCGCGACGGCCGTTGCGCCCGAGACCCGGATGTATGGGTCGTTGGGCTGCAGCAGCACGCGCACCGGTCGGCTGGGCGCCGTCGTCATCGCGGTGCCCTCGTAGTAGTGGGCCAGGATGCCCCTGTAGCCGCTGCCCTGGAGGGCGTAGCCGTAGGCGCCGTACTGGCTCATGCCGATCCCGTGGCCGTAGCCGGCGCCCTTGACGACGTGGCGGGTCGCGGCATCCGCGGCGGGAGCCGCGGCGAGCAGGCAGAGCAGGGCGATGGTGGGGACGAGGCGGCGCACGAGGGTCCTAAACCATTCTCGACCGGAAGGTAGCGGTCCTTCAGCGAACCGAGAACAGGCGCCACTCGCCGGGCACGCCGCGCAGCTCCCGCGCCCCACGGTCGTGGAAGTCGATCCCGGAACCGACCACGAGGTCCTTGACGGTGCTCGACACCAGCACCTCGCCCGCGGCGGCGGCGTCCATCACCCGCGCCGCGATGTGCACCGCCAGCCCGCCGAGGTCGTCGTCCATCACCTCGCACTCGCCCGTGTGCAGCCCGGCGCGCACCTCCAGCCCCAGGGAGCCCATCGCCTCGGCGACCGAGGCCGCGCAGCGGATCCCGCGCGCCGGCCCGTCGAAGGTCGCCAGGAAGCCGTCGCCGGTGTGCTTGACCTCGCGTCCGCGGTGGCGCTCGAGCGCGCGGCGCATGAGGTCGTCGTGGCGGCGCAGCGTCTCGCGCCAGGCGCGGTCGCCAGCCGCGGCGGCTCTGCCGGTCGAGTCGACGATGTCGGTGAACAGCACCGTCGCGAGCATGCGGTCGGGCTCGCGCTCGGGCCGCGAGCCGGTCAGGAACTCCTGGATCTCGCCGAGCACCTCCTCGCGGTCCCCAACCGAGAACATGTTGTCGATCCCCTCGACCTCCACGTGGCGCGCGCCGGGGATGTGCTCGGCGAGGTAGCGCGAGTGCAGGGGATTGATGACGGAGTCGTCGCGACGGTTGATCACGAGCGTCGGCACGCGGATCGAGGGCAGCACGTCGCGCACGTCCATGTCGCCGTTGAGCTCGAAGATCCGTCGCGCCGTCGTTGGGCTCGCCGCCAGCCGCTCGAGCCGCCCGGCCCACTCGCGGAACTCCGGGTCGGCCACGCGGCTGGGCGCCACGTTCATCACGGTCAGTCCCTCGCCCCAGCGCCCGAGCGACTGGCTGACGTGCTCGGCGCGGTCCTCGGGCTTCCAGGCCCAGTCGTAGTCCTCGGCCCACATCGTGCGCGCGAAGGTCCCCAGCAGGACGAGCGCGCCGGTGCGCTCGGGATGGGTGGCGGCGAACAGCGCGGCCATCGGGCCGCCCTCGATCGAGGCCGCCACCGCCGCCCGCTCGGAGCCGACGGCGTCCATCACCGCCAGCACGTCGTCGATCTGCTCCTCCAGCGTCGGCACCCGCATCAGCGGGTCGGAGAGGCCGGCGCCGCGGCGGTCGAAGGTGATCACCCGCGCGAAGGACGTCAGGTGGTCCATCGCCGCCCGCAGCGTCGGCTCGGTCCAGAGGTACTCGACCTGCGAGATCCACGGCGGCACCCAGACGAGGTCGATCGGACCATCGCCCTGCACGACATAGGCGATGTGCATGCCGTCGCTGCTCTGGGCGTAGCGGGCGACCTGTCCCACGACCTGGACGTTACAGTCAGCGAGCGGTGGCCAAGCGCAAGGCGTCGGACGTGTTCGTGGAGTGCCTGGAGGCCGAGGGCGTCAAGCACGTGTTCGGCATCCCCGGCGAGGAGACGCTCGACCTCAACGAGTCGCTCTCCCGCTCCTCGATCGAGTTCGTGCCGGTGCGCCACGAGCAGGGCGGCGCCTACATGGCGGACGTGTACGGGCGGCTGACCGGCCACGCCGGCGTCTGCCTCGGCACGCTCGGCCCCGGCGCGCTCAACCTCGTCACCGCGATGGCGGACGCGTTCCTGGACCGCGCGCCGCTGGTCGCCCTGACCGGCCAGGGCGACCTCGAGCGGATGCACAAGGAGTCGCACCAGTACATCGACCTGCTGCGCGTGATGCGCCCGATCACCAAGTGGAACGCGCGCCTGTCCGACCCGGCGATCATCCCCGAGGTCGTGCGCAAGGCCTTCAAGGTCGCCGAGGCCGAGAAGCCCGGCGCGACGCACATCGAGCTGCCCGAGGACGTGATGGCCGCCGACACCGAGGGCGAGCCGCTGCCGCGCCGGCGCCAGGCCGCGCCCGAGCCGGCGGCGCGCGAGCTGCTGCGCGCCGCCGAGCTGGTGCGCGGCGCGGTCCACCCGGTCGCGCTGGCAGGCAACGGCGTGATCCGCACCGGCGCCACGCCGGCGCTGCGCGAGTTCGTGCGCGCCACCGGCATCCCGGTGGCCGAGACGTTCATGGGCAAGGGCCTGCTGGGTCCCGACAACCCCAAGGCGCTCGGCACGGTCGGCCTGCAGTCCGGCGACTACACGCTGGCCGGCTTCGACGAAGCCGACCTGGTGCTGGCGATCGGCTATGACCTCGTCGAGCACTCGCCCCAGCACTGGAACCCGCGCCGCGACAAGACGATCATCTGCATCGACTCGGTGGCGGCGGAGATCGACGCCTACTTCACGCCCGAGGTCGAGCTGGTCGGCGACCTCTACTCGGTGCTCACGCGGCTGGCCGAGGAGTGCCGCCACGTGCCCCACCAGGGCGGCTCGACGCGCCTGCGCGAGCTGGAGCTGGGCCGCTTCGAGGCCGCCAAGGACGACGACCACTTCCCCGTCCAGCCGCCGCGCGCGCTCTACGAGATCCGCCGCGCGCTCGGCCGCGAGGACATCCTGATCTCCGACGTGGGCCTGCACAAGCTCTGGATCGCGCGCATGTTCGGCGCTTACGAGCCCAACACCGTGCTGATCGCCAACGGCCTGGCGGGCATGGGCTTCGCCGTGCCGGCCGCGGTGGCGGCCAAGCTCGTGCACCCGGAGCGCAAGGTCGTGACCGTCAACGGCGACGGCGGCTTCCTGATGAACTGCCAGGAGCTCGAGACCGCCGTGCGGCTGAAGACCCCGTTCGTCAACGTGATCTGGGAGAACGGCCAGTACGGCTCGATCGTCTGGAAGCAGGACAAGAAGTTCGGCTCCCACTTCGGCGTCGACTTCACCAACCCGGACTTCGTCAAGCTGGCCGAGAGCTTCGGCATGCCGGCCTGGCGCTGCTCCTCGGCCGACGACTTCGGCGAGCGCCTGCGCCAGGCCCTCGCGCTTGACCTGCCATCCCTGATCGTGCTGCCGATCGACTACTCGATCGACGTTGCGATCGCCGCCGAGCTGGGCACCGAGACCGTCGCGACCTGACGCCGCCGCCGGATTCGGCGACCGAAGAACTCAGCGAAAGAAAACATGGTCCACGGACGTGGATCAAACAGGGAGCGGTCGTGCGGCAGGATGCCGGCGGCCGCTCTCGCCCTTGGGCAGGGGCTTCCTCAGGGCACGGACCGGGGCGGGAAGCGTCCGATGTTGCGGATCACCTGTGGCTGACGTCTCCGCCAGTAGGCGACGATCTCGTCACGATCGACGGGCAGGGCTTCGTCGGCCTCGACGTCGTCGAAGTAGCCGAGCCCCTCGACGATGTGACGGATGGTCACGTGCTCGGCCGGTACGCCGTAGCGTGCCATGTACAGCGCGAGCCCCTCCTCGACCGTGCGTCCGGCGTCGCGCTCGAGCACCATCACGTCGAAGTAGTCGCGCAGCTCGCCACGGTCGCCGATGACCTTCAGCTTCATCGCGAGGATGTCCGCCAAGCCGGCCACTTCGATGCCGGCGACCGTGGTGGTCGTCTCGAGCCGTCGCTGGCCGGAGGCGGACAGGAACTGCACGCGCGTCTTGGAGAACACGCCGTTGAGCGTCTGCTCGTCGCGTAGCGTCACCGCGAACGAGCCGACCGACTGAAGCTCCCGAGTCAGGGCGTCGAGGTCGACCCGCTCGTGGAAGAAGAAGTCGAGGTCGCGGCTGACTCGGTGGTGCAGACGCACGGCCAACGCCGTGCCGCCGCCGAGGTATGCCCCGGGCGGAATCGCCGGGGCGATTACCTCCCAAACTCCAGCTGTGTCCGCGGGCAGCACGGACACGAGCTCGCGCGCCAGCGCCACTAGTCCGCGTCTCCCGCCACGTTGCGCGCGAGTGCTCGCTGCTGCGGCCGGAGCCCGCGCGCCTGGGCGGCTTCACGCCACGCGTCGGGACCGAGGGTCTCGGCTCCCCAGGCCAGACCGTCAGGATCGCCGGTCTGGACGAGGCGCCGGGCGATGTATCCCCCGGCCCGGTCGACCTCGAGCTGCGAGGGGGCGGTGTTCCAGAACAGGTGGCGTAGACGGGTCGGCACACGCGCCTCTCGAACCGCTCGGCCGCGCCGCGGCGGTTCGATCCTCGCGAGTCGTGGTGCCAGCTCGCTCCACTCTGGGGCGGTCACGTCTGCGCTCAGCAGGTCCACCTCCTCCGCTTTACCGGCCGCGACCCACGTGCGCTCCCGCTTCACCAGCCCCTTTCGTTCCAGCTCGCACACCGCCGCGCTCGCCGCGGTCGGCGACACGCCGGACCGGGTCGCCACCGCGCGTACCGAAGGCAGCCCACGTGGCGAGCGTGCCAGCCCGGCGAGAACACGAGTCTCCACCCTCGACAGGCCGGGGATCTCGACGTCCGCGCCTAGCTGCTCACGCAGCCGTTCGAACTGCCGAGGGGTCAGGCGCACGCGTCCTGCCGAACCCTCCCGCACGGGGATGCCGGCGCGGTCGATGGCACGCTTGACTCGAGGGACCGACGTGCCCAGGCGGCGCGCGGCTTCCCGGGCGGAGATGGATTCTCTACTGTCCATTTCGTTACATCAAGTGTATCGGCCACGACGCGCGAGTAGTCTCAGCTCACCGGGTATCGAAGGGGATGAGATGGCTATCGCGACGCAGGAACAGCAGATCGTCGACAAGGTCCGCAAGCAGCTGTACATCGGCGGCGAGTGGCGGGACGGGAGCGGTGGCGACACGATCGCGGTGATCGATCCGGCGACCGAGGAGGCGCTGTGCGAGGTCGCGGACGCCACGCCCGAGGACGCGATGGCGGCGCTCGACGCGGCGGTGGCGATGCGTCGGGAGTGGGCCGGCTCGACGCCGAACGAGCGCAGCGAGATCCTCTGGCACGCCTTCGAGCGCCTCAACGAGCGCAAGGACGAGCTCGCGACGCTGATGACCCTGGAGATGGGCAAGCCGCTGGCGGAGTCCCAGAGCGAGATCGTCTACGCGGCCGAGTTCTTCCGCTGGTTCTCGGGCGAGGCGCTGCGCCTGGAGGGCTACTACAAGACGGCGGGCAACGGCATGGGCCGCGCGCTGACGATGAAGCAGCCGGTCGGGCCCAGCCTGATGATCACGCCCTGGAACTTCCCGATGGCGATGGGCACGCGCAAGCTCGGCCCGGCGATCGCGGCCGGCTGCACGGTCGTCGTCAAGCCTGCGCAGCAGACGCCGCTGTCGATGCTCGCGCTGACCGAGATCCTCGAGGAGTGCGGGCTGCCCGGCGGCGTGCTGAACGTGATCACCGCCTCCTCGGCGAGCAAGACCACCGGCCCGCTGATCGCGGATCCGCGGCTGCGCAAGCTCTCCTTCACCGGCTCGACCGAGGTCGGCCGCACGCTGCTGGCGGCAGCGGCGGACAACGTGCTCAAGACCTCGATGGAGCTCGGCGGCAACGCTCCCTTCCTGGTCTTCGAGGACGCCGATCTCGACGCCGCCGTCGAGGGTGCGTTGCTTGCAAAGATGCGCAACATCGGCGAGGCCTGCACGTCGGCCAACCGCTTCCACGTCGCCGAGTCGCTGCAGGACGAGTTCGCCTCCAGGCTGGCCGAGCGCATGGGTTCGCTCAAGCTCGGACGCGGCACCGAGGAGGACGTCAAGGTCGGTCCGCTGATCGACCAGCCCGCGCGCGAGAAGGTGTCCGAGCTGGTCCAGGACGCGCTCGACAAGGGCGCCACCCGCGTCGTCGGCGGCGAGATCCCGGACGGCCGCGGCTACTTCTACCCGCCGACCGTGCTCGCCGGAGTGCCCGACGGCGCCCGCATGCTGAAGGAGGAGATCTTCGGTCCGGTCGCCCCGGTCTCGGCCTTCGACTCCGAGGAGGCCGCGATCGAGGCGGCCAACGACACCGAGTTCGGCCTCGTCGCCTACGTCTTCACGCGCGACGTCAAGCGCGCCCTGCGCGTCTGCGAGGCGCTCGACACCGGCATGGTCGGTCTCAACCAGGGCATGGTCTCCAACGCCGGCGCGCCCTTCGGCGGCGTCAAGCAGTCCGGCATCGGCCGCGAGGGCGGCAACGAGGGCATCGAGGAGTACCTCGAGACGAAGTACGTGGCCGTGAACCTCTAGGCAGCTGCCCCGGCACGGACCCCGGGAGCGGGCGGCGGGCAAGTCCTAGGCACCTGCACGAACCGTTGCACGCTCTTGCAATGGTCTGTCAGAATCCGGACCATTGGCGCCCATGTCCCACGCTCGGTCCTTCGCCGGCGTGGTCGTCGTAGGGATCGCGATGCTCACGTTGGCCGGCGCGCAGCAGGCCGCTGCCCGCAGCGCAAACGTCGCCGCCCTGCAGGTGGCGCTTCGCTCCACCGGCCTCTACGGCGCCCCGGTCGACGGGATCGCTGGACCGCTGACCAAGCGGGCGGTGCGCCGCTTCCAGCGCCGCAAGCGGCTCGCGGTCGACGGCGTCGCCGGTCCCCGCACGCGGCGCGCGCTCGGGCGGCGTGGACGCCCGGCGCTCGGCACCCGTCTGATGCACCGGGGCCAGCGCGGCTGGGACGTCGCCGCCCTGCAGTTCCTGCTCGCCCGGCGCGGGTACTCGCCCGGGCCCGTGGATGGCGCCTTCGGCCGCGGTACGCGACGGGCGCTCGCCCGCTTCCAGCGCGCCGCGGGGCTCGCCGTCGACGGCGTCGCCGGCCCAGCCACGATCGCCGCCCTGCGCCGGCCGCGCGGCAACTCGACCACCCCGGTCTCCGCCCCCAACGGCCCGGTGCGCTTCTATCGCCCGGTGCCCGGGCCGATCGGCGACGGCTTCGGCGCGCCGCGCGACCACGGCCGTCGCCGCCACACCGGCATCGACTTCCCCGTCGGGGCCGGCACGCTCGTCGCTGCCGCCGGCCGCGGCACGACGATCTTCGCCGGCTTCAACTCCGGCGGCTACGGCAACCTCGTGGTCGTGCAGCACCGGCTCGGCTACACGACCTGGTACGCCCATCTCTCGCGGATCACCTCGTGGGTGGGCGAGAGCGTGGTCGGCGGCACGCGCATCGGCTACGTCGGCGCGACCGGCAACGCCACCGGCCCGCACCTGCACTTCGAGGTGCGACTCGACAACACGCCGATCGACCCGGTGCCGTATCTGCTGCCGACGACTGCCGCACGCGCCGCGGGCGCCTGGAGCTGCCCGCCCCGCCGGGGGCCGATCGACTACCGGCGGGTGCGCATCGACCGCTGCTAGCCCCGCGACCCGCGCGCCATCTTGCGCAGGTCGAGCGCCTTGTCGAGCGTCTCCTCGTCCACGCCCTTCTCGATCGCCACCTCGCGGATCGTGCGCCGCGAGGCCACGGCCTCCTTGACGATCTCCGTCCCGCGGTCGTAGCCGATGTGCGGGTTGAGCGCGGTGGCGATCGCCGGGGTGGACTCCGCATGGCGGCGCAGCCCCTCCTCGTTGGCCTCGAGCCCGTCGACGCACTTCTCCGCGAGCATCGTGCTGGCCGAGGTCAGGATCCGGATCGAGTCGAACAGGTTGCGCGCGATCACCGGCACGCGCACGTTGAGCTCGAAGTCTGCCCTGCGTGCCCGCCACCGTGATGGCGGTGTCGTTGCCGATCACCTGCGCGGCCACCTGCAGCACGACCTCCGGGATCACCGGGTTGACCTTGCCGGGCATGATCGAGGAGCCCTTCTGCAGCTCGGGCAGCAACAGCTCCACGAGCCCGGTGCGCGGGCCCGAGCCCATCAGCACGAGGTCGTTGGCGATCTTGGTCAGCGAGACGGCCACGACCTTCAGCGCGCCGTGCAGCTCCACCAGCGCGTCGCGGCTGCCCTGCGCCTCGAACGGGTCGGCCGGCGCCTCGCCGAGCCCGAGCCGCTCGCGCACGCGCGCCGGCGAACTCCGGGTGCGTGTTGAGCCCGGTGCCGGTGGCGGTGCCGCCGAGCGGGATCTGCGGACGCGCGGCCCAGCGCGTCGCGCACGCGGTCGCGCCCGAGCGGGATCTGCGCCGCGTAGCCGGCGAACTCCTGGCCGAGCGTCACCGGCACCGCGTCCATCATGTGCGTGCGGCCGGCCTTGACGACGTCGGCGAACTCGTCCGCCTTGCGCCGACAGCGAGGCGGCGAGCCGCTCCAGCGCCGGCAGCAGGTCGCTCTGGACCGCGTCCGACCGCGGCCAGGTGGACGGCCGACGGGAACACGTCGTTGGAGGACTGGCCCATGTTCACGTGGTCGTTGGGGTGCACGCCCTCGCCCGCGAGCGCGGCGATCACCTCGTTGGCGTTCGTGTTCGACGAGGTGCCCGGAGCCGGTCTGGAAGACGTCGATCGGGAACTGGTCGTCGTGCTCGCCGGCGGCGACCTCGTCGCCGGCGCGGCCCGATGCGCTCGGCGATCTCGGCGTCGAGCAGTCCGAGCTCCGCGTTCACGCGCGCCGCGGCCGCCTTGATCCGTCCCAGCCAGCGCACCACCGGCACCGGCACGCGCTCGCCCGACACCGGGAAGTTCTCCACCGCCTTGCTCGTCTCCGGCCCCAGAGCTCCTGCTGAACGGCCATCCGTCTCCTTCGTCGCTTGCCGTTCTCAGGCTATCGGAGCGAGGCTGCAGCTTGATCGCGTCGATCTCGTGCAATTCCCGGGCAGTAGAAGCGGGCTGAGCGGTCCCGTGTTCTCATCGGCTCCTGCAAGGAATGCCCCTCCGCCAATGACGGCCCTCATCAGAATCGATCGCTCGTGGACGCCTCCCGGATCCGGCGAGCGGGACAGGCCGATCCGCTTCTGCTCCCGCTGCGGCCACCCCGCCGAGGAGCCGCCCGGCCGGCCCGAGCAGCGCCGCCGCGTCTGCGGGCGCTGCGGCATGGGCATGCTGCTCACCTGCACGCCGCGAGGCGCTGCCCGGCGAGGCGGCGGCGTTCGCGATCGTCACCTTCGAGCTGACGATCAGCGCGATCAGCGACGCGGGCGAGAAGATCTTCGGCAAGGAGGACGACCTGCTCGGCACGCAGCTGCTCGACGTGCTCACGCAGCCCGCTCGGCGACGACGTGCTCACGCGTCACGTCAGCCAGGCCGCGCAGCGCTCCTGCGACCCGCTCGTGATGCCCGTCCGGCTGCTCGCCGAGCGCGCGCCGCAAGGTCGGCACGATGGCCGCCCGGATCGCGACCTGCGGGCCGCCGCGCGCGGCGCTGGTGACGGTCGAGCCGAGCGAGTTCGGCCGCCGCTGAGCGCAACGTTGGAGCGCTCGCTCCGGCGCTCCGATCCAGTGCAAGAACGTCTGCACCGCTTGCGCAACGAACGTCCAGCCGCGACAAACCTCCATCAAGTGTGCTGTTCGAACGCCGAAAACCTGTGCATGGACGCATTGCCCCCGCTGGAAGCGCTCGCGACGTGGAAAGTAACCGCGGACAGCTGTTGCGGTTCACGAACGGAGGCGACGTGAGCGGGATCAGGACCAACGCGGCGGCGGAGCTGCTCGGGGTGAGCCCGAACACGCTGCGCAGCTGGGAGCGCCGCTTCGACTACCCGAAGCCGCGCCGCACGCCGGGGGGCCATCGCCAGTACGACCTGACCGAGCTCGAGGCGCTGCGCCGCGCGCTGCTCGAGACGCACAACATCTCCTCGGCGATCGAGGTCGCGCGCCAGCGCGGCGAGGGCCCGAGCTCCCCGAGCCGCCTGCTCGACGCCTTCGACCACTTCGACGAGGGCTCGCGCCGACCGGATCATGGAGGAGAGCCTCGCCGTGCGCTCGGTCGAGCGCACGCGTCGAGGAGGTGCTCCTGCCCGCCATCGAGCATGGCCGAGCAGCGCGAGGGCCGCGAGGCCGAGTACGAGCTCGCCTGCCGCTGGGCCACGGGCTGGCTGCACGCCGCGCGCCGGGTCGTGCCGCCGGCGACCCGCCCGCAGGGCGTGCTGCTGTTCGACTCCAGCCCGCGCCTCGACCTCGAGTCGCTGCACGTGCAGGCGCTCGAGCTGGGCCATGCGCCGCGCCGGCTTCCGCACGCTGCTGCTCTCCTTCGACCTGCCGCCCGAGCGCGTCGCGCGCGCGATGCGCGCCCTCGACCCGACCGCGTTCGTCTTCTGCGGCGGCGAGGCCACCCTCGAGGTGGTCGGCCGGCTCGTCTACACCGTGCGCCAGGTCGGCTCCGCCGCTCCGGTGTTCGAGTACCGCGAGTCGATGCCGGTCACCGGCGACCACGCCATCCCCTCGCTGGGCTCGACGCCCACCGAGGCCGCCGACCGGCTCAAGCCGTACGTGGACAGCGGCCGCATCGAGCAGGTCGTGATGGTGCCCGAGCGAGGCCGCGCCGCGGCCGTCGCCAAGGCGCCGGCATCGCGCATCGCCGCGCGCTCGTAAGCCACGTCCGCACCCCGGCGTACGCATCGCGCGCGATGACCGCGCTCGAGCTCGGCGATCCGCTCGCCCACCGCGCGCTGCAGGCCCTGCTGCGCGCCGAGACGTCCGTGCGCAGCGCGCTCGCGGCGGAGCTCGAGCGCGAGGGCGTGTCCGCCGCCGGCTTCTCCGCGCTCGTCGTGCTCACCACCGCCGGCGGCTCGCTCGAGCTGCGGACGCTGCGCCGCCGGCTGGGCTGGAGCAAGGCCAACGCCACCGAGGTCACGGCCGACGCTCGAGGCGCGCGGCCTCGTCACGCGCCGGCGCCTGCGCAGCGACCGCCGCGCCGCCGCGGTCGACCTGCACCTCCGACGGCCGTCGCGCTGGTCGAGCGCCTCTTCCCGGCGCACGCGGACCGCGTCGAGCGCGGCCTTCGGCGCGCTCGACGAGGACGAGAAGCGCTCGCTCGCCGAGATCTGCCGCAAGCTGGCGGCCTAGCCGTCGAGGAGCGGCGGGGCCGGCCTCCTAGACTCGACGGGCCGTGGCCCGCTACCAGCCAGTCGATCCAGCAGCAGTCCTTCCCCGCGCTCGAGGAGCAGATGCTCGAGCGCTGGCGCGAGCGCGACGTCTTCCACGAGTCGATCCGCCGCCGCGAGGGCGCAGAGCCGTACGGCTTCTACGAGGGCCCGCCGACCGCCAACGGGCGGCCCGGCTCCCACCACGTGCTCAGCCGCGTGTTCAAGGACGTGTTCCCGCGCTACCAGACCATGCGCGGCCACCTCGTGCCACCGCAAGGGCGGCTGGGACTGCCACGGCCTGCCGGTGGAGCTGGAGATCGAGAAGGAGCTCGGCTTCAAGTCCAAGGAGGACATCGAGCGCTACGGCGTGGCCGAGTTCAACGCCAAGTGCCGCGAGTCGGTGCTGCGCTACATCGACGAGTGGAACCGCGCTCACCGAGCGGATCGGCTTCTGGATCGACACCGACGACGCCTACTACACGCTCGACGACGACTACATCGAGTCGGTCTGGTGGTCGCTCAAGCAGGTCTGCGACCAGGGCCTGCTCACCGAGGGCCACAAGGTCGTGCCCTACTGCACGCGCTGCGGCACCGCGCTGTCCTCGCACGAGGTCGCGCTCGGGCTACAAGGACGTGCGTCGACCCGTCGTGTCTACGTGCAAGCTTCCCGCTGCGCGACGAGCCCGAGCGTCTCGCTGCTGGCCTGGACGACGATGCCGTGGACGCTCGTCCCCCACGCGGCGATCGCGGTCGATCCCGAGGTCACCTACGTGCGCGCGCGCCTAGGCGAGGAGCGCTTGATCCTGGCCGAGGCGCTCGTCGAGCGGGTGCTCGGCGAGGACGTGGAGATCGAGGAGCGGATGCCCGGGTCGGACGCTGCTCGGCCTGCGCTACGAGCCGCCGTTCCCCTACATCGCCGACTACGGCGAGCGGGGGCACACGGTGCTCGCCGGGCGACTTCGTCTCGATCGAGGACGGCACCGGCGTCGTGCACACCGGCGCCGCCTTCGGCGAGGACGACTTCCGCCTCGCCACCGAGAACGGGCTCACGATCCACAACCCGGTCGCGCCGCGACGGCACCTTCGACGAGCGCGCCGGCCCCTTCGCCGGCATGTACGTGCGCGACGCCGACGCGCCGATCGTCGAGGCGCTGCGCGAGTCCGGGCGGCTGTTCCGCGCCGGCGAGTACGAGCACTCCTACCCGCACTGCTGGCGCTGCGACACGCCGCTCATCTACTACGCCAAGTCCGAGCTGGTACGTGCGCACCACCGAGCGCAAGGACGAGCTGCTGGCCGCCAACGAGGCGGTCGACTGGTACCCGGAGCACATCAAGCACGGCCGCTTCGGCAACTGGCTCGAGAACAACGTGGACTGGGCGCTCTCGCGCGAGCGCTACTGGGGCACGCCGCTGCCGATCTGGCGCTCCGAGGACGGCGAGGATCGATCTGCGTCGGCTCGCGCGAGGAGCTGCGCGAGCTGGGCGCCGAGGTGCCCGACGACCTGCACCGGCCCTACATCGACGACGGCGACCTTCGAGCGCGACGGCAAGACCTTCCGCCGCGTGCCCGACCTGATCGACGTCTGGTGGGACTCGGGCTGCATGCCGTTCGCCCAGTGGCACGCGCCGTTCGAGAACGAGCAGATCTTCGAGGAGCGCTTCCCCGCCGACTACATCTGCGAGGCGCTCGACCAGACGCGCGGCTGGTTCTACTCGCTGCTCGCGGTGTCGACGCTGCTGTTCGGCCGCTCGTCGTTCGAGACCGTGCTCTGCCTCGGCCTGATCCTCGACCCCGAGGGCCAGAAGATGTCCAAGTCCAAGGGCAACGTGGTCGTGCCCTGGGACGTGCTCGACACCCACGGCGCGGACGCCTTCCGCTGGTACTACTTCACCTCCAAGCAGCCGTGGGACGGCTACCGCTTCTCGCTCGAGACCGTCGGCGAGTCGGTGCGCCAGTTCATCAAGACGCTGTGGAACACCTACGGCTTCTTCGTGCTCTACGCGAACGTGAACGACGTCGAGCCGGCGACGCCGCGGAGCTCGACCGACCTCGACCGCTGGATCCTCTCGCGCCTGCACGCCACGACCGAGCGCGTGATCGAGCGGATGGAGGACTACGACACCACCTCCGCCGGCCGCGCGATCGCCGAGTTCGTCGACGATCTCTCGAACTGGTACGTGCGCCGCTCGCGGCGGCGCTTCTGGGACGGCGACCCCGCCGCGTTCGCGACGCTGCGCGACTGCCTGGTCACGGTCGCGCAAGCTGCTCGCGCCGCTGACCCCGTTCGTCGCCGACGCGATCTACGAGAACCTCGACGGCTCCGAGCCCTCGGTGCACCTGTCGCGACTTCCCCGAGCCGGGCGCGCGCGACGAGCAGCTCGAGTGGCAGATGGGCGTGGCCCGCGACGCGGTCGAGCTCGGCCGCGCGGCGCGCGCGCACGGCAAGCTGAAGGTGCGCCAGCCGCTGCGCGAGGCCGTGGTGGTGGCGGCCGACCGCGAGCGCGAGGCGATCGAGCGCTTCGAGGCGATCGTGCTCGAGGAGCTGAACGTGAAGTCGGTGCGCTACGTGTCCGAGGCCGACGAGCTCGGCCGCTTCGAGCTGAAGCCCAACTACCGCGCGCTGGGGCCGCGCTTCGGCAAGCACATGCCCCAGGTGGCCGCCGCGATCGCGGCGCTCGACCCGGCGCCGCTGCGCGCCGCGCGAGGAGGTCGGCGTCCACGTCGACGGCCAGGAGCACGCGCTCGGCCCCGACGACGTCCAGCTCGTGCTGCAGCCGCTCGAGGGCTACCAGGTGGAGCGCTCCGGCACCCACGCCGTGGCGCTCAACCTCGAGCTCGACGAGGAGCTGCGCCGCGAGGGGCTGGCGCGCGAGGTGGTCCACGCGGTGCAGGCCGCGCGCAAGGCCGCCGGCCTCAACGTCGAGGACCGCATCGCGCTCACGCTCGGCGGCGACGAGCGAGCTGCTGGCCGCCGCGCGCGCGCACGAGGACTACGTCGCGGGCGAGACGCTGGCGACCGCGCTCACCTACGACGGCGCCAGCGGGGAGCGCACCGAGGTGGAAGGGCGTGACCTCTTCATAGCCGTTGAGCGGCGATAGCCGCGCCCTAAGCCCACTTTGCACAGCCGATTCGCAGCAGTTACCACTTGACAGGTCTCTCCTTGAAAACTACGTTGTTTACTGACGATGTAGTTACTTCGGCGGATTTTTGACATCCGCCACGAGGGGGAGAGCATGCGGAACAGGTGCGGGGATGGGTCGACGACGGCGGGCGCTGGAAGCGCAGCGAGCCTCGTCCTGAAGCTTGCCCGCCTCGGGCTCGCGGCGGTCGCAGCATGCGTGCTGCTGGCCGTGGGCGCCACGGCGGCGGTCGCGAAGCCGTCGCACAAGGAAGCCGATCGGTTCGGCCTGTTCACTGACTCGAGCGCTGCCGGCCTCGCAGTTCAGCAGTCCAGCGGCGAGGTCTACGTCCTGGATCGCGGTACCACTCAGCGTGTCCTCCACTTCGGGGCAGATGGGTCCTTCATCGGCCAGTTCGGCCCCGGAGCCTCTCCGGATGCGGCGTCGGCTGCCTACAACGCGATCGCCAGCGACGACGCGAACGACGAAATCCTGCTTGCGGATCCGTCGAACGGCGGCGATCGCCTGAACGGCGCCGTCGATCGCTTCAGCGACACCGGGACGTTCGTCTCCCAGATCGACGAGGCCAACGTTCCGGCCGGCTCGTTCCAGCCAAATGGCAACTTCAGTCCGGTCGTAGCCGTCGATCCCAGTAACGGCAACGTCTACGTGGCCCATAACGGAGCGAGCAACGCCTGCGATCCGAGCGATCCCGTCGCGCCTCCGGGCGTCTACGTCTTCGATTCCAGCGGCACCCTGGTGACGAACATCACCGGCACTGGCACCGATGGGCAGCTCTCCTGCCCCGCGGGCGTCGCCGTCGATGCCGCCGGCAACGTCTACGTGTTGGATTCGAGCGTCGTGAGGAAGTTCACGGCACTGGGAACGTACGACTCGACTCCCTACGCCGATGGCGGCGCCTCGAACCTCGCCGTCAACCAGACGAGCGGCGACCTGTACGTGGTCGAGGGGAACCGCGTCATCCAGTTCGACTCCAGCGGCACGCGGGTCGACGCCTTCGGCGGGAACGTGCTCGCCGGCCCGAGCGCTATCGCCGTTCAGGCTTCTAACGATCGCGTCCTGGTGACGGACTCCGGCAACGTCATCGCCTTTGATCCCTTCGAGGCGCCTGACGTGACTACCGACCTGGCCACGAGCGTGTCGACCACGGAAGCCACCCTGCAGGGCACCATCAACCCGCAGGGCCCGGACATCTTCTCCAACTTCGAGTGGGGAACGGACACCAGCTACGGGAACTCGACCGGGTTCAATCTGATTGGAAGTGGCACCGATCCCCTGCCGGCGTTCCCCGAGACCCTCACCGGTTTGACGCCCAACACGACCTATCACTTCCGGGTGGTCGGGACGGGGTTCGACAACATCCCGTACCCCGGCAACGACCAGACGTTCACCACGGACGCGATCGAGCCGACGATCGCCGACCTGGCGTCGACCGTCCACTCGACGACGACGACCGCCTCGGCGCATCTGAGCGGCACGATCAATCCCAACAACGCGCCGACCACCTACCGCTTCGAGTGGGGTGAGGACACGAACTACGGGAACTCCGTGCCGCTCGCGGGCGA
This sequence comes from uncultured Thermoleophilaceae bacterium, assembly GCA_963734165.1. Classification (GTDB taxonomy): domain Bacteria; phylum Actinomycetota; class Thermoleophilia; order Solirubrobacterales; family Thermoleophilaceae; genus JACVRW01. The sequence continues at coordinate 207,725 of CAVTFZ010000002.1, read as the reverse complement.
TCCCCCCGGCGACGCCGGCGGCGGCACGACGCCGACGGCGGTCAGCGCGGACCTCGCCGATCTCGAGCCCGGGACCGAGTACCACTGGCGAATCACGGCCGACAACGGCAGCACCCCGGTGGTCAACAGCCCCGATCAGAAGTTCACGGCGCCGGCGCTGGTGCCGGAGGTCACGATCGACCCGGCGAGCTTGTCGGTGAGCAACATCACCAGGACGTCCGCGACCGTGAAGGCGAACGTCAACACCAAGGGCGAGCCTGGCACGTTCCACGTCACTGCCACGTCGGGCAGCTTCGTGGGGACCAGCGCGCTGATCGACGTCCCGGCTTCTGACGGGGTACAGACCGTGTCGGCGACCGTCGAGGGCCTCCCCACCGGGGCCACGATCAACGTACGCGCGTCGATCTTCACCGAGAACGGCGGCTCGGCACAGACCGACGCCGTCAGCTTCAACACGCTGCCGTTCCCGGTCTACAGACCGGACCCCGTCAATCCCGACCCCGGTTACGGCTGCGGCGCGCCGCACCTGAACGACTACTCGAAGACCGCCAAGCGCGGCAAGACGATCACGCTCACCGGCTCCGATCTGGGCATCGGCGGCGTGGTCACCTTCGGCTCGACCGAGGCGGACTCCGGCACCTGGACGTCCAGCTCGATTCAGGTCGACGTGCCGAGCAGCGCCAAGGGCACGGTCAAGGTGACGGCCAACTGCGGCAAGGCGAGCAACACGATCAACGTGAAGATCAAGAAGAAGATCGTGGATTGCAAGAAGGGCTTCAAGAAGAAGAAGGTCAAGGGCAAGACCCGCTGCGTCAAGAAGAAGGCAAAGAAGAAGAAGCGCAGGTAGCGGGCGCGGGCGGCTGACGCCGCCGCCCGGCCCGGGCCAGGCGCTGGCGGCTTAGGCCGCCAGCGCCGGCTCGATCTCCTGCACGAGCCGGTTCTTCGGCAGCGCGCCGACGATCTGGTGCGCGACCTGCCCGTGCTTGAAGAGCAGGAGCGTGGGGATCGACATGACGTTGTACTGGGCGGCCGTCTGCGGGTTGTCGTCCACGTTCAGCTTCACGATCGTGAGGTCCTCGCGCTCGCCCGCCAGCTCCTCGAGATGGGGGGCGACGATCCGGCAAGGACCGCACCAGGGAGCCCAGAAGTCCACCAGCACGGCGCCCTCGGCCTCGAGCACCTCGGCCTGGAAGTTGTTGTCCGTCACCTCGTTGATGGTTCCTGCCACCGTCACTCCTCTGGTCGTCGCTGAGTCGCTTCAAAAAGTATAGCGACCCCCCTCGAGTCCCGACCCTACGCCCTGAAGCGGAGGGCAGGGACCTTCCAGACCGCCTCCAGGGCGATGCGGGCGGTCATCTTGGAGGTCCCGACTCGGCGTTCGCGGAACCAGATCGGCACCTCCGTCACGGTGAACCCCGCCTGTACCGCCCGGTAGGTCAGCTCGATCTGGAAGCCGTAGCCGTCGGCGTGCACGGCCTCGCGGTCGATCGTCTCCAGCACGCGGCGGTTGAAGCACTTGAAGCCGCCGGTGAGGTCGCGCACCGGCACACCCAGGAGCAACCGGGCATAGGCCGAGCCGCCGCGACTGAGCAACCGTCGCAGCAGGCCCCAGTCGGTCACCCCGCCGCCCGGCACGTAGCGCGAGCCGAGCACGAGGTCGGCGGCGTCGGCGGCGGCCAGCAGGCGCGGCAGATCGGCTGGATCGTGCGAGAAGTCGGAGTCCATCTCCAGCACCAGCTCCGCGCCGCCGGCGAGCGCGACGTCGAAGCCGGCGAGGTAGGCGCGGCCGAGACCGTCCTTGTGCGGGCGGTGCAGCACCTGCACGGGCTCGAACTCGGCGGCCAGCTCGTCGGCGATGGCGCCCGTGCCGTCCGGCGAGTTGTCGTCCACGATCAGCACCCGGTGCGGCAGGCCGGACGTCTGCGAGCTGCGGCAGCGACCGCGCGCACGAACGGGCCGATGTTCTCGGCCTCGTTGTAGGTCGGGAGCACGAGCCAGGCGCCGGCCATCCGGCCGCGTACCCTAGTCCCGGCGATGCGCAACGGAGACATTGCGGAGGCGTTCGAGGAGCTGGCGAGCCTGTACGAGCTCGACGGAGCGGTGGTCTACCGCGTCGTCGCCTATCGCAACGCGGCCAAGGCGATCCGCGAGGCGGGTGTCTCGGTCGAGGAGCTCGCGCGCCAGGGCAGGGTGACCGAGCTGGCGGGCGTCGGCAAGACGATCGCCGAGAAGATCGACGCGCTGCTCGAGAGCGGCTCGATCCCCGCGGCTCAGAAGCTGCGCGAGCGGATCCCCAGCGGGCTGATCGAGATCACGCGCATCCCCGGGCTCGGCCCCAAGCGCGCCCGCCAGCTGCACGACGCGCTCGGGATCGAGACGCTCGACGACCTGCGCGCGGCGGCCGAGGACGGTCGCATCGGCGACGTGCCCGGCTTCGGCGCCAAGGCGCAGGAGAACGTGCTGACCGCGCTGGCGGCGGGCGCCGACGGGACGGCCAAGCCGCGGCTGCTGCTGTCCAAGGCGCTGGCGATCGGCGAGGGCCTGGTGGAGGGGCTGCGACCGCACGCGACCCGCGTGGAGCTGGCCGGCAGCGCCCGCCGGATGGCCGACAGCTGCAAGGACCTCGACATCGTCGCGGCAACCGACGACCCGCTGGCGCTCGTGACCGCCTTCGCCGAGCTGCCGGAGATCGACCTCGTGCAGAGCTCCGGCGAGGCGGGCGCCAGGGCGATCACCCACTCGGGCCTGCCGGTCGACCTGCGCATCGTGCCCGAGGAGACCTTCGGCAACCTGCTGCAGCACTTCACCGGCTCGGGCAAGCACAACGAGGCGCTGCGCACCGCCGCGGTCAAGCGCGGCCTGCACGTGAGCGAGTACGGCGTCGCCGACGACGCCACCGGCCAGACCCACGCCTGCGCGACCGAGGAGGAGGTCTACGAGCGGCTGGGGCTGCGGTGGATCGAGCCCGAGCTGCGCGAGAACCGCGGCGAGCTGGAGGCGGCGCGCACGGGCGAGCTGCCGCGGCTGATCGAGCTGGGCGACGTCCGCGGCGACCTGCACTCGCACACGATCGCCTCGGACGGGCGCAACACGATCGAGCAGATGGCGACCGCCGCCCGCGAGCACGGCTACGAGTACCTCGCCATCACCGACCACTCGGCCAGCCACGGCTTCGGCAACGACGTGCAGCCGGACGAGCTGCGCCGCCAGATCGAGCGCGTGCGGGGGGTCGAGGTGCCCGGCCTGACGCTGCTGATCGGCACCGAGACGAACATCCTCACCGACGGCCGGCTCGACTACGACGACGAGCTGCTGGCCGAGCTCGACTGGATCGTGGCGAGCGTGCACACCTCCTTCCGCCAGCCCGAGGACGAGCTGACCGCCCGCATGGTCGCGGCGATCGAGCACCCGCTGGTCGACGTCATCGGTCATCCGACCGGCCGGATGATCGGCAAGCGCGAGGGCTACCGGGTCGACCTCGACCGGGTGATCGATGCCGCCGCGCGCACCGGCACCTTCCTCGAGATCAACGCCAACCCGCACCGGCGCGACCTCTCCGACACCTACGCCCGCGCCGCCGCCGAGGCCGGCGTGACGCTCGTGATCGACTCCGACGCCCACGGCACGGACACGCTGCAGGTCAACATGCGCTACGGCGTCGCGACCGCCCGCCGGGCCTGGCTGACGGCCGAGCAGGTGGCCAACACGCGCCCCTGGCCCGAGCTGGACCGCCTGCGCAAGCGCTCGCGCGCCTAGGCCGGCGAGATCTTGCGCAGGCCCGGCAGCCGCAGCAGCTTGGGCGCGCCGAAGGGCGAGCTGCGGTCGAACCAGAACTCCACCCCGTCGCGTCCCTCGATCGCCTCGACGGCACTCGCCTGGCGTCGCCACAGCAGCGCCATCAGCAGGGCGTAGCCGGTCGCGATCGGCGGGACCTGTGGGACGAAGAAGCCCGTCGCGCCGGCGACCACCGTCAGCGCCACCAGCGGCCAGAGCCGGTTGAACAGGACCGTCCCCGGCTCCAGCTCGGGCAGCTGGTTGGTCTTGCGGGCCTCGGCCAGCAGCCCGGCGATGGCGCTGGTCGCGACCGGTCGGCGCCCCAGCCAGAGCCCGGCGACCGCCGCCACCAGCCACCAGCCGAGGGAGACGTAGAGCAACGCGCGGTCGTCCTCGCGCACCGCGCCGGCCACCGACAGCACCGCCAGCAGGGTGGCGGCGCCGCCAAACAGCAGCACGGCCGTGCGCAGGAAGTCCCGGAAGCGCATCAGGCGTCGGCCAGCGCCGCCAGCACGGGCAGGAAGCCCTCGGGTCCCTCGACGACCAGGTCGGCCCGCTCGACGATCGCGGCGGGCCCCTCGTCGGAGCGCACGCCCACCCGTACCGCGCGCTCCAGCTCGCCCTCGGCGACGAGGCGATCGAGCGCGTCGAAGGCGTCGAGATCGGTCGCGTCGTCGCCGGCGTAGAGCGCGGCGCGCGCGCGCGTGCGCATGACCAGCTCGCGCACCGCCTGGCCCTTGTCGATCCGCACCGGCGGGCGCAGCTCCAGCACCTTGCGTCCCCAGTGGGTCGCGAAGCCGGCGCCCTCGGCCTCCTGCGCCAGCCCCTCCAAGTACGTGCGCGCCCCGTCCTCGTCCGGCACGCCGCGCCAGTGGAAGGCCGCGATCGGGCCCTTGTCCTCGATCCGCACCCGCAGGCGGCGCAGGTCCGGCGTGTCGCGTTCGGCCGCGAAGCGCCGCACCCGCCGCTCCCAGCTCTTGAACGCCGGCACCACGCGCGGGGTCGCGGCGCCCGGCTCCAGCAGCTCGGCGCCGTGCGAGCCGGCGTACGCGATGCCGCCGACGCCCACGAGCCGGCGCGCGTCCGCCACCGAGCGCCCCGAGACGCAGGCCACGCACGCATAGCGGCGCGCGAGGCGAGCGAGCAGCATCGGCACGTCCTCGCCGACGTGCGCCTCCTCGGCCCGGCGCACGATCGGCGCCAGCACCCCGTCGATGTCGGAGAAGACGGCGGCCGCGCTCGGATCGGCGGTCAGCGGGCTCAGCGTCTGCGCCAGCGCCTCTGCGGTGGGAGCGGACACGCCGCGTAGTATGCCCCGCCCTCGCGGGCAGACTGTTCACGCGCGCCGTGACCCGATAGCGTGCACGCTGGTGCAGATCCTCGAACTCGAGATCGAGGAGCAGGACGGACTCGCCCGCCTGCTGCTCAGGGGAGAGCTGGACCTCTCGACCGTGGCCAAGGTGCAGGAGGCCCTCCAACGCGTGGAGGCCGACCCGCCCCCTGTGATCGTGCTCGACCTGTCCAAGCTCACGTTCCTCGACTCCACCGGCCTCCGCTGCCTGGTGACCGCCGACCAGCGCGCGCGCGCCGCCGGCCGCCGGCTGGTGATCGTGCGCGGTCCGGACGCCGTGCAGCGCGTGTTCGAGATCACCCGCCTCGAGGAGCGTCTCGAGATGGTCGACGACGCCTCCGCCGTCGGCTGACGACCCTCGAGCGGGTTTGGCGGCCCGTCAGAGGGGGATATTCGGGATACCAATCCGCGAAGCTGCGAGGAGGTGGCGGACACGTGGCCGTAGCCATGACGGCTCCAATGCCGAGGGTCACGGAAAGTCCGGAGCGGCGGCGCGACGAGGAGCGTCGGCTGCTGGTCCGGTATCACGTCGAGGGAGATCTCAGGGCGCGCGAGCAGCTGGTCCTGCGCTTCCTCCCACTCGCCCGACAGCTCGCGGGCCGCTACCGCCATGCCGGAGAGTCCCATGACGATCTCGTGCAGGTCGCCTGCGTCGGATTGCTGAAGGCCGTCGACCGCTATGACCTGCAGCGCGGCAACGGCTTCGCCAAGTACGCCGTGCCGACGATGCTGGGCGAGCTCAAGCGTCATTTCCGCGACAAGGGGTGGTCGGTGCGCGTGCCGCGCGCCACGCAGGAGCTGGCGCTCAAGGTCGGCGAGGCGATGGGCGTGCTGGCGGCCAAGCTCGGTCGCTCGCCGCGTCCGCGCGACGTGGCGGCGGCCCTGAAGGTGCCCGTCGAGGACGTGCTCGAGGCGATGGAGGCGGCGACGGCCTACGAGGCCACCTCGCTGGACGCGCCGCGACCCGGCAGCGAGGGCGACGACGACTGGAGCCAGGGCCGCGCCGTGGCGTGCGAGGAGCCCGGCTACGAGCGCGTGGAGCTCGGCGAGAGCCTGCGCGGCACGCTCGAGGCCCTGCCCGCTCGCGAGCGCCTGATCCTGCGACTGCGCTTCGAGTGCGATCTCACCCAGGCGGAGATCGCCGAGCGCGTTGGCGTCTCGCAGATGCACGTCTCGCGGCTGCTGCGTCGGTCCCTCGACCGCTTGGGCGCGTCCAGCGCCGTGGCGGCGTAGCATGCCGGCCGTGGCCCTCACGACGCGGCCGGAGGTGACGGCGCTGCTGACCCGCGGCGAGGAACGCGGGTGCGTCGCGCTCTCGGAGCTCGACGAGTTGGCGCAGGCGCTGGAGCTGGCCGACGACGAGGTCGAGCAGCTCGAGGCGCAGCTCGAGAGCATGGGCATCGACCTCTCCGACGACTGCGGCCGCGAGGACGCCGAGCCCTCGACCCTCTACCGCAACGGCGAGCTTGCGGCGGTCACCACCGACGCGCTGCAGCTGTTCCTGAACGAGATCCGCCGCTATCCGCTGCTGACCGCGGCCGAGGAGGTCGAGCTGGCCAAGCGCATCGAGCAGGGCGACCTGGACGCCAAGGAGCGCATGATCAACTCCAACCTGCGTTTGGTCGTCTCGATCGCCAAGAAGTACCAAGGTCAGGAGCTGTCGCTGCTCGACCTGATCCAGGAGGGCATCTTCGGGTTGATCCGCGCCGCCGAGAAGTTCGACTGGCGCAAGGGCTACAAGTTCTCCACCTATGCGACGTTCTGGATTCGCCAGGCGATCCAGCGCGGTCTCGCCAACAAGGCCCGCACGATCCGGATCCCCGTCCACATCGGTCAGCGCGAGCGCAAGATCGTGCGCGCCGAGCGCGAGCTGCAGGCTCGGCTCGGACGCGAGCCGAGCGACGCCGAGGTCGCCAAGGAGGCCGAGCTGCCGTTGGAGCAGGTCGAGGAGGTGCGCGACGCCGCCCGCGCCGTCACCAGCCTCGATCGCCCGGTCGGGGAGGAGGGCGAGACGGCGCTCGGAGATCTGCTCGAAAGCGGCGCTCCCGCGCCCGACGAGGAGGTTCAGGTGAGCCTCGCCGAGGAGACGCTGCGCCGGACGATCGAGTCGTTGCCCGAGCAGGAGCGCAACGTGATCCGCCTGCGCTATGGAATGGGCGGTCAGGACCCGAAGCCGCTGCGCGAGACCGGGCGTCAGCTGGGCCTGTCGGCCGAGCGCGTGCGCCAGCTGGAGTCCAAGGCGCTCAAGCGCCTCGCCACCGCTCGGGAGCTGGAAGCGTTACGGGAAGTCGCGTGAGCGAGCAGCTCGCGGCAGTCTCCAACGGCATCGTCCGCATCTTCCGTGAGTTCTACGGAAGGGGTCCGACGAAGGCCAAGAGCTATCAGTTCGACAACTACGTCATCACCGTGCTCGAGGACATCCTCACCACGGTCGAGGAGACGCTGGTCAGGAAGGGCGAGCAGGACCTGGTGCGGACCGTGCGCCTCACCTTCCAGGAAGCGGAGGCGGAGCGCTTCATCGGCATCGTCAGGGAGGCGATGGGACGGCCGGTGATCACCTACCACAGCCAGGTCGTGTTCGATCCGCCGATCGGCTTCGAGATCTTCGTGCTCGAGCCCGAGCCGGACGGGTGAAGCGGACCCTCCGTCTGAAGCGGGACCTCCGTCTCTCCTCACCGTCCCCGCAGATCCGCCGAAAAGCTCCGGAGGCCCTTTGATCCACGCTACCCGGCAGGGTCAGGGCGAAACTCGCCGCGCTCGCGCTCGGAGACGTCGGCCCCGCCGCCGAGGTCGGGCAGCGGCGCGTCCGGCGTGCGCGCGAGGATCGCGGCGAAGACGATCAGATGGGCGCCGGGGGTGAAGCGCGGCCGCTGCTCGTCCGCGGGGGGCACGTAGTCGAGGCCCAGCTCGATCAGCGTGAGCAGGGTGCGAAACAGCGGCGCCCGCGAGGAGTGCTCGCCGACCTCGCAGGCGAGACCCGCGAGCGCGAGCGTCTCCTTGGCCGGGAGACCGTTGGACATCTGGCCGATCGCGCTGGTGAGGAAGGCGTACACGCGATCGAGCAGCGGGTCGGCGACGAGCCCGTTGGCGCCGACCGCCGGTCCCAGGTCGAGCGGCTGCTCGCCCGCCGACCAGGCGGGCCGTCTGGCCGCCGAGCACGCCGCGCGCCTGCTCGGCGTCGAGGCCCACCTGGAGCGCATAGCGCAGGCCGGCGGTCGCGCCCAGGCCGAGGCTGCCATAGGGCGCGTCGCTGGCCATCAGGATCTGGCCGGGCGGCACGAGCGCGAACAGCGCCAACAGGTCGCTGGGCGACCACCAGGCGGTGTCGAAGTAGAGGTTCGGCAGCTCACGGGCGTCGTGGAAGATCCAGGCCAGGTCGCAGATGCCGGCGTGGGCGAGGATCAGGCGCAGCGCGGAATGGCGCCGGCAGGCGTCGACGGCGCGCGCGCCCGAGCGCCGGTATGCCCCGGCCGGCGTGTATCAGCACCGGCACGCCGCGCTCGGCGGCAAGGGCGAAGAGGTCCTCGAGCGCGGGATGGTCGAGCGTGAACTGCTCGGCACGGGGATGCAACTTGATGCCACGCGCTCCAGCGTCCAGGCAGCGCCGGGCCTCCGCGACGGGATCGGCATTCGGATCGATGCGGCAGAAGGCGACGAGCCGCCCCGCGGAGGCGGCGGCCACGTCGATGACGCGGTCGTTGGCCGGCGGGTAGCCGTCGGGCTCGTGCATCGGGAAGACCGCGGCGCGACCGTCGATCAGCTCCAGGCCGGCCAGCAACTGCTCGGGCTCGCAGCGAAAGCCGTCCGGGTCGTTGCGGCCGATGTGGGTGTGCGCGTCGAACAGCTCGACGTCGGGCACCTCCTGCCGCAGGCGGTCGAGCCAGGGAAGGAGAGGAGCCTCGGGAAGCACGAGGCGGCAGCCTAGCGGGGTCGTCCCGCTACGGCCGCTGCAGCGCGAGCAGGAAGTGGTCGGGCTCGCCGCTCTCGTCGCGCTGGATCGAGAGCGTGCCGATCACCGGCACCAGCAAGCCCTGGGCGTGCACGTAGCCGGTGTTGATGTCGGCCGAGCTGATCTCCCCGGCGAGCATCGCCCGCATCTGCTCGCGGTGCTTGGGCAGGTTGGGCCGGTCCATCACGGGCGGCCAGCTGGCCGCCGCGAAGTCCGTCTCGCTGTAGCCGACGAGCTCGCTGAAGGCCCTGTTGAGCTCTCGGAACTTGCCGTCCAGCTCGATCGTGGCCATCGGCTCGGCGGCGTCGTCGAAGCCGGGCCGCAGCTCGCGATCGGGTCCGATGTCCTCCCTGCGACCGAACAGCGGGGCACGCGTGTCGCTCGGCGGCGGCGCGGGCGCGGCCGGAGCTGGCGCGCTGTGGGGGCTCGCCGGAGCCGGAGCCGGCGGCGCGGGCCGGCGGCTCATGCGCGTCTCGGCGGCGTCCGCCTGCACGCGGGCGACCTCGGCCTCGACGGCCGCCTGCTCGGCCGCCGCCCGGGCCTCGGCCAGGTGCTGCTCGGCGGCCGACGCGGCCTGCTCGGCGCGCTTGGCGGTCTGCTCGAGCGTCTCGTTGGCGGCCTGCAGGGCGGCCTCAGCGGCCTCGGCGCGGCGGGTGGCGGCCGCGGCGACCTCCTCGACGCGCGCGATCGAGCCCTGCACGGCGTCCGCGGCCTTGGCGGCCGCGCCCTCGACTCGTCCGATGATCTCCTCCGCGGCGGGGACGCCCTCGGCTGCGGGGCCGGGGGTCGCCTCGAGCTTGGCGACCGCCTGCTCGACCTGCCCGGCGAGCTGCTCGACGCTCGCCGCGTTGCGCTGCGCGGTGTCCGCGGCCTGCTCGGCCTTGGCGATGGCCTGCGCGACCTGCTCGGCGATCTCCGCGGCGGGGACCGCATCCTCGGGCGTCTGCGCGGCCGCTTGGTGGACGCCACCCGCGATCTCCTCGGCGCGATCGACGGCCGCCAGGGTCTCGACGGCGGCATGTTCGGCCTTGGTGGCCGCGTCCTCCGCGCGTACGGCGTGCTGCTCGATCGCCGTCCCGGCCTCGCGAGCGAGGTCGGCATGCCCGGCCGCCGCGAACGCGGCCTGCTCGGCGCGGTCGGCGTCGCGCACGATCGCGTCGCCGGCCTCGCGGACGCTGGCGGCCTGCTCGCGTGCCGCCGCCTCGGCGTCTCCGGCGCGCGCCGCGTGCTGCTCGCTGCGCTCGGCCACGGCGCGGGCGGTCTCGGCGTGCGCTCCGGCTCGGGCGGCGGCTTCCTCCACGCGCCCGGCCATCCGCTCGCTGGTGACGCGGGCCGCCTCGGCGTGGCCCTCGACGGCGCTGACGGCGTCCTGCACGTCGGTCCCGGCGCGCTCGGCGCGCTCGGCGGCTTGGCGCGCCTCCTCGAGACGCGACTCGACCTCGCCGATCAGCTCGCGCAGCGTCTCCGCGTCCGCGCCGTCGCTCTCGCTGGCGTTCGCCCGCAGCACCGACAGCTCGGCCTTGAGCTCGCCCAGCAGCTTGCGCGTCTCCTCCGACTCGCCGTCGTCGGCGACTGCCTCGTCGAGCTCGCGGCGCAGACGGACGACGGCCGTCGACAGCTCGTCGATCTCCGCCCGCAGCTCGGCCTCGGCCGGTCCGTGGCTGTCCTCGTCGACGCGCGCTCTCAATTCCTCCAGTTGCGTGCGCAGCTCCTGTCCGCCCGACCGCTCGACGCGGTGACGCAGCTCCTCGACGGCCGCCCGCACCTCGTCCCCGAGCGTCCCCTTGAGGCGCGAGTGAAGCTGCTCGACTTCGCGACGCACCTGCTCGCCGCCGTCGCGGAGGAGCTGCGTGCGCAGCTCCTCGAGCTCACGTTGCTGCGCGCCGACCTGATCCAGCTCGGCGCGCAACATGTCGAGCTCGCGGCGCAGCTTCTTCGTGCCGTCGCTCTCAAGCTGCTCGCGCAGCCGTTCGATCTCGGCGCGAACGTCTGTGGCGGCCGCCTGCGCGCGCAGCTCGTCGCTGCCCGCCTGCTCCACCCGCGCGCGCAGCTGCTCGACTTCGGTGCGCAGCTCGTCGTCGTCGGCCTGCTCGAGGCGAGCCCGCAGCTGCTCGACCTCGGCGCGAACGTCTGCGGCTGCCGCTTGCGTGCGCAGCTCCTCGATCGCGGTGCGCAGCTCGTCGCTGCCCGCCCGCTCTACCTGCGCTCGCAGCTCTTCGACCGCGGCGCGGGTCTGCGCGAGGGCGTCCGCCGCGGGCGCCTGGTCGACCTGCTGGCGCAGCGCCTCCAACGCTGCCCGCGTCTCCTCCAACTGTGGACGCAGGTCGCGATCGGCGGCCTGGTCGAGGCGCGTTCCGAGTCCCTCCACGAGCGCGCGCGTCTCCTTCAGCTCCCCGCGCAGGCGCTCGCCGTCGGCCTTCAGCTCGGCGACCCTGGCGGCCGCGGCCGCCGCCTCGCTGCGGGCCACGGCAGCCTCGTCGCGCGCCTCCTCGATCGAGGCCATGCCGCTGAGCGCCTCGGGCAGCTGGTTGTAGTCGTCGTGGTACTCCTCGGCGGGCTCCGCCTCGTACGCATCCGCGCTGCCACTGGTCGACCGGAAGGTGACGATCGTGCCGGCGGTGGCCTCGTCCTCGGCGAGCTTGGCCTCCCCGCTCATCGAGGCCTCGATCCAATCGACGACGCCGTAGTGGCCACTGCGCAGGCGCTCGACCGACAGCGCTTCGACCGACATCTGCTCGAGCGCGGACAGGAAGCCGTTGAACTCGAGGCTGTGGCTCATCCGCACGGGGATGAAGACGAGCTCGGCTTCGACGACCCGACCGCCGCGCAGGCGCAGGTTCGCCGTCAGCCTGCCGCCGTGCCGCGGTGGCTCGGCCTCGACGCCGAGCGTCTGCAGCAGCGGCCGGCCGAGCATCGCGTGCGGGTCCCAGCCGAAGAAGGCGTGTGCCGCGTCGCTCCAACGGGTGACCGCGCCCTCACGGTCGGTGAGGACGAAGCGGGACTCCACGAGCTGGCGCAGCAGCGCGTGTACCGACCCGCGCGGAGCGGCAGGCGCGGATTCCATGAGGTGGTCGGACACCCTTCTTCGTCTCGACCCGTTGAGCGTTCGGCGCGACCAACGTCCAGATCGGGTGGACGAACGTCGAGTGCTAGCTGGACAAGCCGTGCTCGAGCGCGCCCTTGACGGCCGCGTCGACGGCGTTGAGCCGGTAGAGCGCGAGCGCCTCGGCCGAGCGGAAGCGCCTGCCCGGCAGCCCCTCCGGCCCGTGGTGGGCGAGGACGCAGTGCGACACCGCGTTGAGCTTCTCCTCGGGGAAGCCGTCCAGCCGCGCGGCGCGCTCGGCGATCAGCTGCTGGCCGAGCACCACGTGCCCGACCATCGAGCCGGCGTCGCTGAGCGCGATCTCGGCGCCGAGCTCGAACTCGCGCACCTTGCCGACGTCGTGCAGCAGCGTCGCGCACAGCAGCAGGTCCGAGTTCAAGCGCGGATGCAGCGTGCAGGTCTCGAGCGCGAGCGTGCCCACGGCCACGGTGTGCTCGATCAGCCCCCCGAGGTAGGCGTGATGGCCGCCGCGGGTGCAGGGAGCGCGCCGGAACTCCGCGCGGAAGGCGGCGTCGCCGAAGAACGCGTCGAGCAGCGCCCGCAGGTCGACGTCGTAGACCTCGCGGCCGAGATGCTCGAGGAAGCCGTCGAGCTCCTCGAGGTCGCGGTAGGCGACGGGCAGGAAGTCGCCGGGGCTGACGTCGTCGGTGGCGCGCCGGATCTCGCGCAGCTCCAGCTGCAGCTCGTCGCGAAAGCGCTCGACGCGGCCGGCCACCCAGACCAGGTCGCCGCGGTCGAACTGCGTGCCGAGGAAGTCCGCGTTGCGGAAGGCGCGCGCCTGGATGGCGCCGCTGCGGTCTCGCAGCTCGACGGCCAGGTACGGGCTGCCGCTCTTGGCCATCAGCCGGTCCTTGCGGCTACAGGCGAACACGCCGGTCACCTCGGCGCCCGGCCGCAGCTCGGCAACGCTGACACGCTCGCTGACCGCCGTCGACACGACCTCCATCGTGACCCTTGTCCCGGACGCTGCGGCCGGTGTCGAGTACCGTGGATTCGATGCAGGATGTGATCTGGCGGGAGAGGCCCGAGCTCCGTGCCCCGGTGATGGTCTGTGCGTTCAAGGGCTGGAACGACGCCGGCGAAGCCGCTTCCGCTGCCGTCGGCTTCATCCAGGAGCACTTCGACTGCGCCTCGGTGGCCGAGATCGATCCGGAGGAGTTCTACGACTTCACCGCCGTGCGCCCGACGGTGCGCATGATCGACGGCGACACGCGCCGGATCGACTGGCCCGAGAACACGCTCACGTCCGCGCGCGTGCCGGGCGCCGAGAGCGACCTGCTGGTGTTCCAGGGCGTGGAGCCGTCGCTGCGCTGGCGGCGCTTCACCGAGAACGTGGTCGAGACCGCGCGCGTGCTCAACGCGCGCATGGTCTTGACGCTCGGTGCGCTGCTCGCCGACGTGCCGCACAGCCGGCCGGTCTCCATCACGGGCATCGCCCACGACCAGCGCCTCGTCGATCGGCTCGGGTTCGAGCGCACGAGCTACGAGGGCCCGACCGGGATCGTGGGCGTGCTGCACCACGCCTGCGCGGTCGCCGGCCTGCCGTCGGCGAGCCTGTGGGCGTCCGTGCCCCACTACGTCGCCGCCGCCCCGAACCCCAAGGTGGCGCTGGCGCTCGTGCGCGCCTTCGAGGGTGCGGCGGGCGTGGCGGTCGACGCTGGCGAGCTCGAGACGGCCGCCGAGGACTACGAGCGCCAGGTCAGCGCTGCGGTGGCCAGCGACCCGGAGGTCAAGGCGTTCGTCGAGCGGCTCGAGAGCGCGATGGACGAGGTCGAGGCCGAGGCCACGAGCGAGGACCAGATCCCCTCGGCCGACACGATCGCGCGTGACTTCCAGCGCTTCCTGCGCCAGCGCGGCCCCGAGTCCTGAGCCGGCGCTCGGGCTCTATTTCTCCGCCGCCGGGCAGATGATGCGGTAGTCGCAGAAGCGGCAGATGTCGTACGACGGCTTGGGCTCGAACTCCTGCGCGAGGATGCCGTCGGCGATCTCCGCCACCGTGCCGCTCACGCGCTCCAGCTCCTCGGCCGAATGCTGCACCGGCACCTTCTCGCCGGTCAGCACGTAGTAGTAGCTCTGAGCCGAGGTCTCCAGCCGCCACGACTCGCGGGCGCCCATCTGGTAGAGCGACAGCTGCACGTCCTCGCGCAGCTCGTCCTCGGTCTTGGCCTTGCCGGTCTTGTAGTCGATCAGCTCGTAGCTGCCGTCCGGGCGCCGGTCGACGCGGTCCACCCGCCCGCGCAGCAGGTGCGGGCCGAGCTTGAAGGCGAAGCTGCGCTCGAACCAGACCGGCTCGGCCTGCGAGTCGCGCTCGGCCTCCCAGTAGCGCTGGAGCGCCTCCGCGCCGCGCCGGCGGAACTGCTGCTCGTCCTCGGAGTCGCCCAGGCCCGAGCGGCGCCAGGAGCTCTCGTACAGCTCCTGCAGCTGCTCGAGCGAGGCCGTCTCGCCGGTGTGGAAGCGCTCGAGCACCTGGTGCATGACGATCCCGAAGCGCTGGTGGATCGTCGGCTCCTGCGGGATCCGGAAGACGCGCGCGAACTTGTACTTGAGCGGGCAGACGCGGTAGGTGTCGATGTCCGACGCCGACAGCATCAGCCCCTCGCCGCGGCGCGGGATGAACGGATCGAGCGACGGCTCGGAGCCGTTCTGGGCGGCGCTCGGCCGGCGCTCCGGATCGCGCTCGGTGTCGCGCAGCCAGCCGTCGAGCGCGGAGGTCTCGAGGATCTCGCGCTGATGGGAGGAGGCGACCTGCAGCAGGATCTCGTTGACCTCCGGCAGCGCTCGCTCGAGCGGCTGACCGTCGCGGCCGCGCTCGATCAGCGCCGCGACCTTGATCAGCTCGAGGTAGCGCGCCACCGCCTGGTCGACGTCGAGGTAGGTGTCCAGGCGCATCTCGGCGAGCCGGCCGCCGACCTGGGCGACGCTGTCGAGCAGCTCGTCGCGCATGATGCGGAAGGTCGAGTGCAGGCCCTCGGCGGGGCCGAACAGCTCCTCCTCGAACAGCTCCTCCTCCGCCGTCGAGCGCGGCGCGCGCCTCCTCGTAGAAGGGCGAGGGGCGTGGGCTGGCCAGCAGCGGCCCGCCGCCGCGCGCGCCGTTGTGCATCGCCGCGCCCTCCGGCCAGGCCAGCACCAGGCTCTTGCGCGCGCGCGTCATCGCGACGTGCAGCAGCCGGCGCATCTCGGCGTCGTGGGCCTCGCGGTCGCCGCCCTCCGGCAGCCGCTCCTTGAGCAGCTCGTCGGGCACGCCGTCGGCGGGGCGGCGCCAGGGGCCGGGCATGCGCGCCGCCGACAGCCCGAGCACGAAGACGTGGTCGAACTCCAGGCCCTTGGCCGCGTGCATCGTCATCACGCGCACCGCCGGCGCGGCACCGGGGGCGGGCGCCTCCTCCTCGCGCAGGCCGGACTCCGCGACCGCGGTCAGGTAGCGCGTGAACTCGCGCGCGGTCGCCTGCGGCTCGCGGCGCATGTAGGCGGTCGCCAGCTCGGACAGCTTGGCGATGTTGCGCAGCCGCTCGACGGTGTCGGCATGGGTGGCGAAGACCTGCTGGCGGCGCAGGCCGATGCGCTCGATCAGCCGCAGCACGAAGGCGTCCGGCCGGCGGTCCTCGAAGGCGTTCGCGGCCGAGCGGTAGAGGCGCAGGAACGCCTGGGCGCGGTCGCGCCCCTCGGGCGACAGCTGCGGTCCCTCGAGCGCCGCCACGGACGGCGGAGGGCATGTCGAGCTTGCGCCGGCGGGCGAGCTGGGTCAGGCGCGCGACGTCCACCGAGCGCAGCTCGATCGGCGGGCGCGAGAGCGCGCGCACGACGGCGCCCGAGTCGTGCGGGTCGGCCAGCGCGCGCAGCCAGGCGAGCACGTCGCGCACCTCGGCGCGCTGGAAGTACGCGGCCGAGCCGGTCAGCCGGAACGGCACGGCCCGCTCCTCGAGCGCGGAGCAGATCGCCGGCGCCCTCGCTCTTCACCGAGCGCACCAGCACGCAGACCTCGCTCGCCGGCACCCCCTCACCGACCACCAGCCGCTCGGCCTCGGCGGCCACCGCCTGCGCCTGGGCGCGCTCGGAGCGGCAGTGCCAGAAGCGCACGCTGCCGCTCCCGCGACCGCGCAGCTGCTTGTCGAGGCGCTCGGGGCACGGCTCCGACCACGGCCGCGCGGCGGCGAGGATGCGCGCGCCGGAGCGGTAGTTGCGCTCCAGCCTCACCACGGTGGCGTCCGGGAACTCGCGCTGGAAGTCGACGAGGTTCTTCTGCGAGGCGCCGCGGAAGCGGTAGATCGCCTGGTCGTCGTCGCCGGCGACCGTGAGGTTCCGGCTCGCTCTCGTCGACCAGCAGCCGCAGCAGCATGCCCTGGGCGAAGTTCGTGTCCTGGTACTCGTCCACGAGCACGTGGCGGAAGCGGTCGCGCAGGCGCTCGCGCACGTGCGGGTGCTCGTGCAGGAGCCGGAACGCGCGCAGGATCAGGTCGCCGAAGTCGAGCGCGCCGCGCTCGGCGAGCAGGCGGTCGTGGTCGGCGTAGAGGTGCGCGAACTCCAGCTCGCGCGCCGCGCTGGCGCGCGTCGGCGTCGTCGGCTCGCCCGCAGTCGCTCGGCGTGCGCGATCAGGTCGGAGGCCGTGATCATCTCGTCCTTGAGCCGGTCGATGCGCGAGACGAAGCTGGCCAGCAGCGAGGCGCGGGTTGCCGCGGATGTCGTGCTGGCGCACGCTGAGCTCGTCGAGGCGCTCGAGCAGCAGCGCCAGCCGGTCGGCCGGGGTGACGGGCGCGAAGAACGGGTCGACGCCCGCCTCGAGCGCCTCCTCCTGCAGCAGCCGGATGCAGAAGGAGTGGAACGTGGCGACGTGCAGCTCCTCGTAGGGCTGGTCGAGCAGCGTCTCCAGCCGCTCGCGCATCTCCGCCGCGGCGGCCGCGGAGAACGTCAGCGCCAGCACCTCGTCGGCCGGCGTGCCCCGTTCGACCAGCCAGGCGAAGCGGCGCATGAGCGTCCGCGTCTTGCCCGTTCCTGCTCCGGCGAGCACGAGCAGCGGCCCGCCGGGGTGGGTGACGGCCGCGCGCTGAGCTGCGTTCAGGCCGTCGATGGTTCCCTGCATGTGGGCCTAGGATACGCCGCCGATGGCGCTTCCAGAGGCAGATTGGCGCGGGTTTCTGCCGTGCTGCCGCACAACGGGCGCGTAGCGCGCTGAATCGTTACGCGACGACCAGCGAGCGAGCCGTCGAGACCGGGCGCGGCGAGGGCGGCGACATGACGCTCACGATCGATCGCGCCGCCGAGGACGCGGTGTTCGCGGAGCTGGAGGCGCTCGGGGTGCCGGTGACCGCCATCTCCGAGGAGCGGGGCGAGGTCGCGATCGCGGGCGGCGGCCCCACGCGCGTGGTGATCGACCCCGTCGACGGCTCGCTGAACGCCAAGCGCGGGCTGCCGCTGTGCGCGGTCTCGATCGCGGTCGCCTCCGGCCCGGGCATGCTCGACGTCGAGGCGGGCCTGATCGCCGAGCTGGGCAGCGAGCGCGAGTGGTGGGCGGCGCGCGGCGAGGGCGCGTACCTCGACGGACGGCGGCTCGAGCCGCTGACGCCGGGCCCGCTCGAGCTGATCGGGCTGGAGGGCGCCACGCCCGCTCGCGTGGCCGCCGCGGGCGCGGGACTGCACGACCTGGACGCCCACCGCGTGCGGGTGCTCGGCTCGGTCGCGCTGAGCCTCTGCCTGGTCGCCGCCGGCCAGCTCGACGCGATGGCCAGCCTGCGCCCGATGCGCTCGGTCGACGCCGCGGCCGCCCAGCTGCTGGTGCGCGAGGCCGGCGGTGCCGTCGCCTTCCCGGCCGCAGGCCCGGACGCCGCGCTCGACCTCGAGATGCGCTCCCGGGTGCTGGCCGCGCGCGACGAGCAGCTGCTGCAGCGGCTCCTGTCCGCCGAGCTCTGACCGGGGTTACCCGTTCGCCCGGCCGGGCATGAGGGGCGCGTGGCGCGTCTGAGAAGCATCGACTGCTCCGGCCCCGGCATCCGCCGGCGCCGGCGCGGCAAGGGCTTCGAGTACCTCGACGCCGACGGCCGGCGCGTCACCGAGCCGAGCGTGATCGAGCGCATCCGCGAGCTCGGCATCCCGCCGGCGTGGGAGGAAGTCTGGGTCTGTCCCTACCCGATGGGCCACATCCAGGCCACCGGCACCGACGCGGCGGGACGCAAGCAGTACCGCTACCACGACCTCTGGCGCGAGCGCCGCGACCGCGAGAAGTTCGAGCAGATGGAGCAGTTCGCGCGCTCGCTGCCGCAGCTGCGCGAGCGCGTGGAGCGCGACCTCGCGCTGGAGGGCATGCCGCGCGAGCGCGCGCTCGCCTGCGCGGCGCGCCTGCTGGACCGCGGCTTCTTTCGCATCGGCTCCGAGGACTACGCCGAGGAGAACGAGACCTACGGCGTGGCCACGATGCGCAAGCGGCACGTGACCGTGTCGGCCGGCGACCAGGTGACCTTCGACTACGAGGCCAAGGGCGGCCAGCGGCGCGTGCAGACGATCGGCGATCCCGCGGTCGCCGAGGTGGTCCGCACGCTCAAGCGACGCCGGGGCGGCGGGGAGGAGCTGCTCGCCTACAAGCGCGGCAGCCGCTGGGTGGACGTCAAGTCCGCCGACGTCAACCAGTACGTCAAGGAGGCGACCGGTGGCGACTTCAGCGCCAAGGACTTCCGCACCTGGAGCGGGACCGTGCTGGCGGCCGTGGCGCTGGCGGTCTCCGGTCCGGCGGCCAACGGCTCCAAGACCGCGCGCAAGCGGGCCAAGACGCGTGCGGTCAAGGAGGCCGCGCGCTACCTCGGCAACACCCCCGCCGTCTGCCGCGCCTCCTACATCGACCCGCGCGTGTTCGACCGCTTCGACGGCGGACTCACGATCGGCGGCGTGCTGCCGGAGCTGGCGGAGGACACCGGGGCCTGGCCCGACGTGCAGGGCATGGTGGAGAGCGCGGTGCTCGATCTGATCGAGGGCGACCGCTCCTCGGAGGCGCTGGAGCAGGTCGCCTAGGAAAGCGCGCCGTCGTGGCGGGAGCTCGCCGCCCGCCGCCGGCGCCGCGGCCGCGGCGCGCCGTCAGCGTGCCAGGCCGGCGCTCGCGAGCAGCTCCGCCGCCGGCCGCTCGAGGTCGCCGAGCGCGCCGTCGAGGTCGCCGCGCGCCAGCTCGTGGACCTTGGCCTCCAGCCGCTTCGTGGGCAGCGGGTTGTCCGGCGAGCCGCTGGAGGCCGGCACCCGCGCCAGCTCGTCACCGCCGTTGCCGAGCAGCACCGCCTCCGCTTCGCCCAGCGCCGGATCCACACGCACGCGCACCCGCTCGGCGGCCAGCGCTCGCGCGTCCGCATCCACGGCGTCGAACGCGGCCGGTGCGGTCGGCGGGCCGTGCAGCAGCGCGTAGGCGGTCAGGTAGGGGATCGAGAACTTCGCCTCCAGCCCGGTCTCGACGTCGTCGTAGCGGGCGGCTGCGCGTGCGCGTGGGTGCACGAGGACGGTCAGCGGCCCGCCCGGGTCGCCCGCCGCCGCGGCCGCCTCGATCGCCGAGTGCGCCTTCAGGCAGCAGGGGTAGGGCTTGATCCAGTTGCGGGCGATGGCCGGCTCGCCGCTGCCCGGCTCGCCCCAGGCGCCGCCGAAGGCCTGCTCGAAGCCGGCCGGTCCAGTCACGGTGTCGCCGACGCTCGCGCCGCCGGCGGCGAGCCGCGCGGCGTGCGCGCCGGTCGCCGCGGCGAGGCCGACCTGCAGCGACTTGCCGTCGGAGCCGAAGGCCGCGCGCAGCCCGCCGGCTCCCAGCAGCGCCAGGCGCACGGCGGCTCGCTGGCGCTCGGGCTCGAGTCCGAGCAGCCGCGCGGCGGTCACGGCCGCGCCGACGACGCCGCAGACCGCCGTGGCGTGCCAGCCGCCGTCGTAGAGCGTGGGGTGGCTTGCCTCGGCGAGCGCGCCCATGGCCTCGAAGCCGGTCGCGTACGCCTCCAGCGCCTCGCCGACGCTGGCGTCCACCTGTGCGCCCAGCACGAGCGCGACCGGCGCGGTGGGAGCGCTCAGGTGTGCGAGGCCCGGAAGGAAGGTGTCGTCGAAGTCGAGCACGTGGCCGGCGGTGCCGGCGTGGGCGACGCGCTCCAGCACGCCGTCCCCGGCTGCGCGAGCGGCTGCCGCCGCCGGCTCGCCACGACCCGCGCTCGCGCAGGCGAGCCAGTCCAGCAGCGCGGTGCCGTACGCCTCGTCCACTGCGAGAACGGTACGGCCTGCGCCGCCGCGCTCACTCCTCGGGCTCGTCCGGGGTCTCGGGCCCTTGGGATCGGGCTGAGGCGCGTCCGGCGGGGCTGGCTCGGGCACGGTCGGCCCGACGGGGGTGGTCGGCGGGGTGACTTCGGAAACGGTCATGCCCTCCTGGTCTCCCGGACGGGCGCGCCGGAAACGCCTAGCTGCGCGCGCCGAAGTCCGTGGCGTAGGTGCCGCCCGGGCCGGCGTCGGCGATCGGCGCGTCCTGCGCCACGCCGATCCCGATCTCGCGGAACGAGCCGCTGAGGATGTTGGCCCGGTGTCCCGCGCTGGCCATCCACGACTGCACGACCGCGCGCGGGCTGGCGAGCTTGCCGGTCGCCCAGGCGATGTTCTCGCCGACCGTCCAGCTGTCGGCGCCGCTGAGGTAGCCCGCACGCTTGATGCGGTCCACGAAGTCGGCGCCCGACAGCGAGTCGTGCGAGAAGTAGTCCTTGCGCGCCATGTCGCGAGCATGGCCCTGGGCGGCCTTGGACAGCCGCACATTCAGCTTCAGCGGCGGCTGGTCCTGCTTGGCGCGCTCGGCGTTGAGCACGCAGAGCGTCGCCCGCACCATCGCCTGCTTGCCGGCGTCGGAGGGCACGGCGCTGGCGCTCTGGCAGGCCGCAGGCTTGGCGGCTGCCACGGGCGCGCACGCACAAGCCAGCGCGCAGAGCGCGGCGAGTGCGGCGGCGTGGATGTGCAGACAGGCGGAGCGCATGGCGATCCCACTGCCGCTTGAGTCGGACACATAACGCCGTGACTGGTTGACACCACTTATCCCCTCGACACATGTCCGAGCGTTTCCGGCGCTCGGCGCGCGGGCAGCTAGAGACGATGCCTCCCGCCGCGATCCTCGACGTCGACGGCACGCTCGTCGATACCAACTACCAGCACGCGATCGCCTGGTACCGAGCCTTCCACGCGCACGAGCTCGTGCTGCCGATCTGGCGCATCCACCGCCACATCGGGATGGGCGGCGATCAGCTCGTGCAGGCACTCTGCGGCGAGCAGGTCGAGCGCGAGCGCGGCGACGACCTCCGCGACGCCGAGAAGCGCGCCTACGAGGAGCTGATCGGCGAGGTCGAGCCGCTCGAGGGGGCGAAGGCCCTGATCGACGAGCTCAAGCGGCGTGGCCACGCCGTGGTGCTCGCGAGCTCGGCCAAGCAGGACGAGGTCGACCACTACCTCGACCTGCTCGAGGCGCGCGAGCTCGCCGACGGCTGGACGACCTCGGCGGACGTCGAGGCGACCAAGCCCGAGCCGGACCTCGTGCGGGCGGCCATGGAGCAGGCGGGCGCGGAGCAGGCGGTGATGGTCGGCGACTCGACCTGGGACTGCGAGGCGGCCAAGCGCGCGGGGATCGAGACGCTCGCGGTGCTCACCGGCGGCTTCTCCGAGCAGGAGCTGCGCGATGCCGGTGCGTCGATGGTCTTCCACTCCATCGAGGAGCTGCGCCAGGCGCTCGACGACACGCCCTTCGGCTCCGCTTGAGCCCTACGCTGGAGGCGGTGGCCGATCGCCTGGGCAGCTATCGCAAGAAGCGCGACTTCACGGCGACGTCCGAGCCAGCCGGGGGCGAGGGCGCCGGCACGGGCGGGCGCTTCGTCGTCCAGGAGCACCACGCGCGCCGGCTGCACTGGGACCTGCGCCTGGAGCACGACGGCGTGGCCGTCTCCTGGGCGCTGCCGCGCGGGGTGCCCGACCACCCGGACGAGAACCGGCTGGCGGTCCACACCGAGGACCACCCGCTCGAATACCTCGAATGGGAGGGCGAGATCCCCAAGGGCGAGTACGGCGCCGGCACGATGCTCGTCTGGGACAGCGGCACCTACGAGGCCGAGAAGTTCCGTGCCGGCGAGGTGATCGCGACCTTCCACGGCGAGCGCATGCGCGGCCGCTACGCGCTCTTCCAGACCCGTGGCGACAACTGGATGATCCATCGCATGGACCCGCCCGAGCAGGCGGGCTACGAGCCGTTCCCCGAGCAGCTGGCGCCGATGCTCGCCCGCACCGGGTCGCTGCCGCGCGACGAGGAGCACTACGGCTTCGAGGTCAAGTGGGACGGCATCCGCGCGCTGCTCTACTACGACCACGGCCACCTGACCCTCCAGGGCCGCAACTTCACGGACTTCACGCCGCGCTATCCGGAGCTGCGCGAGCTGTCGCGCGAGCTGGGGGCGCGCAGGCTGGTGCTCGACGGGGAGGTCGTCGCGTTCGACGGAGAAGGTCGTCCCAGCTTCGAGCGCCTGCAGACCCGCATGCACCTGGCCTCGGACGCCCAGGTCAGACGCCGCATGCGCGACACGCCCGTCACCTACATGATCTTCGACCTGCTCTACCTCGACGGCCACTCCACGCTGCCGCTCACCTACGAGCAGCGGCGCGAGCTGCTCGAGCGGCTCGAGCTGGAGGGACCGTCGTGGCGCACGCCGGGCTACCAGCGCGGCGAGGGCACGGCGCTGCTGGAGGCCACCGCCCAGCTCGGCGTGGAGGGGGTGGTGGCCAAGCGGCTGGACTGCCCGTACGAGCCCGGCCGGCGCGCGAGCGGCTGGATCAAGGTCAAGAACGTCAGCGTGCAGGACGTCGTGATCGGCGGCTGGACCCCCGGCGAGGGGCGCCGCGACGGCCAGCTCGGCGCGCTCACGGTGGGGGTGATGAAGGACGGGCGGCTGGGCTACGTCGGCAAGGTGGGGACGGGCTTCACCGACAAGACGCTGCGGATCGTGCGGCAGGCGCTGGAGCCGTTGCGCAGCGACCGGTCGCCGTTCCATGGTCGCCAGCCGCCGAAGGGCACGATCTTCGTCGAGCCGCGCCTGGTGGCGGCGGTCGAGTTCCGCCAGTGGACCAGAAGCGGCACGCTGCGCGCCCCCTCCTTCAAGGGGCTGCGCCCGGACAAGGATCCGTCCGAGGCGGTGCGGGAGCCGCAAGTTCCCGCCCGCGATGAAGGGTAAGCCGCGTCAGGTGGGTACCTTTCATGGACGATGCCTCGCGCGATCTGGAGCGGTGCGATCAGCTTTGGCCTGGTCAACATCCCCGTCAAGCTGTACAGCGCCGTCCAACGCAAGACGGTGCGCTTCCACCAGCTCGACCAGGAGGACAACGGGCGCATCCAGCAGAAGCGGGTGAACCCGCGCAGCGGCGAGGAGGTGCCCTACGAGAACCTCGTCAAGGGCTATGAGATCGGACCCGACCGCTACGTCGTGGTCACGCCCGAGGAGCTGGACTCGCTCGCGCCCGAGAAGACGCGCACGGTCGACATCGAGGACTTCGTCGACCTCGAGCAGATCGACCCGATCTTCTACGACCACCCGTACTACCTGGTCCCGGCGACGGGGGCGGAGAAGCCGTACAAGCTGCTCTACGACGCGATGGAGGCCTCCGGCAAGGTCGCGATCGCCCGCGTGGTGATCCGCTCGAAGGAGAACCTCGTCGCGATCCGCCCGCTCGACGGCGTGCTGGCGATGGAGACGATGCTGTTCTCCGACGAGGTCGTCTCCCCGGACACGCTCGACGAGCGACCCGAGGACGACAAGGTCAAGACGAGCAAGAAGGAGCTCGAGATGGCCAACCAGCTGATCGACTCCCTCACTGGGAACTTCGACCCGTCGAAGTACCGCGACGAGTACCGCGACAGCGTGCTCGACCTGATCGAGCGCAAGGCCCAGGGCGAGGAGATCGTGGTGGAGGCTGAGGCGCCGCCGCCGAAGGAGGTGCCGGACCTGATGGCGGCGCTCGAGGCGAGCATCGCGTCGGCCAAGAGCCAGGGCGGGACGAGCAAGCGCAGTCGCGGCGCGAGCGCCAAGGAAGAGTCGAAGCAGAAGTCCCCGTCGCGGTCGCGCAGCGCCAGCAAGAAGAAGACCGCCAAGAAGTCCTAGCTCGGGTGCCGGCTCGCGTCGAGGTCGAGGTCGAGGGCCGCCGGCTCTCGCTCTCCAACCTCGACAAGGTGATGTACCCCGCGGTCGGGTTCACCAAGGGCCAGGTGATCGACTACTACACGCGCATCGCGCCTGTCCTCCTGCCGCACCTGCGCGATCGTCCGCTGACGCTCAAGCGCTACCCGAACGGGGTCGAGGAGAAGCACTTCTACGAGAAGCAGTGCCCGTCGCACCGGCCCGAGTGGGTGCGCAGCGCGGCGATCGACATGAGCAGCAAGACGATCGACTTCTGCCTCTGCGACGACCTGCCGACGCTCGTCTGGCTCGCCAACCTGGCCGACCTCGAGCTGCATCCCTCGCTCTCGCGGGCCGAGCGGGTCGAGCGGCCGACGGTGCTCGCCTTCGACCTCGACCCCGGCCCGCCCGCCGGCATCGCCGAGTGCTGCGAGGTCGCGCGGATCCTGCGCGACGCGCTCGACCAGCTCGGCCTGCGCAGCTTCGTCAAGACCTCCGGCTCGAAGGGCCTGCAGGTCTACGCGCCGCTGAACGCCGAGGACGTGAGCTACGACGAGACCAAGCCCTTCTCCAACGCGCTCGCCCGGCACCTCGAGAACGAGCACCCGCGGCTGATCGTGTCGAGCCAGAAGAAGGAGCTGCGGCGCGGCAAGGTGCTGATCGACTGGAGCCAGAACGACGAGCACAAGACGACCGTCTGCGTGTACTCGCTGCGCGCGCGGGAGCGGCCGACGGTGTCCACGCCGGTCAACTGGGACGAGCTCGACGATCCCGACGCCCTGGTCTTCGAGGCCGACGCGGTGCTGGAGCGGGTGGCCGAGCGCGGCGACCTGTTCGAGCCGGTAGTGACGCTGGAACAGCGGCTGCCGGCGCTGTGACCCCGCGGGCGGTCGCTAGCGTGAAGGTCGATGGTCGACTGGTCGCTCGCCCAGCAGGTCGCACGCCTCGCGGCGGGCTCTGAGGAGCCCGTCGACCTCGGCATGGACCTGACCGCGGTCTGCGCCGACCTTCAGGGGCCGGTCGCCGACTACACGCGGCTGGAGCCCGCCACGCCGGTGCCCCCGCCCGAGCTGGTCACGCGCGCCGGCTGGGCCGCGCTCAACCTCGAGACCCTGCGGCCGCTGCTCGATCCCGTCGCCGAGCGGCTCGACGGCAGGCTCGAGCGCACCGGGCCGCTCGCCGGCTTGCTCAAGAGCGGCGCCGGCGCCGCTCTCGGCGCCGAGTCGGGACTCGTGCTCGGCTACGTCGCGCGCCGCGTGCTCGGCCAATACGAGCTCTCGCTGCTGGGAGGCGACGCCCCGCCGCGGCTGGTGCTCGTGGCCGCGAACCTCGACCGCGCGGCGCAGCAGCTGGACGTGGACCGCGACGCGTTCCTGACCTGGGTCTGCGCCCACGAGCTCACGCACGTCTTCCAGTTCCAGGGCGTGCCCTGGCTGCGCGAGCACCTCGGCGGCCTGCTGCGGCGCTACCTGGAGACCGTCGACGTGCAGGTGGACGGCGCCGGCAAGGGCGTCCTGGCGGCGCTGCCCAATCCCGCCAAGCTCGTCGACACGTTCCGCGAGGGCGGCCTCGCGGCGCTGATCCAAACGCCCGAGCAGCAGGAGCTGATGCACGAAGTCCAGGCGGCGATGGCCGTGATCGAGGGCCACGCCGAGCATGTGATGGACGTGCTCGGCGAACGGCTGCTGCCCCAGCACGCCGAGCTGCGCGCCGCCATGGACCGTCGCCGCGCCAGCCGCTCGGCGCCGGAGCGCCTGATCGAGCAGCTGCTCGGCTTCGACCTCAAGCTGCGCCAGTACGAGCTCGGCAAGCGCTTCTGCGACGCGGTCGTCGAGCGGGGCGGCATCGAGGCTCTCAACCGCGTCTGGACCGGTCCGCAGGCGCTGCCCACGCTCGCAGAGCTCGACGAGCCCGACCGCTGGCTCGCTCGCACCGCCCCGCCGGCCGCCGCCTGAGCGGCTCCACACCTGGTCTGTAACTCCACCGCGTGGGCCGGTTACGTACGTGTGTTCGTTGGTATAGTTCTACCGAACTTAGATCTAACAAGCATCAAGTTCGGCCGTCCCCAAGCCGAGAAGGAGATTCAAGACGATGGCACCCCAGACCGAGCAACAGCGGAAGGCCACCGCCCGTAAGGCCGCCGCGACCCGCAAGCGCAACGCCGCCAAGCGCAGCCAGTCGGCCCGCAAGGCCGCCGCGACCCGCGCACAGGCAGAGCTCAGCACGCTCGAGGCGCTCCAGGCCCAGGCCGAGCGCGCCGTGCTGATCCCCGTCGGCGCCGCCCTGATCGCCCGTGACGCGGTGATCGAGGTCGTAGAGCCGTACACCGATCGCGACAGCGCCGAGAAGGAGCTGTCGAAGACTCCAGGATCGTCTGACCCGCGGCCTCAAGAAGTCCGAGCGCCGTGGCAGCACCGCCCGCAACCGCGCCGTGCGCGAGGTCAAGCGCACCCGCACCCGCGTCGAGCGCGAGCTGCGCCAGCGCCGCACCAAGGTGACCAAGACGGTCAAGCAGAACCGCCGCGACCTCGAGCGTCAGGTCAAGGCCACGCGCCGCGAGGTGCAGGGCCAGGCCGAGAGCCTCGTGAACCGGGTGACCGCGCTGGCGTAGGCCCTTCCCTACCCGGCCGGGTCGGAGAGACCGGACCGGGACGAGACTGCCGGCCTCATACCCCGCCGGCAGTGAAGTACCTCTCCTCCCTCAGCCGGCGGCGCCCTTCGGGGCGCCGTCGGTCTTTGCAAGGGGCGTCTGCGAGAATCGCGGGGGATGGTCGACGAGGAACAGATCCGGGACGTGCTGCGGCGCGTCATCGACCCGGAGTTGCGCAAGGACATCGTCTCGCTCGGCATGGTGCGCTCGATCGAGCAGCCCGAGGAGGGGCAGGTCGACGTCGTGGTCTCGCTGACCACCGCCGGCTGTCCGATCCGCTCCCACTTCCAGCAGGCGGTCGTCCAGAACGTCGGATCGCTCGACGGCGTGCGACAGGTGAACGTCGGCTTCGACGTGCTCTCCGACGCCGAGAAGCAGGGGCTCCAGCAGCGGCTCGGCCGTCAGGGCGGGCTGCCGCAGGGTGCGCTGGCGGCGGTCAAGAACGTGATCTGCATCGGCTCGGGCAAGGGCGGCGTGGGCAAGTCCACCGTCACCGCCAACCTGGCCGCGGCGCTGCAGGCCGAGGGCAAGCAAGCGGCCGCGCTCGACGCGGACGTGTGGGGGTATTCGATCCCACGGATGCTCGGCGTGCACGGCCGCCCGATGGTCTCCGGCGAGCGCAAGATCCTGCCGCTCGAGGCGCACGGCGGCGTGCGCGTGATCTCGATCGAGTTCTTCCTCAACGAGCGCGACCAGGCGATCACCTGGCGCGGCCCGATGCTGCACAAGGCGATCCGCCAGTTCCTCGAGGATGTCGACTGGGGCGAGCTGGACTACCTGCTGATCGACCTGCCGCCTGGCACCGGCGACGTCTCGATGACGCTCGCGCAGCTGCTGCCCCAGGCGCGCTTCGTGGTCGTGACCACGCCGCAGCCGGCCGCGCAGAACGTCGCTAAGCGCGCCGCCGACAGCGCCGGTCGCTTCGACCTCGAGATCCTCGGCGTGGTCGAGAACATGTCCGGCTTCACGACGCCCGATGGGCAGCGCTTCACGATCTTCGGCGAGGGCGGCGGTCAGCAGCTCGCCGACGAGCTCGACGTGCCGCTGCTCGGCAAGATCCCGCTCCAGGAGGAGCTGCGAGTCTGCGCCGACGAGGGCAGGCCGCTCGTGCTCGAGGATCCGGACGCGCCCGCCGCCCAGGCGCTACGTCACACCGCGCGCGGCATCATCGCCGCCACCCCGCAGGAGCTGGCCGTCTTCCAGGCCGCCGCGGGCCCGCCGGTCCCAGAGGTCACCGGGACCGCGCTGCCGATGGCCCCGTAGCTCTACGCATCTTCTCGCCATGTGCGGAGCTGGTCGTAGCAGGCCCGGCAGCGTTCGCAGCGGGCGATGTGCATGCGGGCCTGCGCGTTTTCATTGTCGCTGCCGAGCCCGAACGCGAGCCCGCAGACGAGCCCGGTTCCGGACGGGCAGCCGCCACCACCGCTGCGCCTCACCACCAGGTCGCGCGCGGCCGCGAGGATGCGCTCGAGCTGGCGCTTGACGACGCGGTCGGTGACGCCGAGCTCGTGAGCCACCTCGGGTCTTCGCCGGCCACGGAGGTAGAGCGCGAGGATCGCCTGCTGGCGCACGGTGAGCCTGCGGGCGAGGTCGGCCGAGAGCGTGAGCAGGTTGCGCTCGTGAAGCTCGTCCTGCAGCTGGTGGAGAGGGTCGGGCCGAGAGTCAGGAGCGGCGGTGAAGATCAGGCTGTCGTCGGGGCGCGGCCGCTCGCGACGTAGGCGCCGGTGACGTTCGAGCAGGATGTGGTCCATCGTGCGCCAGAGCCAGGCGTACACCTCTCCCTCGTGCTGCCCGCGACAGCGGGTCAGCGCCCGCGCAAGCGCCTCCTGCAGGGCCTCCGCGACCTCGTCGGGCGAAAGGGTGGGATGCCGCCGGCGGTGAGAGGCCCGCAGCCGCTCGGCGAATCGTCCTGACGCGATCCGGATCAGGTGCTCGCGCGTGACGCTGGAGCCGGTCGTGGGCGTGGGCGCCTCCTCCTAGCTCACCCGGTCATGTCAGCGATCGCTACTTCTGCTGCTTGAAGTAGTCCGCGTTGATCTGGATGAACTTCTGCCACTCGTCGGGGAGCTGGTCCTCGGCGAAGCAGGCGTCCACGGGGCAGGCCTCGACGCAGGCGTCGCAGTCGATGCACTCCTCGGGGTCGATGTAGAGCTGGGTGACCTGGTCGTAGTCAGGCTCGTCGGGCGTGGGATGGATGCAGTCGACCGGACAAACCTCGACGCACGAGTTGTCCTTCTGGTCGATGCAGGGTTCGGCGATGACGTAGGCCATGGTCTCCTTCTGTGGTGCGGGTGCGTCGACAGCGCGAGTGCTGGCCGATTGTATCGGCGGGCCTGCCGGCGATGGCTCCAGCAGGGCCGAACCGACCTTCGAGAAGCGTTCCAAATGCACTGACTATTGCTAGCTACTGGCTCAAAACCTCAAGCCTAGAGCCAGAAAGCCGACAAAACAGACATGGACTCAGCGGGCTCTTGGCTCTGCCCGACCGAGGAGGATCGGGCTCGCGCCCTCGAGGCGGGCGATCGCGTGCGCCGAGCGCGCACGGTCGCGGCGGCCGCCATCGCGGTAGCGCTGATCGCCTGCGCCCCCTGGGTCGGCTGGTGGACGTTGCCGCTGCTGGGGCTCTGTGCGCTCGAGCTGCTCAGCCTCGATCGCCGCATGACGCGCAGCAAGAAGCCCGAGTGGCTGGCCGCGCGCGCGCAGCTGGTGATCCTGATCCTGCTGGCCGTCGGCGTCGCGCTGGACAAGGGCGTGTACGGCGTCGGCCTGCCGTGGCTGATCATTCCCGTCGCGATCTCCGCGACGCGCTTCCGCTGGCAGGTCGTGACCACCGGAGCCGTGATCACGGTGATCGCGATGTGCGCCGCGACGATTCCCTTCGATCCGCAGGCGGTGCTCGACGATCCGACGCCGCTGCTGTCGGCGATCGTGTTGCTGGTCGCCGTGACCGCGATCACGAACGCGCTCGCGCGGGGCGAGATCAAGCACCGCAGCCAGGCGATCCTCGATCCGCTCACCGGCCTGCTCAACCGCGCCGCGCTCGAGACGCGCGTCCAGGAGCTCGAGCAGCAGGCCCACCTCACCGGCGGCGCCGTCGCGCTCGTGCTCTGCGACCTGGACCGCTTCAAGCAGATCAACGACACCTATGGGCACGACCGCGGCGACGCCGTGTTGCGCGACGTCGCCTACGAGATCCGCAAGGCGCTGCGCAGCTTCGAGCTCGTCTACCGCATCGGCGGCGAGGAGTTCCTGGTCGTGCTGCCGGGCATCGGCGCCGACGAGGCGATGGAGATCGCTCAGCGCGTGCGCCGAGCGGTCGCCGAGGCGCATCCGGGCGACGTCGACCTCACGCTCTCGGCCGGCGTGGCCTGCGCGGCCGGCGAGGAGATGACCTACGACGAGGTCTTCAGGGCTGCCGACGCCGCCCTGTTCGAGGCCAAGCGCGAGGGTCGCGATCGGGTCGTCAAGGCCGACGGCCTCGCCTTGATGCCCGTGATCGACGCACGGCGCTTCGACGGGGACGCCACCGCCGCACCGCTTCCTTAGGCTGGGGGCCATGATCCTGCTCACCGGTGCGACCGGCACCGTCGGCTCCGCCCTGCTGCGGCGGCTGACCGCGGCGGGCGAGCCCGTGCGCTGCCTCGTGCGCGACCCACGCCGCCTCGGCGACCAGCGCGTGCGCGTGCAGATCGCCCTCGGCGACCTCGCCAACCCCGCGTCCTTTCGCCATGCCCTGCGCGGGGTCGACACGGTCGTGCACCTCGCCGCCGCGATCCGCGACCAGCCGCGAACCTCGATCGAGGAGGTCAACGCCGTCGGCACGCTGCGGCTCGTGCGCGCGGCCGAACGGGCGGGCGCGCGGCGCTTCGTCTTCTTCTCGGCCATGTCCGCGCGTCACCATTCGCGCACGCGCTTCTTGCGTGCCAAGGCGTTGGCGCGCACGGCGGTCGAGGACTCGAACCTCGAGACCACCGTCTTCAGCCCCTCGATCGTGTACGCGCCCGGCGATCCCTGGCTGACGCTGCTCGAGCGCGCCTCCTGGCTGCCGGCCGTGCCGGTGTCCGGCTCGGGGCGGGCGCTGTTCCAGCCGATCTGGGCCGAGGACGTGGCCGACTGCGTGCTGGCGGCGCTCGCCGGCAGCGGCGACGGCCAGCGGCGCAGCTTCGAGCTCGCCGGTCCCCAGACGCTCTCCTACGACGACATCGTGCACGTGGCCCTGCGCCCCAGCGGTCGCCGCCGTCCGCTGGCGCACCTGCCGCTGCCGCTGGTGCGCGCCTCGCTGCGGGGGCTCGGGCGCGTGGTCGGACCGCGTGTGTTCGCCACCTGGGAGGAGGCGGAGCTGTTGGAGGAGCCGATGACGACGGCCCGCGGCACGGCCGACGCCGAGGGGCTGGGCGTGACGCCGCTGCCGATGGCGGCGGTGCTGGGCGCCGGCTGACCGAGAACGCGCAAGGGCCCCGCCGCAGCGGGGCCCTCACTGGACTCTGCCTCATACGCCTCGCGCGTGAGCGCGGAGCGCGTCCTTACATCATGCCGTCCATGCCGCCCGGCATCCCGGCGGGCATGCCGCCGCCGTCCTTCTCCGGCATCTCGGCCACGATCGCCTCGGTGGTGAGGATGTTCTTGGCGATCGACGCCGCGTTCTGCAGCGCGGAGCGGGTCACCATGGCCGGATCGATCACGCCGGCAGCGACGAGATCGACGATCTCGCCGGTGTCGGCGTTGAGGCCCTGGTTCTTGCCCTTGGACCGGCGCACGTCGTTGACGACGACCGAGCCCTCGAGCCCGGCGTTGTCGGCGATCTGACGCAGCGGCTCCTCCAGCGAGCGGTACACGATGCGCGCACCGGTCTGCTGGTCGCCTTCGAACGCGTCGATCTTGATCGCGGCCTGCGCCAGCAGCAGCGCGGTGCCGCCGCCCGGAACGATGCCCTCCTCGAGGGCGGCGCGGGTGGCCTGCAGCGCGTCCTCGACGCGGTGCTTCTTCTCCTTCATCTCCGTCTCGGTGGCCGCGCCGACCTTGACGACGGCCACGCCGCCCGCGAGCTTGGCAAGCCGCTCCTGCAGCTTCTCGCGGTCGAAGTCCGAGTCGGTGCTCTCGATCTCGGCCTTGATCTGGTTGATGCGGCCCTTGATGGCATCCGCGTCGCCGGCGCCGTCCACGATCGTGGTGGTGTCCTTGGTCACCACGACGCGGCGGGCACGGCCGAGCTGCGAGAGCTGGGTGTTCTCGAGCTTGAGGCCGAGCTCCTCGGTGATCACCTCGCCGCCGGTGAGGATCGCGATGTCCTCGAGCATGCGCTTGCGGCGGTCGCCGAAGCCGGGTGCCTTGACCGCGACGCCGGTGAAGGTGCCGCGCAGCTTGTTGACCACGAAGGTCGCGAGGGTCTCGCCCTCGACGTCCTCGGCGATCACCAGGATCGGCTTGCCCGACTGGATCACCTGCTCCAGCACCGGCAGCACGTCGCGCACCGAGCCGATCTTCTGGTTGGCGATGAGGATGTAGGGATCCTCGAGCACGCCCTCCATGCGGTCCTGGTCGGTGACCATGTAGGGCGAGATGTAGCCCTTGTCGAACTGCATGCCTTCGGTGAACTCGAGGTCCATGCCGAAGGTCTGACCCTCCTCGACGTTGACCACGCCGTCCTTGCCGACCTTGTCGATCGCGTCGGCGATCACGTCGCCGATCTCGTCGTCGGCGGCCGAGATGGCGGCCACGCGGGCGATCTGGTCCTTGCCCGAGATCTCCGTGGACTGCTTGCCGATGTTCTCGACGACCTGGTCCACTGCCTTCTCGATGCCACGCTTGAGCCCCAGTGGGTTGGCGCCGGCGGCCACGTTCTTGATGCCGTCGCGCACGATCCGCTGAGCCAGCACGGTGGCGGTGGTGGTGCCGTCGCCCGCGACGTCGTTGGTGGCCGTGGCCACCTCGCGCACGAGCTGCGCGCCCTGGTTCTCGAACGGATCCTCGATCTCGATCTCACGCGCGATCGAGACACCGTCGTTGGTGATGGTGGGCGCGCCGAACTTCTTGTCGATGACGACGTAGCGTCCCTTGGGGCCCAGGGTGACCTTGACGGCGTTGGCGACGGCGTTGACGCCGGCCTCCAGCGCGCCACGTGCCTGGGCGTCGTACTTGAGCTCCTTGTGAGCCATTGTCTCTCCGATTCCTTCCCTTAGCCCGCGACCTTGGCGAGCACGTCCGACTCCCGGAGCACGAGCAGATCGTCGCCCTCCACCTGGATCTCGGTGCCGCCGTACTTGGAGTAGAGGACCTCGTCGCCCTCGGTCACGTCGAGCGGGATGCGCTTCTCGCCATCCTCGTCCCACTTCCCGTCACCGACGGCCAGGACCTTGCCGCGCTGCGGCTTCTCCTTCGCGGTGTCAGGGAGGACGATGCCGCTCGCGGTCGTCTCCTCTTCTTCGATCGCCTTCACAATCAGGCGATCACCCAGAGGCTGAAGCTTCATGGGCAGTACCTCCGTCTGCATTTCTCCATTTGGCACTCTCCTCATGCGAGTGCCGACGGCTGGCACTCTAGCAACGAGAGTGCCAAACGGCTACAACGCCCGCCGCTTCAGTTCTGGGCGGGCGCGTCCGGCCGCATGCGCTCGCGGATGTCCGAGGGGCGATCGGAGATCTGCGAGAAGCGCACGACGGTCACGGGCTCGTCGAGCGCGACCTTGCGGCCGTAGATCTGCTCGAGGAAGTGCACCATCTCGTCTAGGCGGCGGAACTCGGGATTGTCGTGCTCGATGTCCCGGCGCGACAGCTCCTCGACCTTCTTGACCTCGACGCTGTCGATCACGGCCTCGAAGATCTTCTCGCGCGGCGAGTGCTGGAAGCCGACGGTGATCATCACCACCTCGCCCTTGCTGTACTTCTTGCTCTTGTCCCCAAGGCGAATCGTCGCCGTCTTGCGGCCGCGCCTCAGCTGGTCGATGAAGACGGGCGAGTAGAAGTTCAGGACGAACACGCCGGGCAGCCTATCGGCCGGGCGCGAGCTTCGACAGCGCGGTCTGGGCCATCTTGCGCTCGCCCGAGTAGGCCAGCCGCCGCGGCGCCTCCTCGAGCGGAATCCACTCGGCCGACAGAACCTCGTCGTCGTGATCGCGCACGCTGCCCGAGCGGTATCGGAAGAGGTAGAAGCTGACGATCTTGAAGATGCGCTCGCCCTCCCACTGGTACCAGTAGCGCACGTCGCCGAGCTTCTCGATCGGCTCCGCCACGATGCCCGCCTCCTCGCGCACCTCGCGCTGGGCCGCCTCGAGCATCGACTCGCCCTCGTCGGGATGGCCCTTGGGCAGCGCCAGTCTGTCCTCGCGCACGCGCACGACGGCCGTGAACGGGCGCCCGCGGAAGCGGCGCACGACCACGCCGCCGGCGGAGAACTCGCGCTTGACGGGCGGCCGCTCGCTCATCCGTCCTCCCGCACCAGCGGCACGAAGCGGACCGGCACGATCGCCTCCGGGTGCCCGTCGCGGTAGCGCATCAGCAGCTCGCGGCCGTCGCGCCGGACCGGGCAGACCAGCGCCGCGCCGGGCTGGAGCTGCGCCGCGAGCTCGGAGGGCGGCCCGCCGCTCGCGGTCGCCGTGACCGAGATCCCACCGAACGGCGCGCGATCGGGTGCGCCACGGCAGCCGTCCCCGACGCGGATCTCGACGTTGGCGAGACCGAGCTCCGCGAGCGTCTGCGCGGCGGTTGCGGCAAGGGACTCGTGGCGCTCGATCGTGATCAGCTCGCCGCAGAGGTGGGAGAGCACGGCCGCCGCGTATCCCGAGCCGGTGCCGACCTCCAGCACGCGCTCGTCGCCGCTCAGCTCGAGCAGCTCCGCCATGCGGGCCACGATCCAGGGCTGGGAGATCGTCTGCCCGGCGCCGATCTCCAGCGCTCCGTCGCGATAGGCGCGGCGGCGTTGGCGCTCGGGCACGAAGCGCTCGCGGGGGATCGCCGCCATCGCCTCCAGCACCCGCTCGTCCTCGATTCCGCGCCGCCGCAGCTGGCGCTCGACCATGCGCGCTCGCGCCGCGTCAGTGGATGTAGTTCCGGAGCCGATCCGGCTCATGCACGGTCACCTTCCCACGACCGAGGCTGACCACGCCAGCGCGCTCGAGCGTGGCCAGGAAGCGGCTCGCGCTCTCGCGCGAGGTGCCGGCGAGGTTGGCGATCTCGGCCTGGGTGGCGCGGATCAGCACGTCCTCGTCGGGCGCCCCCTCGGCCTGGCGCGAGGTGGCCTGGCCGAGCAGGGCGCTGGCCACGCGCCCGGCGACGGTCTGGAAGGACTGCTGGAAGAGGCGGTCGTTGGTCCGCCGCACGCGCTCGGAGAGCACGGCGAGCAGCTTCAGCGCGATGTCCGGGTTGCGGCGGATCAGGCGCTCCATGTCGGGGCCGAGCAGCGCCACCGCGGCGGTCGACTCGATCGCCTCGGCGGTGGCCGAGCGCGACTCGTGGCGGAACATCGCCAGCTCGCCGAACATGTCGCCGGTGCGCAGCTCGGAGAGGGCGATCGTGCGTCCGTCCGCATGGTCGCGGGTGAGGACCACCGCGCCCGCCCGGATCAGGTAGCAGGTGTCGCCGGGGTCGCCCTCGCGGAAGATCACCTCGCCGCGCTCCCAGTGGCGGGGGACCGACACCTGGGCGACCGCCGACAGCTCGCGCTCCTCGAGGCCGCCGAAGACCTCCGTGCGCGCGAGTAGGCGGGCCGTCTCCTCCCCGTTCGGCATGGTGCCATGATCTCACGCGACATGGCCGTCGTCCCAGAGGCCGTCACCGCGCGCGAGGTCGAGGAGGCTGGCCGGCTGCTGGCGCAGAAGGTGCGCGAGACGCCCGTGCTGGCCGCGGGGGAGCTCTCGCGGCGGGTGGGCGCGCGGGTGTCGCTGAAGGCGGAGAACCTCCAGCTGACCGGCTCGTTCAAGGCGCGTGGCGCGTTCCACGCGGTCGGCCGACTGCCGGACGCCGCGCTGCGCCGCGGCGTCGTAGCCCCCAGCGCGGGCAACCACGCCCAGGCGGTGGCCTTTGCGGCGCGCTCCGTGGGCGCCCGAGCCGTGCTGGTGATGCCGGCGAGCGCGCCGCTGGCGAAGGTGACCGCGGTGCGCCAGTACGGCGGCGAAGTGCGCTTCGTGGAGGGCACCTATGACGAGGCCGGGGCGGAGGCCCGGCGGCTCGCCGAGGCGGAGGGACTGACGCTCGTGCACGCCTTCGACCAGCCGGAGGTCGTGGCCGGCCAGGGGACGGTCGGGCTCGAGCTGGCGCGGCAGGCGCCGGACGTGCGGCTGGTGGTGGTGCCGCTCGGCGGCGGTGGGCTCGCAAGCGGGATCGCGATCGCGCTGGCGCAGCTGCTGCCTCGCGCGCGCGTGGTAGGGGTGCAGGCCGAGGCGTGCGCGCCCTACCTGGACTCGCTGGCCGCGCACCGGCCGATCGGAGCGCGCTCGGCCAACACGATCTGCGACGGCATCGCGGTCAAGCGACCCGGCGACTTCACGCTGCCGCTGGTGGAGCGCTACGTCGACGAGGTCGTGACGGTCTCCGACGACGAGGTGGCGCAGGCGATGGTGCTCTTGCTGGAGCGCTCGAAGCTGGTGGTGGAGGGCGCCGGGGCAGTGGGAGTGGCGGCGCTGATGCACGGGCGGGTGGCTGCGCCCGCGTCGGGCGAGGTCTGCGCGGTGCTGTCGGGCGGCAACGTGGACGCCACGCTGCTGTCTGAGTGCATCCGGCTCGGTGAGACGGCGGTGGGACGGCGGCTGGTCCTGTCGGCGGTGGTGCCCGACCGGCCGGGTGCGCTGGCGGCGCTGTTAGGGGTGGTTGCCGACCAGGGCGCCAACGTCGTCGACGTGGAGCACCTGCGCGACGGGATCGATCTGCACGTGCGCGAGACGGCGATCAAGTTGGTGCTGCAGACGCGTGGAGCCGCCAACAACGAGGAGATCCTCGCCGCGATTCGCGCGGAGGGATTCTCGGTGCGGGTGGAGCACGAGGCGTAGAGCGGCGACATTGGCACAGCAGCGCTCAAGCACGTGGGCCCACGAGCCGATGATCCGGGGCAAGTGGGCCGACTCGCTTTGCCGCCGACGCTGCTCGTCTGCGCCGCCATGCTGGCGGCGCTGACGCCCGCTGCGAGTGCGGCGACGCCCAAGCTTCCCGCGGGTGCGGATGCGCCGCCGGTCCTGCCCCCCGGCGTGGTGCCCGCCGACGCGCCTGTGCACGCCACGACGCCGCAGGCGCCCTCGTCGGCTGGACCGCTGCTCTCGCCGGGCGCGTTCGTCGCCGCCTCGGCTCCGAAGTCCAAGCCGTGGGCGACCGTGAACATCTGCGACACCGACAAGACCCCCAATGGCCTCGGCGTGCGCGCGAGCATGCCCGGCAACGGCAAGCGCCAGCTGATGTACATGCGCTTCACCGCGCAGTACTGGAGCCCCTCGCGCAACGAATGGGTGACCGTGCCCGGCGGCACCTCGCGCTGGGTCTACTCGGGCTCGGCTCGCTACGCCGAGCGCCAGACCGGCTGGACCTTCTTCTTCGACCAGCCGCCCTTCGGCACGACCTTCGTGATGCGGGCGGTCGTCGAGCAGCAGTGGCGCGCGGAGCGGTCCGAGCAGTCCACGCGCGGCCTCGAGCAGGGCGAGGCGCGCAAGCGGCCAGCGCAGCGCAAGGCGGCGAACCGCAAGGCGCGCGAGCACGCGGCCAAGCACAAGACGCGCAAGGCGCGTAAGCGTGCCATGGAGCGCAAGGTGCGCAAGCAGGCGGCGCTGCTGCGCGTTCACAAGAGGCATGGATCGGCGCGCAAGCTGCACTGGAAGCACGCCGCCAAGCGGGGACGTGCCAGCGGACGACAGGCCCACTACACCGTCGTCAAGCGCCAGACTCTTCTCACCAAGACCGGCTACGAGGGAGTGGACGGAGGGGACCCGCCGGGGACCTCGAAGGCCATGTGTCTCATCTGGTAGTTCCGAGGCGCTAAGGTCCTCCTGCGGGAGGTTCCGTCGCGCTCGATGACTGCCAAGGTCGCTCGAATTCTCATTCCTCTGATGCTCGTCGCGGCATTCGCCGTCGCCGCCGTGAGCCAGGCCGCCACCGGCAACGGTGGCTCGCTCGTGCCCTCCTGGGCCAATGCGAACGTCTGCACCTCCACGCAGCTCGGCGTGCGCGCGCAGCTCGCCGGCGATGGCAGCGACGGCCAGATGCGGGCTCGCTTCAGCGCCCAGTGGCTGAACGGCGGCGCCTGGGCGCCGCTCGAGGGCGCCAGCTCCCCCTGGCAGTCGGCGGGCTCGGCCGCCTACACCTGGCAGCAGGTCGGCTGGACCTTCCAGCTCGCCCCACCCGCGGCCGGTCAGACCTACCAGGTGCGCGGCGTGGCCGAGCTGCAGTGGCCCGGCGGGCGCAGCGAGACCCGCGTGACGGGCTCCTGCACGATCTCCGGCTAGCCCAGCGCGTCGAACAGGCGCGGGTCGTTGGTGATCACCGCGTCGACGCCCATCGTCTCCAGCTTGCGGATCGCGCGCACGTCGTCGACGGTCCAGATGTAGACGCGGCCGCCCGCCGCGTGGACCTCGCGCACCAGCCGGGCGCTCGCCAGCAGGTGGTGGGACATGATCGCCTCGCAGCCGCCGGCGCGGATGCGGCTGGCCGCCTGCCCGGGCAGGCGAGCGCGCATGACCCGCGCGATCGCGTACGCGGGCACCACCAGGGGAGAGCGGGTGTAGTCGCGCCGCACCCGCGGCACCGACCAGCCGCGACGCAACCCGGGCGCCAGCTCGCCGAGGCGATCGAGGCTCTCGGTGTACATCGTCGAGACCAGCGCGCGCTCGGCCAGGCCGCGCGAGCGCAGGCCCTCGACGACCTCGCGCTCGTAGCCGGGCAGCTTGAGGTCGACGTCGAGCTCGACGCCGGCGTAGGCCTCGCCGGCGAAGTGGTCGAGCCCCTCGCTCGAGCGTGAGCGCATCGGGCCGCGCGGCGTCCTCGTAGTCGTGGGCGAGCAGCAGCCGTCCATCGCGAGCGCGCAGGACGTCGAACTCGATCATGTCGACGCCGTGCTCGAGCGCCGCCTCGAAGCTCTCGATCGTGTTGCCGGGGGCGACGTGCGCGGCGCCCTTGTGGCCGACGCGGATCAGGCCTGACACCGCGGGCACCAGTAGGTCGTGCGGTTGTCGTCGCCCTGGCCGCGGGCGCGAATCGGCGTGTCGCAGACGCGGCAGGGCAGGCCGGCGCGCTCGAACACCCACATGCGCGCGTCGCCACGCGTCCGGGCCGCTGCGGCTCGTAGGTGACGATCCGCCCGCCGCGTTCGACCGACAGCTGCATCAGCGGCCGCACCGCGCGCACGACCACGAGCGCCTCGCTCGTCGCTCACGCGCGCGAGCGGGCGCCAGGGATCGATGCGGGCCAGGAAGCAGCCCTCGGACTTCCAGACGTTGCCGATCCCGGCGCAGATGCGCTGGTCGAGCAGGGCGTCGCCGATCCCGCGGGTCGGGTCGTCGGCGCGCAGGCGGCGCAGGAAGGCGGCCTCGTCGAAGTCGTCGGCCAGCAGGTCCGGCCCGAGCGCGGCCAGGCGCTGGTCGAAGCGCGTGCGGGAGTCGGTCATCAGCTCCAGCACGGGCCCGTCGAACTGCACCACCTCGTGCTCGTCCGTGCGGAGCACCAGCCACGCGCGCCGTGGCGAGCGGCGCCAGCGCTGCCCGCGCGGCTGGACCTGCCAGCGGCCGGTCATGCGCAGGTGCGAGTGCAGCGTCAGGTCGCCCTCGAAGCGGATGAACAGGTGCTTGCCTCGCGCGTCGACCGA
This sequence comes from uncultured Thermoleophilaceae bacterium, assembly GCA_963734165.1. GTDB lineage: Bacteria > Actinomycetota > Thermoleophilia > Solirubrobacterales > Thermoleophilaceae > JACVRW01. Next base: position 167,996 of record CAVTFZ010000002.1, on the reverse strand, counting down.
CCGCACAGCGCGCCCCCGCAAGCCGCTCCGGCCAGCGGTCGAGGGCATGCCGCCGCTGCGGCGTCTCGATCTCGACGATCTCCCTGCCGACCAGCGCCGCCCCGATCCGGCGCGCCGCGCTGTGGATGGTGTCGCCCTCGGGCATCTCCCTGATGCTAGGTACGCGCCGCTCCGGACGTATGGATGTGCTTTACAGAGCGCTTGACCGCCCCCCACGTCTTGCTAGTCTCTAGAACGTCGAAAGGTCCACTGAGTATCTCAGAAGCCATCGCGATTCGCGCATTGCGAGCGCGGTGGCCCGCTCAGTGACGAGACGGGAAGGAGGCGGAACCAGACGAGATCAGCCCATGCCTGCCTGCCATCGCGCAGGCAGAACGACCCATCCCGCCAATGCCAATCTTTGTCACTTATTCATTAATAACTCTAATTCCGCGGACGTTCTCCGTGGTGAAAGGCACGACTATGAGACTGAAGTACAAAGGCGGCCTGCCTGCGCTGGCCGCCCTCATGGCGGCGCTTGCGGTGGCTGTTCCTGCGTCGGCGGACTTCTCGCCCGCCAGCACCGCGGTCTCCCTGTCAGCCGCCGGCACCGACTTCTCAGCAGGCGCCGGCGTGCTTACAGTCACATGCGCCGACTCGACAATCAGAGCCACCACCCCCGCTGCCGGCACCTCATCGATCTCAACGTCGGCGACGAACGTCAAGTTCAACGATGGCAGAACCGGCCCTGCACGAGCACGCTCGGCGCCGCGATCGTACAGACGGGCGGGACGTGGACAGTCACGATCGGCAGAGATCTCGGTGGCGGCTCATTCAGCGCCACGCTCGGGATCGGCGGCGCGACAATCGTCATCAACGCCTGCAGAATCACAATCGGGGCCAGACCGTCTCCGCCGTTTACACAAATGCCACGGGAAGACTCGAGATAACAGCTCCAGTGAGATACACGGCCGTCAGCTGCTCCGTCTCCTCTGGCACGGCGACCTTCACAGGTCAATACACCTCCACGCCCAGAGTGACGGTCAGATAGTCCCCTGACGCACAGGCCGCAGCGAGCGGAGGGTCGGCGGCCATGTCCGACCCTCCGTCCCCCTTCGTGTCGGCGCTTGACATCGGAAAATCCTGCGTCTACGGTCTTTCGGCGGCCCCAGGGCCGCTGTTGTCGTAGAGGGTGGTGCCGAAGGGGGATCGACGCATGCAAGCGATGGGGAGGCGCGAGCGGCCGGCAAAGGCCCTGCTCGTCTGCCTTGGCTCGGTCGCGCTGTGGTGCGCGGCCTTGGCCCTCGCCCCATCCGCGTGGTCGCTCGATCGGGTCTACGAGAAGGTCTCGCCGGAAGACAAGAACGGCTACGAGTCCTTCCCCACGGGGCAGCTGGCCAGCACCCCGGCGGGAGGCCAGGTCGCCTTCGCGCTCCCAGGCCCCGGGCCTGGAGCGGCCTCCGGCGTCGAGCGAGACCACTACGTCGCCACGCGCGGATCGGAGGGCTGGGCGACGCAATCGCTCGTCCCGCCCGTGCCTGCGCCGCCCAGCGAGTTCGTCACGCTCGTGCCCTGGTTCCAAGGCTTCTCGCCGGAGTTCTCTACCAGCTACGTGCAGTCGGTCTCGGCCTTGACGCCCGACGCGACCGATGGCGCCCGCAACCTCTACCGTCGCCGCGCGGACGGGTCCTATGAGCTGCTGACCCCCGGGACGCCAGAGGGGGTCTCACCGATCGGCCCTCAGCTCGCCGGCGTCTCGGCGGGGGGCGAGCACCTCGCCTACGAGGACGACGTCTCCCTGACCTCTGCCGCACCGAGCGGCGTGGTCAACGCCTATGAGTGGGCCGCAGGCCAGGTCCGCCTCGTGGGCGTCCTGCCCGACGGGACTCCCGCGCCCGGTGGCTCGCAGATCGGCTCGGGCGTCTCGTTCGGCAGCGTCGACCATGCGATCTCGGCCGATGGCTCCCGCGTCTTCTTCCGCGCCCTTGACCCGAGCGATCCCTCGGTCGGGCAACTGTACGTGCGGGAGCAGGCAGCGAGCACCGCGCACGTCTCCGCCTCCCAGCGCGGCACGCAAGACCCCGCCGGCACCTTTCCGGCGCTCTTTTGGTCGGCGGAGGCCCGGCACGGGAGCAGGGTCCTGTTCACGAGTTGCGAGAAGCTGACCGACGACGCCACGGCCTACGACGACGCTCCGTTGGCGAGCGACGTGTACAGCCCGACCTGCATGAGCAGTCTCGGCGCAGCCGCCCTGCCCCGCGGGCAGGACCTGTACGCCTACGACGTCGACACCGGCGGCCTCACCGATTTGACCACTGCCGACGCGACGGGCGCCGACGTGTTCGGCGTCGTCGGGACGAGCGACGACCTCGAGCGGATCTACTTCGTGGCGGGGGGCGTCCTGGCCGACGGCGCCACCGACGGTCAGCCCAACCTCTACCTGTGGCACCAGGGAGTGACGACGTTCATCGCAACGCTGGACGACACCCTGGCGTCCGCCGAGGCGCGCGTGGTGCTCGACTCGTCCAATTGGAGCGCGACGACGTTCAACAAAGGTGAAACCACGCGCGTGACCGCGGACGGAGAACAGCTGCTGTTCACCTCGCGAGAGCGGTTGGGGGACTACGACAACGCGAGCTCGGCGTGCCTCGGCGGCGCCTGTGCGGAGGTCTACCTCTTCGACGCGGAGCTGGGCCGGACGACGTGCGTCTCCTGCAATCCCGCCGGCGATCCGCCAGTCGGGGACGCTCGGCTGATCGATTCCGCGATCACGCTGGCGGCCGTGCCGCTGAACACGCACTCGCTGACGCGCAACCTCCTGGCCGACGGTAGCGCCGCCTTCTTCGAGACCGGCGACAGCCTGGTCGCGGACGACTCGAACGGGAAGATCGACGTCTACGGCTGGCGGGGCGGGCAGATCGAGCTGGTCTCGAGCGGGACGGGAGGCTCGAACTCGCACTTCGCCGACGCGAGCGCATCTGGAGACGATGTCTTCTTCACCACGCGCGATCGCCTCGTTCGCTCCGACCAGGACACGCTCAGCGATCTCTACGACGCCCGGGTGGGCGGCAGGCCCGAGCCGCCGCCGGCGCCGCAGCCGTGCGTCGGCGACGACTGCCAAGTGCCCCCCAGCGGTGCACCGCGCCTCCGCGCCCCGGTGAATGCCGGCCCCGAGGCGGGGAACTTCACCCTCGGCCGGCGGCCCTCCTTCAGCCTGCGGGCACCGTCCAAGGCGCTGCGCGCGCGGCTCGCGGCCGGCCGCTCGATCCGGCTTCGCGTGCGCGTGAGCCAGGCCGGCCGCCTGGCGCTGACCGCGCGGGCCACGCTCGGTCGCGGCAGCCGGGTCGTGGCCCGGGCCGCTGTGAGAGCGAGGGCGCCGGGCACCGTCGGGCTGCCGCTGAAGCTCTCTGGGCGGGCGCGCGGCCGGCTGGAGCGAACGCACCGCTTGCGGGTGTCGGTGTCCGTGCGCTTCGGCTCCGCTGGCGAGGCACAGCGGCTGGTGCTGAGCCTCCGGCGGGGGAACCCTCGATGAGGAGCTTCGGCAGCCGCACGGCGACCGTCCTGGCCGGCGCCGTGGCGCTGGCCCTGACGCTGGCCGCTCCCGCCGGCGCGGACTTCGGCATCACGAGCTTCAACGGCTCGATGCTCAACCGCGATGGCTCCTCGGCCCTCCAGGCGGGGGCGCACCCGTACGCGCTGACCATGTCCTTCCAGCTCACCTCGGCGGGGCTCCTCTCCCCCGACGGGCAGGTGAAGGACGTCCGCGTGGACCTGCCGACGGGCGTCGTCGGGAACCCGTTGATCACCCCGACCAATTGCACGAACGAGCAGCTCACCGATCCGGCAGGCCTGCCGCTCTGCCCGGTGAGCTCCCAACTGGGGACCGCCACGATCTACTTCGCCGGTCCGGGCGTGAACATCCCGATCAGCACGCTCCCCATCTACGACATGGTCGCCCCGCCGGGCGAGATCGCGCGGTTCGGGTTCGTCGTCCTGGGTCATCCCGTGTTCATGGTCCCGCGCGTGCGGACGGGCGGCGACTACGGCTTGAGCGTGGATTCCCGGGACATCTCGCAGGCGTTCCCGATCGCCGGCGTCTCGGTGACGTTTTGGGGCGTGCCCGCGGATCCCGCACACGACGCCGATCGCGGCACGACCAGGGACGCGGGAATCGTCGGAGCCGACGACTACTGCGCGAACCTCGACGATCCGGCGTGCTCGAACGTCCCCGGCTACCAGCCGAAGGCGTTCCTGACCAACCGGGTGGACTGCTGGACCGGTCCCCAGCGCACGACGCTGAGCGTCGCGTCGTGGCAGGACCCGGGCGTGTTCCAGAGGGCGTCCTACGACCATGACACCAACGACAGCCCGATGGCGGTCGCCGGCTGCGAGAAGGTGCCGTTCGAGCCGTCAGTCGACGTCCGGCCGACGAACACGCGCCCCGACGCCCCCACCGGCCTCGACGTGTCCGTGAGCTTCCCGACCGACGGGTTCGAGAATCCGGCCGGGGTCACGCAGGCGGCGTTGCGGACGGCGGCGGTCGCGCTCCCGGAGGGGATGACGGTCTCGCCCGCCGCCGCGGACGGCCTCGGCGCGTGTGCGCCCGGGGACGTCCGGCTGCAGGACGCGAGCTCGCCAAGCTGTCCCGAGAACTCGAAGATCGGCACGGTCGACATCGACACGCCACTGGTCGAGACGCCGCTCAGCGGGCCGGTCTACCTGGCCAAGCAGAACGACAACCCGTTTGGGAGCCTGCTGGCGCTGTACCTGGTCGCCAAGAGCTCGAGCATGGTCGTGAAGCTGGCGGGCAAGGTCGACCCGGACCCCTCGACCGGGCGCCTGATCACGACGTTCGACAACACGCCGCAGCTGCCGTTCACGAGGCTCACCGTGAGGTTGAAGAGCGGCCCGCGCGCGCCGCTCGCCAATCCTCCGACCTGCGGGCCGAAGGTCTCCTCCGTACGACTCCGCCCGTGGACTGGGACGGCGTCGGTCGTCGCCAAGGACTCGTTCACGATCGACTGTCCGGGGATGTTCGGTTTCGCCCCCGCCTTCGAGGCCGGCGTCGCGAGCCCGCTGGGCGGGAGCTTCTCGCCGTTCCTGCTGCAGATCGATCGGCCCGACGGTCAGGAGTTCCTCGGCGACCTCGACCTGATCCTGCCGGGCGGCCTGTTGGCGCGGATCAAGGACGTGCCGCTGTGCGGCTCCGCCGACGCCGCGGCGGGGACGTGCCCTGGCGGCTCGCGGATCGGGACCGCGACGGTGAGCGCCGGCGCCGGCAGCGCGCCGTTCTCCTTGACCGGCACGCTCTCGTTGACCGAGGGGTACCAGGGGGCGCCCTACGGACTCGTGCTCGCGGTGCGGGTGCTCGCCGGCCCACTCGACCTCGGGACAGCGATCGTGCGGGCAGCGGTGTCCGTCGACCCGGCGGACGGGCACATCGTCGTGACGTCCGACCCGCTGCCGAGCATTCTCCAGGGCATCCCGCTCCGCCTGCGCTCGCTCCACGTCGACGTCGACCGGCCGCGCTTCATGACCACGCCCACGTCGTGTGCCGCGAAGAGCGTGGCGGCGACGCTCCGCTCCCAGCAGGGCAGCGCGAGCCGGGTCCGCGCGCCCTTCCGGGTCGGCGGTTGCCGCGCGCTGCCGCTGAGCCCACGCGTGACGATGACCCTCACCGGCAGGAGGCAGGTCGGGAACGGCAGGCACCCCGGGTTGAAGGTCGTCTTGACGCAGGCGATCGGCGAGGCCAACGTGAAGCGCCTCGCGGCCAGGCTGCCGCTGTCGCTCGCCCTCGATCCGGCCAACGCCGACGCGCTCTGCAGCTACGCGGGTGGTCGCGCGAGCCGCTGCCCCGCGAACTCCATCGTCGGCCGGGCGACCGCCGTCTCCCCGCTGATGAACGAGCCGCTCTCCGGGCCGGTCTACCTCGTCAAGGGCACGCGCACCGATCGCCGGACGGGCCGGCGGATCCGCACCCTGCCGACGCTCCTGATCCCGCTGCATGGCGAGATCGCCCTCGATCTGCGCGCGCGGACGGCCGTGCGGGACGGCAAGCTCACCGCCACCTTCGCCGGGATGCCCGACGCCGCTCTGTCGCGCGTCTCGCTTTCGCTCCAGGGCGGTCGCCAAGGCGTCCTTGTCGTGACCGGGAAGCGCGGTCTCTGCAAGGGCAAGCAGGTCAGCCGGCTGCTGATCGACGGCCAGAACGGCCGGCGAGCGGACAGATCGGTGCGCATGAAGACGCCGTGCGGAACGGGCACGTCGCCTCGGCGCAAGCGCTGAGCTACCGCTGGCAGTCGGGGAGCCGGAGGCCGGCGCCGCAGACGGTCTTGGCGCTGTACTCCCTGCGCAGGCGCTTCCAAAGGCGCCCGACCGCCCGAGTGCGCAGCTCGCCCGCCAGCGTGTCGCGAATGACGCCGCGCGCCTCGGCCAGCGACGGCTGACGCCCCGGGATGATTCTCGCGACCTCGACGAGGTACCAGCCGCTCGCCGTCTTCACCGGGCCCACCAGCTGACCTCTGCGCGCGGAGAAGACCGCCCTGCCCAGCGCCGGCTCCAGGTCGTCGGTGGTGACGGCGATCAGGTTGGCGCGGTGCTGGCGGCCCCTGGTGTCGATCGAGAACCTCTTCGTCACGGCCTTCCAGCTCTCGCCACCCTCCAGCGCCGCTCTCGCGGCGAGCACACGACGCTTCGTCCTGGTCTGGACGAGCTGGACGTCACGGCGCTCGAGTTGGGCGTAGCGCCGTCTGTGCCGGGCGTAGTGGCGCTCGATCGCAGCTTCCGTCGGCGAGCCGGAGGAGACCTGCGCGAACAGCTTGCGCTGGAGCAGGCCGATCCGGATCGGGTTGCGTTCGGCCAGGTCGGTCGCGCCGGTCGCCTCCAGATACTGCCGCTGCAGCGCGGGGCTGGGGAAGGCGCTCCGCTCGCTGCGTCGCTGCTCCTCGAACGCGCGCCGCTGCTCTGCGGCAGAGACGCCGATGCCCCGCTTGGCCGTCTCCTGCTCGATCCACTCGGCCTCGATCAGCTGCTGCGCCAGCTGCCGCTCGAGCAGCCGTGGCCGAGGGATCTTCGTCCCCCCGGCCGCGAGGACGCGGCGCGTGACGGCGACGCGCTCGGAGAGCTCGGCCTCCGGGATGACCGTCTTGCCGACCGTGGCGACGCCCTCTTGCGCGGCGTCGCCTCCACAGGCGGCAAGGAGCACGGCGATCGCGCCGGCGGCGGAGAGGGACCGTGCGCGCCTGCCCATGCGGTCGCGGGCTAGCCGGTGACCTTCCAAGCGCCGTTCTCGCGGACCACCCGCACGCTCGTGTCGACCGGCGGTGGGCCGCTGCCGGGGATTTGGTGGATCACCTTCGCCCGATCGCCGCGGACGGTGACCCGCTTGATCTTCAGCTGGGCGAAGGCCCGGCGCAGGCGCGCCGGGTACTCCTCGATCAGCTTCGAGCGCATCTCACCGCAGCTCAGTTGCTTCCACTCCGCGTGCGCCTCGCGCTCAGCCTTGACGAAGGCTCGCTGCAGCGAGGCCGTCGTGGCCTCGCACGCCGCCCGTCCGTCTCCCTCGCTCATCGCGGAGTACAGGGCCTGGACGGCCTCCGCGGGCCCGGACGCGCCGGCGGGCGCATCGTGCACCGGCGGTTTTACGGAACCGCCGCGCGGGTCCTCGTCGCCGCCACAGCCTCCAAGGCAGATGACCAGCACAAGGCACGCCAATGCACTGGAGACTCCCATTATTCGGCATGGTAGCGAGCAGGTTTTGAGCGTCTTCAGGCGCTGAGCGTCAACCGGCGCGGGCCCTGACGAAAGCCGGCCTCGACGAGCAGCGGCTCGACCGGCGATCCGATCACCGACTCGCCGCCGAAGCGCTCGATGCCGAGGCGCTTGAGGCGGCCGCGGCGGACGTGCTCGACGAGGGCGTCGAGGGCCTCGGGTAGCCAGCCGGCGGGCGCGCCGCCGGCGTCGAGTGGCTCGCGCAGCGGCAACAGCGCCTTGCCGCCGCGCTCGACGTAGAGCACGGGCTCGGCGTCGAGCGTGACGAGGTAGGCGCCGGGCACGCGGGAGGGCCGGCGGCCGGACTGGTCGTCCTCGCGCTTGGGCCAGGGCAGGGTGGCCCCGTAGGGGTTCGCCGGGTCGGTGGCGGCGAGCACGAGCGCGCCGCCGCTCTCCTCGGCACGCAGCGTGCGCAGGCGCTCGATCGCGGCGGGCAGCGCGAATTGCGCGCCACCGAGACCTTCGACGAAGTAGCCGCGGCGGGCCGTGCCGAGCGTCTTGAGGTTCGCCAGCTCGCCGTAGAGGGTCGAGAAGCCGCCGGGCACCCCCTCGGCCAACACGGTCTCCCGGGTGACGATCCCATAGCGCTCCAGCAGCACCTCCGACAGCGCACGCATGCGCGGACCGTGAGCGGGAGCGTCGGCGAACAGCGGCGCGGTCAGCGACCAACGACCCTGGACCTGCGGCGCGCCCGGCCGCCGTCGCCGGGCGAAGCGGCGTCCGGCCTCGCGCTCGCGCTGGGCGAGCGTGAGCTTCGGCGCGCGCAAGGGCGCGAAGGCGTCGTTGGTGACCTCGCCGGCCCAGGCCAGATCCCAGAGCGCCTCCTGCAGCTCGAGCGGCTCGTCCGCCAGCTCCGCGAGCAGATCGGTCCAGAACGCGGCCCCCCCAGCCAGTCGCTCGCGAATCGCATCGTGGATCGGCCCCTCGGGCCGCTCGGCCTTCGACGGCGGCGGGCCGAGCCAGCGCGCGTCCTCGCGGAAGTAGAGCGCGACGCGACCGGAGTTGCGCCCCAGCGCCCCGGCGCCGACCCAGACCAGCTCGCCGCTGGCGCAGAGCTGGTCCATCCAGGTCGGCGAGTAGGCGCCGACCCGGCGTGGCAGCACGTCGCGCTCCCACACCTCGGGCGCCAGCGCCACCCCCTGCAGCGGCACCAGCTGCTCGCGCAACCGGTCGACGCCGGCCCCGCCGGCCGGCGCCGCGTCCACGCCCTGCCAAGCCGGGAGAAAACGCGCCAGCGCGCGCTGCTCGGCCGGCTCGACCTCCTTGCGCAGCGTCGCCAGCGAGGCGCGGCGCAGCCGGCGCAGCACGTCCGAGTCGCACCACTCGCGCTCGCTGCCGCCCGGGCGCAGCTCGCCGCGCACCAGGCCGCCGGCGCGCTCCAGCCCCTTCAGCACCGGCCCGAAGTCGAGCCCGTAGCGCTCGCTCGGGGCGCGCGTGGTGAACGGACCGTGCGTGCGCGCGTAGCGGCGGGTGAGGCGCTCGAGCGGCTCCTCGACCTCGGTTAGGAAGGCGTCGGGCAAGCCGCCGGGCGGGACGGCGCCGAGCGCGTCGCGGTAGAGGCCGGCGTCCTCGGCGGCGATCCAGCGCTGCTCGCCGCCGATGCGCATCTCGATCGCCCGGCGCTGGCCCTCGAGCTCCTTGAGCATGCGCAGCGCCGAGATGGCGCCGAGCGTGCGCTCCTGGGCCTCGGCGGCCGAGAGGTCGCCGACGGCGCGCAGCACGTCGTGCATCGAGTCGGCGTTGGTGGCGCGCGTGCGGTCGCTGGTGCGCTGCAGGTCCGCCTCGACCTCGGCCAGCGCGTCCGGGTCGATCAGCTCGCGCAGCTCCTCCTGGCCGAGCAGCTCGCGCAGCAGCTCGCGATCGAGCGAGAGCGCCGCCGCGCGCCGCTCGGCGTTGGGCGTGTCGCCCTCGTACATGTAGGTCGCGACGTAGTCGAACAGCAGCGAGGAGGCGAACGGGGAGGCGCGCTGGGTCTCGACCTCGACCAGCGACAGCTCGCGCGAGTGCAGCCCGCGCAGCAGCTGCTCCAGCCCCGGCAGGTCGAGCACGTCGCGCAGGCACTCGCGGTAGGTCTCGAGCACGATCGGGAACTGGCCGTAGCGCTTGGCGACCTCCAGCAGCGACTGCGCCTTCAGTCGCTGCTGCCAGAGCGGCGTGCGCTTGCCGGGGTAGGCGCGCGGCAGCAGCAGCGCCCGCGCGGCGTTCTCGCGGAAGCGGGCGCCGAACAGCGCCGAGCTCGACAGCTCGCGCACGACCAGCTCCTCGACCACGTCGGGCTCGACCAGCACCAGCTCGGCGCCCGGTGCTTCATCTGCGTCGGGAAGGTGGACGATGATGCCGTCGTCGGACCAGATCGCGTCCGACTCGAGGCCGAACTCGTCGCGGATGCGCGCCGACAGCGCCAGTGCCCAGGCGGCGTGCACGCGCCCGCCGAAGGGCGACAGCACGCACAGTCGCCAGTCGCCGATCTCGTCGCGGAAGCGCTCGATCACGAGCGTGCGGTCGCTCGGCACGACGCGCGTGGCGTCGCGCTGCTCGCGCAGGAAGGTCGAGAGGTTGCGCGCGGCGCGCTCGTCGAGGTCGTACTCGGCGGCCAGCTCGGCCGGGTCGCGCTCCACGCTCTCGCGCGCGAAGGCCCCGATCGCCTCGCCCAGCTCCTTCGGGCGGCCGACGCCGTCGCCGCGCCAGAACGGCACCGCGCCGGGCGCGCCGGGGGCCGGGGTGACGATCACGCGGTCGCGCGTGATCTCCTCGATGCGCCAGGTCGAGGCGCCGAGCAGGAACGTCTGACCGGGGCGGGCCTCGTAGACCATCTCCTCGTCGAGCTCGCCGACGCGGCGGCCGTCGGGCAGGTGCACGCCGTAGAGGCCGCGGTCGGGGATCGTGCCGGCGTTGGTGACGGCCAGCTGCAGCGAGCCCTTGCGGGCGCGGACGCTGTCCTCGACGCGGTCCCACACGATCCGCGGACGCAGCTCGGCGAACTCCTCGGAGGGGTAGCGGCCGTCGAGCATGTCGAGCACGCTGTCGAGCAGCTCGCGGCCGAGCTCGGCGTAGGGATAGGCGCGGCGGATCACCTCGTGCAGCTCGGAGACCTTCCACTCGTCGCCGGTGGCGGTCATCGCGACGATCTGCTGGGCGAGCACGTCGAGCGGGTTGCGCGGCACGACGGTCGGCTCGATCTCGCCGTCGCGCATCCGCCGTGCGACGACGGCGCACTCGAGCAGGTCGGCGCGGAACTTCGGGAAGATGCGCCCGCGCGAGACGTCGCCGACGTTGTGGCCGGCGCGGCCGATCCGCTGCAGGCCGGCGGTGACCGACTTCGGCGACTCGACCTGGATCACGAGGTCGACGGCGCCCATGTCGATGCCGAGCTCGAGCGACGAGGTCGCCACCAGGCACGGCAGCTCGCCCGACTTCAGCAGATCCTCGACGATGAGTCGCTCCTCGCGGGCGAGCGAGCCGTGGTGGGCGCGGGCGATGTAGACGGGGTCGCCGTCCTCGCGCGGCGACCCGCCGCCGTTGGCGCCGGCGTCGCGCCGCGGCTTCCAGCCCTGCTCGGTCGCCAGCTCGTTCAGCCGCACCGCCAGCCGCTCCGCCCCGCGACGGTTGTTGACGAACACGATCGTCGAGCGATGCTGCTTGACCAGCTCCAGCAGCTCCGGGTAGATCGCCGGCCAGATCGAGCGCCCGGTGGCGGCGGGGGCCTCGCCGAGGCCGGTGCCCATCAGATCACCGCCGCCCGCCGCGGTGCCCGCGGTGTCCACGGCCGGATGCCCGATGTCGTGCGCGTCCGGCTCGGCCATGTTCTCCACCGGCACCTGGATCTGCAGGTCGAGCTGCTTGCGCACGCCGGTGTCCACGATCCGGCACTCGCGGCCGGCGCCCGCGAGGAAGCGGCCGACCTCCTCGAGCGGGCGCTGGGTCGCGGACAGGCCGATGCGCTGCACCGGGCGCCCGACGAGGTGCTCGAGTCGCTCGAGCGTGAGCGCCAGGTGCGCGCCGCGCTTGGTGCGCGCGACCGCGTGGATCTCGTCGACGATCACCCACTCCACGTCGGTCAGGAACTCGCGCGCGCGGCTGGTCAGCATCAGGTAGAGCGACTCGGGCGTCGTGATCAGCACGTCCGGCGGCGTGCGCAGCATCGCCTGACGCTCCTTCTGCGGCGTGTCGCCGGTGCGGATGGCCACGCTGACGTCGCCGCCGATCCCCTTCAGCGGGGCGCGCAGGTTCTTCTCGACGTCGTAGGAGAGCGCCTTCAGCGGCGAGACATAGACGAGTCGGGTGCGCCGCTCGCCCTCCGGCAGGGGCTCGGCCACCAGGCGGTCGAGGCCCCAGAGGAAGGCGGCGAGCGTCTTGCCCGAGCCGGTCGGCGCCGAGACGAGCACGTTCTCGCCAGCCGCGATCGCCGGCCAGGCCTGCTCCTGCGCGACGGTGGCCTGCGCGAACGAGCGCGTGAACCAGTCACGCACCCCGGGGGTGAACGCTGCGAGCGGGTCAGCTGCCATCCGACCCTTGAGCGTACCGAGCCGTCGAGCTCGGCCGAGGCGGCCGCAAACGCGGCTACGCTGGCGCCATGGATCGACTGACCAAGCCGCTCGCCGGGGCGCTGGCCGCCATCGCCATCGCCGTCGCGCTGCCCGCCTGCGGCAGCGACGACGTCAAGGACGCGGCCAACGACGTGAGGGACCAGGCCACCGAGGCCCAGGAGAGCATCAAGCAGAAGAGCGACGACTTGCAGCAGGCGATCGAGGACAAGGCCCCCGAGGAGGAGATCGAGCGCAAGCGCCGCGAGCTGCGCAAGGAGCTCGAGCAGCAGGGCGAGCAGCTCGAGGACAAGGGCAAGGAGCTACAGGACCAGATCGAGGACCAGGTGCCGGGGTACTAGAGCCCCACGGGGTGGGTGCCGCGGAACCCCCGGGCGGAGCGCATCTGGTCGGTCCAGCGGCTGCCGCCGATCCGGCGGGCGCTGGTGTCGAAGCGCAGGCCGGCGACGATCATGTACGCGTGGCCGGGGTTCGAGCGGATCGTGATCCAGGCGCCGCGACCGCGCTGGCCCCAGCGCATGAAGCCGCTCGAGTCGAGCGGGGAGCGCAGCAGGCCGGCGCCGCGCAGGGCGAAGCTGACCGAGCCGGAGCAGTCGTAGCCGCTGTCGAGCCAGCGGCCGTGGCCGCCGCCGTACCTGTAGGGCTTGCGGGCGATCCTGTTGCCGGCCGCGATCGCGTCCTTGACCGCCTGGGGCGCGGACGCGGGTGGGATGGCCAGGCCAGCGGCGGTTAGCGAAGCCTGCTCGCCGGGTACCTCTCTCGGAGGCGACGGCAGCTGCTTGGCGGTCATGCCGCCCGCAGCCGTGCTCGACGGGGAGCCCGCGAGGGCCTGGGCGGGCAGGATCAGGACGAGTCCAACGACAGCGGCGACGAGCGCCGCGAACGACCGGGGCATGCGTAGGTGCTCCTTCTCTTCTCAGCGCCTACGGGGTTAGCTTGAGCCGGGCTGGGTTTGACGGAGATCGGGTTTGGTGGTTTCAGTCTTTCATTGGTGTGCTTGCTGGATGAGTCCGGGCTGGCTCAGCGTCTCGAACTCGGCTGGTGGGATGTCGCCGAGCGCCTGATGGAGCCGGGCGTCGTTGAACCAGCCGATGTATTCGACGATCGCGAGTTCGAGTTGGGTGCGGGTGCGCCAGACGCGGTCGGCGATCAGCTCGGTTTTGAAGCTGTCGACGAAGCTCTCGGCCATGGCGTTGTCGAGCGCGTCGCCGACGGTGCCGATCGAGGCGAGCACCCGGTGGTCGTAGAGCACCTGCCCGAAGCTCTGAGACGTATATTGCGACCCGGCATCCGAGTGGTGAATCAGCTCGACGTCGGCGCCAGTGCGGCGGTGTGAGAGTGCCATCCGTAGCGCGTCGAGGACCAGGGTCGTGCGCATGTGAGAGGCGAATTGCCAGCCCACGACCCGGCGTGAGAACGCGTCGATGACGAAGCTGAAGAACACGACGCCTTCCCAGCAGCGCAGGTAGGTGAAATCGGCGACCCAAAGCGCATCCGGCCGGTCGGCGCTGAAGTCGCGCTGCACGCGGTCGGGCGGCCGGGACGCTGCCGGGTCGGGGGTGGTGGTGCGCCAGGGTTTGCCGCGCCGCTTGGCGCCCTGGATCCCGTGGGTGCGCATCAGCCGACGGACACGGTCGCGGCCGACCGGCTCACCGGCCCGCAACAGCGCTTTCCAGGTGCGGCGGTAGCCGTAGGCGTGGTAGTTGGCCGCGTGGAGCTCCTCGATGCGGGCCAGCAGCCGCTCGTCCTCCAAGGCCCGCTCGGAGCGCTGCCCGGTGGCGCGGTGGTAGTAGGCGGACGCCGACACGCCCAGGACCCTGCAGATCGGCTCGACCCCAAAGCGGCCACGCTGCTCGTCGATAAAGCGGCTCACTTCGTTCGGTCTTGGTCGAGCTCGGTCGCGAAAAACACGCTCGCGGCCTTCAAGATCTCGTTGGCGCGGCGCAGCTCGTAGTTCTCCTTGCGCAGCTGCTTGATCTCCTCGCGCTCGGCCGCGGTTGGCAGGTCGGGCCGCAGGCCCTCATCGGCCTCCACACCCCGCACATGCTTGCGCAACGTCTCAGACGGCACACCCAGATCGCGCGCGACATGCGCGACCGGACGGCCCGACTCGAACACCAGCCGCGCACCGCGATCCAGCAACTCCGGCGGGTACTTCCTCGGACGGGGCATCAACAGATCCTCTCCCAGGACAACACGTCCTGCATTCAAGGACTCCGTCAAACCCAGCCTGCCTCAGCTGTCGGGCTCGCGCCAGAAGAGTGCGCTACCGGCGGCTCTACGCCGGATTCGCCCCAAGACAATCGGGTCCCCCGCTTCCCGGCCGCGCGGCGGCTGGGAACTCGGCTATGGATCAACCAGCCGCGGCACCATAGCGAAGGCCGCGGCGATTATGGAGACACGTCGAGGCCGGCCAAGTTGCGGGCGCGCGTGAAGATCGCGTCCAGCATCGGCTCGGTCAGGCGCCCGGTGAACGTGTTCTGCTGGCTGGGATGGAAGCAGCCGAGCAGCGTGCGCCCGCTGAGGAGGGCCGCCTCGGCGCCATGGCCGAAGCGCGGCTTGGGCCGCACCGGCACGGGCTCGAGGCGCAGCGCCGCGTCCCAGGCGAAGGCGCCCAGGCACACCACCACGCGCACCTGCGGCAGCAGCTCCAGCTCCTCGCGGGCGAACGGCAGGCAGGTGTCGCGCTCGGCCGGCGTCGGCTTGTTGGCCGGCGGCGCACAGCGCACCGCCGCCGTCACCCAGGCGTCGCGCAGGCGCAGGCCGTCGTCGCGATGGGTCGAGGTCGGTTGGTTGGCGAAGCCGGCGCGGTGCAGGGCGCCGAACAGCCAGTCGCCCGAGCGGTCGCCGGTGAAGATGCGGCCGGTGCGGTTGCCGCCGTGGGCGGCCGGGGCGAGGCCGAACACGTAGACGCGCGCGTCGGGGTCGCCGAGCGGCGGCACCGGCCGGCCCCAGTAGTCCTCGTCGCGAAAGGCGGCGCGCTTCTCACGCGCGACCCGCTCGCGCCATTCCACGAGTCGCGGGCAGCGGCGGCAGGCGACGATGCGCCGCTCCAGATCCTCGAGCTCGCTCAGGCCTTCAGTCGCTTGCCGGTCGTGAACAGGTACTGGGCCCAGGCAAAAGGTCCTATTTCCTCCGGGCCGCTGCGCATGGGCAGGATCACCGTATCGCTGAGCGGGCGCGAGTAGGATGCGGCAGCGGGACCGCCTCTCTTTTCTCCGGTCCGGGACAACGTCGCAATTGCCTCGGGAACGGCTCGCGGGGCGGCTCGTTCGCCGTGTCGCGAGGGGGAGGGCAGACGGGAAGGCCCTGGTGTTGTCAGGGCCTTCCCTCTTGCGAGCGCTGGGTGGGTTGTTGCGGTGGTGGTGGGTCTGGGTCAGGGGGCTGGTTGCTTTACCAGCAGATCACTCCTGTGACGAAGATGTTCCAGTTGGGACCGTTCGTCCACAGGTTTCCCGGCGCAATTGTGGCTCTTCCGCCGAGTTGGACTGAGTAGGGAGTGCGGTTCCACGCGGTCCGTATGTTGGGATTGTCTCTGTGGTCGTGGCAGCCTCTGTCGGAGGCGTTCCACCACGAGAATCTGCCTGTGTTGGCTGTGTCCTCCCAGACGCACATCGTTGTTGGCGAACATTGGCTGAGGCCGGCAGATGCCTTCGGGGCGGCGACGGCGGCGAGGAATAGAGCGCCGACGAGCAGCGTCAAGGCTGCCAGCGCGCTCAGAGAGATCTTCCGTGCAACTGGAGCGTTATGCATGTGTGAGCCTCCTCCTTGAGGTCTTACCGGCAGTTGGGTTTGCCGGCTGTGGTCGTGGGACTGCGAGTAGGCCGGGTCTGCCGTCGCCTGTCATGTGGCGACGGTCCCCTGTGCCCACGAATGTTCAGCGTCTGTAGTCCGTTCGGGGAAGCTAGCACATTTTGGAGTAGGGCCGTGTGCTCTGGTGTCGGCCTCCGGGCGTGGGCATCACCGGGGCTCGACCCAGCAGGTAGGCAGTCTGCGTTCGTTGCTGTCAGGCCCGGCCATGCTCGACAACGACGGCGCCATACCGATCGACATCCTGCCGGAGTGCATCCCCGCCATCGTCTGGGCCACCACTCCAGAAGATGACTCCGAGGATCAGTCCTTCAGCCGCTTGCCGGTCGTGAACAGGTACTGGGCCCAGGCGTACACGGGCACGGCGAGGATCGCCATCACCCCGAGCGAGAGCCAGATCGAGACGTCGCTCTCGCCGAGGAAGCCGAAGCGCACGGCGTTGACGAGGTAGAAGATCGGGTTGACGTGCGAGAGCTCGTGCCAGGGCGCCGGCAGCACGTCGACCGAGTAGAAGACACCGCCGACGAACGTCAGCGGCAGGATCACGATGTTGGCGATGAAGGTCGTGTGGTCCCAGGTCTCGGCGTAGATGCCGACGACCACGCCGAGCGCCGCGAACAGCACCAACAGCAGCGCCACCGCCGCCAGCAGCGCGAACGGCCGCTCGAGCGGCACGTCCACCAGCAGCACCGACAGCACCAGCAGCGCCGCGCCGATCGCCAGCGCCCGGAAGACGCCGCCGACGACGTAGCCGAGCGTCATCTGCCAGGGGCGCATCGGTGCGGACAGGACGTCGTTGACGTAGCGGTCCGAGCGCGCCTGGAAGATCGTCGAGGCGTTGTTGGCGTAGGCGGCCTGGACCATCGCCATCGCGAGCAGGCCGGGCACGATGAAGACCTCGTAGTCGACGTCCCCGATCTGCTTGATGCGCCCGCCCAGCGAGAGGCCGAAGACGAGGATGAACAGGATCGAGGAGACGACCGAGGCCAGCACCGTCTGCGTCCACAGCTTCGAGACACGCAGCAGCTCGCGCTTGGACAGCCACAGCAGCGGCGTCACGAGGCCATCGCCTTGAGGTAGACGTCCTGCAGCCGCTCGACGCCGAAGTGGTCGCGCAGGCCGTCAGCGCTGTCGCGCGCCAGCAGCCGCCCGTCGCGGATCAGCGCGATCTCCTCGCAGAGCTGCTCGGCCTCCTCCAGATAGTGCGTGGTGAGGAAGATCGTGGTGCCCTCGGCGTGCAGCCGGCGGATGTAGCGCCAGAGCTCGGTGCGCAGCTCGACGTCGACGCCGGCCGTCGGCTCGTCGAGGATCACCAGCCGCGGCTGGTGCATCAGCGCCCGGGCGAGCAGCAGCCGACGGCGCTGGCCGCCGGAGAGCTTGGGCGCGCGCACGTCGCGCTTCGAGCGCAGGTCGAAGACGTCGATCATCTCCTCGGCGCGCGCGTGCGCCTCGTCCTTGCGCATCCCGAAGTAGCCGCCGTGGTAGACGAGCGTCTCGCGCACGGTCAGGAAGCGGTCGAGGTTGAGCTCCTGCTCGGCGATGCCGATCCAGCCGCGCGCCCGCAGCGAGTTCGCCGGCTCGCCGAAGACCAGGACCTCGCCGGCGGTCACCCGGATCAGGTTGCAGACGGCGCTGATCAGCGTCGTCTTGCCGGCGCCGTTGGGGCCGAGCAGGCCGAAGAAGGCGCCCGCCGGGACCTCGAGGTCGAAGTCCTCGAGCGCGAGCGTGCCGTCGTCGTAGCGCTTGGTCAGCCCGCGCAGCTGCAGCGCGGGTGCGGAGTCCTGGAACACCCGTTCGACACTACCGACCGCCCAGCGCCCGTCCGTAGTGGCGCTCGTAGTAGTCGCGGTACTCGCCGCTGCGGATCGGCGCCCACCACCACTCGTTGTCGCGGTACCAGTCCACGGTCCGCTCCAGGCCCTCCTCGAAGTCCACGCGCGGCTCCCAGCCGGTCTGCTCGCGCAGCTTGTCGCTCGAGAGCGAATAGCGGCGATCGTGACCGGGACGGTCACGCACGTGCTCGATCAGCGACTCGTCGGCGTCGGTCAGCTCGAGGATGCGGCGGACGACGGCGATGTTCTCGGTCTCGCTCGGGCCGCCGACGTTGTACGCCTCGCCCGGCTGGCCCTGCGTCAGCACGGCGTGGATGCCACGGCAGAAATCCTCGACGTAGAGCCAGTTGCGCACCTGGCGCCCGTCGCCGTAGACCGGCAGCGGGTCGCCGTGCAACGCGTTCAGCACCATCAGCGGGATCAGCTTCTCGGGGTACTGGCGCGGCCCGTAGTTGTTCGAGCCCCGGCAGATCAGCGCCTCGATGCCGTAGGTGTGGGCGTGGGCGGACACGAGCAGGTCGCCCGCGGCCTTCGTGGCCGAGTACGGCGAGGAGGGATCGAGCGGCGAGCGCTCGGTGAACGAGCCGGACTCGATCGAGCCGTAGACCTCGTCGGTGGATACCTGCAGGTAGCGGCCGACGTTGCGCTCGCGCGCCGCGTCGAGCAGCACCCCGGTGCCGATCACGTGCGTGCGCGCGAACGCCTCCTGGTCGGCGATCGAGCGGTCGACGTGCGACTCCGCGGCGAAGTTGACGATCGCGTCGAAGTCGTCGACGAGGTCGAAGACGAGCTCGCGGTCCTCGATCGCGCCCTCGACCAGCCGCACGTCCGACGGCAGGTTCTCGCGCCGGCCGGCGTAGGTGAGCTTGTCGAGCACGACCAGCTCGTGCTCGCCGCCGTAGAGGCGCACGAACGTCGAGCCGATGAAGCCGGCGCCGCCGGTGACGAGCAGCCTCACGCGCGCACCTCACGCTCCGCCAAGTAGGCGTCCAGTCCCTCTTGCCATGGGGCAAGCGTAGGCGCTCCCGGGTGCTCGCTGCCAAGCACCGACCAGGCCGGGCGCGGAGCGGGACGGGGGAACTCGGCCGTCGTGCACGGCTCCAGCTCCACGTCCAGGCCCGCACGCTCGAAGATCGCGCGAGCGAAGTCGTGCCACGAGCAGGCGCCGGCGCCGGCGAGATGCTGGACGCCCGTGCGCTCGCTCGCCGCCAGCTCGAGCAGCCCACGCGCCAGGTGGCCGGTGTAGGTGGGGCAGCCGACCTGATCGTCCACCACGCGCGCCGCGCCACGCTCGCGTCCCACGCGCAGCATGGTCTCGACGAAGTTCGGCCCGTGCACGCCGAACAGCCAGGCCGTGCGCACGATCAGGTGGTTGGGGTTGGCCTCCGCCACCGCTCGCTCGCCCTCCAGCTTGGTGGCCCCGTAGGCGCCGATCGGCCCGACGGGGTCGGACTCGACGTACGGCCTGTCGGCGCTGCCGTCGAAGACGTAGTCGGTCGACACGTGGACCACCCGCGGCGCGGCCGCGGCCGACGTTGCGCGCGCCGTCGCGGTTCACGCGCCGGGCGCCCTCGGGATCGGACTCGGCGCCATCCACGTCGGTGTACGCGGCGCAGTTGACCACCACGTCGGGCGCGACCTCGGCGACCGCCGCCGCGACCGCCGCCGCATCGGTCACGTCGAGCTCGGCATGCCCCAACGCCACGGCGTCGGCCGCCGCCAGGGCGACGTCCCAACCGAGCATCCCACCACCTCCTAGCACCAACGTCCGCATCGGCGAAGGGATACCACCCAGGCGCTATGACGGTGGTTACGAGGCCCATGACTTCTGTTAGGATTCATAAAGTAATAATGCTTAACCGTCTAACCATCGCCTACCGGAAGTGCCTGATCGTGATGGGGAGATTCCTGCCGCGACCGGCGGCTGCACTGAACGCTCCCGAGCGCAGACAGCGCCGGCGGCTGCTCCAGCACCGGAGCGGCAGGCGCCTGGCGATCGCGAGCACGATCGTTCCGGAGAAGCGGCCGAGCGGCGAGGACGTCGCCATCGCCGAGCGCCTGCTTGCGGCTCACGTGGCGGTCGCCGAGGACGCTCGGGCGCAGCGGGTCGAGGGGCGGCCAGACAAGTGGACGATCCACTACGAGGACCAGGACTCCATCGCCTCGCTGCTCCAAGGCGACGATCCCGCCGCACTCGCGACCTATCTCTGCAACGTGGCACGTCACTCGGCCGCCGCCGGATTCCTCCAGGGACGGCTTCACTACGAGATGATCAGACGCGATCCCGCATTCCGGCGCTGGGTGATGCTGGGCACGCTCGACAAGCTGGTCTCGTTGGCGGAGGCCTTGGGCGCCAGCTCGGTGGAGAATCCCGAGGAGTGGGCCGCCTCGCCGGGCCTGCGCCGCGACCCCGGGGAGCTGGTCGAGCGCATCGAGCGGCGACTCGGCCTCGAGCTCGTCCCGCCTGACAGCGACGGTTGCCTGCTCAAGCTCGTCACCCCTCGCGGGTCCTTTACCGAGTGGGATCTGCCTGGGGGATCTACACCGCCCACCTCCTACGGAGCGCCCTGAGCGATCGGCCGGGCGCGCGGGTGTGCGAGATCGGCGCCGGCGCCGGACGAGTGGCGTACTGGAGCCATCGCATGGGATTGACCGCCTACACGCTGATCGACCTTCCGCACGCGAGCGCCATCCAGGGGTACTACCTGTTGAAGAACCTTCCCGAGGGTCAGGTGCTCCTCTACGGCGAGCCCGGCTGGGAGACCGCGCTCGACCGCGTGCGCGTGCTCCCTGCGCAGGTCGCCGCCACCACGGCCGGCCACGACTACGACATCGTGCTCAACCAGGACTCCTTTCCGGAGATGCACCCGGGCATCGTGGACGACTACCTCACCTGGATCGGGCACGTCTGCGCCGGTGGGCTGCTGATGAGCGTCAATCACGAGAGCAAGGCGGCCTACGGCCGCTTCCGTGAGCTCAGCCAGAGGCTGGTGCACGTCAGCGTGCCGGAAGCCGTCGAGCGCGTCGGTGGCTTCGAGCGGCTGCAGCGCTTCCCCTATTGGCTGCGGCGGGGCTACGCCGCCGAGCTCTACCGCGTGCGCGGCGACGCGCTAGAGGATCTGCATCTCGGCGTTGTCGCCGACCACGAAGCGGTAGGCCTTCGGCAGCGCGGGGCCGCGGCCGATGTGCACGTTGCGGCCGATCAGGCTCGCCTCGATGCGGTACTCGAGGTCGCGGATCGTCGAGCCGGCGAGCACGATCGAGTGCTCGAGCTCGGCGCTGCTCGATCGTCACGCCCTCGCCGATCGCCGTGTAGGGGCCGATGTAGGCGTCGGTGATGCCGCGCGCCGCGCGCCGATGATCGCCGGGCCGCGCACGGTGGCGCGCTCCAGCCGCGCGCCGGCCTCGATCGCCACCCGGCCCTCGACGCGCGACTCGATCAGCTCGCCCTCGAGGCGCTCCTCGAGGTCGTCGAGGATCAGCCGGTTGGCCTCGAGCATGTCCTGCACCTGGCCGGTGTCCTTCCACCAGCCGTGCACGATGTGCGGGTCCACGCGCGCGCCGCGGTCCACCAGCGTCTGGATCGCGTCGGTGATCTCGAGCTCGCCGCGGGCGCGAGGGCTCGATCGCCCGCGCCGCGTCGAAGATCGCGCGGCGTGAACATGTAGACGCCCACGAGCGCGAGGTCGGTCGCGGGCTGCGGCGGCTTCTCCACCAGCCGCGACGACCCGGCCGTCGCCGTCGAGCTCGGCCACGCCGTAGTTCTCGGGGTCGGGCACCGGCGTCAGCAGGATCAGCGCGTCGGGCGCGTCCGTTGCGGAAGCGTGTCCACCAGCTCGACGATGCCGTCGCGCAGCAGGTTGTCGCCGAGGTACATCACGAACGGCGAGTCGCCGAGGAACGGCTCGGCGGTCAGCACCGCGTGCGCCAGGCCGCAGCGGCTCGTCCTGCTCGATGTAGGTGATCGAGACGCCGAAGCGCGAGCCGTCGCCGGCCGCCGCGCGGATCTCGTCGCCGGTCTCGGGCGCGATGATGATGCCGACCTCGCTCGATGCCGGCCTCCGCCATCGCCTCGATGCCGTAGAAGAGCACCGGCTTGTTGGCCACCGGCACGAGCTGCTTGGCGCTCGTGTGGGTGAGCGGGCGCAGGCGCGTGCCCTTGCCGCCGAGAGGATCAGGCCCTTCAATCAGTAGTCGCCGCCGAGCTTGCGGTGGTCCCAGGTGACGGTCCGGGTGGGCGTGAAGCGTCAGGCCCACCCGCTTCTGCGCCTGCTGCGCGACCATCTCGTCGCACCTCGGGCGCGATCGCCGCCGGCGTAGCGCTCGAACAGCGCGAGTGCCGTACTCGGCGACCCGCTCGGGCTCGCGCTCGACGCTCCACGTCGCACTCGATCATCACGCCGCGCAGCTCGTGGTACTCCACGCCGTCCTCGATCCCGATCGTCGCGCGCGGGTCGCGCTCGAGGTTCTTCGCCTTCTGCGACTTGGCGTAGGTCCAGCCGCGCAGCTCGTCGCCGTCGGGCACGTACCAGAGCGGCATCAGGTGCGGCCGCCCGTTGGGGCCCGACGGTCGCGCACTGCATCGACCGTCTGCTCGGCGAGGAACGCGCGCAGCTCCTCGTCGGTCATCTTGATCTGGTCGCGCCGCGAAGGCATCGCGCGGACGCTAGCCGGCGCGCCGGGCTAGGCGCCGCGCGCTAGCGCTTGACCGGCCCGCCAGCGCCTCGGCGGCGTCCAGCACCGCCGCGCGCGCCTCCTCGGGCTCGAGCACGACGGCGTCGCCGGCCTCCTTGAGGATCTCGCGCGCGAGGTAGTCGTGCGCCGGCGTACGGGCAGCTCGACGACCACCGCGCCGTCGCTTCAGCTCCTCGACCACGCGCCGGTCCTCGCGCGCCCAGCGCGCGCGCTCGGGCGAGATCCACACGCGCGCGCTGCGCGACGTCGGGCACCTCGCCGGTGCTCGGCCAGCCGTGCACGTCGGGCTCGACGCCCTCGCGCGGCTCGAACGTCCTCGTCGAGCACGGTGGCCGACGCGGATGCGGTCGAGCCGGAACGAGCGCGGGCCGTCGCGGCTCGAGGTCGCAGCAGTGCACGTACCAGCCCTCCTGGCCGTTCAGCAGCTTGTACGGCTCGACCGTGCGCTCGGTGAACTCGTCCTCGTTCTCCTTGTAGTACTCGATCTCGAGCAGCCGGCGCGTCGGCGATCGCGCTCGACGACCACGCGCGCGATCTCGGAGTCGTCGCCCTTGGCGGTCGTGATCTGCAGGCCCTCCTCGGCCGGGTCCTGGCCGAGCGCGTCGACGATCTTCTCGCGCGCGCTGAGGCGAGCGAGCCCTCGGGCAGGTGCTCGCCGATCAGGTCGATCGCCGCCACCAGCGCCTTCGCCTCGAGCGGCAGCAGCCGCGCGGGCTGGGCGAAGTTGTCGCCGTAGGGCTCGGGGTCGACCTCGATCGTGTCGCCCTGGACCTCGGCGTAGAGCACGTAGGAGCCGCCGCCGAAGTTGACGACGTTCAGCACGTCGATGTCCTGGCGCAGCTCCTGCTCGGACACCTGCAGGGTCTCGCACAGCTCGCGCGAGCTCGAGCTTGTCGCCGCTCGCGCGCGGCCTCGATCAGGATGCCGGCCAGCGTCACCAGGCGCGCGAAGCGCTCCGGCCGGATCGGCGACTCGCCGCGTGCCGTCGCCGTCGCGTTCCTCCTCGCTGGCGGCGTGCCGCGCCGCTGGGCGGGGCCGCCAGCTCGAACGTGCCGCTCGTGGCGCTCGACGACCAGCTCGAGCCGCTCGCGCGGCCTCCTCCACCAGCTCGGGCGGGTCGAGGATGCGCGCCTGCTCGCCGAGGCCGAGCACCCACGAGACCAGCTGGCGCGGGTCGGCGTAGTCGGTCTCGAAGACCACGCCGTCGTCGGTCTCGCTCGACCTCGCCGGCGTGGCCGAAGTGGCGCAGCGCGAGCCAGTCGATCCGGTCCGAGAGCCAGATCCGCGCGCGTCCCGACCGTGTCGCCGAGCTGCCAGTCGGTGCGCGTCGGCGTAGATGCGCGGGTCGAAGTCCTCCGGGCGCGTGAAGTCGTGCTCGGCCTTGGAGGAGTAGCCGACCTTGCCGCGGATGCGCGAGACGCGGAACACGCGCACGTCGTCGCGCTCGTGCGAGTAGCCGATCAGGTAGAACTGCCCGCCGCGGTAGAGCAGGTGGTAGGGGTCGACCTTGCGCGACTCCTCGGCGTCGCGGCCGATCGTGTAGTAGTCGAACACGATCGTCTTGCGGCGGAAGATCGCCGTCTCGACCTTCGACAGCCGCTGCGACAGCTCGCGCCCGCCCGGCGCTGGCCGTGACCGCCAGCGCCACCGAGCGCTGCTCCGGCGCGTCGAGCGGCGACGGCTTGCCCCACGAGAGCTGCTGCAGCGCCAGCCGCAGCGGCTCGGCGTAGGCGAACTCGCCGTCGAGCAGCGACAGCGCCGTGCGCAGCGCGCCCAGCTCCCGCTCGGTGAACTCGATCGCCGGCAGGTAGAAGTTCTCCGGCGGCAGCGAGTAGTTCTCGGCCTCGTAGTAGCCCTCGGCCGGCTTGTCGACCTTGAGCTCGATCCCGAGCGACGTCGAGCTCGGCGCGGTCGGCGTAGAAGCGGCGCGCGAAGGCCTCGTCGTTCATCTGCGAGTAGCCCTCGACGTCCTGCTTGATCTCGAGCGCGGAGACGGGCCGCCGCTCCGCCATCAGGAACGAGATCAGCGACAGCTGCCGGATGAGCTTCTCGGTGTCCTTGGCCATCGGGACCGAGGATAAGCGGGAAACCAGGCGGGCCGCGTCCCGTCTGGGTCGGAGCCCCGCTATTTGCGGCGATCGCCCCCGGCGCTAGGCCGCTTCGCGCTCGTCGTCGGTGCGCGGCGCGAAGTAGGCCGAGGCCGGAGATGCCGCGGTCGAAGGCCGACCAGCTGGCGCCCTCGGCGAGCGACTTCTCGATCCGGTCGAAGCTGCCGAGGTTGCCGCCGAGGTTGTCGATGAAGTGCACGAGCGTGGCCTCGCGCGTGCAGGGCACGACCGGGCTGCCGTGCTCGAGCTTGCCGTGGTGGCTGAGGATGATGTGCAGCAGCGCCTGGGCGTCCGCGGCGGGGAAGCCGTCGACGTCGTCGATCGCGCGGCGCACGAGGTAGTAGCCGAGCGGGATCTCGCCGTGCAGCTTGCCCGCGTCGGTCAGCTCGATCGCGCCGTTGACGCTCGCGTAGGCCTCGCACCTTGCCGATGTCGTGCAGCAGGCGCGCCGGTGACCGCCACGTCGCGGTCGATGCCGGGGAAGGTGGACGCCATCGCGCTGACGCCCTGGGCGACCGAGAGGCAGTGCTCGAGCAGCCCGTGGCGATAGGCCTGGTGGTAGTACTTCGCCGCGGGCGCGCTGTGGTAGGCGCGACCGGTCGCGCGTCGCCGGATCGAGCAGCCGGCGCAGCAGCTCGCGCAGGTGCGGGCGCTGGACCGTCTCGATCAGCGCCTCGAGGTCGGCCGCCATCTGCTCGTAGGGCGACCGGCGGCGCCTCCGATCAGCTCGGCGAGCTCGTACTCGTCCTCGCGCGGCCGCGCGCAGGCTGCGCAGCGTGAGCGTCGCGCCCCAGCGCTCGTGGACGGAGTAGCGGCCCGGCGGCGCGCACGACCGCGCCCGGCTCGGCGAAGGGCCAGACCTCGTCGCAGCCCTCCCAGAGCGACCGCCTCCAGCGTGCCGCTCTTGTCGCCCAGCGCGAGCTTGAGGAAGGCGGCTCGCCGTCGCGCTTCTCGCGCCGCGAGCGCGAGCGGACGACGAAGCACGCAGTCCACCTCCTGGCCGTCGGCCAGGTCCCGCACGAACGTCTTGGTCGGAGATGAGGGCGGGCTGCTCCATCGGGGCTCCTGACGGTAGATCCGGATCCGGACGGGTTAGCCTCCGTCGCGACATGGGTCGGAGGCGGTCGCGATGACGGTGCTGGTCGCGGGCGGCACGGGCGCGCTCGGGAACGCGGTGGTGCGCGAGCTGCTCGCTGCGGCTACGCCGTGGCGGCGACCTGGATCGTCGAGCGCGAGCGCGAGCGGCTCGAGGGCGAGGCCGGTCGCAGCTGATCCGAGGCCGACCTGCTCGATCCCGAGGGCGCGGCCGCCGCGGCGGTGGCGGCGGTCGAGGAGCTCGAGGCGGTCGTGAACCTCGTCGGCGGCTTCGCCGCCGGGCCGCGCGTGCACGAGGCCGAGCTGGCCGACTTCGAGCGGCATCGCTGCGGCTCAACCTCGTGCCCGGCTTCAACCTCGCGCGCGCGGCGATGCCGCAGCTGGTCGAGCGCGGCGGCGGCGCCTACGTCGGCGTCTCGGCGCGGGCGGCGCTGCGGCCGTTCTCCGGCGCCGCCGGCTACATCGCCGGCAAGGCGGCCGTGCTCGCCTTCGTCCAGGCGCTCGACGCGGAGTACCGCGCCGACGGCGTGCGCTGCAACGCGGTGCTGCCGAGCACGATCGACACGCCCGCCAACCGCGCCGCCCAGCCCGACGCCGACTTCTCGAAGTGGACCGACCCCGCCGAGATCGCCCGCGTGATCCGCTTCCTGGTCTCCGAGCGACTCCGCGGCGACCAGCGGCGCGGCGTCCCGGTCTACGGCCGCGGCTGAACCGCCTACAGTCCTAGAGGTGCGCTTCGACGACGACTCGACGCCGGGTGCCGTCCTGTTCGACCTCGACGGCGTGATCGTCGACTCGACCGGCGACGGTCGCCGACGTCTGGCGCGAATGGGCGACCGAGCGCGACATCGATCCGGACCAGCTCGATCACGTTCTCGCACGGGCGCCCGACGCGCGAGACGCTGACCCGCTTCGCGCCCGAGCTGGACGCGCTCGAGGAGGGCACCGGCTCGAGCGCGAGGCCGTCCGCCGCGGCGCCGCGACGATCGAGGGCACGGCCGCGCTCTATCGGGCGCTGCCGGACGGCGCCCGCGCCGTGGCCAC
Source organism: uncultured Thermoleophilaceae bacterium (assembly GCA_963734165.1). GTDB lineage: Bacteria > Actinomycetota > Thermoleophilia > Solirubrobacterales > Thermoleophilaceae > JACVRW01. Next base: position 141,119 of record CAVTFZ010000002.1, on the reverse strand, counting down.
CTCCGCCCGCCGGGAGACCGCCCTGGCCCGCTTCGAGGCCGCCGAGCTGCCGCTGCCGCGCGTGCTCGTGACCGCCGACGACGTGGCCGCCGGCAAGCCGGCGCCGGACTGCTACCTGCTCGCCGCCGCGCTGCTCGACGTGCAGCCGGCGGACTGCATCGTGTCGAGGACGCGCCGGCGGGCATCGAGGCCGCCCGCACCGCCGGCATGCGCGTGGTCGCGCTGACCACGACGCACGCGGCCTTCGAGCTTGGCGGGCCGACGTCTGCCTCACCGATCCGGGCGACCTCACGCGCGCGGTGGAGCGTCCTGCGCCGCAGCGCGCCCGTCGCGCCGCTAGCGATCCGGCGCTTCGCCGCCGCCGTAGTAGGCCAGCACCCGCCGCCCGATCGCCTTCGTCGCGCCCGCGTTCTGCAGCGCCCCGATCGGCGCGCCGATCGAGCGGGACGAGCTTGCCCGCGTAGCGCTTCATCGTGCGCTTCGCGAGGTACTTGGCCAGCCGCCGGTGCAGCGTGTCGCGGTCGCCTTGCAGCGCGCGCTCGACCATCGCCTGGGCCATGTGCTTGCCGACGCCGTCGAGCGCCTCGCGCGCCTCGGCGGCGGTCGGGTAGACGCCCTGCAGCGCGAGCAGCTCCGCCGGGCGCATCGGGTGCGCCGGGTCGTAGCCGTAGGCGGCCGCGACGTAGAACGTCATCCGGCTCTGGATCCACAGCAGCGCCACCATGTCGGGCGCGGCGGTGAAGATCCCGCCGATGCCGAGCGCGCCGCCCTCCAGCCGCGCCAGCCGCACGTGCTTGCGGTAGGCGCTCTTCGCCAGCTTCGTCGGGGGTGTGTCCCGGCCCGGCGATTCGCACCCACTCCGCCGCCTGCGGCGCGAAGCGCTCGGCGGCGGCCAGCGCGATGTGCTCGGGGGCGCGCTCGGGCTCGGCCAGCAGCCGGTCCCAGAGGCGCTTGCGGCGGGCGCTCGAGATGCTGGAGCTCGGTGCGTCGGGCACGCGCCGGCATACTGGCAGGAGCGTGTTTGACGCCTGATCGGGGAGGTACGACGAACACCATGGCGACCGACACTTCCAACACCCCGCGCCACGGCATCCTCAGCGAGGACAGGCGCGCCGAGCGCGAGGAGCTGATCGGCTGCTCACGAAGGCCTACTGGATGGAGATCGAGACGGTGATGAGCTACATCGCCAACTCGATCAACCCCGATGGCGTCCGCGCGCAGGAGATCATCGAGTCCCTCGAGGAGGACATCGAGGAGGAGCTCGGCCACGCGCGCCAGTTCGGCGCAGCGGATCAAGGAGCTCTACGGCGTCGTGCCCGGCTCGCTCGACTTCAACGCCGAGCAGTCCTACCTGCAGCCGCCGGACGAGCAGACCGACATCGTGCACGTGATCAAGGGCGTGATCGAGGCCGAGGCCGGCGCGATCGAGCACTACAACCGCATCATCGAGTTCTGCGAGGGCAAGGACCCGGTCACGCAGGACATGGTGATCTCGATCCTGCGCGACGAGGAGGGCCACCGCCGCCTGTTCGAGGGCTTCCTGCGCGAGTACAAGGCCGAGGGCCTGGCGTAACCGGCGCTAGGAGAGCGCTTCCGCCACCAGCACGACGGCGCCGAAGACGCCCGCGGTGCCCGCGATCATCGCCACCAGCGCCGTGGGCGGCCCGCCGTGGTGCCCGTACCGATGCACGACGGCGTGGCCCTTGCCGCGCACGAGCAGCCAGCGGTTGACCGGGAAGGCGGCGACGCCGGCCACCGCCAGCGCGAAGCTGAGGCTGCCCCAGAAGAGCAGGCTGCCGAGCCCCGCGTCGAGCGCCCCGGGCACGGCCAGGATGATCAGGTTGTCGACGATCTCCATCGTCGCGATGCTGAGCGTGTCGGTGGCGAGCGCGACCGGGATCACGGTCGCGAGTGCGAGGCCGGCGCGCAGCAGCGGCAGGCTGGTGAGGCTGTAGCCGAAGAGGAAGGCGAGCGCGATCGACAGGGCGACCGTGCCGAGGCTGCTGAAGCCGAACCCGGTGCCGATCGCCATGCCGGCGATCTCGCCGATCGCGCAGCCGGTCAGGCAGTGCAGCGTGGCGCTGAAGGCGACGGCGTTGAGGGCGCCGCCGGAGGTGGGCAGCTCGTGATGGTCGTGACCATGGGCGGCGGCTTCCATGGCGTGCAGCTTAGCGTACCCCTAGGGGGTATTAGGGCTGAATTGTCACACGGGTGTAACGCCACTGTGCATCTTGTAGCGCCAATTTGGCGCTAGCCTTTGGCATCATGCCGACGATGCAGATCAAGAACCTGCCCCCCGACGTGCACCGGACCTTCCAGCGCCGCGCCGCGGAAGCAGGTCAGTCGCTGCAGGAGTACATGCTCGCGCGACTGACCGAGGAGGCCCGCACGCCGACGCTGGAGGAGCTGTTCGAACGCGTGGGGCAGCGGTCGGGCGGCTCCTTGTCGCTCGAAGAACGTGCTCGAAGGCATCAGGGAAGATCGCGAGCGCGAGTGATCGTCGTCGATGCTTCCGTTGTCGCGTTCGCGCTCGGAGACGATGGCCCCCGAGGGACGCGTGTGCGCGCGCGAGTCGCCGGCGAGTCGATGGTCGCACCGGATCTGCTCGATCTCGAAGTGGTGTCAGGTTGGCGGCGCGACGCCCGTGCGGGCCAGTTCCAGCCACAGCGTGCTCGGCAGGCCCTGGCCGACCTCGATGCCCTTGCCGTCATGCGCACGCCGCACAGATTGCTCGTTCCCCGTGTCTGGGAGCTGCGCGACAACGTCAGCGCCTACGACGCTGCCTACGTGGCGCTGGCCGAGGCGCTCGACGCGCCGCTGCTCACCGCCGATGCGCGCCTGGCTCGGGCGACGGGGCCGCGCTGTCGCTTCGAGCTGGTGAGCTGACCGCGAGCGCCGCCGCCGCTGGCTGGGGCTGGGCCGCGGCGGCGGGCGACGCGAATCGGTCGAGTGAGGGCTCGACCGGGGTCCGGGGTGGGGTGCTTCGTCGATGACACGAAGCTGATGAAATGGTACAGGAGTGTCCCACTTGAGACCAAGCGCACAAGCTGAGCCCGATCCGCGGCGCTCGGATGCGCAGCGCAATCGCGCGGCGGTGCTCGAGGCGGCGATCGGGCTGCTCGGAGAGCGACCGGGGGCGAGCATGCGCGCGATCGCGGACGCGTCGGGGGTCGGGCGCAGCACCGTCTACCGCCACTTCCCGACCCGCGAGGAGCTGTTGCGTGCGCTGGTCCACCGCGTGCTCGAGGAGTCGCGCGCGCTGGCGAGCGCCACGGCCGCGAGCGAGCTGCCCGCCGCCGAGACGCTGCGCGGGCTCGGCCCAGCGATCGTCGCGATCGGCGAGCGCTTCCGCTTCCTCGACGCGCACCGTCACCTGCGCGAGCAGATCCTGGCCGAGACCGCCGCGCGCGACGACCCGCTCGAGCCGTGGCTCGCCGCCGCCCAGGCGCGTGGCGAGCTGCGCGGCGACCTGCCGGTCGCGTGGATGCTCGCGATGATCCGCGGCCTCGCCGTCGCCGCGGTCGGCGAGTTGCGCGCTGGCCGGGTGGAGGTCGAGCAGGCGGGGCGACTGCTCGGCGAGACGCTGGCGACGGCCTTCGCGGCGGCAGCGCGTGCGGGAGGTCCCGGGTGAGCGAGGCCTGGTGGCGACAGGCCGTCGTCTACCAGGTGTACCCGCGCTCGTTCCAGGACGGCGACGGCGACGGCGTCGGTGACCTGCGCGGCGTGCTGGAGCGACTCGACCACGTCGCGGCGCTGGGCGCCGACGCGCTCTGGCTGTCGCCGATCTATCCGTCGCCGCTGGCCGATTTCGGCTACGACGTGTCGGACTTCACCGCGGTCGATCCGGTCTTCGGCACGCTCGGCGACTTCGACGTGCTGGTCGCCGCGGCGCACGAGCGCGGTCTGCGAGTGCTGCTCGACCTCGTGCCCTGCCATACCTCGATCGAGCATCCGTGGTTCGCCGAGCATCCGGACTGGTACGTGCGCGTCCGGGCCGACGGTCCGCCCAACAACTGGCGGGCCGCCTTCGGCGGCGCGGCCTGGTCGCCGGACCCGCTGCGCCCCGGCTGGTGGTACCTGCACTCGTTCTATCCCGAGCAGCCCGACCTCGATTGGCGCAACCCCGAGGTCGTGGCCGCGATGCAGGCGGTCGTTCGCTGGTGGCTCGAGCGCGGCGTGGACGGCTTCCGGCTCGACGCGCTCGAGCGCCTGAGCAAGGATCCGCAGCTGCGCGACGATCCGCCGCGTCGCGAGCCGCCCTTGCTGCCCGAGTTGGTGGAGGCCGGCCTCGAGCCGGTGCACTCGCGCGGCGCGCCGGGCATCGATCGGTCGCTGGCCGCGCTGCGAGAGGCGGCGGGGGAGCGGCTGCTGGTGGGAGAGGTCTATCTGCCGACGCCGCGGCTGGAGCCCTATCTGGAGCACATCGACGCCGCCTTCTGCTTCGAGCTGCTGCACGCCGGCCTCGACCGTGCGCGGGTCGTCGAGGCGATCGTCCGCGCCACCGCCCTGGGCGAGCGCGGTCACGCGCTCGCGTGGGTGCTCTCCAACCACGACTTCCCGCGCCTGCCCAACCGCGTCGGCCCCGGACGCGAGCGGCTGGCGGCGTTGCTGCTGCTGACGCTGCCCGGCCCCGCCTTCGTCTACCAGGGCGACGAGCTCGGGATGCCCGACGGGCCCGGGGCCACCCCGCCGTTCGACCGCGCCGGACGCGACGCGCACCGGCATCCGATGCAGTGGGACGGCTCGCCGACGGGCGGCTTCACGACCGGCACGCCGTGGCTGCCGCTTGTCGATCCGGCGACGCGCAACGTGGCCGATCAGGAGGCCGATCGAGGTTCGCTGTTGGCGTTCTACCGGGCGGCGATCGCGTTGCGGCGAACGCTCGGCAACGGCGTCGAGCTGCTCGATGCCGCGCCCGAGGGCATGCTCGCCTACCGGCGGGGAAGCGACGTGGTCGTCGCGCTCAACCTCGCCGACGGTCCGCGCCCGAGCCCGGTGGTGGCGGGTGAGGTGCTGCTCGACACCGCCGGGGCTGCGGGCGGTGAGGCGCCGCGGGTGCTGGCGCCGCTCAGCGGGTGCGTGCTCCGAGTCGGGTGAGCGCCGGACGGCGCGCATGGGTGCGACGAGCCGCGGCCGCGGGCGTCGCTAGCGCTGCCTAGACGCGCTCGCGCAGGTACGCGTCGAAGGCGGCCAGGCCCGGCTCCGGATCGCGTCGCCCAACGCCGATGCGGAAGCGATCGCCAGGCAGCTCGGCGAGCTCGGAGCGGTAGACGCTCGCCGGCAGCAACAGCACCCCGGCCTGCTCCACCAGCTCGCGGCAGAGCTGCTCCACGTCCCCGTCGCGACAGCGGGGGTAGCAGACGCAACCGCCCTGCGGGTGCTCCCACTCGAACAGCTCGCCCCAGTCCTCGAAGAAGCGGTCGAAGCGCGGCAGGTTGGTGGCGACGATGGCGCGATTGCGCGCACGCAGCTGCTCGCCGTGCTCGAGCGCGATCGTCGCCAGCGCCTCGCTCGGGCCGCTGTTGCAGATCGTCGTGTAGTGCTTGCGCCGCTCCAGCCGTTCCAGCAGCGCTCGGTCCCGGCAGGCCAGCCAGCCGATCCGCAGGCCCGGCAGGCCGTAGGCCTTCGACATCACGTTCATCGAGATCGCGGCCGCCGAGCAGTCGGCGGCCTGGGGCAGCGTGCGCGCGGGGTCGAGCTCGAGCCCGCGGTAGACCTCGTCGCTGAAGAGGCGGATGCCGTGCTCGTCGCAGAGGTCGATCAGGGCGGCGAAGACGGCCGGGTCGGGCACGGCGCCGGTCGGGTTGTTGGGGAAGTTGACGGCGATCAGCCGCGTCTCGGGCCGCAGCAGCCGCTCCACCTCGCCGAGGTCGAGCGCCCAACCCGCTTCCGGATCGAGCACGAGGCCGCTGACCTGCGCGCCGGTCGCGAGCGGGACGGTCTCCATCGACTGATAGGCCGGCAGCGTCACGATCGCGTGGTCGCCGGGGCCGACCACCTCCCGCATGGCCCAGAACAGCGCCTCCTCCGCGCCGGCGAAGCAGAGCACGTGCTCCGCCTCAACGTGCTCATAGGTGGCGGCGATCGCGGCGCGCAGCTCGTCGGTGCCCCAGGTCGGCACGTAGCCGAGCCGCAGCTCGCCGAACCCGCGCCGCTGGCCTTCGGAGCCGAGCGCGAGCAGCTCCTCGACGGTCAGCGTCTCGGCGTCCGAGGCGGTCAGGTGGTGGCGAGCGCTGAACTCGTGGCGGGCGAAGTAGACCTCGAGCTCGAAGTCGCGCATCGGCGACGATGCTAGTCCGCTCGCGCTACCGGGTCGCATAGCTGGTGTGCAGCACGTCGAACACCGGCACGTCCGGCACGGCGGCCCCGACGCGTGCGCGGAAGGCGGGCGCGTCGAAGCGGTGCGCCAGCGGCGCGACGGGGTTGACCGTGATCGCGGCCAGCCGGATCGGCGTCAGCGCCTCGATCGTCACCCCGTGGGCGGCATACCAGCCGATGGCACGGTGTGTGAGGAAGACGCAGCGGGCGTCGTCGACCACGATCCGGAACTCCTCGCCGCGCCGCGCACGCACGACGCCTTCGAGGAACGGCTCGCAGAGCGCGCCCTTGACGATCGCCCCGCGCGCGTCCGGGTGCTCGCGCAACAGCGCGGCTACGTCCTCGGCGGGGCCGTCGAGCACGAGCCTGCGCTCCAGCGCGACCACGGTCGCGAGCTCCGCCAGCGCCGAGCGGTCCGTACGCGCGGCCGCGAGCGGGCGCAGCGCGCCACAATCGGAGTGCAGCAGGGCGCTCTGGGGCAGCGAGCATGCGAGCCGCCGCAGGTCGGGATCGGCGACTCGGGGCAGCCGCAGCAGGTCGGCGGCATCCCGCGTCCGGCGCACGACCTCGTCCATGTCCGGGCTCAGCACCGCGCCGGTCGCCACCACCACGCCGTCGGCCACGGCCGGCGCGGCGCTGGCGCGGCGGTCCAATGCGCCGTCGATCAGCACGCGCTCGGCGCCGAGGGCGATCAGCTCCTCGGCCACGGCGCCGACGTCCTCGACGGCGACCGGGCCGGCGACCTCGAGCGCGCCGGCGGCGCGCAGGCGTCCGATCGTCACACGGCCGAGCGGGGTGCGATAGGGCGTGCGCCGCACGATCTCCACGTCGGCGTCGCCGCGGTGCAGCAGCAGGTCGGTCGTCGCCACCAGGCTGCCGGCCGCCAGGCGGATCGCGGGCTTCTCGATGCGCGCGTCGATCGCGTCGCGCGCCTCGCCGTCGTTGCCGATCGAGGTCACGCCGACGACGCGGCCGCCGGCCTCCAGCTCGTCCAGGATCGTCGTCAGCGCGACCGTCTTGCCGCTGTTCTTGGCCAGCCCGACCACGGCCAGCCGTCTGACGTCGGCGACGGCCTCGGAGAGCAGCACGCCGTCAGCCGGCGGGCACGGCGGCCATGCGCGCGGCCAGCTCGCGCACGAGGTAGGACGCCAGGTGATTGGGGTAGGTGCCCTTCGAGAAGCCGGCGTCGAAGCCGAGCTCTTTCGCCAGCTCGTCCGAGATCCGCGAGCCGCCGCAGATCAGCAGCAGCCGCTTGCGCAGCCCCTCGGCCTCGACCAGCTCGACCAGGCGGGTGAGGTTGTGCACGTGCAGGTCCTGCTGGGTCACGGTCTGCGAGACGAGCACCGCGTCGGCGCCGACCTCGACCGCCTTCGCCAGCAGCGCGCCGTTGGCGATCTGGCTGCCGAGGTTGTAGGTCTCGAAGGCGTGGTAGGCCTCGAGCCCGTGCTGGCCGTCGAAGCCCTTGATGTTGAGCATCGCGTCGATGCCGACGCTGTGCGTGTCGGTGCCGGTGCTCGCGCCGACGACCACGATCGGGCGGCCGATGTGCCGCTCGGCGTACTCCTCGACCTCGTCCTCGGTCATGTGCTCGACGGCGAGGTCGTCCCCGCCGATCGCCGAGTAGTCGACGGCGTGGGCGCAGCGCCCGTAGACGACGAAGTAGGTGCAGTCGTCCACCACGCGCTGCGAGTGCACGACCTCGGCGCGTGTCAGGCCCATCTTCTCGGCCAGCTCGAGCGCCGCCCGCCGCGCCGCCGGCCCGCCGGGCAGCGGCAGCGAGAAGGTCAGCTGGACGAGGCCGTCGTCGAGGTGGTCGGCGTAGGGCCGCACCGCCGTCGGGTCGACGGCGTCACGCATGCTGCAGCTCCATCAGCTCCACGAACGGGTTGAGGTAGTCCTCGCGGACCTCGACGATCCCCTCCGCGCCGCGGCCCTCGTCGGCCTGGCGTGCCATGTCGCCGAACACGCCCTGCGCGATCGCGGCCATCACGCCGATCTCCGCCATCTCGGTCAGCAGCGCCTCGGCGCCGCGCAGCACCTCGGCCGCGCGCGTGCGCACGATGCCGCCGGGCTTGAACTCGATCTCGTCGCCGAGGTCGCGCGCGGAGGTGTGCACGTAGCCGGCGGTCTCGATGCCGATCACGCGGTCGTGGATGTGGGGGGTGAAGATGCCCTCGGTCGGCACGCCGACGGTCTGGATCGCCTGGCCGGTGGTGACGGCGACGAGCGAGAAGAGCGTGTCGCAGGCCTGGGTGCGCAGCGGGTTGCCGTTCATGTGCCGCGTCGGCGGCATGTACTTGATCGGGCAGTCGGGGAACAGCTCGCGCGTGAGCTGGGCGTGGGCGAGCTCGTAGAGGAAGCCGTTCTCGACCTGCGGATCGATCTCGAACGAGTTGCCGACCGCGATCTGCTCGGCCGGCACGCCGGACTCCAGCGCCAGGAAGTAGTTGATCAGCTGCGAGGCGACCACCGAGGGCGCGGCCGCCACCGCGTCGGCGGTGCGCAGGTAGTTGTCCTCGCCGGTGTTGATGACGACGCCGAAGTAGCCGTTGATGCGCCGCGAGAAGCGCTGGTCGACGAGCGTCCGGATCATGTTGAGGTCGCGGTAGAGGATCCCGTAGAGCGCGTCGTTGACCGTGTTGTCGAGGCCCTCCATGGCGCCCATGGCGGCGATCTCCGGCATGCACAGGCCCGAGCAGAAGCTCGACACGCGCACGTAGCGCCCGTGCTCGCGCGACCACTCGTCCATCGCCTCGCGCACGATGCGGAAGTTCTCCTGGGTGTTGTAGGTGCCGCCGTGGCCCTCGCGCGTGGCGCCGTAGGGGACGAAGTCGAGCAGGCTCTGCGCCGTCGAGCGCACGAGCGCGACGACGTCGCCGCCGGCCTCCGCCACCGCCCGGCCGTGGACGACGTCCTCGTAGACGTCGCCGGTGCCGGTGAGCATGTAGCGCAGCGGCGCGGGGCTCTCGACCAGGCCCTCGCGGAAGCGCACCCGCTGCTCGCGCCGGGCACGGAGCTTCTGGACCGCCAGATCGCACTCGGCCGTCACGCGGGCGCGGATCGCGTCGTCGTCCTCCAGCGGCAGCGCGCAGACGTCGAGCTCGCCGGCGCTGACCTGACGCGCGACCTCGGCCGCCGAGCAGTCGCGCGCGAGCATCGCGTTGCCGAGCCAATAGGCGATCCCGCGGTCCAGGCCGCCCTGCTCGCGCACGTGGTCGACGAGCACGTTGGGCATCGGCACGTCGAGCTCGTCGACCCCGTCGACCCCCAGCAGACGCGCGACCGTGCGCTCGACCGAGACCGTCGTGCGGCCGGCGATGTCCTCGACAACCCGGGATGCGACGTGGGTCGCAGCCTCTCGGCACGCTTCGATCACGCCGGGGTCAAGACCCAGCTTGGACTCGGACAAGGCACCCATCGCTCTGGTCGACTTGACTATATTGAGCAGCCGGAATATGGTCAACGACCGAACGAGCCCCCGTACCATAAGTGGCTAATGGGGCGGCCTTCTAAGCCGACGATCCGGGTTCGAGCCCCGGCGGGGGTACCTCTCTCTACGAGTGCCGTCTAGACGGGCGGCGCGGCCGGCAGGCCCAGCGCCCCGAGGCCACGGCCGAGGATCGTGCGCATCAGCCGCGCGACCGGCGCGGTCGGCTCGGCCTCCAGGTACCAGCGGCTGAGATGCGCGTAGAAGCGCACCAGCGGCTCGACGTCCAGGCGCTCGATCGCGCGTCGCAGCAGGCCGCGATGGATCTGGGACTGGACGACGAGGTAGCGGTAGTGCACGTCCTCCGGAGCGGGCTCCGGCACCCCGTCGTGGCGCGGGTGCCAGGCGTCGGCCCAGGCGCGCGCGAGCGCCCAGCCGGCGCCGGAGCGATCGCTCACGAGCTGGTCGAAGGTCAGGTCCAGGCGCTTGTTGAGCGGATGCGCCATGACCGCCCCGAGCGCGGTCGTGACCGCCATCGGGTCGAGCTCGCAGCGGGCGTGCTGGCTGCGGACGGCGTGCAGCTCGGGGCGGCCGATCAGCTGGTCGAGCAGCTCGTCGATCAGCAGGGGGTCGCCGCGGCTGGACTTCACCGCCTCGCCGCCGACGGTGACCATGCCGTGCATGACCGTGGTGGTCGGGTGGATCGCCTGGCCCGGCGGCGTGACCGTGCGCAGGATGCGCTCGGTGTAGGAGGACAGCGGCTCCCACTCGTTGCCCATCACGAGGATCGAGTGCGTGCCGGCGAGCATCGGCTGCATGCCCCACCAGAGCGCGATGTGGCGCAGGTGGGCGGTCGAGAGGCCGTCGCTGCGGTTGAGCAGCAGCTGCGGGTAGTGGTCCTCGCCGGTCTCGTACATGACCGCGCCGGTCTCGACCTTGCGCGCGATGCCGTGAGCGAGCGCGAGCCGCTCGAGCTCGGCGGTCTGGTCGATGAAGTCGGTCTCGGTGAGGATGCGATCGAAGTTGACTGTCAGGCGACTGAGCGTCTCCTCCTGGCCCTCGATCGCCCACTGGCGGGCGGTTGTCCAGAGCGACGTCACCTCGGCGTCGCCGGCCTGCAGCTGCCACTGCAGCCGCGCGGCCTGGTCGTCGGTGACGATGTCCTCGCGCGAGAGCGCCGGGTCCACGACGCCGCCGTTGCTCGGTATGTCGCTGAGGGTCGCGACGTACTGGCGGTAGAGGTGGCCGATGAAGTGGTCGCTCTTGACGCCGTTCTCGCGCGGGGTCGAGCCGCCGGCGAAGTGCAGGTAGCCGGCGAGCGCCTCGGCCATGCCGCGGCCCATGTCGCCGATCTGCGACTGCTGGACCACGTTGCTGCCGGCGGCCTTCAACGCGTGCGCGATGCCGTTGCCGACCGCGATGTTGCGCAGGTGCCCGACGTGCAGCGCCTTGGTCGCGTTCGGATCGGCGTAGTGCACGACGTGCTGCCGGCCGGCCGCGATGTCCGTGGTCGCCATCGGGCGGGGGTCGCCGGCCTCGAGCGACCAGCCGAGCATCGCCACGTGCTCGTCGTCGCAGCGGGCCAGCAGCTTGCCCTCGGGGTCGACGTGCGTCGTCAGGCCGGCGGCAGCGAGCGCGCGCTCGTAGGCGGAGAGGTCGGCCTCCGCGCGCCGCACCACGACCATGATGTCCGCGGCCGCATTGGGGCGGTGCAACGGGAGCAGCGTGACGTCAGCGGCCAGCTCGTGCGCGGCGAGCGCCGCCTCGGCGTCATCGAGCAGGTTCCCTTGCATGTTCCGCCTACCTTACACCGGTGACTGATCGCTGAGCTAGCCGTACCACTTGGAGATCACGTGCAGCTGGCTGCCGACGTCGTGTCCGAGTGCGACGAAGACGATGAAGACCCCGGCGACCGGTCCCCAGCGTCGTCCGGCGCCGCGGGCGGCGAGCGCGAGCGCGGTCGCCAGCAAGGCCGCGAGCGGCAGCAGATAGCGGCTGTCGGTGATGAACCCGAGCCGTCCGTGGACCAGCCACGTGGGGTAGAAGATGGCGCTGATCTCGACGAAGACGCCGAGCGCCATGAGCGCGTAGGCCGCCAGCTCCAGCGCGCGGCGGCGCAGCGCCTCGCGGGCGCTGGCCAGGGCGGCCAGCAGCAGCACCGCCACGATTGACATCGGCAGCAGCGCGACTCTGTAGACCCAGGGTGCGAGCACCAGCGCCGGCGCTCCGGCCGGGGACATGCCGACGAACCCGTTCAGCCACAGCTCCTGCAACGTGAAGAATCTCGGGAAGTCCTGCGGCATGCCCGGCAGCGGCGGGAGGAACAGCTGCCAGGTGAAGTTGAGGAAGCCGAGCAGGCTGCCCTGCTCGCCGGCGCTGCGCTCGGCGTAGGACGACGCTCCGGCGAGGGCGCCGATCGCCGGCCGGTCCCAGACCGCCGCGTTCAACAGCCCCGCCAGCGCGATCGGGACGAGCGCGACCGCGACGGCGATCGCCGGCAGCCGCAGCGCCCGCAGCTTCGCGTCGCCCTCGGCCTGTCTGATGGCGATCGCGGCCAGTGCCGCCAGTGCCGCCGGCACCAGCCCCGCGAAGGCCAGCTTCGCGAGCACGCCGGCCGCGATCACGAGCCCGACGACGATGCTCGAGCGCACGGTCACACCGCGCCTGAAGGCGCGCGCGACGCAGTAGAAGAGCGCGGCCGAGGTCAAGAACAGCAGGGAGTCGGCGTTGACGGCGCCTGAGGTGAAGCCGAACAGCCGGCCGGCGGCCACGCCGAGCGCGCCGACCGTCCAGGCCCAGGGCACGCCCGGGAGCACCTCGCGCACGAACAGGAACACGAGCAGGGCGGTGCCGGCCGCCATCAACGCGGACAGCAGGCGCATCAAGGCGAGCCGGTCCAGCAGCGAGCCCCGAGGCGCCGAGGCGATACGGGATCGCCTCGAGCGCGTAGTAGAGCGGCGGCTCGAGCCGCGAGGCGCCACCCGGTCCGGTGCCCGGCCGGCTCGGATGGGCGGCCAGCCGGCGGTCGAGCCGGCGTTGCTCGAGCGTCGTCCAGACGCCGACGTGGCGCGCCGTCGCGATCTCGAAGTAGCGCACGCCGTTGGCCGTCAGTCGCAGCTCGCGCGAATAGCCCTGCGGTCTGGTCGAGGGGAGGTTGCCGGTCTCCGCGAGGTATTGGGTGTAGGCGACGTGGTCGCGCTCGTCGGCGGTCTGGAAGGCGGGCGTGATCAGCGCCCAGGCGGCGGCGTTGCAGAACGCTGCCAGCGCGCACAGCCAGGCGGCGGTCGGAATGCCCCGCGGAGGCTGCGGCGCTCCCGCTCTGAGCAGCGCGGTGACGGTGCAGGCGACGGTCGCGAGCATCAGCAGGCAGATCAGCGCCGGCACCCATGGCCCGTCCAGCCGCGTCCGAGTCCGAGGCGATGGAGCACGGTCGGCGCGTAGGACCACCAGGACTCACGGCCAGAGCGCAGGTACTCGATCCTCAGCTGTCCGCCCACCGGCCCACCGTCGAGCGTCGCGCCCGCGGGCGACCCGCTCTCGAACACCGCGCCGTGGAGCAGGACCGCGCCGTTGCGGCCGAGCCTGACGCAGACGCGCACGTCGTCGACCGTCTCGGCGACCCGCTGCACCGGGATCGCGATCGATCTGCCCGACCAGCCGGCGGCGCGGCTGCCGCGCGTCAGCAGCTCGCCGCCACGCCGGGCGGTGAGCGCGAGGGCGGGGCCGGTTCGAGCGTCGGCGGACAGCGAGAGCCGGATCGCGGCCGTGTCCTTGGGCAGCAGCTCGCCGTCCTGGCAGAGCCGGCCGCCGTTGCCGGTGGACGCGGTCAGCTCCTCGTTGCCGCGCACGAGATTGGCGCCGGCCCGGCGCGTCGCGCTGTCGGACATCAGCGCCGCGATCCCGCCGGCGAGCAGGACCAGCCCGAGCGCGACGGCGCTCGCCATGCCGACCGTGGGGCGCCGCTTGCTCGGCGCCGACAGCGCCATCACGCATACCACTCAGACACCAGCAGCAGCTGGCTGCCGACGTCGTGAGCGAGCACGACCAGGACGATCAGGACTCCGAGCGCCGGTCCCCAGCGGCGCCCGGCTCCGCGCGCTGCCAGTGCGACCACGACCGCGAACAAGGCGCCGAGCGGCAGCAGGTAGCGGCTCTGGCCGAAGCCGCCGGCGTCGCGCAGGAACAGCTGATAGGAGGCGAGCGCGACCTCGCCCACGAGCCCCCCGACGATCAGGCCGTAGACGGCAAGCTCGGGCAGGCGGCGCCGGAGCGCGCCGCCACTCTGCCCCAGGGCGCGACCGCAAAGCAGCAGCGCGGTCATGGCCGGAACGAGCGCGACGTAGTAGACCCACTGCGGATGGCGGATGTTGACCCAGCCGAACAGGCCCACGAAGCCGTCGAACCAGATCTTCTGGGTCGTGATCACGCCGGGGAAGTCCGCCTCCATGCCAGGTAGCCGCGGGAGGTAGAACTGCCAGGCGTAGCTGAGGTAGCCGAGCAGGCTGCCGCCGTTGGCCTCGTCCAGATAGCTCGTGCCGCCGCTGGCCGCGCCGATGCCCGGACGGTCCCAGAAGTTGACGTTCAGCCAGGCGACGAGCGCGACCGGCGCCACCACGATCGCGATCGTGAGCAGGGGCAGCAGCAGCGTCCGCGGGCTGCGGTCCTGTTGCAGCCGTCTCAGGGTCAGCAGCGCGAGCCCCGCCAGGGCGCCGGGCAGGAGACCGGAGAACGTCAGCTTGGAGAGGAACCCGACCGCCAGCACGATTCCGAGCGCGACGCTGAGCCGCAGCGTCAGGCCGCGCCTGAATCCCCGTGCGAGGCAGTAGAAGAGCGCGGCGGAGCGAGGAACAGCATCGAGTCCGGGTTGACGCCGCCTGAGACGTGGCCGAACAGCGGTCCCAACGCGAAGGCGAGCGTGCCGACGCTCCAGGCCCAGGGCGTGCCCGGCAGCACCTCGCGCACGAACAGGAAGACGAACAACGCCGTCACCCCAGCCAGCAGCGCGGACAGCAGCCGCATCAGCGTCAGACGCTTGAGCAGCGAGCCGCCGTGGGCGAGCCGGTAAGGCACGGCCTCCATGGCGAAGTAGAGCGGCGGCTGCAGGGTCGCGACGCCGGAGGCGCCGGGCCCGTGGCGGCCCAGTGGCTTGGCCAGGGTCCGGTCGAGCTGGCGCTGCTCGAGGCTCGTCCAGACGCCGACCGCGTGCCGGTCGGCCACCCGGCGGAAGCGCATGTGACGCAGCGTCCTGGTCTGTTCGGGCGAATAGCGTGTCTGCGACTTCGAGGGAGGCCGGCCGGTCTCGGCGAGCTCCTGCACGTAGGCGAAGTGGTCGTTCTCGTCGGGGATTCGGAAGGGCGGAGCGAGCAGCGACCAGGCGAGGGCGTTGAGGAAGGCGACGAGCGCGCAGATCCAGGCCGCGGTGGGCAGCCGCCGCGGTGGGTCGCGTGTGCGCGTCGGGCGCGACCCTTGCTCGCGGATCAGCCAGCCGACGGCGAGCGCTCCGCACGCCAGCATCAGGGCGACGATCAGCAGCGCGACCCAGGGACCGGTCCAGGCGCGCCCGAGCCCGATCCGGTGCGCGAGCGCCGGCACGTGCGCCCACCAGGAGACGTCGCCGGCCTGCAGGTAGTCGATCCGCAGGCTGCCATCCAGCGGCGCACCGTCCAGCGAGGCGATCGCGGCCCGGTGCGAGGGGTCGCTGGCGTTGGCACCGGCCAGCGTGACTCCTAGGCCCGCTCCCAGATGCAGGCAGACACGCACGCGGTCGACGGTGCGCTGGACCTCTCGGACGGGGATGGCCGGGGAGCGACCACGCCAGCCAGCCGCCAGCCGGCCACGCGTGACGATCCGTCCTCCCCGGGAGGCGGTCAGCGTCAGCGCGGGCCCGCGGTTGCCGACCGCCCGCAGCGAGGGGCGGATCGCATTGGTGTCCCGAGGCAGCAGCTCGCCTCCCTGGCAGGCCCTTTCGCCGCCCCCGCCCGTCTGCGTCAACACGGTGTAGACGCGCACGTCGTTGCGACCCGTCAAGCGCTCCGAGCGCTGCGAGAGCAGCGTGACGAGGCCGACGAGGAGCAGTGCCAGGCCGATCGTCGCGACGACGGCGACGGGCACCACGCGCACCGGGCGAGGCTCGGCCGGCGGCGGCGCCTCGTCGAGCGAAGACGGCTCGCCGAGCTCCTCCACCGGGGTCGGTGGGTCGCTTACACGCTCATGCTCGGGCAACCGTCCCGACACCGCTATCGACTCTAATTAACTGCGCTAGACCCCGCAATACATTGAAAGAACCTTTAGACGTTCGAGGATTTCAGTGCAAGCAGGGGGCCGGAACGGCTAGCGGCCGCGACGCCTGGTCTTGAGCCGCACGACGGTCGGCGAGAGCTGACGCTGGCCGGCGTTGTCGCTGGCGACGAGGGAGAAGCGGTTGACGGCGCCCGCCGGCAACCGAGTCGCGCGCAGGCTGTAGGTGTCCAGGCCCGTCGGGAGGGCCTGGAGGCTGCGCGCGGCGGTGGTCCTGACGCAACGGGTGGGCCGATGGTGCAGGCGGCAGTACCCCGCGCGCTGTGAGCGGACCGTCGCCTCGACGCCGCGCACCCCGCGGCTGAAGCCGGGGTCGGTCACGCGGATCGCGATCGTGCAGGCCGTGCGCGTACAGGTGCCCCTGCGCACGCTCGCGACCGGCGGGGTGGTGTCGGTCGGCTGCGGCGCGAGCACGGGCGCGGGCGGGGGATCGCTCTGCTGCGGCACGGGCTGCGGCTGCGGCGGCGCGACCGGCGCTGGGTCGGGCGTGGCGCCGGTCGCGCTCTGGACGAACGAACGGATCGGCGTCGCGGCGACCTCGGTGTAGATCCCGGGATAGCCCGCCAGCGCGCACTGATAGCCGAAGCTCACGATGCCGACGAGCACGTTTGTGCCCTCGTCTACGAGCGGGCCGCCGCTGTCGCCCGAGCACGAGTCCTTGCCGCCCTCCGGCTCGCCGGCGCAGAGCATCAGGTCGGTGACGAGGGCAAGGCCGTAGACGGCGCTGCAGGTCGTGTCCGCGACCGCGTGCACGGTCACGGCGCGCAACTGATTCGGGTAGAAGCCCTGGCCATTGCTGGCGTCGCCCCAGCCGCTCACCAGCAGCGGCGCGCCCGCGGCGGGAGGCTGGGTGGCGAGCTGCACCGCCTGCGCGCTGACGCCATCGAGCGTCAACGGCGTCGCGAGGGTCAGGACGGCCACGTCGTTTGCGAGCGTGTCCGTCGAGAAGCCCGGGTGCAGCCGTTGCTCGCCGACGGGGGCGACCTGCTGGGGGTCGCTGAGCAGCGTCGTCCCCGCGTAGATCTCGTCGGCGGTCCAGCCGCTCGGGCTCGCCAGGCAATGGGCGGCCGTGACGACGTGGGTTGCGTCCAGGATCGAGCCGCCGCAGAACTGCTGGGGGATGCTGGAGTGGCTGGTGTCGACGAGCGCGACCTGCCATGGCGCCTGGACGATCGCCGCGGGCTGACCCCCGACGATCTTGCGTTCCGGGAGGTCGGCGAAGGCGAGGGCGGGCAGCGCGCCGAGGAGCGCGATGGCGAGCGTGAGTGCGACTCGGAATGGCGTCGATGCCACGTACAGGGCATCGGCAGCGCGCCGTGACAGTTGAGCTCGGCGTGCGCACGCTGGAACGGACGCCTGCTGGCCCGGTTAGCCCACCTTAAAGATGCATTATTAAACTTGCGCAAATGCCCGCTCAGGCACGCACCGCGACGCGAGCTGACCCCGCCCGCAGCTCCACAGCCATCTTGCTGCAGTGGCTGGTCGTCGCCGCGCTCGTCTTGATGCTCTTGGACGCGGCGCTGCCGCCGCCCGAGCCGGCGCTGTACGCGTTGCCGCTGCTGCTCGTGCTCGTGCCGCTGATCGCCGGTCGCTATCCAGGCGAGCGCGCGCTGGAGGCGCTCGCGCGCCGCTGGCGACGGCGCCAGCCGCGCTCCGTGGCGGCGGTCGCGCGACAGCGCGGTCGTCGAGTGTCCGCGGTCTTCGGCGGCCGGCTGGTCGCCTGCTCGCTCGGCGGGCGCGCGCCACCGCCGTTGGCGCGCGCCTGAGCCTCGCGGCCGGGCGCGCTCTCGCGTTCCCGCCAGCTGAGGAAAGGAATCAGATGTCCATGTCGACCAGGCGCGTCCTGGCCGTGGGCGGCGTCGGAATGGCCCTGTTGCTGGCCGCACCCGGCGCGCTGGCCCACCAGACCGTCACGAGCAACGGCGTCAGCGTCACCGTGCACGTGGCGCCCGACGACGAGCCCCGCGCGGGCAAGCCATCCCAGTTCACCGTCGTGAAGGTGAAGCGCACGGGCTGGCGCTTCCGCATCGGCCGCTGTGGCTGCCGGCTGCGGATCGTCGACGCGTCGGGCCGGGAGGTCCTCGATCGTGCCGTGAACACAGCGCGTACGAGCGTGACCTTCCCGCGCGCCACCGCGTACCGGGTCACCTTCTCCGGCCGGGTGACCCGCAAGGGGCACCGGCGCAGCTTCGCGGCCGGGTTCGCCTACCGAGCGTCCTGACTCTTTCAAAGGAGATGACACAGATGAGAAAAATTCGTATCAGCGTCGCTGCGGCCGTGGCCGCGGCGATCGCCGTGCCGTTACTGATCCCCGGGCTCGCCGCCGGCCACGCCGTCGTCAGCCCGATGCAACCGCAAGGCCCGTTGCTGACCGCGGCGCGCACGTTGTTCGTGCTGCGCGTGCCGACGGAGCGTCCCGACGTCGGGACCTTCAAGGTCCGCATGTCGGTCCCGCCCGCCCTCCAGGAGGGGATCTCGTTCAAGCGGGTTCCCGGCTGGAGGATGGCCTTGAAGCTCAAGGACACGGGCAAGCAGGACGAGGAGGGCAACCCGGTCGAGGCCGTGACCGCCGTCACCTGGACCGCGAGGACGCGTGACGACGAGCTCGACCCGCACTACTTCGGCGAGTTCGAGTTCCGCGCCCAGAATCCGGTCACGCCGCAGAGCGTCTGCTTCCCGGTCGCCCAGGTCTACCGCAAGAGCGCCCGGCAGCGGAGGGGCGGCGAGGTGGTGCACTGGAACGGCGACGCGCAGAGCGAGACGCCGGCGTCGTGCCTGAACGTCGTCGCGGGCCCGTGAGCGCCGCGCGGCTGGCGAGGGGCGCCGCGGCGCCCCTCGCCGTCGCGCTCCTGCTCGCCTGGGCGGCGGCGGCACAGGCGCACGTGACGCTGCGGCCGGGCGCCTCGCGACCCGCCGACCTCCAGCGCTACACGTTCCTGGTGCCCAATGAGCGGGAGGCGGCGACCACCGAGGTGCGCATCCGCGTGCCGCAGGGGATCGACTTCCTGCTGGTCGAGCGGCCTCCCGGTTGGCGCGCCGACCCCGTGCGGCGTGGCGGCAGGATCGCGGAGCTGCGCTTCACCGGCGGGCGGATCGAGCCGGACGAGTACCTCGACCTGCACGTCGTCGCGCGCAATCCCGTGCGCACGGGCGAGCTCGCCTGGCCCGCGCTGCAGACCTACG
This sequence comes from uncultured Thermoleophilaceae bacterium, assembly GCA_963734165.1. Lineage (GTDB taxonomy): Bacteria > Actinomycetota > Thermoleophilia > Solirubrobacterales > Thermoleophilaceae > JACVRW01. The sequence continues at coordinate 121,894 of CAVTFZ010000002.1, read as the reverse complement.
CGGACGGCAAGGTCGTGCGCTGGATCGAGCCCGCCGACGGCGAGCAGCCCGCGCCGCGCGTGAAGCTGAGCGAGGACGCCGTACCGGTCGACCTCGTCAGCACGCATGGCGAGACGCCCACGGCGGGGCAGGCCGGGGCGGCGCGCCCGCGGCCGGTCAGCGCGCCCGCGGCCAGCGCTGACGATGACGACGACACGGGCTGGACGCTCGCGCTTGGCGGGGCCGCGCTGGCAATCGCGTTGCTGGCGCTGGCGGTCGCCATCGCTGGACGCCGCCAGGGAGGTGCGGCCGCCTAGGTCGGGAGGCGGCCGATCGTGCGCAGGTACTCGGCCTCGGGCCTGAACGTGCCGTCCGCCGCGACGTACCGCTCGAACAGCTCGAGCTGCGCCGCGCGGATCGGCGCGTAGCCGCCGGTCGGCTCCAGCGCCGCCTTGGTGAGGATCGCCGGACCGAGGTTCTGCTCGAGGTAGCTGACCCAGGCCTCGGGCGACTCCCACTCCCAGATCGCCAGCTCGCGCTCGTGTTCGAGCTCGACGCCGCTGCCGTCGAACAGCTCGCGGACGTGCCGCTCGTCGCCCCACAGGATCGGCGGCTGGACCTCGGGCGGCGGCGGTGGCATCGTGTCGGCCATCGCCTGCAGCAGTCTGCCGTTGAGCCCCTCCGGCGTCCAGGCGCAGACGGCCAGCGTTCCCCCGGGTCGACAGACGCGCGCGAACTCGTCGGCGACCGCCTGATGGTCAGGGGCGAAGATCGCCCCGAAGACCGTCATGACGAGGTCGAAGGAGTCGTCGGCGAAGGGCAGCTCGCCCGCGTCGCCCTCGACCCAGTCGATCTCGACTCCCGCCTCGGCCGCGCGCCGACGGCCGGCGTCGAACAGCTCGGGCGTGATGTCCAGGCCGACCACGCGCGCGCCGCGCTCGGCCGCCCGCAGCGCCGCGTTGCCACTGCCGGTGCCGACGTCGAGCACGTCCTGGCCGGGCTGCACGTCCAGGCGCTCGATCAGCGCGTCGGACACCGGCTGGACGGTCTTGGCGAAGTCCGGCCAGTCGCCCGTGGACCACATCGTGCGCTGCGCTGCTCGGAACTGCGTCGGGTCGAAGCTCATGGCGGCCCCCCTAAGGCATCGGTCTGCGTCGGACTGTATTGCCCCTACGCTCTCCGGGTGCCACTCTCGGTCCAGCTCGGCGTGGTGATGGCGGTGATCACCGCCTTCACCTCGATCGTCGGCTTCCTGCTCAAGCATCGCGGCGCGGTGGCGGCGCCCGCCGTCGAGTGGTGCCATCCATGGCGCAGCACCGTTGACCTGTTCCGCTCGCCGCTGTACGCCATCGGCTGCCTGGTGGCGATGGGATCGTGGGGCTTCCACGTCGCGGCGCTGGCGCTGGCGCCGATCTCGATCGTGCAGTCGGTGATCGCGGGCGGGCTGGTGCTGCTGACGGTGACCGCCGACCGCGTCTTCGGCCACACGGTCACCAGACGCGAGTGGATCGGCGTGGGGCTGACCGCCGCCGGGCTCGCGTTCCTCGCCGCGACGCTCGAGGGCACCGCCGACTCGGCCCATGCGGACTACGCCAACGGCACGCTCGCCGGCTACGTCGGCCTCGCCACGGTCGCCGGCCTCGCGCTCGTGCCGCTGGCGCGCTCGCGCGAGGGGATCGTGCTGGCCGTGTCCGCCGGCCTGCTCTGGGGCGGCTCGGACGTGGCGATCAAGGCGCTCAGCGGCCACCTGGACGAGCTCGGCGCCGGCGTGCTGGTGGATCCGCTGGCCGGAGTGATCCTGACGCTCTCGCTGATCGGGATGCTCGTGTCCGCGCGCTCGCTGCAGCTCGGCCCGGTGGTGGGTGTGATCGCGGTCACGAGCGCGACCGCGAACGTCTTCACGATCGCTGCCGGCCCGCTCGTGTTCGGCGAGCCGCTGCCCAGCGAGCCGCTTGCGGTGGTCGTGCGGCTGCTGGCCTTCGCGCTCGTGATCGGCGCCGCGGCGCTGACGCCGCCGCCCCTGCCGGAGCGCGTGCCTACGGGCTAGGGACCGACGCGCTCGCGCGCCGGCAGCACGTTCGGCTCGAAGTCGAGCGTCGCGAAGTGGTCGCGCCGGACCTCCTCGGCGCGGCGGATCAGCTCGACGCTGCCGTCGCGGCGCATGAGCAGCTCCTGCGGGCGCAGGCGGCCGTTGTAGTTGAAGCCCATCGAGTGCCCGTGTGCGCCGGTGTCGTGGATCATCACGAGGTCGCCCTCGCGCAGCTCGGGCAGCTCGCGCTGGCGGGCGAACTTGTCGCTGTTCTCGCACAGCGCGCCGACCACGTCGACGACCGTGCGCGGGCGGTCGCCCTCGTCGCCGACCAGCGTCAGGTGGTGGTAGGCGCCGTAGAGGGCGGGCCGCATCAGCGCGGACTGGCCGGCGTCGAGGCCGACGTAGTCGCGCCACTTGCTCATGCGGTTGATGACCCGCGCGATCAGCACGCCGTGCGGGCCGGTGACGTAGCGGCCGGCCTCGAGCGAGAGCGCCGGCGCGTCGCGGCCGGTCCGCTGCGCGTAGGCGTCCAGCAGCTCGACGGCACCGCGGGCGAAGCCCGCGAGGTCGAGCTCGGACTCCTCGGGCCGGTAGGGGATCCCGAGGCCGCCGCCGGCGTTGACGAGCTCGCACTCGACGCCCGTGTCGGCGTACAGCCGCTCGCACAGCTCGAGCAGCGTGGTCAGCGTCGCCAGCAGCGGCTCGACGCTGAGCACGTTGGAGGCCACCATCGCGTGCAGGCCGAAGCGCTCGACCCCGAGCTCGCGCGCGCGGACGACGGCCTGCACGAGCTGGTCGCGCCGCAGCCCGAACTTGGCCTCCAGCGGCGCGCCGATGTGCAGATCGCCGACGCCCTCCGCGCCGGGGTTGAAGCGGAAGGCCAGCAGCCGCGGCCGGTCGGGCAGCTTTTCGAGCAGGCCGACGTCGTCGACGTTCACGATCGACCCGAGCGCCAGCGCGAGCGCGAACTCGTCGCGGGTGGTGTTGTTCGACGTGAAGAAGATCTCGTCGCCGCGCGCGCCGCACATGCGCGCCAGCTCGAGCTCGGCGATCGAGCTGCAGTCGAAGCCGAGCCCCTGGTCGTGCAGGAGCCCCAGCACGGTCGGGTTCGGCAGCGCCTTGACGGCGAAGTACTCGCGGAACGGGATGCCCTCGAAGGCGCCGAGCAGGCGCTCGGCGGTCTCGACGATCCCGGCCTCGTCGTAGACGTGGAAGGGCGTGCCGAAGTGCTCCGCGATCGCGGGCAGCTCCGGCGTCAGGCGCCGCTCGAAGGCGGGCCTCACCGGCACGGCGATCCAGCTCGGAGCGCGCGCCTAGGCAACGCGTCCCGTGACGATCGCGCGCCGCCGCGGCCCGGAGATCGGGCGCTCGTACCAGAAGTCCGCAGCCTCGACGCTGTCGAAGCCGGCGTCGCCCATCTCGCTCACCAGCAGCGGGATCGAGAGCCAGTTGAAGCCGTTGACGCCCGGCGCCGGCGCGGCGGCGGCGCCGTTGGACGGCGCGTCGTTGGAGACGACCAGCGAGCCCGGCTTGGTCAGCCACGAGCGCATGCGCGCGAGCACCTCGGTGCAGCCACCGCCGCCCTCCCCGCCGTAGAGGTGCCCGAGCAGGCCGTCGGCGTAGACGACGTCCCAATGGCTACCCGGATCCCAGGTGCGGATGTCCTCGCGGATCGCGGGCACTGTCGCGCGCAGGGCGACGTCGACCGCGCTCTGCAGGAAGTCGACGGCGAGCACGTCGTAGCCCTCGTCGACGAGGATGCGCTCGATGAAGGCGTTGCCGGCGCCGAGGCTGAGCAGCGAGCCGCCGTCGGCCCGGCCAAGTGCTGTTCGAAGATGGTCCAGCATCCAAGCCCGATAAGCGGGCGAGCACACCGACGGCGTGGTCGAGTCTCCCCGCGCCTCACCGCGCTCCCACGAATCGAACAGCGACTCGTCGTACTCCTTGCTCAGGTAGAAGGCCCGTAGGTCCTCGTCCAGGGATTTGACTGCTATCTCGCGGCTCATTCCTCACCTCCGATCCCGCCGAGGCGAACGAATGAGCCCATGGCCCGCCGGCGGTCGTATGTCTGTCTTACGACCCCTCGCGGCGAGCTTACTGAAGCTATTTTCTGCGGTCAAGGATGTCGGCTCACTTATGCGGTTGGCGATCCGGTGAGCATTTGCGCCGCACGCTCGAGCTCGCGTAGCGACGGCGTCAGCGCCATCCGCAGGTGGCCTCCGCCGCCGTCACCGAGCAGAGAGCCGGGCATCGTCAGCAGCGAGCGCTCCAGCAGCCGCTGCGCCGCTCGCTCGTCGTCGCGCCCCGGCGTGCGCACCCAGAGGAACATGCCGGCCTCGCCGCCGACCGGCTCCAAGCCGGCGTCGTGGACCGCTGGGGCGAGCAGCGCGCGGCGGGCGCCATAGCGTGCGCGCGCCGCGACGACGTGCTCCTCGTCGCGCCAGACGGCGACCGACGCCTGCTGGATCACCAGCGGCGGCGTCGTGCCCGCCACCGCCCGCTGCCGGGCCAGCCGCGCCACGATCCGCTCGTCGCCGGCGGCGAAGCCCGAACGCAGCCCCGGCACGCCCGAGCGCTTCGACAGCGACTTGAAGACCACGACGCCGCTGCGGTCCTCGAGCTGCAGGGCCGACGGTGGCGCTTCCTCCCCGAACCAGAGCTCCGAGTAGGCCTCGTCGACCGCCAGCAGCGCGCCGTGCTCGCGGCAGCGCGCGGCGAAGTCCTCGAGCAGCGCCAGCGGGGCGACCGCGCCGGTCGGGTTGTGGGGCGTGGCGATCCAGACGATCGCCACGTCCCCCCAGGGCACCGCCTCGGGGTCCGGCAGCCAGCCATCGCGCTCGGCAAGCACGAGCGGCCAGCTGCGCAGCCCGGCCATGCGCGCGCTGCGGTCGGGCACCGGGTAGCCGGGGCTGGTCACCAGGACGCCGTCTCCGGGGGCGGCGAAGAGGCGGGCGAGCTGGGCGATCGGCTCCTTCGAGCCCAGCGTCGGGATGATCTCGCGCTCGGGGTCGAGCGCGACCCCGTGGCGATGCGCGAGCCAGTCGGCGATCGCCTCGCGCAGCGCGGGCAGGCCGGCCGCGGGCGGATAGGGGGAGAGCGGGACGCTGGCGGCCGCCTCCATCAGCGCCTCCCGCACCACCTGCGGCGCCGGATCGGTCGGCTGGCCGATGCTGAGGTCGATCAGGTCGGGATCGTCTGCGCGGGCGCGCTCGCGCAGCTCCGCGATGCGCAGGAAGGGGTAGCCGGGCGCCGCCTCGACGTTGGGGTTCAGCTGCACAGGAAGGACTCCAGGACGGTGTGGCAGCGGGTCAGCGCCGCGATCTCGACGTACTCGTCGGTTCGGTGCGCCAGGGCGGGATCGCCCGGCCCGAGGTTGACCGCCTCGATCTCGAACTCGGCGAAGTCCGCGACTGGCGTCCAGGCCTGTTTGGGCAGCACGGCCTCGCCACTGGCCTCGGCCAGCGCGGCGACGAGGGGGTTGCGCAGCGGCGGTCGCACGCCGCGGGAGCTCGACAGCAGCTCGAGCTCGCCATGCGGCTCGCACCAGCCGCGCAGCAGCTGCTCGGCCTCGTCCGGGGTCAGCGCGGGCGAGTAGCGGAAGTTGACGTCGGCTTGCGCCCTGCCGGGGATCACGTTGCGCGCGACGCCGGCCTCGATCGTCGTGACGGAGACGACCTGGCGGTAGCGCAGGCCGTCGAGCTCGACGTCCTCGGGCTCGATCGCGCTCAGCTCCAGCACGCCGCGGGCGGCGCGCTCGATCGCGTTGTCGGCCAGCCAGGGGCGGGCCGAGTGGCCGCTGCGTCCGCTGAAGGTCCAGCAGGCGTTGATGTTGCCCAGGCAGCCGGCGTGGACGGCGTTGGCGGTCGGCTCGAGCACGATCGCCAGGTCCGCCGTTCGCAGGCCGGGCTCGCGCGCGAGCAGCGGGCGCAGGGCCCCTTCGGCGGCCGGCACCTCCTCGCGGCCGAAGAAGACGTAGCCGACGTCGACGTTCGTCGACGGCTGTGCGAGCGCCAGCTCCAGCATCACCGCGACGCCGCTCTTCATGTCGCTGGCGCCGAGGCCCTCGACGCGCTCGTCCGTCCGGCGCCCGGGCCAGTTGCCCTGCGCGGGGACGGTGTCGAGGTGGCCGGCGAGCAGCACCAGCGGCCGCTCGCCGCGCTTGGTCACCCCCGCGAGCACACAGGAGTCGCCGGCGTCGCGCGCCGGGATGCCGCCTGCTCGCAGCGTCGCGAGCACGTGTGCGGTCGCCTGTTGCTCGGCATGGGATTCGGAGCGGATGTCGACGAGCGCGAGCGTCCGCGCGGCGAGGCGGTCGGCGAGCTGTCGAGGGCTCGCGATGGCGTGCAGCTGACCTTGACCCACCGTGCTGCGCACTCTACGGTAGCTCAGCGGTGGGTTTCAATCTGTCGACTCAAAGAAGTGCTCAGTGAGCACCACACTCGTCGCCGAGCGCATCGGCACGACGCACGAGCTGCAGACGCAGATCGAGGAGCTGTGGTCGCGTCGCTACGAGCTGTCCAAGGGGGATCTCGAGGCGCGCGAGCAGGTGCTGGCCGCCGTCGACCTGATCGACCGCGGCGAGCTGCGCGTGGCCGAGATCGACGCTGACGGCGGGGTGGTCATACACGAGTGGCTGCGCAAGGCGCTGCTGCTGCTGTTCCGGGTCTGCGAGATCGAGCAGACCGAGGCCGGGCCGCTGATCTATGCCGACCGCATCCCGCTCAAGCGGGACTTCCCCGGCGTGCGCGTGGTCCCAGGCGCGGTCGTGCGCTACGGCTCGCACGTCGCGCCGGGCGCGATCCTGATGCCGAGCTTCGTGAACGTCGGCGCGTTCGTCGGCAGCGGGACGCTGATCGACACCTGGGCGACCGTCGGCTCGTGCGCGCAGGTCGGCGAGAACGTGCACGTCTCGGGCGGCGTGGGACTCGGCGGCGTGCTCGAACCGCCCCAGGCCGCGCCGGTCGTGGTCGAGGACGAGGCGCTGATCGGCAGCCGCGCGATCCTCGTCGAGGGCGCGCGCGTGGGCCGCGGCGCGGTGGTCGGCGCCGGCGCGATCGTCGGACCGACCATCCCCGTGATCGACGTCGAGACCGGCGCGGAGCTGGACCGCGGCCGCATCCCCGACTGGAGCGTCGCGATCGCCGGCACTCGCCCCCGCCGCTTCCCCGGCGGTGAGTTCGGCCTCGCCTGCATGCTCGTGATCAAGCGCCTGACCGAGGGCGAGCGCCACGACAAGGCCGGCCTCGAGGACCTCGTGCGCGCCCACGGCGCGTCGCTGTAGCCTCCTCGAGACTCGGCTTCCAGGGGTCAGGCGGTCGCGACCGGAGATTACATATATTTTCTGCATCACTTGATGCTTCTTGTCTAAGAGCATATCCTTGCCTAAACCCTTAGGAAGGAGCTCGCTAATGGCATTCTTGAGACGCGGCTTGCTGTCGATCATGGTTATAGGGTCGGTGGGAGCGGTCGTGGGGTCGCCGGCATTTGCAACACCAACCTTGACAGGCTCAACTGGTACGGCGATAGGCGGAGGAGCGGTGGCACCTTTTGTCACACCCTCTGCGAGCACAAGATCACTGTTCACAGCACGGTCGACCAATGCAGTCTTGAAAATCGAGACTGTCGGCGGTGTGCTGGTAGCGACTATCACCTGCAGAACGAATGTCCTGTCAGGGTATGTGAGCACGACACATACACGGATCCGGATCACGAGCCTGTCATTCGGTGACGGTGGTATGGCTGATGACTGCTCTATGAGAACGGGATTAGGTAATGGACCCGTCGACAGAGATCACATCACTTGTGTGGTGGGTTCAAACATGCCGTGGTACCTGAATCTGAAAACTGCAGCGGGCGCAGGCACGGTAACTGCCACGACTTCGTGCGCATTCACGTTCACAATGCCTCCTGGTAGTTCATGTCGGGTGACTCTTGATGCAGGACAGTCATTTCCTGCTCAATACAGCAGTAGCGGAAGATCTTTCGCAGTCATTTCCTTTGGCGGATCGTCCTCGTTTACGCTTACATTGACTAATATAAGCACATGTGGTCTGTTTCCTATAGGTTCATATATAGGTACACTGACAGGAACGTATCCGATTACGCCGGACACAAGAAGAGATAGTGTGCCGATACTGACAAGCGCTTCATAGATTGTGTAAAGCCGCCGGGCACGACCATCAGCGCTAGTCCCCACATGCTCTATGCCAGCTGGTCGCGAAGGCGATCGGCTGACCGCGCAGCGGCGCCCATTTCGACTTGCGTTTCAGCCAGGCGTCGTCGACCGTGCGCTCGCGCAGCTCGGTCAGTTGCCAGCCGGCGGCCGTGGCGGCGTTGACGTGGTCGCTGAGCAGGTGGACGTGGGTCTCGATCGCCACGGGCTCTCCGTCGGGACCGTCGAAGTGGGTGGGCATGCCGGAGGCCATGATGAACTGGGGGTGGAAGCCGAGGAGGACGTAGGTGGCGTCGGGGCGGGCGAGACGGGTGGCCTCGGCGTAGAGCGGCTCGAGGGTGGGTAGGTGCTCGTCGATGAGGCAGGTGACGATGAGGTCGTAATCGTCTGACGGGAGCGTCGTGGCGGTCACGGCGGCCTCGACCAGGCGGTCGTAGACGCCGCGAGCGGCGGCTCGCTCGAGCATCTCGGGCGTGAGGTCGACGCCGTCGATCGAGCGCACGCCGCGCTCGCGCAGCCACGCGCCCGTGCGGCCGGTGCCGCAGCCGAGATCGGCCGCCCGTTCGGCGCCTGCCCAGGGCACCTGCAGCGCGTCCAGCAGCTCCAGGTCCATCGCGTCCTCGACGGTCTCCTCGTAGGTCGCGGCCCACTGCGCGTAGCCGCTGCGCACGTCCACGGTCCGGTAGCCGCGGGCGTCGAAGGGAGCGAAGTCGGCCATCGGGCCATCTTCGCGGCTGCGGTCTGGTTGCGCCGCTGGCGTGGGCTGTGGCTGTGGCTGTGGCTGTTGTGGTGTGCGTGGGCTTTGTCGTTTACGGCGGCGGAGAGGGGGGCGGGTCGGGTTGTTGGTGGCGTTTCGCCCACATGGCGGGCGCCTGGCGGGTGTGGGCTGCGTTGTCGCGGTATGCGCGACTTTGCGGCCTACATGGCGGGCGCCTGCCGGAGTGTGGGCTACTTTCCTCGCGGTATGCGCGAGTTTTGTAGCCCACACTCGGTGTCTCTATGGGGTGTGGGCCGTTTTGTTCGCGGTATGCGCGAGTTAGACGGCCCACACTCCGGGGTTTAGGCCGTGAGGCAATTGGCTTGGTGGGCGGCGCGGGTGGCGCAGGCGAACTGGCTGATGCGGTGGGCCAGGCCGGCGGTGTAGAGGTCTTCGAGGGCGTCCTCGACGCTGGCGCGGTTGGGCTCGAGCCCTGGTGGGGTGTCGCTGGAGGGGTGCAGGGCTCGGTCGAGCTCTGTCATGGACCAGAGGCCCTGGTGGTCGTGCACGAGCAGGCCGAGCAGGGCTTGCTTGAGCTGGGTGGGATCGTCGGGCGTGTGGCCCGGGTTACGCTGCGTGAGCATGGGAGTTCACTCCTCCTGTGCCGGGCCCCGGGCGGTTGCACCCGCGCCGGGGCCGTTTTGTTGTGTGAGTGGATGAACCGTATAGGGGGCGGCGGACGGCTCGGGCTCAGCCGAGCTGCAGCCGGTGGACCTGGATCACGTCGCGGATCCGCGTCTCGACCGGGCGTGCCTGATCGATGAAGTCACGGGCCGCGGGACGGTCGGGGGTGGCCAGCCAGGCCGTCGGTGCGAGGCGGGGCAGGAGCGAGAGCAGCGGGGCGACGCTGGTCTGCTCGTAGAGGACGTCGGCCGCGAGCACGAGGTCGAAGGGCGCTCGCTCGACGAGGTCGCCGGGCGCTGCCCAGTCGACCGTCGCCGTCTCGACGCGCACGCCGTTGGCCTGCGCGTTGCGCTCGACGAGCGCCAGCGCCTCGGCGCAGCGGTCGGTGGCGAGCGCGTCGGCGCCCGCGCGTGCGGCGGCGAGGCTCGGCAGGGCGAGCCCGCATCCCAGCTCGACGACGCGCAGGCCGCGCAGCTCCATGCCGTCGAGCTCGCGCGCGAGCGCCAAGCCGCTGCGCCAGAGGACCGACCAGTACGGCGCGATCGGCGCCCACTCGATCGGCGCCGAGTCCGGCAGCTCGGCGGCCTCCTCGGGTTGCAGCACGCGCAGCTCGCCGCTCGGCAGCGCGATCGAGCGGCTGACGAGCTTGCCGGGATCGATGGGGACCGGCGGCGCGGACCGACCGTCCGTCAGAAGACCGGCGTCTCGGTGTAGGTGCCGAAGACCGCCTGCAGCGCCTCGACGATCTCGCCCTCGCTGACGTGGGCGCGGGCGCAGTCGAGCAGCGGGTCCATCAGGTTGCGCTCTCCGGCGGCGGCGTCGCGCAGGTCGGCGAGGGCGGCCTCGACGGCGGCGGCGCCGCGCGCGGCGCGGACGGCCTCGACGCGACCGATCTGCTTGCGCTCGAGCTCCGCTGGGATGTGCAGGATCTCGGGCGCGGAGTCGTCGGCCTGCCGGTAGCTGTTGACGCCGACGATCAGCCGCTTGCCCGACTCGATCTCCTCCTGCAGCTGGAAGGAGGCGTCGGCGATCTCGCGCTGGGGATAGTTCTGCTTGACCGCCTCGACCATGCCGCCGAGCTCGTCGATCTTGGCGAAGTACTCGTAGGCGAGCGCCTCCAGGCGATCGGTCAGCGCCTCGACGAAGTAGGAGCCGCCGAGCGGGTCGATCGTGGAGGTGACGCCGGTCTCGTGGGCGATGATCTGCTGCGTGCGCAGGGCGACGCGCACGGCCTCCTCGGTCGGCAGCGCGAGCGCCTCGTCGAAGCTAGTTGGTGTGCAGCGACTGGGTGCCGCCGAGCACCGCCGACAGCGCCTCGGTGGTGGTGCGCACGATGTTGTTAAGCGGCTGCTGGGCGGTCAGCGAGACGCCGGCGGTCTGGCTGTGGAAGCGCATCAGCAGCGAGCGCTCGTCCTTGGCGCCGTAGGTCTCGCGCAGCTCGCGCGCCCAGATCCGGCGCGCGGCGCGGTACTTGGCGATCTCCTCGAAGAAGTCGATGTGCGCGTTGAAGAAGAACGACAGACGGGGAGCGAAGGCATCCACGTCGAGGCCGCGGTCGAGCGCGTGCTCGACGTAGGTGAAGCCGTCCTTGAGCGTGAACGCGAGCTCCTGCGCGGCGGTCGAGCCGGCCTCGCGGATGTGGTAGCCGGAGATCGAGATCGGGTGCCAGCGTGGCATCCGCTCGGTGCAGAACTCGACCATGTCGGTGATCAGCCGCATCGCCGGGTCGATCGGGAAGCACCACTCCTTCTGGGCGATGTACTCCTTGAGGATGTCAGTCTGGATCGTGCCCGCCAGCCGCTCGGGCGGGACGCCGTCGCGCTCGGCGGCGACGACGTAGAAGGCCAGCATCACCGCGGCCGGGGCGTTGATCGTCATCGAGGTCGAGACCTCGCCGACGTCGATGCCGGCGAACAGGGTCTGCATGTCGTCGAGCGTGTCGATCGCGACGCCCTCGCGGCCGACCTCGCCGAGCGAGCGCGGGTGGTCGGAGTCGTGGCCCATCAGCGACGGCATGTCGAAGGCCGTGGAGAGGCCGGTCTGGCCGTGGTCGAGCAGGTAGCGGAAGCGCTCGTTGGTCTCCTCGGCGGTGCCGAAGCCGGCGAACTGGCGCATCGTCCACAGCCGGCCGCGGTACATCGACGGGTAGACCCCGCGCGTGTAGGGGTACTCGCCCGGCAGGCCGATCTGGTCGGCCTCCGGCAGGTCGCTCCTCGGTGTACAGCGGCTCGACCGGCTCGCCGGAGTAGGTGGTGAAGAGCGCGTCCCGCTCGGGGGTCGCGGCGTAGCGCTCGCGGTACCAGCGCTCGGCGTCGGTCATCAGCTCGCGTCACCTCAGGGAGCTCCATGCCGGCCCGACCCCGCGGAGTCGGCCGGTATGGCAGGCTGGTGCCCTCGTGAGCGACGTGACCGACGTAGACACCCAGTACGCCCTGACCCGGGACCAGCTCGACTTCCGCGCGGTGATCCGCCAGATCGCCCAGGAGCGCGTGGCACTGCGCGCGACGGAGATCGACGCCACCGGCGAGTACCCGACCGACGTCCGCGACCTGTTCGCCGAGCACGACCTCTTCGGCCTGCCATTCGACAGCGAGCACGGCGGGACCGGCACGGGTGCGCTGATGCTATGCGTGGCGATCGAGGAGATCGCACGCGTGTGCGCCTCGTCCTCGCTGATGCTGGCGGTCCAGGACCTCGGCGCGCTGCCTGTGAAGCTCGCCGGCAGCGACGAGCTGAAGGCGCGCGTGCTGCCGCGCTTCGCCAGCGGCGAGTGGATGGCGGCCTTCGGCCTGTCGGAGCCCGACGCCGGCTCGGACCCGGGCGCGATGCGCACGACCGCGAATCGCGATGGCGACGTGTGGAAGCTCAACGGGGTCAAGAACTGGATCACCAACGCCGGCGTGGCCGACGCGTACACGGTGTTCGCGGTGACCGACTCCAGCGCCGGCAGGCATGGGATCTCCTGCTTCGTGGTGGAGGCCGACGCGCCCGGCTTCCAGGTCGGCCGGCTCGAGCACAAGATGGGCATGCGTGGCTCCCCGACCGGGCAGCTGCTGTTCGAGGACGCCGTCGTGCCGGCCGAGAACCTCGTCGGCGCCGAGGGCGAGGGCTTCAAGATCGCGATGCGCACGCTCGACCACTCCCGCCTCGGCATCGCTGCCCAGGCGCTGGGGATCGCGCAGGGCGCGACCGACGTGGCGGTCGCCTACGCGGGCGAGCGCCAGGCGTTCGGCAAGCCGATCAACCAGCTGCAGGCGATCCAGTTCAAGCTCGCCGACATGGAGACCCGCACCGCCGCCGGCCGCGAGCTGCTCTACCGCGCGGCCGCCAAGGCCGACGCACACGAGCCCGACCTGGGCAAGTACTCGGCGATGGCGAAGCTGTTCTGCTCGGACGCCGCGATGGACGTGACCGTCGAGGCCGTGCAGGTGCTCGGCGGCAACGGCTACGTCAACGACTATCCGGTCGAGCGCATGATGCGGGACGCGAAGCTGACGCAGATCTACGAGGGCACGAACGAGATCCAGCGCTTGGTGATCGCCCGCACGCTGCGCTGAGGCGCGTACTGTGATTTAGCTGACCGTTACGGTCAACGCCTAAGAATTCTTGAATGCGCAGTGCTCATTGTGCAACGACTGTCGTCCTCGCCGCTGGCGTGCTCGGACTCGCAGCCTGCGGTGACTCCGGACAGGCGCAGGAGCAGCAGGCGAAGCGCACCAACACGGGTGCTGACACCCGCCCGGCCAGACCGACGCGCTTCCTCGACAGACGTCCCCTCGATGGGATCACCGTGCTTGGCCAGACCGACGGGGGAGGCGCGAGCGTCTGCCAGGTGCGCGAGCGCGTGCCTCGGGGCACTGGGGCGGTCCAGCTCGGGTTGCAAGCGGTCAACGGCCCTGGTCCCCGGCTGGCGCTGACCGCCTCGCGTCGAGGCAAGCTCGTGACTCGTGGGATCCAACCGGCGGGTTGGAGGGCGAAGCTGGTCGAGATACCCGTCAGAGAGGTCGCCCGCACGACGGGGGGAACGCGGATCTGCGTGCGGGTCGTGAAGGGTGGCCAGGTGGCCGTCTGGGGCGGGATCTTCAACAGCCCCGACAACCCGGCGTCCACCGGCTCGCTCGACGGCCAGACGCTCACAGGCATCGTCTGGATCCGCTACCTCAAGCCGCGCGCCTCGTCCTGAGCGAGACGACGAGCAGTACGCTGCGCTCCCCGACCGAGAGGAGCGCTGGATGGCAACCGTCGTGCCCACTCCCGAGCAGCTCGAACGGCTCGTCGGCTCCGACTCCGACGACCCCGTCGTGATGCTCAACCTGCTGCGCTTCAAGGACGAGGCCGACGGTATCGACGCGGGCGTCAGCGGCGCCGAGGCCTATGCCCGCTATGGCGAGGGCGTGACGCCGTTCCTCGAGCGGGTCGGCGGCCGCCTGCTGCTCGCCGCCGCGGCGCAGGAGACCTTCATCGGCCCCGAGGCGCGCGAGTGGGACATGGTGCTGATGGTCGAGTACCCCTCGCGCAAGGCGTTCCTCAAGATGGCGACCGACCCCGACTACCTGCAGGTGCACCGTCACCGCGACGCCGCGCTCGCGGACTCGCGGCTGATCGTCTGCGAGCAGGTGAGCGCGCTCGCCTGAGCGCGTCTACGCCGCCAGCTGCTCGACGAGGATGCGTCCGCCACGGGCGGGCGTGAAGGTGATCGCCCGGCGCCTGACGCGCTCGGCCGCCGACTGGGCGGGCGCGAGGCTCGCGCGCGCGAGGATGGTCGAGAGCACGACCTTCATCTCGAACAGCGCGAAGCTGGCGCCGAGGCAGCGGCGGATGCCGCCGCCGAAGGGGATCCACTCGTAGGTGCCGGCGGGGCGCTCGAGGAAGCGCTCGGGGCGGAAGGCGGTCGGGTCCGGGTAGAGGTCGGCGCGGCGGTGCAGCAGGTAGATCGAGGGCGCGACGTGTACGCCCGCCGGGAGCACGTGGCCCTTGACCTCGAACGGTGCGGTCAGGAAGCGGGCGACCGCCGGCACGACCGGGCGCAGGCGCAGCGTCTCCTTGATCACGGCGTCGAGGTACTCGTCCCCGCCCTCGCGCTGCTCGTCGACCAGGCGCGCGAGCACGTCGGGGTGGCGGACGATCCGCTCGAGCGTCCAGCTGAGCGCGGTCGCCGTGGTCTCGTGCCCGGCGAGCAGCAGCGTCATCAGCTCGTCGCGCAGCTCGTCGTCAGTCAGCGGCTGCCCCTCCTCGTCGCGGGCGGCGAGCAGCAGCGAGAGGATGTCGTCGCGCTCGCCGGGCTCGGCGCGGCGGGCGCGGATCTCCTCGTAGACGAGCTTGTCGGCAGGCGCAATCAGCGCGCGGAAGCGACCCCAGGGGCTGCGCGGCCCGCGCTCCGAGCTGGTCAGCTGCAGCAGCATCAGCCGCAGCTGGTTGGAGGTCGCGTCGAGCAGCGTGCGCAGCGGGGCGGCGAGTTGCTGCAGCCGCCGCTCGTCCTCGACGCCGAAGACCGCGCGCAGGATCACCTCGAGCGTGATCGCCTGCATCGACGGCTGGGCCGGGAAGCGCGAGCCCACGGGCCAGCTCTCGACGTGGCGCTCGGCGACCGCGGCCATCACGTCCCCGTAGTGGCGCATGCGCTCGCCATGGAACGGCGGCAGCATCAGCCGGCGCTGGCGCAGGTGCTCCGGCCCGTCGAGCAGCAGCACCGAGCGCGGGCCCAGCAGCGGTCGCAGCACGACGTTGGCCACGCCGGCGAGCAGCTGCTCCGGGGCGCCGGTGAAGACCCGCTTGATCGTCGCCGGATCGGAGGTGATCACGACCGTGCGGTCGGTCGTCAGCTCGATCGTGAAGGTGTCGCCGAAGCGCCGCTCGCAGTCGTCGAGGAAGCGCGTCGGCTGCAGCATGAAGCGGGTCGCGACCAGCGGTCGCGGCTGGCGCGGGCCGGGCGGGAGGGCGCCCGCCACGGTCATGCGGGCAGTTCGTCCCGCGTCTGGGCCAGGTTGGTCCAGGCCGCTGCGGCGCCCAGCGCCACCACCAGGGTCATCAGCGCGGCGCGGTCGATGCCGTCGCGGTGGACCAGCGCGATCCCCATCGAGGCGGCGTCGCCGGCGTCGACGCAGGCGTTGAGACCGAAGATCGTGCGCGCGACCCGCGGGTCCTCGTGCAGGCGCAGGACCAGCGCGCCGAGCACGAGCTCGCGCACGCCGAACAACCGGCCCATGGCGCGGGCCGTGCCGTTGTCGTGGTTTGCAGGGAAGCCGAACAGGCGCGAGGTCGTGCGCGGGGCGAGCAGCGCTCCCACGCCGATCGCGATCCGTGCGCGGGCGAGTTGAGGGGCGAGTTTCATCGTTCTCCCTGCGCGTCAGGCTCGTGCGCTGTTGACCGTCAGTTCAATAGCTCGGGCATTGAAGCAGCTATTGAATCTGTGGTCAACAGGGACTAGCGTGGACGGCCGTGACGCTCCTCCGGCGCTGCCGCATGAAGACCGACGAGCGCCGCGAGCAGCTGCTGCGCACGGGCGTCGACCTGCTCGGCCAGCGTTCCTACGACGAGGTCTCGATCGACGAGATCGCCCAGGCCGCCGGGGTCTCCAAGGGCCTGCTCTACCACTACTTCCCGACCAAGAAGGACTTCGTGCTGGCCGTCCTGCGCGAGGCCGACGACGAGCTCACCGCCCTGACCGCCCCCGACCCCTCGCTGCCGCCGCTGGAGCAGCTCGACGTGAGCCTCGACGCCTTCCTCGTCTACGTCGAGGAGCACGCGGCGGCCTACCGGACGATCTTCCGCACGCGCGGCGGCGGGGATCCGGACATCCGGGCCGCGCTCGAAGCGGGGCGCGAGCAGCGCGTCGCGGACGTGCTCGCCGGTCTGACGGCGTGGGGGCGCCGCGCCGCGCCACGCTCGCCGGCGCTGGAGGCTGCGGTGCGCGGCTGGATCTTCTTCGTCGAGGGCGTCGTGCTGCGCTGGCTCGAGCAGCGGGACCTGGAGCGCGAGCAGCTGCGCGAGCTGCTGCGGTCGGCCCTGCTCGGCTCGATCGCCGCGGCGCGCGGAGTGGACCCGGGGATCGAGCTCGCGGTCGGCTGAGCTCAGCCCTTGGCCAGCTCTTGCTCGACCTGCTGGCTGAACTCGACCAGCGTCTCGTGCACCGCCAGCCCCATGCGCAGCGTCAGCAGCGGAAAGGGATCGCCCTGCTCGTGGGACTCGCGTGCCGCCGGCTCGCTCTCGCGGCGGAGCCGCTCGAGCTCGCCCTGGCTGCGCCGCCCGACCGCGCGCACCAGCTCCGTGGCGTCGTCGCCCTCGAGCGCGCCCGCGAAGAACAGCTTCAGCATCGCGACGTCGCGGACCTCGAAGCCGAGCGGCTGGCCGTTGGTCAGCCAGTCGCGCATCGCGGCCTCGCCGGCGGGCGTGGGGTCGTAGACGCGTCGCTGGCGCTTGCCGGTCGGCTCGGAGCGGCCCTCGATCAGCCCGAGCTGCTCGAGCTGGGCGAGCGTCGGATAGATCTGGGCCTGGGAGATCGTGAAGAAGAAGCGCGTGGAGACCTCGACCCAGCGCTTGATGTCGTAGCCCGAGCGGGCGCCCAAGCGCAGCATTCCGAGGATCACGTACGCCGTGGGCGACAGCTGCATAGGTCCCGAGAGATATATCCGCGCTGCCCCGTTGTCAACAACGGTTGCGCTGATATGTTGGACTGGCATATCGGCTAGACGAGGAGATCGGCCATGGCAGCGTCTGCAACCGCAACCTCGAAGGCACTTCAACCGGTCGCGCCCGCGGGAAGGTCGAGCGCGCCGCCAGGCCCTCCCGGCCCCTCCGTCGTCCATGGCCTGACGATGCTGTGGGCCGAGCAGCGGCAGCTGGCGTGGTGCCAGCGCCGCTACGGAGACGTCTTCACGCTCAAGATCGCGTGGCCGTTCAAGCGGCTGGTGGTCGTCGCCGACCCGGCCGAGATCAAGCGCATCTTCACCGCCGACCCGACGTTGATCCACGCCGGCGAGGGCAACATGGTGCTGGAGCCGCTGGTCGGGTTGAACTCGGTGCTGCTGCTCGACGAGGTCGACCACATGCAGCAGCGCAAGCTGATGCTGCCCTCCTTCCATGGCGAGCGCATGCGCGTGTACGGGGACCTGATGCGCGAGGTCGCCGAGGAGCAGATCGCACGCTGGCCGCTCGGCGAGCCGTTCGCGCTGCACCCGTCGATGCAGGCGATCACGCTGCGCATCATCTGCAGGGCGGTGTTCGGCGTCACCGACGAGGCCCGTCTGCGTGCGCTCGAGGCCTCCCTGCTGGAGATGCTGCAGAAGGGCGTGCGGCTGCTCATGATGCGTCGCCTCCAGCGCGACCTCGGCCCGCGCAGCCCCTGGGGTTCCTTCCTGGCCGCGCGCCAGCGGACCGACGAGCTGATCTTCGCCGAGATCCGCGAGCGGCGCGACGCGCCGGACCTGGCCGAGCGCAGTGACGTGCTCTCGCTGCTGTTGCAGGCGCACGACGAGGACGGGCAGGGGATGACCGACGTGCAGTTGCGCGACGAGCTGGTCACGCTGCTGGTGGCCGGGCACGAGACCACCGCCTCGCAGCTGGCGTGGACCTTCGAGCGGCTGATGCGCACGCCGGCGGCGTTCGCGCGGCTGCGCCACTCGCTCGACGAGGGGGACGAGGACTACCTCGACTGCGTGATCAAGGAGTCCCAGCGCGCGCGGCCGGTGCTGACGTACTCGGCGCTGCGCAAGCTGACCGCGCCGGCCGAGGTCGGCCGCTTTACGGTGCCGGCGGGCTGGACGCTCGGGGCGTCGGCGTGGCTGGTCCAGCACCGGCTGGATCTCTACCCGGACCCGCAGGCGTTCCGGCCCGAGCGCTTCGAGCAGGGGCAGCCGTCGGGGTACGCGTGGGTGCCCTTCGGCGGCGGTGTGCGCCGCTGCCTCGGCGCCGCCTTCGCGACCTTCGAGCTGCGGACGGTGCTGCGCACGATCGTGGAGCGCTTCGAGCTCGAGGCGCCCGACCCGAAGCCCGAGCGGATGGCCCGGCGCGCGATCACCTTCGTCCCGGCCAAGGGCGCGCGGGCGGTGCTGCGCGCGCGCTGACGCGATACTCCGCGCCCATGGGCATCACGGTCTACGAGAAGCGCACCTGCACGACCTGTCGCAAGCTGGCGGAGCTGCTGGCCGAGCACGGCATCGACTTCGAGCGCGTGGAGTACCACGTCGAGGGGCTGGCCGAGCCCGAGTTGCGCGCTCTGCTCGCCAAGGCGGACCTGCGTCCCCGCGACGCGCTGCGCCTGCGCGAGCCCGGTGCGCAGGAGCTCGCCGATCGCGGTGACGACGAGGCGATCGTCGCCGCGATGGTGGAGCGCCCCGAGCTGCTGCAGCGGCCGATCGTCGTCAACGGCGACCGCGCGGTGCTCGCCCGCCCGGTCGAGCGGGTGCTGGAGATCCTCTAGCGCTCAACAAGCCCGCTACGTGCGGACAGCTCGCTACCGAATGGGCTGCCCGACCGTTAGTCGTCTCGACTGCTGGCTACCCTCGCCGGATGCCTTTCGCCTTGGCCGGCGTGCGCCGGCGCGCCTGCGTCCTGACACTGATCGTCCTGACGGCCGGCGTGGCCGTTTCGACCGACCTCGCCGTCGCCGCGCCCGCCGGTAGCTCCGCTGCCGCAGCGGCGAAGGCGAAGAAGAAGAGCTCGTGCCGGGTCGTGAAGGCCAAGCTGCGTCGCAACGGCAAGGTCGTGCGCCGGCATGGCAGGGTCGTCTATCGCAAGGTCCGCCTCTGTCCGACCAAGCGCTGCACGCTGAAGAAGGTCAAGCAGCGGACCAAGCGCGGCAAGGTCGTGCGCCGGCACGGCAGGGTCGTCTATCGCAAGGTCTGGAAGTGCAAGCCGCGCAAGCGCGCCCTCGGGGGTGCTCCCGGTGGCGGTCCCGGCGGGGCCCCGGCCCGGGTGGCAGCATCCAGCCGCCCGCGCCCGGTGCGCAGCGGCGGACCGTGCGTCCCTGCTCGCAGACGGTGACCAGCGTCGCCGCGATGCAGTCGGCGGTCAGCGCCGCCGCTCCGGGGGCGGTCGTCTGCCTGGCCAACGGCAGCTACGGCAAGCTGACGCTCGGCGGCGCCAAGGCCGGTGAGGTGGTCGCCCAGCCCGCCAGCTCGGGCGCGGCGACGATCGCCGGCGCGCAGATCGGCGGCACCAACATCACGCTCGAGGGCTTCAACGTGACCGGCGAGGTCAGCGTGATGCCCGGCTCCGCTCACGCCACCGTGCAGTTCAACCGCATCACCGGCGGCTACTTCGGCGTCGAGGCAGGTCCGACGTCGACCACCACGGTCGACGACGTGACGATTCGGGGCAACAGGTTCGTGGGGCCGTTCGGCGAGGACGCGATCCGGCTCAACCGCTATCACGACGGCCCGGACGCCGATGCCTTCGGTGCGCTGATCGAGGGCAACGAGTTCACCAACGTGCGCGAGAACGGAGCCCACTCCGATTGCCTGCAGGCGGTCTGGGTCGGCGACCATCTGGTCTACCGCCGCAACTACCTGCACGACAACCGCTGCCAGGGCTTCTTCGTCAAGGACCAGGCCTCCTCGATCGATTCCGTGATCGCGGACGACAACCTGTTCGTGCGCAACTCGGAGCCGTGCGACGGCGATCCCGGCTGTGGCCAGCCGGCGCCGTTCCAGGTCTGGGGACCGATCGGAAGCTTCCGCGGCTCGCACAACACCGTCTGGGACGGCCTGTTCACGCTGCGCAACGCCCCCTTCGGCTCGGCCTCGGTGACCGACTCCGTGCTCCACAAGCTCTACTCCGATTCCCCGGGCGTGTTCGGCAACTACGCCGCCTCGAACAACATCACCTGCGACACGGGCAGCCGCGCCAGCTATCCGCTGACTGGCTTCACCACCAAGTGCTCGCCGCCGTTCATGGATGCGGCGCACGACGACTACCGGCTGGCGTCGGGCCAGGGCGTGACCTGGCGGCCCGCGGATCAGCAGTACGGTCCGTAGCCACCCGGGCTCAGATAGCGTTCAGGCGGTGAGCGCCGCCTACGTCCTCGATGCGGTGCGCACGCCGTTCGGCCGTTTCGGCGGCGCACTGTCCGGGGTGCGCCCGGACGACCTGGCGGCGTACGCGCTCAGAGGCCTGCTCGACCGCACGCCCGACCTCGATCCCGCGTCGATCGACGACGTGCTGCTCGGCGACGCCAACGGCGCCGGCGAGGACAACCGCGACGTCGCCCGCATGGCGGTGCTGCTGGCCGGCCTGCCGACCAGCGTGCCGGGCGTGACGGTCAACCGGCTCTGCGGCTCGTCGCTGGAGGCGGCGATCCAGGCTGCGCGGACGATCGAGACCGGCGACGCGTCGCTGGTCGTGGCGGGCGGGGTGGAGTCGATGAGCCGCGCGCCGTGGGTGCTGCTCAAGCCCGAGCGGCCGTTCCCGGCGACCCACCAGCAGCTGCACTCGACGACGCTCGGCTGGCGCATGGTCAACCCGGCAGATGCCCGAGCGCTGGACGATCTCCCTGGGCGAGAGCGCCGAGAAGCTCGCCGACATGTACGCGATCTCGCGTGAGGAGCAGGACGCGTTCGCGCTGCGCTCGCACCAGCTCGCCGCGCGGGCCTGGGACGAGGGCATCTACGCGCGCGAGACCGTGCCCGGTGCCGGGGGTCGAGCTCGAGCGCGACGAGGGCATCCGCGCCGACACCTCGCTGGAGAAGCTGGCCAAGCTCAAGCCGGCGTTCGTCGAGGGCGGCACGCGTCAGCGCCGGCAACTCCTCGCCGCTCAACGACGGCGCCGCGATGCTGCTGCTCGGCGACGAGGCCGCCGCGCAGCGACTCGGTCGCGACCCGCTCGCCCGGATCGTCTCGCGCGGCGCCCATGGCGTCGATCCCGACGTGTTCGGCATCGGCCCCGTCGAGGCCGCGAACATCGCGCTGCGGCGGGCGGG
The DNA here is from genome assembly GCA_963734165.1 of uncultured Thermoleophilaceae bacterium. Taxonomy (GTDB): domain Bacteria; phylum Actinomycetota; class Thermoleophilia; order Solirubrobacterales; family Thermoleophilaceae; genus JACVRW01. Next base: position 100,415 of record CAVTFZ010000002.1, on the reverse strand, counting down.
GATCGGCTGGGAGGACCTCGACCTGCGTCGAGCTCAACGAGGCGTTCGCCTCGCAGTCGCTGGCCTGCCTGCGCGACTGGCCCGAGCTCGATCCCGAGAAGGTCAACGTGCGCGGCGGCGCGATCGCCATCGGTCACCCGCTGGGCGCCTCCGGCGCCCGCATCGTCGGCCGCCTCGCCCACGAGCTGCACGCGCGCGGCGGCGGCTACGGCCTCGCCGCGCTCTGCATCGGCGTCGGCCAGGGCCTCGCCGCCGTGCTCGAAGCCTGAGGAGGGATCGGTGCGATGGCGGCTGTGCACAGGGATTTGAAGGCGGAGCAGGTCGAGCTTCACGGGCATCCGGTCACCTACCGCAGGATGGGTGAGGGGCCCGTGTGGTGCTGGTCCACGGGATCACGTCCAGCTCGCGCACCTGGAACGCCGTGCTGCCCGAGCTGGCCAAGCAGCACACCGTCATCGCTCCGGACCTGCTCGGTCACGGCGGGTCGGCCAAGCCGCGTGGGGACTACTCGCTGGGGGCCTACGCCAGCGGCATCCGCGACCTGCTGGCGGTGCTCGGCGTGTCGCGCGCGACGCTCGTCGGGCATTCGCTGGGAGGCGGGATCGCGATGCAGTTCGCCTACCAGTTCCCGGAGCGGCTGGAGCGGCTGGTGCTGGTCGACAGCGGCGGCCTGGGCAACGAGGTCAGCATCTGGCTGCGAGCCGCGACGCTGCCTGGCGCCGAGTACGTGCTGCCCCTGCTGTTCGGCCAGCCCCTACGCGCGGCCGGGTTCGCGCTGGGGCGGGTGCTCGGTCGGCTCGGCCTCGAGCCGAGCGCGAACGTCCGCGGGATCGCCGAGGGGCTCGAGTCGCTCGGCGACGCCGACGCACGCCGCGCGTTCGTCCACACCGCCCGCTCGGTCATCGACCCCGCCGGGCAGCGCGTCGACGCGCGCGACCGCCTCTATCTCTCCGAGGGCGTGCCCACCCTGCTGATCTGGGGCGGCTGCGACCCGATCATCCCGGTCGAGCACGGACACCAGGCCCATGAGCTGATGCCCCACAGCCGCCTCGAGGTCTTCCCCGACGCCGGCCACTTCCCCTTCAACGACGACCCCCAGCGCTTCGCCGAGGTGCTGACCGACTTCGTCGCGACCACCGAGCCCGCCGCTCTCGACGAGGAGTTCATCGAGAGCCTGCTCCGCCGCGAACGATGACGCGGCTCGTCGACTGAAGGAGCTCCAGGCACGCTCGGGCTACTCTCCGGCGTAATGGTCGCGCGCGAGCAGCGCCTGCTTGTCGTCTCAGCACTGCTGTCCTCAGCGGTGCTGCTGGTGGGCGCGACGGCCGGCTTCGAGGAGCTGCTGGCGTTCGCCGCGCCGGTGCTGGTGCTGGCGCTCCCGCTGTTGACGGGGCACTACCTGGGCGAGGAGCGGATCGTGCAGGCGGCGTCGAGGCGACCTCGCCGGGCTCGGCTGTGCTCGGCGCGCGTGCCGTGGGCCTGGCTGCGCGTCGTGCGGACGATCGTGCGTGGCGGACGGCTGATCGCCGAGTCGCTGGCCGTGCGCCCGCCGCCCGCCGTCTCGGTCCGCTAGGCGCTCGCTCCGGCAAGAGACTTCGGTGCGGGCGTTCGTTCGAGCCGAGGAGGTCTCGTGCCGTGTGTCGTGCGTGCGACCGCGCCGAAGGTCGCGAAAGAGGGGGCGTGACGAGCCGTCTCCGCATCGCTGTTCTGAGTCTGCTGATCGTGCTGGCGATGCCCCAGGCGGCCTTCGCCCATGCCGTGCTCGAGGGCAGCTCGCCCGGTCGAGGGGCACAGCTGCAGCGCGCGCCTGAGCAGGTGACGCTCCGCTTCGGCGAGTCCGTCGAGGCGGCCTTCGGAGCCGTCCAGGTCTACGACCAGCAGGGCAAGCGGGTCGATCGTGGCGGCACCGGGCATCCGAGCGGGCATGGCAACGAGGTCGAGGTCGGCCTGCGCGGAGGGCTCGGCGACGGCACCTACACCGCGACCTACCGGGTGGTCTCGGCCGATTCGCACCCGGTCTCCGGCGGCTTCACGTTCACCGTCGGCAAGGGCGGGGCTCCCGCGGAGACGGTCGACCAGCTGATCGACGCGGGCGACGCCGGCCCCGTCACGAAGGTCGGCTTCGGGATCGTGCGCGCGCTCGCCTACGTGGCGCTGGCGCTCGCCGCCGGGGGGATCGTGTTCGTGGCGGCCGTCTGGCACCCGGCGCTGCGCGCTCGAGCGGGCGCGGACCAGAGCTGGCGTCGCGCCAGCGAGGCGTTCGCCCGGCGCGTGCAGCAGCTGACGCTCGGGGCGGTGGCGCTCGGCATCGTGACGTCCGCGCTGGGGATCGTCTTCCAGGGCGCGGTGGCGGGCGGCACCGCCTTCTGGCAGGCGCTCGATCCCGCGGTGGTCGACGACGTGCTCGAGACCCACTTCGGCACCGTCTGGGGGCTGCGGCTGCTGGCCTGGCTCGCCGTCGGCTGCCTGCTGGCGGTGCCCGCGACGCGCCTGCGCGTGCCCGTGCTGCGACCTGCGTCGCTCGGCGCGACCGGGCTCGCGCCCTCGCCGACCGCGCCGCGCGCGTCCGCTGCGACGCTCGCGCTGCTGCTCGCCTTCCTCTGCCTGACCCCAGCGCTGGCGGGTCACGCGGCGACCACCGACCCGACCTGGCTGCTCGTGCCGGCCAACGCGCTGCACGTAGTCTGCATGGCGGTCTGGGTGGGAGGCGTCGCGTCGCTGCTCACCGCCCTGCCGACCGCCACCCGCCCACTGGACCCCCTCGCCCGCACGGGGCTGCTCACCGAAGCGGTCGTGCGCTTCTCGACGTTGGCGCTCGCCGCCGTGGCGGGTCTCGTCGCGAGCGGCACGCTGCAGGCGATCGTCCAGCTCGAGGCGTTCTCGGATCTGCTCGACACGGCGTTTGGCCGCGCGATCCTGATCAAGATCGGGCTGCTGGCCTGCCTGATCGCGCTCGGTGCCTGGAACCGCCAGCGCGTCCGCCCGCGGCTGTCGGCGCTCGACGCGGCCGGCGAGCCCCCGGGGCGCGCCGGTGTCGAGCTGCGCCGATCGCTGCGCGCCGAGGCCGTGCTGATGGTCGCCGTGCTCGGCGTCACCGCGGCGCTGGTGTCCTACGCGCCGGCGACGGGAGCCAGCGGTCCGTTCTCGACCAGCGAGACGCTCGGACCGGCGCGTGTCGAGCTGACCGTCGACCCCGCGCGCGCCGGCGCCAACGAGCTCCACCTCTACCTGTTCGACCGGCGCAGCGGCCGCCAGTACGAGCGCGTCAAGGAGCTCACGCTCACCGCCCGCCTGCCCGAGCGGCGCATCGGCCCGCTGACGCTGAACGCCGAGCCGGCCGGCCGGCCACTACGTCGTCCGCCGTGCCGCCTTCGCCCCGCCGGGCGACTGGCGGCTGCAGCTGAGCGCGCGGGTGTCGGACTTCGACGCCTACACCGCGCGTGTGGAGGTCCCGATCAGGTGATCCCTCGGCTACCTTCCCGCTCCCGCCATGCTCGACCGTTGCCCAGCCTGTGCGTGCCTCGCCGCCGCGACCCTGGTGGCGCTGGTCGCGGCCGCTGGCTGCGGTGGGGGAGCGAAGGGCGGCACGAGCGACCCGGTGGGCGTCGCGCCGCCGCGCCAGGTCGCCGGCAGCTATGCGCTCGCCGGCCGCGAGCGGCGCGTGCGCACGACGATCACACCCGTGCTGGTCACCGGCGCGCGCCGCAACGACGCGATCCCGACCCCCCGAGGCCAGCGCCAGCTGCAGGTCGACCTGCGGCTCGACGACCGCGGCCCCGATCGGCTTGACACGCAGGTGCTGCGCTTCGCCGCCGTCGACGGCGGCGGCGCCCGGATCGGCGAGGCCTTCCGCCTGCCGGTGCGCACGCTCGAGGTCGACGACCCCACCAGCCCGCGCCTGCTGAGCGTCGGCTTCGTGCTCCCGCGCGGTCGCGGCCTGTCGCAGCTGCGGCTGCGCTCGATCGTGGAGCGGCTACCGGTCCAGCTGCGCTGGGACCTCTGACGACGCCAGCCCCTGCACGGCCCGCAGCACGGTGAGGATCGTCAGCAGCGTCATCGCGATCGCGCTGGCGACGCACCACTGGCAGATCGCCTCGATCTCGAACAGCTCGAGGTAGGTGAGGTAGATGCTGAAGCCGAGCCCGGCGATCGAGAGCGAGCTCGCCGCCATGCGCGCCAGCTCGCCGCGGACGAGCGTGGCGGCCAGGATCGTGACGTAGCCGATCAGGCCCAGCAGCGCGACCGGGATGCCCGCCAGCTCCGCGTACTTCGAGCTCTGCACCTTCTCGCAGCCGCCCGAGGCGGCGCAGATCGGCTCGATGCCTGCGTAGTGCACGTAGGTGAGATAACCGCTGATGCCGATGCCGACGAGCGCCACCACGATGGCCGCCACTCGCAGGCGGGACGCGCTCACTGCCTCAGCGCGGAGTCGATCGGGCCAGTGAACTCGTCGAGCGTCAGGTTCGAGACGGGCAGCTGCTTCAGGGGTTGCCCGCGCGGGGCGAGCAGGAACGACGGCGTCGAGTCGATGCGATAGCGCTGTCCCTCGCGGGCGGCGAGCATCAGCAACGGCGGGGTGACCGGCGAGTTGGCGGCCGCGACCGCCTGCTGGGACGAGACGCCCGCCCCACGCGCGATCTTGCGCACGAACCCGTCCGTCGCGTAGCCGCTGTTCTCGGCGCCCTGGTTGGCGTAGAAGAGCTCGCTGAACTGCCAGGCGCGGTTCCGCGCGGCGGCCGAGGCGACTGCCTTGGCCCCGCGCACCGAGTCGTCGCCGAGGAAGGCCAGCGGCCGCAGCTCGATCGAGAGCCGGCCGCTGCGCACGTAGCGCTTGACGAGCGTCGGCAGGATCTCGCGCGAGTACTGCGCGCAGAACGGGCACTGCAGGTCGATGAACTCCACCATCCGCAGCGGCGCGTCCGGCTTGCCCAGCCGCGGCCCCTGCTGCGGGATGCCCTCGAACAGCGGCGCGGCCTTGGCCTTGCTCTTGCCCGTGTCCGAGTCGTCGCCGCCCTGGCTGAGCGCGATCGCCACGCCCACGACCACCAGCGCGACCACGGTGGAGGCGGCGAACAGCCACAGCGTCCGCTTGCGCTGCCGCTGGGCGTTCGGCTGTGCGTCGGGGGTCATGGCCGCGGCGTACGGTAGTGGGCGCGCAGCAGCTCCAGCGTTCCCCAGCCGGTTCGCACCCGCGCCTCGCGCCGTACGTCGGTGAAGTCGGCGTCGGCCAGATAATCCGGCAGGCGCCCGGCGGCGTGGTCGCGCGTGTTTGCGAAGCCGTCGATCAGCTGCAGTGCGAAGAACGCCAGTCGCAGTCCCGGACCGCCCGGCCGTCCCCAGTCGGCGACGTGCAGCCGTCCGCCGGGACGCAGCACCCGTCGGGCCTCGCGCAGCGCCTCGCGCTTGCCATCCGGGGACAGGTGGTGCAGCAGCAGCGACATCGCGACCCGATCGACGCTCGCTTCCTCCAGAGGCAGCTGCTGGGCAAGCCCGGCGCGCCAGCGCACGCGCGCGGCGCCGTGCTTCTCGCGCGCGATCGCCCGGGCCTCGGGGTCGCCGTCGATGGCCACGACGTCGACGTCGCCACGTGCTTCGGCGAGGGCGATCGCCAGGCTGCCGGTGCCGCTGCCGACGTCCGCGACCACTCCACCGGGCGGCAGGTCCTCGAGTACCGCGGCGACGAGCGCCGGGCGCCAGCGGCGCTCGCGCATGGTGACGGCCAGCACGCGGTCGTAGGAGCGGGTCAATCCCCGGCGCCCCGCGGCGGGGACGTAACGATCGGCGTGGGCCGTCATCGGTAGGACGGACTGTTGCAGAGCAAGGGGCCGCCCAAATCCAGCCTGAGGCCAGCCAAGCATTAGTGAGGATTTATTGTTGATTCTGATCTATCCTGAGCACTCATGGCCTCTACTGCCATTGCCATGCCATGAGCAAGACCGCGCGGGGCGGAGCGCCCACCCGGTCCAGAGGCAGAGGTCCCGCCAGAGCCGCTCGCAGACCGGCCGCGCCTGCGTCGAGCAAGAACGGCGGCGCGACGCGGGCCGCGAGACGGGAGTCGCCGCAGCTGAACATAGGGTCGCTGCAGGCATCGTGGCCCGCCGTCGGCGCGGTCGCGTTCACGCTCACGTTCATCGCGATCTCGATCTGGTGGGTGACGCAAGACCTGCGACTCCCGCAGTGGGATCCCGGCCGGCACACGGAGTTCGCGCTGCAGTACTACGACGCTCTGAGCAGGGGCGACTATGGCGTGCTGCTCACGATGGACGCGTGGCCATATCCGCCGCTGGTCCACGTCGTCGCCGCGGTCGTGACGCCGATCTTCGGCCGCGGGGTCGAGGGACCGGTGATCTCGCAGAACCTCGTCTTCGTCCCGTTGCTTGCGCTGGGCGCCTACCAGACCGGGCGCCTGGCCTTCGAGGACGCGCGGGCGGGGCTGCTGGCGGTCCTGTTCGCGCTCGGCACGCCGATGGTGGTCGGGCAGTTCCACCTGTTCATGCTCGACCCGCCGCAGGCCTCGATGGCGGCGCTCTCGGTGTGGCTGCTGCTCGCCTCGAAGGCCTTCGAGGACACGAGATATTCGGCGCTCGCGGGACTCGCGGTCGGATTGGGCCTGCTGACCAAGATCAGCTTCGTCGTCTTCGTCGCGGGCGTCGTGCTGGTGATGCTGGCCCGCGGCGGCTGGCGCCGCTGGCAGGGGCTGCTCGCCTTCGTCGCCGTCATCGGGGTCGTCGCGGGTCCCTGGTACCTGCAGCATCTCGAGGACCTGCGCAGCATCTACAACGCCGGAGCGTTCATCACCCCCACCAACGTGCTGCCCGGGCTGAACCCCCCGCGCTTCAGCATCGACAACGCCATGTGGTTCGTGTGGACCGGGTTCAACTACCAGTACCTCACGCCGCTGATGGTGTTCGCGATCGTCGGCTTCGCGCTGACCGCCGTGCGCGTGCTGCGCCGGACCTCGCGGCATCCGCTCACGCTCGAGGTGCTGGTAGGCGGCTTCGTCGGCTACCTGGGCGTCACCTGGCAGCTGCCGCACGACGTGCGCTACATCCTGCCGCTGCTGGTCTACGTCGCGGTGCTGGGCAGCGGCTGGATCCTCACACTGCCCCGGAACGGCCGCCTGGTCGCCGGCTCGCTGCTGGCGCTCGTGGCGAGCGTGAACATGCTCGGCGCCAGCTTCTCGAGCGGGCACCACGTCAGAGTGGCGCTGCCGGGCGCGAACAAGGGCTCGGCGGTGCTGGCGCGGTCGTTCTCCCTCTACGAGGACGACGGCTACGCGCACGGCGCTCCCGTCCAGAGCGACGACCTCTTGAGCAAGCTGCGCGAGCTGCGGGCAAGAGGGGTGCGCCAAGTCCAGTGGGACATGGTGGACGCGAGCAAGCTCACCTTCAACTACGAGGGCCTGAGAGCGTACGCGCTGATCGCCGAGCTCGCCGCGGCACCCACGCAGGGCGGGTACCTGCCGGACGTGGTGGCCCTGTACACCAAGTCCGCCGGCAAGGGCGGGAAGCCGTGCGCGACGATGTACGACGGGACCGAGATCTTCATGGCGTACGGCGATCCCCGTGCCCGCTCGGTCGAGGACGCCTGTCCCCGCTGAGGCCCTGTCCTCGCAGGCGCCGCTAGGCCGCGGCGGCCGGCCCGCAGGCCTCGACCTCGCGCACTAGGCGGCCCGCCCGCTCGAGCGTGAGCCGGTCGGCGTCGACCATGCGGTCGGTCAGCTCGTAGAGCTCGAGCAGGGCGCGCTCGGCATCCGGATCCGCGCGCAGGTCGCTGGCGAACAGCAGGCTGTCGGCGGCCTCGCGCACGACGGCCTGCTCGTCGGCGTGGAGCTTGCCCGCGGCGAGGTCGTCGAGATGCTCGATCACGCGAGCGTAGGCACGGGCTCGTTCCGGGGTGCTCATGGGCGACCGTTGACGTTAGCGAGGCCGATAGGGTGCCAAGCCGGATGCGCGCCCTGCAGATCACCGAGCTCAGCGGTCCGGCGGATGCCCTCCAGTCGATGGACGTGCCGGAGCCGGAGGCGGTCCATCCGCTCACGCCCGGCCGCGGCGTGGTCGTGGACGTGCACGCCGCTGGCGTCTCCTTCCCCGAGGTGCTGCAGACGCGCGGCGAGTACCAGCTCAAGCCGCCGCTGCCGTTCGTGCCCGGCAGCGAGGTCGGCGGGGTCGTGCGCAGCGCGCCCGAGGACGCACACGTCAGACCGGGCGACCGGGTGGCCGCCTTCTGCGGGCTGGGCGGCTTCGCCGAGGTGGCGGTCGCGCCGGAGTTCCTCACCTTTCCGCTGGGCGAGGAGCTGGACTTCGCCCAGGGCGCCGCGCTGATCCTCAACTACCACACCGCCCTGTTCGCGCTCCAGCGCCGCGGACGCCTGCGCGAGGGCGAGCGCGTGCTTGTGCACGGCGCCGCGGGCGGCGTCGGCACCGCGGCACTGCAGGTGGCGAAGGGGCTCGGCGCCCAGACGGTCGCGGTCGTCTCGAGCGACGACAAGGAGCGCGTGGCACACGAGGCCGGCGCGGACGAGGTAGTGCGCAGCGACGGTTCCTGGAAGGACCAGGTCAAGCAGCTCGGCGGGGTCGACCTGGTGCTCGATCCCGTCGGCGGGGACCGCTTCACCGACAGCCTGCGCTCGCTGCGCGAGGGCGGGCGGGTGGTCGTCGTCGGCTTCACCGGCGGTTCGATCCCCGAGGTGCGCGTCAACCGGTTGCTGCTCAACAACGTCGAGGTGATCGGCGCCGGCTGGGGCGCGTACGCGATGGGCAAGCCCGAGGTCAATCGCGAGCACGGCGCCGAGCTGGAGCGGCTGATCGAAGCGGGCTTCGTGCGGCCGATCGTCGGCGCGCGCTTCCCGTTCGAGCGCGCCGCCGAGGCGCTCGAGCTGATCGACGCACGCGGGGCGGTCGGCAAGGTCGTCCTGGACGTGCGCGACTAGCCCGACCGCAAGCCCGATGCGCGAGGATGGGCGCATGAGGGAGTTCGACTACGTGATCGTCGGGGCGGGTTCCGCGGGCTGCGTGCTGGCGGGCCGGCTGAGCGAGGATCCATCGGCACGCGTCCTGCTGCTCGAGGCCGGTGGCAGGGACCGCAGCCTCAACGTCAAGATCCCCGCCGCCTTCCCGAACCAGTTCCACACCAAGCTCGACTGGGACTACGCGACCGAGCCCGAGCCGCACTGCGACGGCCGCTCGCTGTACGTTCCGCGCGGCAAGAGCCTCGGCGGCTCGAGCTCCATGAACGCGATGCTGTACGTGCGCGGCCGCCCGCTCGACTACGACCAGTGGGCGGCGCAGGGCGCCGACGGCTGGGGTTGGGAGAACGTGCTGCCCTACTTCATGCGCGCCGAGCACAACGAGCGCGGCGCGTCGGAGTTCCACGGCACGGGCGGACCGCTGAACGTGACCGAGCAGCGCTCGCCGCGACCGCTGTGCGCGGCGTTCCTGCGGGCCGCCGAGGCGGCCGGCATCCCGCGCATCGCCGACTACAACGGGCCCGAGCAGGACGGGGCCACGATGTTCCAGGTCACCCAGAGGAACGGCCGCCGCTGGAGCGCGGCCGACGCCTACCTGCATCCCGCCGCCAAGCGCTCGAACCTGACGGTGATCCCGCATGCCCAGGCGCTCGCGATCGAGCTCGACGGCGAGCGTGCCACCGGTGTCCGCTACCGCGACCGGCGCGGGCGTGAGCAGCGCGTGCGTGCCGACCGCGAGCTGCTGCTGGCCGCCGGCGCGATCGGCTCGCCGCAGCTGCTGCTGCTCTCCGGCATCGGCCCGGCCGAGCACCTGCGCGAGGTCGGCATCGACGTGCGCCACGACCTGCCCGGCGTCGGGGAGAACCTCCAGGACCACCCGTTCCTCACCGTGCTCTGGGAGGTCCGCGACACGAACACGCTCTACGGCGCCGACAAGCCCAAGCACGCTGGCCGAGTGGCTGCTGCGACGCTCCGGCCCGCTGACCTCGACCGCCGCCGAGGCGGTCGCCTTCGTGCGCACGCGGCCCGGCCTGCCGGCCGCGGACATCCAGCTCCACGCCGGCGCGCGTCTACTTCGAGAAGCACGGCGAGGAGGAGTTCGACGGGCACGCCTTCACGATCGGGCCGACGCTGCGTGTCGCCGAAGAGCCGCGGCCGTGTCTGGCTGCGCTCGGCCAACCCCGACGCCAAGCCGCGCATCCTCACCAACACGCTCGCCGAGCCCGAGGACGTCGAGTCGATGCTGGCGGGGATGGAGCTGGCGCGGGAGATCGTGGCGACCGAGCCGCTCTGCTCGACGGCGATCCGGGAGCTGAAGCCGGGCGCCGAGGTCGAGACGCGCGAGCAGCTCGAGGACGCGCTGCGCGAGCGCGTCGAGCTGATCTACCACCCGGCCGGCACCTGCCGCATGGGCGCCGGCGACGACGAGCGGGCGGTGGTCGACCCGCAGCTGCGCGTGCGCGGCCTCGAGGGCCTGCGCGTGATCGACGCCTCGGTGATGCCGCTGATCCCCGGGGGCAACACGAACGCGCCGACGATCATGATCGCCGAGCGCGCCGCCGACCTGATCCGGGGACGGGTGCCGGTCGCATGAAGGTGGCGATCGTCGGCGCGGGCTTCTCCGGCATCGCGACCGCGATCGAGCTCCAGCGCGCCGGGATCGGGGACTTCGACCCTCTACGAGCGCGGCGACGGTCCCGGTGGGGTCTGGCGCGAGAACACCTACCCCGGCGCGGCCTGCGACGTGCCCTCCTACCTCTACTCGTTCTCCTACGACCAGCGCACGCGACTGGACCCAGCCCTGCTCGTCGCAACCGGAGATCCTCGGCTACCTGCGCGACACCGTGGACAAGCACGGCCTCGCCGGGCGCATCCGTGCGGGCACCGAGATCGTCCGCGCCCGCTTCGACGAGCCCAAGGCACGCTGGGAGCTGGAGACCGCCGCCGGCGAGTGCCACGACGCCGACGCGCTCGTGATCGCCTGCGGCCAGCTCAGCAAGCCGCGCTGGCCGGCGCTGCCCGGCCGCGAGCGGTTCTCCGGTCACAGCTTCCACTCCGCCGAGTGGGACCACGGCTACGACCTGCGCGGCAAGCGCGTGGCCGTGATCGGCACCGGCGCGAGCGCGATCCAGTTCGTGCCGCTGGTGGCCGAGCAGGCCGCGCGCGTGGACGTCTACCAGCGCTCGGCGCCCTGGCTGCTGCCCCGCCGCAACCCCACCTACCCGGGCTGGGCGCGGGCGCTGATTCGCCACGTTCCCGGCGCGCAGACCGTGCGCCGCACCGCGCTGCGGACCTTCATGGAGCTCGGCATCCTCGGCCAGACGCGCTTCCCGCCGCTGCGCTGGCTGCTGCGCACGTGGTCGGCGACGTTCATGCGCCGCCAGGTCGAGGATCCCGAGCTGCGGCGCAAGGCCTGGCCCGACTACCCCTTCGGCTGCAAGCGCATCCTCTTCTCCTCCTACTGGCTGCCGGCGCTGCAGCGCGCGAACGTCGAGCTGATCACCGAGCGCGTCGAGCGCATCGGCGCGCGCGGGCCGGTGACCGCCGACGGCCACGAGCGCGAGGTCGACTGCATCGTCTACGGCACCGGCTTCCAGGCCGACGAGTTCGTGCTGCCGATGCGCGTCGACGGGCGTCGGCGGGCAAGAGCTGCAGCAGGTGTGGCGGGGCGGCGCGCGCGCGCACCTCGGGATCGCCGTCGCCGGCTTCCCGAACATGTTCGATGATCTACGGGCCGAACACGAACCTCGGCTTCGGCTCGATCGTCGTGATGATCGAGGCCCAGGCCCGCTACGTCGCCCAGGCGCTGCGGCGCGCCCGCGCGGGCAGGGCCGCGCTCGACGTCCGCCCCGAGGTGCAGGCGGCCTCGGACGCGCGCATCCAGGAGCGGTTGCGCCACTCGGTCTGGACGGGCTGTCGCAGCTGGTACCGCGTCGAGGGCGACGGCCGGATCGTCAACAACTGGCCCGGCTTCATGCTCGAGTACGCCGCGCGCGACGCGGCGGCTGCGCCCGGAGGAGTACCGGCTGGTCGAGCCGGCGGGTTAGCCTGCCGGACCGTCGTGCCCGAGTCGAGCATCTCCCTCGCCGCGCTGCGCCGCCACGTCGTCGCCCATCAGGGCTTCGTCGACGCGCCTTCGCCGCGCGCCGCGCGGCCGACGTGGAGGCGGGCGATCCGGCGGCTGTCGTGCGTGCAGCTCGACTCGATCTCGACCGTCGAGCGCAGCCATCGGATCGTGCTCGCCTCGCGCGTGGGCGTGTACCCGCAGGGCAGCGTGTCGAAGCTGCTCGGGCCAGGGGCGGGTGTTCGAGTACTGGGCGCACGAGGCGTGCCTGCTGCCGGTCGAGGACTTCCCGCTCTTTCGCTGGCGCATGCGCGGGCGCGGGCACTGGAACAGCCACGAGCGCGCGCTGGGCGAGCACCCCGAGGTGGCCGAGCACGTGCTGGACGGAGATCCGCGCGCGCGGCCCGCTCGGCTCGCGCCACTTCGAGGGCGAGCGGCGGCGGGCGGGATGTGGAACTGGAAGCCGGCCAAGCGGGTGCTCGACTCGCTCTGGGACCGCGGCGACCTGGCGATCGCCGGCCGCCAGGGCTTCCAGCGCCTCTACGACCTGACCGAGCGGGTGATCCCGCGCGCGGTGCTCGAGGCGCCCGAGCCGAGCGACGACGAGGCGATGCGCGCGCTCGTGCTGCGCGCGGTGCGGGCGCGCGGCGCGCTGACCGAGTCGCGGCATCGCCGAGCACTACCGGCTGCCGGGCCGGACCGCCACCGTGCGCCCGCACGTCGAGGCGCTCGTGGCGGAGGGCGCTGCTGCGGCGGCTGGCGGTCGACGACGGCGGGCCGCCCGTGCTCGTGCCCGGCCGAGCTGCCGCTGGCCGAGTCGGTGTCGCCCGGCGCGACGCTGCTGTCGCCCGTTCGACAACCTGCTCTGGGACCGCCCGTTCGCCGAGCGCGTCTTCGGCTTCGACCCACGTGATGGAGATCTACAAGCCGGCGCCCCAGCGGGTCTACGGCTACTACGTGCTGCCGCTGCTGCGCGGCGACCGGCTCGTCGGCCGGGTCGACCTCAAGTCCGACCGCAAGGCGGGCGTGCTGCGCGTGCTGGCGCTTCCACCGCGAGCCGCGGCGTGCGCGCGTCGGCGGCGCTGGAGGAGAGCTTCGAGCGAGCGCTCGAGCGGCTGGCGCGAGCGGCTGGGCTGGAGCGGGTGGAGCGGCCTACGACTGGAGGCCGTGCGTCTGACCGCCGGACTGGACTCGAGGCAGCGGGTCAGGTGTCCAGGCCCGGGACCGGCTCCACCGGGAGCTGACCATGGATCGCCTCGAGCTCGGCGAGGTCGGAGCGGTCGCGAGGCCGGCCGGCGAGGCGCTTGAAGGCAACCAGGCTCGCCAGCCCGGCGACGCGGAACTCGCCGTCGCCGAGATCGCTGCGTAGGGCGTGGTCGCGAACGGTGGCGAAGTCGAGCGGCGACGCGCCCTCGCGCAGCAGGTCGATCAGGCCGTGCTCGGTCCACAGCCGGCTGTGGTCGCGACCGGCGATGCCGCCCGGCTCGTACGGTCGGTCGCCGTCGGTCCAGGTGGCCCCGAGCGTGGCTAGGGCGCGATCGATCGCGGCGTCGTTGGCGGGGTCGTCGGGGATCAGCAGGTCGATGTCCTCGGTCGCGCGCACGTAGTCGTTGGCGATCACGGCGAAGCCGCCGATGACGACGAAGCTCGCGTTCGCGTGGAGGAAGGCCGCGGTGACACCCGCTAGGTCAGGGTCGACCGGGCTGCGGCTCATCTCGGACGATCGAGCGACGGAAGGCCGCGGCTTGGGCGGAGAGCCGCTGTCCTCGCAACAGCTTCTCCTCCACCGAGAGCCCGGTCGTACGCAGCAGCCGGCGCTTGTCGGCGTTCAGGCGTCGCCACGTGTCGCGGTCGATGTTGAGTGGAGCATCACTCACGAGCCTTGGTGAATGGTACGCCGCGAGGCCGGCCGCGGACAGGTCTTCCACGCATAATGACACGTTTAGGATGTAAAAAGCGCCAACTTCCGTCGGCTCGTGCGTATTTGCACCGCTCCTTGCGAAAGAAATGGGCTCGCCAGGCATGAAACGACCGACGGGCGGGGTATACGTCCCGCATGGGCCGAGAGACGATGGAGCTGATCGAGCGGGAGCGGGCCGAGTTCAAGCAGGCGCTCGCCGATCGGGCCGAGGCGCGCGAGCTGATCGGCCGCCTCGCGGAGCAGTGGGAGTTGGCCGACGCCGATGAACGGCCGGTCTACGAGGTCGCGATCACAGGCGCCGAGAAGGACATGCTCGCCGCCGCCCAGCGCGTGGACGCAGCGCTCACGCGCGTGCAACGTGCGCAGTTCAGCGGCTGGTAGCCCACTCCCTCCAGCGCGCCGCAGGGACGAGCCGCGAGCGGCCACCCAGCTCGCATTCGACGAGCTCGGTCGTGCCGTCGGCGGAATCGCCGGCATGCACCAGGCGCTCGCCGCGCGTGCGTTCGGCGCTTCGGGCCCGGGCGCCGCTCCGGCGCGTGCGCTCCACGACGCGGTCAGCGCCGGTGTCTACGGCGGCCTACGCGGTGGCTTCCGGCTTGCGGGCCACGGAGCCGCTCGGCTGGTGTCCAGCCGAGCGCGCGGCACGCAGCTCTCGACCACCCCACTCGGCGCCGGGATGCTGGCGGTCGTCAACGGGCTGATCGGCGACGAGCTCGAGCGCCAGGGCAGCGAGCTGCAGGAGCCGCTCGCCGTGCGGGTGGACGGGTGCGCCGTCGAGCCCGCTCCCGCCTCGCTCGCGCGGGCCTACCCGGCGGCGTCCCCGCGGATCGTCGTCTTCCTCCACGGCCTGATGGAGACGGAGTTCGCCTGGCGCCTCGGCGCCGGCGAGCGGGGGGAGACCTACGCCAGCCGTCTCGCTCGCGATCTCGGCCTGACTCCCGTCGACGTCCGCTACAACAGCGGCCGCCACGTCTCCGAGAACGGCCGCGCGCTGGCGGACGTGCTGGAGCAGGTCGTGGAGAGCTGGCCGGTCGAGGTCGAGCAGGTCGCTTTCGTCGGTCACTCCATGGGTGGGCTGGTCGCGCGCAGCGCCTGCCATCTGGGCAGCGAGGAGGGGGCCGCTTGGGTCGGTCGCGTGCGTCACGTGGTCTCGCTCGGCTCGCCGCACATGGGCGCTCCGCTGGCCCAGGGCGTGCACCTGATGAACGCCGCCCTGGACCTGCTGCCCGAGACGCGCTCCTTCGGGGGCTTCCTGCGCCGGCGCAGCGGCGGCATCCGCGACCTGCGCCACGGCTCGCTCGTCGACGAGGACTGGCGCGACCGCGATGCCGACGCCCTGCGAGCGGCGGCGCTGAAGGAGGTGCCGTTGCTGGAAGGCGCGACGCACTGCTTCGTCGCCGCCACGATCACGCGCAGCCCGCGCCACCCGCTCGGCCGGCTGCTCGGCGACGCGCTCGTGCTGGGGGCGAGCGCGTCCGGTCGCAGCCGCACGCGCCGCATCCCGTTCCGCGCCGAGGACGGCTTCGAGCTCGGCGGCACGCACCACCTCGCGCTGCTCAATCACCCGGCGGTCTACGAGCGGCTGCGGGAGTGGCTGACGGCGTCCCCCTGAAGCTCGCGCAGCCGCGACCGCAATCTCCTGCGCTTCGCCACGATCTCCCGCTCCAGCCCGTCCAGCTCATCTCGTCGCCGGCGCAGCAGGCTGAGCTGGAGGTCCACGTATCCCAGCCCCTCCTCGAGGATCTCCCGCCGCCGCACCGGATCCTCGACCCCGCTGTGCCACTCCCGCAGGCGCGCCGCGCGCGCGGCCTCCTCGGCCGAGAGCTCGCGCAGCTCCTCCAGCGACAGTCCGAGCAGGCGCTTGAGCCGCAGCACCTCCTGCAGCCGCTCCACGTCGGCCTGCTCGTAGAGCCGATGCGCGCCCGGCTCGCGCTCGGGCGGGGTCGGCAGCAGGCCGATCTCCTCGTAGTAGCGGATCGTGCGCGGCGTGGTGCCCGTCAGCTCGGCAACCTGGCCGATGCGCAGCGATCCGGTCACGAGGCGGCCTCCTCGGCGACGGCCCGCGCGGGTCTGCCGGCCGGGCGCGCCCCGGCCTGACGTGGGCGCAGCATCGAGACCCCGGCACCGACCAGCGACACCAGCGCCAGCACCAGCAGGGCAGTGTGCATGTTGTGGATGAACGGCTCCAGCTGCGCGTCGCTGAGCCCGCTCGCCAGCCCGGAGAAGATCGCGAACAGCACGTCCTTCGGGATCGCCGAGGTGACGACCGCGATCACGAACGCGATCGACAGCACGGCGCCGGTGTTCTGCAGCATCATCCGCGCGCCGGCGGCGATCCCACGCCGCTCGGGCGGCACGGTGCCCATCATCGCCGCGGTGTTGGGGGAGTTGAACATGCCCGAGCCGATGCCGACCAGCCACAGCCAGAGGCCGCTCTGCCAGTAGGGGCTACCGGCCTCCAAGGTCATCATCAACGCCAGGCCGGCGGCGGTCACGACCATGCCCCAGGCCGCCAGCGAGCGCGAGTCGTGGCGGTCGGCCCAGAGGCCGGCCAGCGGCGAGGAGACGAGCATCCCGAGTGCCATCGGCGCCAGCTTGATCCCGGCGGTGATCGGATCGTCGCCCTGGGCGCCCTGGTAGTAGAAGACGAACACGAACATCAGCGCGAAGCGCGACAGCCCGTTGATGAAGGCGGCGCCGGTGGCCGCCGCGAACAGCCGGTTCTGGAAGATCGTCAGGTCGAGCATCGGCGCCCGGCCGCGGTGCTCGATCAGCACGAACAGCGGCAGCAGCACGACCGCCGCGACCAGGCCGCCGATCACGATCGGGTCGTTCCAGCCGTTGATGCCACCGCGCGAGATGCCGAGCACGAGCCCGGTCAGGCCGGCGACGAAGGTCGCGGTGCCGAGCACGTCGAGGCCGCGCTCGCTGTCGCGCTTGGCCAGCTCGCGCAGGATCAACGAGCCCCAGAGCGCGCCGGCCAGCCCGAGCGGCACGTTGAACCAGAACACCCAGTGCCAGGACAGCTCGACCAGCGCGCCGCCGAGCACCGGCCCGAGCACGAGCCCGATCGCCGCCACCATCGTGTTCGTCCCCATCGCGATCCCGAGCTGCTCGCGCGGGAACGCGTCGGTGACCAGCGCGGCGGCGTTGGCGAACAGGAAGGCCCCGCCGATCCCCTGCAGGATCCGCCACAGGATCAGCTGCGTGCCGTCGCCGGCGAAGCCGGCCCCGAGCGAGGCCAGCGCGAAGACGACGAAGCCGGCGACGTACGCCTGCTTGCGGCCGAACAGGTCGGACAGCCGGCCGGCCATCAGCACCAGCACGGTCGAGGAGATCATGTAGGCGAGGATCACCCAGACGAGCGTCAGCAGCCCGACGCCGAGGCTGCGCTCGAGCTTCCGGCAGGGCGATGATCAGCGTCCCGGAGTTGATCGTCGCCAGCAGCATTCCCAGGCTGGTGCACGACAGCGCCCACCACTTGTAGTGCTCGTGGTCGGCGCTGACGCCGAAGGAGCGACGAGAGAAGTTGACGTTCACGTAAGAAAGAGCTTAGCGGGCACCGCGCCGTGAGCGCCCAACCCAGGAAGGGGACCTCTGTATTTTGAATTTCTCTTATTATTCTGCACCTGAATGCGATGAGCGCTCGCTTGCGGAATCTCAAGGAGGATCGCTACGCGCTGATGGCGCTCGGCGCGCTCGTGCTCGTGGGCGTCGTGCTACGCGTTCTGCTGACGAGAGCGCAGGCCCCCGGCTTCCTCGCGTTCTCCGACTCTTCCTACTACCTGATCGGGGCGCACACGAACGTGTTCGTCTGGGCGGCAGAGGAAGGCGGCAATCCGTGGCCGGCCGGATATCCCATGTTCCTGGGCGCCCTTTATCGGGTTAGCGAGCAGCTTTCGTTCGTAATGCTCGTCCAGCACGTGCTTGGGATCGCCACGGCAGCGCTGTGGTTCTTGGCCGTGCGCCGAGTGGCGTCTCCGTTCTGGGCCCTGTTGCCGGCGGCGGTCGTTCTGCTCGCTGGCCCTCAGCTGTTCATCGAGCACGCGCCGCTGGCAGAGTCGCTGTTCGCGTTCCTGATCGCGGCGCTGACCTGCTGCGCGGTGCTGGCATTCGAGCAACAGTCGGCGCTCTGGAGCGCGGCAGCTGGATTGTTAGCTGCGACCGCCGCGTGCGTGCGTGTAATGGGCCTCGTCTTCGTCGTCATCACGGTGGTTTGGCTTGTCGTGGTTGCCAGCGGCGATCTGCGCCAGCGGCTGACGGGGGCAGCCGCGGCCGCGCTGGCGGCAGGGCTGCTGCTCGGCGGCTATCTGGTCATGATGAAGCACGAGACGGGCTTTGGAGGACCGGCACTGACCCGCACCGGGAACTGGGGGACGCCGTCTCAGGCCCTGCCGGGGCCGAGCTACCCGGAGCGAGTCAGGACCGATCTGACGCGCTTCTGGAGTTCGCCCAACTACGCCAATCTCGGTGGCTACAGCTACGACGGCTTTGTCAAAACGCTGATCCTGGACGACCCCGCCTCGCTCGAAAAAATGCGCTTCGAGTACCCGTACCTTGACCAGGGAATACGGAGCAGCAGCGTCACACAGTGGTACGACACAGTGACGACCGAGGCCAGCAGCGGGTTGCTCGACACGATGACCGGCTACGAGCGGCACACCCGCGTCGAAGGGATCGTCTTTCTCGCGTTGCTGCTGCTCGCGGTGCTCGGCGTGCCGTTCGCTCGGGGCGCGCAGCTGACGGTCGGGATCCTGCTGGCCGCCATCGCCGCGGCCACGCTGCTCACGCCTGTGCTCTACCTGTACTTCGACGCGCGCTACGTGATTCCGGGCTACGGGCCGCTGGCGGCGGTCGCGGCGGTTGGCGCGGCGGCGCTCCGGGAGCGGCGGACCGTGCCCGCGAGCACCGAGGTACGCACGCGGGGCGGCAGGGCCCCGGCGAAGGCCAAGGCCTAGCCGCGCTCGGCGTGCTGCTTCAGACCCTCGGCCGCGCCGCCGAGCAGGAAGTCGCGCACCTGGCCCTCGACCGGGCCGCGGATCAGCATGCCGAGGATGCGACCCGGATCGGCCTCGAGCGCGTACGTGGCGCGGGTACGGCTGTCGCCGAGGTCCTCGAACGTCCAGGAGCCCGTGAGCGACTTGGTGTCGCCCTTCTCCTGGACCCAGTGGATCGCGGTGGGCTCCTCGTAGCTGAAGCGCAGCACGGCGCTGACGGTCTTCACCTTCGCGTCCGACTTCGTCTCCACGAGCGCGGCACGGCGGTCCCCGTCGCGCTCGAGCACCTCGACGTCGCGCAGCGAGCCCTGCCATTCGATCGCGCCCTCGACGTCGGCCGCGATCTCGAAGCAGCGTTCGATCGGAGCGTCGATCTCCACGCTCCGCTCCCCCGTGATCGTCCCCATGCGGGGAGCCTAGCTCAGCCCACGCGCGCGCCGCGCAGCGCCGGCAGCACCTGCTCGCCGTAGACCTCCAGCGCCCGATGCGGATTGGCGCCGGAGCCGTTCTGCAGGCAGACGATCGTAGCGCCGAGGCGCTCGATCTCGCGGATCCGGTCCGCGTGCACCCCGGGGTCGGCCGAGACGATGTACGCCTCGGCGAACTGCTCGTCGGAGACCTCCCGCTCGGCGTGCTCGTACATCTCCGCTGGCACGTGCCAGTCGTCGGTGTAGTACTCGGGTGGCTGGGTGGCCTTCCACACGCGTGCGCCCTCGAGCGCGGCCGCGTCGTCCTGCGCGTAGGAGAAGCCGGTCTGCAGGATGATCTCGCCGGGCTGCTTGCCGGCGTCGTCGCAGGCGCCGCGGTAGGCGTCGATCAGCTGCGGCGCCTGCTCGGGATCGGCGAGCGTCCAGAGCCCGTCGCTCAGGCGTGCCGCCACGCCCGCCGCGCGCGGGCCGAAGGCCGACACGTAGATCGGCGGACGGCGCTCGGCGCGCGTGTGCAGGTACGCCTGCTTGGTGGTGAAGTGGCGACCCTGGTAGTCGAGCCGCTCGCCGTCGAAGAGGCGGCCGATGATCTCCAGCGCCTCCTCCATGCGCTCGACCTGCTCGCCCACCGGCGGCCAGTCCATCCCGCAGGGCGACTCGTTGAGCGACTCGCCCGAGCCGATGCCCAGGAAGGCGCGGCCCGGATAGAGCTGCTCGAGCGTCATGAACGCCTGCGCGGTGACCGCCGGGTTGTGGCGGAAGACGGGTGCCGTCACGCCCGTGCCGAGCGGGATGCGCTCGGTCGCTTGGCCGATCGCGCCGAGCGTGACCCAGGCGTGGCCGGACTCGCCCGGCTCCCACCAGGGTTGGAAGTGGTCGGAGACGTTGAGCGCATCGAAGCCCGCGCGCTCGGCCTCCTGGGCCTGGCGCACGAGATCGCTCGGCGTCCACTGCTCCATCGCCAGTTGGGTCCAGTAGCGGGTCTCGGTCACGCTGCCTCCGGTCGTCGAACTTCTCTCCCGATTCGTGCCCGGCCGTGGCGAGGCCAAACAGGCCGGCGGTAGCCTCGGCGCCTTGGCCAGCGAATCGCCGCCGGCGCGGGCGCCCGCTCGTGCGCAGCTCGTGCTCCTGCTGGGAGCGCTGTCGGCGTTCGGGCCGATCTCGCTGGACACCTACCTGCCGGGACTGCCGGAGCTCAGCGCCGACCTCGGCGCCTCCGCCTCGGCGACCCAGCTCACCCTCACCACCTGCCTGATCGGGCTCGCGCTCGGCCAGGTGATCGCCGGGCCGCTGAGCGATGCCTTCGGCCGCCGAGGGCCGCTGCTGGCCGGCCTCGTCGCCTTCGCGCTCGCCTCGCTCGCGTGCGCGGCCGCGCCGGACGTCTGGACGCTCGCCGCCGCGCGGCTCGTGCAGGGCGCCGCCGGGGCCGCGGGGATCGTGATCGGACGCGCGGTCGTGCGCGACCTGCACGAGGGGGCGGCGATGGCCCGCTTCCTGGCGCTGGTGCTGGTCGTCAACGGCGTCGCGCCGATCGTCGCGCCGATCGCGGGCGCCGCGCTGCTGCACGTGACCGACTGGCGCGGGGTGTTTCTCGCGCTGGCCGGCATCGGCGTGGGACTGCTGGCGTGGACGGCGGCGACGCTGCGCGAGACGCTGCCGCTGGCGCTACGCCACCGCGGCGGGCTGGCGGCCACGCTGCGGGTCTTCGCGCGGCTGCTCTCCGACCGGCGCTTCCTCGGCTATGTGCTGTCCTGCGGCTTCGTCTTCGCCGCGATGTTCGCCTACATCGCTGGCTCGCCATTCGTGCTGCAGGACGTCTACGGCGTCTCGCAGCAGGGCTTCAGCTTCGCCTTCGGCGTCAACGCCGCGGGGATCATGGCCGCCAGCTGGTTCGGCGGGCGGATCGTCGAACGAGTCGGTCCCGCCACCGTGTTCGCCGGCGGCCTGGCGCTGCAGGCGCTGGGGGCGGCGGGACTGTTGCTGGTCGCGTTGGCCGACGGCCCGCTCGCCGCCGTGCTGGTCTGCCTGTTCTGCGTGGTCGCCAGCATCGGCCTCGTGTTCCCCAGCGCCACGACGCTCGCGCTCGCCGGCCATCCCGGCAGCGCTGGCAGCGCCTCCGGCCTGCTGGGCGTGTGCCAGTACCTGTTCGGGGCCGTGGCGGCGCCCCTCGTGGGACTGGGCGGCGGCGACACGGCGCTGCCGATGGCGATCGCGATCGCCGCCTGCACGCTGGCCGCCGTCGCGGCTTACCGCCTGCTGGTGGGGAGAGCCACCGCGGCGGTCGCGTAGGCTGCGGCCCGTGGAACCGGACGCCGTCGAGCTGCGCGTGCTCGGGTGCCTGCTGGAGAAGCAGCGCACCACCCCCGACGCCTATCCACTGACGCTCAACTCCCTGCGCCTGGCCTGCAACCAGGCCACCAACCGCGAGCCGGTGGTCGACTACGACGAACGCGAGATCAGAAGCGCGCTCGAGCGCCTCGGCCGCCGTCGCTGGACGCGCCTCGCGAGCTGGGGCAACAGCCGGGTGATGAAGTACCGCCACCTGCTCGACGAGACGCTCGAGCTGTCGGACGCCGAGCTCGCCCTGCTGGCCGTGCTGCTGCTGCGCGGCCCCCAGACCGCCGGCGAGCTGAACCAGCGCAGCGAGCGCCTGCACCACTTCGGGGGCGACGAGCTGGAGCGGACGCTCGAGCGGCTGGTCGAGCGGGAGCTGGCGCGGCAGCTACCGCGGCGGCCGGGCGAGCGCGGGCAGCGCTACGTGCAGCTGCTCGGCGGCGATGCCCCCGTGGAGGAAGCGGTGGAGTCGCCAGAGCGCGAAGGCGTCGGTGAGACCCCTTCCGTCTCCGCTCCGTCGCCACCACCGTCCGACAGCGCGATTGCCACCGCCGAGCTCGTCGGGCGCATCGAACACCTCGAGCGCGAGCTGGGCTCGCTGCGCACCGAGCTCCAGGACCTGCGCGAGCAGCTCGGGGGCTGACGCCGGATACGCTGCCTGGAGTGGCGGCACCCGGCATCCTCGCCCGCGGTCCCTGGCAGCCCGACCAGGTCGAGGTCCGCTGGCGCGAGGAGCACTACGAGCCACCGCCGGACGTCGCGCGCCAGGCCGACGACGCGGTCAGCGCGCTGCGCGAGCGCGGCTCGCCCTCCCACGACGGCATGGCCACGCGCCTGGCCGGCTACGAGGTCGCCGGCGACCGGTTGCGGCTCGAGCTGCAGCCCTCCCGCTGGGCGCTGCGGCTGGTGGAGGGCGCGGGACAGGACAGCCTCACCGCGCTCTGCGCCGTGCGCCGCGCCGACGGCTGCTGGCTCGCCGGGCGGCGGGCGGCGTGGGTGGCGAGCTGGGCGGGCCGCTGGGCGCTCGGCGCCGGTGGCGCGGTCGACCTGGGCGAGAGCCCGGCACACACGCTCGCGCGCGAGCTCGACGAGGAGTGGAAGCTCGTGCCGGAGCGGCTGACGGTCGAGGCGCTGCTCGGCTTGCCCGACGGCCTGGTGATGGTGGTCGGCCTGGCGACGGTGGCCGCCGACGCCGAGCCCCAACCCGACCACGAGCACGACGCCTTCGCCTGGTGGCCGGCGGACCCCGAGCAGTGGCCGGCCGAGGCCGACCCGCGGCTCAAGCTGATGGGCGCCTTCCTCGCCGCCGCGGCGGCCGAGACAGCCTCTTAGGCGGTCAGTCCGACCGGGCAGGAGACGCCGGTGCCGCCGAGCCCGCAGTAGCCGCCGGGGTTCTTCGCCAGGTACTGCTGGTGGTAGTCCTCGGCGTAGTAGAACGGCGGCGCCTCGACGATCTCGGTCGTGACCTCGCCGTAGCCGGCCGCGCCCAGCCGCTTCGCGTAGCGCTCGCGCGACGCCTCGGCGGCCTCGCGCTGGGCGTCGCCGAAGATGTAGATGCCCGAGCGGTACTGGGTGCCGACGTCATTGCCCTGCTGCATCCCCTGCGTCGGATCGTGGCCCTCCCAGAACAGGCGCAGCAGCTCCTCGTAGGAGGTCTCGGCCGGGCGGAACACGGCCAGCACGACCTCGTTGTGCCCGGTGCGCCCGCTGCAGACCTCCTCGTAGGTCGGGTTCGGCGTGAAGCCGCCCGCGTAGCCCACGGCGGTGGTGAACATGCCCGGCGCCTGCCAGAAGCCGCGCTCGGCGCCCCAGAAGCAGCCCATGCCGAACAGGGCCCGCTCGGTGTCGTCGGGGAACGGCGGCGCCAGCGGCGTGCCGAGCACGAAGTGGCGCTCCGGCACGGGGATTGCGACGTCGCGGCCCGGCAGCGCGTCCTCGGCGGTGGGCATGTCGGTCTTGTGGCGAAAGAGGAAGCTCATGGGAACCTTCGTCGAGACTAGCGCCCGGGCGTTACGGTTCCCGCACGCATGACGCTCGTGACCGAGCTGGAGTTGCCCAGCTTCGACCCGTTCGACCTCTCGCTGCGCGGGGACCTGTTCCACACGCGCATGCGCGAGCTGCGCGAGCAGAGCTGGATCGCCACCGGCCCGGTCGGCTTCACGGTGCTCGACCGCGAGGCCGCCTCGTTCTTCCTGCGCACGCGCAGCGCGACCTTCCCCGGGATGAAGATCGCCGAGCTGTTCGAGGTCGAGGAGGGGCCGCTGCTCGAGCAGATGCGGCGCAACATCCTGCACGTCAACGGCGACCAGCACCGGCGCCTGCGCAACCTCGTCAACCCCGCCTTCACGCCGCGCGCGGCCGATCGCTGGCGGCCGGTGATGCGCGAGTTCCTGGAGCAGCTGTTCGACGCCGTGGCCGGCGAGCGGCGCTGCGAGTTCGTCGGCGCCTTCTGCAAGCCCTATCCCTCGCTGACGATCGCCACCGTCATGGGCGCGCCGCTGGAGGACGCGCCCAAGCTCTACGAGTGGTCGAACCTGATCCAGCGCCAGTTCGACGGGCCGAGCCTGATGAGCGAGCGCGACGCGATCGAGCGGGCTTGCGCCGAGTTCTACGAGTGGGCCGGCGCGCTGATCGAGCGCCGCCGCGACGACCCTGGCGACGACCTCATCTCCACCCTGATCGCCGCCGAGCAGGAGGGTGACCGGCTCTCCGACGTCGAGTGCATGAACCTCGTGCTGAACGTGCTCGTGGGCGGGGTCGACACGACGCAGTCCCAGCTCGCCCAGGCGCTGCGGCTGTTCGCCGCGCACCCCGACCAGTGGCGACTGCTGGCCGAGCGGCCCGAGCTCGCGCCGCAGGCGGTCGAGGAGACGCTGCGCTACGAGCCGATCACGCCCTTCACCGCGCGGCTGCTGCACGAGCAGGTCGAGTACCGCGACATCACCTTCCCCGAGGGCACCGTGGTGATGGTCTGCGCCTTCACCGGCAACCGCGACGGCGTCGAGGGCGATCCCGACAGCTTCGACGTCACCGCCGAGCGTGGGGACGCCAAGCCGCTGACCTTCGGCGCTGGCATCCACTACTGCCTTGGCGCGAACCTCGCGCGGGCCGAGCTGCAGGAGGCGCTGACGTTCCTGCCCGCACGCATGCCCGGCCTGGAGCTCGACGCCCAGCCGCTGCTCGGCTCGATCAACGGCATCTACGGCGTCGAGTCGCTGCCGATCCGTTGGACGTAGGGCTCGTCACCTTCCCGACCGAGTACACGCTCGACCCGGGGGCGCTGGCCTCGCTGGCCGAGCAGCGCGGCTTCGAGTCCTTCTTCGTGTGCGAGCACACGCACATCCCCGCCAGCCGCGAGACGCCCTACCCGGCCGGCGGCGAGCTGCCGCGCGAGTACTTCCACACCTACGACCCGTTCGTCGCCCTGAGCGCGGCCGCGGCCGCGACCGAGCGGATCGGGCTCGGCACCGGCATCTGCCTCGTGGTCGAGCGCGACCCGATCACGACCGCGAAGGAGGTGGCGTCGCTGGACCGGCTCTCCGGCGGGCGCTTCCTGTTCGGGGTGGGGGCCGGCTGGAACCTCGAGGAGATGCGCAACCACGGCACGGACCCGGCGCGGCGCTTCTCGATCATGCGCGAGCGGATCGAGGCGATGAAGGCGATCTGGACCGAGGACGAGCCGGAGTACCACGGCCGCCACGTCGACTTCGATCCGCTCTGGTCCTGGCCCAAGCCGTTCCAGCAGCCGCATCCGCCGGTGCTCGTCGGCGGTGGTGGCGAGCACGTGCTGGAACGCGTGATCGCCTACGGCGACGAGTGGTTCCCGATCCAGGTCGGCGCTCCGGAGCGCCTCGGCGAACGCATCGCCGAGCTCCAGTCGCGTGCGGGCGATGCCGGCCGCGGCACGATTCCCGTCACGGTCTTCGGAGCGAAGCCCGAGCCGCGACTGCTGGAACGGCTGTGCGCCGTCGGGGTCACCCGCGCGCTGCTGCTGATCCCCTCGGAGGAGCCGGACGCGGTGAGGCGGCGCGTAGACGAGCTGGCCGCCGTCCGGGCCGAGTTCCACGGCAGCTGAGCGGCGCGGCGGCGGCCTACCCGAACAGCACGAGGTCCGGCTTGCGCTCGCCCCGCAGCACCGCGAGGTCGACCTCGGCGCAGGCGATCCCCCGAGACTCCGCCAGCACCCGCGCCTGCGGCTTGATCACCTGCGCGGCGAGCACGCCGCGGCAGCGGCCGAAGCCCGGCTGCTCGCAGATCCGCTCGAGGTAGCGCGTCAGCTGCTCGACCGCGTCGATCGTGGCGACGCGCTTGATCTCCACCGCCACGTACTCGTCATCCTCGTCGCGGCACATCAGGTCGACCGGCCCGATGTCGGTCGACCACTCCCGTCGCACCAGCCGCAGCCCCTCGCCGCACCACTCGGGCGCGTCGGCGAGCAGCTCCTGCAGCTCCCGCTCGACGCCCTCCTTCTCCAGCGCCGCCGCCTCGCCCATGTCGTGCGCCACGTCGGAGATCACCTCCGCGATCCGGATCTCCAGCCGGTCCTCGTCGGCACCGCCCGGCTTGCGCACGACCATCAGTCCCGGTTCCTCCTCGATCACGGTCGGCGCCGTCATCCAGTTGCTCGGCTTGTAGCCCCCGGTGTCCGCGTGCACCATCACCGACCCGTCCGACTTCACCATCAACAACCTCAGCGCCTCCGGCAGCACGGCGGTCAGCCGGCCGGTGTAGCGGACCTCGCAGCGGGCGACGATCAGGCGCACGCCCAGCACGCTAGGCAGCGTGGCGGACGGCTCGTCAGCGCCGCCACGGCAGCCGCGAGCGCGACCGCCTGCGCGCCCGCAGCTGCTGGCGCGCCACCAGCCCGCCGCCGACGCCGAGCGCCGCCAGCGCCGCGGCGATCAGCCCGGGCCGGGCGCGCAGCCGGCCGTACTCGGTCTCGACCTCGGGCCAGAGCAGCTCGTCGACGAGCGTGCTGGCGGCCTCGGCCGTGACGGCCATCTCGTCGACCTGGATCGGCTCGGCGAAGGCGACCTGCACGCGGCGGGGGCGGGGAAGGGGGCCGAGGAAGATGTCCTCGGTGCCGCTGATCGCCGCCGGCACGATCGGCGCGCCGGTCTCGAGCGCCAGCCGCCCGGCGCCACGGTGCGGCGTGCCCAGGGCCTCGGGATCGCGGACGCGCGTGCCCTCGGGGAACAGCGCCAGCAGCCCGCCTTGGCGCAGGATCGCGCGGGCGGTCTCGAGCGCGTCGAGGTCGGCCGCGCCGCGCCGGACCGGGAAGGCGCCGAGCCGCACCAGCAGCGGCCCGTAGCGCGCCTCGATCAGCTCGGTCTTGGCCATGAAGCGCACGTGGCGCCGGGTGCAGACGCCGATGAAGAACGAGTCCCAGAAGCTCTTGTGGTTGGGCGCCACGATCGCCGCGCCCGTTGCCGGCACGTGCTCGGCGCCGCTCACGCGCATCCGGAACCAGAACCGGAAGAACGGGACCACCAGCGTGCGCACGAACGCGTAGAGCGGCCGCGACACGCCCTGCTCGCGCGCGAGGCGATGGGCCTCCTCGTTGGTCACGGGCGGGACCGTACCGGCGTTTCCGGCGCCCAGCGGGCGGGTACCCCTTCCGAGGCGGGAGTACGGTAGGCACGAGGAATGAACAGCGAACAGCGCAGCTCGCCGCACGTGGCCTACCGCGCGGTCCTGCTCGCGGCGGGCCTGCTGCTGTTCGGCCTGCTCTTCCGTCAGCTGGTCACGTTGATGCTGGCGGCGCTGATGACGGTGATCATCGCGATCCCGCTGTCGGCGGCGGCCACGCGCGTGGAGCGCTACGGCCTCCCCCGCTGGGTGGGCGCGCTCGCGGCGTTGCTGAGCGGCGTCGCCGTCCTGGCGCTGCTGATCGCCTCGCTGATCCCGCCGTTCATCGACCAGACCAACGAGTTCGCCGACGACGTGCCGGGCATCGTCCACGACCTCGAGCGCGACATCGAGGACAACACTGGGCTCGCGCCGGGAGAGGTGGGCGACCGGGTGCAGGACTTCGTCCAGCGCTACGCCGACGATCCCGAGGGCCTGATCGGCCCGATCACCTCGATCGGCCTCAGCCTGGCGGGCATCCTGGCCGCGCTGGTGGTGATCCTGATCACGGCCTTCTACATGGCCGCGCGTCCCGAGCCGCTGGTCGATGGCCTGGTGCGCCTCGCGCCGCCCTCGCAACGCGAGCACCTGCGCTTCACGCTCGAACGCCTGCGCGTCGCGTGGATCGGCTGGATGCAGGGGGTCGCGGTCGACATGGTCGTGACCGGCGTGCTGCTGTACGTCGGGCTGACCCTGGTCGGGCTCGACTTCGCGATCTTCTTCGCGGTCCTGTCGGCCCTGCTCGTCGTCGTGCCGTACTTCGGCGCGATCGCCGGCGCGATCCCGCCGACGCTGTTCGCGCTCACCGACTCCCCGGGCAAGGCGATCGTGGTGCTGGTCGTCTACGTCGCGGTGCAGCAGATCGAGAGCAACGTGACGATCCCGCTCGTGATGGCCCAGACCGTGCGTCTGCATCCGGCGGTGATCGCGCTCGGCGTGGTGATCGTCGGCCAGCTGTTCGGCTTCATCGGGCTGTTCGTCGCCGTGCCGATCCTGTCGTTGATCGTGATCGGCACCGAGGAGTTCTGGGTCAAGCCGCTGGAACAAGCCGACGCGGCCAGGACCGCGCGAAGACGCGAGGAGATCGCGGTGCCGAACGCGGCCGCGGCGGCGGTCGAGGCTCAGCCCGAGGTCGAGGAGGTCAGGCCAGTTTCGTGATCGCGATGACCATGCCGGCCAGCGTGAACACGACGATCAGGACCTGCATCCAGAGCCAGAAGCGCGGTAGTTCGCCCACTCACTCGATTATGGCCTGTCGCAGCGCGATCGCGACGGCGTGCACGCGCGTGTCGGCCTCGAGCTTCTGAATCGCGCGCTTGGTGTCGGACTTCACGGTCTCGGTGCTGAGCCCGATCCGGCGCGCCACCTCCTCGGTGTGCAGCCCCTCGGCGAGCAGCTGCAGGATCTCGCGCTCGCGCTCGGACAGCGGGGCGTCGGCCGCCCCTGTCGCCATCAGCAGCGTGGGCGAGAGCGATGGATCGACGAACGGCTTGCCGGTCTTGACCGTGCGCACCGCGCGCAGCAGGTCCTCGGGCGGCGAGCCCTTCATCACGTAGCCGCGGGCTCCGGCCACGATCGCGTCCGAGAGCAGCCGCTTGTCCCCGTAGGCGGAGAAGACCACCGTCTTGACGTTCGGGGCGGCCTGGGCGATCCGCTTGACCGCGGAGATGCCGTCGATGCCCGGCAGGCGCACGTCGACGATCACTACCTCGGGGTCGAGGTCCACGACGGCGTCGAGCACCTGCTCGCCGCTCTCGACGGTCCCGACCAACTCGAGGTCGTCCGCGCCGCCGAACATCAGGCCGAGTCCTTGGCGCACCGTCGGATGGTCGTCGACCGCCAGACACCTGGTCGGGCTGGTCATGGTGTGCAGACATTAACCGGGATGCAAACCCTGCGCTAGTGCCGAATGCGGCCTATGATGCGGCGCCTCCGACCCCCGACGCGAAAGGACTGACGTGTTCGGCTCGATGGTGGTG
Organism: uncultured Thermoleophilaceae bacterium; assembly: GCA_963734165.1. GTDB lineage: Bacteria > Actinomycetota > Thermoleophilia > Solirubrobacterales > Thermoleophilaceae > JACVRW01. Next base: position 71,096 of record CAVTFZ010000002.1, on the reverse strand, counting down.
GGCACCGACGGCTCCGAGACTGCCGGCGAGGCGGTGCGCCAGGCGGCCGAGCTAGCCGGGCGGGTGGGGGCGATCGTGCACCTCGTGTCCGCCTACGAGCCGGTGCCAGAGCGGCGGCTGGCCGAGGAGCGCCGCCAGGTGCCGGAGGATCTGCAGTGGATGGTCCACGCGCGCGCGGATGTGGCCGCGACGCTCGAGCAGGCGGCCCAGGGGCTGGCCGAGGCTGGGATCGAGGCCAAGACCCACGCGCGCGAGGGAGATCCCGCGGACGCGATCCTCGACGTGGCTGAGGAGCAGGGCGCCGACCTGATCGTGGTCGGCAACAAGGGCATGACCGGCGCCAAGCGCTTCCTGCTCGGCAGCGTGCCGAACAAGGTCTCCCATCACGCTCCCTGCAGCGTGATGATCATCCGGACGACCTAGCGCCGTTTCGAGGGCGCCGGCTGCGGGGTCGGACCGATTGCCGCGGCGGCGTTGACGAGCCCCCAGCCGTAGCGGCCGTCGTAGCCGGGGGGGCCGAGGTCGCGCGCGGTCTGCTCGATGCGCTGCTCGATCGCCACCGGACTGGGATGGTGGCCGAGCACGCGCGTGGCGACGATCAGCGCGGCGACGGCGGAGACGTGCGGCGTGGCCATCGACGTGCCCTCGTAGCTGCGCGGGAAGCCGAACCGCTGCACGCTGTTGCGGACGTAGGTCTGCTGGATGATCGACTTGCCGCCGGTGTGGTTGCAGTTCGCCGCGTCGCTGGGGTCCTCGGAGGTCTGGTCGACGCCGCCGCCGGGCGCCATCACGTCGAGACCGCGGCCCTGGTTGGAGTACTCGGCCTGGCAGCCGTTGACGGTGGTGGCACCGACTGCGATCACGACCGAGGAGCGGGCGGGGTAGGCGACCTGGATCGTGTCGTAGGTGTTGCCGGCGGCTGCCACCACCACGACGCCGTGGTTGTGGGCGTAGCGGATGGCGCGGATCACGTCGGGGATCTCGGCGGCGCGCACGTCGCGGTCGAACTCGAGGCTGAGGTTGATCACGTCCGCGTGGTTGCGGGTCGCGTAGCGGATGGCGCGCCCGATTGCGGCGGAGTCCCCGTAGCCCTGCGAGTCGAGCACGCGCAGCGGCATGAGCTTGGCGCCGTAGGCGATGCCGGCCACGCCGAGCCGGTTGTTGGTGGCGCTGGCGATCGTGCCGGCCACGTGCGTGCCGTGGCCGAAGTCGTCGTCGGGGTGCGGGTCGTCGTCGATGAAGTCGTACGGCTTGACGAACGTCTGCGAGCGCAGGTCCGGCGCCTTGCGGTAGCGACCGCGACGCTCGTAGGCGACGCCGCTGTCGAGCACCGCGATCGTCGCGCCCTTGGCGCCGGGAGCGCTGGCGGCGCGGGCGAGCGACCAGGCACCGGGCACGTCGATGCCGAAGGCGCCGGAGAAGTTCCACTGCAGCCGGAAGTCGGGATCGTTGGGGAAGGCCGCGGCGTGGGCGCGCACGTTCGGGACCGCGTACTCGACGTTCGGGTCCCGGCGCAGCTCGCGGACCGTCTGGGCCACCGAGGCGCCGTCCTCGATCGCGAGCTGCCGCGAGCCGCCCGGCAGCGCCTGCTCGGTGCGCACGCCGGCGTCGGCTGCGGCCGCCCCTTCGCGGTACTTGACGAGCACCTCGCCCGGCACGTGGTCCGCCGCGCTCGCGCGCGCGGGCGCGAGCAGCAGGGCGATGGCCAGGGCGGCCGGAAGGAAGAGGCGCGGTTGCATTTGGTTACGGTCCCGTCGCAGTGTACGAACGGTGGAACACCCGCCTCCGGACGAAGTTGTGAGGGGCCGCATTCCCTGCTCCATCGGCACGATCGGCGTCCGACTTTCGCGCTCGTGAGCGTGACCTCCGCCTTCTTCCCCCGCGACGAGCACTTCATGCGCCTGGCGCTGCGCGAGGCCGAGCGGGCGCTCGAGCACGAGGACGTCCCGATCGGCTGCGTGATCGTGCACGAGGGGGAGGTGGTCGCAGCCGCGCGCAACGAGCGCGAGCTGCGCGGCGACCCGACGGCGCATGCGGAGCTCCTGGCCCTGCGCGAGGCGTCGGCGAAGGTCGAGGGCTGGCGCCTGCTCGACACCGTGCTGTACGTGACGCTCGAGCCCTGCGCGATGTGCGCCGGTGCGATCGTGCTGGCGCGCGTGCCGCGCGTGGTCTACGCGGCGCCCGACCCCAAGGCGGGCATGGCCGGCAGCGTGCTGGACGTGCTGGGCGAGCCGCTCTCAACCACCGCCCCGACGTGGCGGCCGGCCTGCTGGCCAACGAGTCGGCGACGCTGCTGCGCACCTTCTTCGCCAGCCGCCGCCGCTAGGCCCGCGGCGAGTCGCTCCGCCCGCCGAGCCTCTAGGCTTGACCGTCGTCCCGGATGGGTGCCGGAGTGGTTGAACGGGGCGGTCTCGAAAACCGTTGTGCGGCGTTAAGTCGTACCGAGGGTTCGAATCCCTCCCCATCCGTTTGCATCCCCTCCGCGCGCGGGTAGAAGGACGGCGTGGAATACGACGAGCAGGCAGAGCACCTCCAGCATGAGGCCGACAAGCTCGAGCAGGAGTCGGACAAGGTCGGCGACGACATCGAGCAGACGCGGCGGGAGTGGGAGGCTCGGCAGGAGGACAATGCCGTGCCCGGCGCCCAGCCCGACGAGGACGAGGAGCCGATGCCGGGTGTCGAGACCGATCCCGAGCGCATGAGCGAGGAGGGTGGGCCGTGACCGAGACGCCCGACGAATCGGATCAACTGCCCGAGGAGGCGCCAGCCGAGCAGGTGCCCGACGACACCGCCGGGGACGAGTCGAGAGAGACCGGGCAGACGCCTGGAGTGCCTGGCGAGGAGGAAACGGCGACCGGCAACCCCGACGCCGCCGGGAGCGACGAGTAGCGCCTATTACTCTGGTCCTATGAGGGACATCCTCAGGGGCCCGCTCAAAGCAGCGTTCGCCGCTGGGATGACGGTCGGCCTGCTGCTGCTCCTGCTCCACCCCCCATCCCTCTCGGGCGCCGAGGGCTTGGCGGTCTTCGCGGGCGGCGGCCTCCTGCTTGCACTCGGCACCGCCTGGGCCTTCGTGGCCCTCTCCGGGAGGGACAGCATGGACGACGCCGACTTCGAGCGCCTCGTGCTGCGCAGCGAGCAGCTGGCTCGCAGCCCCGAGCTAGCCGCCTCCGCGACGGACTTCGAGGTGCTCGTGGCCGAGGCGATCGATCGCCTCCCGCCGGAGTTCCAGCAGCTGCTGGAGACCACGCCCGTGGTCGTCTCCCAACGCGGAGCCGAGAATCGAGCCTATGGCCACTACTTCGGCGACACCGTCGCGCGCGACGACCACCACGACCGCATCTTCATCTACCAGGACACCCTCGAGCGCGACTTCGGCTGGGACCGCGACCTACTGCGCGCTCAGGTGGAGCGGACGCTCCGCCACGAGGTCGCCCATCACCTTGGCTGGGGCGAGCGCGGCGTAGCCGAGCTGGGGCTCTAGCTCCTGAACCGACAGCGGAAGGTGCGGCATGGCTGTGCGTCGGAGCCAGGGCGGCTGTCGAATCGCTCAGAGCACTGGTCCAAGAGGATTCAGGTCGCGTTCGCTCACCTTTGCCGTACCGCCGACTGCCATGGAAGGCGAGATGGAGAGCCCTCTTGGTGCCTCTTGCAGGTCACTCCGCTGGGATGTCGAAACCGGGCAGGCGTGAGCCAGGCTCGAAGTCTCAAAGATCGCCTGTTCTGGTGGGCCGAGCGCCTGCCGATGATCGGCGACACCGCCGATCCGTTCATGGCCTTAACCCTCGTCGGGTTGATTCTCGCAACTGCTGTTGGAGTGGCCATTCCCGGCGAGGTCTTCCCGGGAGACGAAGATGCTCGAAGCCACGTCCTTCAGTTGGCGGGCGGTGCGATCCTCGTCTGGGGCGTCTACTTCACCAGCGTCAACCTTCGGTTCTCCCGAGCCGAGCACATTGCCGATCGGTTGACCACCACGATCGGTCAGCTAGGAAGTGAGTCGGACGCCGTTCGTATCGGGACGATCAAGCTCCTAGAAGGAGTGGGTCGAGAGGATCCGAACTTGCCCCGCGATATGACGAGTCGCGCCGCAGCGAGAGCCCATCGGGAGGCCGTGCTGGCTGCCCTGGCCGAGGTAGCTCTAGAAGGGGACACTCGACCGGCAAATGCGGCCCATATCGCCCGCGAGTCGATTGTCCGAGAAGTCGCTAACCACCAGCACTGAGCCTCTCTACGATCGCTAGCCCATTTGGCTTCGTAGCCCCAGAGCGACCTGCAGTCGAGTTTTGTTTGGGGACTTTGCACTAGAGGCCACCGCCGGCTAGCCCTCTCCCGGGGGGAGAAGGCTTCGGTGATTGCCCAGCGCCCGTTCCGGACTGACACGCGCGGCGAACCAATCTGGAGGGGGTCGGTTCTCGACCGGCGAAAGGGTCAGATTCCAGCGGCTTTGACAGCGGCTGACACGGTCAATAGGTTCGGGTGGTGCGGCCGCTTCGGTACTCGATCAACGTCACGTTGGACGGGTGCTGCGATCACCGGGCGATCCCCGCGGACGAGGAGACGCATCGTCACGCGGTGAAGACGCTCGAGCGGGCCGACGCGTTGCTGTTCGGCCGGGTCACGTACGAGATGATGGAGTCGGCCTGGCGGCCGTCGGAGCGTGCGCCGGTCATGCCGGACTGGATGGCGCCGTTCGGGCGGACGATCGACGCGGCGAAGAAGCACGTCGTGTCGACGACCTTGGACCGGGTCGACTGGAACGCCGAGCTCGTGCGCGGGGATCTCGAACACGCCGTCCGGGCGTTGAAGGACCAGCCGGGGCGCGGGCTGTCCACCGGAGGCGTGCAGCTCCCGTTGGCGCTGGCGGAGCTGGGGTTGATCGACGAGTACGAGTTCGTGGTGCACCCGCGGATCGCGGGCCACGGGCCGACGCTGCTCGCGGGGCTCTCCAAGCACGTCGACCTCGAGCTCGTGGACCGGCTAGAGCTCGGCTCGGGCGCGGTGGCGCTGCGGTACGAGCCGCGAGCGCTCAGCTGACGGCCAGCTGGTCGGCGAGCCGGTCCTAGCCGGCTCTGGAGCCCAAAAAGACCCTGGCCCCGTTTCTAGGGGCCAGGGTTCGGACATCGACTACTTGGCGGATGGGGTGGGATTCGAACCCACGAGGCAGTTTGACCCGCCCACACGATTTCCAGTCGTGCACCTTAAGCCGCTCGGTCACCCATCCAGAGCGGAGATGAAGGCTAGCCGGAGGGGCTAGGCGGCGCGGCGGAGCTGGGTGGTGGGGGTGCGGCGGGGGAAGTGGAGGATGCGGACGGGGTCGGCGTCGGCGAAGGCGAGCGGTTGGAGCAGGCAGCCGCAGCTCTCGCAGAGCAGGTCGTCGAAGTCGGCGAGGTCGCCCCAGGCCTCGAACTCCTCGGCGCAGGCTTCGTCGGTGCAGATCAGGACGGCGTAGAGCATGGGGCCATGCTCCGCCGGGGGTCGGACGGAACGGGCGGGGCTATTCGGCGCCGTCGATTGGGACGATCAGGCGGATGTGGCGGCGGGCCAGCATCAGGACCGGAGCGGTCCAGTCGCGGCCGGAGCCGTCGAGGGAGACGAGCTCGGCGTCGGTGATCGTGAAGAACTCCTGGTCGCGGCGGTTGATCTGGTCCGATAGGCGGCTGCGGTAGCCCTCCTTGGGCAGGGTCAGCTTGCCCTCGACGCGATACCGATCGGTCTCCACGACGACGTTTTCCCGGCGTACCTCCATTCGGCCGGGGCACTCTAGATCAACCGTCTCGCCAATACTGCTCGACGGGTGTACCGTTGGCGCGTGCCGGGATCGACGATCGAGCGCAGCGCGGCGCTGGACGCCGTCTTCAAGCCGGTGCAGGCGCCCACCACGTTCGAGGAGACCGTCGAGCGCCTCGGCACCGCGATCCGCCTCGGCCTGCTCGCCCCCGGCAGCCGGCTCCCACCGGAGCGGGACCTCGCCGCCGAGCTGCACATCTCGCGCTCGACGCTGCGCCAGGCGCTGACCACGCTCGTCCAGAGCGGCCATCTGGTCGCCATCCGCGGACGTGCCGGCGGCACCTTCGTCGCGGACGCGCCGCCGCTCGCCGGCAACGGCGACGGCGCGCCGCTCGGAGACGAGGCGCGGGCGACGCTCGACTACCGCGTCGCGGTCGAGACCGGCGCCACGCTGCTCGCCGCCGAGCGCGCGACGGAGACGGACTTCGTAGAGCTCGACAAGCTCGTGGAGACGATGGCCTCCGCCGAGGGCTTCGAGGAGTACCGCCGCGCCGACGTGCGCTTCCACATCGCCGTCGCGGAGGCCGCGCACTCGCCGCGGCTGGTGATGGAGATGACCGGCGTGCAGGGACAGATGAGCGACCTGATCCACCGCATCGCCCATCCCGACGAGGTGCTGATGCGCTCGAACGCCCAGCACCGGCGCCTGGTCACACATCTGCGCCGCCGCGAAGCCGGGCGCGCCGTGCGCTGCATCCGCGAGCACATCGAGGGGACCGAGCACATCCTCGCCGGCCTGATGCCGGAGTAGCCGCGGCCGCGGCGGCGGAGCTGTCAGGCGCGGATGCGCGAGCCGTCCGGATCGAACAGCGGCTCGCTGGCGATCTCCCCGCCGATCCAGCTGCCGAAGATCTCGACCTCGACGACGGTCCCCGGCGACGCGCTGTCCGGCGGCACGTACGCATAGGCGATCGAGCGCTCGACCGTGTAGCCGTAGCCGCCCGTCGTCACCCGTCCCGCGATCGACCCGCCGACGCGCACCGGCTCGTTGCCGAGCGCCACCGAGCGTGGGTCCTCCAGCACGATGCAGGCGAGGCGCCTGCGCGGTTCGGAAGCGGCCTCCAAAGCCTCGCGACCGATGAAGCCGCCCTCCTTGTCGAGCTTCACGCAGAAGCCGACGCCGCCCTCGTAGGGGGTCTCGTCGGGCGTCACGTCCGCGCCCCAGACGCGATACCCCTTCTCCAGCCGCAGCGAGTCGATCGCCCGGTAGCCGCCTGCCACGATCCCGTGCGGCTGGCCCTCCTCCCACAGCGTCCGCCACAATCCCAGCCCGTACTCGGCCGGGCAGTAGAGCTCCCAGCCGAGCTCGCCGACGTAGGTCACCCGCAGCGCGCGCACCGGCACGTCGCCGACCGTCAGCTCGCGCAGCGACATGTAGGGGAACGCCTCGCTGCCCAGGTCCGCGGGCGTCAGCGGCGCCAGCACGTCGCGCGCTCGCGGCCCCCAGAGCCCGAAGCAGGCCCACTGCGAGGTCACGTCGCGCACAGTCACCGAGCCGTCGTCGGAGGGCAGGTGACGGCGGATCCACTCGCGGTCGTGGTTGCCGAACGCCGTGCCGGTGACGATCGAGAAGCGCTGCTCGTCGAGCCGCGCCACCGTGAAGTCGCACTCGATCCCGCCGCGCGAGTTGAGCATCTGCGTGTAGGTGATCTTCCCCGGCTCGCGCGCGACGCGGTTGTCGCACAGCCGCTCGAGCAGCGCCGCCGCCCCCGGCCCCTCGATCGAGAGCTTCGCGAACGAGCTCTCGTCGAACAGCGCCACGCCCTCCCGGCAGGCGCGGTGCTCGGCGCCGATGGCCGGCGACCAGTGGCGCCCCGCCCAGCCGCGCGGGCGCAACGACTCGTCGCCGCCGCCCGCGTTCGACTCGTACCAATTGACCCGCTCCCAGCCCGACTTCTCCCCGAACGCCGCCCCATGCGAGCGGTGCCAGGCGTTGGCCGGCGACATCCGCAGCGGCCGCCCCGCCGAACGCTCGTGGTGCGGGTAGCGGATGTCGTAGTAGGTCTCGTAGGTCTCCCGCACCCGCTTGAGCGTGTACGCGGGCGAGCGGTATTGGGCGCCGAAGCGGCGGACGTCCATGTGCCAGAGGTCGAGGCTGGGCTCGCCCGCGACGATCCACTCCGCCATCGCCTTGCCGATCCCGCCCGCGCCGGCGAGCCCGTGGGCGCAGAAGCCGGCGGCCACGAACAGGCCGCCGACCTCGGTCTCGCCGAGGCAGAACTCGTTGTCGGGCGTGAACCCCTCCGGCCCGTTGATCATGCGCGTCACGCTCACGTCCTCCATCTGCGGCACGCGCCGGCGCGCGTTGACGACGATCTCCTCGAAGCGGTTCCAGTCGTCCTCGAGCAGGCGGCCGTTGAAGTCCGGCGGGATCGCGTCGAAGCGATGTTCGCCGTCGGGCATGAAGGCCGGCGCGCCGGGCCGCTCGTAGCCGCCCATGATCAGCCCGCCGCCCTCCTCGCGGAAGTAGATCAGCAGGTCGGGGTCGCGCAGGGTCGGCAGCGGCCGCGCGGAGTCCCGCTCGCGGAAGGGCTGGGTGACGATGTACTCGTGCGACATCGGCACCACGGGGATGCGCACGCCCGCCAGCCGGCCCAGCTCGGCGGCGAACATGCCGCCGGCGATCACCACCCGCTCGGTCTCGATCTCGCCGCGCTCGGTGCGCACGCGGCGGACGCGACCGCCGGCGCTGTCGATCCCCGTCACGCGCGTGGAGGTGAAGACGCGCGTCCCGCCCTCGCGCGCGCCCTCAGCCAAGGCGAACGTCAGCTGCGAGGGATCGAGGTAGCCGTCGGTCGGCAGGTAGGCGGCGCCGAGCACTCCCTCGGTCGACATCAGCGGGAACAGCTCCTGCGCCTCGGCGGCCGAGATCAGCTCCAGCGGCAGCCCGAACGTCTTCGCCCAGCCGGCCTGGCGGCGCAGCTCCTCCAGCCGCTCCTCGCTCGAGGCCAGCCGGATGCCGCCGCACTCGACCCAGCCGCAGGCCTCCCCGAGCGCGCGGTACAGCTCGACGCTGTCCATCATCATCGTCGTCAGCGAGACCGAGCCGCGCAGCTGGCCCACCAGCCCCGCGGAGTGGAAGGTCGAGCCGGAGGTGAGCTGGTTGCGCTCGACGAGGACGACGTCGTCCCAGCCGAGCTCGGCGAGGTGGTAGGCGATCGACGTCCCGCCGACCCCGCCCCCCACGATCACGCAGCGGGCGCGGTCGGGCAGCTCACGCGCGAGCGCCACGCGCCTCCTTGAGCCAGCCGTCGAAGCGCGGGTCGCGTGCCAGCTCCAGCGAGCGCTCGAAGTGCGTGCGGCGCGTAGTCGCCGAAGTCGAAGTCGAGGTCGGAGATCGCGCTCTGGGCGACGCCCCACATCGCCTCGCGGAAGTCGGACATGAAGCGCATCAGCTTCAGCGCGCGCGCGGCGCCGGGCGGTCGGCGGCTCGCGGAAGTAGGCGTCGAGCAGCACCTCCTCGCCAGCCGCGTCGAGCTCGTTGTTGACGGCGAAGTTGCCGAGGTCGAAGTAGCGGTCGCCCATGCCGGCGTACTCCCAGTCGACGATGCAGAAGCCGCCGTTGCAGCGGATGAAGTTCGCCGCCAGCAGGTCGTTGTGGCAGGGCACCGGCTCGTGCTCGGGGCCGGTGAGCGCCGTCCTCGCCTGGCGCGCCCGGCGCAGCGCCTCGCGATAGCCGTCCGGCGCCCAGACGTCCGCGCGAGCGTCCCAGGCGCGCGTACTCCTCGATCACCTCGAACGACGAGAACGTCACCGGCAGCTGCGTGCCCGAGTCGTGCATCTGGCGCAGCGCGGTCGCCACGACGCCGATCGCCTCCGGCGTCGCGCAGGTCGGTCGGCTCCACGGGCTCGCCGGCGACGAAGCGGGTGACCAGGCAGGGCGGCTCGTCGAACATCGCCGTCGTCGGCGGGCCGACGCCGATCTTCGCCGCCGCGCAGGTGGCCGCCCACTCGGCCTTGCGGTCGATGCCGAGCAGCTCGGTGTCGTGGCCGGGCATGCGCACGACGTAGTCCGCGCCGCCGAACGAGACCTTGAAGTTGCGGTTGGTGATGCCGCCGCCGAGCAGCTCCGGCTCGCCGTGAGTCCCCAGCAGAGCGCCGAGGCGAGCGAGGATGGGTGCCAAATCGGACATCGTGGCGAAACGGGTTGGACGGTTGGATATTGACTCCGTCCTGCGCTCAGCATACAGTCGCCTGGTCCATAGGTCGGGCCGTCACACCTTTAAGCTCGGCCGTTCCCTGAGGGGGGAGAGTTGGCAACCAGTCTCGAGGAAATCCAGGACGCCGACGAACGGCGGCTCGCGGAGCTCGGCTACAAGCAGGACCTGCACCGCGCCTGGAGCGCGTTCTCCAACTTCGCGATCTCGTTCACGATCATCTCGGTCCTCGCCGGCTGCTTCACGACCTATGGCCAGGCGTGGAACAACGGCGGTCCGGTGGCGATCTCGTGGGGCTGGCCGCTGATCTCGATCCCGATCCTGATCATCGGCTTCTGCATGTCCGAGCTGGTCTCGGCCTACCCGACCGCCGGCGGCATCTACTGGTGGGCGTCGCGGCTGGGCGGGCCCGGTCTGGGGCTGGTTCACCGGCTGGTTCAACCTCGTCGGCCTGGTCGGCGTCGTGGCCTCGGTGGACTACGCCTGCGCGACCTTCCTCAACGCGCTGCTGGGCTACTACAACGTCGACTTCATCTTCGACTTCACCGACAGCGCAGCACATCCTGGCCGAGACCTTCGTGCTGTTCGCGCTCATCCTCTTCCTCGGGGCGCTGCTGAACATCTTCTCGACGCACCTGCTGTCGCTGATCAACACCGTCTCCGTCGGCTGGCACGTGCTCGGCGTGATCGTGATCGTGGCGATCCTGGTGTTCGTCCCCGACAACCATCAGAGCTTCGACTTCGTCTTCACCGAGCGCTTCAACAACTCGGGCTTCGGCGACGGGATGTACTGGTTCTACGTGCTGCCGCTCGGCTTCCTGCTGACCCAGTACACGATCACCGGCTTCGACGCCTCGGCGCACATCTCCGAGGAGACCCATGGCGCCTCCGTGGCCGCGGCCAAGGGCGTCTGGCGCTCGATCTTCTACTCGGCGGTGATCGGCTGGGTCGTGCTGCTGGCGATCACCTTCGCGGCGAGCGACGTGGCCGCGGTCGACGACGGCGGTGGCGGCTCGCTGCCGATCTTCGAGAGCGCGCTCTCGACCGCCGCGCTCAAGGCCGTGGTGCTGATCTCGACGGTCGGCCAGCTGTTCTGCGGCGCCGCCTGCCTGACGAGCGCCTCGCGCATGTGCTTCGCGTTCTCGCGCGATGGCGGGCTGCCGGGGTCGAAGACGCTCTCGAAGGTGAACTCGAACGGCGTTCCGGTTGCCGCCGTGATCACGATGGCGATCGCGGCGCTGGTCGTGACGCTGCCGGCGCTCGAGGGCGACGGCGCGCTTCCCGTGGGCGTTCTTCGCGGTCGTCTCGATCACGGTGATCGGGCTCTACATCGCCTACGCGATCCCGATCTACCTGCGCTGGCGCAAGGGCGACGACTTCGAGGCCGGCCCCTGGACCAACGGCAGGAAGTACCGCTGGATGAACCCGTTCGCGGTCGCCTGGACGGCGCTGATCACGGTCATCTTCTGCCTCCCGTTCGTGCCGGCGGCGGTGCCGTTCAACGAGGACTTCGACTGGAAGGCCGTCAACTACGCGCCGATCACCGTGGCCGTGGTGCTGCTCGTGGTCGGCATCTGGTGGAAGGTCAGCGCGCACAAGTGGTTCCAGGGCACGGTGCGCCAGGTCGACCTCGAGCGGGAGTTGAGCCCGGACGCGTCGAGCGCGTAACGTCCGTTCTCTGTGACGCTTCGAGAGCTGCAGAAGGCGGTCGCCGACGGCACGGTCGACACCGTGCTGCTGGCGATCGCCGACATGGAGGGCCGCCTGCAGGGCAAGCGGCTGACGGCCACGCACTTCCTCGACGTGGTCGCCCACGAGGCGGGCGGAGGGCTGCAACTACCTGCTCGCCGTGGACGTCGACATGGACACCGTCGACGGCTACGCGATGTCGTCGTGGTCGCGGGGCTACGGCGACTTCGCCATGCGGCCGGACCTCGACACGCTGCGGCCGCTGCCCTGGCACGAGGGCACGGTGCTGGTGATGGCCGACCTCGAGTGGCACGACGGCAGCGACGTCGTCGCCTCGCCGCGTCAGATCCTGCGACGCCAGCTCGACCGCCTGGCCGAGCGCGGCTGGCGCGCGCTGGCCGGCACCGAGCTGGAGTTCATCGTCTTCAACGACAGCTATGAGGCCGCCTGGAAGAAGGGCTACCGCGACCTCGACCCGGCCAACCTCTACAACGTCGACTACTCGCTGCTGGGCACCGCACGGGTGGAGCCGCTGATCCGGCGCATCCGCAACGCGATGGCCGGCGCCGGCATGACCGTCGAGAACTCCAAGGGCGAGTGCAACCTCGGCCAGCACGAGATCAACTTCCGCTACGACCAGGCGCTGGCGACCGCCGACAGCCACGCGATCTACAAGAACGGCGCCAAGGAGATCGCCGCCCAGGAGGGCCGCTCGATCACCTTCATGGCGAAGTGGAACGAGGCCGAGGGCAACTCCTGCCACATCCACTGCTCGCTCGCCGACGCCGACGGCAACGTGTTCGACGCCGACCAAGCCCTGTTCGAGCGATTCCTCGCCGGCCAGCTCGCCTGCCTGCGCGAGCTGACGCTGCTCTTCGCGCCGCAGGTGAACTCGTACAAGCGCTTCGTCGAGGGGTCGTTCGCGCCGACGGCGGTGGCCTGGGGCGAGGACAACCGCACCTGCGCGCTGCGCGTGGTCGGCCACGGGCAGTCGCTGCGCGTCGAGAACCGACTGCCGGGCGCCGACGTCAATCCCTACCTCGCGTTGGCGGCGATGATCGCGGCCGGGCTGCACGGGATCGACGAGGAGCTGGCGTTGGAGCCGGCGTTCGAGGGCAACGCCTACGAGTCCGACAAGCCGCGCGTGCCGCACACGCTCTACGCGGCGCGCGACCTGTTCGCCGAGTCGGCGGTCGCGCGCGAGGCGTTCGGCCAGGAGGTCGTCGACCACTACCTCAACCACGCCCGGGTGGAGCTCGACGCCTACGAGGCGGCCGTGACCGACTGGGAGAAGTTCCGGGGCTTCGAGCGGCTGTGAGCGCGCGGCGTCCGGTGATCGGCATCTGCAGCCGCGATCGAGTCGGTGCGCTGGGGCGCGTGGGAGGCGGTCTGCAACATCTCGCCGCGCACCTACGCGCTGTCGGTGCAGCGCGCCGGCGGGCTGGCGCTGCTGCTGCCGCCCGACGACACGGTGGCTGAGCACCCCGACGAGCTGCTCGACCTGCTCGACGGGCTCGTGCTGGCCGGCGGGGCCGACGTGGATCCCGGCCCTACGGCGCCCGGCCGCACCCCGAGACGAACGGGACCTGGCAGGAGCGCGACCGCTTCGAGCTCGCCCTCGGCACGCGCGCGCTGGAGCGCGACCTGCCGCTGCTGGGCATCTGCCGCGGGATGCAGATGCTGAACGTGACCTGCGGCGGGACGCTCGAGCAGCACCTGCCCGACCGGCGTCGGCCACAGCGACCATCGCCACACGCCGGGCGCGTTTGCCGACCACGAGGTGCGGCTGGAGCCGGGCTCGCTGGCGGCGCGGGTGGTCGGGCGCCGATCGCAGCGCCGTGCGCTCGCACCATCACCAGGGGGTCGACGAGCTGGGAGAGGGGCTCTGGTCAGCGGCCACGCCGTCGGCGACGAGGTGATCGAGGCGATCGAGCTGCCGGACCGCCGCTTCGCGCTCGGCGTGCTGTGGCATCCGGAGGAGGACGAGCAGAGCCGGGTGACGCGTTCGTCGCGGACGCGGCGCCGGAGCGCGGCGCGCGCGCCGCGGCAGGGCAGGATGGCGCCGCGCGCGCGGGAGGCCGCGCGTGACGCTCGACGTCGTCGAGCCCGCCACCGCGCAGGTGATGGCCTCGATCCCACGCGCCGGCGCGGAGGAGACCGACGCCGCCGTCGAGCGCGCCCGCGCCGCCTTCCCCGCCTGGCGCGACGTCGCGCCGGCCGATCGCTCGAAGCTGCTGCACGGCCTGGCGAACGCGCTGGAGGAGCGAGCCGAGGAGCTCGCGCTGCTGGAGGCGCGCAACGCCGGCAAGCCGATCGGCGACGCGCGCGGCGAGATGGGCATGGTCGTGGACACCTTCCGCTACTACGCGGGCGCGCCCGAGCGCCTGACCGGCAAGACGATCCCGGTGGCGGGCGGCATCGACATGACCTTCCGCGAGCCGCTGGGCGTGGTCGGGCTGATCACGCCCTGGAACTTCCCGCTCACGATCGCCGCCTGGAAGGTGGCCCCGGCGCTCGCGGCGGGCAACACGGTGGTGCTCAAGCCGGCCGAGCTGACGCCGCTGACCTCGCTGGAGCTGGAGCGGATCGCGCTCGAGGCCGGCCTGCCCGAGGGCGTGGTGAACGTCGTCGCCGGGCCGGGCTCTGTCTGCGGACAGCGCCTGGTCGAGCACCAGCAGGTGGCGAAGGTCGCCTTCACCGGCTCGACCGAGGTCGGGCGCCGCATCGCCGCCGGCGCCGCGTCGAGCGCCGACTGCATCCAGCAGCGGAATCGAGCGCAACACGCGCGCGTCCTGCACCTTCCCGGTCGGCCCGATCGTCGCCTCGATGATCACGACCCCCTGAACACGAGCCGACTGCGCGATGGGCGGATACTGCGGCCGTACGTCCTTGGTCTTGACCGGCGGCTTGATCGAGCCGCCGACGCGGACCGGCGCCGGTGGCGGCGGAGGCGGCGGCGGCGCCTCGGGTAAGCCACCCATGACACCTCCGACCACGCCGCCGGGCACGCCTCCGACTACGGCCGGACCCCGGTCGAAATCACGGGCAGGGGCGGTTCGGGGCAATCTCCTTCGGCTCCTCGATGGGGGCTGCAGCCGGATTCACTTCCACGACCGGCTTGGGAGGGGCTGCTTCTGGCGGCGGCGGAGGGGGTGGCGGTGGGGGCGGTGGCGGCGGTGCGGCCACGAACGCGCTCATCATCGACGGCGGCGTTGGAAGGACGTCGTACGCCATCAGCGGGATGATCACGATCGACAGGATTACCACCGTATGGACCGCAATCGATAGCGGAATCGTGTACCACCGCTTCGTCCCAACCTTGACGGACGGATCGACGATGTCCCCGAACATCTTTTCTACGCGTGGCACCGGTCTTACCCTCCTAAATTACGGCGCGAACCTTTCGGTTCGCAGGCGACCCTGAGGTCTGCCGCTGCGCAACCAAAGGCGCCGATTATATCGACCCCGAAAAAAACGTGTCAACGAAGCCCGCATGGCACCCATCTCTCAGTCAGCTGCGGCTTCTCTCGCCGGCTCCGCTTTCGCCGGGCTCCGCGCGCCTTTCCGCGCGCCCGGCGACGGACGGCGGACGCACGACCGGCCCGTTATGCTTAGACACCGCGATACGCCAAAGTGCTCCGAGGATACCAGCCGAGCAGATCGGGGATTCTAACCCGGTTTGCTACAAAGCGCAAGCGCAAAAACCGCCCGGTACCCGCCTCGACGGCATCGTCACTCAGCCGTGCCGATCCGCATGCCGTAAAACGATCGATACACGAATACCATTGACGACGCCAGAAACACGGCGGCCAGCACGTGAGTAACGCCGGTTCCCATATCGGCGGAGAGCTCCACCGCGAGCTCGACCGCCAGAAGCCCGAACAGCGTCGTGAACTTGATGACGGGGTTCAAAGCCACCGACGAGGTGTCCTTGAAGGGATCGCCTACGGTGTCGCCGACGACCGTCGCCGCGTGGAGCGGCGTGTTCTTCATCTTCAGCTCAGTTTCGACGATCTTCTTCGCATTGTCCCACGCGCCGCCGGCGTTTGCCATGAATACAGCCTGATACAAGCCGAACAGCGCGATCGAGATGAGATAGCCGACGAAGAAGTACGGCTCGACGAACGCAAATGCGAGCGTCGCGAAGAAGACGGTCAGAAAGATGTTGAACATGCCCTTCTGCGCATACTGCGTGCAAATCTCGACGACCTTCTTGCTGTCCTCGACCGACGCCCTCTCGACGCCCTCGAGCCGGATGTTCGCCTTGATGAACTCGACGGCGCGGTAGGCGCCCGTCGTGACCGCCTGCGTCGACGCACCGGTGAACCAGTAGATCACCGAGCCGCCGGTGATCAGCCCCAGCAGAAACGGCGGGTGCAGCAGCGACAGCGCTCGCGTGTTCTGCGTCAGCCCCTCAGTGAGCAGCACGATGGTCGAAAAGATCATCGTCGTCGCGCCGACGACCGCCGTACCGATCAGCACGGGCTTCGCCGTGGCCTTGAACGTATTTCCGGCGCCGTCGTTTTCCTCGAGCGCCGCCTTTGCCTGCTCGAACTCGACGTCGATGTTGAAGTCGCGTCTTCAGCTCCTGCTGGATGCCCGGTATCGCCTTCAATCACCGACAGCTCGTACACGGACTGCGCGTTGTCGGTCACCGGGCCGTAGGAGTCGACCGCGATCGTCACGGGGCCCATGCCGAGGAACCCGAACGCCACCAGGCCGAACGCGAACACCGCGGGGGCGAGCATCAGCTCGGACATCGAGGTGCTCGCCGCGCTGACGAAGTAGGCGATCGTCATCAGCGCGACGATGCTCAAGCCAATCCAGTACAGCGCTGAAATTGCCGGCCACGAATCCAGAAAGAATGTTGAGCGATGCGCCGCCTTCGCGCGAGGACGTCACCACTTCCTTGACATGGCTCGATTCCACCGACGTGAAGACCTTGACCAGCTCGGGAATGATCGCGCCCGGCCAGCGTGCCGCACGTGATGATCGTCGACAGCTTCCACCACAGCGTCCCGTCGCCGAGCTCCGCGAATCAGCAGCTCAGGACACGATGTAGGTCAGCGACGACCGAGACGATGGATGTCAGCCAGACGAGCTGCGTCAGCGGCGCTTCGAAGTTCATCCGTGTCGCGTTGCCATAGCGCGCCTTCGCGAGTGCGTGGTTGAGCAGGTACGAGCCGCCGCTGGCGATGACCATCATGATGCGCATGACGAAGATCCAGACCAGCAGCTGCACCTGCGTGGCCGCCTCGGGCACCGCCGTCATGATGAACACGATCAGCGCGACGCCGGTGACGCCGTAGGTTTCGAAGCCGTCCGCGCTCGGTCCGACCGAATCGCCGGCGTTGTCCCCGGTGCAGTCGGCGATCACACCCGGATTGCGGGCATCGTCCTCCTTGATGTTGAACACGATCTTCATCAGGTCGGAGCCGATGTCCGCGATCTTGGTGAAGATGCCGCCGGCGATGCGCAGCGCGGCTGCGCCGAGCGATTCGCCGATCGCAAACCCGATGAAGCAGGGTCCGGCGTAGTCGCCCGGAATGAACAGCAGAATGAACAGCATGATGAGCAGCTCGACGCTGATCAGCAGCATGCCGACGCTCATCCCCGCCCTGAGCGGAATCTCGTAGCACGGGATACGGCTTGCCGCTCGAGGCTGGCAAACGCGGTGCGGGAGTTCGCGTAGGTGTTTACGCGAATGCCGAACCACGCCACGCTGTAGCTGCCGAGAATGCCGACGACGCTGAACAACAGGATGATCACGACGCGCAGCGCGTCCATGCCCGAGAGCACACCGAAATACAGGACGATGATGACGGCGATGAACACCTCGAGGACGGCGAGAAACTTGCCCTGCTGTGATGAAGTACGTCTTGCAGGTCTCGTAAATGAGCTCCGAAATCTCCCGCATCGATCGGTGCACCGGCAGGTTCTTGAGCTGCGTGAGGATGACCAGACCGAACACCATCCCGAGCAGCGATACGCCGAGCCCGACCATGAGCAGCGTGCGGCCGTTGTAGCCGCCGACGTCCACGAGATCCAGGGCCGGCAGCACCAGGCCGGCTTCGCCGCCCGCGCTCGCCTGTGCCGCCTGGCCGAGCGGCTCCGGCTGCGCGCATCGCGGGCACCGTGCCTGCGGCCAGCACGAGCACAGGCGGCTGCCACCACTATCCATCGTTTGAACGACGCGATCATCAGCTGACTACTCCTCTTGTTTGACGTGACACTCATCGAGCTGGACGGGCCGTAATGCTCCACTCGGTCGCCCCGACCGCGTCCGACGCAGACTCGATCCCCTGGCCTCGTATGAGGTCGGGAATCGACATCCCTCCCGTCAGAAATATGCGGATACCTTCCTCGACCGTGACATCGGGGAAGAACACGCTGCTCCGCGGATACACGATCACATCCCCGAGGTACAGATGGTTCGTCGGCACATACACGGCCACGAGCGACTCCGGCCTCCATGCCCGCGATCGACGACGAACTCCTTCGTCAGGAACCCGAGCACCATGCCCCGACGCGGGTCCTCCACCATCACGACGCGTTTGAACCCGTACTCGTTGTCCGGCGAAAACGCCGCCACGAGCTGTTTCACGGGCGCATAAATCGTCCGGAACACGGGCACGCGCATCAGCCACTCCTCACCGCGCGCCAGGATGCGCCGGCCGATCACGTTGGTCGCCAGCGCGCCGACCGCGAGCGACCGACCAGCAGGCGTGATCAAGAATGCCGAGGCCCGGGCACCTCGCCGGCCCAAGACGCGCGTCGCCAGCGGTGCGGTGAAACGGTCAATGATACCGAAGATCCACACCAGCGCGAACACGCTGACCACCAGCGGCACGGTGACGAAGAAGCCGGCGATGAAGCCTGCGGCGCAGCCACTGCATCAGCGACTATCCCGCCGGGAACGCCACCAGCAGCGCGATGCCCGCACGCAATTCGGTACCAGGCGAACGGCGCGAAACCCGACCGCCTGACGAACGACAGAAACGGCTTGCACGACCAGGCCGCCGCGACGAACGCCGCGACGAAGCCGATCGCGATCTCGACGGCCCGCTCCGGCGCCAGCGACGCCCGCACCTCCAGCAGATCGATACACGAAGGCGGCAACCATCGTCGGCATCGCCAGAAAAAAGGAGAACTCGGCGGCCGCCGCCCGGTCGAGGCGCATCAACATGCCGCCGACGATCGTCGCGCCCGAGCGCGACACGCCAGGAATGAGCGCCAGCGCCTGGCACAGTCCCACGCCGAGCGCGCGCGAGACGGGCGTCCGCTCGGCGTCGAACACGGTCGGGCACAGGCCGGAATCGCTCGACCACCAGCATGACCACGCCGCCGACGATGAAGGCGACCGCGATGACACGCGCACGCTCTCGAACAGCACCGCTCTGCACGTAGTCGGCGCCGAACGCCCCCGCAACCACCGCCGGAATGAACGCCACGAGGATCATCGCCGCAAAGCGCCGTGCCTCGCGGATCGGTCGGCAGCCCGCGAACGACGGTCGACAATCTTTGCGCGATACAGCCACATGACGGCCAGGACCGACCGAGCTGAATCATGACGGTGAAGCGCCAGGATCCTCGTAGCCGAGCATCCGCCTCGGCGATCAGCAGGTGTGCCGTCGACGAAACCGGCAGGAACTCGGTCAGGCCCTGGATGATCCCGAGTAGCGCGGCGATGAGGTAAGTCACGAGCAGTGGCAGCGGCAGTAGGCTTCGTCAGCGCGCAGGTCAGCCTGCGCGCCGCGTGGGCTGAGCCCACTAGCTACACGAGGGTCAAGAGGCCCGTGCGCCCGCGTTTTCGTCGGGCCGCGCCTCGGGCTGGCCGGCGCCGCGGCTCGCCGCGGTGCGCGCGCGCTTCCGCTGGCTCAGGATGATCGCGATCGCCGAGGCGATGAAGATCGTCGAATACGTGCCGCTGACGATGCCGACGAGCATCGTGAACGCGAACCCGCGCAGCACCTCGCCGCCGAACAGATACAGCGACAGCACCGACAGAAACGTCGTGCCGGCGGTGATCACCGTCCGCGGCCAGCGTCTGGTTGACGCTGATATTGACGACCGTGTTCGAGCGAGCTCGCGCCGCATCGAGCGCAGGTTTTCGCGGACGCGATCGAAGATGACGATCGTGTCGTTGACCGAGTAGCCGGTGACCGTCAGGATCGCGGCGACGACGTTCAGCGACAGGTCGTAGCCGAAGAACATCAGGAACGCCAGCGTCACGAAGATGTCGTGAAACGTCGCCGCAATCGCGCCGACGGCGAAGGAGAACCGGAAGCGGAACGCGATGTACGCCAGTGATGCGCGACGATCGATGCCAGCGTTGCGTAAATGCCCCGCGCTGCAGCTCGGCGCCGATCGACGGGTCCGACGATCTCCGTGCTGACGACCTCGAAGCTCGGCAGTCCCGCCTTCTGCAGCAGCTGCGTCGATCTGCTGCTGAGCCCTGCTCGAGGCTCGTGCCCTGTTCCGCGCTCTGGACCTGCGGCAAGCCGGATCAGCCATCTGACCGTCGGCCGGCGTCGCCGTACTGCTGGACGACCTTGTCGCCCGGCAGACTGTCGACTCGCGCCGTCGGACCTGGTCCTCGGCTACGGCCTGATCGAACTGCACGATGACGATCGTGCCGCCCGAGAAATCGATGCCGAGCGGCAGGCCCGCGTCGCCATCAGCGCCGCGCCGGCGACGATCACGACGAGCGACAAGCCGATGGCGTGCCACCGCCACCGGATGAAGTTGTAAGTTTGGCGTCTGTGAAGAATCTGCATGACCTAGATACCTCAGATGCTCATGCGTCTGCGCCTGCCGGCGACGCGACAGCATCAGCTCGAACATCGTCCGCGACACGAACACCGCGGTGAACACGTTCGACGCAAGACCGATGATCAGCGTGAGGGCGAAGCCGCGAATCGGGCCCGGTGCCGAACTGGAACAGGAACGCCGCGGCGATCAGCGACGCGACGTGGGTGTCGACGATGGTCAACCACACTCGGTCGAAGCCCGGCGTTGACCGCCGCGCGTGACGCCCTTCGCCGTCGCCAGCTCCTCCTTGATGCGCTCGAAGATCAGCACGTTCGAATCGACGCCCATGCCAATCGTCAGGACGAAGCCCGGCGATGCCCGGCAGCGTCATCGTCGCGCCGAGATACGCCATCATGCCGAGCAGGATGACCAGGTTGACGACGATCGAGATCGACGCGTTGAAGCCGGCCAGCTTGTAGTAGACCAGCATGAACAGCGACGACCAGCACGAGGCCGCCGACCGACGCGATGACGCCGGCGCGGATCGATTCGGCGCCAAGCGACGGCCCGACCGTCCGCTCTTCGAGATAAGTCATCGGCGCCGGCAGCGCGCCGACTGCGAAGGACCAGCGCGAGGTCCTGCGCCCGCTGCTGGTCGAAACCGCCGGTGATCTGCCCCTTGTCCGTGATGCGCGACTGGATCGTCGGCGCCGAGATCACGCGGTTGTCGAGGATGATGCGCGAGCTGCCGGCCGATGTTCGTGCTCGGTCAGCTGGCCGAAGCGGACGGCGCCGTCCCCGCTTGAGCGAGAATCCCACGGCGGGCAGGTTGTTCTGATCGAGCGAAGGCCGCGCAGTCCGCAGGTCACGCCCGTGACGGCGGCACGCGCCGCACCACGTAGTAGACGGTGCTCGGCGTCCCGCCGCCCGTGGCGGCCAGATCTTCGGAGCCCGGGCACGATCATCGAGGTCCGGCGGCAGCGCATTGTTGTAGGCCTGCATCGCCGCGTCCTCGGCTGGGAAACGGTCCCATCTCGACCATCTTCAGCTCGAGCAGCGCGGTCGACCGGATGATTTCCTTCGCGCGCTGCGACGTCGGTGACGCCGGGCAGCTGCACCAGGATCTGGTCGACTGCCCCCTGCCTGGCCACGATCGGCTCGGCGACGCCCAGCTCGTTGACCCGCCGCTCGATCGTCTGGAGCGCCTGCGCCACCGTCTCCTCGCGGAGCTGGCTCTCGATGTTCGGCCGCATCGTGATAGGTGTAGCGGCCCGCGCCGGACGCCCGGTCGTAGACGGTGTCGACTTCGACCGCGGCCTGCCGGAACGCCGCGTCGTTCTGGATGCCTTCGACGACGAATTCGGTCGGGCTCGGTCGACCTCGAGCTTCGCGTACTGGACGTTGGCCGCGGTCAGCGCGCTCGCGCAGCCGCTCCACGGTCGTCTCGGTCTCGAGGCGCAGAGCGCGTCGTCGGTCTGCACCCGCAGGACGAGGTGCACGCCGCCCTTCAGGTCGAGCCCCAGCTTGACCTTCTGTCAGACGGCGGATAGAATGCCCACGACACGCCAGGCGCGACGACCGCAACGATCGTGATGAGTCTCCAGCGCAAATTCTTGTTCATGGCTGACTCTGACTCTCCGGGCGCCACCGGCTCCTGCCCCTGGTATCCGACGACGGCGTTCCGGGAAACCTCGACGCGCACGTTGTTCGGCGATCTGGATCTGCACCGACTGCTCTCCGACCCGGTGATCGTTCCGAACATTCCGCCGGACGTGACGACCCGGTCGCCCACCTTCAGCGCCGCCAGAAACGCCTGCACCTTCTGCTGCCGCCGCCTCATCGGCAACAGAATGATGAAATAGAAGATGCCGAGCACGAGCACGAAGGGCATCAACTGCACCCACGCGCTCGGCGCGCCCTGCGCGAGGCGCGGCCATGGCTACAGAAAGGGAAATGCCAGAATCCCAAGCCCCAAATGCCGCAAGTTCCAGATAGGTCATGAATCGAGCGACAGGCGGGAAGCCGAGCGAAGGAACTCCTGCCTGAACGTCTCAAAGGTCCGAAACGCTATAGCGTCCCTGATCCTCCGCATGGTGTCAAGGTAAAAGCTCAGATTATGCAACGTGTTAAGGGCGCCCGCGCTCATCTCGCCGGCCATGTAGAGATGACGCAGATAGGCCCGGAATGGCGGCGGCAGGTGTAGCAGCCGCACTGCCGGATCGAGCGGCCCGTCGTCCTCGGCGTACCGGGCGTTCTTGATGTTGATGCGGCCCTCGCTCGTGAACAGCTGGCCGTTGCGGGCGTTGCGCGTCGGCAGCACGCAGTCGAACATGTCGATCCCGCGCGCGACGCACTCGACCAGATCCTCGGGCGTGCCCGCGCCCATCAGATAGCGCGGCCGATCGACGCGGCAGCCGCCGGCGCTGTCTGCCGACGACGGCGTACATCAGGTCGACCGGCTCGCCGACGCTCAGCCCGCCGATCGCGTACCCCTCGAACCCGACGCGCGACGGTCGCGTCGGCGCTCTCGTCGCGCAGATCCTGGAAGATCCCGCCCTGGACGATGCCGAACTGCGCCTGGCCCGGATTGGAGACCGCACGCCGCTCGCAGACCGTCCCGGAGCTGCAGGTCCAGGAAGCGCCGGCGGCATCGCTCGGCCCACCGGGCCGACCGCTGCATCGACGTCGGCCGCCTCGTCGCGCGTCGCCGGATAGGCGAGGCATTCGTCGAGCACCATGGCGATGTCCGAACCGAGCCGCGCCTGGATGTCCACGGCGCGCTCCGGCGTCAGCAGATGCCGGGAGCCGTCGAGGTGCGACTGAAAGTCCGCGCCTTCCTCGGTGATCTCACGCCGCTGCGGCAAGGCTGAAGACCTGGAACCCGCCGCTGTCGGTCAGGATCGGACGGTTCCAGCCGATGAAGCGATGGAGCCCCCCGCGGCGGGCGATCAGCTCGTCGCCGGGGCGCAGAAGCAGGTGATAGGTGTTGCCGAGGATGATTTCGGCGCCAGCCTCCTCGAGGTCGCGGTGACGCACCGCCTTGACGGCCCCCTGCGTGCCGACCGGCATGAACGCCGGCGTCTGCACGACGCCGTGCGGCGTGTGCGAATTCGCCGAGGCGCGCGGCGCCATCGGTGCTCGCACCGTGAACGGAGGAACTCAGCGGGCACGCCTTAAGATCAGTAGCGGCTCAGGTGAAAAAGCTCCGTGTCGGCGTGATCTACGGCGGCCGATCGGGCGAGCACGAGGTCTCGGTCGCCTCCGCCGCGTCCATCTTCAAGCACCTCGACCGCGAGCCGGTACGAGGCGGTGCCGATCCGCATCGAGAAAGACGGCCGGTGGACGCTCGGCGGCGCAGAGTCCCGCAGGCGATCTTCGGCCGCGGACGTCCTCAAGCAGGCAACGGACCGAAGCGCTGCAGACCATCGAGCCGACGGCGGCCGTCGCCGCGTCGGGCATCGACGTCGTGTTTCCAGTGCTGCACGGCCCCTACGGCGAGGACGGGACCGTTCAGGGGCTGCTCGAGCTGGCCAACGTGCCGTACGTGGGCGCGGGCGTGCTCGGCTCCGCGGCGGGCATGGACAAGGCGGTGATGAAGACGCTGTTTGCCGCCGCGCGGCCTGCCCGTCGGTCCGTACTGGTGGCGCTGCGGCGCGAATGGGAGCGCGACGCGCGCGGGATCACCGCCGCGTCGCGCGACGAGCTGCGCTATCCGGTGTTCGTCAAGCCGGCGAACCTCGGATCGAGCGTCGGCATCTCGAAAGCGAAGTCGGACGCCGAGCTTGCACGAGGCGCATGGAGCTGGCGCTGCAGTTCGACCGCAAGATCGTGATCGAAGCCGCGCGTGCCGAACGCCCGCGAGATCGAGTGCGCGGTGCTCGGCAACGACGACCCGAGGCCTCGGTCCCGGGCGAAATCGTTCCGTCGCGCGAGTTCTACGACTACGAGGCGAAGTACCTGGACGAGGCGTCGAAGACGCTCATCCCGGCGCCGCTCAGCGCCGCGCAGGCCGCGACGATCCAGCGGCTCGCCGATCGACGGCGTTCCGGGCGGTCGACGGCGCCGGCATGGCGCGCGTCGACTTCCTGCTCGCCGCGCGACACCGGCGAGATGTTCGTCAACGAGGTGAACACCATTCCCGGGTTCACCACCATCAGCATGTATCCCAAGATGTGGGAGGCGTCGGGGCTTCCGTACCCCGCGCTCATCGACCGCCTCATCGCGCTCGCGCTCGAACGGCACGCGCGAAAAACAGCAGCTTCGCACCAGCATCACTGAGGTGAACCACGTCGACGCCCGCGAGCGCGTGGTCGCACGCAGCGTCGCACGTTCGCCCCGGTATCCTCCGTCTGCGCTGGTGCGCCTTCGCGGCGCCTGACGACGCCAGCGGCGCAGGCGCCGCCGGTGCGCGGCCTGACGGGCGCTGCCGGCGCTGGCGCGCGCCTACGACGCCATCTTCGACGCGCGCTTCGAGAGCGTGCCGGCGCTGCTGGACGACACGTGCGCGCCCGCCCCGCCCGAGGCCTGCCAGCTGCTCGAGGCCGTGGCGCCTGGTGGCAGATCCAGCTCGACCCTGCAACACGGCCCGCGACGCCGCGTTTCAGTCGAAGGTCGAAGCGGCGATCGCGGCGGCAACGGCCTGGACCGAGCGCGAGCCGCATGCGGGCGGAAGCTGGTTCTACCTGGGCGGCGCGTACGGGGCGCGCGTGCAGTGGCGGGTCGCTGCGCGGCGAACGCCTCGCGGCCGCGCGCGACGGCAAGCGCATCAAGGACGCGCTCGAGCGTGCGCTGGCGCTCGATCCCGGGCTGCAGGACGCGTACTTCGGCCTCGGCCTCTATCACTACTACGCGGACGTCGCGCCGGCGGATCCCAAAATGCTGCGCTGGCTGCTCCTGTTGCCGGGCGGCGATCGCGCACGGGGTTGGAAGAAATGCTGCGCGCGCGCAGAGGCAGCGAGCTCGTGCGCAGCGAGGCCGAGTACCAGCTGCACGTGATCTACGTCTGGTACGAGAAGCAGCCGGCAGCGCGCGCTCGAGCTGCTCGAGGACCTGCGCGCGGCGCCACCCTCACAACCCGCACTTCGCACAGGCCATCGCCGAGATCCAGGACTACTACGTCGACGACACGGCCGCGAGCCTTCGCACCTGGCACGCGCTGCTCGACGCCGCGCAGCGGGGCGAGGTCGCCGAACCGGGGCTGGCCGAAGCCACGGCCCGGCTCGGCATCGCGTCGCAGCTCGACCAGCTCTCCGAAGGCGAGGCGGGGCTGGAGCACCTGCGGGCCGTCATCGCCGAACGCCGGCAGCGCCGTTCGGCATCGTCGCCCGCGCGCAGCTTCAGCTCGGCCAGACGTGCACGAGCATCTCGGACGCCGCGACGAGGCGCGCAGCCGCATATCGCGCGGCAATCGCCGCTGCAGACGGAGACGATCCACTGACGATCGTGCCGCGCGCGCGCGCGGCGCTGCGTCGTCGCTCCAACGATCGCCGCACGCCACGAAGTGAAGTTCCGTGTCGCGATTGATCCGACACATTCATCTGTTCGGGCGAGACTTGACAGCGCGAACACGAATAGACGTGGGGTTCGTGGCGCGTTTTTTGACAACAAGCGCGCTTTTATGCTTGACATCAAAAAAATCTCACCCATAATCTACATCTGGTATGAGGGTGGATGGCTCAGCCCACCCGTTGTGACGGCCACGGTGACTGTCCGAGGCTGAGGCAGGACAACCTGAGGAGAAAACAATGGCGAAGAAGGCTGCCAAGGGCGGCGAAGAAAAAGGCCGCGAAGAAGCGGTAATTCTTCCATCGGAACTTTACGGGGGTGCTCGTCGAGCACCCCATTTTTTTACCGTAGCTCCTCGTCTGCAGTTTCCTGAGTTGCTGCTCTCCGATCGCGATCATCACGGGAGTAGCCCACGAAGCGAGACCGCCGACTGCCCGGGCCGACGTGCCAGGCGGCAGAGTGCGCCGGGTGTGCTAGGCGGATCGGCTCGCAATCCAAACCACCGAAAGGAGGGATTCAGCGATGGCGAAGAAGGCTAAAGGCGGCAAGAAGAAGGCGGCGAAGAAGAGATAACGCCGACTCGCCGTACGCCAACGAAGCGGCGTGGGGCCGCCAGTGTCTGCGCCCCCTTTTTTATTCCTGATGACGATCGACGATCGGATCTCAATCACCGAACTCCGTAATCGTCGATCCGTCAATCGCGTCAATTTCGTTAGTCCCTGTCCGCAGATGCGCACGCGCCGGATGACATCCCCGGTGCCAACCGGTCGACCACCTCCATCCCGTTCACGACATGGCCGAACACGGTGTAGCGGCCATCGAGGTGCGGCTGCGGTGAGTGCGTGATGAAGAACTGGCTGCCGCCGGTGTCCTTCCAGTCGAGCGCCATCCCGACCGTGCCACGCAGGTAGGGACGCATGTTGATCTCGTCGCGGATCGTGTAGCCGGGCCCGCCTTCGCCATCACCCCGCGGATCGCCGTCCTGCACGACGAAATCGGGCACGACGCGATGGATGGCAATGCCATTGAAGAAGCTCCTTCCGCGCAAGCGCGACGAAGTTCGCCACCGTCAGCGGCGCGTCGAGAATGGCCAGTTCGATCTCGATCGACGCCCGCGATCGGTCTCGATGTAGGCGTGCGGAGAGAACGGTCGGGCTGACCAGCCACTGCCGTTCCGTCGTCGGTCAGCGGCCGGCCCGGCGCCGGGCGCATGGCCACGTCGACCGCGTCGTCGGCCGCCCCGCTCCCGAGTAAATCGTCGCGGCGCTGCACGCGGACCGCCCAGTCGCGATCACGCAGCGCCTCCTGCAGAAGCGGCTCGGCCGCGCGCAGGATCGAGGCGGTTCAAGGCGGCGAGCATCGGCGGCACGCGCGACGTAGGTGCTGTCGCCTGCGGCCGCCCGGTATGCCTCGACGAGCGCCGGCACCGGCGCCGTCAGCCTTCAACTCCGCCAGGCCGTTCGCGGCCGCCGCCCGCACGGCAAAGTCGTCGCTCTTCAGCCGCTCGATCAGAATCTTGCTCGACGCCCGGCGCCTTTGCCGCCACCAGCGCGTGAGACGACAGCGGGAATGACGCGCGGATCCCGATCCTCCAGCATGCGCAGTCAACGCCGGCAGCGCCTGCGCGCCGACGGCAGCGATCCCAGCGCCGCGGCCTGAGCGGTCCGGACCGTCCAGTCGCGATCCGGGTCCAGGCCGGACAGCGTCGCCAGAAACCTCGTCGGGATCGATCCGCGCAAGGCTGCGCATCGCCAGCGCCCCGGACGGCTGGCGACGCGATCCGACATCAGATCGAGCATGAGGTCGACGTGGTCCGCGCCGCGACGGCCCCAAGGGCCGTCATCGCCTCGAGCCGCAGCGCGCTGTCCACCTCGGCGTCCGCGACGACCTGGTCGAGCACGCGGCACCGCGGCCGCATCCCCGATCGCCGCCAGCGGCGCGAATCGCCTGGATCACCACCGCCGGATCGCGCAGAACGGCGCTCGACGATCTGTCGAAGTGGACCGGCGGCAGCCGGCGCCTTCATCACGCCGAGGCCGCGTGCCGCAAACGCGGCCGTGTAACGGCCGGGCGTGTTCAGCAGCGACGAGGAGCGCCGGAGCGGCGCGGGCATCGCCGGCGCGCTGCAGGGCATACGCGACCGGCCACCACGCCGAGACCGGGCTGACCGTTCGCATCGAGCGCCGCCGCCGCCAGCGCTTCGATACGAACCGAGCCGCACGAGCGCGTACAGGCCGAGGCGCGCGGCTTCGGCCGGCGGCGCCAGCGGATATGTCAGATCGTCCGGCGCAATGCACGTCAGAGCGCCCCGGCCGCGACGTGGCGCTGCACCATGTCGCTGACGGCGGCGGCGTCCGCGCGATCGCCGAGCATGCCCAGCGCCTCGGCGGCCCGCCCCTGCACCAGCGGATCCGGATCCGCCAGCGCCGCCGAGCAGCGCCGGCCGTGCCGACGGATCGCCGATCAGACCAAGCGCGAACGCCGCCATCTGACGCACCTCGGGCTCCGCGTCGCCGCCAGCACCTTGTCCAGCGGCTCGACGGCTTCGCGCAGCCCGACGCGGCCCAGCGCGAGCGCGGCGCGGCGCCGTGACGCGCGCTTCGCCGTCAGCGAGCAGACGAATCAGATCCGACGGCGGCGGGGGCGCGACGATCGCGGGCTGCGTCCGCGTCGCGGGCACCAGCACGACCGGCGGTGGCGGATTCGGATCGCGCAGGATGCGCTGATCTTCCAGCCGCATCATCCATCCGAGCTTCTCTTCCCAGGTGACGACCGGCGGCGGGACCGTGGCGTGGGCGGGGCGGGTCGCGAGGCGGTGGCGCAGGACGCGCGACGACAGCAAGGCACAAGGCCAAGTCACAAGGCTCAAGTCACAGCCAAATGCAAGAATTCGTGATTTGTGACTTGTGCCTTGTGACTTGTGCATTGCTCATGCTCGGCCGGATGATAGCATGCAGCACGCGGCGCCTCCGGAGCTCGGCGCACGACGCGACATGTCATTTCAGTACATCGCCATTGAAGGACCGATCGGTGTCGGCAAGACATCGCTAGCCGAACGTCTCGCGGCGCGGCTCGATGCGGCGGCTCGTGCTGGAGGAAACGGAGAATCCGTTCCTCGCCGATTTCTACGCGGGACGTCGCGGGCGCGGCGCTGCAGGCCCAGCTCTTCTACCTGCTGAATCGTCACCGCCAGCAGCTGACGCTGCGGCAGGCGCGATCTCTTCGCGCAGATGACGGTCTGCCGACTACCTCTTCGACCGCGACAAGATCTTTGCGTATCTGAATCTCGACGACAACGAGCTGTTCATCTACCAGCGCCTGTACGATCTGCTGGCGCAGAGACGTTCCCGTCTCCCGATCTCGTCGTCTATCTGCAGGCGCCGAGCGACGTGCTCGTGAGGCGGCTTCGCGAACGCGCCAAGGACAGCGACGGCGACACGCCGATTCCCGAGCCGGACTACATCCGCGAGCTGAACGAGGCGTACCAGCACTTCTTCTTCCACTACTCGGCGACGCCGCTTCTCGTCGTGGAAACGTCACAGGTCGACCTGCCGCCAGCGACACGGCCGTTGACGATCTGCTTCGCCAGATCCGATCGATGAACCGCGGAACGCGCTATTACGTACCGAGGACGTAGTTCGAGATCCATTCTGCAAACTGCGCACCGTTGGCGGCTCGTCGTGCCGCGGGCCTGAATTTTGGTCCGCATTTTGAATTGCGGTAATCTCCCTTCATGGCGTGGTTCAAGAAGACCCGGAAGCCGATGGAGTCGGCGACGGCCGAAAAGCCAAGCCGGGTGCCGGAGGGGCTCTGGGTCAAGTGTCCGGGCTGCGCGCAGATCCTCTACAACAAGGATCTGGAAAGCAATCTGCACGTCTGTCCGAAGTGCGCGCACCACTTCCGCATCAGCGCCGCTGATCGGCTGAACGTCGCTGTTCGACGAGGGCAGTGGACCGAACATCACGCGCAGCTCGCCTCGAACGACCCGCTCCAGTTCACAGACACGAAGGATACAGCGATCGGCTGCGCGCGACGATGCAGCCACGACATGAAGGACGCGGTAGTCGTCGCGACCGGCCGGCTCGACGGGCTCGAGGTGGTCGTCGCCGCGATGGAGTACTGCGTTCATCGGCGGCAGCATGGGCGTGGTCGTCGGCGAGAAGATCACGCGCGCCGTTGAGATGGCACTCGATCGGCGGCATCCGCTGATCATCGTCTCGTGCTCCGGCGGCGCGCGCATGATGGAAGGCGTGCTGTCGCTCATGCAGATGGCCAAGATCTCGGCGGCGCTCGCACGGCTGGATCGCGCGCGGCTCCCGTTCGTCTCGGTGCTCACCGATCCGACGACCGGAGGCGTGACCGCAAGTTTCGCGATGCTCGGCGATTTGAACATCGCCGAGCCGAAAGCGCTGATTGGCTTCGCCGGGCCGCGAGTCATCGAGCAGACGATCAGGCAGAAGCTGCCCGAAGGCTTTCAGCGCAGTGAATTCCTCCTCGAGCACGGCATGATCGACATGGTCGTCGACCGCCGTGAGATGAAGTCCGCTGCTCGGGCGCGTGCTGCGGTTCATGGGCGCCGAATCCGCCGCCGCTCGAGCCGCCGGTGCCGGTTGCTGCGGCGGTCGGACGCCGAACAGCGCTGAATTGCTCGATCGCCTCTTCGCGCTCGAAACGTTCGGAATCAAGCTCGGTCTCGAGAACATCTCGCGACTGTGCGCGGCGCTCGATCATCCCGAGCGGTCGTTTACGTCTCTTCATATCGCCGGCACCAACGGTAAGGGTTCCGTGACGGCAATGGTGCATGCGGCGCTCGTCGCCGCGGGCGTCCGGGCGGCGCAGATACGTGTCGCCGCACCTCGTGAACCTCGCCGAACGGTTCGTCATCGGAACGGAGCCGGTGCTCCGCCGATGATCTCGAGAGCGTCGCGGACGAGGTGCTCGACTGCGCCGAACGACTTCGGCAATCAGGGCGAGCTGGCCGTCCACCCGACATTCTTCGAAGCCACGACCGCCATCGCGTTCGAGCTGTTCCGCCGCGCGCGCGTGGAAGTCGCGGTGATCGAGGTGGGCCTGGGCGGTCGCTTCGACTCGACGAATGTCGTTCCGGCCTCGGCTGGCGCCATTACCACGATCGGGTTCGACCATCGAGGATCTGCTCGGCCACACGCTCGAGGCCATCGCGTTCGAAAAGGCCGGCATCATCAAGGCCGGCATGCCGGTCGTCATCGGCGCATTGCCCGAGCCGGCCCGCCAGGTGGTTGCCGCGGTCGCCGCCGATCGATGGGCGGAGCTGATCGACGCGTCGCTGGCCGATGGTCTCGACGGCGGCCGAACGATGGAAGGGCGGTGCATCCTCGTCGTCGACACCGACGGACGACCGGTACGGACCCGTCACGCTCGGACTGCGGGGCGCGCATCAGATCCAGCAATGCGCTCGTCGCCGTCCGACTGCTCGAAGCGGCGCGGCGACACGCGGCATTCGTGTGCCACGCAACGCCATCGAACGTGGACTGGCAGACGTCGACTGGCCCGGCCGCCTCGAGCTGATTCGATGTCGCAAGGCGACGCGCAAGTGCTGCTCGATGCCGCCCACAACGGCGAAGGCGCGCGAGCGCTCGCTGCATATCTCGAGCGCTGGCACCCCGAACGGCCGGCGCTGGTCATCGGCATGATGCGCGACAAGCACGTCGCGGCGATCCTCGAGCCGCTCCTTCCGCTCGTCTCATCGATCGTCGCAACCGCCGCCGACACGCCGCGCGCGATTCCGGCGCGCACGAGCTGGCTGCGAGGATCGCCGCGCATGGCGCCGTCGGACTGCCCGAGTCGAGCCCGATCCCGCGGCCGCGGTCGAGCAGGCGCTCTCGTTGGCGCGCACGGTGTGCGTGACAGGCTCGATCTTCCTGATCGGAGCGGTTCGCGACCGTCTCAGACGCCGTGCTATCCTGCGGTAATTCCTTGAGACGTCATGGGTTTCTTGGCGGATTCTTCTCGCGTTCACTCTGTGTGCATGTCGCCGTCGCCTGCACTGGCGCAGACGGACGCCGCCTGGTGGCGCTGACGACAACGAACGACCCGTTTTTCGGCGCCTGCACGCGCAACACCCAGTGGCACTTCGAGAGGATAGAGGCCAATCACGTTCGTATGACTGGCCAGGTGCAGATCGAATGTCCCGAAATGGGATTCTTCGCGGACGTCATCGACATGTACACCGACCCGGAGCTGCGCATCGTCGCGAGCGGTAACGTCGTCTTCACCAACCCTGAAGGACGCATTGCTGCCGAACGGGTCGAGTTCAACGTAGCGAAGAACGTGGCACCTTCCACATGGCGTCGGGAATCATGTCGCTTGGTGAAGAAGTCGACCGCGCGCAGTTTGGCAACCAGGAGCCCGAGGTCTATTTCTACGGCGAAACGATCGAAAAGCTCGACCAGCGGAAGTACCGGCTGACGCGCGGAGGCTTCACCACCTGCGTCCAACCGACGCCGCGCTGGGAAGTGACGAGCAGCTCGGTGTCGATCACGCTCGATGACTATGCGATCGCGCGAAACACGGTGCTCCGGGTCAAGGGCGTGCCGCTGATATATCTGCCTCTGCTCTACTACCCGATCAAGAGCGAGGATCGCGCCACCGGGTTTCTGCTTCCCACCTACGGCACCTCCACGCTCCGAGGCCAGTCACTCAGCAACGCGTTTTTCTGGGCGATCGGCCAGAGCCACGACGCCACCTTCTTCCACGACTGGTTCACGAATATCGGTCAGGGCGCCGGCGCCGAATACAGGTATGCGGCCAATCAGGGGTCGTACGGAAACTTCCGCCTTTACCGGCTCGATCAACGACAGGCGGAATTCAGGCAAAACGGACAGGTCGCGCGCCTGCCGGACCAGTCTTCCTACCAGTTCACCGCCTCCGGCAACCAGCTGTTCGGCACGTCGGTGCGCGCGCTGCAGCGGATCGACTACGCGACCAGTCATCGTCACGCAGCAGTTGTATCAGCAGAATTTCTATCAGGCATCCAACGCGACGCGAACAATCGAGGCTGGCATGATCGGGCACATGGGGGGCCTTGACCGCGAGCGCGTTCTTTCAGCGTAACGAGACGTTCACGTCGGCCGACAGCTCACAGGTGTACGGAAGCACTCCGCAGCTTACCGCGGCGATTGCGCCGACCAGGTTGTTTAGCTCGCCCGTGTATGCGTCGATTAACAACGACTTCAGCTATCTGCCGTTCCGCCGGATCGAACGATGGCAAGGTCGAGAGCGACAGGAGCCTGGCGCGGCTCGACGTCGCTCCGGCGCTTCGTGCCGCGCTCTCGCGCCTGACCTTCCTCACTCTCAACACCAGCGCCGTCGTACCGCACGACCTATTACTCCCGCAGCGCCGACTCCAGAGGCGCGATGACCGACCGAACCGCTGACGCGTCGGTACCTTCTGGTGCGATCGGATATGGTCGGGCCCGGTGCTGTCGAAGATCTGGGATACACCTGCCAGCGCATTCAGTGAACGGATGAAACATCTGATCGAGCCGACGTTCGCGATGGAGTACGTCCCGCCGATTGAAAACGCGCGCTCGGGTTGTGAAGCTCGCCAACTCCAGGGACATCATTCTTGGCGACACGGCGCGGGTGACGTATGGCCTGAACAACCGTTTCCTGTACCGTGCACGGGCAGAGACGAAGGCTCGGCGGGAACGACCGTTCAGTTTCTCACCGTCGGCGTGCAGCAGACGTATTACCTGACGAAGCAGTCGAGCCTGAACGATACCCAGTACGTGAGCACGTATTTCCGTTCGCGATCGGTCGATCTCTCGGACGTCGCCGTCGACGTCCAGTTCGACACCGTCACGCGCGCTCGAATCGACCACGCGGCTCGAATACGACGTCCACGGTCAGGCCTGCACGTCCATCACGACGGGCGGAACGGCGCAGTTCGGCGACAGCTCGACGACACATTGACTATAGCCGTCAACGCGAGGACCGGACGTCGAGAGCCGAAAGCTCGCTGACGTGGTCGAATTCGCTGAGATTCCTGCAGGGCCGCGCGACCGGCGCATACTCATTGACATGGGATATCGGCGGGCGCCGGCATCCTCAGCCAAAACATCGGCATGACGTATCTGGCACAATGTTGCGGCATCCAGGCTGAGTTCCAGAAATTCAACTTTTCCCAGTCAGCTCCGGTTTTCCGATTTCGCCGCCGATCGTCGCTTCAACATGTCGTTCGTGCTGGCCGGCATCGGCAACTTCTCGAACTTCCTTGGCGCCTTCGGTGGCGCGCTGGGTTCGTGAGTGAAGGGACTGATTCTCAGCGGCGGTAAGGGCACGCGCCTCCGGCCGCTCACCTACACCAGCGCCAAGCAGCTGGTCCCGGTCGCCAATAAGCCGGTGCTCTTTTACGGCATCGAGGCGATGGCCAGCGCCGGCATCCGCGAGATCGGCATCGTCGTCGGCGACACGCAGGCCGAAATCCGGGCCGCCGTCGGCGACGGCTCGAAATGGGGTGTCCGTGTCGAATATATCGAGCAGGACGCGCCGCGAGGCCTCGCCCACGCCGTCAAGATCAGTCAGCCGTTCATCGGAAACGATCCGTTCGTCATGTACCTGGGCGACAACCTGCTCAACAAGGGCATCACGCATTTCGTCGACGAATTCGCGCGCGAGAAGCCCGCCGCGCAGATTCTGCTGGCGCGCGTGCCCGATCCGCAGATGTTCGGCGTCGCGGAACTCCGCAACGGCAACGTCGTCCGCCTCGTCGAGAAGCCGAAAGAACCCATCGGCGACCTCGCGCTCGTCGGCGTATACATGTTCGGCTCGGAAATCTTCGATTCGGTGAACCGCATCACACCGAGCTTTCGAAACGAGCTCGAGATCACCGACGCGATCCAGAACCTCATCGACCGTGGCCTCGACGGTACGGCCTCACATCGTCGAAGGATGGTGGAAGGACACGGGCAAACTCGAGGACATACTCGAAGCCAACCGGCTGATTCTCGACACGCTGGAGCGCCGTATTGAGGGCACGGTCGACGACGAGAGCCGCGTGGAAGGCAAGGTCGTCATCGAGGATGGCGCGATTGTGGAGCGCTCGGTCATCCGAGGACCCGCGATCATCGGACCGCGCGCGCGCATCGTGCACGCCTATGTCGGCCCTTTCACGTCCATCATGAACGACGTGGAGATTCAGGATTCGGAGGTCGAGCACAGTATCGTGCTGGAAGGCGCGTGCCTTCGGGACCTCGCGAACCGCGTCGATCGACAGCCTGATTGGCAGAAACGTTCGGATCTACCGGATTCCTCTGAAGCCGAGCGCGTATCGGTTCATGCTGGGCGACAATTCTGAAGTCGGCATCAGGTGGTGACCCGTGACGAACCCATCGGCTTATTCGGCGACCGTCGTCAAGCAGCCCCGCATCGAAGGGGTCAAGACGAAAGCCGCTGCGTCTCATTCCGGACGAGCGCGGATGGCTGCTCGAGATTCTGCGGGCGGATGACGCGGACATCTTCATCGAAGTTCGGGCAGGTGTACCTGTCCGCGACCTACCCCGGCGTCGTCAAAGCCTGGCACTACCACAAGGAGCAGGTCGACAACTTCGCCTGCGTCGCCGGCATGGTGAAGCTGGTGCTCATCGACACCCGGCCGAACTCGCCGACCAACGGCGCGGTCAATGAATTCTTCGTCGGCACGCAGAATCCGATGCTGGTGCAGGTTCCGAAACTGGTGTACCACGGCTGGAAGTGCATTGGCGCGGAAACGGCGCTCGTGATCAACGTGCCGACCGAGCCCTATCACTACTCCGATCCGGACGAATATCGCCTCGCACCGCATGACACGCTGGCGTACGACTGGACCCGCAAGGATGGTTGACGTCCTCATCACGGGCGGCGCCGGCTTCATTGGCAGCAACTTCGTTCGATATGCGCTGGCGCACCATCCCGACTGGCATGTGACGACCCTCGACAAGCTGACGTATGCGGGGCGGCGGGAGAACCTGCACGACGTCATCGACCATCCGCGCCACACCTTCGTCTACGGCGACATCCTCGATGCATCGGTCAGCGCGCCTCTCGTCGAGCGCTCGCGACATCGTGGTGCACTTTGCGGCCGAAACACACGTGGACCGCTCGATTCTGGCGGCGGGTGAGTTCATCCGCACCGACGTCGAGGGCACGTTCGTCCTGCTCGAAGCGGCGCGTCGAGCACCTCGGCTCCGGCGGTTCGTGCAGATTTCCACCGACGAGGTGTACGGCAGCGTCGCCGCAGGCGCCAGCCGTGAGACCGATGAACTCCGGCCGCGCAATCCGTATGCGGCGAGCAAGGCTGGCGCCGATCGCCTCGCGTACAGCTACTGGGCCACCCACAACGTGCCGGTTCTGATCACGCGCGCATCGAACAACTACGGACCGTATCAGTTTCCCGAAAAGCTGATTCCGCTCTTCGTCACCAACGCGCTGGATGACATCCCGCGTGCCGCTGTACGGCGACGGCATGAACATCCGCGACTGGCTGCACGTGGACGATCACTGCCGCGCGCTCGACCTGCTCATCGAACGGGCCGCAACGGCGACGTCTACAACATCGGGGGCGGCAACGAGGTGAGAAACGTCGACCTCACGCATCGGCTCCTCGAGCATGCGGGCAAGACGACGGCGCTCATCAGGCCGGTGCCCGATCGGCCGGGTCACGACCGTCGATATTGTCTTGATTCGACGAAGCTGCGAACGCTTGGATGGTCCCCGCAAATCTCGTTCGAAGCCGGACTTCGCGAGACTGTGGACTGGTACCGCCGCAATGAGTGGTGGTGGAGGCCGATCAAAGAGGCCGACCCTTCATTTCGCGCCTACTACGAAGCGCAGTACGGAAGGCCTTAACTGCAGTTCCGGATTCTCGAACACCGGCCGCGAACCCGGAACAAGGAACCCGGAACGTGGAACTGTCCTGATGCAGAACCCCGTCCTCGTAACCGGTGCCGCCGGCTTTGCCGGCAGTCATCTCGTCGAACAGCTTGGCACCTCGTGCGACGTCGTCGCCTGGGCGCGATCGCATCCGCCTGCCGAGATTGCGCATCTCGCCCGGTGGACGAAGATCGACCTCCTCGATCGCGACCGGGTGCGGCAGGAAATCCGTTCGATACAGCCGTCAGCGGTCTACCACTGTGCTGGCGCGTCGCACGTCGGGGCATCCTGGCAGAACACGGCGCAGCCGCTGGCCAATAATGCGCTCGCTACCCATCACCTGTTGGACGCTCTCCGCAGAGCTCGCGTCGACGCCAGAGTTCTCGTTGCCGGGTCCGCCACGGTCTATGCGCCATCCGTCGCGCCACTGCGTGAAGAGGATTTGCTTGCTCCGAACAGCCCTTACGCCGCGAGCAAGCTCGCCCAGGAACAACTGGCGCTGCGCGAGGCGACCGAAAGTGGTTTCGAGCGTGATCGTGGTTCGTCCGTTCAACCACATCGGACCGCGGCAGCGCCCCGACTTTGCGGCGCCAGGCTTCGCCCGGCAGATCGCCTTAATCGAGCGCGGCGAACTTCAACCCCTGATCAAGGTGGGAAACCTCGATGCCGAACGCGACATCAGCGATGTTCGCGACACGATACGTGGCTATACGCTGCTGATGGAGCGCGGCATGGCAGGGACTGTCTACAACGTTGCGTCGGGAGTAGGCCGTTCGATACGCGACATCCTGGATGCGCTCGTCGGCCGCGCGCGCGTCCCCGTGACGATCGCGTCGACGCCGAGCGGCTACGACCGAACGACACTCCCGTCATCGTGGGCGACGCGACGCGTTCTCCGCGCAGACACCGGCTGGACTCCGCTCATCCCCTTCGACCGAACGATCGACGATCTGCTCGCCTACTGGCGCGCCGCTACATTGGCAGGAGGCCGCTGAGCTCGGCTTCGGCATCAGTTTCGCTTGGTATATGTGCGCAAGGAGGATGTATGCGCACATCAGTTCTGGCGTTCGTCGCGACGCTCTCAATTGTCGCCGCCGGGTGCGGTGGGACGACTCGCGTCACGACAACGGCGCCTCCCAATCCAACCTTCCCGAGCCTCAGTTCAGCTGTCGCCACCTTCGTTTCCAAAGACCACGGCAAGGACGCAGGGTCTTCGATGGCCATGCAACTGCTCCGCGAGAACTCCGAGCTCGCGGGCAATGTCTAGGTCGTCGGCACGAAGTTCGACGACAACAGCTCATCCGGTGCGTTTGCGTTCTCGCTCTCGGGGCCGTTCACGACGCGCGACATCGGCGACGGCCAGCTGCGGATTCGCTTCAATCCTGGACGGCGCTGACGATTGGACGTTCGATCTCCATGTAACGATGCGTTTCAGCAACGGCACCGCCCGCAATTTCGTCTGGCACGACATCCGGCTCGACAATGCGAACCCGGAGCGGGTGCTGACGCTCGACCTTGCGCAGGTGTCGTAGCCCACGGGGCTGTGCTATCATGGCGAACATTTATCGAAAGTCTGCATTTCGCTGTGGAAACAGCCCCACTTCTTTTCGATCTTGGCCGGACGGCTCCCACCACTCGTGACATCGCCGATCGCGTAAAGACCGGTGGCGCCGCTGCGCTCACCGAGGCGCAGCGTCGGGCCGACACCGCACGCTATCAGGAAGTGACCTGTCGATCGGCGCTCAACGCCGTGCAAGGCATGCCGTTCGAATGGACTCTCAACCCCTATCGCGGCTGTACGCACGGCTGCCATTACTGCTACGCCCGACGGTACCACCTCCAGTTCGAGCTCGGCGCCGATGACGAATTCTCATCGGTCATTCTCGTGAAAACCAATTTCGTCGAGGTGTTGCGGCGCGAGCTGCAGCGGCCTTCCTGGTCGGGCGAGTACGTCGTAATCGGAACGGCCACGGACTGCTATCAGCCGATCGAGGGCCATTACAAACTGACGCGCGGCGCGCTGGAGGCCATGCGCGATTTCCACAATCCGGTGGGCGTCGTGACGAAGGGGCCGATGATCGTGCGCGACAAGGACATCCTGTCGGACCTCACGGCAGGACCGGGGGCGTTGTGCTAGTCGAGCGTCCCCACGGTGGACGAGGACGCATGGCAGAAGCTGGAGCCAGGGACGGCGCCACCGCTGCAGCGCCTGAGGGCGGTGCGCGAGCTGGTCGACGTCGGGATTCGAGCGGGCGTGCTGATGAATCCCATCGTCCCCGGCATCACCTTCAAACCCTCGCTGCTCGAGCGCACGGTGAAGGCGATCGCCGATCACGGTGCGCGTTTCGTCGGCTGCAACGTGATGTACCTCGAAGGCGGCACGCGGGACCACTTCATGCGCTGGCTGTCGCAGGAATTTCCGGAGCTCGTCGACGGCTACAACGGCATCTACGCCCGTAAGTACGCGCCCCTGCCGTACCGGAAGGAGGTGCAGCACGTGATCAGCCTGCTTCGCAAGAAGTACGGCGTGAACGGCGGGGACGAGGAAAACAGCGGCAAGTCGAAGCAACCTTCAAGGGACAAAGCGCCGGGTCGCGACGATTCAGCGCTCTCTCCGGATCAGCCGATCCTCAGGTTCTGAGCCCCCACGCTGGCCTAGTTGGACCATCCGGAATCCTACACAGGCCGTTTCTGTCTATCAATACGTCCCACCATTCGAAATGGGGCGCGAGCAGGTGATCGAGTTCGCGAGTGGACGCTGTTGAATTGCTTTGGTCGATCCGCCGGCAGGCAGTAGGCGGCGCGGCGGAGGCCCTGAGCATGTGCAAGACGCCCTGAGAAAACCCGGTCCGGCATATGAATGCACGCTGCCATCGGCAGGGCCTGAAGATCGTCAAGGGCGTACGGATCTTCTCGTCAACTGTTCCCAGGCTGTCCTGGTATCCGTATTCGATCGCGAATGCTTTGTTGTTGGCCTCGCAAGACAAAAAACGTCGATGCAACTGGTCTTTCCCGATGATTCGTCTTGCCTCATCCTGACTTCTCTGTACACCTTCAGGCCACGCGCACCCTGAACCGACGCGACAGGTAAGAGGCAACGAGATCTCGCGTATTCGTCCCCGGTCACTGTCGCTAGCTCTATGGCATCGAGAAGGCCGGGCCTGGATCTCTATGCAGGCAACTCCTCTGGTGCATGGCTCGTTCCTAAAACGTGCAATCGCTTCGCGCCCGCTCAGTCGAGATGAGCCTCCGGATTGAAGATTATTCCCGAGGAATCCTGCGCCGCAACTTTGCCGGCGGGCTACTCCGACGCTGCTAGAACCCATAAACGGGTTGGTCAACCACGTCTGCCAGGCTGGTAACTTTGATCGACCAGGTACCGCCAACACCTCCGCGGGTCTTTCTCGCGGGGGTATCCTGCCACTGAATGCGTGGAACGGAAATCGACGTCGGGCAATTCCGATGTCTGTTCAATCGTTGTCTTGCCTCTTCCCGAAGAAGAGGACGGAACTCGTATCGCGCCCGATAGTGATACCCCGATTCCGATCGTGCGTCTTCGTTCCCACACCAACGGCTTCCAGAATCGAAATCCGGCTCGCTCCGCCTCGGGCTTCGCGATGAACATCGTTTCGGCATCGCAGAACAGGTAGAAATGCGTATTGCGCTTGAGAACGCGGAACACTTCCGCGAACAGCTCTCCGAATCGCGCATTCGGAAAAACCGCAAACCAATCGTTGCTCGACGATTTACTGTGCTTCAGCCGCGTCGTGGTGCCAACGGCTCGATGTTTCCGAGAACGGTACGCCGGGTCGGTAATCAGGAGATCCACCTGACGGAGAGGCCTGTTCTCGAAGCCAGGCGACGGCATCTTGGACGGAAAGGTCGAAGACTGGAGCTGGTCACCAACACCCTCGGAGGAAAGCTGCCTGAGGCTCAGGCTGCGCCATTCTACGACACCAGAGCTGTCACTGTTGCGGTACATCGTCAGTGTCGACATGAATTGTTGCTGCCGCGAAGGACAGCCGAGGTCATTCGCATCGTTTGTCGCGAGGGTCGCCGAGGATTGAGGGTCGCGGCTAAGGCCGGTCCCTCTTCCGTCGTTCTCCGCGGGTCATACAGCAATCGCGTCCGTATCGACCGACGCCACGAACCGCGGTCCCGCTGCCTCGACCACATATCTGGTTATCGCGGATCGTCGCGCGGAATGCGTTCGCCTCCTCGCCACTGTTGACTGAGCGGCAGCTTGATGCGATCGTCGATCACCCTCTTCAGGAATCGCGCACCGTATGCCAGGCTGTAGCCCTCGGCGACCAGCGCTTCGAGGACCTCTGGCTCCACCATCGACCGACTTGTCCGACCGCGTGAGCGTTGCCGCGACCTGCTCAAGATACTTTACGCGCGATGTGCCGCACCTCGTCCCTCGTCAACGGCTGGAACAGCACCACCTCGTCGATGCGGTTCCGGAACTCCGGCGGGAACCGTCGTTCGAGCTCCCGATTGACATCCGACTGGACCTGCTCGATCGGGACGTCTGCCCGAGCGGAATCCCATCGGGCTGCTCAGCTTCCGGAAGTGCTCGGAGCCGGCGTTCGACGTCATGATGACGATGGCGTCGGAGAGATACACCCTCTTGCCCCGGCCGTCCGTCAGCCATCCCTCGTCGAACGCCTGGAGGAACAGGTTCAGCAGGCTGGGGCTCGCCTTCTCGACCTCGTCGAACAGCACGACAGAGCACGGATTGTCTTTGAGCTGATTGGTCAGGACGCCGCCTCGCTCGCTGCCGACGATGCCGCGCGGCATGCCAATCAGCTTGTCCACCGACACGCCGCCGTCCTGGTACTCGGACATGTCGATGCGAATCATCTTCTTCTCGTCGCCGAACAGGAACTCGGCCACCGCCTTCGCGAGCTCGGTCTTTCCGACGCCGGTGGGCCCGAGGAACAGCAGCACGCCGTCGGGGCGGTCGAAGCCGTCCTTGAGCGGACCCTTGTTCAGCACCAGCCGCTTCGCCAGCGCGGCAACGGCCTTTTTCTGACCGATGACGCGGCGTCCCAGGCGCTCTTCGATCTGCTTGAACCGGTCGCCGACGTCGCGGAAGACCATGTCTTTCGGGATCTGCGCCGCGTGCGAAATCACCTCGACGACGTCGTTGGCGTTGACCTCCCATCGCCGATCGATCTCCGCGCGTACGGCAGCCGTGTCGAGCCACCCGATGACCTTGTCGGGAAGGTGGAGGTGGCGCTGATATCGCGTGCGACATTTCGAGCGCCGTCTCGATAGCGTCGTCCATGAGACGCACCGAGTAGTTGCGCTCGAGTCGCGGGCGAAGGTTGTAGAGGATGCGTCGCGTCTCGTCGACGCTGGGCTCCGCCACGTGCACGGTCCGGAAGCGCCGTGCCAGCGCCTCGTCTTCCTGGATGTACTCCTTGTCACTCGCTCAGCGTGGTCGCGCCGATCATGCGAACTTCGCCGCGCGCCAGCACCGACTTGAAGACGTTCGCCGCATCGGAAGGAGCCCCCAGCGCGGAACCGGCGCCAACCATCGTGTGCGCCTCGTCCACGAACAGGATCAGATTGGGCCGCTCCTTGATTTCGCGGATGACATTCTGAATCCGATCCTCGAACATGCCGCGAAGCATCGTGCCGGCGACCATCGTGTTCATCTGCAGATTGACGACCTGGCAGTCGCGAAGCCGCACGGGCACGCTGTCCGGCTCGAACTCGATCCGGCGCGCAAGCCCTTCCACGATCGCGGTCTTGCCGACCCCGGGCTCACCGATGAGCATCACGGAGTTCGAGCGCTCGCGGTGACACAGAATCTCCAGGACCTGCTGGATTTCGTGATCGCGTCCGTACACCGGCGGCAGCCGGTCCTGACGCGCGAGGAGGTTCAGATTCGTCGCGAAATGCTTGAGGAACGGCGGCAACTCGAACCGCTTGCGAAGCCGCTCTTCGCGCAGCTCGTTGTCGTGCATCCGCGTGGCCACGCGCGTTACGAGCACTTCCGGCTCGATGCCGTGCCGCCGGATGATGGAAACCGCGCCGCCCTGACTCTCCTCGAAAATCGCCGAGAAGAGATCCGACGATTCGATGCTCTGGCGTCCGGCGCGGCTCGCCTGGTGGAATGCCAGCTTGAACACCAGTTTCGTGGCAGGCGCCACGCGGAGCTCGCGCCCGTCGGATGCGGGCACCACCTGCAGCTGCTCTTCGAGCGCCTGCAGAATCTCGTGCGGATTCAGCTCCAGATCGCGCATCACCTGCGCGAACGTATCCCACTCCACCTGAGCGAAGGCCAGAAGATACGTGTTCATTCGTCAAGAGCGAATGATCGCGTCGTCGGGCTTCCTCCATCGCGCGATCCACAACCCGCTGCGCGGACTCGCCGATCTTGTTTGGCGCAATGTCGAAATCTTCCACCGCGTCGCCGCCTCCTGGACTCGTGTCCCGAAGGACCTCCGCGAGTCTCTGCCCCCCCAGTGGCAAGATGCGAGCCAGCGCCTGCGCCGGCGTCTGCAAGCGTGTAGCATCCGCAAATAGCGTCTGAATGAGCACTTATGGGTGCATGGTTTCGGGAGCGTGTTTGCGGCGGTGGTGTCGCGGAACACGCCACAGACGGGCCGGATGTCAGATCGATGCCTCATATAATGGTCGTATGGTGCGCGCGCTGATGCTGGTTGTTGCCTCGTCTATGATCGCCACCGCCGCGCTGGGCCAGACGCCGCAGCCCTTTCCGCGGCCCGGCACACATCTTCACAGCCCTCGCAGCGGCGCCCGCGACGCCATCTCCAGCCCCTCCCTCAACAGTTCCGGCTCCGGCTGACTTTAGTGCGCCTAGCGAGGCCACGCTGGGTGTGCCGCTCTACCCGACGGGACAGTTCATCGCGTCGTACGACGCTGGGCGCGGACAGCGGTATTACATTTTTGGGGCGACGGCGATGTACGCGGAGCTGGTGAACTACTACCGAACCGTGCTGAAGGATCGCGGCGATCAGGTGTTCCAGCAGCCGCCGACGCACGTCTTCGAGGTGGGGCGTTTCAGAGAAGAGACGATGGCGTTCCCGCCGGGCGTCACGATCAAGGACTGGACGGCGGGAGGATCGGCGGCTATCCGAACCCCCGGCCTGACGCGCAGCCCGCGCGGTTTCCGACCATCATCATGATCGTCCCCGCGCCGGCAGGCGCGGCGCGCGATTGACTGCGGGCGCTTTCCTGCGTCGCTACCGGTGAAGCTGCAGGCGCACTCACCGGATTGATCAGACTTATGGCAACGGCGCCCCGATCAGACCGTCGCGGGGCGCCAAAAAACCTCGGCTAGTTCTTCACGTAGATCTCGCCGTCGCGGCGGAACTCCTGCGACTTCTCGCGCATGCCCGCCTTGAGCGCTTCGACGTCGGTGAGATTGTGGCTCGCGGCATAGTCGCGCACCTGCTGCGTCAGTTCCATCGAGCAGAACTTCGGGCCGCACATCGAGCAGAAATGCGCCACCTTCGCGCCATCGGCCGGCAGTGTCTCATCGTGGTATGCGCGCGCGGTGACCGGATCGAGCGCGAGATTGAACTGGTCCTCCCATCGGAACTCGAACCGCGCCTTCGACAGCGCATCGTCCCACGCCTGCGCGCGCGGATGCCCCTTCGCGAGGTCGGCAGCGTGCGCCGCGATCTTGTAGGCAATGACTCCCGCCT
This sequence comes from uncultured Thermoleophilaceae bacterium, assembly GCA_963734165.1. Classification (GTDB taxonomy): domain Bacteria; phylum Actinomycetota; class Thermoleophilia; order Solirubrobacterales; family Thermoleophilaceae; genus JACVRW01. The sequence continues at coordinate 26,635 of CAVTFZ010000002.1, read as the reverse complement.
TCACGTCGTCCCGATTCGGAAGCCCGAGATGCTCTTTCGGCGTGACGTAACACAGCATGGCTGTGCCGTACCAGCCGATCATCGCCGCGCCGATCGCCGATGTGATGTGGTCGTATCCGGGCGCGACGTCGGTGGTGAGCGGGCCCAGCGTGTAGAACGGCGCCTCGTCGCACCATTCCAGCTGCTTCTCCATGTTCTCCTTGATGAGATGCATGGGGATATGGCCCGGACCCTCGTTCATGACCTGTACGTTGTACTCCCAGGCGATTCGCGTGAGCTCGCCCTGTGTCTTCAGCTCCGCGAACTGCGCTTCGTCGTTCGCGTCCGCAATGCTGCCGGGACGCAGCCCGTCGCCCAGCGAGAACGACACGTCGTATTCGCGCATGATCTCGCAGATCTCACGGAACTGCGTGTAGAGGAAGCTCTCGCGATGATGCGCGAGGCACCACTTGGCCATGATCGATCCGCCGCGCGAAACGATGCCGGTGACGCGCTTGGCGGTGAGCGGCACGTAGCGAAGCAGCACTCCTGCATGCACGGTGAAGTAATCGACGCCCTGCTCGCATTGCTCGATGAGCGTGTCGCGATAGATCTCCCACGTGAGATCTTCAGGCCGTCCGCCGACTTTCTCGAGGGCCTGATAAATGGGAACCGTTCCAATCGGAACGGGCGAATTCCGGATGATCCATTCGCGCGTCTCGTGGATGTTCTTCCCGGTCGAGAGGTCCATGACGGTGTCGGCGCCCCAGAGTGTGGCCCATTGGAGCTTCTCGACTTCATCCTCGATGGAGGATTTGACCGCTGAATTGCCGATGTTGGCGTTGATCTTCACCAGGAAATTGCGGCCGATGATCATCGGCTCGAGCTCGAGGTGACGGATGTTGGACGGAATGATCGCCCGACCCCGTGCCACTTCGGCGCGAACGAACTCCGCGGGAAGCCCTTCGCGCGCGGAGATGAATTCCATCTCCGGTGTCACTTCGCCGCGCCGGGCGTAGTAAAGCTGGGTACCCACGACACCCGTCCGTCGCCGCGCCTCGATCCATGACTCCGCAATTTGGGCAACCCGCTTCGGACGTCGTACCCTGCGGACCGCTCGTGTCGTACAGGCGAACGGGCGGTTCCCCGCCGGTGAGCGCAACTTCACGCACAGGGATCTGCAACGTCACCACGGACCGTCCGGCGTCAGCGACACCGTTCTGGTCTCGTACACCTTTCGAGAGCTCGGGTAAGCGCTTTGAAATCAATCATGAAATTGAGGGCGGGGATCGGTGAGGATCGCCGCGCTCCCTCCGCCGGTTTCAACCGGATCAGGTTCCAAGGGTTGTCTCTCAATCCCGCTCGCTCGATAGCTCAGTCCCGACGCATTTCTTCGAAAGCTGTCGGGATACCCCTGGCGGCCGGTGACGATTATACTCGCGACATGCGCAGTCTGATCCTGCTCGGCTTGTTGCTCTCTGCCTACGCGGTCTCGGCGCAGACGCCGGCGGCCCAACCAGCCAGCGGCGCCGAAACCGGCTCCGTCCACGCCTGCGCCCCCGCCCAGCTCAGCCTGCCCCGAAGCCCGCGCAACCCGCCCCAAAGCCGGCGGCGCGGCCGGCCCCGGCGTCGCCGCGCCGGTATGGCCATAACGGTGACCGACTCCCAGGGGATGACATTGCCGGGCGTCAACGTAAGTCGCCTCGGGGGCACCTCGGACCGCAACGGGGAAACGAACGCCAGCGGACAAATCAATTTCACCGCCATGCAGGCCGGTACCTATCGCCTGCGATTCAGCGGCGAGCGGTTGTCACCTTCGAGCGAGAGGTGACGCTTCGGCCGGGCAGATTCGGACGTCGACGTCATTCTCTCGCTCGCACCGCCGCCACCCCCGCCACCGCCCCCGCCGCCTCCGGCGCCGGTTGCGGCTCCCGCGCCGGCGGCCTGGTCCGGCAGGCGAGCCACGCACCCTGTCGATTGTCGGCATGATCGAAAAGGAGTTATTTCGGCGACAATCAGCCGCGGCGTGACACGCTGGTGTCCTGCAGCGGCAACACCCGCACCACTCTGGTTCAGCTCAATCAGGACCAGGCGGAACGACTGTACGATAACGCCGACGTCACCTATTACGTCGTTGCGGGGGAAGGCGCGGTACGTTTCGGCGGACGCGACGCCAAGGTGGCTGCGGGCAGCTTCGTGTCGATTCCGCGCGGCACTGCCCATGGCATCAGTCGCAGCCGGTCGCCGTCCCCTCATACTCCTGGCGACGTTGAGCGGGACTCCGTGTGAGGAGGCGCGGTAACTGGAACTAGTCAAGGGGCCTGCCCTTGACACTCTGATGAAGAATGCCGCCGGCTAGGTTCGTCTACCCCGGTGGCACGCGGAGCAACGGTACGAAATTTCCCGTTGGGGGCCGCACACCGGTCTACCGCGCGTCGAATCCGAAACCCACATAGCCATCCGCCTGGTCTGGCCTCAGCACGAGCGTCGTGAACATCCACGTCATCGTGTAACGCCCGTCGTCGCGCCTGACGACGTTGAGCGGCAGCTGGTTCCTCACATGCCAGTCGTGGAGACGCTCCCAGACGTTAACCCCGATTTCGATGAAGTCGGGAAACTTGTGGCCGGCTTTGAGAAAGATGCGCTGCTGCTGGCGGATTTCTGCCAGTTCCGCAAACGGCTTTTCGAGATGGCGTTCCAGAGAGATCCGCACGCTGTCCACAGCCCGCGCGGTTTCTGCGCCGCGTTCTTCCTGAGCGGCCTCGGCCCCGTTGCCGAGCATTGCAGTCATACCGAGCAATCCTCCGCCAACAAGCTCGCGCCGGTTCATCGTGGCAACCTCCTCACTGCAGTAACCTTGAGCTATGACGGACGGCCACGCGCGAACTCCCGGCGATCTGCGGAATCCGGGCATTGCCGCGGTTCTCAGCCTGATCCTTCCGGGGGTTGGACAGATCTATAACGGTGATTTCCTTCGCGGGGTCTTCTGGCTGATCGTCACGCCTGGACTCTGGATTGGCACCGGAGGAATGCTCGGCTGGGTGTGCCATGTCGTTGCGGCCTACACGGCGCATAGCCGCGCGAGCGACAACAACAGAGGCTTGGCCTAGGACCACGACCCCGCACCAGGCACGAAGCACCAGGAAGCACGCATGGGACGGCTCTCATGGACGACTTGCAACGAGCGTCGCTCGGTAGTCTGACGGATCGATGGTGCGACTGCTGAACGGATAGGGCTGCAGTTCCCGGAGCTCGACGCGGAGATTCCGATGCGTGAAGGATGCGCGGCGCGAATCTCCGGTGTGGAGCTCGTAACCAGTGGTCTCCCCGGAGTCGAGGATGCGCATGTGCACGGTCGCGTCTCCGCCCTGAATACAAACGGCGTCTGCCGGACAGCGGGAGTCTCCGGTCACATCAACAAACTGCAGGCTGATATTCGTATCGGCGACCACAGCGACTCCGCCGGGCGCAAGGACGAAGCGCTGATTCAGCGGAACGGTTGGGCCGGTTGGAGTGTCTTCGTCACAGGCTGTCGCTGCCAGGAGACAACAGACAAGTAGAAGCGCGCGCACGGCGGTCGACTGAGCAGTCTTCATGCCAATCAACGATGTGCGCGCGGGAGCGGGAATCAGAAGCCCGGCCGCAGGAGGACGCTGGCCGTCCAGTTCTTGTCGGGGCGGTCGAACACGCGCGCGGCCGTCGCCTCGAATACGAACCCGCCAACGTTGATTCGCGCGCCGGCACCCGCGCTGCGGAATCTATCCCGTTCGGCAGGCGCGCCCGAACGCGGCGTCCACAGAAACCCCGCGTCAGCGAATGCAATGGCTTCAATCGGCACGGGCCCGTAATTGAGGTCGCCGGTCAGCAAGCCGAAGATCGGTGCTCTCAACTCGACGTTCAGGAGCCCGAGTCGGCTGCCGGTGAGCTCGTCGAGGGGAGAGCATGTGGTGGCCGCAACACCACATTCCTCCGCGGCAAATGAGCTCAGGCTGTAGCCACGAACGCGAGTCTGCAGTGTTGCCACGAGCGGCGTCAGACGTCTGTCACCCGCGTCGCTCCCGTAGCGGCCAACGTGCTCGGCGCGAATCGCGAGCGTTACCGGCCTTACCGGCATGAGGTAACGCCGCGCATCGACATGTACGTCGGCAAACATGAGCCCGCCGAGCGCCGGCTCAACTCCAATGCGAAGCCGCTGCCCGAGCACAGGGCTTGTTGGACCCGATATCGCGGTGTCATGTACGAATGCCACGTCGGTTTCAGCAACGACAATCGGACGGCCGGCGCGCATCTCGTCGAGCGAGCGGCTGATCGTCCTGCCTTCGGCTGGATCGATGACGCGCGTGATTGCCTGCCATTCCAGTCCCGTTCGGCGGACGCCCAGTCCGAATTCGAGACGCTGCGTCCGATTGAGGTCGTATTGGGCAGCGACCTTTGCCCACTGGTGTGTGTACAGAAGATGCCGCGTTTCCCGGGTGATGAGTTCCTGGGCGCGTGCGATCGCCCGACGCGCGCCGACAAAGCGCGTGGGAACGATGCCCGCAGCAACACCCCAATCCCAGCGTCCAGCACCGTTGGTATAGGCGACCTGGAGGGCGAGATCGTCAACGTCGGTGCCAAGCCGAACCGCCGCCTGAAGCTGTCTGTCGCGCAGGGTGTCCGCGAACGAAACTCCCACCGACGCGCGGAGCGCGCTGCCGAACCCGCTGCCGGTGGCGGCGCCGATGAATGGTGGCGCGACCGCCTCGAGACGTAGCCGATCGTTGTACGTGGTGGACGCGAACGTCGTCTTTGCGGGGAGCCCGAACTGCGAATTGGCCAAAAGTCCGGTGAGTGTTCCTGCCGGCTCCAATGTCTCAGGTTGGTGGTCCACTTCGACCACTGGTCCGTGCAGGGCGGCACTCTCGTGCAGGGTTTCGATCTCGTAGCGGCCGTTTCGGTAGACACTGAATGCAAGCGTTCCGGCGCGCGCGGCTACTGCCAGCGCCGGGCTGGTCGACGTGATGCCGGTGACGCCTCCTGGAACGTCGGTCACCTGCCGCAAGCCTCCCGAGACGACCTCAGCGCGGTAAACGTTGCTCGTACCGTCACGATCGCTGATGAAGTACACGCCGCTTCCGTCGGGTGACCACTGCGGGCTCACTTGCTTGGCCCTCGGTTGATCCATCACCAGGGGACGGATGACGCCGGTGTCGATGTCGAGCAGCCCGATACGCAAGGCGCCGAAATAGAGGTCGTCGATCCGACTCGTAAATCGATCGGTCGTCAGCGCGATCGTTCGCCCGTCCGGCGACCAGGCGGGATGCAGATCCGCATACGGATCCGCGGTCAACTGTTCCACCTTGCCGGTGGCGAAGGAGTAGAGGAACAGATCGGACAACCCGCCCTTGAGGGCGGAGAAAACGATTCGCTGGCCGTCAGGCGACCAGCTCGGGTTGTAAATTTCGCCGAGGTCGTCGAGCGGGATCTCTTTCCGGTCGTCCGGTTGCGAAACATCGACGATGACCAGCACAGGCCGGCCGCCGCTGAGCGCCGCCATCGCGAAACGTTTGCCGGCGCTATCCCACGCGCCGGACGAATGGATGTACTGCAGACTGTCGAAGTGAGGGTCGGTGGCGGTGCTCACCATCTTCCGAATGAGCGCGCCGGTCTCGCCGTTGGCGAGAAACAGGTCGAGCGACAGCCGATCGCGCTCCGACATGAACATCAGGTAGCGACCGTCCGGGCTCAGCGAGGGAGCGACGTGCAAACGCGCACCATCGCGCGCGAACGTCGCAAGCCGCGTGGGTGAAATCACACGCGCGTCGCGGTCCTGGTTGTCAGCACTGACCGATTCGTGCCAGTCGGTGGTGAGCTGATCGCGGCCGACGCCGCTGACCTCCTCCAACCTTCTGACGGCGTCGCGCACCTTGGTGCGCAACACACGCGCCAGCACCTTGTCGCCATAGCGGCCGGTAAAATAGGTCCAGAACGCCTGACCGTATCGGTAGGGAGAGTAACGCGACTGATTCAGCTGCTCGATCGTGGGCAATCGTCGATGCGCCGACGCATCTCGCAGCCACATCGCGGTGTGAGAGTCGTCGGGCCCGACAGACAGATACTCTGCCATGCCCTCGATGAACCATCCAGGCAGGCTGAACGCGTCCCGCCCCGCGCGCCTCACCATGTCAATCTGGAAGGCGTGCGCAATTTCGTGGCCGAGAACGTGATCCGTCGCGTCCAGTCCGGCCGCGAACGGCATCACGATCCGCGTCTTGTTGCGCTCCGTCAGCCCGCCGGTTCCCTCGCCCGGCACTGCCGGTGTGACGTTGGTCTGCGCGAAATGTGGATGACTCGCGTAGAGAACGAGGGGCTGTCGATGCAGAAATGTGTGCTCGAGAACGTTCGAGAAGCGCGCGTACCAACGTTCGGCCATCCGCGAAGCGTGGCGCGCTGCGTCTTCTTCCTGCGCGTAGTAATAGATGTCGAAGTGTTCGGTCTGGATGATGCGGAAGTCGAACCGATCGTAACGGACCTTGTTGCGTCCGAAGTACTGCGCGTCCGCAATGCTCGCCGTTGCGAGGACCGCTGCGAGAGACACAAATACCACCGCGCACCGGAACATGGGGCACCCTTACAGTTTGAGAACGGGAAAGCGAACTCTAGCATGTTTTCGGGTGAGGTCTAGTGTGAGGTTAGAGTTCAGACCCGTGGCCCCTGGTAGGGATCGATTCAGGGTTGGTACGTCACCGAGAACGCAGTGGCGCCGTCTGCGAGCCCCTTTGCAAGATTGACCGCGAATGTCCCGGGAATTCCCACAACGGCAAGACGGGCGCCGAGACCCACGTCCACATCCCGGCTCGCTGGCCCGCTGCGGCGCCGGAATGTTTGCGCGACATCTCCGAAGACGGCCGCTGCGGCACTTACCGGACCCGCGAGCGCCCACCAGCGCTGCGCCTCCAAGCTCATCTGCACCAACTCTCGCCCCAGTCGCTCCGTCCGAAGCCGGCCATCGTGCAGCACAGGGTGCGCTCTCAAGTAGGTCGGCCGGGCGTGACCGGTGTCGCCGGCCCACCACAGAATCGAGCGGAGTCCGTTCGCTCGCACGCTGAAAATTGGCCGAGCCCAGCAATACTGCGCCGCGCCGCGCCGTCGACGATCGACCGTGGATGCCAGCGCTTAGCGTGCCGAACGCGCCGTTTCCGGGCCAGCTGGCAAGACCCAGCGCGGCGTCGAATCGGTTATCAACCGTCACGAACCGAACCTGTCCGCCGACATGTCCGCGAGCTGATTCGGGATCCCACGCATCGACACCTGCAACTACAGTCCAGTGCAGTCGGTCGGAGAACCAGTCGGACGCCTCGAGACGAGCACCTGTGCGCGCGGCCGGCGGCACCTCAGTCGTGCTGAATGGTTGCCGTTCCGAAAACGCGTCGAAGCTCCAGACGCCGCCCCACGGCGCGGGTGTGTGAATGCCAGCGCCGATTCGCATTCGGTGCGGCCAGAACCGCCAGGTGCCGGAAATTTCTTCGCCACCGCCAAATGGCGCGCCCGTCGCCACCCGCACTTCCCGCGTGGCGACGGCGACAAGTCCCATGGCTGCGACCGAGAAGCGACCAGTTGGCACGAGGGGTCGTTCGGCGACGACCCCGCGCAACTCGGCGAGACCCATTGATACCGGCACGTATTCGAGACGTGTAGATGTGGCTGAGGGCAGCGATGCAAGCTGCCGCTCGGCCCGCACGAAGCGACCGGGCGTGAGGACTTCATCAGGCTGCGCATCTACGAGGCGCTCGACAACGCGATGCCGCGTGCGCATGAGGCCATCAATACGTACGAGATCGAGCTTCGGTTCACCCACGCGGTTCCAGGCCGACAGCGCACCGAGACGGTCGTTCTGCACAAACCGGCTCGCCGCAAGCACCTGCCACGCGTATTCGTCGCCATCGTCGGCGGCCACGGCCGTTGACGCCAGATCCTCCGCCTCCTGCCAGCGCTTCTGGAGCACTCGGAGACCCGCGAGCTCCCGGGCAGCGGTTGGACAGCTCAGGGACGCGGCGAGAATCCGTTCCGCCGCGTCCAGCTCATTGGACTGTGCGTGACGCACGCCTTGCGCGACCGCCTGTTCGCAGGCGTTGGTTTCAATAAGCACGGGCGGCGGCACGGGAGCAGAAGCAGCGAGATCCGGGACAGCGTCGACGTTTGTCGTGGCGCGTCCGGGGACGACGACAGCCATCCACCGTCGCGCGGCTCGCCATCGACGTCCGAATTCACCAGTCGACATGACAACGAATGGACCGCGAGCGGGATCGTGGAAAACGACACCTCGGTCGTGCCATGCGACCAGAACGACGTAGTGAAAAACCGAGGGACGATCTTCGATCAACGTGAGCACTGGACGGCCGCGCGAGAGCTCGCCGCGAAGCAGAGGCTCGTCGCCGTCAAGGCCCGTCACGGTCCACCCGTGACGCCGAAGTTCTTCGACGAGCGTGTCAGTGCGAATGCCGGCCGCGCTGCGATCGACCAGATGGGAGAACGCTTCGGCGGAGATGCCTCGTTCGCCCCAGTAGCGAAGCACCATTGCGGCGGCGGCGCCGCCACACAACAGCTCGGACTGTGAGATGTAGGGAACGTCGAGAAGAGTCAGCGGGTCGCGGCCTTCGCTCTGTGCCGCAAGGTCGAGTGTCTGCGCCGCGATCAGCGCGCCGCAGCACAGGGCGAAGGCCCGCATCGATCAATCGACGGCGACGATAATCAGGATCAGCACCAGCAAGGCAATGATGATCAACGTCGTCGAGATGACCACTCGCGACTGGCCACCGGCCAGTGCCTGCTCGGCCTGACGAGCCTGCGCCGCCACCTGCGCCAGCTCCGATCCATCAAGCGTTGCGACGGCGCTTTCGACATGGCGAAGGTCGATTCCGACGTCTCCGGCAATCGCCTGAACCTCGGGACGAGCAAGCAGGCGCAATACGGCTTCGCGATCGGCCGTACCGGCAGCAGCGTGCTCCTGCACGGCGCTCTCCAGAATCGACAACGGGGCTGTATGAGACGACTGGGCGTTAACCGGGGGGCCTACTGTAACGAGCATAAACACCACAACCATCGACGAAGCGATCATGCGCATGCGACACTGCCTCCTGGCCGGTAATTGTAGCGAACGCGGGATGGATGAGCTACTGAATGTCATACACATTGCATGATTACTCGACAGGGTCATGAATCACCTCATCTCGACCAGGACACACGGGGCCATCGACTACGCATGGATAACCGCGGCCACCGGCGCGCAGAGCATGATGCGCGGCGCCGACGCGACGGCGCAGCTCGTGCGAAGCGCGGGTACGGCTGCCGGCATCGTGTCGATGGTGACCAATTACGAGGCGGGAATCGTTCGCCTGGTGCCGATGCGGGCCCATCTCGCCGTCGACTTCATGATGGGTGCGGCGCTATTGCTCTCGCCATTGGTGCTTCCGAGGGAGGAGCGACGTTTCGCGTTGGTACCGGTAGCGTTGGGAGTCGCGAAGCTCACGGCGAGTCTATTCACCGAAACGGCGACACGGACGCGGTTGGAGACGTTCACGCCCTCATACGAGCTCGCCGAAGCGGTCGCCGACCCGGATGTGGCGCGCAAACCCCATCTACGGGGTCATCGCGAGTAAGGCAAGGCGTCACTTCGAAGGTGCCTTTTTCCTCGTCCAGAGACACACTGAACAAGCGGTCGAATCCTTCCTCCAGCGCGGGCGGCTCGAGACGCTTGCGAATGGCGAAGATCGCGATGTCGGGAACGCGGGCGCGCCCCGTCCGGGTGCGGTTACGGCGTAATGCTTCTGCTGGCGCCGTTGGAAAATAAAAACCGGTAATCGTGGCTCCGTGCGCCCTCGCGAGCGCAATCAGGCGGGCCCGGACGTCAACGCCGGCGTTCGTGTTGTCCACGACGACGGAACGGTCTTGCGAGAGCGATTCGGCAATGAGCTGTTCCTGGCGCCGATCGGCATGGCGGCTGTTCCGCAACAGGTCTTTGCTGACATGCGTGTGTGTCGCGGCAAACCGCTCCCGATAGAACGTCGTCTTCCCCGACGCGGGCAAACCGATCAAAATCACACACTCGGTCGCCATTGAACATCGAAGATTCTCCAACATTCCGTAGCTGGCTCACCAAGCTGGACGCGAGACACCTCGCGGATCTGCGCCTCGCGGAAGTCACACGAGCGCTGCGAGCGCTGTCGAGCGCGTATGTCGAGCGCCGCGAGACCGCCGTCCGTGGGGCGCTCGACAGCGCCGGCAAGCGCGCCGCGTTTGCCCTGTTCTACGGTCCCCTTCACTTTCTGGTCACACACCTCATCGTGCGCGCGCTCGACGCTCACATACCGGCGCCGCGGTTGATTCTGGACGTCGGCTGTGGAACGGGCGCGGCCGGAGCAGCGTGGGCAATCGCCGCCAGCGGGACACCCGTACTCGGTGTCGACCGGCATCCGTGGGCAATTAACGAGGCGAGGTCGACGTTTCGCGAGCTCGGCGTCGACGGCCGGGCACGGCGGAGCGATATCGCACGGTTCCCGGCGCTGCGCCCTGGGACGGCGGTACTGGCGGCATACGTAATCAACGAGCTGTCTCCTGCCACGCGCGAGTCAGTTCTGGAACGGCTTGTCGAAGCTGCTGGACGCGGATCGCGCGTTCTCATCATCGAGCCAATCGCCCGCCGGCTCACGCCGTGGTGGCCGTCCGCGGAAGCACGCATCCGGTCCGTGGCTGGCGGCCGTGCTGATGAGTGGCGTTTTCCGGTCGATCTACCGGCATCGTTGCGCTTGCTGGACAAGGCAGCAGGAATGGATCACAAGGAGCTGACTGCAAGGTCGCTCTACTGCCCGGGTGTAGGGTTTCATCATCCACGAAAATAGGGCGGATCCTCGAGGATCCGCCCCGTGTTGGTACTGCCTCGTTCGTCAGATCCAAAGGACGCTACTTCGCTGGCTCGCGGGTCGTGAGTCGATTGCCTATGGCGTCCTTGATTCGCCTCGCCTCATCGAGGTGATGGCGCGCGGTTGGCAACGTGTCCGCCGCCCACTTGTTCAGCGCTGCCTCAACAGGATTGTCGCTGTCTTCCGGTCGAACCGCGCCCTTGTCGTCGCCAAACCTGTCTTCACTCGCCCGCCTCTGCAGGAGATTGATCATCTTTTCGTGGTTGTCGACCATCGCGTCCATGTATTCACGATCGAAATCGGTGCCTTGACGCTCAGACAGTCGATTGATGAGCTCGTTGTGCGCATCCTTCGGTTGATCGGGAACGGAGATCGAATGCTGTGTGGCAATTTGTTTCAGCGCTTGACCACCCTTGGTGTGGTCGCGCACCATCATCTCGCCAAACTGCTTGACCTCGCCGCTCTGTGCTTTCTGCTGGGCCAGTTCGCCCAGTTTTGCTTCAGTCATTCCCGACGACGCGGCATCCGCCACAAAATCCGCGTCGGCATCGCTCACGCCGGATGTCCCGATCGCGTTGTCGTCTCGACGCGTGCCAGCGTCGCACGCCAGCGTGACGGCCGCGATGCACACCATGACCGCTTGACCAATTCGCTTCATTGCCTTTTCCTCCCGATGAGCTGTCACAACCCTTCAGGAGGTTTCTTGCAACTTGACCGACGTGAGCGGGAGCGGCTGAGGCGCCCGTGGCCCTTCCTTTTGCGCATCTCGTCCGAAGGGAGCAACTATGCCGATGATTTGCGGAGTAACAATCCTCGTCGTCGGGATCGGGGTAGGGACACGCGACGGGCACGACGGCCCCCGGCTGCATGCGCAACGCTCGGCCGTCAGCGCAGCAACATGTTCGCGACGTCCTCTCCGCCGTCGTTTGGCGCGGGAGTCACGCGGAGCACTCGGGCAAGCGCGTTGTAGATGTTCACATTCTCGAACGGAGAGACGGTCACACCGCGTTTGAACGCGGGACCCGCCGCGACGAAGATTCCGCGCATCGACATGATTTGCGGCTCGTACCCGTGCTGGCCGGCGGCTGTACCGATGCGGCGAGCACGGAGTTCGTTGACGGTGGATCGCCGCAGCACCTGCCACCCCTCGTCTGCCACTGCGACGATCGACGGGATTCGAGGGTTGTCGCGGTAATGCCAGCGTTCGGGCGTCGTTTCACGCCTGTAGACTTTCAAGCGTGGGTGCGCCTTCTCGAGCGCGCGGAACACCGACTCTTCTTTGCCGGGCTTCGGAATGACGGCAAGTGTGGGGTTGATGTCGACGATCTCTATGTCGTCCAGCGACACATAGTCGTCCACGACAATGACTCGAACGTTGTTGACGGCCGCCATTCCGTGATCTGACAGGACCACAACGTTCACGGTCTCTGTGAGACCGCGACGCTCGAGGCCGCGCAGCAGGCGTCCAATATATCCATCGCCGCGCATGACCGCTTCTCGCACGGCGCGAGAATCGGGACCCTCCTCGTGGCCTGCTCTGTCAGCATCCTCAAAGTAGACCGCCAGGAGCCGCGGTCGGTCTGCCGCTGGCAGGTCCAGCCACTGGAGCACCTGATCGATACGCGCCTCGGCGGGATAGTTGCCGTCGTACCGGCGTCCAGTAGCGGGGCAGCACGCCGCCAATCGGCGCCTCCGATCCCGGCCAGAACATCGTCGCCGCAGACTGCTTGGCGTGCGCCGCCGTCACCCAGATTGGCTCGCCACCCCACCACATCGGGTCGCGCACCTCGCGGTGTTCGACGTCGCGAAGAGCCGACCCGTTACGGGATCCTTGATCGTGTTGGCGACGATGCCGTGATGTCCGGGTACAGACCGGTCACGATCGTGTAGTGGTTTGGAAACGTCTTCGACGGAAACTATGGAATGAGACTCTCAGCACGTACACCGCGCGCCATCAGACGTCGAAGGTTTGGCGCCGGTGCCTTCGAGTGGTAGTCCCACCGCCAGCCGTCGAAGGAGACCAGGATGACGAGTTGGCGGAGATGCGTCGAGGCGTAGGTTCTGCGCACGGAGCACCCCCGCAAGAAGGCGAAGACGGCGACCAGATCGGAACCCGGCGCATGCGTATCGAAGTCTACCGCGTATCAGAAGCCTGTAAATAGGGTCAGACCCGGGGTCTGACCCCGGTGTCTGACCCCAGTGATGGGCCGACTCGAGAAAGCAGAATTGACAATTCCATCTGGAGAAAAATGCGGCCGATTTTGACACGTTCAACTAACGTTTCCGCAAACATGGCGTCATTTGACTCGACCAGCCGCGCACGAACCTTGCGCATTCGCGACGCCGATGCCCCGCCGGCACCGCGTCTTTATCGAAGGAACGTCACACCATGTCATTCAACGAGGGAACAACCGTATCGACATCTTTCGATCCCCTTCGGACTACAAGGTGTTCCTGCTCCTTCGTACGCGAAGCCTCGCTCCGCTACAGGATCGACGTGCACGCGTACGTGTTGATGACGAATCATGTGCATCTGATGGTCACACCCGCGACGGCGACCGCCCTTCCGCGCGCCATGCAGGCTGTCGGTCGACGTTATGTGCCTTACTTCAACGAAAGGTACAAGCGGACCGGGAGCCTATTTGAGGGTGAGGTATCGATCGCTCGTTATCGATGAGGAATCCTATTGGGTTACATGCATGCGCTATGTGGAGCTGAACCCGGTGCGGGCGGGACTCGTCGATAGACCCGAAACTGTACCGGTGGTCGAGCTACCGTTCCCATGCGACGGGGACTCCCGATGCGGTGCTCACTGATCACTACATGTACACGCGACTCGGCGACACCGCTGGCGAGCGATGTCGGAGCTGGCGAGCAATCTGTGCGCAATGCATCTCCGAGGCCGAGTTAACAGAAATACGAGGCGCGATCCACAGAGGGCACCTGCCCGACGGTCTGGTCTGACCGAAATAAGAGCAACCTTTCACGCCCCAGCCTCGACTCGCCAGTCCGGGGTCAGACCCGGGGTCAGACCCCGGGTCGCCCTAGTCCCCGGTCGCCCGGGACTGACCGGACGTCCGAATCGGGATGCCGTGAGAGTGACGTCGGCACGCGCCCATGCTTTCGTCAAAGCGGCGCCTCCACCAGGGCAGCATTGGCCGTCTTGCCTTGCGCCCGAAGCGCCTGAAGCAGTCCAAACAACGCCCAGCCGTTCTCACGGTTGCGGCGCAGATCCTCCCAGTAGACGGTCTCGGCTTCCTGCGGCCGCCCGGCTTCGAGCAGTATCGCCCCGAGTGCGTGGCGGGGAGGAAAATGAAACTCTGACGGCTCGGTATACACCAGGCTGTCTTCGAGCGCGCACCGCGCGCGAGAGATATGCAATCGCGCTGTCGAAATCGCCGCGCGCGGCGGCAATTTCGCCGGCCAGCATCTCCGGAGCCGGTGCCAGTGCTGCACCGGCTGTATTCGGCGAAAACAGCGGCTGCTTCATCGACTCGTCCGAGAGCAGCTCCTTGACTCGCGCGAGTTCCGTCTCCGCCGCATCGATGCGCCCGGTCGCCACGAGCGACAGCCCTCGCGCGTAGTGCCACGCTGCGCGCATGACGGCGTTGCCGGCCGGCGGCTCCGGTTCCTTGAGCATTTCGTCCCATCGCCCGAAGCGCGTCAGCGTGTAGTACGGGAACGATTCGGAATCCGGCCAGAATCGGGACGCTTTTCGAGCGCCTCGTCATCGATCTTCGCCGCGAGGCTGCGCGCCGACTCGATCGCCACGCGGCCCTGACCGTCGAACGTGGCGGCAAACCACAGAAAGTGGATGTTGTGCGGGTAGTAGCCATCGGGTACAGCCCTTGTGCCCGGCACTGGGCGATGTAGTCCTCGTCGGCGGCAATCGCCATCTCGTTCGACGCGCATTGCGTCCGCATATCGGCCGACGCGCTGATAAATGTGCGCCGGCATGTGCACCATATGGCCCGCCGCCGGCATCAGGGTCAGCAGTGTGTCGGCCGCTTTTTCCGCTTTCTCGGGCGCGGCGCTTTCCATCAGATGGATGTACATGTGGAGCGCGCCCGGATGCCGCGAATTCTTCGCAATCACCTGCTCGGTCAATGCCACGATCTCGGCGATGCCCTCGTGCGGCATTCCGTCACCCTGCCAGTATCCCCACGGTCTCAGGTCCATGATCGATTCACGTACAGCATCGCGGCGTCGAGATCCTGCGGGATATCGGTCGTGCACGGCGCGCATCGCTTTGGCGTATGCCTGATCGCGCGGCGGCGCGATCGGTCGGCAGTGCCCTGATACCGCTGCGCGAGCGCATCGATGTACGCCTGCTCTCTTGCGCTCGCCCGCGGTTTCAGCGACAGCGCCTTCTGCACGAGCTCGTACGCCTTGTGGCTCTTCGTTCGGCTCCATCAGCGCGTTGATATTGGGGCCGAGCACGAGCGCCTGGCCCCAATACGCCATCGCCAGATTCGGATCGAGCCTCGCCGCCTCACGGAATGCACGCCGCGCCTCAGCGTGGTTGAACGCATAGGCGAGGTTGACTCCCTGGTTGATGAATCGCTGCGCCTCCCGGTTTCTCGTGGTCACGGTAAAGCGTGGGTACCCGAGGTTCTGCAGACGAGGCGCCAGGGGGCCGGCAGCAGCCTGCTGTTCCTGAGGCTCCACGTAATGGACGTGACCGGCAGGCGGTGCCTGGGCGCCGAGCGGCTGCACGAGAAGACAGCACGCGGCGAATCCCGCGAGCGAAAACGAACGGACCGATCACCATACGGCAATTAAATGCCACAGATGGCCGGAGCGTTACAATCCCGGTAATGGCGCGCAGACGACGTCGCGCTGTTTGCACGTGGCTATTGGTCGTGCCGTCTCGCGACCGTCCTTGGGCAATCGTCGTCCACGGAACGGCCGCGCGCCGTCGTTGCGGAACTGGACGGCATCATTCATCCCATTGCCGCCGAATACCTGACCGAGGCCATCGATCAGGCGGACACGTCAGGCGCCGCAGTCGTGGTCTTCGTCCTGCGCACGCCCGGAGGGCTGCTCGATTCCACGCGAACGATCGTCTCGCGCATGATCACGTCGCGGGCGCCGGTCGTCGTGTTCGTCGCGCCGTCGGGCGCGCGCGCGGCCTCGGCCGGATTCGTCATCACCATCGCCGCCGATGTTGCCGTCATGGCGCCGGGCACGCACATCGGCGCGGCCCATCCGGTGTCGGGATCCGGCGAGCAGATGGACGAGACGATGGCCAAGAAGGCCGCGTCCGACGCGGCCGCGTACGTGCGGTCGCTCGCCGAGGCGCGCGGACGCAATGTGGCGCTCGCGGCGGAGGCCGTGCTCGAAAGCCGCGCGTTCACCGACCGCGAAGCGCTTGCAGGCCTCGCCGCCGCTCATCGACTTCATCGCACAGGACCTCGACGACCTGCTGCGCCAGCTCGACGGCCGAACGATCAAACGCTTCGACGGCCGCTCGACGACGCTCGACACGGCGCAACGCCGAGATCGGCGCGTCGGACATGACGCGCCGCCAGCGGTTCCTCAGCGCGATCGCGCATCCGCAGATCGCCTACCTGCTGCTGACGCTCGGCATGCTCGGCCTCACGGTCGAATTCTGGAATCCGGGCGCCGTCGTGCCGGGCGTCGCCGGCGGTCTGTGCCTGCTGCTGGCGTTCTTCGCGCTGCAGATCCTGCCGGTCAACACGACCGGCCTCCTGCTGATCCTGTTCGGCCTCGCGCTGCTGATTGCTCGAGCTGAAGGTACCCAGCTTCGGCGTGCTCGGCGATCGGCGGCACCATCAGCCTGCTGGTCGGCTCGATCATGATGACGCGCGACAGTGCCGGGCGTGACGCGTGAGCCTCGGCGTCATCGTGCCCGGTCGTCCTCGGCGTTCGCCGCCATCGTCCTGTTCCTTGGCCGGCTCGCGCTTCGACGCGCAGCGCCAGCCACCGCTCACGGGCGTCGAGGGACTGCTCGGATCGGAAGGACGGGCGCGAACGCCGCTCGCGCCCGACAGCTCCGGGCCAGATCGACGTGCACGGCGAAATCTGGCGCGCGCTGCAGCCGCGTGCCGCGTCGCCGCCGGGCGACCGGTGCGTGTCATTGAAGTCAACGGGCTGACGCTGGTCGTCGAGCCGGTCCGGCCCTCGACGCCGAAGGAGAAGACGTCATGGAAGGCCTGACGATCTCCCCGCCCTGATCCTGATGGTCGTCGTTGCCTCTACCTGTTCAGCTCGATTCAGATCCTGAACGAGTACGAGCGCGGCGTGATCTTCCGGCTCGGCAAGCTGCTGCCGCAGCCGAAAGGGCCGGGCGTCATCTTCGTCTTCCGGCCGATCGATCGCATCGTGCGCATCAGCCTGCGCACGGTCGTCCTCGACGTGCCGCCGCAGGACATCATCACGCGCGACAACGTCTCGGTGAAGGTCAACGCCGTCGTCTACTTCCGCGTGATCGATCCACGGCGCGCCGTCGTCGAGGTCGAGAACTACATGTACGCGACGTCGCAGCTGGCGCAGACGACGCTGCGAAGCGTGCTCGGGCAGGCGGAGCTCGACGATCTGCTGGCCGAGCGCGAGCGACTGAACCAGCAGCTGCAGCAGATCCTCGACAACCAGACCGATCCGTGGGGCATCAAGGTCTCGGCGGTCGAGGTCAAGCACGTCGACCTGCCGCAGGACATGCAGCGCGCGATGGCGCGCCAGGCGGAAGCCGAGCGCGAGAAGCGCGCGAAGATCATCCACGCCGAAGGCGAGCTGATCGCGTCGGAGAAGCTGGCGCAGGCGGCGGCCGTGCATCGACCGCGAGCCGGCGGCGATGACGCTGCGCTACCTGCAGACGCTGACCGAGATCGCCGCCGAGCAGAACTCCACGATCATCTTTCCGCTGCCGATCGAACTGATGCGGATGCTGCGCGACCGAGCGCCACGTAATGCGCACGGGTCACCCATGCCCTCGTATTCCTGGACCGATCCGGCGGTCCTCACCTTCATCGCGATTCCGCTGGGCTCGTTGCCGCGCTGCTCTGGTGCGTCGATACCGCCTCGAGCGTCTCGACGAGCCGGCTGCGAACAGACATTGCGTGGCTGAGACCGCCGTCGTCGTGGCGGCGGCGTGGATGGTGCGACCTGGATCGCGGCCTCGAGTGGCGTGCTGCGACAGTGGGACGCGACACCGCCGCCGTTTGCGTTTCTTGTGCCTCGGCGTCGTCGGGCTCGCGTCGGCAATCGCATTCAGCAGGTATGGCTGGCGGCTGACGATGGGCCTGCCAGTTGCCGTGCTGATCGCGATACAGGGCTTTCGTCTGCCCTTGAGTGGCGATGCACGGATGTACGAGCGCGGCGTCATGCCGGTGCAGATGAGCTACTCGGGACGCAACTTCGACATCATTACGGGCTTCTCGCATTCGTGGTCGCGTGGCTCGTCGCGCGCGGCCACGGCGGGCGTTGGTTGATCATCGCGTGGAACGTGCTCGGCCTTGGCTTGCTCATCAACGTCGTGACTGTCGCGATCCTCTCGACGCCGCGGTTCCGTTACTTCGGCGAGGATCGCTCAATGTCTGGGTCACTTACCCACCGTTCGTCTGGCTGCCGGCGGTCATGGTGCTCGCAGCGCTCGCTGGACACCTCCTCATCTTTCGAGCGGTTGGTGCTCCCGTTGTCCGCCCGTCCCGCACGCGAGAAAGGCAGTAAGATCGGTCGCCTCGCATCCCGGTGAAGCACGCATGAAGCGCAGTCATCAATCGCATCCTGACGACGCACACGGGAAGCCTTGTACGACCTCCGCAGTTGCTCGAGTTCGCCCGCGCGCGGCAGAAAGGCGGCCAGTCGATCGCACGGCGTTCGACTCCACGCTGAGAGGCAGTCCGCGATGTCGTGGCGCGGCAGGTCGACGGCCGGCATCGATGTGCCGAACGACGGCGAGTTTGGGAAGTCGACGAGCTGGTCGCTCTATGTGTTGAAGGACTCAGCGGATTCGAGATGCGCGAGGTCAAGGGCGCCAACCCGTTCGCGCGCGGCGCCGATCGCGCCAAGTTCCGTGAGTTCTACGACGAGCTGGAAGGCCGCGGCGACGGCAAGGACTGGTCGAACGTCACGCGGATTCGACGCGGTGTGCGTCGGCGACATCACATACAACGGCCTCTTCGAGCTGCAGCGCGACATCGACAACCTGAAGGCCGCGACGAAAGCGGCCGGTGTGGACGAGGCATTTCTTCCGGTCGCCGCCCCGTCGAGCGCCATTCCCGATCGCAAGAACGAGCACTACAAGACCGACGACGATCTGGTCGTGGCGCTCGCCGAAGCGCTGCGAACCGAATACCGATCAATCGTCGATGCCGGATTTCTGCTCCAGGTCGACGATGCGCGGGCGGCGGTGACCTACGATCGCATGGTCCCGCCCGCGACCTTCGACGACTACTACCAGTGGCTGGCCCGCCATGTCGAGATTCTCAATCACGCGCTCGAAGGAATTCCTGAGGATCGGGTTCGCTACCACGTGTGCTGGGGAAGCTGGCCGGGACCGCACACGACCGATGTTCCGCTTCGGAGAATCGTCGATCTGATTCTCAAGGTCAAGGCCGGCGCATATCTGCTGGAAGCGGCCAATCCACGTCACGAGCACGAGTGGAAGGTGTGGCAGGACGTGAAGCTGCCGGCGGGCAAAATTCTCGTGCCCGGCGTCATCAGCCACGGCACGAACGTCGTGGAGCATCCCGAGCTCGTCGCCGAGCGGCTGACCCGCTTTGCGTCGTGCGTTGGCCGGGAGAACCTCATTGCCGGCACCGATTGCGGCTTTGCACAGGAGGAGCTCAACCGGCGCGTTCATCCGACTGTTATGTGGGCGAAGCTCGAGGCGATGGTCGAAGGGGCGCGAATCGCGAGCCGGCAGTTGTGGGGCGCCCGGTTTCCGTTTAGCGCCCCCGCGCACGCGACGCGCAGCCGACGCGCAGCCGACGCGCACGCTAAAGCGTGCGCTCTACATATGCGCGGCCACGGACGACGAATATTTCCGTAGCGCGCAGGTTTCAGCCTGCGCGACCGTCAGCTCTGCACCCAGAGCTTCGGCTTCCCGGTTCCGTCGTCAGTGCCCTTGATGTACCAGTTCTTGCCCAGCGGATCGTGGTCCATCGTGGTGACGAAGTCGAAGGGCGCCTGGAATTCGATGTAATCGAAACCCGTGTCGGACGCGATCAACTGATGCCATTCGCCAGCCGGAATGAACACCAGACTGCCCGGACCAACGGGAAGCGTGCCGGTATCGTGCTTCACTTCGCCGGTGCCCTTTTCGATGAAGTAGAAATGCTCCGGCGTGATGGGGCTGGTCTTCGAGCGGTTGTGGACGTGCCGCGGAGAATACGCATGCGGCCCATAGTGCATGCGGCCCAGCTGCAGGTCCCACGAACCGGACAGGCCGGTCTCCTTGTTCACCCAGAACGTCCGCTCGCGGAATCCCTTCTCGTCAATCAGCGCCCGCAGCTGTCGCCTCTTCGAAGAAGTAGCCGGCGGGCGACCGTCGTCGGCAGCCGGCTTGCCCGTGTGCTTGGGCACGGTGACGAGCAGGATGATCACGGGAGTGCCAGACGCTGTGATGTGGCTTCCTCTGACGGCTCCAGATAGACGCCGGCACGTCGCTGCGGCGTGTGTTCGGCGTCGCGTCCGCCCTCGAGTGGGTGATTTTGGCGTCTCTCCCCTTCGAGGATGTAGGCGACCTGCGTTCTGATCGCTGGGCGCGATGCGGCATGTCTTCCGGGATCGACTTCTGTGACTGCAACGTGAACCCTGGTCCCGTCCTCCGACGGGGCCAGCATGTTCCGCACGCGCCCTTCGGGAATCGCGAGTCCGGGTTCTTGCTCTCGATGTCGATGCACTCTGATCATTGGTCTCGCTCCGCTCTACTCGGAGGATTCTATGCCACCGTCTACGTGAGACACCCGACCGATCCGGAACAGCTCGTCG
This sequence comes from uncultured Thermoleophilaceae bacterium, assembly GCA_963734165.1. Classification (GTDB taxonomy): domain Bacteria; phylum Actinomycetota; class Thermoleophilia; order Solirubrobacterales; family Thermoleophilaceae; genus JACVRW01. The sequence continues at coordinate 5,804 of CAVTFZ010000002.1, read as the reverse complement.
GCCGCGCTGAGCACGATCCACCGAAGCCGCTGCGGATACTGCAGCTCGCGCCCCAGGAAATCCCGAACGATGGCCGCCGCTTCCGGCGAGCGGTGGCCGCTCAGCGCCGCGTCGATCCAGCGCGTAGGAAAGAAGATGTCGCCGGTGCGCTGAATCTCGCGCAGCAGGTCGAGGCTGCGGCGGAGATACGTGACGCCATCGCTTGCGCGCAAGGGGTGATTGAGGTACGCCATCGACTCGAGCACCCACGGCTCGCGGCGCCGATTCTCGACGTCGCGCAACCGCGCGAAGGCGCTCTCGCGCGTCGCCGGATCCGCCGACAGCGCCGGCATGACGAACGCGAACCGCGCCTTGCGATCGGGGTTCTGGATGCGCTCGTGCTGCGTCTCGCAGAATCTCGCTGCCATGCCGGCACTTCGCGAACGGCGAGCTCCAGCGCGATGGCGATCTCATCGGTCTCGGCGAATGTCAGCCCGGCGATCTTCACTTCGCGCCGCCAGACCGTCTCGAGCCACTGCAGAGCTGGCAGGAGTCAGCGCGATGTCCCTGAAGCGCGGCAAACCACGCCGCCTTCGAGCTGCTCGTCGCGGCCCGATCGATGCCCGCACGCAGCATCGACTCGAGGGCGCGGCGCGCGCTGCGCCCTGTCGTCGGCCGACAGAGTGGCGCCAGAACGCGCGCGTCGGGTAGCCGAGCACGCGCTGGAGGTTCTGTTCGTCGGTCTCGCGCGGCAGCGCGCGCGCGACGGCATCGAGAAACGCGGCCGCGCGTCACGCGCGACTCGAGCATGTTCTCCCAGAGCGTCACCCACGCGCTGCCCCGTGTCAGCGGATCGGCGACGTCCTCGATATGCTGCAGCAGGTAGTCGCTGCTCGCGTCGTCGAGCAGGAACAGCCCGTAGCCAAGACCCGCGCCGTTCGCGCAGCACGAAAAGCGGCTGCGGCTGCCCGCTCGGCATCGCGGATCCGCGTGGTCTGCGCCGGTGACGTAGACCGGCAACTCCCGCACGCGACCCGGATATCCGAGCGCGACCCGCAGACGCTGCGGCCACACCAGGCCGCGCTGCAAGCGGGTCGCGCATCTCGAGCGTCAGCCGCGAGATGCGCCCGCGGTCCGATCCGCAGCGTCGGTCGTGAACTCGGGCCGACCGCGCTCCTCCACCCAGGCCCGGCTCCACGCCGCCAGGTTCTCCGGCGTTCGTCGCGTCGAGAATGCGCACCAGATCCAGCCACGTCGCGTTGCCGAACGCGTACGCTTCGAGATACTCGCGCAGGCCGTCGCGGAATGCCCGCTCGCCGACGATCATCTCGAGCTGCCGCATGACGACCGGCGCCTTCTGGTAGATGATCGGCGCCGTAGAGCTGCCCGGCTTCGTTGAGGTTCGCGAGCGCCTGACGAATCGGATTGGCCCCGGCAGTGCGATCGACCTGATACGCGCCGGGTAGTGCGCGAGCAGGAAGCGCAGATCGTGATTCACCTGCGGGAACGAGGGGTTCACGATCTTTGCGGCCATGAAGTTCGCGAACACCTCTTTCATCCACACGTCGTTGAACCACCGCATCGTCACGAGATCGCCGAACCACATGTGCGACGTCTCGTGCGCGATGACGCTGGCGCGATCGAGCATCTGATTCTGCGTGGCGGATTCGTCGAGCAGCAGGCTCGCCGCGTTGTAGAGAATCGCGCCCGGATGCTCCATGCCGCTGAACTGAAACGACGGGATCGCGACGAAGTCGAACTTGCCGAACGGATAAGGGATGCCTGTGTAGTCCTCGAGCCAGGCGAGCGCCGTCGCGTGCAGATCGAACACCGCGTCGCGGTTGCGCGCCACCTTCGCCGCATCGGTTTCGCGATGAAACATCCGGAACTCGCGATCGTTCCGCTGGGCCGTCTCGACGGAGAACCTGTCCGGCGACGAACGCGAACAGATAGGTCGGAGATCGGCTTCGTCTCGGCGAAACGGACGCGTGTCGCGACCGGCGCTCGACTCGGAGGCGGCGGTCGGCGCCGTTCGCTACGGCCACCCAATCCTGCCGGAACGTCGAGGGTCAGCGTGTAACGCCCCTTGAGGTCGGGTTGATCGAAGCAGGGAAACGCCAGGTGCGCGCGTGCCGGAACGAACAGCGTGTACAGAAACTCGCCGGTCGCGATTCAGCGGCTCGTTGCCAGCCACGAACTCGATGGCGATCTCGTTCTCGCCGGCGCTGGTCGCCTCCGCGGGAATCGTCAGGTGACCATCCGCGAACTCGAACGCGACCTCGCGCGCTCCGGCACGCACACTGCGCACGTGGTCCCGAGGCTGCGCGAAGTCGAGCACGATGCGACGCGGGGCGCTCAGAGTGAACCGCACGGCCACCCGTCCCTGAACGCGCTCGTTTATGTCGGAGGGGATGGTGAACGCCAGCTCGTACCGGAGCGCGCCAATCGTTTCGGCCCGCTCGCGGGCGAGGCTCTCGGGAATACCCGGTCGCGGCGCCTCGACGCCCGTCTGGCTCGTCAACATCGTTACGAGTATGAAGGCCAGCATAAGCTCACGATACTACCGGTACTCCACTAGAATGCCCACTATGCGCGGCCTGCGGCGCGGCGGATCCGCTGATGCTCGTGCTCGGCGCGGCTCGTGGCGATTGTCCTCGATCCGGCGGCACAGGAGACCGCCGATCGTGCGGGGGCGGGTCGCAGATCGGTATTCCGGTCGCAGCCCGCCGGCCGACCACCGCCTACCCTACGCGATCGGTTCCCGCTCCGAAGCTTGCCCCCGAGTCGGAGCGCCGCAACGTCGTCGTCTATCTGCGCGACGCCCGGCGCGCAGCACGTCTCGACGACGAGGCGCCGTCATTCGAAACGCAGAACGAAACCTTTTTGCCACGGGTCGTGGCCGTCACCGTCGGGATCCGAGGTCGAGTTCCCGAACGACGACCCGATCTACCACAACGTGTTCTCGCTGTCGCGCGCCAAGAACTTCAACCTGGGCCGTTATCCGCGGGGCGAGACGCGTCGCGTCCGGTTCGACCGCCCGGGCGTGGTGAAAGTGTTCTGCGAGATCCATTCGCACATGAGCGCCACGGTCATGGTCTTCGATCACCCGTGGTTCGCCGTGCCCGACGAGGATGGACGGCTTCAGCTGCCGCCGGTGCCGGCCGGGCAATCACCAGATCACGGCGTGGCACGAACGGCTGGGCGATACCACCGTCAACGTCCGGCTTGAAGCCGGCGGCGCCGCTCGAAACCGACTTCACCCTGCCCGTCCCCGAGAAGTGAGAAGGCCTCCGCGGCTCCTTCGTCCAGGACACTCGCCGTCGCCTTCGTCACCGTCGCCGTCATCTTATCGATCGTGTTCATCGTCACCGACGGTGGACTTGCGCGACCGTGTCCGCTCCGCAGAGATCGAGAAGCTCAGCGTTGCCGAGCGCGTCTTCACCTCACTCGAAATCGCCGGCAGCAGGAGCAGCTCGCGGCGATCACAACCCTGGCGGAAAACCCGACACTCAAAGCCGCGCTGGACACGTATTTCACTGAGAGCCGGTTCGCCGGTCGTCCGACGACCAGGAGGTTTCGCTCTGCGACCGTTGGCTCGAAGCCGAGAAGCTCGCGACGCCTCACCCGCGCCGACATACTGGCGATGACTCGATCCGGCGGGGCGCGTGTTCGGCAGTCGCGGGCCCGGCTCGCGACCGATGGCCACAGCACCCATCAGATCACCGCCGGCGGCGGACCGTCGACATTTCAAGCGGTGGTCGCAGTTCCACGCGGCGCCTTCCAGATTGCGGGCGCGGCTCTGCGCCTCGTGGATCGCGATATTGGCTGCGCTCGTGCTGGGAACGAGCCTTGACGCTGCCTACGCGCAGCGAACTGTCGACTCTTTCGAGGAGCCGACGTCGTCATCACCGTGAGATCGACACTGTCGACGTGCAGATCCGCTGTTCAAGTTACGACCCGGCGGCTGCTTGCAGCAGACGCGCCAGGCATCGGAAGCGGGAATGCGAATGCTGGCGGGCGAAGAGTACGCTACACGGCCGCTCCTCGCGTCGGTGACCCGCAACAATCTATACATTGGCGTCGGTCGATACCGCAGTGCGCGCGGCGGAACGCGAGGCGCTGATGGCCCTTGGCTCGGTGGCGTTTGGCGGATTCATGCTTGCGGCACTCGGGAGTTTCTGGCTGGCCCGAACGCTGACTCGCGCCGATCGATCCACTCTCGGGCGAGATAGCCGATGATTGCGGCGTCGCGCGACCCGGTGTCGTATATTGTCACCAACCGGCAAGACCCGGGAGCTCGATGCGCTGCCGAGTCATTCAACGAGCTGTTGCAGGGAATCACTGCTGCTGAAGCGGAGGACCGCGTCGCCTATATGGGTTCGATAAGAGCTCTTGCAACGGCCCTTGACGCACGCGACCCATACACGGCCGGCCATTCCGAACGGGTGAGCACCTTGTCGGTCCCGATCGGCCGGCAAATGCGCCTGCCCGAGGCCGAGCTCGACGTGCTGCGCCTGGGTGCGCTCCTTCACGACATCGGCAAGATCGGGATCAGCGACGCGGTCCTGGCAAACCTGGCCCGTTGACGGCCGAGGAGTTCGAGCAGATCAAGCGGCACCCGGCGGTCGGCGCGCGAATCCTGCGGCTCGTTCCCTTCCTTGCCCCGCACGTTCCCATCGTCGAGCTGCACCACGAGCGACCAGATGGCCACGGCTATCCATTTGGCTTGCGGGGCGACGGACATTCCGCTCGGAGCGCGCATCGTGCACGTTGCCGATGCGTTCGATGCGATGACGAGCGCGCGTGCGTCCGCCCGGCCCGCGGTGCCCTGGAAGCCATCGCCGAGTTGGAGCGCCTCTCGGAACACATTTCGATCCAGCTTCGGTGAACGCCCTTGTCGCGGCAGTGCCGGTCGCTATGACGGCTGAAGAAATCTTCAGGGAAGCGCTCCGGCCGGAGCTGGTATAAGGTGGCAATGAAGATGGCCGCCAGCTGGATTCGCCGGAACGGTTGGGTCATCGTAGTTTTCCTGGATCGACGCAGCCGCTTTCGGCGCAGGAGGCACGGCCGTCACTGCTGGCCATTGACACGGTCGCATCGTTCGATGAAAGCGCCGACTTCAGCGACAACTACGCGACGGGGCTGAGCGCCGATGCCTTGGTTTCAGTCGGGCTCGGGCGCGGACTCGAGGGCGTTATGTGGCCGATCGTGCAGCGGCTGGGATCAGGCCAGTGGAACCACGATTTATGGATTGCGTCCCTGCGGTATGAGCGAGCAGGCCCCGTGGGCGTAAGAGTCGAGGCGGGACTGGTGCCCTCGCCGGTGGGGCTCGCCAATTACATCGGCCGGCGGCCGCATCACAATCCGACCATCGCGCAGCCTTCGTCGCTCTTCAGCACGTTGCCCTCGCTGGAGCCACAGGGCCCACGCGCCAACCTCCTCGGGGCGGTGTATCCATTCGGTGGACAGGTGACGCTGTCTGGCCGACGTTGGTACGGTCGTGCAGCCGTCATCGACACCTCACCCCTCCGTCGGCGCCGCATTTTTTCGCGCATCAACCCGCCGCGTTTCACCAACGTCGTGATCGGTGGGGGCGTGACGCCGGTGGTGGGGTTCCACATCGGCGCATCGGTCACTCATGGCGGCTGGATGCGCGCCGGCGAAGCCCCGGCGATCACCGCCCAGCAGGACGCGACCGTCGTGACGGTCGAGTCTGAGTTTTCGGTCGCGCACACGAAGCTGGCAGCTGAATGGGTGAAGGACCTGATCGAGACCAGCACGGGCGACCGAACGGCGTCGGGATGGTTCATCCAGGGACAGCAAAC
>CAVTFZ010000001.1:0-697397 GCA_963734165.1 uncultured Thermoleophilaceae bacterium | reverse complement strand
TGTCCTGTGCGGCCTCCACGACCATGCCCTGGTACCAGAAGGTCGCGATCGCGGAGATCGCGGCGACCAGCAACGCCGCGAGCACGCCGCCGGCCGACAGCACCAGGCCGTTGAGGACGGCCACCGGCACGAACAGCACCAGCGCGGCCGGGATCAACAGCGTGAACTGGTCCCGGTAGATCGCGAATACGCGTTCGAAGACCGAGCCGATGTCGAGCTTGCGTTCCATGGGCGCGACGGTATCGCTTTTGTGAGGATGGTCACCAGCTCGCGTGGGTTCGCCCAGCACGGGTACGTGACAATGTGGAGATGGCCGAGAGCCTGCGCGGACAGCTGCTGATCGCGACCCCGTCGCTGTTCGACTACTTCCGCCGTACGGTCGTGCTCGTGCTCGAGCACACGCCGGACGGCGCCATGGGCGTGGTGCTCAATCGCGCCTCCGAGACGCCGGTCGCCGATGCGGTGCCGGCGCTCGCGGAGCTCGCCGACGCGGAGCTGGTCCGGCTCGGCGGGCCGGTCTCGCCCGAGTCGGTCGTCGCCCTCGGCGAGTTCGAGGACCTCTCGGAGGCCGGCACCGCGGTCGTGGGCTCGCTCGGCACGCTCGACCCCGAGGCCGCGAACGCGTCGCTGCGGCGGGTGCGCGTGTACGCGGGCTACGCCGGCTGGGCGCCCGGCCAGCTCGACGCGGAGCTCGATCAGGAGGCCTGGATCGTGGACTCCCTGCAGCCCGACGATCCCTTTCGCGACGGCGACCTCTGGTCGGACGTGCTGCGGCGCAAGGGCGGCAGCTTCTCGCTGCTGGCGACGATGCCGGCCGACCCGTCGCGGAACTGACGCGGCCGCCGCGCCGTCAGCGCAGCGGCGCCAGCCACTCGTCCGGCAGCGAGCGCGGCGGCGTGGGGACGCCGTCGTAGCGCGGGAACAGCCGCTGCGCCGCGCGCTCGCACGCGCGCCCGGCCAGCGCGGGCTGGAGATCGACCATCAGCCTGATCGAGCAGACGGTGGCGAGGATCTGGAAGTCGGCGGCGTTGGGCTGGTCGCCGCCGATCGTGCCCGCGGCGATCAGCGCGTCGACGCGGTCCAGCAGCGCCGGCAGCTCGGCCACGTCCGCGCGCACGGCCGTCTCGGTGGCGCCCACCAGCGCGGCCATGCGTCGCGGCAGGGCCGTCGAGAGCGCGGCGTTCACGCCCGGGAGCGGCAGCCCGATGACCTCGCCGGTGAACCAGCGCCGCAGCGGGTACTGCGTCGCCATCGCGCGGCGGAAGATGCGCCGCGGGACCGGCTGCAGCTCGGCCTCGCCCCAGCGCTCGGCCTCCTCCACCGCGCGCCGGCGCTCCGGGTCTGCCGGGAACAGCGGCGGGTCGGGCTTGAGCTCGTCGAGCGCGCGCGAGATCGCCAGGCTGTGCTGCAGCTTGCGCCCGTCGAGCTCGAGCGCCGGGACCGTCGAGCCCGAGAAGCCGGCGGCCCGCACGAGCACGGGATGGAAGCCGGGCGTGAAGCGCACGAGCCGGTAGTCGAGCCGCTTGTAGGCGAGCATGCCGCGCACCGCGTTGGCCGGATTCGAGAGGGGGATCGCGTACAGCCGCATGGGCATGCCCGGAGGCTAACCTGGGCGGCAGCGCTTGACCGCGCGGGCGGTCGCCGCGGCGCGGGCCTGGTAGCCGGTCGCGTCCGGGTGCACGCCGTCGCTGCCGAACCACTCGGGGTGCTGGTGCGCCATCCGCACCCAGTTGACGAGGCGCAGGTTCTCCCGCGCCCGTGACTCCTCGTCGAGCGCGCGGTTGTAGCCGGCGTAGCTGGCGCCGGCGACCTTCGGGCGCACGATGTTGATCCAGACCACGCAGCGCCGCGGCCCGGCGATCTCCATCGTGTCGCCGATCGCGGTCCGGAAGGCGTCGACCATGTTCGGATCGTCGTTGGTGCCGAGGCTGATCACGAGCACGCGCGGCAGCGAGCGGCCGAGGCGGCGCAGGATCGCCGGCCCCTCGGGCGCGTGGCGGCTGACCTTGGTCGAGTGACGCACGCGCCAGCCCTTCAGCAGCCCGGGCAGGTACGGCTGCGGTACCGACCGCCAGCGAGTCGCCGTTGACGAACGCGCGCTTGCTGAGCGCGCTCGCGCTCGTGGGCAGCGCGAGCGCGGCGACCAGCGCGACGAGCAGCGCGCGCCTCATGGTCCCGCGTCCGCCTTCAGGCTCGGGAAGTCCTGCGCCATCGCGGCGAGGATACGGCGCGTCGGCAGCAGGGCGCCCTCGCGCGTGAAGTGGATGCCGTCCGACTGGCGCGCGAGCACGCGCTTGCCGTCGATCTTCGCCTCGTCGTCGTAGCGACCGCCGTTGAGGGTCGAGTAGACGTCGATGTAGCGCCCGCCGGGCACGGCGCCCGCCGCCCGCTCGACGGCCGTGTTCTGGGCGCGGTAGATGCGGTTGTAGGTCTCGTCCCGCGCCGTGGGTGGGGCGACCCAGTAGACCGGTCGCTCGCCGTTGCCGCTGAGCGTCTGCATCACCACGGCGACGCGACGCGCGAACTCGGTCCGCCACTCGGGCGTGGTCGGCCCGTAGAGCTTGCCGGCGACCTCGACGTTGAAGCCGTCGTTGCCGCCGATCACCATCACGACGGCCTCCGGGTCGCGGCTGCTCATCTCCTGCTGGGCGTTCAGCTCCCAGTTGAAGAAGCCGGGGTTGGTCAGGCCGGTGCCGTTGCGCGCGACCGTGGTCACGGCCAGCAACCTGGCGCCGTCGGCGTCGATCAGCTGCTCGCCGATGAACTGCGACTCCGAGTCCCCGGTCACCAGCACCTGCAGCGGCTGCGCTTGCGTCGGCTGGCGCCATGTCGGCCGCTCCTGCGCTCGCAGCCGCGCCCGCCGCTTGCGCAGGATCGCCGTCGAGCCGTGCTCGAGCTCGGTGCCGCTGGCCGTCTTGGGCTCCTGGTCGAACGCGAGGTCCAGCCCCTTGCGCGGCAGGTGCAGGCCGACCGCTCCGGCGACGTCGTCGAGCGGTCGGCCGACCGAGAGCACCACGTCGCGCGTGGTGCCGGGCTTCATCCCCTCGCCGGCGCGCACGAGCGCCTCGGAGTTGAACAGCGCGGCCACGCCCAGCGCGATCGCCACGATCAGCAGAACCCGGCCGGCGGCCAGGGAGAGCGCTCGGTCGTGGGGGCCGGGGTCCATCTCAGAAGCGGAAGTAGATGAACGGGGCCACGCCCTGCTGGCCGACCGCGGCGTCGGCGGCCACCAGCAGCAGGCCGAGGGCGACGCCCTGGGCGACCACCGGCCGCGCCACGAACCAGGCCTCGGCACGGCGCCAGAAGTCCGGCGGCAGCCATTGCAGCGCGACCGAGCCCACGATCAGCAGCACGATCACCGGGGTGACCAGCGGCGCCGGGCCGGAGAGGCCGACGTTGCCGAGCATGTCGAGGGCGTTGCCGAGGTCGGGCGCGCGGAAGAAGACCCAGGCGAGGCAGACGACGTGGAAGGTCACCAGCCAGCCCGCCCACGCCGGCCAGCGCACGCCGGCGAAGCGGCCGCGCGCCCAGCGCTCGATGCTCAGCACGCCGCCGTGGATCCCGCCCCAGATCACGAAGGTGAAGGACGCCCCGTGCCAGAGGCCGCCCAGCAGGAAGGTGAGCATCAGGTTGCGGTAGGTGCGCCGCTCGCCGTGGCGGCTGCCGCCGAGCGGGATGTAGAGGTAGTCGCGCAGCCAGCGGGAGAGCGTCATGTGCCAGCGGCGCCAGAAGTCCTGCAGGCTGACCGCCGTGTAGGGGCTGTCGAAGTTCTGCGGCAGGCGGAAGCCGAGCAGCAGCGCGATCCCGATCGCCATGTCGGTGTAGCCGGAGAAGTCGCAGAAGATCTGGGCCGCGAAGGCGTAGATGGCGGTCAGCACCTCGAGGCCCGAGTGGGCGCCGGGATCGTTGAAGACGGGGTCGACGATCCGGCGCGCCAGCTCGTCGGCGACTACGGTCTTCTTGACCAGCCCGCCCGCCGACGAGGAACAGCCCGGGCCCGGCCAGCACGGCGCGCGGGTCGCGGGGCGTGCGCAGCTGCGGCAGCAGCTCGTTGGCGCGCACGATCGGGCCGGCGACGAGGTGGGGGAAGAAGCCCTGCAGGATCGCCACGTCCCCGAGCGAGGCGGCGCGCGTGTCCCCGCGATAGACGTCGACCACGTACGAGATCGCCTGGAAGGTGAAGAACGAGATCCCGATCGGCAGGACGATCTGCATGATCGGCAGCGGCGAGCCGAGGCCGACGCCGTCGAAGGCGTCGTCGACCGACTCGACGAAGAAGCCCAGGTACTTGAAGACGGCCAGCAGCCCGAGGTCGAAGACGATCGCCGCGATCAGCGCCCGCTTGCGCGCGGCTGGCGACTCGCTGCCCGAGATCACCCGCGCGGCGACGGTGCTGACGAGCGTCGAGGCCATCAGCAGCAGCACCCAGCGCCAGTCGATCCAGCCGTAGAAGACGTACGACGCGATCAGGATGAACGGCCGCCACAGCGGCGGGTGAGGCATCAGCAGCCACGAGAGGAACAGCACGACCACGAAGAAGGCCGCGAACTCGATCGTCGGGAAGATCACAGGGGTGCGCTAGATCTCGACGCTGGGGTGGCGGAGCGCGAGATGCTCCGCCAGCGCTTGCCGCACCGCGCGCGCGCTCCTCCGAGCTCGCCATTCGGTAGCGCCCCAGCAACTCCTTCTGTCCCTCCAGCGGCAGCCCCGCCAGCTCCCAGCGCACCGCCAGCCGCTCGAACAGGAACTCGACGCGCCGCTGCCAGCGGTCTTCGGCCGAGGCGGCCGGCTTGGCGTCGAGCTGCTCGAGCTGGCGCAGCGTGCCCGGCGTCAGCTCGTCGCGCAGCCTCAGCACGTTGCCCTCGCTGTCGGCGTAGTCGCTGGTGGCGACCGGCGTGCGGCCGGCCTCCTCCGCGCGGCGGCGACTGCGGCGTCCCATGGCCGGGAAGGGTATGCGGCCGCGATCGGAGAAACCCTGTTACGCTGCCCGCCCACTGGAGTTAGGGAACCCTAAGACGAGCTAGAGGTGCGATGAGCGCGAAGCAGATGGTCTTGACGGTGATGGTCGCGGCCCTGGGCGTCGGGGCGGCGGTGGCGATCGCCGCCTGCGGGGACGAAGACCGCGGCTCGCTGGAGATCGAGGGCGGCACGACCGGCACCACCGGCACGGGGACGTCCACGACCCCGGTCACCGTCGACACCTCGGCGACCGATCCCGAGGCGCTGGACGAGGCGATGAGCGAGGTGGCGACCTACGCGCGCGGTCAGACCGCCAAGCTCGTCACGGCGACCGAGGCGCTGCGGCGGGCCGTCGACGCGGGCGACGTCGCGCAGGGCAAGCAGGCGTACGCGGCCGCGCGTCCCTACTACGAGCGCATCGAGCCGCTGGTCGCGCTGTTCCCCGAGCTGGACGGCAAGATCGACGCGCGCGAGGACGACTTCCCGAAGAAGGGCGACGACCCGACTTGGACCGGCTTCCACCCGATCGAGCGCGCGCTCTGGAAGGACGGCGAGATCGACGCGCGCACGCAGGCGCATCGCCGCTGGCCTGGTGGCCGACGCCAAGCGCCTGGACGAGCTGATGCAGGACGCCGAGGTCCCGCCGAACGTCGTCATCCCCGGTACGGCCGAGCTGGTCGACGAGGTCGAGGAGTCGAAGATCACCGGCGAGGAGGAGCGCTACTCCAAGCTCGACCTGCCGACCTTCCTGGCCAACCTCGAGGGCGCCCGGGCGTTCTACGAGCGCGCTCGAGCCGATCGTCGAGCGCAAGGACCGAGCTGCTGGACGAGCAGATCGACAGCGCCTTCGACGAGGCGTTCGACGAGGTCAACGGGCTCAAGCGCGACGGCTCGTTCCCCGCCTACGACGAGCTCTCCGAGCAGCAGCAGCGCACGATCAAGCAGGACATCGAGGCGCTCGCCGAGCCGCTGGCCCGCGTGCAGGGAACGCTCGGCGTCGAGTCGTGAACGTCAGCCGGCGGCGGTTCTTCCAGGGGACCGCCGCCGGTGGCGCGGCCGTGGCCGCCGGTGCGATCGGCGTGCCGGCGCTGGCCCGCGACGACGGCGACGACGACGAGCGGCTGATCGCCTGGGAGGGCCCGCGCCAGGCCGGCATCGTCACGCCGCGCACGGCCTACGGGATGGTCGCCGCCTTCGACGTGGTCACCGACGACCTGCCGAGGCTGTTCGGCGACCTCACGGCCCGGATCGCCGAGCTGACCCAGGGCTGGCCGGACCGGCTCGACGACATCGACAACGCCGATCTGCCGCCCTCGGACACGGGCGAGCTGGGCTTCGGGCAAGCGCAACGAAGGCCGGCTGACGATCACGTCGGGCTGGGCGCATCGCTGTTCGACGGGCGCTTCGGCCTGCGCGGGCGGCGCCCGCCGGCGCTGACTCCGGATGCCGTCCTTCCCCGGCGACAACCTCGACCCGGCGCGTTGCCACGGCGACCTGCTGCTGCTGGTGCAGTCCGACCACATGATGGTCACCCACCACGCGCTGCGCGACGTGATGCGGCGGACCAAGGGCCGGCTCGAGGGCCGCTGGGCGCAGCCGTGCTTCCAGCGCTTCGAGGCCGACGAGCGGCTCGACCCAGCGGCGGGCGGGCGTGGCCGACGCGCGCGGGCTGCTCGGCTTCAAGGACGGCTCGCAGAACATCGCCCCGACGCGCGACGAGCTGATCTTCACCGGCGCCGAGGTCGCCAGCCGTGGGCGCGCGGCGGCAGCTACCTCGCGCTGCGGCTGATCCGGCTCAAGATCGAGCGCTGGGACCGCCTCTCGCGCACGGCCCAGGAGGACTCGATCGGGCGCGAGAAGATCGACGGCGCGCCGATCGGCGGGCGCGAGGAGGCCGAGACGCCGACGCTCGACAAGCGCACCCCCGTCGACGCCCACATCCGCATGGCCAACCCGCGCCGCACGGGCGACGAGCGGCGCCGCTTCCTGCGCCGGCCGTTCGTGTACAACAACGGCTTCGACGACTACGGCCTGCTCGACTCCGGCAGCGTCTTCATGGCCTTCTGCCGCGATCTGCAGAAGCAGTTCCAGGCGGTCAAGGAGCGCACGCACGGGCAGGACCTGGACGAGTACATGGTCGCCTTCGGCGGCGGCTACTTCTTCTGCCCGCCGGGCGTGTCGGGGCGAAGCGACTACCTGGCGCGGCGGCTGGTCGAGGGCTGATCGACGAGCTCGTCGACGAGCAGGTCCATCAGCAGCGCGTCCCGCCAGTCGCCGTCGTTGTCGCGCTCGTAGGAGCGCATCGTCCCCACCGGCTTGAAGCCGAGCTTCTCGTAGGCGGCGATAGCGCGGCCGTTGTCGAGGGCGGGGTCGATCGTGAAGCGGTGGTGGCCCTTGCTCGCGAGGTGGCGGACGGCCAGGCGCAGCGCCTCGAGCGCATGGCCGCGCCCGTGCAGCGCGGCGGTCACGTAGACGTCGAGGGTCGCGTGCATGTAGCGCGGCTCGAGCTCCTCGTAGAACTCGATCCAGCCGGCGGGTCGGCCGTTGGCCTCGATCACCCAGCCCTCCTGCGACTCGACCTGATCGCGCCGCACCATGTCCGCGTCATGCGGCCCCCACCACGGCAGCACCTCCGGCTCGGCGAGGATGCGCGTGAGCGGCCTGGCGTCCTCGGGGCGCGCCGGACGCAGCGTGACGAGCTGTCCGATGAGCGTGGGTGGCATCGCTATGGCAGGATGCGGCTGTGGACGATGCCGTTGCACGCTACTGCGCCGCGACCGAGGCGAACGACATCGACGCGCTGATGGAGACGCTGGCGCCGGACGCCGAGGTGGTCTCTCCGCTCTCGGGTCGGATGGTGTTCCGCGGGCAAGACGACGTTCGCCACCTGCTGAGGGCGGTGTACGGGACGCTGTCCAAGCTTCGCTGGGACGGCGAGACCGGGGATGGGACCATGCGATTGGCTATGGCCGAATGCAAGGTGGGTCCGCTCAGGCTCGGGGACGCCATGGTGTTCGAACTAGCCGAGGACGGGCGGATCCAGCGGATCCGGCCGCACCTGCGCCCGTGGCTGGCGACCACGCTGTTCGCGCTGCTGCTAGGGCCGAAGGTCGCCCGCCGCCCCGGCGTCGTCCGGCGCGCGCTGCGGCGGGCTTGAGCCGGACAGCCTTCCCTCCTCCCTCGGCCCGTCCAGCTCAGCCGTCGCGTCCCGATACGTTCTGGACATGCCCTCGCGCACCGCGATCCAGCGCCGGACCCTGCGCACGCTGGCAACGGCGCAGGTGCTCAGCGGCTGCGCCTTCTTCCTCGGAATCTCCGTCGCCGCGCTGCTGGCCCGCGATGTCTCGGGTCAGGAGGCCCTCAGCGGCGTGCCGCTCGCGTTCGGCGTCATCAGCGCGGCCCTCGCCGCGGCGCCGATGTCGAGCTGGATGGCGCGCGTCGGGCGCCGGCCGGGACTGGTCACCGGTCAGCTGATCGCCGCCTGCGGCGCGGCGGTGGTCGTCGCGGCCGCGGCGGCCGAGAGCTTCCCGCTGCTGTGCGTCGGCATGGCGGCGTTCGGGATCGGCAACACCAGCAACCTGCTCGCCCGCTACGCGGCCACCGACCTCGCTCCGGCGCAGCGACGCGCGCGGGCGATCAGCGTCGTCCTGCTGGCGACCGCGGCCGGCGCGATCGTCGGTCCCAACCTCGCCTCGCAGACCGAGCCGCTCGCGGACTGGCTCGGCGTGGTCGATAGCGCCGGGCCGTTCGCCGTCTCGGTCGTGCTGTACGCGTTGGCGGCGAGCACGCTGCTGGTGCTGCTGCGGCCAGATCCGCTGCTGAGCGCCCGACAACTCGACGGCGTCACGCCGGCCGCCGGGACCGGGGCGCTCGATGCGCTGCGGACGCTGCCCGACTGGCCGGCGCTCGCCCTGACCGGCGTGACGGCGATGGCGATCGGCAACGTCGCGATGGTCGCCGTGATGACGATGACGCCGGTGCACATGGAGGACGCCGGCCAGTCGCTGTCCGCGGTCGGGCTGGTGCTCTCGCTGCACGTGGCCGGCATGTACCTGCCGTCGCCTTTGTCGGGAGCCCTCGCCGACCGCTACGGCCGCCTGCCGGTGCTCGCGGCCGGCGGCGCGACGCTGATCGCGGCCGGCGTCTGCTCGGCGCTCGCGCCCGGCGACCACACGCCGCTCGTGGCGGTGGCGCTGGTCCTGCTCGGCATCGGCTGGAACTTCGGCCTCGTCGGCGGCAGCGCGCTGATCACCGACGCCGTCGCGCCCGAGCGCCGCCCGCAGACCCAGGGCGCCGCCGACCTCGTGATGGGGCTGACCGGCGCGCTCGGCAGCCTCACCGCCGGCCCGCTGTTCCACGCGGGTGCGTTCGGGCTGCTCGGGGTCGGCGCGGCTGTGCTCGGGCTGCTGCTGATCCTCGTCGCCTCGCGGGCGCGCGGCCAGGTCGCGGCGCCGGCAGCGTAGAGGTCAGGCTCCCGGCTAACGATTGCCGCGGATGTCTTCGAGCGCCCGGCTCAACGCCCGCGGATCAGGCGATCCAAGTCAGGACCGGTGCTCGAGATCGGTCCGAGTTCGGCGACCGGCCGGTTGCGATCGGTGATCACCAGGCGTTCACCGCGACTGACACGCCGCAGGTAGACGCTGAGGTTCTGCCGCAGTTCCGCGATGCCAACCGACTCGCTCATGTACATCAAGGTGACAGGACAGGATCGGCACCGCCTCCGCGCTCGTAGCCTCCTACTTGTGGGCGTCAGCGAGTGATCCGGCGATCTCCTTCGCCACCACGGATGAATGGGAGCGTTAGCGCGCTCTGCTTCGGCTGGATCGACGCCCGCCGGAAAGGACTCGACGAGAGCTGGTTTCTGCAGCGCTTCACGCCCCGGCGCGCGCGGCGCTTGGCGAAGTTCGTCGCGATGCTCGAGGCCGGCGAGAGATCCACCCATAGGTTCTGCGCCGGGGGTAGCCTCGTGGCGTGGCGCATGCCGGCCAGGTGATCGAGCCGTACGAGGGCTACCGTCTGCGCTTCGTCAAGACGGCGGCCGAGACCGGCGGCGAGCTGTTGGAGATGGAGGTGACCTACCCCGCTGACAGCCCAGTGCCGCCCGCGCACTTCCATCCGCGCCAGGACGAGCGCTTCGAGGTGATCGAGGGCGCGGTGCGGACGATCATCGACGGCACCGAGCGCCGCTACGAGGCCGGCGAGACGTTTGAGGTGCCCGCCGGCACGCCGCACCAGATGGCCGCCGAGCTGCCCTCGCGCGTGCGCTGGGAGGTTCGGCCGGCGCTCCGCACCGCCGAGTTCTTCGAGGGCCTCTACGGCGACGGACCGGACAGCGCGCGGGTACTTGGGGAGCGGTTTCTGGAGCGGTTCGGCGACGAGTTCCAGCTCACGGGGGCGTAGGCGCCAGGCCTGCCCGTGTCCATCCGCCCCGCCATCTAGGTTCGTTCCCTCACCAACAAATCGGCCCCGGCGCGGCTGGAACCGCCCGGGGCCTGGCACAGGAAGGGATGCTTCCCATGCTCCACAACCCTAGCCCGGGCGTTGAGCCCGGCGATTGCGAGCACGCGCTCGACCAGGCGTTGCTCGATCTCCTCATCCATGACCACCCGGGCCTCTGGAGCCTTGCCGAGCTGTCCCGCTCGCTGACCTCCAGCAGCCAGACCGTCAGCGGCTCCGAGCCGCCCACCCACGACACCGAGGACGCCATCGAGCGGCTCTACGCCGCGGGCCTGATCCACCGGGTCGGTCAGTTCCTGTTCGCCACTCGCGCCGCGCACAACGCCCAGCGCCTGGCGAGCTAACCACCCACGACCCCGGGGCGCCGCACAGAGCAGCCGGCGCCCCGATTTCGCCGGACGGCCGGCAATCGGCCGCGAGCGGCGTCAGCTCTTGCCGGCGGAGTGGCGGACCACGCCGGTCATCAGCTCGGCGGCCGCGGCATCGTCCAGTCCCTCGCGGTCGAGGCGCTGCCAGGTCCAGAAGTCGAGCGCGAGGGTGACGAGCGCACGCGCGTCCGGGTGGTCGAAGCCTGTGGAGAGGCCAGCGGCGAGTTCGGCAAGCGCGGCGTCCGCCGACTGCGCCATCCACGCGTCGAGCTCTGGGACCGTCGCCCGCTCGCCCCACACTCGTTGCTGCATCGGCGCGTTTTCGCGATACCAGCCGTACAGCAAGGCCAGCACCGCGCGCAGGCGTTCCGCCGGGTCGTCGAGCGCGAACGCGGGCTCCAGGTCGGGCTGTGGATGCGCGGCCAGCCAGTGGGCGCTGCACGCCGGCAGCAGCGTCTCCAGGTCCGGGAAGTGGTTGTAGACGGTCAGCCGCTGCACCCCCGCGCGGCGCGCGATGTCGGCGACCGTCGTCTTCGCGATGCCCAGCTCTTCGTGCAGGACGGAGGCTGCGGCGGCGATCCGGGCACGGGTCGCCTGCTGGGCCTCGGCCCGGGCCTTGAGCTGGTAGGGACGCTTTTGGGTTGACATGGTGTTCATCGATGTTACAGTCCCGTCAATCGATATACATACTGTTCATCGAAAGGATCACAGCATGCGCACTCACCACGCCCCGAAGATCGTCGGACCGCGCGACGGCAAGGCCGGCAGCCTCGGCTCGATCGGCGTCCGCTTCATGATCGACACGGAGGAGACCCACGCCGGCGGATTCTCTCTCGTCGAGCACCCGATGCCCCCGCGCGCCCTCGCGGCTCCGCTGCACCGCCACAGCCGCGAGGACGAGTACTCCTACGTGCTCGAGGGCCGGATGGGGCCCTGCTCGGCGACGACGTCGTCTACGCCGAGGTCGGCGATCTCGTCCACAAGCCACGCGACCAGTGGCACACGTTCTGGAGCGCGGGCGACGAGCCCTGCCGCATCCTCGAGATCATCGCCCCCGGCGGCTTCGAGAACTTCTTCGACGAGCTCGTCGACGCGGGCGCTGCCGGGCCGCCGGAGCCGGAGTGGCTGGCCGCCCTGGGCGCCCGCTACGGCCTCGAGTTCGACTTCGAGTCGATCCCCGGGCTGTGCGAGCGCTTCGGTCTCACCTTCGGCTAGCGGACGGCGCTCCGGCGCGGGCGTGGCGCAGCTGGTCGCGCCGTGCGGCGTCCACTGCCCGCGCCTGGGCGGCGTCCATCCACAGCTCCCAGCGACCGGACGCGGAGCGGCGCTCGTCGAGGAAGCGGTAGGGGCGGCGGCCGCCGAACTCGGTGTGGCGTAGGTGGGAGACGCCGCCGAGCACGGAGGCAATCCGACGGCGCGGCCATCCCATCGCGTCCTCGATCTGCGGGAAGGGGCGGGGCTGGTCGGGCGCGTCAGCCAGCGCGTGCAGCAGCTCGCGCATGAGGTCGCTGCAGTGGTCGTGGAAGCGCTCGATCTCGCCAGGATCGGTCATGGCGTTGTGCGGCGCGTGCTGGACGTGATCCGGCGGGCTCGCGGTGCGCGACATCGAGGTCACGCTAGCGCCGCGAAGACGGCCGACCGACGCGGCATGCTACGGTTCACCATGTGGTTAACGATCCGTTCAGGGCGCTGTCGCACCCGATTCGCCGCGGGATCGTCGAGCGGCTCGCCGCAGGTCCGGCGACGGTTGGTGAGGCCACCGGCGGCTTCGGGGTCTCCAAGCCCGCGATCTCCAAGCACCTGAAGGTGCTGGAGGAGACGGGCGTCGTCCGACGCGAGGTCGTGGGCCGGACGCACCGGCTCTTGCTCGAGCCCGACGTGCTCAGCGAGGCGGCCGACTGGATGGATCGCCAGCGCGCCCTCTGGGGGCGCATGTTCGACGTCGTCGACGAGTACCTGAAAGAGGAGAGGTCGCAATGAACACCCCACCGGTCGTGTCGCCCCAGGAGTGGGAGGCCGCTCGCGAGCAACTGCTCGTCAAGGAGAAGGAGCTCACCCGCGCCCGCGATGCGCTCGCCGCCGAGCGCCGCCGGATGCCGTGGCTGGCCGTCGAGAAGGAGTATGCCTTCGAGGGTCCCCACGGCCGCGTCAGCCTCCAAGACCTGTTCGAGGGACGGCGCCAGCTGATCGTCTACCGCTTCTTCTACGAGCCGGGCGTCAAGGGCTTCCCCGAGCGCGGCTGCGGCGGCTGCTCGTTCCTCGCCGACCAGGTCTCGCACCTCGCGCACCTGAACGCCCGCGACACCACGCTCGCGTTCGTCTCGCGCGCGCCGCAGCCGGACATCGAGCGCTGGAAGGCGCGCATGGGCTGGACCATGCCGTGGTACACGCTCACCGACGACTTCGACGCCGACCACGGCGTGGGCGAGTGGCACGGCACCAACGCCTTCTTCCGCGACGGCGACCGCGTCTTCCGCACGTACTTCGTCAACAGCCGCGGCGACGAGGCGATGGGCAGCACCTGGAGCTACCTCGACATCACCGCGCTCGGGCGTCAGGAGGAGTGGGAGGACTCGCCGGAGGGCTACCCGCAGACCCCGCCCTACCAGTGGTGGAACCTGCACGACGAGTACGACAAGGCCGCATGATCGCCCACGTCGGAGCCCTGCCGCTGGAGGAGCTGCTGCCGTCGGTGCTGCCGTCGGCGACCGCCGCCGGCACCGGACTGCTGGTCGCTCGCGCCTGGCTGATGCTGCGCCTGCGACTGTCGCTACACCGAGATCGAGCCTCCGACCCACCTGGCCTTCACCTGGATCTGGGACGGCGACGACACGCGGCAGCTGATCGAACTCGACTTCGAGGAGGCCGACGGCGTCACCACCGTCCGCTTCACCCACTCCGGTCTCTGGGACGAGGAGTCCGTGCGCTCGCACGAGGGCGGCTGGGGCAAGGCGTTCGACAACCTCGAGCGCACCCTGGGGACGGCCGGTCCCGACGGATAGACGCCACCCTTTGGAACGCGGCCGAGCTGTTACCTGAGCAAGGCCGAATTGATGCATTCATGGACAGTCTTGTGCGTCGGCCTCCGGCAGGCTCCCAATCGTGCGGGTCGCCCAGCTGATCTTAATGACACAGCGGTTCAGAAGCTCGGTCGACGCGCCATCGAGCCAGCGGAGATCGCGCAGCTTCCAGCCAACGGCGTCGTTGGCGCTCGCAACCCTCATCCGCGCATCGCCGGGAGCCGGCTGATGATCGGCGAGACCGACGGAGGGCGGCTACTGACGGTGGCCGTCGAGCCGGAACCTCTGGATGACGCCGTCTGGCACGTACGCACGGCTTGGGATGCAAGTCCGCGTGAGCGAGCCGCCTACCATCGAGCAGGCTGAGGAGTCATCATGGGCAACATGGCACGACACGAGGAGCGGGAAGGCCTCAGTCCCGAGCCGACCAACGGCCTCGAGGAGGTCGAAAGAATCGAAGTCGAAGCTGACTTCCGCGTTGCGTTCACCGTTCCCTTCACGCCAGAACAGTCGTCGGCGCTGCAGGAGGTCGCACGGGAGCGAGGGACCGATCCCATCGAGGCGGTGCGGTACCTCGTCGATCAGGCGCTCACGGCACGCGCGGCTCGCTAAGGCCGACGCGTTCGGGCGCCGTGTGCGCCTGCGGGGCCGGCTCGGCCAGCGGCAGCGGTGGCCCGAAACCCACGCGCAGCAGCGCGCCGCCGCCGGGGGCGTTGGTGGCCTCGGCGAAGCCGTTGTGGGCCTCGGCGGCCTGGTGGACGATGGCGAGGCCGAGGCCGGAGCCGGAGGTGCCGCGGGCGGCGGCGGCGCGGTAGAAGCGCTCGAAGACGTGGGGAAGGTCCGCGGGGTCGAAGCCGGGGCCGTGATCGCGGATCGAGAGCACGCCGTCGCGCAGCGCGATCTCGACCGGCGCGCCGGGCGGACTCCACTTGACGGCGTTGCCGAGCAGGTTCGAGATTGCGCGGCCGATTCGCTCCGGCTCGCCCTGCACCAGCGTCGGCTCGAGCTCCAGGCGCGCCTCCACGCCGGAGCGCCGGCGCTCGCGCGCCGCCACGGCCTCCACGAGCTCGTCGAGGCGCACGTCGTCGAGCTCGTCCGGCGGCTTGGTCCCACGCGCCAGCTCGACCACGTCGCCGACCAGGGCGGTCAGCTCGTCGAGCTCCTCGACGATGTCCGCGCGCATGCGCTCGCGCTCGCCGGGTGGCAGCCGGTCGGCGTCGAGCAGCAGCTGGACGTTCGCGCGCAGGCTCGCGATCGGGGTGCGCAGCTCGTGGCTGGCGTCCGCCACCAGCTGACGCTGAGACTCCACGGAGCGCTCCAAGGCGTCGAGGTTCGCGTTGAAGCTGCGCGCCAGTCGCGCGAGCTCGTCGTCGCCGACCACCTCCATCCGCTGGGACAGGTCCGGGTCGTCGCGCAGGCGCTCGGTGCGCTTGGTGAAGCGCGCGATCGGGATCAGCGCCGTGCGCGCCACCACCGCGCCCAGCGCCACGCCTCCGGCCACCCCCACGGCGCCGATCGCGACCAGCGCGATCAGGATCCGACTCAGCTGCTTGTCGATCTCCTCCAGCGGTCGCGCGACCTGAAGTGCGAGTCCGCCGCGCAGGCCCTGCGTCAGCACGCGCAGGTGCGTGCCGTCCACGGTCCTGTCGGCCAGGTAGCTGCCCGTGCCGGCGCGGGCGATCGCGCGGGCGCGCGGGTCGACCGGCAGCGTCGCGTCGCCCGGCGGGCGGATCGCCCTGCCGCCGGCGGTGATCAGCTGGGCGTAGGCGCCGGCGCCGCCGAAGGGACCCTCGTCGGGCGCGGGCCGGTCGAAGCGATCGAGCCGGTCGACGATGCCGGGCGGCGGGCCGGAGACGGCGCCGCCGATGGCCCTGCCGGGGGCCGGCATCACGAAGCGCAGCGGGCCGACCCGCTCGGTGCGGGCGCGCAGCGAGTCGTCCACCTCGCCGCGCAGCTGCGAGCGCACCGCCACGTAGGTGAAGACGGCCGTCAGCACGACGACCGTGGTGACCGCCACGCCCGCGACGGCGGCGATCCGCGAGCGCAGGCTCACGGCTCCCTCAGCACGTAGCCCACGCCCCGCACCGTGTGGATCAGCGGCCGCGCGCCCGCCTGTTCGAGCTTGCGCCGCAGGTAGCTCACGTACACGCGCAGCGCGTTCGACTCCGGACCGAAGTCGTAGCCCCAGACCCGGTCGTAGATCACGTCGCGGGTCAGCACCCGGCGCGGGTTGCGCAGCAGCAGCTCCAGCAGCTGGTGCTCGGTGCGCGTCAGCTCCACGAACGCGTCCCCGACGCTGACCCCATGACGCTCGTCGTCGAGGCGCAGCTCCTCGAACGCCAGCTCGCCGCCGCCCTCGTCCTCGCCGGTCCGTCGCAGCAGCGCGCGCAGCCGCGCCTTCAGCTCCCCCACGTCGAAGGGCTTGACGAGATAGTCGTCGGCGCCCGCGTCGAGGCCGTCGATGCGATCCGAGACCGCGGCGCGGGCGGTCAGCATCAGCACCGGCAGCCGGTTGCCGTCGCCGCGCAGCCGGCGGCAGACCTCGAGCCCGTCCACGTCCGGCAGCCCGACGTCGAGCACGAGCGCGTCGGCCCGGTCGGCGGCGACGAGCGCGAGCCCCTCGCCGCCGTCCGCCGCCGTCTCGACCTCGTACCCGCCGAGCAGCAGCGCGCGCCGCAGCGCGTCGCGCAGCGAGCGGTCGTCGTCGACGATCAGGATCCGCACGGCCCCCATTGTGGCTGGGGGCGACCGTCGAAGCCCGCTTTCTTACGTTGCTCTGACAACCACCCGCAACCCTGGCCGCCATGAGCAGACGAGCAAAGACTCAGGCAGGGGCGCTCGCCGCCGCCGTCGTGTTGGCCTCCGGCGCGTACGCGCTCGGCAGCCAGGCAGGCGACGGCTCGGCGACCGCCAAGGACACCAACGGCACGTCGACCAACGCCAACGCCGGCCCGCGCGACGTCTTCTTCCACGTGGGGCCGCCCCCCGGCCGTGGCACAGGCGGCGGCCCCGGCTTCGCCTTCTTCGGCCTCGGCCGCCTCGCCGACGACCTCGGCGTCAAGCGCGCCGACCTCGCCAAGGCGCTGCGCGAGCTGCGCAACGAGCAGTCGCAGGTCGACCCGCGCGACGAGTTCTCCAAGCTGCTGGCGGATGAGCTCGGCGTCGACCAGAGCAAGGTCGACGACGCGCTCGACGCGGTCCAGGAGAAGCTGCGCAAGGCGATGGAGGCGCGTCACGACGAGTTCGAGCAGAAGCTCGCCGACAAGCTCGGCATCTCGGTCGACAAGGTCAGGGAGGCCTTCCCCGAGCCGCGCGTCTTCGAGCGGCGCCACCCCTAGGCCCCACGAACCTGGCCGGGCGTCCGTGCGGACGCCCGGCCAGCCCAACGCGACCCCCCAGCGGCCGGGCGCCCCAGCGGCGTCCGGCCGTCGCGCTCAGCCGTCGTCCTGGCGAAACGCCCAGCGCACCTCGTCAATCGCCAGCCCCGAGGCCAGGCAGGCGAGCAGCTTCATGCGCGCGGATTGGGGCGACAAGAACCCCGCGGGGATGATGTTGGTCCCGCGCAGGTCGCGCTCGGAGCCGCGGTAGCCGTAGGTGGCCGAGAGGATCACGCCGCGCTCGGGCCGGCAGTAGGCCACGATCGGGATGCGCTCGGCGGCCCCGGCCCAGAGGTCGAGCACGTCGGGCGCTAGGTGGCCGGCGCCGAGCGTGCCGATCACGACGCCGTCGGGCTCGGTCTCCAGCGCGGCGCGGGCGAGCGTGCCGTCGTCGCCGGCGACCGTTGGCACGACGAGCACGGTGCGGGCCAAGTCGGGTGGGTCCAAGGGCGGGTTGCGCGGGATGTGCGACCAGATGATCGGGTGACCCTCGGTCACGCGGCCCAGGAGCCCGGTCTGCGGCGAGGAGAAGGCCACCAGCGAGACGGTGTCGGTCTTGCGCACCCCGCGCGCGTGGTGGATCTCGCCGCCGAAGCAGACGAGCACGCCCAGCCCCGCGGCCTCGGCGCTGGCCGCCACGCTGACCGCGTCGACGAGGTTGGCCGGCCCGTCGGCGCCCGGCGCCGAGGCGGGCCGGATCGCGCCGGTGAAGACGATCGGCGCCTCCGCGTCGTGGAGGATGTCGCACAGCATCGCGGTCTCCTCGAGCGTGTCGGTCCCGTGCGTGACGACGACGCCGGTCCCACGGCGCGCCACGTCGCGCGCGCGGCGGCAGACCTCCAGGCAGTCGTCGAGCGTCAGGTGCGCGCTCGGCTTGTTGACGACCGTCTTGCCCTCGAGCCCCTCGTAAGCCGCCAGCCCCGGCACCCCGGCGACCAGACCCTCGCCGTCGAGCTCGGGCACCACCCCGGACTCGCCCGTCATGGAGATCGTGCCGCCCGCGGCGAGCACGAGCACGCGGCGCGCGCTCGGAGGGTCGTTGGGCACCTGCACGGCTCGCGACCATAGCGATCCGTTGGCCCCTCATAGGCGCTTGTGCAGGCCCTTGCTCAGTATCGTGCCGCGCATTGACCGGGTGTTCCGAGGCTGGCTCTAGGACCGGTTCAGGGTCGTGAGGCGATGCTGATCTTGCTCGTGGAGGACGACGAGGGCGACGCGTTCCTCGTCCAGGACGCGCTGGCCGAGGCCGCGCCCACGCTGACGCTGACGCGTGCGACGACGCTCGCCGAGGCACGCGAGCGGGTGCACGGCGGCATCGCCTGCGTGCTGCTCGACCTGGGGCTGCCGGACACCCAGGGGCTCGAGGGCGTGCGCGTGCTGCGCGAGCTGGCGCCGGACGTGGCCGTCGTCGTGCTCACCGGCCAGGACGACGAGCAGCTCGGGATCCAGGCGGTCGGCGCCGGCGCGCAGGACTACCTTGTCAAGGGCCAGGTGGAGCCCGAGGTGCTCGCGCGCGCCCTGCGCTACGCGATCGAGCGCCGCCGCGCCGAGCGCTCCGAGCAGGAGCTGCTCGAGGCGCGTCTGCAGGCCCAGGAGAACGCGCGCCTGGAGCGCGGCTTGCTGCCCACCGCGCTGATCCGCGACCCGGGCCTGCGGCTGAGCAGCGACTACCGGCCGGGCCGCCAGCGCTCGCTGCTGGGCGGCGACTTCTACGACGCCGTGGAGCTGCCCGACGGCACGCTGCACCTGATGATCGGCGACGTCTGCGGCCACGGCGCCGACGAGGCCGCGCTCGGCGCCTCGCTGCGCATCGCCTGGCGCGCCCTGACGCTCGCGCGCCACCCGCAGTACGAGGTCGTCCAGACGCTCCACGAGATGCTGCCCTACGAGCGTCACGCGCCCGACATCTTCGCCACGCTCTCGGTGCTGACCGTGCACCCCGAGCGGGACCGGGTGACCGTCAGGCTCGCGGGCCACCCGCCGCCGATCCTGCTCAACGGCGACAGCGTGCGCGCGCTCGAGGTCGAGGCCTCGTCCCCGCCGCTAGGCCTGTTCGACCGCCCCGCGCGGCCAGGGGTCGAGGTCGAGCTGGGCAGCACATGGTCGCTGCTGATGTACACCGACGGGCTGGTCGAGGGCCGGATCGGCGCCGGCTCGGAGCGGCTCGGCGACGAGCGCCTCGTCGAGCTGGTCACCCGGCACGTGAGCGAGCGCCCTGGCTGGCGCGCCGAGGGCCACGCGCTGCTCGCCGACCTGATCGCCGAGGTCGAGCGCCTCAACGGCGAACCGCTGACCGACGACCTCGCCGTGATGCTGCTCTCCGCCGTGCATGAGTGAGGTCAGCCGCAGCGTCAGCCGGCTGCGCGTGACCCAATGGTTCGCGCTCGCCTCGGCGCTGCTCGCGATCGTGACGCTCGCCGGGCTCGCCGCCGGCGTGATCGCGATCGTGCGGCTGGCCGACGCGCGCGATCTGGTGGTCAACCACCTCGATCCCGCCTCGACGACCGCGCTGCGGCTGTCCAACGCGCTCATCAACGAGGAGACGGGCGTGCGCGGCTACGCGCTCACCGGGCAGGACGGCTTCCTCGACCCGTACCGCGCCGGACGCCGCGACGAGCGACTCGCCGTGCGAGAGCTGCGGCGCCTGGTGGAGGGCACGAGCGCGGACAGCGTGGTGATGGACCTGGACGAGGTCTCGCGCCAAGCGGCCACCTGGCGCGAGACCTACGCCGTGCCGACGATCCGCCTCGTGCGGCGCGCCGGCCCCGAGGCGGTGCGCCCGGCCGCGACCGACCGCGGTCGCCGGCGCTTCGAGGCGGTGCGAACAGGGTTGCGCGAGCAGCAACGCGACCTCGTCGCCGAGCGCGCGCAGGGCAAGCGCAAGCTCGACGCGGCGGCACGCGCGCTGTCGATCTCGTTCGTCGTCATCGCCGTGCTGCTGCTGCTCGCGGGCATCGCGGTGACGGTGGCGCTGCGCCGCACGGTCGGGCGACCGGTGCTGGAGCTGGGGCAGGGCGTGCGTCGCGTCGCGCGCGGGGAGTTCGAGCACGAGCTGCGCGGTAGCGGCCCGCGCGACCTCGTGGAGCTGGCCGACGACGTCGACTCGATGCGCCGGCGCATCCTCTCCGAGCTGGCCGAGGTCCAGGCCGCGCAGGCGCACGTCGAGCAGCAGGCGCTCGAGCTCGAGCGCTCGAACGCCGAGCTGGAGCAGTTCGCCTACGTCGCCTCGCACGACCTGCAGGAGCCGCTGCGCAAGGTCGCCAGCTTCTGCCAGCTGCTCGAGCAGCGCTACCGCGGCCAGCTCGACGAGCGGGCCGACCAGTACATCGACTTCGCCGTCGACGGCGCCAAGCGGATGCAGCAGCTGATCAACGACCTGCTCGCGTTCTCGCGCGTCGGTCGCATGACCACGGACTGGGAGGTGGTCGAGCTCGACGAGGCGCTGCAGCGGGCGGTCGGCAACCTGGAGACCGCGCTCGCCGAGACCGGCGCGGAGGTGCAGGCCGAGCCGCTGCCGGCCGTGCGGGGCGAGGCGTCGCTGCTGGCGCTCGTGTTCCAGAACCTGATCGGCAACGCGGTCAAGTTCCACGCCGACGCGCCCCCGCAGGTGCGGATCGGCGTCGAGCGCTGGGGCGACGAATGGCTGATCAGCTGCGCCGACAACGGCATCGGCATCGAGGCCCAGTACGCGGAGCGCGTGTTCGTCATCTTCCAGCGCCTGCATCCCAAGCAGGACTACGCCGGCACCGGCATCGGGCTGGCGATGTGCCGCAAGATCGTCGAATATCACGGCGGCCGGATCTGGCTCGACACGGAGGCGCCCACCGGCACCGTCTTTCGCTTCACCCTGCCCGTGCTCGAGGAGATCCCATGACCGAACCCAACGGAGACCTGTTGCCGATCGAACTGCTGCTCGTCGAGGACGACCCGGGCGACACCCTGATGATCAAGGAGGCCCTGGAGCACAACAAGGTCCGCAACAACCTCCACTGCGTCACCGACGGCGTCGAGGCGATGGAGTTCATGCGCCAGCAGGGCCAGTACGCCGACGCGCCCCGCCCCGACCTGCTGCTGCTCGACCTCAACCTGCCGCGCAAGGACGGGCGCGAGGTGCTGGCCGAGGTCAAGGAGGATCCGGACCTGCGCACGATCCCGATCGTCGTGCTGACCACCTCGAAGGCCGAGGAGGACATCCTGCGCAGCTACCAGCTGCATGCCAACGCCTACGTGACCAAGCCGGTCGACTTCCCCCAGTTCATCGACGTCGTGCGCCAGATCGACGAGTTCTTCGTCGCCGTGGTCAAGCTGCCGCCGCGCTGACGGGCTACTCTGCGCCGGAGCGCAGGGATGCAGAGGACTCCGACAATCGCACGCGTGTTGAAGGCGCTCCAAGCGCGGCTGAGCTACGCCAATGTGGTCGCCACGCTGGCGCTGTTCGTGGCGCTGGGCGGGGTGTCGTGGGCGGCGATCGCCCTCCCGCGTAACAGCGTCGGCTCGGCCCAGCTCAAGCGCGGGGCGGTGACCGAGAAGAAGATCCGCAATGGCGCTGTCACCGGCGCGAAGCTCAAGCCCGGCACGATCACGGGGCGGCGCATCAAGCGCGGCACGATCACCCGCCGCGAGCTGAACCTCGGCCGGCTGGGCGCGCTGCCCGACGCGGCCAGGCTCGGCGGCCGCGGCCCCGAGGAGTACGCCCGCGCCGGCGCCACAGCTCCAGACGCCGCCGCGCTCGGCGGGGTGCCGGCGTCCAGCTACCTGCGCGGGGGCGGCACGCTGCCGCGCGGCGCGACCGTGTCCGGCGGCTTCGGCGGCCTGGTCAACCCGGCGCTGCGCTACGACGCCGTCGTCTCGTTCCCGCTGCCGAGCCCCACGGCCGTCACCACCGATGACATCAAGTTCGCCCCCGGCACGCTCAAGGCGCCGGCCGAGCAGATCGATCCGGGCTGCAGCGGGACCCTCGACCAGCCCGTCGCCCCGGCCGGCCGCGTCTGTCTCTACGTCGGCCAGATCGGCGTCGACACCGAGTCGGTCGTAGGGCTGGTAGCCAGCCTGGACTCGGTCCCGGGACAGGACGGCCATCGTGGCTTCACCGTTCGCATGACCGGCGTGCTGCCTGGATTCCAGGGCGCGACCGGGACCTGGGCCTACCGCGTGCCCTGATCGAGCGCCGAGGTGGGTAGCGCTCGGCGCTCCGGGTATCCACCTCATGTGCGGCACTCCAGCCTGGTCCACCAGGCATTCCTGTACGGGTCGCGCGACGCTTTCGTGGCCGAGCTCGCACCATTCGTCCGTGCCGGGCTCGCGCGCGGCGACGTGGTCTTCGCGGCGGGCAAGCGCCCGAACGTCGAGGCGCTGCGCGAGGAGTTGGGCGACGACGCCGAGCGCGTCCAGCTCGAGGACACGACCGTCTGGAAGACCGAGCCCTACGAGCGGCTGCAGGCGTTCAGACGCCTCGTCGACGAACTGCCCGCCGGAACGGGGCTGTGCGCGCTGGGTGAGCCCGTCTGGGCGGGATCGCCCGCGGTCGTGCGCCAGTGGGCGTGCTACGAGTCGATCATCAACCTCGCGCTGGCCGCCGCCCCGATGCGGTTCGTCTGCCTCTACGACAGCGCGTCGCTGCCCGACCAGATCCTGAGCTATGCCGTCCACACGCATCCTGAGCAGCTGCAAGCTGGAGCGACGGTCGCATGCGAGCAGTTCGCGCCGCCGAGCCGGTTCCTGTCGGGGCACGCGCCCATGCCAGCTCGGGATGCTCGCGAGCTGCCGCTCGATGGGCACGAGTTCCGCCAGGCGGTGTCCGAGCAAGCGCTGGCGGCGGGAGCCGAGCGTGAGCGCACGGAGAAGTTCATGCTGGCGGCGAACGAGCTCCTGACCAATGCGCTGCGCCACGGCCGCCCGCCGGTGCGCGCGCACCTGTGGATCGAGGACAAGGAGCTGGTCTGCCGGGTCGCCGACGGCGGCCTGGGCCCAGAGGACCCGCTCGCGGGCTGGCTGCCGCCTACCGACAGCGCCGAGGGCGGCTGGGGGCTGCCGATGGCACGGCAGCTCAGCGACTCGTTGGAGATCCTGACGAGTGGGAGCGAGACTGCCGTGGCGGTCTACCTGTCGCTCGACGCGGCGGGCGCAGCCGCATAAACGCCGCCGGTCCTCGCTGCGACGAGCAGGCGAGCGTCCTCATAGAGTCTGGACACATGTCCAGCTTCCAGTCGGAGCCCGTCGCCGCGCACGACGCGGACGGATCCCTGAGCCTGCTGCGCGAGGTCGTCACGACGCTTGCGCCGCTCGAGAAACGAGCGGGTTCGGCGGGCGAGCGGGAGGCCGCCGAGTGGTTGGCTCGTCAGCTGACGGCCGCTGGTGCGCTGGCGCGCGTGGAGGACGTCGAGTTCCGCGACGGCTATGCCCGCCAGCTGCTGCCGCTGGGGGCAGCAGGCACCCTCATGGGGGCGCTGGCCCTCAGCGGCCGGGCGCGCGTTCCCGCGGTGGTCGTCGGCGCGCTGGCGGCGGCGGCAATCGCCGACGATGCCGACAACCGGCTGCGGGTCTGGCGGCGCCTGGTCACGCGGCCACGGACGACCACGAACGTCGTCGCGCACGCCGGCGACCCAGACGCCGAGCGCACGCTGGTCGTGCTCGCCCACCACGACGCGGCCCCGACCGGCCGCATCTTCGACCAGTCCCTGCAGCGTCCGTGGCTCGCCGCTGCCCGGGCTGATCCAGCGCGCGAACACCTCGCTGCCGCTCTGGTGGCCGATCATCGGCGCGCCCGCCGCGGTCGCGCTCGGCGCCGCGACCGGGCGTCGTGGACTGCTCGCGGCCGGCACCGCCGCCTCGCTGGCCACGGTCGCGCTGGGCGCCGACGTCGCCCGCAGCCCGATCGTCCCCGGCGCCAACGACAACCTCTCCGGCGTCGCGGTGCTCGTGGGCCTGGCGGCGCGTCTGAAGGCCGAGCCCGGCCGGGCCTGCGCGTGATCCTCGCCTCGTGCGGGGCGGAGGAGGTGCTGCAGGGCGGCATCTACGCCTTCGTCGACGACCATCTGCGCTCGCTCGACCCCTCGCGCACCTGGGTGCTGAACCTCGACACCGTCGGCTCGCCCCAGCTGGTGATGGTCGAGGGCGAGGGCGTCCTGCTGCGCATCGAGGACTATGCCGACCCCTCCTTCCGCGACGACGTCGCGGCGGCGGCCGAACAGGCGAACGTCCCCCTTGTCCGCGGCCAGCGGGCCCGTTCGAGCACCGACGGCGTCATCCCCAGCCGTGCCGGCTACCCGACCGCCCTGCTGACCTCCTTCGAGCCGGACACCAAGCTGCTGTCCAACTACCACCTCCCGAGCGACACGCCGGAGAACCTCGACTACGGCACCGTCGCCGAGGCGCTGACGGTGACCGAGACGCTCGCG
The DNA here is from genome assembly GCA_963734165.1 of uncultured Thermoleophilaceae bacterium. Taxonomy (GTDB): domain Bacteria; phylum Actinomycetota; class Thermoleophilia; order Solirubrobacterales; family Thermoleophilaceae; genus JACVRW01. The sequence goes on along the minus strand of CAVTFZ010000001.1, from coordinate 672,819 downwards.
CGCCGGCTGGCGCGCGCGGCCTGAGCCGAAAGGAGTCCCGATGGATTGGAAGCTCGAACTGGTGGCGGTCCCGGTCTCGGACGTGGACCGCGCGAAGGCCTTCTACACCGAGCAGGTCGGCTTCGTCGCCGACCACGACCACAGGGTCAGCGACGAGATGCGCTTCGTCCAGCTCACGCCGCCCGGCTCGGCCTGCTCGATCGCCATCGGCGACGGGATCATGGAGACGCCACCGGGCTCGGTCCAGGGCCTGCAGCTGGTGGTCCCTGACGTGGAGGCCGCGCGCGCGGAGCTGCTCGAACGCGGCGTCGAGGTCAGCGACGTGCAGACGTTCCCCTGGGGCTCGTTCGTGTTCTTCAGCGACCCGGACGGCAACGGCTGGGCCGTGCAGCAGCTGCCCCCGCGGGAGTAGGTTCTCCCGGGACGCCGCACAGAGCAGCCGGCGCCCTCGGTGCCGACCAGGGATTCCAGGCGCTCGGCTGGCTCGGAGAGCTGAACCTGATTCTGGACGCGCCTGCGCCGCGCCTACTCGACGCGTGTCGAGCGGCCGGGATCGAAGCGGTCCACCTCGCCGAGCTCGCAGCGTCGTAGGCAAAGCCGTTGAACAGCTCGGCCCGCGCGTGCGTAGACCGATCTGACGATGGTGGCTCGATGAAGAAAATCGCCTGGGCGCTCGTCGCCGTTGCCCTGACGCTGGCCGGCCTCGGCGCCGGCGCGAGTGCGCACACCGGCGTGGCGGCGCGCAGCGTCGACGTCACCGTCGGCGACAACTTCTTCAAGCCGCGCAAGCTCTCGGTCGCCACCGGCACGCGCGTGCACTGGGTCTGGCGCGGCGTGGCCGAGCACAACGTGACCGTCACCTCGGGACCGGTCCGCTTCCACTCCCGCGACAAGACCAGCGGCGACTACGCCCGCACCCTGCGCAAGCCCGGCACCTACCGGATCGTCTGCACGATCCACGGCTTCCGCATGCGCATCAAGGCGCACAAGCCGAGCTGAGTTGGCGGGCGCCGGCGGCGCGACCCCCGCTCAGGTCACGCGCACGGTCTGGTCGCCGACCGCCACCACGTCGTCGCGGTGGAGCTGGCGGCCTCGGCGGGCCTCAGGCTCGCCGTTGACCGTCACGGCGTTCTCGAGCAGCAGCGTCCTCGCCTCAGACCCCGAATCGGCCAGCGCGGACAGCTTCAGCAGCTGGCCGAGACGGATCATGTCGCCGCGAATCTCGATCTCGAGCATCCCCTGATCGTGGCATCTCTCGCAGAGGACTAGGGTGAGGGGAGTGGATGACGCCGAAATCCGTGTTCTGCTCACGCGACTTGCGCGGCCCCATCCCTCGGGCGGCACTGTCGTCGAGCGCGCCGCGATCCTCGCCGAGGGCGTTGACGTTCCGTCGGTGATGGCCTGGATCGGTGCCCACGCCGGAGAGCCCGAGGCGGCGGCTGCCGCGGCTCCCACGCAGGGCCTGCACGGCTCGCGGCTCAACCACGGCGGCGAGCCGGAAGCGCGCACGCCGCTTCGCTTCGTCCTCCCAGCCGGCGCGCTGACCTAAGAGCCCCTCGGCGGTAGGCCGCCGGTGAAGTGGCCGGATTGCCAAGAGGTGTTGCAGGGCGGCGTCTACTGTTGTCCAACTACCACCTGCCCAGCGACACGCCGGAGAACCTCGACTTCGGCACCGTCGCCCAGGCGCTGGCGCTGACCGAGACGCTGGCCTGCCGGCTGGCAGATTTGGCCTGACTGCTCCGAGTAGACGCTTAGCGCTTGGGGGACTATGCCGGCCGAGCGGCTGGACGACTTGCCTTGGGCTTGGCGGTCGAGACAGACCTCTGCGTTGGCGCTGCCACGTCGGCAGCCCGACGCGCGTCGAGAGGGCCAGTGACCACTGCCTTGCTCGTCGTGGCGATGACTTCAGCGATCGTCAGCTTGCTCATACGTTGTTCTCCAATCTGAGTTTCGTTCGTTCGAAGAGGACCTGGAGCAGACGCAGCACTCGTCGTTCTCGCAGGCGGTAGACAGGCCGGACAGGCCGGACGTCCTCGCCCTCGAGGTCCGCATTGGCGGGGCTCGATCTGGATGCCCAGCACTGGACGCAGTTCGAGTTGCCTGGCGATCCTCGCCGGCGCGCAGCGTAGCTGTCGCTACCAGCTCGCCTCTCCTACTGCCACAGGGCGACGAAGCATGGGCGCGGCTGGGTTCGAACCAGCGACCTCTCGCGTGTGAGGCGAGCGCTCTCCCGCTGAGCTACGCGCCCGGGAGTGGGGCCAGTCTACAGCGCCACGATCGCGTCGATTTCGACGTCGGCGCCCTTCGGGAGCGCCGCCACGCCGACCGCCACGCGTGCCGGCGGCACGTCGGAGAAGAACTCCGCGTAGACCTCGTTCACGCGTGCGAAGTCGCCCATGTCGGTGAGGTAGACCGTGCAGCGCACGGCGTCCTCCAGCCGCGCGCCCGCCGCCTCGCAGACGGCCGTCAGATTCTCCAGGCAGCGGCGTGCCTGGCCCTCGACGTCCAGCTTCACCAGTTCGCCCGACGAGGGGTCGAGCGGGGTCTGGCCGCTGCAGAAGAGCAGCCCCCCGCTGCGCATGCCCTGGCTGTAGGGGCCGATGGCGGCGGGGGCGTCGGGCGTGGAGATCGGGCGGCGGTCGGGCATGGCACTCCTCCGAAGCGGGTGGCTGACAGCGCCCACTGTATGGCGCTACCCTGCCGGGTGGACCGTGCTAGGCGGGGAATTAGCGGTGCCCTGTCACTCGCAATCCGCTCTAGCGAGGCCGAAATCCCGTCCGAGGGGTTCGGCTCTCGGGGTCAGTACGCCGCCGCGAGGCGTCGACGGCCGGGTCCCGCGCGGTGAGCGCTCGCGAATCAGGTCAGATCCGGGAGGAAGCAGCCTTAAGCGATACCGCTCATGCGCCGCGGACCAGCCTGGCCTGAGTCGAGCGACGGCGGGCACGCCCGGGAACCGGCTTCAGAGGCGGGGCGCACGGTCCACTACGTCAAACCGGCACCGCCGGCCGTGGCGCCAGCTCCGGCTCCTCGGTCAGGAGCACCTCACGCGGCTCCGCGAGGTCGTTGCCGTCCGGGTCGCGCAGCACGCGCACCTGCGGCAGCTCGACCTGGTGCGGCGGCACCGACACGACGATCCCCCCGCTGCCGTCGGCCAGCTCGATCTCGTTGCCGGGGGGATAGGGCGGCACGATCTCCAGGAACGCCTCCACCACCTCGGGGCAGAACTGCGTGCCGGCGCCGGCGCGGATCGTCTCCACCCCGACGTTCTGCGGGCGCGCCGGCGCGTACGCCCGCTCGCTGGTGACGGCGTCGAAGACGTCGGCCACCGCGGCGATGCGCGAGAAGGGCTGGATGTCCTCGCCCACCAGCCCACGCGGGTAGCCGCTGCCGTCCCAGCGCTCGTGGTGGGAGCGGATCACGTCCTTGGCCCGCGGCCAGATCGCGTCGCTGGGCACCATCTCGATGCCGACCTCGGGGTGCTGCTTGACCAGCTCCCACTCCTCCTCGGTCAGCTTGCCGGGCTTGTGCAGGATTCCCGCGGGAATCGCGAGCTTGCCGATGTCGTGCAGGAACAGCCCGACGCCGAGCTGGGTCAGGTGGTGCTCGAGCCGGTCGTAGGTGCGCTCCCCGCGCCAATCCACGCGCCCGCGCGTCTGAAACAGGTGCCGGGCGATCAGCAGCCCGACGACGGTCACGTCGATCGTGTGCTCCATCGTGTACGCGTCGGACGCGGCGAGATCGCTCAGGGCGAGCGCCGCGTCCCCGACCGAGGCGACCTCGGAGGCGATCTTCGCGGCGATGTCGTGGAACTCGCGCATCTGCTCGCCCGAGAAGGTGCCGCCGCCCGCCGCCACGCTGGGAGCGGCCCGGAAGGCGTTGCTCAGCGCCGCGCGAGCTTCGCTGCGGGTGCGGTCCGAGAGCGCCGCGACCACCTCGATCCCTTCGCTTGCCCCGTCGTCGACGTAGACGGCGTTGATGCCGGCGCGCAGCAGCGCCTCACGGTGGCCCTCGGTCAGCGCCACGCCAGCGCGCAGCAGCGGTGCCTCGCCCGCGTTGGGAGGGACGTCGCGGCCCAGGGACGAGCCGGCGACGAAGCGTCTGGTGCCCACGAGTCGCATGGTTTGCCCTGGGTTATCGGCCAGCCCCAGCCCAGCTAGCATGGTCGGGCCGATGCTCTCGCTCTACCGCCGCCACCGGCCGAGGACCTTCGACGAGGTCGTCGGCCAAGAGCACATCGTGCGCACGCTGCGCAACGCGATCGAGCTCGACAAGGTCCACCACGCGTACCTGTTCGTCGGCTCGCGCGGAACCGGCAAGACCTCGATGGCGAAGCTGCTCGCCTGCGCCCTGAACGCGTCCGGCGGCCCGAACGCGGACTTCGACGCCGACGGCCCCGCCGCCCAGGCGATCCGCGCCGGCACCTCGCTCGACGTCGTCGAGATGGACGCGGCGTCCAACAACTCGGTCGACGACATCCGCGAGCTGCGCGAGAACGTCGCGCTGGCGCCGATGCAGGGTGGCTACCGCGTCTACATCCTCGACGAGGCGCACATGCTCTCGGCGGCGGCCTGGAACGCTTTCCTGAAGACGCTCGAGGAACCGCCCTCGCACGTCGTGTTCGTGCTCGCCACCACCGAGGCGCACAAGGTGCCGGCCACGATCGTGGACCGCTGCCACCGCTTCGACTTCCACCGTCCCTCGCTCGAGCAGGTCGCCGGCGTGCTGCGCCGCGTGGCGGGCGAGGAGGGCATCGAGGTGCCCGATCCCGCGCTCGGGATGATCGCCCGCTCGGCCACCGGCAGCTTCCGCGACGCGCTCGGCACGCTCGAGCAGCTCGTGACCTACGGCGGTCAGCAGGTCAAGCTCGAGGACGTGCTGGAGATCCTCGGCGTCGCCGACGCCGAGTTGGTGCTCGACACCGCCGAGGCGCTCGCCGACCGCAACCCCCGCGACGCGCTGCTGTGCGTCCAGCGGCTGTCGGACTCCGGCCGCGACTTCACCCAGTTCATGCGCGACCTCTCCGGCCACCTGCGCCACCTGTTCGTGGTGCAGACGCTGGGCGAGGTGCCCGACTCGTTCTCGGTCACCGCCGAGTACACCGATCGCCTCGCCGCCCAGGCCCAGCGGATGCCGCAGGGCGAGATCGTGCGCGCGGTGGAGTTCCTCGCCAGCGCGATCAGCGCGGTCAAGGAGGGCTCGGAGCCGCGCATCCAGCTCGAGCTGGCGCTGCTGAAGGCGACCCAGCCGCAGGCGGACCTCTCGACGCAGGCGCTGATGACACGGATCGAGCAGCTGGAGGCGCGACTCGACGCCGGGGCGACGCCGAGCGCGCAGCCGGTCGCAGACGCCGGATCGGCCGCCGAGGCCGCGCCGGAGCAGGCCGCCGTCGCGGAGCGGCAGCCGTCGGCTGGGCTCGACCAGGAGGCTGTCGCCGAGTCTCTCCCAGCCGCCGCCCCCGAACCGCCACCTGCCGCACCTGCGCCGGTCACCGCCAACGGCGCCGCCACCGCGCCGGCCGTCGCGCCGCCCGAGCAGGCCCCCGGCCGTCTCCACACCGGTGCTCGACATCGATCAGCTGCGCACGCTCTGGCCGGCCGTGGCCGAGGCGGTGCGCGAGGAGAACGGCATGCTCGGCGCGGTGCTCGGCGACGCCAAGCCGGTGTCGATCGAGGGCGAGCGGCTGACCCTGGCCTTCCCGGCCTCCGCGAGCTTCGCCAAGAAGAAGGCCGAGCAGGGGCGCCAGCTCGTCGAGCGGACGCTGCACGGCCTCACCGGCCGCGGCGTGGTGGTGGCCTACGAGCTGATCGAGGAGGCCGCGCCCGCCGAGCCGGTCACGCTGAGCGAGGAGGAGCTGATCGAGCGCCTCAAGAGCGAGCTTGCGGCCGAAGAGGTCTTCGACGACGAGCCCGAGGTCAAGGAGTAGCCGGCGCCATGCCCAAGCAGCCCAACATGAACCAGATGATGCGTCAGGTCCAGCAGATGCAGGCCGACATGCTGAAGGCCCAGGAGGAGCTCAAGCACGAGATCGTCGAGGCCAGCGCCGGCGGCGGCATGGTGACCGTCAAGGTCAGCGGCGAGCTGGAGCTGAAGGAGCTCACGATCGATCCGGAGGCGGTCGATCCCAACGACGTCGACCTGCTGCAGGACATGGTCCAGGCCGCCGTCAACGAGGGCATGCGCGCGGCGCAGGAGCTCGCGGCCAACAAGATGGGCGCCGTCACCGGCGACCTCGGCGGGCCGGGTGGGCTGGGCGGTCTCGGGCTGCCCGGCTTCTAGCCGCTTGCGACCGCTCGCGTAACTAGTCTCGACGGGGCTCTGTTCGCCGCCCCCGTCAACCGCCTGATCACCGAGCTCGCACGCCTGCCGGGCATCGGGCAGCGCACGGCGCAGCGGCTTGCCTTTCACATCTTGAGCGTGTCGAACGACGAGGCGCTGGCGCTGGCCGACGCGATCCGCGAGGTCAAGGAGACGGTCGGGCGCTGCGAGGTCTGCTTCAACCTCGCCACCGAGCGGACCTGCCGCATCTGCCAGGACGAGCGGCGTGAGACGAGCGTGATCTGCGTCGTCGAGCAGCCCAGCGACGTGATCCCGATCGAGCGCTCCGGCGAGTTCCACGGTCGCTACCACGTGCTCGGCGGCGCGCTCTCGCCGATCGACGGGGTCGACCCCGAGGACCTGCACATCGCCGAGCTGCTCACGCGCGTGGAGGACGGGGCGGAGCTCCGCGAGGTCGTGATCGCGACCAACGCGACCACCACCGGCGAGGCGACCGCCCTCTACCTCGCCGACGCGCTGCGCGAGCGCGCCCCCGAGACGGCGGTGACCCGGCTGGCGAGCGGCCTGCCGGTCGGCTCGGATCTCGAATACGCGGACGAGATCACGCTCGGTCGCGCATTTAGAGGCAGGCAAGCCCTTTAAAGGGCGTAGCATCGCCGCATGGCCCTGGTGCGCGCAGCCTGTCCGCACGACTGTCCCGACACGTGCGCCATGCACGTCACCGTCGAGGACGGGCGGGCGACCGCGATCGCCGGCGATCCCGAACATCCGATCACCGTCGGCTTCCTCTGCGGCAAGGTCTCCAACTACCTCGAGCGCGTCTACGCCGAGGATCGCATCCTCACGCCGCTGATCCGCACTGGCGCCAAGGGCGCCGGCGAGTTCCGCGAGGCGACCTGGGACGAGGCGCTCGACCGCGTCGCCGACGGCCTCGCCCGCGCGCGCGACGAGCACGGCGGCGAGTCGATCCTGCCCTACAGCTACATGGGCACCCAGGGGCTGATCCAGAGCAACAGCATGAGCGCGCGCGTGCTCAACGCGCTCGGCGCGACCGCGCTCGAGCGCACGATCTGCGCGACCGCCGGGATGGTCGGCGTCTCGGCCGCGCACGGCATCTCGCCCGAGGTCGATCCGGAGGAGTGGCCGCACGCGCGCTACCTGCTGCTCTGGGGCTGGAACCCGATGTCGACCGCGCCGCACCTCTGGCGCAAGCTGCTCGACGCGCGCCGCGCCGGAGCCCGCCTGGTGGTGGTCGATCCGTTCCGCAGCCGCACCGCGCGCGTGGCCGACGAGCACCTACGGCCGTTGCCGGGCACCGACGCCGCGCTCGCGATCGGCATGATGCGCGCGATCGTCGACGCCGGTCTGCAGGACGAGGACTTCTGCCGCGCGCACGCCGACGGCTACGACGAGCTGCTGGCCACGCTCGCCGAGTACCCGCTCGAGCGCTGCGCGGAGCTCTGCGGCGTGCCCGCCGAGGCGATCGCCCGCGTCGGGCGGGAGTTCGCCACCACCCGGCCCGCGCTGCTGCGGCTCGGCGTCGGCGCCCAGCGCCACCTGAGCGCGCCGGCCGCCTACTCGACGATCGCCTCGCTGCCCGCGCTCACCGGTGCCTGGCGCGAGCGCGGCGGCGGCTGCTCGTACATCCCGACGGCCACCGCCGGGGCGGTCAGCGCCTATGCCGCTCCAGCGCGAGGACCTGCGCCCCGGGCCCGTGCGCACGATCAACATGTCGCGGCTCGGCGAGGCGCTCACCGACCCGCAGCTCGAGCCGCCGGTCAAGGCGCTGGTCTGCTGGAGCTCGAACCCGGCCTCGATCGCGCCCGACCAGCGGCGCGTGCTGGCCGGCCTCGCGCGCGACGACCTGTTCACGGTCGTGCTCGAGCAGTTCATGACCGACACGGCGCGGCACGCCGACGTGGTGCTGCCGGCGACCACCCAGCTCGAGCACCTCGACGTCGTCTTCTCCTGGGGCCACCACTACGTGACCTTCAACGAGCCGGCGATCGCGCCGCTGGGCGAGGCGAAGGCCGTCACCGAGACCTTCCGGCTGCTGGCCGCCCGCCTGGGCCTCGACGACCCCTGCTTCGCCGACTCCGACGAGGCGCTCGTCGCCGAGCTGCTCGAGGGCACCGGCATGGACGGCCTGCGCGAGCGCGGCTGGCGCAAGGTCGACCTCGGGCAGGGCCCGACCCCGCACGCCGATGGCGGCTTCGGCACCGCCAGCGGCCGCGTGGCGCTGCACGCCGACTACCGACCGCCGGCCGAGGTCGCCGACGCGGCGCTGGCCGAGCGCTTCCCGCTCGCGCTCGTCACGCCCAAGACGCACCTGTTCCTGAACTCCACCTTCGCCAACCAGCCGCGCCAGCACGCGGCCCAGCCGCAGCCAGAGATCGTGATCCACCCCGCCGACGCCGCCGCCCGCGGCGTCGAGGACGGCGTGCGCGTGCGCGTGTTCAACGACCGCGGCGACTTCGCCTGCACCGCCCGCGTCTCCGACGACGCCCGGCCCGGCGTGCTCGTCGCGCCGATGGGCTGGTGGAACCGCGACTACCCCGGCGGCCACAGCCCGCAGGCGACCACCTCCCAGCGCTTGACGACCGCGAGCCCGCCGGCGCCGACGTTCAACGACAACCGCGTCGAGCTGCAAGCGCTCCAAGGGCCCTGACCCGCGGCGGCTATCTTTCGCCGTCATGGCCCACGCCGCCGCCCAGACCGTCGTGATGAAGTTCGGAGGCACCTCCGTGGCCGATGCCGAGCGCATCAAGCGCGCCGCGCAAGCGGATCGTGCAGCGCGCCGAGGAGGGCAATCAGGTGGTGGCGGTGCTGTCGGCGCGCGGCAAGCACACCGACGAGCTCGTCGGCCTCGCCCACGAGGTCTCCGCAGCGTCCCGCATCCGCGCGAGATGGACATGCTGCTGTCCACCGGCGAGCGCATCTCCTGCGCGCTGGCGGCGATGGTGATCAACGACCTCGGCTACGAGGCGATCTCGCTTCACCGGCTCGCAGGCCGGCATCGTCACCGACACCTCGCACACCAAGGCGCGCATCATCGAGGTCAAGGCCCACCGCATCCGCGAGGCGCTGGACGCCGGGCGGATCGTGCTGGTGGCCGGCTTCCAGGGCGTGTCGCAGAACTCGCTCGACGTGACGACGCTCGGTCGCGGCGGCTCGGACACCACGGCCGTCGCGCTGGCCGCCGCCACCGGGGCGGAGGTCTGCGAGATCTTCACCGACGTGGCCGGCGTGTTCAGCGCCGACCCGCGCATCGTGCCCGACGCGCGCAAGCTGTCGGTGCTGACCTTCGAGGAGATGCTCGAGATGTCCGCCTCGGGCGCCGGCGTGCTGCAGTTGCGCTCGGTCGAGTACGCACGCAACTACGGCGTCACCATCCATTGCCGTTCGAGCTTCGAGGACGGTCCCGGTACGCTCGTGGTCGACGAGGAGCACACAGTGGAAAGACCCCTTGTAACCGCCATCACCCACTCGACCGCCGAGGCGAGAATCACGCTCACCGGCGTGCCCGACGAGCCCGGCATCGCCGGACGCGTGCTGACCGCGCTCGCCGAGGCGAACATCAACGTCGACATGATCATCCAGAACGAGCCGCTGACCGAGGGCTCGCGCGCCGACATGTCCTTCACCGTCCCGCGCGACGACGCGGAGCTGGCCCGCGAGGCGCTGCTCGCGCTCGCGCGCGACCTCGGCATCGGCGACGTGCAGGCCGACAACAGCATGGGCAAGGTGTCGGTCGTGGGCGCCGGCATGAAGAGCCATCCGGGCGTGGCCGCCAAGACCTTCAGCGTGCTCGGCGACGCCGGCGTCAACATCGAGATGATCTCCACCTCCCCGATCAAGATCTCGTGCGTCGTGCGCGAGGAGTTCGTCGAGACCGCGGTGCGCGAGCTGCACCGGGCCTTCGGCCTCGGCGCGGACTCGGTGATTCGCGAGGACGTCGCCGGCGTGCACCGACCCAAGGTGGCCCAGTGAGGGTCGCCGTCGTGGGCGCCACCGGCGCCGTGGGCTCGACGATGCTCGGCGTGATGCGCGAGCGCAGCTTTCCCGCGGACGAGGTGGTGCCCTTTGCCTCCGAGCGCTCGGCCGGGCGCACGATCGACTACGGCGACGTCGACCTCACCGTCGTCGCGCTCGGCGACGAGTCGATCCAGGGCTTCGACCTCGCGCTGTTCTCCGCCGGCTCGGGCGTCAGCGCCGAGTGGGCGCCGCGCTTCGCGGACGCCGGCGCCGTGGTGGTCGACAACTCCTCGCAGTGGCGCATGCACGACGACGTGCCGCTGGTGGTCTCCGAGGTCAACCCCGAGGCGCTCGACGGTCACCGCGGGATCGTCGCCAACCCCAACTGCACCACCATGCAGACCGTCGTCGCGCTCAAGCCGATCCTCGACGCGGCTGGCATCGAGCGGGTCGTGATGTCCAGCTACCAGGCGGTGTCGGGCACGGGGCAGAAGGCCGTCGACGAGCTGCACCGCCAGACCGAGGCCGTGATCGAGGCGCAGGAGCTGCCGGCCCCGACGGTGTACCCGCACCAGATCGCCTTCAACGTGGTGCCCCAGGTCGAGAGCTTCAAGGACGGCGACGACTACACGACCGAGGAGCGCAAGTGCATGCGCGAGACGCGCAAGATCCTCGGCCGCGAGGACGTCGGCGTGTCGGCCACCTGCGCGCGCGTGCCCGTCTATACCGGCCACTCGGTGTCCGCCAACGTGCAGACGCGCGAGCCGTTCTCGCCCGAGCAGTGCCGCGAGGTGCTGGCGAGCGCGCCGGGCGTGTCGGTCATCGACGACCCCGGCAACGGCCTCTACCCGCTGGCGATCGACGCCGCCGGCCAGGACGACGTGCTCGTCGGCCGCATCCGCCGCGACCCCTCCCACGAGCGCTGCCTGAACCTCTGGATCGTGGGCGACAACCTGCGCAAGGGCGCGGCGCTGAACGCGGTGCAGGTGGCTGAGCTGCTGAAGGTCCGCGGTCTACTGCGGGCCGCTCGCGCGGCCTAGCCGTCCCAGCTCGCGTCGCGAGGCGATCCCGAGCTTGCGGTAGATGTTGCGCGCGTGCGTGCGCACGGTCTCGATCCCGATCGAGAGCGTGTGGGCGATCTGGGCGTTGGTGGCGCCCTCCTGCAGCATCTCCAGCACCTCGGCCTCGCGCGGCGTCATCAGGTCCGAGCCCTCGAGGTTGATGCTCTCCAGGCCGCTGCCGGAGGCCGCCGAGCGCGGCAGCACGTGCATCCCGCGCGAGGCGAGGTGGATCGCGTTGACGATGTCGCGCGCCTCGGTCTCCTTCGACAGGCAGGCGGTGGCGCCGAAGGAGAGCATCTGGTTGCACTCGGCCGACGACGGCCGGTTGGCGAGCACCACCAGGCGCGTCTCCGGATAGGCCTGGTGCAGCTGGTAGACGCGCGCCGGATTGGGCAGCGTGCCGAAGTTGAGCAGCACGACGGCGGGATCGTGCTCCTCGATCGCGCCCTCGATCTCGTCGATCGGTATGTCGGCGGCGACGAGCTCCAGGTTCGGATCCTCGGAGATCAGCGCGCGCAATCCGACCGCGACGAGATCCTCGAACTTGGCCGAGACGATGGAGGGCATGCGCGCAGTGTACGCACCGAGGGGGGAGAAAGGGGGAACTGCATGGTCACCCGCATCTCACCCGTGACATCCCCCCGGCCATCCTCCGAATCTCCCACTTCGCCTCCCACCAAGATCCCACCGCAGGGGTGGCGACGAACCCGGCCCCCGCGGGCACCATGAAGACACCACAAAACTTTCCCAGGACGGAATGGGGTACGTCCAAAAGCGAGGGAGCCGGCCAGTCAAATGGCCGGCTCTACTCGTTTCAGCCCCGCTTGTTGAGGCCGGCGGCGGCGCTGGCCGCCCACATCACGGCGTCGCGGTAGATCTCGCCGATCTCGCCCACCGACGTGGTCGGCGGCGTGACGAGCTGGCCGAGGTTGCCGCGCTCCCAGGCCACGGCGGCGCGCAGCGCCTCGCCCTTGGGGCCGTCGAAGTTGAGGATCGCGGAGTTGATCTCGCGCGAGAAGGGCAGCGACGAGAGCACGTGCACCATCGGCACGTCCATCAGCGCGTCCACGATCGAGAACAGGCCGGCGGTGAAGAACGCGTCGCCGTCGCGCTGGCCGTAGGCGTCGGTCAGCAGCTCGCACATGCGCGCCCGCGTGAGGCCGGTCAGCACCAGCTCGCCCGGCTTGCCCTCGGCGCTGTCGGCCAGCACCGACAGCGTCGCCCAGCGGCGCATGTTGCTGGCGCCGAGCAGCACCGCGGCGTCGCGCACCGACTGCACGTCGCGCGGCAGCGCGAAGAAGGCGGAGTTGACGAAGCGCAGCAACGTGTAGCTGAGCCCGATGTCCTGGGAGATGATCTGCTCGAGCTCGTCGAAGTCCGGGCTCGCGCTGTGGAGGCTGGCCAGCAGCCGGATCCGCGCGACCTGGCTCGGCTTGAGCTGATCGCGCTCGCCCGGCTCGGGCTCGAGGAAGAAGAAGCCCTGGAACAGCTCGAAGCCGAGGTCGCGGCAGAGGTCGAAGGTGGGGTGGGTCTCGATGCCGCGCGCGATCAGCTGGACGTCGTCGCGCAGTTCGCGCACCTGCTCGACCTCACGCCGGAGCTGGTCCGGATGCAGGCTGCCGGCGTCGAGCTTGACCGCCTGCGCCGACTGCACCAGCTCGGCGGCGTCCTCCTGCCAGCGAAAGTCGGCGAGCACGACCGTATGGCCGCTGCGGCGCAGCGAGCGCAACGCCTCCGAGAGCAGCTCGTCGCAGCCGGCCTCGGGCGGTATCTCGAGGATCACGCGGTCGGCCGGGACGGTGCTGGCGGCGCCGCTCAGCAGCAGCTCGCGCGAGACCTTGACGTAGACCGGCTGGTTGCCGACGAGCTCGTCCGCGACCGCGATCACGTCGGCCGTGGTCGCGGCGCCGTGGCCGTTGCTGAGTCCGCCGTCCTCCTGGCGGACGTGCAGCACCAGCTCGTAGCCGGCCACGCGCAGCTGCTCGTCGTAGATCGGGTGACGGGCCGCGAACAGCTCGACGCGCTCGGGCACCGAGGGGTCGGCGGGCGGCGTCGCGGGAAGGTTGTCGGCGAGATCCGTCACAAGGGTGGACTCTCGCTCTCAGAATCGGCTCTTCGGTCAGGATTCTTAGCCGACCGGCACGGCCGTGGCCGCTTGAACGGCTCTAGGCGGCGGTGGCCAGCTCGGCCACCTTGCGCTGCACGTCCTTGGTGGACACGACGTGCTTGCCCATGCCGAGCTCCTTCGGTTCCAGGCCGAGTGCGAGCCCCACCAGCTGGGGCAGGTGCAGCACCGGCAGGCCGAGGTCGCGCTCGACGTAGCGGGACGCCGCGGGCTGCTGCATGTCGAGGTTGAGGTGGCAGAGCGGGCAGGGGGTGACCACGCAGTCGGCGCCCGCGTCGATCGCGTCGGCCACGTGACGGCCGGCCTGGCGCAGCGAGGTGGTGCGGTTCATCGTGATCACCGGGAAGCCGCAGCACTTGCGCGCGCCGGCGTAGTCGACCGGCTCGCCGCCGAGCGCTTCGATCAGCTGCTCGATGTACTGGTCGCGCTCGGGATGGTCGGCGTAGCCCAGGCGCTTGGTGGGCCGCACGATGTAGCAGCCGTAGAAGGGCGCGATGCGCAGCCCCTCGAGCGGGCGCCGCACCTTCTCGCGCAGCGTGTCGAGCCCGATCTCCTCGACCAGCAGCCAGAGGAAGTTCTTGTTCCACCAGCCGTCCTGCGTCTCGTACGACAGCCCCTCGGGGGCAAGGTGGGAGTTGACCTCGGCGCGGTACTCGCCCGACACGTCCAGGCGCTCCTGGCACTCCGACTGCGCGCCCTGGCAGGTCGAGCAGATGTTCATCATGCCCGCCGCGCCGTCGACCGCCTGCGCCATCGCGAACGTGCGCGCGTTGAGCGTGTCGACGAGCTCCTGGTTGTGCTCGGCGATCACGCCGGCGCCGCAGCAGTTGGCGCGATCGAGCTCGACGAGCTCGAGGTCCAGCAGCGGGGCGACCTTCGCCATCGAGCCGTGCAGCTCCGGGGTGAAGCCACGGGACACGCACCCGGGCCAGTAGGCGAGCTTCACGACTCCTGACTCCCTTCCGCCATCGCGCCCTCCTCCTCGCTGGCGTTCTCGCCGACGATGTAGAGGTTCAGCTCGAGGCGCTCGTCCTTGGTCTCGATCTCCTTGAAGATGCGCCTGACCTGCTTCTGGTCGGGCAGCTTCGGGTGGTGCAGCGCCTTGAGCGGGTTGACCTTGCCCGACTTGAGGCCGTTGATCACGGTCGGCAGGCTCTCGGTCAGCTGCTTGGCGCCCTCGGGCCGCAGCTGGCCCTTGATCAGCGAGCCGTCGCCGAACGAGCGCGGCAGCAGCTGCGCCTCGAACAGCGTGCCCCACTTCTCGAGGATGTTCACGAACGCGTGCTCGTGGCCGTAGCCGTTGTTGGAGTCCTTGATGCCGAAGTCGCCCGTGGCGCGTCGGCGCAGGCGCATGATCTGGTTCATCGGTGCGACATCCTTGGGGCAGACCTCGACGCAGGCGAAGCAGTGGGTGCAGTCGTAGATGCCGTGCGGGTCCTCGGCGAGGTCGTTGAGCCGCGTCTCGTGCTCGCCGTCGCGCGGGTCGCCGACGAAGCGGTAGGCCTTGGCCAGCGCCGCCGGGCCGACGAACTCGGGATCGACCTCGAGCGAGAGGCAGGCCGAGACGCAGACGCCGCAGTGGATGCAGGCCATCGCCTGCGTCACGTCGATCATCGCCTCGGCGGGGACGGTGTAGACGTCACCCTCCGGCGCCTCCTCGGCGGGCAGCAGCCACGGGGTGATGCGCTGCACCTTCTTCCAGTGGACCGCGTCCATGTCGACGATCAGGTCCTTGATCACCGGCATGTTGCCCATCGGCTCGACGATCACGGCGCCGTTGCGGGCGCTTGCCTGGGCGTCGGAGATGCGCGTGTTGCAGGCGAGGCTGGACTTGCCGTTGATGCGCACGCCGCAGGAGCCGCAGATCGCCGCGCGACAGGAGCAGCGGATCGCCAGCGAGCCGTCCTCGCGGTCCTTGACCTGCAGGATCCCGTCGAGCACCGAGCGCTCGGGGTCGAGCTCGATCTGGTGCTCGCTCCAGTAAGCGGGCTCGCCGGACTCGGGGTCGAAACGACGGATCTTCAGGGTGTAGTCGGCCATCGCGCGCTCAGTAGGTCCTCTCCTGCGGCTCCCACTGGGTCATCGTGACCTCGGAGTAGGAGATCGTCGGCTCGCCGTCGCCATTGGCCGTCAGGTTGATGTGACGGATTCCACTCCTCGTCGTTGCGCTCCGGGTAGTCGGTGCGGAACTGGGCGCCGCGGCTCTCCTTGCGCTCGATCGCGCCGATCACGATGCACTCGGCGTTGTCGATCATGAACTGCAGCTCGAGCGCGCCGAGCAGATCCTGATTGAAGACCGTGCCCTTGTCGTCGAGGGCGACGTTCTTGGCCTCCTCCTTGAGGCGGCGGACGATCTCGAGGGCCGTGCGCAGGCCCTCCTCGTCGCGGAACACGGCCACGTACTTGTCCATCGTCGCGCCCAACTCGGCCTTGAGCTCGGAGACGCGGCGGCCCGTGGTCTGGCGGTCGACGAGGTCGGAGATGCGCTGCTGCTCCTCGGCGAGCGAGGCGCGGCTGGGGGTCGGCATCGCCATCCCGTGCGCGGCCTTGGCCGCGTGCGCGCCGGCACGCCGGCCGAAGACGAGCGTGTCCAGCAGCGAGTTCGCGCCCAGGCGGTTGCCGCCGTGCACCGACACGCAGGCGACCTCGCCGGCGGCGTAGAGGCCGGGGACGTCGGTCTGCCCGTGGATGTCGGTCTTGACGCCGCCCATCACGTAGTGGTTGCCGGGCTTGATGTGGATCGGCTCGCGCGTGATGTCGACGCCGGCGAAGTCGCGGCCGACGTTCACGATCTCGCGCAGCGCCTCGTGGATGCGCTTGCGCGGGACCTTGGTGATGTCGAGCGCGACGGTGCCGTCGGGGAAGCCGCGGCCCTCGTCGATCTCGGTCTGCTCGGCGCGCGAGACGACGTCGCGCGAGGCGAGCTCCATCTTGTTGGGCGCGTACTTCTCCATGAAGCGCTCGCCCTGGGCGTTGTAGAGGTGGGCGCCCTCGCCGCGCGCGCCCTCGGTGATCAGCAGCCCCAGGCCCGCCAGCGTGGTCGGGTGGTACTGGATCATCTCCATGTCCATCAGCGGCGCGCCGATGCGATAGGCCATGGCGATCCCATCCCCGGTGCAGATGAGGGCATTCGTAGTCGGGTTGTAGACCTGCCCGTTGCCGCCGCTGGCGAGGATCACCTGCTTGGCGGCGAACAGCTCCATCGAGCCGTCGCGGATGTTGCGCGTGACCGCGCCGGCGACGCGTCCGTCCTCGTCCTGGACCAGCGCGGTGGTGAACCACTCCTCGTAGCGGTAGACCTCGTCGTGCTTCATCAGCTGCTCGTAGAGCACGTGCAGGATCGCCTGCCCGGTGATGTCCGCGACGTAGTAGGTGCGCGCCGCGGAGGCGCCGCCGAAGGCGCGCTTGCCGAGCTTGCCCTCCTCGTTGCGGTGGAAGGTGACGCCCCAGTGCTCGAGCGTCAGCAGCTCGTTGGGCGCCTCGCTGCACATGATCTCGATCGCGTCCTGGTCGCCGAGGTAGTCCGAGCCCTTGACGGTGTCGAAGGCGTGCGACTCCCACGAGTCGGCCGGGTCGAGCGCCGCGTTGATGCCGCCCTGCGCGGCGTTGGAGTGCGAGCGCACCGGGTGGACCTTGCTGATGATGCCGACGCTCGCGCCTTCCTCCGCAGCGGCGAGGGCGGCGCGTTGTCCGGCGAGTCCGGCTCCTATGACGAGGACGTCGTGCTGAGGCATGCAGGGGGTGGGGCGGCGATTCTATGGAATCGATGCGTCGATGCGTGTGCGATCGCTCACGTGGCGCCTTGGACGGCCCGGCGCACCTGGTCCACGGTCACGATCCCGCGCAGCATGCCGTCGCCGTCGACGGCCATGACCGCTCCCAGGCGAGTGAGCCCCTCGTGGGCGAGCGCGGCCTCGAGCGGCTCCTCGAGCCCGACGCGCAGGCTGCTCTCGTCGTCGACGCGGGCCATCGCGACCCGCGCCGGGGTGACCGGGCGCTTGTCCTCCTCGACCGCCTCCACGGCCTCGCGCGAGATCACGCCGACGAGGCGACCCTCCGCGTCCACCACCGGGAACCACGGCCAGCCATAGCGCAGGAAGAAGTCGCTGAGCACGCGGTCGATGCCCATGTTGTCCGGCACCGCGACCGGCTCGGCGTCCATCACGTCCGCCACCCGGATCGCCTCGATGCGGCTGCTGAGCGCGGCGCCCTGCTCGGCCGAGCGGGCGCTCTGGGCCAGGAAGAAGCCGATGAAGGCCAGCCAGATGCCGGCGAGCGCGTCCCCGGCGGCGAGCTCGAGCACGCCGACGCCGACCATCACCCAGCCCACGCCGCGTCCGAGCCGGGCGGCGAAGCGCGTGGCGCGGTTGCGGTTGCCGGTGAGCTTCCAGGCGATCGCGCGCACGATCCGCCCGCCGTCGAGCGGGAAGCCCGGGATCAGGTTGAACAGCAGCGTGATCGTGTTGATCAGCGCGAGGTAGCCCAGCACCGCGGTGGCCGCGCCGATCGGCGCGACCTCGAAGCGCGTGGCGTCGTAGGCGCCGTCCGAGCCGGAGAGGGCGACCGCGGCCAGGTAGCAGGCGACCGCGATCGCGAGCGTCACGAGCGGGCCCGCGGCCGCGATCCGGAACTCGACGCCCGGCGAGTCGCTGTCGCGCTGCATCTTCGCCACGCCGCCGAACATCCACAGGTCGATCCCGGCGATCGGGATGCCGTTGCGGATCGCGACGACCGCGTGCCCGAGCTCGTGCAGCAGGATCGAGCCGAAGAACAGCAGCGCGCTCAGCACCGCCAGGCCGAACGCCTTCGTGTCGTCGTCGGGAAAGAGGTCCCCGAAGTAGCCCGACAGCGACCAGATGATCAGGAACAGGACGAAGAACCAGCTGACGTCCACGCCGATCCGGATCCCGAAGACACGGCCCAACTGAATCGATCCGCCGCCGCCGAACATGCGTCGAGAATGGTCGCAGGTCGGTATCGGGCGGGTCGCCGGGGACCGACGATGCGGCGATGGCTGCAGCCCGCCTGCTCGTCCTCGTCGCGGTGCTGGTCGCCGTCGGCGCGGCCCCCGCGTCCGCCGCCACCCTCTACCTCGCCAACAGCGGCTCGAACGACGTCTCGGCGCTGACGATCGGAGCCGGTGGCGGTCTCGCGCCCGTGCCGGGATCGCCGTTTCCCGGCGGCACGGGCAACCGCTCGCTGGCGTTCACCCCCGACGCGCGCATGCTGTACGTGGTCACCAACCCCGGCGGAGGGATCGACGCCCCGATCCTGGCCGACGAGGTGCGAGCGGGCGGTGTGCTCGACCCCACCTTCGGTGGCCGGCTCGCCGAGCGCAGCCCGACCGGCTCCGCGGTCAGCCCCGACGGCCGCTTCCTCTACGTCACCAACAACAACTCCGGCACGCGCAACTTCAACGGCTATGCGATCGGCGCCGGTGGCGCCCTCAGCGAGCTGCCGGGCTCGCCGTACGCGCTCGACGCCAGCACCGGCCCCACCGGCATCGCGATCACGCCCGACGGCCGCTTCCTCTACGTCATCGGCTCGGGCAACGCGATCTACGGCTTCGTACGCGGGGCGGACGGCGTGCCGGCGGTGCTGCCCGGCTTCCCCGCGACCGGCAACGTCGGCAGCGGCCAGGGCATCGCCGTCAGCCCGCGCGGTGACTTCCTCTTCACCACCGACACCAGCGGGGACAGCGTCCGGGCCTTCCGGATCGCCGCGGACGGCTCGCTGACGGCGAACCTGCAGGGGCCGGTCAGCTCGGGTGGCGACAACCCCACGACCCCGGCCGTCAGCGCCGACGGCCGCTTCCTGTACGTGCCCAACCGCGGCGGCACCGGAGCCGTCGGCGGCCTGCAGGTGGGGCCGGACGGCACGCTCAGCGAGCTGCCGGGCGCGCCCTACGTGCTCGGCATGCCCGCGGTCGCGGCCGCTCTCAGCGCCGACGGCCGCCATCTCTACGCCGCGGCGAGCGGCGGCGGCAACGACCTGTTCGGGTTCTCGATCGCCGCCGACGGCGGCGCGACCCCGCTCGCCGGCTCGCCGTTCGCCAGCGGCGGCAACAGCTCGGCCTCGGTCTACAGCCTCGGGGGGCTGCGCGTCGCCCCCGACCAGGGTCCGATCGCCGTGCTCAGCGCCTCGCCGCAGGAACTCGACGGGACCGTTCGCTTCGACGCCTCCGGCTCGCGCGATCCCGACGGCGCGGTGACCCGCTACGACTGGGACTTCGGCGACGGCACGACGCTCGCCAACGGCGGTCCGACGCCGACCCATCGCTACGGGCAGGCCGGCGCCCACACTGCCAGCGTCACGGTCGGCGACGCCGAGGGCTGCGTCGCCACGCCGATCTACACCGGCCAGAGCGCGCTCTGCACTCCCTCCGGGGCGGCGCGCGCCAGCGTCGCCGTGGCGCCGCCCGGGTTCGGCCCGCCGCCCACGATCTCCAAGCTCGCGACGGGCGCCTGGCGCAAGGGGCGTGCCCGCGTGCGCTTCACCCTCTCGGCTGGGGCGCGCGTGCGCGTGACCGTCGAACGGGCCACCGCCGGGCGCAAGCTGAAGGGGCGCTGCCGCAAGCCGACCCGCGCCAACCGCGCCCGCCCGCGCTGCACTCGCTACGTGGCCGTGGGCCATCGCACGCTTGCCGGCAAGGCCGGCGCCAACGACTTCACGCTCGGCCCGAAGCTCGGCGGCCACGCGCTGGTCCCCGGGGCCTACCGCCTGTCGCTGGTCGCCACCGATCTGTTCGGCCGCACGAGCGCGGCCAAGCGCGACACGTTCACGCTGCCCGCCAAGCGCCGCTCGCGCTGAGCGGTCGGCACGCGCCGGACTGACACCCGCGCTCGCCGGGTAGCGTTCCCCCGCGGCAGCACCAGAGAAACGAAAGGAACAGCTTGACTCATCGAGTCACCTTCATTCCCGGGGATGGCACCGGGCCCGAGCTTGCGGAGGCGACGCGACGCGTGCTCGAAGCCACCGGCGTCGAGTTCGAGTGGGACTTCCAGGACGCCGGCGTGGACGTGTACGAGCAGGAGGGCAATCCGCTGCCCCAGCGCACGCTCGACTCGATCCGCGAGCGCGGCATCGCCATCAAGGGGCCCACCACCACGCCCGTCGGTTCCGGCTTTCGCTCGATCAACGTGGCGCTGCGCAAGGAGTTCGACCTCTATTCCTGCGTGCGGCCGTGCAAGGCCTACGAGGGTGTGCGCACGCGCTTTCCGGAAACCGACATCGTGATCGTGCGCGAGAACACCGAGGACCTCTACGCCGGCATCGAGTTCGAGCGCGGGTCCGTCGAGGTGGGGAAGCTGCGCGACTTTCTCACCAACGAACTCGACTCGCCGGTTCGCGAGGACGCGGGCATCTCGATCAAGCCGATCTCGGTCTTCGGCTCCGATCGGATCGTCGAGTCAGCCTTCCGGTACGCCGAGCAGAACGGTCGCAAGAAGGTCACGGCCGCGCACAAGGCCAACATCATGAAGTTCTCCGACGGCCTGTTCCTCGAGACCGCGCGCGCGGTGGCCGAGCGTCACCCCGAGATCGAGTTCGAGGACCGGATCATCGACAACCTCTGCAACCAGCTGGTCTCGCGTCCCGAGGAGTACGACGTGATCGTGCTGCCGAACCTGTACGGGGACATCGTCTCCGACCTCGGGGCGGGCATGATCGGCGGCCTCGGCCTCGCGCCGGGCGCCAACATCGGCACCGACGGTGCCATCTTCGAGGCCACGCATGGATCGGCCCCGAAGTACAAAGGTCAGAACAAGGTGAATCCGACGGCGCTGATGCTCTCCGGCGTGCTGATGCTGCGCCACCTCGACGAGGTGGAGGCGGCGGACAGGCTGGAGCGCGGCATCGCGGAGGTGATCCGCAAGGGCGACAAGGTCACCTATGACCTCAAGCCCTCGCGCGACGATCCCACGGCCGTCGGCACGAGCGAATTCGCGGATGCGGTAATCGAGGAGATGGACGACGAATGACTGATCAGAGTTCTACGAACGCTGCCGTGCGAGTAACCGTAACGGGAGCCGCAGGTGCAATCGGGTACAGCCTGCTGTTTCGAATCGCCAGTGGGCAGCTGCTCGGCCCGACACCCCGGTCGCGCTGCGGCTGCTCGAGATCCCGCAGGCGATGGACGCGGTGAACGGCGTCGCGATGGAGTTGGACGACTGCGCATTTCCGCTGCTGTCGAGCATCGACATGTTCGACGACCCGCGCCAGGCGTTCGACGGCACGCAGATCGGCTTGCTCGTGGGCGCGCGCCCACGTACCAAGGGCATGGAGCGCGCCGACCTGCTGGAGGCCAATGGCGGCATCTTCAAGCCACAGGGCGAGGCCATCAACGCGGGCGCCGACGACTCGGTGAAGATCCTCGTGGTCGGCAACCCCGCCAACACGAATGCGCTGATCGCGATGTCGAACGCGCCCGACGTGCCCCGTGAGCGCTTCACGGCGATGACGCGCTTGGATCACAATCGCGCGAAGACCCAACTCGCGCGCAAGGCTGGTGTGAGCGTCGCGGAGATCACGAACCTCACCATCTGGGGCAACCACTCCACGACGATGTATCCGGACGTCTTCAACGCGAAGGTGAACGACCGCAACGCCGCCGAGGTCGTGAACGATCAGGAATGGTTGGAGAATGAGTTCATCCCAACCGTCGCCAAGCGCGGGGCGGCCATCATCGAGGCGCGCGGAGCCTCGAGCGCGGCATCGGCAGCCAACGCCGCGATCGACCATGTGCACGACTGGGTGCGCGGCACGCCGGACGGTGATTGGGTCTCGATGGCGATCCCCTCGCAGGGCTGGTACGGCGTGGAAGAGGGGATCATCTCGTCGTTTCCCTGCCGTTGCGCGAACGGGAGCTACGAGGTGGTAGAGGGGCTCGAGCTGAACGACTTCTCGCGAGCGAGGCTCGATGCGACGGTGAACGAGCTGAAGGAAGAGCGGGACGCGGTAAAGGGACTCGGGCTGATCTAGCCCGAGTCCGCTTCACCTTCACTATCTCAGGCGGGGTGCCAGCCTCCGTCGCGCTTGACGACCTGACCCTCGGATTCGAGGCTCGGCATCACGCGGTAGAGGTAGTTGGCCTTGATGTTCATGGCGTCGGCCAGTTCGGCGATGGTGATGCCGGGCTTGGCCTTCACCAGCTCGAGTGCCTGCTTGCCGCGGGTGCCGCTGCCGCGCGGGCGTCCGCGCCGCGCGCCGCCCCCGCCGTTGCCGCTGGCGGTTGCGCGTGCGCGCCCCGGACTGCGACGTCGGCGGGTTGCGGTTGCACTCCCACTTCCACCTCCACCCCCACCGCGGCTGGTGCCACCACCGACACCCGAAAGGGCGGATGCGGCCTTCTCGAGGCGGTTGTACTCATCGACGAGCGGTCGCAGTTCCTGCAAGCGCGCGTCGATCTCTTTACGTTTCTCATCAAGAAAATCGACCATGATGCGTCAGACGGTACTGCATGTAACGGTTAGACCCAGGGCTGCAAGCGCCGTCTCAGTTCGATAACAGTTGATTACCGATTGTTCATTCAACTAAGTGCTTGAGCTTGGCCAGGGAACCATCCACCTCCTTTGCCGTGATGCGTGAGACCGCACCGCCGGCCACGCGCCCGAGCACACCCCCTGGGAGGTCGTATTCGTTGACGTAGGAGAAGCGCGTGGTGTCACCCTGGGGGTCGAATCGATATTCGACTCGTGCATGCGAGCCGACCGGTCCACGTCCCTCCCAGATCACCAGCTCACAGGGCTTGTTCTCCACGACGGTCCAGCGCACCTTGAACTGTCGTCCCGCGAGTTTGAGCCCCTGCGTGAGCTTCGAGCCCTGCTTGAGCTGCCCTCTCGGGGCGTCCTCGAGGTGATGGTGGATCGTCACCCACTCGGCGAGTCGCGCGGGATTCATGACGACCTCGTACAGGCTTTGAGCGGGCGCCTCGATGGTGATCGTGCGTTCGACTTTCACCGTGCCCCCAAGGGCTCGCGTCGCTCCCACTCCGCCAGCGCGCGTTCCACGGCGCGCTCGAACCGTTGCGGGCGGATGCCATAGAGACGGGGTGCCAGCCGCGCGTCTCGTGGCAGCACGTCAGCTTCCAGACTTTCCATCAGCGGCCGCACCAGCTCGAGCGGTTGACCGGTCACGGCGCTGACCAGCGCACTGGCGGGTGGGGTCAAGGAGCGCCCGAATCCCACTGGCAGCCGACCGACCCCCATCGACTCGGCGATTTGTTGCACCATCTCGCCGTAGCTGACCACGTCCGGCCCGGCGATGTCGAGCGATCGACCCGCGGCGGCCCCGACCTGAGGCGTGCGAGCGAGGAACTCGATCGCGTCACGCTCGCCGATCGGCTGCGTGCGGTGCGAGCGCCAGGCGGGCAACGGCAGCAGCCGCAGACGTTCGACCAGCCGCACCAAGACGCGAAAGGAGGAGGAGCCGGCGCCGATCACGATCGAGGCGCGCAGCGCCGTCGAGCCAGGCACGGCCGCGAGCAGCAGCTGCTCGACTTCGAGCCGCGAGCGCAGGTGGGGAGAGGGCGGGCCCGCGGGGGCGATGCCGCCGAGGTACACGATGCGCTGCACCCCAGCGGCGGCCGCCGCCGCGCCGAACGCCTCGGCCGCGCGCCGGTCGCGATCGGAGAAGCTGCCGCGATCGCCGCTGACCTCCTCCATCGAATGCACCAGGTAGTACGCGCTCGTGCAGCCGTCGAGCGCCCGTTCGAGACCCCGGGCGGCGAGCAGGTCGCCGCCCACCACCTCGACGCCGGACGGCGCCGCCAGCCGCGCCGGCGCACGCGCGAGCGCTCGCAGCGGGCGGCCCTCCTCGGCCAGCCGTCGCAGCAGGCGGCCGCCGACGTATCCGGTGGCTCCGGTGACCAGCTCCATCGAGGCGGACATCTTCCCGATACGCGTGGGGGTACGCGGCGGCCGAGAAATTCGCCCCCCTCGAAAAGTCGCTCGGAGCGACCGGTCGGCAGCAGACGCTGCAAATTCCGGCGGAAGGAAAAAGCTCCGATTTGCGGATTCGGGCCTCGCGGACGGGCCAGCGGTCATGCACGATGGCGGCCGATGCCGAAGACCAAGCCAGCCCGTTGCGAGGACTGCTTCTTTCACCAGCGCATGCTCTGCGCCCTCAACCGCAAGGAGCCCTGCACGACCTTCCGGCCGGCCGATCGCGGCCTCGCCCCCGAGCGGCAGCTGGCCTTCGTCTTTCGCACCGAGCGCACCACAGCGGCGTACGCGTTTCCCCAGCCGAACACCTGAGGCGCTCCGGGGAATAGGCTCCCCGGTCATGCGACTGACGGTGCTGGGCAGCTCGCCCTCCTGGCAGGACGCGGGCGGCGCGTGCTCCGGCTATCTCGTGCAGGAGGGCGACACGAACCTCCTGGTCGACTGCGGCAGCGGCGTGTTCGGGAAGCTGCGCCTGCACTGCGACTACGTGGACGTCGACGCGGTGGTGATCTCGCACCTGCACGCCGATCACTTCTTCGACCTCGTGCCGTTCGCCTCGGCGCTCACCTACGCGCCGCGTCAGCAGCCGGTGCCGGTCGATCGCTGGCCGGGAACCGACCACCCGGCCCGCCCCGCGCTCTATGCCCCGGCGGGCGCGGTCGCGGCCTTCCGGCAGGTGTCGTCGGCGGGAGGCGGCGAGGAGCTGATCGAGAAGGCCTTCGACCTGCACGAGTACGACGCGACCGCGCAGCTGGAGATCGGTCCGCTCCAGCTGCGCTTCCAGCAGGTGCCGCACTACCTCGACACCTACGCGATCTGCGTCAGCTCGGTCGAGGGCGGCGGTCGCCTCGTCTACTGCGCCGACTGTCGGCCCAACGACGTGTTGAGGGAGTTCGCCCAGGCGGCCGAGATCATGATCGTCGAGGCGACGCTGCCCCGGCCCGAGCGCACGGGGGTGCGCGGTCACCTCACCCCCGCCGAGGCCGGCGAGCACGCCCGCGCCGCCGGCGCGCGGCTGCTGCTGCTGACCCACATCTCCGACGAGCTGGATTGGGACTGGGCGCGCGACCAGGCCGCCGTCAGCTTCGCCGGCCCGGTCGAGCTGGCACGCGAGGGCGCCGTCTACGAGCTCTGACCCGCCTGCGCAAGGGGGACTATCCTCGGCTGTCGTGAGCCAGTCCTCGCGCGACCTCTTCGCGAACTTCGAGCGCATGCGGCGCGAGATCGACGAGCTCTTCGGCGACGTGTTCGAGCGCTCCACCGGTCTCCGCGGCCGGGGCTTCTCGCCCTCGGTGGATGTGTACTACGCCAACGACCCGCCCCGCGCCGTGGTCAAGGCCGACCTCGCCGGCGTCGAGATCGACGGCGTCGCGCTCGAGATCCGCGGCCGGCAGCTGCTGATCGCCGGCGAGCGCCGTCCCGCCGAGGCCGCCGGCCGGCTCTACCAGCAGATCGAGATCGAGCATCGGCCCTTCCGCCGCGTCGTCGAGCTCGGGGCCGACGTGATCGCCGACGAGGCGCACGCCAGCTACGAGGACGGCATGCTCGAGGTCGAGGTGCCGTTGGCGGTGCGCGAGGAGACGGTGCGCCGGGTGCCGATCGAGGAGGGCGCCAGCGTTCCCCAGGAAGGCGCCGAGTGAGCATCCACATCCCCGCCAGCGAGGGCGAGGCCGCCACCGCGGTCGTGCGCACAAGCCTGCCCGACGTGCTGCCGATCCTGCCGCTGCGTGACAGCGTGCCGTTCCCCGAGGCGCTGACGCCGCTCGCGATCGGCCAGGAGCGCTCGATCCAGCTGGTCAACGACGTGCTGGCCGGGCACCGGATGCTGGTGATGGTCGCCTCCAAGCGGCCGGGGGAGGAGGAGCCCGGTCCCGACGAGCTCTACCGCGTCGGCGTCGCGGGCGTGGTGGCACGCATGCTGAAGGTGCCCGACGGCACGCTGCGGATCCTCGTGCACGGCGCTCAGCGCGTGCGCATCGAGGAGTTCGTCGCCACCGAGCCATATCTCACGGCCCGGATCGTGGAGGAGCCGGACGAGATCACGCCGTCGCCGGAGCTCGAGGCGCTGCACCGCAACGTCCAGACGACCTTCTCGCGCATCATCGAGGAGCTGCCCTACCTGCCCGAGGAGCTGCAGGTCGCCGTGGCCAACCTCGACGACCCCAGCGAGCTCGCGCACATGATCGCCGGGGCGCTGCGGATCGAGACCGAGAAGAAGCAGCAGCTGCTCGAGCAGCGCGACGTCGCCAGACGGCTGCGGCTGCTGTCGGAGATCCTCGCGCGCGAGCTCGAGCTGGTCGAGATCGGGTCCAAGATCCAGTCGCAGGTCCACTCCGAGATGGAGAAGGGCCAGCGCGAGTACTTCCTGCGCCAGCAGCTGAAGGCGATCCAGGAGGAGCTCGGCGACGTCGACGAGACGCAGGCCGAGGCCAACGAGCTGCGCGAGCAGCTCGAGCAGGCGGGCCTGCCGGAGCATGCCTGGAAGCAGGCCGAGCGCGAGCTGCAGCGCTTCGAGCGGCTGCCCCCGCAGGCCGCCGAGCACGGCGTGATCCGCACCTATCTCGAATGGCTGGCGACGCTGCCGTGGTCGCAGTCCACCACCGACAACCTCGACCTCAAGCACGCGCGCGAGGTGCTGGACCGCGACCACTACAACATCGAGAAGGTCAAGGACCGCATCCTCGAGTTCCTGGCGGTGCGCAAGCTGAAGCCGGACGCGCGCTCCTCGATCCTCTGCTTCGTCGGCCCGCCAGGCGTCGGCAAGACCTCGCTGGGGCGCTCGATCGCGGCGGCGATGGAGCGCAACTTCGAGCGCATCTCGGTCGGCGGCGTGCGCGACGAGTCCGAGATCCGCGGCCACCGCCGCACCTACATCGGCGCGCTGCCGGGCACGATCGTCCGCGCCCTGCGCGACGCCGGCTCGAACAATCCCGTGCTGATGATCGACGAGATCGACAAGATGGGCTCCGACTTTCGCGGCGACCCGTCGAGCGCGATGCTCGAGGTGCTCGATCCCGAGCAGAACTCGAGCTTCCGCGACCACTACCTCGACCTGCCGTTCGACCTCTCGAGCGTCTTCTTCATCTGCACCGCGAATCAGATGGACCCGATCCCGCCGGCGCTGCGCGACCGCATGGAGGTGATCGAGCTCTCGGGCTACACGCACGAGGAGAAGTGCGAGATCGCCAAGCGCTACCTGGTGCCGCGTCAGATCGAGCGCAACGGGTTGGGCCGCTCGAAGATCGAGTTCACCGAGGCGGCGCTGGACGTGCTGATCGACGGCTACACGCGCGAGGCGGGCGTGCGCGGGCTCGAGCGCCAGATCGGCTCGGTCGCGCGCAAGGTGGCGCGCGAGTTCGCCGAGGGCTCGCGCCGCTCGAAGCGCACCGTGCGCCCCAAGACCGTCGTCGAGCTGCTCGGCCGCCCGCGCTTCCAGTCCGACGTCAGCCGCCGCACCGGCGAGCCTGGCGTGGCCACCGGCCTGGCCTGGACGCCCGTCGGCGGCGACGTGCTGTTCATCGAGGCGACCGCCTTCCCGGGCGACGGCAAGCTGCAGATCACCGGCCAGCTCGGCGACGTGATGAAGGAGTCGGCGGCCGCGGCGCTGTCGTGGATCAAGGGCCACGCCGCCGAGCTGGAGCCTCCGGTCGACGTCGGCTGGTTTCGCGGCCACGACCTGCACCTGCACGTGCCCGCGGGCGCGATCCCCAAGGACGGGCCGAGCGCCGGCATCACGATGGCGACCGCGATCGCCTCGCTGATCACCGGCCGGCCGGTGCGCTCGGACACCGCCATGACCGGCGAGATCACGCTCACCGGCCAGGTGCTGCCGATTGGCGGCCTGAAGGAGAAGGCGCTGGCCGCCCAGCGCGCGGAGATCGAGCGGATCGTGATCCCGCGCCGCAACGAGCCGGACACCGACGACGTGCCGCCGCACCTGCGCGAGCGGATCGAGTTCATCCCCGTCGATCACGTCGACGAGGTGCTCGCCGCGGCACTCGAACCGCCCGTCGGCGCACGCCGTGCCGAGCCGCGTACGGCGGCTCCACGCCGTCGCCGTGGCCGCGAGCCGATCGCGGCCACCGCCCGCCCGTCCTGAGCGGCCGGTGTCCGGGCGGCTCAAGCCGGGTACAGTGTCCTCACCCGAAAGCGGATCTCGAGGAGAGAGATGGCAGCCAAGAAGAAGGCCGCGAAGGCCGGAGCGGGCGCGGTCGCCGCGGGGCATGCGGTTCAGTCGAACCCCTATGTTCAACGGCTCGTCGAAGACGAGGAGCTGCGCGACAACCTCCGGTCCGCGTTCGACTCCGCCAAGAAGGCGTACACGCGGATCTCGAACGGCAAGGGCCCGGCCAAGGCCCTGATGGACGACAAGAAGGTCCAGCGTGAGCTGAAGGAGGCGGCCGCGTCGCTGCGTGAGGCGACCGACTCGCTGCGCGGGGCCAAGAAGAAGAAGAAGCGCAAGGGCAAGGGCCTCGGCCGCCTGCTCCTGCTCTCGCTCGTGGGCGGCATCGCCGCGCTCGCGCTCAGCGAGGGCCTGCGCAAGAAGGCGCTCGATGCGCTGTTCGGCGCCGAGGAGGAATTCGAGTACACGGCCAGCACCACGCCTGAGCCGAGCTCCAGCTCGAGCGAGCCGGTGGGCACCGCCTAGCGCGGCCGACCCAAGGCTTTGGACGGAGGGCGCCGCGAGGCGCCCTCCGTCGTTCCGGGCCCTGCCGGCCAACATTGGCTGGCCGGCCAGTTAGACTCGCTGCGAGGGATGGCTTCGATCGAGGCAGAAGCACCGCGCCGGCTCGAGGGCGAGAAGGCGCAGCGGATCATCACCGCGATGCGGACGAGCGTCGCCGCGCGTGGCGCCGCCGGCGCCACCTTCGATCACGTCGCACGCGAGGCCGGCGTCTCGCGCGGGCTGCTGCACTACTACTTCGGCTCCAAGGAGCGGCTGCTGGTGGAGGTCGTCAAGGCCGACTGCCAGGTGCGCATCGAGCGCATCGAGCGCCAGCTGTCCGGGGCGACCAACGTCGACGAGATCATCGCGTCGCTGGTCAGCAGCGCCGTCGAGTTCATCGACGACGAGCCCACCGGCGCGGTCGCGATCTGCGAGCTGGTCGCGGCGTCGCGCACCAGCGAGGAGATCCGGGCCGAGCTGGCCGAGCTCTACCGCCGCTGGCGCGAGCACCTGGCGGCGGCGCTGCGGCAGAAGGAGCGCGAGGGCGTCGTCTCGCTGCGGGCCGAGCCCGAGACGGTCGCGGCGCTGCTGTTCGCGCTCGCGGACGGTTTCGGCCTCCAGGTCACCGCCGACTCCGAGTGGGACCGTGGCCCGACGCTGGCACTCGGCGCCGAGACCGCGCGCCATCTGCTCGGCGCTTGAGCCGCGGCGGCTACTCGATCCCGTCGAACAGCTGGCCCGGCGGAATGCCGAGCCCGCGCGCCAGCTTCACGATCGTCGATGCTCGCGGCTCGCGCCGCCCGTTCTCGATCGCACCCGGCTGAGTGCGGTGCACGCCCGCTTCGAGTGCCAGCTGCTCCTGTGACATGCCCTTCGCCTCTCGCTCGCGTCGCAGGTTCGCGCCGAGCTTGCGAACGATCGCTTCGACCTCTGCATCCACGCCGCTCAGCCTTTACGCGGACTGCGTAAGCGTCTACTCACTACGCGCAGACTGCTGTTATGCAGCCTGCTGATACGCAGAGCGATACGGTCTGGCGATGGGCTCACGATCCAATGGCCGTACCCCTCCGCATTCCGGGCTTCCACACCAACTTCCCGAAGCGCCAGGACTGCCTGAACTAGATGATCTTCTAGGAGCGCTGCGACATCCGTTATACGGCCGTGTGCTGAAGCAGTTGCGCGAACCGGCGAGCGTGGCCGAGATGGTCGACGACCTTCCCTTTCCCGAGCCGCCGGAATTACTCACACTCCATCTGCGGCTGCTCGCGAGCGTGGGCCTGATCGAGCAGGCCGACGACGGCCGCTACTGCGCCACCGTGCGAGTCACGACGACCGTCGAGCCCCAGCGGACGACGCTTGCGATCGAGCCGCTCGGCGGTCGCGAGTGGGTCGCCGAGCCCTAGCCTCGCGCGCCTCGTGTGATCCCTCTCACACAGTGTCGCCCGGCGCTTCCCATAGGTTTGGCTGGCCAGCCAACCAAGTTAGGCGGAAGGAGTCCGGATGCAGGCAGCCATGGACAAGCTGGGATCGTTCGTCGAACGCCGGCGCTGGCTCGTGCTGGGCGCCTGGCTGCTCGTGCTGGTCGCCGCCCTGCCGTTCGCCGCTCGCCAGACCGAGCATCTCACGGCCGGCGGCTTCGTCGTTCCGGGCTCCGGTTCCGAGGCGGTCGAGCAGTCGATCGACCGCTTCGAGGGCGCGCAACGTCAGAGCCTCGCCGTGGTGCTGGCGCGCCGGCCGGGCTCGACTCCCGCCGACCTGCGTGCACAGGTCGACCGCGTCGATCGCATCGCCGCGCGGCGCCCGCACGCCGAGCTGGCCGCCCCCGCCGCGGCCGCCGCCAAGCGCCAAGCCGCCGACGCCTCGATCGTCGTCGTCGGCCTCAGCCTCGACGGGCATCCGAACGAGATCGCCGACCTCGCGGTCGACCTGCGCGACGACCTCGGCACCGAGCCCGTCGACGGCGTGCAGCCCTACCTGGTCGGGCAGACCGCGCTGTGGGCGGGGATGCAGGACCTCAGCAAGAAGGACCTCGAGACCGCGGAGGCGACCGGCTTCCCGATCGTGCTGCTGATCCTGCTGGCGGTCTTCGGCTCGCTCGCCGCGGCGGCGCTGCCGCTGCTGCTCGGCTTCGCCAGCGTGATGATCACCGGCGCGGC
The DNA here is from genome assembly GCA_963734165.1 of uncultured Thermoleophilaceae bacterium. GTDB lineage: Bacteria > Actinomycetota > Thermoleophilia > Solirubrobacterales > Thermoleophilaceae > JACVRW01. The sequence goes on along the minus strand of CAVTFZ010000001.1, from coordinate 641,620 downwards.
CATCTTCTTCCTCTCCCAGGCCACGGACATGTCGGTGTTCGTGACCAACGTCGCGTCGATGATCGGGATCGGCGTGGCGGTGGACTACTCGCTGTTCGTCCTGGCGCGCTACCGCGAGGAGGTGCTGGCCGGCGCCGAGCCCGCCGCGGCGCGCCGCACCGCGTTGCGCACGTCCGGGGTCGCGGTGGTCTTCTCCGGCATCACGGTGATGGTGTCGATGGCCGGGCTGTTCCTCGTGCCCTCGACCACGATCAGATCGATGGCGCTCGGCGCGATCGTCGTCGTCGCCGTCTCGATCCTCGCCGCGGTGACGCTGTTGCCGATGCTGATGCGCCTGTTCGGCCGGCGCGTCTACCAGCGCGGACGGATCGCGCTGACGCTCGGCGTGATCGTGCGCAACCTGGCGAGCATCCCGCGGCGGCGCGGCTCCACGCGTCCGGGGGCCGAGCGGCCCGACTTCTGGCAGCGCTGGACCGACCGTCTCATGGGACGGCCCTGGCTGGCCGCCGGAGCCAGCGCGGGCGTCCTGTTGGTGCTCGCGATTCCCGCCCTGTCGTTGCAGTTCGGCGACGGCGCGCTGCGTCAGTTCCCCAAGGACAACGAGACGCGCGTGGGCGCCGAGCTCGCCGCCAGGCAGGCCGGCCCCGGTGCCTCGGCCCCGACGCAGATAGTGGCCGAGCTCGACGCCGGCACGACCGCCAGCGCGGACAACCGCGCCGCGCTGACTCGCTATGCGCGTGAGCTGCGGACCGATCCCGAGGTCGCCAGGGTCTCCGCGCCGCAGGCGTCGCGCGACGGGCGCGCGGCCCTGATCGCCGTGGTGCCCCGCCACGACGCCGAGAGCTCGCAGGCGCGTGAGCTGGTCGAGCGGCTGAACGACGGTGGCGGCGCGCTCGAGCGCGTGGCGCACGTCGAGGTCGGCGGCGCGACCGCCTTCAACGAGGACTTCAAGAACCTCGTCGCCGGCTCGATGTGGAAGATCCTGCTGTTCGTGCTGGCCTTCAGCTACCTGGTCCTGTTCCTGCTGCTGCGCTCGGTGCTGCTGCCGCTCAAGGCGGTGCTGATGAACCTGCTCTCGGTGGCCGCCGCCTACGGCGTGCTGGTGGCGATCTTCCAGTGGGGCTGGATCGACGGGTTCCTCGGCTTCGAGTCGCTCGGCTACGTCAACACGATGACCCCGCCGCTGCTGCTGGCGATCGTCTTCGGGCTCTCGATGGACTACGAGGTGTTCCTGCTCTCGCGCATCCGCGAGCGCTACGACGCGACCGGCGACACGGCGACGGCCGTGGCGCAGGGCCTGCGCGCCAGCGCCGTGACGATCTCGAGCGCCGCGCTGATCATGGTCGCGGTGTTCGCGGTCTTCGCCGGCACCGGCGTGCCGTCGATCAAGGAGATCGGCGTCGGGCTGTCGGTGGCGATCGCGCTCGACGCGACGCTCGTGCGGCTGGTGCTGGTGCCGGCCGCGATGCGGCTCATGGGGCGCTGGAACTGGTGGCTGCCGCAGCCACTGGCGAAGGTGCTGCCGCGGGCCTCGTTCGAGGGCACGGCCGAGCAGGCCCCCTCGCGCGCCTGAGCGCTCGCTCGGGCCTACGCGGCTCGGTCGAGCCGGTCGTGGTCGGAGAGGAAGCGGTCCAGGTGCTTCCAGGTCGTGTCGCGCGCGGACATCCCGGTGAGGGCGCCGAGATGCCCGCCGGGCACGGTCTCCAGCCGCACCTCGGCGGCGTGCTCGAGCAGCTCGCCGACGTGGTGGACCGCCTGCTGCGGCGCCAGCACGTCGCCGCTGCCGGCCATGACGAGCACCGGCTCGCGCACGTCGCGCAGGTCGATCGTGCGGTCGCTCATGGCGATCCGGCCGTCGGCGAGGTCGTTGACGCGGAAGAAGGCGTGGTAGAGCTGGCCGAAGGTGCGGCCGGGGTAGGCCAGCATGTTGGCCATGTAGTCGTCGACCGCCTCCATGTGCGCGATCGTCTCGCGGTCGTCGAGGTTCGTGGCGAGGAACAGCGGACGGGTGAGATAGCGCTCCCACGAGGTCAGCCGGAAGCCGAGCGAGACCAGCGGCGCCGGCGCCCCGCCGAGCGCGCGGTAGAGGGCGGTGCCGAGCGCGCCGCCGGTCAGTCGCGCGAGCTGGCGGATCGGGGCGAACAGGCGCAGCTGGGTGAAGTCGAACGGGCTCGCGATCAGCGAGACCGACGCCAGCGGCAGCTGCCGGTCGCCCGCGACCGCGAGCAGCAGCATGATCCCGCCCAGGCACCAGCCGACCGGCTGCACGGGCGCGCCGCCGCAGTCCTCGGAGACGGTCCGGATCGCGCTCGGCAGCACGTCCTCGACCCAGTGCTCGAGCCCGAGCGCGCGGTCGCCGAAGCCGATCGGCCCGTAGTCGACGACGTAGGTCGGGTAGCCGCGGCCGCTCAGATGCTCGACCAGGCTGCAGCCGCGCCGTAGGTCGAAGCAGCTCGCGGGCGCGGCCAGCGGCGGCACCAGCAGCACCGGCGCGTGCTTGCGGCTGGCGCCCGCGCGCGAGCGGTAGCGGTGCACCGTTCGCTGCGGGCCCATGTCCACGATCGCCGAGGGCTGGCGACGCAGGTCCGCCACGCCGCCGCCCACGATTGGGAGCAGGTCCCAGGCGGTGGAGGCGGAGTCCACCAGCACGTCCGGCAACGGCAGCCTCACGCCGCCTGCGCCAGTGTCCCGGGAAAGTCCGCGAGCAGCCCGGTCAGTCGCTCGGGACGCTCGATCTGCGGACAATGTCCGCAGTCGTCGATCAGCTCGAGCCGCGCGCTGGGAGCCGCCTCCAGCACCCGCTCGGCGCCGGTCTGGAACACGAGCAGATCGTGCTCGCCCCAGACCAGCAGCACCGGGCAGTCGATGCGGTCCAGCTGGAACGGATCGCGCAACTCCGGCAGCAGCCGCCTGCCGGTGGCGAGCACGCGGCGGGCGGCCTCCTTGCTGGCGAGGTGGCTGGCGAAGGCGGTGACCACCCGCTGGTCGATCGCGCTCGGGCGGCGGAAGGCCAGCCGGCGGTAGGCCTCGGCCACCGTGCGCCGCACCGCCGCCGAGGGCAGCGGCAGCGGCGAGGCCAGCAGCGAGCGCACCAGCGGATCGCGCTCGACGAGGGTCGAGCCAACGGGCCATCTCGAGCCCGGCGGGGGCGACCGGCACGATCCCCTCCAGCTCGTTGCGCTCGGCGGCGCGCAGCGCGGCGCAGCCGCCGAGCGAGTTGCCGGCGACGATCGCCCGGCCGTCGGCCGCGAGCTCGGCGAGCGCCGCGTCGACGAAGCGGTCCAGCTGCGGCAGGACCGCTCCCTCCTCGAGTGGAGCGGCCGTCCCGAAGCCCGGCAGGTCGACCGCCAGCGCGCGCCGTTCGAGCCGTGCCAGCTGGTCGAGGATCAGCCGCCAGGTGTCGGCGCTGTCGGCCCAGCCGTGCAGGAGCAGCAGCGGCGGGCCATCGCCCTCCAGCTCCAACGCACGAGTCTCGTAGCCGGCCAGCGTGACGCGGTGTTCGAACAGCGGCTGCACGCCACCAAGGTTAGGTGGGCTTCGGACTCTGCCAGGGCGCGGTCAGGCGGCGCTCCAGCTCGGCTCCCAGTTCGCTCACGGCGATGCGCGTCTGCTCGAGCGAGTCGCGGTCGCGCAGCGTGACGGTGTCGTCCTCCATCGTCTGGTGGTCGACGGTCACGCCCCAGGGGGTGCCGATCTCGTCCTGGCGGCGGTAGCGCTTGCCGATCGAGCCGCCCGTGTCGTACTCGGCCGGCACGCGCGTGCGCAGGTCCTCGTAGATCGCACGCGCCTTCTCCGGCTGTCCCTCCTTGTTGAGCAGGGGCAGCACGGCGACCTTGACCGGAGCGACCTGAGGGTGCAGGCGCAGCAACGTGCGCTGCCGGCCCTCGACCTCCTCCTCGTCATAGGCGTCGCAGAGCAGCGCCAGCACGGTGCGCCCGACGCCGGCGGCCGGCTCGATCACGTGCGGCAGGTAGCGCTCGCCGCTGCCGGGGTCCACGTAGTCGAGCTTCTCGCCCGAGTGCTCGGCGTGCTGGCGCAGGTCGAAGTCGCCGCGGTTGGCGATCCCCTCGAGCTCGGACCAGCCGATCGGGTAGAGGTACTCGACGTCGCTCGTGGCGTCGGAGTAGTGCGACAGCTCCTCTTCGCCATGGGCCCGCAGGCGCAGGCGATCCGCGCGGATGCCGAGTCGCACGTACCAGTCCATGCGCGCCTGCATCCAATGGTCGTGCCAGTGCTGGGCCTCGGCGGGAGGCACGAAGAACTCCATCTCCATCTGCTCGAACTCGAGCGTGCGGAAGATGAAGTTCCCGGGCGTGATCTCGTTGCGGAAGGACTTGCCGACCTGGGCGATGCCGAAGGGCGGCTTGCGTCGCGCGTACTGCAGCGTGGTCTTGAAGTCGAGGAAGATCCCCTGCGCCGTCTCCGGTCGCAGGTAGACCGTCGAGCCCTCCTCCTTGACCGGTCCGATCGTGGTCTCGAACATCAGGTTGAACGGGCGTGGCTCGCTCAGCTCGCCGCCGCAGACGGGGCAGACCAGCGTGCCCGGATCCTCGCCGCGAGCCTCGGCCTCCTCGCGCAGATGGTCCTCGCGAAAACGCCGCTTGCACTCGCCGAGGCACTGCACGAGCGGATCGGTGAAGCCGGCCAGGTGACCCGATGCCTCCCACGTGCGCGGGTGCTGGATGATCGCCGAGTCGAGCGCGACCACGTCGTCGCGCTCCTGGATCATCGCCTTCCACCAGAGCCCGACGACGTTGTTCTTCAACAGCACGCCGTAGTGCCCGTAGTCGTAGGTGTTCGCGATCCCGCCGTAGATCTCCGAGGCGGGGAAGATCAGCCCGCGTCGCTTGCAGAGAGCGACGATCTTGTCCATGGTCACCGTCTCGGCCACGACGGGGCAGCCTACTAACGGGGGCTCGTTGGCACTCCTATACTGAGAGTGCCATGCCGATCTACGAGTATCGCTGTGAGCGCGGGCACACCTTCGAGGTGATGCAGCGCATGACCGAGGATCCGCTCACCAACTGCACCGTCTGCGAGGCGCCGGTCCAGCGGGTCTTCCACCCCGTCGCGGTGCACTTCAAGGGCTCTGGCTTCTACAACACCGATTACGGCAAGAAGGGCAAGAGCGCCGCGTCGGCATCCTCGGAGGGCTCGAGCTCCAAGCCCGAGCCAAAGTCCAGCGAGGGCAAGGGCTCGTCGGACTCGAAGCCCGACAGCTCGTCCTCCTCGTCCGCGAAGAGCCCGAGCTCCAGCGACTAGCTAGCGGCGTCTTCAGCCGTACCAGTTGGCCAGCGCGGACAGCTGGCTCAAGAGGTTGTGCCCGAGCACCAGCATCACGATCGCGGCGCCGACGATCGGCCCTGCCCGGCGCCCCGCGCCGCGCGCGGTGAGGGCCACGATGCCCGCCATGAGCGCGGCGAGCGGGAAGAAGTAGCGGGCCTGGAAGAGATAGCCGATGCCCTGTCTGAGGCTCTGCTCGGCGCCGTAGGCGGCGACGGCGATGCCCGCTGCGATGCCGACCACCATCAGGCCGTAGACGGCGAACTCCAGGGCGCGTGCGCGCAGCGTCTCCCAGCCTTGGATCAGCGTCCGCACGCTGAGGGCGATGGCCGCGGTCGCAGCCAGGAGCACGGGATCGAGTATCCATCCGGGCGGCTTCGCGCCTGTGTAGCCGAACTGGCCGACGAAGGAAAAGGCCCAGCCGTCACGCGTCGACCACTGCCCTGGAAGCGTGTCGGCCGTCCCCGGTAGGCGTGGCAGGTAGAACTGCCAGACGTAGTTCAGCTTGTCCAGCAAGCCGCCTCCCTTGCCGCTGGCGGAGCCGAATGCCGTGGCGCCGGTGACCGGACCTCCCAGGCGATCGCGATCCCAGGCGGTGGCGCTGAGCAAGGCCTCGAGGAGGATCGGCGCCAGCGCGACGCCGACGGCGATGCCCGGCAGTCGCAGCGCTCGCAGCTTCGAGTCGGGCTCCTGTCTGAGTGCCATTCCCACCAACGCGACGGCGACGGCGGGCAGCAGGGCGACGAAGGTCAGCTTGGTGAGCACCCCGATCGCCGCCGCAGCTCCGATCGCGATGGCGAGCGCCGGGGTCAGACCGCGCCGGAACCCGCGCGCCACGCAGTAGAGCAGCGCCGCCGAGGTCGGGAACAGCAACGCGTCCGCGTTGATGCTGCCGGAGATGTAGCCGAGCATCGGCTGCAGGGCGGTGGCGAGCCCGGCGACGGTCCAGGCCCAGGGCACGCTCGGCAGCGCCTCCCGCACGAAGAAGAAGACGAAGAACGCGGTAACGGCCGCCAGCAGCGCCGACAGCAGGCGCATCAGGGTCAGGCGCTCCAGCAGCGACCCACCGCTGGCGATCGAGTAGGGGATGGCTTGCAGCGCGTAGTAGAGCGGCGGCTGTGCCGCGGCTGTGCCGGCGTCGCCAGGGTTGGCACGGCTCGGACGAGCGGCGAGCACCCGATCGAGCTGGCGCTGCTCGGCGGTCGACCAGACGCCCACGTGCGAAGTCGCCAGGTGCTCCTGGAACTTCGTCTGGGCGAGCGCGTTGTTCTCCTCGTCGGAGTAGTCGAAGGTCGGCTTGGTCGGTGGCTTCCCGGTCTCGGCCAGCACCTGCACGTAGGCGAAGTGGTCGAGCTCGTCAGGCGCTTGGAAGGGCGGGGTGAGGATCGCCCAGGCGGTGGCATTCAGCAGCGCGATCGTGGCGCAGACCCACGCCGTCCTCGGTACGCGCCGTAGCGCCGCTCGCGCCCTCCCCGGTGGTTGCTCGGTGGCGTCCTCGTCCTGCTCGGACGGCGGGCCGCGTGTCTGCGGTCTGAGCAGCTGCCTGACCGCGAGCGCTCCCGGGGCGATCAGCAGCACGACGATCAGCAGCACGATCCAGCTGCCGCCCCAGGCGCGTCCCAGGCCCATGCGGTGCAGCATGGTTGGCGCGTACGCCCACAAGGACTCCGAGCCCTGTCGCATGTACGCGACCCTGATGCGGCTCTGCGTCGTCGGCGCGCTCGTGTCGAAGGTGCGCGTGCCCTTCTTGGTCCCCACCAACTGGACGTTGCCGCTCTTGCCGAACGAGAGGCACAGTCGCGCTCCGAGCACCGTGCGCGAGACCGTGCGAACCGGGACCGCCAGCGCGTTGCCCGACCAGCCGGCGGCACTGGCGCCACGCGTGACGACGCGTCCGCCCTTGGTCGCCTGGACGCGAACACGTGGGCTCAACCCACTGGTCGTGGCGAGGGAGAGTTCGATCGACGCGGTGTCCTTCGGCAGCACCTCGCCGTCCTGGCAGAAGGTCATGGCTCGACTCTTGGTCTCGGCGACGACGTCCTGCGCAAACACCCCGTTCTGCCCCGCGAGCCGAGGCTCCGACCGGGACATCGCGACGAGCAGGGCCCCGGCGAGCAGGACCGCCATGGCGACGACGACAGCACGAGGCGTGATCCAGGTCCATTGGCGCTGCGGCGGAGGGGCTCTGGTCGCGGCGGACGAGCCGGCGCGAGGCGGCCTACGCGCGTGCGGGGCGGGCTGCCGCTTTCGCTGTTTCTTGCGCGTGGTGGCCATGGACGAGTTTCAGAAGTGCGCTCTCACTACACAAGACCCAGTGATCGTAATGAAAATCTCTATGTAAATAATCATGCGAGGCCGGTGAGGGCCTAGGAGTCGTCCAACAACATGCGCGCGGCATCGGCCTTGGTCCCGTCGGAGACCACGAGGCTGCCCCCGGCCCGCAGCCCAGGCACGCGGGCTCCAAGACGTGCGTGTCCTCGGTCCCACTGGTGGCGAGGTCCGTGAACAGCGCCAGCAACCCCGGTCCCTTGAGGTCGGTGCGCAGCGCCTGCGGCGCCTTCCAGCTCACCCAGGGCAGGCGCACGAAGGTCGAGAGGGAGGTCACCTGGTCCTTGATGCCGTTGAGCACCAGCTGCTGGCGAGCGGCGCGCTCGACGTCGGTCTCATTGGGCTGACAGGGGTTCTTGCGGATGCGCGAGAAGCCGAGTGCCTTCGCGCCGTCGAGGTGCTGCTTGCCCGCGCGGAAATCGAGGCCCTTCCAGAAGTTGTCGAACGGCGGCGAGCAGATCCGGTGCTCTACGGTGACGTCGATGCCGCCGAGAGCGTCGATCAGCTCCGGAAAGTGCTCGAAGTCGACCTCGATCAGGTGGTTGACCTTCACCCCGTTGCCCATGAAGCCCTCGACGGTCTCGATCATCAGCGCCGGACCGCCGAAGGCGTAGGCAGCGTTGATCTTCTGCGGGTCGTGGCCGGGGATCCGAGCCAGCGAGTCGCGCGGGATCGACAGCTTGCGCACGCTGCCGAAGGCGACGTGCACGAGCATGATCGAGTCCGCCCGGGCCGGCCCGGCCTGGGACCGATCGATCGAGTCGCCCTCGCGGGCGTCGGAGCCGAGCACGAGGATCGTGCTGCCGCCCAACAGCGATCCGCCGCTGGCCAGGGCCTGTTGCGCGTCGTCGGGGATGCCCTCGCGTGTCTGCGCGCTGATGAGAAACAGGACGAGTGACAGCGCCAGCCAGCCGACGAGCGCGAGGAGCATCCACCTGATCACCCGTCCGGGCGTGATCCGCCCGGGCTCACGCGGTCTGTGCGCGCTGCCCTCGCTGCGACGCGAGAGCCGCCGACGGAGCGAGTCGAGGTCTCCCGCACCGCCGAGCGGCCGACGACGCGAGCGGTAGACGTTGTACTCGGGCGGCGGGCCCTCGGGCTCGGCCGAGCGTCCGCCCCGTCCTGGCTGGGGATCGTTCACAGGTCTCTGTATATCGTCCGGCCATGCCGCCAACGCGGGTCATCGGGGTCGATGCGGGCGGTACGAAGCTGCTCGGCGGGGTCGTGGACCAGGACCTCGTCGTGCACCACCGGGTCCATCGAACCTGGCGTGGCGAGAACCGCCAGGAGACGCTCGACATCTTCGCCGACGCGGTCGAGGAGGTGCGCGCGGCGGCTCCCGACGTCGAGGCCGTGGGCTTCGGCATCCCCGCGCTCGTGGAGTGGGAGACGGGTCGTGCGGCCTGGTCGACGCATCTGCCGCTCGAGGACGTGCCCTTCCGCGATCTGATGAGCGAGCGGCTCGGCTTGCCGGTCTACGTGGACAACGACTCCAACGCGGCCATGCTCGCCGAGCATCGTCATGGCGCGGCGCGCGGCGCGCGCCATGCGGCGCTGGTGGCCCTTGGCACGGGGATCGGCGGCGGCCTGCTGCTCGACGGTCGCCTCTACCGCGGAGCGGCGGGCTTCGGCGCCGAGCTGGGACACATCGTCATCGACTACGACGACGGCGAGTGCCCGGGCGCCTGCCCCGGACGTGGCTGCCTCGAGCTGCTCGCGGCGGGCGACCGCATCGGGCTCGACGGTGCGCGGATCGCGAGCGAGCGGCCGGATTCGGCGCTCGGCCGTCGGGCCGGGTCCGGACGCGAGATCACCGGGGCGATCGTCACCGAGCTCGCGCACGACGGCGACGAGACCGCGCGCGAGGTCCTCGCCGAGGTCGGTCGCCGGCTCGGCTTCGGGCTCGTCAGCATCGTCAACGTCCTCAACCCCGAGGTGATCGTGATCGGAGGCGGCGCCGTCGCCGCGGGCGACCTGCTGCTCGACCCGGCTCGGGCGGTGGTGGCGGAGCGGGCCCTGCCGCCGGCGCGCGAGCGGGTGCGGGTGCTGCCCGCGCACTTCGGCGGCGAGTCGGGCATGCTCGGCGCCGCGCTGCTGGCGCTGGAGCGGGGGGCGGTGTGAGCGGCCGGCTGGTGGTCTGCCCGACGCCGATCGGCAACCTCGAGGACGTGACGCTGCGCGTGCTGTCGGCGCTGCGCGACGCCGACGTGGTCGCCTGCGAGGACACCCGACGCACGCGCGTGCTGCTCGACCGTTACGGGGTCAAGGCGCACCTGGTCTCCTACCACGAGCACAACGAGCGGGCACGCGCGACGGAGCTGGCCGAGCGAATGCGCGCGGGCCAGACCGTGGCGCTCGTCTCCGACGCCGGGATGCCGTTGGTGTCCGATCCGGGCTACGTGCTCGTGCGCGCCTGTGTCGCGGCGGGCGTGCCCGTGGAGGTGCTGCCGGGTCCCTCGGCGGCGATCACCGCTCTGGTCGCATCCGGCTTGCCCGCCGAGGCGTGGCATTTCCACGGCTTCCTTCCGCGCAAGCAGGGCGAGCTGCGGCGGCTGCTGGCCGAGCCCGCCGGCACGCTGGTGGCGTTCGAGTCCCCGCGTCGGGTGCCCGCCACGCTGGCGCTGCTCGCCGAGCTGGACGCCGAGCGAGAGGTGGCGGTCTGCCGAGAGTTGACCAAGCTGCACGAGGAAGTCGTGCGCGGTAGCGGCCATCGAGCTCGCCGAGCGCTACGCCTCTGAGGCGCCGAAGGGCGAGGTGGTGCTGGTGCTCGGTCCGCCTTCGCCTGCCGCGCGGAGCTCGGCCGAGCCCTTGGGGCTTGACGCTCTGCGACGGTTGGTCGAGGCCGGTGCGCATCCGCGTACCGCAGCCGGAGTCGTGGCCGAGCTGACGGGCGGCAGCGCGAACGCCCTCTACCGGGCGCTGACCGCCGCTACCTGACGCTCAGGCCCGGCGCAGCGCCGCCGCCACCGCGAACGGGAGTGCGAGGGCGGCGAGCGCCATCCCGACGGCGATGGTCACCGAGGCGGTGTGATCGCGCCCGAAGTCGGCGACGTCATGCACGTGCGTGGCAAGGAAGATCGCACCGGCACCGATCGTCATCGCCACGATCGCCGCGGCTCCCACCGCGATGCCCTCCGCCGAGATGCGCTCCGCGAGGTCCGTCAGGGCGGCCGGTCGGCCCGCGCGGCGCCGTGCCGGACGGCGCCGGTCGAGCTCCCGCAGGCCGGCCGCGAGCACCAGCGCCCAGCCGGTCGCCAGCAGGTAGCCCGCCAGCACGTCACTCGGGAAGTGCCAGCCAAGCGAGACGACGGAGAAGCCGACCGCGAGCGCGACCGCGGCGCCGATCAGCGCGGCGGCGGGACGCGCGCGCCGTGGAGCGGCGAACACGGCGGCGAGCGCGAGCGCCATCGCGGCCGTGGAGTGGCCGCTGGGCAACGAGCTCCCGCCCACGTGCCCACCGTCGATGACGGGTTGCAGGCGGGGATGCGCGAGCAGCTCCTTGAGCAGCTGGCTGGACACGCTGGTCACGGCGAGCAGCGCGAGGATCAGCACCGCCACACGGGGGCGCCCGCGGGTCACGGCCAGCGTTGCCAGCGCCAGGCCGATCAGCCCGACCTCGACCGGGTCCCCGAGCTGCACGGCGGAGCGCGTCAGGTCATACAGAGTGGGCGTCCCCATCGCGACGAAGCCCTCGAGTCCCACACGGTCGAGCCAGCGCCCGTCGGCGACGCCGTAGGCGCACACGACCACGAGCGCGAAGCCGGCCGCGCAGGCCGTGGCCAGTGCGAGCAGCGTGCGGGTGGAGCGCTCCATGTCAACGACCGTAGCGGAGATGGGCGCACGCGTAAGGACGCGAATGTGACGAAATCGCCGCGCGTGTCATGGGACGGCAAAAGACCGTTACGCGACCGTTGCACGCCCCTTGGAAGCTGGAAGCGGCGGTGGCACGGTCGTGCCCATGACACGACAGACGCTCACCTGCAGCTGGGTTCTCCTGCTGTCCCTCGTATCTGCCTCGCCGGCGCGGGCGGAGTGGGCCTGGCCTGTGCGCGGGGAGATCATCACGTCGTATCGCAACGGCGACGATCCCTACGCGGCTGGACAGCACCGGGGCATCGACGTCGCGGCGGCCGTCGGCACGCCGGTGGTCGCGGCCGCTGCGGGCGAGGTCCGCTTTGCCGGTGTGGTCGGATCCTCGGGTCTGACCGTCTCGGTGCGCACGGCCGACGGCCGCTTCGACAGTTCGTACCTGCACCTGTCGTCGGCGAGCGTTCGCGTCGGCGAGCAGGTGCTCGCGGGCCAGCGACTTGGAGCGGTCGGGATCGAGCGGGCGCCGCTCGGCCGAGGCGCCGCACCTGCACTTCGGGGTGCGCGACGCCGGCACTCGGACCTACCACGATCCGCTCGGCTTCCTCCCGCCACTCGCGTCCGTGCCCGAGCTCCGTCCCGTGGCGCCGCCGCTGCCGGTGGAGGCGCCGGCTGCGCCGGTCTCCGAGCCCGTGCGGGCGCCGACCGCACGGCGTGTGCCTGTCGGGAGGCCCCGGCGCGTGACGGCAGGCCGTCAACTTCCAGCCGGCCAGCGACACCGGGTTCCCACGGCGCGGCTGCGCCGCGTGTCGGTAGGACGACTCCAGCCGCGGAGTCCCCAGCGCGTCCACGCAGGACGCCGCAACCCTGTCTCGCTGGACGTGGCGAATACCGCCGCCGCGCCTGCGCGGCGGTCGCTCCAGCGCTCGCGGCCACGTCGCGCCAGCGCTGAGAGCGCGGCTCCCGCGCAGACTCCCCCCGCTCCTCGTGCCCACCCAGGCGTGCAGGCGGCGCGTCAGGACGTGAATCGGTCCCCGGCCTCCGGCCCCGACGCCGGCTGGGCGCTCGCCTGTCTCGGGCTGCTCGTCGCGGCGACACTGGTCGGGCACCGGCGGTGGCGGGACGTACGGCCGCACGGCGAAGCGGCGCCGCGGTCGAGCGTCTGCTCCGTCCCCTGTGGGGACGGGGGTGAGCGGTGACCCACGCCCGAGTAGCATCGCCTGTCCATGTCGTACTACGTGACGACTCCCATCTACTACGTGAACGGCGAGCCCCATCTCGGGCACGCGTACACGACCATTGCCGCGGACGTGCTTGCCCGCCACATGCGCCAGCGCGGCGAGGACGTGTTCTTCCTCACGGGCACCGACGAGCACGGCGAGCCGGTCGCGCAGGCGGCCGAGCGGCTGGGGATCACGCCGCGCGAGCTGGGCGACCGCAACGCGGTCCGCTTCCGGGAGCTGGCCGGCCGCCTCAACGCGACCAACGACTTCTTCATCCGCACCACCGACCCCGAGCACGAGGCCAAGGTCGCGGAGGTCGTGCAGCGCATCCACGACAACGGGCACGTGTACGAGGGCACCTACGAGGGCTGGTACTGCCCGCGTTGCGCGGACTTCAAGACCGAGGCGGAGTTGGAGGAGGGCAACCGCTGCCCGATTCACAAGATCGAGCTGGAGCTGGAGCACGAGGACAACTGGTTCTTCCGACTGTCGAGCTTTCAGGAACCGCTCGAGCGTCTCTACGCCGAACAGCCGGAGTTCGTCGTGCCGCAGGTCCGCTACAACGAGGCGCTGTCGTTCATCAAGGGCGGGCTGCGCGATCTCTCGCTCAGCCGCGCTCGGCTGAAGTGGGGCGTGGACGTCCCCTGGGATCCGTCGCAGGTGATCTACGTCTGGATCGACGCCCTCCTGAACTACTACACGGCACTGTCGTACGCCCGCCCAGGGGAGGATCTGACCGAGCGCTACTGGCCGGCGACCGTCCATCTCGTCGGCAAGGACATCCTCAAGTTCCACGCGATCATCTGGCCGGCGATGCTGATGGCCGCGGAGTTGGCGGTGCCCGAGCGGGTGGCGATCCACGGGTACCTGCTGCTCGGCGAGCACAAGATGTCGAAGTCGCTTGGCAACGTCATCGAGCCGTTCAAGGTCGTGGACCTCTACGGGGCCGACGCGCTGCGCTTCTACGCCATGCGCGAGGTGCGCTTCGGCCAGGACGGCGAGGTCTCGCCCGAGGGCTTCGAGCAGCGCTACACGAGCGAGCTCGCCAACGAGTACGGGAATCTGGCCAGTCGCACGCTGGCGATGATCGAGCGCTACCGCGACGGCGTGGTGCCGGAGGCCGAGCCACGGACCGAGCTGCTGACCGAGTTCGAGGGCCTCGGTGAAGCGGTCGCCGGACACCTGGACCGGGTGGACCTCACGCCGGCGCTCGACGAGATCTGGCGGCGGGTCAAGCGCCTCAACCGCTACGTCCAGGACGAGCAGCCGTGGCAGCTGGCCAAGGACGCCGAGCGGGCCGAGCATCTGGACGCGGTGCTGTACGGGCTCGCCGAGGGCCTGCGGGTCGTGTCGGTGCTCTTGCACCCCTTCATGCCTGCCTCGGCGGAGCGGCTGCTCGCGGCGCTGGGACGCGAGGACCGCGCGCTCGACGGGGCTCGGTTCGGCGCCGCGCCGGGAGGCGCTCGGATCGGGGAACTCGGGCAGCTCTTTCCTCGCGTCGAGGCGCCCGAGCCCTCAGCCGCCTGAGGCGACGCGGCCGTGGTCGACACCCACTGCCACCTCGACCGCTGCAAGCCCGCCGACGACGAGCTGCTGACACGGGCTCGTGCCGCCGGGCTCACGCGGCTCGCGACGGTCGGGATGGACGGCGCCTCGATCGAGTACGCGCTCGGCATGGCGCGCGCCCACGAGGACGTCGGGGCGATCGTCGGGCGACATCCGCATGGGGCCGCTGGCTTCGGGCCGGCCGACCTCGACGAGATCGAGCGCGCCGCCACGCGGCCCGAGGCGCTGGCGGTCGGCGAGACCGGGCTCGACTACTTTCGCGACTACGCGCCGCGGGAGGACCAGCTGCGCGCGTTCGAGGCCCAGCTCGAGCTCGCCGGTCGCCTTGGCCTGCCGGTCGCGATCCACACGCGGGCGGCCGAGGAGGACACGTTCGCCCTGCTGCGCGAGCACGCCGACGCGCTCCCGGCCGTCATCCTGCACTGCTTCTCGGCGCCCGACTGGCTCGAGGAGGTCGTCGAGCGAGGCTACGTCTGCTCGTTCGCCGGCAACGTCACCTATCCCAAGGCGACCGAGCTGCAACGGGCGGCCCGGGAGCTGCCGGCGGAGCTGCTGCTGGTGGAGACCGATTCCCCCTTCCTCGCCCCCCAGCCGCTGCGCGGGACGCCCAACGAGCCGGCCAACGTGACCCACACCGCGCGCTTCGTCGCCGGGCTGCGGGACCTCTCCTACGGGCAGTTCGAGCAAACGGTGGAGGCCAACGCGGCTCGGGTGCTGGGTTGGTGAGCGACGGCGCCCGAGACGGCGAGCCGCGCCAGGCCAGCCTGCGGCGTCTGCGCCGCTTCGGCATCCGGCCCAACCGAGAGCTGGGCCAGAACTTCCTCATCGACGACAACATCCTCGGCGTCATCGGCGCCGCCGCCGAGCTCACGACGGACGACGTGGTGCTCGAGGTCGGCGGGGGCTTGGGCGTGCTCTCCGAGTACCTCGCGCCTCGGGTCGCCCACGTCCACGTGGTGGAGGTCGACCGTTCGTTGCGCGAGTCCCTGGAGGAGGCGCTGGCGCCGTTTCAGAACACCAGCCTGCATCTCGCGGACGCGGTCGGGCTCGAGCTCGCCCAGCTCGAGCCGCCACCGAACAAGGTGGTCGCCAACCTGCCGTACGGCGTCGCCGCCACGGTCCTGCTGAAGTCGATCGTCGAGCTGCCCCACACCGAGCTGTGGGTCGCGATGGTCCAGCGCGAGGTCGCCGAGCGGCTGGCGGCGGACCCCGGCCGCCGCATCTACGGCGCCACCTCGGTGCTGGCCCAGCTCGCCTGCGAGGTGCGCTTCCTGCGCAAGGTGCCTCGAACGGTCTTCCATCCGGAGCCGAACGTCGACTCGGCGCTGTTGACGATGCGCCGGCGCGCCCCCGCGCCATCGCCTCAGCTCACGGCGCTGGTCCACGCGGGCTTCGCCCATCGCCGCAAGGCGCTGGCCGGCTCGCTCGCCCTGACTCCCGGTGCCGCGGACGACATCCGCGCGGCGACCCGCGTGGCGCTGGAGCAGATCGGCCACCCGGCCGACGCCCGCGCCGAACGGCTGCCCCCGGCCGACTGGCCGCGCCTCGCGCAGGCGATCGGCGCCGATCGCCTGGCGGAGCTGCGCCCACGATGATCGTCCGCGAGTTCGCCTACGCCAAGCTCAACCTCGTCCTGCACGTCGGCCGTCCGCTCGCCGACGGCATGCACCTGCTGTGCTCGCTGTTCGCCTCGATCGACCTCGCCGACACGGTCGAGGTCCACGTCGCCGCGGACGAGGACCGTGTGCACTGCCCCGGCGTCGAGGGGCCCAACCTCGCGCTCGCCGCCGCCGCGGCCCTGCGCGAACACGCGTCGCTGCCGCCGCTCGAGGTCCGGATCGAGAAGCGCATCCCGGTCGCCGCCGGGCTCGGGGGAGGCAGCGCGGACGCCGCGGCCGTGCTGCGGGCCGCCAACGCGATCGCGGGCGAACCGCTCGACCCGGAGGGATTGCGCCAGCTCGCCGCCGGCCTCGGATCGGACGTTCCCAGCCAGGTGGAGCCGCGCCACGCGCTCGTCGAGGGCACGGGCGAGCGAGTGGAGCCGGTCGCCCTGCCGCCGCTCGCGGCGGTGCTCGTCCCACGGGCCGACGGCCTGTCCACCGGCACGGTCTACGCGGAGCTCGACCGCCGCGGCGAGGGCCGTGCGAGTCTCGACCCGGCGCCGCTGCGCCAGCTCGCGGCGGCTGCGCCCGCGACGCTCGCGGCCGCGCTCGAGAACGATCTCCAGCCTGCCGCGCTGGCGCTCCGCCCCGAGCTCGCCGAGACGCTGACGGCCCTGCGCGCAACCGGCGCCCTCGGCGTCGCGGTGAGCGGCTCGGGGCCGACCTGCTTCGGCCTCTACGAGCGCCGCGACGAGGCCGAGCGAGTGGCCGCCGGGCTGCCCGGGGCGCTCGCGGTCTCCCTGCGCGACGCCTGAGCGGCCCCTACAGTCTCGCGCGATGTCTCTCGGCCACATCGCCGCGGCCGTGGTCGCCGCGCTGATCGCGGCCGGCGTGCTCTGGCGCCGCCGCCGGCTCTCGACCGAGCGGCTGCTGATCGGCCTTGCCATCGCGCTCGCCCTCGCCGTCTACGCGAGCGGCCTGCTCTCCAAGCTGCCCGATCCCAAGCGGCTCATCGAGGACGTGGCCGAGACGCTGGGGCCGTGGACCTACGCGCTGGTGGGCCTGATGGCCTTTCTCGAGACCGGAGCGTTCGTGGGGCTGATCGCTCCGGGCGAGACGGTGGTGATGGCCGGCGGCGTGATCGCGGGTCAGGGCGAGATCCAGCTGATCCCGCTGATCGGCCTGGTCTGGAGCTGCGCCGTGCTCGGCGACACCGCCAGCTTCTTCATCGGACGACGCCTCGGCCGCCGCTTCCTCGAGCGCCACGGGCCGAGGCTGAAGATCACCCACGAGCGGCTCGAGCAGGTCGATCGCTACTTCGAGCGCCACGGCGGCAAGACGATCCTGATCGGCCGCTTCATCGGCTTGGTGCGTGCCATCGCGCCCTTCATCGCAGGCGCCTCCGGCCTCGCCTACCGCTCGTTCGTCCCGTACAGCATCGTCGGCACGGGGCTCTGGGCGACCGTCTTCTGCGTGCTCGGCTACGTCTTCTGGAGCTCCTTCGACCGCGTCGCCGACATCGCCGGCAAGGCCGTCTTCGGCTTCGGGCTGACCGTCGGCGCGATCGTGGCGATCGTCGTCGCCTACCGGCGGCGACAGGAGCTCGAGCGTTGGCTGCTGGCCCATCGCGAGCACTTGCTCGTTCGCCCGCTGTTCGTCGTCGGCGCTCCGGTCCATCGGCGGCTGGTGCGCCCGCTCGCGCACGTGCTGGGGCCGCGGCTGCGCTTCTTCTGGGAGCGGCTGACGCCCGGTGGGCTGGGCCTGGAGCTGACGACCGCGCTCGCGATCGGTGGCGTGGGCATGTACGTGTTCGCGCTCTACGCGGTGATCCTCGGCGACTCGCTGGCGCCCACGCCGTTCGATCGAGAGCTCCTGGACCTCGGCGACGACATCCGCACCACGTTCGGCGTCGACGTCGCGAAGGCGATCTCGGCGTTCGGATCGTTTCCCGCGGTCGCCGTCATGCTGCTGGTGACGGCGACCGTGCTCGCCAACAGACGCCGCTGGGCGGAGCTCGTGACGATCCTGGTCGGCTTCGCGCTCGTCTACGTCAGCGTCCACCTGGCCAAGGCCGGCATCGACCGCCCGCGGCCAGCGGCCCCGCTGGTGACCACGGCCACCTCCTCCTATCCGAGCGGCCACGCCGCCTACGCCACGGCGTGGATCGCGGCCGCGGTCGCGCTCACGCGTCGCTTCGGGCTCGGTGGCCAGGCGACGCTCACGGTGGGCGCCGTGGTGCTCGCCGCGGCGATCGGCCTGTCGCGGATCTACCTGCGTGCCCACTACTGGTCCGACGTCGCGGGCGGCTGGGGCCTCGGGGCCGGCATCTTCGGCCTGCTGGCCGCTGCGGCGCTCGTCGTCGAGCACATTCGCCACAATCACAGCGAACGCGCGCCGGGCCCAGTCGCGCGCAGCGACCCATGACCGACCCCTCGACCACGCAGATAGCGATCGGACTGGCCGCCCTGGTGGCCGGCGGTGCGTACCTGAGCCTCGTGGTGGCGCCGGCCTGGCGCTGCTACGGACGGCTGTGGGAGAAGCTGGCGGCGAGCTTCCTGACCCTCTTCGTCCTCGCGACCCTGATCGGCATCGGCGCCGGGATCGGCTTCGCGGTCGTCTGGTCGTACGACCAGTACGGCGGCTGAGATGGCCCGTAGCCGGCAGGCCGCCAGCCGTCCGCTGCAGTCCGCATCCGCGGCGAGCGCCCCCAGCTCGTTCCTGGACGCGCTCGACCAGGTCTCCGACGCGGTCGAGTCGGGCGCCGGCCTGCCGTCGGTGGCGCGCGCTGCCGGTCGCGCCCTCGACGCCAGCGTGATCGTGCTCGACGGCTCGTCGAGCGTGCTCGCCGTGGCCTGCGCCTCGCGCGAGGACGAGCGCGCGGTGATGGCCGGCGAGGGCGGCACCGAGACGATCGAGCTGCTGGTGGCCGAGGCACCCGTCGGCCGCCTGCGCTACCGGCCGCGTGCCGAGCCACCGCCGTCGGCGCTGCTGCGGCTGGTCGCGAACCTGATCGGCCTGGAGCTCGAGCGGGTCAAGGCGCCGGAGCGCGCCAGCGAGGCCGCGGTCGGTGACTTCCTCGCCGACGTGCTCGCGCGCAAGGTCACCGATCGCGAGAACATTCTCGCCCGTGCCGCCGAGCTCGGCTGCGACGTCTCCGCCGGCGCCACCGTGCTGGTCGTGCGCGCCCGGCCGCAGCAGCCCGAGGAGACCGACTGGCGGGCACGCGTGCTGACGATCGCCGAGCGCGGCGCCCGCGCCGTCGAGCGCCACTCGCTGGCCGCGCTGGTCGAGGTCGACTGGGCGCGTCACGGCAGCGGCCCCAACGGCAGCGCCGAGACGCGCGCCGAGCGCGAGCTGCTGATCGTGGTGCCGGGCGCGGGTCCGGAGCCCGGCCGCCGGGCCGCCGCCGCGGTCCGCCGCGAGCTCGATGCCGGCCTGCCCAACTACCTGCTGACGGTCACCTCCAGCCGCCCGACGCCCGACGCCAGCGACCTCCACCGCGCCGGGGCGGAGGCACTGCTGGCGGCGAACGTCGCCGAGGCGCGCGGCCTGCCGGCGCTCTCGTTCGAGGAGACCGGCGCCTACCGGCTGCTGCTGCACGCGATGAGCGAGGATCCCGGCGAGCTGCAGGGCTTCTTCGACGAGACCGTCGCGCCCCTGGTCGCCTACGACGAGCAGTACGAGACCGAGCTCGTGCACACCCTGGAGACCTTCCTCGACGCCGACGGCAACGTCGCCGGCACCGCCGAGCGCCTCTTCACCCACCGCCACACCGTGCGCTACCGCCTCGAACGCGTCAAGGAGCTCAGCGGCCTCGACGTCTCCTCCACCGACGGCCGCGAGCGCCTCTCGCTCGGCCTCAAGGCCATGCGCGTCCTCGGCATCGTCCCCCCCGGCGGCCCCGCCCACGAACGCGGCGCCGAAGCCGGCCGCGTCCCCCGCGGCTCGAAGGATCGCTAGCCAGGACGAGGTAGATGGCGGTGCGTTCGACCCAGGCGTAGGTCGTAAATGCACCACACGCTCACCTTGTGGCATTCGGCGACGTGACGCACGCTCTGGCCGTCCGCGAGCATCCTGAGCGCACGACTGGCCGTGACGTCGTCCAGGCGCTGGTTCGACCGTGGCGCGTAGCTCGCCAGAGCACGGTCGATCTGGGTTTGCCGGCGGGTACCCATTAGCGGCTTGAGCCTCCGCATCCATACGACCGCTCCAGAGCCCCTGATCGAGACCGCATACGTGGCCCGCCATCCCTGGCGCCGGGGAGGGCTGACACGGACGCTTCGCTCGAACATCCCTGCCGCGCGACGAACGACGTCCTCATCTGCCATCGCCAATGACAGGACAGGCAAATGGGGGCAAGAAGGGCTTCCGGGGAAGAAGCTCCCTTCGCCCTCGAGTAGCCCGGCAAGCCAGTGGAGGTCCGACGATTTCACGAACGGATGTTCGCAGGGGCGCCGGACGCGAAGGCTGGGGAGCACGGACTCGAACCGTGACCTAGAGCTCCAAAGGCTCGCGTGCTGCCATTACACCACTCCCCAGAGCCACAGCAGAGGATAGGCCGTGGCGCTACCCTGACCGCCCCATGGCCGACGGGTTCACGGTCCTGATCATGGCCGCCGGTCGGGGCACGCGGATGCGCTCGTCGCTGCCCAAGGTGCTCCATCCGGTGTGCGGTAAGCCCATGCTTGCGTGGGTGGTGGACGCTGCGCGCGCGGCCGGCGCGACGCGCGTGCTGTGCGTGACGCGGCCGGGCGATGGCGTGGCGGAGGGGTCCCAGACGGCGTCGAGGTGGTCGAGCAGCGCGAGGGGGAGGGCACCGGCGCCGCCGTCCTCGCCGCACGCGCGTGGCTCGCGGACGCGCCCGGCGCGCTCGTGGTCCTCTCCGGCGACCAGCCGCTGATCGGCGCCGACGACCTCGCAGGACTGCTGGCCGCGCACGAGCGCGAAAAGGCGGCGGCGACCCTGCTGACGACCGACCAGCTCGACCCCACCGGCTACGGCCGTGTCGTGCGCGCGCGAGGACGGCGGCGTCGACCGCATCGTCGAGACCAAGCGTCCGGAGGAGGCGACGGCCGAGGAGCTGCGGGTGCGCGAGGTCAACCTCGGCACGTACGCCTTCGACGCCGGCCGCTGATCGACGCGCTCGATCAGGTCGACCTGGTGCAAGGCGAGCGCTACCTGCCGGGCGCGATCCCGATCCTGCGCGAGCGGGGCGAGCGGATCGCCGCGCACCTGATCGCCGACGCGGACGCGCGCGCTCGGCGTCAACGACCGCGCGGGCCTGATGGAGGCCGAGAGCGTCGCCCAGGCCCGCATCCTGCGCGCCCACGCGCGGGCCGGCGTCACCTTCCTGCAGCCCACCAGCACGCGCGTCGAGGCCGACGTCGAGATCGGCGAGGACACCACGATCGCCCCGGCGTCATCCTCGCCGGCGCCACGTACGTCGGCGCGGGCTGCGAGATCGGCCCCCACAGCACGCTGATCGACAGCTCGATCGGCGACGGCGCGCGCGTGATCCACTCCTACCTCATCGAGGCCGAGGTCCACGCGAACGCGTCGATCGGCCCCTTCGCCTACCTGCGCCCGGGCGCCACGATCCGGGAGGGCGCGAAGGTCGGCACTTTCGTCGAGGTCAAGAACTCGGACATCGGCCCCGGCGCCAAGGTCCCGCACCTGTCCTACATCGGCGACGCCGACGTGGGCGAGGACAGCAACCTCGGCGCCAGCACGATCACGGCCAACTACGACGGTCGCGCCAAGCACCGCACGAAGGTCGGCAGCGGCGTGAAGACGGGCATCCACACGTCGCTGGTGGCGCCGCTCACCGTCGGGGATCGGGCCTACACTGGTGCCGGGTCGATGATCACCGACGACGTCCCGGACGGGGCACTCGGGATCGCCCGCCCGCAGCAGACCAACGTCGAGGGATACGCAGACCGCGCAGAGGAGAACTCGTCGAAGTGAACAGGCCCCTCGAAACGGCCACCGCGCCCGACAACGCGCTGCACGTCACGCTCGGCTACGAGAAGCGGCTGATGCTCACCGCCGGCCGCGCCAGCCGTCAGCTCGGCGCGCGCATCGCCGAGCGCCTGGGCGTGCAGCTCGATCGACGCCGGCCTGAAGACGTTCACCGACGGCGAGGTCTACTGCCGCTACGAGGAGTCGATCCGCGGCGCGGACATGTTCATCGTGCAGTCGATCTGCGGCTCCGAGCGCGAGGGCCTGACGCCCAACGACGCGTTGATGGAGCTGCTGCTGATGGTCGCATGCCGCCAAGCACGCCTCCGCCCATCGGATCATCGCCGTCACCCCCTGGTACGGGTACTCGCGCCAGGACAAGAAGTCGGCCCCGCGCGAGCCGATCTCCGCGCGCCTGGTCGCCGACCTGCTGGAGGTCGCGGGCATCGATCGGCTGGTGACGATGGACCTGCACGCCGGCCAGCTGCAGGGCTTCTTCTCCAAGCCTGTCGACCACATGACCGCGATGCCGATCCTGACCCAGTATGTGCAGGACCGCCTTGGCGACGAGGACCTCGTGATCATCGCCCCGGATGCCGGCCGGGTGAAGCTCGTGCGCAAGTTCGCCCAGAAGGTCGGCGCGCCCTACGCGCTGATGGAGAAGGAGCGGCCCGCGCAGCAGGTGGCCGAGATCGGCTACGTGATCGGCGACGTCAAGGGCAAGACCGCGGTGATCGTCGACGACATCATCGGCACCGGCGGCACGCTCAGCGCGGCGGCCCAGACCGTGCTCGACGAGGGCGCCGAGAAGGTCTACGCGGTCGCCACCCACGGGCTCTTCTCCGGTGCGGCGTTCGACATCCTGACCGCCTCGCCGCTGGCCGGCATCGTCGTCACCGACACGGTCCCGCTCGCCGACAACGCCCCCAGCCTGATCAGCCAGCTCACCTGCGCGGACACCCTCGAGGACTCGATCCGCCGCATCTTCACCGACGACTCGGTCTCCGAGATCTTCGCCGGCGAGAACCAGCTGTTCTAGACAGCGCACGGGCCGTCTGCCGGGCAACGTAGGCTCGCCGGTCATGAGCTGGTACGAGTTCCTCCTCTGGGTCCACCTCACCGCCATCGCCGTCTGGGTCGGCGGCGGCTTGATCCTGCACGTGTTCGCGCTGCGGGCGCGTGCGTCCAACGACCCGAACGCGATCTCGTTCGCCTTCGTCAACGCCGGCTGGATCGGCCAGCGCTTCTTCACCACCGCCTCCGCCATCGCCCTCGTGAGCGGGTTGCTGCTGGTCGACGAGGTCGGCTACAGCCTCGGCGACGCCTGGATCTCGTTCGGGCTGCTGGTCCTGGTCGCGTCCGCGCTGGTGGGGGCGCTGTACCTCGGCCCGACCGCCCAGAAGCTCGGCGGCGTGATCGAGGAGCAGGGCGCCGACAGCCCGGAGTTCCTGGCCGGCAACGCGCGCCTGCTGACGATCAACCGCATCGAGCTGACGCTGCTGTTCCTGGTCATCGCCGCGATGGCGATCAAACCGGGGTAGCGGGTCCCTAGCAGTCGCTGCGCCGGTTGGCGAACGCGCGCGTGCGGCGCTCGCCGCGCGACTCGAAGTACGCCCACTCCTGCTCGCCGAGCTCGGTGGCCGGGTCGTCGCCGAACCACCACTCGCGACCGATCCGGTACCAGTTGCGCGTGGCGCCGAGCTGGCCCAGCACGGCCAGCACGCCGGACTCCATGCGCCGGCCCATCAGCTCGTTCGCCGGCAGGTTCTCACGCCGCATCAGCCGGTAGAACGAGGAGCGTGGGTCCGAGACGGCCGTGATCGCCTCCATCACGCGCTCGGAGTCGATCGTCACCTCGCGATCCTCCATGTACCAGCCGCCGACGGCGCGCACGTGGTCCATCAGCTCCTCGGCGTCGACCTTCTTCGGGCTGTTGAGGAAGCCGAGATCGTGCAGCGCCACCCGCAGCTGCTCGGGGTTCTCGTCGAAGACCGCCTCGAGCGCCGCGATCTCGAGCTCGATCTGGTCCTTGTCGAGGTGCTTGGTCATGCCGAAGTCGATGAACGCCACCTTGCCCTCGTCGGGCATCAGCAGGTAGTTGCCCGGATGGGCGTCGGCGTTGAAGTGCTGCAGGTGGTAGATCGAGCCGAAGCAGAAGCGGAAGACGATCTCGCCGAAGCGGTCGCGCTCGGCCTGGGGCAGGGCGCGCACGGCGTCGAAGCCGACCCCGCCCTCGACCCACTCGCTGACCAGCACGCGCTCGGTCGAGAGCCGCGTCACGACGTCGGGCACGTGGATGAACGGGTGGTTGCGGTACCCGCGCGCGAACGCCCGCTGGTTCTGCGCCTCGAGCTCGTAGTCGAGCTCCTCCAGCACGCGCTCCTTGAGCTCCTCCGCGGCGGCCTTGGCGTCCAGGCCGGGGGCGAGCGCCTTGGCCAGGCGCATGATCATGCCGGCGTTCTGCATGTCCGCGGCGACCGCGTCGGCGACGCCCGGGTACTGCACCTTGACCGCCACCGCCCGCCCGTCCGGCAGCACGGCGCGATGGACCTGGCCGATCGAGGCGGCCGCGGCGGCGTCGTGGTCGAAGTCCTCGAACAGCTCCTCGACCGGCTCGTCCCATGCCTCGTCGAGCACGCGGCGCACCTTCTTCCAGGGCATCGGCGGCGCCGAGGTCTGCAGCTTGGAGAGCTCCTTCTGGTACAGCTCGCGGTACTCCGGCGGCAGGAACTCGGTGTCGATGAACGAGGCCAGCTGGCCGATCTTGAGCGCCGCTCCCTTCATCGTGCCGAGCGTCTTGACCATCTTCTCGGCCGCCTCCAGGTGACGGCGCTCCAGCGCGTCCGCCTTGCCCTCCTTGGAGCGGGCGATGTTGCGCGCACGCGTGCCGGCGTAGCGGGCGCCCTCGGTGCCGACCACCGAGCCCACCTGCGCCGTGCGGCGGATGCGGCCCTTCGGGATCGAGCTGTCGTCGCCGCGCGCCATCGCCGAGCGCCAGGATACGCCGGGCACCAGCAGCCCCGCTACACTGGCCGGCCGAATGGCCGACAGCAAACGACCCACCCTGACCGTCGACGAGCGCCCCGAGCGCGGCACGCGCGCGAACAAGCGCCTGCGCCGCGAGGGCCTCGTGCCCGGAATCGTCTACGGCGGTCCCGACGGCGAGTGCCACCCGTTCAAGGTCGGCGCGCTCGAATTGCGCAAGGTGCTCGTGGACGGCTCGGCGCTGATCGACCTCGCGCTCGGCGGCGGCAAGACCAGACCGGTGATCGTCAAGGACCAGCAGCTGCACCCCGTGCGCGGCGAGGTGGTCCACATCGACCTGCTCGAGGTCGATCTCAAGCAGACGATCCAGTCGCAGGTCGCGGTGCACGTGGAGGGGGCCGAGGACGCTCCCGGCGTGCGCGAGGGCGGCGTGCTCGAGCAGGTCACCCACCAGCTGACGACCGAGGCGCTGCCGACCGACATCCCCGAGGCGATCGTCGTCGACGTCTCGGGCCTCGAGGTCGCCGCCACGCTGCAGCTCTCCGAGCTCACCCCGCCCGAGGGCGTGACCTTCCTCGACGATCCCGAGCTGGTGATCGCCACCGTGGTCGTCCCGACCGAGGTCGAGGAGCCCGAGGAGATCGAGGAGGAGACCGAGCTGGTGGGTGCGGAGGCCGGCGCCGAGGGCGCGACCGGCGACGAGGCCGAGCAGGCCTCCGACGAGGCTGCCGGCTCCGACGAGTGAGCCTCTTCCGTCGCGGCGGCGACGCCGGCGGCGGTAAGGTCGACTGGCTGATCGTCGGGCTGGGCAATCCCGGCGACCAGTACGCGCGCACGCGCCACAACGTCGGCTTCGAGGTCGTCAAGCTCGCCGCCGAGCGCTGGCAGCTGCCGAAGCCGAAGAAGCGCTACGCCGGGCTCTACACCGACGGGCGCACCGGCCCCGGCGGTCCGCGCGTCGGCGTGCTGTTGCCCCAGACCTACATGAACGACTCCGGCCGCGCCGCCGGCCCGGCGCGCGGGGCGCTGCACGTGGACCTCGACCGTGTGGTGGCGGTC
The DNA here is from genome assembly GCA_963734165.1 of uncultured Thermoleophilaceae bacterium. GTDB lineage: Bacteria > Actinomycetota > Thermoleophilia > Solirubrobacterales > Thermoleophilaceae > JACVRW01. Next base: position 615,810 of record CAVTFZ010000001.1, on the reverse strand, counting down.
TACGACGAGATCGACCTGCCCTTCGGCACGGTGCGCGTGAGACTCGGTGGCGGCCTCGCCGGCCACAACGGCCTGAAGTCGTTGAAGCGCGAGCTCGGCAGCGCGGACTTTCAGCGCGTGCGGGTGGGGGTGGGACGACCCGACAGCACCGATCCGGAGATCGTCTCGGCGCACGTGCTCGGTCGCTTTCGCGAGCCGGCCGAGGAGGTGCGTGACCTGGTCGAGCGTGCCGCAAACGAGCTGGAAAAGCTGGTGACCGCGCCGGACGAGTCCTCGGCCTGATGGTGCGCCGCCGACCGCGAGCGGCATCCGCAAGCAGTCCTACGTGACGTCGCGCCGCTGCTCGAGGGCCACGCCGACGGCGGCCAGCAGCAGCGCCCAGCCGGCGTAGACGAGCGCCGCCCAGCCGGGCGCCAGCCCCTCCGAGGAGATGCCCCCGATCAGCGCCGACTGGCTCTGACCGAGCGTGAAGTCCATCACGTTCTCGGAGATCACCCCGACCACGGGCTCGGCGATGAAGAGGTAGAGCAGGATGCCGACCACGGCCGCGACCTGGTTGCGCACGATCGCGCCGATCGCCACTCCGATCGCTCCTGCGATCGCGGCTGCCACGGTGCCGCGGAGTGCGAGCAGCGCGAAGTCGCCGGTCGAGTAGAGGTCGGTCGGCTGGTCGCGCACCGCCAGCCAGGGCAGGCCCACGATCATGACGACCGCGATCGCGAGCGCGCCCAGGGTCGCACCCGTGAGCATGTAGGCGATCAGCTTCGAAGCCAGGTAGCGACGACGGTCGGGGGTCGCGAGCAGGGAGCCGGTGATCGTGCGGTGGCGGTACTCACCGGTCGTCGCGACGATGCCGAGGATCAGCAGCAGCACGGTCGCGATCGCGGCGCCGTTGAAAGCGTTCTCGACGTCTCGCGCGGAGCTGATCTCCGTGGTCGCGAAGCCGGCGCCGTAGAGCAGAAGCGTCAGCAGCACGGTGACGACGAAGAAGCCGAGGGCGGTGCGCGTGGTGCGCAGCTTGAGCAGCTCGGCCCAGACGAGCGCGGTCACGCGGGCGCCCCCTGCTCGCCGGTCAGCTCGAAGAAGACGTCCTCCAGCGAGGCCTGCTCGGTGCGCAGGCCGTGCAGGACGATGCCCTCGGCGTGGGCCAGGTCGCCGATCGCCGCCTGCGTCGCTCCGGTCACCCGCAGCACACCGTCGTCCCCCGGCGTGACCGTCCAGCCACGGCCCCGCAGCGCCTCCGCCAGCTGCTCGGCGCGCGGGCTGATCACCTCGACGAGGCCGCCCCGCCCCGAGGTCAGCTCCTGAATCGGCCCCTGCGCCACCACGCGCCCCTTGGCGATCACGATCACCGCGTCGGCGGTCTGGGCCACCTCGGACAGGACGTGACTCGAGACGAGCACGGTACGGCCCTCGGCCGCATACCAGCGCAAGAAGTCGCGCAGCCAACGGATCCCCTGCGGGTCGAGCCCGTTGGCGGGCTCGTCGAGCACGAGGATCCGAGGATCGCCCAACAGCGCCGTGGCGAGTGCAAGCCGCTGGCGCATGCCGAGCGAGTAGCCGCCGACGCGTCGCTTCGCGGCGTCGCTGAGGGCGACCAGCTCGAGCGTCTCGTCGGCCCGCGACTCGGGGATGCCGGCTGCCCGCGCGATCACCCGCAGGTGGTCGCGCCCGCGACGCCCGGGGTGGAAGCCGGCGTGCTCGAGCGCGGCTCCGACGGTGCCCGCCGGGTCCGCCAGCGCGGCGTAGGGGCTGCCGTCGATCGTCACGCTGCCGCTGGTCGGCCGGGCGAGGCCGAGGACCATGCGCAGGGTCGTGGTCTTGCCCGCTCCGTTGGGACCGAGGAAGCCCGTCACCTTGCCCGGCTCGACGTCGAAGTCGACGTCGTCGACGGCGACCACGGAGCCGAAGCGCTTGGTCAGGGAGCGGACTTCGATCGCGGCCACTGGTGGGAGGTTCTACCCGAGGGGCGGCAAACCCTGCGCTGCATAGACTGGGAGCTCTGGCCGCGCGGACCTCCGGGCGGTCGCAGCGCATGCTCCGGCAGCTCCTGACATACGCCCACGACGACCCCTCCGTCGCCACGCTCGCGGACGCCGCCCGCGAGGCGCCCCAGCGCGCCTTCGTCTCGTCGAGCCTGCGCCCCTACCTGCTCGCGGCGCTGATCGACGCCGACCCGCAGCGGCCGGCGCTCGTGGTCGCCGGCGACGACCGCCAGGCGCGCGACCTGGCCGCGGACCTGCGCCAGTACCTCGCCCCGCGCCCGGTCCGCTTCTACCCCGCGCGCGGGATGCGCTACGAGTCGCACCTCGCCCCGCCGCCGCACCTCGTCGGCCTGCGCATCGCGGCGCTGGACGCGCTGCTGGGCGAGCAGGCGGCGGTGCTGGTGACCTCGGCCGTGGCGCTGGCCGAGAAGCTGCCCGACCCCGAGCTGCGCCCGCACGGCTTCGAGCTCGCCAAGGGCGACCTGCTCGACCTCGACGAGACCGCCGAGCGCCTCGTCGCCTGTGGCTACGAGCGCGTCGACCAGGTCGAGGAGCGCGGCCAGTTCGCGATCCGCGGCGACATCCTCGACGTCTATCCCGCCACCGAGGAGCGCGCGGTGCGCTGCGAGCTGTTCGACGTCGAGATCGAGCGGCTGACGTTCTTCTCCACCTTCACCCAGCGCTCGCTCGAGCAGGTCGAGGGCGTGGAGATCGCCCCGGCCGCCGAGCTTGCGCCCGAGCAGCGCGAGCTGGCCGAGATCGCCGCGACCCAGGCCGAGCACGAGCGTCCCGACGTGGCCGACGTGCTGCCCGTCGACCGCTTCCGCGAGCTGCTCGACCTGATCCCCGAGCAGGCGCTGGTGGCCGTGGCGGCCGAGGAGGAGCTGGCTCCGGCGCTGCGCGACTACTGGGAGGACGTGACGGCCAGCTTCCATGACGAGGACGCGCGCCACCTCTACGTCAATCCCGAGCGCCTCGACCAGGCGCTCGACCAGCGCGCCTGCCTGCGCCTCTCGAGCATCTCGCAGGACCAGCCGCACGAGTTCCGCGCCCAGTCCGCCGACACCGCCGCGCGCTCGCTGCGCGAGGCCGAGCCGGAGCTGGAGAAGCTCGTGCGCTCGGGCTATCGCACCGTCGTCGCCTGGGCGCGCCGCGGCGAGGCCGAGCGCGCGAGCTACAACCTCGCCCGCGTGCGCGCCTCGTTCCTGGACGGCAAGCCCGCGCCGCGGGAGGCCGGCGTCGCGTTCGCCCATGCCAGCCTGCGCGAGGGCTTCCTGGCCCCAAGCCTGAAGCTGGCGATTGTGCCCGAGCACCGGCTGCTGCGCCGCCGGCGCGCCGAGGCGCCGTCGGGGCCGCGTCCCGGCGGGGCGATCGCCTCCTTCACCGAGCTGCGCGCCGGCTCCGCGGTCGTGCACACCGACCATGGCATCGCCCGCTTCGTCGGCTTCGAGACCAAGACGGTCGGCGGCATCACGCGCGACTACCTCGAGCTCGAGTACCGCGACGGCGACCGCGTCTTCGTGCCCAGCGACCAGCTGCACAAGATCAGCCGCTACGTCGGCGCCGACGCCGGCGACCCGCCGCTGTCGAAGCTCGGCGGCAAGCAGTGGGAGCAGCAGAAGCTGCGCGCGCGCCGCGCCGCCGAGGCGCTCGCCGGCGAGCTGATCAACCTCTACGCCGAGCGCAAGCGCCGCGCCGGTCACCCCTTCCCGCGCGACAGCGAGTGGCAGGTCGAGTTCGAGGAGAAGTTCCCCTACCGCGAGACGCCGGACCAGCTCGACGCGATCGAGGCCGTGCGCGCGGACATGGAGGAGGCACGCCCGATGGACCGCCTGATCTGTGGCGACGTCGGCTACGGCAAGACCGAGGTCGCCCTGCGCGCCGCCTTCAAGGCCGCCGAGGACGGCAAGCAGGTGATGTTCCTGGTGCCGACCACCGTACTCGCCCAGCAGCACTACGGCACCTTCAGCGAGCGCCTGCGCGACTACCCCTTCAAGATCGAGATGGCCTCGCGCTTCCGCAGCGCCAAGGAGGTGCGCGAGGCACTCGACGGCTTCGCGCGCGGCGAGGTCGACGTCCTGATCGGCACGCACCGCCTGCTCTCCCGCGACGTGCGGCCAAAGGACCTCGGCCTGCTGATCGTCGACGAGGAGCAGCGCTTCGGCGTCAAGCAGAAGGAGCTGCTGCGCCAGCTGCGGCTGCGGGTGGACGTGCTCTCGCTGTCGGCGACGCCGATCCCGCGCACGCTGCAGATGTCGCTCGCGGGCCTGCGCGACATCTCGGTGATCGAGACGCCGCCCGAGGGCCGGCGGCCGGTCAAGACCTACGTCGGCGACTACGACGAGGAGCTCGTCAAGCAGGCGATCGAGCGCGAGCTCGCGCGCGAGGGCCAGGTCTTCTTCCTGCACAACCGCGTCGACACGATCGACGAGACCGCCGAGCGCATCCGGGCGCTCGCGCCGGCGGCGGGCGTCGCGGTGGCGCACGGCCAGATGGCCGAGGGTCAGCTCGAGCAGGTGATGATGGACTTCCTGCGCGGCGGGGCAGACGTGCTCGTCTGCACGACGATCGTCGAGTCCGGGCTCGACATCGCGAACGCGAACACGCTGATCGTGGAGCGCGCGGACATGTACGGGCTGGCGCAGCTCTACCAGATCCGCGGCCGCGTCGGGCGCTCGCGCGAGCGCGCCTACGCCTACCTGCTCTACCCGAGCGCGGCGGCGCTGTCGGAGGAGGCGGGCCAGCGGCTGGCCACCCTCTCCGACTACACCGAGCTCGGCTCGGGCTTCAAGATCGCGATGCGCGACCTCGAGATCCGCGGCGCCGGCAACCTGCTCGGCGACGAGCAGTCCGGCCACGTCGCGGCGGTCGGCTTCGAGCTGTACGTGTCGATGCTCGACGAGGCGGTCAAGCTGCTGGCCGGGGACGCGGCCGACGAGGGCGCCGAGCCCGTACGGCTGGACGTGCCGGTCGACGCCTTCGTCCCGGGCGAGTACGTGCCCTACGAGGCGGCCAAGATCGAGGTCCACCGGCGCGTCGCCGGGGCCCGCGAGGTCGCTCAGCTGATCGTGCTGCGCGAGGAGCTGGAGGACCGCTTCGGCCCTATCCCCGAGCCGCTCGAGAACCTGATCAAGCTCCAGGACGCGCGCATCAAGCTCGGCCGGGCGGGCGCGCAGACGGTGGACTTCAAGGGCGGGCGCCTGTCGGTGGCCCCGATCGAGCTCGACTCCACCGGGGCCAAGGCGCTGCGTGCGCGCATCCCCGAGGCCGTCTACGAGTCGGGTCGCAGCACCGTCCGCGTGCGCGTTCCCGATGCCGCCGCGGCACGCTTCAGCGCGGTGGTCGCGGCCGCCGAGGCGATCCTCGAAGTGGCCACCCAGCCGGGTCCTGAAGACGCGTCCTCGGAGACCTCCGCGACGCAGTAAGCATTTGCCGATTCGCCTTCGCTACCCTTCGCGGCCGCCAAATGAGAAACATGTCCACAAAGCTCGTCATCACCGTCGCCCTCGCAGGGCTCGGCGCCCTCATGGCAACCGGCTGTGGCAACGACGTGCCACCGAACGCGGTTGCCACTGTCGGTGACACCTCGATCAAGAAGTCGGACTTCGACAAGTGGCTCAAGACCGCGCAGGCGAGTGCGAGTCAGGGCGCCACGCCCGTGTCGTATGAGCCGCCCGACTACAAGGCGTGCGTCGCCGCCAAGAAGAAGCAGCCCACCAGCGGCAAGAAGCAGACCGACGCGCAGCTGAAGAAGGCCTGCAAGACCGAGTTCGACCAGCTCAAGAAGCAGGTGATGCAGTTCCTGGTCCAGGCCGAGTGGGTGGAGCAGGAGGCGGACAAGCAGGACGTCAAGATCACCACCGCCCAGGTGCAGAAGTCGTTCGCCGACCAGAAGAAGCAGGCGTTCCCGACTGACAAGGCCTACAAGCAGTTCCTCAAGACCTCGGGCATGACCGAGAAGGACATCCTCTTCCGGGTCCGGCTCGACCAGCTGCAGCAGAAGCTGACGCAGAAGGTCACCGAAGATGAGACCAAGGTCAGCGACGAGGACATCTCGGACTACTACGACAAGAACAAGAAGCGCTTCGCGCAGCCCGAGCGCCGGGATCTGCTGATCGTGCTGACGAAGTCGAAGTCGAAGGCCGAGCAGGCAAAGCAGGCGCTGGAGAGTGGCCAGAGCTGGAAGGCCGTGGTCAAGAAGTACTCGATCGACCAGGCCTCCAAGGCGCAGGGCGGCAAGCTGCCCGGCGTCGCAAAGGGCCAGCAGGAGAAGTCGCTCGACACCGCCGTCTTCAGCGCCGAGAAGGGCGCGGTGTCCGGTCCGGTCAAGACCCAGTTCGGCTACTACGTCTTCGAGGTCACCAAGGTCACGGCGGCCTCGCAGCAGTCGCTCAAGCAGTCCAAGGAGACGATCAGAAACCTGCTGAAATCGCAGAAGCAGCAGCAGGCGCTCGACGACTTCATCAAGGACTTCCGCGACGAGTACCGCGACAAGACCGACTGCGCCGACGACTACAAGGTCACCGAGTGCAGCAACGGGCCGGAGGAGAAGACCAACACGAATCCGGCCTCGGGCGGCTCTCCGTCGGGGTCCCAGCAGGCCCCTCCGGGTAGCCAGCCGGCGCCCTCCGCGCCCCAGGGCGAGCAGCCCAAGCAGTAGTTCGCGCAGTACGTGACTTCAAGCCACCCGCGCGCCGGCGGGTGGCTCGTCGCTGCCCCGACTCCTGCGAGCCGAGCAAGCGATCTTGAACGGAGCTTTAGTCGGAGTCTTTAAAACTGCTTTGGTGCTCGCAGTTCGCTTGGGGAAGCTTGTTGGATCACTCGGCCTGGCGGTCGCCGCCACCGTCGCCGCTGCCGGCTGTGGCGACGAGGAGGTCAAGAATCCCGTCTGGCGCGGTCGCGCGGGTTGGCGACGCCGTCATCGGCAGAGCGGCCTACGACGAGCGCTTCGCGATCACCGCGGCCTATCAGCTCGGCAGACCTCCACCGTACGACCCCACCAATCTCAAGCGATGCGCCGCCTACAAGGCGGGCGAACGGCCAACGGAGGGCGAGAAGGCGCCGACCAAAGCCGAGTCGGTCAGCCAGTGCAAGGAGCAGCTGGCCGACTTCAGGACCCGCACGATGCAATCCCTGGTGCTGGCGCAATGGCTCAATCAGGAAGCGGCCGACAAGGGGGTACACGTCTCGCGCGCCGAGGTCAGGAAGGAACTCGTCAAGACCACGACGGCGAACTTCGGCTCTCCCAAGGGCTACGCGAGATTCCAGCGCACTACCAAGATCCCGGAGAGCTTCTTCCTCGAGCAGGCGCGGGGCGCGGTGCTCACCCGGAAGCTGACCAAGAAGGCGAGCTCGGCCGCACCCAAGGCATCCGAGGCTGAGATCGAGGAGTACTTCAGAGCGAACCGCAAGGAGTTCACCAAGCCGGAGCGGCGAACCATCCGGCTGCTGGTGGTCAGATCTCAGGCAAAGGCCGAAGGAGCGCATCGCGAGCTGAAGCGCGGCAAGTCCTGGAAGCAAGTGGTAAATGCCTACGTGACCGATCCCGCGCGACGCACGTCGACCATGAAGCCGGTCGAGCTGACCAAAACCGGCCTGAGCAAGAAGTTCGAGCAGGCCGTCTTCAGCGCGTCCGTCGGCTCCCTCGGCGGGCCCTGAAAACGCCCTATGGCTGGTTCGTCTTTGAGCTCGAGCAGATCCACCCGGCGACGAAAGCGGTGCTCAGCGCGAGGAACAAGCGCACCATCGAGGCCCGACTGACGCAGGCGAAGCAACAGCGGGAACTGGAGTCGTACACCAAGGACTTCGGCGCGAGGTATCAGACCAAGACGACCTGCGCGGACGGGTACAGGATCGCCGAGTGCCGCAATCCGCCCGCCGTGAAGACTGCCACCGAGACGACGCCGGCGACCGCGCCCGACACGTCCTCCGGGCCGCCGTCGGCGAACGGCCAGCCCAACCGCTAGTCGATGCGGGCTCGCCTGAGGACCACCGTCGCAGCCGCGGTCTCCGCGGTCGCGGTGCTCTCCAGCCTGGGTTGCGGCAACAGCGGCAACGCCAGCGTCAACGTGCCTCCCGGCGCCGTAGCCACGGTCGGGGATACGGTGATCACGAGATCGGCCTTCGTCGCGCAGTTGAGATTGGAGGCCGCGAGGCGAGCCAAGGGGGGCACGGTGGTCCCCTACGACTTCCCGCGCTTCGACGCCTGCGCGGCCGCGAAGCGCAACGCCCCCAACTCGTCGGGCGGTCGCCAGGAGTGCAAGCGGGAGTTCGAGAGACTGCGCCCGGCTGCGATGAAACTGCTGCTGCAGGGCGAGTGGCTCAAGCAGGATGCAGCCGCGCGGGGATTGAGCCTCAGCGCGAAGGAGCTGGATGCGGGGGTGCGCAAGCGCCAACGTGTGCTCGGCGGCACGCAGAGCAAGCGCTACCAAGCCACCTTGCGCAGTCAGGGGTTCACCGAGCAGTCCCTGCGCGAAAGCGTTCGTCGCGCGCTGCTGATCGAGAAGATCAGGAAGTCGGTCAACGACCAGGTGGCGGCGCCGAGCGCGAGCCAGGTAGCGCAGTTCTACGAGGCCAACAAGCAGGCATTCGCCCTTCCCGAACGGCGTGACGTGCGGCTCGTGCTCGCGCGCTCGGAGGCGAAGGCCGAGCAGGCCAAGCGAGCGCTCGCGGACGGGGAGAGCTGGGAGGCGGTGGCGCGGCGCTACTCGATCGATCCGGCGAGCAAGGACAAGGGCGGCAAGCTGAAGGGGTACAAGCGCTCCAAGGGCGCCGGAGAGTTGGACGATGCTCTCTTCGAGACGCCCAAGGGCACGCTGAGCGGGCCGCTCGAGACGCAGTTCGGCTGGTACGTCTTCATCGTCGAGAAGATCATGCCCGCACGTCAGCAGCCGCTGAAGGAGGTCCGTGGGGAGTTGAAGGACTACCTCAGAAGGCAGGAGCAGACGCGCGTCCTGACCGAGTTCAGCAACGACTGGGTGTCCAGATATCAGGGACGAACCGCGTGCGCCGAGGACTTCAAGGTCGCCGGTTGCGGCAACGGGTCGGGCGACGACTCGTCGGGGAGCGGCACCACGCAGTCGCCGCAGCAGGCCCCTCAGTAGCCTGCCCGGCGTGACCGACCCGGACGGCCTGTCGGCCGCGCTGCTCGAGCTCGACCAGATCACCCGCCGCCTGCGGCGCGAGTGCCCCTGGGACCGCGAGCAGGACGAGCGCTCGATCGTGCCGCACACCGTGGAAGAGGCATACGAACTGGCCGACGCGGCCCATGCCGGCGACGACGCGAAGCTGCTGGACGAGCTGGGCGACGTGCTGTTCCAGGTCTACTTCCTGGCGCTGCTGCTCGAGGAACGGGGACAGGGCGACCTGGCGACGGTCGCCGACGGCTGCCGGCAGAAGCTGATCCGCCGTCACCCGCACGTGTTCGGCGAGCGCGCGGCCGAGACCGCAGCGGACGTGATCCGCAACTGGACCGAGATCAAGCGCGAGGACGAGCGCGGTGGAGACGTGTTCGGAGACATCCCCGAGACGCTGCCGGCGACCATCCACGCGCAGAAGGTGCAAAAGCGCGCCGAGAGCGCGGGCCTACGCCAGGAGCGCTCGGCCGAGCAGGCCCTGGCGGCCGCGCGGGGCGTCTCCGACGCCTTCCCCTGGGGCGGCGATGCCTTCGAGCGCGTGGGAGAGCTGCTCTACGACGTCGTCGCGGCCGCTCGAGCGCTCGGAGTGGACCCGGAGCTGGCGCTGCGCCAATACGCAAACGACGTACGACAAGCCATCGAGGAGTCAGGATCAGGGTGAGCGAGATCGAGCAGGTGCACGCGCGACAGATCGTCGACAGTCGCGGCAATCCGACCGTCGAGGTCGACGTCGTGCTGAAGTCCGGCGCCTCGGGCCGGGCCGGCGTGCCCTCGGGCGCCTCCACGGGCGAGTTCGAGGCGGTCGAGCTGCGCGACGGCGGCAGCGCCTGGAGCGGCAAGGGCGTCGGCAAGGCGGTCGGCAACGTCAACGGCGAGCTGGCGGATGCGGTGCGGGGGCTCGACCCCGCCGATCAGGCCGCGCTCGACAGCGCGCTGATCGAGCGCGACGGCACGCCCAACAAGGGTCGCCTGGGCGCCAACGCGATCCTCGGAGTGTCCCTGGCGGCGGCCAAGGCCGCGGCGGCCGAGGCCGGCCTGCCGCTCTGGCGCTACCTGGGCGGCGAGGCCGCGCACGTGCTGCCGGTGCCGTTGATGAACGTCCTCAACGGCGGCGCGCACGCCGACAACAAGGTCGACTTCCAGGAGTTCATGGTCGTGCCGGTCGGCGCGACGTCGTTCTCGGAGGCGCTGCGCACCGGCGCCGAGGTCTTCCATGCGCTCAAGCGCACGCTGCACGACCGCGGCCTCGGCACGGCGGTCGGGGACGAGGGCGGCTTCGCGCCCGACCTCGACTCCAACGAGGCGGCGCTCGAGGCGCTGATCGAGGGCATCGAGGCCGCCGGCTATCGCCCCGGGCAGGACGTCGCGATCGCGCTCGACCCCGCCGCCAGCGAGATCTACGAGCAGGGCGCGTACGTGCTCGAGCACGAGGGACGCACGCTGTCGGCGGGCGAGCTCGCCGACTACTGGGCGCAGATGGCTGGCCGCTACCCGATCCTCTCGATCGAGGACGGCATGGACGAGGAGGACTGGGACGGCTGGCGCGCGCTCACCGAGCGCATCGGCGAGCGCGTGCAGCTCGTGGGCGACGACCTGTTCGTCACCAACACCGAGCGGCTGCGGCGCGGCATCGAGGCCGGCGTGGCCAACTCGATCCTCGTCAAGGTCAACCAGATCGGCACGCTGACCGAGACCCTCGACGCCGTGCGCACCGCCACCGAGGCGGGCTACACGGCGGTCATGTCGCACCGCTCGGGCGAGACCGAGGACACGACGATCGCCGACCTGGCCGTCGCCACCGGCTGCGGGCAGATCAAGACCGGCGCGCCCTCGCGCTCGGACCGCGTGGCGAAGTACAACCAGCTGCTGCGGATCGAGGAGGCGCTCGGCGCCGACGCCGGCTACCCGGGACGCGGCGTCTTCAGAAGCTGAAGGATTCCGGCGCGGCGTCGCGAAGGCGTGGTGGTGAGCAGCCACGCCGTCGCCGCCCGCCGTCGCCGCACGACCATCCGCTGGGATCGCGTCGGGCGCGTCGCGCTGCTGGCGACGCTCGTCGTGATCCTGCTGCTCTATCTGTCGCCGGCCAAGCGCTGGTTCGAGCAATCGTCCACCGCTGGCGCGCAGCACCAGGAGCTGCGCGAGCTCCAGCGCGACAACCGCGAGCTCGAGCGGCGCGTGCGGGCACTCGACTCTCCGGGGGCGCTCGAGCGCGAGGCGCGGGGACTGGGCATGGTCAAGCAGGGCGAGCGCTCGTACGTGATCGAGAACCTGCCTGGCGAGCTAGGCCCGCGTCGCTAGGCTCGCGGGGCGTGTCGTACGCCCTCGAGAACGCCCTCTTCCAGTGGCAGGACGGCCAGCGCCAGGTCCGTGGCGAGCCCGACCTCGAGCGAGCGGTGGACGTCGTCGTCGACGAGTTGCGCCGGCGTCTGGGCTCCACCTTCACGCTCGACGAGCTGGCCGACTTCTATGCCCGCGACACCGACTGGGCGACCGACCTGGCCGCCCGTCGCGCGGGCAGCGCCGACGCCACGACGATCGTGGACGCGGCCTTCGCCCGCTATGCCCGCGAGGCGGCCGACTACGCCGGGGGGCGCCAGCGGCGCCCCGAGCGCGACTGAGCGGTCGCGCTACTCGTCGTCGTCCGAGCTGCCGTTCTCACCGGCGCGCGTGATGACGATGCGCTCGGCCTCGACGCTCACGACGACGGGCCGGTGGCCGGCCCAGTGCTCGGCGTAGACGGGGTCGTCCTGCACGGCGGGGTCCAGCCACAGGCCGTAGCCCTCCTCGCCGTGGTCGAAGGTGCCCTCCAGCTCGCGGCTCTTGCCGCCGGTCTTGCGACGACCCCGGCCGCCGCGGCGCCCGCGTCTGCGCGGCTGCTTCTTGTCCTCGTCGGAATCGCCCTCGTCCTCGAGCGCGTCGGAGGGCTCGTCCTCGACGGCGTCGGCCTCAGCCTCGGCTTCGAGCGCCGCGGCGACGAGCGCTTCGTCCTCGGCGCGCAGATCGGGCTCGTCGAGCTCGATCGCCGCGGCGGTGACGTCTCCCTCGTCGCTCGTGTCCGCGGGGGCGAGACCGTGCTCGCGCTTGAAGCCGCGGATGTCCCCGACTGAGACGTCGAGTTGGTGGGCGATCCAGGCGTCGGTGCGCCCCTGGCGCACCCAGGTCCGGATCTGGTTCAGTTGTGGTTTCAGAGATCTACGTGCCAAACGGCGGCGGAGACTAGCAAGGAGCGGGGAAAATCCGATGCGATTCCGGTCCTCGTCCGGCTCGCGCTTGCGTGAGTCCGGCCAGCCTGCTTTCGTTTCATCTGGCAGGGCCCCAAGGCAGGGGCGGTTACGACGTCTGGCAGGGAGGCGTTCGCGTGCTCGTTCTCACGCGCAAATCGAATCAGAGCATCATGATCGGCGATGAAGTCGAGGTCTCAGTGCTCGCCGTCATGGGGGAGAAGGTCCGCATCGGGATCCAGGCCCCACGCTCGGTGCCCGTCTTCCGCAAGGAGGTGTACGTCGAGCTCAAGCAGGAGGCCGGCGATGACCCCGAGCAGGTCGACGAGGCACTGAACCGACTGAAGTCGGGAGGCTCTTAGCCCGCCAGCATCGCCAGCGTCTCGAACATCGCGATCGTGACGACGACCGCCGTCGCCACGAGCGTGAGCACGAGCAGAGCGAAGCGCCAGCTGCCGGCCTTGCGCTGGCGCTCGACGCGTCGCGCCCGCGCGCGGTGCGCCGATTCCTTGCGCAGGCGCTCGCGCCGTACGATCGGATTCGGCGGCCTCCTCGCGGAAGGCCGCCTCGAACTGCGTGAGCGACTGACGCATGCGCATCGCGTAAAGCCTAGGCGGTGCGCGGGCTCGCGAGCGGCCTGCTCGTAGACGCTCACGAAGCGCAGGTAGTTGCGCGCGATCCGATCCGCGGCGGCCTCGCGCTCGAGGTCGCCCTCGAGGAAGCCCTTGAGCGCGTCCCACCAGATCGTGCGGCCGATCGCAAAGCCGGCGTAGCCGTCGACCGGCGCTCCCTGACGCAGCCAATGCTCGACCTTGGCGTCGTCGGCGCCGCGACCGAGCACCACGCAGATCACTCCGTCGCGACCGTCGCGGCGGCAGGTGGCCGCGATCTTCTCGCAGTCCTCCTGGGTGTCGATGCCCTCGATCTTCCAGATGTCGGCCTCGATGCCGGCCTCCTGCAGCTCGGCGATCGCGCGCCGCATCAGCTCGGGCCGCAGCTCGGCGTCGTAGCGGTCGGAGTCGCCGCCGACCTGCTCCAGCTGGTGGTCCTCGGCCGGTACGAGCAGCTCGAACAGGAACTTGCGCTCGTGGTCGTGCAGCCAGTCCGACGAGCCGCGCCAGGCGCGCTGCCTGGCGCGTGTTCATCTCCGCGTCGGCCTCGGGGTTGTAGCGCACCAGCACCTTCGAGAAGTCGGGATTGGTGGCCTCGATGTGCTCGCCGAACTGCTCGCCGTACTCGAAGTCGAACTCGTTCTGACCGGACTTCTCGACCGGCATCGCCAGCTGCAGTCCCAGCTCGCGCGTCTGCGCCGGGATGTCGCCGCCGAACTGCTCGTCGACCAGGACGCCGGTGACGCTCGGGTCGACGCCCTGCTCGGTCGCCTTCACCATGCCCTCGAAGATCAGGTGCTTGGCGTCGGCGATCGTCTCGGTCTGCTCCGGCGTGGGATCGCCTTCGATGCCGAACATCTTCTTCTGGAACGACCCGCGGTGGTCGAACGCCAGGATGTAGAGCTTGCCGTCGTAGCCGAGTGCCATCGGTCCTCCCGAATCGAGTTCTGACCCGATTTATACCCCCTGAGGGCGTCCAGCCCTCAGTCCTGAGGACAGGGCCGCCATCCAGGCGGCGTGACCGGCCGCCAGGGCGGCCTCCCCCTCCCCGCCGGATACGATGGCCTCGTGGAGCACCGGTTCACGGGCCCCTCGTACACGCTCGGCGTCGAGGAAGAGCTGATGATCGTCGATGCGGAGACGCTCGACCTGAGCAATTCGATCGAGGGCCTGCTGGCCGATCTCGAGGGCGTTGCGACCGAGGGCGAGGTCAAGCCCGAGCTGATGGAGTCGGTCTGCGAGATCGCCACGACGCCCTGCCGCAACGCGGCCGAGGCGGGCGTGCAGCTGCGCTCGCTGCGGCGCCAGGTCCAGCAGGCCGCCGCCCAGCGCGGGCTGGCGATCGGCTCGGCCGGCACGCACCCGTTCGCGCTCTGGGAGGACCAGCGGATCGTCTCCCGACCGCGCTACCGCGACCTGATCGCCGGCCTGCAGTTCGTCGCGCGCCAGGAGATCATCTTCGGCATCCACGTGCACGTCGGCGTCGACGACCCCGACAAGGCCGTGCATGTCACCAACGGCATGCGCGTGCACCTGCCGCTGCTGCTCGCCCTGTCGGCCAACTCCCCCTTCTGGCGCGGGGACCAGACCAACCTCGACTCCACGCGCACGCCGATCTTCCGCGCCTTCCCGCGCGTGGGGATCCCGCCCCGCTACGACGACTTCGCCGACTGGGCGCGGCGGATCGAGTTCATGTACACGACGAAGGTCATCCGCGACTACACCTATCTCTGGTACGACGTGCGCCCGCACCCGAACTTCGGCACCGTCGAGGTGCGGGTGATGGACTCGCAGACGCGCGTCGAGCACACGCTCGCGCTGGCGGCGCTGGTGCAGGCGATGGTCAAGGAGCTGTGCGAGCACTACGAGAGCGGCGGCACCCTCTCGCGCTACCCCTACGAGATGCTCGACGAGAACAAGTGGCTGGCGGCGCGGCACGGGCTCGAGAGCGAGCTCGTCGACCTCCCGGACACCAGCCGCGTGCCGGCGCGCGAGCTGGCCCACCGAGTGCTCGAACGGCTGCGCCCGCACGCCGAGGAACTGGGCTCGCTGACCGAGCTCGACTGCCTCGAGGACATCCTCGAGCACGGCAACGGGGCGAGCCGCCAGGTGGTCGTCTTCGGAGCCAATCACGACCTCCGCGAGGTGGTGCGGGAGATCGTCGACGCGACGGTGCCGGCGCCGGCCGAGACCCCCGGCGAGTAGCCGCTGCAGGCCGGGTACTCTGAGAACAGTGTCTGCGCCGGACCTCTTCGTCGTCTGCAAGAACTGCGGGTCCGAGGTCAGCCCGTACGTCACCGAGTGCCCCTACTGCGGACAGCGCGTACGCAAGCGGGCGCCGAAGCTCGACCGCTCCCGGGGCGAGCCCGAGCCCAAGCAGCGCCGCCGCCGTGCCCGGCTGCCCCGGCTGCGTTCGGAGGAGATCGCCGGCATCGCGCCGGACACCCGTCCCTACGCGACGCTCGCGCTGATCGCCGCCTCGCTGGTCCTCACGCTGATCTACGCGGCGGACTCCAGCCTCGACCTCGGCTACCTGGTCCCGCCGGTCAACGACGACGAGGTCTGGCGCTGGTTCGCGAGCCCGTTCGTCCACCTGGACCTGCTCGGCTACCAGTTCGTCACGCTGCTGGCCGTCGGCATCTTCGGGACGCTGCTCGAGCGCCGCTTCGGCCCGATCGCGCCGATCGCGGTGTTCCTGCTCGCCGGTGGCGCCGGCTCGGCGCTGGCCGCCGTCTCCGACGTCGGCCCGCTGCTCAGCGACGCCGGCATCTATCCCGTGATCGGGGCCAACGGCGCCGCGCTGGGGCTGCTCTGCGCCTGGCTGGTGGACGACCGCATGGCCGCACGGCGAGGCTTCGATCGCGAGAGCGACCTCGTGGGCGTGTACGTCGTCGCCGTCGTGCTGCTGCTGCTGTCGCTGGCCGTGATCGAGGCCAACGTCGCGGCGGCCGTGGGCGGAGCGGTCACCGGCGCCTTGCTGGGTCTGACGCTGCCGCTCGTGTCTCGCCGCAACCCGAGCTACTGAGCTTCGTAGTATCCGGGCCGTGTTCACGGACGAGCAGCTGGAGGCGGCCGTGCGCGTGCTGTCGGACCCGCAGCGCTTTGCCGGCGCGGAGCGGCTGCTGGGCGCGGCGGCGCCACAGCTGCAGCGCATCCTCGCCGAGGCCCTCGAGGAGGGCGGCTGGTTCGGCGACGCGCACGAGGCCCAGGTGCGTTCGGCCGCGACCGCCGAGGACGAGCGGGAGCGGGCGACGCAGATCAGGACGTTGCTGGCCGAGGAGACCCGCATTGGAATGTGGGTAGGAGTGGCCGTGGGCTGGCAGCTCGCCCACGAGCTCGAAGACCAACTCTGGAGGTACCTAAGACGATGGACATCCGCTTTCTCGGTCACGCGTGCTTCGAGCTCAGCGCCGGCGACACCCGTGTGCTGATCGACCCGTTCCTGACCGGCAACCCCAAGGCCGCCGTCGGCGCCGACGAGGTCGATCCGACGCACGTCTTCCTCACCCACGGTCACGCCGACCACTGGGGCGACGTCGTCGACATCGCCAAGCGCACGAGCGCGCAGTGCGTCGCGATCGTCGAGGTCGCCAACGAGCTCGGCGACCACGACGTCGAGAACGTCTCGGATCCCAACCTCGGCGGCACCGTCCACTTCGGCGACGACCTCTGGGTGCGGCTGGTGCCGGCCTGGCACACCTCCACGACCCCGGCGGGACGGTCACCACGCCGGCCGGCATGGTGATCGGCATCGGCGGCAAGGTCGTCTACCACCTCGGCGACACGGCGTTGTTCTCCGACCTGCGCCTGGTCGGCGAGCGCGACTCGATCGACGTCGCGCTGATGTGCATCGGCGGCCACTACACGATGGATCGCCACGACGCCGCGATCGCCGCCGAGCTGGTCGGCGCACCCACGGTGATCCCCTGCCACTACGACACCTTCCCGCCGATCGAGACCGACGCCGAGGCGTTCAAGGCCGACGTCGAGACGCGCACCGCCCACGGCGAGGGCGTGCACACGAGCGTCGAGATCCTGCAGCCCGGCGAGAGCCTGACCCTCTAGTGGCTTTGCGCTGGCCGCTTCTCTTGGCAGCGGCGCTGTGCGCGCTCGCGTTCCCCGGCTGCGGCGGCGACGACGAGCCGGCTGCGACCACCGACGCGGCGACCACACCGACCGAGACGCAGTCGACCAGCGAGACCGTCGAGGAGACGCGGGCGCAGACCGAGTCCGAGCGCGAGCAGACGACCGCCGAGGACACGTCGACCTCGCCCGAGGACGTGCCGGGCGGCGCCGGCGACGCCGAGCCCGCCCGCTCGCTGGCGCAGTTCACGGCCAAGGGCGGGCGCATCCGGCCGCGTGCGATCCGGGTGGCGCCGTTCATCGCGGTTCGCGTCGAGCTGCGCACGCAGGACGGGACCGGCTACGCGCTCGACTTCGGCGGCGGCAAGAGCCTCACGACCGGCCCGCAGGTGTCCTCGAGTTCGACCGAGTTCGACGGCTTGCGGCCGGGCGAGGAGCTGGTCGGCAAGCCGCTCGGGAACAAGGGCAACATCGTGCGCGTGGTCGCCTCCGCCGAGCCCGGTCCGTAGGTTGGCTGGCCAGCCAGTCCTGCGCTACGCTGCGTCGGGCCGGCCCTGCCGGCCATCGAGGAAGCCAGACGAGGAGAGAGGACAGCCGTGACCGACCCCGTCGTCCACCGGACCGAGCGCGCGGACTTCCAGGCCACCAGCGACCCGGGACTGCTGGAGTCGGCCGACCGCGGCGAGGTGCACCTGCTCGGCTACGAGGAGCTCTACAACCTCTGGGAGCGCCAGCAGTGGTCCACGCAGGACATCGACTTCACCCAGGACCGCATCGACTGGCACGAGCGCATCGATCCCGAGGAGCGCTTCCAGCGCATGTACGGGCTCAGCTCGTTCTTCATCGGCGAGCAGAAGGTCGCCGAGGAGCTCGGCCCGATGATGCGCGCGGCGCCGACCGAGGAGATGCGCATCTTCCTCTGCACCCAGATCGCCGACGAGGCGCGACACGTGCGCTTCTTCAACCGCTTCTACGACGAGGTCGGCGTGCTCGAGTCCGACAACCTGCAGGAGCGCCTGGTCGAGACCAGCGCGCACCTCAACCCCAAGTTCAACGAGCTCTTCGACGGCCACCTCAAGAGCCGCGTCGACGCGCTCGCGCGCGACCCGGGCGATCTCGAGACGCTCGTCGAGGCCATCACGCTCTACCACATGATCATCGAGGGCATGCTCGCCCTCACCGGCCAGCACTTCATCATCGAGTACAACGAGCAGGTCGGCACCCTGCCCGGCTTCGTCGAGGGCTTCAACAACATCGCTCGCGACGAGCACCGCCACGTCGCCTTCGGCGCGCGCTTCCTGCGCGACATGGCACAACAGGACAGCCGCTACGCCGACGCGATCCAGCGCACGCTGGTCGAGTGCGGCCCGGCGGCCGACGGCGTGCTGACGCCGCCCTGGTACGTCGAGGGCGAGACCGAGCTGTTCGGGGGCGTCGATCTGGACGAGACGCGGGCGTTCGCGCTCAAGTGCCTCGAGCGGCGGCTGAAGGTGATCGGGCTGGCGCCGGTCGCCTAGAAGATCCGCCCGCCCAGCGGGACGTCCACGCTGGGCTTGAGCAGGATGATGCGACCGTCCTCGTCCGGCGCGCCGAGCACGAGCACCTCGGACATGAACGGGCCGATCTGCCGCGGCGGGAAGTTGACGACGGCCACGACCTCCCTGCCCTCCAGCTCCTCGCGCGTGTAGTTGGTGATCTGCGCGGAGGACTTCTTCTCGCCGAGCTCGGGACCGAAGTCGATCCACAGCTTCCAGGAGGGGTTGCGCGCCTCCGGGAACTCCTCCACGCGCAGGACGCGGCCGACGCGCATGTCGATCTGGAGGAACTCGTCGAAGGTGGCCACGGCCAGCGCAGCCTAACGCCGCGCTACTGCGGCGGCGCCTGCGGCGGCGGCACCAGCTGGGGGTGGGCGCCGGCGTCGTGGTGGTGGGGACGGTGCTGGTCGGTGGCTCGCCGGCGGGCGGAGCGGGTGGCGGCTGGGTCGGCGTGGTCGTGGCCTCGCCCGGCGGGGTGGTGGGCGTGGTCGGCGTGCCGGGAACCGGAGGCGTGGCGGGCGTCGTGGTCGCCGGAGGCTGCGTCGCGTCGTCGGGCACGACGACCGTGGACTCCTCCTCCTGCACCGGCGCGGCCGGCGGGGCGGGAGTCGTCTCGACCGGCGCCGGAGCGGGCTCGGCCACGGGGACCGGCGGCGGCGTCTCGACCACCGGCTCGGCTTCCGCGGGCCGGGCGGGCTGCTTGTGCGCCTTGCGCGGCGGGGTGGCCGCGGGGGCGGGTGCCGGCACGGCGGGAGCGACGGGCGGGGCGACGCTGGCCACGACCGGCGCCTGTGGCAGCGCCGGCCGCTTGGCCGCGTGGCGGACCTCGACCGCGCCGGCGGTGACGATCACCGCGGCGGCCATGCCCGCGGCCGCCTTGGTCGCGAGCGTGGAGATGCCCGCCGAGACGGCGCCGGAGGCGGTGATGCCGCCCGCGGCGGCGACGCTCGCGCCACCGGCGGCAGCCATGCCCGCGCCGCCGGCCGCCACGCCCGCGCCGCCGGCAGCGGCGCCACCCGAGCCGGCCGCGGCGGCGCCGCCGGCGCCGAGCCCGAGCTTGGCGATGCCGAGCTTCTTGATCAGCAGCAGCGGCCCGAGCGGGTAGATCGAGGCAAGCGCCTTGTTGGTCTTGCGCAGCTCGCCCTTGAAGGCGGTGCAGCGGTCGCAGCCCTTGAGGTGCCGTCGCACCGGCGCCGAGGTCCTGGCGAGTCCCTCCGCGACTTGGCCGAGCTCGAGTCGGACCTCCTCGCAGGTCAGCAGTCGCGCCTCCGAGGCCTCGGCGAGCGACACGCGCGCGCGCACGAGCAGGGACTTGACGCTCGGCACGGTGGTGTCCATCGCCTCGGCGATCTGCTCGTAGGAGAGCGCGTCGATCTCACGCAGCAGCAGGGCGGTGCGTTGGGTCTCCGGCAGCTCGCCGACGTCGGCGACGATCTGGCGGAACTCCTCGCGCCGGTGGACGGTGTCGGCGGTGGTGATGCCGCCGTCGCCCTCGAAGACGTCCATCGAGTCCTGGCCGGTCGGCTGGGCGCGGCGCAGCTGGTTGAGGCAGCGGTTGCGCGCGATGCGGTAGAGCCAGGGGCGGGCGTTGATCGTGCGGTCGTCGGCGCAGATCGCGTTGAAGGCGGCGGCGAAGACCTCCTGCAGCACGTCCTCGGCGTCCTCCTGCGAGCCGAGCATGTGGCGGCAGAAGGCCAGCAGGCGCGGCTGGTAGCGCTGCACGAGCGCCTCGAAGGCCCCGTGGTGGCCGCGGCGGATGAGGGCGATCAGGCGCTCGTCGCTCTGCAACCGCAGCAGCGGCGAGCGTCCGGCGAGCGCGGGCAGCCGCGCGGTGTGTTGGAGTGCGGAGGCTTCCAAGAAGGCTTCCGTAAGTGGGTACCCGTCCGCTGGAAAACCGTAGCAGCGCTGAAGTTGCGGATGCCCGGGGTGGGATTCGAACCCACACGCTCTTGCGAGCAGCGCCTTTTAAGGGCGCGGCCTCTACCAGTTGGGCTACCCGGGCGGCAGGCCGGATGGTAAGCCCCAAGTGGGTCGCTCGCGCCGCGTAGTCGACCGCCGGTGGGGTATACAGACAGGGTGGGCAAGCTGCTGTTCATCCCGATCAGCGTCGCCGGCGGCCTCGCAGCCGGGTTCGTCGCGCAGAAGATCTTCGATCAGGTCTGGGAGCTGTTCGACGCGGAGGATTCCGCCGGACTCCAAGCACCGCGAGATCGACGTACGCAAGTTGATCGCCGCGGCCGCCGTCCAGGGGGCGGTGTTCCGGGTCGTCAAGGAGGCGTCGGACCACTACGCTCGTCGTGGCTTCGCGAACGTGACGGGGTCCTGGCCGGGCGACGAGCGTCCCGAGCAGGAGTAATCCCCCTGCAAGCCTTTGTGCGGTTGAAGCTGGCGTAAAGGCGTAATGACACGTAAGGTTGCCTGGGACGTCGGATCGGGCGTCGGTGTATGCCTAGAAGGCGGAACTGGACGAACGTTCGAGTCCCACCCCATACCTACTCACCAGGCACTGGTGAGCTACCGACCGAGAACTGGTGGTCCCGAACCGTTCCCCTGTAGAGGCCGCGCGGGCCTATAACGCCCGTACCCTCGCCTCCTGCGCGATTTTTACGCTGATCGCGCTTGCGTTGCTCGTGATTCCGGGGCCGCTGTCGACCGCGCACGCGGGCAAGGACGCGGCGGCGACGGAGGTCGTGCTTGGCGCTGACGCCGCTCAGGCCGCCCCGCCCGTCACCGATCCCAGCACCGCGCCGCCAGCCGATTCCGGCACCGATCCAGGCGGCGATCCTGGTGCCGCACCGGGTGCCGACCCGACGACCGAGCCCGGCACCGATCCTGGGATGGACCCCGGCACTGACCCGGGTACTGACCCCGGCACCGATCCGGGCACTGATCCCGGTACTGACCCCGGCACCGATCCGGGCAGTGATCCCGGGACCGATCCTGGGACGGACCCCGGTACCGATCCCGGGACCGACCCCGGGACCGATCCTGGGACGGACCCCGGTACCGATCCCGGCACCGAGCCCGGCACCGAGCCATGCACGGACCCCGCCGCGGACCCGAGCGCCGACCCCGCCGTCGATCCGAGCGCCGACCCTGCTGCCGCCATCCCCTGTCCCACGCCCGGCACGGACACCGGCTCCGAGCCGCCGATCCCGGTCGATCCCGGCCGCGGCGTCACGGGCTCCCCACTTCCCGACGGCTCGCCTACTCCCGGGACTCCGTCCAGCGCCACGCCGCAGCAACCCCAGCTGACCGACGACCCGCAGGTCAGCACCCAGACCCCGACCGGCGGCCAGGTCGACCAGCAGCCCAACCGCACCCTGCGCCTCGGCAGCACGGGCGGCAGCGGCGGCGAGGGCTCCTTCGGCACGCAAGGTGCGCCGGGTGACGCCGGTGGCGTGGCGGGAGCCAACGCCACGACCCCGGCACCGGCCGCGGGCGCCGGCGCGTTCGACCCGGTCGGTGCCGGCGCGAACGGCGGCAGCGGCACGGCCACGCGTGGCGCCGGTGGCAGCGACGGCTCGGGCGGCAGCGCGGCCGACGACGGCAGCTCGTCCCCCACGCGCATCGTCACCCAGCCGATCGAGCGGATCGTCGAGAAGGTGCCCGAGGAGATGCAGTGGGCGCTGGCCGGGCTGGCCGCACTCGTGCTGCTGCTCGGCTTCGGCTACTTCATGAGCACGCTGCGCGCCCGCCGCCTCGCGCGCCAGCGTCGCGAGCTGCTCAAGGAGGTCGGCCTGCTGCAGACCGCGCTGCTGCCCCCGGTCCCGGATCGGCTCGGCGCCCTGCGCACCTCGGTCGCCTACCGACCGGCCGACGGCCCCGGCGCCGGCGGCGACTTCTACGACGCGCTCACGCTGCCCGGCGGCCGCGTCGGCTTCATCCTCGGCGACGTGTCCGGCCACGGCCGCGGCGCGCTCGCCCGCACGGCCTTCATGCGCTACACGCTGCGCGCCTACCTCGAGGCTGGCCTCGAGCCGCGAGTCGCCCTGCAGGTCGCCGGCCGCGTGATCGACGACGGCCTCGGCGGGGACTTCGCCACCGTGCTGCTCGCGGTGCATGACCCCGAGACCGGCTCGCTGACCTACGCCTCCGCCGGCCACCCCGCGCCGATCGTCACCGGCGCGCACCCGCACACGCCCGTCACGGCCGCGTCCTCGCCGCCGATCGGCGTCGGCGTGCGCACCGGCCTGCGCCAGACCACGGTGCCGCTCGTGCCGGGATCGGCCGCCTGCCTGTTCACCGACGGGCTGATCGAGGCACGCACGCCGGAGGGCATCCTCGGCCGCGAGCGGCTCGAGGCGATCCTCAACGAGCTCGGCCCGGACGCCGAGGCCCAGGAACTGCTGCGCCGGGTGGCCGCCGAGTCGCGCGCGGTGTCCGACGACATGGCGGCGGTGCTGATCTCGCCGGCCGCGCCGGTCACCGCCGGGCTGTTCCGTACAGAGCAACTGGAGCTCTCGGCACGCGAGCTGGAGGGTCCGCTGGCCCAGCGCTTCCTCGAGTCCTGCGACGTGCCCGAGGAGGAGATCGAGACGACCATCCGCGAGGCGCGGGGACTGGCCGCGCGCTTCGGCGGCGTCGTCCTGCACGTGGTGTTCGGCAACCGCCACCGCGTCGAGGTGCTCCCGCGCAACGTCGAGAGCATCGAGGCGGCCTCGCGCCGCGTCGCCGCCTCCGCGGGCTAGAGACTTTTCGCGAAGCCGTCGATCGCCTCGGTCACGGCCTCGGGCTCGTCCTCGACGACGAAGTGAGCGGCGTGCTCGAGCTCGACGCTCTGCGCCTGTGGGAACAGCTCCAGCCACTGCTCGAGGAAGACCGGCTGGAAGACGCGGTCGCGCATGCCCCAGACGAACAGCATCGGCACGTCGAGCTGCGGCAGGCGCTGGTGGATCGACGACATCAGCGCGGCGCTGCGGTCGCGCTCGGTGAGCGGGATCTCGCGCTGGAAGGCGAGCATCGCGACGCGCGACCAGTAGTCCGGGAAGGGCGCGCGGTAGGCGTCCATCATCACCGGGTCCACCTCGCGCCGGGCCATCCCGCCCGGGATCGACTCAACGAACAGGTTGCCGCCGAGCGCCAGGATCTCGCCCAGGCCCTCGGTGCGGAACTCGCGCAGGAACGGCGGCAGGAAGCTCGGCAGCTCCCAGGCCCAAGTGTTCATCAGCACGACGCCGCGCAGGCGATCGCGCCGCTCGAGCATGGCGCCGAGCCCGATCGGCCCGCCCCAGTCGTGGGCGACCATCAGCACGTCCTCGAGGTCGAGCGCGTCGATCACCGCCAGGGCGTTGTCGATGTGCGTCTGCAGCGAGTAGTGGCCCAGGTGGGGTGGCTTGTCCGAGCGTCCGAAGCCGGCATGGTCGAACGCGACGCAGCGGCGCCCGTCGGCGGACAGGTCGGCGATCTGACGGCGCCAGAGGTAGCTCCAGGTGGCGTTGCCGTGGACGAACAGGATCGGGGCGGCGTCGCGCGGTCCCTCGTCCACGTAGTGCAGGCTCGTGCCGGCCGCGTCGAGGTGATGTGCAGCAAACGGGAACGTCCCATCGAAGTCACCGTCGAGCGAGTAGGCCATTTGCGCCCGGGTGTATACCAATGAAGTAGGGTCCGAGCGGCGTGTCCACGGATGCAGCCACCGCGCTCCACGGCGGGCGACTCGTCGCCAAGCGCCTGCGAGCCCACGGCGTGTCCAAGCTCTTCAGCCTCTCCGGCGGCCACCTCTTCTCGATCTACGACGGCTGCCGCGAGGAGGGGATCGAGATCGTCGACACCCGCCACGAGCAGGCCGCGGCGTTCGCCGCCGAGGGCTGGGCCAAGGCGACCCGCACGCCCGGCGTCTGTGCGTTGACCGCCGGCCCCGGCGTGACGAACGGGATGAGCGCGATGGGCTCGGCGCTGCAGAACGGCTCGCCGATGCTCGTGCTCGGCGGGCGGGCTCCGGCGCTGCGTTGGGGCCAGGGCTCGCTGCAGGAGATCGACCACGTGCCCTTCGTCGCGCCGCTGACGCGCTGGGCGCGCACGGCCGACGCGACGGCGGAGATCCCGGCGCTGATGGACGAGGCGCTGCGCGCCGCCGTCGGGCCGCCCTCCGGGCCGACGTTCCTCGACTTCCCGCTCGATCAGGTGTTCATGGAGGCCGAGGTGGACGCCGACGTGGCTGGCTCGCTGCCCGACCCGCTGGCCGCGTCGCCTGCCGAGGGCATCGAGCGCGCGGCGGAGCTGCTGCGGGGGGCCGAGCGGCCGGTCGTGATGGCCGGGACGGGGCTCTACTGGGCGCACGGCGAGGACGCGCTGCGGGCGCTGTGCGAGGAGCTGTCGGTGCCGGTGTTCCTGAACGGGCTGGCGCGCGGCTGCGTGGCGGCCGACCATCCGCAGTTCTTCTCGCGTGCGCGCGGGACGGCGCTCAAGGGCGCGGACGTGGCGCTCGTGATCGGCGTGCCGATGGACTTCCGGCTCGGGTTCGGCGGCTCGTTCGGCGACGAGACGCAGATCGTGGTCGTGGACTCGGCGCCGCCGGAGCGCCCGCATCCGCGGGCGGTGGCGGCGGAGCTGTACGGGGGCGTGGCGGCGACGCTGGACGCGCTGCGTTCGGCCGCCGGTGGCGGTGGCCCCGATCGCTCCGGCTGGGTCGCTCAGCTGCGCTCGATCGAGGACGAGCGGCGCGCCGGCGAGCAGGCGGAGCTCGCGGACGACCGGGCGCCATTGCATCCGATGCGCGTATACGCGGAGCTCGGCCAGGTGCTCGAGCGCAACGCCGTGGTGATCGGCGACGGTGGGGACTTCGTCTCGTTCGCCGGCAAGATGATCGAGACCTACGAGCCGGGCTGCTGGATGGACCCGGGGCCGTACGGATGTCTTGGATCGGGGCCGGGCTACGCGCTGGCGGCGAAGCTCGCGCATCCCGAGCGCCAGGTCTGCCTGCTGATGGGCGACGGGGCGTTCGGGTTCTCGGGCCTGGAGTTCGACACCTTCGTCCGGCATGGGGTGCCGGTGGTGGCGGTGATGGGCAACAACGGCATCTGGGCGCTCGAGAAGCACCCGATGGAGTTCTTGTATGGGTACTCGCTGGCGGCGGACCTGCAGCCGGAGTGCCGCTACGACCAGGTGGTCGAGGCGCTCGGGGGACACGGGGAGCTGGTGTCGCGACCGGAGGAGTTGCGGCCGGCGCTGGAGCGCGCGTTCGCGTCGGGCAAGCCGGCTTTGGTCAACGTGTTGACGGACCCCGAGATCGCGTACCCGCGCAAGGCGAACCTGGCCTAGCGGCGGCGTCTGCTTCCGCCCCCGGACCTCTCTGCACGTAGGCCGGCGTAGCCCGCCCGTCCGGAAAGCAGAACCGCCGGCGTCATGCCGGCGGTTCTGTAACGGCCCCATCAGGACGGGCAGGGGTACGTGCCTTGAAGGGGCCTTGCGGTCCGGACGGCGGGAGGCGCCGATACGATGCGGCTTCGCCCGAACCTATGTACCGGACAGAACCGCGGCGGGTTACCGCACAGCGATTCCACCCAGCGCTAGGCACTATAGACCACTCGGCAGTCCGGCGAAAGGGGCATCCGTCAGTGCTCCAGAGCGGCTAGCGCGCACCCCTGGAGGATGTCCGCTTCGCTGACTTCGATGTGCTCAAGATCGAACGCGAGCAGCGATTCCAGCAGGATCGCGGCCCCCGCAACGATGGTTGGCGCACGGTCCGGATGCAGCCCGGTGACGGCCCGCCGCTCCTCGATCGTGAGCCCCGAGAGCTCGTGCAGGATGCGCTCGATGGTGGTCCTGGCAAGCCGATGGCCGTGGACCCGGTCGGGGTCGTACGGGTCGAGCTGGAGGTCGATGGCGGCGAGCGAGGTGGCCGTGCCGGCGACGGCGATCCCGGTGATCGTCTCGGCACGTATCCGCTCCGGCACCTCGGCATGGACGATGGCCGCAGCGTCCTCTCGCACCGCGGTCAGTTCGTGCGCGGTCGGAGGGTCGTGGGCCAGATGTCGCTCGGTCTGACGGACCGAGCCCATGCGGGTGGAGACGTGGAACTCGGGCTCCGGGCCGGGGACGCCGACGACGTACTCGGTGCTGCCCCCACCGATGTCGATGACCAGCGTCTCGCGCTCGTCAGCGTCGTCGCTGCGATGGGCCGTCGCCCCTCGAAACGTCAGCCGAGCCTCCTCGTCGCCCGAGATCGTGCGTGCGTCGAGTTGGAAGCGCTCCCGCAGGGCGGCCTGGAAGTCTGCGCCGTTCGCGGCATCGCGCACCGCGCTCGTGCCCACAGCGACGGTTTCTTGCGCCCGCCGCTCCTCGATCAGCTGCCGGTAGTGGGCGAGCGCCTCGAAGACCCTGGCCATGGCGTCGTCCGCCAATCGTCCCGTCGTGTCCACCCCCTCACCGAGCCGGGTGACGGTCGTACGCCGCTCGAGCTCGATGACAGCGCCGTCCTCCACGTCCGCGATCAGAAGCCGCGTCGAGTTGGTCCCAAGATCGATCACGGCGATGCGAGCTGCGGCGGCCACGGCAGTCCGGATGCTACGTGAACCGACCATGCGCGCCCGTTGCAAGCCTCAACCAAACCTTGACGCTCCGCCAACCCTTGCTAGGCTCGTACCTGCGTCGCGGGGTGGAGCAGCCAGGTAGCTCGTCGGGCTCATAACCCGAAGGTCGCGGGTTCGAATCCCGCCCCCGCTATAGAGACGAAAGCCCCGCGAGAGCGGGGCTTTTGCGTTTCCGGCCGTCCCGACGTGGAGCTTCGCGAAGCACGCAGGTCAACCCAGGGGTCAACTGCAGTTAAGCGCCCCCACGCATACCCAGGCCCTACGAGGTGCAGTTGCCGGGGATTACGGTCGTGTTTGAGCCGGCCTCCGCACGACCCCACGTGAAGCGATCGACGCTAAACGGCTGATGCGGTAGACGAGGAGCGCTTGGAGTAAGCGCTGGCGCCGTCGTCCACGAATAGATCTTCGCGAGCACTTCCTTCTCGCCTGGCAGCGAAACCTCGCGGTCTCGCAGCAGCGCGAGCATATCCGGCGAGAATCCCGCGGACGGGTCGTCGTGCATTCCGCTCCTATCGGTTCGAGAACTCATGGCTTGAGAGATGCACCGATACCCCTAGTATCGTCGCTGACGCTCATAGCTTGACGGACGAAATTCGTAGCTCAGCATTGCCTTTCGTCTTCCCATTCCCGGAGCTTCGTCCGAGCATTCTGAAGTAGATGATCCACCTTCTTGTTCTTCGTGCGGTCATGAAAGAGGATCTCGGCCGCCTCGCTGTACGTATAGCCGAAGCGCAGCACGAGCTGTACGGCCGCACGCTCTTCCTCAGTGAGGCGAGCCAGGTCATCCAGCAACGTCACCTTGGTCGCGACTTCCAGGGAGTGATCGGGTGCACCACGAAGATCGGCGTGCTGCGCAAGCTGCTCATCGTCCGTGGGCAACGCCTTGAGTCCTCTACGAGCCCCGGTGTAGTCGCGCACCACATCGGCGTAGACCATGGAGCACAACCCGAGAATCCAAGCCTCCGGCGTCCCTATGGCAGGGTCATACTTGCTGGCGCTCAGCCGAGCGCGCCGGAGGGTTTGCACGGCCGTGTCGTGAGCTATGGCGTCAACATCCTGAGCAGCTGGGTCTGGTAGGAATCCGCCCCCAACGGCCTGAGCGAACTGCGCAGCCAGATGTCGATACCGCTTTTGCACATGTCTCACGAGCAGTCCGTAAAACTGCTCGTCGAATAAACGGGCCGACGGGCCAGCAGGATCCTGGGCGACTTCTTGGACGAGGCGCCGACTCTGGCCAGGTAGACCACTCACTTAGAGTTCGAGCCCCCCGACTGCCACCGTTCACCATGAGCAGATTGGAAATCTGCATCGCCACATAGGCACAGAGGCTCTCGGGCACGGGGAACGGCCAAGATTTGCGGTAGGGGCGTGAGCACATCGAGCCGCCCCTCGACCGTTACCGATCGATGCTCGACCAAGATAGAGCTTTCCGCTGCTATCAGCTGCGTGGCGAGCATGATCCCAGCGAGGGCCGATTGGTGGGCAAGCGGTACAACTACCTCGCGCTGACCACCTCCTACTTGAGCATCGAGTAAGGCGCCACCGCATATGCCTTCTCGGTAGAACTCGTCCAACGAGCGCTGCCGCCAAGCAGCGAGCACGCCGCTCGGCACGTTGTTTGCCGCTGCAATGTCGTCGAGGATCGCCGTTGTCAGCCACCGTTCTGCCTCTGCGGGGGGAGGAAGGTGCGGTATCTGTTCGGGGATTCCCCCTGGGGGAAGCGGAGTACCGACAGGCACTTTACTAACAAGATAGGCTAATGCCCGCAATTCATGTTGGCCGACACTTTGAGCTACAAGCTCATATTGACTAGGTCTGCGGCGGGTCGGCCAGTACATGCAGGCGAGGCATGGTTCATTGCCAAAACTTTCATGCCGGGACCACCCGAGGTCTTCGGGCTGAGTGAAAGCGTTGTAGACCCGCCGCGGCAGACTTGCTTGGACCCCTATCCGATCTTCGGCACTATCGAGCGCTACCAGGACCGTCTCAGGAGCCTCATTGTCGAATGGGTGCGCCTCCCACCGCCTATAGACAGGCTGGATCTTCAATGTTTTGGTAGCGAAGCGACGCTTTAGTAGCAGGACCTTGGCTTCGTCGACGTCTGCATCTTCGGCTCCGAGGTAGCGCTGTAGGTTGGAGAGGGTGAGCGTCTCATGGTCAACTGCTATCAACGTTCCCCGGGCGTCCATCCGGGCGAGCGTTAAAGCAGCTGCCTGTCCTATAGCGCCGGCTCCGGCGAGATGAATGCGTCCGACATCTACGGTGTCGGAGGGCACGAGCGGTTCCGCGCTAGGTTCGCCAAGTGTAATGAGGTTAAAGCCGCCGCAAGAAGGAGAAACGTTTTTACCGCGAGCGGCTAGCTCAGTCCTAAATACCTGTCGGAAAAGCTCACCAACTGCACATGCCGCGGTGGCTAAGGCGGCTGGCACAGCGGCAGAGTCTCCGAGGCTCTCCTCGTCGACGCCAACTAGCGCGTTCCAGCCTCGTGCCCATGCTTGGATTAGGTTGTGGTCGGAATTTAAGGCGGGGCCAAGATGGATGCCGAGTGTGTCGCTCGCCGAATCAACCAGTTCACACGCCGGATTGATAGAGGTGGCTATTGCTGCTAGCTGCTCTTGAAGTTCCGCGGGACCTTCTATCGAGATTCGCGGGTACAGACGTGCTAAGAGGTTTATTGCCATTTCTGCTCCGTGCCGATGTGGCGGGGCTTCGCAAGCAGGGTCTAGCCGCAACGTGACCGTGAGGTCTGCGAGCCTATTCCGCAAAGTGTCTCGGTCCAAGCCGCCTATGGCGGGCAGAGTTGCGTCAGCAACACGTTCAAAAAATCGAGGGAGGCTCACGGAACTAGAGTGATAGAAGTATTAGCATCCACCGGGGCCCATCGTCCTAAGCTTTCCAGGCGGTACCAAGCCCACCGGTCAAGGCTAGCGTTGCCATCCTGAGCAAAGTCGGGAATCACTATAGATAAGCCGCCGATGAGCGTCACGAGGGGTAGGGCGTCGTCGGTGTCAGAGTGATATGCCTCGGTGGGGTGACTATGCACTTGGGCAGCGAGGATTTGCTGTCGTTCGTAGAGGAGTCTGTTGGTCTCGAACAGTGCTTCACCATCTACGATTACCAATAGCCCCTCAGGGGTCGAGACAGCCCTCTGCGCTGGACGCAGCGCCGTGGCGAAGGTCAACGCGTTTGGCGTTGGTCCTGGACGAGCCCCCCACACGACGAAAGCTTCGTGCCCTTCTTTGCCGGCCTTTTGGAGGATGCCCAAGGTGGGTAAGAGAACGGACTCCGGAATCCGGAACTCAGTGACCCAAGCTAGGCCAGGCTGCTCGCGGTTCAAGCTCATGGCTGAAGTTGAACACTCAGACCTGCGGGCAGGACGAGCGAGGTTGGCTGTTGCGCGAGCACCTGTTGCTGCAGAGCCTCGGTGTCGCCTTGCCCTATGCGAATGTCGAGTTGTGGGACGAGACCGAAGGGCAGCGTCTGGAAGGTGGCCTGGAGGCCGGTCACGTTGCGGGCCATGGTTCGCCATAGCCGATCGCAGATCGCGGCGAGGGTGCCCGCCTTCATTGGGCGATGCAGCAGCCAGTCATCGCCCGAGTGCTGTGGATGGGTGTGGTATTCCCGCGTGCCCGGCACGCAGAGAAACGGTCGGCCGGTCACTGGATGCGTATCAACTAGGAGGTCTCGCGCCCCGTCGGCCGTCGCGATAAATGCTCGGACGGGAGGTTGGACAAAGTCGCCCGTCATGAAATCGATGAACTCGACGGATGGCGCCCAGACGTCGTAGTTGAGAAAGTTGATCCGGGCGGCGCAGGTGATAACGCTGACAGCAGCGCCGCCGGTTAGGGCCACCGAAGCACAAAAGGCGACTTCCACCTCCACCTCATCAGTCCGCTTGAGGATCCATCCGCGTGTCGCGTAGGCTTCCTGGTTGCTGCGCCATTGGTCCAGCTCCTCCGCAAGCTTTCGCTGGGATACTTCAGGCGCGACGACTTGGGCTTGCCTATTGTTGGCCGCCAACGCCGGTCTGGGGGTTGAGGAACAGAGTTACGCCGCTGACGATGCCTGCATCGGATGCCCGGGCATCCTGGTCCAGCAGCATCCCCTGCTCGGTGCGAAGTTCCCATTCCGAGGGTGCCTGCCCCGCATTCCCACTGGCGTGGAGAGCCTCGCGTACAAGGTGCTCTAGCTTTTGATGGACGTTGATCCGGATCGTCTGGGACTGGCCGGATACGACAACCGTGACCTCAAGATGGTTATTGGATGGGGACACTCGATCTCCTTTCGAAGGCTGACAGAGGTCCTTAGGCAGCGGCGAGCCGAGATTCCCGAAGATTTTGCATGGACGCCATTCGCTCTCCTGCCTCGAGGTCTGCGCGGGCATGCGCAGTGCACACCAGCCAGCACTGTACATAGACGGATGTGTTTGCGGCGTCCGCGCGACGGCACGGACGGCTGAGTGCAAGGCTTGCACGGATGGCGAGGCGCGCTCCGCGCGCTCTCTACGCGCGCGCCGAGCGCCGTCCGCTCCGTCCCCAGCAGCCACGCGCTGCTGCCCCCACTGTCGACGCAGCCTCCACTCCCGCCCTAACCAGCACGCCGCATGCTCTGCGCCCTCGCCAACCGCCAACGCATGCACGCTCTGCCCCTCGCACCGGCCAGCCGGCTACACCCTCCCGCCGTGCCGCCTAGTCCTCACCGACAGCCGCATACACTCTACGCACCCGCGTGCTAGAGCCATTTCCGCGCTGAGGCGACGCTGGGTCCGCTACTCGCGTTCTGCGCGGCTGGCGAGGGTAGAGACGGGTACGCCGAGGCCGGCCGCGAGACCGGCCAGCACGACCCAGGTCGGGTTCCGGTGGCCGCCTTCAATCCCGGAGAGGTACTGGACGCTGATCTCGGCCTTGTGGGCAAGATCTTCTTGGCTGAGGCCCTGTTCTGTGCGTAGGGCGCGGACGGCT
Source organism: uncultured Thermoleophilaceae bacterium (assembly GCA_963734165.1). Taxonomy (GTDB): domain Bacteria; phylum Actinomycetota; class Thermoleophilia; order Solirubrobacterales; family Thermoleophilaceae; genus JACVRW01. Next base: position 583,747 of record CAVTFZ010000001.1, on the reverse strand, counting down.
CGGCCGAGCGCCTTGGTGGTCGGTGTGGCCACGGGGGCGAACCCTGCCGGGCTGACAGCGTCCGCACCATCGCCTATAGTTGAAGTTGGCTCGCGTTGGGCCACGACCTACTAAGTGGCCCCGGCGCCGCGCGAACGGCCCGGGGCCTGGCACAGGAGGTATCAGCTCCCATGCAGGACCAGACTATCCGCGAAGGGTCAGGGTCGGACCACTGGGCCGAGCACCGTGTGGTGCTCGATCTGCTCGTCAGCAGCCATCCGGCGCTGTGGACGATGCGCGAACTGGCGCAGGCGATCTCGTCCAGCGACGAGGCGTGCGAGACCGACGAGCCGTCGCTGGTGGATGTCGAGGATGCGCTGCAGGACCTCTACGGCGCTGGGCTCGTGCATCGCGTCGGACAGTTCGCGTTCGCGAGCAGGGCGGCGACCGAGAGCGCCCGCCTGCGCGACGCCTGATCGGCGGACGAATTCGACAGGGGAGGGGGTGAAAAGGCCGCCAATCCCGACATCCCCGTCGATGACCACGACGGGAGAGCCCAACCATGACCGCAAGACCGACCATGTCGATGGCAGCGACTTCTCGCTGCCCGTGCCTTCAGCACTGGTGGAGGCCGTCGCTGCGCGAGCGCTTGAGCTACTTGAGCGCCGCGCGGCGACCGACGCCGAGCCCTGGATCGGCGTCAACGACGCCGCCGAGCATCTCGCGTGTCCGCGCTCCCGCATCTACGCGCTGGTGTCGGCGCGGCGGATACCGCACATGCGCGACGGCTCACGGCTGCTGTTCCGGCGGTCGGAGCTGGATGAATGGGTGGCGCGGGGTGGTGCACGCCGCCCATAGCCACGGCAGCAGCAGCTTGCCGGCTGCTTGCGGGCGTTACGGCTCTGGAGGTGCGCGTGGCAGCGAAGCTTGAGAAGACCTCGACGCCGGGCGTCTATCGCCGGCACGTCAAGGACTGCCCGCGCGGACGGCGCTGCGACTGCACGTACGTGATCGTCTACCGCCACCGTGGCCGTCAGCACACCGAGACGTTCCGCACGATGGCCGAGGCAAGGGAGGGCAAGCGCAAGCGCGAATCGCAGATCGCTCGCGGCGAGTTCGCACCGCTGACCAAGACCACCTTCCACGACTTCGCCCGCGAGTGGATCGACCGCTACCAAGGCACCGGTCGGCGCGGCTTTCGACACGAGACCAGGGAGGAGTACCGCGCGCTCCTCGACCGCTACGGGCTGCGCTACTTCCCGCCGACGATGACGCTCACCCAGATCGACCCCAGGGAGATAGCCGACTTCATCGCCTGGCTGGTACGCCAACCGAACCGCAACGGCGGCACCCTCTCCGACTCGTCCATCCGCAACGCGCTCGTCCCCGTCTCCGCATGCTTGGCGACCGCCCGCCGTGAAGGGGTGATCGCCCACAACCCGGCCGTCGACGCAGTCCTGCCGCACCGCGAGACGATCAGCGAAGACCAAGAACGCCGGCCGCTCTCGCGTGCGCAGCTCGTGGCGTTTCTCGACTGCGTCCAGCCCGACTACCGGCTGCTCTTCGACCTCGCAGCAAGGACCGGGCTACGAGCCTCTGAGCTGCTCGGCCTCGACGGCCGGCATCTCCACCTCGACGCCGCCGCCCCATATCTGCGGGTGCGGCAGCGCTGGCGTATGAGCAAGCGCGATGGCAAGTGGGCCGGCGAGCTGGGGCCGGTCAAGACGCGCTACGGCCGCCGCAAGGTTCCACTCGCCTCAGACATCGCCGGCGAGCTCCGAGCCCTCCGCACGGAGCCCTACGAGCCCGTCTTCCCTTCCAAGGCAGGGACGCGACTCGATCGCGACAACCTCCGCAACCGCGTCATTCGCCCAGCTGCGAAGAAGGCCATCGTGCCGTGGTGCGGCTTCCACACCTTCCGCCATACCTGCGCCTCGGTCCTCTTCGCCGAAGGTCGCAACGTCGTCCAAGTCCAACGCTGGCTTGGCCACCACGCCCCGAGCTTCACTCTCGACACCTACATCCACCTGCTCGAAGACGACCTTGGCGACCCTCTCATGTCGATCAAGCCGCCACAGCCGGATAAGCCCGCAACGGACGAGGAAGACGACGGCCAGCTTCCGCTACTGCCCGATGACGAATAGCGACGAACACCATCAGCTCAGCATCGCCGCCGCCGATGCCTGGATCTTGATCGAGGCATCACAAGACGCCATGCTCAGGCTCCTCCAGGAGATCGAACGCGAGATCCATGAATCCATGCCCTTGGACCCTCGCGCCACAGCCGACCTCGCTAATTGGGCTGAGGAGCTAGCCGCGATCACCCGCATCTCTCGTGAACTCATTGAGGGGGCGCGGCGGCCACTTCTTGAATCTTAGACTCCCTCAGCGCCCTCCCTGAGGCCCCGGTGGGCCGACAAAGTGCGGGACCAGTGGATCCCGCAAGGCTGACGCCTGTAAGCGGGTTGACAGTTGCCTGTTGCGCTTCCGCCTACCTCTCAGCTACCTTCGAGTGGCAGGGGCCGGTTCAAGTGGACGGCCATCGAGAGACGACCGGGCCATGAAATGAACAAAGACGCCATCCCTTGGGTGCAAGGCATGTCCGGCGCGAACGCAACTTGAGTACCGCGACGGCCAGCTTGTCCGCGGCTTCCATCACGGTCGCCCAGACGCTTGCACTACTCGACGGCTCTCATGCTGACGTGGCGCGCGGGGTGGCCAATGGGCGCTACGTATTCTGGCTCGGCTCGGGAATCTCCCGTGGCCGGGTGGACGGTCTTCAAGGTGTCGTGCAGCGCTTGCTCGAGTTTCTACGGCAAAAGGCTGCGGCCGAGGGGCCCGGGTCGCCGCACCGACTCGCGCTCGAAGAGGCTCTCGATCGCGCCGCTTTACGCGCCGACGAGCATGCAAGGATCGATCTCTCCAAGCCGGTCGTCTCTTGGCCCGACCTGACCGTGCTCGTTGACAGCCTCGTGAGCAAGTACTCGGACCTTCTCGATATTCGGGTCGAAGGCAAGCCAGCCGACTATCTGCTGTGGGACGGGGTTGACGTGCGATCGACCTATCCGCGCGGTGCACCGCCCGACAGTGAGCATCTAGCCATCGCTGTCCTTGTACTAGAAGGTGTACTGAGTGAAGCACCGTCGGCAAACTGGGACGGCTTGATCGAGTCGGCGATAGCTCAACTCGCAGGGCCTGGAGATGAGGTGCGCAGCGTGGTTCGGGCCGAGGATCTACAGGAGCCGCGGGGGATCTTGAGGCTAATCAAGTTTCACGGCTGCGCGCTCCGGGCTGCTGACGATCCAGGCAAGTATCGCGAGGCGTTGATCGCCCGGGCATCGCAAATAGTCAACTGGCCTGTCGCTAACGAAACGGCTGCGGTTCGGGAGGAACTCGTTTCGCTCGCAACAACGCAGCGGACGCTAATGATCGGCCTGTCCGCACAGGACTCGAACATCAAGGCGATCTTCGCCATTGCGCGAGCGCGGATGCACTGGCAATGGCCGGCGGATCCGCCAGCCCATGTGTTTGCTGCTGATCGCCTGGAGAGCGACCACGCCACGATTCTCAAGGTCGTCTACAGCGACGATTATGACGACAGCAAAGCCGCGATTGAGACGGGCGCGCTGATCCGTGCGTACGGCGCCCCTCTCTTGACTGCTCTTGTTCTGCACGTTCTTGAGGCCAAGCTGCGCGCGTTTCTCGAAACAGGTGATGCTCCATCGATAGATCCGTCCGAACTCGCTGTAGGCATTCGTTTCCTACGTGACCTTGCCGCAGAACAGGACAACAACGATCGACTCACTTTCATGCGCAGGCTGATCGAAACCCAGACGCGTGCGCTAACGCTCTTTCGTTCCGGCCGGGAACCCGCGGCTGGAACGTCGCATTACGAACCAATTGGCAGCCAGCCGGTGGCGCGCATCTCGAGCGAACCGGGGCTTGAGACGAGTGGCATGCGCGAACTCGCAACGGGGCTTGGGTTGATTGGTCGGGCAGCAAAAGTTCGTAGCTGGGTGATCGATCTTGACGCGACGGCGCACGGACATCGTGGAGCGCTGCGTCTCATCACTGCAGGCGGCGAAAGCAGCGTGTTCTTCGCGGCCAACCTACAGGCCGGTGTTGAACTTGAGGTATCGGGTGCCGCTCCAACTGACGGTGAGGATGTTGTTGTGCTCCACAGCACTGGCCCGGTCAAGCGCATAATCCGCTCCCCCCTTGCCCGCTTTGGGCGGACTGGGCGTGGCAGGGTGCGTAATGTTGACATGTCCGAGCTGATTCGAGAGGCCGTCGACCTGCCCGATCTCGAACGGCGGTTCCGGCAGGAGGCAGTGTTGTGAACGCGAGTCAGCCAGTCGAGCGGGTGGTAGCGCTGCTGTGCGAAGCCGACTACGAGCGCTTACCTCAACCGGTGGTCGTCGCCGACATTCCTTTCGACTTCTCGGCGGTCCTTGTTAAGAGCTCGTCGCTCGATCTGGTCGTTGTCATCGACACCGTCACTGACTTGGACATCGCAAGTATTCGTCGGCGCGTCGAGGGATTGAGTCGCGCTCTCGACCGTGTGGGCTCCAGACGGCCGGTTACCGTGGTGTTCGTTGGTCCTGAGCCGCCTTCGGAGCTTCAACTCGCGCTTATGCACGTTGCGCGCGTTCTATTCGCTGGGGTACCGAAAGGCACGCGGGAGTTGAAGGAGGCCATCGCTATCTTGCTTCCACTCCATCGGGTGGCGCTAGCTGACATGCCAGAGTCTTGGCCGAGCGCACGCCAAAAGCTGCTCACGGCTCATCCTGACGCTGCAACTCTGCTCAAAGCTTCAAAGCGCGGGTCGGCCGCGGTCGCCCAAGCTGTACGCCGGGAGATGCTGAAACCAATTCAAAGCGACGGAGAGAGCCAGTGAAGGTACCGCGGCTTGATGCGATCCAGATCTCGAATTTCCGCTGCATCCGCGGAATGGTGTCGATACCTCTTGATGCACCAGTGGTGCTCTTGCACGGAACGAACGGCGCGGGCAAGTCGACCGTTATGTCGGCGATTGAACTGGCGCTTACGGGTGACATGTCTGGCATTGCTGAGACTGATCGCGGGCACCTTGTCCACCATGATGAAAAGGAAGCGACGGTTGAGCTTGCTTCGTCGGAAGGTAAGTCCACGCTTCGCCTTCGAGACGGCGAGCTAAGCGGTGAACCCCTGCTTGCCTCTGACGATGCGCGCTTCTTTGCCGAGCGCTGCTACCTCGAGCAGCGTACCCTCACACGACTGCTTGAGATCTACCAGGGCGACGGCGAGGCGGAATCGCTCCTAACGCGATTCGTGAACGACCTACTTGGTCTTGATGAGCTTGAGGCGCTACTGGAGGGGCTCGACCCACTCACCGAAAAGTATCGCCTTCGCAAGACGCTTCCCGAGTATGCCACGCTGGAGGAGGAGCGCAAGGGTATTCAGCAGACCCTGGAGCAATTACAAAGACAAGCGGCGGGACTGGTCCAGGCGCGAACAGAGTCGACAGCAAGCCTTAGCGAACTTCTGGGTGATCTTGGTGTGTCACGTGGCTCCGACGACGAGGTCGAGTCGTTTCTCGATCGCCGGAGTGATGAAGCGCACCTTGTGGAATGGAAGGCGCGGCGTCAGGACGTTCTTGCCCTTCAGCGTCGAGCCCGGGAGGTCGGCGGTGCACCTGAGGCTAAGGAGCTAGCCACTCTCACGAAAGCCGTGACTGAGGCGCGAAACGCTGTGAAGGACTGGCGGGAGAAGTATGGACGGAGGCTCGACGACGTACTAGGGGGACTCCGCCAGCGCTTCCCTAGCCTTCCGGATGCTACGACTGCCCAGGATCCGGCGGCAGTGAGGAGGGTCGCTCTTGCCGAAGCCGATGCAGAGCTTACGCGCCTCCGCTCTGGGCTTGCGGCTGATAGGAGAGCGCGCACGGAACTTCAGCAACTTGATGCCGCCGCAGCGGATGCTCGGGCGCGAGTGGTGTCGATTGACACTCAGCTCGCTGAGTCCAGTTCGGCAACCGAGGCAGAGGAGCTAGCAAAGACTCTGGCAGCTTTGGTGCCACACGTGCACACCGATGATTGCCCAGTGTGCGGCCGCGCTTTCGGCGAGATTTCGAGGGAGCCGCTCGTGGCGCATCTCGCCATGCGCGTGTCGCAGCTAAGCGAGCACGCTGAGCGTCTGTCCTCGCTTTCGAAGGCTCGCCTGGAAGCCGTGAACGATGTCCAGCGTTTGCATGACGCGCGCAGCCAAGCCCAAGCGGGCCTGATGGAGCGCGAGGCACGCGAAGTCGCGGAGGCTGAGCTGGCGTTCCTCGAGGAAGCACACGGACGGCTTGTTGGGCTTGAGAGGGGTGTCACAGCAGGAGCTAGCCTTACCCGCTCGCTGGCTGATACGGAGCGCGCCCTCGTATTCGCAGAAGAGCGGGCCCGGGGCTACGCGGAACTGGTGGCGGCGGTGGGGAAGATCGCTGCAGCCAGTGGAGACATCGAGCTGGATGTCGAGCGCGTCGATGAGGCACTCTCTGCGCTTGTCGATGGGTTCGTTGATCGGATTGCCCAGGCCGAACAGGTCGAGCGACTGCGCGCCAAGGCACGTGAGAAGCTGCTGTCAAGTCGAATGCAAGCAGCCGAAAGCCGCAAGCTTAACCAAGAAATCGCCAAGGTCGAGACCGCGCTTCGCGAACTCAAGAATCAGATCACAACGCTCGACGAGCGCCGCAAGGACCTGTGGAACCTTCAGCGTGACGCCGAGCGAGCACGTACCACGATTATTCGTAAGGTATTCAATGATGCACTCAATGCTGTGTGGCGCGATCTGTTTGTAAGGCTAGCGCCCGAAGAGCCATTTATGCCCGCTTTCCGCACGGCCGATACACGGCGGGGCCGGCTGGTTGCTCAACTTGTCACTACGTACCGTGGGAGTGACGTGGAGGCAGGATCTCCAAGCGCGATGTTGAGTGCAGGGAACCTGAACACCGCGGCGCTAACGTTATTTCTCGCTCTCCATCTGTCGGTCAACCCGCACCTTCCTTGGCTTTTACTCGATGATCCCGTGCAATCGATGGACGAAGTCCACATTCAGCAGTTCGCTGCGTTGTTGCGAACTCTGTCGAAAGGCCACGGTCGCCGACTCATCATCGCTGTGCATGAACGGGCGTTGTTTGACTATCTCTCCCTTGAGTTGAGTGCCGCTCAGCCAGACGATGTCTTGGTGACCGCTGAGTTGAGCCGCTCCTACGAGGGGACAACGGTCGTGCGCCCAAGCCGGCTTCAGTATGTGCCCGATCTTGCATTCGAAACCGAGCAAACCACCCCTGCCGACTGAGCATCCAGTGCGAGGGCTTAAAAGGCGATGCGGGTAGGCGATGCGCCCATGAGGAGCTTCAGGTCAACAGGAGGCCAGCACAATGTCCGGAACTCATGGCAACCCGGAAGGTCACGGCCGCCTAGTAAAGTCGAGCTTTTGCAGGCGCTTCGCCTATCATCCATCAACACCCGCAAACCTTCACCTGAACTCATAACTTGTAGGTCCGATTGACGGCGATGAGGTCTCCACCACGGCGCCGGTCGGAGATGGCGAATGGCCTAGGACGCGATGCGGCGGCTCCGCCCGGGTGTATGTGCCGAGAGAGCGTGGTGGGGTAGGGCGATGAAGTCGAGGCCGTGTCCTCGGTCGTCGGTGATCTCGACGAGAACTCGGTCGTCGTCGACTTCGACGGCGGTTCCAACGGTGCCGGCGGGCCAGCGACCGGAATCGGTGCGTAGCTCGACGACGTCAAGCGGCTTGTGCCGGGGCTGGCTCATAGTCTGTTGATTGTCGCAGCGTTCTAGGGGATGTCCACCCATATGGAGGTCAGGCGTGGCGGTTCGTCGCCGTCGGCGATCCAGGTCGTGACGACCGGATGAGTGGCTCCGTTGAGCCCGTCAACCGTGATGAGCGCTTCGTAGGCGACGCCGAACGGCGTGATGCGGGTACCGCGCACGGGTGCGGTCGCTACGGCGTCGAGGATCTGGTCGCGTAGGTACTGCCAGTCGGCTGCCGTGATCCCGAGGGCGGAGCCGAAGACGCGCGCCTTGTGCTGGCCGCGCTCATGCGAGCTGTCGAGGGCGTAGTTCTCGAGCTTCTCGCGCGGAACGATCGCTTCGGCAGCTCGAGGTAGGCGCACGGGTCTCGACATGACCCTCGCAACCTACTGTCGCCAGCGACTCGCCGCTGCGCGGATCGGAGTCCTACCGGGCGCGTGGGTCCCAGGTCATGCCCAGGTCAACTCCGGGTCAACGGAAGCCCATGAACAGCCGCAACCAGCCGTAACTGAAGGTCGGACTCATAACCTAAAGGTCTTGCTGGACGATGTGTCGGGTAGGGCCAGGGGCTTTAGGAGCTAACTGTGACCCCGCTATAGGGTTTCTCCGGCTCCGCGCTCAGGACTTACCGACACCCCGGCGTTCTGCATCGGAGGAGGATTTCTCGTGGCGCCAATCGGATGCGTATCGGCCCCCGTGGAATCGCCAAAGAGCGCTAGGGTCGAAGTGCGCCAGGCACCTTCACCCTGCTTGGCTACGATACGGACGGCTGGGCTCCGCCCATACCACTCGAGAGCCTGGCGCCAGGCTTGCTCATCTTCGGCGTCGATCTGACCGTGACGAATCATGCTCGCGACGGCGTCAGCTAGATCCACAACGAGTTCGGCAGTAGCGAGCACACGCGCCTTCTCGCGCCCGTCGGCAGGGACACATGACCCGTCATAAAAGAACTCTCGTAGCTCAGGTGTCTCAATGAACAGGCGATCCAACGCCATCACGTGTCCCATGAGCTGCATGTCATTTGCGGCGCGTTGAGCCACAACTGCCTGCTGGGCCTGCTCTATCTGATGTGTCAGCTGAGCTTTCAGGGTACGTGTCTGCTGACTTGAGTAGAGCACGGCGACAGTAACTGCTGCGCTGCCCACGCCAGATACAAGTATCAAAGATAGATCTGTCCACATCGGCTATCGCTAATCGGCACCGCAATGGGTAAGCGCGACGGCCATCCTTGATCGACCGGGTTGCAGGCGTCAATGGTCCAGAGCGGAACTAGTACGTAATTGGTGCTCGCGGGCATCGAGCCGCGGGCGGGTCCATTCGCCATGGTACCCAGGTCAAGGTGGGTCAACGTTGGGCCAACGGGAGGCCCATGAACAGCCGCAAACGAATCCGTTCAAATGCCCGTAAAAGTCGTCATCTCTGGCCGGGATCGTGAATAGCCGCAACCAGCCGCAAACGGAAGGTCGGGCTCATAACCCCAAGTTCGCGGGTTCGAAACCCGCCCCCGCTACTAAAGCCTGCAAATGCAGGCGTTTTCGTTTGGTGGCGATCCCTGCGATGGCCGGCTCGATCGCCGAACGGATGGTGTCGAAGACGCCGGTCTGGTTGATCGCGGTGACGCGGTCGTAGCCATCGGGTGTCCGAAGCTACGGCGCAGGGTCCCCGGCCGGGCCGGCGATCCCGTAGTCCCCGAGACCGGCCGCGAGCCGGTCGTAGGCGCGTGTGGACTGGGGTCGCAGGCGGGCGGCCAGCTGCTCGGGGTCCTCGCCGGCCAGCAGCCCGTCGAACGCGGCGCGGAAGATCGTGATGAGCGTCCAGGCCAGCGTGCGGGCGACGACCGCGGGGACGATGTCGTCGTCGTCCGCTCCGGTCGCCTCGGCGATGGCGGCGGCGAGGCCGGCGGCCTCGCGTTCCCACCCCGCCGCGAGCCGCTCCTGCAGCGCGGGGCTGCCGCGCACGATGCGGGGGACGACGAGGCGGTCGTCGCTCTCGCCGGCGGCGACGGTGTCGAGCATCGCCTCGGAGTTCGCGCGGAAGACGTCGAGCACCGAGGTGCCGGGCGGGCGCTGGGCGATGTCCGCCTGCAGCTGGGCCAGCCGTGCCTCGCCGCCGGCGAACACGAGGTCCTCCTTGGTGGCGAAGTGATTGAAGACCGTCTTCTCGGAGACGTCGGCGGCCACGGCGATCTCGGCGACCGTGACGGCGTCGAAGCCGCGCTCGGCGAACAGGCGGCGCGCGGTGGCGGCGATCGCGTCGCGCGTGGCGCGCTTCTTGCGCTCGCGCAGACCCTGGGGAACGCCTCCTGACATCAGTATAGCACTATAGCGACAGTAGAATTACAGTGACTGTAGTGTTATCGTGCCGCGCCATGACTCCCCCCATCCCACCCGCCATCGAGGTCGCCGGGCTCACCAAGACCTACGGCGAGGTCGAGGCCGTCCGCGGCGTCTCGTTCACGGTCGCTCGCGGCGAGGTCTTCGGCTTCCTCGGCCCCAACGGCGCCGGCAAGAGCACGACGATCAACATGCTCTGCACGCTCGCGCGGCCCACCTCTGGCACCGCCCGCGTGAGCGGCTTCGACGTCGTCGCCGAGCGCGACGACGTGCGTCGCCACATCGGGCTCGTCTTCCAGGACCAGACGCTCGACGGCTACCTCACCGCCGAGCAGAACCTGCGGCTGCACGCCGAGCTGTACGGCATCGACGCCGGAGTCGTACCGGAGCGGATGCGCCAGATGCTCGAGATGGTCGACCTCGCAGAGCGCCGTGACCAGCCGGTCCAGACCTACTCCGGCGGCATGCGCCGGCGCCTGGAGATCGCGCGCGGCCTCATGCACTCGCCGCGCGTGCTGTTCCTCGACGAGCCGACCATCGGCCTCGACCCGCAGACCCGCAGCTCGATCTGGCGCTACATCCGCGCGCTGAAGGAGGCCGAGGGCACGACGATCTTCATGACCACGCACTACATGGACGAGGCGGAGCTCTGCGACCGCATCGCGATCATCGACCGCGGGGAGATCGTCGTGCTTGACACGCCCGAGGCGCTCAAGGCGAGCGTCGGGGCCGACCGCGTGGTGCTGGGCACCGCCGACAACGCCGCCGCCCTGACCGCGCTGCGCGACCGCTTCGGCATCGAGGCGACGGTGGCCGAGGGCGCGGTGACCTTCCACATCGTCTCCGGCGAGGCGTTCGTGCCCCAGCTGTTCGCTGAGCTCGGCGTGGGCATCACGTCGGTCGCGGTGTCGCGGCCGACGCTGGACGACGTCTTCATGCGCTACACGGGCTCGACGATCCGCGACGCGGAGACGACCGGCGCGTCGGACCTCAGCCGCGCGACGATGCGGGTGTTGTCGGGGGCGGGGCGATGAGCGCCGCGGTCGCGGAGGTCGTCGCCGTCCGGGTGCCCGAGCGCTCCTGGCGGTCGGAGGTCCGGCGATGCGGATCGTCTGGCGGCGCGACCTGATCCGCTTCGCCACCGACCGCATGCGGATCGCGACGTTGCTGATCCAGCCGCTGCTGTTCCTGTTCGTCCTCGGGTCTGGGCTGCAGACGCTCTCGGCCGCGTCCACCGACGGCGTCGACCTCAAGACGTTCATGTTCCCCGGGGTCCTCTGCATGGCGCTGGTGTTCAGCGCGATGTTCAGCGCGATATCGCTGGTGATGGACCGCGAGTTCGGGTTCCTGCGGGAGATGATGGTCGCGCCCGTCCGGCGGTCGTCGATCGTCGTCGGCAAGTGCCTGGGCGGCGCGACGGTCGCAGTGCTGCAGAGCGTGATGCTGCTGGCCCTGGCCGGCTTGGTGGACGTGCCCTACGACCCGGTGCTGATCCTCGGCCTCTTCGGCCTGCAGTTGCTGCTCGCCTTCACGGTCACCGCCTTCGGCGTGATGGTCGCCGCCCGCGTCAAGCAGATCCAGACGTTCACGACTGTGATGCAGATGCTCGTGATGCCGATGTTCTTCCTCTCCGGCGCGCTCTACCCCGTCTCCGGCCTGCCCACCTGGCTGGAGGTGCTCAACCGCCTCAACCCGCTGACCTACGCCGTCGACCCGATGCGGCGACTCGTGTTCAACCACCTCGACATCTCCGAGGCCACCCGGAGCGCACTCGACCCCGGCGTCACCTGGTTCGGCTGGCGCGTGCCCACGCTCGTCGAGCTGGGCATCGTGCTGGCGCTGGGCCTGGCGATGATGGCGGTCGCCATCTTCCAGTTCTCGCGGACGGAGTGACGGTGGTCAAGACGCCGGGAGGTAGGTGAGGAGGACCACTCCGGAGTCGAACCGCTTCACGTCGTCGAGCTCCATCCGGACGGTTCCCCTGTCGCCGAGCACGTGGACGTTTCCCTCGCCCCAGACGAGCGGGTTCAGGTAGACCTCGTACTCGTCGATCAGGCCCTTCTCGGCGAGGGCGTACGCGAACTCGCCGCTGCCGTGCATGAACAGGTCACCGTCGACCTCGTCCTTCAGCTTCGGGACCGAGTCCTCGAGGTCTCCCTCGAGCAGGGTCGCGTTCCACTCGAGATCGCCAGACAGGGTGTTGGAGCCGACGTACTTCGGCATCGGGTTGACCATGTCCGCCCACTTGCCCGACTGGCTCGGCCAATATCCCGCCAGCCCCTCGTAGGTCTTGCGGCCCAGCACCAGCCCGCTGGATCTCGCCTGGCGCTCGAACGAGTAGTCGCCGTGGCCTCCGTCCGCCTGCACCCACTCGCCGACCGGGTCTACGACGCCGTCGACGGTGGCCTGCGTGGTCGCGATCAGCTTTCCCATCTCGATTCTCCTTTGGTCACGGTCAGCGCACGATCGCGATCGGCAGCGAGCGCGCCTTGCCGGTATTCCCAGCGGCATCCGTCGGCGTTGCGCGCAGGACGTAGCGGCCGCGTTTCAGCGCCCTACGTCCGATCCGGCCGCTGAAGGGAACCCTCGAGCGCCCGCTTGGGGCCGAGCGCCTGAACGTCCCCTTGCGGGTGAGGCGGATACAGCGCTTGTGGTTGCGGTTCGCGCGCGTGGGCTTGACGCACTTCTTACCCGCCCTACGGCCCTTGCTCGTGATCAACAGCTCGAATTGGACCCGAGCGGGCTCGCTGAGGCGCAGCCTCAGGGTGGTGCCACGAGGCGCCTTCCTGCGCGCCCTCCGCGCAGCGGTGGCGGTGCCGTCTCGAGGCGTTGCGCGGCGATCCACGCCGAACCGGCGCCGGGAGGCGGTGAGCGACAGGTCCGGAGCGGTGTCGTCGGCTGGAGTGACGCCGCCGGGCGTGGCAGCGCCGCCGGGCAGCGGCGGCAGCCCGAAGGCCGCCAGGTTCGCCGTCCGCAGCGTCGGGGTCTTCATCACGAAGCCGCCCCCCGTCAACAGCCCGGCCTGCGGCGATGCGAAGAGGGCATCGACGCGCGCGACCGGCGGCTGTGGGCCGCCTCGTTCCTCTGGGGTCAGATCGACGCTCAGCGGGTCCGACGCGCCGGTCTGCGCGTCCAGCGCGGCGACGCCTGCCCGCGGCGCGCCGCCGTTCACGTTCGCGAAGTCGCCGCCGGCGAAGACCGTGGTTCCGTGGACGGCGAGCGCTCGCACCGGCGCGTCGGCGCTCGGGTCCCACGCGCGGGCCGTTCCGCTCTGCACGTCGAAGGCGGCGAGCCGCTGACGCGGCGTCGAGCGGTTGACCATGCCGAACTCGCCGCCCGCGAAGACGGTGCCGCCCGCGACGGCCAGCGCCCTCACGGCGTTGTCGGCGTCCGGATCCCAGTCTCGGGCGAGGCCCGTGGTGGAGTCGACGGCCGCCAGGTTGCGCCGGTCCCGCTTGAGCGCGGCGAGGCTGCCGTTCACGCTGCCGAACGTGCCACCGAGGTACAGCGTGTCGCCGACCAGCGCGAGCGCTCGCACCGGGCCGTCAACGTCCGGGTCGAAGGGCAGCACCGTGCCCTCCTCGCCGGGGACGTTCCTGAACGCCGCGACGTTGCGCCGGGGCAGCCCACCGACCTGGGTGAAGCCGCCCGCGGCGTAGACGGTCGACCCCGACGCGACGAGCGCCGAGACGCCGCCGGACCCGTTCGGGTCCCGGTGGAAGCTGGCGAGCGCGCCGCTGCCGGCGTCGAAGGCCGCAAGACCGGTGCGCTCGTTCGGTCCCTCCGTGATGAAGTCGCCGCCGGCCCAAACGAGCCCGTCGTCGGTCAGGGCCAGCGCGCTGACCGACGTGAGCGGCGAGAACTGGCCCCTCATCGGCGGGTCGAAGTCCGTCGCCTGCCCCGTGTCCAGGTCGATCGCAGCCAGGTTGCGGCGCTCGACTCCACCGACGTTGGTGAACGTCCCGCCGGCCACCACGTCCGAGCCGTTCGCGCCGATCGCCCGCACGCCCGCCGATTGGCCCGAAGGCAGCGCCTGCCGGCCGCGGCCCAGCGCCGGTGCGAAGCCCGGCGTACCCGTAGCGGGGAAGCTCGTCGCGTCGACCCCGATGATCGCGGGCTGCGGCCCGTCGGTGAACGCCCCGCTCCCGATGTAGACCGTCGAGCCGGCCGCCGCGAGCGACTGGACGCTCCCCGCGGGCACGGGGTGCCAGTTGATGTTGAGGCCGGCGTTGTTGTTCGCCGTGCTGTACGAAGCGACGGGCCAGCTCTCAGCGGGAGCGACGCGCACGGTGCCCGCGAGGTAGACCTGCGAGCCGAACACCATCAGCGTCGTGAGGTCGGTGGCGGGCTGAAGCGGGGCGACCCAGTTGGGATCCGCCGTGCCACCCGCCTCGTCGACCTTCGCCACCGCGCTGCGAGGCTGGCCTGTGTTGAAGGGGTCGTTGGGATCGGCGTTCACCCTGCTGAAACGACCGCCGACGAACACGTCCGTCCCGTCGGAGTCGCGTGCGAGCCCGTTGATGAGGCGGTTGGTGCTGGGATTCCAGGCCTGGATCTGACTGTTGGCGATGGTAAACGCCGCTCCCCGGAGGCGGGTCGCGAGGGCCAGACCGCTCTGCGCTCGGTCGAACTCTCCGGCCGTGTACAGCGTCGAGCCGATGAGCAGGAGCGCGTGCACCCCGACCGGATCGAACAGGGTGACGCTGCCGCTCGCGGACACGCTTCCCACGAAGTCCGTCAGTCCACCCGTCGCGGTGGTGAACCCCGCCAGGTTGCCGCGCGACACGCCGTTCGCGGCCGAGAAGTCGCCGCCGGCGAAGACGGCGTCGGCGCCGACCGCCAGCGCGCGCACCAGGCCGTTGGTGGTCGGCGCCCAGTTCGGGTCCAGCGTCCCGTCCGACATCACATGGGCCAGGTCCGTCCGGGGCACGCCGCCCACCGACCTGAAGTCTCCGCCCAGGTACCAGCCGCCGGTCCCGTCGGCAGCTACCGCGTTGACCACGCCCTCGACCTCGGGCCAGGGCTGCTTCGAGATCCCCGTCCGACGCGTCGAACAGCGCCGAGGATCCCGTGTAGGGCGCAATCCGGGAGAAGTTGCCGCCGATGTACGCGGTCGACCCGGAGACCGCGATGGCCTTGACTTCGCCATCGGGGACCCACGTCGAGACCGGGTCGGTCACGGCGTCCGCGACGGTACTCGCGGGCATCGCCGTAAGGGTGATGATCCCGACGGCGATCGCGAGCGGCAGCCGAACCCACATCCGGCGCCATCGTCTCACGATTGCTCTGCTCCTGCTCTCGGCAGCGCTCAGGCGAGCAGGCCGAGCTTGCTGACGATGTGAGCCGCCTCGACGCGGGAGCGGCAGTCGAGCTTGCGCAGGATGTTGCGGACGTGCATGTCGACCGTGCGTGCGCTCAGGAAGAGTTCTTGGGCGATCTCGCGGTTAGTGCGCCCGACGGCGACGAGCCGGACCACCTCGAGCTCGCGTGGGGAGAGGCCGGCGGGGCTGGCGTGGGCGGTCGCTCGGCGGCCGAGACGCTCGGCGACCGACTCGCCCAGTGACGCGACCTCGCGGGCGGCTTCGGCGGCGAGCGGCCTCGCGCCGAGCTTGCGTGCGGCTCGGTAGGCGTCGGCGATCCGCTCCAGTGCCGGCTCGCGCTCGCCGGCTGCCGCGAGCGCCACGCCGGCGCGGAGTTCGATCTCCGCATGCTCGAACGGGAGGTCGAGGCCGCGGTGCAGTTCGGCGGCGTGGGCGAGCTGTTCGGCCGCCGTGTCGGCGTCTCCGCCTGCGAGCGCCGTCTCGCCGATGGCGTGCGCCAGGGCGGCGACGGCGTCGGCGTGTCCGGTGTCTGCGGCGATGCGGGTCAGCGCCTCGGCGCAGGCGTGCGCTTCGTCGGGCGCTCCGCCGCGAGCGAAGAACGCCGCGGCCCAGCGCAGGCCCTTGACCGCGTAGTGGTGGTCCTCGCTGTGCTCCCAGCGAGTCAGCAGCCAGCGGCAGCGGACCGCGGCCTCGTCGTCCGCGTTCTCGGCGGCGGCGACCCGTGCGAGCCCCGCCGTCGTGTCGACCGACATGTTGAAGTGGCCCACCTGCGACGCGGTCGCGAACGAGGACGTGAGCAGTCGCCGGGCGGAGCTCAGCTTGCCCTGGTAGCAGTGGATTCCGCCGATCAGCCCCTCCGCGACCCAGACGGCGGTGTCGGAGGAGATCAGCTCGCGGCCGAGCCGCAGCGCCTCCTGCCACTCGCCGCATTCGCGCAGCACGTAGACCAGGCAGGTCACGCAGGCCACGTCGGTCGCGCTGTCGCCGCCGCCGGTGCGACAGAACTCGAGGGCGCTGTCGAGCATCTGCTTGGCGCCGCGGTAGTCGGCCGAGTCGTACAGCACCACGCTCAGGCGCTGGTAGAGCTCGGCGGCCACCGGCGTCAGGTCGTGCTCGAGCGCCAGCGCCAGCCCGCCGCGCACCGTCTCGAGGCCGGCCTCGTACTCGCCTCCCTTCGCGCGCGCAAGGCCCTCCAGCCCGAGGGCGCGGATGCGCAGGTCGAGGCGGTCGGCGTGCACGGCCTCCTGCTTCGCCGCCTGTGCCAGTTCGATCGCGGCGGCGTAGCTCGCGCTCGCGCGCAGGTAGTTGCCGATCGCCAGCCGTTCGACCGCGGCCTCGGCGGGCTTGCCGGCGCTGGCGTATGCCTCGGCCGCGGTGCTGCGGGCGGCGTGCGCGGCCTCGCGATCGCCCTTCAGGTCGTAGACGGCGGCGAGCCGGCGCTGCGCATCGGCCTGCTGCTCGGGCGTTCCGCGCTCGACGCGGATCGCGCCGACCTCGCGCCAAGCGCGGGCAGCCTCGGTCAGGTCTCCCGCCAGCTCGGCGCTGCTCGCGTAGGACTCGAGCGCCTCGATTCGCCCAGCGGAGTCCTCGCCCTCCGGCCACAGGTCGAGTGCCTGACGTGCCGCGTGCGCGGCGTCGCGGTAGGCGTGCACCGCACGCGACTCCCGTGCGGCGCGCAGCAGCGCCTCGCGCGCGCGAGCAGCCTCGCCGGCCCCCTGCCACTGGGTCGCGACCTCGGCGCTCGACGCGTCGACGGCCTCCAGCAGCTCGGCGAGCCGCCCGTGCAGCGCCTTGCGCCGCAGCCAGGGCACGTCGGAGTAGAGCGCCTCGCGGGCGAGCGCGTGCCGGAACGCTCCCCTGCCCGGACCGGCCTCTACGAGCAGGCCGCAATCGAGCAGTTCCGCCAACCCGGCCCCGCTCGCTGCCTGGGCGATGACGTCGAGATCGAACGTCTCCCCGGCGACGGCGGCGACCTCGGCGGCGGCCCGTGCTTCGTCCGACAGCTCGGACGTGCCCACCAGCACCGCGTCCCGAATCGTGTCGGGCAGGGGGACCTCGCCGCCCTCGACCAGCTCGAGCCCACGAGGCCCCGGCGTGACCGCGTCGGTCAGCGGCAAGGCTCGCGCCAGCTCCTTGACGAAGAACGGAACCCCCTGCGTGCGGTCGTGGATCGCGGCGGCCAGGGAGGGAGTGGGAGTGGCGTCGAGCAGCAGCTCCAGCAGCTCTGCGGACTGCGCTCGGTCAAGCGGCCCGAGCGCCAGCTCCTCGAGCCGGCTGCCGCGGCGCAGCTCGTCGCGCAGGCGGCGCAGCATGTGATCGCGCGGGAGGCCGTCGGCGCGGTAGACGCCGAGGATCAGCAGCGGCATCCGGCCGACCGGCTCGGCGAGCGCGCCGAGCAGCTCCAGCGTGGCGTCGTCCGACCAGTGCAGGTCGTCGAGCACGAGCAGGACGGGGCGATCGCGCGAGAGCGTCGTGAAGGCGTCGTGGATCGCCTCGAAGAGCGTCGCTCGATCGCTGGTGGGGGCCGGGGCGCCGAGCTCCGGCAGGATCAGCGCCAGGTGGGGTCGCAGGGGCCCGGCCTCCCCGAGACCGTCCGGACAGGCGCGCAGGTAGGCCCGCAGGGCGGCGACGATTCCCCCGTAGGGGATCGCCGCGCCCTGCGTCGCGCGGGCCTCGAGCACCAGTGCTTGCGAGTCCTCGGCCACCGCCTCGACGAGATGCGTCTTCCCGACGCCGGCGTCGCCCGACACGAGCAGCACCGATCCGTGGCCGAGCTCGGCCTGGCGCAGGGCGTCCTCGAGCCGCGTCCGCTCGGCCTCCCGCCCGACGAGCGGGCTGCGAGTGGCCATGGACACGAGTCTAGATTCCGCCGGGCGCTGGCGGTGAGAGCACGCTCAGCTCGCCACCGGGGTGGGGTCGGGTCGCACGATCACCGTGTCGGCGACGGGGATGATCTCGTCCGCCGGCAGGTCCGACGCCGCGGCGTGGGCGCGAATCGCCTCCGGGCTCTCCGCTTCGTAGATGCAGGCGGTGCCCAGCTCGCCGCTCTCCTCGCCGATGACGTAGCTGCGGATCCAGCGCACGCCCGAGTCCGGCTTGTCGCCCTCCGTGGTGGAACGCGCGGCGGCCGCCTCGAGCGCCGCCGGGTTCGCCCAGCCGTTGCGCCGGAGAATCACGTACAGGTCCATTGCTGTCCTCCTTCGGGGACCCTGTGAGCAGCGGTCCCATGGTCGTCGTCCTTACCTCGCCGACCTTAGAATCCGCCAATCCGCGGGCACATCCGTCGAATTGCCGTAGTTTCAGCCCCGGCCTGCCGTATCGGCTTGAGGAGGGTCGACGATCGCTGGCTCAGCGGGCAAGCGATGGGCGGTCCAGCGCGGATTGGACGATTGGCCGGCCGGAGTCGGCCGCGACGGCCAGCACCTCCCACTCGCCGGGTACGCCCTTGAGCTCGTGGGCTCCGCGGTCGGTGAAGGTGATGCCCGAGCCCGCCACGAGATCCCGCACGGTCCTCGTGACGAGCACTTCGTCCGGCCCGGCCAGAGCGACCACCCGGGCGCCGATGTGCACGGCCATGCCGCCGATGTCGTCGCCCAGCAGCTCGGCCTCGCCCGTGTGGATTCCCACGCGCACCTGGATGCCCAGCTCGTGCGCCGCTGCGGTGATCGCCCTGGCGCACCAGATCGCGCGGGCCGGGCCGTCGAACGTCACCAGGAACCCGTCGCCGACGGTCTTTATCTCCCGGCCGTGATGCTCCTCGAGCTGGCGCCGGACGATCCGGTTGTGCTGGTCCAGGAGCGTTCGCCAGCGCGAGTCCCCGAGGTCGGCCGCCAACCGCGTCGAGCCGACGATGTCGGTGAACAGAACCGTGAGCAGCGCTCGGGTCGGCTCCGGCTGCCGGCGCGTACCGGTCACGAACTCCTCGACCTCGCCCACGATCGCCTCGGTGTCGCCGACGGTCAGGGCGTGGTCGCTGCCCTCCAGCTCCACGAAGCGCGAACCCGGTATGAGTTGGGCGAGCTCACGGGCCGGTCCGATGGGGACGTAGTCGTCGCGGCGGTGGAGGATCAGGGTGGGGACGTGGACGCTGATCGCGGCCGCCGCGACATCGATGTCGCGCAGCGAGTCCAGCAGCGCGCACGCCATGCCCGGGCTGGCCGAGGCGCGCTCGAACTCGCCCATCGAGCGACGGTCGCGCTCGTTGCCGGCGAGCGATGGGGCGAACAGTTCGAGGGTCTTGCCCTGACCCCAGTGGTCGACGGCCTTCCGGAGCCCGTCGGCCTCGTCGATCCACCGAGGCTCGTCCGGGTCCACGGTCACGCCGGGCATGCCCCCGTACAGCAGCAGGCCGTCGACCCGCTCCGGATGCATCGCCGCGAAGACGACCGACAGAGGGACGCCTTCGCACTCGCCGAAGAGGATCGCCCGCTCGGAGTCCACCGCCTCCATCAAGGCTTGAAGATCGGCCGTGCGCTCCTCGAGCGTGGGAACCGTCGCCACCGGATCCGAGAGCCCGGTCCCGCGCTTGTCGAAGATGATCAGGCGGGAGAAGGACGCGAGCCGCTCGAGCAGGTGCGCGAATGCCGGGAAGGCCCAGCCGAGCTCCACGTGCGAGACCCACCCCGGGACGAACACGATGTCGCGCGGACCATTGCCGACCACCTGGTACGCGATGTGGACGTCCCCGCTCTTCGCGTACCGGGTCTCGCTGCGCACGACTCAAGGATAACCCGCGCACGTAGACCCGCCAGCTGCTGCGAGGGCCCCGCGTGCGGGACCCTCGTCCAGCGTGACCTATGAGACGGTCACCAGTCTTCTGGTCGAGTCTATGACGAAGGTCCACCAGCTCGTGAACGATGCGGTCCCGCTCGCACCGAGAATTGTTCTGAGGTTCCCCGTCACGGTGTACGGGATGGCGGTTCTATCGGCGGTCATAGCGCCGGTGCTGCTTGTGTAGTGCATTGCCCCGAGTCTGCTGCCTCTCGTCAGCGTGATGGTGCCGTTGTTTGAGGCGATGTTGCATGTCGTGAAGACGATTCTCACCTCCCCGATAACCATTGTTATCGCCCATGTAGGACCCTGGAGCGGCGTTGAGGACGTCAGCGTCACTGTCCATGCATCGGCCGCTAGGGGAGTGATGGTCACGGTGCAGCCCGCGTCGATGTTGAATCTGCAGGTCGTGAACGTCACGGACGCTCCCGTCGTTGAGATCGAGGCTGCTTCGTCGGTGAGGTTCAGTGAGATTGTCGAGTCGCTGCATCTGATGATGCCCAGGCCGCCGGCAGTCACCAGTGTGCTGCTGCCGGATCTGCTGTCGGCGACTGTGAGTGTCGAAGCGCACGGGCTCGAGGTGGCCCCGCATGTGAAGGCGGCGGCGGCCGGGGCGGTCGTGAGCGCGAGCAGGGCGACCATGATGGCAAGGGCCAGGAGCCCGGCTTTGAAAATGGCGTGCATTTCAGCACCTCTCTCCGGCGAGATTCGCCAGTGTTGGAAGGAGTGGCGCTGAGCGCTCTGCGCGCCCTCAGCTGTGCTGAGAGCTTGCACGAAGATACCTTTGCGTTCAGGAATCCACAAGTCTTTGGACTAGTTACGGCGCTCCAGCAGCCGCGTCCGCTGTTCCTCGACGTCGAAGTCGGGTTCGGGCCAGCGCAGCGCCAGCTCCTCGAGCTGCTCGATCAGCAGCGTCGTGATCGCCCAGTTGCGGTACCACTTGCGGTCGGCGGGGATCACGTGCCAGGGGGCGAGCTCGGGGTTGCAGCGTTCGATCGCGTCGGCGTAGGCGGTGAGGTAGTCGTCCCAGAGCTCGCGGTCGTCGAGGTCGCCGGGGTTGAACTTCCAGTGCTTGGTGGGGTCGTCCAGGCGGGCCAGCAGTCGCTCGCGTTGTTCCTCGGGGGAGATGTGCAGGAAGCACTTGACGACCCGCGTGTCGCCGGCGACGAGCTTGGCCTCGAAGCGGTTGATCGAGTCGTAGCGGCGCGTCCAGGTGCGCCGGTCGACCAGGCCGCGCACGCGCACGCTGACGACGTCCTCGTAGTGGGAGCGGTCGAACACGCCGAGCTGGCCCGGTCGTGGCAGTTGGGCGCGGATGCGCCAGAGGAAGTCGTGCTCGCACTCCTCGCGCGTCGGCGGGCCGAAGGCGACGACGTGGACGCCGCCGGGGTCGACCTGGCCGAGGACGTGGCGGACCGTGCCGCCCTTGCCGGAGGTGTCCATCCCCTGCAGCACCAGCAGCACGCTGCGGCGCCCGCCGGTGCGGCCCTCGGCGTAGAGCTGCTCCTGCAGCGTCGACAGCCGCTCGCCCAGCTCCGCCCGGGCCGCCTGGGCGTCCGCCTTGTCACCGTTGAAGCCGGGCGTCGAACGCGCGTCGACGCGATGCAGGTCGATCGGCCCGGACGCCACGCGCAGCAGGTCGCTGAGGCGGCGTGGCGCCTCCCGCGCTCTGGCCCCGCGCTTCTTGGCCATGGCTCGAGACTACTGCGATCGCACGGGGTGGACGGGCAGCGCGATCACGAGCACTCGCTCGCGCGCCGACCGGCCGCGCCCGACGGGGTAGGACTTGGCCTCGACGTGGAACAGGCGCCGCGAGCGGCTGGGCAGCCGGCCGATGCCGCGCTCCCGGCGGCCGCTGCGGGCCGCCATGGCGGCCACGGAGTCCGGCCGCACCGCCGCGTTGCGGGGCACGAACAGCGGGAGGTCATGGACCTTCGCGTAGCGAACCCGCAGCCCGCCGGCGGAGTCCCCGTCGAGCACGAGGAAGGCCACGGGCCGGCGGCTGCGTTCCACGAGCCGGCTCGCGGCCGCTTCGAGGCTGACCTTCGCGGCGCGGGCGAGCGTCTCGATCGCCCGCAGCCCCTGGTCGGCGCGGTAGCTCCAGATCAGCTGCTCGGGCATCAGCAGCACGCCCGCTCCCCAGTCGCACAGCCGCTCCTCCTCGCCGCGGTTGCGAGCGAACAGGGCCACCGTCAGATCCTCGTCGACGCGGTAGCGCCGCTCGCGGGCAAAGCCCGGGAACGCGGTGTGCGCCAGCTCGTGCGCGATCGTGAACCGCTGGTGCGCGATCGATTGGCGCGAGTCGACCTCGATCACGACGCCGTCGCGCTCGGCGTACACGCGCCCCTCCCAGTCCCCGGGCGTCGCCGGCCGCACTCGGATGCCGCGCATCGAGGCGATGCCGTGCACGTCGATCGGCAGGCGATCCTGATCGGCCTCCTCGCGCCAGGCGTCGAGGACGTGCTGGAGGCGAGCCCGCGGATCGCTGTCGGCGCGGCGACCGACGAGCCGGCGGATCAGCGGCTCAGACCACTGCGGGGCCTCAGTCGAGCTGCCTGCTGGCACGGAGGGAGGTGAGGATGTATTGCCAGCGCTCGGGCGTCTGGGGCGTCTCCCCCCGCCGCCAGCGGATGCTCGCGAGCAGGTCGAACTCGCTCCGGGAGAGCTTGGCCTGGTCGGCGAAGACGCGCAGCGAGGTGGGCACGTCGGCGTCGTCGCCGACGAACTGGGTCGCGGGGGCGCCGATCAGGTCGGCGACGGTGACGTCGAGCGCGTCCGCGATCCGGCGCAGGACGTCCAGCGACGGGTTCGTCTCGGGATCGGACTCGAGGCGCAGGAGATAGGTCTTCGACATCCCGGTCTCCTCGGCGAGTCGCGCCAGCGACAGGCCCGCACGCTCGCGCTCGCGACGAAGCCGGTCCTGCAGAGTTGTCCCCTGATCCTCTGGCACGGTGGGCGGGAGTCTACGCTCATGACCGGGCGGACCCGGTCCTCTTGAATTGACCACATGGGGCTTACTCCGTACCGTGACCGCCGACGTCCATGAGTCTTCGCATCCTCCACACGGCCGACTGGCACCTCGGGGATCGCCTCGCCAGTCAGGACCGCCTGCCCGACCAGCTCGCTCGGCTGGACGAGCTGGGCTCGCAGCTGGACGAGCACGCGGTCGACGTCCTGCTCGTGTGCGGCGACGTGCTGGAGGAGACTCGCCCCGGACGACTCGTCGAGATCTTCGAGGCGCTCGCCCAGCTGCTGGCGCCGCGCATCGAGCAGGGGCTGCAATGCGTCTTCCTGGCCGGCAACCACGATTCCGAGCACACCTTCCCGCTGCTCACCAGCGTCCAGGCGCTGCTTCGGCCCGAGGCCGCCGCGCGCGTGTGGTTCGTGGCGCGGCCGAGGTTGATCGCGCTCGAAGGCCGCGACGGAGACCGGGCCGCGCTGCTGGCGCTCCCGTTCCCGACCGCGACCCGCTACCACCTCGAGGGCGGCTCCTTCGCGTCCGTGGAGGACAAGCAGGCCGCGCTGGGCCAGGCGGTCGGCGAGGCCGTCGAGCGGCTCAGCGCCGAGGCCGACGTCGAGCTGCTCGGTCGGCCGAAGCTGCTGGCCGGCCACTTCCTGGTGGCCGACGTGCCGGCGCTCACCGGGGCGCGCGAGCTGGCCGAGAGCGAGGACGTTCGCCTGGAGCCGAAGCTGCTCGAGCGCTTCGCCTACGTCGCGCTCGGCCACGTCCACGTCCCGACGGCGCTCGACGAGCGCATGCGCTACAGCGGCGCGCTCGAGCGGATGGACTTCGGCGAGCGCGACGAGGAGCGGGAGACGCTGCTCGTGGAGCTCGATTCCTCGGGCGCCAGCGTCACCGCGCTCGCGCTGGACGCCACGCCGCTGCGCCAGCTGGAGGTCGGCTCGCTAGCCGACCTCGACGAGCAGGCCGAGCAGCTCGACCAGCCGCAGCGGACGATCGTGAAGTTGGTCATGCGGCTCGGCCCGCGGACAGCCCGAGCGAGTGGCTGGCCGCGGCCCGGCGGCGGTTTCCGAGGCTGCACGACACGCCCCAGATCATCAGGCTCGACGATCCCGCGCCGTCGCTGGTGACCGGCGGGATCGACCGGGTCGACGTGGCCGGCACGCTGCGCGGCTTCCTCGAGGCCGAGCTCGCCGACGACGACCCCGACCGTGAGGATCTGCTGACCCTGGCCGATCGCCTGCTCGCCGCACAGGAATCCGCGTGATCCCGGTACGGGTCGAGCTCACCAACTTCCTCTCCCACCGGCGTCCGGACGGCACGCCGGTGGTGTTCGACTTCGACGGGGCGAAGCTGTGGTCGGTGTCCGGCGACAACGGCGCCGGCAAGAGCGCGATCTTCGACGGGATCACGTGGACGCTGTACGGGGTGCACCGCGGGGGTCGGCAGGACTCCCAGCGGTTGATCAGCCACGGCGCCGACGGTGCCAAGGCGGCCTTCGTCTTCGAGCTCGAAGGTCGCCGGTACCGCGTCGAGCGCTCGCTGCGCCGCCGCGGTGCTCTGAAGCGCCAGGCTCAATGCTGGGAGGGCGGCTCGTGGAAGGAGGTCCCCGGCACCTCCGCGGAGGCGGGCTTCGGACGCTGGCGCGACGAGCTGGTCGCGCTCAGCTACGCGGCCTTCACCCACTCCGTCCTGCTGCTGCAGGAGGGCAGCGACTCGCTGATCCGATCCGGCGCCAAGGGGCGGTTCGAGGTGCTCGCGCAGCTGGTCGACCTGTCCAGCTACCAGCAGCTGGAGCAGCTCGCGCAGACCTACAGCAGCGAGCTGGCCGGGCGCCGGCGCCGGCTCGACGAGGAGCTGGAGGGCCTCGAGCCCGTCCAGGACGAGGAGCGCAAGGCCGCCGCCGCCCAGGTGAAGGGGCTCGAGAAGCAGCACCAGCGCTGCGGGCGGGCGGTCGAGGCTCAGATCGAGGTCGTCAGCGGCGCGCGACGCCACGGCGAGCTCGTCGCGCGCCTGGACCAGACCCGGGGTGAGGCCGCCTCGATCGAGCCGCTGGTCGTCGACGCGGAGGGGATTCGCGTCGAGGCGAGCGAGCACGAGCTGCTCACGGCGGTCCGCGAGAAGCTGCACGGCGGCGTCGAGGCGCTGGCGGCGGCGCGGCACATCGAGGAGACGGCCGACGAGCTGCGACGCGCCGGCGAGCAGGTAGACCTCGAGCGGCTCGAGCGCGCGGCCGGCGAGGCGCGCGCCGCCGCCGTGGCAGCGAGCCGTGAGGCCGACGAGTGCGCCGCCAAGGCGGCGGCGCTCGCGAGCGCGCTGCCGGCGATCGGCGTCGTCGTCGATCAGCGCGTCGAGCAGGCCGAGGCCGAGGCGGAGGTGCAGGCCACCGGGACGGTCCCGGAGCTGAACGCGGAGCTGAAGCGGCTGGCCGCGCAGGTCCGCGACCTCGAAGCCGCG
Source organism: uncultured Thermoleophilaceae bacterium (assembly GCA_963734165.1). Taxonomy (GTDB): domain Bacteria; phylum Actinomycetota; class Thermoleophilia; order Solirubrobacterales; family Thermoleophilaceae; genus JACVRW01. The sequence goes on along the minus strand of CAVTFZ010000001.1, from coordinate 558,126 downwards.
GCTTCCAAGGCGGCCGCCACCAGGGACACGGCCGCGGCGTCGCTGGCGGCGCGCGAAGCCGAGCTGGGGGAGGCGCGCAGGCAGCTGGAGGAGCGCCACGCCGCGGGCGACGAGGCGATCTGCTCGCGCTGCGGGCAGCCGGTCGACGCCAAGCACCGCGCCGCCGAGCTGAAGCGCGCGAAGGGCGAGGTCAAGAGCGCCAAGCGCGCGGTGGCCGAGGCGCGCGAGCGGCATGCGGCCCTGGCTGACGACGCGGCCGCGGCGGCGAGCGCGCGCGATCGGGCGGCGGAGCAGCATCGCCTGGCCGAGGCGCGTCGCACCGAGGCGCAGGGCGCCGAGCGGAGGCTCGAGCGAGCGCGGGCCGCCGCGGCGAAGGCCGTGCGCGCCGCGGCGTTCAAGCGCTGGAAGGATCCTCGTCAGCGCGTCTTCAAGACCGCGGACGCCCACGGCCTCAGGTCGACGTTCGACGAGCTGGAGGCCGAGCTCGACGAGCTGAACGAGCGGGTCGCCGACGCCAGGCGGGCTGCCGCGCAGGCCGAGGGAGCGGCCAGCCTCGCCGTGCAAGCCCATGCCGACGCGGTGAAGAACCACGCCGAGCTGGAGCGGATGCTCGAGCCGGCCCAGATCGAGGCCGCCGCGCAGCACCAGCAGGCCGCCGTGCTGCTCGCCGACGTGCCGTCGGAGTGGACCGATCGCGCCCACGACGGCCGGGACGGCGTGCTCGAGGCCTTCGACGCGCGCCGCGCCGCCCTGGCCGGCGCCGCGGCCAAGCTCCCCGCCCTCGAACGGGCCGAGGGCCAGCTGGCCACGTTGCGGGCGGGCGTCGACGAGCTGACCGCGCAGCTGAAGGCGCTGCCGCGGGCGCAGCGGGTGAGCGTCTCGTCGGCGGAGGAGGCGCTGGACGCCGCGCGCGACAAGGCCGCCGCCACCGAGCGCGCGCTCGCCGACGCCCGGCTGGAGGTGGCGGCGTTGAACGAGCGAGAGCAGGCGCGCGCCGCCAAGCAGGAGGAGCAGGGCCGCACGAGCCGGCAGGCTCGCCTGGCCAACCGCATGGTGCAGCTGCTCGGCCGCCAGGGGCTCCAGGGCCAGCTGCTGCTCGACGCCACCCGCGCGCTCGAGACGCTCGCCAACGAGACGCTCGTGACGCTCACGGGCGGCGCGCTACAGCTGGAGATCCGCTTCGCCGAGCAGCGTGGCCGCGACGAGCTCAGCGTCTACGCGCGCGACTTCAACGCGGGCGGGGAGCGCACGGACGCCGCCTTCCTCTCGGGCTCGGAGAAGTTCCGGGTCTGCGTCGCGATGGCGGCGGCCATCGGCGCCTACGGCAGCGGCCGGCAGCGCGTCGAGTCCCTGATCATCGACGAGGGCTTCGGGAGCCTGGACGAGCAGCGGCGGGGCGACATGATCGACGAGCTGCGGCGCCTCGCCGGCCTGCTCAAGCGCGTGATCGTGGTCTCCCACCAGGCCGACTTCCAGAACCGCGCCCAGTTCCCGCACGGGTACAAGCTCCGCCGCGTCGACGGCGAGACGACCGTCGAGCGCTACGTCTGAGAGGGGGCTCTTAGACGTTCACCTCCGCTGGCCGGTGGTCGAGGACCGAGGGCACGACCTTGACGTAGCGACCGATCTCCTCGGTCTGCAGCTCGCGCCAACCGTCGGGCTCTCGCCGGTGGACGCTCGCGTCGCCGAGTCCCGGATGGGTCAGGGCGTGCGAGGGCAGCACGATCGAGATCGTCCCGATCCGCTGCGAGTAGGCGAGGGCGTCGTCGAGCTCGCTGTGGCCCGTCCACGGTCCCGGGTGCGTGTGCACCTGGGCCAGTCGCACGAGCCTGTGTGCCCGCAGGTGCTGCCCGGCGTCGCTCATGCGCTCGGCGTCGATCCACCAACCGCCACGCTGCTGATCCGCGTCGGGCAGCGTCACGGTCGTGACCACGCCTCCGTGCACCGGCTCCGGTCCCAGCGCCACCCCGTCGAGGAAGGCGACGCACTCGGGCAGGCGGGCGACGCTCGCGAAGCGCTCGATCATGGTCTGCCAGCAGTTCGCGGGGATGACGATCATGCGCTCCTCCTCGGTGGGCAGTCGCCACCCGTCGCGCCGACGAAGACCCAGTGCAGACGCGGGCAGTTGCCGAGCTCGAAGTACTCCTGCAGCGTCAGCTCGGCGAACGAGGCCACCTCCTCGTCGTCGGACTCCCAGCGCAGCCGGTCGCCGTCGAAGCGCTCGCGTCCGAGGCGCTCGTACAGCTCTCCGACGATGTCGCCGATCTTCTCGGCGGCGCTCGCCGCGAGCGTGATGCGGCGCCCGTCGTTCTCGTTGTCGACGGTGATCATGTGGTAGGCCCGAGGGACTTGGCCGCGGCCCGGGAACTGCGTCTTCGAGGGGATGCTCCATGAGAGCCATACAGAAGGATCCTTTCGGCAACGGTTGTACGGCGGTCCTCTGTAGAGTACCATGACCGTAAGGCAACGGACTCTGCCTTACTAGCTGGGCAACGGACTGCCTGAATGAGGCAACGGACTGCCTAGAGCGGGTGGGGCGCCGCGGCGCCCCACCCGTGCCGCTCGGACCGCCGCTCGCCTGGCTCAGCCGAACTGCGGGAGCACCTCGCGGGCGTAGACGTCGAAGAACTCGTCGTGGTTGTCGCCGATCTGCTGGACGTAGAGCTCGTCGACGCCGGCCTCGGCGTACTCGCGGAAGGTGGCGAGGTGCTCGTCGAGGTCGGGGCCGCAGGGGACGACCTTGCCGATCATCTCCTCGGTGACCAGCTGGGAGGCCTGCTGGAAGTGCTCGGGCGTGGGCAGGACCTGGGCGAGCTCGCCGGGTAGTCGCTCGTTGGGCCAGATGCGGTGCACGGTGCGTCGCGCCTCGTCGGCGGAGGGGCCGTAGCAGACCTTGGTGCCGGCCTGGATCGGCTTGCCGGCTCCGCCGCCGGCCTTGAAGCGCTCGATCAGCTCGGTGTCGGGCGAGGTGGTGATGTAGCCGTCGCCGATGCGGGCCGCGAGGTCGACGGACTTGGGGCCGAAGCCGGAGACGTAGATCGGCGGCGGCTCGTCGGGCAGGGTGAACAGCTTGGCGTGCTCGACGCGGTAGTGGCGGCCGCGGTGGCTGACCGTCTCGCCGGTCCAGAGCGCCCGGATGACCTCGATCGCCTCCGCGAGCATCTCCAGCCGCACGCTTGCCTGCGGCCAGCCGCTGCCGAGGATGTGCTCGTTGAGCGCCTCGCCGCTGCCGACGCCGAACACGAAGCGGCCCTCCAGCAGCGCCGCCGAGGTGGCGGCGGCCTGGGCGATCACCGCCGGGTGGGTGCGCACCGTCGGGCAGGTGACCGCGGTCGCGACCGGCAGCCGCACCCCAGCGCCCGCGAGCGCCCCGATCACGCTCCAGACGAACGGGGACTCGCCCTGCTCGTGGTTCCAGGGGTGGTAGTGGTCGGAGATCCAGAGCCCGTGGAAGCCGGCCTCCTCGGCGGCGCGCGCCTGCGCGACCAGCTCGTGGGGGCCGAACTCCTCACAGGCGAGGAAGTAGCCGAGCTTCATCTGACCCGGATACCCGCGGGCGCCGGGCGGCACTCGCGGCGCGCCCTACTCGTGGGGCGCGTAGCGGTGATGGAGCATCAGGTCGTTGCCGTCCGGGTCGGTGAAGAAGGCCATGTGGCAGACCCCGGTGTCCATGACGTCGCCGGCGAATTCCACGCCCTTGGCCTCGAGCTCGGCGCGCCTCGCCTGGACGTCGTCGACGTGGAGGGCCGGATGGGCGTTCTTCTGCGGGGCGAACTGCATGCCGAACCTCTCGGGCTCCCAGATCCCGAAGCAGGTCTCGCCCACCCAGAACTCGAATCGCGAGCGCTCGTCCGCTCGCAGCCCGAGCGTCTCGACGTAGAAGGTCCGCGAGCGCTCGGCGTCCCGGGACGGGATGCCGACAAAGTCGAGCTTGCTGATCATGGCGCCTCCTGCCTCGGATTCGTTGCGGGCCTCAGGCTAGCCCGCAAGCGCGTACGCCGGCGCGACGGGGTCGCCGCGGCGGACGCGTCCTGGCTAGGAGTCGAGCAGCCGGGCCCCGTCGCTCGGCGTCACGACAGTCGCCCCGGGCGGCGGCGCGACCCCCAGCGCCAGCAGCCCGAGCACGTGCCCGCCGAAGCCGCCGCCGACCATGCGCGCTCCCGCCGCCCCGGCCGCGCGCAGCTCGGCGACGGTCCGCTCGACCGCCGGCGTCGAGGCCTCGTAGAGGTCGCGCAGGCTCGCGTGCGAGGCGTCGAGCAGGCGCGCGACCTCGCCGAGGTCGTGCGCGCGCAGGGCCGCGACCGCTTGCTCGACGCGCCGGTTCTCCTCCAGCACGTGGCGGGCGCGGCGGCGCAGGGGCTCCGGCAGCCGATCGAGGTCGCCGGCCTCGACCTCCCGCAGCGACCGCGCGCCGAGCGCCTTGCACGCCGCCGCACACTGCTCGCGTCGCTCGTTGTAGCCCGAGCCGGCGTGGGAGTGGCGCTCGCCCGAGTCGACGGTCACGAACGTCCAGCCGCTGGCGCGCAGCGGCACCGGCTCGACCGCGAGCGAGCGGAAGTCGATCAGCAGCGCGTGCTCGGCCCGGCCGCAGAGCGAGGCGAGCTGATCCAGCACGCCGGTGCGCGCGCCCACCCACTCGTTCTCGACGCGCGAGCAGAGTCTGGCCAAGCGCAGCCGGTCGACGTCCCCGGCGGCTCCCGCCAGCCCCAGCATGGCCAGGCAGAGCGCCACCTCGAGCGCGGCCGAGGACGAGAGCCCCGACCCCCGCTCGATCGTGCCGGCGATCTCGAGCCGCGCCGGTCGCAGCAGCAGGCCCTCGGCGCGCAGCTCGGCGGCCACTCCGCGCGCGTACGCGCGCCACCCGGCGGCGGGCGGCGGGGCGGCGGCCTCGAAGCGGTCGTGCTCGCCGAGGTCGCGAGCGAACGCCTCGAACGAGTCGCCCTCGAGTGCCGTGGCGGTCACGGTCACGCCGCGCTCGATGGCGAACGGCAGGCCGAGGCCCTCGTTGTAGTCGGTGTGCTCGCCGATCAGGTTGACCCGGCCGGGCGCGAACGCCGTCACCCGCTTCTTCATCGGAGCGCGGTCGCCACGGCGCACGTGCCCTTCGCGGTTAACCAGTCGTCAGCTGGGAACTGACCTCTTAGAGGGTTCTCGATCGAGGAGTGAGCTATGACCACCGAAGAGGCCGGGACGGTTACCGGTACCAAGGACAAGGACTACAACATCATCTGGTTCGTCGAGCAGTGCCTGAGCAACGTGCTGCGCCTGGACACCTACATCCAGGATGCCGAGCGCGCCGGCGACTCGGACCTCGCGGAGTTCTTCAAGCGCGCCCAGGGCGAGAGCCGCAAGGGCGCCGAGCAGGGCAAGGAGATGCTGCGCAACCGGCTCGCGGGCTGATGACGATGATCGGCTAGCCCTCCTCGCCCAGCAGGTGGCGGTCGAAGAAGCGGGTCACGCGCCGCTCGTACGTGCGGGGGCGCGCGGCGATCCCGCCGACGTGCTTGGACTCGGGAACCTCCCAGATCTGCTTCGGCTCTCCCGCCACGCGGTAGAAGGCGGGATTGAACCGGCGCTCCTCGCCGGCCGTGCCGTCGTGCGAGTAGATCAGGAAGACGGCCCGCGGCGCGATCTCGTCCACGAGGTCGATCAGGTGCGGGGGCGGGGTGGAGTCCGAGAAGACGGCCGTGCCGAGGGTGGTCACCGCGGTGCCGAAGATGACGAGCCGATCGGTGCCGGGAACGCTGGCGAGCTCGCCGCTCGAGCGGGTGCTGGCGCCCTCGGACACGACGGCGCGCAGCGCGTCGTTGTGAGCGGCCGTCTGCAGCAGCGTCTCCCCGCCGACCGACAGCCCGAGCGCGCCGATGCGCCCGCGCTGGACGTCCGGCCGAGCCTGGACGAACTCGACCGCCGCGTTCAGGTCCTTCTCGCCGTCGTTCCAGGCGTAGGAGTTCGGGTCGCCGTCGCTCTCGCCCTCGCCACGGCGATCGAAGATCAGCACGCCGTAGCCGTGCCGCACCAGCATGCGGGCCTGCCGCTGGGAGCCCTTGCGGCCGAAGGCCACGATCACGGCGGCGCCGTTGCGGGACGGCACGTAGGAGCCCTCGAGCGTCAGACCGTCGCTGGTGGCGAACGAGACGCTCTCGACGTGGTCGCTGCCGAGGTCGATGTCGGTCACTGGCGTCCGAGCCACGTGGGTGAAGACGTAGGCCCCGCCGATCGGGACGACGAGGAACGTGACGACCGCGTAGGCGGCGATCGCCCAGGCCGTTCGCCGAGCTCCCTTGCGCAGGATGCTCCCCTCGAACCGGCGGGTGCGCCAGAGCGTCAGCAGGCCCAGGCCGATCAGCGCGAGTCCGGCGGGAATGGCCAGCAGGCCGGTGTAGTCGTCCCCGGAAGGACCGACCCTCGCGGTGTAGGCGATGGCCTCGGAGCCGACGACGACGCCGAACGCTCCAGCCAGCAGGGCGGTCACGGCGCGAGCGCCCCCGCGCAGGCGCCCGTACACGACCGCGGCGAGCGCCAGGAGGCCGATCGGCACCAAGCCGCTGATCAGGTGGTCGCCGGCGGAGGTGCCCGGCTGCGGTTGCAGGAACGAGTCGTCGGCGACGTGCAGCGCGATCAGGCCGAGCGAGCCGAGGAAGAAGCAGGGAGCCCGTCCTGGCGGTGCCGAACCTGGACCGAGCGCTCGTGGTGGGCTGGACGTCGTGGTCTGGTGCGTGGTGAAGGAGCATGCTCCGATCCTGCCTCCGCGGCGGCGACGGATCATCGGGGAGAGACCCTGAGCCGGCACCCTCAAACAGCTGCTCCGCGCGTCAGAAGACGCTCCCCTCGAGGGCGCGAAGCGGTATAGGGTGGGCGGCCAGGAGTGATCCAGAGCCATTGGGGGATGAGACATGGCCGACGGCAATGATGTGGCACACGTCCTAGACGCCGCTGCGTCCGGTGGCGGAGCCGAGCTGCGCAATCGGGTCGTCGAACGCGTTGGCGGCACGTACGTCGTCGAGTCCCGCGTCTGGCTGCCGGGCGAGGGACTGCGGCGTAGCGCCGAAGTGGGCGAGGCGCAGGGCCTGGAGGTCGAAGTCAGCGGCGGCAGCGCTCGGACCGACTTCGATCCGCACTCGGGACGGCTCCTGGTCGTACCCGAGGGCACGGAGACCGTGCGCGTCCGCTCGCGTGTGAACGCCAAGGCCGGAGCGGGGTCGGTCTCGCTCTCCGGGCCGGAGATCGAGGTCGGGATCGATCCCGCCGGGATGGCGCCCGAGGAGGGCGACTTCGATGCTCTGGGTGGCGGGAACTGCAATGCGCGGATGATCGCCGCCGAGGGCGAGATCGACTTCGAGGTCAACGTCAGGGCGGCGGTGCAGGCCCGGGTCCTCCCGATCGCGTTGGACCGGCGTCACCTCAACTGGCGCCATGGGGCCTACTACGCCCACGACCCGAACATGGGCCTGATGCGCTTGCGCTACAACCCGACCCGTGACTCGACCCTGGTGATGAAGAGCCAGGCCGACCGCGCCGAGCTCGAGCAGGGCGCGAGCTTCTTTCCCGCTTCTGCGGCAAACGACCTCTACTTCCTCATCGAGTTCATGGACCACGGCTACAGCTGCTTCAGCAAGGAGCCGCTCGCGCAGGAGGTGAAGGAGGTCGAGTGGCCGCCCTATTCGAAGAAGGTCGTCCTGGCCACCGACAAGCCGCTGGACTTCTACGACATCGAGCACCCCGAGCGGAAGGTGTTCACCATCACCCACCAGGAGATGGAGCTCTACGACTACGCGTCGCTCGACGTCGAGTTGCTCGAGCACTCGATCTCGCAGGAAGGCGTGCTCAGCTCCCGCTGGCGCCTGACCAACCAGGCCGACGAGGAGGTGCGGGTGCGCTGGTTCGCCCTGGGTGAGTTCGGACGCAACGGACGGCCCTCCGAGGGCGATCGCACGCTCGGGGCGTCCGGGTCCGGCGCGGAGTCCTACGAGTACGAGTTCAGCGCCGCCGTACCCGGCTCGATCCTGCCGCAGAAGGTGACGATGAACGCCGTCACCGTGACGGGACCGATCATGGCCGGGAATAGCGAGCTTGAGTTCGCCTATCCGGGCCGATCCTGACCGGCGGCCCGTAGGCCCCACGTCCGCCACGCCGCCCGTGTGGCTGACGCTGATCGACGCGCCGCGTCGGCCGCATGCCGCGGTGGTGAAGCTCGACGTCGCCGCGTCGCGGCGAGAGGACGCGATAGGCGCGGTCGGAGCCTTGTTCGACGAGTTGAGCGAGGAGGTGCACGCGGGGGCGGCGCTGGTCGGCGTCTCCGCGCGCTTCTTTCGCGGCGCCCTCAGCTTCGGGCGCGATCTCCCCGGTGCGCCCTCGCGCTTCGGCATCGCCCGGCCGCCGCCCCGCTGCCTGCGCCGGCCGCGGATCCGCGGGGACGAGCGCTGGCCGGCGGTCTCGACGCTGGAGCGGATCGCGGCCAACGAATCCGACCTGCTCGTCCTGGTCGAGCGTGCGAGCGCCGCGGCGGTCGCTCGGATCGAGCGGCTGGCCCGATCCGGGGGCCTGATCGTCCGCGACCGGATCCACTGCTTTCACCCGCCGGACGGACGGACCGCGCTCGGGTACGTCGACGGGCTCAGCAACCTCCAGGACCTCAGGGCCGCGCATCGGGAGCGTTACCGGGACCATGTCTTCGTCGGCGAGGCGAACGGCGAGCATCCCGCCTACGCGGGAGGCACCTATCTCGTCTATCGCCGCTACCGGCTGCATCTCCGGCGTTGGCGGTCGGACGACTTCTCCGTCGTCGATCGAGACGGCGTGCGACACCAGGGCGACGACGCCCGCGATCGCGCGATCGGCCGTGCTCGCGACAGCGGCGAGGTCGTCGCAGACCAGAGGCGGCTCGGGCGCGAGCCGGATCGTGGGGAGGCGGCGCTGGCCGTCCCGGAGTCGCATGTGCGGCACGCGAACCCGCGCGGGCGGGCGGAGACCCAGTTTGGAGCGGCAGTCGTGCCGCGCGACGTCCGCGTGCTGCGGCGCAGCTATCGCGTCGCCGGCTGCGTTCAGCCCGACACCGAGGACATGGCGTTCCTGTGCTTCCAAGCCGACATCCAGCGCGGCGGCTTCGAGTACATCAACAACCAATGGTTGCTGCCGGGCGGCTTCATGGGTCGGCGGGACGCGCTGATGGACCCGGCCAGCGGGGTCGTCGAACCGGTCGACGGCTGTTACTACTTCGTGCCGCGAGAACCCGATCCGGCCCTGCTGTTCGGGTGACGTGACAGCGCCGAGGCGCTGCTCGGCTCAGAAGTCCCCGCCGCCGCCGAAGTCGCCGCCGCCGAAGTCCCCGAAGCCGCCCCCTCCGAAATCTCCGAAGTCCCCGTCGCCGACGTCGCCGGCCATCGCGTCGCCAGCGTACGGCCCCATCATCCCGAAGCCGCCGCCCAGCATCGAGCCGATGAACAGGCCGGGCAGCAGCCCGCCGCCGAAGAAGCCGCCGGCCCAGGGCAGGTAGGCCGGGCCGGCGTTCCAGTAGGGCGTCATCTGACCGCCGACCGCCACCTCGCGGGCCTGGGGGTCGAGCCCGTCCGCGATCCGCTGGGCGTCGGCCGCGCACACCGGCACGGGCCGCGGCGCCCCGCCCGGCGGGGCCCATTCGACGTCGGTCGTGGAGGGGCCGTGGCGGGGATCGAAGAAGCACGGCGGCCGCCGCTCGGGCTCGGGCTTGCCCTCCAGCCGCGCGCTCGCGGCCACGATCTCGTAGCGACCCTCCTCGAGCAGCGAGGAGACGCCCTCCAGGTCCTCGACCCGCTGCGCGCGCGTCCAGCGCTCGTTGGCTTTGTCGTAGCACGCGATCGCGCGCCCGTAGTGCTCGCGTGCCGCCGGGTCGACGTTCGGCATCTCGACGTCGAGGTCGAGGCGCTGGATGTCCTGTCCGAGTGCGACGAGGTCGTCGCGCGCGAACTCCTTGACCTCCGCCAGCTGCTCGCGCTGCTCGCGCCGGCGCCGTCGCGCCCGCGCGCCCAGCAGCAGCGCCGGGAGCCCGAGCAGCACCACCAGCACCCAGGGGAAGCCACCGCCCCCGCCATCGTCGCGTCCGCCACCGGACTCGCCGCGCCGCGCCGCGCCGATCCGGCTCACGAAGTCGCTCAGCACCGCGAAGGTCCCGTCGTCGCGGCGGGCGTCGAGGGCCTCCTCGGCAAGCCTGCCGGCCTCGCCGGCGGGGAGCACGCCCTCCGTGGAGCCCGCCCGGAAGGAGTCCCCGATCACCGCTGCGTACACGCCCGGGCGGCCGACGCCGAGCGCCAGCTCGCGCAGGGCGCCGCCGGCGTCCCCACCGGCCGCGTCGCGCGCGCTGTCGGGCAGCACCGCGACGTACGTCGGCGCGCCCGCCGAGCTCCGGATCCGCTCGCGCAGCCGCTCGGCCTGCCGCTCGTCGAGCGACCGCTCGGCGGCGGAGTCGACGTAGACGGGGTCGTCGCGCAGCGCGTCGACGGCCTCGTCGAGGACCGTCGTCGCGGTTTGCGCAGCGGCGGGCGACGGCGCCAGCGCGAGGGCCGTCGCGACGAGCAGCGCCACGATCATCCGGCGTGGCGTCATCGGGACGGCTCCGCCGCGGACGGGCCATGGAGGGTGACGATCGATCCGAACAGCAGGTGGTTGGGCACGCGAACGGTCTCCTGTGCATCGGTGCGCAGCACCGTGGTGGCGGTCTCAATCATGACGATCTCCCCTCGCAGCTCGCCGACGCTGATGGTCTGTCCCGGCTGGTACGCCCCGCGCAGGTAGCGGCCGGCGTTCAACTCGCGGGCGAGGTCGCGGCCGCCGAGGCCGAATGCGAGCGCGAGGGTCGTCACGACACCCGTCAGCAGGATCCCCACCAGGACCATCAGGATCGCCGTCGCGACGGCGACCTGCGCGGCCGCGGTGATCGCGAAGATGGCGACGACCGAGACCTGGGCCGCCAGTCCGAGCGACACGGGCAGGTCCATCTGGCGGACGAGGCGGTCCACCCGCTCTCGGACAAGGCCCCCGAGCACGATGCCGACCAGCAGCAGCAGCGCGGCGACGGCGAGGTTCGGCAGGAACAGCACCGCCGAGTTGAGCGACTCGCTCAGGAACTGCAAGCCGAGCAGCGACAGCGCGGCGAAGATCACGATCAGCGTCAGGCCGATGCGGACCGCCCTGCCGATCAGGGTGCTGAAGGAGCGTCCCAGTCCCGCGCGCTCGGTGACCTGGCTGGCTCCCAGGCGCTCGGCCAGGGAGTCGACGCCGCCCGCCCGCAGGACGCGGGCGAGGATGCGCCCGATCAGCCTGGCCGCGATCAGGCCGACGAGCAGCAGCACCAGCCCGCCGCCGAGCCGTGGCAGGAAGCCGCCGAGCGCTTCGGCCGCCTGGTCGAGGATCGCGGCCCCCACCGGCAGCGCGCTCACCGCCGCCGCCCGCCGATCAGTCCCGCCAGCCCGTCGATCGCCGCGGCCGCGATCATGCCCGCAACGCGCAGCGGGGCACGCACGACGCGCTGCCAGCGCGCGTCGCGCAGCACCCGCGGCGCGAGCTCTTGCCCGGGCTGCGGCGGGGAGGCGCGCAGCACCGCGAGGTGCTCGTCGAGGCGCCGCTCCGCCGGCGCCCGCCGCTCGGGCTCGTCGTCGTTCACCGGGGCAGCTCCCAGTCGTAGGTGTTGTGACGCAGGATGTCGATCAGCTCGGTCCGGGCGCGGTGAAGGCGGCCCTTGACGGTGCCGACGGGCGTCTCGGTCACCGCGGCGATCTCGCCGTAGGGCAGCCCCTCGAGGTCGCGCAGGACGAGCACGACGCGATGCTCGGGACGCAGCTGGCGCAGCTTGGTCCCGAGGCGATCGCGACGCTCGCTGTCCTCGAGCCGGCTCGCCGGCTGGCGCTCCGCGGCCGGCAGCGGAGCTACCCGGGTCACGTCCTCCGCGGCGCCAGCCGGCTCCGGCCGGCGCCGGGTGAGCGCGTTGAGTGCCGTGTTGTGGGCGATCTGGAGCAGCCAGGCGCGGAACCGGGCCTCGCCACGGAAGCGGTCGAGGCGGTGGAACGCCCGCAGGAAGGCGTCCTGGGACACGTCCTCGGCCTCGTGCGGCCCGACCACGCGCGCGGCCACCCGGTAGACGACGTCCCCGTGGCGCTCGACCAGCTCGCCGAAGGCCGCGGTCTGCCCGGCGCGAGCTCGCCGCACGAGCTCGCGGTCCGGGTCGTCGCCAGCCGGCGACACGATCGTCGCGCTCGGCGAACCCTCGATCACCCAGCGCTGATGCCCAATTCGAGGCCGACGTAACTTCTCGGGGCCCTCGCCTGTCCAAGCATGCAATCGGCGGAGGCGCCGCCTCCGTATTCGACAGGAGAGGCCCAGATGGAAAGCGGAACGCAGATGACGGAGGCCTATGGCTGGACGGGCAGGACGATAGTCGACGCCGACGGGGAGAAGATCGGGACCCTGGACGAGATCTACCTCGACGAGCAGACCGGGCAGCCCGAGTGGGCGCTCGTGCACACCGGCCTGTTCGGCCGCAAGTCCTCGTTCGTGCCGCTCGCCGGCGCCGCGCCCGACGGCGAGGACGTGCGCGTGCGGTATAGCAAGGACGCGGTCAAGGACGCCCCGAGCATCGAGCCGGAGGGCGAGCTCTCGCAGGACGAGGAGTCGACGCTGTACGCCCACTACGGCATCGAGTACGGCGAGTCGCGCTCCGACAGTGGCCTGCCCGAGGGCGATCGCGATCAGTCCAACGGCGACAGCGTCGGCCGCGACACCAGTGGCCCCACGACCGACGACGCCATGACGCGCTCCGAGGAGGAGCTGCGGGTGGGCACCCGCCAGCGCGAGCGCGGCCGGGCGCGCCTGCGCAAGTACGTCGTCACCGAGCAGGTGCAGCAGACCGTGCCGGTGCAGCGCGAGGAGGTGCGCGTCGAGCGCGAGCCGATCACCGACGCGAACGTCGACGCCGCCACCAGCGGCCCCGAGATCTCCGAGGAGGAGCACGAGGTCGTGCTGCACGAGGAGGAGGTCGTGACCGAGAAGCGCGCGGTGCCCAAGGAGCGCGTGCGCCTCGACGTCGACACCGTCACCGACGAGCAGCAGGTCTCGGAGGAGGTCCGCAAGGAGCGGATCGACACCGAGGGCGACGCGGGACGCTGAGCCTGTGGAGGACGGCGGACTCATGGAGATCGCCACGGGTGCGCCGGCGCCTGCCCAGGAGGGCAGCGCCGGCCCGCAGCTCGAGCAGATCACGCGCGGCGTGGTGGCGCTCTACAAGCGCCACCACGGGCGCGGCCCGACGCGCGCCAAGACGTACCTCCTCGACGATCGCTACGTGGTGACGGTCGTCGAGGAGGCCATGACGACGGTCGCGCACACGCTCGTGCGCCACCGGCGGGACGACCTCGTGCGCCAGCTCTGGGAAGGCGTGCAGGACGCGATCGCGCCCGAGCTGTGCGGCGTCGTGGAGGAGGCGCTCGGGCGCGACGTCGTCGCGCACTGCGGCCGGCTGCTGACCGAGGCCGACCAGGCGTTCGCCGTCTTCGTGCTGAAGCCGCCCGGCGAGGCCGAGCGAACCTCCTGAGCGTCCCGCCGGGTTCGGCGCTCGGCGCGGACGGGTAGGACGTAGCCATGGCGCCACGTTCGATCTGGAACGGGACGGTGAGCCTGGGACTGGTGAACGTCCCGGTGAAGCTGTACACGGCGACCGAGTCCAAGACCGTCCACTTCCACGAGGTGCACCTCAAGGACGGCGCGCGCATCGAGCACCGTCGCGTCTGTCCCAAGGAGGACAAGGAGGTTCCCTACGAGCACGTCGTGAAGGGCTACGAGGTCTCGGAGGGCCAGTACGTGGTGCTCGAGCAAGACGAGATCAAGGCGGCGGCCGGCGACCGCGGGAAGCTGATCGACCTGATCGAGTTCGTGGACGCGTCCGCGATCGATCCCATCTTCTACGAGAAGACCTATTACGTCGGCGCGGGCGACGACGAGGACGCCTACCGGCTGCTGCTGGAGGCGTTGCGCCGCTCGGGCCGGGCGGGCATCGGCCGCTTCACCTTCCACGACCGCGAGTACCTGGTGGCGCTGCGGGCGCTGGACGACGTGCTGGCGCTGCACACGCTGCGCTTCCACGACGAGATCGTCACCGCCGACGAGCTCGAGCTCCCCAGCGTCGGCCGCAAGCCGTCCAAGCGCGAGGTCGAGATGGCGGGAAAGCTGGTCGAGTCCCTGGCCGAGGCGTTCGACCCGAGGGCCTACGAGGACAGCTATCGCGAGGCGGTGCTGGATCTGCTCGAGCGCAAGGCGGCCGGGGAGGAGATCGACCTGGTCGCCGAGGAGGAGCCCGAGCACGGCGACGACCTCGCGGCCGCGCTCCAGGCGAGCCTGGCGGGAGGCGGCTAGGCGTGCCGCGACCGCTCTGGAACGGCTCGCTGAGCTTCGGCCTGGTCAACGTGCCGGTGCGGCTCGTCAGCGCCGCGCGCGACCTCGACTACCACTTCCACCAGCTGCACGACAAGGACAAGGCGCCGATCGAGCAGCGCCGCTTCTGCAAGCGGGAGGACGTCGAGGTGACGTGGGAGGAGGTCGCGCGCGGCTTCGACCTCGACGGCAAGCAGGTCGTCGTCACCGACGAGGAGCTCGGCTCGGTGCAGCCGCGCAAGACGCGGACGATCGACATCGAGGCCTTCGTGGCACTCGCCGAGGTCGACCCGATCTACTTCGACCACCCCTACTTCCTGCTTCCGGCCGGCGACAGCGAGGGCACGCTACGCGCCTACCGGCTGCTGGCGGAGGTCATGGAACGCACGGAGCGGATCGCGCTCGGCCGCTTCGTCCTGCGCACGAAGGAGTACCTCGCCGCCGTGCGCGTGCGCGACGGCGCGCTGACGCTCACGACGATGCTCTTCCACGACGAGGTGCGCCCCACCAAGCCGATCCCCACCGGCGGCAAGAAGCCGACCCGCAAGCAGCTCGACGACGCCGTGGCGCTGATCGAGGAGCTGTCGACCGACTGGAAGCCCGAGCGCTACGAGGACTGCTACCGCGAGCGGCTGCGGCGGGTCATCGACGACAAGCGCAAGCGCCGCAAGATCGAGGCTCCCGAGCCGCTCGAGCAGCCGAGCCCCGCGCCCGACCTGATGGCCGCGCTCGAGCGCACGCTCGCGAACGTGCGCGCCGAGCGGCCACTCCGATCCGAGCCGCCCGACGCCGACGACGCGGACCTCGACGACCTGACCCGAGACGAGCTCGTCGACCGCGCGCGCGAGCAGGGCGTCGCGGGACCCACCAAGCTGACCAAGAAGCAGCTGATCAGCGCGCTGGGCGACGACTGACCCTGGCGCGTCCCAGGCGCTGCCCCGAGCGGGCCAGCGCCATGCCGACGCCGATCAGGAGCACGCCGGAGGCGAGGAACGCGAGGTCCCAGCCGAGCGGGGCGCCGAGGTCGTCGCGGACGTGGTGGATGCCGAGCAACTGGTGGTCGACGAGACCCTCGACGAGGTTGAAGACGCCCCAGCCGGCGAGCAGCATCCCGACGTGAGCGCGCCACGGCGGCGCCAGCTCGCGTCGCTGCCAGGCGCGGACCGTCAGCAGCATCGCCGCGACGACGAGCAGCCAGGTCGCCAGGTGGAAGAAGCCGTCGGCGAGCGTGTTGGCCTCCAGGCCGGCGACCGTGTCGCTCGGATGGTCGCCGGTGTCGGTGAGCATGTGATGCCACTGGAGGATCTGGTGCAGCACGATGCCGTCGACGAACCCGCCGAGGCCGAGGCCCATGAGCAAGGCGGGCGCCCTGGGCGGACCGGCGGCGGGCGCGTCAAGCGCTCGGGCTCGAAAGGACACGATTGCAGGCTGGTACCCGGCCGCTCCGGGGGCAAGCCTGCGCTCGGCCGTCCGCCGAGCCCGCTCAGGCGGGCTCGGGCTGGGCCACCGGCACCGGCGGCTCGACGTCGGCCTCGGGCGTGATCAGGATCGCGCCCTCGCCGGTGGCGTAGGCCTCCTCGCCGTGCTGGGTGACGTCCATGCCCAACGCCTCCTCGCGCTCCGGCGCGCGCAGCGGCATCACGAGCCCGATCAGGCGCAGCAGCACGAACGTCGCCACGAACGCGTAGACCGGCGTCACGAGCGCGGCCAGCGCCTGCCAGCCGAGCTGGCCCGCGTTGCCGTAGAGCGAGGCCGTCCGCCGCCCCGTTCCAGGACAGCTGGGCGAAGAAGCCGATGAAGAGGATGCCGGTGAAGCCCGCGATGCCGTGGGCGGCGAGCACGTCGAGCGTCTCGTCCACGCGCGTGCGCGGGCGCCAGACGATGATCGCGTAGCTCGGCAGCGCGGCGACCGCGCCCAGCACCATCGCCCAGCCCGGGCTGACGAAGCCGCCCGCGGGGGTGATGCCGACGCAGCCGACGATGATCGCCGTCGCCGCGCCGATCGCCGTCACCTTGCGGCCGCGCAGCAGGTCGAGCGCGAACCAGACGACGAGCGTGCAGGCCGGGCACAGCAGCGTGTTGGTGAAGGCGAGCACGCCGGAGTTGCCGGCCGAGAAGCCGCTGCCGCCGTTGAAGCCGAACCAGCCGAACCAGAGCAGGCCGGCGCCGAGCAGCACGTAGATGGCGTTGTGGGGCAGCAGCGCCTGGCGCCCGTAGTCCTTGCGGGCGCCAACGACCAGCGCGGCCGCCAGCGCCGAGAAGCCGGAGCCCATCTCGACCGGCACGCCGCCGGCGAAGTCGAGCGTCCCGCCGGCCTGCAGCCAGCCGCCGCCGAAGGCCCAGTGGGCGAGCACCGCGTAGACGAGCACCGACCACAGCGCCGCGAAGACGAGGAAGGCCCCGAAGCGCATCCGCTCGACGACCGCGCCCGAGACCAGCGCGACGGTGATGATGCAGAAGGTCGCCTGGAAGGCCATGAACAGCAGGTGCGGGATCGTCGTGCCGTCGCGGGGCTCGAAGCCGACGTCCTGCAGGAAGGCGTGGCCCAGGCCGCCGATGATCGCGCCGTCGCCGTCGAAGGCCAGCGAGTAGCCGACGAGCGCCCACATCACGCCGGCGATCGCGATCGCGCCGAGGCACATCATGAACGTGTTGAGGGTGTTCTTGGAGCGCACGAGGCCCGCGTAGAACAGGCCCAGCGCGGGCGTCATCATCAGCACGAGGGCGGTCGCGGCGAGCATCCACGCCGTGTCGCCGGCGTTGACCTGGGCGGCGATCACGAGGCCACCGGCGTCACGGCGCCATGGTCGGTCTCGCCCGTGCGGATGCGGATCGCCCGCTCCAGCGGCACGACGAAGATCTTGCCGTCGCCGACCTCGCCGGTCCGGCCGCCGTCGCAGAGCGCGTCGATCGTCGGCTCGACGAAATCGTCGGAGACGGCGATCTCGAAGCGGACCTTCTCGGAGAGGCCCATCTTCACGGTCGTGCCGCGGTAGGTCTCGACGCGGTCGAGCTCACCTCCATGGCCCTGGACTCGGCTGACCGAGAACCCGCGCACCTCGGCGCGGTACAGGGACTCCAACACGTCGTTCGCCTTCTCTGGTCGGACGATGCCGATCACCAGCTTCACCAGTCTCCACTCCTTCTTGACCCCGGAATGCCGCGGGCAGCTCCGACATTCGGACCGACTTGTCCAAGTGCGTGAGCTTTGTTGCCCTTGACGGCGCGGCGAGCCTAGCGCTGCCGCGCCCGTGGGGCAAGGAGGATCCGTCAGCTAGGCCGCGAAGCGCTCCGCGCTGCGGGCACGCGCCTTCGCCGCCTCGACCTCGCGGTCCTTGGGCGGAGCGGTGGTCACCAGCTCGTCCAGCAGCTCAGCGGAGGCTCGGGCCACGGCCTCGGCGGCGCGCTCGAACGCCTCGGCATTCGCCTGCGAGGGCTTGGAGAAGCCGCTGATCTTGCGGACGTACTGCTCGGCGGCGGCGCGCACCTCCTCAGGGGTCGCGGGCGGCTCGAAGTTGTAGAGGGTGCGGATGTTGCGACACATGGCATCGAGGCTACCCGGATCGACGCCAGTCGCCACTCGCGTAGCGGCCGAGGCCCTCGAACAGCTCTCCGGTCTGCAGCGTCTCCATCCCATGGCGGTACTCGCCCGCGAGCGCCTCGTCGAGCGTGAGCGACCACTGCTCGTAGGAGGACAGGCGGTCGCTGCGCAGGGCGGCCTGGGGGCGGGAGGCGATCTCGTGCGCGAGCGCAGTCGCGGCACCGAGCGCCTCACCGGACGGCACGAGGCGGTTGGCCAGGCCCATCCGCAAGGCTTCCTCGCCGCTCACGCCGCGGCCGGTGAGGATCAGGTCGAGGGCGTGGCTGTGCCCGAGCAGCCGCGCCAGCCGGATCGTGCCGCCGTCCATCAGCGGGATGCCCCAGCGGCGGCAGTAGACGCCGAAGACGGCGTCCTCGGCCGCCACGCGCAGGTCGCACCAGGCCGCCAGCTCGAGCCCGCCGGCGACGGCATGGCCCTCGACGGCGGCGATCACGGGCTTGGTCAGCAGCATGCGCGTCGGTCCCACCGGACCGTCGCCGTCCGGCTCGACGCGGCTCGCGCGCGAGCCGTCGCCGTCCTGCATCGCCTGCAGGTCGGCACCGGCGCAGAACTTCCCGCCCGCGCCGGTGAGCACCGCCACCGCCGCGGCCGGATCGGCGTCGAAGCGGCGAAACGCGTCGGCGAGTGCCTGCGCGGTCGGCCGGTCGATCGCGTTGGCGACCTCGAGCCGATCGATCGTGACGATCGCGACCGGGCCGTCGGCCTCGTAGCGGATCGTCATCGCGCGGGCGCGGTGCAGGGGCGCGTCGTAGACGAGCGGGCCGCCAGCGCGGGCGTGCCGGGGACGGCGACGAGGTCGATCGCGCCGGAGCCCGAGAAGGGACTCAGGAAGCGCACGCCGATCGAGCCCAGCTCGAGCGCCACCAGGCGCCTATCGTCCACGCCGAACACGCGCCCGCCGACTCGGGCGTGCCCGCGGGCGACGTAGCCGGGGTAGCGGCGCAGCAGCTTGAGCCGGGCGGAGTAGAGCCGGGCTCCCCCGCCGCCTCCCACCAGCAGGCGCCCCGTCCCGAGCCATGCGAGCGTGTCGGCGCGCCGGACGCGCGCCGAGCGGGTACGCGAGCCCGTGAGGCTGCGCACGCGCAGGCCGTCCCTGTCGAGGATCGCGAGGCGCTCCTCGACCGGGCTTACGGCGAGCAGACGCGTACCGTGGGCGCGCGCGATCCGCCGCGTGCGCCCGCTTTCCAGATCCACGAAGCTGATGCGCGTGCGCCCGCCCACGTACGCTGCGCTCGGGCTCAGCGCGACCACCGAGCCCTGCGGGGCCGCGAGCTCCCGGGCGACCTCGCCATCGACCTCGAACAGGCGCACGCGCTTGGCGCGGCGGTCGACGACCGCCGCGTAGATCAATTCGCCTCGGGGGCTGGCGCAGACGACCTCGACGGCGGTCTCCGATGCGCTCGCGACGCGGCCCAGGCTCACGCTGCGCAGCACGGACAGCGAGCGCAGGTCGCGGACCTCGAGTCGCGTCTCGCCGTCGCGGTCGACCAGCTCGACCGCCTGCTGCGAGCCGGGGCAGACCGAGAGGCGCCGCACCGTGCCGCCGCCGGTCCCGTAGCGCACGATCTCGCCCTGGGCGTTGAGCTCCAGCAGACGGTCTGTGCCGCCGAACTGGCCTCCGGCCAGCAGCGTCAGCGGCCCGGCCGGCACGGGCTGCGGGACCTGCCGCATGGCCCGCTCGAGCGCGGCGGTGTCGGCGAGGCCGCAGGAGCCGGTGCTCCAGACGCCGGGGCTGTCGCGGTAGAGGAACGCGCCGACGCGCTGACCGACGTCCCACTCGAAGCCGCACAGAGCGCCGTTGTTGCCCCCGACCAGGACGAGCTGGTCGCCGAGCGGCGCGTTGGCGGCTCGGTCGACGCGCACGGTGTACTCGTAGCGGGTCTCCAGCGGCGAGCTCGAGCCCGCTTCCGGCGGCGGCGTGACCTCGACGGAGCGCTTGCCGACGACCACGCCCACCATCGCCGGCGCGCCCGCTGCGAGCGTGTTGCGCAGATCGCCGCGTTGAATGCAGCTGCATGCGCGCGCGTCGGCGGCGCCGACGGCGCTCAGCGCGAGCGCCAAGGCGATCGCCGAGAAAAGGGTGCGTGCTGAGTGCGAGAGGGCCATTGACCGCCTAACCTCCCAGCCCGCGCGAAGTTGCGCAAGCGGCCGGCGGGTCAGCGGCCGTTGCGGCCCGCGCAGTGGCCGATCGTCCGCAGCAGGATCTTGACGTCGACCCACAGGCGCCAGTTGGCGATGTAGAGGTAGTCGATCGTGACCATCTCCTCGAGCGGGATGCGCGAGGAGCCGAGGATCTGCCAGGGGCCGGTCATGCCGGGCGTGAGGTGCAGGCGGCGGCGGTGCCAGCCCTGGATGCGGCGGTCGTCCTCGACGACGAGCGGGCGGGGGCCGACGAGGCTCATCTCGCCGCGCAGCACGTTGATCAGCTGGGGCAGCTCGTCGAAGGAGGTCTTGCGCAGCCAGCGGCCGACGCAGGTGATGCGCGGGTCGTTGGTGATCTTGAACAGGCCGGACGCCTCGTTGAGGTGCCGCAGCTCCTCCTTGCGGGCCTCCGCGTCGGCGACCATCGTGCGGAACTTGAGCATCTGGAACTCGGACCCGTCGCGCCCGATGCGCGTCTGGCGGAAGAGCACGCCGCCCGGCGAGTCGCGCCGGATCAGCACGGCGATCGCGGCCATCAGCGGCGCCGCGGCGAGCAGCATCAGCAGCGACAGCACGAAGTCGAACGCCCGCTTGATGCTCTGCGAGGAGCGCGAGAGCCCGAAGCGGCGCACGCCGAGCACGGGGATGCCGTCGATGTCGTCGAACTCGACCGAGGAGCCGACGACCTCGAGCATGCGCGGCATCAGGCTGACCTTGCAGCCGGAGGCCTTGACGTTGGTGATCAGCTCGAGTGTGGAGTCCGCCTCGGTGCCCCAGCGCAGCGCCAGGATCGCCCGGTCGACCTTCAGCGCCTCGAGCCGCTCGCGGACGAGCGCGGGAGAGGGCGTGCCGCCCGCGCCCTCGACGCAGATGCAGCCGACGAGGTCGACGTTCAGGCGCGCGGTGTCGAGGAACTTCCTCGCCAGCCAGCGGTAGGTCGAGTCGCTGCCGATGATGATGCAGCGCTCGGGCTTGGTGGCCCAGCGGGCGGCCGCCCGGGCGGCGGTGCGAGCGAGGCTCGCGGACAGGAAGAGCGCGAGCCACAGCCCGACGACCTGGCCGCGTCCATGCATGAGGTGGCCCTCGGCCAGCCAGACGAGCAGCGTGTAGAGCGTCGCGAGCTGGAACAGCGCCGGCAGCTCGTCGAGCGTGGACTTCGAGAGCACGACCTCGTCGCGGTCGTAGAGCCCGATCACCTTGCTGATCACGAGCACGAGCGGGAGCACCAGCAGCAGGCCGATCTCGAGGCCGTCGTTGCCGAGCACGACCATGCAGAAGGCGATCGACGCGGTCGCCGAACAGAGGTCGGCGAGCGCGAGCAGGTAGCGCAGCACCGCGTCCGACCGCTGTGCGGAGGTGGGCTCGGCCGCCTCGGCGAGCGAGCCGCGCAGGTCGGGCGCTCGCACCGTCGGGAACTGCAGAACGGATCTGCGCACGAAGCGGCGACGCGGCCGCGGACGTGCGGGCGCGTTCGATACAAGCGTTTCCTGGAAGCGCGTGGCAGCGCTCGATCGTTCGCGCTCGTCGAGCGCGTCCCCCCTGATCAACATACGTTCTTTCCTCTAAACTCCCTCAGCATACGAGCCTTCCGCACGAGTGCTCCCAGCCGCTGACTGGTGCAACGCCGTGTTTATGGCTCTCTGGGTAACAATCTCATAACAACGCCTTTACATGCGCTGGTCGTCCATGGCGAGGGTGCGAGGCGCTGCCACGCGACGCGTCACTACGATGCCGTTGCTTGCAGCGACCAGGGCTGATCTCGGTGGTGATCCCGGCGCGGGACCGGGAGGCGACCATCGCCCAGACGCTCGACTCGCTCGTCGCCCAGAGCTACGAGGGCTGGGAGGCGATCGTGATCGACGACGGCTCCAGCGACGGCACCGCGGCGGTCGTCGAGCGCTACGCGGGAGGCGACCCGCGCTTCAGCGTCCAGCGCCAGGCCAATGCAGGCGTGAGCGCCGCCCGCAACGCCGGCATCGCGCTCGTGGAGCGGCCGTGGCTGTTCTTCCTCGACGCCGACGACTGGATCGTGCCGACGGCCTTCGAGGCGCTGCTCGCGGGCGTGGGCGACGAGCGCGCGCAGGTGTCCGCCGTCTACGGGGGCTATGTGCGCGTCGACCAGGACGGCCGGGAGGTCCGCCAGCGCCGGCCCCCGCACGGGGAGGATCTCTTTCCCGTGTTCGCGACGACCTGCGCCTTCGCGGTCCACACCTGCCTGATCCGCACCGAGCTGGTGCGGTCGGTCGGCGGGTTCGACGAGACCCTCGTCACCTGCGAGGACTGGGACCTTTGGCAGCGGGTGGCGCGCACCGGCGCGCGCTTCGCCGCGATCCCGGACTACATCGCCTACTACCGCATGCGCCCGACGTCCGCCTCCGCCAACGGAGCGCGGATGCTCGACGACGGCCTGCGGGTGATCGACCGCGGCCATGCCGCCGACGACCGGCTCGCGACCGCCCAGCTGGCCCACCGCGAGGGCGCCCCGCGAGCGGCTCGGATCGCGGTGCGTGCGTACTTCGCCTGCTACGCCGCGGGGCTGGCGATCGCCGGTGGCGGAGATCCTCGCTGGATGCTGGACTCGATCGGGCCCTCCGGGCCGGTCGCGCTCGACCCGCAGGGGGTCGCGGACACCCTCTTTCACGCGGTCGCGAACGGCAGGGCGAGCGCCCCCGAGGGGTGGCCGGCGTTCCCGCCCGAGCTCTCCGAGCGCTGCCGCGAGTTCGCCGACGCGCTCGGCAGGTGGGCGCAGGACAGCTGGCTGGGCTTCCAGACGCGGTCCGAGCTCGAACGCATGATGCTCGAGGTCGCCGACGGTCCGCGTCCTCAGACCGTGGGCAGCTGGCAGCTCGTCGACGTGGACTGCGAGGCCGAGCCGCCGCCCGCCCTGCGGCTGGAGCCCTCCATCCGCCGGCTGCTCTGCACCGTGTACGCGGGCTCGCGCGAGCTCGGCGCGGTTGAGCTGCCCGTCTGCGATGGCTGGGTCCCGTCGCGCGTGCTGGCCGACGGGATCGCCGCCGAGCTGGCGTGGCCGCTGCTGCGCGCCTACCTCGAACGAGGCGTCTACCCCAGCCTCGAGCTGGAGCGCACGGGCACCCGCGTCCGGGTCGGCCGTGCCGGGCGCCGGCTGCTGGAGGAGGAGCCGCCGCGCGACCAGCCCTTCGAGGACTGGCTGCACGACCGGCTGGGGTGGGCTCTGATGCTGCAGGAGCTCTGGGGCCGGCCGAGCTGGCCCAGCGACTGGTTCTACTCGGATCGAACCGAGCCGGGAACCGCGCCGCGGGTCGGCGTGGGCGAGGAGCCGCTCGCGCTGGAGCTGACCGAGCCGCTGCCGCTGGTGACCTGCGAGGGCAGCGCGGCGACGGTCGGCATCGCGCTGGCGGGAGTCCCGCTGACCACGCTGCGACTGCCGGCGGCCGACGGTCGCATCCAGCCGCACGAGCTGCGCCGCGCGGCGCTCCTGCAGCTCGGCTTCGAGCTCTGCCGCGCCGTCGTCCGCGAGCTGATCCTGGCGCCGCCGCAGCAGCCGGGGACCACGCTGCGCGACGTGCTGGCGGCGCGGTTCCCGGTCGCCGCGCCCTCGCCGCGCTGGGCGGACGACAGCGAACCGCGGCCGCTCATCCCCGGCTGGCAGCGCGCCGTCGCGGAGCTGCTGCCCCCGGAAGGGGAGGGGACGGCGATCGGACGGCGCGCGGTCGGCGCGGACGGGACCGGCGTCTCCCGCTATGCCGTGCTGCCGCGGAGCGCGCGCGACGAGCTGCTCGCGGCAGCGCGCGCCGCCGGTGAGCCGATCCTCGAGCTGGGCGCGGCCGAGGGGCCGCTCGTCTATGCGCCGGGGGTGCTGTGGGACCGGGGCGAGGCCGGCGGCGACGGCACCGAGGAGGAGTCGCTGCTCACCCAGCTGCAGTTCGAGCAGATCTTCACCGCGCGCTCCGATCCCTGGAGCTATGCCTCCGACTACGAGCAGCGCAAGTACGACCAGACGCTCGCGCTCGTGCCCGAGGGCGTGCGCAGCGCGCTCGAGCTCGGCTGCGCGGAGGGCGCCTTCACCACGCGCCTCGCGCCGCACGTGGGCTCGCTGTTGGCCTGCGACGTGTCGACAGTCGCGCTGTCTCGCGCCGCTCGCCGTTGCAGCGGCTGCCCGAACGTCTCCTTCATGCAGCTCGACCTGTTCGCCGACGAGCTCCCGGGCGGGCACGACCTCGTGGTCTGCAGCGAGGTCCTCTACTACGCCCCCACGCGCGCGCAGCTCGTTCGAGCGCTGCGTGGGATCGCCCGCGCGCTGGAGCCAGGGGGCCTGCTGCTGACTGCGCACGCGAACGTGCTCGTCGACGAGCCCGGAAGGCCCGGCTTCGACTGGGACGTGCCGTTCGGCGCCAAGGGGATCGGCGAGGCCGTGCTCGGGACGGGACTGTTCGAGCTCGTGCACGAGACGCGCACCGCGCCCTATCGCGTCCAGTCCTACCGGCGGCGCGCTCGCCGCCGTGTGCTGCCGCGTCGGCGCTCTCGTCGTGACGGCTCGCTGGAGAGCGCCGAGGCGGGCGAGATGACCCGGGAGGCGGCTACGCGCTACTCGCCGACCGGGGAGGCGGTACGCGTCGAGGCGCTCGGACCCGAGCCCGAGGTCGTCGTCGCCTCGGAGCGGCTGCCGCTGTTGATGTACCACCGCGTCGCCGCCGGCGGCTCGGAGCGGACGCGCCGCTGGCGCGTCGATCCCGGGCAGTTCGAGCAGCAGCTGGCGTTCCTGCGCGAGGCCGGCTACTACTCGGTCAGCTTCGAGCAGTGGCGGTCGGCGGCGAGCATGCGCCAGCCCCTGCCCGGCAAGCCGATCATGCTGACCTTCGACGATGGCTACGCGGACTTCGTCGAGCACGTGCCGGCGCTGCTGCGCCGCTATGGCTTCCGGGCGACGGTCTTCGTCGTCAGCGAGCTTGTCGGCCAGTCGAACGTCTGGGACGCGGCGCTCGACGAGTCGTTGCCCCTGATGGACTGGCAGACGATCGAGCGACTCCCCGCGGAGGGGATCGACTTCGGCTCCCACTCGGCGCGGCACCGCCCGCTGGTGGAGCTCGACCCCGGGGAGCTGGCCAGCGATCTGGCTCGGTCGCGGCGGCTGCTCGAGGAGCACCTCGGTCACCCAGTCACGACCCTCTGCTACCCGTACGGCCTGCACGACGCGGCCGTCCACGCGATCGCGGCCGGCTGCGGCTACGAGTACGGGCTCACCACCGCCGGCTGGCAGGCGTCCTGGTCGGACTCGCTGCTGTCGCTGCCGCGGCTGGAGGTGCGAGGCACCCACGACCTGGACGACTTCGTCGCGCTGCTGCGCCCATGACCGGCACGCTGACCGTCGACGCGGCAGACGCCGCTCCGAGCCTCGAGCTGGGCTCCGCCGAGCGCTGGCACGTGCTGGTGCTCGACCGTGGCAGACCGGTGGCGCGGGTGGAGCTGCCGAGCCCCGGCCCGGTCGTGACGCCGGCGCTCACGTCCGCGGCGATCCTGCGCTGGGCCGACGGGGAGATCGCCCGCGAGCGGCTGATCGAGCGGCTGCGCGGGCGCATCGGCGAGCCGCCGGCCGAGGTCGCCGCCCCGCCGCTGCGCTGCTCGGTGGTGGTCTGCACGCATCGCCGCCCGCACGACCTCGCCGAGCTGCTGGCCGGCCTGGTGCGGCTCGACCCGGCGCCGGACGAGATCGTGGTCGTCGACAACGATCCCGGCGAGCACGAGTGCCGGGCCGAGGCGCTCGCCGCCGGCGCGCATTACGTGCGCGAGGACCGCCGCGGGCTCGACAACGCGCGCAACGCGGGCATTAGTGCCAGCAGCGGGGACGTGATCGCCTTCATCGACGACGACTGCGTGCCCTCGCAGGGCTGGCTGGCGCGGCTGCCGGTGGAGTTCGCCAACCCGGCCGTGGGGGTGGTCACGGGGCCCGCGTTTCCCCTGCTGCTGGACACGCCCGCCCGACGGCGGATGGAGCGCCAGGCGAGCCTCGCGCGCGGGCTGCGGCGGCTCGAGCTCGACTGGACGACCTTCCCGGTCGCGGGTGCCGGCGCGCTCGGGGTCGGGGCGAACATGGCCTTTCGCCGCACGGCGCTGGAGCGGCTCGGCCCCGAGCCCTTCCCGCCCGAGCTCGACGCGGGCACCGCCACCGAGTCGGGCGGGGACACCTACGCGATCGCCCGCATGCTCGCCGCTGGCCAGCGCGTCGTGTACGACCCGGCCACGTTCATCTACCACCGCCACCGCGCCGACGGGCGGGCGCTGCACCGCGCCGTGTTCGGCTACGGCGTCGGCCTGGGCGCCGCGCTGACCCGCCTGCTCGTGCGCGACCGCGAGCTGTCGGCGCCGGCGACCTGGCTCTGGCTGCTGACCCAGTACCGCAAGACCCAGCAGCGGCGGCTGGCGGGGCGAGCGGACGCGGTCGAGACGCGCCTGGCCTGGGACTACGTGCGCGGCGGCCTGCTCGGCCCGCTGCGCTGGCGGCGGGCGCTGGCGCAGGCGAGGTCCACGCGACCGGCGAGCGGTGCAGCGGCCGCTCCATCGCCTGCGCGGGCGGACCCGCCGGTAGCGACCGCGGCGCGTCCGGCGACGGTCGCCAGCGCGCCCGCCTCCCTGGGTGCTCCGGCACTTTCGGCGGCGCGGGAGTCCGGCGACCTCGCGCTGGACTCCGAGCCTCCGGCGCTGTCGGTCGTCGTTCCCACCAGCGGCCGCCCGCGCGCGCTCGATCGCTGTCTCGGCGCCCTCGCCGAGCAGGACGCCGGCGCCGAGGCGTTCGAGGTCGTGGTCGTCGACGACTCGCCCGGGGCGGACGCCCGCATCGTCCCGCAGTGGGCGCGGCGGCTGCGGCTGCGGCGGATCGACACCCATGCCAGCGGGGCGGCGGTCGCGCGCAACGCCGGCGCCGCCGCGGCGACGGCGCCGCTGCTGCTGTTCCTCGACGACGACATCGTGGCGCGGCCCGACCTCGTGCGCCGCCACCTGGAGCGCCACGCCGGCTCAGGGGACGACCTCGTCGTGGTGGGCGCGTACCCCCCGCGCCCGGTCTCCCGCTCGCTGGCGGCCACCGCCGCGGCGCTCTGGTGGGAGGACCTGTTCCACGCGCTGCGGCGCACGGTCGCGCCGACGTTCGTCGGCGCGCTGAGCGGCAACCTGTCGCTCTCGCGCTCGGCCTTCGAGCGCAGCGGCGGCTTCGACGCCCGCTTCGGGCGCTATCGCCGCGAGGACTGGGAGTGGGGGGTGCGGGCGCTCGGGGCCGGGCTGCGCCTGGACTTCGAGCCATCCGCGCGCGGCCACCACGAGTACGCCCTCGCCGCGGCCGGGCGCCTGCGGGCGGCGGAGCTCGAGGGCCATGGCGACGCCCTGCTGCTGGAGCAGCACCCGCATGCCGCCGCGGCGATCCTGCCGCTGGTGGCCGACCCGACGCTGCTGGGCGGTCGCCGCGGCGGGCTGGAGCGCGCGGCTTGGGCGCGGCCGAGCGTGCGGGCCGCGACGCGCGCGGCGCTCGGCGCGCTCGAGCGGGCGCACCTGCGGTTGCTGTGGACGCGGCTGTTCAACGCCGCCCAACGGCTCAGCTACGAGCGCGGCGTGCAGGCAGCTGGGGTGTTGCCAGGCCAGATACAGGAGCCCTTGCTCGACGTCGAGTTGGAGGCGGCCGAGCCGCTCGAGGCCTCCACCGTGGCCCCGCGGACGCTGCGCGTGCTCGTCGGCGGGCGAGAGGCCGCGCGGGTCCGGCCTGCGCTGGGGCAGTGGACGCCGGAGCTGGCCCGGCAGGTCGTCGACGCGACGCCTTGGCGGGCGGTCGAGCGGGCGGCCGCGACCGGCGGCTGCTGGCCGCCGCGCGACGAGGCCCACGGCCACGCCGCGCGCACGCAGGTGGTCTTCGGTCCCGCGCACGCCCCCGGCGACGCGAGCGCGAGCGACGCCCTGTCGGCGGCCGGCGCGGCCGTGCAGCTGGTGGAGGGACCGCGCACGGAGCACTGGTCGCGCGTTGCGGCCGCGGCCCGAGCGGGCGAGCGCGAGCTGATCGCCGTCACGCTCCCGGGCACGCGGCCCGATCCGCGCTGGCTCGAGCAGGCGCTGGTGGCCTTCGACGGGTCGCGCGTCGGCGCGGTCGTGGGGCGCGCGCTCCCGGACGCGGCGCCGCCGGCGCCGCTGGTCCTGCACGCGTTCGGGGACGACGACCCCGAGCTGCTGGCGGCCGCGGCGCCCCAGTACGTCGTGCTGCGGCGGGAGCTGCTGCCCGCGCTGGCCGTCGAGCACGCCGCGATCGGCGTCATGGCGCCGGTCCTGGCGCTGGTCCGCGACGCGCTCGAGGGCGGCTGGGTCGTCGGCTTCCGCGACGTGCACGGGCTCGCGGCCCCGCGCCCCGGCGCTTCGAGGCGACGCGCGCGGCCAGCGTGCTGCGGCTGCGCGGCAGCGTCGCGCGGCCCGCGACGGCGGCGGTGGAGCTGCGCCGCGCGACGCTGATCGTGGCCTGGCGGGTGGCGCGGCGCCGGGGACGGCGGGCGGCCGCCGAGGCGTTTGCCGGCACGCTCGCCGGCCTCGTCTCGCCGCGGGCGTGGCGCTCGTCGAGCCCGCGCCGTTACGCGCGCCGGTGAGGCGGGAAGCAGACCCGCCCGTGGGCGCGCCGGCCTCGCGTCAGGCGCCCGGGCCCGGCGAGACGACCGCTCCCCCGGCCTGAGTCGCGGGCTCGCCGGTCGCCGGCGCTCGGGTCCTGGTCGCCCAGCGCAGGGTCAGCACGGCCGTCAGCCCGCCGGCGTTGTAGCCGATGGCGGACGCCCAGGCGGCGCCGGTCGCGCCGTGGGAGGGGATCAGGATCACGTCGAGGACCACCGTCACGCCGAGGGTGACGAGCGCGTAGATCGAGGCCGTGCCCGGCCGTCCCCCGCCGGCGAGGCGGTTGGTGACCAGGCGCGTGATCACCAGGCCGGGCGTGCCGACGACGAGGATGCGCGTGAGCGGGGCGGCGGCGTCGTAGCGGTCGCCGAACAGCAGCTGCACCAGCGGCCCGGCGACGAGCGCGAGCAGGGCGGCGGCGGCGCAGCTCGCGAGCACCGTCAGGCCGAGCTTGCGCTTGAAGGGGGTGGCCCGCTCGCCCTTGGCGGAGTCGATGAACACGACCAGGCCGACGGCCGTGGTCGCCAGCAGCAGGCCCTCCGAGAGCGAGACGCCGATCGAGTAGAGGCCGACCGCCGCCGTCGTGCCCAGCCAGCCGAGCAGGATCTGGTCGAGGCGCAGCGTGACCATGTTCAGGATCTGGACGGTCGAGTAGCGCAGGCCGTAGCGGATCCACTCCAGCGCCTGGCCGCGCCGCGGCCGCTCGATGCCGTGGCGGCTGACGAGGTAGGCCCCGACGGCCAGCGCCACCAGCAGGTGCAGGCCGGCCCAGGGCGCGAACATCGCCACCAGCCCCGTGTGCCCGAGCGCGTCGAGGACCAGGATCGCCACGACGGCGCCGAGGATCGGCGCCATCCGGATCGCCCCGGCCAGGATGAAGCGCTCGCAGCCGAACGTGAACCAGGAGGCGAAGACCAGCCAGACGAGCGAGACGCTGCCGGCGCAGACCAGCAGCAGCGAGGGGGTGTCGGAGTCCGTGAGCGCCATCAGCGCCGGCGTCAGCGCGGTCAGCAGCAGGCCGGCGGCCAGCGACGCGATCGCCGACACGCCGAGCAGCGCCGGGCGCTGCTCGGGCTCTCCGGCCGCGCCGCGCATGACCGCGCCGGGCAGGCCGAGCGTCGCCAGGAAGGCGCCGATCTGCGGGATCAGCGTCAGCAGGACGAACTCGCCCCGGATCGAGGGAGCGACCGCGCGCGAGACCACGACCGTCAGCAGGAAGCTGCTCGCGGCTTGGCCCCCCTGGCCGATGAACGCCATCCCGGCTCGTCGCAGGAAGCCGGTCACCGCCCGACAGGATAGGCGCTGCCGGCGCTGCGACGACGATTGAGCTAGCCTGCCGCGGCCAATGCCGGAGAGGGAAGGACGTCGTTGCCCGGCTTGCCTCGGCGAGCTGCGCTCCGCCGGCGAGGACGGCTTCGCCTGCGCGGCCTGCGGGCGCCGCTTCGACGCAGGGCCGTATCCCGGCACGCTCGCGTTCACCAAGGTGGGCGCGAACTTCGCTCAGCCGCTCGACGCGGAGATCGTGCCGCGGCTGATCCCCGCCCTCGACGAGCTGCAGCCGCCCGCCTGTACCGAGCGCGTGATCCTCGAGCGTGCCGCGGAGCTGGAGATCCCGATCGGGAACCCGGTCTGGGAGGGGCGTGCCGATCTCGCGCGCCTGCTGCTCGCCGGCCGCGAGCAGCCGGTCGCGCTGGACGTCGGCTGCGGCTTCGGGACGTTCGCCACGGCCATCGCGCGCTCGGCGGACCACGTCTTCGCGACCGACCGCTCGCCCGTGCGGGTGGCGCTGACGGCGGCGCGCGCGCGGGCGGAGGGCCTCGACAACCTGACGGCCTTCGAGACCGACGGGGTCGGCCTGCCGGTCGGCGACGAGCTCTGCGACCTGGTCACGATCATCGGCGTGCTCGAGTGGGCCGGGGTCGGCAGCGGCGACGCCGACGCCGCCCAGCGCGCGATGCTCGCCGAGGTGCAGCGGGTGCTCAAGCCCGGCGGCGTGCTGCTGCTGGGGATCGAGAACCGCTACGCGGCGCACTACTTCCTCGGGGCACGCGAGGATCACACCGACCTGCGCTTCTCGTCGCTGCTGCCGCGCCGGCTCGCCGATCTGCAGAGCCGCCGCGCGCGCGGCGTGCCGTTCGAGACCCCGACGCACTCGCGCCCCGCGCTCAAGCGGCTGCTGCGCGGCGCCGGGCTTGAGCCGCGCGTGGCCGTCGTGCTGCCCTCCTACCAGCAGTCGCGCTTCGCCTTCGACGAGGCCGACGCCCGCGCCGGGCTGGATTTCTACGTGCGCCACGCCTACCACGCGACCTCCACGCCGCGCCGGCTCGCCGGCCGGCTGCTGCTGCGCGCGCCCGCGAGCCGGGTCGCCGGGCTGATGCCCTCGTTCTGGGCGATCGCGGCCAAGGGCGGCTCCCCGCCGCACGTGCCCGGCGTCGTGACCGGCTCGCCCTACTGCGACGGCGCCATCAAGGCGATCGACTGGAAGGCCGGCGAGGTGACGGCGACGAGCCGCCTGACGGGAGAGCACGAGCGCACGGAGGCGCTCGTCGAGGGCTGGAACGCGCGCCGCTGGATCGCGTGGCCCCTGCGCGCCGGGCAGCGCGCCGAGCGGCGGCAGGCCCTGATCGGCGAGCTGACGAGGCACTTCCGGGAGGCTGGCGGCGACGCCGGGCGGGAAGCGAGCGGCGCCGCTGCGGACCCGGCGCACGGAGGCGCGTTGCCGACTGCCACGACGACGAAGCAGGCGCGCACGGGCCTGCGGCTGGCCGAGGGCGTGGTCGGCGAGGAGGCCTTGGCCTACTGCGCGGCCCGGCTGGACGTGCTGCCGGACGAGGCACCGGCGTACGCCGAGCACGGCGACCTGATCCTCAACAACCTCGTAATCGACGACGCCGGCCGGATGACGCCGATCGACCGCCCCGCACAGGCCGCGCGGGCGATCGTCGGCCGCGACGCGGCGATCGCCCTGCTCGACCTGATGTCGGTGCGGGCCGGCCGCAAGCAGCTCGACCTCGACGCGGGCCTGGCCGAGCTCGGCACGCTGTCGGGCGCCGAGCGGGAGGCGGTCGGCGCATTGCTGGCCGCGGCGTTCCCCGGCGTTGGCACCGACCAGGTCGAGGCCCTGCTGCTCGCCGGCGTGCTGCGCCACTGCGCCGCGCACGGGCTCGTCAGCGGCGCGCCGGGCTTCCTCGAGGCGGTCGGCGCGGGCCGGCTCGCGGCCGCGCTGCCGGCTCGCTAGCGCTCCACGTCCCAGCGGTGGTCGGGCACGAGCAGGCCGGTGCCTCCGGCCGGGCCCTCGACGTGTAGCGGGTAGGCCTGCCAGTGGTAGTCGTAGGCGTGTTCCCAGGACGACTCGAAGACGCCCACGTCGAGCGCGTAGTCGCCGGCCGGCAGCTCGAGCCGCTGGATCGCCAGCGTCACCTCCGCCGTCCGGATCCCCGACCCGAGGGCCAGGCCGTCGGCGTGGGTGGAGAGGTCGAAGACGACCGTCTCGTCGCCGGCGCGGCGCAGCGAGACAACGACGATCGGGTCCGCGATCTCCGCGCCGTCGCGCGCGACCACGCGCGCCGTCACGCGCAGCGGCTCGCCGGTGCGCAGCGCGCCGCTGGGAGAGAGGCCCTGCAGCTGCACGGACTCGATCACCATCTCCTGCGAGCCGAAGCGGTTCTCGCGCAGCTTCAGCGGACCCTCCTGCTCGCGCGGCCCGCCCACGGGCGTGCGCGCGTAGGTGCGCTCGAGCGACTCGCGCTCGTACTCCTCGAGCACCGACTCGACGTCCCCGAGCGCGCGCAGCGCGCCGCGGTGCAGCCACGCGACCTGGTCGCAGTGCGTGCGGATCTCGTCGAGCGAGTGGGAGGCCAGCACGAGGCTCGTCCCCCCCTCGCGCAGCCGCACGATGCGGTCCTGGCACTTCTGCCGGAAGGCGAGGTCGCCGACGGCGAGCACCTCGTCGAGGATCAGCAGCCGCGGCTCGAGCGCCGCGACGACGCCGAACGCCAGGCGCAGCTTCATGCCGTCGCTGTAGGTGCGCACGGGCGAGTCGACGAACTCGTCCAGCTCCGCGAAGTCGAGCATCGCGGGCAGCAGCCGCTGCGCCTCGTGGCGGGTCAGCCCCGCCACCAGCGCGGCGGTGAGCGCGTTCTCGCGACCGTCGAGCAAGGCGTCGAACGCGGAGCCGAGGCCGAGCACGGCCGCGGTGTCGGGGTGCACCTCGATGCTGCCGCGCGTCACCCGGCCGAGGCCGGCGGCCAGCCGCAGGAAGGTCGACTTGCCGGCGCCGTTGTGGCCGATCACCCCCAGGCTGGCGCCCGGCGCGACCTCGAGCGTCACGTCCCGCAGCGCCCAGCGCCGCCCGCGCCCGCGCCGCAGCGCCGTGCGTCCGGTCAGGACCCCGCGCAGCGTCCGCGGCGGCCGCGTCCAGTCGCGGTAGGCCTTCCAGACTCCCTCGAGGCGCAGGACGCTCACAGCTCGTCGATGAAGCCGGGTTGCAGGCGCCGGAACAGGGCCAGCCCGATGACCACCGCCAGGGCGGCGGCGCCGGCGCCGATGACCACGTCGAGCAGCGCGGGCAGCCGTCCGTCGAACAGCAGCGCCCGGTCGGCGTTGACGAAGGCGGTCAGCGGGTTGATCCGCAGCAGCCAGTGGAACTCGTCCGGCACGTTCTTCAGTCCGTAGAAGACGGGCGTGAGGTAGAACAGCATCAGCAGCAGCACGCCGACGACGTTCTGCACGTCGCGCAGGTAGACGTTGGCGGCGCTGACGATCAGCGCCACGCCGGCCGTGAAGGCGAACTGCGCGAGCAGCGGCAGGGGCAGCAGCAGCACCGTCGGATCGAGGCGGCCCTCGGTCGCCAGCAGGACGAGCAGCACCGGCAGCGCCATCAGCACGTCGAAGCAGGGCACCGCCACGGCCACCAGCGGCAGCGCGAGCGTGGGGAAGCGCGGCTGGCCGACCAGGTGCCCGTTCACGACGACGCTGATCGCGGCGGTGCTCAGCGCCGTCTGGAACCAGGTCCAGGCGATCAGCCCGGTGAAGACGAACACCGGGTAGTCCTCGATGCCGAGGTCGAGCACCTTCGAGAACAGGAACACGAGCACCGCCAGCTGGGCGAGCTGGCGCGCCAGCGGCCAGGTCCAGCCGAGCAGCGTGTTGCGGTGCGCGCTCGCCAGCTCGCGTCGGACCAGATGCAGAATCAGGTCGACGAGATGTCGGCGCGAGCGTCGCGCCGCGACTGCCGAGACCGCGCCGTCGGCGAGGTCGATGCCGGAGCTGGCGCCCACCGCCTCGAAGCCTATCCGCGCGCCGAGGGGTCAGACTACCGGCGTGCCCGAGAGCCGAAGAAGGGGACCCGGCGCGCGGGCGCTCAGCATCGCCGGCTCGCTGGCATGCCTGCTGGTGCTGGTCTGCGTCTGCCCGGCGTGCGCCGAGCCACGGGCGGACGGGCCCGTGGGCCGCGACTTCTACGGGCTCAACGCCCAGCTGTCCTTCTCGCACCTGGCGGGCGACTGGACCGGGGCGGCGGCACAGATCGCTCAGACCGGGGTCGGCGTCGTGCGCCGCGACGCCTTCTGGTCGGCCGTCGAGCCGCTGCCGCCGCGGCGGGGGCGCCACCGCTACCGCTGGCGCGGCACCGACCGGCTCGTCAAGGCGCTCGCGCACAGCGGCTTGCGCTGGTATCCGATCGTCGACTACGCGACCAACTGGGCCGGCGTCGCGGGCTGGAAGTCGCCACCCACCGCCGCGCACGTCCCCGACTACGCCGCCTTCGCGGGCGCGCTCGCGCGGCGCTACGGGCGCGACGGGCGCTTCTGGCGGCGCCACCCGCGGCTGCGAGCGCTGCCGGTGCACGCCTACGAGGTCTGGAACGAGCCCAACGTGGTGCGCTTCTGGCCCGACCAGTCGTACGCGCCCGAGCGCCTGGCGCGCATGTACCTCGCCGCCCGGCGGCAGATCCGGGCGGTCGATCCCGGCGCGCGCGTCGTTGTCGGCGGCCTCAGCGCGATCGGCGTCGAGCGCTTCCTGGCGCGCATGCTGCGCGCGCGCCCGGGCCTGGCCGGGCGGCTCGACGCGGTCGGCTTCCACCCCTATGGCGGGGCCCGGACGGGGGCCTGGAGACGACCTATGCCCGCATCCGCACGCTGCGCTCGGCGCTCGATCGGCTGGTCCCCGCCGGCGCCGACGTGCCGATCGAGATCACCGAGACCGGCTGGGCGGCACGCTACGTGCCGGAGTCCTGGCGCGCCAAGCGGCTACGGCGACTGGCGTTCGAGCTGCCGCGCTCGGACTGCAACGTGACGCGTTTCATCGTGCACACGTGGATCAGCGCCGAGGCCGGCCGCTCGCCCGAGGACTGGTTCGGGATCGCCCACCGCGACGGGCGGCTGGCCGCCTCCGGCCGCGCATTCCGGGCGGCGGTCCACGACATGCGGGCCTCCCAGCGCGTCCCAGCCCCGACGATCTGCGGCGGCGGCTCGTGAGCGAGGTCGCGCTCGTCCACGACTACCTGCTCGTTCCGCGCGGCGCGGAGCGCACCTTCGCCGTCATCGGCGAGTGCTGGCCGGACGCGCGGATCCACACGCTGCTCTACGACCACGAGCGCATGCGCGAGCTGTTCGGCGAGCGGGAGGTGCACACGAGCCCGCTGCAGCGGCTGGGCGCGCGCCAGGCCGACTTCCGCAAGCTGCTGCCGCTGTTCCCGGTCGCCGCTCGGCGGCTGCTCGACGGCAACCCGCGGCTGGTGGTCTCGAGCAGCAGCGCCTTCGCCCACGGCGTCGCCACGCCGGCCGAGGCGGTGCACGTCTGCTACTGCCACTCGCCGTTTCGCTACGCCTGGCACGAGCGCCGGCGTGCGCTGGAGGAGGCGAGTCCCTGGCAGCGCCGCGCGCTCGACCTCGTGCTCGAGCGCGTGCGCCGCTGGGACCTGCGCGCGGCCGGGCGCGTGACCCACTACCTCGCCAACTCGCGCATCACCCAGGAGCGGATCGCGCGCTTCTACGGGCGCGAGTCGACGATCGTGCACCCGCCGGTCGACGTGCGCCGCTTCCAGCCGGCGACGCCGGAGGACTACTTCGTGTTCGTCGGGGAGGTCACGCGCCACAAGCGCGTCGAGGTCGCGATCGAGGCGGCGCTGCGGGCGGACGTGCAGCTGGTGGTCGTGGGCTCCGGCCCGGACCTCGAGCGCCTGCGCGCGCTGCACGGGGGACGGGTGCGCTTCGCCGGCCGTGTCGACGACGCCGAGCTGGCGCGGCTGGTCGCCCGCGCGCAGGCCCAGATCGTGCCGAACGTCGAGGAGTTCGGGATCGCCGCCGTCGAGGCGCAGGCGGCCGGTCGTCCGGTCGTCGCCGCGGCGGCCGGCGGGGCGCTCGAGACCGTGCTCGACGGCGAGACCGGCGTGCACGTCGCACCCGACGACGTCGACGCGTTCGCCGAGGCGCTGCGCGAGGTGGACTTCGACCGCTTCGACGCGGCCCGCGTCCGGGCCAACGCCGAGCGCTTCTCGGTCGAGAGCTTCCGGGCGACGCTGACCGCGGAGGTCGCCCGGCTGTCGGGCGGCGCCTACGCGGCGACCGGCCCGGCCGCCGCGAGCGTCCGCTCGTAGACCGCGCACACCGCCTCGACGTGGCGCTCGAGCGCGAAGGCGCGGACACGCTCGCATCCCGCGGCGCCCAGCACCTCCAGCCGCCGTGGCTCGCTCAGCAGCTCGTGCACGGCGGCGGTCCAGCGCTCGGGATCGGTGGGCGGCAGCAACAGGCCGTCGACGCCGTCGCTGACGATCTCGCCGGTGCCCCCGACGTCGGTGGCGACGACCGGCGTGCCGACGGCCATCGCCTCGATCAGCGCGCGCCCGAAGGGCTCCTGCCAGGAGGGCATCAGCAGCAGGTCCGCCGCGGCCATGATCGCCGGCACGTCCTCGCGCTCGCCGAGGAAGCTGACGTGCGCGGCGACGCCCAGCTCGTGCGCGAGCTCGTGCAGCTGCTCCAGGTACGCCTCGTTGTCGTAGCGCGTGGCCTTGTCGACGAACTTGGCCGAGCCCGCCAGCGCCAGGTGGGCGTCGTGGCCGCGCTCGCGCAGGCCGGCGAGGGTGTGGATCGCCGTGTCCTGGCCCTTCCAGGGCGTGATCTGCGCGACCATGGTCAACAGCGGGGCCGTGTCGGCCAGACCGAGCTCGGCGCGCACGGCCGCGCCATCGGCGCGCTCGCGATCGAAGCGGGCCAGGTCGACCGGATTGTGAACGGTCCACGTCGACGGCTGCGCGATGGACGGGGGCAGGTGCGCGCGCGTGTACTCCGAGTTGGCGATCAGCGCGGCGGCGCCCACGTAGATCGCTCGCAGCGTGGCCCCGGAGAGAGCGCCGGCCGGCAGCACGTCGCGGATGTGGGCCACCGCGGGCGGCGCCCCGAGCCGGTGCGCGAGCGCTGCGATCAGCCCGGCGCGGATCGAGTTCGCGTGGACGAGCTCGACGCCGAGCTCGGCACAGGTCCGGCGCACCTCGAGCGCCGCTCGCGACAGCTCGCGCAGCGCGATCGGGGTGTAGACCGGGTGCAGCTTGAGGCTGCCCGCCGTGCCGGTGATCTGCGTGCACGGCACCTGGGCGGCGCGCGCCGCCGCGGCGAGCGCGCCGCCCGGACACGCGAGCACCGGGATCAGGTCGTCCGGCAGGCCCCCGAGCAGCAGCATCAGCGAGCGCTCGCCGCCGCTCATCTGTCCGGTGTGGTTGAGGTAGAGGACGCGCACGGACGCGCTCAGCGCTGGCGCAGCACCCGCGCCGGAACGCCGGCGGCGATGCTGCGCGGCGGGATCGAAGAGGTGACCACGGCGCCCGACGCCACGATCGCATCCTCCCCGATCTCGACCCCCGGCAACACCAGCACGCGCATACCCAGCCAGGCACGCGCCCCGATCCGCACCGGCGCGGAGTACATGCCCTGCCGCTGGATCGCCACGCCCACCTCGTCGCTGTTGTGGGTGTGGGTGAGCAGCACGCTCTCGAAGCCGATCAGCGCCTCGTCGTCGAGGCGCAGGTCGCCGCGAGCGTCGAGCGTCACGTCGCGGGCGACGATCACGCCAGCACCGATCTCGAGTCGCTCCGGCGCGAGCACGCGGCAGCCGGTGCCGACGACGCTGCGCTCACCGTAGGCGCGCGCTGCCCGCCGCAGGTAGCGGCTGCGCGGCGCGTTCCCGAGGCGACCGGGCAGCTGACGCAGAAATACGTTGAACAGTCGAGCCATGAAAAACCGGTCGTCCTACCGCTGGGCGATAGTAGCGTCGCCGCGCACGCCGAGACCGCCACAGGTCGCTCCAGTGCCTATCCTGCGCGGGTGGACGCCGTGCGCCGGATAGGCCACCCGGCCGCCGGGCTGGCCGCCGCGACGCTGTTGGGAAGCCTGCTGGCGGCCGCTGCGCTGGGGTGGTTGGTCGCGCACCGGCCCCTGTTCGCGGTCGCGCTCGCCGCTGCCGCCTGCGCCGCGCCGCTGCTGCTCGCCTCGGGGCTGAGCGCGCGTGGCTCGGCGATCGCCCTGGTCCTGGCCGGGCACCTGTTCGCCGGCCCCCTCTACGTCCAGGGCCTGGTGCCCGGCTGGCTGCCGCCGTTGCTCGACCTCGGCGTGCTCGCCGCCTTCGGGCTGCTCGCCTTCGAGCGGCAGGCGCCGCCGCGGCCCTGGCGGCTGGCGGTGCTGGCGCTGGCGGCGATGGTGCTGCTGCAGGCCTTCAACCCGCTGCTGCCGTCGCTCGGCTACGGCCTCACCGGCGCGCGGGCGCTGGCGCTGCCGCTGCTGCTGCTGCTCGCCGTCGGGACCGGACGGCTGACGCGCATCGACGAGCGGGTCCTGGTCGCGATCGGCGTGCTCGGCTGGCTGCTGAACGTGGTCCTGGCCGCCAAGCAGTGGCTGATCGGCTTCAGCGGCGCCGAGCTGGACTGGATCCTCTCGACGCGCTCGACCTACCTCGTGGGAGACCAGAATCCGGCTGCTGGGCGCCACGCGCTCCAACCAGGACTTCGCCTTCCTGGTGGCGATCGCGTTCCCCGCGGTCTGTGCCTGCGCGCTCGCGCGCGACCGCGGCCCGCGCTGGCGGCTCGGCTTCGGGCTGCTGGTACTGGCCACGCTGGCGGTGCTGTTCGGCTCGCTCGTGCGCTCGGGGCTGGTCGCCGGGGTGATCGGGGCGCTGGTCGTGGCGATCGCGATGGCGCGCGACGCGGACGCCCGCTGGCGCATGATCGCCTCCGGTGTCGTGCTCGCGGCGGTGGTCTGGATCGTGGCCAGCGCCGGCCTGGGGCTGGCCCTGTCGGAGGACCAGGCGCAGACGTTGCAGGCGCGGGTCACCTCGATCTTCTCCCCGGGCGAGGACTACGCCTTCCAGCAGCGGCAGAGCGTCGTCTGGCCACGGGCGCTGCAAGCGATCGAGGACCACCTGCTCGGCGTGGGCGCCGGCTCGGCCGGGCCGCTGAGCCAGGCGCGCGCCGATGCGCCCCTGGGCTCGCTGGTGCCCGACAACGGCTACCTGCTGGTGGCGGTGCAGCTCGGCATCCTGGGGCTGCTGCTGTTCGTGGCCATGCTCGCGCTGCTCGCCGCGGAGCTGTGGCGGCGAGCGCGACGGGGAGGGCTTGCCGCGGCGGCCGGGCTGGGGGCGCTGGTGGCGCTCTGCATTGCCATGCTGACCGGCAACTTCATCTCGCTGATCAGCCCGAGCTGTGCCTGGGCGGTGCTCGTCGGCCTCGGCCTGCGGGGGGAGGCCGAGCCGGAGTGAGGCTGCTGATCGTGGCCGCGCCGATGATCTCGCGCGGCGGCGCGTACTCCTGGCTGTGCGACGCGACCGCGGTCCTGCGCGAGGCCGGTTGGACGGTCGGCGTGCTCTGGGCCGCGCGCGTCGAGGCCGACCCGCCGGCCGCCGACTGGCAGGCGCGCGTTCCCGAGCCGCGGCGGCGCCTCGGGCGCGTGCGCGCGCTGTCGAGCGCCGTCGGGGACGCGCTGGCCGAGTTCGCGCCCGAGCGCGTGCTGTCGATCCTGCCCCAGTCCGACCTGGCCTGCGCGCGGGCGCTGGACGGGCAGGTCCCCTGGACCGCGATGGCGCACGGGCGCCCGTACCCGGCGCCGGGCGAGGGGGCGGCGGCACGGCGGCTGGCGTGGCGCGCCGGCGTGCGCTGGGCCTACGGTCGGGCGGACCGGGTCGTGACCGTCTCGACGGCGCTCGGGGAGATCCTGCGCGAGGACCTCGGCGTCCAGCAGGTCACGACCGTCCACAACGGCGTGCGCATCCCCCCGGCCGACAGCCTGCGCGGGCGCGAGGGGCGCACGGTCGGCTTCCTCGGCCGGCTGTCGGTCGAGAAGGCGCCCGACCTCTTCCTCGAGGCGGTCCGCGACGTGGATTGCGACGCGCGCGTGTTCGGCGACGGACCGTTCGCCGACGAGGTGCGGGCGGCCGCCGCGCGGCTCCCGCACGTGAGCTGCGCGGGGTGGACCGAGCGCGAGCGGGCGCTGGCGGAGATCGACCTGCTGCTGCTCAGCTCGCGCCGCGAGGCGCTGCCGCTAGCCGTGATCGAGGCGGGCGCGCGCGGCATCCCGGTGCTGGCGCGCGACGTCGGCGGAGTGCGCGAGGTCCTGGGAGAGGACCCGTTGCTGGCGGCCCACTGCGTCCTGCCCGCCGACGCCGCGCCCGAGCGCTTCGGCGAGCGGCTGGGCGCGCTGCTGGACGACCTCGAGCTGCGCCGGGATCTCGGCCGGCGGCTGCGCGAGACGGTCGCCACCCGCTTCGCGCTGCCTGGCCAGGTGCTCGAGCTCGGCGAGCTGCTGCGAGGCGACGCGTGAGCTCCCATCCCCACCGGCACCTGCGCGCTGCTACGTTGGCGCTGCGACGGGAATGAGCCAGCCGGAGGGGGACACCTACTTCCTGTACCTACTCGGCGTGCTGCGCCGACGCTGGGTGGTCGTGCTGCTCTGCGCCGCGGTGGTGCCCGCGGTGGCGCTCGCCTTCTCGCTCAGCCAGCCGAAGGAGTACGCGGCCAAGGCGCAGCTGCTGTTCCAGGACGCCCGCTTCGACCAGGCCGTGTTCGGCGCCAACCAGGCGCCGCAGACCGATCCCGCGCGCGAGGCCGCGACCAACCTCGAGCTGGTGAACCTGGACGCGGTCAGCGACCGCGCGGCACGCAGGCTGGGGCTCTCGCCCGCCGACGTGCGCGACGCGATCGCGGTCGCCGCGGCGGGCAACGCCAACCTCGTCTCGATCGTCGCGACCTGGAGCCAGCCGCGCTTCGCCGCCCGCCTGGCCGACACCTACGCGCGCCAGTACATCGCCTTCCGGCGCGAGGCCCAGCGCGGGCAGCTGCGCAGCGCCCAGCGCGTCGTCGAGCGCCAGCTCGAGCGCCTGACGCCGGTCGAGCGCGCCTCCGGCGACGCGCAGTCGCTCGAGGAGCGCGCCAACCAGCTGCGCATCCTCGCCGCGTTGCAGACCGGCGACGCCGAGCTGGTCTCGCCCGCCGGGGTGCCCGGCGATCCCTCCTCGCCCCACCCGCGCCGCGACGCGCTGCTCGGACTGCTGCTCGGGCTCCTGCTGGGCATCGGCCTGGCGCTGCTGATCGATCGCATCGACAGGCGCGTGCGCAGCGCCGACGAGCTCCGGCGCGCGCTGCGCGCGCCCGTCCTGGGCTCGGTCCCGCTCGGCCGGCGCCTGTTGGCCGACGGCTCGCTCGAGCCGCGCGCCGCGGACGCCTTTCGGACGCTGCACGCCAACCTGCGCTACTTCGACCTCGAGCGGGAGCTGCGCTCGGTGATGGTGACGTCGCTGGACGCCGGCGACGGTCGCACGCCCGTCGCCCGCCACGTCGCGGCGACCGCGGCCGACAGCGGCACGCGCGTGCTGCTGATCCGTGCCGACCTGCGCGCGGCCGGGACCCAGCCGGGTCTCACGACCGTGCTCGCGCACGGCGCGGCCCTGAGCGAGGTCGTGGTGCACACGAGCGTCGCCGGCAGCGGCAGCCTCGACGTGCTCGAGCCGGGCCCGGACGCCGGCACGCCGATGAGCCTGCTGGCCACGCCACGCATGGCCGAGCTGCTCAACCGGGCCCAGCTCGACTACGACCTCGTCGTCGTCGACGCGCCGCCGCTGGGCACGGTGCCCGACGGCATCCCGGTCGCCAAGGGGGTGGACGGCGTGCTCGTCGTCGTGCGCACGCGGGCGCACGCGGCGCGGACGCTGCGCGCGCTGCGGGCCGAGCTGGACCACCTCGGCGTGCGCGTCGTCGGTGCCGTGCTCACGGGCGCGCGCCGCACGCCCGAGCGCTACGGCTCGGTCGACCTGTCGCCGTCGCTCGACCCGTCCTAGCGCTCGGCGATCGAGCGATACAGCTCCAGGTGGGCGGCGGCCATGCGCTCGACGGTGAAGCGCCGAGCCTGATCGGGGCCGGCACGGCCGAGCTCGCCGCCGAGCGAATCCTCGCCGGCGAGTCGCAGCAGCCCCTCGGTCCAGCCGCGCACGTCCTCGGCGGCCACGCGCAGCGCAGCGGTTCCGAGCGTCTCGTCCATCGCGGTCCCGGTCGAGCAGATCGTCGGGACCCCGCGCGCCATCGCCTCCAGCGGCGGCAGCCCGAACCCCTCCGCGTACGAGGGGAAGGCCATGAACGCGGCGTCGCGGAACAGCGCCTCGCGCAGCTCGTCCGAGACGCGGCCGAGCACGTCCACGCCCTCGACGCTCGAGAGCGCTCTGACCAGCGCCCTCGAGCGGTAGCCGGGCGGTCCGGCGAGCTTCCAGCGCAGCGGCAGCCCGCGTCGGCGCGCCAGCTGGAACGCGCGCAGCAGCACCAGCAGGTTCTTGCGCGGGTTGACCTCCGACAGGGTCAGGAAGTAGGGCTCCTCGAAGCGCTGCGGCGCGGGGGCGACCGCTGGCTCGATCCCCGGGTGGATCACGCGCACGTCCAGATCCCGGGCGGCGGGCGCATGCGCGAACAGGCGCGAGCGCGTGTACTCGGACACGCACACGATCGCGGCCGGCCGCTTGGCGATCGCCGCACGCAGCATCGCGGTCTTGAACTCGCGCACCATGCGCGGCAGCCAGCCGGGCACGTCGAGGAAGAAGAGGTCGTGCACGGTGACCACGAACGGCTGGCTGGACAGCAGCAGCGGCCGGCAGTCGCCCAGGTGCACGAGGTCCATCGAGCGCGCGAGCGACGGGATCACGCCCTGCTCGTAGGCGAAGCGGCCGTAGCGGCCCTCCAGCCGCGCCGGCTTCCGGCGCCAGCGCACGCGCGCACGGCTCGAGGCCGCCTTCGTCGGCATTCCACCGACCACGAGCAGCTCGTCCCCGGCGCCGAGGACGCGCGGCAGCGACTCGCTCAGGCTGCGCATGACGGTGGCGATGCCCGGGGTGTCGTTGCGATGGGCGGCGAGCAGCAGGCGCATCGTCAGGCCCCCTCCGCCAGCCAGGCCCACTCGCTCCGACGCTCGCCGGACGGCGGTGGGGCGGGCGTGCCCAGGCGCGCCATCGTGCGCTCGCCTCCGAGCACCGCGAGTGCGCGCGCGAGGTCGCGGCCGGAGCGGGAGCGCACGCCGGTGCGCAGGTAGGCGCGCGCGGCCCGGACGCGGCGGCCCGCGCGACGATGGCTCGACGCGATCCAGCGCCACCAGTCGACGTCGCCGAGCGCGCCGTGGCGGCGGCGCAGCAGGGCGAACTCCCGCAGCACCGCGTCGGTGTCGACGACGTGCAGGTTCGCGTCGTGCTCGACGTAGGCCGTGAGCGTCTCGTGGCAGGCCGCCGCCCGCCGCCCGCGGCAGAGCTTCAGCCAGGCGTCCCAGTCGGCCAGCACCGAGAGGGCGGGGTCGAAGCCGCCGATCGCCAGCAGCGCCTCGCGGCTGGCGAGCACCGAGGAGGGGGTGCCGATCGTGTTCGAGCCGAGCAGCGTCTCGCCCACCCGATCGGGATCCGGGGCCTGCATCACGCGCTTGAACGCGAGCGCCCCGTCGGTGACGACCTGGCTCGTGTAGGCGACCTGCGCGTCCCGCTCGGCCAGCGCGTCCAGCTGCCGGCGGCACTTGTCCGGGGCCCACAGGTCGTCGTCGTCGAGCAGCGCGACCCAGGCGCCGCGTGCCTGCTCGATGCCGAGGTTGCGTGCCGTCGCGACGCCCCTGCGCGACTGGCGCAGCACCGTCACGCGCGGATCCGACAGCGCCTCGGCACGCTCGGCGCTGTCGTCGGTCGAGCCGTCGTCCACCACCAGCACCTCCAGCGCCACGTCCCGCTGGGCGAGCGCGCTGGCAAGCGCCCGGCGCAGGAAGGGCCAGCGGTTGCGGGTCGGGATGACCACCGAGAGCTCGACCGTCATCCCGCTCCGGCGCCGCCCGCGGTCCTGGGGACACCGCGCACGGCGTACCAACCGCCGAGGACCGCTCGCGACAAGCTCGGACGCTTGCCGAGGGCGATCAGCGCCGCTCCCTCGAGCAGCGTGCGCGGGCCGCGCCGCGCGGCCCGCGCCGCGGCCACGCTCGCGCGCACGTCGGTCAGGCGGCTCGCCTTCAAGTGCGTGCGGGCGAGCGAGAGCCGGGCGTCGGCGATGCGCCGCCGCCGCAGGCGCTCGGTCGCCGGCTCGTCGAAGCGGTAGAGGTCGAACAGCTGCGCGAGGTCCTCGCGGAAGCGGACCTCGTCCGAGCTGATCTGACCGGCGTGCCGCGCATAGGAGACGAGTGCCTCGCTCACGACCGTCGCGCCCCAGCCGGCGCCTGCGGCGTCCAGGTAGAGCACGAGGTCGCCGCACGAGAGCTCCGGCCAGGGCGTCCGCACGTCGCGCAGGGCCTCCCGCCGCGCCACGGTCGCCGAGGGCAGGAAGCGGAAGCGCGGATCGAGCAGCAGCGGTAGGGGACGCGCGTAGCAGCCGGCCGGGGGGTGGGGGGCGACCGTGCCGCCCGGGATTCTCGCGATGGGCGGTCAGCGCGAAGCCGGCGCGCGGCGAGGCCTCGAGGCGCCGCACCGCCCGCTCGAGGTAGGTC
Organism: uncultured Thermoleophilaceae bacterium; assembly: GCA_963734165.1. Taxonomy (GTDB): domain Bacteria; phylum Actinomycetota; class Thermoleophilia; order Solirubrobacterales; family Thermoleophilaceae; genus JACVRW01. Next base: position 513,405 of record CAVTFZ010000001.1, on the reverse strand, counting down.
GGCTCCCAGCCGTCGTCGTCGTGCAGGAAGGCGACGAAGCGCGCTCGCGCCCGGGCCAGCAGCGCCTCGTGGTTGCCCGCGAAGCCGAGCGCCGGGGAGTTGTGCTGGTAGCGCACGCGTGGATCGCCGGCCTGCTCGACCGCCGCGGCGGCGTCGCCGGTCTCGTCGCCGACGAGCACCTCGATGTCCTCGAGCGACTGCGCGAGCACGCTCGCGAGACTACGCGCCACTGCCGGCGTCGACCGCGACGCCGGCATGCAGACGGACACGACTGGCTCCCGCACCTCGCCATCCTAGGAGCGGTCGGGCATCCGCGCCAGATCGGCGCGGTCCGCGGCGCCCTACTTGCGCTTCGCGCTGAACGTCCCGCTGCCCTTGCACGAGCCGTTGGAGTACGACCACGTGCCGGTGATCTTGCTGCCCTTGGCCTTGCCCTTGATCTTGCCCCCCGGGAACTGGGGGATGGTCCTGCCGGAGAACGCGCCCGTGCGCTTGCCCACGGTCATCGGCTTGAACAGCAGCGTCTGGGCGCGCGCGCTGCCGCCGCAGGTGGCGCGAGCCTGGTAGCCGGTGCGCAGCACGTAGCGCTTGCCGCTCTTGGTGAGGCTCAGCGCCAGCGGGTCCTTGACGGTCTTGCCCGAGACCTTCGAGCTGACCTTGCCGCTGTACTGGCCGGTCTTGAAGGGCGCTCGCGCCGGGCTCTTCGCGGCCTCGGCGACGGTGGCGGCGAGCAGCAGCGCAACGCTCGCGAAGGTGATCGGCAGCGCGCTTCGGCGCATGGTCCTCTCCTCCTTTCCGGCGCGGCGGCCGGATTCGGGCAGCCAGTCGCGCTTCACCCTAGCCAGCCGCGAGACCCGTTGCGCCACGTGGGTACGATCGCTGCGATCTCGCGATGGACCGCGCTCCCTTGCCTCCCGTGCTGCTGGTCGTCGACGACGACCCCGCGGCGCTGCGGCGGACGGCGCTCGAGCTCGAGCGCCGCTACGCGAGCGACTACCGCGTGCAGGCCTGCGCGTCCGCCCAGCAGGGGCTCGACGCGCTCGAGCGGCTGCGGGCTGGCGGCGAGGAGGTCGCGCTCGTGCTGGCCGCCCAATGGCTGCCCGAGCTCACCGGCTCGGAGCTGCTGGCGCGCGCCAAGCCGCTGTTCCCGCACGCCAAGCGGGTGCTGTTGATCGACTGGGGCGCGTGGGGGGACCGGCCGACCGCCGCGGCGATGCTGGAGGCGATCGCCCTGGGACGGATCGACTACTACGCGCTCAAGCCATGGCGTTCCCCGGACGAGCTCTTCCACCGCACCGTCACCGAGTTCCTGCACGAGTGGTCGCGGGCGGCGGTCGCCGGCCCGCGGGAGGTGATGGTCGTCGGCAAGCGCTGGGCGGCCCGCTCGCACGAGCTGCGCGACCTGCTGACGCGCAACGGCGTGCCGCACGTCTTCCACGCCAGCGACTCCACCGAGGGGCGCCGGCTGCTGGAGCAGGCCGGTGTGGAGGGGAAGGAGCTCGTCACGCTCACGGTCAGCGGCGACGTGCTGGTCGATCCCTCCAACGCCGAGGTCGTGCGGGCCTACGGCGTCAGGACGGCGCTCGATCGGGAGGGGCGCAGCTTCGACGTGGTGGTCGTCGGTGCCGGGCCAGCGGGGCTCGCGGCGGCCGTCTACGCCTCCTCGGAGGGCCTCGACACGCTGGTGGTCGAGCGCGAGGCGATCGGCGGGCAGGCCGGGTCGAGCTCGCTGATCCGCAACTACCTCGGCTTCGCGCGCGGCATCAGCGGCGCGGAGCTTGCACAGCGCGCCTACCAGCAGGCGTGGGTCTTCGGCACCACGTTCCTGCTGACGCGCTCGGCGGTCGGCCTGCGGACCGAGGGAGACCGTCACGTCGTGACGGTCTCCGAGGGCGACGAGGTCACGGCCGGCGCGGTCGTGCTGGCGACCGGCGTCTCCTACCGGCGGCTCGAGCAGCCCGGCCTGGAGGCGCTGACCGGCGCCGGCGTCTTCTACGGCGCCGCCATCTCCGAGGCACAGGCGCTCGCCGGCGGCGACGTCTACGTCGTCGGCGGCGGCAACTCGGCCGGGCAGGCCGCGCTGCACCTCAGCCGCCATGCGCGCCAGGTCACGATCGTGGTGCGCGGCCCCTCGCTGGCCGACAGCATGTCCCAGTACCTGCGCGACGAGATCGACGCCACGCCGAACGCGGACGTGCGCCTGCACACCGAGGTCGCCGACGGCGCCGGCGAGGGCCGGCTCGAGCGGCTGACGCTGCGCGACCGCCGCGACGGGTCGAGCGAGACGGTGCCGGCCGCCGGGCTGTTCGTCCTGATCGGTGCGCGCCCGCACACCGAATGGCTGCCCGACGCGATCGAGCGCGACCGCTGGGGCTTCCTGCTCACCGGCCGCGACTGCACGACGCCGGACCCCGACGACAAGCGCTGGTCGCTGGAGACCAGCCTGCCGGGCGTCTTCGCCGCCGGCGACGTGCGTCACGGCGCGGTCAAGCGGGTGGCCTCGGCCGTCGGCCAGGGCGCGGCGGCGATCCAGCAGATCCATGCGCACCTGGCCGCGATCGAGGCCTGAGCCTCCTAGGCCGCCTGCTTGACCGCCGAGACGTCGAGCGCCAGCTTGACCTTGTCCGAGACCAGCACGTTGCCGCTGCCGAGCGCCTGGTTGAAGGTCATGCCGAACGCGCCGCGCGAGAGCTGGCCGCCGATCTCGAGCCCGACGCGCTCGTTGCCCCACGGGTCGCTCTCGGTGCCCTGGACCTCGGCCTTCAGCACGATCTCCCTGGTCACGCCGTGCAGCGTCAGCTCGCCGGCGATCTCGAACTCGTCCTCGCCGGTCTGCTCGATGCGCGTCGAGGCGAAGTCGATCCGCGGGTAGCGCTCGACGTCGAAGAAGTCGGGCGAGCGCAGGTGGTCGTCGCGCTGGGGCTCGTTGGTGTCGACCGAGGCGGCGTCGACGCTGCCGCGGGCGCTCAGCGTCCCATCCTCGGCCACGGTCAGCGTGCCCTCGAAGGAGCCGAAGTGGCCCCGGACGGTGGCGATGCCCAGGTGCTTGACCTGGAAGCCGACGCTCGAGTGGCCGGGATCGGCGACCCAGGTGCCGGTGGGGATGGCGGTGACGGTGGTGGTGCTCATGCTGTGCTCCTCGTGTGTTCGACAGGTGTCGAATCGAGGGTGCTCGCGCCGGGCGGGTGCTCCAACTGCCCGTTCGGGTGGGATGACCCACCCGGACTGACGGGTCGTACTTACGAATCGTGAGTAGAGTTGACGCTCATGACGCCACTACCCTGGGATCAGCCGGCAACCGCCCTCGCCGCGGTCGAGGAGATCCTCGCCACGACCCCGGAGGAGGCCAACGGCCGGCTGTCGCGGGCGTTCGCCGAGCTGATCCCGCACCGCACCCTGGCGCTGCTCGCGGGCAGCTGCACGCGCTCCCCGATGAGCGTCGGCGGGGAGGACGCGATCGCCGAGCGCGTGACCAGCGCCGACCTCGCGCACCTGGCCGCGACCGTCGGCGTCGGGCAGCCCTTCCAGGGCACCGCCACGGTCGCCGGCGCACAGCGCCCGGTGCTCGCGCTCGCGGCCGCCGCCGGCAGCGGTGGTGCGCTGCTCGTGTTCGTCCTCCACGACGACCGGCCGCCGTCGCCGACCGCGGTCGAGATCGCCCAGCGCGTCTGGCAGCTGGTCGCGAGCCGGCTCGACGAGCGCCTCGAGCGCGCCCATCCCACCGACCTGAGCAGCTCGCGCGCCGCCGCCGGCGAGCGCACCCGCGTGGCCGCCGAGCTCGCCGCCGAGCACGGCACCGTGTTGACCGCCCTGCTCGGCACGCTGCGCGCGCGCAACCTCGACGACCGCGCCGCCCGCCGCGCCGCCACCGACCTCGCCGCCTCCGCGCTGGTCGAGCTGCGCTCGGCCGCCGAGCGCGAGCGCGAGCTCGGCGACGAGCCCGCCGCGACGGCGTTCGAGCGCCTGCGCGCGGAGCTGGGTCCGCTCGCGCGCTACAGCGCGACGGAGCTGGAGCTGGTCGCGCCGCGGACCGACCGCACGCTGCCCGCCCCCGTCGTCCAGGCCGCCCGCGCGATCGTGCGCGGCGCGGTGCTGAGCATGCTCGAGCAGGCCGGCGTCGAGCGCATCCGCGTCGGCTGGGAGCTCGGCGACGCGCTCGAGATCAGCGTCCGCGACGACGGCCCCGGAACGCTCGCCGGCGACGGCCTGGCCGTGCACGCGCTGCACGACCGCGCTCGCGCGGTGGACGGCACGCTCGAGCTGGAGAGCGTGCCGGGCTGGGGGACGCGACTGGGCGCCCGCCTGCCGCTCGGCCCCGCGACCGAGACGGGGGCCACCGACCCGCTGGTGGGGCTGAACCGGCGCGAGCTGGAGGTGCTCGAGCAGCTCGCTCGCGGGCAGCGCAACCGCCAGGTCGCGGCCACGCTCGGGATCAGCGAGAACACGGTCAAGTTCCATGTCGCCAACGTGCTCTCCAAGCTCGGCGTGCACTCGCGCGGCGAGGCCGCGGCGATCGCCCGCGACGCCGGGCTCGGCGCACCGCGACTCGCCGCGCTCGCCTAAGCGCGAGAATCCCGCGGATGGCGTTCCGTGGCTTCCCGCCCGAGGCGATCGAGTTCCTGCGCGAGCTCGAGGCCAACAACGACCGCGACTGGTTCAAGGCCAACCGGGCCCGCTACGACGAGTTCGTGGTCGCTCCCACGCGCGCGCTGGCCGAGGACCTGTCCGACCTCGGCCGCCCGCACCTGTTCCGGCCCTGGAACGACACCCGCTTCCACGCCGCGCCGCCGATCAAGGAGCACGTCGGGTTGGCGGTCGGCTACGAGGGCGCCGGCGGCTGGTACGTCGAGCTGTCGCTGGACGGGCTGCTGGTCGCCGCGGGCCTGCACAACCCGGCCTCGGACCAGGTCGAGCGCTACCGGCGCGCCGTCGACGCCGGTCCCAAGGCGGCCGCGCTGACGCGCGCACTCGGCCGTGCCCGCGACGCTGGCCTGCAGCTCAACGAGCCCGATCTGGCCCGCGGACCGCGCGGCTATCCGGCAGACCACCCGCGTTTGGACCTGCTCAAACGCCGGCGGCTGGTCGTCACCCAGCGCCACGAGCTCGCCCCCTGGCTGCACAAGCCACGCGCGGGTCAGCGCATCCGCGCCCAGCTCGACGCCGCCGGCCCGCTCGTGCGCTGGCTGCGCCAGCACGTCGGCGCCACCCAGCGCGGCCTGAACGCATGACGCCGGAGCGCTTGGTTTCATGTCGCCCATGCGTATGTTCCTGCCGCGCCTCGTAGCGGCCATCCTTGCTGCCCTGACCCTCTCTGCCGCCGTCGCCACGACGGCATCTGCCGACACCACGCAGATCCCGGGCAGCCTGCTCACGATCCACGTCGGCGAGCGCGGGCAGCTGCAGGCGTTCCGCGCCGGTCAGGAGAGCGGCATCTTCTTCCCGTCGCTCGACACGACCGGGGACGCCGGCTTCTTCCTGGCCTTCCCGGACGCGACGCAGCCGGGGTTGACCGGCACGGTCTATGGCTTCGAGGGCGCGGCCGGTCCCAGCGGGCTCACGGAGTACACGCCGGTGAGTCAGGGCCTCGTAACCGGCAGCGGCAGCGCGTCCGATCCCCTCACCCAGGTGACGGCCTACTCGGCCGGCGCCGACGTCCTGGTCGAGCAGACGACGAGGTACGTCAACGGCTCGCAGCAGTTCAGCGTGCAGTGGGACGTCACCAACGACACGGGCACGGCGCTGAAGTTCAAGGCGCTGGCCGCCGCGGACTTCTTCTTCGAGGGCAGCGATCGGGGCACCGGCATCTTCACCCAGGGCCCGCCCCGCTTCATCGGCGGCACCAACGCCGACAGCGGCAACTCCGGCGGCTTCGAGGAGGTCCTGGGCGCTCCGCTCGACTCCCCGCCGTGGTCGGCCTACCAGGCGCTTGCGTACGGCTCGAGCCCCGAGGAGGTGTGGGGCAAGGTGCAGTCCGCCGCCGCCTCGCCCGCCGCGAGCTTCGACAACACGGTCGTCGGGGAGCCGGTCGACAACGCCGGCGGCGTGGAGTGGGGTCAGTTCGAGACCACGGCCCTGGCCGACGGCGAGACGGCGACGTTCGCGCTGAACGCGCGCAACGCGGTGCCCGCGGCGCTGCAGATCTCCCCCTCCAACGCCGGCTCGCCCCAGGCGGTGCCGATCAACTTCACCGTCACGGGCCTCGACACCAACGGCCAGCCCTACGCCGGCAGGACCCTGCGCTACGAGATCCGGGGCGCCAACCCCGGCGCCGGATCGGTGACCACGAACGCCGGCGGCCAGGCCGTCGTGACGGATGCGGGTGCCAATCCCGGCGCGGACACCGTCATCGTCTACCTGGACTTCAACAACAACGGCACGCGCGAGCCGGTCGAGCCACAGGCCTCGGCGCTGGCGACGTTCTTGGACAACGTGGCGCCAAGCTGCTCGGTGAAGGTCAGCGGCGACCGTCCGGGCGGTGGCGGCGCGGGTAAGCCGCTCGTGATCACCGTCAACTGCAACGAGCAGGCGACCGTCACGGTCCAGACGACGCTGCGCCCCCTGGCCAGGGCCAGCGCCGACAAGCGCAAGAAGCACAAGAAGAAGCGCAAGAAGAAGGTCGTCATCAAGCTCAAGTCGAGCACGGTGACGGTCGGCCCCGGTCAGGCGCTACCGGTCTCGATCAAGCTGCCGGGCTCGGTCAGGAAGAAGTACGCCGGCAAGACCCTGCGGGCCACGATTGTCGTGACCGCGCGCGACAGCACCGGCAACGTCAAGAAGACGACGGCGACCCGCACGATCAAGCTGGCCAAGGCCAAGCACAAGAAGAAGCACAGGAAGCGCGGGGACTAGCGACGGCTTGCGGCAACCGCCTCCGCGACGCACGCGCGGGGGCGGCTCGCCACCATGCTGGCATGCACGCTCCCGTGACCGCCTCCGTCGCCGAGGCCAACCGCGCGCTCGAGCTGTCCCTGCCGCTGGCCGACCGCGAGGACTTCGAGGACGCCCAGCGCGGCCTGATCGGCGCGCTCTCGCCGGCGGTCGTCGAGGGCACCGGCGGGCGGGTGGTCTGGTCCATGGAGGACTACGACTTCCTCGACGGCGAGCGGCCCGACAGCGCCAACCCGAGCCTCTGGCGCCAGGGCCAGCTGCTGCGCTTCCACGGGCTGTTCGAGGTCACCCCCGGCATCTACCAGGTGCGCGGCCTCGACCTCTCGAACATGACGCTGGTCGAGGGCGAGCGGGGCGTGATCGTGATCGACCCGCTGATCTCGTCCGAGACCGCCGCGGCCGCGCTCGCGCTCTACCGCAGCCACCGCGGCGACAGGCCGGTCACCGGCCTGATCTACACCCACTCGCACATCGATCACTTCGGCGGGGCAAGGGGCGTCGTAGACGTCGCCGACGTGGAGGCCGGCCGCGTGCCGGTGCTGGCGCCCGAGGGCTTCCTCGAGCACGCGGTCAGCGAGAACGTCTACGCGGGTCCCGCGATGGCGCGGCGAGCGTCGTACATGTTCGGCGCGCTGCTGGAGAAAGGGCCGGCCGGGCAGCTCGGCGCCGGCCTCGGCATGACCACCTCCACCGGCTCGATCACGCTGATCCCGCCGACGCGCGACATCGTCCGCACCGGCGAGGAGCACACGCTCGACGGCGTGCGCATGGTCTTCCAGCTCACGCCGGGGACCGAGGCGCCGGCGGAGATGAACTTCCTCTTCCCCGACCACAGGGCGCTGTGCATCGCCGAGAACGCGACGCACAACCTGCACAACGTCCTCACCCTGCGCGGCGCGCTCGTGCGCGACCCGCGCGTCTGGGCGGCCTACCTCAACGAGACGATCGAGCTGTTCGGCGACGACATGGACGTGCTGTTCGCCCAACACCATTGGCCACGCTGGGGGCGCGAGCGGATCGTCGACTTCATCGCCAAGCAGCGCGACGTCTACGCCTACCTGCACGACCAGACGCTGCGGTTGCTGAACAAGGGCCTGACCGGCAAGGAGATCGCCGAGCAGGTCGAGCTGCCGCCGAGCCTCGAGCGCGAGTGGCACTGCCGCGGCTACTACGGCTCGGTTAGCCACAACGTCAAGGCGATCTACCAGCGTTACATGGGCTGGTTCGACGGCAATCCGGCGCACCTCTGGGAGCACCCCCCGGTCGAGGCGGCCAGACGCTACGTCGAGTTCATGGGCGGCGCGGAGGCGGTGCTCGAGAAGGCGCGCGCGGCCTTCGAGGCGGACGATCTGCGCTGGGTGGCCGAAGTCGTCAACCACGTCGTCTTCGCCGAGCCGGACAACGCCGCCGCGCGCGAGCTGCAGGCGGCGACGCTCGAGCAGCTGGGCTACGGGGCCGAGAACGCGATCTGGCGCAACTTCTTCCTGATGGGGGCACGCGAGCTGCGCGAGGGCGTGGCGGGGACCGCGACCACGAGCGCTCCCGCCGACATCGTCGCGAGCCTGACGACCGACCAGCTGTTCGACTCGATGGCGATCCGGCTCGACGGCCCGCGGGCGTTCGACATGACGCTGACGCTCAACTGGGTCTTCCCGGACCTCGACGCGCGCTACGTGCTGACGCTCGAGAACGCGGTGCTGACGCACATCGCGGACAAGCAGGCCGACGACCCGGACGCGACGATCACGGTCGACCGCGCGCTGCTGAACCGGATCCTGACCGGCGGAGCCGACCTCCAGCACGAGCTGCAGTCCGGCGGCCTCCGGATCGACGGCGACGCGGCCAAGCTCGGCCAGCTGCTGGCGCTGTTCGACGCGCCCGATCCCAACTTCGCGATCGTCACGCCATAGCGGCCAGGGCGTCGATCTCCGCGCGCAGCGGCGCGGGCAGCTCGACCATGTCGCGCACCAACTCGAGCCCGTCGCCGGCGACCTCGACGCCGGCCTGGTCGGCGGGGGCGCCGGACAGCAGCAGCAGGATGGCTCCCGGCGGCCCGGTCAGCTCGAGGTCGGGAGCGCTGGCCGGGCCGCGCTCGGCCGCGATCCAGCCGTCCGCGATCCGGAGCCCGAAGTCCTGCCCGTCGACATGGAGGCCGAGCGTGAGCGTCACGTCCGGCGGGGGTCGCAGCACGATCCGCAGCGCGTTGGCGAGCATCGAGGGGGAGATCTCCAGCGTGTCGGCAACGCGCTGGAAGTTCAGGCCCCAGCGGCCGAGCTCCAGCAGCGGCCGCTCCAGCTCGCGGCCCAGCTCAGTCAGCTCGTAGGCGGTCGCCGAGACCGGCGGCCCAAGCTCACGGCGGCGAACGATCCCGTCCTGCTCGAGCTCGCGCAGCCGCTTGGTCAGCACGTCGGTCGGAGCCCCGCCGATCCCGCGGGCGAGGTCCGAGAAGCGCAGCGGGCCGAGCATCAGCTCGCGGACGATCAGCAGCGCCCAGCGCTCGCCGATGTGGTCGAGCGCGCAGGCCAGCGAGCAGGGCTGGTCGTAGCTGCGGCGCGTCACTCCAAGGCGATGCTAGCAAGAGTTAGCTTGGTAGTTCAAAGCAATTACTTTGAGTTCTGGTACATTGCCGGCGCCATGTTCACGCGCATCGCCGATCTCACCTGGCAGCGGCCCAAGCTCGTGCTCGTTGCCGCTGCCGTGTTCGTGCTCGTGGCGTTCGCCGTCGGCGGCCGCGTCGAGGACTACCTCAAGCCGGCCGGCTTCAACGATCCGAGCAGCGAGAGCCAGCGCGCGCAGGACCTGCTGATCGCGCGTACGGGGCACGACGGCGTGCCCGCGATCGTCGCACTGGTGCGCCCCCGCGCCGAGGGCGCGCGGCTGGCGCTGCGCGATCCCGGTACGCGCCGCGAGCTCGCCCGGCTGGCACGTGAGCTGCGCTCGGTCGAGGGCGTAGCGCGCGTGGACGCTCCGCTCGCCGGCCGCGGCTCGGCGCTGCTGAGCGCGTACCTCGTCAGCGGCGACGAGGAGATCGCCGGCAACGCCGCCGAGGAGGCCGAGCGGCGGCTGAGCTCCGAGCGCTTCGACGTCGAGGTCGGCGGCTATGCGGCCGGCTTCAACGAGGTCAACGACACCACGCGCTCGGACCTGATCCGCGCGGAGCTGATCGCCTTCCCGGTGCTGGCGCTGCTGCTGCTGATCGTCTTCCGCGGCGTGGTGGCGGCCGGCATCCCGCTGCTGGTCGGCGGCCTCTCGGTCGCCGGCACCTTCCTCGCCCTGCGCGTGATGTCCGAGTTCGTCGACACGTCGATCTTCGCGCTCAACATCAGCACGGCGCTCGGGCTCGGGCTGGCGGTCGACTACGGCCTGCTGCTGGTGTCGCGCTACCGCGAGGAGCTCGAACGCCACGGCGTTGCGTCGCGGGAGGCGCATCGGCGTGTGGTTGAGACGGCTGGGCGTACGGTCGTCTATTCGGGGATGACGGTGGCGGTGGCGATGGCGGCGTTGACGTTGATGCCGCAGCGCTTCCTTTACTCGATGGGCGCGGGTGGGGCTTTCGTGGCGGCTTTCGCGGCGCTTGGCGCGCTGTTGTTGGTGCCGGCTGTGCTGGCGCTGCTAGGCGAGCGCGTCAATTCGCTGTCGCTGCGTCGCGGCCCGGCGGTGTCGGACGCGTCGGGTGGCTGGTATCGCTTGGCGGCCGGGGTGATGCGCCGGCCTGTGCCGGTTGCTCTGGGCAGCGCGGCGGTGATGTTGGTGTTGGCGTTGCCGTTGTTGGGCATCGATCTGACCGGTCCGAGCCCGGAGATCGTCCCGCGTGGCAAGCCCTCGCGTGTGGTCAGCGAGACGATCGAGCGCGACTATCCGCCCGGTCTGGAGACGCCGATCTCGGTCACCGTCGACGGTCCCTTGAGCGACGCTCGGCTCGAGCGCTTGCGGGCTCGGATCGGGTCGATCGACGGGATCGCCACCTCGACGCCGTTCCAGCGCTTGTCGCCGCGTGTGGCGCAGGCGAGCTTCGGCGCAAGCGAGGACACGCTGGCCGACCGCTCCCAGGACGCGGTGCGCGCGATCCGCGCGTTGCCGGCGCCGTTGCTGGTGTCGGGCAACGCGGCCGAGTTCCTGGACCTCAAGCAGAGCCTGCGCGAGACCGCGCCGGTGGTGGTCGGCCTGATCGCGCTCACCACGCTGGTGCTGCTGTTCATGCTCACCGGCTCGGTCGTGCTGCCGCTGAAGACGCTGCTGATGAACGTCCTGACCCTGGCCGCGACCCTCGGCGTGGTGGTAGCGGCATTCGAGTGGGGGATCCTGGACGGGCCGCTGGACTACTTCGGCCCCAGCGCGACTGAGACTTCGATGATTGTCGTGTTGTTTGCGGTCACGTTCGGTCTGGCTACCGACTATGCGGTGTTGGTGTTGGCGCGGATCAAGGAGCTGCATGACTCTGGGCTGCCCAACGAGGAGGCCGTGGCCGTCGGGATCGCTCGCACTGGCCGTGTGATCACGGCCGCGGCGGTCTGCTTGGCTGCGGTCTTCTTTGCCTTCACGACTAGCAGCGTCTTCTTCATGAAGCAGATGGGCGTCGGCCAGTCGGTTGCGGTGCTGCTCGACGCCAGCATCGTCCGCGCCCTGCTGGTCCCGGCGCTGATGCGCCTGCTTGGCGACTGGAACTGGTGGGCGCCCTCGCCGCTCAGACGCTTCCAACAGCGCTACGGCTTCTCCGAAGCCTGAAACCGCCTCCGCCAGAACGACGCCAGGAGAACAGACGATTATGGCGCCGATAGCGGCCAAGTCGACGTCTGCTGTGGATCACGGACCGACGTCTTGGTCTTCTGGGCAGGTCGGGGCGGCCGGATTTGCCCACGCCGTCTAAGCGCGGTTTACGGCTCGCCCGGCTCAGGGAGTGGCCCAGAGCCACCCCCAGCGACGGTCGAGCGCCGCTGCCCCGTGGTTTGCCCACGCCTCTGTGCGCTTGTGCTCAGCCAACACGCAGATCGACTGCCTCAATGGCATTCTGGATCAAAAAACAGGAGGCTACCATTCTTTACTTGACATAGCTAGATCGCTCAAGTATTCTGCCAATCGATTCGCAGCGTACCCGCCCATTGTGGTGCCCCATCTGGGCTGACGAGCAAGCCTCGGCGCTCCTCGAGCGCCCGCAGGGCTCAGCAGCGCCAGAGAGCAGGCTCCGCTGACGATCCGAACGACGGTGCGTCGCTGGGAGTCACAAACCCAAGCCTTCTGTCACGGAAAGGGGGTTTTAACGAGGTCTATGAGGTCTACCAGCGTGATCGCCTGCTCGGCGTTCGCGAGAGGTCTCAGACCCCAATGCTGGGTAAGACTAGCTTTGCGAAAGCATGGAAACTCCCGGCGACTGCTCAACTCGCTGGGCGAAAGGATAGTCATACCATGAGAAGACTTAAGGGCGGCGTGATCGCGGCGCTGGTGCTGGTATCTGCCTTGGTGGTAGTCGCATCGCCGGCGTTCGCGACACCGAACATCACAGCCTCAAGCGGCACAAGAAGTGGCGACATCCACAGAGATGGTGCGGTATCCCCGTTCATCACACCGTCAACCAACACAAGATCACAAATCACAGCCAGATCCACCAATTCCAGATTCTCGTTGCCCTCCTTGGGCACCACCTTGGCGTGTAGAACGTCGAGCGTGTCAGGCTATGCGAGCACGACACACACACAGCTCCGTCTGACCAGCGTGTCATTCGGCGACGACCAGAACCCGGGCGCCAGCAACTGCACCGCGACCGGCGGCACGTTGGCGGAGCCGATCACATGCACAGCCACCTCAGCCAGACCGTGGTTCCTGCATGTTAAAAATATCATTTCCGGTGGTGGAGCCAGAGGATCAGCGAGTGGAACGGTGAACCTCACCAGCTCGTGCGTCGTCACAGTGAGACTTGCCGGGCTTGGAACGCAGCAGGTCACGGTCGACGCGAATCAGTCATGTATAGGAGGAGCTGCGACGGATAACACCTATACATGGGATACCACTTCCAGCCCCGTAAGATCCTCACTGTCGGTCAGATGTAGATTGAGAGTCACAATCCAGCCGATCAACATCACAACGACCGGCTCACTTTTCGAGGGTGACTACACAGCTAGACCTGACACAGTGAGAGATCCGGTGCCGTCGGTGACATTGGCGTCATAACGAATTCTAGTTGTAAGTCGCAAGTGGCCCGGTCGATCGACCGGGCCCACTTCGCTTCTGTGCTAGACGGACAGAAGGTTTCTATGCTGCTCCAAGGCAAATATCTAGAAACAAGAACTTGCGCCTGGAAACGTGCTCGTGTATTGTCGCCGTACGCTGAGAAGAGGGGCTGTAGAAAGGTGTGGGTTTGAGCCTTATGGGCGGTTGGGTGCGGGCTGTGGCAGTGGTGGGGTCGGTTGGCTTGACGGCTGTCTCGGGCGTTGGGACGGCGGCTGCGGCTGAGGGCGAGCGGGGTTTCGAGCAGGTCTCTCCCCAGGTCAAGGGAGCAGATATCGCCATTGGTGGGGCGGCGCGTGCGGCTGAGGCTGGTGGTGGGGTGGCCTTCAACTCGTTTGGGAACATCGCTCAGGGCGTTTCGCGTGTCTTTTTGAACGAATTTCGCAGCGTCCGGAGTGCTAATGGTTGGATGACGGTGTCGATGAATCCGCCGTTTGACGTTTATCCAGGGCTTGGTGTTCAGCAGCATCCTCAAGGGGTGTCGCCTGATGCGACGGTGAGCGTGGGGGACAGTTGGGGTGCTCAAGAGTCCGGTCGTCCGCAGGCGGTCAATCTCTGGCGTGTAAGTGCTTCGGGTCCACCGGAAGCGGAGGCGGTCTCGTTCGATCTGCTGTCCGCTCCTTTGGGGGTGTCGGTCTCTCCGGAGAGCCCGCCGGGAAGCTTGAGCTTCGGCAGCAACTTCTCGGGCGGGTCCCAGGACTTCAGTCACATCGTGTTCAGCTCGTCGCGACGGTTGATACTCGAAGCCCCGGAGGAGTTCCCCGGAGTGGGTGAAAACTACGGCCGGTATCTGTATGAGTGGGTTGCGGGGCAGCTACGGCTGGTGAACGTCCTGCCGGATGGCAGCCCGACGGCCTTGGCGGCGTTGGGGTACGGCAACGCGGCGCTCAGCCCGTCGTTCTACCCGGGGGAGTTCGCGGTTTCGGCGGACGGCTCGCGGATCTTCTTCGCCGATTTGCTGTCGCCCGCTGAGACTACGCGTGAGTTGTATGTGCGTGAGGAGGATCCGGGGGTCCCCGGCGGCCGTGCGACCGTGCACGTATCCGCGTCCGAGCGGACCGATTGTGCCGAGGATCCAACGTGTGGTGGTGACTCCACTCCCGATCCAGCGCCCGACACGTCCGCGCCGAAGGCCGCCTCCTTCCAGGCGGCGGCCAGGGACCGCGAGGGCCCGGCGTTCTTCATAAGCCCGCAGAAGCTCACTGACGAGGCGACCGCCTCCAACGACAATGGAATCGGAACTGCTGGTGGGAGCACGTACTGCGCCTCTGCACGCTGTGGCTTGTATCGCTGGGAACCCTCTGCCGCTGGAGGGAGCGGGCATCTAGAGGATCTGACCGTCGATGCCGCTACTGGCGGTGGGGTGCTGGGCACGGTTGGCGCCAGTCCGGATGGGTCGAGGGTGTATTTCGTGGCGATTGCGGCGATGGCCGGCACGGCGATCGATGGCCAGCCGAATGTCTACGTGTGGCAGCAGGGTCAGGGGATCAGTTTCATCGCCACGCTGGATGGAGAAGGCAACGGAGGTCTGGCGGCCGACGAAGGAGTGTGGTCTCGGCTTCTCACTACTCGCAACGAGAGCGGGGAGAACAACTTCGGTGGCGGCGTGCGGGCGTCGGATAACGGGCGTTATCTGGTGTTCCGGTCGCGCGCGCGGATTACCGAGTATGACAATGCGGGACGTTACCAGTTGTATCGTTACGATGCCCAGGACGCCTCGCTTGTGTGCATATCCTGTAACTCTCGTACGGGCGCCTCGACCGGGAATGCCTATCTCAAGCAGGAAAACTTCCGGATAATTCGTCCGTCGTGGGTGAGCCGTAACATCGCGAGCGACGGAAGTGTCGTCTTCGACTCCGACGAGCCACTTGTCCCGGGAGACGTCAATGGCGTGTCTGATGTGTATGAGTGGTCGAGCGGGCAGGTGCGGTTGGTGTCCAGTGGCAAGGGCGTATCTGGCTCGAAGTTCCTGGATGCGAGCAAGGCGGGGGAGGACCTGTTCTTCACCACGCGCGACCGATTGATCTCTTCGGATCGGGATGACCTCATCGATCTCTACGACGCTCGCGTGGGCGGCGGTTTTCCCGAGCCTCCCCCAAGGCCCGAGTGCCAGGGCGAGGGCTGCCTGGCTGCCCCCACTGCTCCTCCGGGCATTGTCCGGCCGGCGCCACCGGCGGTTGACGCCACTCCCGACAGGCCCAAGTCGAAGCCCAAGAAGCTTCGCTGCAAGAGGGGTTTTGTCAAGAAGAAGGTCAGGGGCAAGACGAGGTGCGTGAAGAAGTCCAAGCGCGGTGGGCGCGGTGCGGGAAGGCGAGGCCGATGAGTCGGGCGGAGCTGAGAGGGGCTTGGACGGACATGGCGGCGGCGCGTATCGGGCGAGTTGTGCGTTGGGGGCTCGTGGCGGGTGTCGTGGGATGGATGGTGGCTTGGTGTGCCATGTACGTCTCGCCGTCCTGGGCTGATTTTGGGATCAAGGCTTTCGATGGCAGCGTGATCGACCAGAGCGGCAAGGGCTATAGCCAAGCTGGAGGCCATCCCTTCGCGGCTGCGACGACCTTTGAGCTCAACAGCACCCATGATGGGGTTGGGAATTTGATTCCCGATGGGGGTCAGATGAAGACGGTGCTGGTCGATCTGCCGGCTGGGTTCGTCGGCAACCCGGTCGCTCAGCCGACGTGCTCGATGGGCGTGTTCCTCACCGTCGAGGATGCGTTTCAGTGTGCGGAGTCGACCCAGGTGGGTACGGCGCGGGTGAAGTTCGCCGTCGGGGCGGGACTGGCCAGCTCGGCTCTGCTTCCGATGACCAACCTGGAACCGGCGCCCGGGGTCGCCGCCTCCTTTGGGTTCGTCGTGTCCGGGGTGCCGGTCTTCTTGGATGCGGCGGTGCGTGTCGAGGGTGGCTATCACGTCCAGGTGCGTGTGGCCGACGCTTCGCAGGCGCTTGCCCTCGTGGTGTCCTCGGTGCGGCTGTGGGGCGTTCCGACTGACCCGTCTCATACTCCCGAGCGGGGCTGTCCGGGAACCATCGACTACGGGTGTGCCGCTGAGGCCCCGCGGCGAGCGTTTTTGTCCAACCCGACCTCGTGCCCGCCGGCAGGCCAGGGACTGCAGACCGATCTGGCGATCGACTCCTGGGCCAATCCGGGTGTGTTCGCCCACGCGAGCTTCATCAGCCACGATCCCCCGGGCTTCGACTTCGACAATCCACTGCCGCCCAGCGATTGGGGGCCTCTGCAGGGACCGACTGGGTGCGAGGAGCTGTCGTTCGATCCGTCGATCGCGGTCGAGCCCGAGCTGCACAGGCCGGATTCGCCGACCGGGTTGTCGTTCAGCTTGAGCTTGCCGCAGGATGGGCTGGACAGCCCTACGGGCCTGCGGACCGCGGACCTGAAGCGCGCCGAGGTGTCGTTGCCGGAGGGGATGACCATCTCTCCCTCGGCTGCGGACGGGCTGGATGCCTGCACCGACGAGCAGATCGGGATCGGCAACGACAACCCTGTGGCCTGTCCGGACGCCTCGAAGGTCGGGACGGTGATCGCGACCACGCCGCTGCTGGAGGAGACGCTGCAGGGCCATGTGTACGTCGGCTCGCAGCAGTCGAATGATCCGGCGTCGGGCAGGATGTTCCGGATCTTCATGGCGCTGAGCAGCGAGGAGCGGGGGATCCTGGTCAAGCTCGCCGGCGAGGTCCGGGCCGAGGGGGATGAGAAGACCGGCGCCGGACGGCTCGTGACGGTATTCGACAACAACCCGCAGGTACCGGTGTCGAACATCACGCTGAACCTCAGGAGCGGCCCACGGGCGCCGCTCGCGACCCCGCCGAGCTGCGGCGAGAAGACGGTGACGGCGAAGCTGACCTCGTGGGCTGGCCAGACCGTGGAGCGCACCGACGCGTTCACGATCGATTGCCCGCCGGGCGGCGGTGGGTTCGCGCCCGCGTTCGCCGCGGGCCCGTTGATGTCGGCTGGGGGCGCGTTCTCGCCCTGGGTGGCCACGATCGATCGCGCGGACGGGCAGCAGTACATCTCCGGCGTGAGCGTGCAGACCCCGATCGGCACCGTCGCCAAGCTCAAGGGCGTGCCGCTCTGCAGCGATGCCGACGCAAACGCCGGCACGTGCCCGGCGGCGTCGCGGGTCGGAACCGCGACCGTCGGCGCGGGCCCCGGGCCGCAGCCGTTCTTCCTCCAGGGCCCGGTGGCCCTCACCGGGCCATACAAGGGCGCTCCGTACGGCCTCGCGATCTCGGTCAGGGCGAAGGCCGGCCCCTTCGACCTGGGCACGGTGGCGGTGCGTCTGGCGATCTACGTCGATCCGGTGGACGCGCACCTGACGGTGGTGTCCGATCCGCTTCCGGTGGTGCTGAAGGGCGTGCCGGTGCGCCTGCGGACCGCCCATGTCGCGATCGATCGGCCCAGCTTCACGATCAACCCCACCTCCTGCGCGACCAAGACCATCGCAGCCGACTTCGTCTCGAGCCTCGGGGCCACCTCGCACCAGGCGGCGAAGACCAAGGGGACTGATTGTGCTCAGCTTGGTTTCAGTCCTAGGTTGAGGTTGCGGTTGACTGGGAGGGGTCAGACGACTGATGGCAAGCATCCGGGCCTGAAGGCGAGTTTGACTCAGGGGCGTGGTCAGGCGGGGATCAGGAGCGTGAAGGTTGCGTTGCCGTTGTCGTTGGCGCTGGATCCGGAGAACGCGGTGTCGGACACGCTGTGTGAGTTCGAGGAGGGCCAGAAGGCTGAGCCGAACTGTCCCAAGAGCTCGATCGTGGGATCGGCGAAGGCGATCACGCCTGTGTTGAACAGGCCGTTGTCGGGGCCGGTGTACTTCGTCAAGAACGTCCGGATCGATCCCAGGACCGGCCGGCGGATCCGCACCCTGCCCACGCTGCTGCTCGCTCTGCGAGGCGATGTCTCGCTCAATGTGCGGGCGACCAGCTCGGTTGAGAACAACAAGCTGGTGTCGACGTTCAAGACTGTCCCCGACGCGCCGGTCAGCAGGTTCGACCTCACGCTCAAGGGCGGACGCAAGGGCATCCTGGTCGTCAACGGCAACGCCTGCAGGCGCTCCAAGGCCGCGACCGTCGCTCTCACCGCCCACAACGGCAAGAAGCAGACCACCAATACCAACACCAACCCCCCCTGCAAGAAGAACCGCTAGCTCACCCAGCAGGCGATACCAGACCTCGCCTGAGCCCTCGCGCTCCATCCGCGCTGACCCCTATCGTGGTCAGCCTCATTCAACGAAACGGCCCCGGCGCGGTTGCACCCGCCCGGGGCCGGCACAGGAGGTTTGATCTCCCATGCTCCACCACGGTACCCGGGCGCACGCGCCCGACGATCCCACCCAGCTCCAACAGGCCCTGCTCGGCCTGCTCGTCTGTGACCACACTGGCCTCTGGTCGCTGATCGAGCTCGACCGGGCGCTGCATCCCTCCAGCGAGACTCCGACGGGCCAGGAGCCCATCCGCGCCGCGGTCGAGGACGCAGTCGAAGAGCTGTACGGCGCCGGCCTGGTCCACCGCATCGGCCACTACGTCTGCGCCACGCGCGCCGCCCACACAGCCGACCGCATCAACGCCTGATCGCGAACGGGCGCCGGTCAACCGAGGCCGGCGCCCCGCTTCGCGAGGATCGAGCCGCTCTACCGCTGCCCAGCTACGACGTCGCTTCGAGCTGCTCGAGCGCGAGGTCCAGGGCGATCTCCCAGTAGCGGCCGCCGTGCTCGGCGGAGGCGCGCGCCGGATCGCCGAAGGCGCCGTTCTCCGAGACCGCCCGCATGCCGTCGGCGAACATGAGCCCGAGGCCCTCCTGCAGGTCGCCGGTGTAGCCGGCCTCGGCGCTCTCCATCCTCACCAGCTCGGGGGCGATCGTCAGCATCAGCGAGGTCTCCCACTCGCCGGCGTGGACGCCGCCCTCGGTCAACGGCACTCCGTGCTCGCGCTCGCCCGCCATCGCCACCTGAAGCAGCACGCCCAGGTCGGTGAGGGCCGCCACCTCGATGCCCTCCGGCCTGCCGAGCTTCTCCAGCGCGGTGGCCAGCGGAGCGAAGTTGCCGCCATGGGTGGGAATCAGCACCACGCGACAAAAGCCGCCGCTGGCCAGCGAGCGCACCAGGTCGGCCACGATCCCGTGGAAGGTCTCGTCGGAGAGCGAGAGCGTGCCCGGGAAGCCGAGATGGTGGGACGAGCAGCCCACGCGCACGGTCGGCGCGACGAAGGCGTCGAGCCGGTCAGCCAGCAGGCGGGCGAAGTGATCGCCGAGCAGGGCGTCGGTGGCGAGCGGCATGTGCATGCCGTGCTGCTCGGTCGCCCCGAACGCGACCACCACGGTGTCTCGCCCGGCCGCGAGCTCGTCGCGCACCTCGGGCCAGGTCAGCTTGTCGAGCTCGACGACGCTCACGCAAAAACCCTACGACGCTGGAACGCCCTCAGCAAGGGTCCAGCGAGTCGTCGAGCGTGTAGCGCCGCCCGTCGCGTAGCTCGGTGCGCACGCGCAGGGTCCGGGCGCCGGGGCGCAGCAAGCGCCTGTGGGAGATGGTCGTCAGCAACGGCTGGCGGCGCAAGGTGGCGACGCGCCGCGCGCCGAGCAGGACGTCGGCCCGGACCACCTTGGCGCGATCCACACCGCTGACCCGCACGCGCAGATCGCTGCGCAGGCAGCTTCGCAGCGGCCGGCCGCGCGAGCGCAGCAGCAGCCGCACGCGTGGGCGGGTGTGGCAGCCGCGGCCGGCGCAGCGCTCGAGGCGATGCAGCTTGGCGGCGAGGTCGTAGCGCACGGGGTCGTAGCGCTCGAACTCGTCGAGGCTGCGCAGCTCGAACGGATCCGTGCGCAGGTCGTAGAGCTCCTGCTCGCCGGTCGACTTGTGCTCGACGTAGAGGTAGCGGTCGGTGCGGATGCCGCGGTAGCGCGGGATGCCGTTGGCGCCGTTGCCGTTCTCGATCAGCAGCCCCCGGCCGAGCTGCTCGCCGGGGTCGCGCAGCAGCTCCAGCAGCGAGACGCCGTCCTGGACCCGTCCGGGCGCGACGCCGGCCGCCTCGACGATCGTCGGGACGAGGTCGATGTTGCCGACCAGCCGGTCGTCGACCACCCCGCGCGGCACGCCGGGCCCGCGCAGCAGCAGCGGCACGCGGATCGACTCCTCGTAGGGCAACACCTTCTCGTTCAGCGCCCGGTGCTCGCCGTGCATGAAGCCGTTGTCGGACACGAACACGATCAGCGTGTTCTCCAGCTCTCCGGTACGGCGCAACGCATCCACGATCGCTCCCACCGCCTCGTCGACGGCCATCAGGCTCTCGAGCTCTTGGCGCCAGTTCTCCTCGATCGCCGTCGCCCGCTCGGGGGAGAAGCGCGGTCGGTCGGCCACGACCTGCGGCTTGTCGTACATGCTCGCCTCGTCGAAGCTGGGCGGGCGCGGCATCGCCACACCGGCGAACAGGTCGCGATGGCGCGGGGCCGGCGAGGGGGTGCCGAAGCCCACTGGGTCGTCGGGATCGCGCGGTCCGCCGCGGTGCGGCGCGACGAACCAGGTCGAGAGGTAGAACGGCCGCTCGCCGGGCGCGGCGGACTCGATCAGCTCCACGGCTCGCCGGGCGAAGAAGTCGGTCTGGTACTCGCCCGGCCGCTCGGGCGACGGGTAGGACCGCAGCGTCCCGTTCTCGTTCACCTTCCAAGAGCTGTAGTGGAAGGCGGCGGAATGCGGCGCCACCTGCCAGTCGCTCCACCCCGGCGGGATGCCGGCGGCGGCCTCGTAGCCGTTCAGGTACCGACCCAGCTGCATCGTCCGATAGCCCGCGGCCTGCAGCCAGACCGGCAGCGTGTTCGACTGCTCGAACGAGGCGAAGCCCCCGAACGGCCCGGCGTTGTGCAGCACGCCGTGGTTGTGGGCGTACTGGCCGGTGAGGCTCGTGGTGCGCGACGGGCAGCAGAGCGGAAAGGTCGCGATCGCGTGCGAGAAGGTGGTGCCCTCGGCGCCGATCAGCTGCCTGGTCTGGGTCATGTACCGCATCGACGCCGCCGTCTGGTCGTCGGTCATCAGCACGACCACGTTGGGCTGCGCGAGCGCGCTCGGAGCGAGCGCAAGGAGCGCCGCGAGCATCGCGGCGGCGAGTGGGGCGGCTCGGCGCATGCGACTGGAACACAATTGCCCGGCCGTCAATGCGCTCATCGCCCCGATCTTAAAGTGTGATATTCTTGACTTTATGAGTATTTTTGATCGCTTAATAGTATCCAGGACTCAGGTCCGCGATGCTAGTGCCAGGCGGTCATGTGGCGGCGGGCGTGTGGCCCGGCTCCGGCTGTGGGAAGGAGGCTATTGAGCGCAGTAGCCATCCGAGTCCTGCGTTGACTGTGGCGGTGGGTCTGCGGGCGGACCCGTCGCCCAGATCCTGCCGGTTGGCTAGTTAGCGAAAGGATGTCGTATGCGACCTTTAAGAGGTATCGTTCTGGCGATGGGGGTGGCGGTGTTGACGGTGGTGGTTGTCGTAGCGCCGGCGTTTGCCACACCTAACCTCACAGCATCAAGCGGCACCAGAGCGGTGGCGCCTTTCATCACACCGATCACTTCGACAACGTCATCATCCACAGGCCGCTCGAGCGATTTCAGCGCCTCTATCGACGGACTGGCAACGACGCTGTCGTGTAGAACGACGATCCTATCAGGATATGTAGGCACGACACACACACAAGTACGGATCACCAGTCTTTCATTTGGCGACGGTGGCGCAGACGTTCTCAGCAACTGTAGAGTGACTACGCCGATTGGCAACGGGGCTGTCCAGGGGGACAGGGCAACCTGTGAAGCGTCGTCAGCATCGCCGCTGTTCTTGCATGTCAGAAATGAAGATCCGAGAATCAGAGGATCATGGAATTTTAGCTTGGGATTCGGCTTTGGCGGATGCCTATTCCCAGTCGTGATCGGTCTTGGGGTGTGCAGAATATCAGTGGACCCTGGGGGGGAGATCACGTTGGTATATACAACTACGACCAAGCAATTTCAGTTTACTAGCAATGCTTCAGTTGCCGTAACAGTTAGAAACGTGATTAACTGCCCGATCCCGTCGGGATCATATGTCGCGACAGTGACAGGCGGGTTTGGTTATACGCCTGACACAAGAAGAGACTCTGCTCCGACGATAACAGTGGCGTCATAGTCAGCGTCTTTGCGGACCGGGGCCGCGGGTTTCCGCCGGCCCCGGTCGCTCTGCCCTGTAGGCCTCAGGGCATGCCGCGCAGCTCCGGACTTCGCCAAGGCGCGTGGAGCGCGCGGCTTCAGCCGCTGCCTGTCTCGTCGATGCTCGCCGCGAGCTTGGCCAGCAGCGTGTGCAGCTGCGCGCGCTCGGCCGAGGACAGGGGTGCGAGGAAGCGCTCGCCATAGTCGCGTGCCTGCGCGGCCAGGTCGCCCAGCAGTGCCCGCCCGGCGGGACTGAGGCGGATCTCGTAGCTGCGGCGATCCTCGCTGCCGCGCGTGCGCTCGACGTAGCCGCGCTCGACGAGCACGTCCATGCGCGCGACCATCGTGCTCGGGTCGATCCCGGTGCGGCGGCTGAGCTCCTGCTGGGAGACCGGCTCCTCGGCCGCGATGATCGTGAGCATCCCGAAGTGCATCGGGTGCAGGTCGTATGGTTCGACGACTTTCGAGAAGCCCGCGAAGGAGGCGTGCGAGACCTTGCGCAGCAAGAAGCCCGTGTAGTCGTCGACCGACGCATGGCTCGGGAACTTCACACGCTGATCATACGAAGCACCAATCGTTTGTGATACAAACGATTCTCGGCCTAACGACCGGACCCCGACCCTCCGGAGACCCACCACCATGTTGCAGCAGCTCACGCGCCGCGTCCTGCGTCACAAGCGACTCGTCGCCCTCAGCTGGCTCGCCCTGACCGTGATCGGAATGATGGCCGCGGGCCCCGCCTCCGAGGCGCTCGACCAGCGCTTCAGCGTGCCCGGCCGCGAAGGCTGGGAGACCAGCCAGGAGATCCTGCGCGTGTACGGCAACGGCGGCGAGAGCCCGCCGCTGGTGCCGGTGGTCGCGCTGCCGGAGGGCAAGAGCGTCGAGTCGGCCAGCGTGCGACGGGAGCTGGCCCAGGTCGAGCGGCGTGCCAAGCGCGCCGTGCCGGGCTCGCGCGTCGCGGGCTTCGGCACCACCGGCGATCGGGCCTTCGTCTCCGAGGACGGCCGCACCGCCTTCGTCTACGTCTTCCCCACGCGCAGCGACGACCCCTTCGCGGGCAACGTCGACGCCCAGCGCGACCTGCGCGACGCGGTGCGCGACACCACGGTCGCCGGCGCGCCGGTGCGCGTGACCGGCTACGACGCGCTCTACGACTCCTCCGGCAGTGCTGACGACGGGCCGGGCGTACTGCTCGAGGCCTTGATCGGCGGCGCCGGGGCGCTGGTCGTGCTCGTATTCGTGTTCGGCTCGACGCTGGCGCTGGTCCCGCTGGGAATGGCGATCTGCTCGGTGCTGACCTCCTTCCTGCTGCTCTGGGGGCTGACCGCGATCACCGACGTCTCGCCGATCGTGCAGTTCCTGGTCGCGCTGATCGGCCTCGGCGTCTCGATCGACTACGCGCTGCTGGTCGTCGTGCGCTGGCGCGAGGAGCTGGAGAAGGGCCTCGACAACGAGGAGGCGGTGATCGCCGCCATGGGCACCGCGGGCCGCGCGGTCGTCTTCTCGGGCACGACCGTCGCGGTCGGCCTGTTGGCGCTGGTCGTGCTGCCGCTGCCGTTCCTGCGCAGCATGGGCTACGGCGGCATGCTGATCCCGCTGGTGGCGACGCTCGTCGCGATCACGCTGCTGCCGGTCGTGCTGGCGTCGATCGGCCCCAAGCTCGACCGCCGCCGGATCCGGCGGCGCGATCGCAGCCACTCCTTCTGGGAGGGCTGGGCGCAGGGCGTGGTCAAGCACCGCGTGGTCGCGCTGTTCACCGCGCTGGCGATCCTCGCCGTGCTGATCGTCTCGGCGACCGACCTGCACATGGGCAACGCCGATCCGGACACGATCGCCAAGGCCGGATCGGCCAAGGAGGGGCTCAACGCGCTGGCGGACTCGGGCATCGGCAAGGGCGCGATCGCCCCGATCGAGACGCTCACGCCCACGGCCGACGCCGGCCGGGTGAGAGCCGCCCAGGCGGACGTCGGCGGCATCCACGGCGCGGCCGCCCCGACGGGACCGGACTGGCGTCGCGACGGCGACGCGGTGGTGGTGGCCGTGCCCACCGAGGGCGACGAGTCCCAAGCCGGCCGCGACGCGGTCCAGGACGCGCGCGACGCCGCGCACAACGCCTCCGCCGACGCGCGCGTCGGCGGCACCGGGCCGCTCAACGCGGACTTCATCGACGCCGTCTACGGCGCCTTCCCGCTGATGATCGCGCTGATCTCGATCCTTACCTTCCTGCTGCTGGCGCGGGCCTTCCGCTCGTTGCTGCTGCCACTGAAGGCCGTGCTGCTGAACGTGCTCTCGGTCGCGGCGGCTTGGGGCGTGCTGGCGCTGGTGTGGCAGAACGGCCACGGCTCCGAGGAGATCTGGGGCATCGCGGCGACCGGCTCGATCGCCTCCTGGATCCCGCTGATGGTGTTCGCGTTCCTCTACGGCCTCTCGATGGACTACGAGGTCTTCATCCTCGCCCGCATCCGCGAGGAGTACGACCAGACGGGCGACACCGACGAGGCGGTCGTCTTCGGCCTTGGCCGCACCGGCCGTCTCGTGACCAGCGCCGCGCTGATCCTGTTCCTGGCCTTCGCCGCACTCGCGTCCGGGCCGGAGACCGACGTCAAGATCCTGGCGACCGGTCTCGCGGCTGGCATCCTGCTCGACGCCACGGTGATCCGGGCGCTGCTGGTGCCGGCGGTGGTGTCGCTGTTCGGCAGCTGGAACTGGTGGCTGCCGTCGAGCATCGCCAAGCTGCTGCGGGTGCCGCCGTCGCCGGAGCCCGTGCCGGAGGGCGGACAGGCCTAGCCGGGCGGGGGGAGTACCCTTGAGGACAGAGGAAACTCCACCTCGGGTGTCGCGCTCCCTGCATCCCCTGTGGTCCTGCATTTCGGGAGCGGTGAGGATGAAGGCGTATGACTGAGCACGTCGACAACGAGGGACATAAGTCGACCGCGCGTGGCGAAGCTGCCTGGAAAGAGACCAAGGAGCGCATTGCCGCCTCGAATCAGAAGGTCAAGCGGGCGGGCAAGGAGCGTCGCGAGGTCTATGAGCAGGGGCGTGCCGATGCGCTGCGGGCAGCCGAGGCCCGCCGGGACGCGAAGCTGATCGGCAAGCGCCGCACCCCCTAGCTCAGGAGCGGCGCAGCGCGCCGATCAGCGTCGAGGCGTACGTGGCCAGGCGAGCGGGAGGGAAGCGCTCGGGGTCGGTGAGGGTCAGGCGGGCGCCGTCCTCGCCGAGGGTGACGAGGGTCATCGTCAGCAGCTCGACGTCGATGCCCTCGGGGCCGCCACGGGCCTCGATGCCCCAGGCGACGATCGGCTGCAGCATCGTCGTGATCGCCGCGCGGACGGCGGCGATGCGGTCGCGCAGAGCGGGCGGGGCGCCCTCGACGGGCAGCAGGGCCAGGCCCCAGGTGCGGGGATGGCTGACGACCACCGTGGCGAAGGCGAGGATCGCGTCGACGAGCACCTCGTCGGGGTCGCGGCGGATCGGGAGGTCGGGGACGACGGCCCGCACCTGCTCGAGCGCCTGACGCTCGGTGCGCTCCAGCAGCGCGGCGAACAGGCCGTCGATGTTGTCGAACTGGGAGTAGACGACGGTGCGCGCGATCTTCGCCTCGCGCGCCACCCGGTCGATCGAGACGGCGCCGAAGCCCTCGACCAGTACGAGGTCGCCGGTGATGTCGAGTAGCTGCTCGCGACGCAGTTCGGGGGGCATGCGCGGGGTGCTCGCCACGGGCGCAAGCTTCTCAGGCTGGACAGCGAAGTCCATATGTACAAGACTGTACGTACAGTGATGTACATCTGTGCTCTCAAGAGGGCGGTCGATGCTCGCCGCGGCGACTGAGGCGCCGGCGGCCGGCTCGCCGCTCGCGCAGATCGCGATCGCGACGGTCTTCGCCACCGTGGTGACCGCCGTGCTGCTCGGCTTGGTGAGCACCCACCGCAGCGGCCGCTCGACGTTGCTGGCCCGCGCCGGGGACGCCGCCGCCCGCCTGCTCAAGCTGCAGCCCTGGGCGGCGCTGCCGTTCCTGATCGGCTCGCTCGGCCTGGTCGCCGGGGCCTTCGGCGTCTTCTGGGACATCTCGCTGCACATCGACGTCGGTCGCGACGAGGGCCCGCTCGCCAACCCGGCGCACTACTTCATCCTGTTCGCGCTCTATTCGTGCTTCGCCGCCGGCGTGGTCGCGATCGCGCTGCACGAGCGCGCCAAGCGCCCGTCGCCGCGGGCCTTGACGCTGCCCGGCGGACGCGCGGCCCCAGTGGGCGGAGCGCTGCTGACGCTCTGCGGCGGCTTCGCCCTCACGGGCTTCCCGCTCGACGACCTCTGGCACCGCATGTTCGGCCAGGACGTGACCCTCTGGGGCCCGACGCACCTGATCATGATCAACGGCGCGATCTTCTCGGTGCCGGCCCTGCTGGTGCTCGTGCTCGAGGCCAAGCGCGCCACCGGCCAGGCGCTCGGCGGTCCGCCCGTCTCGCTGGCCGAGCAGCTGCTGCGCACGGTGGTGCCCGGTGCGCTGCTGTTCGCGATCGCCTTCTGGGCGACGGAGTTCGACTGGGGCATCCCGCAGTACCGGCTCGTCTGGCAGCCGCTGCTGCTGTCCTTCGCGGCCGCGTTCGCGCTCGTCCTGGGGCGCCTCTGGCTCGGTCGCGGCGGTGCGCTGCGCGTGTTGGCGATCTACCTGCTCGCGCGCGGGGCGATCGAGCTCGCCGTCCACCTGCTCGGCCAGACCGCGCCGGCCATGCCGCTGTTCGCGGTCGAGGCGCTCGTGATCGAGGCCATCGCCTGGCGCGCGGCGACGATCCGCTCGTCGCTGCGCTTCGGGTTGCTCGCCGGACTGCTCTGCGGCACGCTCGGCTTCGCCGCCGAGTACGGCTGGTCGCAGGTCGTGATGCCGTACCCCTGGACCCCCGCGCTGCTGGACGAGGGCCTGCCGACGGCCATCCTCGCCGGTCTCGCCGGCGGCGCCCTCGGGGCACTGCTCGGCGCCGGACTGCGCGGCGAGCTGCCCGCGCGGCGCACGCGCCGGATCGCCGCCGCCGTGGCCGCCGTCGTGCTCGTCGTGCTCGGCGCCAACGCCCTCTGGACGAGCGCGCCGGCCGACGTGCGCGCGCAGGTGACGCTCACGCCCGTGAGCTCGAGCGACGGTCGCGCCGCGCTCGTCACGGTTCGCGTCACGCCCGCCTCGGCGGCCGCCGACCACGAATGGCTCGCGGCGATCGCCTGGCAGGGCGGGGGGATCCTGGTGCGCAACCTGCACGCCGCCGGCGCCGGCGTCTGGAAGACGAGCGAGCCGGTGCCGCTCTACGGCGACTGGAAGACGAGCCTGCGCCTGCAGCAGGGCCGCGCGCTGCTGGCCATCCCGCTGCACCTGCCGCGCGAGCCGAGCGTTCCCACCCCCGGCATCACCCGCCCCGAGCGCTTCAGCGCCAGCTTCGGCCCCGACGTCGAGGTGATGCAGACCGAGCGGCGCGACTACGTCCCCGGCTGGCTCTGGAGCCCGGCGGCGCTGATCATGCTGCTTGCCTGCGGGCTCTTCGTCGCAGCCATCGCGGCCGGCGTGGCACGGGTGGTCGAGCCCTTGCGCACGGCGTTCGGCGGCCGGTAGGTTCCTCTAAAGGAGGACGTACCAATGGAGCGACGCGAGCACCACGGGGGACACGAGCGCCCGGGCAAGCCCCGTGAGCCGGACCCGCCCAAGCCGGAGACGCAGGCGCCACCGCCAGCGCCGCCGGAGCGGCCAGCGCCCGACGAGCCGCCTCCACACAAGCCGCCGCCCGAGGAGCCGCCGCCCCTCGCGCCGGCGCCGGATGACGCCGAGTCGGCGATCTTCGGCGAGGAGCCAGAGGATCCGGAGGGGCTGTCGCCTCCGGGCGGGGCGCCCGATCAGGACTCCGAGGAATAGCGGGCCGCCATGGCCGACGTGCTGACGGCCGAGGAGGTCGGCCGGCTGCTGACGCTCGTCGCCCCCGGCTACTTCGCCCAGGTCAGCTACACCTCGCGCTATCCCCGGACCGAGCGCGGCGAGCTGCCGACGCTTGTCATGAGCGCCGCGCTCAGCCTGCCGATCGTCGCGCTGGCCGGCGCGATCGCCCCCGGCGATCCCAAGCCGCTCGACCTGGGCTACGTGGCGCTGCTGCTGGGGCTCGCGATCGTGCTGGGCTACGCGTTCGCGTTGCTGCGCGGCTGGTCGCTGACGCGCGATGTCCTGAGCAAGATCGGGTACCGGCGCGAGCCCGAGGCGTCGGTGCTGTCGCGCGTGTTCGGGTCGCTGCCGCGCAAGCACCTGGTGACAGTGACCTTCAAGGACGGGCGCAAGGTGTCCGGCTCGCGCCGGCTGTGGACCGGCGACCCCGATCCGCAGAAGCGCGGCGACCTCTACCTGGTCTACCCGTCGTGGTGGGACCCGGTGAAGAAGGATTGGCTGCCGCGTCAGAAGACCGACGGCGTGATCGTCAACGTCGACGAGGTGCTGGCCATCGACGTCCGGCCCAGCCCTCAGTAGACGCCGAGGTAGCGGCGCAGCGAGCGCCGAGCGGCCGGCAGGCGCCGCCCCGCCTCGAGCTCGCGGATGGCGATCTCGGAGGTCATCGCCGCGAGCAGCTGCGAAGCGGCGGAGACGTCGGGCCAGCCCATCGCCTTGAAGCTCGGCGCGGCGGCGGCGGCGAAGCGGTCGTGGCGGGCGGACATCGAGGCGGTCAGGGCGGGGTCGGAGCGCGCTTCGAGCGCGAGCGCCTTGACCGCCCGGTTGGCGAGGCAGACGTCGAGGTAGGCCTCGGCGCCACGCACGATCCGCTCGGCGCCGGGTGGCACGCCGGTGGTCGCCGCGGCCATCGCCTCCAGCACGCGATCGTGGAAGTGGGCGTGGATGGCGTCCACGAAGGCCTCGCGGTCTGCGAAGTGGACGTAGAAGGTCCCCTTGGCGACGCCGGCCTCGGCGACGACGCCGTTGACGCTCAGGCCGGCCAGCCCATGTCGCTCGGCGACGACCACGCCGGCGTCCAGCAGCGCCTCGCGCGTGCGCTGCCCGGTGGGGGTGGCGGCCCTGGTCGTCACGGTTGGAGCCTACATGACCGTTTGGTCACTAGACATGACCGACCGGTCAGTCATGTGGTACGGTGCGGCCATGCCGACGCTCGAGACCACCACCGGACCGGTCGCTTACGACGAGCGGGGCGAGGGGCCGCCGCTCGTGCTGCTGTCCAGCGGCGCGCACGATCGCCACGACTTCGACGAGCTGCGCGCGCTGCTCCCCGAGGGTCTGCGCTCGATCGCGCTCGACTGGCCGGCGCATGGGGAGTCGCCGGCGGGCCAGGCGCCGCGAGCGCGATGCGCTACGCGGACATCGCCGAGGAGCTCGTGCAACAGCTGGCGCCGGAGGGCGCCGTCGTCGTCGGCAACTCGGTCGGCGGCTTCGCCGCGGCGCGGCTGGCGATCCGGCGTCCCGAGCTGGTCAAGGGGCTGGTGATCGTGGACGGCGGCGGCTTCGGCGGCCGGCCGCTCTACGTGCGCGCCTTCTGCGCGCTGATGGCACGACCGTGGTTCCTGCGCCGCATCTACCCGGCCTTCTCCGCGCGCTACATGCGCGCCCGCGCCGCCGCCGACCGGCGCGTGCGCGACGTCGGCGTCGCCACCACCCGCAAGGATCCGGGCCTGCGCGCCGTCAGCGAGCTGTGGCGCAGCTTCGCCTCGTCCGAGCACGACGTGCGCGCCGAGGCCGTCACGATCGAGGCGCCCACGCTACTGATCTGGGGCCGGCGCGACCCGGTGATCCCGCTGCGGATCGGCAAGCGGGCGGCGGCGCTGATCCCCGGAGCTGAGCTAGTGGTGCTCGACACCGGCCACGCACCCCACGTCAGCGACCCCGAGGGCTTCGCCGGCCACCTGATCCCGTTTGCGCAGGCGGCGTTCGGCGGCGTACGCGAGCGAGCCGAGGCGTGAGCGCTCCGCTGGAGGAGCAGAGCGTGGGTGCCGTGCCAGCGACGGGCGCTCCCCATCGCTGGCGCTCGGACCTGCTCGGCGACCGTGTCGAGCTCGACCTGCCGCAGGGCCGCCTCGAGGTCCACCGCCGTGGCACCGGTCCACCGCTGGTCTTCGCCCACGGCTGGCTGGCGAACGCGAACCTCTGGCGCCACGTCATCGACCGCTTGGCCGCACGGTTCACCTGCGTGGTGCTCGACCTGCCACTGGGCGCTCATCGTCTGCCGCTGCCGCAGGCCGACCTCTCGCCGGCGGGCTGCGGGTCGTTGATCGCGACCGCACTCGACGCGCTCAAGCTCGACGAGGTCACGCTCGTGGGCAACGACTCCGGTGGCGCCTATTCGCAGATCGCGGTGTCGCAGGCGCCCGAGCGGGTCGCGCGGCTGGTGCTCAACTCGTGCGAGACGCCCTACGACCCGTTCCCGCCGCCGCCGTTCGACGGCCTGCCGGCGGTGGCTCGCGATCCCGAGGCGCTCGGGCGACTGCTCGGCGCGCTGCGCGACCGCGCCGTTCGCGCGACGCCCGCCGCCTTCGGGCTGCTGGTCAAGCACGGCCTGGACGACCGGATCTCGGACTCGTACGCGCTGCCGTGCCTGGAGGACGCCGCGGTGCTGGCCGACACCGCCCGCGCGATGGTCGCCGCGTCGCCCGAGCCGGTGCACACGGCGGGCGCGGCGCTGATCGAGCGCTTCGACAGGCCGGTGCTGCTGGCCTGGTCGCCCGAGGACCGGGTCTTCCCGATCGCCCACGCCGAGCGCTACGCCGCGGCGCTGCACGACGGACGCGTGGCGCGGATCGACGACGCCTACAGCTTCACGCCCGAGGATCAGCCGCACGCCCTGGCGGACGCGATCGCCGCCTTCGCGACCGGCTAGGTATGGTTCGCATACAGACTGTATGTCAGCGGACGACGGGGGCTCGATGAGCGACGGTGCGACCAGGCACGACGAGGGGACGACGACCGCGACCGGCGACGTCGCGAGGTTCGTGAAGCGCTTCGACGCGGCCTGGCGGGCCGGCGCCGAGGGCCTGCGCGGCTTCGAGGCGCTGATCACCTCCGACGTGCTGCTGACCCAGCCCCTGCTGCCGGCCGCCCGCGGCCCAGCGGCCTTCCGCGCGCAGTTCGACGCGATCTTCGCTGCCATCCCCGACCTGCGCGGCGAGGTGCTGGCCTGGGGCGCCAGCGCCGACGGGGCGCTGATCGATCTGCGCCTGCACGGCACGCTCGGCGGCCGCCCGGTCGAGCTGATCACCTGCGACCGGATCGTGCTGCGCGACGGCCTGATGGCCGAGCGCCACGCGCGCATGGACGCGCTGCCGCTGCTGCGGGCCGCGCTGGCGAGCCCGATGGCCACGCTGCCGCTGCTGCGCTCTCTGCTGGGCGGCGGGCCACGCCATGGCGGAAGGCGGCAGCCGGAGCACGGCAGTGCGGCTGTTGCCGGTGGCGCAGCCGTGCACGGAGGCTCGGGTCCCGGCACGGGCGCGGAGCCAGTGGCGCGACCGCTTGCCGGTCTCGCCATTGGACGCTTGGTCCTCGGTGCCAGCTCCCGCCTCGCTCCGCACGCCACCGCCCGCGCCTTCGGTGCCGCCGACCCGGGCTCGCCGGAGCTGGCCTACATGTCGCGCATCTTCGGCGCGCGAGCGATTGCGCTCGGCAGCGGCTACCTGCTCAGCCGCGGCGAGGCACGCCGACGCTGGCAGCGGATCGCGCTCGGCGTGGACATCTCGGACACGGTCGCGGGCATCGGGCAGCTACGCCGCAACGACGTGCCGCGCCGCAGCGCGCTTGCCGTGACGGTGCTCACCGGCGCCTACGCGGCCATTGGCGCCGCGAAGCTGGCGCACGACCTGATCCGCGGCTAGGTACGCAATGCATGTCCACGTACCGGCGCCGCCACCAAGTCGGGTCCATTCGTGGCTTAGGCCGTGGCTCGGTGCGGCGCCGGCGGATGGCTAGCTGAACTAGGTGGTCACCGTCGTTCAGCCGATCATGAGGCTGCTGTTATGATGAGGGAACCGTCTCTTGCTGTGTCAGGTCTACCTGTGAACGTGCCGCTGATCGGCGTCGTACCTGTGAATGCTATAGCCCCACTTACTGTTATTCTCATGCCACATGTGATTTGAAGTGATCTAGTGGCCCATGTGTAGGTGTTTCCGGAGCTTCTGGCAACGGGCAGGCATGATTGGGCTGGATCGAACCCAACCTTTATTGACACTCCTCTAAAAATTGTGACCGTGAACTCGCAGATATCGCTGGCGGCGGGTATGTTGATCGAGCCCGACGCTGATCTTCTCGCGGCATCGACGGTTCTTATCGCCAGGAACCAAGGCTTGGTTGTCGAAGCTCTGCATGTGATTGTTCCATTGTTGTCAACGCTTCCATTGCCACTGTCGACTCTACACATGCTAAATGAAAGGCTGGTGATGCGGACGTTTGTATGTGTAGTATCTACATATCCGACGAATGCCGACGCAGCACATGTCACAGTTTCGTTGACGGTCATCAGTGGTATTGATACGTTCTGAGCTCGGAATGTGTATTGTGATCTTGAGTTCGTAATCGGTGTTACGAATGGCGCGACTGCACTACTGCCACTTGACGCTGTGAGGTTTGGTGTGGCGAATGCGGGGGACGTTAAAGTCACCAAGGTAAAGGCTAATGCAACGATGATGAGCACGCTGTTTCTGGCAAGCCTCATTAGGCGCTACTTTCTATTGTCGGAACAGAATCACTTGTAACCAGTTGTGGCAAGCTACGCGACGCTATCTGGATCACCTCCTTTCTAGGCGCGACTGGGACAAACGACGGTGATCGCTTTGATAGGCCATCTGGCGGGCTGGCCTGTGTACTGAGAGCGAGCTCTCCGGTCGGTTCTCGACTAGCTAAAGCATAGCATAACGTCTAGCATATGTCTAATAGTAAAATATTCTGATCGAAAATCGGGGTGAGCACAGTCCTCGCCCTGCGCGGGCCGGCTCTGGCAGCGGATCGCGCTGGGCGTGTATGTCTCGGATACGTTGGCCGGCCTCGGTCAACTGCGTCGCGGGGATCTACGGCGCCGCAGTGCCTCGCCGTGACTGCCTCACCGGCGCCTACGTCGCCGTCGGGGTCATGGGACTGCACGCGACCTCGTGGGTTAGGGCCTGAGGCGCTGCGGTGGGCTCTGAAGCGCCACCCGGCGGCAGCGGTGACCTTGAACGCTCTAGAGAGTCAGAGTACTATCGATCAATGTCCGGTGGCTCATGGCGACAGCAAATGAAAGGAGGCTGACCTCCCAACTCTCATTGATAGGCAATCAGGTAGTGATCGAAATAACAGCAACAATTTCGAAAGGATGGCGAAATGACGCTTTTCAGGAAAAGTGTGCTCGTGGCAATAGTGGTGCTCTTGACGGTGGCGGTGATTGCCTCGCCGGTATTCGCCACACCGAACATCACAGCTTCAAGCGGCACTGCGCCGGTCACGCCGTTCTTCACACCTGTTACGAGCACAAGATCACAGTTCAGAGGGACGTCGGCCAACGTCGTGCTGACGGTGCCCGGCGTCTACAGAATCACTTGCAGAGACTCCCTCATATCGGGCTACGCGAGCACGACACACACACAGCTGCGGCTTACCGAGGTGAGCTTCAGAGTTTGCGCCTCCTCGATCGCGGGCTCGACGGTCGACGGGGGAGGCACCATCTGTCCGGCGACCTCAGGCAGCCCCTGGTTCCTCCACGCAAGATCGACAGACCCCAGATCATCGGTCACCACGGTCAACCTCACCAGCGCGTGCTTCTTCATCGTCACACTCAACGACGCGAGAAGATCGTCATGCACGACCAGGCTGGACGTGGGATCGTCAATCGCGTCCACGTACACATCGGGGGCGACAACGCTCGCCATCAACGGAGCGGTAAGCGCCACAGTCTTCGGTGGAAGCTGTCCGATACCTCCGAGATCAGTGGTCGCGACGCTTACCGGCACCTACACGTTCACTCCGGACACAGCGAGAGACGGGAGACTCAACATCACAGGCGGCTCATAGCCCGAGCTCGCGCTTGACTGCTGGAGGGTCGGGGGCCTAGCTCCCGGCCCTCGCCATGCCGGCACGGGCCCGACCCCGCTCGCGCTCGCGGCGCAGCCCAAGCAGGTACTCCTCGAAATCGATCTGCATCGTGTGGCGCTTGGACCGGACGTAGCGCTTGAACATGCGCGCGCGCTCGCGCTCGACGTCGCGCTGCATCTCGGTTCGCGAAGGCAGCACGTACTCGCCGCTCAGGTGCTCGGCGATCCACTGGCCCTGGGCCTCGGCAAGCGGCATGATCGCGCCCAGCGGCTGCAGCAGGCCGATGAAGTACAGCCCGTCGAGCTGAGGGTGGAAGACGCGGCGGTAGAGCGGCAGGTCGTTGTCGGGCGCCGACACCAGCGCCGGATCGAAGAACGGGAAGCTGACCTTGTAGCCGGTGCAGTAGACGATCAGGTCAACTGGCTCCGCGCTGCCGTCCGCGAACCGGACCTGCGAACCGTCGAGCGACTCGATCGCCGGCTTCATCGCGATCTCCCCGTGGCCCACGCGGTTGAGGAAGTCCGCCGAGACGGTCGGATGGGCATCGCCGATGCGGTGGTCGGGCTTGGGCAGGCCGTAGTCCTCGGGCTTGCCGACCGCCACTCGATAGATCGCCTCGATCGTGCGCTGGCGTACCCGCCAGGGCAGGTAGGGCGTCAGCGGCGACACGCCGACCTGGTCGAAGGGCTTGCCGAACAGGTACTTCGGCAGCACCCACGCTCCGCGCCGCGCCGACACCAGCGTGCGCGCGGCGACGAAGCTGGCGTCGGTGGCGATGTCCATCGCCGAGTTGCCCATCCCGACCACGAGCACGCGCCGGTCGCGCAGCTGCCCGTTGTCGAGGTAGGCGTGCGCGTGCATCTGCTCGCCGTCGAAGTCGCCGGGATCGGGAGGCTCGGGCCAGCGTGGATCCCAGTGGTGGCCGTTGGCGACCAGCAGCGCGTCGTAGTCCCGCGTCTGGCCGCCCTCCAGCGTCACCGACCAGCGCCGCCGCGATCCCAGCTCGCAGCGCTGCACACGAGTGTCGAAGGTCACCCGCTCGCGCAGCCCGAAGCGGTCGGCGTAGACGTTGAAGTACTCGCCGATGTGCGAGCGCGCCGGGAAGTCCGGATACGACGTGGGCATCGGGAAGTCCGAGAACTCCATCCGCTCGCGCGAGGTGTTGATGTGCAGGTTGCGGTAGGCGGCCGAGCCGTCGCCCTCGGCCGACCAGAGGCCGCCGAGGCGATCGGTCGCCTCGAACCAGTCGAACGCGATTCCCCGCTCGGCGAGCGCCTTGGCGGCGGTCATGCCCGAGCAACCGCCACCGACGATGCAGGCGATGGGAGCGCCGGTTGCGCCGTCGCTGGTTGCTCCTGGCTGCATGGCCAAGGATCATAGGTCCGCGATGGAAGGCTCTCGCCAGCACGGCGGCGCCCTCGTGACCGGCGCCGGCCGGGGCCTGGGCTACGCCATCGCCGAGCTGCTCGCCGCGCGCGGCCACGCCGTCCACGTCACCGACGTGGACGGCCTCGGCGTCTGGGTCAACAACGCCGGCATCCTCCACACCCGCCTGGCCTGGGAGCACGACGAAGCCGAGCGCGCCGCCCTACTGGAGGTGAACGTCGCCGGCACCGTCAACGGCACGCTCGCCGCGCTCGAGCTGATGCGTCCGCGCGACAGCGGGCACGTGCTGAACGTCGTCTCGCTCGCCGGCCTCGCGGCGGCGCCGGGGGAGACGCTCTACTCCGCCACCAAGCACGCCTGCCTGGCCTTCAGCGTCGGCACGCTCTACGACCTGCGTCGCAGCGGCAGCAGGGGTATCCACGTCAGCGCGCTCTGCCCCGACGGCATCTGGACCCCGATGCTGCACGACAAGCTGGACGACCCCGATGCCGCGCTCTCCTTCTCCGGCGTCCTGCTCGACGCCGAGACCGTCGCCCGGCGGGCCCTGGAGCTGCTGGACCGTCCCCGTCCGGTGGCCGCGATCCCGCGCTGGCGCGGCGCGATGGTGCGCACCTTCGCCGCCACGCCTCGCCTCGGCCTGCTCGCGCTCCCGCTCGTGATGCACGACGCTCGCCGCCGTCAGCGGGCCTGGAAGCGCAAGCTCGCCGCTGGCGAGTAGCCTTTCTCGGCCTCACCTGCGCCAAATCGGCGGCTGCCGCCCGCGCGCGCTGCGTAGAGTCTTCGCCGATGGCGCTCGGGGCAGTGGCCAGAGGTCAGCCCTTCACCGGTCGCACGGCGTGGGTGCGCAACCTCGCCACGCCGCTGCGCAGCTATCTCGAGACCGAGACCGGCGGCGCGCTCGTCCTGCTCGGGGCGACGCTCGCGGCGTTGCTGTGGGCCAACGTCGGCGACAGCTACGAGTCGACCTGGTCGACCACGCTGGCGATCGACGCCGGCGGCGAGGGCATCGCCCTCTCCCTGCGCGACTGGGTCAACGAGGGCCTGATGGCGTTCTTCTTCTTCGTCGTCGGGCTGGAGATCCGGCGCGAGCTCGACCTCGGCGCGCTGCGCGAGCGCCGGCGCCTGGCGGTGCCGTTCTTCGCCGCCCTCGGTGGCATGGCGGCCGCGGTCGGCATCTTCCTCGCCTTCAACGCCGGGGGCCCGGATGCCGACGGTTGGGGGGTGGCGATGTCGACCGACACCGCCTTCGCGCTCGGCCTGCTGACGCTCGTCGGGCGCGACTGGCCCCAGCGCCTGCGCGTGTTCCTGCTCACGCTCGTGATCGTCGACGACATCGCGGCGCTGGTGGTGATCGTGGCCGTCTACTCGGGCACGCTGTCGCTGGTCCCGCTGCTGGTGGCGTTCGCGCTGCTCGCCGTCGTGCTCGTGCTGCGCACGCTCGAGGTCCATTGGGGGCCGCCGTACTTCGCGCTCGCGATCGGGATTTGGGTCGCCCTGCACGAGTCGGGGGTCAACCCCACCGTCGCGGGCGTCGTGCTCGGCCTGCTGACGACCGCCTACCTGCCGGCGCGCGAGCCGCTCACCCGGATGGCGGAGCTGGCGCGCGAGTTCCGCGAGCAGCCCACGGGCGAGACCGCGCGCACGCTGCAGGCCGGCCTGCGCCAGGTGGTCTCGCCCAACGAGCGCCTGCAGCACCTCTGGCACCCCTGGACCAGCTACGCGATCGTGCCGCTGTTCGCGCTCGCCAACGCGGGCGTCGACCTCGGCGGCGGGTTGCTGGAGCGGGCGGCCTCCTCGCCGATCGCGCTCGGCATCTGCTGCGGCTACGTCGGCGGCAAGCTGGTCGGCATCCCCGTCGGCGCCTGGGTCGCCACCCGCTTTCGCGGCGTCAAGCTGCCGGTGCCCTGGCCGCCGCTGGTGGGCGCCGCCGCCGTCAGCGGCATCGGCTTCGCGGTCTCGCTGTTCATCGCGGACCTCGCCTTCAGCGGCGACGAGCTCGCCGAGGCGAAGGTCGGCATCCTCGCCTCGGCGCTGGGCGCCTCGCTGCTGGGCTGGCTGATCTTCGGTGGGGTCCAGTTGCTGCCCGACTCGCTCCTGCACCGCTCCGAGCGCGCGGCCGACGACCCGCTGATCGACCTCGACGAGCCTGTCGATCCCGAGCTCGACCACGTCCGCGGGCCCGCGGACGCTCCGGTGACGCTGGTCGAGTACGGCGATTACGAGTGTCCCTACTGCGGCCAGGCCGAGAGCGTCGTGCGCGAGCTGCTGGCCGAGTTCGAGGACGACCTGCGCTACGTCTACCGTCACCTGCCCCTGACCGACGTGCACTCGCACGCCCAGCAGGCGGCCGAGGCGGCCGAGGCCGCGAGCGCGCAGGGCCGCTTCTGGGAGATGCACGACCTGCTGTTCGCGCACCGCGAGGAGCTGGAGCCGCACCATCTCCACGGTTACGCCGAGCGGCTCGGCCTGGACACGCGGCGCTTCGACGACGAGCTGCGCCGGCGCGTCTACGCCCCGCGCGTGCAGCGCGACGTGGACAACGCCGACCGCAGCGGCGTCGCCGGCACGCCGACCTTCTTCGTCAACGGCCGCCGCCACCACGGCGCCTACGACGAGCAGACGCTGGCGGCCGCCGTGCGCGAGGCCCGCCGGCTGGCACTCGTCGAGGCCGGTGGGCGTTAGGGTTCCCGGCCCCCGTTTGCAAGAGAAATTCGAGAGGACCCGCACGTGACCGACGTCGTCATCGCATCCGCCGCCCGCACCGCCATCGGCTCCTATGGCAAGAGCCTGCGGGACGTGGCGCCCACCGAGCTGGGCGCCACCACCGTCAAGGCCGCGCTCGAGCGCGCGCGGCGTCGAGCCCGAGCAGGTCGACCAGGTGGTGTTCGGCAACGTCATCCACTCGGCCGCCGAGGACATGTACATGGCGCGCGTGGTCGGGATCAAGGCGGGCATCCCCAAGGAGGCGCCCGCGTTCACGGTCAACCGGCTCTGCGGCACCGGCGTGCAGTCGATCGTCTCGGCCGCGCAGGCGATCCAGACCGACGACGCGGACGTGGTGGTCGCCGGCGGCGCCGAGTCGATGAGCCGCGGGCCGTACTGGTTCCCGAACGGCCGCTGGGGCGCCCGCATGGGCGAGGCGAAGGTCGTCGACCCGGTCGTCGGCGGGCTGACCGACCCGTTCCACGAGATCCACATGGGCGATCACCGCCGAGAACCTGGCCGAGTCGCACTCGATCTCGCGCGAGGCGCAGGACGAGTTCGCCGTCGAGTCGCACCGGCGCGCGGTGGCGGCGATCGAGGCCGGCAAGTTCGACGACGAGATCGTGCCGGTGCCGGTCAAGGTCAAGCGCGAGCAGCGTCGAGTTCGGCACCGACGAGCACGTGCGCCCGGACGCGTCGCTGGAGGGCATGGGCAAGCTCAAGCCGGTGTTCAAGAAGGACGGCACGGTCACGGCCGGCAACGCCTCGGGCATGAACGACGCCGGCGCGGCGGTCGTGCTGATGAGCGCCGACAAGGCCGAGCAGCTCGGCGCTCCCGTGCGGGCGCGGATCCTCAGCTACGCCTACTGCGGCGTCGACCCGGCGACGATGGGCATCGGCCCGGTGCCGGCGGTGCGCAAGGCGCTCGAGCGCGCACGCAAGACGCTCGACGACGTCGACGTGATCGAGCTCAACGAGGCCTTCGCCGCCCAGGCGCTGGCGGTGATGCAGGACCTCGACCTCGACGCCGAGCGCGTCAACCCCAACGGCGGCGCGATCGCCCTCGGCCACCCGATCGCCGCGACCGGCTCGGTGATCACCGCCAAGATCCTGTCCGAGATGGAGCGCGAGGACCACAAGCTCGGGCTCGTGACGCTCTGCATCGGCGGCGGCCAGGGCATCGCCCTGTTGCTCGGACGGGACTGAGCGCGATGGCGCCGCTCGTCGCAGTGGTCACCGGTGCCTCCAGCGGTATCGGCGAGGCCACGGCTCACCGGCTAGCGCGTGAGCCCGGCACGCGGCTGGTGCTGGTCGCGCGCCGCGAGGAGCGCCTGCGCGCGTTGGCGGAGGCGCTGCCGTGCCCGGCCACCTTCGTGGCGGTCGACCTCACGGACGAGGACGCGCCGACTCGGATCCGCGAGCAGCTCGAGCGCGAGCACGAGGGTCGGGTGACGCTGCTGGTCAACAACGCGGGCACCTCCTGGCGCAAGACGTTCGCCGAGGGCGGTTCCGAGACCGTGCAGCGAACGATGGCGATCAACTTCGACGCGGTCGTGCGCCTGACCGAGGAGCTGCTGCCGCTGCTGCGCGCCTCGTGCCCGAGCGCGATCGTGAACGTCGCCAGCACCGCCGCCCGCGTCGCCCGCGCGAGCACCGGCGCCTACTCGGCCAGCAAGGCCGCGCTCGCCGGCTGGTCGGACTCGCTCTACCTCGAGGAGCGCGCCAACGGCGTCCACGTCGGCCTCGTGCTGCCGGGCTTCGTCGAGACCGAGGGCTTCCCGGCCGCGGAGCTGCGCGCGCGGCGCCTGACGCGCTGGGCGGTCTCGACGCCGGACGTCGCCGCCGAGGCGATCGTCGAGGCCGGTCCGGGCGGCATCCGGAGCGCTACGTGCCGCGCGGCTACTTCCTCGCCGCGGCGTCGCGGCTGCTGCTGCCGCGCGCGACGCGGC
Organism: uncultured Thermoleophilaceae bacterium; assembly: GCA_963734165.1. Lineage (GTDB taxonomy): Bacteria > Actinomycetota > Thermoleophilia > Solirubrobacterales > Thermoleophilaceae > JACVRW01. The sequence continues at coordinate 473,070 of CAVTFZ010000001.1, read as the reverse complement.
GCGTGATGGGCGGCGGCGGGGCAGCCGTCCTCACCACGCGCACCGCCGCGGACGCCGCGGACGCCGCGGACGAGAGCTAGCTTCCGTAGCTGTCCGCCAGCTTGCGCGTCCGCTCCGCCGTGGTGGGGTCGAAGGCCGAGAGCGCATCGTCGTCGAGCTGGCCGAGCAGGCTCGCCGCGTGGTCCGGCCTGGCCTCCTGGCGACTGAAGGCCTTGTCGGCGTCCTTGCGCACGTACTCGCGGGTGGCGTCCAGGGCCTGAGCGCGCACGATCGTGGCGACGATCGGATTCCGCCATATCGCCGCCACGGCGCTCGACGATCGCCGCGAGCTTGTCGTGCGCGGTCTCCAGATTGCGGTTGCCGCCGAGCGCGAGGTACACGCCGACGTCGTCGCGGAAGAGGTCCATCGCGTCGCGCTCCTCCTCGATCTGCATCGGTGCGGCGATCCGGATCGGCAGCGGCCTGGAGCGCACGATGAAGTCCCGGCCGCGCTGCTGGTCGACGAACGAGAGCAAGGCGGTGACCTCGTACGCGCCGGGCTCGGCGAAGGCGAAGCCGCTCGAGCCGTAGGTGAGGTTGACGTTGTTGGCGATCGACTGCTTCGGCGCGACGCTGTCGGCGGTCGCGGGCGACGCGTGGACGCAGCGCTGCATGATCGGGGAGAACGACTCGGCGTCCGCCAGCGAGCGCGTCGAGACGCCACCGGTCTTGCGGATCAGGATCTCCAGGAAACCGGCCTTGGGGTCAAGCAGGTAGGGCCGGAAGTCGATCGCCTGCTCGGCGAGGTTCGTCAGCCGCACCTCGAGGAAGACCGGCTGCGCGAAGCTGAACAGGCGGCCGTTCCCGGGCGGGCGCAGCTCCAGCTGGAGGTCGTCGAGCTGGACCTCCGGGACATAGGCGGAGTAGCCGCCCGTACCCTCGTTCCAGTAGCGCACGGAGTGGAAGGCCGCGCCGCCCGGGATGACCGCCGAGCGCGGCGCGTGACGGAGGAAGGAGAGCTCGTCCGGATCGAAGGTGAAGGCGAACTGGTCCCAGAACTCGTGCTCGCGCTCGCCGCCCAGGTAGCGCCAGTCGTAGTTCATGAACGAGGTCGAGTCGGCGCGCCCGACCACGCGCTCGAAGCGGTGCGCGAGGTTGAGCGCGTGACCGAGCTCGTGCACGCTGGTCTGGATCAGCTTGCGGTCGTAGTTGTCTCCCGCGAAGTCGCGGATCGAGTCGGCGAAGACCGCCGCTCCCTGCCGCGGCAGCACCTCGGTCGTGTCGAACATGACGCCGAGCAGGCCTTTCTCGGTGGCACGCGAGAGCAGCATCAGGTGCAACTCCCAGGCGCGGGCGCCCAGCGACGCCTGCGCGAAGTCCCGCATCAGCGTGTGCAGCTGCGAGATGTCCCAGCCGCCGCTGGGGGCGGGCGGGGCGGTGCTCGCGACGCCCGTGCGCCCGACGCTGAAGCCGGCGTCCTCGAGGCAGCTGTCGATCGTCACCTCGCGGTCGCGGAAGTCGTAGGCCACCGGAGCCGAGATCCCCTGCTCGGACTCGATCTCGATGCGCAGCGAGCGCAGGGCCGTCGGCTGGCGGGTCGTCTCGACGGCGATCTCGGTACGAGCCGGCAACCCGTTGAGCGGCGCGTCCAGCACCAGCAGCGCATGCAGCGCGTCCTCCGAGCCGTCGCCCGGCGTGACCTGCAGGCGCCCGGTCGTGTGGCCGCCGATGTCGTCCTCGGCGACCACCGGCCAGGGGCCGGGGGCGTCGGCCACTTCGGTGCCCGGGGTGCTGCGCACCGAGGCCACCCAGTCCTGGCGCTTGCCCGGCCCCAGGCGGAAGATGTCGGCGCTGGCCGCGTTGGCACCGGTGGTGTCCAGCCGCAGATCCAGCAGGACGTGGTCGCTCGCTCCTTCGTAGCGTCCGTCCCGAAGCGCGGAGGTGAGGGGGGAATCCGACAGGGCCATTCGGAATCCTTTCCTGAGAGAGGATCTAGTAATCGGTGAGCGTACTGCACTAGGGTGGCGCTCTCATGACCGGTACTGCCGTCCCGCGGCTTCCACAGCTCGACGGCGTCGAGCACCGCGACGTCGTCGTCCGGGGGCTGCGCCTCCACGTCGCGCTGGCCGGTCCGCAGGACGGACCGCCGGTCGTCCTCCAGCACGGCTGGCCACAGCACTGGTGGGAGTGGCGGCACCTGATCGGGCCGCTCGCGGCGGCCGGCAAGCGCGTGATCGTGCCGGACTTCCGCGGCTTCGGCTGGTCCGAGCATCCGCCGGACGAGGACTTCCGCAAGCAGACGCTCGCCGACGACCTCGTCGCTCTCTGCGCCGAGCTCGGCTACGAGCGGATCGCCTACGTCGGCCACGACTGGGGCTGCTGGGTGGGCTGGCTGCTGTGCCTGGGCCAGCCGCAGCTGATCGAGCGCGCGCTGCTGATCTCCGTCGCGCCGCCGTTGCCGCCCGAGGGGCCGCCCGCGCCGGGGGACCTGGTGCGCCTGTCGAAGCTCTGGTACCAGCTCGTGCTGGGGGCGCCGGGCCCGGGCGCGGCGAAGCTGTCCTTCGTCCGCCAGGTGCTGATGCAAGGCCGCCAGGATCCCTGGAGTCCCGCTGAGCTCGAGGTCTACCTCGCAGCCGTTGCGCCAGCCGGCTCAGCAGCGCGCGACGACGCTGCTGTACCGCCAGTTCGTGACCAGGGAGCTGCCCGGCGTGATCGGTGGTCGCTACCGCGGGGGACGGCTGACGATGCCCATCCGCTTCCTCACCGGACGCCGGGACCCGCTCTTCGACGAACAAGTCCTCGACTTGGCCCGCCCGCACGCGGACGACTACGAGGGCGAGGCGCTGGAGGGCGTCGGGCACTTCCTGCCGGAGGAGGTACCGGACCTCCTGCGCGAGCGCGCGCTCGCCTTCTTCGCCTAGCGGCTGCGAAGGCGTTCTAGTTTTATTGAGCGCGACAGATTCTCTGAGCTCCGACTAGCATTCTCCGCCCTTATCAACCGCTTCCTGGGGAGGAAACGAATGTCGAAGTCGAGGATGTCGTTGGCGGCACTGGCCTCGCTGGCCATGCTGCTGCTGGCGGCGGTACCTGCCCTCGCGGACGAGTACACGTCGCTTGGAGACTCGTACACCGCCGGTCCGCTGATCCCGCTCCCGCTGGCCCCGCTGGGCTGCCTCAAGTCGAGCGCCAACTATCCGCATCTGGTCGCGGCGAGAAAAGGGCTGACGCTCAGCGATGCGAGCTGCAGCGGCGCGACGACGGATGACATGACGACAGCGCAGAACGTGACGCCGGGTCCCGAACCCGCCGCAGTTCAACTCGCTCAGCGCGGGCACCGACGTCGTCAGCCTCGGCATCGGCGGCAACGACATCGGCTTCACCAGCATCCTCGAGGACTGCGTCGCGGTCATTCCCTTCGGCTCGCCCTGCAAGGACAGATTCACCGCCGGCGGCAGAGACCAGATCAGCGACCGCATCAACGCCACGGCGCCGAAGGTCGCGGCCGTGCTGGCGGGGATCAGAGCGCGCTCGCCCGCAGCGAGAGTGTTCGTCGTCAACTACGCGGCGATCCTGCCCGACACCGGCTTCGGCTGCTGGCCACAGCTGCCGATCGCCTTCGGCGACGCGCCGTACCTGCGCGCCAAGGAGAAGGAGCTGAACGCGATGCTGGCCGCGCAGGCCAGAGCCGTCGGCGCGAGAGTGGTCGACTGGTACACCGCGAGCATCGGCCACGACGCCTGCAAGTCCGCCTCGGTGCGCTGGGTCGAGCCGATCGTGCCGACCAACCCGGCCGCGCCGGTGCATCCGAACGCGAATGGGATGAGAGGCGTCGCGAACGTCTTCGCGGCCGCCTTCTAGAAGTCACGCCAAAGCGACGGCGAGCAGGTTCCGGGGGCGGCCGAGCGGCCGCCCCCGCTGCTGTGAGGCGCGCGCCCGCGTAGGCTGGGCCGCCAGCGCCGCCGGCGCTCCTGGAGCCGACAAGCGAGGGACCTTGGCCGCAACCGAGCCGCTGCTGCGGCCACTGCACGAGCGTGACGACGAGCTCGCGATCCGCGTGGGCGAGCGCGCGCTGACCTACGCCGAGCTGCGCGGCGCCGCTGGCGCCGTCGCGCGCGCCGTGGCTGGGCACGAGCGGGTTGCCGTCTGGGCCGAGCCGACGCTCGAGACCTGCGTGGCTGTCGTCGGCGCGCTCGCGGCTGGCGTCGCGGTCGTGCCGATCCCTCCGCGGCTCGGCGAGGCCGAGCTGCGCCACGTGCTCGACGACAGCGAGCCCGAGCTGCTGCTCGGCGCCCCGTCCGGCCTCGCCGGGCCGACGCCGGCCGTCGTCGATCTCGCGGCCCGCGCCGAGCTGCCGCGCGATGAGCTCGACCCCGAGCATCCGGCGCTGATCGTCTACACCTCCGGGCACGACCGGCCCGCCCAAGGGGGCGGTGCTGCCGCGCCGCGCGCTGGCCGCCAACCTCGACGCGCTCGCCGAGGCCTGGGAGTGGACGGCGGCCGACCGTGCTAACCCACGCGCTGCCGCTGTTCCACGTCCACGGGCTCGTGCTCGGCATGCTCGGCCCGCTGCGTGTCGGCGGCGGGCTGCACCACCTCGGCCGCTTCGACCCCGCCGCGCTGGCGGACGCGCTCGAGGGCGGCGCGACGATGGTCTTCGGCGTGCCGACGATGTACCACCGGCTGGCGGCCGCGGCCGAGCCGAGCAGCCGCGCGTGGCCGCCGCGCTGGCCGGGGCGCGGCTGCTGGTGTCCGGCTCGGCGGCGCTGCCGGCGCCGGACTTCGAGCGCATCGAGCGGCTGACCGGCCAGCGCATCGCCGAGCGCTACGGCCTCACCGAGACGCTGATCGACACTGCGGTCAGGGCCGACGGCGAACGGCGACCGGGCTACGTCGGCGAGCCGCTGCCGGGCGTCGAGCTGCGGCTGGTCGCCGACGACGGGAGCGACGTCGAGGCGCGCGACGACGAGACGCTCGGCGAGCTGGCGGTGCGCGGGCCGAACCTCTTCAGCGGCTACCTCAACCGTCCCGAGGCCACCGCGGCGGCGCTCCGCGACGGCTGGTTCTTCACCGGCGACATCGCCGCGCGCGCTCCCGACGGCTACCTGCGCATCGTCGGGCGGCGCTCGACCGACCTGATCAAGACCGGCGGCTACAAGGTCGGCGCGGGCGAGGTCGAGGCCGCGCTGCTCGGCTACCCCGCGGTCGCGGAGGCCGCCGTCGTGGGAGTGCCCGACGACGATCTCGGCGAGCGCATCGTGGCGTTCGTCGTCGTCGACGACACGACCACGACGGCGCCCGTGCTGATCGACCACGTCGCCAGCCAGCTCGCGCCGCACAAGCGCCCGCGCGAGATCCGCTTCGTCGACTCGCTGCCGCGCAACGCGCTCGGCAAGCTGCTCAAGCAGCGATTGCGCGCTTAACACGCGCCCACGCGCACGGATTTACCATCCCCGCATGGATACGACGACCGCCAGCGCCAACGAGGAAGCAATCGAAGCTTGGAACGGCGTCCTGTTCGACCGCTTCCTCGCCTTCCGCGATGTCGTCACCACCGGGCTCGGCGCCCACGGGGAGGCGGGGATCGCCTGGAGCCCGCCGCGCCCCGGCGAGCGCGTGCTCGACATCGGCTGCGGCTTCGGCGACACGACGCAGCGGCTCGGCGAGTTGGTCGGTCCCGAGGGGGAGGCGCTCGGCGTCGACGTCGCCGAGCGCTTCATCGAGCAGGCGCGCACGGAGGCCAAGGAGGCGGACACGAGCAACGTGCGCTTCGTCGTCGCCGACGTTCAGGCGGCCGAGCTCGAGGCTGGCTTCGACTACGCGTTCTCGCGCATGGGGATCATGTTCTTCGCCAACCCCGTGGCAGCGCTGCGCAACGTCCGCCAGGCACTCGTCCCCGGTGGGCGGCTGTGTGCCGTCGTCTGGCGGCGCAAGCTGGAGAACGAGTGGATGTCGCGCGCCGAGGTCGTGGTCAGGCGCTTCGATTTGGCCGAGGAGGCGCCCGAGGAGCCGACCTGCGGGCCGGGCCCGTTCTCGATGGGCGACGCGGACGTGACCAGCCGAGATCCTGCTGAGCGCGGGCTTCGACGAGGTCACGCTGCGCCGCTGCGACATCCCGATCAAGATCGGCTCGACCATCGAGGAGGCGGTCAAGTTCGCGATGGCGCTCGGCCCCGCGGGCGAGGCGATCCGCAAGGCCGGCCCCGCCGCGGAGCGCATCCGACCGCAGATCGAGCAGGCACTCGCCGAGGAGCTGTCGGTCTACGCTCGGCCCGACGGCTCGGTCTGGGCGCCGGCATCCACGTGGATCGTGACCGCCGTAGTGCCGCGCGGCTAGCTGCAAGTTCGAGCGTCTGTCCCACCGTCTGGAAACAGTAGCGCGCCTTGCTTGACTTTGCGGTGTTTATTTGATATAGCTTTATCAATCCTGGACTGACCCTCTGAGCCTATCCAGGATGGGCAAGTCTGAAGACTTGCTGCCGCAGGCAATGGAAAGGAGTGCGATCGAGGGAGCTGCGCTTGGCTCGACGACCCTGCTACGCGACAATCGCTTTGCCTGCTGTGGCGTAAGGCTAGCTCTCGAGGGTTCGGATCTGACGCTTGCTCTTTGATGCTTGTGAACATGTGCCAAGAAAGGGCTTCATATGAAGTCGTTGAGAACGGGCATAGTAGCGTCGCTGGTCTTGATGTCGGCGTTAGCCATGGTTTCCGTGCCGGCGTTTGCCACACCGAACCTGACAGCATCATCGGGAACCGCAGCGGTAGCACCATTTTTTACACCTATAAGTAACTCAAATTCACAGCGAACATTCCGAGGCGCAAACGTTTCAATTGCTGTCCCGGCTCTTGCAGTTACCATAACATGCAGAGAGTCATGGGGGTCAGGTTATGCAGACACCACACATACAAATTTCAGGTACACGAGCCACTCATTCAACGGCTGTACGATCGATGTAGGGGGCGGAACCGTCGACAATAATGGTACAATTACATGTGGTGCAACGACAGTAGCACCGTGGCTACTGACAATAAGCTCGGTGAACGCTGCCACTAGATCAGCGGTCGGATCGTTGAGCATACCAGCCAATGGCGCAGGTGTCACAGCCTGTTCATTTACCTTTACAAGAAGCGGATCGTCATATACAGTAACAGTAAATAGAGGGCAGTCATGCCTTCCTGGCGCAAGAGGAAGCCCTAACACCTACACATGGGCTACCTCTAGAGTGCAGATGACATGCTCGTTATCTGTAACAATTGTAGGCGCTATAGTCGTCACAACGACGGCGACCTATTCGAGTGGGTATACCCTAAGACCTGACACAGCCAGAGACGGGACCTTAGTCGTCACAGCTGCCTCATAGTCGTTCAAGCGCTTGGGTGGGGCTGGGTCATGCCTCAGCCCCACTCGGGCATCGCGTAGGCTCTAGCCGCACTCATGCCGCGCGGGTGCGCCGTCGCGGCCGGATCGCCGCCGCGACGTCGGCCGCGAGCCGGCGGCTCTCGTCGGGTTGCAGCGTGCTGGTGGTGATCCGGATCGCCGGCGGGGCCTGGAGACGGAAGGGCGCCCCAGCCGAGACGGCCCAACCGTGGCCGAGCAGCTCGCGCACGGCGGCGGCCTCGTCGGGGACGGGCACCCAGACGTTGAGCCCGGTCGGGGCCGAGACCTCGATGCCCTGCTCGGCCAGCTGCGTCACCAGCTCGCGCCGCCGCTCGCGGTAGACGCCGCGGGCCTGCATGAGCCGCCCCTGCACGGCTTCGTCGCTCCAGAGCGCGACCACCAACCGCTGGAGGATGTGGCTGACCCACTGGGGACCGAGCAGCTGGCGTCCCTCGACGCGCTCGATCGTCTGCTGGTCCCCGGCCAGCAGGGCGAGCCGGATGTCCGGCCCGAGCGACTTCGACACCGAGCGCGCGGCGGCCCAACGCGCGCGCTCGGTGGTGATGGTGATGCGCGGCGCGTCGACCACCGGGCCGAGGTGGTCGTCCTCGAGGACCATGACGTCCGGCTGCTGCGCAAGCACTGTGCGTAGCTGCTCGGCTCGCTCGTGGTCGAGCGCGGCGCCGGTCGGGTTCTGGCCGCGCGGGGTCAGCACGACGGCCGCCGCGCCCGCCGCCAGAGCTTGCGCCAGTGAGTCGGGAAGCATCCCGCGCTCGTCCAGCTCGACCGGGGCGAGGCCGAGGCCGAGCGCGCGGCAGAGGTCGATCACGCCCGGGTAGCCGGGGTCCTCGATCGCGACCAGGTCGCCGGCGCGCAGCTGCGCCGCCAGCGCGCGCTCGATCCCGTCGAGCGCCCCGCTGACGATCGCGACGTGCTCGCCGGGGATTCCCGCCTTGCGGAACTCGGTGGCCGCGAGGCGCAGCAGCTCGGGCAGCGCCGGCTCCTCGGCGTAGAGGCGCATGGCGGGCGCCAGCTCGCGCAGGAACGGTGTCAGGTTGGGCAGCAGCTGGGGATCGGGGTTGCCGGTCGCGAGGTCGCGCGCCCCCTCGGGCACGCCCAGCAGCGGCCACGGTCCGCGCAGCGGCGGGCGCCAGCTGACGTGGCTGCGGCTGCGCTCGCGGCTGACGATCAGGCCACGGGCGCGCAGCCGGGCGAGCGCCGCGGTGACGGTCGTGGGGCTGATCTCGAGCTCGCCGGCGATGCGTCGCACGGGCGGGAGGGCCTGCCCGGGACGGAGGTCGCCGCGCACGATCGCCTCCTCGAGGCTGGCGGCGAGCTCGTTTGCGCTGTCCCCACGCAGCTGATACTGTGCCACTTCAGACAATGATCTGTACTGTAACAGATTGGAAGCCTGGGTGGGTGGCGTGAAGGCCCCGAGCGAGCGGACGCGCGTTCGCCGCCTGCCTGCGCGTGGCGTCTACGACCGGGAGCAGGTGCACGCGATCCTCGACGACGGGTTCGTCTGCCACCTCGGCTTCGTCGATGACGGCCAGCCCGTCGTGATCCCCACCCTCTACGCGCGCGTCGAAGACGAGCTCTTCATCCATGGCTCCTCCGCGAGCCGGTCGCTGCGCCATGCGCGCGCGGGCGCGCCCGTGTGCCTGACCGTGACGCTGGTCGACGGGCTCGTGCTCGCGCGCTCGGCCTTCCACCACTCGGTCAACTACCGCTCGGTCGTCGTCTTCGGTCACGCCGAGCAGGTCGAGGGGCCGGCGGAGAAGTCGCGTGCGCTGGAGGCGTTCACCGAGGCCCTGCTGCGCGGACGCTGGGCCGACGCCCGCCCACCCGACCGTCAGGAGTTGAAGGCGACGTCCGTGCTGCGCGTGCCGCTGGACGAGGCCTCGGCCAAGGTGCGCACCGGCGGGCCGGTCGATCGCGAGGACGACTACGAGCGCGACACCTGGGCTGGCGTGGTCCCGCTCGAGCTGCGCCGGCTCGCGCCCCAGCCGGACCCGCTGTTGCCGGCGGGCACGCCGCTACCGGCATACCTCTAGTTTCCGGCTGTCTTCTCCTGCAGCAATCGGTCCGCGCGGCGGAAGATCTCAATCGGCTCGACCTCGAGGGCGATGGCGATCGAGGCGATCGCCTGCAGAGTCGGGTGGCGCTCGCCCCGCTCGATCCCGCCGATGTAGTTGTAGTGGGGCTTGCAGCGCCGAGAGAGCCCAAGCTGAGACAGCCCGCGCTCCTTGCGCAGCGCGCGCACAGCCTGTCCAACCGCCGTTACGAATTCGCCGCTCGGGTCCACGTTTCGCCACACTCCCAGCGTGTGGAGTGCAGGTCTACAGCCTCATCGTGTCTTGCAGAACTCCGCGCTCAGGCTACCTCAATCCGGTGTAGCAACCGCACGCACTCCGCCACGACGGCCAGATCCCGTTCGAGCTGAGCGACCGGGACCCGCGCGCGCCAATGCGCGTGGGCGCTGCTCCCAAGCGTCTCGATCGCGACAACGAGCGCGTCACAGCTCGCGATGCGCAGAGGCTCGCGCTCGCCGGTGACGTGGCCCGGGGAGACCGAGGCCCCGAGCTGATCGAGCAGGCCATCCAGCGCGGCGAGCTCGAGCGGCGGCTCCCGCTTGGAGGGGGCGCCGCGCGCGCGGCGAGCTGCTTGCTCGACGATCGCAGCGCGGCTCGTGATCAGCCCCTTCTGCACGGCGTCGCGCTGCTGCCTGGGTATCTCCACAGTGATCTGGTCCACCACCTACAGATTCCCAGAAGCGAACATACGTTCGTGTTACGAAGGTAACGATTCAGCTACTTCGAGGGGGGCTCCGCGGCGGTGCCGTCCAGCAGCTGATCGGCTCGCACGAAGATCTCGCTCGGCTTGATGCCCATGCCCCGTGCGATGTCGGCGATCTTGAGCACGGACGGGTCGGCGTGGCCGTTCTCGATCTTGCTGATGTAGTTGTAGTGCGTGTCGCAGCGCTCCCAGATGTCCATCTGGGTCAGGTCCAACTCCCCGCGCAACATGGCGATCGCCCGGCCGACTGCGACGACGAATTCGCTGGGCGTTGCCATGCCCAGCACACTCTCAGCGTGTTCTCGAAAGCTCTACAGCCTGAACGTGGTATCTCCACCAGATTCAGGTGGGATGCAGCAATCAGTCGTGCGAGCGTGCGCGACGGCCTACGCCAGCGCCGGCATGCCGAACATCGCGCGGAACGAGGCGGTGTCGTTGAGATGCGGGAAGGGCGTGTCCGGGACCGGCACGCCCAGGAACCGGCACAGCGGCTCCCAGCCCTCGCCGACCTGGTAGACGAGCAGCCGGTCCGCCGGCACCTTGGCGCGCACCGCGTCGACGTGGCGGTGGTAGACCTCGAGCGCGTGCTGCTTGTCGAGGAAGCGGCCGCCGAAGGTGCCATTCCAGATCAGGTCGTTGATCATCGCCAGCACCTCCGGCGAGGGCGGGTCTTCGCCACCGCCCTCGAGCTCGCCTCGCAACGCCATCTCCTTGGCGGCGTGGATGCTGTTCTCGCAGCTGCGATACCAGGCCTCGGGATCGCGCACGCTGAGCAGCACCGGCGCCTCGGGCCAGACCTCGACGTGCTGCTCCCAGAAGCTGCACGCCGGCCAGTCGACCGTCGACTGCCAGCCGTCGAGCGCCTCGCGCCAGTCCACCTCCTCGCCGGCGACCGCCGCTTGCCAGTGTGGCAGCGGGGCGGGGTCGCGGATCAGGTCGATCATGTGAAAGCACGGGCCCATGCCCAACTGCTCGAGCGCCGCCTTCAGCGACATCGTGCCCGTGCGTCCGAAGCCAGCTCCGATCACCTTCACGGTCGAACCTCCCTGTCGATCACCATTGCAGCAGCATCAGGCCGACGGTCACTCCCGGCCCGATCGTCACCATCAACCCACGGTCGCCGGGCTCGGGACGCCGCTCGGCCTCCGTCGCGGCCAGCACGTAGAAGGCGGACGGCGTGCCGACGTTGCCATGCTCGTTCAGCACGCGCATGCTCGGGGCGATCTGCTCGTCGCTCAACGTCAGGCCGCGCTGCACGCCTTCGACGATGCCGCGCCCGCCCGGGTGGACCAGCCAGTGGTCGATGGCCGTCGCATCGATCCGCTGTCGGTCGAGGAAGTCCCGCACGAGTGGCGGCAACTCGAGCTCGGCAAGCGCCGGCAGCTCGCGGGCGATCGCCATGTGGCTGTCGCCGTCGACCGCGAAGCGGACGTGGTCGAGCGTGCCCGGGACCTGGTGCACCGTTGAGGCGACGATCGCGGGGCCGGGCGCGTGCTCGGAGAGCTCGAGCAGCGCCGCCGCGCAGCCGTCGCCGAACAGCGCCGAGCCGACCACCTTGACCCGCTCGTCCTCCGGTCCGACCGGGGTCAGGAAGCCGGACACGCTTTCGGCCGCTACGACGAGCGCTCGCTTGCCGGGATGCGCGCGCAGCGCCTGGGAGGCCAACCGCAGCAGCGGCACCGCGCTCGCGCAGCCGATCCCGGTCAGGTGGTACTTGTCGACGTCGGGGTCGAAGCCGTAGCGCTCGATCAGGCGATGCGCGAGCGTCGGCCCGCCGAGCGAGTAGTAGCTCGCCGAGACGACGACGCCGATCTCCTCCGGAGCGAGCGCCAGCTGGTCGATCGCGTCGACGGCGAGCCGCAGCAGCCGCCGCTCGGTCCGCGCCGTGCGCTCCTGCAGCGGGAGCGCGAGCAGATGGGCGTCCAGCTCGAGTTGCCGTCGCCGCACGCCGCTGCGCGCGAACACGTCCTCGGCAAAGCGGTCGCCGCGCAGGCCCAGCAGCGCCAGCAGCTCCTGCTGGTCGAGCGACTCCGAGGGACTCGCGACGGCCAGCCCGACGATCTGGGGACATGCGGCGACACGTCCGCGACCGCTCGCCGTCGCGCCGGTTGCGGGAGCCTCTGTCGCCTCGGACATCAGCGCGGAACTATGGGCGTGGCCAGCCGGCCTCACAAGGCGCACTAGTCCGCAGGATCCCGTCGCGGCGAGCTACGGGCGGCGATCCGTAGTTACTACGGAACGACCCGGCGGCCGGCGGGGCCTGGGAGAATCGCGTCCGCCGCACCATGAGCCAGCCCGCGCAGCTCACCGTCGTCCTCGCCGACGACCACGTGGTCGTTCGCACCGGCCTGCGCCTGCTGTTGGAGGCGGAGCCCGGCATCGAGGTCGTCGCCGAGGCGGGCGACGTGACCGCGGCCCTCGAGCACGTCGAGCGCACGCGGCCCGACGTGCTCGTGCTCGACCTGCACATGCCGGGCGAGCCGAGCCTGCCGGCGATCCCGCGCCTGCGCGAGCTGAGTCCCGACACCAAGGTGCTGGTGCTCACCGCCCAGCGCGATCCCAGCTTCGCGGGGGAGGCGCTGCGGGTGGGAGCGGCCGGATACGTGCCCAAGGAGGCGGCTGGTAGCCAGCTGCTGGAGGCGATTCGTGTCGTCGCGCACGACGGCACCTACCTCGACCCGCAACTCGGCGCGCGGCTGGCGGCCACCAGCCCGGCAGTCGGACGCTCGTCGAGCGAGCTGACCGAGCGCGAGTTGGAGGTGCTGCGCCTGATCGCGCGTGGGCGCACCAACCGCGAGATGGCCGAGCGGCTCTTCCTCAGCGTGCGCACGGTCGAGAGCCACCGCGCTCGGATCCAGCGCAAGCTCGGACGCTCGCGCCGTTCGGACCTCGTCGACTACGCGCTCGAGCGCGGCCTGGTCGAGGCATCCGACCTGGCGACGTAGCAACCGGCGCTCTGGCCGCGGCCGCTCCGGCGTGCGTGCGCGTCGACTACCGCGGCGCGGGCGCGGCGAGCGGCAGCGAGGCCATGACCTCGGTGCCCTCGCCGCTCGCTGAGTCGATCGTCAGGCGCCCGTCGAGCAGGTCGACCCGCTCGCGCATGCCGCGCAGCCCGAAGCCGCCCGTCTCGCCGGCGACGTCGAAGCCCTGGCCGTCGTCGCGGATGCGCACGTGCAGAGAGCCGTCGGCCTGGCCGAGCTCGACCGCGATGCGCGTGGCCCGGGCGTGGCGCGCGGCGTTGGACAGGCACTCCTGGGTGATGCGGTAGGCGGCCGTCTCGACGTCCGAGGCCAGGCGGCGCGGGGCACCCTCGCGCGTGTGCAGCGCGAGCGTGGTCTCGACCTCGATGCCATAGACGACCTGCGTGCGCTCGGCCAGGTCCTTCACCGACGCCGCCAGGCCGAGCTCGTCGAGCGCGGCGGGGCGCAGGTCGGAGATCAGCCCGCGTAGCTTGTCGAGCTCGCCCTCGATCTGCTCCTGGGCCAGGCGCATGCGCGCGCGCATGTCGTCGGTGGCGCCGGCGCGGATGCCCGAGGACAGCAGCACGTGGACGGCGGCCAGTCCCTGCAGCGTCTCGTCGTGCAGCTCGCGCGCCCAGCGCGAGCGTTCGGTCTCGGCCGCACGCAGCCGCTCGCGGGCGGCACGCTCGTGCGCGTCACGCAGGGCGGCCTCCATGCGCACGCGTTCGCTGACGTCCGAGAACACGACCACGGCGCCGCCGACGCCGGGCTCGCGCACGGGCGCGCTCGTGTAATGCACGGGGAAGCTGGACCCATCGCGGCGCCAGAAGAGGTCGTCGGTGACGTGCTCGACCGTGCGCTCGCCGCCGGGCTGGTGGATCGGGCAGGCCTCGCGCGGGTAGGGCTCGCCATCCGCACGCGTGTGATGCAGCACCTCGTGCGCGGGCTTGCCGATCAGCGCCTCGGCGGGCCAGCCCAGCAGCGCCGCCGCGGCCGGGTTGGCGAAGGTGATCAGGCCGTCCACGTCGACGTGGTAGATGCCCTCGCCGGCGAACTCGAGGATGCGGTCGCGGTCGCGCGCCAGCCGCTCGAGCCGCTCGTGCACGCGCGTGAGCGCCTGGCGACGCTCGGTGATGTCCAGCATCAGGCCGAGGCTCTTGACCAGCTGGCCGTCCTCGTCGCGGATCGGCGTCACGCTCAGCTCGATCCAGACGACCTCGCCGTTCTTGCGCACGTAGCGCTTGTCCATGCTGAAGCCGGGGAGCTCGCCCGCGAAGTTGCGGTTCGCCATGCGCTCGCCGATGTCGACGTCGTCGGGATGGGTGATGTCGGAGAAGGTGAGCGACGCGAGCTCCTCGGCGGTGTAGCCGGTGAGCTCGCAGAAGGCGTCATTGACCTCGGCGAGGCGGAAGTCCTCGCCCGCCAGCGCCATCGCGACGGGACCGTCCTCGAACAGCCGGCGGAAGCGCTCGCCCTGCTCGCGCAGCGTGGCGGCGCGCCGGCGGCGCTCGGTGACGTCGCGGATCGCGATCGCGAGCGTCTGTGCGTCCAGCACGCGCACCGAGATCTCGATCGGCAGCTCGGAGCCGTCGGCGCGGACCGCGGTCAGCTTGCGCTCGGGGTCGAGCACGCCGCCGGGGATCAGCTCTTCCAGCGACCGGCCGACCAGCTGCTCGCGCGGGTGCCCGAAGAAGCGCGCCGCGGGCTCACCGGCGGCGGCGACGCGCAGCCGCCGATCGACGAGCAGCGTCGGGTCCGGAGCGAGCTCGAGCAGGGCGTCGATCCCGCCGGCGGCCATCGGGCGAGGCTACTGCGTCGGGGAGCGGACGGGCAAGCGAGCCGGCCCAGCGCCGGGCTTGCGAGACTCGACCGGGTGCTCGCAGTCGTCCTGGCCCTCGGCTCCTCCGCGTGCTACGGCGTGTCGAACTTCATCGGCCCGCAGCTCGCGCGCCAGCACGCGCTCGTGACCGTGATCTTCCTGTCGCAGCTCGCGGCGCTGATCGCCTGTGCGCTCTACGTCGCCGAGGACGGCGGCGCGGCGCTGCCGACCTCCGGTTTGCTGCTCGCCCTGCTGGCCGGTGTGGGCAACGCCGTCGGCCTGATCGGCTTCTACAAGGCGGCGGAGCTGGGGCCGCTGTCGGTGGCGGCGCCGATCGGGGCGACCGGCGCGGTGCTGCCTGTGGTCTGGGGGCTCGCGACCGGCGACGCGCTGCGCTGGAACCATGCGCTGGGGATCGTGCTCGCGATGGGCGGCGCGGCGCTGGCGGCGCGCCGGGCCGCGGAGGGGGAGGGGTCGGCGCGCAGCTACCCCGATCCGCGCTCGAGCGCGATCTACGCCGCGCTGTCGGCGGTCGCCTTCGGCGTCTTCCTGACGGCGCTGCCGGCCGCCACCGAGGACGGCCGCGCTTGGGCGCTACTGGACGCCCGCATCGCCCTGATCGTGCTCGTGGCCGTCTGGGCCGGCCGGCGGCTGACCGCCGTGCGGGTGGAGCGGCGCAACCTGCCGCTGCTCGCCGTGCCCGGCCTGCTGCTCGTGCTCGGCACCGTCCTCTACACGATCGCCGCCGACCACGGCCAGCTCTCGCTGGTCTCCGTGCTCGGCTCGCTGTTCCCGATCTTCACCGTCGGGCTCGGGATGGCCGTGCTTGGCGAACGGCTGTCGCGCGGGCAGGCCGTCGGGGTCGGCGCGGCGCTGGCGGGCATCGTGCTGATCGCTGCGTGACGAGTCGTCGCAGGCCGCGACGCCGGATACTGTTCGCGCATGGTCGACGATGCTGTGATCGCGGAGGCGGGCCAGCGCCTCGCGCGGGCCGCCGGAGAGTCGGCACAGGTCATCCTGTTCGGCTCCCATGCTCGCGGCGACGCCGGCCCCGACAGCGACCTCGACTTCCTCGTGATCGAGCCGGAGGTGCGCAACCGTCGGCAGGAGTCGGTCCGGTTGCGTCGCGAGCTACGCGGGCTTGGCGTGGCCGCCGACGTGATCGTGGTCAGTGCCGATCACGTCGCCGAATGGGGGAGCGTCAAGAGCACGATGCTGCACCAGGCGCTGGCCGAGGGCCGAGTCGTTGCCGCAGCGTGAGGGAGCGGACCACGCGCGCCTGCTGTTGAGCAAGGCGCAAGCCGACCAGGTCGTCGTCGACAAGCTCATCGATGATGGTGACGTCGCCGACGACGTGATCGGCTTCCATGCTCAGCAGGCGGTAGAGAAGCTGCTCAAGGCGGTGCTTGCCCGGCACGAGGTCGAGTATCCGCGTGTGCGCGACATCGACCGCCTCGTGGACCTGCTCGAAGCCAACGGGGCTCTCGTTGCCGCCGAGGGCGAGGAGCCTGGACGAGCTCACGCCGTGGGCAACCCAGCTGCGCTACGAGGATCTGCTGGACGCCGAGCCGCTGGACCGCAAGGCGACAGCGGCGCGCGTCGAGGAAGTCGCTCGTTGGGCCGTTGCCAAGCTGGGCGCCTGACCGGACGCCGGCCGGGCGCGGACACCCGCGGCGATCGCTAGCTCTCGAGGCGTTGCGCCACGTGGGCGGCGCGGGTGGCGCAGACGTAGTGGCCGATGCGGTGGACGAGACCGGCGGCGTAGAGGTCTTCGACGGCGTCCTCAACTGCGGCACGATTGGGTTCGTGGCCTGGTGGAGTGTCGCTGGAGGGGCGCAGGTGACGGTCGAGCTCGGCCAGGGTCCAGAGGCCGGGGTGATCGTCGACCACGAGGCCGAGCAGGGCCTGCTTGAGCTGGGCGGGGTCGTCGGGCGCGTGGCCCGGGGTACGCTGATCGCGCATGGGAGCTGATTCCTCCTGTGCCGGGCCCCGGGCCGCTCCAACGGCGCCGGGGCCATTTCTATTGGGAAAATGCACCGTATAGGGGACGGCGGACGACCTACGCGTCCTCGACGACCATGTGGTGCACGGGGACGTCCACGCGCTGCTTGACCTCGTCGACGACGCCCTCCTCGAGCCAGTTGCGCTCGCCGCTGGCGTGGGTGAAGAGGACGATCGCGTCCGCCGGGTAGGTCGCCAGGGCGTCCTCGACGGCGAGCACGGGATCGGACTCGCCGGTGTCGCCGGCGGCGTCGACGCCCTCCTCGACCATTCGCTCCACGGTCTCCTCGACCACCGCTTCGCTGCGCTCGATCGCCGGGTCGGGATCGGAGAACAGGAAGCGAGTGCGGCTGTTGAGCGCGGGCGCCACGACGAGCACCTCGGCGTCCTCGGCGCCGTCGTCGAGCGCGAGCCTGAGCGCCTCGCCGGAGACCGGCTCGGACACCAGTGCCAGGATCTTCTGCTTGGCCATGGCCATGAGGTACCCGTGTGCCTGACACCTACACGCAAAGGAGAGCGATGAGCGACGAGAGCCCGCTGCTGTACGAGGCCGACGCAGGGGTCGCCACCCTGACCCTCAACCGACCCGAGCGCCTGAACGCCGTCACCCCGCAGCTGGCCGAGCAGCTCGACGCGGCGCTGAAGCGAGCGCAGGCCGACGGCGCCGTCCGCGTGATCCGCCTGCGCGGTGCCGGCCGCGCCTTCTGCGCCGGCTACGACCTCGACTGGGCGGCCGAGGAGATGGAGGCGATCGACCGCTCCGGCCCCTGGGACCCGATGGAGGACTTCGCCAACCTCTCCCGCTTCGTGGACGTCTACATGGGGCTGTGGCGCTCGCCCAAGCCGGTGGTCGCCCAGGTGCACGGCGTCTGCATCGGCGGGGGCTCGGACCTGGCGCTCTGCTCGGACCTGATCGTGTGCGCCGACAGCGCCCGCATCGGCTACCCGCCGGCGCGCGTCTGGGGCTCGCCGACGACCGCGATGTGGTTCTACCGGCTGGGCCTCGAGCGAGCCAAGCGGCTGCTGCTGACCGGCGATCCGATGGACGGCAAGACCGCCGCCGAGTGGGGCTTCGCCAGCGGCTCCTACCCCGGGGAGCAGCTGGACGCGGCGACGCTGGCGCTCTGCCGGCGGATCGCGCTGATCCCCGCCAACCAGCTGCGGATGATGAAGCTGCTGGTCAACACCGCCGTCGAGCAGATGGGGCTGGCGACGACGCAGACGCTCGGCACGCTGCTCGACGGCTCGGCCCGGCACACGCCGGAGGGGACCGTCTTCTCCCGCGCGTGCGCGCAGGACCTGATGGGCACGATCGCCGCCCGCGACGAGGCCTTCGGCGACTACGCCTTCGGCAAGCGCACGGTGGCGGACTCGCTGCTGGAGTGGGAGCCGCCGGCCGCGGGGCCGACCGACTGGCTGGCTCGCTGAAGCACGGATACACACATGTTTCGGGAGCACGCTCGGCGGGCACCCTACGGGCGTGGCAGGGGTGCTACGGAGAGGTGCGCGAGCAGCGCTGGCTGCCGCGACGCTGCTGGCGTTGCAGGCGCCGGCCGCGTACGCCGCGTTCGGCGTCGAGAGCTTCGACGCGCGCGTCGTCGACCAGGACGGCCAGCTGGCCGAGCAGGCCGGCGACCACCCGTTCGCGGGTTACACCGACATCGCCTTCAACACGCTGCCGTCGGGCGCGCCCGACGGCCATGTGAAGGACATCCGCGTGGACGTGCCGCCGGGCCTGATCTCCAACCCTCAGGCGATCCCGCAGTGCACCGACGCGCAGCTCGCGCTGTCGGCCTGCTTGCCCGACACGCAGCTCGGCAAGGTCGACGTCGACACCTACCTCGGCCTGCCGACGCCGGTGAAGCTGCAGCTGCCGCTCTACAACATGACGATCGGCCCCGACCAGGTCGCGCGCTTCGCCTTCAACCCGCAGCAGGCGCTCGGGGGCGCGCCGGGGGCGGTGCTCGCACCGCTGCTGGCGGCGGCCGAGGTGGGCTCGCTCGAGCCCGTGTTCATCATCGGCGGCGTCCGCGACACGAGCGACTTCGGGCTCTTCTTCACGATCAGCGACGTCGCCGAGAAGCCCGAGATCACGCACTCGCGGCTGACCTTCTGGGGCGTGCCCGGCCTGCCGGCGCACGACGCCGAGCGCGGGCAGGTGTGCGTCACGACGGCGCTGCCACCGCTCTGCGCCTTCGGCGGCCTGCCTTCCACCGCCGGCCAGATCCCGTTCCTCACCAACCCGACCGCCTGCGGACCGCCACTGACCACGACGCTCGCCGTCGTCTCGCACGCGGGTGAGCCCTCGACGCGCGACGCGGTCACGCCGGACGGCGCCCAGCACTGCGAGAACGTGCCGTTCGACCCCTCGGTCGAGTTCGGCCCGCAGACGATGCAGCGCGACGCGCCGGTCGGCTTCGACTTCAACCTGCACGTGCCGCAGACGCAGTTCCCGGACGTGCTCGGCACGTCGCACGTCAAGGACGTGTCGGTGACGCTGCCGCCGGGCCTCACCATCAGCCCCTCGGCCGCCAACGGGCTTGAGGCCTGCACGGACGCGCAGCTCGCCAAGGGCACGCACGACCCGGTCGCCTGCCCCGCCGCCTCGAAGCTGGGCGAGGTGAACGTGATGACGACGCTGCTGCCCGATCTGCTCATCGGCTCGATCTACCTCGGCCAGCCGCTGCCGGGGGACCGCTACCGCCTGTTCCTGACCGCCGACGGGCACGGCGTGACGGTGCGGCTGAAGGGCTCGGTGCATCCCGATCCGCAGACCGGACAGCTGACGGCGGTCTTCACCGACAACCCGCAGGTGCCGTTCACCAACTTCACACTGAACTTCCGTGGCGGTCCACTGGCGCCACTGGCCTCTCCTCCCACCTGTGGGGCCGCGGCTGGCGGCTCGAGCCTGATCCCATGGTCGGGCCAGCCGGCCGCGACCCCATCGGCTGGGATCGACACCACCGGCTGCGCCGGCTCGCCGTTCGCGCCTACGCTCGGCGGCGGCACGCTCAGTCCCGCGGCGGGAGCGTTCACGCCCTTCGCGCTGACGCTCGGACGCGACGACGGGAACCAGTTCCTGTCCGGCGTGGACGTGAACCTGCCGCCGGGGTTGCTGGGCATGCTCTCCAGCGTCGAGCAGTGCGCGGACGCCGCGGCGGCGACCGGTGCCTGTCCGGCCGGCAGTCGCATCGGCACGGCCTCGGTGACGGCCGGGCCGGGCGAGCAGCCATTCGGCCTCTCCGGTCCCGTCTACCTAACCGGCCCCTACCGCGGCGCGCCGTTTGGCATGGCCGTCGCGATCCGGGCGATCGCCGGGCCCGTTCGACCTCGGCACGGTCGTGGTGCGCCAGCAGATCCAGGTCAACCCCGACGACGCTCACATCGACGTGATCAGCGATCCATTGCCGCAGATCCTCGAGGGCGTGCCGCTGCGACTGCGCTCGGTGAAGGTGGACGTCGATCGCAAGGGCTTCATGCGCAACCCCACCTCGTGCGGTGACAAGCAGGTGAGCAGCACGCTCGCCTCGATCCTCGGCGCGACGGCGAACCCGGCCGCGAGCTTCTCCGTGAATGCCTGCGAGCGGCTGGACTTCGGTCCCAAGCTGGCCATGCGGCTGACCGGCTCCAAGCAGACCCGTGAGGGCAAGCATCCCGGCGTGCGCGCGGTGGCGACCCAGCGCCCGGGGGAGGCCGGCATCAAGTCGACGCGCGTGTCGTTGCCCTTGGCGGTGGCGCTCGATCCGGCCAACGCCCAGGAGCTCTGCAGCGTCGAGGACGGGTTGAAGGCGACCTGCCCGAAGGGCTCGATCATCGGCAGCGCGAGCGCCGCCAGCCCGATCCTGAACAAGCGGCTGGCCGGCCCGGTCTACTTCGTCCAGGGCGTGCGCACCGACCCGAACACCGGTCGCCAGATCCGCACGCTGCCGACGCTGCTGGCCACCCTGCGCGGCGAGGTCGCGATCAACCTGCGGGCGGTGACCTCGGTCGAGCGTGGCCACCTCGTGACCACGTTCCCGGCCGTGCCGGACGCGCCCGTCACGCGCTTCGTGCTGAGCGTCGCCGGCGGCAAGCACGGCGTGCTGGTGGCAAACCGCAACCTCTGCGGCCCCGGCAAGCTGATCGCGACCGGCGCCTTCGAGGGACACAACGGCAAGCAGTCGCCGCTGCGCGTGGCGATGGGCAAGCCCTGTGGCAAGTCGCCCCGGCTGCGGATCGGCAAGCTGCGCTGGGCGGGCGGACAGCTGCTGGTCAGCGGCCGCGTGGCGAAGGCCGCGAAGCGGCGGGTGAAGGTGACGGTCGGCTGCGCCAAGGCGCGGGCGAGCAAGAGCGCGAAGCCCAAGCGCGGGCGCTGGGCCGCGGCGCTCACGCCACCCGCCCGCTGCGCCGGCGCGCGCAAGCTGAAGGTCTCGGCCCGCTACGGCGGCGGCGCCGGCTTCGACCGCGCGACCGCGGCGCGCACGCTGCGGCGCTAGCGGTATGGCGTCCTCGGCGCCCATCCGCGCCGGCGCCCTCGCAGCTTCGCCGGTCGCTACGGTTCAGCGCATGAGCGAGCTCTCCCGCCGTTCCGGCGGCCCACCCTCGCGCCGCTCGCGCGAGCAGCGTGCCTACCGCCTCGTCCTCGCCGGCGGCACGGCCGCCACCATCGCCGTCGTCACCTTCGTCCTGGCGATCGCCGGTGTGATGGGCTTCGGCATCCCGGTCATCGCGGCGATCGTCGCCGTCGTCTGCCTGCTGTTCTTCCGTCGCACCGTCTCGGGCTGAGACCGGCGTCGATCGATCTCGCTGTCGCTACGCCGCCGCTCGCGGGCGGCGGCTGGGCCGCGCGCGGGGTGAGATCAGCCGGCCCCAGTCCTCGTCCTCGATCTGGGCGGGAGGCGTCACGTCCAGCCACTCGCCGAGCACGGCCGCGAGTCCGTCTGGATCCTCCAGGTGCGGGAAGTGCGCGGCGCGGGGCAGCGTCTCGAAGCGGCTGGCCGGTGCGGCCCAGTGCGCCGCACGCCCGTGCTCGATGGGGATCGTGTGATCGCGCTCGCCCCACACGATCAACGTCGGCATCGCGTGCAGCAGGTAGAGGCGGTCGCGGGCGCTGACGCGCTGGCCGCGCACGTCGATCACCGCGCGCAGGGTCTGCAGGAATGCATGTCGAGCGGCTGGCTGCTCCAACGGCCGCAGGGCGCGAGCGATCGCCTGGAGGTACACCCCGACGCCCACGCCGCGTGCGCGCAGGCGGGCGCCCGTTCCCGCCAGCCCGGCCAGCACGCGGCGATCGGCCGCGGCCGCCAGCAGGGCGGACGCACCTGGCAGCGCGGCCGTGCGCAGCAGCGGGCTGACCTCGTGGCCGAGGCCGCCGCTGGACACCAGCACCAGTCGCTCGACGCGCTGGGGGAACTGGTAGAAGAACTGCATCGCCACACCGCCGCCGAGCGAGTGCCCGACGATCGTCGCCCGTTCGACGCCGAGCACCGCGAGCAGGTCGCGGATGACGGCGGCGTGAGCACCGAGCGAGTAGTCCCCGCGCGGGGTGGCCGAGTCGCCGTGGCCGATCAGGTCGGGCGCGATCAGCGTGTAGCGATCGGCCAGCTTCAGCGCCACATGCTCCCAATGACGCGATGAGTTGACCATCCCGTGGATCAACACCACGGGCGGGCCGCTGCCGGCGGTGCGGTAGATCACGCGGTGGCCGTGCAGCTCGAGCTGCCAGGCGTCGAAAGCCATCGCGGCTCACACTACCCGCTGTCACTTAAGGAAGTTCTCCTATTCTTCGCGCCTTGCGTCGCACCCAGCATCGGACCACGCTCACCGTCGGGGCCTCGATCCTCGCCAGCCTGGCGCTCGCCGCCGCTCTGGTCGGCAAGTGGGAGGAGCTCGAGGCGGGCATCACCGGCGCCCCGCTCGCGATCGTGCTCGTAGCGACGCTGCTGCAGGCGCTGGCGCTGGTCTCGCGCAGCGAGGCGTGGCACGTGAGCGTGCGCGCGTCGGGCGCCACCGTCGGTCGCCGCCGCCTGTACCGGGCGTCGAGCATGGGTTGCGTCGGTGGTCTGCTGAACGTGCAGCTCGGCACCGCGGCGCGGATCGCGGCGCTGCGACGCTCGGCTCCGCGGGAGTGCCCGCGCGTGCCCTCGCTGATCGCCGCCGAGCTGCCGATCCTCGTCGTCGAGGCGGGCCTGGCGGCGCTGACGTCCTTCACGCTGATCGGGCCGCTCGGGCTGCCCTGGTGGCTGCCGCTCGCTGCGCTCGCAGTCGTCGCCACGGTCAGCGCGGGGGTGCGTGGCGTGGCGGTGTCCAAGGCGCGCTGGCTGCGCACGGGCCTCGCGGTGATGGGCACAGCGCGGGGGCGCGCGCTACTGGTCGGCTTCGTGCTGGTCGCCATCTTCTGCCAGATCGCGCGCAACTGGATGATGCTGCACGCCGTCGGCATGGACGTGTCGCTGTTCGACGCGGTCGCCGTGTTGATCGCGGTCGTCACGCTCGGCCAGCTGCCGTTCGGCCTCAGCGTCGGCGCCGCCGCGAGCGTGCTGATCCTCGGCCCTCAGGGCGTCGCCGCGGCCACTGCAGCCGGCGTGCTGCTGACGGCGACGGGCACCGTCGGCGGCCTCGGCTTCGCCGCCTGGGCGGGCGTGGACCTCCTCGGCGAGGGGCGCCTGAAGGCCTTCGCGGCCAGGTTGCGAGCGCCGGTCCCGTGTCCCTGGAAGGCGCTGGGCGCGCTGCCCACGTCCCGGCGCCAGTCAGTCGAGCACTCGTACTTCGGTGGCCTCAGCCACCTTCAGATCACCCGGACGCTCGGCCTAGCGGCTGTGTAGCTGACGCTTGCGCCGCCTGCCGCCGCGGGCGTCCGGGCGACGCGCGTGCCCGCCGAGGCCGGCCTGGTCGAACTCCTGGTGCAGTCGCAGGCCGTGAGCGATCTTGCGCACGTCACCGGCGTTGTCGGCCGAGACGAACGTCGTCCCCATCCCGCTGCGTCCGGCCCGGCCGGTGCGGCCGATGCGGTGCACGTAGCCCTCGCTGTCGGCCGGCGGGTCGAAGTTGATGACGTGGGTGATGTGGTCGATGTCGAGGCCTCGCGCCGCGACGTCGGTGGCGACGAGCGTGTCGACGGCACCGCTCTCGAAGCGGGCCAGCGCCTTCTCGCGCTGGGACTGGGACTTGTTGCCGTGCATGGCGAGCGCCTCGATGTCATGCGCGCGCAGGCGCTTGACCAGGCGGTCGGCCCCGTGCTTGGTGCGTACGAACACCAGCCGGCGGCCGCGGCCCTCGTCGCGCAGCTCGTGCACGAGCGTGTCCAGCTTCGAGTCGTGGCTGACTGCCACGAAGCGGTGGTGGACGTCGGCCTTGCGCTCGGGCTTGAGGGCCACCTCGTGGCTGCGCGCGTCGTGGGTGTAGGCGTCCGCGACCTCGCCGACGGCGCCGTCGAGCGTGGCGGAGAAGAACAGCGTCTGACGTTCGCGCGGCGTGCGCCGCACGATCCGATCCACGGCCGGGCGAAAGCCCATGTCGAGCATGCGGTCGGCCTCGTCGAGCACGAGCGCCTGGATCCGGTCGAGCTTCACGGCCCGGCGCTCGATCAGATCCTCGAGGCGTCCCGGCGTGGCGACCAGGATGTGGGCGCGGCGGGCGAGTTTGGACTGGCGCTCAATGCCGGCGCCGCCGTAGACGGCCGCGAGCGAGAGCGCGCGGGCGTGGGCGATTGTGCGCAGCTCCTCGACGATCTGGCCTGCCAGCTCGCGCGTCGGCACCAGCACGAGCGCGGACGGGCGCGGGCCTCGGCCTGCAACCGCTCCACGAGCCCCACGCCGAAGGCGAGCGTCTTGCCCGAGCCGGTGGGGGACTTGACCAGCACGTCGCGGCCGGCGAGCACGTCCGGCACCACCATGCGCTGGACCGCGAACGGCTCGTCGAAACCTCGTTCGCTGAGGGCGTCGACCACAGCGCTGGATGCGCCCAGGTCGGCGAAGGTACGGCTTGACATCTAGTGACTCCTTGCCGGCAGCCTGAGACGGCTGCCTCGACGATTCGGGAGATTCGACTGACCCGGATCGCCGGAGCGCACGAGACAAGAACCTCGCAAGCGGCGGCGCCGCCTGCGTCAGCGAGGCTAGCAGGACGGCAGCCGCGGAGTGCTTACGGGGTCACGACGAAGAACTTCATGAACGGCTCCTTGGTCCGCCAAGTGGCCTCGAAGCCGTCGCCGAACGACGCCAAGTATCCCTCTTGCAGCCAGATCGTGGATCCGTCCGGCAACGTCAGCTCCGCCGCGCCGTCGATCACGTACAGCGTCTCCGAGCCGGCCACGCGGTAGGGCAGCCCCTCGGGGTGCCCGTCGGGCAGGTGACGCCAGAGGCCCGTGGAGAGCATCGGCTCGTCGGGTCCGCTTCTGCGCAGCCAGTGCACCTCGCCGGCGCTGCAACCGTCATCCACGAACTCCCATTCGTCGATGAGGACAGGCGATATGTGCGCGCGCTTGCCCTTCCACACCATCTCTATTCCTTTCGTCCTTTGTGACTGGGGTGACAACGAGGGTGGCCGATCCGGCGTACGCGTGGATCACGGATCCAGGCTGACTTCGACGCCACTTTTTCCGAATAGTGCAAAGACTGCTGCTTGAGAGCTACGCTTTTATCCGTGAGCGACATCGCTGCCGCGGTTCGCCGCCTGGCTCGCTGGATCGAGGACAACGCCGAGCAGCTGACTGACCGGGTGCTCGACCGACTGCGCGACGAGATCTCCGGGTCCCTCGTGGATACCGACCCCGCGCTGGCCGACCTGGGACGGCAGAGCGCGCTCGCGAACCTGCGTGCGATCGCCGGCGGGCTTACCGCTGGGCGCATGTTGCCGAGCCAGCCCCCGCCCGGTGCGATCGAGCTGGCGCTCTCGGCCGCCAACGAAGGCATCGCGTGGACGACGCTGGTCCGCCGACAGGAGTTCGGCCACGCGGAGCTGTGGGAGCGGATGATCGAGGAGATCGACGGCTGGGAGCTGACCGACCAACAGCGGACCCTGCTGTTGCAGGTCGCGTCGCGCTACCTGTTCAGGTACCGCGACTTCGTCTCCACCGAGCTGACCGAGGTCTACCAGGCACAGCGGGAGCAGGTCGTGCGCAGTCGAGAGCACCGCCGCATCGGCTTGGTGCGCGAGCTGCTGGCCGGTCTGCCGGCCGCCGACGACGAGCTCGACTACCGGCTGCAGGCGCACCACGTCGGTGCCATAGCTTGGGGCGGCCTAGCCGAGCAGAGGCTGCTCGACGTCGCGCAGCAGCATCGGTTGCGAGCTGCTGCTCGTCCCGGGGCGGGCCGGTCGACGTGGGCATGGTTCGGCGCCAGCCACCTGGGAACGGGGACGAAGCTGCTGGCCACACTCGAAGGGGCGAGACCGCCCGAGGACACGTTCGTCGCACTCGGCGATCCGGCGTTCGGTCTCGAGGGCTTCGGCCGGACGCATCGCGAGGCGTTGCAGGCGTTTCGAGTGGCTGCCCTGCGGCCGCGGTCGGTGACCCGCTACGACGACGTCGCGCTGGAGGCGCTGGCGCTCACCGACGAGCGCGTCGCCCGCGAGTTCGTCGCGCGCGAGCTGGGGCCGCTGATCGCTGTCGACAGCCGCACGGCGACGCTGCGCAAGACCTTGCGCGCCTACTTCCAGGCCGGGCAGAACCGAGCCGCGGCCGCCGCGCTCCTAGCCGTGCACGAGCGCACGGTCGGCTACCGCCTGAAGTCGGTCGAGCAACTGCTCGGACACGCGATCGGCGACCGCCGCGAGGAGCTGGGCGTCGCGCTACGCGTGCAGTCGTTGCTGGAGCTCGCTGGCGCAGGCGTGATCAGAACGGCCTGATCCGCGCCGGGTGCGGACGCTCAGCGGCGACGCGGAGGCGTCGAGCGCTCGCGCGGCGGGTGCGCCTCGCGCTCTTCCGGCGTCATCTTGCGGACCGTGAGCGTGCCGCGGTCGATCTGCTCCTGGATCGATGCGAGCTTCTCCTTGCGGCGCTCGTCCGCTCGCTCCTTCTGGGTCTTCACTGCATCACCGTCCTTCATGGTCCAGGCGCCGCCGAGACGAGGGATCCGGTTACCCCACGCCCGCAATGCCCTGCTAGGAGAGTACCCAGCCTGGTGGCTGGTTCACGTAGGTGCGCGCCGATCGGGCGCTGAGCTCCAGGCCGCCGGCCGGCGGTCACACCTTGCGGGAGCGCGCCTGGTACACGCCGGTGAAGCCGCTCAGGAAGCCGTTGCGCGCCGCGCGCAGGTAGAGCCGGAAGACGCGCACGCGCTCGGCGCCGGCGATGCGCACGGCCTCGTCGAGGCCGCTCGTCGAAGCGCTGCGCCCAGTGGCGAGAGCGTCGTCGGCGTAGTCGGCCGGCGAAGCCCTCGACGTGGTCGGCCGGCAGGCCGGCGCGCTCGAGCGCGAGCACGATCCGCGACAGGTGCAGCGGCGCGGCGTCGGGGAACACGTAGCGCTCGGAGAACGGGCCCGCCTCGGGGTCGCCGTGGCGCAGGCGCGCGATGCCGTGGTTGAGCAGCCGCCCGCCCGGCTGCAGCATGCGCGCGAGCTGGCGCGCGTAGAGGTCGATCTGGTTCGCGCCGACGTGCTCGACCATGCCGATGCTGGCGATCGCGTCGAACGGCTCGTCGGCGAGCTCGCGGTAGTCGGCGACGCGGATCTCGACGCGGTCGGCGAGGCCCTGCTCGGCGACCCGCCGGCGGGCCAGCTGCGGCCTGGTTCTCCGACAGCGTGATGCCGGTCACGCGCACGCCGTGGTCGCGAGGCGGCGTGGATCGCGAAGCTGCCCCAGCCGCAGCCGACGTCGAGCACGCGCTCGCCGGGCTCGAGCGCCGAGCTTCGTGCAGACCAGCTCGAGCTTGGTCTCCTGCGCCTCCTCGAGCGTCTGTGCGCCGCGCGAGAAGATCGCGCAGCTGTAGGTCATCGAGTCGTCGAGGAAGAGCGCGAAGAAGTCGTTCGAGACGTCGTAGTGGTGGCGCACCGCACGCCGGTCGCGGCCGATGCTGTGGCGCCGCCCCTCGCGGACGCAGCTCGGACGCCGGCACCGGCGGCGGGCGCATGACGCCGCCGGCGCGCGCGCGGCCGCGAGCGCCAGCCGCGCCTGCTGGCTGCGGTCGAGCGGCGGCGGCTGCCAGCTCGTCGAGCAGCTCGAGCGCGGCGTCGAGGTCGTCGACCTCGAGCGCGCCCGAGACGTAGGCGCGGCCGATCCCGAGCTGGCCGGGCGCGCGCAGCGCGTGGGCGAGCGCGGCGCGGCGAGCGGGCGGTGAAGGTGGGGCCGCCGCCGCCGTTGGTGGCCGGGCAGCGTCGTGCCGTCCCAGAGCTCGAGCGTGAACGGCCGCTCGGGCAGTGCCGCGGCGAGCTCGCGGCGCAGCGGCGCGGTGCCGCCTGCTCATGCCGCTCTCGGCGGCTCCCACGGCCTTGCGCGCCTGCCGCGCCGGGTCCACGCGCTTGACGTCCCACACGAGTCCGAGCCTCTCCATGCACGCGGATCACCAACCCGAGACGTCGACCTCGTGCCAGCGCAGGCCATGGAAGGCCGAGGTCGGGAAGGCGTGGTGGTTGTTGTGCCACGACTCGCCGAGCGAGAGCAGCGACAGCCAGCGCAGGTTGCGCGACTCGTCGTCGGTCGCGTAGTCGCGGCGGCCGAAGAAGTGGCAGAGCGAGTTGATGCTGTAGGTGACGTGGTGCACGACGAGCATCCGCACCGCGCCGCCCCAGAGCAGGCCGGTGAGCGCCGGCCGTCGAGCGTCCCGCCGAGCGCGTACGCCGAGCGCGAACGCCGCCGCCAGCCCGCCGAGCGCCCACCAGACGAAGGTGCGGTCGATCGAAGCTGACGACCGGATCCTTGATCAGGTCGGGCGCGTAGCGGTCGCGCGCGCCGCGCTGGGTGTGGATGAACAGCCAGCCGACGTGGGCGTGGGCGAGTCCGCGAGAAGGCGCCGCGCCAGCCGCCTTCGTGGCCGACGTGGGGGCTGTGCGGGTCGCCCTCCTGATCGGAGAAGGCGTGGTGCTTGCGGTGATCGGCGACCCAGGAGATCACCGGCCCCTCGATCGCCGCCGAGCCCATGGCGCCGAAGGCGCCGCGCAGCACGGCGGCTGGTCTGGAAGCGAGCGGTGGGTGAAGTAGCCGGTGGAAGCCGACGGTCACGCCGAACGCGGTCGTCAGGTACATGATCAGGAACACGGCGACGTCGCGCCAGTGCAGCAGGTCGTTCCAG
The DNA here is from genome assembly GCA_963734165.1 of uncultured Thermoleophilaceae bacterium. Taxonomy (GTDB): domain Bacteria; phylum Actinomycetota; class Thermoleophilia; order Solirubrobacterales; family Thermoleophilaceae; genus JACVRW01. The sequence continues at coordinate 443,934 of CAVTFZ010000001.1, read as the reverse complement.
ACCTGCCAGCAGACGACCCCCAGCGCCGATGAACGGCACGACCGTCACGGTGCCGGTGATGATCCGGTCCCGCGTCTCGTGCTCGACCGGCTGGATGTCGTCGGCCGTCGGGGTTGCTACCTCGGTCATCGATTTCCCTCTCGAATCTTCGTTCGGCGATAGGTACCCGGAGGTTGGAGAACGGTTGCATGCCAGTCCGGACAGCAGCGTATGGTTTTGCGCGCGTGTACGACTGGCTGCTCTTCCTCCACGTTCTCGCCGCGTTCATGCTTGCGTCCACGGTCGTGACCTTCAGCGCAGTCGTCTTGGGCGCACCCGCGGGCGCGCGGGCGGTGGCGGTGGCGGACGCGCTCTGGAACGTCGGCGGGCTCGGCACGCTGATCCTCGGCGTCTGGCTTGCGCTCGACGTCGACGGCTACGAGCTCTGGGACGGCTGGATCCTCGGCGCGATCGTGCTCTGGGCGATCGCCACCGAGACCGGCCGGCGCGCTCGCGTGGAGCTGGGTCCCGATGGCCGCGCGGCCGGCCGCGCGGCGCAGTGGCACTGGCTGCGGACGGCCCTAGTGGTCGCGCTTCTGATCGTGATGATCTGGAAGCCGGGCGCATGACGGTGCTCGGCGCGATCCGCGCGGACGACGTCGAACCTGCCGCTGTTCCTGCACGTCCTCGGCGCGATGACGCTCGTCGGCGCGCTGATCCTGGTCGTGGTCTCGCTGGCCGGCGCGCGCGGCGCCGACAGCGCCGTCTCCCTGCGCCTCGGCTACCGCTCGCTGCTGCTGCTCGCGCTGCCCGCTTGGATCGTGATGCGGCTGGCGGGGGAGTGGACCGCCTCGAACGAGGGCCTGACCGACCTCGACTCCCCACCGGACTGGCTCGACATCGGCTATGTGACTGCCGAACCCTCGTTCCTCTTGCTGATCGTCGCCACGGTCCTCGCCGGGATCGGAGCGCGCCGCGCCGCCACCGCCGACAGCAGGCCCACCGGCAGGCTCGGCGGGATCGCCACGGCGCTGGTCGCGCTTGCCCTGCTGCTGTACGTGGTCGCCATCTGGGCGATGACGACCAAGCCGGTCTAGCTACGAATACTGGACGGCAGGTCGTCACGCTCAGCCGCGGCTGCGCAGATGCTCCCGCCACGTCTGAAGGATCGGCAGTATCAGCCAGGGGAGGCTTCCACCCGCACGCATGATCGTCTTCGAGGCCGGGCGCATGGTGTGGCATTGCGTGCTCTGCTCGGTGAGATACATCGCCAGCATCCCGGTCACGATCAGGGCGTGTCTGCTCCCACGTGGGAGCCGGCGCGCGAGGTGAAGCGATCCGGCCACGATCTCTTCGGATCCTGATGACCGCTGCTTCGAAGCTCCCGTAGTGGGCGATGTAGCTGTGCGCCCCGGACGCACGGTCTTCGGCCAGATCGGCATAACTGTCGAGCATGGTGCTCATGAGCGAGATCCACGGGAAGTAGGCGGCGCGGGTAGCTGCCAGCTCGTGCTGCTCACAGGAGGGCTGGGCCGCCAGGGCGAGCAGGGCGTGGATCGTGAGCGACGACGTCGCAGCGGCGCTGAGCTCGAATGAGTGAAAGCCGACCGTGTCCGGGAACTCGCGGTCGACCCAGGCCTTGAGCCCAGCGTCCCTGGTGTCGGGATCGAGCTCGTGATTGATGGCGCAGACCTCGAGCCGCATGGCCTCCGGCAGGACGTAGGGCTGCACCTGCTCGAAGGAGGGGAGCCGTTCGCACTGATGGCGACATGCCATCACGAGGGCGCGCAAGTATCCACCGTCGTCCCGCCACGGATGGAAGCGGTAGTAATCGGAGATCGAACCGCCGGGATCAAGCGCCTCTGCGAGCGCTCGGTGCAGCTGCACCCCATTGGCCACCATGTCGTCGCAAGGGCGCTCGCTCACGGTGTCCAGGTAATCCACCATGATCTGGTAGTTCGTTAGCAGCGTGAGCAAGCCGAGATCGCGGTCGCGTGGCAGTGTGGCGAAGAGGGCGGCGCCTTCGGTGTTGAACCGCTCGTCAACGAGGGTGGACAGCGCATCGGCTCGGATCTCAGTCGAAGGTATCGCTACCGCAAGCTGTTGCCAGCCCGCGACCTGGCGCCGTACGTGGGGGAGCACCCAGCTGAGTTCTCTCCCGGCTACGGCCGCGAGCGCAGCAAGCTGTGTCCAGCCCATCGACCCAGAGGCGATCATCGCGTCTACACCGAGTGACGGACGCTTGGGCTAATCCTGAAGCGCGACTGCAGGCGCCACACGCGCGGCCAGGTATCCAGGCAGCCCCGCGATCGCCACGGCAATAGCCGTCACGAGCGTGAAGCTGAGCAGTGCGAAGTCCACTCCAATGGAGTGGACGACTGGAAACCCAGTTACGGTGCCGAGAGCGCGATCAAGCAGCTGCTGCCCGCAGAGACCGAACACGGCGCCCGTGAAGCAGCCGGTCCCGAGCAGCACTGCGCTCTCCAACAGCAAGGCGCGCCAGACAGTCGCGTCGTCGAAGCCATCCAGCTTCAAGGCGGCAAGGCGCTTCCGGCGCTGCCACACCATCCCGGCGGTCGCTGCCGCCATTGCTAACACTGCTGCGATCAGCACGAGCACCGAGAGCTGATTGAGGCGCGACAGCGCCTGACGGCTGATTGCGCGATGCCGATCTTCCCGCTCGGTCGTCGTCTCGACCGTCAGCGACGAGTCGGACCCCAGCGCCCGTTCGATCGCTCGGCGACCCCGTTGGGGCGGGACGCCGTTCTTCAGCGTGATCTGGAATGCCGTTGGGTCTGCCGAATTCCAGCTGCGCTGGTAATCGGCCGGATTGACCACGATCGTTCCCGGTGGCCAACCGATGTTCGTGCTCACCGCAGCTACCCGCAGCGACTGCGGTCGCGGAGTCGGGAGCGTGAAGCGGTCACCGATATGCAGGTCGTGAGCGGACGCGATCTGATCCGAGATCACAGCCCAGCCGCCGTGCTGAAGGCGGTTCGTCGCATGTTGGAGATCGCCTTCCAAGAGCTGCGTCGGAGGGATTGGCTTTGTCGAGCTGGTCGGTTGCGCGAAAACCCAAACCCGTCGGTTGCCGTAGTCGAGGAAGCCGCTCCTGTACGTGTCCACCGACTGGACGTCGGGCAGGCGTCGCAGCGTCGCGGCGCTGTTGCCGTCGAACGGGTCCGTCGCAAGGATGTTCGGCCTTCCGCTCGGCGCCGCCCAAATGTCGGCGACCCCGTTCACGTCGTGGGTCGAGCGATCGAGACCCGCCTGCAAGTCGCCACGTGCACCCTGGCTCGCCACGCTGCCGAATACGGCCAAGGCGCCGGTCGCCGCGAGCGCGATCGAGCGCGTCGGCATCGATCGCAGCTCACCGAAGGAGATCATGGGGACTGCGCTGCGCATTCGTCCCAGTAGGCGACCGAGCAGCTCCAGCTGCGCCAACACGATTGCAGGAAGCATCAGCATCAGCGCCGCTACGAGCAATGCGAGCGCGACGAGTGCCGGCGCGGGAGTCGAGGGGGGAATGACCACGCTGAGCAGAAAGCAAGCCAACCCGACATAGAGGACCTTTATCGCATGCTTTCCGGACACCCTCTCTGGGGACGAGTCGACCTGACCGGTATCCACTCGCCGGCCGAGGTCGCGTAAGGGAAGGAGAGCCGCTAGCACCGTCGCGCCGATGCCGGCTAGCAGCGATATCGCAACGCTTTGCCATTCGACAATTCGCTGCTCGCCAACGGCGAAGGCGAGCGAGAGATAGCCAGGGGTGGCATCGAAAAGCTCTCGCGACAGGAAATCCCCAACCATCAACCCGAGGAGCGACGCGACGATGCCGAGGACCAGCGCATCGAAGAGCACGATCTGTAGCAGGGCGAGGGGCGGGTACCCATCCGTGCGCAGGGCCGCGACCAGGAGTCGTCGCTCCCCAAGCGTGAGCAGCATGGCGTTGAAGGCGAATAGGAAGCCGACCAGCGCGCTCATCGCGGCGAACATCGCGGTCGACTGATTCGTAGGTGCCGCCGCTTGCTCGAGGAGCTGCAGATCGAAGTCCGCTGGACCGAGGTTGAGGGAGTTGCCGGCGACGACCGCGAGCGCTTCCTTGACTTCCTCGGTGCGGCCCGGCTTTGCTCGGATCAGAGATCCGCGAGACTCGTCCCTCCTTGCCGCTCAACCGCTGGGCGTAAGAGAGCGGGGCGAGCGCGATCGGGCTGTCCGTCAGGGTCCCGAGCTCTCGCTGCCCAAGGTCGGCGCCGAGTCGCGCGTCCACCACCCTGCCGCCGATCTCGAGCTGGAAGGACTCCCCGAGGGGGACCCCGAGCCGGCTCACGAGCGGGCTTGGAAGCGCAATGATCCGATCGGTGGGTAGCGGGGCCTTGCCGATCCGACCCAACAACGGGCCGCCGAGTCGCGTGAGGCTGCGGTCGCCGCCCAGCAGCGTCAGGGGCGCGCGCCCGCGAGGACCCACGGCGTTCGCCCGAACCTCGAGCAGCGGAGCAGCGATTTGAACCTCGTCGATCGCGCGAACCCGCCGCAGCAGCCGTTCGTCGAATCCGTGTGGATCGCGTGCAGCGAGCTGGAGCTCGGCGCGGCCGACCGTCGCGTCGACGAGTTGCTTCACCGAGCCGGTCAGGCTGGTATTCGCGACCTGTGCGGCAAATAGCAGCGAGACACCGGCCGCGATGCCGATGAGCGCGAGCAGCTCCTGAACCCAGCGGGTTCGTAGCCGCAGGCGGTAGAAGTACAGGAGGCTGGAGAAGCGCACTCGCCGCGTCAGCTTCCGGTGACAAGGGAGACGTTTGGATCGGGCTCGTACTCGACCAGTCTGCCGTCACGCAGGGTCTCCACGCGATCGGCGAAGTGCGCGGCTTGAGGATCGTGGGTCACGAGCAGCAGCGCCGTGCCGCGCTCGCGACAAACCTCGCTGAGCAGCTCGAGCACCGCGCGCCCACGTCGGCTGTCGAGGTTGCCAGTCGGCTCATCCGCCAGCAGGAGCTGTGGGTTGGTGGAGAGCGCTCGCGCAATCAGTATGCGCTGCCGCTCTCCTATCGATAATTGGTACCCACGGTGATCGAAGCGGTTCGCAAGTCCGAGTCGATCGAGCAGCGGGCTGACCTGGCGCTCGGCCTCACGTATGCGCATGTGCTGCCCCGCGAGCTTGAGGGCGGCGTTGTCGAGGGCAGTGAGACCCGCCATGAGCTCGATCCGCTGCCGCACGATGCCGATGTCGCGCATCCGGTAGTGGGCCGCCGCGCGGGGGGACATGGAGGCGATCTCCTGATCCTTGAACAGGATCGAGCCTGCATCTGGCCGCAGCAAGCCGGCGATAAGCAGCAGCAGGGTCGACTTCCCCGAGCCGCTCGGACCGTAGAGCGCGACGAACTCCCCGGGGTCGATCGTCAGCGACACGCCATCGACAGCCCTCACCGGTTCGGTACCGATCGCTGGGTAGTACTTGTACGAGATCCTGCAGCGCGAGCACTAACCGCTGGTCTTCGGCCGCTTACTGCGCAAGTCGATCACGGTGCCGGGCTCCGGCCGCGGCTGGATCAGCCGCCCACGGCTCAGCGACATCAGATGATGCGAGCGAAGCATGTCGGGCATGTCAGGGGTGGTCATCAGCACGCCGATCCCCGTTTCGTCGGCCGCCGCGCGCAGCAGCGCCACGACTTGCTCGCGTTCGACGGCGTCGAGTCCGGCGCTCGGGTCGTCGGCGAGGACCAGCGAAGGACCCCGGACGATCGCGTGGGCGACCGAGACGAGCGCCTGGTCGCCATCCGACAGCCGGCCCCAGGTGAGGTCGGCGCAGTCGGTCGCGCCCACCCTGCGCAGCGCCGCGGCGGCCCGACGGTGCGCCTCGATGCGACCGAGCCGACCGAGCAGCGGCAGGGCGACGTAGTCGAGCATCGGCAGGGCCGGGAGCGACGGGCCCGAGCGGGCGACGACGCCGATCCGCTCGCGCAGCAGCTGCGCCTGCTTGCTGCGCGATCGCCGCGTGAGGTCGATGCCCTCGAAGCTGACGCTGCCCTCGTCTGGCTTCTCCACTCCGGCCGATACGCGCAGCAGCGTCGACTTGCCCGCTCCGCGGCGGCCCCAGATGGCGACGAAGTCGCCCGGCTCGAGCTCGAGCGAGACGTCGTCGAGGGCCCGTACTTCGTGTGCCCCTCGCCAGTACCGCTTCGTCACCCGATCGAGCGCGAGCAGGGGCACGATCAATCCCAATCCGGGGCCGCGCCCTGCGGGCGCTCCTGCACCCACAGCATTGCCTCGCGAGCGCGCGCGAGCCAGTCCATCGTCGCCTCGAGGTGCATGACCTCGGCGTCGCGCACGATCAGCGCCGCCACGGCCTCCCAGGACCCACCGCGCGCGAGCACCTCGCCGAAGCTGGCCCGCCCGGCGTGGAGCTGCAGCCGTTCGAGGCACGCGCGTTCCTGTTCATAGGTGATCTCGATCAGCCGGTCGAGGTTCTCCGGCCGCGCGGTCGCGATGCGCAGGTGCAGCTCGTCGCGAACGTCTGGCTCGGAGGGCGCGGCGCCGATCCAGTGGTCGAAGCGGGCGACGCCTTGCTGGGTGGCCTCGTACACCGCCCGCGACGCCCCGCGGGGGGCGTGCGCGGTGGCGCCGGTCGAGCGGATCGACCCTTCGCGCTCCAGTTCCTCGAGCGCGGTGCCGATCTGCGAGCTGCCCAGATCCCACGATCCGAGTCGACTGCGGAAGCGCTGCGCGAGATCGCCACCGTATCCCGGCCGCTCGATGACAAGGCCGAGGATGGCGTACTTGACCCACATAAGAGACAGGAGCGTACCCGGACCGCTCAGCAGTTTGCAAGTGTTTTTCCGCGTATTGCTATACCGAGCGGGCGAAAATTCTCTGCTCAGAGCGGGATCAACGGTCCGATCAGGCACTCGCTGGTCGCTGGCTCGCGACCGAACGCGCAACGGCGCCCTCGGCGTCGAGTCCGAAGCGCAGCTCGGGCAGGCCGCTCATGCCGGCGCGCGTACGCTCCGGGTCCGGGGCGTAGGCCAGCAGGAAGCCGCCACCGCCGGCACCGAGCGGCGTCACGGCGTCAGCGCCGACCGCCAGAGCGCGTCGCGCGGCCGCGTCCATCTCCTCGGTGACGGTGCCCGGCGCGCGGTCGCGCTTGGCCTCGAAGTGCAAGCTCATCAAGGTTGCGCACCGGTCGAGGTCACCGGCCTCGAGCGCCGCGCAGGTCTCGCGCGCGAGCTCCTGCAGCCGATCGAGCGAGCGCCGTACGCGCGCGTCGTCGGGGCGGGCGCCCGAAAGCACGTCGGAGGCTGAGCGCTCGCCGCCGACGAAGAACAGCAGGAAGCGCTCGCGCAGCGCCTCGAGCACCGGCTCGGGCAACTCGAGCGGACGGGCCTGGACGCGTCCGTCGGGCTCGAAGGTATACGCGTGCACGCCGCCGAAGGCCGCGGCGTACTGGTCCTGCTTGCCGACCGAGCGGCCGAGCGCGTCGATCTCGATCGCGCAGGCCTCCTCGGCGAGCAGGGCGGGCTCCGAATCGGCGCCGCCGGCAGCGCGCAGCGCGGCGATCGCGCAGACGGCGTACGCGCCCGAGGAGCCAAGCCCCGTGCCGGGCGGCACGTCCGAGACCGAGGCGAGCTCGAGCGGTCCACCGCGCCAGTGGCGCGCGAGCGCCTCGCGCAGGATCGGGTGGCGGGCATCGGCGGGCTCGTCGAACTCCTCCCACTCGAGGTGCTTGAGCCGGTAGCGCTGCTGGAACCCGGTCGACACGATCATCTGCACGTAGCGGTCGATGGCCGTCGAGATCACGAAGCCGCCGTGATCGCGGTAGTAGGAGGGCAGGTCCGTGCCGCCTCCACCCAGGGCCACGCGCAGCGGCGCCCTCGCGACGATCGCTCCCATGCGCCGCAATCTATGCGTTCGGCGCCCGCGGCCCGTTAGCGTGCGCCCCATGCCAAGCGTGGACGAGTTGGCGATCGCCGACGACCCACCCACCTGGCGGGCGGCCGGCTTCGAGGTCGACGGCGATCTCTGCGAGGTCGGCTCGGTGAGGCTGCGGCTGGTCGGCCCGGGCCGCGGCCGCGGGATCGTGGCGTGGTCTCTGCGTGACCTGGCGTCTACCGAGCTGGACGGGCTGCCCACCTCGACTTCCACGGCGCCGCCCGTGGCCGGCGGTCGGCATCCCAACGGCGTGCTCTCGATCGACCATCTCGTGGTCTTCACGCCGGTGCTCGACCGAACGCTCGAGAGCCTGCGTGTCGCCGGGTTCGACCTGCGGCGCGTACGCGACGAGCCGACGCCGACGGGCGCGCCGCGCCAGGCCTTCTTTCGCCTCGGCGAGCTGATCCTCGAGGTCGTGCAGGCGCCGGAGGGATCGCGCGTGGCATCCGACCCGGACGGGCCCGCGCGGCTATGGGGGATCTCGTTCCGCGTCGCGGACCTCGCCGCCACGGCCACGACGCTCGGCGCGTCGTTGGGCACGCCGCGTGCGGCGGTGCAGCCGGGCCGGCAGATCGCGACGCTGCGACGCGAAGCCGGGCTCGGGCCCGCGATCGCCTTCATGACGTAGCCTCCCGTGCCGTGGACCAGAAGGCGCTCAGGAACAGGCTCGTCCTGGCCACTTCGATGTGGCGCGAGGCGACGGCCGAGCCGCTCCCGAAGATGCCCCCCGGGGCGCCCGAGGAGCAGCTGCAGCAGTTCGAGCTGCGGCTCGTGGATCTGCTCTGCAGCCAGGCCACCGCGGAGAACGCCCGGGAGGTCGCCGACAAGACGTGGGACCTCGTGCACGATCGCCCGGATGGCGATCGCGTCAAGCAGCAGGTGGTGGAGTGCCATGAGGCGCTGGCGCGACTGTCTGCTCGCGGCGGCCCCGGGAGCTAGCACCGGCTCGCGGTGAAGGGGCTGCCGGAGCTCTTCGACCTGCGCGTCAAGGCGCGCTCGCTCGCATACCTGTTCGCCGCCGGCGCGGTCGTCGGCGTGCTGACGTTCCTGTTCCCGCCCAACGCGGTGCGGGAGCTGGAGCTGGGGATCACCTGGGGGATCGCGCTCGTGCTGGCGATCGGACTCTGGGCGCGCGCCGACCGCGTGCGCGAGTGGCACCTGTACGCGCTGCTGGCCTTCGGCACGGTCCTGCTGACCTTCGCCAACTACTACGCGGGCGTGGGCGCGCTGTACGCGCTGCTGTTCTCGTGGATCGCCCTCTACGCCTTCTACTTCTTCGAGCTGCGGGCGGCGCTCGTCTACGTCGTCCTGATCGCGATCGGCTACACGGTCATCCTGTCGATCCAGCACACCAGCAGCTCGGTGATCCGCTGGCTGCTCGCGGTCGGCACGCCGACCGTCTCGGGCCTGCTGATCTCGCGCCTGCACGAGCGGCTGCGCGTCGAGGCGGCCGCCGCCGACGAGCGCGGGCGGGACCTGCGGCGCAGCGAGTCCCGCACGCGGCTGGTCCTCGACAGCGCGCCGGACGCGTTCGTGGCGATCGACGGCAGTGGCGCGATCACCACCTGGAACGCGGCCGCCGAGCGCATGTTCGGCTGGTCGGCGGGCGAGGTGGTGGGACGCCCGCTGCGCGAGGTGATCTTCCCGCCCGAGGGGCGCGACGGGCACGAGCAGCGTCGCCAGGAGCTGGCGGAGGCCGGCGACCCGGTGCGGATCATGCGCATGGAGCTCGATCTGCAGCGGCGCGACGGGTCCACCTTTCCAGCCGAGGAGGTGATCTCGCGCGTGCGCCTCGGCGACGATTACGTCACCTCCGGCTTCATCCGCGACATCAGCGAGCGACAGCGTCGCCAGGAGGAGCGCGAGGCGCTGATGCGCGAGCAGGCGGCGCGCGCTGAGGCCGAGCGCGTGGCCGAGATGGTCAGCGGGATGCAGCTGCTCGTCGATGCCGCGCTGGCCCACCGGGGCATCGACGACATCCTCGCCGACCTCGTCGCGCGCGTGCGCGGCGTGCTCGGCGCCGACGCGGCCACGATCTTCCTCACCGGCGATCACGAGCAGCTGGTCGTGCGCGCCACGTCCGCCGGCGCGCTGGGGGACGAGCGTCCTGAGCCGATCGCCTTCGGCGACCGCTTCGCCGGGCGCGTCGCCTCGCTGCGCGAGCCGCTGTTGGCCCAGGATCCCGATCCCGCTGACGTGCAGGACCTCGCCATGGGCGAGCTCGACATCGACTCGCTGATCGGCGTGCCGTTGCTGGCGGAGGGCACGGTGACCGGCGTGCTGGTGACCGGCGTGGCCCGGCCGCGACGCTTCACCGCCGAGGACCTCAACCTGCTGCGCCTGGCCGCCGACCGCGTGGCGCTCGCGATCATGCACGCGCAGGTCTACGAGCGCGAGCACCGGATCGCGGAGACGCTGCAGCGCAGCCTGCTGCCCGAGCGCCTGCCTCAGGTGCCGGGCCTGGCCGCCGCGGCGCGCTACCTGCCGGCCGCGACCGAGGCCGAGGTCGGCGGCGACTGGTACGACGTGATCCCGATCCCGGGCGGCGGCGTCGGGCTCGTGATGGGCGACGTGGCTGGCAAGGGGCTGGCGGCGGCCTCGATGGTCGGCCGGCTGCGCAGCGCGCTGCGCGCCTACGCGCTCGAGGGCCACGACCCGGCGCGCGTGGTCGAGCAGCTCAACCGGCTCGTCTGGACGGAGGCCGAGGAGAGCCAGATGGCCACGCTGCTGTACCTGATCGTGGATCCGGCCAACGATCAGGTGCGCTGGGTCAACGCCGGGCATCCGCCGCCGCTGCTGGTCCAAGACGGCAGCGGCGAGCCGGTCGCGCTACCTCGAGGGCGGGCGCTCGGTGCCGCTGGGGGTGCTGCCGTTCCCGAACTTCGAGGAGGTCGTCGAGCCGTTGCATCCCGGCACGACGATCGTGCTCTACACCGACGGGCTCGTGGAGCGGCCGGGCGATCACCTCGACCTCGGCCTGGGCCGACTGGCCGAGGTCGTGCGCGACGCGCCCGACGATCCGGAGGCGCTCTGCGACCACGTGCTCGCCCAGCTCGTGCCGGCGGGCGGGGCGCCCGACGACGTGGCGCTGCTGGCGCTCCAGAACACGCCGCTGGTCGACCGCTTCCGCGTCGAGTTCCCGACCCAGCCCGAGGCGCTCGTGTCGATGCGCAGCCTGCTGCGCCGCTGGCTGCGCCAGACCGACGGCAGCGAGCGGGAGATCGCGGAGATCATCACCGCCTGTGGCGAGGCGGCGACCAACGCGATCGAGCACGCCGGCGCCAAGGGCGGCACGCCGTTCGAGATCGCCGGCCACTTCGCAGACGGCGTGGTCGACATCGCCGTGCGAGACTACGGCGCCTGGCGTCCTCCGCGCGAGGGCGATCAGGGGCGCGGTCTGTCGCTGATGCGAGCCTTGATGGGCGACGTGGAGGTGCAGCCGAGCCCTGAGGGGACGACCGTGCGATTGAGCCGGAGACTTGGGGTGACGGAGAACGGAGACGGGCAGTGACCGAGGGACTGGTACAGCTCGCGATCGACGAGCGTGACGAGGTCGTGATCGCGACCCTCAGCGGCGAGCTGGACATCGCCAGCGCACCCCATACCGGCGAGCAGATCGTCGGCGCGGTGCCGACCTCCGCGCACGGGCTGGTGGTGGACTTCTCGGCCCTGGACTTCATCGACTCGAGCGGAATCGCGATGCTCTTCAGCCTCGCGCGCCAGCTCGGCAGCCGGCGGCAGGAGCTGCACGTGGTCGCGCCGGTCGGGGGACCGGTCGCGCGCGTGCTGGAGATCGTGGAGTTCGAGCGCGCCGCGCCGGTGCACGCCGAGCTCGACGCCGCCCTGGCCGGCATGGCCGGATGAGGCCGCGATCTGGCCTTGGCTGGCCAGCCAGCTGAGTAGTACGCTGGTCGGCGTGACCGACACCGTCAGCATCCCCGAGGCCCAGACCAGCTCCACGATCGACGTCCTGAACCCCGCGACCGGCGCGAGCGTCGCGAGCGTCGGCGTGGTGGGTGCGGAGGAGATCCCCTCGCTGGTCGCGCGCGCCCGCGCCGCGCAGCCAGGCTGGGAGGCGCTTGGCTTCGAGGGACGCGCGCGCGTGCTGCGGCGCTGCCAGAAGTGGGTCACCGACAACAGCGAGCGCATCTGCGAGACGATCGTGTCGGAGACCGGCAAGGCGTGGGAGGACGCGCTGCTGGCCGAAGTCGGGTACGCGGCGGCCGCCTTCGGCTTCTGGGCCAAGCACGCCGAGGAGTACCTCGCCGACGAGCGCGTGCGCTCGGGCTCGCCGTTCGTCAAGGGCCGCAAGCTCGTGATCCGCCACGTGCCGCTGGGCGTGGTCGGCGTGATCGGTCCCTGGAACTACCCGCTGACCAACTCGTTCGGGGATTGCATCCCGGCGCTGGCCGCCGGCAACGCGGTCGTGCTCAAGCCGTCCGAGGTCACGCCGCTGACCTCGCTGCTGATGGGCGAGATGTTGCGCGAGTGCGGCCTGCCCGCCGACGTCTACCAGGTCGCGCCCGGCTACGGCGAGACCGGCGCCGCGCTGATCGACGAGGTCGACTTCCTCATGTTCACCGGCTCCACCGCGACCGGCAAGAAGGTGATGGAGCGCGCGGCGCGCACGCTGACGCCGGTCGGCCTCGAGCTGGGCGGCAAGGACCCGATGGTCGTCTGCGCCGATGCCGACCTCGAGCGCGCCGCCAACGCCGCCGTGCACTACTCGATGCAGAACGCGGGCCAGACCTGCATCTCGGTCGAGCGGGTGTACGTCGAGGAGCCGATCTACCGCGAGTTCGTCGACCGCGTCTCCGCCAAGGTGCGCGAGCTGCGCCAGGACGCCCCGACCGGCCCCGGCAGCACCGACGTCGGCGCGGTCATCCACCCACCGCAGGCCGACATCGTCGAGCGCCACGTGGCCGACGCGGTCGAGCGCGGGGCGCGCGTACTCGTCGGCGGCCACCGCCGCGACGACGGTGGCGGGCACTACTACGAGCCGACGGTGCTGGTCGACGTCGACCACTCGATGGCCTGCATGCGCGAGGAGACCTTCGGGCCGACGCTGCCGATCATGAAGGTGGCCGACGCCGACGAGGCGGTGCGCCTGTCCAACGACACGCCGTACGGGCTGCAGGCGTCGGTCTGGACCAAGGACACGATCAAGGGCGAGCGGCTGGCGCGGCGCATCGACGCCGGTGCGGTCACCGTCAACGACGCCCAGCTCAACTACCTGGCGCTCGAGCTGCCGATGGGCGGCTGGAAGGAGTCCGGGCTCGGCACGCGCCACGGCGCCGGCGGCATTCGCAAGTACACGAAGGAGCAGGCCCTGCTGGTGACGCGCTTCGCGCCCAAGCGGGACATGCACATGCTGCCCTACAACGCCAAGCGCACCAAGCTGATCGGCCGTGCGCTGCGCTTCGTATACGGGCGCGGCAAGCGCGATTGAACCGCTAGTCTCGCCGGGCTCATGCCCGAGCTGTCTCGCCAGAACCGCATCGAGATCACGGTCGATCGCGCCCTTTGCATCGGCTCCGGGGACTGCGTGGACACCGCCCCCGACGTCTTCGAGCTCGACGGCGAGGACAAGGCAGTCGTGATCGATCCGGATGGGGCGCCGCTCGACGACGTGCTCGCCGCCGCGGCGAACTGCCCCGTCAGCGCGATCTTCGTGGTGGGCGAGGGCGGCGACCTCTACCCGTAGGCCACCGCCTCAGCGGCGGCGACGGCGGCGCAGGAGCAGCAGCGCGGTCAGCGCCGCCAGGCCGATCAGGGGAAGCCAGGCGCGCGGCCCCGAGCCGCCACCGTCGTCGATGTGCGGCTCGACGCCCGCCGGCATCGCGAACTCCTCGGCGGCGAGCACGTCGTGCGGCTCGGCGATGCCCGTCGGGTCGGGCGGGAAGCGCTCGTCGCGGGTGCCGATGCCGAACTCCTCGGCGGCGAGCACGTCATGGGGCTCCTCGATCCCGGAGGGATCGGGGGGCGGGCTGGATGGATGCTCCGTCATCGTCCCTATGGTTCCAGATCGTGGAGCGGGCCACGCGTACGTCACCAGCGCCGGGCGCGCGGGCCGTCCTGGCCTGCATGCTGGCGCTGTCACTCGTGCTCGGGGCGTGCGGAAGCTCGGTCGAGCGGCGGCAGGAGCCCCAGGAGCAGGTGCTGACCCCCGCAGGGGCGCGCAAGGCGCGCGCGCAGCTCGAGGACGAGCGGCTGCCCGCCGGGGACTCGCAGGCGCGCGCCGTCGAGTTGCGGGGCGCGGGGGCACAGCCGGAGCCGAGCGGCGACCCCGGCGACGATGCGCCGAGCCCGGGCGCTCCCAGCGACGCCGACGTGCGTGCCGAGCTGCGCGAGGCCGCGCGCCAGCCTGCGCAGCTTCAAGCGCTACCTCGGCAGCACCGCCTTCCTGCGTACCGGGCCGCGCGCGCGGGTGTTGCCCAACGGCGAGGCGATCGCGCCCGATCGCGCCCCCGACATCGTCAAGCGCGTGATCCTGGCCGGCAACCAGATCGCGAAGTTCCCCTACAAGTGGGGCGGCGGCCACGGCGCCTGGCGCGACAACGGCTACGACTGCTCCGGCTCGGTCTCGTTCGCGCTCGCCGGCGCCGGTCTGCTCGACAGCCCCCGCACCTCCGGCGGCTTCGTCGACTTCGGCGCCGCCGGCCCGGGCAAGTGGATCACCATCTACGCCAACGCCGGCCACATCTTCATGTACGTCGCCGGCCTGCGCTTCGACACCAGCGGTCAGGGCCGAGCCGGCACCCGCTGGCAGGAGGGCGACCGCCCGACCGCCGGCTTCGCCGTCCGCCACGTCCCGGGCCTCTGAGCCGCTCAGCGCTCTTCCAGCTCGGCTGGCGTCAGCTCCAGCTCGAGGGCACGACCCTGCCGCAGGAGCCGCACCGGCACCGGCACGCCGATCAGCTCCTCGACCATCAGCCGCTGTAGGTCCTCGACGCTCGCGATCGCGGTCTCGCCGACGGACAGGATCAAGTCCTCTGCACGCAGACCGGCGTCGGCCGCCGGCGATTCGGGGACGACCTCCACGACCTCGACGCAGGTGCCGCTGGGAACGACGGCGCGGGCCGCCGGCGGGACCGGCCGCGGCCCGCCGGCGATGCCGAGGTAGGCGCGCCGGACGCGTCCGTCGCGCATCAGTGAGGCGATCACGCGCTGGGTGGCGTCGTTGACGGGCACGGCCAAGCCGAGTCCCACGCCGGCGACGGCCGTGTTGACGCCGACCACGCGACCGCGGCTGTCGGCCAGCGCGCCGCCGGAATTGCCCGGATTGAGCGCGGCGTCGGTCTGGATCACGCTGTCGATGATGCGTCCCGTTCGGCGCGAGCGGGCGGGCAGCGAGCGGCCGAGCGCCGAGACGACGCCGGCGGTCACCGAGCCGGCGAAGCCGTGCGGGTTGCCGATCGCGACCACGAGCTGGCCGACGCGCAGGTGCGCGGCGTCGCCGAGCTCCGCCGGCGTCAGGCCGCCGTTCTCCAACCGCACCAGCGCGAGGTCGGAGAGCGGGTCGCGCCCGACGACCTCGAAGCGCTCCTCGCGCCCGTCGGCGAAGGACGCCCGGCCGCGCCGGGCGGCGCCCGCGACGACGTGCGCCGAGGTGAGCAGGAACCCGTCGGGGGTCAGCGCCACCGCGCTGCCGGCGCCGGCCGGGAGCTGGCCGCCGCGAGCGCGTCGCATGACGCGCAGGCTCGCGACGGAGGGCGTGAGCCGCTCGGCCACGGCCATGACGGCGTTCGAATACGCGTCGAGCGCCTCGGTCTCGGTGGGGTCAACGGCCGGCGGCGGCTCGACCACGGCCGTCATCGAGGCGCCTCATCGTCGCTCGACTGCTCGGCCGGGCCCGCTGCGCCGGTCGCGCTCGCCGTCCGGCGCTCGCCGGGCGGACGTGGCTCGAAGGCGATCGCGACGCTGCGCTCCTCGGTCCCTCGCACGATGCCGAGGTCCAGCACACCTCCGGACGGCGGGATCGCGTCGAGCGCGGCGTAGAGGGCGTCGACGCTCGTCAGCTCCGCCTCCGCCGCGCGCACGAGCAGGTCGCCCGCCGCCACGCCGGCCGCCGCGGCGGGCGAGTCGTCCGCGACCGCGCGCACGAGCAGCCCGTCGCGCTCGGGCAGGCCGACCGCTCGGCGCAGGCGGCGCGCCACGCGCGGTGGCGCCACCGCCACGCCCAGCCGCTGGGGCTGGCTCGCCTCGCCCCGTGCCAGCAGGCGCACGCGCTCGCGCACGACGGCGGTCGCGGGCACGGCGAGGATCAGGCCGCCCTCGAGCCGCAGGCTGTTGAGCCCCAGCAGCCGCCCCTCGAGGTCCACCAGCGGGCCGCCCGAGGAGCCGCGCGGCAGTGGCGCGGTGTGCTCGATCGCCCCGTGCACGCGGCGACCGCGCGGCCCGCGGAAGCTGCGACCCGCGGACGAGACGAATCCCAGCGTGGCGCGCAACGCCCGTCCGCCGGGATTCGCCAGCGCGACCACCGCTGTGCCGATGCCGGGCTCGGCCTCGCCGGGCTCCCATGCGATCGGCTCGATCGAGCCGGTGTCCGCCTCCAGCACGGCGAGGTCGAGGTCGGGGTCGGCGCCCGCCACCGTCGCCCGCGTCCGCCGCCCGTCGGCGAAGGTCAGCGTCGGTTCCTCGCTGCGGAGGTTGTGTGCGCTCGTCAGCACCTGCCCGGACTCGACGACCACGCCGGAGCCGAGGCCCCAGCCGCGCCCGAGCCCGACGACGACGGGCCCACCCGTTCGGCCGCCTGTGCGATCGAGCCTTGAATCTCAGCGATGACTGCCATGGAAACTCCTAACTTGCAATTTGCAAGTGACTATCGTACAGGCGGTGGCAACGGTAGCCTCCGAGCGCGTGGCGGAGCACGGCGCGACCCCCCTTGCGGCAGCCCTGGAGAGCGTCGGCGATCGCTGGACCCTGCTGCTGGTCGATGCGCTGCTCGACGGCCCGCGCCGCTTCGGCGACCTTCAACAAGCGCTCGCCGCGATCGCGCCGAACATCCTCACGCAGCGGCTGCGGGCGCTCGAGGCGGAGGGCTTGGTCGTGGCCGAGCCGTACTCGGAGCGTCCGTGGCGCTTCGTCTACGAGCTGACCGCGACCGGCCGCGAGCTGGCCGGCGCGCTGCGGCTGCTCGCCGACTGGGGCGCGCGCCATCGAGAGTCCGAGGATCCGCCGCGCCACGCCGCCTGCGGGACGGCCGTCGAGGTTCGCTGGTGGTGCCCGACCTGCGAGCGCCCCGTCGAGGCGAACGAGACGGAGGATTTGCACTTCGCCTGATCGCTTGCAAGGGCTCTCGATTCCCCTGCTAGCTGCTACCTTCGCCGCTCTGGACGAGCACCCGACACGCCGGCTCGACCCCGAGCGCCGGCCGCCGGGCGGTTCCCGCCGTCCTGCGCGCCGCCAGCCCGAGTCGATCTACATGCGCCGCCGGTTGATCGCCGGCGGTGTGGCCGCCGTTGCGCTGCTGCTGTTGATCGTGGTGATCGCGAGCGCCGGTGGCGACGACGAGCCCGCGACGCAGTCGAGCCCCGCCGACCTCGGCGTGCCGACCGCGCCGAGCAGCTCTCGCAGCTCGACCGAGCGCGACCGCACCGAGACGACCGACACCGAGACCACGCCCTCGACGGCCACTCCGGGCACGGGCGGCGCCACGGGCGGGACGGCCGGCGGCACCACGCCCCCCGCGACCGGCGGCGGCACCACTCCGCCGGCGGCCGGCCAGGGCGGCGGCGCCACTCCCGGGACGGGGACGCAGACGCCACCGACCCCACAGGGCGGCTCTGGCGGTGGCGCAGTCGCTCCCTCGGGCGACGGCTGAGCGGCGCTGCCTCGCGCCAGCGCTCCACGGCGCGGCCGGAGGGCGTTCGCCGCACCGGTGCAGCGGTCGCTGTCGCTAGTCCTCGCTGGCCGGCCTGCGCCGCAGCCGCTTGACGTCGCTGCGCTGACGCTTGCTCGCCGCCCGCCGCCGGCGCGACGCCGCGGTCGGCTTGGTCGGGCGGCGGGGACGCGGTACGTGCAATGCCGCACCGAGCCGCTGCTGCAGCCGCTCGAGCGCGAGCTCGCGGTTGCGCTGCTGGCTGCGCGTGTCCTGTGCCACCGCGCGCACCACGGGCCCGAGCCGGGCCATGATGCGGGCCTGCTGCTCCGGCGTCAGGGTGCGCGATGCCGCGACGTCGAACACGGCCTCCACGCGCGAGGCGGTGACGTTCGCGTGCTGGCCACCCGGTCCCGACGACCGGCTCACCCGCACTTCGACCTCGTCGAGCGGCAGCTCGATCGTCGGCGTCAGCGGCATCGGATCCTGCATAGGCCGCGAGCGTAGCCTGCCAGGGCTCCGTCCCCTGGCAGACTGCGCGTCCGTGAGGGTGGCGGTCGTCGGACACGTGGAGTGGATCGAGTTCGCCCGCGTCGAGGCGATGCCGGCGGCCGGCGAGATCGTGCACGCGAGCGAGGTCTGGGAGGAGCCGGGCGGCGGAGGCGCCGTCGCGGCCGGCCAGCTGGCCAAGCTGGCGGGCGAGGCGGCCTTCTACACGGCCCTCGGCGGCGACGCGCTCGGGCGCCGGGCCGAGGTCGAGCTGACCGGGCTCGGCTTGACGGTCGAGGCGGCGAGGCGTCCGGAGCCCCAGCGACGCGGCTTCGTGCACGTCGACGCCGCCGGCGAGCGGACGATCACGGTGATCGGCGAGCGCCTCGGCCCGCGTGGCGAGGACCCGCTGCCGTGGTCCGAGCTGGCCGGCGCGGACGCCGTCTACCTCACGGCGGGGGACGTGGACGCGATCCGTGCCGCCCGCGCGGCCGGCACGCTGGTCGCCAGCGCCCGTGGCCTGGAGGCGCTCGCCGAGGCGGGCGTCGAGCTCGACGCCCTGGTCGCCAGCGCCACGCGACCGCGGGCGAGCGCTACGAGCCCGGCGACCTCGACCCCGAACCGCGCTTCGTCGTCCGCACCGCCGGCGCGGCCGGTGGGCGCTGGGAGGGCCGCGACGGCGGCAGCGGCAGCTGGGACGCCACGCCCCTGCCCGGCCCGATCTCCGACGCCTACGGCTGCGGCGACAGCTTCGCCGCCGGCCTCGCCTACGGCCTCGGCGCCGGGCATGCCGATCGCCGCGGCGCTGCAGCTCGGCGCTCGCTGCGGCGCCGCCTGCTTCACCGGCCGCGGCCCGTACGCCGGGCAGCTGAGCAGCGCGGACCTCTAGCTAATGGTCGGCGACGCGGCCGTCGTCCGGCTCGATCGGCAGGCCCTGCGCGACCCAGGCGACGATGCCGCCGTCCAGGTTGTAAGCCGCGAGACCGGAGGCGCGGAAGGCCTCGGTGGCCGCGGCGGAGCGGCTGCCGGTGCGACAGTAGAAGACCGGCGGGCGCTCGGGATCGAGCGAGCCGGCGGCAGCCGCCAGCTGGTCCATCTCGACGTGGCGCGCGCCGGCGATGCGGCCGGCGTCGTGCTCATAGGTCTCGCGCACGTCGATCAGCTCGACCTTGCCCTCGCGCACGAGCTCGACCACCTGCTCCGGGGCGAGATCCTGCTGCTGCTCGGAAAGCGACGCCATCGGGCCGGAAACGCTATCGATCCTGGGCCGCGGACGATGCCGATGGCGTATTGGCTTGGATATCGTGCCGCCCCATGAGCTGGAGCTTGCAGGGTCGCACCGTCCTGATCACCGGCGCCGCCCGCGGCATCGGCGCGGAGTCCGCGCGCCGGGTGGCCGCCCGCGGCGCGAACGTCGCGCTCGTGGGGCTCGAGCCCGAGGAGCTGGAGCGCGTCGCGACCCAGTGCGGCAGCAACGCCGCCTGGTTCGAGGCCGACGTGACCGATCTCGGCAGCCTCGAGCGCGCGGTCGAGGGCGCCGTCGAGCGTTTCGGCGGCATCGACGTGGTGATGGCCAACGCCGGCATCGCCGCCGCGGGCTTCGTGCGCACGATCGACCCGGCCGCCTTCGAGCGCACGATCGAGGTCAACGTGCTCGGCGTCTGGCGCACGGTGCGGGCCTGCCTGCCGCACGTGATCGAGCGCCGCGGCTACGTGCTCGTAGTCGCCTCCTCCTCGGCGATCTTCCACGCGCCCGGCCTCGCCCCGTACGTGACGAGCAAGGCCGGGGTGGAGGCGTTCTCGGACTCGCTGCGCGGCGAGGTCGCGCACCTCGGCGTGGACGTGGGCGTCGGCTACTTCCACTGGATCGACACCGACATGGTCAGAGGCGCGGACGCCCACCCGACGGTCGACGGCTTCCGCGAGCGCGCCTCCGGCCCGCTCGCCAAGACCTACTCCGTCGCCTCGGTCGGCAAGGCCGTCGCCGACGGCATCGAGGGCCGCAAGCGCCGCATCGTCGTGCCCGGCTGGCTGCACGCGGCGATCGCCGCGCGCGGCCTGCTGCAGCCGCTGATCGACCGCCAGGCGAAGCTCACGGTGCCCGAGGTCGACGCCGCCTTCGAGCGCGACGTCGCCGAGCGGGGCGCCGCGGCGGTCTCGGCGCCGGTCGGCGCCGGCGGCCAGGCCGATCCCAAGCTCGGTCAGCCCGCCGACTCCACGGCGGCGCCGGCCGAGCCCGTCGCCTAGAGGTCCTTGACCTCGCGACAGCACCGCGCCGACCGACGCCTTGGCGTCGCCGAACAGCAGCGCGGTGTTCTCGTTGTAGAAGAGCGGGTTGTCGATGCCGGCGAAGCCGGTGTTCATCGAGCGCTTGAGCACGATCACCTGCGCCGGACTTGTCGACGTCGAGGATCGGCATGCCGTAGATCGGGCTGCCCTTGTCCTCGCGCGCGGCCGGGTTGGTGACGTCGTTGGCGCCGATCACGAGCGTCACGTCGGTCTGCGGGAACTCGGGGTTGATCTCGTCCATCTCCTTGAGCGCGTCGTAGGGCACGTCGGCCTCGGCGAGCAGGACGTTCATGTGGCCGGGCATGCGGCCGGCGACCGGGTGGATCGCGTAGAGCACCTCGACGCCGCGCTTCTCGAGCTCGTCGGCCAGCTCGCGCACGGTGTGCTGGGCCTGGGCGACGGCCATGCCGTAGCCGGGCGCGACGACCACGCGCGTGGCGTAGGCGAGCTGGATCGCGACGTCGGAGGCGTCGGTCGAGCGCGCGGTCTTGCTCCTCGCCGTCGGCGCCGGTCGGCGAGCGCGCCACCGCCGCCGAAGCCGCCCGCGACGATGTTCGGGATCGAGCGGTTCATCGCCTCGGCCATCAGGTTGGTGAGGATCGTGCCCGAGGCGCCGACGATGATGCCGCCGACGATCAGCGCGGTGTTGTCGAGCGCGATGCCGGCCGCGGCCGCCGACAGGCCGGTGAACGCGTTCAGCAGCGAGATCACGACCGGCATGTCGGCGCCGCCGATCGGCAGCACGACCATGTTGCCGAGCACCGCCGCGGCGACCAGGATCAGGATGAACAGGCCCTCGGACTCGGCGCCGGCGGCGATCGCGACCGCCGCGCCGACCGCGACGAGCAGCAGCGCGAGGTTGACGAACTGCTGGCCGGGCAGCGCGATCGGCCTGCCGGGGAGGAGCTCCTGCAGCTTGCCGAAGGCGATGTTCGAGCCCCAGAAGGAGATCGAGCCGATGATCGCCGCGAACAGGATCGGGATCAGCGTCTCGAGCGCGGGGTTGCCGCCGAGCTCGAGCGCGTCGCGGAACTCGGCCCAGGAGATCAGCGCCACCGCGCCGCCGCCGACGCCGTTGAACAGCGCCACCATCTGCGGCATCGCGGTCATCTTCACCTAGCGCGCCGCGGGGACGCCGATCGCCGTGCCGATCGCGATGCCGAGCGCGATCAGGCCGTAGTCGCCGACCTCGGGGATCAGCAGCGTCGCGACCACCGCGATCGCCATGCCGACCGCGGCGACCACGTTGCCGCGCCGCGCGGTGCGCGGGCTTGGTCAGCTGGCGCATGCCGAGGATGAACAGCACGAAGGCGACGATGTACAGCGACCGGATGAAGTCCGGGTCGGTCAGGAACGAGCGCGACTGTAGCGTCACTTCGCCGTCCGCCTTCTTGGCCGGCGCCGGGCTGCTTGCTTGAACATCTCGAGCATGCGGTCGGTGACGAGGAAGCCGCCGACCACGTTGATCGTGCCGAAGGCGATCGCGATCACGAGGATCAACTTGTTGAGGAAGCCGTCGGCCTCGCCGATCACGAGGATGCCGCCGAGCAGCACGATGCCGTGGATCGCGTTGGTGGCCGACATCAGCGGCGTGTGCAGCGTGTTCGGCACCTTCGAGATGACCTCGAAGCCGACGAACGCCGCCAGCACGAGGATCGTGAGCTCGGTGACCAGGTCCATCAGGCGGCCACTCCCGCCGCCTTCTTCGCGCCCTCGTGGACGATCTCGCCGTCGCGCGTGATGCAGGCGCCGGCGATGATCTCGTCCTCGAAGTCCAGCTTCAGCGCGCCCTCCTCGCCGACCATCAGCTCGAGCAGCGACTGGATGTTGCTTGCGCGTAGAGCTGCGAGGCGTGGTCGGGCATCGTGGACGCCAGGTTCGAGCGGGCCGATGATCTTCACGTCGTGCTTGACGACGGTCTCGCCCGGCCTCGGTCAGCTCGCAGTTGCCGCCGGTCTCGGCGGCGAGGTCGACGATCACCGAGCCCGGCTTCATCTGCTTGACCGCGTCCTCGGTCACCAGCAGCGGCGCCGGGCGGCCCGGGACGGCGGCGGTCGAGATCACGGCGTCCATCTGGCCGATCGCGTCGGCCAGCAGCTCGCGCTGGCGCTGCTGCTCCTCCTCGGTCAGCGCGCGCGCGTAGCCGCCGGCGGTCCTCGGCGTCCTCGAGGCCCGATGTCGAGCTCGAGGAACTTGGCGCCCGAGCGACTCGATCTGCTCCTTGACCGCCGAGCGCACGTCGAAGGCCGGTCACGACCGCGCCGAGCCGCTTGCGCGGTGGCGATCGCCTGCAGCCCGGCGACGCCGGCGCCCAGCACGAGCACCTTCGCCGGCCGGACGTGCCGGCGGCGGTCGTCAGCATCGGGAAGAAGCGGGGCAGCTCCTGCGCGGCGATCAGCGCGGCGCGGTAGCCGGCGACGGTGGCCTGCGAGGACAGCGCGTCCATCGACTGCGCGCGCGTGATGCGCGGGATCGCCTCCATCGCGAACGCGGTCACGCCCGGCGGCGGCCAGCGCGCTGCACGCCGTCGGCGTCGGTGAGCGGCTGCAGGAAGCCGATCAGCACCGCGTCCTTGCCCAGCCGCCCGATCTCCTCGGCGCTCGGCGGCGGCGACCTTGGCGACCACGTCGCCGGACAGGCCCTGGCCCTCGGCGACCGTCGCGCCGGCCTCCTCGTAGGCGGCGTCCGGTATGTGCCCGCGGCGCTGCCGGCGCCGGGCTCGACGACGACCTCGAGGCCGTCCTTGGTCAAGCGCTGCACGACCTCGGGCACGAGCGCCACGCGGCGCTCGCCAGGGGCGGTCTCCTTGGGTACGGAGATCTTCATGAAGTGGGGGTCGGAGGGAGGCCGGCCCCTCCGGAAGGCGCGAAAGAGTAACCGAGGGGCGAGCCGCGTGCGCCGTCGTGGCCAACCCGCCCGGGCCGGGCCACGCCCGCTTACTACACTGGCTTGACCGGCCTGCTGTACGCGAGGCCGGCGCCATGAGTCAGAAGACCGTCGAGAAGAGGGATCGTGTCGTCGTCCGCTTTGCGGGCGACTCCGGGGACGGAATGCAGCTCACCGGCAGTCGCTTCACGGACGCGACGGCGGTGGTGGGCAACGACCTCGCCACGCTGCCGGACTTCCCCGCCGAGATCCGCGCTCCCGCGGGGACGCCGCACGGCGTCTCGGCCTTCCAGATCCACTTCGCCTCGCGCGACATCCTCACGCCCGGCGACCATCCCAACGTGCTCGTCGCGATGAACCCCGCGGCACTGATCACCAACGTCGGGGCGCTCGAGAAGGGCGGCACGGTGATCGTCAACGAGGACGGCTTCACCGAGCACAATCTGCGCAAGGCCGGCTACACGGCCAACCCGCTCGAGGACGACTCGCTCGACGACTACCAGCTCTTCCGCGTGCCGATGACGAGCATGACCGTGCGCGCCACGGAGTCGATCGAGGGCATCAGCTCCCGCGACGCCTCGCGCTGCAAGAACCTCTTCGCGCTCGGCGTGATCTCGTGGATGTACGGCCGGCCGGTCGACCCGAGCGTCGCCTGGATCGAGAAGAAGTTCGCCGACAAGCCAGCGGTGCGCGACGCCAACCTCGCCGCCTTCCGCGCCGGCTGGAACTTCGGCGAGACGGCCGAGCTGCTGGCGGTCCACTACGTGGTCGATCCCGCGCCCGCGGCGCCCGGCACCTACCGCAACGTCAACGGCACGCAGGCGCTCGCCTTCGGGCTGATCGCGGCCGGCGTGCAATCCGGCCTCGGGCTCTTCTACGCCACCTACCCGATCACCCCGGCGTCCGAGCTGCTGCACACGCTCTCGCGCCACCGGCGCTTGGGCGTGCGCACGATCCAGGCCGAGGACGAGATCGCGGCGGCGAGCATGGCGCTCGGCGCCGCCTTCGCCGGCGAGCTGGGCGTGACCGGCACCAGCGGCCCGGGCCTCGACCTGAAGTCCGAGACGATCGGCCTGGCGGTGGCGATGGAGTTGCCGATGGTGATCGTCGACGTGCAGCGCGCCGGGCCCTCGACCGGCATGCCGACCAAGACCGAGCAGACCGACCTGCTGGCCGCCCTCTATGGGCGCCACGGCGAGTCCCCGCTGCCGGTGATCGCCGCCTGCACGCCGTCGGACTGCTTCCACGCCGCGATCGAGGCGGCCAGCATCGCGATCGAGCACCGCACGCCGGTGATCCTGCTGACCGACACCTTCCTCGCCAACTCGTCGGAGCCGTGGAAGCTGCCGGACGTCTCCTCGCTGCCGGCGATCGACCCGGACTTCGCGACCGAGCCGAACGCCGAGGACGCCCGCTTCCTGCCCTACCTGCGCGACGAAAGACTCGCACGACCCTGGGCCAAGCCCGGCACGCCCGGCCTGCGCCACCGCATCGGCGGGCTGGAGAAGCAGGACGGCAGCGGCAACATCTCCTACGACTCCGACAACCACACGCACATGACCCACCTGCGGGCGGAGCGCGTCGCGAGAGTGGCGGTGCCGGATCTGGAGGTCGACGATCCCGACGGCGAGGCCACGCTGCTGGTGCTCGGCTGGGGCTCGAGCTACGGTGCGATCCAGGGCGCGGCCCGCCGCGTCCGGCGCGAGCACGACGTGCGGGTCGCCACCGCGCACGTCAGACACCTCAACCCACTGCCTGGCAACCTCGGCGACGTGCTGCGCTCCTACGAGCGGGTGCTGGTGCCGGAGATGAACATGGGGCAGCTGGTGATGCTGCTGCGCGCCGAGTACCTCGTCGACTGCGAGCGCTACACGAAGGTCGACGGCCTGCCGATCTCGACGGCCGACGTGATGGCCGAGATCCTGGAGCGGGTGGGATGAGCGGCGCCAACGGGCACGGCAACGGGGGCGACGTGCTCAAGCTGACCAAGGCGGACTTCTCCTCCGACCAGGAGACGCGCTGGTGCCCCGGCTGCGGCGACTACGCGATCCTCGCGTCGGTTCAGGGCTTCATGCCCGAGCTCGGCATCCCGCCGGACAAGATCGTCTTCGTCACCGGCATCGGTTGCGCGGGGCGCTTCGTCTACTACATGGACACCTACGGGATGCACGGCATCCACGGCCGCGCGCCGGCGCTGGCGACCGGGGTGGCCACGGCGCGCCCGGACCTCTCGGTGTGGGTGGTCAGCGGCGACGGCGACGCGCTCTCGATCGGCGGCAACCACCTGATCCACGCGCTGCGCCGCAACGTGCCGCTGAAGATCCTGCTCTTCAACAACCAGATCTACGGGCTCACCAAGGGCCAGTACTCGCCGACGAGCGAGGAGGGCAAGGTCACGAAGTCGACCCCGTTCGGCTCCCAGGACCACCCCTTCAATCCGGTCTCGCTCGCGCTCGGCGCCGAGGCCTCGTTCGTGGCCCGCACGGTCGACACCGACAAGAAGCACGTTGCCGAGACGCTGCGTGCCGCCGCGGCCCATCAGGGCACGGCCTTCGTCGAGATCTACCAGAACTGCAACGTCTTCAACGACGGCGCCTTCGACGCGGTGCGGGCCAAGGGCCAGAAGGAGCTGAACCAGATCCCGCTCGAGCACGGACGGCCAATCCGCTTCGGCGTCGAGGGAGAGCGCGGGGTGGCACGCGGCGCCGGTGGGCAGCTCGAGCTGGTGGACGTGGCCGCCGCCGGCGAGGACGCCCTGCTGGTGCACGACGCCCATCGTCCCGACCCGAGCCTGGCCTTCGAGCTCGCCCACTTGGCGCAGCGGCCGACGGGGCCGACGCCGATCGGCGTCTTCCGCGACGTCGATCGCCCGGTCTACGGCGCCGAGCTCGCGCGCGAGCTCGAGGAGACGCGCGCCGGCTTGGGCAGCGAGCAGCTCGAGCAGCTGCTGCACTCGGGCGACACCTGGACCGTCTCCTAGCGCGCGAGCGCTCAGGCGACGAGGTCGAGCGTCAGCTCGTCCAGGCCGGCGCCGGCGTGGTGGGCCTCCAACCCGCGCGCCAACTTCTCCATCAGCCGATGTGCCGGCACGTTGTCGCTCGCCATCGTGGCCGTGAAGCGCTCGACCCCACGCTCACGGGCGCTGGCGGCGAGCTGCTCGGCCAGCAGCGAGCCGAGTCCGCGCCCCTGCCAGTCGTCGCCGACGACGATCGCGGCCTCGGCGGCACGCGAATCCTCGGGCAGGCGCACGAAGCGGGCGACGGCGATCAGCCGCCGCACCGGCTCTCCGGGATACTCGGCCACGAGCGCGAGGTGATCGACGCCGTCGACCTCGGTCAGGTAGCGCAGCTCGGAGCGGCTCAGGCGCGGCTTGGGACCGAGGAATCGCCGCTGCACGCTGGCCTCGGAGAGGTGGTGGAGGCCTTCGGCGAGCATCCACTTGTCGTCGGGCCTGATCGGCCGGATCAGGACCGGGGTGCGATCGGGGAGCTCGGCCAGCATGGCAAGCAGTATGCAGCGCCGGCAGGGCGCCTCGTGTGCGTTATGTCACGAACGGGGAGCGCTCAGGGCGTCGCTTCGAGCTGAGCGCGCCGCTTGTCCACGGCGTCGACGAAGATGTTCTCCCAGCGGCGGGCGATGTCGCTCATGGTCTGCTTCGCCGCCCAGGCGGCGGCGTTCTCGGCGAGCAGCTCGCGCTCGCGCTCGCGCACGACCATCCAGCGCAGAGCCTGGTACCACTCGCCGTCAGGCACCAGCCGCCCGCCTTGCTTGACGCCCATCTCCGCGTAGGGGCCGACGGGCGACGCGAGCCAGGGCACGCCCGAGGCGGCGTACTCCTTGAGCTTGATGTTCGAGCGCGAATGGTTGAACGGGATGTCGGCCAGCGGGGCGATGCCGACGTCGAAGGCGCTGATGCGCTGAGGCAGCTCCTCGAAGGGCACGAGCAGGTCGTGCCGGTAGCGCTCGTCGTCGCGCAGGCGCAGGTCGACGCCGATGCACTCGACCCGCACGTGGTCGTACTCGTCCATGATCTGGCGCAACGCCTGGGCGATGCCGATCCTGGCCGTGTCGGCGCGATGCTCGTAGCCGGCCACCCAGCCGATGACGAACCCGAGGTGGGGGCTGCGCACGCGGGAGAAGTGCGGCGCCAGGTAGTTCTCCACCACCTCGACGTCGGTGAGCCCGGCCTTGCGGTATCTCTCGGCGAGCGTCTCGCTCGGCGTGATCGTGGTCTGGACGAGCCGCGCCGCCTTCACCTGCTGCATGAAGATGCGGCGGCCTGCGAGTCCGCCCATCTGCTTGTAGCTGGGACCCTCCTTCGGCACGTTCGTGAAGTCGTCGTCGTTGTCCCAGGTCAGCGGGATGCCGCCCCGTGCGAGCTCGGCCATCACGCGGTAGCTGTCGGGGTCGCAGTGCCGGTAGATGTGCACGAGATCGCAGCCGGCGAGGCGCTGGATCTCGATGTCGCCCTCCGGCCCAGCGGGGAAGGAGACGCTGTGGCCGCGCTTCTCCATCTCCTGCATCGGGCCGATGGCGCGGTAGTAGGCCGCGCTGGTCGGTTCCCATGCGACGCCAAAGCGCATCGCTACCAAGGTAGCTTAAACACACAGAGAAACCTGATTAGGTGGTCAGAAGCCAGGCAATATCAGGTCCCGCGCAGCAGCCACGCGACCTGCGCCTGCCGCTCGACCACCGCGCAGACAGCCAGCGCCTCGGCGGGGGTCGCCGCGAACGCCACCACGCCGTGGCGCGCCATCAGGGCGGCGCGCCGGCCCTCGAAGGCGGTCAGCAGCGTGCGCGCCAGCTCGTCGGAGCCGGACTCGCCATGGCTGGCACAGCGCACCGGCCCGCCCGCCGCGGCGGTCAGCTCCTCCGTGCCGAGGTCGAGCGGCTCGCCGAGGAAGCTCCAGGCGGTGGCGTGGACGCTGTGGGTGTGCACGATCGCCGCCGCCTCCGGGTGTGCGGCGTAGAGCGCGAGATGCACGAGCCGCTCGCTCGAGGGCGGACGCTTGCCAGCGACGACCTGCCCGTCGAGCGACAGCGTGACGAGGTCGTCTGGCTCGATCTCGTCGTAGGGCATCGCGCTCGGCGTGATGTGCATGAGTTCGCTCTCGCGTACGCTGACGTTGCCCGACGTGCCGGCCACCAACCCGGCGTGCAGCATCGCGCGGCCGGTGTCCACGATCTGCCGCCGCAGGTCAGCGGACACGTGCGATCGCCTCCTCGTACGGCGCCTCCAGCATGCCGCCCTCGGTGAAGATGGCGCTGACGAGCTCGGCCGGAGTGACGTCGAAGGCCGGGTTGAACGCCGTCGCGCTCGGCGTGACCTCGGCCGGGTCGCGCTCCTCGATCGGGATCGCGGCGCCGGTGGGCGTTGCCGGGTCGATCGTGGACAGCGGGGCGGCGACGTAGAAGGGGATGTCGTGGCGGCGGGCGAGCACCGCCAGGGGGTAGGTGCCGACCTTGTTCGCCACGTCGCCGTTGGCGGCGATCCGGTCGGCGCCGACCACCACCCGGTCGACCAGCCCGCGCGCCATCAGCCCGCCGGCGGCCGCGTCGGCGATCACGCGGTGCGGGATGCCGGCGCGCTCCAGCTCCCAGGCGGTCAGGCGGGCGCCCTGCAGCAGCGGCCGCGTCTCGCCCACCCACGCCTCCGCGAGTCGACCCTGCTCCCAGGCGGCGCGCAGCACGCCGAGGGCCGTGCCGTAGCCGGCGGTCGCGAGCGGGCCGGTGTTGCAGTGGGTGAGCGCCCGGTCGCCGGGCTCGAAGCGCTCCGCGCCGAGGGCGGCGAGCCGCCGGTCGGCCGCGTCCTGGTCGCGGTGGAGTTGCCGGGCGAGTGCGAGCGGGTCGTCGGCGGCCAGCGCCTGCTCGACCGCCCAGCGCAGGTTGACGGCGGTGGGGCGGGTGCATGCGAGCAGCTCGGCTGCCGCGCTGCGATCGGCTTGAGGACGGCCGTGGGCCGCGGCTGCGGAGTCTGCGGCCGCGGCCGGCTCGTCGGCGAGGGCGACGCCATAGGCCGCGGCGATGCCGATCGCGGGTGCGCCGCGCACCGCCAGCGTGCGGATCGCCTCGGCCACCTGCTCGGGGCGCTCGCAGCGCAGCCAGCGCTCCTCGTCCGGGAGCGCGCGCTGGTCGAGCAGCAGCAGGGTGCCGTCCTCCCAGCGCAGCGGGCTCGCGAGCATGCCCGCAGCCTAGTGCGGGCATGCTCGGCGACCTCCGCGCTTACTTCGTCAGGCCCGTCTCCTGCAGGTACTGCGTGGCGACGGCCTTCGGGGTCTCCTTGTCGAGGTCGACGCGGGCGTTGAGCTCCTGCATCGCCTCGTCGTTGAGGCCGGCGTTGACCTTGCTCACGACCTGCTCGAGGTCGGAGCCCGCCTTCTCGGCGACGTCGTCACGCACGACGAGCGTCGAGTTGTAGGGCGGGAACATGCCCTTGTCGTCCTCGAGCAGCACGAACTTCTCGCGCTTGATCTGCGGATCGGTGGTGAACACGATCGAGACGTCCGCCTGGCCCTTGGTCAGCACCTCGTGGCGCAGGGCGATGTCGACCGGCACGAACTTCTTGAACTTCAGACCGTAGACCTGCTCCAGGCCGAGCAGGCAGTCCAGCCGTTGGCGACACTCGGGCGAGCCGTAGAGCGTCAGCTTGCCGGCCACCGACTCGAGGTCGGAGATCGTCTTGAGGTCGTACTTGTCGGCGGTCTCCTGGGTGACCGCGACCTCGTTCGAGCTCGTGAACGGCGTCGGGGGCAGCGCCGTCAACCCCTCCTTGGCGAAGCCCTGCTCGGCCTTGTCGTAGGCCTCCTGCGGGTCCTTGGGCAGCTTGTCCGCCTGGAAGCCGAAGAACGACAGCAGGGCGGTGCCCGTGTACTCCGGATAGGCGTCGATCTCGCCGCCCTTGACCGCCTTCAGCGCCGTCTTCTCGTCGCCGAGGTTGAGCTCGGTCTTGACGCTGTAGCCGGCGGCGGCGAGCGCCTGGGCGTAGATCTCGCCGAGCACCTTCTGCTCGGTGAAGTTCTTCGAGCCGACGGTGATCGAGGTCGAGGCGTTGTCGGCGTTCTTGGCGATCGCCGCTTGCTCGGTGCCCGAGCCGTTCGACGAGCCGCTGCTGTCGCTGTCGTCGTCGCCGCAGGCGCCGATGGCGAAGGCGACGAGCACGAGCATCAGCAACGTGGGCCAGCGAAGGATCCTCATGTTGTGACTTCCCTTCTCTTGATGGGCAATGCGAGCCAGCGGCGACCGCCGGCCTCGAGCTTCAGGCCGCGCGGCGTGACGGCGCGTTGCGCCGCTCCGAGCGTGACCTCCGTCAGGACGGCGAGCAGGGCGACGACGATCGCCGCCGCGAGCCTGCCCTCGTCTCCGTAGGTGTTGACGTTGATGATCGGGTCGCCGAGCGTGACGACGCCGGCGAGCGGCGCGATCGTGGCGGTCGCCACCACGTTCACCGCCGAGATGCGGATGCCGCCGAAGATCAGCGGGAGCGCCAGCGGCAGCTCCACGCGGCGGACGATCTGGAAGCCGGTCATGCCCATGCCGCGTGCGGCGTCCACGGTGTCGCGATCGACCTGCCGCACGCCGGTGTAGGCGTTGGTGAGGATCGGTGGGATCGCGAGCAGGACGAGCGCCAGCGTGAGGTTCGTGCGACCCACGCCGAGGTAGGCGACGAACAGGGCGATCAGGGCGAGGCTCGGCACCGCCCGGCCGACGTTGGAGGCGTTGATGGCGAGAAAGCCCCCCTTGCCGATGTGGCCGAGCCAGAGCCCCAGCGCGATCGAGATGGCGCAGGCGATCGCCATCGAGGCGAGGGAGAGCTCCAGGTGAGGCCGCATCAGCTCCCACATGTTGTGCAGGCCGCCCACCCGCGCGCCGCCGGCCGGCGACTCGTGCTCGTCGAAGACGAACTCGATCGCCTCGCCGAACTGGCCGAGGACCGCGAGCGTCGGTGTCATCGCGCCGCCACCGCCCGCGTCCAGGGGGTGATCGCGCGCTGGACCAGCAGGATCAGCCCGTCGAGGGCGGCCGCCAGCAGCACCGCGAGCCCGCCGGCGGTGACGACGTTCGACTTGAAGGTGAGGTCGGCGAAGATCTGCTCGCCGAGGCCGCCCGCGCCGGCGAAGAACACCAGCGTGGCGAGGCCGACGGTGGTCGTCATGGCGATGCGCAGGCCGGCCATGATCTCCGGCAGCGCAAGCGGCACCTCGACGCGCCACAGCAGCTGGCGGTCGGTGAGCCCCATGCCGCGACCCGCGTCCTTGGTCTCGTCGGGCACGTTGTCGAGCCCGACGAGCACGTTGCGGAAGATGATCAGCAGCACGTAGGAGACCAGCGCGACGATCGCGGTGGTGTTGCCGCGACCCGTGATCGGCAGCAGCAGGAAGAAGGCCGCGACGCTGGGGATCGTGTAGAGGACGCCGGTGACCTGCGTGATCGGGTTGATCAGCCAGCGCCGGCGGTAGGCGATCAGCGCCAGCGTGAAGGCGATCGCGAAGCCGATCGCCACCGACACGAGCGTCAGGAAGACGTGCTGGAGGAACGGGTCGACGTAGCGGTCGAAGTTGTCGACGATCCAGTCCGGGCAGAAGCCGTTGTCCGAGACGCAGCTGTCGGCGCGATCGCGCAGCTGCAGCTGGGCGAGGACGGCGATCATGCGGCGGCGTCGGCCCCGCTCGGGACCTGCTCGGGGTCGGTGCGCAGGGCGTGCGAGAGCATCTCGATCGAGAGCACGCCACAGACCTCGCCGCGCTGGTCGACCACCGGCCCGTACTGCGCCTCCTCCTCGAGCAGGTCGGAGAGCGCGTCGCGCAGCACGTCGTCGAGCTCGACCAGCGGCTTCGGCGTCCGAGCGCAGCTCGTGCTCCACGCGCTCGCCCGCGAGGCCCTCGCTCGGACAGCCAGCCCGAGCGGCCTGCCGTCGTCGTCGACCAGCAACGGGTAGGGCACCTCGCTGTCGGCGAGCTTGGCGCGCGCCTCGGCGGTCGGCTCGCCCACCCGCACCAGCGGCGCCTTCCAGAGGTCGACGTCGCGCACCCGCTGCAGCGCCAGGCGCTTGAGCGCGCGGTCGGCGCCGACGAAGTCCTCGACGAACCGGTCCGCCGGGTACATCAGCAGCTCGGCCGGCGGCGCGTACTGGGCGAGCTTGCCGCCCTTCTGCATGATCGCGATGCGGTCGCCCATCTTGATCGCCTCGTCGATGTCGTGGGTGACGAAGACGATCGTCTTGCGGATCTCGCGCTGCAGGCGCAGGAACTCGTTCTGCAGCCGCTCGCGGTTGATCGGGTCGATCGCGCCGAAGGGCTCGTCCATCAGCATCAGCGGCGGGTCGACCGCGAGCGCGCGGGCCACGCCGACGCGCTGGCGCTGGCCGCCGGAGAGCTGCGCCGGGTAGCGGTCGCGCGTCTCGTGCGGGTCGAGGCAGACGAGCTCGAGCAGCTCGTCGACGCGCGCGCGGATGCGGTCGCGAGCTCCAGCCGAGCAGCTTCGGCACGGTGGCGATGTTGTCGGCGACGCTCAGGTGGGGGAACAGCCCGATCTGCTGGATCGCGTAGCCGATCTCGCGCCGCAGCTCGGCCGGCTTGCGCTCCTTGACGCTGCGCCCGTCGAGCAGGATGTCGCCGTCGGTGATGTCGATCATGCGGTTGACCATCCGCATGGCCGTGGTCTTGCCGCAGCCCGACGGCCCGACCAGCACGCAGATCTCGCCCGCGGGCACCTCGAGGCTGAGCGCGTCGACGGCCGGCTCGGACTGGCCCGGGTAGCGCTTCGTCGCCTGGCGGAACTCGAGCGTGGCGGCGGCGGGACGCGCTGACGGCCCCGGTGTCTGGGCGGAATCGTCGGAGGTCACGAGGGAGGCTCCCTGGACGGGGCCGCTTGACTCTACCGAGGCGGTTGAGCGGCTCGAGCCGGTTCGCGAAGCCTTGACGTCGGCGCTCGCGAGCCGCTCGAGCTCGCGGCGGAGGTCGTCGCGCAGCTGGGCGACCTCGTCGGCGCTCGACCTCGGGATCCGCCTCCGCGGACTCCACCAGCGCGGCGGCGAGCGTCTCGTTCGCGGCGCGCAGGTCCGCCTCGGCGCCGGGGCGATCGGGATCGCCGCGCAGGTCCAGCGCCTGCTCCTTGGCGGCCTCGGCCAGCGGCTCGATGCGCCTGCGCTGGGCAGGCGGCAGCAGCCGCCAGCGACCGTGCAGCGAGCGCGCGACCCTGATCCCGAGCACGG
This sequence comes from uncultured Thermoleophilaceae bacterium, assembly GCA_963734165.1. Lineage (GTDB taxonomy): Bacteria > Actinomycetota > Thermoleophilia > Solirubrobacterales > Thermoleophilaceae > JACVRW01. Next base: position 410,335 of record CAVTFZ010000001.1, on the reverse strand, counting down.
CCGCGGCGCTGGCGCCGCCGACGATCAACTTGGAGGAGGGCATCGCGCACGCCATCGTGGCGCGCGCGGTGGACGGAACGTAGAGCACGGCTGCGGCCAGCAGGTCGACCTGCTCAGGGTCGGCCGAGGAGGGGAACAGGATCAGCTCGCCGGCACCGGCTTCGGTGAACGCCTGCACGCGCTCGCGCACGGCCTGCTCGTCCTTGGCGACGGCGTCGACCACTCCCTGGGCGTACTCGCCCAGCCAGGCGTAGTAGCCGCCGATGCTGCGCTGCGCGTCCTCGGCGGCGTTCGGGCCGAGGGCGAAGTAGGCCAGCGCGCCGGTGTACGGCTCGCCGTCGCGGCCGGCGGCGCTCCAGGCGGCCAGGCAGCTTCTCCTTGGCGGGCGAGAAGGCGTCCGGCGGGCCGCCGCCCATGATCCAGCCGTCGTTGGCCGCGGCGCGGCGGTAGGCCGCGTCCGCGCCGCCGCCGATCACGATCCTGGGCGGGTCGGCGCTGACGTCGGGGCCGATGCCGCCGGCGAAGCCCTTCTCGGCGCCGCTCCAGATCTCCTTGACCTCGGCGAGCATCTCGTCGAAGCGCCGTCCGCGCTGGTTGGTCGGGACGCCCGCCGCCGCGTAGTCGTCGTCGCGGCCGCCGACGGCCATGCCGAGCGTCAGGCGCCCCTCGGAGAGCGCGTGCAGCGAGGCGGCCTGCTTGGCCAGCACCGCGGCGTTCTCGCGGTAGGGAGCGATCAGGATCGCGGTCGTCAGCCGGATGCGCTCGGTCACCGCGGCGGCGACCGAGAGGGTGACGAGCGGCTCGACGTTCGCGTAGACGAGCCGATCGATCACGCCCAGGGTCGAGAAGCCGGCCGCGTCGGCGCGACGCGCCCACTCGGCGATCGCCTTGCCGTCGACTCCCGGGATCGTGTTCGGCAGCCCGATTCCGATCTCCATCCTGCCTCCTCGCTCGCTCTCGATCGGCCGTTGACTCTACGCACTGCGCACGCGGCGGCTGGGCGTTCGGGCCGCGTGGGATCCTGCAGACCGAATGCGCGCGATGGTGCTCGACCGGCCGGGCCGGCCGCTGCGGGCGGCCGAGCTGCCCGATCCCGAGCCCGGGGCGGGGGAGGTGCTGCTCGAGGTGGCCGCCTGCGGCGTCTGCCGCACCGACCTGCACGTGGTCGACGGCGAGCTCGCCGAGCCCAAGCTGCCGCTGGTACCCGGTCACCAGATCGTCGCCCGGGTGGTGGCCGGCGGCGAGCGCTTCGCCACCGGCGAGCGCGTTGGCGTGCCCTGGCTGGGCTGGACCGATGGCATCTGCCGCTACTGCCGCTCGGGTCGCGAGAACCTCTGCGACCGCGCACGCTTCACCGGCTACCAGCGTGACGGCGGCTACGCGCAGCTGACCGTCGCCGACGAGCGCTTCTGCTTTGCGCTGCCGGAGGGCTACCCGGACCTGCAGGCCGCGCCGCTGCTGTGTGCCGGCCTGATCGGCTTCCGCTCGCTGCGCATGGCCGGCGACGCCGAGCGGCTCGGCCTCTACGGGTTCGGCGCGGCGGCGCACATCGTCTGCCAGGTGGCGCGCCACGAGGGCCGACGCGTGTTCGCCTTCACCCGCGCCGGCGACGAGGCAGCCCAGTCGCTCGCACTCGAACTCGGGGCGGAATGGGCGGGCGATTCCGCCGCCGCGCCGCCCGAGGAGCTGGACGCGGCGATCGTCTTCGCGCCCGTGGGCGCGCTGGTGCCCGTCGCCCTCCGGGCCGTCGCCAAGGGCGGCACGGTCGTCTGCGCCGGCATCCACATGAGCGACATCCCAGCGATGCCCTACGAGCTGCTCTGGGGCGAGCGCGTGCTGCGCTCGGTCGCCAACCTCACGCGCGCCGACGGCGACGAGTTCCTGACCCTCGCGCCCCGCATCCCGATCCGCACCGAGATCGAGACGCACCCGCTCGAGCGCGCCAACGAGGCCCTCGATCGCCTGCGCTCCGGCCAGGTCCGCGGCGCTGCGGTGCTCGTGGTCTAGCGCGTCACCCCACACCGGCCGCGCGCAGCTCGGCGAGCGTGACCATCAAGGTGCGGGGAGCGGCGGAGAGGCCACGAAAGCCGAAGCGCTCGTAGAAGCTCGCGGCGCGAGCGTCGGTGGCGTGCACGACGACGGCGCGCATCGCGACATGTCGACTGGCGCCGACGATGCGTCGCAACGCGTCCCGGAGCAGCAGTGCCCCGAGGCCGCGACCCTGATGCTCGCGATCGACCGCCAGCCGTGCGATCAGCGCGACTGGGATCGGAAAGTGCCTCGAGAGTCCACGGCCGACGTCGTCAGTCGCCAACTCGTGGTCGAGCTGGGCGGCGACCAGCGTGTAGTACCCCACGACCTCATCGGTCGCGGTTGCGATGACGAAGGTCCGGACGGCGTCGCGACGCTGGCTCTGCCCAGCTGCTCGGCGTAGCCAACCGTCGAGTGCCGCGACGCCACAGGCGAAGCGGCTCGGATCATGGACGTGGGAGTCGAAGCGCGTTGGGGGCCTGAGGTCTGCCGTCACTCCCTGATGAAGTCGTCAGCACGCTCGTTTAGCCCCCGTAGCGATTCGACGGTGCGAGGATCGACCTGCTCGAGCGCGTCGAGGAACCGTTCGGCCTCGTCGGCGGTCAAGGCGATCCGGCGCTGCTCGTCGAGCAGCTTGGTCGCCCGCTCGCGCGCGGCGCGGCGAAAGAACTCGCTCAGGGACTCGCCGGCGGCCAGGGCTCCAGCGGCGTCGAGCTCGCGCTCTTCCGGGGTGAGACGGATCTCCAGGCGGCTCGCGCGCATCCTCCCGATTGTACGGTAAACGTACGGACGCGAGCCTAGGCGGCGCGTAGCTTGCGGCCAGCGCTGTGACGCCGGCGGAGCGTGGAGCGCTCGAAGCCCTCCAGCGCGGTGGCCACGGCGCGGTAGGCCGCGGGACTGACGGCCATGCCGCAGTGGGAGGTCGCGATCTCGACGTTGGCGTCGGCTTGGGAATCGATGCAGGCGCGCCAGTCGACGACGCCGTCGCTGCGGGAGTAGATCGAGACCGAGCCGATGCCGTCCGGGAGCGGTGCGGCGAGGTCCGTCCAGAAGTCCGCGCAGCAGGCGCCGTCGAGGCACGAGCGCCTGAACAGGCGCGGCGCTCCGAGGGCGCCGAGGGTGGCCACACCGTGCAACTGCAGGCGCACGAAGGGATGCACCGCCAAGGGGTCGCCGAGCGGCGAGCCGAGCGTCACGATGCCGCGCACGAGATCGGGACGACGCCGGGCGAGCACCTTGGCGAGACTGCCGCCGCGGCTCTGGCCGACGATCGCCGCGCGGCGGCCGTGTCGCTCGACGAGCGCCTCCAAGCGCGGCTCGAGCCGCCGCAGCGCCGCGGCCGAGCAGTCGACGTTGGCCACGATGCCCGCTCCGCGTGGCTTGTAGCCCGCCCGTCGCAGCCAGCTCCCCATCACCGACAGCGAGCCGTCGCCGGCGAGGAAGCCGGGCACCAGCAGCACCGGTCGGCCGCGCCCGTCGGCCATCCCATGGCCGCGCAGGATCGGGTGGCGCAGCAGGGTGGCGGCCTCGAGACCGAGTCGCACCTCCCGCCACAAGGGCGGGCGGCCACTGTGCACGCTCGAATCCTCCTCCCTCATCTCCTCATCCTGTCCCTGGTACCTGGTGGGTGCGACCTGATTTCGGCCAGGACGCTAATCGGCGGCTCGGGCGGATCGCTTCGGCTAGCGTGCCGCCGATGCGCGCGGTCACGATCGACGACGGACGCCTGGTGGTCGCTGAGCGACCGGATCCCGAGCCCGGCCAGGGAGAGCTGCTCGTGCGCGTCAAGGCCGCCGGCTTGAACGGCGCGGACATGCTCCAGCGCAAGGGCGCCTATCCCGCACCCCCCGGCTCCCCGGCGGACATACCGGGCCTGGAGCTCGCGGGCGAGGTGGCCGGCATCGGCCCGGGCGTGACGCGCTTCGAGCCAGGCGACCGGGTGATGGCGGTCGTCGGCGGCGGCGGCCAGGCCGAGCTCGCGCTCGTGCACGAGCGGGCGGCGATGCCGGTGCCGGAGTCCGTCACCGAGTGGGCGCAGGCGGGCGGCATCCCGGAGGTCTTCACCACCGCGCACGACGCACTCTTCACCCAGGCGCAGCTGCGCCCCGGCGAGCGCCTGCTGGTGCACGGGGCCGCCGGCGGCGTGGGCACCGCGGCGGTCCAGATCGGACGCGCCAGCGGCGCCCGCGTGACGGCCAGCGTGCGCAACGAGCAGCTGCGCCCGGAGGTCGAGCGTCTCGGCGCGACCGCGATCGCCCCGGAGGGCTTCGAGGAGCACGGTCCCTTCGACGTGATCCTCGAACTCGTGGGAGCGGGCAACCTCGGCGCCAACCTCAAGGCGCTCGCCACCCGTGGCCGCATCGCGGTGATCGGGGTCGGCGGCAGCGGGCCGAAGGGAGAGCTGAACCTGCTCGCCCTGATGGGCAAGCACGCCCGCATCCACGGCTCGACGCTGCGCGCGCGGCCGCTCGAGGAGAAGGCGCAGGCGATGCGGCTGGTCGAGCGCGAGCTGCTGCCGCTGTTCGACGCCGGCGCGCTGTACGTGCCGCTGGCGGCGACCTACCCGCTCGACCAGGCCGAGCAGGCCTACGAGCGGTTCGCCGCCGGCGGCAAGCTCGGCAAGATCGTGCTGCTCGCCTGAGTCGGGACGCTTCGAGCCCTCGACGCCACGGCTTGGCCGCCGGCGGTGCAGTACGCCTCCGCGGTCACCTCGCCGCCGCTGCCGCTGAGGTCCTCGCCTCCGGCGAGCCACGCCTGTCGGTTCTCGGAGGCGACGTCCAGCCAGGTCCCACCCAGACCCGAGACGCTGACGGCGCCGCCGGAGACGACGCGCTGGCCGGCGGGGCAGGTCGCTGCGACCGAGTTGCTGTCGTTCGGGGGGATTGCGGCGCTTGCACGGACCACCGTGATGCCGCTCAGCGTCACGACCGGCCGGGCGAGGGCCTGGTCGGCCTTGCCATTCGCCGCGTTGGCGGTGGAGAGCGCGCTCTCGGCGGTGTCGCCGGCCGACGTAGCCGCCGACCTCGCCTTGCCGGCGGAGCTCTTGGCCTGGCTGGCCGTGCGCAGCGCCTTCTTCGCGGTCTTGCCGATCGACGCGATCGACGGTCCACCGAGGGCGGGCGAGATAGGGCTGGGCACTCGGGTCCTGGGCAACCGGTTATGCTGATCACATACAGGTTGTATGTGAGCGAACGGAGGCGGAGATGAGCAAGGGCAGCTGGCGGTCGGACGCGCTCGGCCCGATGCGGGTGCTGGAGGTGGAGGGTGCTCGCCTGCGCGCGCACGTGACCGGCGAGGGGCCGGCGATCGTGTTCGTCCACGGCGCGCTCGTGAACGCGAACCTGTGGCGCAAGGTGGTGCCGGGGCTCGAGGGCTTCACGCGCGTGACGCTCGACCTGCCGCTCGGCTCGCACCCCGAGCCGGCGCCGAGCGCCGATCTCAGCGCGCCCGGACTCGCCCGCTCGATCGGCGGCGCGATCGAGGCGCTCGGCCTGGAGGACGTGACGCTCGTGGGCAACGACACCGGCGGCGGCCTCTGCCAGATCGCCGCCGCGGAGCGCCCGGCGTGGCTCGGTGCGCTCGTGCTGACCTCCTGCGACGCGTTCGACAACTTCCCACCGCGGTTCTTCCGCGTCGTGCTCGCGCCCGCTCGCTTCCCCGCCCTCGTACCGCTGTTGTTCGGCGGCCTGCGGTTGCGGCCGCTGCGCCGGCTGCCGCTCGCCTACGGCTGGCTCACCCACAAGCCGATCGAGCGCGAGGCCGAGGACAGCTACGTATTGCCGATCCTGACCAGCTCCGCCCTGCGACGCGACTTCAAGCGCGTCATGGCGGGGCTCGATCCGCGCCACACGCTGGCGGCCGCCGAGCGCCTGCGCGAGTTCGACCGGCCGGTGCTGATCGCCTGGTCGCGCGACGACAAGTTCTTCCCGCCGGCGCATGGGGAGCGGCTCGCCGCGCTGATCCCGGGAGCGCGCCTGGAGTGGATCGACGACGCACGCACGTTCTCGGCCGAGGACCAGCCACAGCGGCTCGCGGAGCTGATCGGGGACTTCGCGCGCCAGCGTCAGAAAACCGCCGTCTGACGTTCCTCGCGGTCGTCGGTCCTCACCCCTCAAGGCCCGTTCGCTGCCTGCCGAGACAGTCCCCGAAGGGATGAGCGACGAGACGCCCCTCAACGTCGTGATCGTGGACGACCACGTCGCGCTGCGGCGCGGCATGGAGCTGCTGCTGCGCCGGCACGGCCATCACGTGGTCGGCACCGCCGATGACGCCGAGCAGGCCGAGAGCCTGATCCTGCGCCGCCGTCCCGACGTGGCGCTGGTCGATCTCTCGCTCCCGGGTGAGAGCGGCGCCGCCCTGACGCGCCGACTGCTCGAGCAGGAGTCGGGGCTGCGCATCATCCTCTACACCGGCGCCGCCGACGAGAGCGAGCTGCTCGACGGCCTCGACGCCGGCGCGGCGGGCTTCGCGCTCAAGAGCGGCGATCCCGACGAGCTCGAGGAGGCGATTCGCACGGTCGCCGACGGGGGCGACTACCTCGATCCCCGCCTGACTCCGCTGCTGGCGCGCGGCGGCAACGGACGCCCCGGCGTGCTGTCCCCGCGCGAGCGCGAGATCCTCGCCCTGCTGGCCGACGGGCTCAGCGGAGAGGAAGCGGCCAAGCGGCTGTTCCTCTCCTCCGAGACCGTCCGCACCCACGTGCGCAACGCCATGACCAAGCTCGGCGCCGCCACGCGGGTGCACGCCGTCGCCCTCGCCCTCCAGCGGGGCGAGATTCAGGCGCCAGAGCGTCTCGTCTGAGCGCTCTTAGCTCAGGCGTTCGACGAGCATCGCCTGACCCTGACCGCCGGCCACGCACATCGTCTCGAGCCCGATCGTCTTGTCGTCGGTCTCCAGCCCGTTGATCAGCGTGGTCATGATGCGCGCGCCGGTCATGCCGAAGGGATGGCCGAGGGCGATCGCGCCGCCGTGCGGGTTCATCTTCTCCAGCGGGATGTCGCACTCGCTCATGATCGGGATCACCTGCGCGGCGAAGGCCTCGTTGAGCTCGACGGTGTCGACGTCGTCGATCGACATGCCGGCGCGCTCCAGCACCTTGCGGATCGCCCAGATCGGCGCGACGCCCATGTACTCCGGCTCGATCGAGGCGACCGCAGAGGTGATGACCCGCGCGCGGGGCTTGAGCCCGAGCTCCTTGGCCCGGTCGGCCGACATCACGAGCACGGCGGCGGCGCCGTCGTTGAGCGGGCAGGAGTTGCCGGCCGTGACCGTGCCGCCCTCCTTGAAGGCCGGCTCCAGCGACGCCAGCTTCTCGAGCGTGGACGAGGCGCGGGGACCGTCGTCCTTGGCGACCACGGTGCCGTCCGGCAGCGTCACCGGCACGATCTCGCGGTCGAAGTAGCCGCTCTCCTGCGACTCCACCGCCAGCTCCTGCGAACGCTGGGCGTACTTGTCCATGTCGGCGCGGCTGACCTCGTAGCGCTCGGCCACGTTCTCGGCGGTGTTGCCCATCGCGATGTACGCGTCCGGGTCGCCGTTCTTGCCCTGCAGATGCTCGTTCTGGTCGGCGGCGCCGGCCGGCTCGGTGCGCTCGTTGTAGCGCGAGACCCATTCGACGCCGGCGGCGATGTAGGTGTCGCCCTGGCCGGCCACGACGGCGTTGGCCGCTTGGCGGATCGACTCGAGGCTGGAGGCGCAGTAGCGCGAGATCGTCGCGCCGCTGACGCCCAGCGGCAGCTTCTGCGAGCGCAGCGCGATGATGCGCGCGATGTTGAAGGCCTGCAGGCCCTGCGGCATGCCGCAGCCGCAGTAGAGCTCCTCGACGGTCTCCGGGTCGACGTCGGGATTGCGCTCGAGCAGCGCGTCGACCACGAAGGCGCCCATCTCATCCGGGCGCAGCTGGGCGAGGGAGCCCTTGAACGCCCGTCCGATGGGCGTGCGGACGGCATCGACGATTACGGCTTCCGGCATCTTGGCGTCTCCTGAGAGTCTGGTGCTGAAGGGGACCGCTGATCCTACGCGTGGACGCCGTCAGGCGGTGTCAGCGCGGCGCCATCCGCAGCGCGCCGTCGAGCCGGATCACCTCGCCGTTGAGCATCGTGTTCTCGGCGATCTGGCAGGCCAGCGCGGCGTACTCGGCGGGCTTGCCGAGGCGTGGCGGATAGGGGATCTGCTCGCCCAGGGCGGCGCGCGCCGGCTCGGGCAGGGCGGCGAGCAGCGGCGTGTCGAAGAGGCCCGGCGCGATCGTGCAGACGCGGATGCCCAGCCGCGCGAGGTCGCGTGCCGCGGGCAGCGTCAGCCCGACGATGCCGCCCTTCGAGGCCGCGTAGGCGGTCTGGCCGATCTGGCCGTCGTAGGCGGCGATCGAGGCGGTCATCACCACCGCGCCGCGCTCGCCGTCGGCGTCCGGCTCGTTGTCGGCCATCGCCGCCGCGCTCAGGCGCAGCACGTTGAAGGTGCCGATCAGGTTCACCCGCACGACGGTCTCGAACGGCCCGAGCGCGGCCGCTCCGTCCTTGCCGACCGTGCGCTCGGCCCAGCCGATGCCGGCGCAGGAGACGGCCAGGCGGATGCCGCCGAAGGTTCCTACGGCCGTGTCCACCGCCGCCTGCACCGCGCCCTCGTCGGTCACGTCTGCGGCCGCGAAGACGCCGCCGAGCTCCTCGGCCAGCGCCCGACCCCGTTCCTCGTTGAGGTCTGCGATCGCCACGCGCGCACCGCGGGCGGCCAGCTCCCGCGCCGTCGCCTCGCCGAGGCCGGAGGCCCCGCCGGCGACGAGCGCGCCTGCTCCCTCGAGTCTCATGAGTCGGGCAGGCTATCCGCCGCGCCTCAGCGCCGCGAGGCGAAGGCCAGCCCGAACAGCGCGTGGTCGTCGGTGAAGAAGTCGTCGAGCGCCAGGCCGGCCGCCGCGAGCTCGCGCTCGACGGCCTCGCGCGTGAACTTGGCGCTGATCTCGGTGCGGATCTCCTCGCCGTCGGCGAACGTCACCTCGAGGTCGGCGCCGTCGATCTGCACGCGCTGGGCGCCGTTGGCGCGCAGGCGCATCTCGATCCAGGAGTTGGCCTCGTCGAAGAAGGCGACGTGCTCGAACGCGTCCGGGTCGAAGTCCGCCTCCAGGCCCGCGTTGATCACCCGCAGCACGTTGCGGTTGAACTCGGCCGTGACGCCCGCGCTGTCGTTGTAGGCGGCCTCGAGCACGCCGCGGTCCTTGACGAGGTCGGTGCCGATCACCAGGCCGTCGCCTGGGCGCATCAGCTCGCGCATGCGGGCGAGGAAGGCCGCGCGCTGCCGGGGTAGAGGTTGCCGATCGTGCCGCCGAGGAAGGCGAACAGCCGTCGCCGGCCCTCCGGGACCGCGCTCGAGGTCGCGCCCGAAGTCGCCCACGACGCCGTGCACGGCGAGGCCCGGGTAGAGCTCCACCAGCTCGATCGCGCAGGCCTCGACCACCGACTCGTCGACGTCGAAGGGCACGTAGCGGCGCAGCGAGCCGGCGCCGGCCATCGCGTAGAGCAGCGCGCGCGTCTTCGAGGCCGTGCCCGAGCCGAGCTCGACCAGCTCCTCGGCGCCGCAGCGCTCCACGATCGTGGGCGCGTGGCGGTTGAGGATCGAGCGCTCGCAGCGGGTGGGGTAGTACTCGGGCAGCGAGGTGATCTGGTCGAACAGCTCCGAGCCGCGCTCGTCGTAGAAGTACTTCGGCGGCAGCTGCTTCAGCGAGCGCGTGAGGCCGTCGCGGACGTCGTCGGCGAGCGTGTCGTGCACGTCGCAGCGGGTGATGTGGACGGTGGCGTCGGGCACGCTGGCGGTGGCGGTCATCGCACGTCCTCCGCGCAGCGGAAGCCGGCGAAGATCTGCCGGCGCTGGGGGTGGTCCCAGTTGCGGAAGGTCGCGCGCGCGACTCGCGGACGCGTGGCCCACGAGGCTCCCCGCAGCACCTTGTAGGCCGGCGCCGAAGAACACTTCCGAATATTCAGCATACGGATATGGACGAAAGCCGGGGTAGCCGGCGAAGTCGCTCGCCGTCCACTCCCAGCAGTCGCCGACGAAGGCGCCCGAGGCTCCCGGGCCGAAGTCGAGCTGGTCGAGGTTGCCGCGCCGGTCGTCGAACAGCTGCGCCGCGCGCTCCCATTCGAACTCGGTCGGCAGCCGCGCGCCGCGCCAGCGGGCGAACGCCTCGGCCTCGAAGAACGAGACGTGCATCACGGGCTGATCGGCCGTCAGCGGCTCGGTGCGCTCGAAGCTGCGCTGCTCGCCGGCGGCGGTCCAGTAGAGCGGCCGCTCCCAGCCCTCGCGCTCGCGCCGCTCCCAGCCGGCCGGCGACCACAGCTCCTGCCGCCGGTAGCCGCCGTCGGCGATGAACTCGGCGTAGGCCCCGCAGCCGACCGGCGCGCGGTCGATGCGGAAGGCCGCCAGCTCGCGCTCGTGGCGGGGCCGCTCGTTGTCGTAGGCGAAGCCGCCCTCGCCGGCGCCGAGCGCGACCCGCCCGGCCTCCACCAGCACGGTGCCGCTCGGCGACGCCGGCGCCGCGTCCCGCGCGCGCCGCTGGGGCGCGAACACCCCCGGCTCGGCCAGCTGCAGCGTCTGCAGCATCGTCTCGTTGTGCTGCTGCTCGTGCTGGATCACCATGTCCCAGAGGACGCCGTCGTCCTCGCTGCGCTCGAGCACGGCCAGGCTGCGCTCGCGCACGGCCTCCAGGTAGTCGAGCGCCTCGTCGCGGCGCAGGTACGACAGCTCGCCCCGATCCGCGCGCGGGGTCTCGGCGGCGTCGTAGACGTCGGCCAGCTCCGGACGCAGCAGCTCGAGCCCACCCACGCGGCGGCCGAGCCAGAGATCCTCGAAGGCCGCGATGTGCCCCAGGTCCCAGACCAGCGGGCTCATCAGTGGGTCGTGGACCCGGTTCAGGTCGGCGTCGGAGACCGGCTCGACCAGCGCGAGCGTGCGCTCACGCGCATCGGCGAGCAACTCCCCGATGCAATCCTTGGGAAGCGGCTCGGCCCCTCCAGGGGGCGTTGTGTCGGTCGCGGGCAGGCGCACGGGTCAGGGCCCCGCTGAGTCTGGCAGGGCGGTGCTTGGAGGCTGTGTCTACTCGGTTACGCGCTCGACGAGGAAGGAGATGCGTACGAGCGCGCGCCACTCGTCCAGGTTCTCGCCGCGCAGCCCCGTCGAGACGACGTCGACGGCCTTGATGTTGCGCAGCGACTCGCGGGCCTCGGCGAGCGCCGCCTGCACCGCCCCGTCCGAGCTCTCGGGCGAGCTGCCCACGACTTCGATGATCTTGGTGACCGCCACGCGTTCCTCCGATCGATCGGCTCGCAGCAGACCGTACCCCACCGGCGGCGGTATCTACCATTGCCCGTATGGAGGCCTCGGGGGCGGAGCCTCGGCATGAGGGCGCGTACCTCGACGCGTCCCGCCTGTCGCCGGGCGAGTACCTCGGCATGCCTCGACTGGCTGCTGGTCGCCGCCTGCGCGGCGCCGTTCCTGCTCGCCTGGATCGTCGCCCGCGGCCACCCGCTGACCTGGAAGCCGGGCGAGGTGACGATGGTCGTCGGCATCGTCGCGTTCGTGCTGATCCTCTGCAACGGGATCATCCTCGGGCGGCCGGGCGACAGCGTCGACATCGGGCTCGGCGTGGGCTACTTCGTCGCGCTGCTCGCGGCGGCTGGCATGTTCGTCGCGGGCTTCCTGCGCCAGTCGCTCTACGGCGACCCACGCAAGCCGCCTGGCGTGCTCTGACGCGCCCGTAGTAGCGTGCGCCAGATGGAGGCTCAGGTCGGAACCCCGCCGGAGGGACGCAGCGAAGCGGGCCCGGATCGCAACCTCGCGATGGAGCTCGTGCGCACCACCGAGTACGCGGCGCTCGCCTGCGCGCGCTGGATCGGGCGCGGCGACAAGGAGGGCGCGGACGGCGCGGCGGTCGACGCGATGCGGATGCTGCTCGACACCGTCTCGATGGACGGCGTGGTGGTGATCGGCGAGGGCGAGAAGGACGAGGCGCCGATGCTCTACAACGGCGAGCAGATCGGCGACGGCTCGGCCCCGCAGGTGGACATCGCCGTCGACCCGCTCGAGGGCACCGAGCTCTGCGCCAAGGGCCTGCCGAACGCGATCGCGACGATCGCCCTGGCCGAGCGCGGCACGATGTTCGACCCGGGCCCTGCGTCTACATGCTCAAGATGGCCACCTCGCGCTCGCTGGCCCACCTGCTCGACTTCGAGCGCCCGCTCGGCGAGACGCTGCAGCTGATGGCCAAGGAGAAGGGCGTGCCGGTCGGCGACCTAGTCGTGATCATGCTCGACCGCCCTCGCCACGACGAGTACATGGCCGAGATCCGCTCGGTCGGCGCGCGCATCCGGCTGATCCCCCACGGCGACGTGTCCGCGGCGCTGACCGCCGTCACCGAGGGCTCGCCGGTCGACCTGCTCTACGGCATCGGCGGCACCCCCGAGGGCGTGCTCGCCGCCGCCGCGATCCAGTGCACCGGCGGCCAGATCCTCGGCCGGCTGTGGCCGCGCAGCGACGAGGAGCGCCAGGCCGCGATCGACGCCGGCTACGACCTCGACGAGGTGCTCGACAAGGACCGCCTCGTCTCGGGCAAGGACGTCTTCTTCGCCGCCACCGGGGTGACCACCGGCGAGATGCTCGAGGGCGTCAACTTCATCGGCCCCGAGGGGGCCACCACCGAGTCGATCTCGATGCGCTCCCGCTCGGGCACCGTGCGCACGATCCACGCGCGCCACGACCGCGCCAAGCTGCGCGAGATCATCGGTCCTCAGCTGGGCTGAGCAGCGCTCCCACCCGCGAGGGCGCGAGGTCGAGGCGGGCGAGCGAGCGCAGGAAGGCGTGCGTGATGATCACGTGGATGCGCAGCTGGGTCTCCTTGTAGAGGAAGCGGCCGACGCGAGAGAACCAGCCCCAGCCGGCGATCATCGGGTAGAAGTTGACGACCTCGGAGCTGACCGTGCCGGTGACCTCCTCCGAGCCCGCGTCGTCGGCGGGCCGGCGGACCGTCAGGCGCAGGTAGCCGCGCCCGCGGCCGCTGGGTGCGACCAGCAGGCCCTTGTCGATGCGCCAGGTGACCGTGCCATGGTGCTCGCCGAAGTCGTACTCCGGCGCGTGGAAGCGCAGCAGCGTGAAGGGACGCGTCAGCACCACGATCTCGCGCGACTCGGGCGTGTAGCGGACCTGCAGCAGGCCGAGCGAGACGCGCGTGAGGAAGCGCCAGTACGTGCCGGCCAGTCGCTCGAGGTACTCCGCCGACCAGATCCGGTCGAGCTCGGCGCGCGGCAGCGTGACCTCCGCCTCCTGGCGGCTGCCGACGCCGCCGGCCTCGCGCGTCCTCCTGCTTGCGCTCGGCGACGATCCGCACGCGCGCCTGCGCCCGGCGGCGGCGCGCGAGCAGCCGCCGGGGGTCGCGCTGCCTCACAGCAGCTCCACCTGCACGCGCTCGCCGGCGCCGCCTCGCCCGGGCCGGCGGCGATCAGCGCCAGCGCGTCCGCGTCGAGCATCGAGCTGAGGACGTGCGAGCCCTGGGGGCCGGTCGGCGTGCGCGCGCCAGCCGTCGTCGCTCGAGCTCCAAGCGCACGCGCACGGCCTGGTCGCGCTGCGGTCGGCGGCGCACCGCCTCGACGAGGATCGCGCTGGTGCGGGTCGCGCCGGGATCGGCTCCCTGCAGCGCCGCCAGCGCCGGGCGCGCGAACAGCGCGAAGGTGACCATCGCCGAGACCGGGTTGCCCGGCAGCCCGAAGGCGAGCACGCTCGTCGCGCTGCGCCGAACCAGGTCGGCTTGCCCGGTTGCAGCGCCACGCCCCAGAAGCGCTGCTCGACGCCGAGCGCGCGCAGCGCGCTGCTTGACGTGGTCGTGCGGCCCGACCGAGACGCCGCCGGACACGCACACGCACGTCGGCGTCCGCCGAGCGCCCGCTCGAGCGCCGCACGGGTGCCCTCGGCGCTGTCGGGCACGGTCTCCGGCGCGACCGCCAGCGGCGCCGGCCTGCTCGACCTGCGCGGCGAGCGCGTAGCCGTTCGAGCTGTAGATCGCGCCGGGGCCGAGCGGCTCGCCCGGCGGCGTCAGCTCGTCGCCGGTGACCAGCAGCGCCACCCGCGGCCGGCGCGCGCAGCGCACCGAGGCGAGGCCGATCGACGCCAGCGAGCCGACGGCCGCCGGCGTCAGCACGCGTGCCGGCGCGCAGCAACACCTCGCCCGCGCGCACGTCCTCGCCCCGCCGCCGCACGTTCTCGCCTGAACTCGGTCGTCGCGGCACGCCCGACGCATCTCGTCCGCGAGCTCCACCCGCTCGATCGGCACCACCGCCGTCGCGCCCTCCGGCACCATCGCCCCCGTCGAGATCCGGATCGCCGTCCCCGGCTCCACCCGCTCGCTCGCCGGATGGCCAGCACGCGACTCGCCGATCACCCGCAGCTCGCGCCGCCGGACCGGCCACGACCGCGAAGCCGTCCATCGCCGAGGGGTCGAACGGGGGCACGTCGATCGCGCTCGTCACGTCCTCGGCGAGCACGCGGCCGCGCGCCTGCGCGAGCGGGACGTCCTCCGCGGCCAGCGGGCGCACCGCTTCCAGCACGCGCTCGCCGCGCCGCGTCGATCGGGATCAGTTCGGCCATATCCGGCATCTTTCCAACGTTTTGCACAGCTCCGTCCGCCGTTTGCGGGGGTACGATCGAAACAGCGCACGGACGTTCGACGACTGACCCTGCGATGACACCAATCCGAGGCCCCCTCGCGCGCCTCGATCGATCGAGGGAGGAGCTCGCCAAGGCGTGGCTCGTCCGGCTGATCGAGCGCGCCTCGCTCGAGGAGATCAGCGATCTCCCCACCGACCGCATCGCGCGCGAGCTGCCCGAGCTGATCAGCGACATGGTGCGCGCGGCCGCCTCGGAGGCCTCGCAGCCCTACGAGCTGAGCGACGAGCAGACCCAGCGCGCGGCCGGCCTGGCCGGCCTGCGCGGGGGCCGGGACGCCTCCGCCGGCGAGCTCGCGCGCGACATCGCCTCGCTGCAGGCGGTGCTCGTGCGCGCGCTGCACGAGGAGCTCGCCGACAGCCACCCGGACCGCTTCGCCGAGGCGGTCGAGCGGCTGGTGGACGCCGGCGGCGCGATCCAGGCCGCCGCGGTCGAGGAGCTGGTGCGCGCGCGCTCGCGCACGCTCGAGACCCAGGCCAACACCGACGCGCTCACCGGCCTGCACAACCTGCGCTACCTGCAGCGCCAGCTGCGCGTTGCTGCTCGAGTCCTACAAGCGCTACAAGCACCCGTTCAGCGTCCTGCTGATGGACGTCGACGGGCTCAAGCGCGTCAACGACGCGCACGGCCATCCCGCCGGCGATCGCCTGCTGATGCAGGTGGCGATGTCACTGCAGCGCTCGGTCCGAACCGATCGACACCGCCGCCCGTCTCGGCGGCGACGAGTTCTGCGTGCTCGCGCCCGAGCAGGACGCCAAGAGCGGCCCGGCGCTCGCCGAGCGCCTCGCGGCGGCGATCGCCGAGGAGGTCGTGACGCCGGACGAGCCGCCGGCGAGCGTCTCGATCGGCGTCGCCGCGTGTCCCGACCACGGCGAGGAGGCGGAGACGCTGATCGACGCCGCCGACCGCGCGATGTACCGCGCCAAGGCCGCCGGCGAGCCGTGGGCGCTGGCCGAGCCGCCGGGCACCGAGGTGCCCACCGAGGCTCGCAGCGCTAGCGCTGCGGCTACTCGATCAGCCCGTGGCGGATGCCGATCGCCACGGCCTGCGTGCGCGTCGACGCCTCGAGCTTGGCCAGGATGCGCTTGGTGTGCGTGCGCACGGTCTCGGTCGAGAGGCCGAGCTTCTCCGCCACCGCGTCGGTCTGCATGCCGTCGGCGAGCATCTGCAGGATCTCGCGCTGGCGGGCGCTGAGCGTGCGATCGCCCTCGTCGAGCACGATCGTCGAGGACAGGCCGGGGTCGACGTAGAACTCGCCCGAGCGCGCCGCCTCGATCGCGCGCACGAGGTCCTCGGATGGGGAGTCCTTGCGGACGTAGCCCTTCACGCCCGCCTTCAGCGCCTCGCTCAGCAGCGCGCGCCCCCGTCGGAGGTGAAGATCACGATCGGCGCCCGCAGCTCGCGCTTCAGCCGCTCCACGACCTGCGCCACGTCCACGCCGGCCCGCCAGGGGTCGATGACCACGACGTCCGGCGGATCGCCATCGACCGTCTCGGCGGCCTCCTCGATCGTCGCCGCGTCGGTCACGCGCGGTTCGCGGAACGAGCTCTCGAGCACCGCGCGGACGCCGGCGCGCACGACCGGGTGGTCGTCGACGATCAGACAGCGCGGGGACTGCTGGGAGCCGGGAGCCATCGCGCGTCAAGGATACCTCGAATGCGACCCACGCTCACCAGTACGGAGGATAGCGATTGAAAACCCGGGTGGGGGATAGCGGCCGGCTGGCTAAGGGCGCGGCAGCCGACGCACGATCTCCTGCGCGACGCCGCTGGTCAGGCGAATGCCGGTCTCGGCGACCTTGGCGGCCGTCCGCAGGGCCTCGCCGACCGGATCGGCGCTCCGGCCGCGGCTCCCGCCTCGGCGGCGTCGGTGGCGGCGCGCGCTCGTGGCCGCAGGCTTGCGCTTGGCCGCCGGCGTTCGCGGCTTCGACCCGTTGCGGGCGGCCTCGCGCTTGCCGCTGCGCCGACCCGGCCGCGAGCGGGGGAGATTGCCGAGGACGCTGTCGTCGTCGCTCATGGCGGCCAGTGTAGACGCGGCCGCCCATCCCCAGAGCTGGGATCCGGCGGCAACCCACGTCGGGGACAACCCGCACACTGCGTGGAAAACCTCGTACCCAGACGGACCATCTCGGGTAGAACTACACTGGTCACGACGGGCCGGTGGAAATTCAGCTTTCCACCGGTGACGTTGCTTTAGTTTGCCGTTAGAGTTTGGAACGTCTGTTTGAATGGGCCCCAGGCCGTGCGCGGGGGCCCCTTTGCCGACAGGAAAGGGATGTCTGTAGCCGAACTGCAAGAGCTTGATGAGGTCAAGCTCCTCGTCGCCAAAGGCCAGCAAGTTGGGACCTTGACGTACACCGAGGTCGCCACTGCTCTGGCAGAGATAGAGCTCGACGAAGGCGATATCGAGGAGCTGCACGGCTACTTCGAGAAATCGGAGATCGAGCTGGTCGAAGAGGATCCGACCCAGCGCGCCCCTGAGGTGGAGCGTGCGGTCGACCGCAAGGACCGGCGTCGCAAGAAAGCCACGATCGACCTCAAGCCGGACATGACCACCGATTCCCTTCAGCTGTTCCTGAAGGACATCGGCAAGGTCCGCCTATTGACCGCGCAGGAGGAGGTCGACCTCGCGAAGCGCATCGAGCGTGGCGACCTCGACGCGAAGCAGAAGATGGTCGAGTCCAACCTGCGACTGGTCGTCTCGATCGCCAAGAACTACCGCAATCAGGGCTTGCCGTTCCTGGACCTGATCCAGGAGGGCACGCTCGGGCTGGTGCGCGCCGCGGAGAAGTTCGACTACCGCAAGGGGTTCAAGTTCTCGACCTACGCCACCTGGTGGATCCGCCAGGCGATCGCTCGCGCGCTCGCCGACAAGGCACGCACGATCCGCATCCCGGTGCACGTGGTCGAGAAGCTGAACAAGATCGGCCGGGCCGAGCGCAAGCTCGTCACCGAGCTCGGTCGCGAGCCCACGCCAGAGGAGATCGCCGAGCACACCGGCATCGAGCCGGAGGAGGTCGAGTCGATCAAGCGCTCCGCGCAGGCGCCGGTCTCGCTGGAGAAGCCCGTCGGCGACGAGGAGGAGTCCGAGTTCGGCCAGTTCATCGCCGACGAGCGGGCCGAGTCCCCGTACGAGCGGGCCGCGGAGATCCTCACCAAGGAGGCTCTGCGCGAAGCGCTCGAGAACCTCTCCTACCGCGAGCGGCGCGTGCTCGAGCTGCGCTACGGCCTGGGCGGGGAGCACCCGCGCACGCTGGACGAGGTCGGGCGGACGTTCAACGTCACGCGCGAGCGCATCCGCCAGATCGAGAACCAGTCGCTGAAGAAGCTGCAGAGCCTGGCGGAAGCGCAGAAGCTCCGCGACGTGGCCTAGTCCAAAAGCCGCGCCAACCCTTTAGGCCCATGGGGGCCTGGTCGATTGAAGGACTATGTTCGACATCGACCAGGCCCTCATGTGCGTGATCGAGACCGAAGGGTCCGATCTCCACCTCAAGGTCCCCGCCCCGCCGATGATCCGCCGCCACGGCACGCTCGAGCCGATCGCGGGCACCGAGCCGCTGACGCCCGACGACACCGAGCAGACGCTCTTCCACATGCTCACCGACGAGCGCAAGCTCGAGAGCTTCCGCGCCGAGCGCGAGGTCGACTTCTCCTACTCGATCCCCGGCGTCGCCCGCTTCCGCGTGAACGCGTTCGTGCAGCGCGGCTCGGTCTCGCTCGTCTGCCGCGCGATCCCCTTCCAGATCAAGACCGTCGACGAGCTGGCGCTGCCGCCGGTGATCTCCGAGCTGGCCGACGAGGAGCGCGGGCTGCATCCTGCTCACGGGCACCACCGGCTCGGGCAAGTCGCACGACGCTCGCGGCGATGATCGACCACATCAACACCACCTACGCCAAGCACATCGTCACGATCGAGGACCCGGTCGAGTTCCTGCACCGCGACAAGACCTCGATCATCAACCAGCGCGAGGTCGGCGAGGACACCGACTCGTTCGAGCGGGCGCTCAAGCGCGTGCTGCGCCAGGACCCGGACGTGATCCTGATCGGCGAGATGCGCGACGAGGAGACGGTCCGCACCGCGCTCTCGGCCGCGGAGACCGGCCACCTCGTGCTCTCCACGATCCACACCGTGGACGCCTCCGAGTCGGTCAACCGCATCATCGACTTCTTCCCGCAGGTCGAGCAGCGCCAGGCGCGCGCGATGCTGGCCGGCACGCTCAAGGGCGTGATCTCCCAGCGGCTGGTGCCGACCCCGGACGGCAACGGCCGCGTCGCGACCTGCGAGATCCTGCGCATGACCGGCCGCGTGCAGCGACATGATCATCAACCCGGACGAGACCGGCCGGCTGCACGAGGTCATCTCCGAGGGCGCCTACTACGGCATGCAGACCTTCGACCAGGCGCTGCTCGCGCCACGTCCAGGACGGCCGCGTCTCGATGGAGGACGCCCTCAAGGCGGCCACCCACCCGCACGACTTCAAGCTGCTGGTGTCCTCCGACGGCCAGCGCTCGACGTCGGTGGACCAGGTATTCGCCGGCGAGCCCAACGGCACCCCAGCGGCGCCGCTTGAGCACCCGCACGGGAACGCGCACGCGTCCCTCGTAGGCGACGTCCTTCGGCCGCGAGGAGGACGCTGGTCGCCGCTGTCCGCGGAAGCGGGCGACGATGCCCTCCGGGTCGGTGCAGCGAGCGCAGCCGGCCTTCCAGCGCCGGCGAGGCTGCGCGGCGGCTCGGGGCCTCGCCCGCCGATCGTCGAACAGGATCTCGAACCCGCCGCAGCAGCTCCTCCCCGAGCTCGAAGCGCGAGCGCTCGTCGATCCCTCGACCACGAGCGGCCGCAGTCCCGGGCGCAGCGTGCGCGGCACGCGCACGGGCACGGTCAGCGTGCGCGTCGCGCCGCTGCCGCGCCGGCGCAGGCGCAGGCGCACCCGGACGCGCGCGCCCGGCTCGCACCCGCGACGGCGGCCGGGCGGCGACGATCACGTCGCTCGGCATGCCGGGTCGCGCCTGCAGCCTCAACTCCACGCCGCGTGAGCGGCAGCGTCGGCAGGTCGAAGCCCTCGACGAGCGCGCCGGCCTCGCTGAGGTCGACCAGGGCGGCGTCCGTCGAGACGTAGCCGTTGCAGAAGCCGAGCGGGCGCTTGCGGTCGCGCACGAAGAAGCGCGCGCACAGCCGGGTGTGAGCGGGCGCCAGGCTGCGCAGAGGTCTGCTCGAGCGCGGTCTGCGGCCGCGAGCGGCGCCGAGCAGCGAGAGGCCGACGCCGAGGCCGAAGGCGCGCTCGTCGGCCAGCTTCGCGTTCAGCACGGCCGTGCTTGCCGAGCGCGTGGGCGACCACGCGCAGCGGCACCGAGGGCGGCTCGGCGCCGAGGTTGCCGACGATCGTGGCCGCGCTCGCGTCGTTGGTGAAGCTGCCCTGGGTGTGGCCCCCGCCCGTGCTGAGCTTGTAGGTCTGCGCCGCCGTCGGGGATGCCGAGCGGGTTGTTGATCGACCGAGAAGACGTAGGCGTCCTGCATGAACAGCGCCCGCGGTCCGACCTCGTCCAGCGGGTGGCCGAAGGCCCAGACGCGCTCGCCGTCGCGGTAGGCGACCGTGCCGATCGCGCCGAGGTTGAAGTCGCCGCTGGCGAGCCCGGCTGCCACCGCCGCGCCGGGGCGCAGCTCCTGCGGGGGAAAGCCGCCGAGCGGGCCGCCGGGGGCGGCGAGCAGCGTGCGCCCGGCCCGGCGCGCGGCGTCGGCGAGCAGCCGCTGGCTGCGCGGGCCGAGCCCGCTCGCCGTGAGCGGCGCCGTCAGCGGGCGCGCGGCGCGGGCCAGCCGGCCGTCGCGGCGAGCGCTCGCGGGCGTCGGGACGGGCTGCTCGGAGAGGATCTCCTCGATCGGCGTGGCCAGCACGACGAAGTTGCCGTAGGCGCCGATGCCCTCCGAGATCGCGCCCGCGTTGCGCCCGTCGCAGTAGATCGGCGAGCCGGAGAAGCCGGGGCCGACGCCGGTCTCGTCGACGGCCGGACCCGAGACGCGGATCAGGATGCGCGGCCCGCTGAGCCCTGCCACGGGCGCCAGCGTGTCCAGCACCTCGACGTCGAAGGACGAGATCTCGGTGCCGCGCACCACCGACAGCGCCGTGCACTGCATGCCGGCGCGGACCTCGGCCAGCGGCATGATCGGATCGGCGGCATGGGCCGCAGGGGCAGCGGCGAGCGCCGCGAAGAGACAGGAGGACCACACGCCGGGCCAAGGCGCGTGAGCGTACCGTGTGGCGAGGCAGCCCGAACGACGGCATCGAAGGAAAGGGCAGGGTTGCAGAGCACCCTCGGCGAGTTTCAGGAGACGCAGTCCCAGCAGGCGTTTGCGCTCCAGAACTCCAAGCTGTTGAAGGTCAGCCTCAACCAGGTGACGATCCAGGCCAAGGCCGGCTCGATGGTCGCCTATCAAGGCGACGTCAGCTTCGAGCACGCCGGCTCGGGCGGCATGTCGCGGCTGATCAAGAAGGCCGTGACGGGCGAGGGCACCACGCTCATGAAGATGGACGGGACCGGCGAGGTCTTCCTGGCCGACCAGGCGCAGGACATCCACCTGCTCTACCTCGAGAACGACGCGATCACCGTCAACGGGACCAACCTGCTCGCCTTCGACTCCGGCATCGAGTGGGACATCAAGCGCGTCGAGGGCGTCAGCGGCCTGATGGGCGGCGGGCTCTTCAACACGGCGCTGCAAGGCACCGGCTGGGTGGCGATCCTCTCCGACGGGCCGCCCGTGCTGCTGAACACCGGCGAGGCGCCGACCTTCGCCGACCCGCAGGCGGCGATCACCTGGGCCTCGAGCGTCCAGACCGGCATCAAGACCGACGTGAAGCTGAAGAACCTGATCGGCAGAAGCTCGGGCGAGTCGGTGCAGATGTCGTTCGCCGGCCAGGGCTGGGTGCTCGTGCAGCCGAGCGAGGGCCGGGTGGCGGCCGCGCCGGCGAGCGGCGGCGGCGCCGGCGGGCTGCTGGGCAACCTCACCGGCTGAGGCTGCTCGGAGCAGGAGAGGAGGGCTGGGCGCGTCCCGCTCGGGGCGCGCTCTTCCTCACTTCAGTTGGTGAAGTCTTGCGCTAGACTCGGCTTCAGCGTGCCTGCTGACGATACGTGTCCGGTCTGCGCCACCGCGGACATCATCTGCGGGAAGTGGACCATCCTCGTCATCCGCGACCTCGCCGAGGGCCGTAGCCGCTTCTGCGAGCTCGAGCGCTCGCTCGCCGGCATCAGCCCGCGCACGCTGTCGCTGCGGCTGCGTGCGCTCGAGGAGCAGGGCATCGTCGAGCGGCACACCTTCCCTGAGGTCCCGCCGCGGGTGGAGTACTCGCTGACGCCGAAGGGCGTCGCGCTCGTCCCGCTGATCGAGGACATGCGCCGCTACGGCAGCGAGTGGCTTGGCGCCACCGGCGACTGCGCGCCTCGTGCCGAGCCGGCCGGCGTCGCCGCGGCCTGAGCGCCCGCGACGCGTCCTCGCCGCTCGTCTCCCTGACCGAACCGCGGGTGAGCCTGCTCCAGGTACCAGCCGAACGCGCGGTCGATCAGCCATTGGCGCCCGAATACGCGCAGGACGGCGGTCAGCAGCCGGGGCGGCAGGCGCGGGATCAGCCACTGGAGACGCAGCGCCAACCCGAAGGCGCGCGCGTGCGTCGCGCTGAAGGCGGCATAGCGGTGGAGCGCCTCGGCGCGCGAACGCTCGCCGGCGAGCACGCCGCGTAGCTCGCGGCCGCAGGCGATGCCGAAGTAGAGGGCGGTGCGAATGCCCTCGCCCGAGAGCGGGAAGCAGTGGCCGGCGGAGTCGCCCACGAAGAAGACGCCGTGCTCGGCCGCGCGCCGCAGGCGGTGCGGGAACCAGTTGCCCTGATAGCGGACCGCCGGCCGCTCGAGTCGCCGTGCCAACTCCACCGTGGCCTGCTTGACGTGATGACGCGGCTCGTACGAGCCGGCGCCGACGCGCTGCTCGGAGCCGGCGGGCACGCTCCAGCCATAGCCGTGGCGCACGAGCGAGCGGTCGATCCAGACGTCGAGGTCGACATCGCCGCCGACGGGGTGGACCTCGAGCCCGCGCGAGAGCGGTGCCGCGGGCGGCTGGTAGCCGGGCTCTCCCAGCACGCGCCGCCAGCCGAGGGCGTCGACCACCAGCGGGGCGCGCAGCGTGCCGCGGTCGGTCAGGACGGCGCCGGTGGCGTCGCGGCCGTTCACCTTGGCGGTCTCGAAGCGCGCGTCGCACTGCTCGAACAGCAACTGGCAGAGCTCGCGGTAGTCGAAGGCGGCCCATTGCCAGGGCAGCCGGTAGCGCACCGAGCCGTGTGGGGTGTGGAAGCTCATGTGGGGGATGTCCTGGCGGATCGCCGCCGTCAGCCCGAGCGCCTCCAGCCACGGCCGCGGGGCGGCGCAGGCGGACGTGGCGCGCTCGCCGACCTCGTAGCGATCGACGAGCAGCACGTTCGCGCCGCTGCCGGCGAGCTCGCGTGCGACGGCCAGGCCGGCGAAGCTCGCGCCGCAGATCAGGACGTCGGCGCGGGTGCCCTCGAGCGAGCTGCGCTCGGGGCCGCGCAGCGTCGCGCGACGGGTCATCGCCGCAGGCCGCCGGCGACCGCTGCCGCCAGCTGCCACGGCGTCGGGTTCGTGCTGCGGCCGAGCACGTCGAAGCCGATCCGCTCGGCGCGATCGAGCACGCCGACATAGACGCCGCGCGCGAGTCGCAGCGCACGGCGGGTCTGGGGCGCGACGACCTCCGCGACTGGCTCCGAGGCGCGGAACAGGGCCCGGGCGCGCCCGACCTCGAGCGCGAGCAGCCGGCGGAAGCCGGGCGTGGCGTCGCGGCGGGCGATCTGCTCCTCGGTCACGTCGAAGCGGTCGAGGTCCTCGCGCGGGAGGTAGACGCGGTCGAGCTCCCAGTCCTCGCGCACGTCGCGGATGAAGTTCGTCAGCTGGAAGGCGAGCGCGAGCGCCACGAAGGCGTCCTGGCGCTCGGGCGGCGAGCCGACCAGCGGCGCGAGGATGCGCGCCACCGCACCGACGCTGCCCTGCATGTAGCGCTCGAGCTCGGTCCACGTTTGCATCCGCACCGGCGCGCAGTCGACGCGCATGGAGTCGAAGTAGCGACCCAGCTCGCTCAGCGGCAGCCGATGGCGGACGGCCGCGTCGGTGAGCGCCGCCACCTCCGCGTCGACGGCGGGCGCGCCCGCGAGCGCGCGCTGCAGCTCCCGCTCGCGGCGATCGAGGGCGGCGAGACGCTGGGCCGGAACGGCGGCGCGGCCGGGGCCGTCGACCAGCTCGTCGGCGGAGCGCACGAAGGCGTACAGCGCGTGGACCGCGGGCCGCACGTCCGCCGCCAGGCGACGCGTGGCGAGGTAGTACGTCGGGTCGTGACGCCGGTGGGCACGACGGCAGTGCTCGTAGGCGGCGGGGAGCCCGGTCATGCCAGCTGTGCGCAACGCGGCCACCCTCGGTCCCCTACCACGGTAGGGGAGGATCATGCGCGTCCGGGGCGAACCTCGCCCACATGCGCAACCGCGCCCTCCACGCCGCCCTGCGGGACTTCGCCCTCGAGGCCGCGGCGCTGCTCACCGACGCGCTGCGCGAGGGCGGCGAGATCGAGTTCGACGTCGTCGACGAGGGCGACCAGCGCGGCCCGACCCTCTATCGCTACCGCCCCCGCACCGCCGAGTTCGTCGCCGCGCGCTGGGAGGGCCTGCGCGCCCTGGAGTCCTGCCGGCGAGCGGGCGCCGAGCTGGGCGCCGGCGCGACCCTGTGGTTGCGCGTCAACGGGATGTCCGGCGACCGCGCCGAGCCCGCCCTGCGCGCGATGCTGGAGCGGCTCTACGAGGACGCGACCGACTTCGGCTTCCCCGAGCAGCGCTTCGAGCGACTGTACGCCGAGCTCGAGCAGACCCTTTACCGCGATGTCGTGCACACGCGCGTCGTGGCGCCGTTGCACGGCGTGCTGCTCGAGCCCGAGTCGGTCGACCTGGGCGACGGCCTGTCGCTGCTGCGCGGCGAGCGCGCCGGGCTGCCGCCGGAGGCGGCCTGGGCCGACGGGGGCGTGCTGCCTCAGGCGGTCTGCGTGCTGGAGCGCGACACCACGCCGTCCGAGCCGCTGCGCGCGGCCGCCGCGACCGCGCGCTTCACGCGGCTGGTGACCGCGATGCGACTGTTCAAGCCGGGGGCCGTGAGCCTCGGTCAAGTCGGCTGGTGGCGGGCGGGGGACGCCCGCTGGGCCGCGGTCGCTCTCGCCAGCGGCGGCCCGGCGCGTGGCGAGGACTGGGCGCTGGCCGACGGCGACCAGGACGAGCTGCGCGACCTCGTGCGCCTCTGCGACGAGGAGCTGAGCGACGGCGTGACGAGCTGGGCGCTGGCGCGCTTCGAGATGGGCTGCTCGCGGCTGACCGCCGCGGAGGCGCTGTCGGACTACCTGCTCGCCCTGCGCGCCCTGCTCGCCGCGACCACCGACGCGGGCCAGGCGAGCCTGGCGCTGCGCGTGGCGGCGCTGTGCGCCGAGGAGGGCCAGCGCCGCGAGGTGCAGCGCAAGGTCGAGCTGGCGGTGTCGCTGGAGCGCTTCGTCATGGGCGGCGCCGGACAACTCGACGAGAGCATCCGCGTCGAGTCTCCGAACGCGCTGGTGAGCGAGCTCGAACGCCATCTGCGCGCCCTGCTGCGCGACATCCTCTGCGGCTACCTCGACCCGGACCTGAAGGGCGTCGCCGACGACATCCTGCTGGAGTCCCGGGAGCCGTTCGAGTTCGCGGCGCGGGACACGCGCCGGGCGGAGGCGCGGGAGCCCGTGCCCGAGGCCGCGCAGGAGCCCGTGTCCGAGGCCGACACCGCCGAGGTGCCGGCCCTGGTCGCCGAGCCGTCCGTGGACGAGCCGATCCGCGTCCAGCGCATGGCCGATCCCGTGCCCGTCGTCGCCAGCGAGCCGGTCCAGCAGACGCTCGACGGCGTCACGCCCTCCTCCGACTGGGGCTTCGACGACCCCGAGGACTTCTCCGCGCCGATCTAGCCGCCGGCGCCGAACAGGTGCGCGTTCATGCGCTCCAGGCCGGCGAGGTCGTGCACGTCGCCATCGAGGTCGGGGACCTCGAGCAGAGGACGGCGCCGTAGGCGGCGGCGCAGGCCGGCGAGGTTGTGGCTGTCGCGCTCGGCGAGCTGGCGGTCCTCGTCGTAGGTGCGCAGGACCTTGCGGGCGAGGTCGTCGCCGAGCAGCTTGTTCAGCTCCGCCTCGGAGGCCGGCTCGCCGGCGGTGCGCACGCGGTTGGCGATCGCCCCGGCGAAGGGCAGGTCGGCCTCCATCAGGCGGCGGTGGAAGAACAGCGCCTCGTCGATCGCGCCCTGGCGCGGGGAGGTGACGAGCACGAACGTGCTGGCGTCGCTGGCCAGCAGCGCGCTGACGCGCTCGGCGCGCTCGCGGAAGCCGTCGGTCATCGACCCGAAGGAGCGGAAGAAGCTCGACAGGTCCTCGAGCATGTCGATGCCGCTCGCGCGGCGCATGACCGAGAACAGCATCCCGGTGCCGCGACCGAACAGCTTCATGCCGAAGCGGCCGGGGGCGGTGAAGAACTGCAGCGAGCGGGAGTCGATGAAGGTCGCCAGGCGGCGCGGCGCGTCGAGGAAGTCGAGCGCGTGGCGGCTCGGCGGCGTGTCGAGCACGATCAGGTCGTAGCGGCCCTCCTGGTGCAGCTCGTGCAGCTTCTCCATCGCCATGTACTCCTGCGAGCCGGCGACCGCGTTGGAGAGCTCCTGGTAGATGCGGTTGGAGAGCACTGCCTCGCGCGTGCGCTCGTCGGGCGCGTGCAGCTCGATCAGGTCGTCCCAGGTGCGCTTGGCGTCGAGCATCATCGCCCACAGCTCGCCCTTGACGTCGACCTCGACCTGGCGCTCCTCGTTGCCGAGCTCGGGCAGCCCGAGCGCGTTCGCCAGCCGCCGCGCCGGGTCGATCGTGACGACAGCGACCTTCTTGCCCCTTGCCGCCATGCCGAGCGCGATCGCCGCCGAGGTGGTCGTCTTGCCGACGCCGCCGGAACCGGCACAGACGACGACGTCCTTGCGGCGCAGCCAGGCGTCGATCACAGGCGTCCCTCCAGCTCGCGCGAGAGGCGCTCGAGCTCGTCGAGACCCAGCTCCGGCTCGGCCAGCAGCGGCAGCGTCGTCACCGGCGCGGTGGCCGCGCGACGCAGGCGCCGGACCTGCCCGTGCTGGGCGGCGGCACGCCGCCGCTCGGAGAGCGATGCGGCCACGGCCGCCTGCGCGCTGGCGGAGCCGCGCCCGTCGAACGCGGCGAGCTCCTCCGCCTCGGCCGCGCTGAAGCGCTCCGGCTCGATGGCGTTGACGACGATCGCGTCGAGGCCGCGGCCGAGCTCGGCGTCGAGGCGACCCTCCAGGTCGAGCGTCTCGTTGACCGGCAGCTCCTCCGGCAGCGCGACCGCGACCACCGCGGTCTGCGCGGGGTCGGCGAGGAAGTCGGCGACGATCCCGGCCTGGCGCGCGACCGGCCCGACGCGGGCGATCGCGCGGTAGGTCGAGGGCGCGCGCAGCAGCGCCAGGCCGTGTCCGGTCGCCGGCGCGTCGACGATCGCGAGGTCGAAGCTCGAGCCGCCGGTACGCCGTTCGAGCTGCGCCATGTCCCAGACCTTGCCGATCGTGACCAGCTCCGACACGCCCGGGGCGGCCGCGGTCAGCAAGCCGAAGATGCGGCTGTGGCCGAGCGCGCCGGCCAGCGCGCCGGAGCGCAGCTGGTAGCGCAGCCACTCGGACATCGCCCGCTCGGGGTTGATCGAGAGCCCGTACAGCCCCTCGCTCAGCTCGCCCTCCTCGTGCCCGAGCGGAGACACCCCGAACAGCGCCGCCAGCCGCTCCTGCTCGGCCACCTCGGCGAGGATCGTCCGCTTGCCGGCGCGCGCGCCGGCCAGCCCGAGTGCGGCGGCCACGGTCGTGCGGCCGACCCCGCCCTTGCCGACCACCACGATCAGCCGCCTGTCGAAGAGCCCGTTCATAGGTCGCGTCAAGGGTACGGACGCCGCTTCGGGCCGGCTCGCGAAGCGCGAGTCGGACGGACGCATTGGAAGGAATCGTGCACGCGCGTGCGAATAGGGCTCCCGTAATGGGACTGTTCGACCGCAAGTCCGCGAATGGCGCGTCCGCCGAGCCGGCGCCCGCCAAGGAACCGGAGGCCCCCGTGACGCCCACGGCCAAGGTGATCGCATTCACCAACCAGAAGGGTGGGGTGGCGAAGACGACGACCACCCTCAACCTCGCCGCGGCATTCGTCGAGCGGGGCAACCGCGTCCTTTGCGTCGACCTCGACCCGCAGGCGAACCTGACGATGAGCCAGGGGATCGACCCGGACACGCTCGAGACGTCGATCTACGACGTGCTCGTGCACCAGGTGTCGATCCGCGAGATCATCCGCAAGCGCGAGGTGGACGTCGCCTGCGCCTCGATCGACCTCGCCGGCGCCGAGATCGCGATGTCCACCATGATCGGCCGCGAGCGCTCGCTGAAGAAGGCGCTCAGCAAGATCGAGGAGGACTACGACTTCGTCTTCATCGACACGCCGCCGAGCCTCGGCTTGCTCACGATCAACGCGCTGACGGCCTCCCACAAGGTGATCGTCCCCGTCCAATGCGAGTATCTGTCCATGCGCGGGCTGATCCAGCTCCAGAACACCCTTTCCATGGTGCGCGAAGAACTGAATCCCGAGATCGAGATCGAGGGCATCCTGCCCACGCTCGTCGACAACCGGACCGTGCATGCCAAGGAGGCGATCGAGATCCTCGAGGAGAACTTCGGCGATCGCGTCTTCGCCTCCCGCATCAACAAGACCGTGCGCTTCGCCGAGGCGCCGGTGAAGGGCATGTCCGTACTGAAGTACGACCCGGACGGCAAGGCGGCATACGCCTACCGGCAACTGGCGGAGGAGGTCCTGGCGAATGGCAAGCGGTAAGCGGGCGAGCATGCGCGAGGGGCCCTTGGCCCAGTTGTTCCGCAAGACGGACGAGGAGCAGGGGGCGGCTGAGCGCGAACAGCAGCGGGCGGAGCCCGCCCCGCCACACGCGGAGTCCACCTCGCAACGCGCAGAGGAGCCCGTCTCGCCGCGTCCCGCGCCCGCCTCGCCGGCCGGCGAGCGCCAGCGCTCGGGCGCCAGCCGCTACGACGGCGTCCCCACCCCCGAGGAGCGTCTGCGCAGCGTCTTCTCGGCGGACATCCCCGAGAACATCCTCGATCACGCACCGACCCCACCGGCACCCGCCGCCGCGCCGGAGGCGCAGCCGCTGCCACCGGTCATGCCCGTCCAGGGCGGTCACGCCGAGCCGGTGCTGCGCGTGGTCGGCGTCGGCGGCGCCGGCGTGAACGCCGTCGACCGCATGATCGCGGCCGGCGTCGAGGGCGTCGAGTTCATCGCCGTCAACACCGACATGCAGTCGCTCGAGGGCTCGTCGGCCAAGCGCCGCGTGCACATCGGGGACGACTCCACGCGCGGGCTCGGCGCGGGTGCCAATCCCGAGCTGGGCCGCACCGCCGCGCTGGAGCAGTACGACGAGCTGAAGGGCATGCTCAAGGGCGCGGACATGGTCTTCGTCGCCGCCGGCGCCGGCGGCGGCACCGGCACGGGCGCCGCGCCGGTGGTGGCGCGCATCGCCCGCGAGGTCGGCGCGCTCACGGTCGGCATCATCACCAAGCCGTTCACCTTCGAGGGCGTGCGCCGCAGCGCGCAGGCCGATCAGGGCGTCGAGGACCTCGCCCGCGAGGTCGACACGCTGATCGTGATCCCGAACGCGCGGCTGCTGCAGGTGCTCGACCGCAGCACCTCGATGGTCGACGCCTTCCGCGTCGCCGACGACGTGCTGCGCCAGGGCGTGCAGGGCGTGTCCGACCTGATCACCCTCCCGGGCCTGATCAACCTCGACTTCGCCGACGTGCGCACGATCATGGCGGAGGCCGGGCAGGCGCTGCTCGGGATCGGCATGGGCACGGGCGAGACGCGTGCGATGGACGCCGTCGAGCACGCGATCGAGTCCCCGCTGCTGGAGACCTCGCTCGAGGGGGCTCGCTCGATCCTGCTGTCGATCACCGGCGGTCGCGACCTCTCGCTGTGGGAGGTCAACGAAGCCGCCAAGGCGGTCGCCGACGCGGCGCACCCGGAGGCCAACATCATCTTCGGTGCGATGGTCGACGAGAAGATCGAGGATCAGGTCTGGGTCACGATCGTGGCCACCGGCTACGGCGATCGCCCGCAGCCACGCTCGTCGCCGCGCAGCGACGACCGCCGCATCCCGGCGGACGCCGAGCCGCGCGTGCGGCGTGGGCGCGAGCCCGTGCGCAGCAGCGGATCGCTGATGGACGTCGACGTGCCTGAGTTCATCCCTCACCGCTGACCACGGCTAGGGTGCCCCGCATGAGGGGCGTCGTCGCAGGCGGTCATCCGCTCACGGCGCAGGCCGGGGCCGACGTGTTGCGCGCCGGTGGCAACGCCGTCGACGCGGCGGTGGGCGCCGTGCTGATGTCGTTCGTGGCCGAGTCGCCGCTGACCGGTCCCGGCGCGGGCGGCTTCATGCTGGTCCACACCGCCGGCGGCGAGGATCACCTGCTCGACTTCTTCGTGGCCGCGCCGGGCGCCGGTGCCACGGCGACGCCCGCGGAGCTGCTGCCGATCGACGTCCACTTCTCCGCCGACGCGGTCCAGCGCTTCAACGTCGGTCCCTCGTCCTGCGGGGTCTACGGCACCACGCGCGGCCTCGCGGAGGCGCTCGAGCGCTTCGGCAGCCTGCCGCTGGCCGATCTCGTCGCGGCGCCCGCCCGGGCCGCGCACGAGGGCGTGGCGGTGGTGCCGCTGCAGGCCTTCCTGTTCGAGGTGCTGGAGCCGATCATCCGCTCGACGCCGGAGTGCGCCGCGATCTACGCCCCCGGCGATCGTCTGCTGCGCGAGGGCGACACGATTCGCCTGCCCGAGCTCGGCGACCTGCTCGAGCGGCTCGGCGCCGAGGGGCCCGACTTCCTCTACGACGGCGACGTGGCAGCCGCCGTGAGCGAATGGGTGCTCGCGCGCGGTGGCCTGATCACGCCCGAGGATCTGCGCTCTTACGCGCCGATCGAGCGCGAGCCGGCTCGCGCCCGCTTCCGCGGGCGCGAGGTGCTGACCAACCCGCCGCCGTCCTCGGGTGGCATCCTGATCGCCGACGCGCTCGGGATCATGGAGCGGCTCGACCCCGCTCCGGACGCGGCGACCGTGGCCGAGGTGATCGCCTCCACCAACCGCGCCCGCGACGCCGACTTCCTCGGGGGCCTGGGCGAGGACGGCTACCTCGAGCGCTTCCTCGCCGACGAGGCGCTCGACGCGGTCGCCAGCGAGGTCCGCTCGCGGTTGGGCAACACGACCCACATCGCCGTCATGGACGCCGACGGCGGCTGCGCCACGGTCACCTGCTCGAACGGGTCCTGCTCGGGCGTGGTGGTGCCTCAGACCGGGATGCACCTGAACAACATGCTCGGCGAGCACGATCTCAACCCGCTCGGCTTCCATCTGCACGAGCCCGGCGCGCGCGTGCCGAGCATGATGGCGCCGACCGTCGTCCTGCGCGACGGGGCGCCCGAGCTGGCGCTCGGGTCGGCGGGCTCGAACCGCATCCGCTCGGCGATCATCCAGACGATCCTGGCGGTGGTCGATCGCGGTCTCGCGGCCGAGCAGGCGGTCTCGGCACCCCGGCTGCACGTCGAGGACGGCGTCGTCGACGCCGAGCCCGGCATCGACGAGGCCGCCCTGGAGCGGCTCGAGCGGCACGGTTGGCGGGTCCGGCGCTGGAGCGAGCGCAACCTCTTCTTCGGCGGCGTGCAGGCGGTGGCGCGAGCCCGGAGCGGCGAGCTCTCCGGCGGTGGCGACCCGCGTCGCGGAGGCTCAGCGGTCCTCGCGAGTTGAACGGAAGGGGCATAGCGCTGACCACGCAGCGGCTTCTGATTGATTTTCAGTGCAAAGTCACAGACTCATAAGCACATTTGTCTATGACAACGCGGTGAGCCTTGACTGCCCGGTGAGTCACCCTTAGGTTGGCCGTACGCGCCTGGCCCCGGGCGCCTCTCATCGTGATCAACCAGGATCGCCATGGATCGGCCTCGCTCGAGGAGGGAACGACGCCACGGGAACGCACGGCGACGGTCGTGTCGGTGGCGGTCGACTGCACGCCCGCGGCCCTGCAGGCGGCCCTCGCCGGGCACGTAGGCGAGCTCGCCGAGCGCGACGGCGCGCTGCTGGCGGTGTTCGAGAGCGTCGGCGCGGCCCTGCATGCCGCCGTCCTGGCGCAGCAGCGGGCCCGTGAGGGACGGGCGCCGCGCATCGGCGTGTCGCACGGCGGCGTGGTGCGGCGCGACGGCGAGTTGACCGGACCGGCCACGGCCGAGGCGCTCGAGCTGTCGCGCCAAGCGCAGCGCGGCGAGGTGCTGGTGGGCGAGGTCGTGCGCGTGCTGGCCGGCGCCGGACACGCCTTCCAGCGTCGGATCGCCGGCGCCGATCAGCACGCCGCCTGGCGGCTCGTGCTCGATCCGCTGGCGGGCGTCCCGCTGCCGCACGCGCTGCGCCCCGATCGTGGTCGCTGGCCGTTCGTCGGCCGCGAGCGGGAGCTCGCCGCGATCCGCGACCAGCTGGCGACGCTCGGCAGCGGAGATCGCAGCGCCTTCCTGCTGGCCGGCGAGCCCGGCATCGGCAAGACGCGCCTGGCCGCCGAGGCCGCCGTCGCCGCGCACGTCGCCGGCGCGGTGGTGCTCTACGGGCGCAGCGACGAGGGCGTCGGGATTCCGTACCAGCCGTTCGCCGAGGCGCTCGCGCACTACGTCGAGCACAGCCCCGCCGGCACCGAGATCCCGTCCGCCGGGGCACGCGAGCTGGCCGCCCTCGTGCCCGTCCTCGACCAGCGCTTGGCGCCCGACGAGCGGCCGCCTGGCGTCGCGGGCGAGCGCTACCTGCTGTTCGCCGCGATCGCGTCGTTGCTGACGGCGGCCTCCGAGCAGGCGCCGCTGCTGCTGGTGCTCGACGACCTGCAATGGGCCGACGAGCCGACCGTCCTGTTGCTGCGTCACCTGCTGATGGCGCCCGGGCCGCTGCGGCTGCTGGTGCTGGCCGGCTATCGCCCCGACAACGCCCAGGGCCAGGGCTCGGCGAACGCGCTGGCCGAGCTGCGCCGTGACGAGCGGGTGCACGAGTTCCCCCTGGCCGGCCTCGAGCACGAGCAGATCGCCGCCTTCGTGGAGGAGGCCGCGGGCGGCACGCTCGACGAGCGCGAGCGGGCGTTCGCCGGCGCTCTGCATCGCGACACCGGCGGCAACCCGCTGTTCGCCGGCGAGCTGCTGCGCAGCCTCGGCGATCGCGCGGCGCTGCGCCGCGCGGCCGGAGAGCTGGCGAGCGCGGACACACTGCCGGCGCCGCCCACCGTGCGCGAGCTGATCGCCGCTCGCGCCGCCCGGCTCGGGCCGGACGTGGAGGAGGTGCTCGGCGCCGCGGCCGTGATTGGACGCGAGTTCGACCTCGACGCGCTCGGCGCGGTCGCCGAGCTGCAAGCGGCCGACGCGGGCACGTTGGCCACTCGCCTCGCGACGGCCGTCGACAGCGCCGTCGCCGCGAAGCTGATCGTGCCCGCCGGCGACTGGCCCGGCCGCTTCACGTTCCGTCACGCACTGATCCGGACCACGCTCTACGAGCAGCAGGGCGCCGCTCGGCGCGGGCTCCTGCACCGCCGCGTCGCTGAAGACCTCGAGCGGCGGGTGGAGACGCGCCCCGGTCCCAGGGCGGCGGCGCTGGCCCACCACTGGCGCGAGGCGGCGCCGCCCGATCCCGAGCGGGCGCTGCGCTGGGCCGAGCTGGCCGGGCGCCACGCTCTGGATCAGCTCGAGCCGCACGCGGCGATCCGCTGGCACACGCGTGCGCTGCAGCTGCACGAGGCGGCCGGGGCCAGCGAGGATCGGCGTCGCGCCGAGCTGCTGATCGGCCTCGGCACCGCCCGTCGCCAGCGCGGCGACGCCGGCTTCCGCGAGACGCTGCTCGACGCGGCGCGCCTGGCGCAGCGGCTCGGGGAGACCGAGCTGGTGGTGGCGGCGGCGCTGGCGAACACGCGCGGCTTCGTGAGCGCGTCGGGCGTCGTCGACGAGGAGCGGATCGCGATCCTGCGCACCGCGCTCGAGGCCGTCGGCACGGGCGACTCGCGCGAGCGCGCGCTGCTGCTGGCCACGCTGGCGTCCGAGCTGAGCTTCGCGCCCGGCTTCGAGCGTCGCAAGGCGCTCAGCGACGAGGCCGTGGCGCTCGCCCGCCGGCTCGGGGACCCGCCCACGCTCTGCCAGGTGCTGAGCGCTCGCTTCGTGCCGGTGTGGATCCCGGAGACGCTCGACGAGCGCCTGGAGGGCGCCGACGAGAGCGTGCGCATCGCCGACCAGCTGGGCGATCCGCTGGCGCAGTTCAAGGCGATCCACTGGCATGGCGTCGCGCTCGTCCAGGCCGCGCGCATGGAGGAGGCGCGGCGGGCGGTCGAGCGCGAGAAGGCGCTGGCGGCGCGGCTCGGCGAGCCGACCGCACGCTGGCTGGCCTGCTACGACGACGCCAACCTGGCGATCGTCGCCGGCCGGCTCGACGCCGCCGAGCGCCTCGCTGGCGAGGCGCTGGCGCTCGGCTTGGAGAGTGGGCAGCCCGATGCCCGCTCGTTCCACGCCACGCAGCTGATGAACGTCCGCCACGAGCAGGGGCGGCTGGCGGAGCTGCAGCCGATGATCGCCGCCACCGTGCGCGACAACCCCGGCATTCCCGCCTTCCGGGCGCTGCTCGCGCTCGCCTGCGTCGAGGGCGAGCTGCGCGAGCGGGCCGCCGAGCTGCTGCTGGCGGAGTCGCTGGCCGAGCTGCCGCACGACGTCACCTGGCTGGCGGGACACGTGATCTGGGCGCACGTCTGCGTCGGCGTCGGCGACGCGGATCGCGCCGAGGCGCTCTACGAGCGGTTGGAGGCCTACGGCGCGCAGATCGCCTACACGGGCATCAGCGCATGGGGCGACGTCGACCACGCGCTGGGCCGGCTGGCGACGTTGCTCGGCCGCTACGAGGAGGCCGAACGACGACTGGCCGCCTCGAGCGAGCGCTATCGCCGCGCCGGCGCACCGATCTGGCTGGCGCGAGCGGCGCTCGACGAGGCGGCGTTGCGCCTGGAGCGCGGCGCTCCCGGGGACGCCGAGCGCGCACGTGCGCTGCTGGAGACCGCACAGGCCGAGGGCCGCCGGCTCGGCGCGGCCCAGATCGAGCGGCGCGCGGAGTCGCTGGGCAAGCACGAGCGCGCAGCGGCCGTGCTGGCGGTGTTGCCGCACGCCCGCGCCGCCGCCGCCGCCGGACACGGCGCTGCCGCGGCCGACCGCCCCAAGCGCGCTGGCGCCGAGCGTGTACGTCGCGCGGAGCTACGCCGCAGCGGCCAGGTCTGGACGCTGCGCTCAGCGGCCGGTGAGTTCCACTTCAACGACACCAAGGGCCTGCGCTACCTCGCGCGACTGCTCGGCGAGCCACGCGCCGAGGTGCACGTGCTGGAGCTGACGAGCGCGCCCGCCGAGCCGGTGCCGGCCGGCGGCGTGGCGGAGCTGTCGCTCGCCTCCGAGCACGCCGGCGCGCTGCTCGATCGCGAAGCCAAGCGCGCCTACCGCGTGCGACTGGAGGATCTCGAGCACGAGATCGCCGAGGCCGAGCGCTTCAACGATCCGGAGCGCGGCGCCCAGGCACGTGCCGAGCACGCCGCGATCGTCGAGGAGCTCGCCGCCGCGGTCGGTCTCGGCGGACGCGACCGCGTCGCCGCCTCGGCGGCCGAGCGGGCGCGGGTCAACGCCACCCGCGCGATCCGCAAGGCGATCGGCCGCATCGAAGCGGAGGACCCGTCGCTCGGCGGACACCTCGATCGCGCCGTGCGCACCGGTACCTTCTGCGCCTATGACCCCGGCCCCCAGGACGAGCTGCGCTGGGAGCTCGAACTCTGAGCCCGGCAGAGGCTAGGCAGCGAGTTCTGGTGCTCGGCGGCGGCGCCGGCTCGCTGGCCGCCGCCTTCGAGCTGACCGCGACGCCGGCGCTGCGCGAACGCTACGAGGTCACCGTGCTGCAGCCTGGCTGGCGGCTCGGCGGCAAGGGCGCCAGCGGGCGGCGCGCGTCCAGGGATCAGCGCATCGAGGAGCACGGCCTGCACGTCTGGTTCGGCTTCTACCGCGAGGCGTTCGGACTCATCCGCCGCGCCTACGAGGAGCTCGGCGACCAGGCGCCGGCACGGCCCTGGACGAGCGCCTTCAGCCCGATCGAGCGACTCGTGCTCTGGGATCGCGACGGCGACGCCGGGTTGCGCTCGTGGTCGGCGGAGCTCCCGTCTCAGCCGCTGACGCACGTGCCCCAGACCGCGCCCGACGATCCCACCGTCGGGATCACCGGGCGGCTGCTGCGCGCCTGGGACGACTTCCTCGACGACGCCGACGACGGCTGGGCGGCCGTGCCCGCGGCGCTGAAGCTGGCTGCGGCGGTCGCGCGCGCCTCTCCGGCCGACGACGGTCGCGCGCTACGCGAGACAGCCCGGCTGCTGCGGACCGCCGTCAAGGCGCAGGCGCTGGTCGAGCGTGCGCTGCCCGGTGGCCCGCCGTTCGAGCTACGGGTGCTCAACCGCCTGCTCGACGTCTGGGCCGCGCTGTTGACAGGCATCGTGGAGGACAAGCTGCTGAAGCCGCCGGGCGACTTCGACCCGGACGCGATCGCGCGCCTCGACGAGCTCGACTTCCGCGCCTGGCTGGCGCCGCGCGTGCAGTTCGAGGACTCGCTCGAGCTGTCGTTCCTGCGCGTGCTCTACGACCTCGCCTTCGCCTACGAGGACGGCGACCCGGGCCAGCCCAACGTGGCGGCGGGGATGGCGGTGGAGAACCTCTTCCGGATCCTCTTCGGCCACGACGGGGCGCTGATGCTGCGCATGGAGGGCGGCATGGGCGACGTGATCTTCGCGCCGCTCTACCTGGCGCTGGAGCGGCGCGGGGTGCGCTTTCGCTTCTTTCACCACGTCAGCGGCCTGGGCGTGTCCGAGGACGGGCGCGCGGTCGACGCCGTGGAGGTGATCGAGCAGGCGACCGTGCGCGGCGAGGGCTACGAGCCGCTGGTGGACGTCGGCGGACAGCCGTGCTGGCCGGCCGAGCCGCTCTGGGACCAGCTCGAGCAGGGCGAGCGCCTGCGCGACCAGGACGTCGACCTCGAGCGCGTGGCCGACCCGCTCGGGCGCGGCCCGCGCACACTGCGGCGCGGGCAGGACTTCGACGCCGTTGTGCTGGGCATCTCCGTCGGCGCGCTGGAGCCGCTGTGCACCGAGCTGGCGGATGCCAACGAGCGCTTCGCCGCGATGCTGGCGGCCTCGCGCACCGTGGCCACCCAGTCGTTGCAGCTCTGGCTCGGTGACGAGGGCGAGGTCCCCGGGGTCGGCGGCGAGGGCGGGATCGCGGGTGGCCTGGCCAAGCCGTTCGACACCTCCTGCGACATGACGCACCTGGTCGAGCGCGAGGACTGGCCGGCGGGCTCGGCCCTGCGCCGGGTCGCCTACCTCTGCGGCACCCTGCCCGAGGCGCCCGAGGCGCCCGAGCCGGCCGCCGCCACGGCGGCCGTGCGCGCCAACGCGCAGGGGCTCGTCACCCGCCTGTTCGGGGACGGGCCGGCTCCCCGCTGGTGGGGGCGGACGGCCGCACGGGCGGCTCGCTCGAGGATCAGTTCTGGCGCGCGAACACGAGCGGCAGCGAGCGCTACGTGCTGACGCCCGCGGGCAGCACCAAGCACCGGCTGGCGCCCGGCGACTCGGGCTTCGAGAACCTCGTGCTCGCCGGCGACTGGACGCGCACGCCGGTCAACGCCGGCAGCGTCGAGGCCGCCGTGCAGTCGGGCCGCGCCGCCGCCGCGGCGCTGATCGCGGCCGCCGGCGAGCCGCTGGCGGTGCGGCGCGCGGCGCGCCCCGCGTCCGGCGCCGCCTACGTCGAGTACGGCGGCCTGACCAACGCGCCCGGCCCGCTGCTGTGCGAGGGCACCACCCTCTACGGCTTCTGGGCTCGCTGCGACCGCGACCGGCTGGAGGCGCTCTGCCGCAAGGTCTTCGACGAGCCCTCGGGCGGCGTCGTGCGCGTCACGCCGCTGTTCGACCACGCGGTGATCACGTTCGGCCTGATCGACGGCATCCGGCCCCAGACGCCGCCGTTCGACGACATGGGCGTGGTCGCCGAGCGCCACGCTGCGATCTGGATCCCGGTGCGCTGCCGCGGGCCGGAGGGCACGCCGGCGATCGGCGTCTTCCTGCCCTACCTGTGGCTCGACGATCCGATCTCGGTCGCCTCCGGGCGCGAGGTCTACGGCTACGCGAAGAACTGGGGTTGGCCGCGCTTCGCCGGCGATGGCGTCACCCGCGCGCGCGGTTCGGGCCCGCCGCGGCGCTTCGAGCTCGATGCGCACGCGATCGGCGAGTACGGCCGGTCCGAGCATCCGAGCCGTCAGCGGCTGTTCGAGATCACACGCTCCAACCTGCTGGGCACGCTGCTCGACTGGGCCACCCCGGACGACCTCGACGACCTCGTGGGCATGGCACGCTCCTCGCTGACGACGCTCTCGCTGGCGCGCGAGGAGCTCGAGGACCTGGGCGAGTCGCGCAAGGCGCTGAGGTCGATGCTGAACTCGGAGGTGCCGCAGATCTTCCTGCGCCAGTTCCGCGATCCCAGCGGCGGCGGCGCCGCCAGTCAGCTCCAGATCGTGACCGCGCCGGCGCGCATCGTGCCGGGCAGCTTCAGCGCCCGTGCGCTCGGCGCGCACCGGCTCCAGCTCTCGCCGCTGGCGAGCCACCCGCTCGGCGCCGAGCTGGGACTGGAGAGCGGGGCGCTCGGTCCGAGCTTCCGCGTGCGCATGGACTTCACCGTCGAGCGCGGGGAGGTGCTCTGGTCCGGCGCCACGGCGTGAACATCGTTCATCGCAAGTGAACGCCCTTCCTCTGCAGGCGCAAATCCAACGCCGCCGAGGAGGGAATCATCGATGGACTCGCAGGACCAAACGCTGCATCGGGCAATCGCCGCGGCCAAGGCCGGGGACGCCGGGGCGCTGCACTATCTCTACGTGCGCTATGCGGACGAGCTGCGTGGCTACGTGACGCACATCGTCGGCAACCGCGACGACGCCGACGACGTGGTCCAGGACCTGTTCCTGAAGCTCACGCGCAAGCTGCGCCACTACGAGACGCAGGGCGTGCCGTTCGCCGGCTGGCTGACGCGCGTGGCCCGCAACGCGGCGATCGACCACCTGCGAGCACGTCGCCAGATCCCGATGGCCGACGTGCGCGCCGACCGGCCGGTCGAGGATCCCGGCGAGGGATTGCGGGCGCTGCGAGCGGCGCTGCGCTCCCTGCCGCACGAGCAGCGACAGGTGCTGGTCCTGCGGCACGTGGTGGGGCTCTCGCCCGGTGAGATCGCCACGCGCCTGCAGCGGACCGAGAGCTCGGTCCACGGGCTCCACCACCGCGGGCGCGGGGCGCTGCGCAGCGCGCTGGCGGAGGCTGGTTGCGCGCCGGTGACCGCCGCGCGCGCCCGCTGAGGATCGCCCGATAGCTCGTCCCTGAGATTGGAGATCGGTGGCGCTCACATGCACGTGGCATGGAGCGCCACCCTGCGGGTGCCGGTGGGAGGGTCGCCACCGACGCTGGAGGCCCTGCGCCGCTCGATCGCCGCTCGGCTCGATCGGGCGCCACGCTTCCGGCGGCGGCTGGCCTTTCCCGCGGCCGGCCTCGGCGAGCCCTCCTGGGTCGACGATCCGCACTTCGACGTCTCGCGACACGTGCTGCCGCTCGGCCCGTCCCATGCGGTGCTCGACGACAAGCGCTTCGCGCATCTGTGCGACCGGGCCCTGTCGGTGCCGCTGCCGCGCGACGCGCCGTTGTGGGAGATCCGGCTGGCGCCACGCCTGAGCGGCGACAGCGTCGGCTTGATGGCCAAGTTCCACCACGCGCTGGCGGACGGCAAGTCGGCCGTCGAGGTCGCGCTGCTGCTGTTCGACCTGACCCCGGACGCCGTCGCCGAGCCGCCGGCGCCGTGGCAGCCCGAGCGTGGCCCCGGCGCGGCGCGCCTGGCCGCGGACGCGCTCTCGGCCGGGGCGGGGGAGTCGCTGCGGGCGGTCCGCGGGCGCGGCGCGCCTGGCCACCGAGCCACGCTCGGCGGCGCGCCTCGGGGCCACGCTGCGGCGGGCGGCGCTGGCCGCCGGCGAGGACCTGCTGCGTCCAGCCCCCAGCTCGGCGCTCAACGGAACCATCGGACCGCGCCGCACGCTCGTGCGCTACGCGGTGGCGCGCGACGACCTGCGCGCGATCAAGCGCGCGGCGGCGGTGACCCACAACGACGTCTGCCTCGCGCTGGCGGCCGGCGCCCTGCGCCAGCTCGCGCTCGAGCGGGGCGAGCAGCCGCGACCGCTGAAGACGATGGTGCCGGTCAGCGTGCGCGCCGAGGACGAGCGCGGCGACCTCGGCAACCGCATCTCGATGGTGTTCGTCGACCTGCCGCTCGACGTGCCGTCCGCGGCCGCGCGCCTGGGCCGCGTCCATCGCGCCACCAGCGCCTTCAAGCGCTCGGGCCGTCCGGCCGGCGCCGAGACGGTGTTCAACGCGCTCGGGTTGCTGCCGCCGCCGCTGCGCACCGTCGCGGCGCGCGCGGTGGCCGCGCCGCGCACCTACAACCTCACGATCTCGAACATCCCGGGCCCGGACTTCCCGCTCTACGTGCTCGGCGCCGAGCTGATCGAGGCGCACCCGGTGGTCCCGATCGCGGCCGGGCACGCGCTCTCGATCGGCATCTTCAGCTACCGCTCGCAGGTCACCTTCGGCCTCTACGCGGACCCGCAGGCGTTTCCCGCGGTGCGCTCGCTGCCGGCGGCCTTCGACGCCTCCCTGCGCGACCTCACACGCGCCTTCGGCCGCGGCCGGCTCAACCGTGCGCGCGGCCGTTCCCGCGCGCCCGCTTGGCGATCCGCTCAGCGCGGTCGATCCGCTCGAGCGCCTCGCTGAACAGCTTGCCGACCTCCTTCAGGCGCAGCCGTTCGGAGCGCTGCTCGAGCAGCTCCTGCTTAGTCTCGAGCGGGAGCTCGACCGTCGCCACCATGTCGTAGGCGTCGAGTGCCGCGAGGTCGGTGGGCTCGGGCCGCTCGTCGGTCACGCGCTCGACGAGGTCGGCGTAGCGGTCGCGCGCCGTCGTCTGAGCCTCGGCGTCGGCGGCGGGCTCCTGCTCGTCCTCGAGCAGCTCGACGTCGCCGGCGGGGTAGGGGAGTTCCTCGATCTTGCGCAGCAGGCGGAAGGGCTCGGTGCCACGCACGAGGATGTTCAGCCGTCCGTCCTCGAACTCCTCGAGCACCTGCTCGATGCGCGCCCCGCAGCCGACCTCCTGCAGACCGCCCTCGCCGAGCCAGAGGATCCCGAACTCGCTCTCCCGCTCGAGGCACTCGGCGACCATCGTGCGATAGCGCGGCTCGAAGATGTGCAGCGGCACCGCCTCCTCCGGCAGCAGCACGATGCCGAGCGGAAACAGCGGGAAGCGCTCACGTGTGACGGGCATCGTCGGTCAAGGCTACTGCCGCGTGCGACTCGTCCGGCCGGGCGCGCCCCGCGTACCGATGGGGATGACCGCCCTGCTCTGGCTCACGCGCGACCTGCGCCTCCACGACCATCCGGCCCTGCACGCCGCGCTCGATCGCCACGAGCGTGCGGTGCCGGTGTTCTGCCTCGACGACCGCCTGTTGCGCGGTCGCCACGCCTCCGGCCCGCGCACGCAGTTCCTGCTCGACTGCCTCGCCGACCTCGACGGCTCGCTGCGCTCGCGCGGCTCGGGGCTGGTGGTTCGCCACGGCGCGCCGGAGCGCGAGCTGCCGGCACTCGCGGCCAAGCTGGGCGCCGAGGCGGTCCATTGCAGCGCAGACAGTGGCCCGTTCGCGCGCGGGCGCATGAAGCGAGTGGTGCGGGCGCTGCGCGAGGTCGAGCTCGTCGCCCACCCCGGCCTGCACGCCGTGGACGACCTGGGCGTGGTGCGCACGCAGAGCGGCAAGCCGTACACGGTCTTCAGCCCCTTCCACCGCAACTGGCGGCAGGTGGCCCGCCGCGACGTGCTCGACGTGCCGCGAGCGCTCCCGCCGCTGCCGTCGACGCTGGAGGAGGGCCGGCTGCCGGCGCTCTCCGACCTCGGCCTCACGCAGGAGCTCGAGCAACCGCCGCGGGGCGGCGAGGCGGCCGGACGCGAGCGGCTGTCCGCGTTCCTGGCTGACGACGTGCGCGACTACGCCGACAACCACGACGCGCTCGGCCGCGACCGCAGCTCTCGGCTCTCGCCCTACCTGCACTTCGGCTGCGTCTCGGTGCGCGAGATCGAGCGGCGGCTCCCGCGCGGCGCCGGTCCAGAGGCCTTTCGGCGCCAGCTCTGCTGGCGGGACTTCTACGCCCACGTGCTGCTGCACCATCCCCGCAACGCGCGCTCGGAGTTCCAGCAGCGCTACCGCGGCGAGATCAGGTGGAGCCGCGCCAAGCGGCCCTTCGCCGCTTGGTGCGAGGGCCAGACCGGCTTCCCGCTCGTGGACGCCGGCATGCGCCAGCTGCGGCGCGAGGGCTGGATGCACAACCGCGCTCGTCTGGTGGTCGGCTCCTTCCTGACCAAGGACCTCGGCATCGACTGGCGCTGGGGCGAGCGCTGGTTCATGCGCCTGCTCGTGGACGGCGACGAGGCCAACATAGGGGGCTCCCGCCCCCTACATCCGGCTTGGCCGGAACACCCCCGG
The DNA here is from genome assembly GCA_963734165.1 of uncultured Thermoleophilaceae bacterium. Lineage (GTDB taxonomy): Bacteria > Actinomycetota > Thermoleophilia > Solirubrobacterales > Thermoleophilaceae > JACVRW01. The sequence goes on along the minus strand of CAVTFZ010000001.1, from coordinate 367,800 downwards.
TCTACTTTGGCAGTGGATCGCCTCCGTGGGGGTGGACCCTCAGCCGGCCTTCCGCCGCATCTACAACCCGGCTCGCCAGCTGGAGACGTTCGATCCGCGCGGCGAGTATGTGCGCCGCTACGTGCCCGAGCTGAGCGACGTGCCGGACCGCTACCTGGGAGAGCCGTGGACGATGCCGGAGGAGGTCCAGGAGCAGGTCGGCTGCAGGATCGGCAGCGACTACCCCGAGCCGATCGTCGACCACGCCGCCGCCCGCCGCGAGGCGCTCGAGCGCTACCGCGTCTGAGGCGGGCGTCCAACCGCTTTCGCCCAAGGCTCAAGGAAGCGAGAGGCCTTGTCGATGGTGGGCGCATGTCGACTGACGTGAGCAACGGGATTCCCGAGGTCGTCGCAGAGCACGAGATCGTGCTCGATCTCACGCTGGCCGAGGCGGAAGCGGTCAAGAACTGGCTCCTCAAGCCGTCCGCGGACGGCAGTGCTGCAATCGACGACGAGCATGCCAAGTCGGTAATGGTCAAGCTCGGCGCCAAGCTGGACTTCATCCAGGGCGTGTCGAAGGTGCGCGAGGAGTTGGAGCAGGCCGGTCTGCCCACCGACCAGATGAGCGACGAGCAGGTGGCCGATCTCGGACGGCGTATCGCCGAGTCCGGCCTCCGGCGCTTCTCCGGAGCCCAGTAGACCCAGACCGACGGACCGCGGAGGCCCGCTACGGTCGCCGGTATGGCGATCGCGGGCCCTTCCGTGCGCTCGGACCCCGAACCCGCTGCCGCGGCCGGGCCGGCGCACGTCGCCGTGGTCTCCTTCCTCGCCTCTCGCGTCGTACCGAGCGGCGGCTTCTGGGTCGCGCTCGCCGGCGGCGTCGCCCTTGCGCGGGTGGCTGAGCGCCGCGGCCTGCGCCAGAGCTACGGGGCCAGCGCCGCCGCGATGCTCGAGACCGTCGCGATCATCGGGCCGCTGCGCTTCGGGGTCCCGCTGACGCAGGCGGTGACCGCGCCCCTGCTCGGCCGCCTGGAGGCGCGCGGGGTCCCGGCCTGGGCGCAGATGCTGATCTGCGGCATCCTGCGGCTGGCGCAGAACACGCTGCAGACGGCCTTCTTCATCTGGGTGATCGCCGGCGGGCTCGACGCCTACGCCGGCGCCTACGACGCGATCGGCAACCGCCTCGGGGTCGAGATCGGCAACGCCGAGACGCTGGCCCTGACCGCCGTCGGGCTGCTCGCCTGGGCGGTGTTCGCGAGCGTGGTGCAGGTGCTCGTCTACCGGCGCGGACTGGCGCGCTGGGACTCCACCCCCATCGAGGAGCCCTCCCTGGCGCCGGACGAGCCGGCGCCCGGGCCCACGCGGGCGGCGCCGGTCGGGTCCCGCTTCGACCCACGCCTCCTGGCGCTTGCCGCCGTGGCCCTGTTCACGCTGCTGCTCGCGCGCCCCACCTGGCCCGTGCTGGCTGGCGTGGCGGCGTTCCTGGCGCTGGCCTGGGCGGTCTCCCGGCCCGATCCCGCCCCGCTGCGCGCTGGCCTGGCCTTCGCCGCCCTGCTCGCCGGCAGCGTCTTCGTGCTCGCGCTGGTCGCCGGGCTTGGCCTCGAGGTCGCCCTGCGGCGGGTCCTGCGCGCCGCCCTGCTCGTCCTCACCGCCACCTGGCTGCGCGCCGCCGCGCGCGCCGAGGGGCTGCGCTTCGTCTCCCGCCGCGCCCTGCGACGGCTGCGGCGCATCCCCTCCGTCCCCGAGGCCGCCCAGGTGCTCGACACGCTCGAGAGCGAGGCCCGCCTGGCCGCCTCCGGCCGCGCCTTCGCCGCCTCGCTCCAGGACGTTCCCCGCCGCCCGGTCCCCTTCGTCGACGCCGTGCTCGGCTGGGTCGTGCGCGAGGCGAGCGCCCCGCACCCGCCGCCGCGCCGATCCGTCTAGCCGCCGCCCCCGCTCCATCCGCGCTGCCACCTATCGTGGTCAAACCACAAATCGGCCCCGGCGCGGCTGTAACCGCCCGGGGCCCGGCACAGGAAGGACACTTCCCATGCTCCACAACCCTAACCCGGGCGTCGCGCCCGGCGCTGCCGAGGAGGCGCTCGATCAAGCGCTCCTCGACCTGCTCGTTCACGACCACCCCGGCCTCTGGAGCCTGCACGAGCTGACGCGCTCGCTGACCTCCAGCGGCCAGACCAGCGGCGGCGACGAACCGCCGACCCACGACACCGAGGACGCCATCGAGCGTCTGTATGCCGCCGGTCTGATCCACCGCGTCGGCCAGTTCGTGTTCGCCACCCGCGCCGCGCACAACGCCCAGCGCCTAGCGAGCTAGACCGTCAACCCGGGGCGCCGCACAGAGCAGCCGGCGCCCCGACCAAAAGAAACGGCCCGCCTCTAAGAGCGGGCCGCGGGTGAACGGGGAGCGACCCCGAAGTGGCTGCCAACCATGTGCTCACAGCATAGCCGGCCACCGATGCAAACGGCCCGCCATGAAGGCGGGCCGCGGGTGAACGGGGAGCGACCCCGAAATGAATGCCATCCACCTGACAGCGTAGTTGCGAAGAGAATCGCCGACAAGCCTTGAGCTGGTCCGGTGAGCTGCGACCTGGGCGGGCGCGACCCGCAGGCGCTGCCATTGCGCGCCTCGTCACTCACCGGGACCAGCGATTCTCTGCGGAGGGCGGGAGACTCGAACTCCATCCGAGGAGCGACCCCGGACTCATGGTTGACCGCCAATCGCGCCACCTCGGCGCTTCACCCTCCGCCGTGCCGGAAGCGTGGACGATCGCCTGTGACGGCTCTAGACCCGCACGTAACAGTTGTGTACGCCGGCCGTTACAGCGGGCAGACGCCCACTGAGATCACGTCTAGTCCGGCGCGCGCGCCGAGACCAGCAGGTTGTAGAACAGCGCCGGCGGCAGCCTCGGCTCGAGCAGCGTGCGGTCGAGTCGCTGCAGCATCAGGTACCCGCGGTAGGCGTAGACGCGCCAGGCCCAGGGGACCTCGGCGGGGTCGGCGGAGGCCTCGAGCGTGCGGTTGGCCCAGCCGAAGAGGCTCGCCGCCAGCTCCTCCCCGCGCACGCGCACCTGCTCGAAGCCCGCGCGCCGGGCGTGGTCGGAGAGGTCGCCCGGCGTGAAGGCGTGCACGTCCACGACCTGCTCGAGCTGCGCCTCCTCGACGTGGGTCGGGTCGGGCGTGCCGCCGTTGCCATTGCCGTTGCGGCGCGGGCCGGCGCCCATCAGCGCCCGCCAGACCGGCGCCATGGCGTGCGCGCCGCGCTTGGGCACGGCCGCGATGCGATCGCCGTAGTGCGACGGCTCGCCGCAGAACGCCACCCAGCCGCCCGGGCGCAGCACGCGCTCGAACTCGCGGAAGGATCCAGCCAGGTCGGGCAGGTGGTGCAGCACCGCATGGCCGAAGACGAGGTCGAAGGAGTCGTCCTCGAAGGGCAGCTCGGAGGCCTCGCAGCAGACCGTCTCGACGTCGAGGCCGAGGTCCGCGGCGGACTCGGCGCAGACCGACAGCATCCCCGGCGAGATGTCGGTCGCCACCGCCTCCTCGATCACCCCCGCCAGCATCAGGTTGAGCGAGAAGTAGCCGGTGCCGGTGCCGATCTCCAACGCCCGCCCGAAGCGCTCCGGACGGCGCCCGAGCGCCTTGCGCAGCTTGCCGACCACCTGCGACTGACCGAGCTCGCCGTAGTCGATTCCCCACTTGCTGTCGTAGTGCTCGGCGGCGAGGTCGTGGTAGCGCACATTGGCCTCGCGGATGGTCTCCGGCTCCCGCATCGAGGCGGGAAGGCTACCCTGCGACGCCGTGATCGACGCCGTACAGCGCGACCAGCCCGAGGGGGTGCCCCCGCTTGAGCTCACCGGCGAGCGCACGCTGCCCGACGTGCCGGCCGAGAACTACTGGTTTCGCCGTCACCTCGCGGTCTATGAATGGGTCGCGGCGCGCTGCGCCGGGCTCGACGTGGTCGACATGGCCTGCGGCGAGGGCTACGGGGTGGACGTGCTCGCCCGCCGCGCCCGCCGCGTCACCGGCGTGGACGCCAATCCCGAGGCCCACGAGCACGCGCGCGCCAAGTACTCGCGCCCCGGCGTGCGCTTCGTGCGCGACCTCGTCGAGAGCTACGGCGAGCCGTGCGACGCGCTGACGTTCCTGCAGACGATCGAGCACGTGCGAGAGCCGGCGGAGATCCTGCGTCACTTCCAGCGCATGCTGCGACCGGGCGGCACGGCCTACGTCTCGACGCCGAACCTGCTCACGCTCGCGCCTCCTGGCGCCGAGAAGTCCGACAACCCCTGGCACCTGCGCGAGTACCGCGCCGAGGAGTTCCGCGCGCTCTGCGAGCAGGTCTTCGACGACGTGCAGCTGCTCGGCCTCTTCCACGCGCGCAAGCTGCGCGCGCACGCGCTGGCGCTGAAGGCGGGCTGGGACCGCGTGCATCCCGCGCTCGGCATCACCCAGCCGTTCTACGACCGCTTCACGCCGGCGATCTCGGCCGCCGACTTCGCCCTGCGCCCAGGCCCCGCTCGAGGCGCGCGCTCGACTTCGTCGCGGTCCTGCGGTGAGGCGCCCGCCGCAGGCGCCCGAGCTGCCGGACGCCGCCCGGCCGCGCTGGCCGGCCTGGTACGCGCCGGTCGCGCTGGTGGCCAGCTTCGGCGTGGTGATCGCGACGCTGACGCCGCTGATCCCGGTCGTCCTGCTCGGCCTCGTCTCGGAGCCGCTGGCGGGCGTCTCGCTGCTGGTGCTGCTGCTCGTCCAGGACGGCTGCCTGGTCGGCACGGCGCTGCTGTTCGCCTCGCTCAAGCGCCGCCCGCGGCGCTGGCACTTCGGCATCCGCTCGACGCCGGCTGTGGCCCACCGTCGGCTGGACGGCGCTCGCGTTCGCGCTGATGCTCGGCTTCGAGCTGGGCTGGATCGCGCTGCTGGGCGTCGACGAGGGCAACCTCGACGACCTCGACCGGCTCGGCGCGGTGGCGGGCATCGCCCTGGCGCTCGCCGTGATCGTGGTCGCGCCGGTGGCCGAGGAGCTGTTCTTCCGGGCCTTCTTCTACCGCGCGCTGCGCACGAGGCTGCCGGTGATCTGGGCCGCGCTGATCGACGGCGTGGTCTTCGGCTCGCTGCACTTCCAGGGCGTGAGCCGCGATGCCCTGCTCGTGCTCCCGGTGATCGCCGTGTTCGGCCTCGGCCAGTGCCTGCTCTACGAGCGCACCGGCTCGATCTTCGCCGTGATCGCCACCCACGCGGCCTTCAACACCGTCGCCACGCTCGGCGTCTCGCCGATCCCGGCGCTGGCCGTCGGCGCGCTCGTGCTGCTCGCCTGCGTGCTGGTGCCCGGCCGCGTCGGCCGCTGGCCCTCGCCGGTGCCCGCATGAGCCCGCGCCCCGGCGCGCTCGCGCTCGTGCTGCACTCGCACATGCCCTACGTCGAGGGCTTCGGCACCTGGCCGTTCGGCGAGGAGTGGCTGTGGGAGGCGGTGGCGAGCGTGTACCTGCCGCTGATCGAGCTGCTCGACGGCGCGCCCGTCACGGTCGGCCTCACGCCGGTGCTCTGCGATCAGCTCGAGGCGATGCGCGGCGAGCCCGGAGACCGCTTCCTCGCCTACCTGCGCGAGGTCAAGGCGATGATCCACGCCGAGGACGCCTCTGGGCTCGAGCGCGGCGGCGAGCCGGGCCTGGCCGACGAGGTGCGCCGCGCGGCGGGCGACTACGTGCGCGCGGAGGCCGCCTTCGAGCGCTGCTCGCGGGACCTGCTCGGCTGCTTCGCCGCGCTCGAGCGGGTGGAGCTGTGGACCTCCGCCGCCACGCACGCGCTGCTGCCGCTGCTGGCCACCGACGCGGGCATCAACCTGCAGCTGGCGACCGGCGTGCGCTCGCACGCGCGCCGCTTCGGCGGCTGGGACGGCGGCCTGTGGCTGCCGGAGTGCGCCTACGTCCCCGACCTGGAGCGTCAGCTCGCCGATCACGGCGTGCGCGCCTTCTGCGTCGACCAGACCGCGGCGCACGGGCACGGAGCGCCCGAGCAGCTGGAGCCCGTCGCGACAGGGGCGGGCCCGGTGGCGGTCCCGATCGACTGGGCGACCGTGGAGCTGGTCTGGGACGATCGCCAGGGCTACCCGGTCAACGGCGGCTACCGCGACTACCACCGCCGCACGATCCACGACCTGCGGCCGTGGGACAACGGCGGCGGGGCCTACCGGCACGCCGAGGCGCTGACGCTGGCGCGGGCGCACGCGCGCGACTTCGTGGCCCGCGCCAAGGCGCGCCTGGCCGGCGGCGGCCTGCTCTGCTGCGCGCTCGACACGGAGCTGCTCGGCCACTGGTGGTACGAGGGCACGGCCTGGCTGGCGGGCGTGCTCGAGGAGGCCGCCGAGCAGGGCCTCGAGCTGGTGACGGTGTCCGAGGGGCTGGAGCGGGTGCCGGCGGTCGAGCGCGAGCTGCACGCCTCGACCTGGGGCAGCGGCAAGGACATGTCGACCTGGGACGCGCCGGGGGTCGCGGACCTGGCCATGGGCGCGCGTGCCGCGGAGCTGGAGACGGTGGCCGCGGCCGCGCACCGCAACGGCGATTCCCAGGCCGCGCTGGCCCGCGCCGCCCGCGAGCTGCTCGCGCTGCAGGCCAGCGACTGGGCCTTCATGGTCACACGCGAGCTCGCCGCCGACTATCCCCACGAGCGCGTGCGCGGCCACGCGGCGGGGCTCGACGCCGCCTTGCACGCTCTGAAAGACTCCCGCTCCGCTCCACGTCCCGATCTGCGCGAGCTGGCGCCCGACCTCGACATCGCCTCCCTGACGACTCCCTGATGCGCGTCCTGATCCTCTCCTGGGAGTACCCGCCGCTGATCGAGGGGGGGCTGGCCCGTCACGTGCGCAAGCTGGCCGAGAACCTCGTGGCCCAGGAGGTGGACGTGCACGTGCTGGCGCGCGGGCGCGAGGAGGACTCGGTCGAGGAGGAGCTCGACGGGGTGATGGTCCATCGCGTGCGCGAGCCCGAGCGCCCGCGCGACCTGGGCGAGTTCGTCGCCTGGGTCGAGCACATGAACGCGGACATGCTGGCCGTCGGGGTCGAGGTCGGCGACCGCTACGACTTCGACGTCGTCCACGGCCACGACTGGCTGGTGGCCTCCGCCGGCGACCACCTCGCCAAGCGCTTCCGCACCCCGCTGGCGGTCACGATCCACGCGACCGAGTACGGGCGCCACCAAGGCTGGGTCGACAAGCACCCGCAGTCCTACATCCACGGCGTCGAGCGCTGGATGGCCAACCGCGCCGAGCGCGTGATCACCTGCTCGGCCTACATGCGCGAGCACGTCTCGGACATCTACGGGCTCGACGAGGGTCGCGTGGCGGTGATCCCCAACGGCATCGACCCCTCCGAGCTGGTGCCGGTCGACGACCTCGAGACACTGCGCGGCAGCTTCGCCACACCGCGCCAGAAGCTCGTGCTGCTGGTCGGGCGGCTCGTCTACGAGAAGGGCTTCCAGCTCGCGCTCGAGGCGCTGCCGGGGCTGATCGAGCGGGTCGGCAACGTGCGCTTCATCGTCGCCGGCTCGGGCACCGCCGAGCAGGAGCTGCACGCGCAGGCGCGCGCGCTCGGCCTCGACAAGCACGGCACCTTCCTGGGCTGGATCGGCGACGACGTGCTGCACTCGCTCTACCGCATCGCCGACCTCTGCGTGGTGCCCTCGATCTACGAGCCGTTCGGCCTCGTGGCGCTGGAGGCGATGGCCTCCGGCTGTCCCTGCCTGGTGGCGGACACCGGCGGCCTGCGCGAGGTGGTGCCCAACGAGGACGTCGGCCTGCGCTTCCGCTCGCGCGACCCCGCCTCGCTGGCGGCGATGGCCGAGCGCCTGCTGACCGACGAGGCGCTGCGCGACAAGCTCGTCGCCGAGGCCAGCGAGCACGTGCTCAGCTTCGACTGGGCCGACGTGGCCAGACAGGTCGAGTCGATCTACCGCGAGCTGGTCGCCGAGCCGCCGCGGGTGCGCTAGTGCGGACGGCCCAGCCGTAGGATCAGCGTCGCCGTCCACATCGCCGCGGAGATGCGCGGGTCGATGAAGGCGAGCGGGATCGAGCCGAAGAACACCAGCGTCAGGGCCAGGTTGGTCTTGCTGGCCGAGCGCTCGGTGTGGTGGCGCAGGTGGTCGTGCACGTGGCCCGCGCGCAAGATGTGCGCCGCCATCAGCCAGTGCACGAGGCCCGCGAGCCCGATCGTGGCGGCGAACACCGCGGCGGCGATCGGCTCCTCGCCATAGCGGTCGGAGAGGTCGGTCGAGAACGGGACCAGCGCGATCAGCGCGAGGAAGAGCAAGTTGAGGCCCATCAGCGTGCCGTCGAAGGAGCGCAGCGGGGCGAACAACCGATGGTGGATCACCCAGTAGCGGCCGACGAGCGCGAAGCTGAGCGCGTATGCGCCCAGCGAGGGCAGCAGCTCCACGAGCGCGTCGACCAGCTCGTCCTCGCCGGCGCCGCTGGGCAGCACCGGCACCTCGATGTTGAGCACCAGCAACGTGATCGCGACGGCCATCACGCCGTCGGTGAAGGCGATCACGCGGCCGAGGTCCCTGCTCTCGGCCTCCACGCTCGCGTCCATGCCCGCCAGCTAAGCCGCGCGACCGGATGGATTGGCGCCCAGAACGCGCCGGCGCCCGCCGTGATGGCGGGCGCCGGACTCCTGCGTGGTTGTCGCTGCGGCCTACGCCTCGGAGCCCACCGGCTCACGGCGCTGCGGCCGCTGGGCGTGTCCCTCCGGCCGCCGCTCGGGCTCGACCGGCTCCGGCCCGCCCTCGAGCGCGGGGCCCTTGGGCAGCCACTCGAGCCACTTCGGCAGGTACCAGTTGCGCTCGCCGAGCAGCTTCATCGCCGCCGGCAGCATCACGCCGCGCACGATCGTGGCGTCGATCAGGACCGCGACCGCGAGGCCCACGCCGAACTGCTTCATGTCGATGAACGAGAGCGTCGCGAAGATCGAGAACACCCCGACCATCACGGCCGCCGCCGCGGTGATCACGCCCGCCGTCGACTTGATGCCGTGCGACACGGCGTAGGCGGTGGACTCGCCGCGATCGACCGCCTCGCGGATCCGGCTCAGGATGAACACGTGGTAGTCCATCGAGAGGCCGAACAGGATCACGAACAGCATCAGCGGGAACCAGGCGGTGATCGCGCCCGTGGACTGGAAGTTCAGGAGGTCCTCGAAGTGACCGTCCTGGAACACGTAGGTCACGACCCCGAGCGCGGCGCTGACCGACAGCGCGTTGAGCAGGATCGCCTTGATCGGGATCACGATCGAGCGGAAGGTGACCAGCAGCAGCAGGAACGCCATCGCGAAGACGAAGCCGAGCACGTACCAGATGCGATCCTTCATCAGGTCGTTGAAGTCACGCGAGCCGGCGGTGAAGCCGGCCACGCCGACCAGCTTGGCGCCGTCGACGCTGCCGACCGTCTGCGGGGCCACCTTGTCGCGCAGCAGGTCGAGCGCCGCGTTCGAGGTGTCGTCGGTCCCGCTGCCGGCCAGCGGCACGTGCACGACGGCGGTGCGCTTGTCCTTGCTGACGTCGACGGTCACGGGCTCCTTGAGCAGCTCCGAGCCGCGCACCGTCTCGCGCAGCCTGCTCACGGCCTGCCGGTACTGAGGCGCCGTCACGTCCTTGCCACCGACCACGATGCCCGCGGCGAACTGCTCACCGGGGAACGCGGCCTGCATGCGGTCGTAGGTCTGCATGATCGCCAGGCTGCGCGGCAGCCCGTCCACGCCGGTGTTGGCGGTGTGGATGTGCAGCACCGGCAGCGCCAGCACGACCATCAGCGCCGCGGCGAGGCCGAGCGAGACGACCGGGCGCTTGAGCACGCGATCGAGCAGCCAGCCCCAGACGCGCGGCTCGCCCGTCCGCCGCTCGGGCTTCAGGAACGGCACGCGGCCCTTGTTGACGCGGTCGCCGAGCTTGGACAGCACGGCCGGCAGCACCGTCAGGGAGCCGATCACCGAGATCGCGACCACCAGGATCGTGCCCGTCGCGAACGACAGGAAGGTGGCGTCGCCGCCGAGGTACATGCCGGCCATCGCGATCATCACCGTGATGCCGGAGATCAGCACCGCGCGGCCGGAGGTCGCGGAGGCTGCCTCCAGCGCGGCCTCCTCGTCGCGTCCACGGGCGCGCTCCTCGCGCTCGCGACGCAGGTAGAACATCGAGTAGTCGACGCCGACGGCGAGGCCGATCAGCAGCACGACCGAGGAGATCGACTCGTCCACCGGCCAGATGTGGCTGATCGGGCCGAGCAACCCGATCGCGGCGGCCACCGCCGTGATCGCGAGCAGCAGGGGGACGAACGCCGCCAGCAGCGCTCCGAACGCGAGGATCAGGATCACGAGCGTGATCGGCAGCGAGGTGATCTCGGCCTTCTTGAAGTCGTCCTCGAACGCCTTCGACAAGGCCTTGTCGGAGCTGGCGTCGCCGAACTCCTCGATGCGGAAGCCGGGATGCGCCTTGTCCAGCGCGGCTACGGCGGCCAGCGGCTTGGCGACCGTGTCCTCGGCGTCCTGCTCCGGCAGCTCGAAGGTCACGAGCGCGGAGTGGCCGTCCGTGGAGATCTGGCCCTCGACTTGGGGGTCGAGCGGATCGGTCACGTCGAACGCCGGCTTGGTGCGCTCGATGCGCGCGACGGTGGCGCTGATCGCCTGCTTGAACTCCGGATCGTCGACGCCGTAGCGCTTGCTCTGGATCAGGACGCTCTCGCCGGCGTCCTCGGGGAAGGCCTTGTTGATGACCTTGTCGGCACGACCGGACTCGCCCGTGCCGTAGTCGGAATCGGACAGCGTGCGCTGGCCGATCGAGCCGCCGATGACGACGGCGAGGATCACGAAGGTCAGCCAGCCGAGGACGGCGGTCTTGCGGTGCGTGGCGCTCCAGCGCCCTGCGCTGGCGGCGAGGTTGCGGGTCTTCTTGTACGTGGAGGTGTGCCTGGATTCGCTCATGGGTGCAGCTTGCGCCTCCGGGGACGGTGGTCCAATGCGGCCTGCCGGCCAGCGCGGGTGCGGGTATCCGAACCTCTAGCGCCAGCGCATGCGCCGTGGGGCCGCGCGCATGCGGATCACGCGCGCGGGCACGCCGACGACGACGGCGTTGGCCGGCACGTCGCGCGTGACCACGGCGTTGGTGCCGATCACCGCGTTGTCGCCGACGGTCACGCCGCGCAGGATGCAGGCGCCGTAGCCGATCCAGACGTTGTTGCCCACGCGCACGTCGCGCTTGTAGATCCCCTGCAGGCGGATCGGCCGCTCGACCTCGACCATGCCGTGGTCGAAGTCGATCAGCATCACGCGGTCGGCGATCACGCACTCGCGCCCGATCGAGACGTGCTGGAAGCAGGAGATCGTCGCCTCCTGGCCGATCACCGTCTTGGCCCCGATCGAGATCGTGCCCTCGTGGGCGCGCAGCTTGCAGCCGTGGCCGATCCAGGACCAGCGGCCGAGCTCCAGCCGGCCGCGCTGTCCGACCTCGAGCGCGCAGCCGGGGCCGACGAAGGCGAGCCCGTCGAGGCCCAGGCGCCGCTTGCCCAGCCGCAGTCTGATCCACCCCAGCCGCAGGAGCAGGCGCGCGTACTGGCGGTTCAGCATGCCCTTGCGGTGCATGAAGCGCAGTAGCGTCAGCGGGCCGCCGCCGCGAGGCGGCGGCTCGCCGCGCAGCTCCGCCGGCAGCTCGGACGGCGGCGCGGCGATCGGTTCGGTGGCTCCCATCGGGTGCAGGATCATAGGTGCGGCTATCCGTATTGGCGAAACCCCCGCGTTGGGCCAGAATCGTCCTACCCATGGCACGAACCGTCCTGATCGTCGACGATCACCCGAGCTTCCGCTCGAGTGCGCGCATGCTGCTGGAGGCGGAGGGCTACGAGGTGGTCGGCGAGGCCGCGGACGGCGAGAGCGCCATCGTCGAGGCGCACCGCCTGCGCCCCGACTTCATCCTGCTCGACGTGCAGCTGCCCGACATCGACGGCTTCGAGGTGACGCGGCGCCTGCAGCGCAACGGCACCGCCCCGAGCATCGTGCTCGTCTCCAGCCGCGACTCCTGCGACGTCGGCCCGGTCGCGGTCAGCAGCGGCGCGCTCGGCTTCATCTCGAAGTCGGAGCTCTCGGGGGAGGCGCTGGAGGCACTGCTGCCGTGAAGGCGCTGCGGCCGGCCCTCTGGGGCCTCGCCGGCGCCGCCGCCGTCTTCGGGGTCATCGACGCCGCGCTGATCTCGGCGGCCGACTTCGTCGACCTGCGCGGGCTGTGGGCGTCGATCACGATCGTCGCGGGCTGGAGCTTCGTCGGGGTGGGGCTGTTCGCCTGGGCGCGCCGGCCGGACAACCGCGTCGGCGTGCTGATGGTGGCCGTCGGCTTCACCTGGTTCGTCGGCATGATCGGCATGTCGAACGTGCCGCTGCTGTTCACGGTCGGCAACCTGCTCGGCTCGATCTTCCTGGTGGTCGCCATTCACCTGCTGCTGGCCTTCCCGAGCGGGCAGCTGCAGACGCGCTGGGACCGGCGGGTGCTGGGGGCGGCGTACCTGCTGGTGCTGCTCGGGCCGCTGGCGTTGTTCTTCTTCGCGGGTCCGGAGGAGCTCGATTGCGCCAACTGCCCGGACAACGTGCTGCTGATCGAGCCGAGCCAGACGGTCGTCTCGATCCTCGGGCTGACGGTGAACGTCATCGGGCTCGGATTGATGGTCGCCGTGCTCGTGAGCCTCGTCCGGCGCTGGCGCTCGGCCACGATCCCGCAGCGCCGGCTGCTGGTGCCGGTCTACGCGGCCGGCATCGCGCTGATCGTCGCGCTGTTCGTGAGCCTCGGGCTGCAGTCGGTCGGGCTGGAGGGCGACGTCGAGGATGCCGTGTGGATCGCGGGGCTGCTCCCGTTCGCCCTGATCCCGTACCTGTTCCTGGGCACGCTCGTGCGCGCGCGCATGATCCAGGGCGGCAAGATGGGCGAGCTGATCGCGCGCCTGGGCGAGCGGCCGAGGCCTGGAGAGCTGCGCGACGCGCTTGCCCGTGCGGTCGGCGACCCCTCGCTGGAGCTCGTCTACTGGCTGCCCGAGACCGAGCGCTACGTGGACGCCGAGGGGCACGCGGTGGAGGCGCCGCTCGTCGAGGGCGAGCGCATGCTGACGCCGGTCGAACGCGACGGCGAGCGCGTGGCCGGCATCGTCCACGACGCCTCGCTGGCCGAGGACCCGGGCCACGTGCGCGCCGTCGGCGCCGCGGCGGCGCTGGCGCTCGAGAACGAGCGGCTGGACGCCGAGCTGCGCGCCAAGTTCGAGGAGCTGCGCGCGGCGCGCACGCGCATGATCCAGGCGGCGGTCGAGGAGCGCCGCCGGCTCGAGCGCAACCTGCACGACGGGGCGCAGCAGCGGCTGGTCTCGATCGCCCTGAGCCTGCGCATGGCGCGCTCGCGGCTGCGCGAGGATCCGGAGGGTGCGGACGCGCTGCTGGAGAGCGCCGGCACGGAGCTCAACGCGGCGTTGGAGGAGCTGCGCGAGCTGGCGCGGGGCATTCATCCGGCGCTGCTGAGCGAGCGCGGCCTGAGCGCCGCGCTCGAGGCGCTCGCCCATCGGGCGCCGCTGGAGGTCGAGCTCGAGGGCATGCCGGACAAGCGGCTGCCCGAGCAGGTCGAGCTGGTGGCGTACTACGTGGTGTCCGAGGCGCTCGCCAACGTTGCGAAGTACGCGCGCGCGACCCACGCGAGCGTGCGCGTCGAGCGAGTCAACGGGCGCGTGGAGGTGGAGGTCAGCGACGACGGCGTGGGTGGGGCGGACCCCGAGCGCGGCACCGGCCTGCAGGGCCTCGACGACCGCGTCTGCGGGGTCGACGGCCAGTTCGAGGTCGAGTCCGTGCCCGGGGTGGGCACGACCGTGAGAGCGAGGATCCCGTGCGGGTAGTGGTCGCCGACGACTCGGTGCTGCTGCGCGAGGGCATCGTGCGCCTGCTCAAGGAGTCCGGCTTCGAGGTCGTCGGCCAGGCCGGCGACGCCGAGGACCTGCTGCGCAAGGTCAACGCCCACAAGCCCGACGTCGCGATCGTCGACATCCGCATGCCTCCGACCAACACCGACGACGGCCTGCGCGCCGCGATCGAGATCCGCGGACGCCAGCCGGAGACGGGCGTGCTGGTGCTCTCGCAGTACGTCGAGGAGGGCTACGCGCTCGAGCTGGTCGGCGACGCCGCCGGCGGGGTCGGGTACCTGCTCAAGGACCGGGTGGCGGACGTCGATCGCTTCGTCGAGTCGGTCAAGCGGGTGGCGGAGGGCGGCTCGGCCCTCGATCCCGAGGTCGTCTCCCAGCTCGTCGGCCGCGCCCGCCGCGAGGACCCCCTCGCCGCCCTGACCCCCCGCGAGCGCGAGGTCTTGGAGCTGATGGCCGAGGGTCGCTCCAACAACGCGATCTCCGAGCAGATGGTGATCACCGAGCGGGCGGTCGAGAAGCACGTGACGAGCATCTTCAGCAAGCTGGACCTGACGCCGGCGACCGAGGACCACCGCCGCGTGCTGGCGGTGCTGGCATTCCTGCGGGCGTAGCTCGGTCGAGGCTTGTAGAGCCCAAAGTTGGCGACGCTACATAGAACACCGCCAACTCTGGCTGTCGTCCGCTAGGTATAAAGCTCTTTGCTGCTTATGACGTTGCTGTAACTCTTGGAAATCCCCCAACGTATAGGTAGCGCTGAAAGGATCCGCCGGTCCCTCTCGACAAGGGGCAGAGGACGCCACCTGTTGACTCCGTGTAGGAAACCGAGAGATCGCTGATGTTCACAACTCTCGTCGTATTTGTATAGGTCGCATTGACTGACTGCGGCGTGATTGTGATCTGGCAGGCAACGCCGATGATTGTGAATGTGAACTGGAATCTATTGATGTTGATGGTGCCGGAAGATGTGACGTCTACGGCTGTGAATCTTCTGACGTGGAAAAACCATGGTCTGGTTGTGGTGGCTCCGCCGTCGATTGAGTCGAGCTGGCCGGTTGAGGTTCCGCCGTTGCGCACGACGCCTGAGAAGCCGCCGGATGTCGCGTCGCAGTTGCCTCTCGAGCCGTCACCGAATGTTACGGAGGTGATGGTGACTTGTGTGTGTGTGTTTCGCCGATGAACCCGCCGATCCTGGCTACTCTGCATCTCACGACACCCCCAGCGGCACTGAATCTCCAGTCGCTGCTGGTACCGACGAGGTTGAATATGGCTGAGGTGCCGATCGGTGTGATGAACGGCGCGACGGCTCTGGTTCCGGATGAGGCTGTGAGGTTGGGTGTGGCAAACGCCGGCGAGGCGACTACTACTACGGCGGATACCAACAGAAGTCCGGTGATGCTGACGAGTCTCATAGCTTTGAGCATGTGCTTCCTTTCCTCGTGAGACCGCAGTGGCGGCGCCTGGCTTCATCGGTCCGCGTAGACACCCCCTATGCACCCGATGCGGTCATGCGGCGCGCCGCCTTCCGCTGCAGTGTTGAACTGGATCAGTTCAATGCTAAATGCTCATAGACTTAAATACTAGAGCTATTTGATAAGCAGCAGACTGCCCCGGAGGAAGCGCGGACAAGATCAACCATGATCTGACGCTGGCGACCGAGGATCGCCGAGGCGTGCGTATGGCTGCGCTCGCAGTCCTAGGGCCACCTGAGAATTGATTGTGCCTGAGGCAGAGTGGGCTGGGTGGGGCACGGAATCGTCCCACCCAGCCCTTGTCAACGGCTATGACGATGCTGTGACCATAAAATTCACTATCTCTGTCACCGTCTGTCTGATTACGTAGGTAGCGTCGACTCTGGCGTTGCCGCTTGCGGGGCAGAGAGCGCCGCCTGTTGACTCGGTGAACGCGACCGTGGCGTCTCTGATAGACACACTCCTGGTTGCGTTTGTGTAGGTGATGTCGATTGACTGCGGGCTCATTGTGATCTGGCACGCAACACCGATGATTGTTGATGTGAATTGGAATCTGTTGATGTTGATGGTGCCGGAGGATGAGCCGTCGGCTGCTGTGAATCTTCTGACGTGGAGGAACCACGGTCTGGTTGTGGTGGCTCCACCGTCGATTGAGTCGAGCTGACCGGCTGACGTTCCGCCGTTGCGCACGACACCTGAGAAGCCACCGCTTGTGTCGTCGCAGTTGCCTGCTCTGCCGTCACCGAATGTGACCGAGGTGATGGTTGCTTGTGTGTGTGTCGCGCCGATGAACCCGCCGAATCTCGCGGTTCTGCATCTTATGATTGCTCCAGCGGTGAATCTCCAGTCGGTGCTGGTGGCGATGATGTTTGATCTGGCTGAGTCGCCGATCGGTGT
Source organism: uncultured Thermoleophilaceae bacterium (assembly GCA_963734165.1). Classification (GTDB taxonomy): domain Bacteria; phylum Actinomycetota; class Thermoleophilia; order Solirubrobacterales; family Thermoleophilaceae; genus JACVRW01. The sequence goes on along the minus strand of CAVTFZ010000001.1, from coordinate 351,535 downwards.
GATGAACGGCGCGACGGCTCTGGTTCCGGATGAAGCTGTGATGTTGGGTGTGGCGAATGCCGGGGAGGCGACGATCGCCACAGCGGATATCAATAGCAGTCCGGTGAGGGCGACGAGTCTGAATGGTTTCAGCATGGTGCTTCCTTTCTTCGTGAGCTGCGACTGCGGGTGCTGTCGTTGGACGGCGTTAGAACCCCCTTAAGCATCTGATGTCTGGTCGCACGACGCACCGTTCTTCGCTGCTGATTTGAACTGGATACATCTAATAATAAAGCTACATAGAACGAAATGCTAGAGCTGTTTGTTAAGCTGAATGTGTAGCGATGAGGGGTAGGGATCCGAGGGACGACCGAGGAGTTGCTGGAGCAATGTCCCACCCGGATTGAGGCAGACGACGGTTTCTACCCCAGTGCGCTTGCGAGTGGCGGACTTATACTGCGACCGCGCCAGGGTCTACATTGGCCGTGGCCGTGGCCGTGGCCGTGGCCGAGTGGCTGATGCGTCCGCACGATCGAGGAATCGACCGGCACCGACCATCGACCCGGCCAGCAGCGTCGGCCTCGGGACTGGATCACTCGTTCGGCATCAACGAACTCGATCCGAGCCCACCCCGCCTCGCTGAGCTCGTCGCCCACCCAGACTCCCGCGATCACCAGCACCGACTTGGGAGACACGCCCTAGATGTAATCGTTGCGTTGCCGCGAGCCGTAGCTTGTGCCTCCAGGCGTTCAGACTGTTTGGGCCGGGTGGCGCATAGTGCCCCACCCGGCCCTGTCAGCGGCTATGACGCTGCTGTGACTCTGACGCTTTCTCTGTCTGTGATCGTCTGTCTGATCGAGTAGGTGGCGTCGAATCTCGCGTTGCCGCCTGCGGGGCAGAGACCGCCGCCTGTTGACTCGGTGAACGCGACCGAGGCATCGCTGACGGTCACGACTCTGGTTCTGTTTGTGTAGGTCACATCGACTGACTGCGTCGCGATTGTGATCTGGCAAGCGACGCCGATGATTGTGACTGTGTACTGAAATCTGTTGATGTTGATGGTGCCGGAGGATGAGTTGTCGGCTGCTGTGAATCTTCTGACGTGGAGGAACCACGGTCTGGTTGTGGTGGCTCCGCCGTCGATTGAGTCGAGCTGGCCGGTTGAGGTTCCGCCGTTGCGCACGACGCCTGAGAAACCACCGCTTGTAAGGTCGCAGTCGCCTCTTCTGCCGTCACCGAATGTGACCGAGGTGATGGTCGCTTGTGTGTGTGTCGCGCCGATGAACCCGCCGATTCTCGAGGTTCTGCATCTTATGATTGCTCCAGCGGTGAATCTCGAGTCGATGCTGGTGCCGATGATGTTTGATCTGGCTGAGTCGCCGATCGGTGTGATGAACGGCGCGACGGCTCTGGTTCCGGATGAGGCTGTGATGTTGGGTGTGGCAAACGCCGGCGAGGCGACGACCGCCACAGCGGATATCAGCAGCAGGCTGCCGAGGACGGCGAATTTCAAAGCCTTCGACATGATGCGTCCTTTCGTCATGGGTCACTCATGGGCACAGTTCTAAGCTTTCTGCGATGGCGTCTGGGAGGCGCTCCTTTCGTACACCCGGCAGCTCTGATCGCGCAGTCCCATGCGTAAGGACGAATGCGCTCGTGGCACAGAATGATACCGACCTATCCACTGCTAAGCAATCGTAGAACGCAATGCTAGAGCGCTTCCCAGGGGGGATCGCTCCATATCCGCCTTTCAAAGCGGGCTGGGTGCCTACCAAGCGATAGCCACAACCCGATCTAAGAAACTTTAGAAACTGCATTGACTTTCGTAGATCAGTCGGCTACCGTCGTTTGCGCTTGATCTGCTGATCAGGTCATGGCACCAAAACCTTATGTCTATGGGCCCCAAGCTCGACGGGGAGTGGGCAGCCATGCCTGGTCGCAGGAGATCGACCTGTGGACGGCCTAGGCCGTTCGTGGAAAGGAGGACATCTGGGCTGACTCGAGAGTGACGAGTGTCCTATGGCTGCGCGGACTGTTGGCCGGGGCACGTATGCGCTTCCGATGTCGGAGGCACAAAGACCCATGCAAAATCATCCGGCCTCCCGGGCCGGCGAAAGGATGCAATAAATGAAAGCATTCCGTAGCGGCATGCTTGTGGCCCTGGTGTTGGTATCGGCTGTAGTGGTCGTCGCCTCGCCGGCGTTTGCCACACCCAACATCACAGCCTCATCCGGAACCAGAGCCGTCGCGCCGTTCATCACACCGATCGGCGACTCAGCCAGATCAAACATCATCGGCACCAGCACCGACTCGAGATTCAGCGCCGGAGCAATCGTGAGATGCAGAACCGCGAGAGTCGGCGGGTTCATCGGCGCGACACACACACAGGCGACCATCACCTCGGTCACATTCGGTGACGGCAGAGCAGGCAACTGCGACGCGACATCGGGCGGTTTCTCAGGCGTCGTGCGCAACGGTGGCGACTCAAGAGGTCAGCTCGACTCAATCGACGGTGGAGCCACCACAACCAGACCGTGGTTCCTCCACGTCAGAAGATTCACAGCAGCCGACAACTCATCCTCCGGCACCATCAACATCAACAGATTCCAGTTCACAGTCACAATCATCGGCGTCGCTTGCCAGATCACAATCACGGCACAGTCAGTCGATGCGACCTACACAAACAGAACCAGAGTCGTGACCGTCAACGATGCCTCGGTCGCGTTCACCGAGTCAACAGGCGGCGGTCTCTGCCCCGCACCCGGCAACGCTACTTTCACCGCCACCTACACGATCAGACAGACGATCACAGACAGAGAAAGCGTCAGAGTCACAGCAGCGTCATAGCAATCGAGAACGACGAGATCAACGAGCTGGAATCGCTCCGGCGCGTTGGGCGGGGGCAGGCCACGGCCTGCCCCCGGCGTCGTTTGGGGGACCGCTGGTTCCTGTTGCGTTCGTAAACGGAGACGTATACGATCGACTGGCGCGGCTCGGTTGGCGCGATGATCTTCAGGCTGAAGCGAGGGACGGAGAGCGCAGTGGGAATGGTCGGATTGAGGCGTGTGATGGCGATAGCGGTGGGATGCTGGTGCGTGCTCTCGCCGAGTGTGCCTGGGGCATCGGCGGCTCTGCCGCAACGAGCGTTCGAGAAGGTGTCTCCTCCGGGCGTTGGTGCGGACATCGAGTTGGCCGGCTGGGCGGCGCGCGCAGCCGCGAGCGGGGATAGGGCGGCGTACTCCACGTTTGGAAGTGTTTCGGGCGCGCAGGCTCGTGGTGGGCTGAACCAGATCTACAGCGAACGCGGCCTAACGGGGTGGACCTCGCTGGGCGTGACGACGCCGCTGGATCCTGACGCCAACTTCGGCAGCCAGCACAACTTGGAGGCCATCTCGGCGGAGGCGAACGCCGGGCTGGCGAGCAGTTGGGGCATCCTCGATGCTGGACACCCGCAGATGATCAACCTGTGGCGGTGGGACGCCACCGGGCCGTTTACGTTGATCTCGCAGCCGTCGAGCCCTCTCTCTCCCGAGAACCCCCGACTGGATTTCAGCAGGAACCAATTTGCGGGCGGGTCCGAGGATTCTGCGCGTCGTCGTCTTCGTCTCTCACCGGGCACTTACCGCAGACGCCCCCAGCGGCGTGGAGGGGGAAGCGGGCGCTTATCTGTACCGCTGGTTCGACGGTCGGCTCGAGCTCGTGTCGCTGCTGCCCGATGACACGTTCGTGCCGCACGCTGCTCTCGGCTATTCCTCGCCGGTTCTCACCTGGTATCCAGGGGAGTTCGCAGTGTCGGCAGACGGCTCGCGGGTGTTCTTCACCGACCGGGCGTTTCCCGTTGACCCGGGGCGGGAGCTGTACCTGCGTGACGATGATCCCCGTGATGGCCAGGCTGGGGTCAGCCTGCACGTGTCGGCGTCGGAGCGGACTGATTGCGCTGGCGACCCGACGTGCGGAGGCGACAATGCGCCCGACCCGGCGCCCGACCCCGCGCCGACGGCTGCTCAGTTCCAGCTGGCGAGCTCGGATGGGACGCGGGCGTTCTTCGCCAGTCCCCGGGAGCTGACCGATGACGCGACCGCGAGCACCGAGCCAGGCTTCGGGTCGCTCGGCGGCAATGACGTATGCACTTTTTTCCAGTGTGACCTGTACCGATGGGATTCGAGCGCGTCGGCCGGCCAGCGTCTCACCGACGTCACCCCCGGCAGTCCGGATGGCGCGAGCGTGCTGGCCACCGTGGGGGCCAGCAGGGACGCCAGCCGCGTGTACTTCGTGGCCTCTGGAGCGCTGGCGGGAGACGCACAGGAGGGGGAGCCGAACGTCTATCTGTGGCAAGAGGGACAGGGCGTACGGTTCATCGCGACCCTGGACGGATCGCCCGGACCGGGTCAGGTAGGGTTGGCTGCCGACATCGGAGTGTGGAGCCACGACCTCAGCGCGGGTGCTCCCAACGACGGCTCGTTCCGCGAGGCCCGCGTGACTGCCGATGGTCGCTACCTGACCTTTCGGTCCCGTGCTCCGATCGCGTCCTATGACACCGACGGTCACTATCAGCTGTACCGCTATGATGCCGTCACCAGCGCCTTGGTGTGCCTGTCGTGCAACCCTCGGGTGACTGCATCGGCTGGCGATGCCTACTTGAAGCGCCACCGCAGCTCCGATCGCCGCCCAGCATGGTTGAGCCGCAACGTCACGCCCGACGGGCGCGTGGTGTTCGACAGCAGCGAGGGCCTGGTATCCGGGGACTCCAACGGCAAGATCGACGTCTACGAGTGGGCTGATGGAGCAATACAGCTCTTGTCGAGTGGTCAAGACGGCGATGGCTCCGGCTTCCTCGACGCGAGCGCGGACGGTCGCGACGTGTTCTTCACCACCCGTGCGCGCCTGGTGCGTTCCGACACTGACAGCCTGGTGGATCTGTACGACGCTCGGATCGGCGGGGGATTCCCTGAACCGCCGCCGGTAGCGCCCTGTGTCGGCGATGCGTGCCAGGGACCGCCGGCAACCGTCCCCAGGCTTGGCGAAGCCGCCACTCAGGACGTGCGCGGGGCTGGGAACGCCAAGGCGCCCAAGCGGCAGGCTCGGAAACAGCGGCGCTGCAAGCGTGGGTTCGTCAAGAAACGTATCCGGGGGAAGGCTCGATGTGTCAAGCGGAAGCCCGCCGGGCGGCGGCCGAGGAGCGGACGATGAGGGCGAGTGGCGTGAAATTGTTGTCGATCCTCTGTGCAACCCTGGCAGTGGGCGCGTGGCTTGCGCCGACCGCCGGAGCGGACTTCGGGATCGCGTCGTTCGACGGGCTCGCGCTCGACCGTGAGGGGCAGGCGTCGACGCAGGCGGGCGAACATCCGTATGTGCTGTCGACCACGTTTGAGTTGAACCACACCCTGGACTCGACGGGCTACACCACGCCTGACGGGGGCCAGGTCAAGACGATCCAGGTGGACCTACCGCCCGGATTGATCGGCAATCCGAATGCCGTGAGCCAGTGCCCCCTGGACGTCTTCCTGCTGGGAAGCTCCGATCTGAAGACCGGATTGCCTTGCCCGGAATCCACCCAGGTGGGCTCCACGCAGGTGAAGATCGGATCCGGATCGGATACCGCCACGTTTCCACCCATGGGAGTTCCCGTGTACAGCCTGCCGCCTACGCCTGGTGCGGCGGCGTCGTTCGGCTTCGTCACCTCGGGGCTGCCGATCTTCCTGGACGCCTACGTGGTCGCGGAGGACGGCTACCACGTACGGGTCCTCGTGCGCGACACGTCGCAGGCGATCATCGTGCTCGGATCGGCGTTCACGCTGTGGGGAGTGCCTTCCGATGAGTCCCACGACCCCCAGCGCGGCTGCTCGGGCGGTACCTTCGCCCTGGGATGCGCCACCGAGCGGACTCGAAAGCCCTTCCTGACCCTGCCGACCTCCTGCCCGCCGGCTGGAGAGGGCGCTGTCACGCGGCTGCGTGCCAACTCGTGGAGCGCCCCGAGCGTGTTCGCTGAGGCTAGCTTCGAAAGTCATCATCCGCCGGGGCTCTCGCTTACTACTTCGAGCTTTCCTCCCAGCACGTCCCTTCCTCCGGACCAGTGGGGTTCGGTGCAGGGCACGATCGGTTGCGAGAATCTGCCATTCCACCCGTCCTTCAGCGCCGATCCCGATACCACGCTGCCCGACGCTCCGACTGGGCTGTCCGTGGATTTGGCCTTCCCACAGGATGGGCTCTTGAACCCGGACGGGCTCGCGACTGCGCATCTGAAGGACGTGCGGGTGACGCTGCCGGCGGGGATGACGGTCTCGCCGTCGTCGGCTGACGGCTTGGAGGGCTGCTCGGACGAGCAGATCGGCTTCGGCAACGACGATCCGGCGCTGTGTCCGCCGGGAGCGAAGATCGGAACCGTGTCCGCCACGACGCCCGTGCTGGACGAGATCCTCGAGGGCGACGTGTTCGTCGGCACGCAGAAGTCCGACGACCCGGGGTCGGGGCGGATGTTCCGGATCTTCCTCGTGCTCAGAAACGAGGCGCGCGGACTGCTTGTGAAGTTGCCCGGCGAGGTTCGGGTGCAACCCGATGGACAGATCGAGACGGTGTTCGAGAACAACCCTCAGTTCCCCGTGTCGACTATCTCGGTGCGCCTCAAGACCGGCCCGCGAGCACCGCTCGCGACTCCGCTCGACTGCGGCACCAAGACCGTCAAGGCTCAGCTGACCTCGTGGGGCGGTCAGGTCGCGAACCTCGAGGACTCGTTCACGATCGACTGCCCGTCCGGTCTGGGCGGGTTCGCTCCGTCGCTGGGGGCAGGAGCGGTGAATCCGACGGGCGGCGCCTTCTCGCCTTTCGTCGTACGGATCGATCGGCCCGACCGCCAGCAGTACCTGGCGGGGGTGTCGCTCGAGACGCCCGGAGGGATTGCGGCCAAGCTCAAGGACATCCCCCTCTGCGGCGAGGCGCAGGCCGCCGCCGGGACGTGCCCCATAACGTCGCGGGTAGGGACTGTGACGGTGGGGGCAGGTCCCGGATCCAACCCGTTCTACCTACAGGGGCCGGTGTCGCTGACCGGGCCGTACAAGGGCGCCCCCTATGGCCTGTCGGTCGCGGTACGGGCGGTTGCGGGACCCTTCGACTTGGGGACCGTGGTGGTGCGCCAGGCGATCTTCATCGACCCGGTCGATGCGCACTTGACCGTGCGCTCCGACCCGCTGCCGGTGATCGTCAAGGGGGTTCCGGTCCGGTTGCGCACCGTCGCGGTCAACGTCGACCGTCCCGGCTTCACGATCAACCCCACCTCGTGTGCGCCCAAGCAGATCAAGGCGACCTTCACCTCCACCGCAGGCGTGACCGCTGGTCAGAGCGTGCGATTCCAGGTCGGCGACTGTGCTTCGCTCGGCTTCTCGCCGAAGCTGTCCATGCGGTTGACGGGCAAGAAGCAGACCACCGATGGCAAGCACCCGGGTCTGAAGGCCGTGCTGACCCAGCCTCGCCATCAGGCGGGCATCAGCGCCGTAACGGTACGGCTGCCGCTGTCGCTTGCGCTCGACCCCGAGAATGCGGCCTCGAACACGTTGTGTGAGTTCGAGGAGGGTCAGAAGGCCGAGCCCAACTGTCCACGTTCGTCGATCATCGGCCGCGCCAAGGCGATGACGCCACTGCTGAACCGTCCGCTGACCGGCAATGTGTACTTCGTCAAGAACGTCCGCATCGACAGAAGGACTGGGCGGAGGATTCGTACGCTCCCGACGTTGTTACTGGCACTTCGCGGCGAGGTCGCACTCAACGTCCGTGCCAGTACCAGCGTCAAGGGCAATAAGCTCGTCAGCTCGTTCCCGGCCATTCCCGATGCTCCCGTGACGCGTTTCGAGCTCGCGCTCAAAGGTGGGAAACGCGGTATTTTGGTTGTCACGAACGGGCAGAGCGTTTGTGCTCGCAAACAGCAGGCCAACGTGGCCTTTGCGGCCCACAACGGTAAGCGCTTACGGCCTGCGATCACGATCAAGACTCCCTGCTAACGCCTCGCCATCCGCTCTCTGGGAGACTTAGACTAGTTACCGAGAAGTTTTTATACTTGCTTTAGCGGAGCGATCTAGGATTGCTGATCATGAAGGTGATCGGCCGGAAATCCACCGCATTGCTGGGGCTCTCCCTTGCCCTTGCCGCCGCTGGCTGTGGAGGGGGCGGCGGCGAAGATCTCGGGGCAGGGGTTGCGGCCAAGGTGGGCGATAAGACGATCAGCGAAGCGGCCGTTCGTAGCCAACTCGACAGCTACTACGCGCTCCAAGAAGGAAGCGCCAAGTCGTTCGGTCCGCCGCGGTATACGGCATGTGTGGCCGCAAAGAGGGGCGTAGTGCCCGGTGCGACCGAGCAAGAGATACTAGGACAGTGCAGAGTCGAGTTCGACCTCGCTCGTGCTCAGGCGCTCAGCACGATCCTTCGAGCGGATTGGCTTGCCAGAGAGGCGAAGAGAAAGGGCATCGACAGCGATGCGGAGGTCGAGCAGGCGCTCGAGCGCAACAAGATCCTCGCAATGGCGCTCAAGGGGAGGAAGCCACGCCCACACAACCGCGAGGTCCAGCCGCTCATCGAAGAACGGCCTGGGCTGAGCCATAAGGATCTTGTGGCCACGGTGCGGGCCGCCACGCTGCAGAACAAGCTGATGGCGGCGATACCGGTTACGGAAATCGCAATCGCCGAGTATGCCGATGCCAACGCCGACACCTTCCGCGACTCGGAGACCCGCGTTGTCCGGGTCGTGCAGACGTTGGGTAGGGCCAGAGCCCTCAGGGCGCGTCGGGAGCTCCATCACAACGCCAACTGGTCCAAGATGACGAAGCGCTACACCGTCGAGCAGTATGCCCAGCATTGGTGGACCGGCACCCAGACCGTCACAGAGGGAACCGCTCCCGAAGACGCCTTCGGCCGAGCGCTCTTCAACGCTAGACGCGGTGAGATCGTCGGGCCCGTTCGCACTCTTAACGGTTATTTCGTCTTCCAGGTGAAGGCCATCCACCCACCCCGGCACAGAAAGCTCACCCCTCGGGCCCGCGCCACCGTGTCCACCACCATCCGCTCCAAGCGACTCGAGCAGCTCCTGCACGACCACTACGCGGCCCAAACCAGCTGCGCGGCTCAATACCAGATCCCTGAAGCTCCCCAGTGCCTCTAGTGGACCTGTTCTGTAGGTGAGCCGGCACGCTCACCGTCCCCGTACGCCATCCTCGGAGGTAGTGAACGCCTTCGACGAGCTTGCTTTCACCGGCCTGCGCGAGCAGGCGCGGCTGCTGAGGGGGCGCGGGAGCTCCTCGCGGGAGTTGGTCGAGCTGTCCCTCCAGCGCATCGCCGCGGCGCAGGAGCTGGGCGCGTTTCGGTGCCTGCGTCCCGAGGCCGCCCTGGCCGAGGCCGACGAGGCCGATCGCCGTCTGAGGGCGGGCGGCTCGGCGCCGCTGCTCGGCGTGCCGGTCGCAATCAAGGACGACATGGACCTCGCCGACGAGGAGACGCGCTTCGGCTGCGCCGGGCCGTTCGAGCGGAAGGCCGAGGACGGGGCGGTGGCGGCGCGGCTGAAGGCGGCTGGCGCGGCGATCGTGGGCAAGACCAACACGCCCGAGATCGGGCAGTGGCCGTTCACGTCGGGGCCGGCCTTTGGCGTCACCCGAAATCCATGGAGCCTCGAGCACTCTCCGGGTGGCTCCTCGGGTGGCTCGGCCGCGGCGGTCGCCGCCGGGCTCGTGCCGGCAGCGGTCGGCTCGGACGGTGCCGGCTCGGTACGGATCCCAGCCGCCTGGACGGGCCTGGTCGGGATCAAGCCGCAGCGTGGGCGGGTCTCCACCGCGCCCGATCCCGAAGCCTTCAACGGGCTCACCTGTATCGGCCCGCTTGCTCGCACGGTCGGGGATGCGGCGCTGCTGCTGGACGTCCTCACTGGCCCGCATGAGCTCGACCTGCATCGTCCGCCGCGCCCGGAGGAGCCATACGTGGAGGCCGCCGCACGCGAGCCGGGCCGGCTGCGGATCGCGCTCTCGCTGAGAATCCCCTTCAGCGCCGCCCCGACCAAGCTGAGCCCAGAGGTCCGCATCCAGGTCGAGCGCATGGCCGGTGTGCTCGCCGGTCTCGGCCACCACGTCGAGGCGGCCGATCCGACGTACGGCCCGATCGGCCTGACGTTCCTGCCGCGCTCGCTGACAGGCGTACACGCCTGGTCCGAGCGCGTCTCCGATCCCACGCTGCTTGACCCGCGCACGCTGCACAACGCCGCCCTGGGCCGTCGCTACGCCCGTCACTTCCTCGGCCTTGCACGCGCTGCCGAGCGACCGCTGCAGCGTCTGGTCGGCCGCATCTTCCGCCGCTTCGACGTGATCCTCGCCCCGACCACCGCCAAGCCGCCTCAGCCGGTCGACGCGATCGACGGGCTCGGCAGCTGGGCCACCGACCGCACGATGGTCGGCGCCTGCCCCTACGCCTGGGCCTGGAACGTCCTTGGCTGGCCCGGCGTCAACGTCCCCGCCGGCCTCACCGACGACGGCTTGCCCGTCGGCGTCCAGCTCCTCGGCCCCGCCAACTCCGAACCGCTCCTGCTCTCCCTCGCCGCCCAACTCGAGGCCGCCGAGGCCTGGCACGAGCGCCGCCCGCCATTCGCCGTCGAACGGCTTGTGCCGAGCATCTGAAGCGCTGCGGAGCCGACGAGATGCGCCGGCTCCGCTGCTTGTGCTCAGTTGCTATGAAGCTGCTGTGACTCTCAAGTCGTCTCTTGCTGTGTCGGCTCTGCCTGTTCCAGTGCCGGTCACGGACAAGAGTCCTCTCGGGCAGAAGCCAGTAGTGGTGTTACTAACGGAAGTATCGCTGATGACCAGTGATGTGTTGGCGTTTGTGAACGTTACATCAATTGACTGAGGATTGATGACGACTGTGCACAGGCCGCTTCCGACTGTAGCCGTTTCGTTGCCTCCTGCGGGGATGATGATAGAGCCCGTGGATGATCCAGTACCCGAATTGAAGCTTCTGAAATGAAGGAACCAAGGTGTGGTTGAGTTTGCGGTCGTGGTAGCGGTAACGGGACTACCAGCATTGGACGTACATGTGGTGAGTCTGAAGTCAGTGATCGCTGCGCGTGTATGTGTGGATAGCGGATATAGTGAAATTATCTCGAAACATGTCACTGTGGTGCCATCCGGATATGAATAGCTTGAAAATGCAAACGTAAATGTCCAGAATGAGGTGATTGTGTTGCCTATCGGTGTCATAAAAGGCGCCACCGGTCTGCTGCCGGATGAGGCTGTCAAGTTAGGTGTAGCCAGCGCAGGCTGCGCAATAATAGCTAATGCACTGCTGAGGATGAGCGCCGCAAGGATTCCCTTTCGAAGCGTCATGATGTGTTGTCTCCCTGTCGCTGTCAAGGTATGACAGCGCCTCTAGTGGCAATAGGTATGACAGCGCCTCTAGTGGCAATGAGAATCAATTTGTATAGATATTTTGCTCGATAAATCCTCCCGACGTGGGGTCCGCCTTCCGGGCCTGTAGTGGATGCGTAATGATACAGCTATCAAACTAAAAAGCAAATCTTGAGCATTGCGCCTACCTCCACTTCAGTGGTGGCAGGCTGGCACTTCAGTGGCGGCAGGCTGGCAGGCGGTCAGACGTGGGCGACGACGAGCAGGTACTGGGCGTCGTAGAGCAGCGTGCCGTCGCTCGAGTGGTTCCAGCGTCCGAGCATCTCCGTCAACGCCGGCCGCAGCTCGTCCGCCCGCTCGCCCAACACCTCGCGGGCGCTCAGCAGCGGGCCGAAGCTCTCGAGCATGAAGTCGGCGTAGCCCTCGACCGACTCCTCCTGGAACTCCACGCGCTCGCGCGAGCAGCGCACGTCGCGCACGTGCGGGCCGAGCAGGTCGCGCACGTGCTCCTCGGTTCCCCACAAAGGCGGCGGCGCGCCCGGGCCGGCGGTGCCCCCACCAGCCCGCCGACCGTGGCGAACATGTCGCCGACCGCTCCGTCCGGCGTCCAGTTGCACATCCCGATCGCCCCGCCGGGCCGGCACACGCGCACCAGCTCGGCCGCCATCCGCTCGTGGTCGGGGGCGAACATGCAGCCGAAGGTCGACAGGACGCGGTCGAAGCTGTCGGGGCTGAAGGGCATCGCCTCGGCGTCGCCCTCGACCCAGTCGACCTCGACCATCGCATCGGCCGCGCGCTCGCGGGCGATGTCGAGCAACTCCGGCACGAGGTCGAGCCCGACCGCCCGGGCGCCCAGGCGCACTGCGGGGATCGTGGCGTTGCCGGTGCCGCAGGCGACGTCGAGCACGTCCATCCCCGGCTGCACCCCGGCGCGCTCCACCAGCAGCTCCGCCGCGCTCGTGATCTTCTCCGCGACGGCCGCATAGTTGCCGGAAGACCAGGTGCTGCGAGCCTGCGTGCGCACGGAGTCCGAGTCGGGGGTCATCCGTAGGGGAACTATGGCGGGTAGCCGTACTACGCGCCACGCCCGACTGTGGAAGATTGCTCGACCATGGATGCGATCGTCACCGCCACCGACGTCCACCGCCGCTACGGCGAGGGCGATGCCGCCGTCGACGCGCTCGACGGCATCACCGTCGAGTTCGAGCGCGGCCGCTTCAGCGCGATCATGGGACCGTCCGGGTCGGGCAAGTCCACGCTCATGCACATCCTCGCCGGGCTCGACCGGCCGACCTCGGGGCAGGTCCGGCTGGACGGCACCGAGATCACCGGCCTGGACGACGGCGACCTGACCAAGCTGCGGCGCGACAAGCTCGGCTTCGTCTTCCAGTTCTTCAACCTGATCCCGGTGCTGACGGCCGAGGAGAACGTCGTGCTGCCGCTGTCGATCGCCAAGCACAAGCCCGATCCCGAGTGGATCGAGCGGCTGATCGACACCATCGGCCTCGCCGACCGGCGCACGCACCGGCCGTCCGAGCTCTCCGGCGGCCAGCAGCAGCGCGTGGCGGTCGCTCGCGCGCTCGCGTCCCACCCCGCCGTCGTGTTCGCCGACGAGCCGACCGGCAACCTCGACACGAAGTCCAGCGAGGAGGTGCTGACGCTGCTGCGCCAGGCCGTCGACGAGTTCGGCCAGACCGTCGTGATGGTCACCCACGACCCCGAGGCCGCCTCGCACGCCGACCGGCTGCTCGTCCTGCGCGACGGCCAGGTCGTCCACGACGCGGCCGCCGGCACGCCCGACGAGGTCATCGAGCTGATGAAGGACGTGGCGTAGGCCATGACCAAGGTCGCCCTGCGCGGGATCGCGACGCGCAAGCTGCGCGCGTTCACCACCTTCCTCGCGATCTTCCTCGGGGTCGCGCTGGTCGCGGGCACCTACGTCCTCACGGACACGATCAACAAGTCCTTCGACCAGATCTTCAAGGACTCGCTCAAGGGCACCGACGTCGTCATCACCGGCAAGACCGACGTCGAGCAGGAGGACACCGGTCCGCCTCCCTTCTCCGCCGATCTGCTCGAGCGCGCCAAGCGCGTGGACGGCGTCGAGGCCGCCGCCGGCTCGATCTTCTCGCTCGGCAAGTTCGTCAAGAAGGACGGCGAGGCGCTGCTCGGCGGCTTCGCTCCGAACTTCATCTCCTCGCACCAGCCCGAGCGCTTCGAGTCGCTGGAGACCAAGGAGGGTCATCCGCCGCGCAGCGCGCGCGAGGCCACGATCGACAAGCAGACCGCCGATCGCAAGGACCTCGAGATCGGCGACATGCTCTACGTCGCCGGCGAGCGCGAGGTCAAGGGCTACCGGCTGGTCGGCATCACCACGCTCGGCGAGGACAACTCCTTCGGCGGCGCCGGCATCGCCCAGCTGACGCTGCCCGAGGCGCAGCGGGTCACCGACAAGCGGCACGAGTTCGACCAGATCTCGATCGCGGCCGCCGACGGCGTCTCCGACAAGGAGCTCGCCAAGCGCATCCGTGCGGTCATGCCCGACCAGGTGCAGGTCGAGACCGGCGCCGAGTCGGCCCAGCGCCAGTCGGACGAGATCGCCAGCAACCTCTCCTTCCTGAAGATCATGCTGCTGGTGTTCGCGGGCGTGTCGCTGTTCGTCGGGGCCTTCCTGATCTTCAACACCTTCTCGATCACGATCACCCAGCGAACGCGCGAGTTCGGGATGCTGCGCACGCTCGGCGCCTCGCGCGGGCAGGTGCTCGGCTCGGTCGTGACCGAGGCCTTCGTGCTCGCCCTGCTCGGCTCGGTCGGCGGCCTGGTCGGCGGCCTGGGTTGCGCCAAGGGGCTCAACGCGCTGTTCAAGGCGATCGGCGTCGACCTGCCGAACACCGGCACGGTGGTCGCGACGCGCACGATCGTCGTCTCGCTGCTGATCGGCCTGCTGGTCACGCTGGTCTCGGCGCTCGCGCCGGCGCTGCGCGCCACGCGCGTGAGCCCGATGGCGGCGCTGCGCGAGATCGACGAGGGCGCGGGCAAGCGCCGCCTGGGCGTGACGATCGCCGCCGGCGTGCTCGGCACCGCCGGCCTCGCCCTGCTCTGCATCGGCCTCTTCGGCGGCCTCGAGAGCTCCAGCGCCGCGGCCGGCATGGGCGGCGGCGGGATGGCGCTGATGCTGCTGGCGGTGTCGCTGTTCAGCCCGCGGCTGGTGCGACCGCTGGCGAACCTCGCCGGCCGGCCGATCGAGGCGGTCCGCGGCCTGACCGGACGGCTCGCGCGCGAGAACGCGATGCGCAAGCCCGGTCGCACGGCCTCCACCGCGGCGGCGCTGATGATCGGCCTCGCGCTGGTGGTGTTCGTGGCCGTCTTCACGGCCGGCCTCAAGCAGTCGATCGACAGCGCGATCGACAGCAGCTTCCAGGGCGAGCTGGTGCTCTCCAACACCGACGGCTTCTCGCCGATCCCGCAGGAGGCGGTCGAGAAGGCCGGCCAGATCCCCGGCGTCTCGACCAGCTCCTCGATCACCTACGCCAACGGCAAGCTGATCGGCGGCGTGAAGAAGGCCAAGGGCAAGGGCGTGCGTCTCTCGGGCGTCGACCCCGCCACCGTCGACTCGGTGCTGACCTTCGACTGGCAGCAGGGCTCGGCCGCGACCCTCAGCGGCATCGGCGAGCACGGCGCGGTCGTCGACGACGCCTGGGCCAAGTCCAACGACGTCGAGGTCGGGGACAGGCTGCGGGTGCGCACGCCGACCGAGAGAGTCGTGCCCTTCACGGTGCGCGGCAGCGTCAAGGACAATGCGGACCTGTTCGGCACGCTGATCGTGGACGTCTCGACGCTGCGCTCGGCGTTCGGTCGCAAGGGCCCCAGCAACGCCTTCCTGGCGCTCGCGCCCGACACGAACCCCGATCGCGTCCAAGAGCGCGTCGAGCAGGCGATCGAGCGTCCCTATCCGACCGTCACGGTCGAGAACCAGCAGCAGCTCAAGGACCGCCAGGCGGGCCAGATCGACCAGCTGCTCGGCCTCATCTACGTGCTGCTGGGGCTGGCGGTGATCGTGGCGCTGTTCGGGATCGTCAACACGCTCGCGCTCTCGATCCACGAGCGCACGCGCGAGCTGGGGATGCTGCGCGCGGTTGGCATGTCGCGCCGCCAGGTGCGCCAGATGGTCCGCTACGAGGCCGTGATCACCGCGCTGATCGGCGCGCTGCTGGGCACCGCGCTGGGCGTGGTCTTCGCGGCGCTGATCTCGCGCCCGCTGGCCGACGAGGGCTTCGAGCTCGCCTATCCGATCCCGACGCTCGTGATCCTGCTCGTGCTGGCGGCCGTGTTCGGAGTGATCGCCGCGATCGGCCCGGCCCGTCGCGCCGCGCGCATGGACGTGCTGCGGGCGCTCGCCTACGAGTAGCGCCGCGTCAGCCGGGCGGCCACCCAGGACGCGAACGCCGCGTCGCCGAGCTCGCGCTCGGCCAGCCGCTCGAGCGTGGCGGCCGCGTCGTCCGGCGCGGGCGGGACCCAGCCGCCGCCGTTGCGCTCGACGAACTCGATCATCGCCACGTAGGCGACGCGCTTGTTGCCGTCGGCGAGCGGGCGGCCGCGCACGAGCTCGGCGCAGAGGGCCGCCGCCTGCCGCGCCAGCGAGCCGTAGCGCAGGTCCCAGCCGCGCAGGGCGGACTCGAGCGCGCCGAGATCCGCCTGCCGCGCGAGCCGCTCGGCGTCGATGCCGAGGACCGCTTCGGCGATCAGCAGGTAGTCGGCGGCGTCCAAACCGTTCATGCAACCATGCTATCGCGGTAGCTTGACGAATATCATCATGCCGCTAAGGTGTCTCAAGACGCACGCCCACGCCCACGACACGAGGAAGACCGGGAGATGGCTACCAAGGCAATGACGCTGCGGATCCCGGCGGACAAGGCCGCCGAGCTGGAGGCAGTAGCGCGGGCCGACGACAAGTCGGTCAACCAGACGATCCTCGACGCCGTCGACCGCATGATCGCGGAGCGGCGCAAGGACAAGGCGTTCCTCGAGCGAGTGCGCCAGAACATCGAGCGAGACCGGGAAGTGCTCGAGCGCCTCTCGCGCACGTAGCATTGCCGCTCCATGGCAGCCCCGGGCAAGACCGCCGCCGAGCTCGCCGAGCGCCTGCTCGCGGGCGACCGCCGCGCGCTCGCGCGGGCGATCTCGCTGGTCGAGAACGACGACCCCGAGGGCTGGGCGCTGGTGCGCGAGGTCTATCCCAAGACCGGCAGCGCGGCGATCGTCGGCTTCACCGGCCCGCCCGGGGTCGGCAAGTCGACGCTGATCGGCCGGCTGATCGAGCACTTGCGCGCCCGCGAGCGCGAGGTCGCGGTGCTGTCGATCGACCCCAGCTCGCCGTTCACCCAGGGTGCGCTGCTCGGCGACCGCATTCGCCTGACCGACCACTTCCTCGATCCCGGCGTCTTCATCCGCTCGATGGCCAGCCGCGGCTCGCTCGGCGGGCTGTCCGAGGCGGCGCTGCAGGCCGCCCTGCTGATGGACGCCTCGGGCAAGGACGACGTGCTGGTCGAGACCGTCGGCGTGGGGCAGGCGGAGGTCGACATCATCGACCACGCCGACACCGTCGTGCTGGCGCTGATGCCGGGCTCCGGCGACTCGATCCAGGCGCTCAAGGCGGGCGTGATGGAGATCCCCGACGTGATCGTGGTCAACAAGTCCGACCACCCGCTTACCGACACCATGGTGCGCGAGATCCGCGGCGTGCTGTCGCTCGCGCCCCAGCACGGCTGGCGCGTGCCGATCCTCAAGACCGAGGCCAGCCGCAACGAGGGCATCGACGAGCTGGCGGCCAAGATCGCCGAGCACCGCGCCTTCATCGAGGAGGAGGGAACGCTGGCCGAGCGGCGCCGGCGCAACCTCATGAACGAGGTGATCGGCCTCGCCGCCGCGCGCATGCGCCGCCGCATCGAGACCCACGCCCAGCAGGACGAGACCGTGCAGGAGCTGCTCGACGAGGTCGTGGCACGCCGCCTCGATCCCGCCAGCGCGGCGGCGAAGCTGCTCGAGCACGAGCTCTAGAACTGGTCTAGACCAGTGTGCTAGCGTCCCCTCGGATCTGCACCGAGGAGAGGGGATGGTGGTCATGATCGGTCGAGGCACGTGGCTCAGCGCGCTGGTGGCAGTGCTGCTGATCGCGGGGGCGCTTGGGGCCTGCGGCAGCGACGACGACGGCGGCGGGAGCGGCGGCGACGGCGCCAAGGTCGCCCTGCTGCTGCCGGAGTCCAAGACGACCCGCTACGAGGAGCAGGATCGGCCCGGCTTCGAGCGGCGGGTCGAGGAGATCTGCAAGGACTGCGAGGTCATCTACTCGAACGCCGACCAGGACCCGGCCAAGCAGCAGCAGCAGGCGGAGGCCGCGATCACCCAGGGGGCGCAGGTGCTGGTGCTCGACGCGGTCGACGTCAAGTCCGCCGGCGCGATGGTGCAGCGGGCCAAGCAGTCGGACGTCCCGGTGGTCGCCTACGGGCGGCTGATCTCCGACCAGCCGATCGACTACTACGTCTCGATCGACCCCTTCAAGGTCGGCCAGCAGCAGGCCCGCGTGCAGCTGGACGCGCTCGAGCGGGCGGGCGTCGACAAGCCGCGCGTGGTGATGATCAACGGCTCCCCGACCGACTCGAACGCCAAGCCCTACAAGGACGGGGCGCGGCAGGTGCTCGAGCAGGGCGGCGCGACGATCGTCAAGAGCTACGACACGCCGGACTGGAGCCCCGACAAGGCCCAGCAGGAGATGGAGCAGTCGATCACCGCGCTCGGCCAGGACGGCTTCGACGCCGTCTACGTCGCCAACGACGGCATGGCCAGCGGCGCGATCGCGGCGCTCAAGGGCGCACAGATCGATCCCGCCTCCCGCTTCGTGACCGGGCAGGACGCCGAGCTGGCGGGCGTGCAGCGCATCCTCGCCGGCGAGCAGCTGATGACCGTCTACCAGCCGTTGAAGACGATCTCCGCCACCTCGGCCGACATCGCCGTGGCGCTCGCCCGCGGCGACAAGCCGGCGGCGAAGCTCACGCCCGAGCAGGTCGACAACGGCGCCAAGCAGGTGCCCTCGGCGCTGATCGACACGATCGCGGTCGACAAGGACAACGTCCAAGACACGGTCGTCGAGGACGGCTTCCTCGACGCGTCCGAGATCTGCGCCGGGCGCTACGCGGCCGCCTGCAAGGAGAACGGCGTGCGGTGAGGCTTCCGACCCACCTCGGCGACGGCCCCAAGGGCCGTGAGCTGCGCGCGATCCTCGGCGGCTTGGTGGAGTCGCTGCCGCCGGGCTCGCCGCTGCCCTCCGAGCGCGAGCTGGCCGAGCGCTTCGAGCTGGCGCGCATGACCGTGCGCGGAGAGCTCGACCGGTTGGTCGCCGAGGGGCTCGTCTACCGCATCCACGGGCGCGGGACCTTCGTCGCCGAGCCGCGGGTGGCGCAGGCCGTGACCTTCAGCTCCTTCTCGGAGGACATGCGCGCGCGCGGCCTGACGCCAGGCTCGCTGGTGCGCACGCAGGCGCTGATCGAGGCGGACGGCTTTCTCGCCGGCGCGCTCGAGCTGGCCCCCGGCGCGCCGGTCTTCTGCCTCGACCGCGTGCGCACCGCCGACGGCGAGCCGATGGCCGTCGAGCACGCGTTCTTGGCAGCCGAGCGGCTGCCGGACGTCGAGACGATCGACTTCGGCACGGCCTCGCTGTTCGAGGTCCTGGCCGAGCGCTACGGCGTCTTCCTGCGCGAGGCGCACCAGCGCGTGGTGGCCGTCGCGATCGAGGGCGACGACGCCGACGTGCTCGGCGCCGAGGACGGCCAGCCCGGCCTCAGCTTCCACACCCTCGCCCGCGACGAGGACGGGCGACCGGCGTACTACGCGGTGTCGCTGTACCGCGGCGACCGCTACGAGGTCTCGCTGCGCCAAGCGCGCGAGCCGTGACCGCGCACGGCGCCGGGATGGCGGCCGACATGGCCGAGCAGCCGCGCGTCCTCGCCGGTCTGGTCGAGCGGCGCTCCGAGCTGCTGCGCGTGCTTGCCGGTCCGCGTCCGGCCGGCGTCGTGATCGTCGCGCGCGGCTCGTCGGACTACGCCGCCGTCTTCGGGCGCTATCTGCTCGAGGCCGTCACCGGCATCCCGGTCGCGCTCGCGGCGCCCAGCCTGCAGACGCTCTACGGCGTCGAGCCCCGACTCGAGGGCTGGCTGGCGGTCGGCATCAGCCAGTCCGGCCGCACCCCGGAGATCGCGACCGTGCTCGAGCGCTTCGTCGGCGCCGGCGCGCGCACGATCGCGTTGACCAACGACCCGTCGAGCCCGCTGGCCGAGATCGCCTCGGCGCACGTGGCGCTGGATGCCGGGCCGGAGCGCGCGGTGCCCGCCACCAAGACGTTCACCGCCGAGCTGGCGGCGATGGCGCTGGTGGCGGAGTCGCTGGGCGTCGCTCCCTTCGGCGAGGCCGACTGGCGGCGACTGCCCGCCGCGGTGGACGAGCTGCTCGCCGCGCCCGAGCCGGCCGAGCGCGCGGCCGCGGCCCTCGGCGACGTGCGCGAGCTCGTCTGCGTGGCGCGCGGCTATCTGGTCTGCGTGGCGCTCGAGGCGGCGCTGAAGCTGCGCGAGGCCGCCGGCGTGCGCGCCGAGGGCTGGTCGGCTGCCGACTTCCGTCACGGTCCGGTGACCGTGGCCGGCGCCGAGCTGCCGCTGCTGGCGATCAGCGCGACCGGGCCTGCGGCGGCCGACGTGGCCGAGCTGGCCGCGCGGCTGGAAGGGGCTGGCTCGCCGGTGCTGCGCCTCGCCGACGAGCCCGCTGCCGAGCTGCCGTTCGCCGCCGGCCTGGCCGAGCCACTGGCGGCGATCCCGGCCACCGTGCCGGGCCCAGCAGCTGGCGCTCGCGCTCGCCCGCCGGCGCGGGGTCGATCCCGATGCGCCACCCGGGCTGGCGAAGGTCACGCGTACGACGTAAGCGGCCATTGACGTAGTCGGGGCCGGCGCGGTGGCCGGCCCCTTCCGATTCGCTGCGGGTCCGCATCGTGAGTCGGGCTGCGGTCCGTGACGAATGGTATTCAATTAGTAAACTAAAGTCAAGCACATTGGCGAAACCGCCGATTCAGCTGGAGAAGGCTTCCTCGCCTCCCACCAGCGTGCGCGTCGGGCGCATGTCGTCGTCGAGCACCGTCAGGTGCGCGGGGGCGCCGGGTCGGAGCGTGCCGAGGTCGGGTCGTCCCAGGAGCCGCGCCGGTGCCGTCGAGGCGGCGTGGGCCGCTTGCGCAAGCGTTGCGCCGCAGGCGACGAGGTTGCGCAGCGCCCGATCGAGCGTGAGCACGCTGCCCGCCAGCGTGCCGTCGTCGAGTCGGACCTCGCCGTCGCGGACGTGCACCGTGCGGCCGCCCAGCGCGTACTCGCCCGGCCCGAGGGTGGCCGCCTCGATCGCGTCGGTGACCAGGCAGAAGCGCTCGCCCGTGGCCAGGAAGGCGGCGTACGCGGACTCGGGCGCGAGGTGGACGTCGTCGACGATCGCCTGCACGGTCACGTGCGGGTGGACGAGCGCGACGCCACCCAGGCCCGGATCGCGCGGCTCCCAGCGGCGATGGGCGTTGTAGAGGTGGGTGATCGCGCGCGCGCCGCGGTCGAAGGCCGCGCGCGCGACGATCGCGTCGGCGTCGGAGTGCCCGCAGGAGACGACCACGCCACGGGCGACCAGCAGCTCCAGCAGCTCCAGGCCGCCCGGCAGCTCGGGCGCGAGCGTGACCGTCCGCACCGGGCCGAGCTCGCACAGGCGCACGGCCAGCTTTGGATCGGGAGCGAGCAGCGCCGCCGGGTCGTGGGCGCCGGGCCAGGTGGGGGAGAGGAAGGGGCCCTCGAGGTGGACGCCGGTCACCAATGGCAGGCCGCGGCCGGGCCCCTCGGCGGCGACCCCCAGCGCGGCGGGATAGGCCTCGGCTGGGGCCGACACGAACGTGGGCTGGAAGGCGACCACGCCGGTGGACGCCAGGGCCGCGGCGGCGCGCCGGTAGCCGTCGGCGTCCGCGGTCATGAAGTCGACGCCGGCGAAGCCGTTGACGTGGGCGTCGACGAAGCCCGGGACGGCGATGCCGGCCCTGCCGGCCGGCTCCACGCCGACCGCCGTGACAACGCCGTCCTCGACTGTCACGTCCCCGCGCACGAGCTGGCCGTCCACGAGGGCCGCTTCGACTCCGAGCCGCACTCCGTCTCCCTTCAACTGGTCTAGACCAGTCGATCCTAGCGCGCAGGGAGAGGATGTCGATTAGGGAGCCCTAATAAGATGCGGCGCATGGCGAGCAGCGGACAGCGCGCAGCCGGCCCGGCCGAGGTCTGGGCCGCGCGCGCCTGGAACGTCTTCAACGAGGGCCGGCCGTTCTCGATCGTCTATCCGGCGCTGGTGCTGCTGGCCGCCTGGCCGCTTGGCCTGGCTCCCGACGGTCCGCTCGGCCTGGCCCTGATCGGGGCGCTCGCGCTGGCGGCGCTGCTGTCGCGGTTCTCGTTCCCGCTGCGCGGCCGCGCGCTGCTGTGGCTCGCGGCCGCCGCCTCGCTGCCGCTGCTCGAGCCCTGGCGCGCTCCCGCCCTGCTCGCGGGCGCGCTGGCGGGCTACCTGTTCTTCACCGTGATCGTGTGGGGGTCGATCTACTACCACCTGCGCACGGGCGCCCCGCCGACCAACGGCCTGCGCTTCTGGCGCCTGGTGCTGACCAACTCCGACCCGACCAGCGGCAACGCCCTCGAGCAGCTGCCGAAGCTGCTGATGACGCTCGGCGCCGGGACGCTGCTGGCGGAGGAGCCCGGTGGCAGCTCGGTCCTGCGCATCGTCGCTGTGGGGTTGCTGGGCGCGGCGCTGGGGACGCTGGCGTGGCGGACGTGGGCGCGCGCGTACCTGCCCCGGTATCCGGAGCGGATGCCGGGCGCGCCCGCTGGCGGGGACCCGCTCGCCCGTCGCGTCTACGTGATCGTCGTCGACGGCGCCAACCGCGGTCGCCTCTGGCAGGCGCGGACCCCGGTCATGGATCGGCTCGCCCGCGAGGGCACCGAGTACCTCGGCGTCGAGCCCGCCTATCCCGCCCGCACGGTCGTCTGCTTCTCCTCGATGCTGACCGGCGCCACGCCCGCCGAGCACGGGATGCGCTCGAACTTCGCGCCCCGCCTGGGGGTGCGTCGGGAGTCGATCTTCGAGGTGCTCGAGCGTCACGGCCGCAGCGGCCGCCTGGTGGGGATCGCGCACCTGCTCGATCCCTTCGGCGAGGACGTGGTGCGCTCGGTGACCTCCGTCCAGCCGACGAGTCAGATCGACGACTCGCTCTGCGCCGAGGGGCGGCGCGTCGTCGACGAGGAGGATCCGGACCTGCTCGTGCTGCAGCTGCTGGCGGCCGACCAACTCGGCCACGTGCGCGGCACGCGCAATCCCGAGTACCTCGACCAGCTGGCCGAGACCGACCGCCACGTCGGCGCCTTCCTCGCCTTCCTCGCCGAGCGCGGCAAGCTCGACGACGCCACCGTGATCCTGATGGCCGACCACGGCCAGGGGCGGGGCATCGGCGGTCACGGACACCTCGACTGGGGCGAGCGCCCGGTGCCGTTCGTCGTCTGGGGCGCCGGCGCCGTGCCGGACGCGATCGACCGCGAGCCGCGCTCGGTGCTCGAGCTGGCGCGGACGGTCGCGACGCTGCTCGGCGTGGAGGCGCCCGCGGCCGCCCGCGGGCGGCCGCTCGTGCCGGCCCTGGAGCCCGCGCTGGAGCGACCTCCCGCCGCGGCGCCCTCCGACGCTCGCTGCCTTGCGATCGTCGTGGCCCGCGACGAGCAGGAGGCCGTCGGCGACGTGCTCGCGGGCCTGCCGGCCGAGGCCTGCGGGCTGCCCGTCGACGTGCTGCTCGTCGACGACGGCTCGACCGACGCCACGCCCGCGATCGCCCGCATGCATGGCGCCCGAGTGGTGAGCCACGAACGCTCGTGCGGTCTCGGGGCCGCGCTGCGCACGGGCCTGGAGCTCGCGCGCGACGAGGGCTACGCCGCCGCCGTCTACCTCGACGGCGACGGCGAGTACCCGTCCGACCGGCTCGCGCGCGTGCTCGAGCCGATCGCCCGCGGCCGTGCCGACTACGTGCTCGGCTCGCGCTTCCTCGGCCACCGCGAGGGCATGAGCTGGCACCGCGACCTGGCCAACCGCGCGACCACCGCCCTGCTCGGCACGCTCATGCGCACGGTCCTCAGCGACGGCCAGACCGGCTACCGCGCCTTCTCGGCGGCCGCGCTGCGCGCCGCGCACATCCGCCACGACTACAACTACGCCCAGGTGCTGACGCTGTCGCTCTGGGGCGCCGGCATCGAGCCGGTCGAGGTGCCGATCGACTATCGCCGTCGCACCAGCGGCCGCTCGTTCGTGCGCTACCCGGAGTACCTCGCGCGTGTGGCGCCGGCGCTCTGGCGCGAGTGGCGCAGCTCGCGCAGGACCAGGGCCGCGAGCGCCAGCGCGATCAGCACGGCGAGCACGTCCGGCCAGAGGCTGCCGGTGCCGAACAGCGGGAACGCCTCGGTCAGCGGGCCGAACGGCGCTTCCGGCCGGTCGGTGACGAGCGTGCCCTCGCCCAGCCGCACGTCCAGGTAGAGCCACGCCGACGCGGCCAGCGTGAGCGTCGAGAGCGCGACGCCGACGCGCGGGCTGTGCCGCAGGCCCCAGGCGATCAGCGGGATCGCCAGCGGCAACGCCGCCAGCAGGTGTCGCGGGGGAAACCAGAAGCCGAACATCGTGGGCGCGAGGAAGGCCGCCACCAGCAGCTGGGCGCCGAGCGCCGCGGCGCAGACCGTCGCGGCCACCTCGATCGTGCGCGCGCCCGGCACGGCGCGCGCGAGGCGGTCGCGGTGCGAGCGCCACAGCAGCCAGAGCCCGGCGAAGGCGAGCAGGAACACCGGCGCCCAGCGCAGCAGGCCGTAGTCACGGTCGAGGAACAGCGCGACCAGCCGGTAGAGGCGGTCGACGTAGCCGATCGGGAAGCTCGCGTCGGTGGCGGTCTCGCCGGCGACGTCGGCGTTGTAGGGCGTCGGGCCGCCGTAGATCGCCTCGTTGAGTCCGACGTAGAAGGCGACGCTGAACAGGCTCAGCTCGACGGCGGCCACGGTCAGCGTGCGGCGACGCGCGCGCCAGAGGACGCGAGCCGCGACGAAGCCGATCACCAGGCCGGCGGGGACGAACTTGGTGCCCAGCCAGGGCAGCGCGCCGAGCAGCGCGAAGCAGACGATCGCGTACCGCCGCCGCGGGTCCGCGTCGAGCTTCAGCGCCAGCAGCGTCGCGCCGGCGAGGATCGCACCGGCCGTCAGCTCGGGGTAGACGGCGGTGCCGTAGGCGAGGAACGGCGGGCTGAGCCCGACCGCCGCCGCGGCCCCGAGCGCCCAGGGATCCGGCACCACCCGCAGCGCGACCCGGTAGGCGAGAGCGACCGCCAGCGCGGCGATCGCGGCCAGGAACAGCTCCACGCCGGTGGCGCCGCCGAGCGCGTAGGCGGGGGCGATCAGGAGCGGGAAGCCGACGCCGTGCGGCTCGTTGAGCTGGCCCTTGGTCTCGCGGCCGTGGCGGTCGAGCAGGTAGGGATAGAACTCGGCGTACGCCTTGGCGGCGAACTCGTCGCGCACGTCGACGTTGCCGTCCTCGACGATCGACTCGGCGGCCAGCAGGTAGTGCGGCTCGTCGCCGGCGTAGTCGGAGCGAGCGAAGGCGTGGACGCCGAGCGTCGCCACGTAGGCGCCGAAGAGCAGTCCGAACAGGGCCAGCGTGCGTCGCACGAGCAGCGAAGGCAATCAGACAGGACATCCTGTCGGAGCCGGAGCCCGATGTCTCAGGACTCGCGGCCGGTGCCCTCGTCGTCACACTGCGCCCATGACCGAACTCGGCTTCGCCCTGTTCGAGACGCCGATCGGAAGCTGTGGCATCGCCTGGGGTGGGCGAGGCGTGGCGGGCGTGCAGCTGCCCGAGGCGGACGCCGAGCAGACGCGCAGGCGCGTTCTGCGTACCTGTCCCGACGCGCGCGAAGGCACGCCGCCGCGCGACGTGCAGGACGCGATCGACGGCATCGTCGCGCTGCTCGCGGGCGAGGCGCGCGACCTCTCGGACGTGGCGCTCGACCTCGAGCGGGTGCCGGCGGACTTCAATCGTCGCGTCTACGCGATCGCGCGCACGATCGCGCCCGGTCGGACGCTCACGTACGGGGAGGTCGCCACGCGGCTCGGCGAGCCCGGCGCGGCGCAGGCGGTGGGACAGGCGCTGGGCCAGAACCCGTTCCCGATCGTCGTGCCGTGCCACCGGGTGGTCGCGGCCGGTGGCAAGGCCGGGGGCTTCTCCGCGAACGGTGGCGTCACGACCAAGCTGCGCCTGCTCGCGATCGAGGGCGCCCCGGGCTTCGACCAGCCGACGCTGTTCAGCTGATCGTCGCGGCGGCGCTCCGCGGATGGGCGACGGCCGTCGGGCGCGCCCGCCCGCGCAGGGTCACGGTCTCGCCGAGCTGCCACTGAGCCGCCTCCCCCGCGGTGGCGTCGCGCACGGTGTCGCCGGAGGCGAGCAGGCGTCCCGGATGGGCCTTGGCCAGCTCGGTCAGCCGCGCCGCCTCGTTGATCGGGTCGCCGATCACGGTGTACTCGAAGCGGCGTTCGGCGCCGATCTGCCCCGCGACCGCGACGCCGGAGGCCACGCCGATCGCGGCCTCCACGCCGGTCACGCGCTCGCGCAGGCGCTCGTTCAGCTCGCGAGCCGCACACAGCGCGCGGCCATGCTGGTCGTCGACCTCCACCGGCATGCCGAAGACGGCCAGCGCGGCGTCGCCCTGGAACTTGTTGATCCAGCCGTCGTGGCGCTCGACCACGGCGACCACCTCGGCGAAGAAGCGGTTGAGCAGCTCGACCACCTGCTGCGGCGGCTGGCTTGCGGCCAGTGCGGTCGAGCCGACCAGGTCGACGAACAGCACGGCCACCGTGCACTCCTCGCCGCCGAGCCGCACCTCCTCGCGCGCCAGCGCTTGGCGCGCCACGTCGGTGCCGACGTGGCGGCCGAACAGGTCCCGGATCCGCTCCCGTTCGCGCAGCCCGGCGGCCATGTCGTTGAAGCCGGCCTGCAACAACCCCATCTCGGTGCTGTCCCAGACGTCGAGCTGCACGTCGAAGTCACCGTCCTGCACGCGGGCCAGGCCGCGCCGGATCGAGCTGATCGGATGCACCGTGGCGTAGGCGGCGAGGATCGACAGCAGCGCGCCGAAGACGAGCGCGATGCAGCAGAGCACGACCGTCGTGATCGCCAGCGTGTTCTCGTCGATCGGCACCGAGGTCAGCGCGACGATCCCGGTCAGGGCCAGCCCCACGACCGGGGCGCCGGTGCCGAGCGCCCAGGCCAGCAGCCAGCGCGACGCGACGCCGGGCACGCCGCGGCGCTCGATCGGGCCCGCCGCGAGCGCGCGCGAGGCGACCGGCCGTAGGGCGAGCTCGGCGAGCAGGTAGGCGATGGCGGAGGTCGTGAGGCCCCCGAGCGCCACGGTCAGGCCGATCCCCAGGGCGAGCAGGCCAGAGAAGGTGAGGTTCAGCGCGCCGAAGCAGGCGACCGCGACGCCCCACAGCACCATCTGGACGACCATGATCCGCAGCGGCGCTCGCAGCACCCGCAGCCGCTCGGCAGGCGTGGGCGACCGATCCTGCTCGAGCCAGTCGCGGATGCCGTCGCGCCCGCCCTCGACCAGTCGCCGGCCCCAGACGACCCCGACGACCAGCGCCGCCAGCCCGTAGATCGCGGCCGATCCGGCGTTCCACGGGATGGCGTCGTGGACCTCGGGCCCTCCGGCTTGGGCAGCGCCCAGAGCGAGAAGCACACGACCACGGCGATCCCGCCGACGTTGGCCGCCAGGATCGCCGCGATCGTCAGCCAGCGCACCCGTCTGCCGAGCGTGCGTCCCGGCGTCGCCAGGTCGCCGACCAGCCATGGCCGCGAGGCCAGGCTGTCCAACCGGCTCTTGAGGCTCGCGCCGACCACCGCGGCGCGCAGTATGTCGTCAAGCGCGCTCTAGAACACCCAGGTCACGCCCCATTCGACGTTGGCGATCGCCGCCTGGCCGGTGAGGCTGGGGTGGAAGTAGTCGTTGGTCGAGACCTCGCTCGCTCTGAATCTGTAGTTGAAGGCGGTGTCTCTGTCGTACTTGCACTGCGCGTACGTGGCGCAGACGTCCGAGAGCACTCTGTTGAAGTCGATCGCGCGCTGGCGCACGCTTCTGCGGCGGTCCTCGTCGACTCTCGCTCTGGAGGTGGGGTTCGCCAGCATCGACTGGCAGACTCTGAGCGCGTTCCAGGTCGAGACGGCCGATCTGTCGGTGCTCAATAGTTGCCACAGCCAGTACACGTCCGGCAGCGAGCCGACCGAGATGCGCGCACCCGGCAGTCTCGCTCTGAGGTCGTCGATCGCTCTCTGGAAGTCGGCTCTGAAGCTGGCGACCGAGGTCATCGTCGCCGCGCTGCTGGTGCAGACGTCGTTGGCGCCCATCTCGATCGTCACGTACTCGACTCTGTGCCCGGCCGCGGTGGCGACCTGGCCCGGCAGCGCATTCATTCTCGCGCCCGATCTGGCGTCGTTGAAGGCGTTGCCTCTGATCGCCGGGTTGGCAGCCAGGATGCGGTTGTAGAAGCTGTTGACGGCCACGTTGGTGCCAGTGGCCCAGGAGTTCGCGGGGCAGTCGGTGAAGATCGGTGCGCAGGTGTTGAAGGCGCGGGTGATCGAGTCGCCCGTGGCGGACATCGAGTTGGGGTAGACGGCCAGCGCCGGGGTCGCGGCGACGCAGGCGAGGATTGCCGCGACGCCGAGTGCGATCGTCGCGCGGGTTCTGAACGAGTGCTTGCGCTTCACAGAGGTATCCCTTTCTCAGTCAATGGTCGTAGAACGCTCAGGGCAGCCTAGCGGGAGGGGCGAACTTCTCTCCGCGGAGCCTTATCCACGTATGAGCGCCGTGTCCTGGAGTGCTACGCTGTGCCACGGAATGGACGTGTCGGTTCGGGAGCTGCGCAACCACACCGCTCGCGTGATCTCGGCGGTGGAGGCCGGCCAACGAGTGGTGCTGACCGTTCACGGTCGTCCGGTGGCGGACATCGTCCCGCGCGTTCTCCGCAGCGAGCGACGCCCGTCCGAGCTCCTGCTCTCCGACCTGGCCGCCATCGACGCGCTCGCCGACGAGCTCGGCGTCAGCTCGGATGCCGCGGACTTCGACGTCGGGCTGACCACCGACGACATGACCTCGTGATCGACGGCTACCTCGCCGACACCAGCGTCTTCGTCGCCGCCGAGCAGCGTCGGCCGCTCGGGCGGCCGCCCGGAGGCGATGCGCGCATCTCGGTCGCGACGCTCACCGAGCTGATCGTCGGAGCGCGCCGCGCTCCCGACGGACCGCTGCGCACCCTGCGCGAGGCGACGCTCGAACGGGCGCGCTCGTTCATCGCGCTTCCCTACGACGAGGCCGTCGCGGAGCAGCTCGCCGGCCTGCTCGCCAGCGCGCGCTCCGTCCAGCGCAGGGCGGGCGCGATGGACGCGATCATCGCGGCCACCGCTGTCGTGCACGACCTGACCGTGTGGACGCAGGACGACGACTTCGACGGGCTCGCCGACCTGCTCCCGGCGCTGCGCGTGCAGCGCGGCTGACGCTTACGCCGGCGCCGGGGCGGGACGGCGGGGCGAGATCGTCGCCACGGCGACGCCGGCCAGCACCACGGCGACGCCCAGCAGCTGCAGCGCCGATGGGGCCTCGGAGAAGATCAGGAAGCCGAGGAAGACCGAGGTGACCGGCTGGATCATCAGCAGGATCGAGGTCAGCACGGCGGGCAGGCGCGGCAGGGAGACCGAGATCAGCAGCCAGCCGAGCACCTGCGAGGAGAGGGCGAGCACGACCAGCCAGGCCTGCGCCTCGGCGTTCGGGACCCAGTCGAGGTCGCCGACCGCGATCCCGCCGAGGGCGGAGAAGATCGCTCCGCTCAGGGTGGCGTCGAAGAGCGGGCCGCCGGGGCGGCGCACGTCGCTGTTGCCCTGGCGCAGGATCAGCAGGAAGAGCGCATAGGTGAGGCCGGTGAGGACGCCGTAGATCACCCCCAGCACCGGGTCGTCGCCGTAGGCGCCGGCGCCGATCAGGCCCGAGATCAGGACCACGCCGCCCATCACGATCGGGATCGCGGTCAGCGAGCGGGTCGAGGGGCGCTCGCCGAGCCAGACCCACGCGATCAGCCCGACGAGCACGATCTGGGTGCTGGCGAGCACCGTCGAGAGGCCGGCGCCGACGGCCGCGATCGCGTGGTGCCAGAAGGTCAGGTCGGCGGCGAACATCACGCCGGCGAACAGCGCGAGCCAGCGGTCGCGCGCCGGGCGCGGCCCGTAGCGGCGGCGCTCGTGCCAGGCGAGCAGCCCGAGCGCGGGCAGCGCGTAGGCGCAGCGGAAGGTCGCCGCCGTCGAGGGGGAGACCTCGGCCAGCTTGACCAGGATCGCCGAGAAGGCGATCACCAGCGCGCCCAGCGCGCCGGCGAGGGCTGGGTGGTCACCGAGCATCCGTCGAGCGAGGGTAGAGCCACGCGGGCGCGGCACCGCACGCGTGTGATAGGCAGTCGCCGTGTGGAGCGCAACACGGTCCTCTGGACGCTGGTGCTGTTCTTCGGCGCGTCGCTGATGTTCGCCACGATCCGCAACGCCACCGAGGACGAGAGCGTCGGCGTCGGGCTCGGTCTGCAGGCGCTGGCCGGGCTGCTGCTGGTCGCGGCGATCGTGCTGGTCATGCGCCGCCGCCGTTGAGCGCGCCGCTGCTACTAGTGTCAGAGAGCCGCGCAACCAGACGAGGAGCCCAGATGGCGAAGGTGCTGTACACGGCGGAGGCGACGGTCACGGGCGGCCGGCTCGAGGGCCACGGGCGCACGAGCGACGGGCAGCTCGACGTCCAGCTGCGCCAGCCCAAGGAGACCGGTGGCGAGGGCGACGGCACCAACCCCGAGCAGCTGTTCGCGGTCGGCTATGCGGCCTGCTTCGAGGGCGCGCTCGGCGCCGTGGCGCGGCGTCAGCGGGTCGAGCCGGGCGACGTCTCGATCGACAGCAGGGTGAGCCTGGTGACGACGGAGGATCGCGCCTTCACCGTGGCGGTCGAGTTGCACGTGACGCTGCCGGACCTCGACGGCGAGGCGGCCGCCGGGCTGGTCGAGGCCGCACACCGGGTCTGCCCGTACTCGAACGCCACGCGCGGCAACGTCGACGTGACGCTGACCGCCAACGGACGGCCGGTTGGCTGAGGTCGAGGCTCGCCCGTGACCTGGCTGGTCGACGGGATGAACGTGATCGGCTCGCGCCCGAACGGCTGGTGGCGCGACCGGCGCGGGGCGATGCGCGAGCTGGCGGCCGAGCTCGAGCCCTTCGCCGCCACGCTCGACGAGCCGCTGGTCCTGGTGCTGGACGGCGCCCCCTTCGACCTCGCCGGCGAGCGGGTGGACGTGCGCTTCGCCAGCCGACGCGGTCGCAACGCGGCCGACGACGACATCGCCGAGCTGGCGCAAGCGGGGGACACCGTCGTCACCTCGGATCGGGAGCTAGCCGACCGGGTCCGCGGAAAGGGTGCCGATGTGCTGGGCGCTCGCAGCCTCCGCGAACGACTGCGGGGCTAGGCGCTCGGTCGCCACCACGCGCGCTCCACGCGCCGGCACCACCGTCACGTGCTTGATCGCCGGTCGCTCCGGCCGCGGGCGGTCGGCGCGCAGGCGCACGTGTCGCAGCACCTCGCGCAGCACGACCTTCATCTCGGTCTGGGCGAAGATCGCGCCGATGCAGCGGCGCACGCCGCCGCCGAAGGGGATCCAGGTGTAGGGCTGCGCGTCCTGGTCGAGGAAGCGCTCGGGCCGGAACTGCTCCCAGTCGGGATAGGCCTGCGGACGCGCGTGCATCGCCGCGATTGCGGCCAGCACGATCGTCCCGGCGGGCAGCTCGTAGCCACCGATCTCGGTGTCGTGCTTGAGCAGCCGGGCGACGTCCATGACCACCGGGCGCGTGCGCAGCGTCTCCTTGACCACGGCGTCGAGGTAGGCGTCGTCGTCGAGGTCGCCGGTCAGCCGCTCCAGCACCCGCGGCGTGCGCGTCAGACGCTCGAAGGCCCACGACAACCCGGTCGCGGTGGTCTCGTGGCCGGCGGTCAGCAGCGTCATCAGCTCGTCGCGCAGCTCGACGTCGCTCATCGGGCTGCCGTCGTCGTGGCGGGCGGACAGCAGCAGCGAGAGCACGTCGTCACGCTGCTCGGCGTCGGGCTCGGCCCGCCGCAGCGCGATCTCCTCGTAGATCAGCACGTCGACGGCCTCGAGCGCGCGCTTAAAGCGCACCGCCGGGGACCAGGGGCCGAGCTCGCGCTGGAAGATGGGCAGGAAGTCGAGCGCGCCGGTCGCGTCGGCGATCTTCGGGATCGCCTCTCGGAAGCGGTCCATGCGCTCGCCCTCGTGCACGCCGAAGACCGCGCGCAGGATCACGTCGAGCGTGATCCGCTGCATGCACGGCCGCAGCGCGAAGGGCTTGCCGAGCGGCCAGGTCGCGACCTCGCGCGCGGTCGACTCGGCCATCAGCTCGACGTGGCGGCGCACCCGCTCGCCGTGGAAGGGCGGCAGCAGCAGCTTGCGCTGGCTCATGTGCGCGTCCTCGTCGAGCGTCAGCAGCGAGTGCTGGCCGAGCGGGTCGCCGAGCACCGTGGCGTTGGCCTCGCCGGCATGGAAGGTCGCCGGGTCGCCGGTGAAGACGCGCTTGACCAGCTCCGGATCGGCGACGTAGACGATGCGCCCGAAGAAGGGAAAGCGGCTGGTGAAGACGTCCCCGTAGCGGCGGTTGCGCTTGCGCATGAAGGCGTACGGGTCGCGCGCCACCAGTGCCGCCTGCAACAGCGGCGGGAGGCGAGGGCCGGGCGGGAGCTGCTCGACGGCCACGGTCCAACGCAGGATACGGACCGCTGGCGGCGGCTGCGCCGAGAGCCTGTTTCTCCGGACTTCGGCCATTCATGTGGAGTTGAGATGAAGAATTACGCCGAGGCGTTGACAAACCTCCCCGTGCCGGAAAGGATCGGCACGTCATGGGGAAGGAAGAGCTGGGTTCGCTCGGCTCGTTGCGCGAGTCGAACCGGGAGCGAGTGGTGCAGGCATTGCAGAGTCTCGGCGTGGCCAGCCGCGCGGAGATCGCGCGCCGCACGGGTCTGTCGCGCTCGACGGTGTCGAGCATCGTCGCCGACCTGCAGCAGGCCGGGCTGATCTCCGATCGCGCCGACGACGGGCGCGTCGCCAGCGGGGGCGGGCGCCCGCCGTCGCTGATCGCGCTCGACCCGTCGGCCGGCCTGGCGGTCGGCATCGACCTCGGCAAGCAGCACCTCTCGGTCGCGCTCGCCGACCTCTCGCACGCCGTGATCGCCGAGCGCCGGCGCGAGCTGCCGGAGGGCTACGACGCCGACGAGGGCATGGAGACCGCGGCCGAGCTGGTCGACGCGGTGCTCGACGAGAACGGCTCGGGGCGCGACCGCGTGCTCGGCGTCGGCATGGGCGTGCCCGGCCCGATCCACCGCGCCGGCACCGTCGGCTCGGCGGCGATCCTGCCGGGCTGGGTCGGCGTGCAGGTCGCCGAGCGGATGCAGGCGCGGCTGGGCCTGCCGGTGCGGGTCGAGAACGACGCCAACCTCGGCGCGCTCGCCGAGCACATGTGGGGCGCCGGCGACGGCTGCGACTGCCTGGTCTACCTCAAGTGCTCGGCCGGCATCGGCGCCGGCTTCGTGCTCGACGGCCGCCTCTACAAGGGCACCGGCGGCACCGCCGGCGAGATCGGCCATACGACCGTCGACGAGACCGGCGACATCTGCCGCTGCGGCAACCGCGGCTGCCTGGAGACCTACGCCGGCGCCAGCGCGATCGCGCGGCTGCTCACACGCAGCCTCGGCCAGCCCGTCGATCCGGACACCGCCGTCGAGCGCGCCGTCGCCGGCGACCCGCTCGCGCGCCGCGCGTTCGTCGACGCCGGCCGCCACATCGGCGTCGTGCTGGCGGACGTCTGCAACCTGTTGAACCCCGAGCGCATCGTGGTAGGGGGCGGCATGGGCAACGCCGCCGGCGACCTGCTGCTCGATCCGCTGCGGGAGGCGGTGAAGTTGCGCGCCATCGCGAGCGCGGCCGAGGACGTCGACGTCGTCCCCAGCCGGCTCGGTGACCGAGCGGAGCTGCTCGGAGCGGTGGCACTCGTACTACGGGAAGCAAGGCCGGCCCGCGTGGGTCCGGGAAAGGCAAGGAACCCCTGAGGAGGGAGAGCATGACCGGAAGGTGGAGAGTCACTGCACTGCTCGCGGCCGTTGCGCTGCTCGCCTCGCTCGCGCTGGCCGCGTGCGGGAGCGACGATGACGACGGCGGTGGCGGTGGCGGCGGTGGTGGCGGCGAGTCGATCGCGCTGCTGCTGCCCGAGTCGAAGACCGCGCGTTACGAGTCCCAGGACCGGCCGCTGTTCGAGAAGAAGGTCAAGGAGCTGTGCTCGGACTGCGACGTCATCTACTCGAACGCCGACCAGGACGCGTCCAAGCAGCAGCAGCAGGCCGAGGCGGCGATCACCAAGGGCGCGAAGGTGCTCGTGCTCGACCCCGTCGACGCCGCGTCCGCGGGCTCGATCGTGGCGCGGGCCAAGCAGTCTCGAATCCCGGTGATCAGCTACGACCGCCTGATCACCGACGCCGACGTCGACTACTACATCTCGTTCGACAACGAGAAGGTCGGCAAGCTCCAGGGTGACGCGCTGGTCAAGAAGCTCGGCGAGGACGGCAAGGACAGCGGCTCGCTCGTGATGATCAACGGCGCGCCGACCGACAACAACGCGAAGCTGTTCAAGCAGGGCGCGCACAGCGTCTTCGACGAGAGCAGCTACAAGATCGCCAAGGAGTACGACACGCCTGACTGGAGCCCGGACAAGGCCCAGCAGGAGATGGAGCAGGCGATCACGGCGGTCGGCAAGAACGGCTTCGTGGGCGTGTACGCCGCCAACGACGGCACCGCCGGCGGCGCGATCGCGGCCATGAAGGGCAATGGGATCGATCCCAAGGCGGTCCCCACCACCGGACAGGACGCCGAGCTGGCCGCGATCCAGCGCATCCTCGCCGGTGAGCAGTACATGACCATCTACAAGGCGATCAAGCCCGAGGCCGGTGCGGCCGCCGAGCTCGCCGTGGCGCTGGCCAAGGGCGAGGATCCGCCCGCCGACCTCGTCAACGACAAGGTCGACAACGGCTCCAAGCAGGTGGAATCGGTGCTGTTCGACCCCGTCCCGGTCACCGCGGACAACGTCAAGGACACCGTCATCAAGGACGGCTTCTGGACGCCGCAGCAGATCTGCACGGGCGCGTACAAGTCGGCCTGCGCGAAGGCCGGTATCGAGTAACGTCGCGCACAAGCGGCCGGCGGCGTTCCGGCGCCGCCGGCCCAGCGCGACGTTCGAGGGAGAGGAGCGAGGGACGAATGAGCGGTGAGACGCCGGTGCTGGCCCTGGAGGGGGTGAGCAAGAGCTTCGGGCCCGTGCAGGCCCTGCGGGACGTCGACTTCTCGATCGACGCCGGTGAGGTCGTCGCCCTCGTGGGCGACAACGGCGCGGGCAAGTCGACGCTCGTCAAGGCGATCGCGGGCATCCACTCGATCGACGGGGGACGGATGCTGTTCGGGGGCCAGGACGTGAAGGTCACCGGCCCGACCGACGCGGTCGAGCTCGGGATCGCGACCGTCTACCAGGACCTCGCGCTGTGCGACAACCTCGACGTCGTCGAGAACCTCTTCCTCGGCCGCGAGGAGCAGAGCTCGGGCGTCGGGACCGTGACGCGCTCGCTCGACGAGACGCGCATGGAGCACGAGGCCCATCGAGCTGCTCGAGAACCTCGCGGTGACGATCACCAACGTGCGCTCGGAGGTCGGCACGATGTCCGGCGGGCAGCGCCAGCAGGTGGCGATCGCCCGCTCGCTGCTCGGCGACCCGAAGCTGGTGGTGCTGGACGAGCCCACCGCGGCGCTGGGCGTGCGCCAGACCGCGCAGGTGCTCGCGCTGATCAAGCGGCTCAAGGAGAACGGGCACGCGGTGCTGGTGGTCAGCCACAACCTCGCCGACGTGTTCGAGGTCGCGGACCGCATCTACGTGCTGCGCCTCGGGACCGAGGCGGGGGACTTCAAGGCGAGCGAGACCTCGCAGGACGAGATCGTCGGCGCCATCACGGGAGCGCATGCCCGGGACGACGGCAACGGGGCGACGGGAGGTGCGGCATGAGCGCACAGGGGACGGCGGCGACCGTCGAACGCGTCGACGGCAGGGAGCCGCGGCCCGGTTTCCTGCGCCGCGTCCTCCAGGGGGATCTGGGCGAGGCGCGCGTGGTCATCGGCCTGATCGTGATCTGGGCGATCTTCCAGGTCCAGGAGGACCGCTTCCTCACCTCCACCAACCTCACGAACCTCGTGCTGCAGATGACGGCCGTCGGCCTGATCTCGGTCGGGATCGTGCTGGTGCTGCTGCTGGGCGAGATCGACCTCTCGGTCGGCGCGGTCAGCGGCCTCTGCGCCTCGATCATGGCGGTGCTGGTGGTCAAGCACGGCTGGTCGCCCTACCTCGGGATCGCCGCCGCGGTCGCCGCCGGGGCGGTGATCGGGATGATCCAGGGCACGGTCTTCACCCGCTTCGTCGTGCCCTCCTTCGTGGTCACGCTGGCGGGCCTCTTGGCCTGGCAGGGCGCCCAGCTCGAGGTGCTGGGCGAGACCGGCACGGTCAACATCACCGACCCCAAGATCACCGGCCTGACGAGCACGTTCTACGACGGCGCGACGGGCTGGATCATCGCGATCGTCGGGATCGCCGCCTACGCGGCGATGGTCGTCATCGGCCGCCAGCGCCGAGCGCGGGCGGACCTGCCGGTGGCGCCGCCCGGCGCGCTGGCGCTGAAAATGGGGATCGTCGCGGTGATGGTGCTCGTCGCCACCTGGGTGATGCAGGACGATCGCGGGATCCCGCTGGCGGCGCTGATCCTGCTCGGCTTCGTGCTGCTGTTCCAGTACGTCACCACGCGCACGCGCTTCGGCCGCCACATCTTCGCGGTCGGCGGCAACGACGAGGCGGCGCGGCGCGCCGGCATCAAGGTCGACCGGGTGCGGATCGCGGTGTTCTGATCGCCTCGGCGATGGCGGCGATCGGCGGCATCATGGCCGCCTCGCGACTGCTGGCGGTCAACCAGTCCTCGGGCGCCAGCGACCTGCTGCTGCTGGCGATCGCGGGGCCGGTCGTGGCGGGCACCGAGCCTCTTCGGCGGGCGCGGCAGCGTCTGGACGGCGCTGCTCGGCGCGCTCGTGATCCAGTCGATCTCGAACGGCATGGACCTGCTCGCGCTCGAGTCCTCGGTGAAGTTCATGGTCACCGGCGCGGTGCTGCTGCTGGCCGTCGTGATCGACGCGCTGGCGCGGCGCCAGCGTCAGGCCGCCGGACGGGTCTAGCGATGCCGGGTCGGTCCGCCGCCAGTTCGCGGTGGACCGACCCGCTTGCGCTGCGGCCGGACGGGGGCGGCGTCGGGAGGCGCTACGGGTGAGCGCGCCGCGGTCACCCCTGCGCGTCGGGCTGATCGGCTACGGCCTCGCCGGCTCGGCCTTCCACGCGCCGCTGATCGCGGCCGAGCCGCGGCTGCGGCTCGCCTCGGTGGTGACGGCCAGTCCCGAGCGCGCGCAGCGGGTGCGCGCGGCTTACCCGGACGCCCGCGTGCTGCCGGACGCCGCGGCGCTCTGGGAGGTGGCCGCCGAGCACGACGTCGTCGTGGTCGCCGCGCCCAACCGCGAGCACGTGCCGCTCGGCCTCGCCGCGCTCGAGGCCGGACTGCACCTCGTGGTCGACAAGCCCGTCGCGCCGACCGCCGCCGGTGCGCGCCTGCTGCGCGACGCCGCGGCCGAGCGCGGCCTGGTGGCCGCTCCCTTCCACAACCGGCGCTGGGACGGCGACGCCCTGACGCTGCGCGCGCTGCTCGCGGACGGCGCGCTCGGTCGCGTGCTGCGCTTCGAGTCCAGCTTCGAGCGCTGGCGGCCGCGGCTCGACGCCGAGCGCTGGCGCGAGCGACCCGCCCCCGAGGACGTCGGCGGCGTGCTCTACGACCTCGGTCCGCACCTGATCGACCAGGCGCTGTGGCTGTTCGGCCCGGCCGAGCTCGTGCACGCCGAGCTGCGCAGCGAGCGTCCGGGCGCACGCGTGGACGACGACGTCTTCCTCGCGCTGGCTCACGCGGCGCGGCGTGCGCTCGCACCTGCGCGCGAGCCTCGTGACCGCGCAGCCGGAGCCGCGGATGCGCGTGCTCGGCAGCGAGGCCGCCTGGGTCAAGTGGGGGGTCGATCCGCAGGAGGCTGCCCTGCGAGCCGGCATGGACCCACGGTCGCCGGACTTCGGGCACGAGCCGCCCGAGCAGTTCGGTCGGCTCGGCAGCGAGGAACGGGGCACGCGGGCGATCGAGACCAGGCCGGGCCGATACCTCACGTTCTACGAGCAATTCGCAAACGCCATCCTTACCGGCGCGCCGTCTCCGGTGCCGTTCGACGACGCGATCGCGGGTCTCGAGATCGTCGAGGCCGCCCGTTCGCGCGGGGTCCCAAACGGGTCTTGACACAAAAACGAATCCGTTTACGATGTGCGCTGTCCCGGAAGCCCGTTTATCGGGGTCCGAGGGGACTGGGGTAGACCGGCCGGTCGCCAGGCGTGCCGTTGCGCGGTGCATGCTGTTGGCGGCCGGCCGGTCCGTATTCAGGGCCAGTCGCCCGGCGTCGCTTCCTTGTTACGCAGGTAACCCACACGTCTCTCGCGACGCCGTACGGTCGGCGCATGCGTCGGGTGGGCACAGAGCGCGGCCAGGCGACCGTCGAGTGGATCGCGACGGTGCTGGTCGTCTGCTCGGCGCTCGCTGGCGCCGTCGCCGTGGCTCCCGCCGTCGACGGCCGCGCGTTCGGCGGCTTCCTCGCCCACCGCCTGGTCTGCGCGCTCGAGGGCGGTTGCGACGACGGCGACGCCGCGCTCGCGCGCGCCTATGGAGGAGCCACCGCGGCGCTGGTGCGCGAGCACGCGCCGAACCTCGTCTACGAGCCGGGAGAGGCCGAGCTGCCGGTCGACTGGCGGCGCTGTCGCTCGCGTCGCTGCGACGAGGCCGCCGACGACCGAGACCTCGACGCGCATCGTTCGCGCAGCGGCGAGCCGGCCACCGTCTTCACGCGCGTGCTGCGTCGCGGTGGGCGGCGCTACCTCCAGTACTGGCTCTACTACGCGGAGTCGAACACCACCTGGGCCGGCTCCGACTGGATCTGGGCGAAGTCCTGGCTGCTGCCGCAGCTGCGCAAGCTCGTCTCGGGCAGCACGGACTATCCGGGCTTTCATCGAGACGACTGGGAGAACGTGCAGGTACGCCTGGACCCCGACGGCAGCATCTGGATGCGCGCCAGCGCGCACGGTCACTACCAGGGGTGCAAGCAGTCGTTCTGTCGCGACGAGTGGATGCGCAGCAGCGGCTGGAGCCGCGTCTCGCGCGGCAGCCACGCCGGTCACGTCCCGCTCGGCGACAGCGCGCCGAGGCTGCCTCCGGGCGCGCCGCGCTACCCCGGTCGGGACCTGCGCGAGCGCACCACGACGGCCGAGGGCCTGCGCCTGGTCCCGCTCGAGACGATCGACCGGAGCGCGTACGAGCCGCTGGATCGGGGAGTCGCGCCACCGTGGCGAAAGCGCGCCTACCGCGACCCGACCAGCGACGAGTCCTGAGCGGCGCAAGGCGATCGCGGCGATTACCCTGGAGCCGCATGGTCCCTACGTTCGACCCGCCCGTGCCGAGAGGCAGCGAGCCCCGATGAGGGTCGGCCTCGTCCTGGGCGCGGGGGGCGTGCTGGGAGGCGCGTGGCTGACCGGTGGCCTCAACGCCATCGCGCGCGAGACCAAGTGGGATCCGGCGAGCGCGGACTTCATCGTCGGGACCTCGGCTGGATCGGTGATCGGCACGCTGCTGGCGGCAGGGGTGCCGCCGTGGTTCATGGTGGCTCATTCGGCAGGCGAGACCTTCGAGGGGCTCGAAGGTCCCGACGGGCGCGCCGCCGGCGAGGCCGATCGTGCCGGTGGCGCGGTCTTCCGGCTGCATCGCGGCTTGCCGCAGCTGGGCCCGGGCTCGCTGCGGCTCGGGGTCACGTCGCTGCGCAACCCGCTCCGGTACACGCCGCTGCAGCTGCTCGCCGGATGGTTGCCGGCCGGCTTGGTCTCGACCGACGCGATCAAGGACATCGTCCGGCGTGCCGTGCCGGGGCGCTGGGTCGACCATCCCAGCTTCTGGGCGGTGGCCTGCGACTACGGCAGCGGCCGTCGCATCCCCTTCGGGCGAGTCGGGGAACCGCCCGCCGAGATCGCCGACGCCGTGGCCGCCTCGTGCGCGATCCCCGGCTTCTACCGGCCGGTCCGGATCGGTCGCCGCCGCTACGTGGACGGCGGCGTGTGCTCCGCGTCGAACCTCGACCTGCTCGCGGGACGTGGCCTGGACCTGGTGATCTGTCTCAACCCGCTGTCCTCGCTCGAGCCCGATGACGCGGCCGGCGCGGCCGGCTGGATGGGACGGGCCTCGCAGCGGGCCAACGGTCGCCGGCTGGGTCACGAGGCCAAGCGCGTACGCGCCTTCGGCACCGAGGTCGTCCTGATCCAGCCCGTGGCCGAGGACCATGCGGCGATGGGGCGCAACCTGATGAGCGCCGCCCGGCGCCAGCAGGTGATCGAGGTCGCCGAGCGCACCGTCGGCGAGCAGCTGCGCGAGCCGTCGCTGCGGGCGCTCCTGCGCGGCCTGCCGCAGGGAGAGCCGCACAAGCTGCGCAAGCCACGCGGTCCGGCGTCGAGCTGGCCGGCGAGTGGATCGCGTCGCGGACGGGCAGCGTGAGACTGTGATCGGCGCGTGACCTGGACAGTACGCTGCACAATCTCCGCCGACAGCTCGATGAGGGAGACGATGGACACGTGAGCGCCCAGCCAATGAGCCTGCCCGAGCGGGTCAAGTACCAGCTCGGCGGGGTGAAGGTGTTGAAGGACGCCGGCATCATCCGGCCGGTACGCCCCGATCGCCTCGTGAACATCGCGTTGGCGATGCGGCGCTATGGGCGCAGCCCCGCCGCGGGCTCGGTCTCGCTTGCGGCTCGCTATCCGAACGAGCCGATGATCGTCGACGAGCTTGGCGCGCTCACGTACCGCGAGGTGCACGAGCGCACCAACGCGCTCGCGCACTCGCTGGCCGACGCCGGCGTCGTCGAGGGGGACGGCGTGGGGATCATGTGCCGCAACCACCGTGGCTTCGTCGAGACGACCTTCGCGGTCTCGAAGCTCGGGGCGAACGCCCTCTACCTCAACACCTCCTTCGCCGCCCCGCAGCTGGCCGAGGTCGTCAAGCGGGAGAAGCCGCGGGCGATCGTCTACGACGAGGAGTTCGCCGAGCTGCTGTCAGAGGCCGGCAAGGGGCACAGGCGCTTCGTGGCGTGGCACGACTCCGAACGCTGCGACGATCCGACGCTCGAGCAGCTGATCGCAGCCGGGGACCGCTCCAACGTCGTGCCGCCGACCACAGAGGGTCGCGCGACCATCCTCACCTCGGGCACCACCGGCACGCCCAAGGGCGCCGCCCGGGCGAATCCGCAATCGCTCGAGCCGGCGATCTCGCTGCTCGAGCGAATCCCGCTGAAGTCGCGTCAGATCTGTCACATCGCGGCGCCGATGTTCCACTCCTGGGGCTTCGCGCACTTCTCGATCGGCCTGATCATCGGCTCGACCTTCGTGCTGCACCGCAAGTTCGATCCCGAGGCCTGCCTGGCCGAGATCGCGCGCCACCGCTGCGATTCGCTGGTGGTGGTGCCGGTGATGAT
This sequence comes from uncultured Thermoleophilaceae bacterium, assembly GCA_963734165.1. Taxonomy (GTDB): domain Bacteria; phylum Actinomycetota; class Thermoleophilia; order Solirubrobacterales; family Thermoleophilaceae; genus JACVRW01. The sequence continues at coordinate 310,275 of CAVTFZ010000001.1, read as the reverse complement.
GCAGCGCATCCTGGAGCTGCCGGAGGAGACCCGCCGCCGCTATGACCTCTCGTCGTTGAAGGTCGTCGCCGCCTCGGGCTCGGCCCTGCCCGGCGACCTCGCGACCGACTGGATGGACGAGGTCGGCGAGACGCTCTACAACCTCTACGGCTCGACCGAGGTCGCCTGGGCCACGATCGCCACGCCCGAGGACATGCGCGCCGCCCCCGGCACTGCTGGCAAGGCGGCCCGCGGCGTGATCGTCAAGCTCTACGACGAGGACGGCAACGAGGTGCCGCAGGGCGAGACCGGGCGCATCTTCGTCGGCAACGAGATGCTCTTCGAGGGCTACACCGGCGGCGGCAGCAAGGACGTCATCGACGAGCTGATGGCCACCGGCGACGTCGGCCGCTTCGACGAGGAGCTGCGGCTGTTCGTCGAGGGTCGCGACGACGAGATGATCGTCTCGGGCGGCGAGAACGTGTTCCCGCAGGAGATCGAGGATCTCCTCAGCCGCCACGACGCGGTGGCCGAGGCCGCGGCGATCGGCGTGGACGACCACGACTTCGGTCAGCGACTGCGCGCGTTCGTCGTGTTGGAGAAGGGCGCGGAGATCTCCGAGGGAGAGCTGAAGGACTACGTGAAGTCCAACCTCGCTCGTTACAAGGTGCCGCGGGAGATCGTGTTCCTCGAGCAGCTGCCGCGCAACGCCACCGGCAAGGTGCTCAAGCGCAAGCTGCACGAGCTGACGCCGGAGGGCGAAACGGCCGCGTCCTGACCCGAACGGGGTTGCCGGACCCTCTCAGCGGGTAACCAGCTCCGAGGAAGCTCTCGGACCGGAGGAGGAACGAGGTCATGAGTACTGGAGCGATCATTGCGATCGTGATCGGCGCGTTGATCGTGCTGGCACTGATCATGCTGCTCGCGCGCAAGGGCCGCCAGCGGCGGCTCGACTCGCGTCGACAGCAGGCAGGAGAGATCCGGCGTGAGGCACAGGTGCACTCGGCACGCGCGGACCAAGCCGAGGCCGAGGCCCAGGAACAGGCGGCGCGGGCCAAGCGCGAAGAGGCCGAGGCGCGCGAGACCGCGGCCCAGGCCGCTGAGCGCCGTCGCGAGGCCGACGAGCACCATCGCCGGGCGGCCGAGCTGGATCCGGACGCCGACTCCGACGACCTCGAGGCCGAGCGTCAGCGCTCGCGCGAGGCGGGTGCCGTCGATTCGAGCGGTGGTTCCAACGGCGCCGTCGTCGCCGACGATCCCGAGCGCGAGCGTCGCTTCGCTCGCGACCACGACGAGCGGGCCGACGAGCACCACGAGCGCGCGGACGAGCTCGAGGCCGACCGTACCGAGCAGCGCCGCTGAGCTGAGGCGCAAGCCACAGGGATGGCCATGGCGCCCGCCGGCAGTCAGCCGGCGGGCCCTGCGTGACGTCTAGGTCAGCCGCAGACCGGCCAGTGGCCGGAGCCGTGGCGGCTCAACAGCAGCCAGGCACGCCAGGTCTGCTCGTGGCGGGAGGCGGCCGCGGGGTCCCCGCTGCCGCCGACCACGGCCCAGGTGCTGAAGCTGAACTGGTACATGCCGCGATAGGCGCCGCCACCGCCGATGGCGCGCGGATCGCCATGGGACTCGCACTGGGCGATCGAGCGCAGGTGCGCGCGGCCCCAGGCGGGGACGGCGCGAACCTTCAGCCGGTATCTCGCCGCGCGGCCCTTGGGCGTGCGCAGGTAGCGATGCAATCGCGCCCGCATGCGGTGGATCGAACGGCGCACCTGCTTGGCCGTCGGCGGGCGCTCGGCCTCGTCCGCCGCCTTGGCGGTTGTGAGCAGGTTGCGGCCGACGTAGGCGCCGTAGCGTGTGAGCCGCTTTCGCCAGCGGCCGTACGATCGACGCAGTGCGCGCGGCGCGGGCCGTGCAGCGGCCACAGGCGCGGCCGCCGGCTGGCCGCCTTCAAGGGCAGGGACGGGAGCGGACGCGTTCGCGTCCGCCGGGACAGGGTCCTGCGCCGCGGCAATTGCCGCGAGCGTCAGACACCCAAACGCGGCCGCACAGAAGCATGCGAGCCGCCAATCGTCGTGCAGACAGAGGGAATCACCTCCGGGGGGTTGGAATGCCCGGCGTGCGCACGAGCGCGCCAGGTCTTGCCCCCGCGGAAAAAGGTCGAACGGCGGCAGGGGCCGCTTGCGAACTACCCGCGCGACGGTAACCGGGTTCGGTGCCTGATAAACGTTTGTGTGACGAACCTCACACTGGTGAGGACGCCCCGAAACGGACGACTTAAGAGCTAGCTGCGCCGAGCCAACTCCACCAACGTGCGCACGCCGAAGCCCGACGCGCCCTTGCCCGCGTAGGGCGCGCCCGAGCGCCCAGGCGGTGCCGGCGATGTCCATGTGCACCCAGGGCGTGTCGCCGACGAACTGGCGCAGGAACTCGGCCGCGTAGCTGGAGGGCGCCAGGCGCTGCTCGGAGGCGTTGGTGAGGTCGGCGTACTGCGCCCTTGGTGAGCTCGAAGTACTCCGGATGCAGCGGCAGTCGCCAGCCGACCTCCCCGGTAGCGCTCGCAGGCGGCCTCGACCTCGCCGTACCAGGCGTCGTCGTTGGAGAACAGCCCCGCATAGGTGTGGCCGAGCGCCACCAGCACGGCGCCGGTGAGCGTGGCCAGGTCGACGATCCGCTCGGCCCCCTGCTCGACGGCGTAGGCGAGCGCGTCGGCGAGGATCAGGCGCCCCTCGGCGTCGGTGTTGTTGATCTCGATCGTCGTCCCGTTCATCGCGGTCACGATGTCGCCGGGCTTCATCGAGCGGCCGCTGGGCATGTTCTCGGTGGCCGGCACGACGGCGGTGATCGTGGCCGGCAGGCCGAGTCGGGCGATCGCGTCCATGGCCTCGATCACGGCCGCGCCGCCCGACATGTCGAACTTCATCTCGTGCATCTTGCTCGCGGGCTTGATCGAGATGCCGCCGCTGTCGAAGGTCACGGCCTTGCCGACGAAGCCCAGGTGCGGGCCGCGCGCGCTCGGCGGGCGGTAGCGCAGCACGATCAGTCGCGGCTCGGCGTACGTGCCCTGGGCGACGGCGGCGAACGCGCCCATGCCGCGCGCCACGATCGCGTCGCGGTCCAGCAGCTCCAGCTCGAGCGCCTGGTGCTGGTCGGCGATCTCGGCGGCGCGCTGGGCCAGGTAGCTCGGCGTGGCGACGTTCGACGGCAGGTTCTGCAGGTCGCGGGCACGGTTGGCGGCGTCGGTCGCGATCGCGCGCCCGCTCGACCTCGTCGGCACGCGACAGCGTCGCCGGCGACCTCCAGCGACTCGAGCCCGTTCTCCTCCTGCTTGGACTTGAAGCGATCGAACGAGTACAGGCGCAGCAGCGTGCCCTCGACGAGGGCGCCGCGCGATCCCGTCCCCGGGCGGCAGCGCCCACGAGAGCGAGACCGCGCCCAGCTCGCGCGCCCGTCCGGCGACCGCCGCCGCGGCGATCCGGGCGCGCTCGGCGTCGAACTCCGCGCGCTTGCCCAGTCCGGCGATCAGCACGCGACGCTGACCGCCGCCCGGCGCGTCCTCGTGCGTCACCGCGACCTTCTTCAGCCCCGGCCGCGCCTCGCCGAGGTCGACGAGCGTCTGCAGGGCCGGCGCGAGCAGCGACTCGCCCTCGAACAGGCCCACCACGCGCGTGTCGGCGGCGGTGTCCTCGGCAGCTCCTGCACGGGTTGAGACGGCGATCTCGCGCATGCGCGCGGCAGTCTATGAAACGGGTTGGTCTCGGCACCGATACGGGGTCGTTCTCGGCGCAGCTGGATATCGTCTCGGGTCCCCCCACGCGCCACAAGGAGCTCCTGCCATGCCCAAGACCGTCATCCTCGGTGCCGCCCGTACGCCTTTCGGCAAGCTCGGCGGCGGCCTCGCCAGCCTCGATGCCACCGATCTCGGCGGCACCGTCATCGCCGCCGCGCTCGAGCGCGCCGAGGTCGCTCCCGAGCAGGTCGAGCACGTGGTCTTCGGGCAGGTGCTGCAGGCCGGGCAGGGTCAGATCCCCTCGCGCCAGGCGCAGATCAAGGGCGGGATTCCCAAGGAGGTCTCCTCGGAGACCGTCAACAAGGTCTGCGCGTCGGGCCTGCGGGCGGCGGGGATCGTCGACCAGGCCGTGCGCGCCGGGGACCTCGGCGTGGCCGTCGCCGGCGGCATGGAGTCGATGTCGAACGCGCCGTACCTGCTCAAGCAGGCTCGCTTCGGCTATCGCATGGGGGATGCGCAGGCGCTCGACGCGATGATGCACGACGGGCTCACCAACCCCTTCAGCGGCAAGGGCATGGGCGTGGAGGCCGACGAGGTCGGCGAGGAGCTCGAGATCACGCGCGCCGACATGGACAAGTTCGCGCTGCGCAGCCACGAGCTCGCCATCCAGGCGACCGACGACGGCAAGCTGCCCGAGGAGATCGTTCCCGTGACGATCAGCTCGCGCAAGGGCGACACGGTCGTCGAGGTCGACGAGGCGCCGCGCCGCGACAGCTCGCTGGAGTCGCTCTCCAAGCTGCGCGGGGCCTTCCACAAGGACGGCGCCCACACCGCCGGCAACGCTCCGGGGGTCAACGACGGCGCCGGCGCGCTCGTGCTCGCCTCCGACGAGTGGGCCAAGGCCAACGGCCGCACGCCGCTGGCCACGATCGTCGCCCAGGCGGCGGTCGCCGACGACTTCCCCTACCTCGCCCGCACGCCCGCCAACGCGGCCAAGAAGGCGCTCGAGCAGGCCGGCCTGACGGTCGACGACATCGACGTCTTCGAGATCAACGAGGCCTTCGCCTCGGTCGCGATCAACTCGCAGCGGATGCTCGGCGTGGACGAGGCCAAGGTCAACCCCAACGGCGGCGCGATCGCCCTCGGGCACCCGATCGGCGCCAGCGGCGCGCGCATCCTGATGACGCTCGTCAACGAGCTGCGCCGCCGCGGCGGTGGCCTTGGCTGCGCCGCGATCTGCTCCGGCGGCGGCCAGGGCGACGCGGTGATCGTGGAGGTGAACGGCGCCTAGCGCCACGCCGCTCGATCTGGAGTCGCCGGCCGCGGCGCCGACTACCGGGGCGACCATGGCCGACGACGTACTCACGTTCCCCAGCGACACGCGCTCGATCGCCGCCGCGGTCCTGCGTGGCAACGACAACGGCGGCTACACCGTCCCCTCGCGGGCGACCTACCCGCATCAGTGGAACTGGGACTCGGCCTTGGCCGCCCTGGGTTGGGCCGAGCTCGACCCCGCGCGCGCCTGGACCGAGCTGGACACGTTGATGGGCGCCCGCGACGCGCGCGGCATGGTCCCGCACATCGCCTTCCAGACGCACATGGCCGACCACCTCGACGGGCGCCTGCGCGGCCTGCTGACCCTCGTCGCCCGCACCTACGCCCGCTACCTGCCGGGCCCGCGCTGGTGGGGGCGCCGCGTCTCGGCCGACGGCCGCCGCATCTCCGGCATCACCCAGCCGCCGATCGCCGCCACCTGCGTGCGCCTGCTGTTCGAGCAGGCTCCCGACGAGGCGCGCGCCCGCGCGCTGCTGGCGCCGCTGCACGCCTGGCACCGCTTCCTGCTGACCGATCGCGACCCGCACGGCCTCGGCGAGCCGACGATCGTGCATCCGTGGGAGACCGGGCGCGACAACGCGCTCGAGTGGGATGGCCCGCTCTGGCGCGTGCTGCCCGAGGTGACGGTGGTGCACCGCCGCGACACGCACTCCGTGGACGCCGCCGAGCGGCCCACCGACGAGCACTACCGCCGCTTCCTCACGCTCGTGCGCCAGGGCACCGCGAGCGGCTGGGACCAGCGGCGACTCGCGCGCGAGGGCGCCTTCCGCGTGCTCGACGCGGGCTTCTCCGCGATGCTCGCGCGCGCCTGCCGCGACTTGGCCTGGCTGGCCGCCGAGCTCGGAGAGCCACGCGTCGCCGAGGAGAGCGCCGCGGCCTGCGCGCGCGTGACGCGTGCGCTGCGCGCGCGGGTGGGCTCCGACGGGCTGATCCGCGCGGTCGACCTGGGCGCCGACGCGCCGCTCGAGGTCACCGGCGCCGGCAGCGCGCTCGCGCTCTTGACCCCCGAGCTCGGGGAGGCCGAGGTCGCGGCCGGCTGCGAGCTGGTCCTCTCCGGCGCGCTGGCCTGCCCCTATGGGGTGCGCTCGCTCGACCGCACGCACCCCTCGCGCTCGCCGCGCAACTACTGGCGTGGACCGGCTTGGGCGAACGTGACCTGGCTCGCCGCGCTGGCGCTCGCCGAGCGCGGGCAGCGCGTCGCCGCCGCGCAGCTGCGCTTCCGGATGCTGGAGGCGATCGAGGGCGGCGGCATGCGCGAGTACTTCGTGCCCGACTCGGGCCGGGGCCTGGGCGCACGCGACTTCAGCTGGACGGCCGCGCTCTACCTGCGTGAGCGCTCCGTGCGTTCGCTGCGCGCCGAGGCCGTCGCCTAGTAGTCGGGCATCCGTCCAGCTCTGCGTCGCAGGCCGTCCAGCGACCGCCTAGGGCCTTCGCCCCATCTTGTGACGGCATAGCCGTCTTTCCGTCGCACATACGTCCATGGATGCCGCAAAATGGACGCTTGATGTGGTGCGTGGGGTAAAGACCTGGCGTGATGTGTGCCGATGGAAGACAGGTGCATGGCCTCGGTCGTCTCGCGTTGGCCACCGTCCTGATTTGGGCGGCGCTGGTGCCTGCCGCGTTCGCGGCCACGGAGGTCCTCGACGCGGGTGAGCTGCCCGCGACGGCGCAGGATCTCAGCGCCGAGACGGCGCTCGACGCCATCACCGGCGCGATCGCCAGCGACACCGATCGCGACCTCTACCGCATCTGCCTGAGCGGCGGTGGCGGCTTCTCCGCGAGCACGGTCGCCGGCACGACGATGGACACCCAGCTGTTCCTGCTCAACGCTGCCGGGCGCGGGGTGTATGCCAACGACGACGCGCCGGGCGTGCTGGGCCAGTCCACGCTCCCGGCGGGCGACGTGCTGACCCCAGCCAGCGCTGGCGTCTACTACCTCGCGATCGCGAGGTACAACCAGGATCCGGTGACCGCGGCCGGTCCGCGCATCTTCCCCGATGTGGTCTTCACCATCGGCCCGTCCTCCTCCCAGGCGGGCGCAACGATCGCCGGCTGGACCAACGGGCGCACGGGCAGCTTCGGTGACTACCGGATCGCGCTGACGGGCGCGGTCGCCTGCCCGCCGCCGGACGAGGCCGCGCCCACGATCGACCTGCGCACGCCTCCCGACGGCGCGGTCTACACGCGCGGGCAGCAGGTCGTCGCCGACTACGACTGCAACGACGAGCAGGGCGGCTCCGGGCTCGCGAGCTGCGCCGGGCCGGTCGGCGACGACCAGCTGATCGACACTGCGTCCGCCGGCGCTCACAGCTTCACGGTCACCGCTCGCGACGCGGCCGGCAACGAGTCCTCGGTGACCCACGACTACACCGTGCTCGACCAGGCCGCTCCGACGATCGACCTGCGCACGCCGCCCGAGGGGGCGACCTACGCGCGTGGCGAGCAGGTGCTCGCCGACTACGACTGCAGCGACGAGCAGGGCGGCTCGGGCCTGGCCTCCTGCGTGGGCGACGTGGCCGACGGCGACCCGATCGACACCGCCGCGCTCGGCGGGCACAGCTTCACCGTCGTGGCGCGCGACGCCGCGGGCAACGAGGTCGCGGCCAGCCACGGCTACACGGTGGTCGACGCCACCGATCCCACGATCGCCCTGCGCTCCCCGGCCGACGGCGCGACCTACGCCCAGGACGAGCAGGTGCTTGCCGACTACGACTGCGCCGACGAAGCGGGCGGCTCGGGCCTGGCCTCCTGCGTGGGCGACGTGGCCGACGGCCAGCCGGTCGACACCGCCACGGCGGGCGTCCACAGCTTCACCGTCACCGCGCGCGATCAGGCTGGCAACGAGAGCACGCAGACCGTCAGCTACACGATCGACGAGGACGACGGCGGCGGCTTCGAGTTCGAGGGCTTCCTGGCCCCGTTGCAGAACCCGCCGGCGCTCAACCGGATACGCGCCGGCACGCTCGTGCCGGTGCGCTTCCGCCTCGGCGGCGATCACGGCGACGACGTGCTCGCCGACGGCTTCCCGCGCTCGGCCGAGGTGGACTGCGGCGCCGACGCCGATCCCGACACGGCCGAGCCAACCCGCTCGCCGTGGTGGTGGCGGCGTTGGTGGGACGGCCCGCTGCACCACCGCTCTGGGCGCACGACCTACACCTACCTCTGGAAGACCGATCGCGACTGGGCCGGCAGCTGCCGCCAGCTGATCGTCAAGCTGTCCGACGGCAGCCTCCACCGCGCGAACCTCGAGCTCAAGGGCCGGCGTCCGCACGGGCACGGGCATCGCCACCACCGCTAGGCCCATTCGCTAGCGTCCGTTGTCAGCGATGAGGCGCCTGGCTCCATTCGTCGCGATGGTCGCGGCCTCCGCCCTGCTGTTGCTGCCGACCGCGCCGCTGGCCGCCGAGGCCGATGGGGCGCCGGATGCCGCTGCCGGCAGCACGCAGCCCGAGGGCTCGGTGCCCCCGAGCACCACGGCACCCGCGCAGGGCGCCGCACCCGAGCTGGCCGCTCCGCCTGAGCCGGCAGCTCAGCCCGAGGCTCCCGCACCGCCCGCGGTGGCGACCGCCCCTGACCCCACCGCGCCCGCGAGCTCGCCGCCGCCGGCAGCCGCGCCGCCGGCGGCTCCCTCGTCGCCGCCAGCCCGCCGTCCCGTCGCCCGCGCCGCCGCGCCCGGCGCGGTCACGATCGACGACTTCGCGTTCGGCCCCGCGACGATCACGGTCGACGTCGGCGACAGCGTCACCTGGACCAACCAGGACGAGGCCACCCACACCGCCACCTCCTCGAGCGGCGGCTTCGACACCGGGAACATCGAGCCGGGCACGAGCGGCTCGGCCAGCTTCGGCAAGGCTGGGAGCTTCAGCTACATCTGCAAGCCGCATCCCTTCATGAAAGGCACCGTGGTGGTGCGCGCGGCGAGCAGCGGCGGTGGCGGCGGGGGCGACACCGGCTCCGGCGACGACGGCTCGTCGGGATCGGCCGCCACGCCGGACACGGCGACGGCCAGCCCGAGCGCGAGCGAGGACTCCGGGCCCAGCCTGCCCAGCACCGGCGTCGACGCCGTCGCGCTCGCCCTGCTCGGCGTCGTGTTGGTGGCGCTCGGCGCGCTCGTGCGCCGGCGCACCGTGGCCGAGCAGCCTCCGGCCGGCCGCGCCGGCTCGTAGGCGAGCCCGCCCCGTCCCGCTCCGCTGGGCGGCCCCGAGGCGTGCCGCCCGCCAGCGAGTCAGCGATCGGCTGCCGATACCGGCGGCGACCACGCTGGCGCGCCGCCCGCCGGATCCCAGCGCAGCCGATACGTGCCCGCTGCGGACAACCCCGCTTCCACCGTCCCGTCCGCGCGCGTGCGCAGCCCCGGGCTCGCCGCTACCCAGCCACCATCCGCTCCCAGCCGCTCGAACTGCACGCGCCGAGCGCCCTCGCCGGGCGCCACCCGGCCCCACGCGCGGTAGCTCCCATTGCCGCTCGGCTCGATCCAGAGCGGCATCCGCAGCGCCTCCAGGGCCGGCTTGGGGGTGCCGTCGACGAACTCGAGACCGGTCTGGAACGTGCGCCACTGCTGCCGCGAGCCGGGCACTGCCGCCGGATCGCCGGGAATGTCGCGCAGCAGGTACCAGGCGGTCATGCGCAGATCGGGAGTGGCCCAGGACATCGCCATCGATTGGCTCAGGTAGCGCGCCTGAGCCTCGAGCGGCACGCCGCGGTAGGGGTCTGGCGGATTGGTCTCCCAGCCGAGCTCGGTGACGTACAGCGGCAGCGGCTCGGCGATGCGCCCGCGGCGCAGCAGGGCCTCCAGCAAAGCCGTGAGCCGGGGCAGCCGCCCCAGCGTCAGGTTGTCGGTCTGCTCGGGCTCGCCGTCGGGCGGCAGGCCGAAGCCGTAGGGATGGATCGCGAAGCCGTCGGCGCGCAGCGGTTGGAAGTCCCGGCACTCGGGGCGCGCGAGCGGTCGCAGGCGGCGGTCGACGCAGGCCAGCTCGCGCAGGAAGCGCAGCGGCGTCATCCGCGCCGCCACGCCGGACGGCCCGTAGCCGACCGAGCTGAGCCCGCCGAGCAGCACGCGGTTGCGCGGATCGGCGGCGACGATCGCGGCCTGCGCCGTCACGTGCATGCGCCGATACCAATGCGGCGAGGCGGGCAGCCAGCGGCCGTCGCGCCGCTCCCACTGCGGCAGCAGGAAGGCCGGATGGTTGGGCTCGTTCCAGGTCGTCCACAGCCGCACGGCCGGCAGCCGCAGGTTCGTCGCCGGATCGACGTAGTGGCCGGAGTAGCGCTCCGCCAGCGCGCCGGCGAAGTGGCCGAAATCCTCCGGCGAGGGCCGCCAGCGTCCGTGGCCCGGCTCGCGCGAGGCCCGCTGGACGGCCCAGCGCGGCGCCCAGAACGAGACGTCGAGCATCGGCTTCATGCCGGCGCGCACGGTCTCCATCACCGCGGTGTCGAGCTTGCGCCAGGCCTCGGCGGAGTAGGCGGCTGGGTCGCCGTCGTCGAAGACGGGCTTGGTGGCGCTCTCGGGCGCGGGCGCCGAATCCCACCCACGAGCCGGTCAGGCGCACGCGGTCGACGCCGAGCGCCGCGAGCTGCTCGGCCGCCGCGCGGATCCGCTCGGGCGAGGACTCGCGCAGCTGCGCGTCGTCCTGCACGACGACCTCGAGGTCGCGGCCCGGCTCGACGGGCGGTTGCGGGGGAGACACTCTGCGCGACGGCGTGTCCTCGCCGCGACCCACGAGCATCGCCAACGCGACGGCCGCGACCGCTGCGACCGCTGCGACGACGAGGCCGATGATGGCCGGGCGCTTCACCGCGAGGAGGGTAGGGAGCCGACGATATGCTCCCGCGGCCATGCCCGACCGCAAGATTCGCGTCGTCGTCGCCAAGCCCGGCCTGGACGGGCACGACCGCGGCGCCAAGATCATCGCCCGCGCCCTGCGCGACGCCGGCATGGAGGTCATCTACACCGGCCTGCACCAGACGCCCGACCAGATCGTCGAGACCGTGCTGCAGGAGGACGCCGACGCCGTCGGGCTGTCGATCCTCTCCGGCGCCCACATGACGCTCGTGCCGCGGATCGCCGAGCGCCTCAAGGAGGAGGGCGCCGAGGACGTGGTGCTGATCGTCGGCGGCACGATCCCGAGCGAGGACGTGCCTCAGCTGAAGCAGCTGGGGGTGGCCGAGGTGTTCACGCCGGGCGCCCCCGTGCAGGGGATCGTCGACTTCATCCGCGGCGCCGTCCCCGTCTAGGAGTGCCGAATACGTTTCGCCCGTGAGTCGAAGAAGCCCGTTCCCGTTAGTCGATTGACTCATCAGTCAACGGAACGGGTACAATCCCGCCGCGCCAGCGGACACCGCCGCTACGCCGCTCAGGATCAACGAAGGAGAGTTGTTTCGTGAAGATCTGCGTCCTCGTCAAAGAGGTGCCCGACGCCGCCGTCGAGAAGCGCATGGACCCCAACTCCAAGCGCCTCGACCGCTCGGGCGAGAAGAACCTGAACCCGTTCGACACCCACGCCATCGAGGCCGCCATGCAGATTCGCGAGGGCGGCGCCGTCGACGTGGAGGAGATCGTCGCGGTCACGATGGGCCCCGAGTCGGCCTTCCGTGCCCTGCACAAGGCCGTCTCGCTCGGCGCCGACCGCTCGGTTCATCTCACCGACGACGCGCTCGCCGGCTCGGACGTCTGTGCCACCGGCTACGCGCTGGCCAAGGTGCTCGAGGCCGAGTCGCCCGACCTCGTGCTGCTCGGCCAGCAGTCCGACGACGGCGAGTGCTACACGATCGGCGCCGTCGTGGCCGACCACCTGAAGATGCCCTCGCTGACCCAGGTGATCAAGATGGACGTCGAGGGCGGCGCAGCTGCGCTGCGAGCGCCAGGCCGAGTACGGCTACGACACCGTCGAGGTCGCGCTGCCGGCCGTGATCTCCGTCGGCGACGCCATCAACGAGCCGCGCTACCCGTCGCTGAAGGCGATCATGGGCGCGAAGAAGAAGCCGCTCGACACCAAGGGCGTCGGCGACGTCGGCATCGAGGCCGGCAAGGTCGGCGCCGACGGCTCGCAGACCGCGGTCCTCGCGATCAACCCGCCGCCCGCCAAGCAGGCCGGCGAGATCATCGAGGACGAGGACACCAACGAGACGGTCGAGAAGATCGTCTCCTGGCTGGAGGAAAGGAAGCTGCTGGCATGAGCGGGATCCTCACCTACGCACTGCACTACGAGGGCGAGTTCAACAAGAACTCGCTCGGCGCCGTCTCCGAGGGCGCCAAGCTGGCCAAGGAGCTCGGCGGCGAGGCCGCCGTGGTCGTGGTCGGCGACGGCGACGACCTGACCGACGAGCTCTGCGCCGTCGCTCGGCAACTACGGCGCGACGAAGGTCTACCGCGCCAAGGCGCCCGAGGGTCTCGGCGCAGCCGGTCGTCGACGTGATGGCCAAGGTCATCTCCGACAACGGCTACAAGTACGCCCTGTTCGGCGGCGGCCTGCTCGGCTTCGAGATCGGCGCCGGCCTGACCGCGCGCCTGAACGCCGGCGTGACGATGGAGGTCACCGCGGTCAAGGCCCAGGACGGCAAGCTCGTCGCCGAGCGGCCGATCCTGCAGGACTCGGCGATCGTCGACGTGGACTACGTCGGCGAGCCGGGCATCATCATCGGCCGCCTGAACGCGTTCGACATCGAGCGAGACGGGCGGCGGCGCGGCCGAGGTCGATCGACGTCGACGTCCAGCTCGAGGAGCACTCGACCAAGGCCACGATGGTCCAGCGCGGCGAGCAGCGCGGCGCGGACGTCAACATCGAGGACGCCGACATCCTCGTGGCCGGCGGCCGCGGGCTGGGCAAGGCCGAGGGCTTCGAGCTCTGCGAGTCGCTTGCACAGGCCCTCGGCGGCGCGGTCGCCGCCACCCGCGCGGTGGTCGATGCCGGCTGGTACCCGTACGCCGCCCAGATCGGCCAGACGGGCAAGACCGTCGCGCCGAAGCTGTACCTGGCGGCCGGCATCTCGGGCGCCATCCAGCACAAGGTCGGCATGCAGAGCTCGGAGAACATCGTCGCGATCAACAAGGACCCGAACGCGCCGATCTTCGAGTTCTCCGACCTCGGCATCGTGGGCGACCTGAACAAGATCCTGCCCAAGCTCACCGAGGCCGTGAAGGCGAAGAAGGGCTAGCGCGATGGCCGCGGCAACGGCAGGTCCGCACCGACGACTTCCCGCCGCCCGTCGACTCCCCCGGACGAGTTCGTCAAGGACACGCTCGACGGCGAGGACGAGCGGATCGACATCGGCGTCACGATCGTCGGCGGCGGCACCGCCGGGCTGGCCTGCGCCAACCGGCTGCTGCAGCTGCTGGCCGAGGACGAGGCGCTGCTGGAGTCGCTCGGCGAGGTCCCGGTGGCGATCGTCGAGAAGGCGAAGACGTGCGGCGGCCACAACCTGTCCGGGCGCGGTCATGCGCCCCGGGCCGCTGCAGGAGCTGTTCCCCGACCTGACGCGCGAGGAGTGGCGCAAGGAGGGCTTCGCCTTCGGCGAGGTCGAGAAGGAGGCGATCTACCTCCTGCCCAACGGCAAGACGCAAGATCCGCATCCCGCCGCCGCCGCCGCAGCACAACAAGGGCAACGAGGTCGTCTCGGTGTCCGCGCTCTGCCGCTACATGCAGCAGCAGGCCGAGGACGCCGGCGCCTACCTGCTGACCGAGACCGCGGCGACGCAGCTGATCGTCGAGGACGGCGAGGTCAAGGGCGTGCGCTCCGGCGACAAGGGCCGCGGCAAGGACGGCGAGCCGCTGGGCAACTTCGAGCCCGGCACCGACATCGCCGCCAAGGCGACCGTGCTGGCCGAGGGCTGCTGGGGCCACCTCACCGGCGCCGCGATCCGCGAGTTCGACCTCGGCGAGGACCGCGAGCCGATGGTCTGGGAGCTCGGCGTCAAGGAGGTCTGGAAGGTCCCCAAGCCGCTCGACCGCGTGATCCACACGCTCGCCGGCTGGCCGCTGAAGATCTCCGCCAAGTACCACCAGATCGGCGGCTCCTGGATCTACCCGATGAAGGACGAGAAGACGGGCGACGACCTCGTCTCGATCGGCTTCGTGATCGACCTCGACTACGCCGACGCCACCACCTCCGCGCCACGACCTGCTGCAGCAGTTCAAGACCCACCCGATGGTGCGCAAGATCCTCGAGGGCGGCGAGCGCGTCTCCTGGGGCGCCAAGGCGATCCCGGCCGGCGGCTACTGGGCGATGCCCAAGCTCACGATGCCGGGCGCGGTGATCGTCGGCGACGCCGGCGGCATGGTCAACCTGGCCGCGCTCAAGGGCGTGCACTACGCGATCAAGTCGGGCATGCTCGCCGCCGAGCAGATCTACGCCTCGCTGAAGGCCGAGCAGCAACGACTTCTCCGCCCTACGAGCAGGCGATCGAGGACTCGATCATCGGCAAGGACCTCTACGAGCAGCGCAACACCCGCCAGCCGTTCCAGATGGGCCTGATCAAGGGCGGGCCGCTGGTCAACCTGATGATCGCCACCAAGGGCCGCTTCCCGGGCGGGCGCTGGAAGCTGCACCGCAACGACGCCCAGAAGATGTTCATCGGCAAGACCAAGAAGGGCTATCCGAAGCCCGACGGCAAGTACATCTTCGACAAGCTCTCGAGCGTCTTCATCACCGGCAACGCGACCCGCGACGACGCGCCCAACCACATCCGCGTGCAGACCAACGTGCCGCGCGAGATCGCCGAGACCTGGCAGTGGATGTGCCCCGCCGGCGTCTACGAGATCCCCGAGGACGCGCCGGAGACGGGCGACGTCGACGTGATCGTCAACTACACGAACTGCGTGCAGTGCGGAGCGATCACGGCCAAGGGCGGCCGGCTGACGACGCCCGAGGGCGGCGACGGCCCGCTGTACCGCAACACCTGAGCGTCACCGCCCTGGCGCGCGGCGCCAGATAGCGTGCGGCCATGCGGTACCCCGGACAGCATCCTCGCCGCGCAGCAGTCGTCGGCGCTGGCTCGTTCGGCACGGCCGTGGCGGTGCTGCTCGAGCGCGCGGGCGTGCGCACGACACTGCTCTGCCGTACTGCCGAGCAGGCGCAGCGGCTTGAGTCCGAGCGCGAGAACGCGCGCTACCTGCCGGGCGTCGAGCTGTCCGGGCACATCAGGTTCGCAGCCTTCGGCGCCCGCGACGACCAGTTCACCCGCTCGGACCTGATCTTCCTCGCCGTGCCCTCGAAGGGGCTGGCCGAGGCGCTGGCGGAGCTGCGGCGGCTGGGGGTCTCCGACCGGGCCGGCGTGGTGTCGCTGGCCAAGGGGCTCGTGCCGCCGGAGGGCCTGTCCCCGACCGTCGCGCTCGAGGCGGCGTTCGGCGCCGAGCGCGTCGCCTGCGTCGGCGGTCCGGCGCACGCGCGCGAGATGGTCGAGTCCGGAGCCGGCCTGGTCTGCGCCTCGCGCTCGGAGGCGCTCGCTCACGGCGTGGCGGAGGCCTTCCAGCGCGCGGGCGTGGTCTGCGAGGTCTCCGACGATCCGGTCGGCGTGGAGCTGGCCGGGGTGGCGAAGAACGTCGCGGCGGTGGCGGTCGGCGCCACCCAGGCGCAGGGCCTCAACGCCGCCGGCATGGCGGCGGCGGACATCTTCCTCGAGGTGCTCGGGCTCGCATCGCTCAGCGGCGGCACGGCGCGCACGTTCGTCGGGCGCGCCGGCACCGGCGACCTCGTGGCGACCGCGCTCGCGCCCAGCTCGCGCAACCGCAGCGCCGGCGAGCTGCTCGCCCAGGGCGTGCCGGCCGAGGAGATCCCGGCACGCGTCGGCCAGGCGGTCGAGGCGATCGAGACGGTGCGGCTGCTCGCGCACGCGATCGAGCGCGCGGGCCTCGAGGCACCGGTGATCCTGGCGCTCGCGCACCTGATCGAGGGCTCGCTGCCACTCGACGAGTGGGTGGCGCTGGTGCGGGCCAAGCAGCCGCCGCCGGCCCGCTTCGGACCGCCGACGACCTGGTGGACGCGCCTCAAGGGCTGGGCACGACGGCGCTCCGGCTCGCGCCGAGTAAACTCGGAGGGGCAATGAAGCAAGGCATCCATCCCAAGTACGTCCCCGCCCACGTGCGCTGCACCTGCGGCAACGAGTTCTGGACTCGCTCCACCAAGCCTGAGCTGCACGTCGAGATCTGCTCCAACTGCCACCCCTTCTACACGGGCCGGCAGAAGCTGGTCGACACCGGTGGGCGCGTCGAGCGCTTCCGCCGCCGCGCCGCGCGCAGTCGTCGCGGGTAGCGCCGAGTCCGCAACTCCGGCGGCTGTCGCCTGTTCTCACGGGCATGCGTCGTTCGTCGCTGATAACGCTCTGCGGAGCCGCCGCGCTGGCCCTTGCCTGGGCCGCGCCGGCCCCCGCTGGCGCGCTACCCGCGAAGGGGGGCAAGAGGACCGCGACGGTCAAGCTGCTCTCCTGCTCGCAGACCGATCAGAGCGCGGTCTTCCAGGGACGCATGACGCGCGTGCCCGGCACCGACCGCATGGAGATGCGCTTCACGCTGCTGGCATCCCAGCCTCGACCAAGAAGGCCGAGAAGCGTCTGCACGTGCCCGGTCTCGGCGCCTGGCGCCGCTCGAAGGCGGGAGTCGGGACGTTCGCCTGGAAGCAGCAGGTGCTCAACCTCGCCGCGGGCGGCAGCTACCGCGTACGCGTGGACTACCGCTGGCTGGACGCCGATGGCGCCGTCATCCGCAGCGCCCAGCGGCGCTCGGCGCCCTGTGACCAGGTGAGCCACCTGCCCGACCTGCGCGTGCGGGTCGCCGGCGCGAAGCCCACCGACACGCCGGGCATCTGGCGCTACTGGCTGCGGGTCGGCAACGCCGGTCTCGGCGCGGCCGGCGGCACGGCGGTGCGCCTGACGGTGGACGGCGCGGTGGTGGACGTCGAGCCGGTCGCGGCGCTCGACGCAGGCGTCTGGACCCGCGTCGTCGTGCGCGGCCCGGCCTGCGACGGCTGGGCCGAGGCCGACGTCGATCCGGACGGCGTCGTGGTCGAGTCGGCCGAGGGCAACAACCGTCAGCGCGCGACCTGCGCCGACCTGCATTCGCGGCTAACCGCCGTCGTGACGCGCGCGCGGCATTACCATGGGTGATGTGAGCGCTGCAGAGGGCACCCGCGAGGCCACCAGAGACGCGCCCATCGGTGGCCAGGCGGTCCTCGAGGGCGTGATGATGCGCGGCATCTCGACCTGGGCGGTCGCGGTGCGCAAGCCCTCGCCCGAGCAGCTCGCCGCCGGCGGCCCGACCTCCAAGGACGGGGCGCAGGGCGAGATCGAGGTCAGTCTCCTTCCCGCTCGTCTCCTGGTCCAAGCGCCACCGGCGTGCTGCGGCTGCCCGTGATCCGCGGCGTGACCGCGCTGGTGGAGTCGCTCAAGATCGGCTTCAAGGCGCTCGCGCATCTCGGCCAACGCCCAGATGCCGCCCGACGAGGATGGCAAGCAGGAGGACCTCAGCGGCGGGGCCTGGGTCGGCACCGTCGTCTTCGCGATGCTGTTCGCGGTCGGCCTCTTCTTCCTGCTGCCGGCGGGCCTGACCAAGCTCTTCTCCGACTCGATCCCCAACGGCGTCGTGTTCGTGGTGATCGAGAAGCTGGTGCGGATCTCGATCTTCCTCGGCTACCTGTGGCTGATCTCGCGCATGAAGGATCTGCAGCGCGTGTTCCAGTACCACGGCGCGGAGCACAAGACGATCTCCTGCTACGAGGCCGGCGTGCCGCTGACGCCTGAGAACGCGAAGGAGTTCTCGCGCTTCCACCCGCGCTGCGGCACGAGCTTCCTGCTGCTGGTGATGATCGTGGCGATCGTCGTGTTCGCGCCTTTCGGCAAGCTCGACTGGCACTGGCTGTTCATCTCCCGCATCGTCGGCATCCCGATCGTGGCGGGGCTCGCCTTCGAGCTGATCAAGTGGTTCGGCAAGAACCGCACCAAGCGCTGGGCGCGCGCGCTGATGTGGCCCGGCATCCAGCTCCAGCGGCTGACCACGCGCGAGCCCGACCTCCCGCAGCTGGCGGTTGCGATCGCTGCGCTCGAGGCGGTGCTCGCCGTCGAGAATCCCGCAGCCGCCAGCGACGACGACAAGGTCGGCATGGAGGTCGTGGCCTAGAGGCCGTGCCCTCGTAGCAGCAGGCCGTACCCTTCTCGGCGTGATCGAGAAGCTCGTGGAGCAGATCGAGAGCCGTTTCGGCGAGCTCTCGGGTCAGATGGCAGACCCCGACGTGATCGCCGACCAGCGGCGCTACGCCGAGGTCGGTCGCGCCTACCGCGGGCTCGAGTCGGCGAGCGAGCTGGCGCGCGAGTGGCGCCGGCGGGCCGACGACGCCGCGGGCGCCCGCGAGCTGCTCGCCGAGGGGGAGGATCCGGAGCTGCGCGAGCTGCTGCAGAGCTCCGAGCGGCGGCTGGAGGAGCTCGAGGAGGAGATCCGGTTGGCCATGGTCGAGCCGGATCCCAACGACGACAAGGACGTGATCGTCGAGATCCGTCCCGGCACCGGCGGCGAGGAGGCGGGCCTGTTCGCCAGCGACCTCTACCGGATGCTCAGCCGCTACGCCGAGCAGCGCGGCTTCAAGAGCGAGGCGATCGAGCTCACCGACGGCCACTACACCTTCGCGGTGAAGGGTCAGGGCGCCTACAGCGTGTTCAAGTACGAGGGCGGCACCCACCGCGTGCAGCGGGTCCCCGAGACCGAGTCGCAGGGACGCATCCACACCTCGACCGCCACGGTCGCGGTGCTGCCCGAGGCGGAGGAGGTCGATGTCGACATCGACCCCAACGACCTCCAGATCGACGTCTACCGCTCCTCGGGGCCGGGCGGTCAGTCGGTCAACACGACCGACTCCGCCGTGCGCATCACCCACAAGCCGACCGGGCTCGTGGTCTCGATGCAGGACGAGAAGTCCCAGCTGCAGAACCGCGACAAGGCGATGCGCGTGCTGCGCGCGCGGCTGCTGGAGCGCGAGCTGGCGGCGCAGCAGGCCGAGGTCGCCGCCGCGCGGCTGGCCCAGGTGGGCAGCGGCACGCGCGCGGAGAAGATCCGCACCTACAACTTCCCCCAGGACCGCGTCACCGACCACAGGGTGAACGTGACCAAGAACAACCTTCCCGCCGTGCTAGCGGGTGAGCTGGGCGACTTCACCGCCGCGCTGGAGGCCGAGGAGAAGCGCCGCATGCTCGAGGCCAGCGCGGCCTGAGCGATGCCGCGGCGCGCTCGACCGGACGAGCCCGGGCCGTCGGCCCTCGGCCGCGCGGCCGCTTGACCGTCCGCGACGCGCTCGGCGCGGCCGAGCCGGCGCTTGCCGCCGCCGGTTGCGACACGCCCCGCCTCGATGCCGAGCTGCTGATCGCCGATGCCCTCGGCGTGCCGCGCGCCACGCTGTTCACCCACCCCGAGCTGGAGATCGGCGGCGCCCAGGCGCGGGTCATCGGCGAGCGCGTGCGACGCCGGGCGCGGCGCGAGCCGGTGGCCTACATCCTCGGGCGCAAGGGCTTTCGCCAGATCGAGCTGGCCGTCGACTCGCGGGTGCTGATCCCACGACCCGAGACCGAGCTGCTGGTCGAGGTTGCGCTCGAGCTGCCCGAGGGCGCTCGCGTCCACGACGTCGGCACCGGCTCGGGCGCGCTCGCCCTCGCCTTGCTCGACGAGCGCCCGGACCTCGTCGTGAGCGCCTCCGACCTGTCGGCGGGTGCGGTGGAGGTCGCGCGCGCGAACGCGGCCCGCCTGGGACTGCCGCTCGACGTCACGCAGGGCGACGGGCTGCCGCCGGGCGACTACGACCTCGTGCTCGCCAACCTGCCGTACGTGCGCGAGGACGAGTGGGCCGGCCTCGCCCCGGAGATCACCCGCTACGAGCCTCGCGAGGCGCTGCTCTCCGGCGCGGACGGGCTCGACGCGATCCGCGCCCTGGCCTCCTCCGCACCACCCGGCATCCGGCTCGCGCTCGAGCACGCCCCCGCGCAGGCCGAGGCGGTCCGCGCCCTCCTAGACGGAGCCGTCACCCTCCGCGACCTCGCGGGCCGCGAGCGCGTCACCACCGGCCACGCGCTTGGCTAGCGCCCGCCGCTTGCGCCATGCCTTGAAGCGCTGGCGCGTGCCCCAGAAGAACGGGACCTCGATCGGAAAGTCGTATGCGGCGAAGTCCTCGTCCGTGAACTCCGATACCGGCTTGGCGTCGCGTATCTCACGTGATGTGGTCATGATGACTATAAGTATATGCAGGCGAGCGATGTCGAGATTGACGGCGGTGATTGAGGTGTCTCTGCTTCGAGGATGTAGACGAAGCGACTTGCGACGACCGCTACGGCGATTGCGATCAAGATCGAGCCGCCACGAACGAGCTGCGACTTGACACGGATCACTCTTGCGGCAGCCTCGATGGAGCGCTGCAGCGAGGTTGCGACGAGAGACTCGATCTCGGGCGGCTTCCTCGAACGTCCTCCGCTGATCAGCTCGTCGAGAGCGGGATTCGCATTCAACTCCGATGGATAGAGCGTCGCTCCGAGCGGCAATAGAGCGCTGCCGAGTAGCGCGACGCCGAGCGTGAGCAGCCCATTCCAGTGAGCGGCGGCCAGGTCGCTGCTGAACAGCAGTCCGAGCAGGAGGCCGGCGAAGCCCAGGAGCGTCGTGGCCTTCGTCTCCAGGCTGTTGGCCTGCTGGAAGACCACCCGCTGCTGCTCGCGAGCGAGATCGAGAAGGAGGGACGTGCTGCGCGGGTTCACGGCGTCGATCGAAGCACGGTCTTCGTGCGCTGTGGGTAACGTGGGTGACGGGTCGGTAAAACCTCGTTCGATGGACGCGCGAGACGTCGAGACCTTCGAGCGCTGCATCGCCGTGGGCGGAGTGGCGCTGTTTCCGGCGGACACGGTCTATGGGCTGGCGACCGAGCCGGATTCGCGGGAGGGGGTGGAACGGCTGTACCGGCTCAAGGGGCGGCCGGCGCAGCGGCCAGCCGCGGTCATGTTCTTCGGCCTCGAGCTGGCGCTGGCGGCGCTGCCGGAGCTGCCGGAGCGGACGCGCGCCGCGCTGGAGCGGCTGCTGCCGGGCGCGTTGACGCTGCTGCTGCCCAACCCGGCCCGTCGCTTCCCGCTGGCCTGCGGCCCCGAGCCCGAGCGGCTCGGGCTGCGGGTGCCGGCGCTCACCGGCCCGCTGGCGCCGCTGGCCGGCATGCGCTGGCCGGTGCTCCAGTCGAGCGCCAACCCCTCCGGCGGCGCCGACATCCGCCGCGTGAAGGACGCCGACGCGCGGATCCGGGCGAGCGTGGACCTCGTCCTGGACGCCGGCGAGCTGCCCGGCACGCCCTCCACCGTGGTCGATCTGACCCGCTACCACGAGGACGGCAGCTACGCCGTCGTGCGCGAGGGCGCCGTGCGAGCCGTCGAGCTGGACGAGCGGCTATCGTCGAGCCAATGAGCGAGTTGAGCCCCGACTACTTCACCAAGCCCGTCGCCGAGGTGGATCCCGAGATCGCCCAGGTGCTCGCCGACGAGGCGGCGCGGCAGGAGTCGACGCTCGAGATGATCGCCTCCGAGAACTTCGTGCCGCAGGCGATCCTCGACTGCCAGGGCTCGGTGCTCACCAACAAGTACGCCGAGGGCTATCCGGGTCGGCGCTACTACGGCGGCTGCGAGTACGTCGACGTGGCTGAGGAGCTCGCGATCGAGCGCGCCAAGCAGCGTCTTCGGCGCCGAGCACGCGAACGTGCAGCCGCACTCCGGCGCCCAGGCCAACGCCGCCGCCTACATGGCGCTGCTCGAGCCGGGCGACCGCATCCTCGGGATGCAGCTCGACCACGGCGGCCACCTCTCGCACGGGATGCGGATCGAACTTCTCGGGCAAGCTCTACGACGTCGTCGCCTACGGGGTCCGCGAGGAGGACTCGCTGGTCGACATGGACGAGGTCGCGCGCATCGCGGAGGACGCGCGGCCGAAGCTGATCCTCGCCGGCTGGTCGGCCTACCCGCGCCAGCTCGACTTCAAGCGCTTCCGCGAGATCGCCGACTCGGTCGGCGCCTACCTGATGTGCGACATGGCGCACTTCGCCGGACTGGTCGCGGCCGAGCAGCATCCGAGCCCGGTGCCCTACGCGGACGTGGTCACCACGACCGTGCACAAGACGATCGGCGGCGCGCGCGGCGGCATGATCCTCTGCCGCGAGGAGTACGCCAAGAAGATCAACTCGGCTGTCTTCCCAGGTCAGCAGGGCGGGCCGCTGATGCACGTCGTGGCAGGCAAGGCCGTCGCCTTCAAGGTCGCCCAGAGCGAGCTGTTCCGCGAGCGCCAGCGGCGCACGCGCGCCGGCGCGGCCGCGGTGGCCGAGGAGATGCTCGCCGCGGGGGTGAACGTGCTCACCGGCGGCACCGACGTGCACCTCGTGCTGGCCGACCTGCGCGACTCCGAGCTCGACGGCCAGCAGGCAGAGGACCGGCTGCACGAGATCGGCATCACCGTCAACCGCAACGCCGTGCCCTTCGACCCGCGCCCGCCGGCCGTGTCGTCGGGACTGCGGATCGGCGCCCCGGCGCTCGCCACCCGCGGCTTCCAGCTCGACGACTTCCGCGAGGTCGGCCGAGTGATCGGCGAGGCGCTGACCGGCGACTTCTCGGAGTCGGCGCGCGCCGACCTCCTCGAGCGCACGCGCGCCCTGGCGGAGCGCTACCCGCTCTATCCGCAGCTCGCCCCCGCCGCCGCGGTCTGATCTTCCAGCTCGGAGGGAGGGGTCGGGCGAGCTTCTTCACCGCCGCACAGCAGCTGCGCGAGCCGCCGTCCCGGCTCGGCTAGCGTCCGGCCCGTGGCCGTCCGGCACGTCCTCGCCATCGACCTCGGCACCGGCGGGCCCAAGGTAGCCCTGGTCGGGCTCGACGGCCGCGTGGCCGGCGCCGAGCAGGAGGCGATCGGGTTGCAGCGGCTGCCCGGAGGCGGCGTCGAGCAGTCACCGGCCGACTGGTGGCAGGCGATCGGCACGGCGGCGCGAGCGGCTGCCGCGCCGCGGGCTGCCGGCGGCGACGCGGTCGCCGTCACCGGCCAGTGGGCCGGCACGGTCGCGGTCGGCGACGACGGCGAGCCGCTGGCCCCGGCGCTGAGCTGGCTCGACTCCCGCGGCGCGCCACACGCGCAGCGGCTGGCCGGCGGTCCGGTCGCGGGCTACGCGCCGCTCAAGGTCGCGCGCTGGCTGCGCCTGACCGGCGGCGCGCCGTCGCTCAGCGGCCGCGACTCGCTCGGCCACGTCCTCTACCTCAAGCACGAGCAGCCGGACCTGTACGCGCGCACCGCGGTCTTCCTCGAGCCGATCGACTGGCTGGGGTTGAAGCTGACCGGTACGCGCCGCGGCCACCAGCGCCAGCGCCACGCTGCACTGGCTGACCGACACGCGCGACCTCGAGCGCGTGCGCTACGACGCCGGGCTGCTGCGGCTGGCCGGCGTCGAGCGCGCGAAGCTGCCCGAGCTGCTGCCCGCCAGCGCCGTGCTCGGCGAGTCACCCCCGCCGCGGCCGCCGACCTCGGGATCGGCGCCGGCGTGCCGGTCGTGGCGGGCAGCCCGGACACGATGTCGGCGGCAGTCGGCTCCGGCGCGGTCGAGGACTACGCGGCGCACCTCTACGTCGGCACCTCCTCCTGGATCTCGTGCCACGTGCCGTTCAAGCGCACCGACGCGCTGCACTCGATCGCCTCCCTGCCGGCCGCGCTGCCCGGCCGCTACATCGTCTCGTGCGAGCAGCAGACCGCCGGCGCGAGCGTCGAGCAGCTGCGTGCGGCGCTGTTCGGCACGGCGCCCGCCGAGGAGGGCTACGCGCGCTCGAGCAGCTCGCCGCCGAGGCGCCGCCCGGCGCCGGCGGGGTGATCTTCACCCCTGGCTCAACGGCGAGCGCACGCCCGTCGACGACCATCTCGTGCGCGGCGGCCTGTTTCAACCTCTCGCTCGGCCACCGCGCCGGAGCAGGTCGCGCGCGCGGTCTTCGAGGGCGTGGCGCTGAACGCCCGCTGGATGGCGCGCTACGTGGACCCGCTTCGCCAAGCGCCGGCTGGAGCCGCTGGCCTTCATCGGCGGCGGCGCCCGCTCGGCGCTGTGGTGCCAGATCATGGCCGACGTGCTCGGCCGCGAGGTGCGCCAGATCGCCGATCCTGTGCTCGCCGGCGTGCGCGGCGCGGCGCTTGCTCGCCGGGCTGTCGCTGGGCGAGCTGCGGCGCGAGCGAGCTGCACGGCCGTGCCGAGGTGGCCGCCGTGCATGCGCCGGACCCGCGCAACGTCGCGACCTACGACGAGCTCTATGCCGCCTTCACGAGCATCTACAAGGCGAACCGCCGCCTCTATGCGCGGCTCAACGGCAGCTCCGCGGGCGCGCGGGGCAGGAGGTCCCGATGAGCGATCCGCTGTCCGAGCTCGAAGCGTCGTTGAAGCCCTACCGGGACCGCCACGCCGGTGCACGAACGCCTGCCCGAGCGGGGTCGCGACGCGCGCCGAGGTGCTGGCCGAGGTCGAGGAGCACGCGCGCAGCGAGCAGCCGCGCTGGGAGGAGGGCTACGCCTCGGGCGCCGTCTACAACGGCGACCCCGAGCACCTCGCCTTCCTCGCCAAGGTCTACGCGCCGCACTCGCAGAGCAACCCGCTGCACGCCGACCTGTGGCCGAGCGCCACGAAGTTCGAGGCCGAGATCGTGTCGATGACGCGCACGCTGCTCAACGCCGCGACGAGGACGGTGGTCGGGCCGTCAGCTCGGGCGGCACCGAGAGCATCCTGCTGGCGATGAAGGCCTACCGCGATCACGCGCGGCGGCGAGATCCGCCCAGATCGTCGCGCCGGAGACCGCGCACGCGGCCTTCGACAAGGCCGCGCAGCTGCTCGGCATGAAGCTGGTCAAGGTGCCGGTGGGCGACGACCTGCTCGCCGACGTGGACGCGATGGCGGCCGCGATCGACGACGACACCGCTGGTCGTCGTCGGCTCGGCCCCCGGCTTCCCGCACGGCCTGATCGACCCGATCGAGACGCTCTCCGAGCTCGCCCGCGAGCGCGGCATCGGCTTCCACGCCGACGCCTGCCTCGGCGGCTTCGTGCTGCCGTTCGCCGAGCGGCTCGGCTACGACGTGCCGCCGTTCGACTTCCGCCTGCCCGGCGTGACGTCGATGTCGTGCGACACGCACAAGTTCGGCTACGCCGCCAAGGGCACGTCGGTGGTGCTCTATCGCGGCAACGAGCTGCGCCACAGCCAGTACTTCGCCGTCACCGACTGGCCGGGCGGCATGTACTTGTCGCCGACGCTTGCCGGCAGCCGGCCGGGCGCGCTCAGCGCCGCCTGCTGGGCGGCGCTGGTGACGATCGGCGAGCAGGGCTACCTCGACGCGACGCGGCGCATCCTCGAGGCCGCCGCTCGCGATCAAGGCGGGGATAGCGGCTATCGAGGGACTGCATGTGCTCGGCGACCCGCTGTTCAACGTCGCCTTCGCCTCCGACGAGCTGGACGTCTACCGCGTGATGGACGCGATGTCCGCGCGCGGCTGGAGCCTCAACGGCCTGCACCGGCCGAGCTGCCTGCACGTCTGCACGACGCTGCGCCACGCCGAGCCGGGCGTGACCGACCGCCTGCTCGCCGATCTGCGGGACGCCGTGGCCGAGGTGCGCGAACGGCCCGAGGCGGAGGGGGGGATGGCGCCCGTGTACGGCATGGCCGCTACCTTGCCGGATCGGAGCGTGGTGGCGGACGTGCTCAAGACCTACATGGATTCCTGGTACAAGGTCTGACCGGATGGCCGAGGCCGCGCCGCCCTTCGTCACGCCGCCCCTAAGCTGGGAAAGCCGCGCTTGCGGGGCGTCTCGCATCAGTGGGCCTTCTTCGTCTCGCTCGCGGCCGGCGCCGCGCTCGTGGTCGCGGCGCCCGCCCGGCGAGCGCGCGCTCGCGGTGACGATCTACGCCGTCAGCGTCGCCGCGCTGTTCGGCACCAGCGCGCTCTATCACCGCATCAACTGGTCCTCGATCGGGGCGCGCGCGCTGGATGCGCCGGCTCGATCACTCGATGATCTTCATGCTGATCGCGGGGACCTACACCCCGTTCGCGGTGCTGGTGCTCGACGGCGCGCTCTTCGACGGCGATCCTGATCGTGGTCTGGGTCGGAGCGGTCGGCGGGGTGATCCTGAAGCTGGCCTGGGTCGACGTGCCCAAGGGCGTGATGGCGCTGATCTACCTGGCGCTCGGCTGGGTGGCGCGTGGCGGCCTTTCCGGAGCTGTTCTCGCGAGCTCGGCTTCACCGGCGGCGGGCATGGTGGCGGCCGGCGGGTTGCTCTACACGCTCGGCGCCCTGGTCTACGCCTTCAAGCGCCCCGATCCCGTGCCGGCGGTGTTCGGCTATCACGAGGTCTTCCACGCGCTCGTGATCGCGGCGGCGGCGCTGCAGTACACGGTCATCGCGTTCTACGTGATCCCGGCTGAGGCCCGCCCCCGAGGCCAGAGCCTCGCGCGGCCGCCCGGGCGGTCGGTAGCCTGACCACGGATGGACGCGCTCGATGCCCTCTGGGCGTTCCTGCTGGCGGCTGCCATCTCCTTCGTGGCCACGCCGCTCACGGCGCGGCTCGCCCGGCGCTGGGCGTCCTGCACCACCCGCGCGAGCGCGACCTGCACGATCGCCCGGTGCCGGGCCTCGGGGGCTCGCGATCCTCGTCGCCGCGGTGGTTCCCGGCGCTGCTGTTCCTGCCCGGCGGCGGAGACGCGCGGGATCGTGCTGGGGCGCGATCGCGATCACGCTGATCGGCGCCGTGGACGACGCGCGCGAGGGCGGCCTGCCGCCGGCGGTCAAGCTCGCGGGCCAGTTCGTGGCCGCGCTGATCCCCGTCGCCGCGGGCGTCTGGGTCGAGAACGTGACGCTGCCGTTCGTCGATCCGGTCGACCTCGGGGAGTGGGGCAAGCCGCTGACGCTGGTGGGGATCGTCGCGGTGATGAACGTCGTCAACTTCACCGACGGCGTCGACGGGCTCGCCGCCGGGGTCTGCACGATCGCCGCCGCGACCTTCGCGGTGATCGCGCTGTCGCTCGACCGCGACGACGCCGGCGTGCTCGCCGCGCTGACCGCCGGCGCCGCGCTCGGCTTCCTCTGGCACAACTTCCACCCGGCCTCGATCTTCATGGGCGACGCCGGCTCGAACCTGCTCGGCCTGCTGCTGGCCTGCGTCGCGATCCAGGGCGTGCTCAAGACGGCGGCGGTGGTGGCCCTGTTCTTCCCGCTCGTGATCCTGGCCGTGCCGGCGCTCGACGCCACCTTCGTGGTCGCCAAGCGGATCAAGTACCGCCGGCCGGTCTACTCGGCCGATCGCTGGCACTTCCACCACCGCTTCGCCAACATCGGCTTCTCCCAGCGACGCACCGTGCTCTACCTCTACGGCTGGACGCTGTCACTGGCGGCGCTGGCGCTGGCGATGCGCTTCGTGCCCTACTCCGACGACGACGGGCACCTCGACGCCGGCTGGAGCGCGGTGATCCTGGCCTTCGGCCTGATCGCGCTGGCGGCGAGCGTCTACCTCGTGCAGGTGCTCGAGATCCTCAAGTTCCGCCGCTTCCGCGAGCGCGAGCTGCGTCGCCAGATCGAGACCGGCGAGATCCCCGTCCTGACCCAGGATCAGATCGAGGAGGAGATCGAGCGCGAGGTCGGCACCGGCGAGTTCGAGGCGGTGCAGTCCGACTGAGCGCGCGCCCGCGGCCGCACGAGCGCCGCCAGTCGCTGCCGCTAGCCGGCGGGCTCGCCGTGCGCGGTGACGATCACGCTGCGCGCGCCGCCGTGGTCGCGGTGCTCGCAGAGGTAGACGCCCTGCCAGGTGCCGAGCGCGAGGCGACCGTCGCGGACTGGGATCGTCAGGGCGCTGCCGGTCAGCGACGCCTTGACGTGTGCCGGCATGTCGTCGGGTCCTTCGAGCGTGTGGGTCCAGAAGGGAGCGTCCTCCGGCACGGCGGCGTCGAACCAGCTGGCGAAGTCGCGGCGCACGTCCGGACTCGCGTTCTCGTTCAGCGTCAGCGAGGCAGAGGTGTGGCGCATGAACAGCGTCGCGATCCCAACCCGGAGTTCACGTAACTCGGGCACGCCCTCGACGAGCTCGCGTGTAACGAGGTGAAACCCGCGCGGGCGTGGCTGGAGCTCGATCTGACGCTGGATCCACATACGGATGGAATTGTGCCCGGGACGCCTCACGCGAACCTATAGTGGCCAATCGCCACAGACGGATTCGCACCCCACGCCGTACAGGGAGGCCCGGCCACGGCCCGCAGGTCGAGCATCCAAGCGTCGCTCCGAGAGCGGCTTCGCCTTCCCTCCCCGTCCGCGGATGGACGGGTGCTGCCCGCGCTGGCTTTGCTCGCCGCGGGGGCCGTCGTCGTCGTCGGCGTGCAGGCGCTGGACTGGGGGCCGGCGGCCACCTGGGTCACGACGGCCGCCGCGCTGGTGGTGGGCGGGCTGCTCGTCGCGTTGCTGGGGACCCGCGTCGGGCGCGCACCCAGCCCCGATGTCAGCCATCGCGACCCGCTCACCGGGCTGCTCAACCGGCGCGGCTTCGAGGAGGCCTTCGACCTCGAGCTCGAGCGCGCGCGTCGCACAGGCACAGCGCTCAGCCTCGTGGTGGGCGACGTGGACCGCTTCGCCCAGTTCAACGAGGGAGCACGGGCGCGCCGCGGGCGACGAGTTGCTGCGCCGGCTCAGCCGCACGATCCTGGCCGCGAAGCGCAGCTTCGACAGTGCGGCGCGCGTGGGGGCGAGGAGTTCGCGGTGCTGCTGCCCGACAGCGACGAGAACGGCGCCTACGTGCTCGCCGAGCGCGTGCGCACCGAGCTCGAGCGACGGCGAGGGCGCCAGCGCGACCGTGAGCTTCGGCATCGCCACCTTCCCTCAGCACGGGGGGTCGATCGCCGCGCTGCTGCACGCCGCCGATCAGGCGCTCTACGCCGCGCAGCGCATGGGTCGCAACCGCTCGGTGATCTCCAGCGCCGAGGTGCCGGGCGTGCTGGCGCGTCGCCCCCCGCGGCCGCGGGGGGACAGCCCGGTGGAGCTGAGCGCGCTGCTGAGCCTGGCCGAGGCGCTCGACGTGCGCGACAGCGGCACGCCCAGCCACAGCCGCCGCGTCGGCCGCTTCGCCGAGCTCACCGCGCGCGAGCTCGGCCTGCCACCCGAGGGCGTGGAACGGGTCCGGCTCGCGGGCATCCTCCACGACGTCGGCCGCGTCGGCGTCCCCGACGAGCTGCTGCGCAAGCGGGGCCCGCTCAGCGAGGCCGAGTGGGAGCGCATGCGCTCGCACCCGGAGATCGGCGCGCGCATGGTGGCCACCACGAGCTTCGGCGACGTCGGCGACTGGATCCTGTTGCATCACGTGCGTCCGGACGGTCGCGGCTATCCCGCCGGGGAGCCCTGGGAGGCCGTGCCGCTGGAGGCGCGCATCCTGGCGGTGGCCGACGCCTACGAGGCGATGACCGCCGAGCGCGCCCACCGTCCGGCGCGTCCGCCCGAGGAGGCCGCGGAGGAGCTGCGGCGCGCGGCGGGCAGGCAGTTCGACCGGCACGTGGTCGACGCTTTGCTGCGCGTCGTCTGAGAAGCACTCTGAAACGCTTAGTGGTGAAGGGTGTCTGGCAAGCGCCGGTACCCTCGTGCCATGGATGCTCGGTCTCGTGCCGAGCGTCCGGCCACGGACGGCCGCCTGCATGAGCCTGCTGAACGCCGGACGCTCGCGTTTACCCGTCGGCTGCCCGCACGCGGCGCCGCATGGTTGCTGGCCGCGGCGAGTGCCACGGCCGCGCTGACGATGACCGCCGATGGCCTGCCGCTGGCGATGCGCCTGGCGGTCGCGATGATCGTGGCGCTGTTCATCGGGGCGGTCGTGGCGGTGCGTCCGGCCGCGTCCGCCGGGCAGCACGCCGGTGTCCCGACGCGCACCGACGCACTCACGGGCCTGCCCGACGATCTGGCCTTCGAGCGGTTGCTGGCCGGCGAGCTGGAGCGGGCGCGGGCGGCCGAGCGCTCGCTGGCGCTCGTGCTCGCCGACGTCGACGCGTTGCGCGCCCACGAGGAGTGGTTCGGGCGCGAGGCGCGCGACCGCGCCCTGCGGCTGATCGCGCGCGACCTGGAGAAGTGGAAGCGGCGCATCGACGTCGCCGGGCACATGGGCGGCGGCGAGTTCGCCTTGCTGCTGCCCGGCACCGACGCTCGCGGCGCGCTGCTGGTGGCCGAGAGAATGCGCCGTGCCGCGCATCGCACGTTCGCGGGCGAGCGCTCGCGACCGACGCTCAGCCTCGGCATCGCCCTCTATCCCGACAACGCCGGCGATGCGAGCGAGCTGGTCGACGCGACCCGCCAGGCGCTGGCGGCGGCGAAGGAGCTCGGCCGCGATCGCAGTGCGCTGTACAGCAGCGAGGTCGAGAGCGTGCTGCACTCCGCTGGCGGCGAGGCGGGCGCCCGCGCGCTGCGGCTGGCGACGCTGCTCGCCCTTGCGGAAGCGCTCGACCTGCGCGACTTCGGCGGCAGCGAGCACGCGCACGCGGTGGCCCGCTACGCGGAGCTGACAGCGCTCGAGCTCGGCTTCGGCCGCGAGCACGGCGAGCGCGTCCAGCTCGCCGGGATGCTGCACGACGTCGGCATGATCGGCGTGCCGGCGGAGCTGTTGCAGCGATCCGAGCCGCTGGACGAGGACGGCTGGGCGCACGTGCGCGAGCATCCGGAGCTAGCCGCGCGCCTGCTGGCGGGCGAGGAGTTCGTCGATCTGCGCGCCTGGATCGAGGCCCACCACGAGCGTCCGGACGGCACGGGCTACCCGCGCGGACTGGCCGGCGACGAGATCCCGCTCGAGGCGCGCATCCTGGCGGTGGCCGACGCCTACGAGGCGATGACCAGCGACCGGCCCTACCGCGCCGCCCTCGGCGAGCCGGCCGCGCGCGCCGAGCTGCTCGCGCACGCCGGCACGCAGTTCGACGGCGAGGTGGTCGACGCCCTGCTGCGGGCGCTCGCGCGCGAGTCGGCGCGCGCCTAGCCGCGCTGGGCGCCGCCGGTTGCGCCACCATTGGGCCGTGCTCTGGCGCTCGGACCGCTCGCAGCTGACCGGGTTGGCAGTCGCCGCCGTATCGGTGGCGGCGGTGACGATCGCCAACTACGGCCTGCGCGAGCTGGTGCCGGTCGTCTCGACGGGCGTCGTCTACCTGCTCGCCGTGCTGCTGGTGTCGAGCCGCTGGGGGCTGGGCCTGGGCTTGCTCACCGCTGTCGGCAGCGCACTGGCCTGGAACTGGTTCCACATCCCGCCGACCGGTCGCTTCACCGTCGCGGAGGGCGAGAACTGGCTCGCGCTCGCCGTCTTCCTGGTGGCCGCGGTGGTCACCAGCACGCTCGCGGGGGCGGCGAACGCGCGCACGCGGGAGGCGGAGGCGCGCCGCGCGGAGGCCGACCTCAGCACCGAGCTGGCGCCGCATCCTGCTCGGCGGCGGGCGCCTGGAGGACTCGTTGCAGCTGGTAGCTCGCCGCATCGCCCAAGCGCTCGGGCTGGATTCGCTGGCGGTCGAGCTGACCTGGGTCGACGGCGACGAGCGGCGCCGGGCGCTGCCGCTGATCGTCGACGGCGATCGCATCGGCACGGTGCTGCTCTCGCGCGAGGCGCCTGCAGACACCGCCGAGGCGCTGGAGGAGCGCGTGCTGCCGGCGCTGGAGACGCTCGTGGCCGCGGCGCGACGGCGCGACGAGCTGGAGGCGCAGGTGATCGAGACGAAGGCGCTGCGGCGCAGCAACGTCGTCAAGACGGCGGTGCTGCGCTCGGTCTCCCACGATCTGCGCTCGCCGCTGACGGCGATCACCACGGCCGCCGCCGGCCTCGGCTCGGAGAGCCTCTCGGCCGAGGGGCGACGCGAGCTGGAGGCGGTGATCGCCGACCGAGAGCGCCCGACTCTCGCGCCTGGTGGACAACCTGCTCGACCTCTCGCGCCTGCAGGCGGGTGGGGTGCAGGCACGCCGCGACTGGTGCTCGCTCGACGAGCTCGTGGGCGCTGCGCTCGACTCGGTGGCCGAGCCGGACGGCGGCTTCGACGTCCAGCTCGATCCCGACCTGCCGCTGATCGAGGCCGACGCCGCCCAGGTCGAGCGGGCGCTCGCGAACGTGCTCGAGAACGCCGCCCGCCACGGGGGCGGCGCGCCGGTCACCGTCACGGCGCGCGTCTCGGCCCGCAGCATGCTGATCCGCGTGACCGACCGTGGGCCCGGCATCCCGCGCGAGGAGCTCGAGCGCGTCTTCGAGCCCTTCCACGGTGCCGGCGAGCACGCCGGCACCGGCCTCGGCCTGGCGATCGCGCGCGGCTTCCTCGAGGCGGGCGGTGGACGCATCCGCGCCGAGTCGCTGCCCGGCCAGGGCACCACCTTCACGATCCAGCTGCCGCTGTCGGCCGACCGCGCGGCGCAGGTCGGGTGAACGCCGGGCGCCGCGTGCTCGTCTGCGACGACGAGCTGCAGATCCTGCGGGCGCTGCGGGTGATCCTGCGCGACGCCGGCTTCGAGGTCATCACGGCAGCCACGGCCTCCGACGCCCTCGACGCGGCCTCGCTGCGCGCGCCCGACGCCGCGATCCTCGACCTCGTGCTGCCCGACGGCGACGGCGTCGAGGTCTGCCGCTCGATCCGCGCCTGGAGCGAAATGCCGATCCTCGTGCTGTCCGCGGTGGGGGAGGAGACGGAGAAGATCCGCGCCCTCGACGCCGGCGCCGACGACTACGTCACCAAGCCCTTCGGCCCCGGCGAGCTGATCGCCCGCCTCAACGCGGCCCTGCGCCGCGCGGGGCGCGTCGACGACGAGCCGCTGCTGCGCTTCGACGGGCTCGAGCTCGACCTGGCCGCCCGCCGCGTGGCCCGCGACGGCGAGGAGATTCACCTGACGCCGACCGAGTACGACCTGCTGCGCGCGCTCGCGCGCAACCGCGGCCGGCTGCTCACCCACCGCGCCCTGCTCACCGAGGTCTGGGGTCACGCCTACTCCGACGACACTCAGACGCTGCGCGTGCACATCGCCAACCTGCGCCGCAAGATCGAGCCGGAGCCGAGCGCCCCGCGTTTCATCCGCACCGACCCGGGCGTCGGCTACCGCTTCGCCGCCTGAGCGGCCTTCACGAAATCTTGATGGCCGCAGCCGGGGATCTTCACGCCGGCTTGACGCCGAGCGGCCGAGGCTGGCTCTCGGTGCTCGACCTCCTTTCCATCGCAATCGCGCTGCTGGCCTTCGCGGCGCTGATCGCTCTGATCGAGGGGCTCGACCGCGTCTCGTGACCGCCCAGGGCTGGTTCCAGATCGGCTTGTACCTGGTCGTCCTGACCGTGCTGACGCCGCTCGTGGGCGGGTACATGGCGCGCGTGTACCAGGGCGAGCGCGTGTTGCTCTCGCCCGTCTGCGGACCGCTTGAGCGGTTGACCTACCGGCTGATCCGGGCCAATCCCACGGCTGAGCAGGACTGGAAGGCCTACGCTCGCACCACGATCGTCTTCAGCGCCGTCTCCTTCGGCGCGCTCTACCTGATCCTGCGCACGCAGGGAATTCACCCCTTCAACCCGGAGGGCTTCGGCCCCGGCGCCCTGGGACGTCAGCTTCAACACCGCAAGCTCCTTCGTCTCGAACACCAACTGGCAGTACTACGGCGGTGAGACGACGCTCTCGTACTTCTCCCAGATGGCTGGGCTGGGGGTGCAGAACTTCCTCTCGGCCGGGGTCGGGATCGCGGTCGCGTGGCGGTGATCCGCGGCTTCGCGGCACGCAGCGGGAACTCGATCGGCAATTTCTGGCAGGACCTCGTGCGCACGCTGCTGTACGTGCTCCTGCCGCTCTCCTTCGTGATCGCGCTCGTCTACGTCTCCCAGGGTGCGATCCAGACGCTCTCGGGTTACGTGACCTACGGCACGCTCGCCGGCGGCGAGCAGACGCTCGCGCTCGGCCCGGTCGCCTCGCAGGAGGCGATCAAGATCCTCGGCACCAACGGCGGCGGCTTCTTCAACGTCAACAGCGCGATGCCGTTCGAGAACCCAAGCGGGATCACGAACTTCATCCAGATGCTGACGATCCTGCTGATCCCGGCCGGGCTCACGGCGACCTTTGGTCGCTTCGTCGGCAACCGCCGCCAAGGCTGGGCGATCTACGCGGCGATGCTGGCGATGTTCGCGGTCGCCGTCGCGGTCGTCTACGCCGCCGAGGTGCACGGCTCGCCGGCCCAACACCTCGCCGGCGTGGCGGGCGGCAACTTCGAGGGCAAGGAGCAGCGCTTCGGCATGGCCAACTCGGCGCTGTTCACGGCGATCACGACCGTCGCCTCCTGCGGCGCGGTCAACGCCGCCTTCGACTCGCTGACGGGCATCGGCGGTCTCGTGCCGCTGTTCGACATGTCTACCGGCGAGGTCGTCTTCGGCGGCGTCGGCTCCGGCCTCTACGGGATGCTGCTGTTCGTCCTGCTGGCGGTGTTCATCGCCGGGCTGATGGTGGGGCGCACGCCGGAATATCTGGGTAAGAAGATCGAAGCACGCGAGGTCAAGCTCGTGATGGTCGGGACGCTGATCGTGCCGCTGGCCGCGCTCGTCGCGACCGCGCTCGCGATCGCGACCAAGTACGGCGCGCCGTCGATCTACAACCCCGGCCCGCAGGGCTTCTCCGAGACGCTCTACGCCTACGTCTCGCAGGCCAACAACAACGGCTCGGCGTTCGCGGGCTACACCGGCTTCGTGCAGCCCAACGCGCCGGGCAACGTGGGCGCCTTCGGCATCACGTTTGCGGACCTGCTCGGCGGCGTCGCGATGCTGGTCGGCCGCTTCGCGCCGCTGGTGGCGGCGCTCGCGGTGGCCGGTGCGCTGACGCGCAAGCGCGTCGCGCCGCTCGGGCCCGGCACCTTCCGCACCGACACGCCGACCTTCGTCGTGCTCCTGATCTTCACGATCGTGCTCGTCGCGGCGCTGACCTTCTTCCCCGCCTTCCTGCTCGGCCCGATCGTCCAAGGCCTCACGACCCAGCTCTTCTGATGAAACGCGACTTGCTCAACTCCGTCCTCGCCGTTCTGGTCTTCACCGTCCTGCTCGGCCTCGCCTACCCGCTGCTGACTACGGGCGTGGCCCAGGTGCTGTTCCCGAACAAGGCCGACGGCAGCCGCATCGAGCGCGACGGCAAGACCGATCGGCTCGGCCGGTGATCGGCCAGGACTTCAAGGGGCGGCAGCGCTACTTCCAGTCGCGGCCCTCGGCCACCGGCTACAACCCGGCCGGCACGTTCTTCAACAACCTCGGACCGAACAACGCCGAGCTGCGCGCGCTGTTCGCCAAGAACCTGCGCGGACTACCTGAAGCGCGAGCGGCCGTTCACCCCCGGCCTGCGGCGCGCCGACGTGCCGCCGGACGCGGTACAGACCTCGGCCTCCGGCGTCGATCCGCACATCTCGCAGGCGAACGCGCGCATCCAGGCCAACCGTGTGGCGAAGGTCCGCCGGCTGCCGCTCGCTCGGGTGCGCGAGCTGGTCGACGAGAACACGGACGGGCGCGGTCTCGGCGTGCTCGGCGAGCCGGGCGTGAACGTGCTGACGCTGAACCTGGCGCTCGACCGGGAGGGACGATGAAGGAGTCGCAGAGCCTCTTCGGCGCCGCCGCGCTGCGCCAGGCGCTCGTCGCCAGCCTGGCCAAGCTCGACCCCCGCGTGCAGTGGCGCAACCCGGTCATGTTCGTCGTCGAGGTCGGCGCGGTCATCACGACCTTCGGCTGGGTCAAGCAGGCCCTCGGCGGCGCGCCGCTCGGGGGCGGCGACGAGGCGGCGTGGTTCACCGGCACCGTGGCCGTCTGGCTGTGGCTGACGGTGATCTTCGCCAACCTCGCCGAAGCGCTCGCCGAGGGTCGCGGCAAGGCCCAGGCCGCCGCGCTGCGCGCGATGCGCACCGAGACCGTCGCCGCGCCTGCGCGACGGCGGCGAGAAGCCGGCGTCCGAGTTGCGCCGCGGCGACGTCGTGGTCGTCGAGGCGGGCGAGCACATCCCCGGCGACGGCACGGTGATCGAGGGCATCGCCTCGGTCGACGAGTCGGCCGTCACCGGCGAGTCCGCGCCGGTGATCCGCGAGTCCGGCGGCGATCGCAGCGCCGTCACCGGCGGCACGCGCGTGCTCTCGCGACCGGATCGTCGTCGAGATCACCCAGGAGCCCGGGCAGAGCTTCCTCGACCGCATGATCGCGCTCGTCGAGGGCGCCGAGCGGCGCAAGACCCCGAACGAGATCGCGCTCGGGATCCTGCTCGCCGGGCTGACGCTGATCTTCCTCGTCGTCGTCGTGACGCTGCGCCCGTTCGCGGAGTTCGCCGGTACGGACGCCTCGATCGCGACGCTGATCGCGCTGCTGGTGTCGCTGATCCCGACGACGATCGGCGCGCTGCTGTCGGCGATCGGGATCGCCGGCATGGACCGGCTCGTGCGCCGCAACGTGCTCGCGCTCTCGGGCCGCGCGGTCGAGGCCTCCGGCGACGTGGACGTGCTGCTGCTCGACAAGACCGGCACGATCACGCTCGGCAACCGCCAGGCCACCGAGTTCCTGCCGATGCCGGGCGTGCCAGGAGGCCGAGCTGGCCGAGGCGGCCCAGATCGCCTCGCTCGCCGACGAGACGCCCGAGGGCCGCTCGATCGTCGTGCTCGCCAAGCAGTACGGGCTGCGCGAGCACCACTTCGACCCGAGCGCCCACTTCGTTCCCTTCAGCGCCGAGACGCGCATGAGCGGCGTGGACATCAACGGCACCCGCCTGCGCAAGGGCGCGGGCGACGCGATCATCGATTTCGTCGCGGCGGAGGGCGGCCAGGCGCCGCCCGAGCTGACGCGCGACGGTCGACCGCATCGCCCGCGAGGGCGGCACGCCGCTGGCCGTCGCGCGCGACAGCCAGGTGCTCGGCGTGATCTACCTCAAGGACGTCGTCAAGGACGGCATGCGCCACCGCTTCGACCAGCTGCGCGCGATGGGCATCCGCACCGTGATGGTCACCGGCGACAACCCGCTCACCGCCGCCAAGATCGCCGACGAGTCGGGCGTGGACGACTTCCTCGCCCAGGCGACCCCGGAGCGCAAGCTGGAGCTGATCCGCGAGCAGCAGCGCGAGGGCCGCCTGGTGGCGATGACCGGCGACGGCACCAACGACGCGCCCGCGCTCGCGCAGGCCGACGTCGGCGTGGCGATGAACACCGGCACCCAGGCCGCGCGCGAGGCCGGCAACATGGTCGACCTCGACTCGAATCCGACGAAGCTGATCGAGATCGTCGAAATCGGCAAGCAGCTGCTGATCACCCGCGGCGCGCTGACGACCTTCTCGGTCGCCAACGACGTGGCGAAGTACTTCGCGATCCTGCCGGCGATCTTCGCGGCCACCTACGCGGCCAACGGGGACGCGACCGGGCCGCTCGACAGGCTCAACGTCATGGGCCTGGGCACCCCGCAGTCGGCGATCGTCTCCGCGATCGTCTTCAACGCGCTGATCATCCCGCTGCTCGTGCCGCTGGCCCTGCGCGGCGTGCGCTACCGGCCGGTGGGCGCCACCGCGCTGCTGCGGCGCAACCTCTGATCTACGGGCTCGGCGGCGTGATCGCGCCGTTCGTCGGCATCAAGCTCGTGGACCTCGTCGTCCACAACCTGCTCGGCGCCTGAGCGCAGGACAATCGGGCGATGGCCGACGACGGTCGCGGTCGCTACAAGATCTTCCTCGGGATGGCCGCCGGGGTCGGCAAGACCTACCGCATGCTCCAGGAGGGTCAGGCCGCGCGGGCGGCCGGCCGCGACGTGGTGATCGCCTACCTCGAGCCGCACGACCGTCCAGAGACCACCGCGCAGGCGGCGGGGCTCGAGCAGCTGCCGCGCAGGCGCCTCGAGTACCGCGGCACCGAGGTCGAGGAGATGGACCTGCCGGCGATCTTCCTGCGCGCGCCCGACCTCTGCCTGGTCGACGAGCTGGCGCACACCAACGCGCCCGGCAGCCGAGCACCGCAAGCGCTACGAGGACATCGAGGACGTGCTGGAGGCCGGCATCGACGTCTTCTCGACGGTCAACGTCCAGCACCTGGAGAGCCTCAACGACCGCGTCGCCGAGCTGACCGGCGTGCGCGTACGCGAGACCTTCCCGGACCGCGTGCTCAGCGACGCCGACGAGGTCGTGCTGGTCGACCTCACGCCCGAGGCGCTGATCCAGCGTCTGCGCGAGGGCAAGGTCTACCCGCCCGAGCGCGTAGCGGCCTCGCTGACCGGCTTCTTCCGCATCGAGAACCTGGCGGCGCTGCGCGAGGTGGCGCTGCGCGAGGTTGCCGAGGAGGTCGAGTCCAAGCGCGTGGCGCCTGGAGCCGAGCAGCTCGGCACGCGCGAGGACCAGCGAGTTGCGCCGGTGCCGGAGGCCGTGGCCGAGCGCGTGCTCGCGCTCGTCACGCCGTCACCCTCCTCGCAACGCCTGGTGCGCCGCGCCTGGCGCTCGGCCCAGCGCCTGGGCGCGACGCTCGACCTGCTCTACGTCGTCAAGCCCGGCGTGCCGCCGCAGGGCGAGCAGCGCGAGCGCCTCGAGGCACTGCGCCGCCTGGCCTCGCTGCTCGGCGCGCGCCTGCACGTGGAGGAGGGGGAGGATCTCGTCGAGGTCGCCGCCCGCCTGGCTGCCGAGCGGCGCATCACCTACGTGATCATGGGCGAGCCGCGCCCGCGCCACGGCCTCGGCCGCCTGCGCGAATCGCTGTCCGACCGTCTGATCCGCGGACTGCCCGGCGTCGACCTGCGCATCGTCGCCGACCATGCGCGTGAGCGTGAGGCCGAGCGCTGACCGTTGGAGCCACTGAACGTATGCCAATCTGCATGCGTGCCGTCGGGACGCATTCAGATCCTGCTGGATGAGCAGCGCTACGAGCGCCTGTGCGAGCAGGCCGAGCGCTCGGGAGAGTCGCTGGGAGCGCTGATTCGGCAGGCAATCGACCGGCTCCTCGATGAGGAGCTCGATCGTCGCCAGCGAGCCGCCGAGTCGCTGCTGTCGGCTGAGCCGATGCCAGTTGCGGACTGGCCTGAGATCGAGCACGAGATCGAGGGGAAGTACGACCGCTCCTACGGACTCGGTGGGTGACTGGTCGTGAACGGGCCCTTCTCCGATCGCGATAGATTTTTTCTGTCAATCCATCATTCGGCTGGCTCTGTGGAGCCGCACCACCGGCCGATAGATTGATAGAATCTTTCTATCATGAATGTGGTCTTCCGGACACCCGAGGTCGAGCCCGTTGAGGCGGAAGTCCTGCATCTGATCGACGAGTTGCGCGAGCAGCTGCGATTCAGGGTTGCCGAGAAGCCGCGCCGGTGGGCGGGCCACCTGCGGCGGATGGCCTTTGCGCGGGCCGTGCAGGCCTCGAACAGCATCGAGGGCTACGACGCGAGCCTCGACGACGTCGTGGCAGCCGTGGACAACGAGCCGACGCTTTCGGCGGACGAGGAGACTCGCCTCGCTCTTGGGGGCTACCGAGACGCCATGACCTACGTCCTCCAACTGGCGCAGGATCCGGCGACGGTCAAGGTCGACGAAGGGCTGCTGAAGTCGCTGCACTTCATGATGCTCAAGCATCGCCTCGACAAGAACCCGGGCCGCTGGCGTCCCGGTGCGATCTACGTCAAGCGAGAGGCAACCGGCGAGATCGTCTACGAGGGGCCGATCACGAACGGATCCCGGAGTTGATCGCGGCGACCATCGAAGAGCTGGAAGACAGCGCGGCGCCGGTCCTGATCCGGGCGGCGATGGCGCACCTCAACCTGGTGATGGTCCACCCGTTCAGCGATGGCAACGGCCGCATGGCGCGCTGCCTGCAAACGCTGGTCCTAGCCCGCGAGCAGATCGTCGCGCCGGTCTTCTCGAGCATCGAGGAATATCTCGGACGCAACACCGACGCCTACTACGGCGTGCTGGGCGACGTCGGGCAGGGGAGCTGGAATCCGCGTCACAGCGCGCGGCCGTGGGTGCGTTTCTGCCTGACCGCGCACTACCACCAAGCCCGCACGCAGGTCCGTCGCATCCAGGAGACGGAGCGGCTGTACGTCGCCTGCTCCGAGCTCGCGGACAAGCACGGGCTGCCCGAGCGCGCAGCCGGGCCCCTGGCGGAGGCGGCTCTGGGTCTCCGGTTGCGTAACGCCTCCTATCGGGAGGTTGTCGAGATCACGCACGGAGAGACGCTCTCGGAACTGACGGCAAGCAGGGATCTCAAGGCCATCGTCGACGCGAGCCTGTTCAAGCCGATCGGCGAGCGGCGCGGGCGCTACTACCTGGCGGAACCGGTGCTGCTCGCCGAACAGCAGCGAATCCGAGCGGGTCGCGCGCCGAAGGAGACCGACGATCCGTTCGAGCGTGCGCTCGGCCAGCTCGAGCTCGAGGTGTCCTGAGCTTCTGGGAGGGGTCGGGGCGCCGGCTGCTCTGTGCGGCGCCCCGGGGTTGTGGGTGGGTTAGCTCGCCAGGCGCTGTGCGTTGTGCGCGGCGCGGGTGGCGAACACGAACTGGCCGACGCGGTGAAGCAGGCCAGCGGCGTAGAGGCGCTCGATGGCGTCCTCGGTGTCGTGCGCTGGCGGCTCGCCGGTGGCGGCGGTCTGGCTGCTGGAGGTCAGCGAGCGCGTCAGCTCGGGAAGGCTCCAGAGGCCGGGGTGGTCGTGGACGAGGAGATCGAGCAACGCCTGCTCGAGCGCGTGCTCGCAGTCGCCGGGCGCGAGGCCCGGGTTAGGGTTGTGGAGCATGGGAGTCGTAGTCCTCCTGTGCCGGGCCCCGGGCTGTTGGTAGCAGCGCCGGGGCCGATTTGTTGATGAGTCAAAATAGATGGCGGAGCGGATGGAGCGGGGCGCTAGGGCGCCAGCTCGGGCGCGTAGCCGCTCAGGCGGCTCCAGCCGACGGCCCGTCGCAGGGCGGCCCGGCTCGCCGGGTGGTTGCGCAGCGCGAACTCCGGCTTGAGCGAGGCGGACTGGTAGTAGACGGCCATGCGCACGCGCGGGTGGGAGCGCAGGAAGCCGAAGAACTGCCTGACGAAGCCCGGGTCCTCGCCACCCCAGACGCCCCACTCGGCGAACGCGAACGGCTTGCTCCGCCACTGCCTGCCGCGATAGAGCTGGTCCATCACGGCCGAGCGCTTGTAGGGCGAGTACCAGGTCGTGCCGACCCAGTCGACGTAGCGACCGCCGGGCCAGAAGTGGCGCGGGTGGTTGCGTTCGATCTCCGGGTTGCCGAGCGACAGCGGCACCCACATCAACGCGACCTTCGGCGACGGCAGCGCATCGCCGGCGACGCGCACCGGCGGCAGCCCCAGCCGCCGCAGCTTGCGGTCGATCGCGCGTACGTCGCCGCCGCGCACGATCAGCGCCAGTCGTCGCCAGGCGCGCTTGAACCAGGCCGGCGCGTAGGCGGCGCCGCGCGAGTTGCCGCCGAGGTCGTAGGCCGAATACGAGTTGTTGCCGTTGTTCATCTCCGACAGCGGTCGCAGGTAGGTCACCTGCCCCTGCTCGGCCAGCAGCCGGGTGAGCGCGACGAGGAAGCCGTCCCCGGCGCCCTGGGCCATGCCCTGCGGCGTCAGCCCGGTGCCGTCGCTGGAGATCGACAGCAGCGGCCGTGCCCGCTGGCGGGTGGCGTCCGAGAGCCGGAACGACAGCCAGTGCATGTCCGAGAAGCTCGCGCGCCAGGAGATGAAGTAGTTGAACACCGCCGGGTGCTTGCCCGACTGCGTCCCGAAGTCGGCGATGCTCGCGGCCGAGTAGCCGCCTTGCCCGCCCCAGAAGACCTTGCGTCCCGGCGGTGCGTAGGCCCGTTCCCAGGCCGCCCTCGCCGTCCGCTCGCGGCAGGCCGCTCGGCACGCCGATCCATCATCGGTTGCGGCGTGCTGACTTGCTAGCGGCGGCCGTGTGCCCGCCTGCTGAGCGAGCGTTAGTAGCACGATCGCGCAGATCGTCGTCGCGAGGACAAGCCGTCCCACCGGTCGGAGTATGGGCTACTCGTCCTCAGGGACCATCGAGCGCTATTCCATTTTGACGGCCCTTAGAAGCCCATTTTGACGGTGATTGGATCTCTGTTTTGTCGGTAGGTCGGAGAGATCCTCGATGTGCCGCCGAATCGGGCACTGCTTGAGCGGGGGAGTGGTGAAGTCGCCTCGACCACCCGTCCGAGGCGTATGTCACAAAGTAGTCACAAAGTCCTCGAAACGTGTAGCCTCTCAGGCCCCGGCGGAGAAGCCGACCGCCCCGGGTCCAGCAGGACCGTCTTCACCGGGAGCACCCCCTTTGGCAACGCACGCTCTGAACGCACCGAACGACCCCTTCGCGCTGCGCGCGCTCAAGCACCTCGATCTGGTGGTGCTGGCGCTCGCGCTGCCGCTGTTCGTGCTGGCCGACCTCCCGTTGCTGGGCTGGGGGACGGCCGCGGCGGCCTGGATCGCGCAGCGCGTGATCGCCGACCAGGCCAACAAGCGCGCCCGCGCCTCGGGCGACCCGCGCACGGTCGCCGGCCTGCTGACCGGCAGCATGATCGGCCGCGGCTGGCTGGTCGCGCTGGCGATCTTCGGCGCCGGCATGGTCGAGCGCGAGGCGGGACTGAGCGCCGCGGTGCTCTCGATCGTGCTGTTCACGATGTGGTTCACCACGCAGATGGCCACGCGTCCCTTCGACATGGGCGGCAAGCGGTGAAGACGCGCACCAAGGTGCTGCTGTTCTTCGCCGCCTACCTCGGTGTCGCGGTGATCCTGTATCTGATCTTCGGCAGCGACGGCAAGAACGAGGAGTTCAAGCCGCAGGAGGAGTTCCGGCTCGAGCCCTGGATCGAGCTCAAGCTCGGCGGGCTCGACCTCAGCATCAACAAGGCCGTGCTCTACATCTTCCTCGCCTGCGCGCTGACCGCCGGCGCGATGATCGCGATCGCGCGCAAGATGACCCAGAAGCCGAATCGCGTGCAGACGGTCGTCGAGACCGCCTACGACCTCACCTACACGAACATCGCCAAGGGCAACATGGAGCCGAAGGTCGCCCGCAAGTGGTTCCCGTTCGTGGCGACGCTGTTCTTCTTCATCTGGTTCTCGAACATGCTCGGGTACATCCCGCTGCCGGTGAACAGCCACGAGACCGTGGACGTCTTCGGCATCGGCTTGCCGGCCTTCGCCCTCTACGCCGCGACGGCGAACCTCTCGGTGCCGCTCGTGCTCACGCTGGCGGTGTTCATCGCCTACCAGATCGAGGGCATCCGCGCCAAGGGCCTCGTGGAGTACGTCAAGGGCTGGATCCCCAAGGGCACGCCGCCGGCGATGCGCGTCCCGATCTTCTTCATCGAGGCGATCTCGCAGTTCATGCGCATCATCTCGCTCTCGGTCCGACTGTTCGCGAACATCCTCGCCGGCCACCTGCTGATCCTGTTCATGGGCGGCGGACTGGCCGTCCTGCTCGGCCTGGCGGCACTCGGCTGGGTCACGCTGCCGGTGGCCATCGTCTTCTTCATCCTCGAGGTCGGCCTGATCGCGACCCTGCAGGCATTCATCTTCGCCACGCTCACGTCTATCTACTTCGGCGAGGCAACCGCCGCCGAAGGGCACTAAGGAGGGACCCATCATGGATCTCGCAGCACTGCTTCCGATCGCACAGGCGGCCGACCCGACGGACGGCCTCAAGGCGATCGCGCTCGGCGTCGGCGCCGGCCTGGGGACGATCGGCCCCGGCATCGGCGTGGGCTACATCTTCGGCAAGGTGATCGAGTCGGTCACCCGTCAGCCCGAGATGCGCGAGGAGATCACGAGCATCCAGTGGCTCGGCTTCGCTCTCACCGAGGCGATCGTCTTCTACGCGTTCATCTTCGGCCTGATCGCCTTCTTCCTCTAGGCCGATGCTGACGTTCCTGGCAGCAGCGGAGGAAGAAGGAGGCGGCAGCTTCCTGGTCAGCCCCAACGTGGGGCTGATGATCTGGACCCTGCTCGCCTTCGGCATCACCCTCTACCTGCTCAACAAGCTGGCGTTCCCCCGCATCGCGGAGGCGCTCGACAAGCGCCGCCGCGCGATCGAGGAGTCGATCGACCACGCCGAGCGCACCAAGCAGGAGGCCGATCAGCTGCTCGAGGAGTACCGCGCGCGCCTGCGCGAGGCCCGCGAGCAGGCCGAGGACATCGTCGCGCGCGCCCGCAAGGCCGCGGACAGCCTCGCCGACGAGTCGAAGGCCCAGGCCCGCCAGCAGCGCGAGGAGCTGATGGAGGCCACGCGCCGCGACATCGAGGCCGAGACGCGCCGCGCGGTCGACCAGATCCGCAAGGAGGTCGCCGACCTGACGCTGATCGCCACCGAGAAGGTCACGCGCAAGTCGCTCACC
The DNA here is from genome assembly GCA_963734165.1 of uncultured Thermoleophilaceae bacterium. GTDB lineage: Bacteria > Actinomycetota > Thermoleophilia > Solirubrobacterales > Thermoleophilaceae > JACVRW01. Next base: position 265,939 of record CAVTFZ010000001.1, on the reverse strand, counting down.
CCCGACGATCACCGTCGCCTGATCCAGGACGCCCTCAGCGAGGTCGACTTCTCGACGCTCGCGGGCGAGGAGTCGAGGAACTAAGGCCATGCAGGAGATCGCCGAGGTCTACGCGCGCTCGCTGTTCGAGGTCGCCAAGGAGCATGGCGTCCTCGATCGCGTGCGCGACGAGCTGGGCGAGTTCGCCGACGCGCTCGGGCAGGACCGCAACCTGCGGCTGTTCTTCTTCTCGCCGTACTTCTCCTCCGAGGAGAAGCGCAAGGGCGTCGAGCGCGTCGTCTCCGACGCCGACGAGCGCGTGGTGAACTTCCTCAAGCTGCTCGCCGAGCGGCACCGGATGCCGGTGCTGCCGCGCATCCGACGCGCCTTCGAGCAGCTCTGGGCCAAGGAGAACAGGCTGCTGCCGGTGACCGTCACGAGCGCGGTCGAGCTCGACGAGGGCCTCGTGCAGGACATCGGCAAGCGCATCGAGGAGCAGACCGACCGCCGCGTGGAGCTGAGCTCCAAGGTCGACCCCGACCTGCTCGGCGGCCTCGTCGTGCGCGTGGGCAACATGGTGCTCGACGCGAGCGTCCGCAACCGACTTGAACAGCTACGCAAGCAGGTCGCGAAGGCGGCCTAAGGAGTGTTCTGACGTGCAGATCAAGCCAGACGAGATCACCAACATCCTCAAGCAGCGCATCGAAGGGCTCGAGGACGGCGGCGCGGACCTCTCGGAGGTCGGCACGGTCCTGTCCGTCGCGGACGGCATCTCGCGCGTGCACGGGCTCGACAACTGCATGTCGATGGAGCTGCTGGAGCTGCCGCACGACGTGACCGGCCTCGCGCTCAACCTCGAGTCCGACAACGTCGGCGCCGTGCTGTTCGGTCCCTGGGACCAGATCGAGGAGGGCGACCAGGTCAAGCGCACCGGTCGCCTGCTCGAGGTGCCGGTCGGCGAGGCCCTGCTCGGTCGCATCGTCGACCCGCTCGGCAATCCGCTCGACGGCAAGGGAGACATCAACACCACCGAGACGCGCCCGGCCGAGTTCAAGGCCCCCGGCGTCGTCGCCCGCAAGTCGGTCGACGAGCCGCTGCTGACCGGCATCAAGGCGATCGACTCGATGACCAACGTCGGCCGCGGCCAGCGCGAGCTGGTGATCGGCGACCGCCAGACCGGCAAGACCTCGGTCTGCCTCGACGCGATCATCAACCAGAAGGAGACGGACGTCGTCTCGATCTACGTCGCCGTCGGCCAGCGCATGGCCACGGTGGTCGACGTCGCGCGCCAGCTCGAGGAGGCGGGCGTGCTCGAGAAGACGATCATCGTCGCCGCCCCCGCCGACGAGGCCGCGCCGATCAAGTTCCTCGCCCCCTACGCCGGCTGCGCGATGGGCGAGCACTTCCTCTACCAGGGCGGCCACGCGCTGATCGTCTACGACGACCTCACCAAGCACGCCTTCGCCTACCGCCAGATGTCGCTCCTGCTGCGCCGCCCGCCGGGTCGCGAGGCCTACCCGGGCGACGTCTTCTACCTGCACTCGCGCCTGCTCGAGCGCGCGGTCAAGCTCAACGACAAGCTCGGCGGCGGCTCGCTGACCGCGCTGCCGATCATCGAGACCCAGGCCGGCGACGTGTCCGCCTACATCCCCACCAACGTGATCTCGATCACCGACGGGCAGATCTTCCTCGAGGGCGACCTGTTCCGCTCGGGCGTGCGGCCCGCCATCAACGTCGGCATCTCGGTGTCGCGCGTGGGCGGCTCGGCGCAGACCAAGCCGATGAAGAAGGTCGCCGGCCGCCTGCGCCTGGACCTCTCCCAGTACCGCGAGCTGGAGGCGTTCGCGCAGTTCGGCTCCGACCTCGACGCCGACACGCGCGCCACGCTGGCCCGCGGCGAGCGGCTGGTCGAGTCGCTCAACCAGGACGAGCGCGCGCCGTGGAAGGTCGAGGACCAGGTGGCCGCGATCTACTCCGGCACCGCCGGCTACCTCGACCGCATCAAGACCGAGCGCATCCGCGACTTCCACGAGGGCCTGCTGCAGCGCCTGCACTCCGAGCACTCCGAGGTGATGGACAAGATCGCCGACGGCGAGCTGGGACGACGTCGATCGAGGAGGAGCTCGGCGAGGCGATCGCCGAGGCGATCGACGACTTCGGGCCCGACTTCGACGTCGAGGGCAACCCGATCGAGGAGGGCGAGTCGGACCGCATCATGTCCGAGGACGAGCGCTCGCGCGAGGCCCGCACCGACGACGGGCGCGAGGCCGCCGACGCGGACGAGGACGTCAGGAGGCCCGGAGGAGGAGGCCGCGCCGGCCTAGGCCGGCTCGCCGCCGTCGCCCACCATGCCAAGCGTCAAGGACATCCGCAGCCGCATCGGCTCCGTCAAGAACATCCGCAAGATCACGCGCGCGATGGAGATGGTCGCCGCCGCGCGCCTGCGTCGGGCCGAGCAGCGGATCGAGCAGCTGCGGCCCTACGCGGACGCGATCCGGCGGATGACGCGGCGCGCCTCCGAGGCCGCCGACAACATCCCGTCGCTGCCGATCCTGCAGGAGAAGGACGAGGTGCAGCACCGTCGCGCTGCACCTGGTCACGGGCGACCGCGGCCTCGCCGGCCTTCAACTCGCAGATCATCCGCGCCGGCAACCGCCGCGCCGCGGAGCTGCAAGGCGGAGGGCAAGGAGGTGCTCTGGTACGCGTCCGGGCGCCGCGGCGAGTCCTCGCTGAAGTTCCGCGGGCTCGAGACCGGCGGGGTCTGGACCGGCTTCACCGACCGGCCGGCGTTCGCCGACGCGCGCGCGATCGCCGACGGCCTGACCGCCGCCTACGTCGACGGCAAGGTCGACCGCGTCGAGATCATCTACAACGGCTACGTCTCGGCGATGCAGCAGGACGTGCGCGTCGAGACGCTGCTGCCGCTGCAGCAGGCGGACATCCTCGGCGGCGAGGACGGCGACCGACGACGCAGGCACGAGGACGACCCGCACGGCCGCGCGCTCTGGATCTACGAGCCGGACCCCGAGGAGATCCTCGCCCGGCTCGTGCCCGACTACGTCGAGATCTCGATCTACCGGGCGCTGCTCGAGTCGACGGCGTCCGAGCACGGCGCGCGCATGTCCGCGATGCGCAGCGCCTCCGACAATGCAGGCGAGCTCATCGACGACCTCACCCTGGAGGCCAACCGCCAGCGCCAGGCGGAGATCACCCAGGAGATCATGGAAGTCGTCGCCGGGGCCGAGGGCCTTCGATAAGCGTCAGGAGAACGACAGTGGAAGCGGGAACGCAGATGCAGCAGGAGCAGACCGGCAGCGGCGCGGCCGCGGCCTCGGGACCATCGAAGAGGTCCAGGGCGTGGTCGTCGAGGCCGCGTTCCCGGACGGCGAGCTGCCCGAGATCTACAACGCGCTCGAGGTCGACCTCGAGAGGACGGCGACGGCGAGGCCAGCCAGGCTCGTGCTCGAGGTGCAGCAGCACCTCGGCGACGACCGCGTGCGCGCGGTCGCGATGGACGCCACCGACGGCCTCGCGCGCGGGGTGGAGGTGCGCGACACCGGCGGCCCGATCACGGTGCCGGTCGGCAAGGGCACGCTCGGCCGCATCTTCAACCTGCTCGGCGACCCGATCGACGACGCCGGCGACGTGGAGTTCGAGGAGCGCTGGCCGATCCACCGCCCCGCGCCGACCGTCGAGAACCTGAAGCCGACCACGCGAGCTGTTCGAGACCGGCATCAAGGTCGTCGACCTGCTCGCCCCGTACGCCCGCGGCGGCAAGGTCGGCCTGTTCGGCGGCGCCGGCGTCGGCAAGACGGTGCTGATCCAGGAGCTGATCGCCAACCTCGCCCGCGAGCACGGCGGCCTGTCGGCCTTCTGCGGCGTCGGCGAGCGCTCGCGCGAGGGCAACGACCTCTGGGTCGAGATGACCGAGTCGGGCGTCATCGACAAGACGATGCTCGTCTTCGGCCAGATGAACGAGCCGCCCGGCGCGCGCATGCGCGTCGCGCTCTCCGGCCTGACGATGGCGGAGTACTTCCGCGAGCAGGGCCAGGACGTGCTGCTGTTCATCGACAACATCTTCCGCTTCGTGCAGGCGGGCTCCGAGGTCTCGGCGCTGCTCGGCCGGATGCCGTCCCAGGTCGGCTACCAGCCGACGCTCGAGACCGAGATGGGCCAGCTCCAGGAGCGGATCACCTCGACCCGCCAGGGCTCGGTCACCTCGGTGCAGGCGATCTACGTGCCCGCCGACGACCTCACCGACCCGGCGCCGGCGTCGGTGTTCGCGCACCTCAACGCCACCACCGTGCTCTCGCGCTCGATCTCCGAGAAGGGCATCTACCCGGCGGTCGACCCGCTCGACTCGACCTCGACGATCCTCAAGCCGGACATCGTCGGCGAGGAGCACTACCAGGTCGCCAACCAGGTCGCGCGAGATCCTGCAGCGCTACAAGGAGCTGCAGGACATCATCGCCATCCTCGGCATCGACGAGCTGTCCGACGAGGACAAGGTGACGGTCCAGCGCGCGCGCAAGGTCGAGCGCTTCCTGTCGCAGCCGTTCTTCGTCGCCGAGCAGTTCACCGGCCTGCCGGGCCAGTACGTGCCGATCGAGGAGACGGTGCGCTCGTTCAAGGAGATCATCGAGGGCAAGCACGACGAGATCCCCGAGCGCGCGTTCCTGCTCAAGGGCACGATCGAGCAGGTGATCGAGGACGCCCGTGGCGCGCGCGAGCAGGACGAGGCGGACGGAGTCGCGCGGCGAGAGCTCGTCGGAGCGACGAGGGCTCGAGACGGCGACGAGGGCTGATGGCCCGCACGAGCGTTCAAGGTCGAGGTCCTCACGCCCGAGGGCCAGGTGTTCGACGACGAGGTCGAGATGGTCTCCACCCGCACGACCACCGGCTCGATCGGCGTGCTCGCCAACCACGCGCCGCTGATGGCGATCCTCGAGCCGACCGAGCTGCGGCTCTACAAGTCGGAGTCCGAGATCATCCGCTTCGCCCAGGGCGAGGGCTACCTGCAGGTGGTCGACAACTCGCGCTCTGGTGCTGGTCGAGGAGGCGATCGCGCCCGAGGACATCGACCGCGGCGCCTTCGAGTCCCGCCTGAAGGAGGCCCGCGACGCGCTCGAGCGGGCCGACGAGGAGTCCGAGGAGCGCGCCCGCGCCGAGCGCGAGATCAAGCGCTACGAGGCGTTCCTCGAAGTCGGCGCCTCCTAGGGCCTCCGAGAACCGCTTACTACCCGTCTCCCGCCTAGGGCTGAGCCAGAGAACGGCAAATACATGAGTGTGGGGAACGCCAGGGCGCGGAGGGGCCAGATCAAGAACTCAAAGTGTTTGATGAGGGGACAAGCTAATTACTCCTCCTCACTCCCCTTACCCAGAGCTGAATAGGCCTCTGTAGAGCTCAAACCTAGGAGTTTCTTGATCGCACCTTCGATCGAGGAGGCGGAGCGCGGCCCCTTGACACAAGGTTTATAGAGCGGTTAGAGTTTGAGCGCGCGGTCGTCTCCCTTTGGCGGCCGCGGATGTCAGGGGGCCGCGTGGATCGCGCGGCCTCGCTCTGCGGTTTAACAGAGGAGTAGAGAGTGCGTTTCTTCAAGCGGGCGGCCGTCTTGGCCGTCGCGGTAGCGGCATTGTGTGTGGCGGCGCCATCGGCGTTTGCCGCCCCGGCACCGGGATTCAGTCAATTCGCGGGATGCCCCAACACGCCGGCCACGGTCCAGCTGTGTCTCCGTAGCGAGACCAACAGCGGACACATCCAGATCGGTAACACGGACACGCCGATCAACCAGCAGATCGTCCTCAGCGGCGGGGTCAACCTCGCCACCGGCGTGCTGACGTTCACCAGCCAGGGTGGCCTGATGGCGCCCCCGCTGAACGTTCCGGGTGGCCTCACCGGACTCACCGGTCTGAGCGAGTTCATCGTCAACCTGATCACCTTCGGCGCGAACAGAGTGTACGCGCAGGCGATCCTCGTCGGAACTCCCATCACCGACTTGAGCGACCCCGACAACACCAGACTCATCCTGCCTGTCCGTCTGAAGCTGATCAATCCATTCCTGACCTCGACCTGCTCGATCGGCTCGGCCGCGAGTCCGGTCACGTTCAGACTGACCACCGGCACGACGAGCCCGCCGCCGCCGAACACCCCGATCACCGGCAGAGTGACGGCGTTCGAGCCTGGCGTGCCCGACGGCCTGCTGATCTCCAGCCCGAACACCTTCGTCGACAACGCCTTCGCGGCGCCGTCGGCGAGCGGCTGCGACCTGATCGGCTTCGGTGTCCTCAACGGTCTCGTCAACGCCCGCGTGGGCCTGCCGAGCGCGGCCGGAAGAAACACCGCGGTCCTGTCCAACACCACCCTCAAGGCCGCCTTCCTGAGCACGGTCTACCCGTAACCACACTCAGAAGACGTTTGCCAGCAAGCGAGGGGCCGCCATCTGGCGGCCCCTCGTCGTTGCGTAGCGGGCAATCCCGCAACCCCGGCCGCTGTGGAGCGTTTAGGGTGGGCACGATCCCCTAGCTCCCGAAAGGACCACCCCGTGTCCGCAACGATTCGCCGCGCGGTCCTGGCCGCGCTCGCGGCGCTCGCGCTCATCGCACCGGCCGCTGACGCCAAGCCGCGCAAGCACCACGCCAAGCCGTCGAACGTGACGGTGATGTCGCGCAACATCTACCTCGGCGGCAACATCTTCGGACCGCTCGTCGCGCAGACGCCGGCCCAGTTCCAGCAGCTCGCCGGCGTGCTCTGGGCCGAGGTGCAGAAGACCGACTTCCCGACCCGGGCGAAGCTGCTCGCCAGGGAGATCAAGCGCGTCAAGCCGGATCTGATCGGTCTGCAGGAGGTCGCCACCTGGCGGCGCTCGCCGGGCGCCGGCGACGGCCAGGCGACGCCCTCCACCCAGGTCGTCTACGACTTCCTGCAGATCCTGCGCGCCGAGCTCAAGCGCGCCGGCCTGCGCTACAAGGTCGGCAGCCAGCAGGCCGAGGCCGACATCGAGGCGCAGATCGACGCCGGCTACGACATCCGTCTGACGATGCACGACGTGATCCTCGTCAAGCAACGCAAGGGCCTCAAGGTCACCAAGCGATCCGGCAAGAACTACGCCTTCAAGCTGACCGTGCCGACGCAGGGCGGTCCGCTGACCAGCCAGCGCGGCTGGACGGCGGTGGACGGCAAGCTCGACGGCAAGCCGTTCCGCTTGGTCAACACCCACCTGGAGGCCGCCCTCGACGCTGCGCGCGACGCCCAAGCTGCGGAGCTCGTCGTCGAGCACCGGGCCGCTGCGCACCAGGAAGCAGCTATTCGTCACCGGCGACATGAACTCCGATCCGCAGGGACGCGAGTCGACCGCCAGCGCCTACGACACCCTCACGGGGGCGGGGCTGGTGGACGGCTGGACCCTGCTGAAGGGCAGCGATCCGGGCTACACCTGCTGCCTCGACAACTCGGACCTGAGCGACACGACCCCAGTCGCCTTCGACCATCGCATCGACTTCGTGTTCGTGCGACCGAAGCTGAAGGCGCTCAAGGGCTGGGTCGTCGGCAAGACGCTCGCCGAGCGCGCCCCGAACGGCCTCTGGCCGTCCGACCACGCCGGCGTGGCGGTCAAGTTCAAGCTGAAGAAGTAGGAGAGAAGTCGGTCTTCGAGCTTGGCCGCGCCCATATGGGCGCGGCCGAGGAACCCTTGCGGCTGCGCTGCATCGGCATCTGCGCCTGCTCGGCCGGTTGAGGCCCTCTCTCATCCAGTGGGCTCGCTCGGTCCCGGACTCTGGTGGTTTCTTCCCTAGACAGCAAAGCTCATCCGCTATCGCGGTCGAGCAAATGCCAGGTCCCCGCTAGTGCCCCAAGACCACGAGCGCGCTGATCTGGGCTCTAAGCTGCCTTTTCCTGCGAGTAGTGAGATGACACAGGCGAATCCAGAAACACTCTCTCTCTATTAGGCGAGCCGGACTGCTGGGTTCACGCCGAGGCCAGACAGCTCTGGAGACTTCAATCCTATTGACGTATCTCCACTGCTTGTGTAGTATCGTGCGAGTTAGAACTGCTGACCTATGGACGGCTTGCTATGGCGCAGGCGCGGTGGGTAGCAGTGAAGATCGCGGCGCGGCCCCTCTCGGGGGCTGTGGGAAAGGAGATGCCTAGACGCACTGTCACCGACGTTGGGTCGTCTGCAGACGCGTGGGGATTCCTGGCTCTCGCCAGCGATTCGACGCGCGCTGACTACACCAACCCGTGCCTGCAAATGGGCAGGGCGGGCGAAAGGATTAACACTTACGATGAAATCGATCAGAAGCGGCCTCTTGGTCGCACTGGTGCTCGTGACCGCGATCGTGGTCGTTGCATCGCCGGCATTCGCGACACCAAACATCACAGCCTCAAGCGGCACCACCCCGGTGTCGCCGTTCATCACACCCATTGGCAGAACAACCTCACTGTCAACAGCGCTGAGCACGGACTCGTCCTTCGTTCTCAGCGGCAACACCCTGTCGTGCAGAACCGCTCACGCCTCATTCTACATCGCGGCTACACACACACAGGGCCTGATCACCAGCATCACATTCGGTGACGGCAGAGCCGGCGCATGCGTTGTCGCCACCGGTTTTGGCAACGGGACGATCGACGGGAACTCAGTCAGCGATCCCACAACCAACTCAACCACACCCTCGCGAGTTCACGTCAGGACTTTCGCGGCTTCATCAGCTACCGGGACCATCAACCTCTCAGGCGCTCTGACATTTAGAATCACAGTCATCGGTGTTTCATGCACCCTGACAGTGCCGGTGCAGTCAGTTGACGCTGTCTACACACAGAGAACCACATCACTCACCGTGGCCGATGCATCGGTTACTACCACCGTCGTCGGCGGATTCGGTTGCCCGGCGGGCGGCCTGCTAGATTCACAGCGATTTACACAGTGAGACCCGACACAAGAGCCGACGCAAGACTGACGGTCACAAACGCGTCATAGCAACGAGAGACGATTTGCCGAGGTGTGGATATCCCGCCAAGGCACCGAAGCGAGGCCCGGTCACATGGCCGGGCCTCGCGCATTTCAGGCGTTTGCATTTGCAAATGTCGCCGTGTATGATCTGGATAAGATACTGTGTATGGTAGGTGCTTTGGCGATTGAGACCTGTCTCTCGCTGGGTATGAACGTCCGGGCGGTGGGAGAGAACATGAGGAACATGAACATGGCGTGGGCACGGTTGAGGACCGTGTGTATTGCGGCGCTGGGAGTCTTTGTGCTCTGTGTACCGCACGCTGCGCAGGCCCACGCGGCCATGCCGGCGCGAGGCCTCGAGCTGGTCTCGCCGGCGAACAAGGGAGCCGACATCGACGTGGGCGGCTCGGCGCGCGCCGCGAAGTCGGGTGGAGCGGTCGCCTACCAATCCCTTGGTCGCGCCCCCGACGCGCTGGCTCGGGGACTTCTTCAACCAGTTCCTCAGCGTTCGCCAGTCTGCGCCTGCCGGTTGGTCCACGACCAGCGTCACTACGCCGCTCGACCCGCTTCCCTCGTTCTCGATCCTGCATCACCTCGAGGCAGTTGCTTCGGAGGCGAACGCGGGCTTGGGGAGCGGATGGGGGTCGCGGGACGCCGGTCATCCGCAGATGGTCAATCTGTGGCGATGGGACATAGACGGGATCCTTCGCGCTGGTCTCGCAACCGTCGGTCTCCATCTCCCCGGAAGACCCTCGAAGTCCTACGCTCGGGGCACGCTTCGCGGGGGGGTCCGACGACCTGCGGATCGTGGTGTTCAGCTCGTCGCGCGCCCTTACGGCCGATGCGCCAGTCGATCCGGGCGAGTACCTCTATCAGTGGTTCGACGGCGAACTGCGGCTCGTCAATGTGCTCGACGACGGGAGCGTGGTGCCCGGTGCGGTCCTGGGCTACGCCCTTCCCCTGGCTCTGCTGTACCCGGGCGAGTACGCGGTGTCCAGGGACGGCACGCGGATGTTCTTTACGACCAAGCCGTCCTCTGTCGACCCGGATCGGGAGATCTACCGGCGCGAGGACGACCCACGCGACGCAACGGCGGGCGCCACGGTCCACGTGTCCGCGTCTGGAACGGACCGACTGCGCAGGCGATCCCACCTGCGGGCGGAGACAACGATCTGACGCGGCTGCCCAGCGGCCCTAGCGCGGGGCGCTGTCTCCAGCTGGCAACGCGGACGGCTCCGCACGCCTTCTTCGCCAGCCCCGTGCAGTTGACCGACGATGCGACGGGTGGCGGCGCCGGAGGCTTAGGGAGCTCGGTAGGAGACGACCTGTGCGCGTTTGCGCGCTGCGACCTGTACCGCTGGGACGGGGATGCATCCGACGGCGAGCGGTTGACCGATCTGACGACTGGCGATCCAGCCGGTGGCGGCGTCGTGGCGACGGTCGGTGCCAGCGAGGACGGGACGAGGGTCTATTTCGTGGCGAGCGGCGTCCTGGCGCCGAGTGCCGTCCCGGACCAGCCGAACCTCTACCTGTGGGACGCCGATGGGGGCGTGCGACTGGTCGCGACCTTGGACGGGGCGCCGGCGCCGCCTGTGGACTTCGCTGCTGATCGAGGCGTGTGGGACCACGCCATCGCAGGGTCCAATGCGGCATTCCGAGACGCGCGGGTGACCGCCGATGGTAGGTACATCGCGTTCCTGTCCCGCCGTGCCTTGACGGGATACGATACCGCTGGTCACTATCAGCTCTATCGCTTCGATGCCGAGGCTGTGGCTGGGAGCGCACTGGTTTGCGTATCCTGCAACCCCCGGACGCACTCCTCGACGGGCGATGCGGTCCTCAAGCACCACAGGTTCACGGTCCCCCGGCCGCCTTGGCTCAGCCGTAACGTATCGAGCGCTGGGCGTGTCGTGTTCGACAGCGGCGAAGCGCTCGTGCAGGGAGATACGAACGGCTCGGTCGACGTGTACGAGTGGGCCGATGACGGCCTTCGGCTGCTATCGAGCGGACAGGACAGCGGAGACTCGGCCTTCCTAGACGCCAGTGCCGATGGCGGTGACGTGTTCTTCACCACGCGCGCACGGATGGTCGGCCAAGACGTTGATGGATACCTCGACCTCTACGACGCCAGGATAGGCGGGGGGATCCCCGGTCCGCCGGCCCCCTTGCCCGAGTGTCAGGGCGAATCGTGTCAAGGAGCCTTTGCGCCCATACCGGAGAGGGCGGCCCCGAGCACCCGTACGTCCAACGGTCACGGCAACGTGGGGCGGCGTCGGGCCACGAGGCCTCGCCTACGTACGTGTAAGCGAGGCTTCGTGCGAAAGCGGGTTCGTGGCAAGACTCGCTGCGTGAAGAAGCCCTCCAAGCGGCGCTCGCACCGATCGGGGCGTCGATGAAAGGGGTGGGAAGCTTGAGGGGGGAGGCCGCACGATCCCTGTCGATCGTCCGTGCGTGCATCGCCTGGACGGTCGGGACCTTCTTGGTCTGCGTCCTGCTGGCCCCGAGTGCGCATGCTGCCTTCGGCCTGTCGGCGTTCGACGGCGCCGCTCGCGACCAAGCTGGCGAGGCGTTCGCCCAAGCCGGCGGACATCCCTATGACCTGACCACCACCTTTGTCATGAAAACGATCATCGACTCCACCGGCAATGTCGCGCCGGATGGCGGCGCGGTCAAGGACATCGAAGTCGATCTTCCTTCCGGCCTGATCGGAAATCCGTCGGCGGTGAAGCAATGTCCAATTGGTGTTTTCCTCATCACGACCACTGGAGGATTCACCTGTCCTCCATCGAGCCAGGTAGGTCTCGTAACTGTCCAGATCGCCCAAGGTCCCGACACCGGCTCGCTCCCACCCTGGCCTGTGTACAACTTGGAGCCGTCGCCGGGCGCGGTCGCGTCGTTTGCTTTTACCGTCGTCGGCGTCCCGGTATTCCTGGACGCCTTCGTCACCGCCGAGAAGGGATACCATGTGAAAGCGGTGGTGCGCGACACGTCGGAGGCCATCGAGGTCGTCGGCTCGACGCTCACGCTTTGGGGCATGCCCTCGGACCCCTCGCACGACACTCAGCGAGCGTGCCAAGGACAGGCAGTCTTTGGCTGCCTCACCGAGCGGGGGGAGCCATTCCTGACCCTGCCGACGAGCTGTCCCCCTCCGGGCGAGGCGCTCGAGACCCGATTGCGCGCGAACTCGTGGACGAATCCCGGCGTCTTCGCCGAGGCGACGTTCCTGTCTCATGACCCTCCCGGCTATCCCCTTCCCCCCTCCCAATGGGGGCCGCCGCAAGGGCCGATGGGCTGTGAGGAGCTGCCGTTCGCACCCTCGATCTCCGCTCGACCCGACTCGACGTTGCCTGACTCGCCTTCGGGCCTGGCCGTGGAACTCGCGTTTCCCCAGGACGGTCTCCTGAGCGAGAAGGGCCTGGCGACCGCCCACCTGCGCCGAGCTCGGGTGACGCTGCCGGACGGGATGACGATCTCGCCCTCCTCTGCCGATGGGCTGCAGGCGTGCACGGACGCCGAGGCGGGTATCGGCAACGACGCTCCGGCGGCGTGCCCGGCCGAGTCGAAGATCGGGACGGTCACCGCGACGACGCCGGTGCTTGACGATCCGCTTGAGGGCGGGCTCTACGTGCGGGAGCAGAAGTCCAGCGATCCCGCGTCGGGGGAGATGTTCCGGATTCTGCTGGCGGTCCAGGACCTGCAGCGTGGGATCGTGGTGAAGCTGCCCGGCCAGGTTCGCGTCGACCCCGCCTCCGGGCGGATCGAGACGATCTTCGACGACAACCCGCAGGTGCCGGTCTCGACCATCTCGCTCCGCTTGAAGGCCGGGCCCCGGGCGCCGCTCGCGACCCCTCCGGACTGCGGAACCAAGACCGTGGAGGCGGAGCTGACCTCGTGGGCGGGCCAGACCGTGCACCTGAGCGACTCGTTCTCTATCGACTGCGTGCCGGGGATGGGCGGCTTCGACCCTGCGTTCGCCGCCGGGTCGCTCAGTCCCACCGCGGGCGCCTTCTCCCCGTTCGTCGTGAGCGTCGACCGGCCCGATCGCCAGCAGTACCTCAGCGGCGTCGCGTTGGAGATGCCCGGCGGGATGCTCGCCAGGCTGAAGGGCGTGCCGCTGTGCGCGGACGCCGACGCGGCGGCGGGCAGCTGCCCCGCGGCGACCAGGATTGGGACGGCAACCGTCGGAGCGGGGCCGGGCTCGAATCCGTACTACCTCAAGGGCTTCGTCTCGCTGACCGGTCCCTACGGAGGCGGGCCGTACGGGCTGTCGGTGGCCGTGCGCGTGGTCAGCTGGTCCGTTCGACCTCGGCGTCGTGGTCGTGCGCCAAGCCATCCTGGTCGATCCGGAAGACGTCCATCTCGTCGTCCGCTCCGATCCGCTTCCGGTCATCGTGAAGGGCGTGCCAGTCCGTCTCCGGTCGATCGACGTTGACGTCGATCGGCCCCGGTTCACGAAGAACCCGACCTCGTGCGCGACGAAGCAGGTGGGGGCCACCTTCGCCTCCGTTGCGGGAGCCGTGTCGCATCGGAACGCGCGCTTCCAAGTCGGCGACTGCGCCGCGCTGGGCTTCACGCCCCGGCTCGCGGTGAAGCTGACCGGGAAGGGCCAGACGCGCGACGGCCGGCACCCGGGCCTCAAGGCCGTGCTCACCCAGCCACGCGCCCAGGCCGGCATCCGGGGCACGACGGTCAAGCTGCCGCTGTCCCTGGCGCTCGACCCGGAGAACGCGATATCGGACTCGCTCTGCTCCTTCGAGGAGGGGCAGAAGGCCGAGCCGAGGTGCCCGCAGTCCTCCGTCATCGGCAGTGCGAAGGCGATCACCCCACTGCTGAACCGGCCGCTGACGGGCAAGGTGTACTTCGTCAAGAACGTGCGGATCGACAAGCGGACCGGTCGCTCGATCAGGACGTTGCCGACGTTGTTGCTCGCCCTGCGCGGCGAGGTGTCGCTCAACCTCCGCGCTCGGACGTCCATCTCGGGCGACAAGCTGGTCAGCGCCTTCCCGTCGGTTCCGGACGCTCCGGTGTCGCGCTTCGAGCTCACGCTCAAGGGAGGAGCCAAGGGAATCCTTGTGGTGACGAATGGCAAGAGCCTGTGCCGGGGTAGGCAGGTCGCGTCCGTCGAACTCGCTGGCCAGAACGGCAAGCGCGTCAGCCGGCGCACCGCGATGGGAACGCCCTGCGGGAGGCGATAGGGCCGCCGCCATAAGATCGCGTTTCCTAATTAGGCAAAGAATAAAAGTTTAGCGATGCTTTAATAGAGCGCTCTACGCTCTTTGAGTATGAAGCTCTTCGGCATCGTACCTCCCCTTCTCATCGCGGCGTGGCTCGGGATCGGCCTGGGCGGATGCGGCGGCGGTGACGACGACGGCGTGTCCCTGCCCGCGGGGGTGGCGGCAAGAGTCGGCGGGGCCGAGGTTCGCGACGCCGCAGTGCGGAGCAGGATGGATGCCGACTACAAACTGCAGGGCGGCAGCATCAAGACCTTCGGGCCGCCTGACTATCCGGCCTGCGTGGCGGCCAAGAAGATCGCCAAGCGTCCCGGCGAGTCCGCCGAGGACATCCAGGGCCAGTGCGAGTTCGAGTTCGACATCGCACGCGCGAGAGCCGTCGACGACCTGGTGCACGAGCAGTGGGTGGCCAGGGAGGCCCGTAGACGCGGAATCTCTGCTGCCGGCAGTCCCGCCGAGAGGGCGTTGCGACGCGGCTTCAAGCTCGCTGCGCGAGTCCAGGCCGAGCCCGGCCCGGAGATGCGCGGCGCGGTCGAGAGGGTCCGCGCAAGAGCCCTCTACGACAAGCTGCTGGCCGCGATGCCCGTCAGCGAGGCGGAGGTGCTTGAGCACGCCCGCTCCAACAACGAGCTGTTTCTCCCCACGGAGGTCCGCAGATTGCAGATCCTGCAGACCCTCTCTCCTGCGAGTGCCAAGCAGGCTCGCCGCCAGCTCGACCAGGGCGAGTCCTGGAGTGCGGTTCAAGACCGCTACGGGCTCCGCCCGTTCGCCCAGCACTGGACCGGCACCCATACAGTCAAGAAAGCGACCGCCCCCCACGACGCCTTCGGTCGCAGCATGTTCTCCGCTCGGCCCAGGGAGGTCGTAGGCCCGATCAAGTCGCTGAACGGCTGGTTCGTCTTCGAGGTGCTCGAGATTCGGCCCCCTGCGCGCAGAGGCATGAGCCGCAGCGCCCATGACGTCGTGGTGGATACCCTGCGCTCCAGAAAGCTGGCGCAGACGCTCAAGGCTCGGTACGGGCGGCGCACCGTCTGCGACGAGAGATACTCCATCCCGGAGGCTCCCACCTGTCAGTGATGGCGCCCCGGCGCACCGCCCACCTCGCGGCGCTGCGGGCGCTGACAGCTCAGGCCGCCAGCGCCCGCTCGACGATCGCGGCCGCGTCCACGCCGGCCGGCAGCGTGCCGAACACCCGGCCGCCGCCCTCGGCCAGCCGCGAGGCGCAGAAGGCGTCCGCGACGGCCGGCGGGCCATTGCGCACGAGCAGGCTCGCCTGCAGCGTCAGCGCCAGCTCGGAGACGATCCGCCGCGCCTCGAACTCGGGGTCGGCCGAGCCGCATGTCGGCGAGCCGGTCGAGCTGGGCGTCCAAGCGCTGGTCGGCGCCGCGGGCCAGCTCGCACTCGGCGAGGAAGGCGGGCAGGCCCTCTGGCTCCTTGAGCATCGCGCGCAGCACGTCGAGCGCGGAGACGTTGCCCGAGCCCTCCCAGATCGAGTTCAGCGGGCTGTCGCGGTAGAGGCGCGGCATGCGCGACTCCTCGACGTAGCCGTTGCCGCCCAGGCACTCCAGCGCCTCGATCGCGTGCTGGGGGCCGCGCTTGCAGACCCAGTGCTTCATCACCGCGGTGGCGAAGCGGCGGAAGGGGCGCGTCGGCCTCGTCGTAGGCGCGCGCGATGCGGAAGGCGACCGCGGTCGCGGCCTCGGACTCGATCGCCAGGTCGGCCAGCACGTTGCGCATCAGCGGCTGCTCGACCAGCGGCTTGCCGAAGGCCGAGCGATGGCGCGCGTGGTGGACGGCCTGGGCGGTGCCCCAGCGCATCGAGGTCGCCGAGCCGATCAGGCAGTCCAGCCGCGTGTGGTTGACCATGCGGATGATCGTGCGCACGCCGCGGCCCTCCTCGCCGACCAGCCAGCCGCGCACGCCGTGGAACTCGACCTCCGACGAGGGCAGCGAGCGCGTGCCGAGCTTGTCCTTCAGGCGCTGGATGCGGAAGCCCGGGTCGCGGCCCTCGATCAGGAAGCAGGAGAGGCCTGCGTCGGTCTGGGCGAGCGTCAGGAAGACGTCGCACGGGGGGTAGGAGCAGAACCACTTGTGGCCGGTGATCTCGTAGGTCCCGTCGCCGTTGGGGATCGCGCGCGTGGTGTTGGCGCGCACGTCCGAGCCGCCCTGCTTCTCGGTCATCGCCATGCCTGCCAGCGCGCCGTCGTCGTAGCTGTTGCGCGTCAGCCGCGGCTCCCACTCGGCCGCCAGCTCGGGCTGCTCGCGCAGTGCGGGGATCACCGAGTAGGTCATCGAGACGGGGCACATCACGCCCGCGTTGACCTGGCTCCAGGTGAACATCAGCGCCGCCCGCACGACGTGGGCGCCCGGCTGCGGGTCGCGCCAGGGCAGCGAGTGGATCTCGCGCTCGATCGCCTGGCGCAGGCACCAGTGCCAGGAGGGGTCGAGCTCGACCTCGTCGACGCGGTGCCCGTAGCGGTCGTGGCTGCGCAGGATCGGCTCGTTGCGCTCGGCGCGGTCCGAATGGGCGGCCGCCTCGTCGGTGCCGGCAAGTTGGCCGGTGTCGCGCAGGCGGTCCACGCCCCAGCCGCCACCCTCGCGCTCGAGCGCCTCCCGCAGCGCCAGGTCGGCCTCGAAGACGTTGTAGGGGGTCAGCGGCGGCGCCTGGTTGAGGACCTGGTGCGTGTCGCGGGTCGTGTCGATGCTCATCGGGTCAAGCTCCTTTCGAGGAGGCCGGCGCGCGCCTCGCTGGGGGTGGGGAGAGCGTCTAGGCACAGCTGCACGAGCGTCGCCACGAGCGCCTCGTGGCCGCGGCGGTCGCTGCCGGCCTCGGCGAGCGGGCCGACGAGCGCCTCGCCGAGCGCGCCCACCAGCGCCGCCGCCACCGTGCGCTCGTCGTGCGGACGCAGCTCGCCTGTTGCCACACCGTCGGCGAGCACGCTCGCGAAGGCGTCGCGGTAGCCGCGGCGCAGGCGCAGCCGTTCCTGCTCGACGGCGGGGTCGACCGGCTCGGCGATCTGCGCGTAGGCCAGCGTCGGCGCCGCCAGCGCGCGGCGGCAGAAGGCCTCGACGGCGGCCGCGACGCGCTCGTGCGCCGAGCGGCCGTCCGCCCGCGAGACCTCGACCAGCACGGCCAGCTCGCGCTCGGAGGCGCGGTTGAAGACCTCCGCGAACAGCTCGGCCTTCGACGGGAAGTAGCGGTAGACGGTGCCGACCGCGACGCCCGCGGCGGCGGCCGTGGCCTGCACGCCGGCGCCGGCGAAGCCCTCCGCCGCGACCCGTTCGAGCGCCGCCGCGACGATCCGCTCGCGCGTGGCCGCTTTGCGCGCCTCGGTCTTGGGAGTCGGGCGGTAGGGCATGCCGTGAAGAAGTGAACCACGATTCGCTTCTTTGCGCAACCGCGTCGCTACAGTGCCCGCGATGGCACCGCGCAGCCTCGTCGCGCTCGCCGCCGCGGTGGCGCTGCTCGCCCCTGCCGCCGCCGCTACGGCGGCCCCGCCGCGGGCGTTCTTCGGCGTCACCTACGACCGCGCCGCCGCCAGCGCGTCGCCGTCGCAGCAGAGCGAGCAGTTCCGGCTGATGCAGCGCTCGGAGGTGGGGGCGGTACGGACCGTCTTCTCCTGGGCCCACGCGCAGCCCGAGCACGGCGGACCGGTCGACTTCGGGCGCACCGACGCCGTCGTCGCCGACGCGGCCGCCAGCGGGGTCGAGTTGCTGCCGATCGTGATGTACGCGCCCGAGTGGGCGCGCGAGCTGCCGGATCGCGGGGCGTCCCCGCCGCGCGATCCCGCCGACTACGGCGCCTACCTCGGGCAGCTCGTCGACCGCTACGGCCCGCGCGGCAGCTTCTGGGCCGAGCATCCCGAGCTGCCCGCGCGGCCGCTGCGCGCCTGGCAGATCTGGAACGAGCCGCACCTGCCGTGGCAGTGGGACCCGGGGCCGGCCGGCGACCCCTGGCCGCGCGGCTATACGGCCCTGCTCGAGCGCGCCCACGCGACCGTCAAGCGCCACGACCGCGGGGCGCGGGTGGTGCTGGCGGGGCTGACCAACGCCTCCTGGCGCGCGCTGGGCCGCCTCTACCGTGCCGGCGCGCGCGGCTCCTTCGACGTCGCCGCGATGCACGTGTACACGGGCTCGGTGGCGCAGGCGCTGCGGATCGTGCGGCTCTATCGCCGCGTGATGCGCTACCACCGCGACCGCAGCACGCCGGTCTGGATGACCGAGGTCTCGTGGCCGGCGGCGCGCGGAAAGGTCGACCCGGGGATCGGCTTCCGCTCGGTGATCACCACCGACCGGGGGATGGCGTCGCGGCTGGCGGGCCTCTACCGCGGGGCGCTGCGCGTGCGCCGCCAGCTGAACCTGCGGCGCGTCTACTGGTACTCGTGGGCGACCTCGTACGCGGGGCGCGAGGAGAGCTTCGACTACGCCGGCCTGGGCTCCTACGGCGACGGCGTGTTCACGCCGATGCCGGCGCTGGGCGCGTTCTCGCGCGTGGCGAGGGCCGCGCGGCGGCCCGCGGCCGGCGGCGCCTGACGGCGACTCGGCAGAGTGCCGCGTGAGGGCGGCGAGCGGCGCAGGCTAGGACACCAGCAGCTCGCCGATCGCCTGGTCGACGCGCGCGGCGGTGCGCTCCCAGGTCAGGCCGGCGGCGCGTCGGAGCCCGGCGGCGATCAGGCGCGCCCGCAGCTCTCGGTCGTGGGTCGCTCGGAGCAGGGCTGCTGCGAAGGCGTCACGGTCGGCGGGGTCGACCAGCAGGGCCGCGTCGCCGCAGGTCTCCGGCAGCGCGGCGCGGTCGGCGGCGACGACCGGCACGCCCGCCGCCATCGCCTCGATGCAGGGCAGGCCGAAGCCCTCGTAGAGGGACGGCATCGCCAGCGCGGCGGCGTTGGCCAGCAACGCCGGCAACCGCTCGTCGGGCACGTACCCGAGGCGCCGCGCTCCGGCGTCCTGCTCCGGAGCGGTGTGCAGGTACCCGCGACCGGAGCCGGCGATCACGATCTCGACGCCTTCCGTGGCGAGTGCGGGAGCGATCGCGTCCAGCAGCGCGACGTTCTTGCGCGTGCTGTTGGTGCCGAGCGCGAGCACGTACGGTCGATCGGAGACGGGCTGGGCGGAAGCGGCTGCAGACGCGACGCCATCCGCGCCGGGCGGGATCACGCGCAGCCGCTGGGGGTCGACGCCGAGCAGCTCGGTCAGCTCCCGCGCGACGAAGTTCGACGGCACCAGGATCAGCCGCGCGCCGCGGGCGAGCCGGCGCAGCGCGAGGCGGTGCCAGCTGCCATACGCCCGTCCGAACCAGGCGGGCTCGCGCAGGGGCGCGGCGTCGTGGATGACGACGACGTTGCGCCTGCTGGCTAGCGGCGCGAGGTTGGCCGGCGAGAGGATCAGCTCGGCGTGGCGGCCGGCCAGCGGGAGGACGGCCTGCTCCCAGGCCTGCCCGGCGCGATGGGCGAGCGCCGCGCGCGGGGCGAGCACGCGGTAGCGCTCCGGTCGCAGCCGTGGCAGGCGGGCGGTCAGCTCGCGCGCCCAGCGCTCGACGCCCCCGAGCTCGCGCCGCTGCGCCGCGCGTGCGTTGACGACGACAGGCGGGGCGCTCACGCCACGGCCCGATGGAGACGCGCCTGCGCCGCCGTGTCCCCGCGCCCGGCGCATGCGGCGAGCGCGTCGTTCATGCTCGCTCGCGGCGGGCGGCATGGAGCGCGCGCAGCTGCTGCCGCTCGCGGGTGGCGTCGCGGCGCGCGGCCAGCTTCAGCAGCGCGCGGTCGGCGAAGGTGATGGCCTGCAGGAGGTCGTCGGCGGCCGCGCGCAGGCGGCCGCGGCGCTCGCGGACGACGGCGCGCCGGCGCCGGGCGAGCAGCTCGAAGGGCTCGCCGCCGAAGGCGGGCAGCGTCGAGTGGCCGCCGCGGTGGAGCACGCGTGCCGCGGGCCAGAAGCGCGTCTCGATCCCCGCCTCGGCGGCGCGCAGGCCGAGGTCGAGGTCCTCGCCGTACATGAACGTGCGCTCGTCGAAGGGGCCGAGCCGGCGCAGCGTGTCGCTGCTGGCCACCAGCGCGCAGCCGACGAGCCAGCCCGCCCGGCGCGGGCCGCGGGCGCGCCAGGGCTCGACCAGGGTGGCGAGCGGGCCTGGCAACGCCGCCCCGGGGACGAGCGCGTGGAGGGCGAGCAGCGGGCTGCCCGGCTCGCGCTGGGCGCTGTCCTGGCGGCGGCCGTCGGGCAGCAGCACGAGCGGGGCCAGCAGGCGGTCGGGATGGGCGGCGGCCTCGCGCGCGGCGGCCTCCAGCGAGGCGTCGAGCAGCTCGACGTCGGGATTGAGCAGCGCGGTCAGCGGCCGCCGCACGCGCGCCATGCCGGCGTTGACGCCGCGGCCGAAGCCGGCGTTCTCGCCCAGCTCGATCAGCTCGGCGCCGCCGCCGCGCCAGGCGCGGGCCAGCGCGGGCCCGCCGTCGCTCGAGGCGCAGTCGACGACGACGACCTGCGCGGCCGGCAGCTGGCGCTCGACGGAGTCCAGCAGCGCGCGCAGCTCCGGCTCGGAGTCGTGGATCACGGTGACGATCGCCAGCCGCGCGCCCGGTTTGCCGCGGCCGGAGGGCGCGGTCTGCGCGTCAGGCGCGGGGGGCGTCGCCCCGTCCGGGGCGCCGGCCGCGCGACCGCCGGCATGTCGCCGTCCGCCCTCGTGGAGCTCGCGCAGGAGCTCGGCGTAGCGCTCGCGTGTGCGCTCGAGGTCCAGGTGCCGCTCGGCGCGCTCGCGGGCGGTCGCGCGCATACTGGCGGCGGTCGCCTCGTCGCCGAGCACCTGCTCCAGCGCCCGCGCGGCGCCGGCGGCGTCGCCCGGCTCGTACAGGCGGGCGCAGCGCTCGTCGACGATCTCCGCCGGGCCGCAGCTCGCGGGCGCGACCACCGGGACGCCGCTCGCCAGCGCCTCTGCGATCACCATCCCGTAGGGCTCGCGGTCGGCGCAGTGCAGCAGGCAGGTCGCGCGGGCCAGCGCCGGGCGAGGATCGGGCAGCGGGCCGGCCAGCTCCACGCGGCCTTCGAGGTCGGGGCGCTGGGCACGCGCACGCAGCTCGGCGAGCAGCCGCTCGCCGTCGGCGCCGATCGGCGCGCCAACCAGCCGCAGCCGCAGCCCGGGCAGCCGCTCGGCGGCCAGCACGACCGCCTCGAGCGCGAGCTCCGGTCGCTTCCAGCGCTCGATCGCGCCAAGCACGAGCACCTCACGTCGCGCCGCCGACTCCGCCCCGGCGGCGGCTGCCGCGGGACACGTCCGCGCCGCCTGGCCCGTCAGCACCCGGCCGGAAGCGCGCGAGGTCGACGCCGGGCGGCAGGCTCTGGACGCCCAGCTCGCCGCTCGGGGTCGAGCTCGCGGGCGACGCACCGCGAGCAGGTCGTCACGGCGTCGGCGCGCGCGGCGGCGGCGCGGACGGCGCGCGCGATCTGCGGACCGGGCAGCAGGTCGTTGTGGCCGAACAGCAGCGGCGGGCGCCCGCGGCCGCGGGGGTAGGCGGCGCTCAGCACCAGCGCCGGCGCGCATGCCCCAGGCGACGCAGCACGTCCGGGCGCTGCCCGCGACACGATCTCGCGCACCTCGGCCGCCTGGGCGGCGATGCGCAGCGGCATCGCCGACGCGGTCGCGCGGGCTGCGGCGCAGCTCGAGGCTGCGTCGGGCGCAGCTCGAACACGCCCAGGCCGTGCGCGCGGGCGGCCTCCGCCAGCGGTCCCGGCGGGCAGGCCAGCAGCGGCGGCTCGGGCAGTCCCGTCGCCACGTCGAGCAGCACGCGCTCGGCGCCGCCGAGCAGCCCCGAGTAGCTCACCGCGAGGGCCCTCACCGGCGCCACGCTATGGGATCGCGTCGGCGCTCACGGTCGCGATCAGGATCGCCTCGGCCTGGTAGAGCAGCTCGTCGTAGGTCGCGTCCCAGACCGTGTCGCAGGGGACCTCCCGCCAGCTCCCTTCGACCCGCCGCAGCGCTTGGCACTCGTCGAGCTCGACGGCGCCCGTGCGCAGCGCCCGGTCGAGGTCGCGGTTGTAGCCGACGGGGATCGAGAACACGAGCCGCCCGCCGGGCGCCAGCAGGCTCCGCAGCCGTTCGAGCGCCCGCAGCGGCTTGTCCGGCTCGCGCGGCTGCTCGTCGAGGCCGACGTGTTCGAGCGTCGAGATCGAGACGATCAGGTCAAAGCGGCGGCCGGGGTCGAAGTCGACCACGTCCTCGTTGCGCACGCCCGCGGCTCGCTCGTAGCGGTCCACCACCAGGTGCCGGCGCGGCCCGTAGTGGCCGAGCACGTTGCCGACCTCCAGCACGGTCTCCGGGTCGCGTCCCTCGAGCAGCGCGCGGAACACCGGGATCTCGACCGCCCGCTCGTTGAGCCAGGTGTAGTGGTAGCGGTGGTGAAAGCAGGGGTAGCTGACGCCGCCGAGGCTGAACTCGCTCGCGGGCGTGAAGCGGCCGCCCACGTAGCCGGCGACCCACGCGGCGCAGCTACGCACGACCGGCAGCACGCCGCGCGTCCCGGTCGCCCGCCGCACGCGCCGGGCGTTGCGCGCGAGCGTCGCCCTCACCGGTCGGCCACCACGACGTCTTGATAGGTCCGCGCCGCCGCCCTGCCGCACCACGAGCCGCCTCCGAACGGCAGGCGCGGTGTCAGCCCGGCCGCGGCCAGCGCCTGCTCGATCCAGGCCGGCTCGTAGGCGACGACATGCTCGGGCGTCGCGGGATCGCCGGTCCATGCCCCGGCATCCAGCGGCTGCGGGAAGCGCTGGTCGGCGCGACCGTCCGCCAGCGCCGCGCGGGCCTCGTCGTCGAGCACGAAGAACGTCGCCAGCAGGCGACCGCCGGGCGCCAGCACCCGGGCGGTCTCGCGCAGGTAGTTGGCGGCCGCGGCGGGCGTCAGGTGGGTGAACAGCGACGTGGCCGCGGCGAGGTCGAAGCAGGCGTCCGGATAGGGAAAGCGGTAGGTCGCGGCATCGGCGTCGCCGCCGGGGTTGTAGGCGGCGTTGCGCACGTCGGCCAGCTCGAAGCGGAAGTTCGGGAAGCGCGGGGCGATGCGCTCGCGGCACCACTCGATGCCCGCGGGCACGACGTCGAAGCCGGTATAGCGCCCCGCCGGCGAGAGGTAGCCGGTCAGCGGGCGCGCCAGCCGGCCGATGCCGCAGCCGACGTCCAGCACGCGCTCGTCGGGGCGCAGCTGTGCCTGGTCGACCAGCAGCCCGAGCAGCTCGTCTCCGACGGCGCGGAAGTCTCCAGGTCCCACGAACATCGCGCGCCGCGGCGGCACGAGCGGGTCGCGGCGGCCGGCGACCGTGTCGAGCGCGTCGCGCAGGCGGCAGTCGAGCGAGCGCGCGATCCGAGCCGGGTTAGCCCGGCGGGTGGACATCGCCGGTGCGCAGGCGCGGCGCGCCTTCGAGGGAGGGTGCGCCCTCGGCGTACGGCCAGGCCCGAACGCGCAGGCGCCAGGTCAGCCAGAGCGTGTCCCGGGCCATGCGCCACGCCGTGCGCAGGCCGACCGGGGAGTCGGGGTCCTCGATCCAGACGACCGGCACCTCCTCGACCACGAAGCCGGCGCGACGCGCGCGCATCAGCGTCTCGACGTCGAAGGCGTAGCGCTCGATCAGCTGTCCGCGCAGCAGGCCCCGGGCGATGCCGGTCGGGGAGAGCTTGAAGCCGCACTGCGTGTCGCGGTGCCGCAGGCCGGTGAGCGTGCGGACCATGAGGTTGAAGACGCGCCCCAGCACGCGCCGATAGGCGGAGCGCTCGACGATCGAGGGATCGAGCGTGCGCGATCCGATCGCGATGTCGGCGCCGTTGCGCAGCGGCTCGTAGAGCTTGCCGATCTCCGACAGCGGCGTCGAGAGGTCCACGTCGGCGATCAGGCTCAGCTCGCCGCGCGCAGCCTCGACGCCCGCGCAGACCGCGCCGCCCTTGCCGCAGTTGCGCGGCAGGGTGATCGCGCGCAGCCGCGGGTCGCGCGCCGCCTCGGCCTCGATCAGCGCGGCCGTGCCGTCCGTGCTGCCGTCGTCGACGATCACGATCTCGAGCAGCTCGAGCCCAGCGGCCTCGAGGTCGGCGGCTGCGGTCGAGCGCAGCGCGGCGAGCAGTCGCGGCATCCGGTGCTGCTCGTTGTACGCGGGCAGGACGAGGGAGACTTTTGGGGCAGCCACGTGGCCGGGCCAGCATACCGCCGCTTTTACAGGGGATTCCTAGAGCGAAGCGGCGCGTGCGGCGACCAGCGATCGCCACAGCGCGAGGCCGAGCAGCACCACGGCGCCGACCCCGACCCAATGGGCGCCGAGCAGCTCGGTCGCGTACGCGCTGTTGTGCCCGCCGAGGTCGGCGGGGCCGAACAGCACGTAGATCGCCGGCACCACGATCGCCAGCAGCGCGCCGGCGGCAAGCGCCAGCGTGCGCGCCGGGATCCCGCGCCAGAGCACGAACGCCACGAGCGGCCCCAGGACCAAGCCGGCGCGCCAGGCGAAGATGAAGCCGAGCACGGCTGCGGCGGCGAGGCCGACCGCAGCGGCGCGCGGGAGCGGCCAGCGGGTGGGCGACGGCTCGGGGCGGTGTGATGCAGTGGACGACGTTTCGGTCGGCGGCGTGGTGCCGGCCGCTGGGGTGGCGGCGCCCGGAGTGGAGGCCGCCGCGCGACGCGACGCGACGCTCCGTGGGCGGCGCACGAGGAGCAGCACCAGCAGCACGAGGCAGGCCAGCCCCGACCCGATCCCGATCCAGCGGGCCGGTCGGCCGGGGGCGAAGGCGAAGTCGAGCTCGCGGCAGCTCGTGTCGAGCGGCCAGCCGTTGGCGAAGCCGTCGAGGGGGACCGGCGTGCCGAGCGAGCGGCCGTCGCAGCTCGCGCGCCAGCCGCGGTCGTAGCTCTCGGCGAGGATCAGCCAGGAGGGCGCGTTCACGGCGACGCGCACGTCGCTGCGCCGGCCGTTGCCCTCGCTGCCGGGATCGAGCACGCGGCCGCTCGTGACGGCGGCGCGCGCCACCGGCTCGGGGGCCGGCGAGCGCAGCCGCAGCAGGTCGACGCGCAGCGTCTCGGCCGGTGCCGAGATCCGGGTCGGTCCGGGACGCAGCGCCAGTCGTCCGCAGCCGCGGGCGATCAGGGCACGCCCCGCGTCGAGGTCCTCGACGCTGCCGTTGACGCGGAGCCCGAGGAAGCGCAGGGGCTGGAGTGCGTCCGGGTCAGGGCTGCCGTCCGGCCTGTGCAGCGTCCGCGCGGCGGGCTTCCGGAGGCTCTCCGCACCAGGTGCGGTGAAGACGCGCAGCCCCAGCTGGGTGCAGCGTGCGCGCAGCGGCCCCTGGCGCGGCACGCTCGCGCGTGGGATGCCCGGCGCTCGCAGCTCGCCGATGCCGACGGCGCGCACGCGCCATGAGGCGCCCGGCGGGAGCGTCGTGGTCAGCACCTCGATCCGCACGCGCCGGGCGCGCAGCGGGCGCTCGAGCCGCACCGTCCCGTCGGGAGCGACCGCCAGCGGCGGTGTCGTGCGCCCGCCGGCTACGACCCGCACACGCGCCGGCCGGCGTACCCGCTCGCGCGCGGGGATCAGGCGCAAGCGGCTCAGCCGCACGGGCGCTGGCGCGCGCCACTCGATCCAGGCCGGCTGGCCGCCGACCCATTCGCCGATCCAGCTCGTGCGCGGGTCGCCGTCGAAGGCGCGCGAGGCGCGCCAGCCCGGTCGGCCCTCGAAACGGCTCGAGGAGCCGAAGCGGGCGGATCCGCGGGAGCCGGCGAGACGGTCGAGCGTCTCGTCGGGCGTGGCCGGGCTGGCGGACACCTGAGCCGTGACCTCGTAGCGGCGCGCGGCGGGTGGGTCGATCAGGCGCTCGAGCCCCGCCTCGGCGTCGCGGCTGTCGCGCAGGCGCTCGTACTGCAGCGCCCCGACGCGCCTGCGTGGGCGGAAGGGGTCGGTGGCGGTCGTGCGCTCGAACAGGTAGCCGAGCTCGCTGCGGCGCAGGTCGGCGCCGGCGAGCGCCCGCTCGGCCAGCACGGGGGCGCGCAGCGCCTCGCTCGCGTACAGCCCGGGGATCCGGATCTCGCGGAAGCCGCCGGGCGCGCCCGAGTGCCGCTGGCGCGCCGGGATGCGGGCGCGCACGATCTCGATGCGCAGGCTGCGCACGGCGCGCAGCCGCAGCGGCAGGCGGTTCCAGCCGGGGCGGACCGAGAAGCGGCGACCGGCCACGCTCAGCTCCGCCGGGCGGCCGCGCGCGTCGCCGTAGGGCAGCAGGTCGACGCGGTCGACGTCGCGCGGCCGCTCGAACTCGACCTCGATCCAGTGCTGGTGCTGGGCGAGGTTGCGGTCGGCCAACCAGACGGTGCCCAGATCGCCGTCGAAGGCAGCGAACGGGCGCCGCTCGGGGAACTGCGTCACCTGCGGCGAGAACAGCGAGCCGATGCGGCGCACGCCGCCGCCGAAGACGGCGACGGTCTGCGCGTCGGGGCCGCGGTCGAAGGGGTCCAGCACCGCCGCGTCCGCGGAGAAGTCCTCGTCCGCGGGCAGCGTCCAGCCGTGGTTGCCGCGCAGGCGCGCGGAGGCGATCGCGCGACGGCGATTGGAGTCGCTGATGACGAAGGCGGCGCCGGCGCGCGCGTCGGCCCGCAGCCGCGCCGCGCTGCGGTCGCCGGCATAGGCGAGCGGCGCCCGGGTGGGCAGCTCGCCGAACGCGGCCAGTCCCGCGAGCGCCTCGGCGCTGCCGTCGACGACGGTCAGCGGACCGCGAGGAAGGATGCGGACCAGGCCGGCGCGCCCGCTGCCGCCGAGCGCGTAGCGCCTCACCTCAGGCAGCCGCTCCGACCGTCCTAATGTGCCAGCCGCGAGTGGGAACGTGCGCCGCGGCCCGTACTCCGCCGCCGGCCGGCCAAGCCCCGCGCGGCGCAGCTCGGCCGCCGCCGCGCTCGGCGGCAGCGCGCCGCTCAGCGAGCGCTCGTCGTCGCTGCCGGCGACGACCTCGCCCGTCCCCATCAACGCCAGCAGCGGTTGCAGCTGGCCCGCGCGCACGCGCCGCTCCTGGACCAGCCCGTCGGTGGTCCAGAGCAGGTCGGTCGCGTGCAGGTCGGCCCAGGGGATCAGGTAGCGGCCGGCGACCGGACGCTCGGAGAGCGTGGGCAGGATCGGGTCGAACGTGCCGCCCCAGCGGTAGAAGCCGAACAGCTGGCCCGGCAGCACCATGGCGCGCGTGTTGGCGGGCAGCTCACGATCGAGGTCGTGAGCGGCGCTGCGCCACGCGTCGGGGATCTGCTTCCAGACGAACAGGTCCTCGGTCGAGCGCCCGCTGGTCAGCGGCCAGGCCGCCACGGCCACGAGCGCCGCGGCGACCACGGCCGCCGCGGGCGCCAGGCGGGGCCGCCACGTCCGCAGGCGCTCCCAGGCCAGCGCCGCCGCGGCGCCGGCGAGGCAGGCCAGTCCGAGCGCCGCGAGCGGCGCGACCTTGTAGGTCGTGCGCAGCACGCGCGTGCTCGTGACGTGGTTGTGCACGAACGTCAGGCCGTCGCGGAAGGCCGTGCCCTGCGGGAAGCCGGCGAACAGCACCAGCACGGCCAGCAGCACGAGCGCCAGGAAGAACGGCCCGTAGGCCCAGCGCCGGGTCCAGGCATAGCCGCCGAGCGCCAGCCCCGGCACGATCAGGCTGGCCGCCACCACCGGCGCGTCGAACAGCAGCGGCGGCATGTCGCTCAAGTAGGGCGGGCTCGCTGCGCTCCCGTTGGCCGACACGTAGCTGACCCAGAAGCCCATCAGCCGCAGCGCCTCGGTCACGCTGGTGGTTCCCCAGATCGTGCCCGGCCCCTCGGTGAACTGCTGGAAGTCGTGCCCGTAGCGGACCTGGACGAGCACGGGCGCGAGCCACCAGAGCGAGGTCACGAACACGAGCGCGGCGGTGCGCCAGGCGAACGCCCACGCCGCTCGCCAGTCGACGTGGCGCACGAGCGGCTCGTAGACGGCCAGCAGCAGCGGGCCCAGCAGCACGAAGCCGGTCAGCGCCGCGTTGACGCCGGCGCCGGTCGCCGTCACCAGCAGCGCGAACGCCGCCGGCCACCACCAGCCGCGCGGCTGGCGCAGCCCGCGCTGGACCGCCAGCAGCAGCCACGGCAGCGCGGCGTAGGCCAGCAGCTGCACGCTGCGCCAGTGCCCGACCACGATCACGTACGGATTGAGCACGAACAGCACGCCGGCGACTAGGTGCGCGACGCCGCGCTCGGGGCGCAGCATGGCGTCGAGCAGGCGCACGACGCCCCAGGCGCCGAGCGCGAGCAGCGTCCCCATCCAGAGGCGCTCCACCAGCCACGGTGCAAGCCCGAGCGCGTCGCCGAGCGCGAAGAAGGGTCCCATCGGGAACAGGTAGCCGACGTACTGGCTGCCCCAGACGTGCCCCAGCGAGCCGGTCGGCGTCCAGGACTCCGACACCTGGCCGAGGAAGCGCCAGGGGTCGACGAACAGGTCGAGCTTGGTGTCGGTGACCGCCCAGCCGGGACGCTGGGCGAGCATCAACAGGTAGCAGCCGAGCGCGAGCCCGAGCGGGAGCAGTCGAGCGCGCACGCTAGGCCGTCTCCCGATGCGTGCAGACCAGGACGAACTGGAGCGCGAACAGCTCCGGCCGGCGTCGCGCGGCCGCCTCGCGCAGCCGTGCGACCCATGGCAGCGGCCGCTCCATGGTGCCGCCGAGCCGGCGCCGGAGGAGTGGCTCGAACGGCAGGAAGGCCGGCGCGACGTGCTCCTCGGCGACTGTCAGCCCGGCGCGCTCGACCAGCTCGCGCGCGCTCGCGCGCGTGAAGAAGCGCAGGTGCGTGCGGTCGAACGTGCCGTGGTCGGCGTAGGGGAAGCGACCGCGCAGCAGCTCACGGCGGGCGGACCAGACGGCGACGTTCGGCAGCGAGACGACGGCGCGACCGCCGGGCGCGAGCAGCGTCGCCAGGAAGGCGAGCGTGTCCCACGGATCGCGCAGGTGCTCGAGCACGTCGCCGCAGACGATCGCGTCGAAGCCGCCCGCCCGCGCGCAGGCGGTGCGTACGTCCGCCGCTTCCACGTCGCCCTCGATCACCTGGTCGCAGACCATCCGCGCCGCCGCGGCGGCGCTCGGATCGGCCTCGACGCCCGTCACGCGGCAGCCGCACCGCGCCAGCGCCGCCGCCAGGTAACCGCTGGAGCAGCCCACGTCCAGCACGCCTACGCCGGCCGGCACGGCCTCCAGGATCAGCCGGTGGCTGGCGGCGAGACCGTGGCGAGCCACGAGGTCCGCATAGGGCGAGGGCACGGCGGCACCGTAGTGCACCGCCGGTGCCTGCCCGCAGGGCATTAGCCTGCCGCCACCGATGGCGCGTGCGCTCAGAGGGATCGCCGTGGCCGCGCTGGTGGGCGGCCCGACGGTGCTCGCCTTCTTCTCCGGCGGCTACTTCGACCTGCCGCGGCTGGTGGCGGCGGCGGGCGCGTGGGCGCTCGTGCTGCTGGCCGCCGCGACCGCCGAGCGCCCGCTTCCGCGCGGCGGCCCGGCGCGGCTGGCGCTGGGCGGGCTGGCGCTGCTGAGCGCCTGGACGCTGGCGTCGCTGCTCTGGGCGCCGCTGTCGGCGCCCGCCGTCGACGACGCGCAGCGGCTGCTGCTCTACCTCGGCGCGCTGCTCGCGGCGCTCGCGTTCCTGGGGCCGCGACCGGCCGCGCGCGCGGCCGAGCTCGGTCTCGCCGCGGGCGCCCTGGTGGTGGTCGGCTACGGCCTCGGCGGGCGGCTGCTGCCGGGGATCGTCGAGCTGTCGAGCGGCGTCAGCGCAGCCGGCCGCCTGGAGCAGCCGCTGACCTATTGGAACGCGATGGGGGCGCTCGCCGCGATCGGCTCGATCCTCTGCGCGCGCCTCGGCGGCGACGCCACGCGCCACCCGCGCCTGCGCGCCGCCGCGGCCGCGGCCACCGTCCCGCTGGGCGCCGGCGTCTACCTCAGCTTCTCGCGCGGCGCGATCCTCGCGCTCGCCTTCGGCCTCGTCGTGCTGGTGCTGGCGGCGCGCACGCGTGCGCAGCTGCGCTCCGCGGCGCTCGCGCTCGTCGCCGCCCTGCTCGCCTCCGTGGCCACCGGCGTCTTCGCGGGCGTGCGCGCGCTCACGGGCTCGCTGTCCGACCGCGAGCACGAGGGGGCGATCGCGCTCGCGCTGCTGCTGGGACTCGCGGCGACGGCGGCGCTGCTCCAGCTGCGCTGGGCTCGGCGCGAGGCGCGAACGGCGGCCGCGCCGGCCGCGGGAAGCCCTCGACCCGACGAGGGCGCGCGGCCACGGCCCCAGCGGCCCCGCGTCCCGCGTCTGCTCGCCGCCGGGCTCGCGCTCGCCGCCGTGGGCGCCCTGATCGTCGCCGCGGCCGCCGAGAACCGCGCCAACGAGCCGGCGGCGACGGGAGCGCGGACCGAGCGCCTGCGCTCGCTGCAGAGCAACCGGCTCGACTACTGGCAGGTCGCCCTCGACAGCTTCGCGGCGAACCCGGCCATCGGCATCGGCAGCGGCGGCTTCCGCTCCGAGTGGCTGCGCGAGCGCACGATCTCCGAGCCGGCCAAGGACGCTCACTCGCTCTACCTCGAGACGCTCGCCGAGCTCGGCCTGATCGGCGCCGCCTTCCTGCTGATGCTGCTCGCCGGCGTGGCGTGGTGCGCAGCGCGCGTGCTGGCCGCCGATCCGGCCCTGGCGGCGGCCGACAGCGGCGCTGGCCGCCTTCGGCCTGCACGCGGGGCTCGACTGGGACTGGGAGCTGCCTGCCCTGGCGCTGGTCGCGATCGTGCTCGCAGGGCTGCTCTGCGCCGCGGCGGACCGTCTCGGCAGCGAAGGCAACCGGCCTGACCAATCGGGCGACGCCAGTACGCTTGCCAGACCGCATGCGTGAGCCGGGGACCCCGCTCCACATCCTCGTCCTCACGGACCGCGACTGGACCCACCCGCAAGGCGGCGGTACCGGTGTCAACCTGACGGGCTACCTCGATCACTGGCTCGCGTGGGGCCACCGCGTGACCGTGGTCACCTCCGGCTACCCGGGAGCGGCAGCCACCGAGCAGCGCGACGACCTCACGATCCATCGCGCGGGGCGATTGCACACGGCCATCCCGAGCGGCGTGCGCCGCGTCCGCCGCGGCCTCGTGCCCGACGCGGACGTGGTGCTCGAGGTCGTCAACGGCGTCATGTTCTTCACGCCGCTGTGGCTGCGCACGCCCTGCGTCACGCTCGTGCACCACCCGAGCAGCCCGGCCCAGTACGAGCTCGAGCTCGGCCGCAAGGGCCGGCTCGCGGCGGCGCTGCTGGAGACATCTGCCGCTGCGCTTCCTCTACGGCGACGGCCGCTTCCTGACGCTCTCGGAGGCCGGCGCCGACGAGCTGGCGACGCTGGGCGTCCCGCGCGAGCACGTCGAGGTCGTCCACGTCGGCGTGGACGCCGACGCCTACCGCCCAGGCATCCGCGCGCCCGGAGCCGACGCTGCTCTACCTCGGCCGGCTCAAGCGCTACAAGCGCATCGAGCTGCTGTTCGACGTGCTCGAGCGGGTGCCGGGCGCCGCGCCTGGAGGTCGCCGGCGAGGGCGACCACCGCGCGGGGCTCGAGCGCGAGATCGACCGCCGCGGGCTCGGCGAGCGCGTGCGGCTGCACGGCTTCGTCGACGAGCCGGTCAAGCTCGAGCTGCTGCAGCGCGCCTGGGTCAACGTGACCGCCTCGTCGGCCGAGGGCTGGGGGCTGACCGTGACTGGAGGCCGGCGCTGCCGCACGCCGAGCGCGGCGCTCGCGGTCGGCGGGCTGCGTCGAGTCGATCGAGCACGAGCGCAGCGGCCTGCTCGCCGACGACGTCGACGGCTCGCGGCGGCGGTGCGCCGCCTGGTCGAGGACGAGCCGCTGCGCGAGCGCATGGGGCAGGCTGCGCTCGAGCGCGCGCGTCGCTTCACCTGGGAGCGCTCGGCCGGCCGCGCGCTGGAGGCGCTCGAGCGGGCGCGCGCGCAGCCGGTCCGCGACAGAGCTTCCTGCGCGGCCTCGCGCGCTCGGACACCGGACGCGCCGCCGGCCTGGCCGCGGCGGCGATGGGCACGAACGTGATCGCGCTGCTGTTCACGATCGTGTTCGCGCGCGTGCTCGGCGAGGACGGCTACGGCGCGCTGATCGCGCTGCTGGCCGCCTTCCTGGTCATCGCGATCCCCGGCCAGGCGCTGCAGGTGGCCGTCGCCCGCGAGGTCAGCCGCGAGGTGGCCGGCCACGACCCCTCGTTGAGCGGGAACGTGCGCAGCTGGGCGCGCACGCTGCTGGCGCTCGCGGTCGTGAGCGCACCGATCTGCGCGCTGGGGCGCGAGCAGCTCGCCGGCCTGATCGGAGTGGACCTGGAATGGGCAGCCGCCGCGATCGTGCCGATGGGCCTCCTCTGGTTGCTGCTGTCGATCCAGCGCGGCGTGCTGCAGGGCATCGGCAGCTACCGCGTCGTCGCGCTGAGCTTGCTGGGCGAGGCCGGCGGGCGGCTCGCCTACGCGCTCGTGTTCGTCGCGGTTGGTCTCGGCGCCAGTGGCGCCTTCGTCGGCCTGACGGCCTCGATCGCGACGATGGCGGCGATCCTCGCGCTGCCGCTGCACAACCGCCTGACCGCGCTCGGCGCCGGAGGGCTGGAGCCGCGCCGGCGCCTGCTCGACCTCGTGCGCGGCGCCGTCGTGCCGCTCGGGGCGCTGGCGCTGGTGGCGCTGCTGCAGAACGTCGATGTGATCGTCGTCAACAACGTCGCCTCCGCCGACGACGCGAGCGCCTACGCCGCCGTCTCGGTGGCCGCGAAGGCGGTCGTCTGGGTGGCGATCGGCTTGGGCCTGTTCGTGCTGCCCGAGGCGACCCGCCGGACCGTCAAGGGGCAGGACGGCCGCCCGATCCTGCTGCGCGCGCTCGGGCTCGTGGCGGCCGTGGGCCTGCCGGTCACGCTCGTCTACGCCGTCGCCGGGAGAGCGGTGCTGGAGATCGCCTTCGGCGCCGAGCTGGCCGGCGAGAGCGCGGCCCTGCCGTGGCTGTCGCTGGCGATGACGCTGCTCGCGGCGGTCTACATCTCCGTGCAGTTCCTGCTCGCGCTCGACCAGCGCTCGTTCCTCGCCCTGCTGGCGATGGCGGCCATCGCCGAGCCGGTGGCGCTGGCGCTGATCGGACCGCACTTCACCAGCGTCGCGTTCGCGGTGCTGGCGATCGAGCTGGCGCTTGCGGTCCTGGTGATCGGCCTCGCGTGGCGCTCGGGCGCCCGTCGCCTCGACGCGCCTACGCCGGCGCTCGCGGTGCCGTCCGAGCCCGAGCCGAGCGGCCGTCCTTGAGCCGCAGCAGCGGCCGCTCGACGGCGTAGTAGCTGGCGGCGGCCACCGCCGTGCTCAGCGCCAGCGTCGCCGGGGCGAGCAGGGAGAACGGCAGCTCGTCGAGCTCGGCGGCGAGCGAGTAGTGCCAGAGGAAGATGCCGTAGGAGATCAGCCCCAGCCAGGCGAGCACGCGGTTGGCGAGGACGCGGCGCGGCAGGCCGCCGGCATCGGACCCGAACACGGCCGGCAGCAACAGCAGCGCGGCCGAGAGGCCGTAGAGCACGTGCCGGAGCAGGTGCACGGCCGCCTCGGGGGCTGTCTGGACAGCCTCGCTGGGCAGTGCTGTCGCGGCGCCGAAGAGCAGCGCCGCACCCGCCCAGGCCAGCAGCGGCCACCGTGTCACCAGCGTCTCCGCGCGCGTCGTCCGGTCGGCGGCCTGCGCCGCGACCGAGAGCACGGCCAGCGCCATGCCGAGGCCGAACCAGAGCAGGGTGCCTGCCAAGCCGAGGTGCGCCTCGTAGATGCGGGGATGCTCGGGATAGGTGGTGACGGCGTAGCCGAGGAACGCGAGCGAGGCGAGCGCGAGCGCACCCAGGCCTGCCAGCTCGCGTCGCGCGCCACCGTCGCGGGCGAGCGGGGCCAGGCCGGCGGCCAGCAGCGGCAGCGCGACGTAGAAGGTGGCCTCCGCGGACAGGCTCCACGCCTGCGGCAGCCCGCAGCCGCCGATCGCCAGGCAGGGGGCCGGGTCGTAGGCGAACGGCAGCGTCTGCAGCAGGCCGTAGTAGATCGGCCAGTCGGCGTCGACCATGCCGGGCAGGCCCGGCCAGAGGGCGAGCAGCGTGAGCGCCAGCCAGTAGGCGGGCAGGATTCGCAGCGCGCGCCGGCGGGCATAGTCGCGCAGCCGCACCGGCGGGGCGCCGAGCACCCGCGCCGCGACGAACGGGCGGTAGAGCAGGAAGCCCGAGATCAGGAAGAAGATCGTCACGCCCACGTTGAGGTGCGCGAGCGGGCGGCCGTACCAGGAGCCGGGATCGACGTCGGACAGCAGCGCGACGTGGAACAGCAGCACCGCCAGCGCGGCGATCGCCCGCAGCGAGTCGAACAGCGGGAAGCGCGGATTGCCCGGGGGTGGGGCGACCGCCGCCGGGGCGACGGTCATCGGCGCGCCGTGCCGGCCAGCTCGACTTGAGGCGGCGTTGCTGCGGCGCGTGGCCGGGGCCGGTCCTTCAGGCGCAGGAACGGACGCTCGACGAGGTAGTAGCTGGCGGCCCCGGCGATCACCGCCAGGGCCGTGCCGGCTAGCACCAGCACGACGAACGGCGCCTGGGGGACCCAGTCGAGCGCGCCGCGCTCGATCAGCTCGCGCAGGATCGTGTAGTGCCAGAGGAAGACGCCGTAGGAGATCAGCCCCAGCCAGGCGAGCGCGCGGTTGGCGAGGACGCGACGCGGCAGGCCACCGGCGGCGGATCCGAACACGGCCGGGGCCACCAGCAGCAGCGCCACGAGCCCGAAGCCGACGTGCTGGGCCAGCTGCTCGGGCAGCGTCATGGCCGGCTTGACGACGGTCGGCGGCAGCCCGTAGCCGAGCGCCCCGAACAGGCCCAGCGCCAGCGCCCAGACCAGCAGCGGGCGTTCGACCACCAGGCGCAGCGGCCCCGGCAGCCGCTCGCGATCCTCGCTGGCCACCGATACCACGGCGAGGCCCATGCCGAGCGCGAACCAGAGGAAGGTCCCGGCGAGGCTGTCGCTGGTGCCGAACCAGGACGGGTGGTCCTCGTAGGTGGCGTGCACCGACCAGAGCTGGAAGGCCACCGAGAGCGCGGCGAGAGCGCCGAGTGCCAGCAGCTCGCGCCGCACCCAGCCGCGCCTGCCGAGTCGGCCGAGCCCGAGCGCCAGCAGCGGCAGCACGGCGTAGAAGCTGACCTCGACGGCGAGGCTCCAGCTGGGCGGGATCCCGCAGAGGTCGTCGATCGTGCAGGTGGCCGGATCCCAGGCGACCGGATAGATCTGCAGGAAGCCGTAGTAGACCCACCAGTCGCCGCCGAGCACGCCGTTGAGGCCGACGCTCAGCGCCAGCACGGTCAGCGCGACCCAGTAGGCGGGGACGATCCGCAGCACGCGCCGGCGCGCGTAGTCGCGCAGCCGGGGCGGGGGCGCGCCCTCGCGGCGGCGGCCGGCCACGAACGGCCGGTAGAGCAAGAAGCCGGAGATCACGAAGAAGATCGTCACGCCGACGTTCAGGTGCATCAGCGGCTCGGCGTAGCCGTGCTGCGACGCGACGCCGGTGAGGATGGTCGCGTGCACGACGAGCACGCTGAGGGCGGCGATCGCGCGCAGCGAGTCGACGAGCGGGAAGCGTGGATTGCCCGGCGGGGGAGCGAGCGCGGGAGGGGCGCCGGGGCCGTCCACGCGGCTGACTCTACCGGCGGTCCGCGGGGCCCCGGCCGTAGACGCGGAACGCGTAGCCGTCGTCGAACAGCGGGCGCATGCCGCGCAGGCAGCGTGCGGCGCTGAACGGCGTCAGCAGCCGCGCGAGCCGGCGTTCGCGGATCACCACCCAGCCCGTGCGCGCCCGTCGTTCGACCTCCGCGCAGCGTGCGTCCGCGGGGATCAGCTCGAGCTCGTTCTGGACCTCGGAGCCGCTGAGCGGACCCACCGGGCTGGGGGCGAACGCGATCGTCAGGTCGCCGCGCTCGAAGTCGGGTTGGTGGGTCGCCCACGCGACGAGCGGGCCGGCAAATCCCGGCACCTGCCCGAAGCGCTCGTCAAAGCCGGTCGCGGCGGTGGCCAGCGTGCCCACGGCGAGGGCGGCTGTCAGCGCCGCCGCGGCCATGCGTGGGCCGGAGGCCGGCTTCGACCCGCTCGACCCGGCTCGGGACGAGCGACGCCATATCCATTCCCCGACGGCGATCGCGAGCGCGGCGAGGACCGCGGCCGCTGCCAGCGGCCAGGGCGACGGCGCGCGCGGGAAGCCCATGCCGGCGTCCCGGACGACGTTCCAGACGACCACCGCGACGAGCGCGAGGGTGGCCACCACCGCGGCGCGCCCGCCCTCGCGCGCCGCCAGCGCGAGGCAGAGCGCCGCCGTCGCGAACACCGGCAGCAGGTAACGCGAGGTGGCCAGGGCGAGGTCGAGCTCGGGGTGGACGCCGGCGTTGCCCGTGGAGGGCGAGCTCGCCCACAGCAGCGCGCCGAGCAGCGTCACCGCCGCGGCCAGCAGCACCGCTCGCCGCCGCGAGAGCAGCGCGACGACCAGCGCGGCGACGAGCAGCAGCGGCCCGGCGCCGAGGAAGTCGAGGTAGTCGTCGACGTGTCCGCCGAGCGTCGCGCGCGGGCGCTCGAGCAGCGACGCCTGGAAGCGATCGAGGTACGGGGCTACCGGATCGCCCCAGGGCGTGGAGACGAAGGGCCAAAACGGCGATCCATGGTCGACCAGGTTGCGCAGGTACCAGAACCCGCCCACGGCGCCCGCCGCCGCGAGCGAGACCGCCAGTGGTCGCCAGCGCAGCGAGCGGCGCAGCGCCAGCGCTGGAGCGAGCGCGACGAGCGCGAACGGCAGCGTGGTCGTCTTCGTGCCGACCGACAGCGCCGCGGCCACGATCGCCACGTAGACGAGGGCGGGGCGCCGCCGCGCCGCGACGACCAGCGCCGCGGCGGTCAGCAGCCAGGCCAGCGCCGGCACGTCCGTACCCGGGCCGCGCAGCTGGTCCACGACCACCGGCAGCGTGCAGACGGCGGCGACCGCGAGGGCCGCCGCCGGGCGCGGCACGCGCAGCTCGCGCAGACCGAGCCAGCCGGCCGCCGCCGCGATCGCCAAGCTCGCCGGGCCCCAGAGCAACTGCGCGGCGAGCCCGTGTGAGATCGCCGTCGCCCAGGCCAGCTGCACCTCGGTCGTGACCGGGTAGCTGCCGACCGGAAACTCGTAGGTGACGGGCGCGATCGAACCGGGCTGGCCATTGCGGACCCAGTTCACGATCTCGGTGAGGTGGTAGACGATCGCGTCCTCGCCGAGGCTCGGGTGCCTGACCAGCCAGTAGGCGTAGGCGACGCTCGCGCCGGCGAGCCCCGCGGCCAGCGCCCGCCCGCTCAGGCCGAGCCCGCGCCAGGCGTCGCTCAGCTCGTCGAGCACGCCGCGGGCGGGGGTGGGCAGCAGCCGCCGGGCCGCCAGCCAGGCGCCGACGGCCAGCAGCGTGAGCGCGATCGCGTCGCCGCCGAGCCCGACCAGCCCCAGCGCGAGCGCCGAGACCACGGCGGCCGCGGCGGCGAGCGTCACGGTTGCGAGCCCGCGCGCCAGCCCGAATGGCGCGGCCAGCGACGCGGCGCGTAGCGCCGCCCCGAGCAGCGCGACCGTCGCCAGGACGAGCTGGACGTGCTGTCCCAGCACGTCCAACGAAGGGGAGTGAAACCCGGTCAGGATGGCTACAGTGTGGCTTTGTGACGACTTCGGTGCAGATCGGAACTCAGCCTCACGTTCCCGAGCTCGCCGGCACGAAGGTCATCGTCGTCATGCCCGCTCTCAACGCGAGCCGCACGCTCGAGCAGACGGTCGCCGCGATCCCGCGCGACGTCGTCGACGAGGTGATCCTCGTCGACGACTCCTCCACCGACGACACCATGGAGCTTGCGCGTCAGCTCGACCTGACACCGATCTGGCACCCCCACAACGTCGGCTACGGCGGCAACCAGAAGACGTGCTACCTCGAGGCGCTGCGCCAGGAGGCGGACGTCGTCGTGATGCTGCACCCCGACGGGCAGTACGAGCCGCAGCTGATCGCCAACCTCGTCAAGCCGATCGTCGCCGGCGAGGCCGACCTCGTGCTGGGCTCGCGGATGGCCGAGCCCGGCGCCGCGCTGGCTGGTGGCATGCCGCTCTACAAGTACGTCGCCAACCGCGTGCTGACGGAGATCGAGAACCGCGTGCTGGGCACCGACCTGTCCGAGCTGCACACCGGGTACCGGGCGTACTCCCGCGAGCTGCTGCTGACCGTGCCGTTCCTGCGCAACTCGCTCGGCTTCAACTTCGACTCGGAGATGCTGATGCAGGCCGCCCACTTCGGCTTCCGCATCGCCGAGGTCCCGGCCCGCTCGCGCTACTTCGACGACGCCTCCTCGGTGGACTTCAAGGCCTCCACCATCTACGGCTTCCAGACGCTATGGGCCGCCGGCCGGCTGGTACTGCACCGCCGCGGGGTCTGGCGCTCGCGCAAGTTCATCCGCTAGCGCAGCCGGTAGAACCGCCCCGCATCGGCGATCGTGCCGACCGGTCTGCGGTCGTGCAGGCAGCGGGCGGCGGGGATCGGCTCGATGCCGAGGAAGCCGCGGGCGTACTCGGGGCTGCGGATCAGCACGAGCCCCTGCCGGGCGCGTCGCTCGACCTCGGCGCAGGGCGTGTCGCGGGGGAGCAGCTCAATCGGCCGCTCGAAGTGGTCGCCCGCCAGCGTGGCGGTGAGCGTGCGGCCGACGACCGCGACCGGCTCGTCGTCGGATGAGTGGGCGGCGAGCCAGGCGGCGGCGTCGCGCCCGGCGGCGCCGGAGTCGGCGACGCGCGCGTGCCGCTCGACGAAGCCGCTCGCCGCGGGGGCGAGGGCCGCGCCGGCCAGGGCGGCGAGGCTGGCTGCGACCAACGGGCGATGCGCGAGCGACGACCTCCGGCGCCGCGCGTCCGGTTCCAGCGGCCCCCGACGAGCCGGCCCGGGCAGCCGCCGCTGCGCCAGCTCCAGCGCGGCGAGCGCCGCCAATCCGGCCAGCGCTCCCGCGGCGAGCGTCGACCAGCGCGGCAGGTACGGCCCTCCCAGGGCGACGTCCTCGACCAGGTTCCAGACGATCGCCGCGCCGAAGGCGAGCAGCGCGAGGGCGTGTGCGACCCCGCCGGGCGTGACCGCGGGAGGCGCGTCGCGCTTGCGACCCGCCTCACTGTGGCTGCCGTGCGTGGCCGCAGCCGTCGCGCCGCTCTTGCGCTGCGCGCCACCGCGGCTGCCGAGCGCGACCGCCAACGCGGCGCAGCCGATCACCGGCAGCAGGTAGCGCGTGGTCGAGATCGACCACAGGCCCGGCGGCACGACCAGCGGCGACTCGGTCAGGCCGGTCACCGGCGCCAGCGTCCAGGCGAGCAGCGCCAGCAACGTCACTCCGCCGGCGATCGTCACCTCGCGGCGACGAGCCAGCAGGGGCATTGCCAGGCCGGCGGCGAGGATGGCGAGCCCGCCG
Source organism: uncultured Thermoleophilaceae bacterium (assembly GCA_963734165.1). GTDB lineage: Bacteria > Actinomycetota > Thermoleophilia > Solirubrobacterales > Thermoleophilaceae > JACVRW01. The sequence goes on along the minus strand of CAVTFZ010000001.1, from coordinate 226,332 downwards.
GCGAGATGCGAGGCGTACTCGCCGCCGCGCCCGTCGAGCGTTGCGGCGGGGCGCTCGGCGAAGCGCGGCCCGATCAGCTCGACGAAGCGCGGTCGCGCGTCGCCCCAGGGCGTCGTCACGAACGGCCAGGACGGCGATCCGTGCTGGACGAGGTTGCGCAGGTACCAGACGCCTCCCACACCCAGCGCGGCCGTCGCCGCCAGGCCGAGCGGCAGCGCCAGCGCTCGCAGCCGCCCGCGCAGCGTCCAGGCGACGGCGACGGCGAGCGCCAGGGCCGGGACGATCGCGGTCGTCTTGGTGCCGACGGCCAGGCCGAGCGCCAACAGCGCGGGCGCGAGCAGCGCCGCCCGCTCGCGCGCGACGGCCGTCGCGCAGAGCGCGGCCGCCGCGGCCAGCCAGGCCAGCGACGCCAGGTCGGTCAGCGGCTCGTTGAGCTCGCGCACGAGCCAGGGCAGCGACAGCACGGCCGCGACGGCCGCCGCGGCCACGGCGCGCGGCACCCGCAGCGCGCGCAGGCCGAGCCAGCCGGAGGCTCCCAGCAGCAGGCCCAGCGCGGCCGGCCACAGCGACAGCGCCACGAAGCCTCGCGAGAGGCCCGCCAGCCAGGCCAGCAGCAGCTCGTTGGTGAGCGGGTAGCTGCCGAAGGGCAGGTCGTGGTTGATCCGCTCGATCGATCCCGGGCTGCCGTCCTGGACCCAGAGCGCGACCTCCGTGTAGTGGTAGACCGACGGGTCGATCCCGAGCGACGGGTAGCGCACGGCCCAGGCAAGCCAGGCGAGGCCGGCGCCCGCGAGCGTCGCGGCCGCGATCCGGCCGGCCAGCGGCAGCCCTCGCCACCAGGCCCTCGCTTCGCTCCAGACCCGCACCTGCGGCGCGGGCAGCACACGCCAGGCCGCGACCCAGGTGAGCGCGGCCGCCAGCGCCAGCGCGACGCTGTCGGTGCCCAGGCCGACGAGCCCGAGCGCGAGCGCCTCGAGCACGGCCGCCGCCGCGCCGAACGGGGCCGCGGCGATCGGTCGCGCGAGCCCGTCCGCCACGATCGGCGCCGCCAGTCGCAGTGCGGCGCCGCCGAGGGCGGCGACCGACACGCCCAGCAGCGCGTGATGGAGCACGTTCTGCACGACTCAGCGGGAGCGCAGCCGCAGCGGATCGACCTCCGCGGCTCGGCGCAGCGCCTCTCGCGCCCGTCGCGGATCGCTGCGGGCGGTCGCGATCTGGAGTGCCAGCCACGCCTGCAGGTTGTCCGGCTCGCTGCGCGCGAAGCGCTCGAAGGTCCGGCGCGCGGCCGCCGGCCGTCCGCTCAGCAGCTCGACGCTGCCGGCGTCCAGGTCGAGCGTGCGATCGGGGTTGAGCAGCCGCGCGTCGTCGATCAGGTCCGCGACGCGGTCGAGCTGCGCGCGGTCGCCGCTCGGCAACCGGCCGGTCGCCAGGTAGCGGGCCAACCGCGGTCGCAGGATCGACTCCGCCTGCTGCTGGCGCTGCGCGTCGCGGTAGGACGCCGCGAGCCAGCCGAGCGCGACGACCGCGACCAGGGCGAGGGCCGTGCGGACGATCACGGTGGACATCATGGCCGAGGCGCGGCGGGCGCCGAGCCCGCGCCGGCCGGTCGGTCCTGCGCCCCGGACCGTCCGGATCTCCTCGGGACCAGCACCGCGTACACGCCGTAGCGCTCCAGCTGCCGGTATTCCCGCGCCAGCCAGCGATCGAGGACGCGCACGCCGCTGGAGCGGCCGGCGCCGTTGGGCTCGCGGCGCGCGGCGGTGGGATCGAGCCAGCGGACCACCACGCGCGGGCGCGCCCGCTCCAGCGAGCGCACCAGCTCGCGCTGCACCGGCGCGCTCGTGACCACGCCCGGCTGCATGACGTCGTAGCGGGTTGGGTTCGGGCGCTCGAGCAGCACGTACAGCAGCGGATCGCCCACGCGCACGAGGTCGAAGCGCGGGTTGGCCACGAACACCGGCTCTCCCGGACCGACCCGCCGCCGCACGGCACGTCCCAGCTGCCCGAGCGCCCGCGCGTCCGCCGGGTCGGCGCGCACGCCGTCGGCCGCGGCGAGCGGGATCTCGGCGCGCGACGGCGGGTGCAGGATGCGCCCGAGCTGACGGTCGAGCCCGTGCAGGATCACGAGCGCCAGGGCGAGCGCGAGCGCGGCTCTCGGCAGCGTTGGAATGGCGCTCCGTCCCAGAGCGGTCCCCAGCAGCACGGCCAGCGCCGCCGCCAGCGGGAGCAGGTGGAACTCGTCGGTGCGGGCGAGCAGATACGCGGCTCCGACCAGCGCGAGCGGTAGCGGCGCCAGCGTGTGCAGCGGCGGCCGCCGCCAGGCGGCGACCAGCGCCCAGGTCGCCAGGCCGGCCAGCAGGATCGCCGGGAAGTAGAACTCGAGCAGCTTGTTGGGGTCGAAGCCGCCGTCGTAGGAGAGCGGGAACGGCAGCCGCTGCAACTCCTGCTCGTCGAGCGCGAACCCGAGCGTCTGGTCGAGGAAGCGCCCGACCCCACCGACGATCAGGAACGGCGCCAGCGCGAGCGCGCCGGTGGCGAGCGCGGTCCCGAGCACCCGCATCCGGCCCGCCGGCGCCGCCAGCACGGTCCCGGCGACCACCGCCACGCCTATGTCGAGCCGGAACGCCAGCGTCAGCCCGGCCAGCGCGCCCGCGGCGAGCGGCCGGCGCTCGGCGAGCAGGAACGCCCCGAAGGCGAGCGCCAGCAGCGCCGGCGTGGGGGTGGGCAGCGCCGGGAAGGCCATCGCTCCCGCCACGGCGGCCCAGGCGCCCAGCGCGACCGGCGCCGACGCGTCGCGGCGCACGAGCCGGTAGGCGAGCACGCTCACGAGCCCGTCCAGCAACAGGCGCAGCAGCCGCCACCACAGCAGCGAGGGTCCGAACAGCTTCGCTGGGACGGCCAGCAGCAGCGGCTGCGCCGGCCCGTAGTTCCACCAGAAGTCGCGCCAGGGCCATTGGCCGTCCGCGATCCGCTGCGCCGCCTGCAGCATCAGGCCCTCGTCGTGCGGCGCGATCCCCCACAGGATCGTCACGCCGGCGAAGGCCGCGGCGACGGCGAACAGCAGCGGCTCGACCAGCCCGAACGGGCGCGCCGCCCGGGCGCGCAACCGGCGCGCGCCGGCCGCAGCCGCGCTCATCCGCGCCGCGCCGGATGGCCGCCGGCGCGCGGACCGCGGATCGGCAGCGACGGCACCGCCCGCTCGATCGGCACCACGGCCGAGCGGCGCAGGCGCCGCCGCTCGCGCAGCATCGTCGGCAGCAGCGGCAGGCTCGCCAGCGCGCCGCGCAGGTGCGCTCGCAGCCCGCCCTCGCGCAGGGCGTGCCAGGCCCAGCCGCCCTGCCGGTACAGCACCAGCGGCATCCAGCGCAGCGGGAACGCCTTCGCCACCAGCAGCAGCGTGTTGCGCTCCACCCACGTGCGCAGCGGCCGCGGCAGCCGCGCCGAGAACGCCTCGCCGGCGTGGTGCGAGCGCGCCGGCTCGTAGCGGCAGCGCCAGCCCGCCAGCTGCAGCCGCAGTCCCAGGTCGACGTCCTCGAGGTAGAGGAAGAAGCGCTCGTCGAAGCCGCCGACCGCCAGCACCGCCGCGCGGCGGTACAACGCCGCCCCCGCGCAGGCGGCGAACACCTCGCCCGGCTGATCGAAGCGGCCGTCGTCGCGCTCGAAGCGCCCGCGCTGCTCGCAGGCGCCGTCGCGGCGCAGCACGTCGCCGGCGTCGTAGAGCCAGCCCGGCTCGTCCAGCGAGAGCATCTTCGTCGCCACCGAGCCCGCGCCGTCGTCGCACGCCAGCGCCGCGACCACGCGCTCGAGCCAGTCCGGCTCCAGCACCACGTCCGCGTTGACGAGCGCGACCGCCTCCGCGTCCGCCGCAGCCTCGATGCCGCGGTTGGCGGCGGCCGCGAAGCCGGTGTTGCGGTCGAGCGCGATCGCCCTGACCTCAGGATGCCGCTCGGCGAGCAGCTCGAGCGAGCCGTCGGTCGAGCCGTTGTCGACCACGATCAGCTCGTCCGGCTGGCGCGTCCCCGCGGCGATCGCCTCGAGGCAGCGCGGCAGCCAGTCGCGCCCGTTCCAGTTGGGGATGATCAGCGCGACCCGCAGGGGTCCCTCCGGCTCCCCGCTGAGGGCTAGCCGCGGCGCGCGGCCGAGCGCGGCCACTGGCCCGGGTCCGACCCGCGCAGGAACAGGCGCACCCCGATCCCCATCGCCACCAGGCCGCCGCCGAGCAGCGCCAGCGGCCACGCCGGCACGCCGGTGCGCGGCAGGTCCGCGGTCGTGGGGGACGTCGCCTGTGCGCTGGGGAGCTGACCGGACGGCGCGGGCGCAGGCGTCGGTGCCGGAGCCGGCGTCGCCGGCTGCTGCCCGCCGCTGCCCTCCTGCTGCTCGCCACCCGGGGCGAACGGGTCCTGGTACTGCTCGTCCCCGGCGCTCTGCGCCAGCGCGGTGACCGGCAGCGCCAGCGCCATCGAGGCCGCGGCGACCAAGGCTGCGAGTGCGAGACCCCTCATGGGATTGAAGGTACGGCTCGCGGGGCCCGGTCCCTGCCGGCGCATAGAATCGTGCCGTGGCCTTGGAGGGAAGGCACACCGGGCCGCGCAGGGTCGCACTGGTGCACGATTTCCTGATCTCCCTGCGGGGGGCGGACCGCGTGTTCTTGGACATGTGCGAGCTGTGGCCGGAGGCGGAGCTGTTCACGCCCGTCTACGACGAGCAGGGCACCGAGGGTCGCTTCGCGCATCGGACCATCCACACGTCGTTCCTGCAGAAGTTGCGCCCCGGCCGGCGCAGCTTCCGCGCGCTGCTGCCGCTCTACCCGGCCGCCGTGGAGTCCTTCGACCTCACGGGCTACGACCTCGTCGTCTCCAGCTCGAGCGCCTGGGCCCACGCGGTGATCTGCGACGAGGCCACCGTGCACGTCAGCTATTGCCACAACCCCTTCCGCTACGCCTGGAACGAGCGCCAGCGGGCGATCTCCGAGCGCACGGATCCGTTCACCCGGGCGGCCCTGCGCGGCTTCTTTCGCCGCTGGCGCGAGTGGGACTGGATCGCCGCGCAGCGGGTCGACCGCTACCTCACCAACTCGCGCACCACCCAGGCGCGGATCCAGTCGTACTTCGGGCGTGAGTCGCAGATCGTGCACCCGCCGGTGGAGCTCGACCGCTTCGCCGCGGCCACGCCCGGCGAGCACTACCTCGTGCTTTCGGAGCTGATCTCGCACAAGCGCATCGACGTCGCGATCGAGGCGTTCGCCGAGCTGGGCCTGCCGCTGACGATCGTCGGGGACGGCCCCGACCGCCGCCGGCTGCGCCGCCAGGCGCCGCCGAACGTGCGCTTCGCCGGTCGCGTCGGCGACGCCGAAGCCGCGCGGCTGCTGGCGACCTGCCGCGCCTTCGTGCTCACCAGCGTGGAGGAGTTCGGGATCGCCGCGGTGGAGGCGCAGGCCGCGGGCCGGCCGGTGATCGCGCGCCGCGGCGGCGGTGCCCTCGAGACGGTGCTCGACGGCGTGACCGGCTGCTTCTGGGAGGGCGGTGCCGCCGAGCTGGCGGCGGCCGTGCGCGGCTTCGAGGACGCGGCGATCGACCCGCGCGCCTGCGTCGACAACGCTCGCCGCTTTGCTCCCGAGACCTTCCGCGACGGGCTCGCGCGCGAGGTCAAGGTCGCGCTCGCTGATGCTCGCTCCGGCGCCTTCGAGCATGCGGGTCGCGAGCTGCGCGTCCTGCCGCGGCGGCGGATGCCTGGCACCCGGCGTGGCTGGGGAGCCCAGCAACGCTGACCGGCTGTGGCGGGCGTCCTAGCCCTGCTCTGTCCCCACCGCGACCTTGTGCCGGGGAACCCGCAGCCAGCCGCTCAGCTCAGGGGCCAAGCGCTCCCAGAGGGTGGCCGCTCCGATCGCCCCGGCCATCCCCAGCGGGCCGTATCCCGGTACCGCATAGCGCGCGTCGAAGTACACGTACGCGATCGGCACGATCAGCGTGACGGCGGTGACGAGGAGCAGCAGAATCCCGGCCGCGAGCCGGGGCCCGCGCGCGAGCGGGATCCCCGCCAGCGCCAGCAGGAGGAGCAGCATGAAGAGCGGACCTTCGAGGCGAGAGCGTTTCTCGTAGGAGCGCATCGCGTCGACCAGCCCGTCGTCGGTCGAGACCTTCGCCACTGTGGGGTACAGGGCGGAGATCGCCTTGACTGAGTTCAGGCTGGGTGTGTCCATGAGCTGGGTCATGCCGTCGTAGTCGTAGCCTGTGCTGCTCAGCTCCTTCACCGTATAGGGCTTGCTAGCGGGATGGCCGTCGTCGGAGGCCCAGAAGCGCGTCGCGTCGTTCGCGACGCGCTTGATGTAGCTGCCGCCATCGCCGGAGCGGGCGGGTGCACCGTAGTTGCCGCTGCGGGTGAGGGTGGGACCTCCATAGCCGGTCTCGCGCTTCATCTCAACCAGGTAGGCGCCGAGCACAAGGCATGCCATCAGGCCCGCCGCCGCGGTGGCGATCGCGCGATGCTTGAGCCCCCGCCGCGTGCCAACGAGCATCCATGCGAGCACGAGGGCGATGTACGCCAGGCCCATGATCCGCACGCACGCAAGGGCGGCGGCGCAGAAGCCGGCCAGCAGGCTCCACGGGACGGGCCGGTCGTCGTAGCGGGCGCGGATCGCACTGTAGGTGAGGCCCGCGATCAGGAACGTAAACAGCGTCTCGGGCATCGGGTTGTGCTCGAGGAAGATCTGAGGACCAGCCAGCAAGACGATCCCCGCCGGGATCAGGCCCCATGCCGCGGGTGCCACACGCCGAACCGTGAGGAACGCCAGCACCGCGGTGAGGATGCCTAACAGGTGCTGGACGAAGATGGTGGACCAAAGGTTGGCGTCGATGCCGTGCAGGGTCCGCAGGAATAGCGGGTATCCCGCCGGCCAGGGATTCGGATCGGTGATCAGGTACGGGTTGTCCCCGTTGACTGCCAAGAGGTAGATCCCGACCTTCGCCGCGGCGACGTAGTGCGCGGTGTCCGAGATGCCGAACAGGCCGGGGCTCTGAGCGAGGAACATCGCTTCACGCAAGATGACGCCGACGGCGATCAGCGCCACCAAGGCCCACATGACCGTTCGATCATGCCTCCACGACGAGCGAAGTTCCTCACTTTGTTTGCCCATGCGTAGCATGATAAGAAAATCCAATACTCAGTAAAGAATGCCCAGATTGTCTGTAGGCTGCGCCGATCGAGCCGCGCCGCTGCGACTGGGGCACCGCCACCCCCGACTATGTCGCCTACCACGACGACGAGTGGGGGCGGCCGGTCACCGACGACCGCGGCGTCTACGAGCGGCTCAGCCTGGAGGCGTTCCAGTCGGGCCTCTCCTGGCTGACGATCCTGCGCAAGCGCGAGGCCTTCCGCGCCGCCTTCGCCGGCTTCGACCCCGAGCGCGTGGCGCGCTTCGGCGAGCGCGACGTCGAGCGCCTGCTCGCCGACGCCGGGATCGTGCGCAACCGCGCCAAGATCGAGGCCACGATCGCCAACGCGCGGGCGCTGACAGCGCTCGCCGACGCCGGCGAGTCGCTGGCCGCGCTGGCCTGGTCGCACCGTCCCGCCGGCCGGCGCCGCGCGCCGCGCACGCTCGCCGAGGTGCCGGCGCTGACCCCCGAGTCCAGCGCGCTCTCCAAGCAGCTCAAGCGCCGCGGCTTTCGCTTCGTCGGTCCGACCACGGCCTACGCGCTGATGCAGGCCTGCGGGATCGTCAACGACCATCTCGCCGGCTGCTGGGTGCGATCGACCGTCGAGGCCGAGCGCCGCCGGGCGGCGTCTATCCTCCAGCCGCGGCATGGATGAACGCGCGCTCACCGAGCGCCTGATCACCTACGACACGTCCACCCTCGAGGGGATGCAGGCCGCGGCGGGCTTCGTCAAGGGCTGGCTCGAGGCGCGCGACGTGGAGGTGACGGGCAGCTACCACAACGGCCGCCCGGTGCTGACGGCCAGTGTCGGCCCGGCGGACGCCCCGACGGTCGCGCTGCACGGGCACCTCGACGTGGTCCCGGGCCGCCCCGAGCAGTTCGTGCCGCGCATCGATGGCGACCGCCTGATCGGCCGCGGCGCCTACGACATGAAGGGCGGGCTGGCGGCGATGATGTGCGCCTTCCGCGAGCTGACCGAGCAGTCGGCGGCGCGGGTGCACTTCCTCTGCGTCTGCGACGAGGAGTCCGAGGAGGACGAGCAGCGCGGCTCGGACTACCTCGTCGAGCAGGGCTACACCGCCGACTTCGCGATCACCGGCGAGCCCACCGACCTTCACATCGGCATCCAGGCCAAGGGCGTGCTGGTGTTGCGCATCGCCGTGTCAGGCACCGCCGCCCACGGCTCCACGCCCTGGGTCGGCGACAACGCGGTGCTGAAGGCGCTCGACGTCTTCCGCCAGATCGAGAGCCTGCCGTTCGCGCGCGAGTCCTCGGACCTCTTCGACCGTCCCTCGATCAACCTCGGCCGCATCGAGGGCGGCGACGCCCTCAACAAGGTGCCGGACCTCTGCACCCTCTACGTGGACGTGCGCTACCTGCCCGGCCAGGACCCGGACGAGATCCTGGCGGCGGTGCAGGGCCTGCCCGACACGGAGGTGACGCGGATCTTCCACCGCAACCCCGCGATCGTGCAGCGCGACGACCCCTACGTGCAGGCGCTCGGCGAGGCCATCCGCGCGGTCGCCCAGCCGGTCAGCGAGCGGATCTCCGTCGGTCGCCACGGCGCCTCGGACATCATCTCCTTCCTCGAGGCCGGGGTGCCCGGCGTCGAGTTCGGCCCGGTCGGCGACGGCCACCACGGTCCCGAGGAGTGGGTGTCGATCCGATCGCTCGGCCAATATCGGCAGGCGCTGGTCCAGTTCGTCAAGCTGCTCCCGACCCGCCTCGGCGCCGACGAGGACGACGAGCCCCGCCTGCGCATCGCCTGATGCCCTTCGAGGACATTCCCCGCCCCGGCCTCTGGAAGCGCCTGCTGCTCGGCGCCACGCTGGTGATCTTCGCGGCCGCCGGCGCCACCTCGGTGGCCGCCTTCCACGAGGTCGACAAGGTCGTCAGCGCGCTCAAGGTCAACCCCGAGCTGAAGCTGGGCCGGTCGCTGGCCGAGACCGATCCCGGCGAGCCGCAGACCTTGATGATCCTCGGCTCGGACCGGCGCCCGAAGAACAACAGCGAGGGCGCGGGCGGCGGCGCGCGCTCGGACACGATCATGCTCGTGCGGCTCGACGGCGACAAGGACGCGATCGCGGTGATGTCGCTGCCGCGCGACCTGAAGGTGCAGATCCCCGGCCACGGGGTGGACAAGATCAACGCGGCGTACGACCTCGGCGGCCCGGAGCTGACGCTGAAGACCGTCAAGGACCTCACCGGGTTGCCGATCAACCACGTCATCAACGTCGACTTCGCCGGCTTCGGCCGGGCGGTCAACGCGATCGGCTGCGTCTATGCGGACATCGATCGCCGCTACTACAACGACACCGCCGAGTACGCCTACATCAACGTGCCCGCCGGCTATCAGCGCATGTGCGGCGACAAGGCGCTGCAGTACGTGCGCTTCCGCCACGAGGACACCGACCTCGTGCGCTCGGCGCGCCAGCAGGACTTCCTGCGCCAGGCCAAGCAGCAGGTGGCGACCGGGGACCTGATCCGCAAGCGCGACCGGCTGCTGCGCATCTTCGGCAAGAACACCAGCACCGACGAGGCGCTGCGCTCCACCAGCGAGGTGCTGCGGCTGGCCAAGCTCGCGATCGGCACCGCCGGCCAGCCGATCCGCGAGGTCCACTTCGAGGGCACGATCGGCCCCAGCTACGTCGAGGCGACCAACGACCAGGTCCAGAAGCTCGTGCAGCAGTTCCTCGGCGTGCAGGAGTCCAGCGGCCCGCGCGGCCAGCCCAGCCGCAAGCCTGGGCGCAAGCGCAAGCGACGGCCGGTCGAGGGGCTGAGCAAGGACCCGCGGTTCGGCCGCGACCAGGCGCTGCAGGCGGTGCAACAGGGGGCGGGCAAGCGGCTGCCGGTCTACTACCCGACGGTGCGCACCTCCGAGTCGGAGTACCGCGACGTGCCGCGCGTGTACCGGATCCGCGACGAGGACGGCCACGTTCACCAGGCCTACCGGATGGTGCTCACCCGTGGCCAGCTGCTGGGCGAGAACTACGGCCTGCAGGGGATCACCTGGAAGGACGCGCCGATCCTGCGCGAGCCCCAGGAGACGCGCACGATCGGCCGGCGCACCTACGAGCTGCACTACGACGGCGACCGTCTGCGGCTGGTCGCCTGGCGCACCCCCAAGGCCGCCTACTGGATCTCCAACACCCTGCTGCTGTCGCTGACCAACCGCCAGATGATGGCCATCGCGCGCTCCGCACGCACGCTCTAGATAGCCTCTCGGCCTTCGTGATGGCAGAGAAGGAGCCCATAGGGGTCATCGGCGTCGGCTGGGTCGGCCTGGTCACCGCCGCCTGCTTCGCCGAGCTCGGCCACGAGGTCTGGGCGCGCGACATCCTGCCCGACAAGGTCGCGTCGCTGGCCCGCGGCGAGGTGCCGATCCACGAGCCCGGCCTGCCCGAGCTGGTGACCAAGAACGCCGCGCGCCTGCACTTCACGACCGACATGGCCGAGACGCTCGCGCACGCGCGGCTGCTGTTCGTCTGCGTCGACACCCCGCCGACCTACTCCGGCGACGCCGACCTCTCCCGCGTCGAGGCCGTGATCGCCGAGCTGGGGGAGTCCGACGAGCACGCGCTGGTGATGAAGAGCACCGTGCCCGTCGGCACCGGCCGCTCGATCCAGCGCCGCCGCGAGGGCCTCGGCTACGTCTCCAACCCGGAGTTCCTCAAGGAGGGCAGCGCGGTCGACGACTTCATGCGCCCCGACCGCGTCGTGATCGGCGCCAACGCCGACTCCGAGGCCTATGCCGCCCGCGTCGAGGCGCTCTACGCGCCCCTCGGCGGCCCGATCGTCCGCACAGACGTCGCCAGCGCCGAGATGATCAAGCTCGCCTCCAACGCCTTCCTCGCCACCAAGATCTCCTTCATCAACGAGATCGCCAACGTCTCCGAGGAGCTCGGCGCCGACGTCAACGAGGTTGCCCGCGGCATGGGCCTCGACGACCGCATCGGCCCGAAGTTCCTCAACGCCGGTGTGGGGTTCGGAGGGAGTTGCTTTCCCAAAGACGTCCAGGCCCTCAAGCAGCTCGCCGGCAACAGCGGCTACCACTTCCAGCTGCTGACCGCGGTGATCGAGGTCAACGAGCTGCAGAAGCGGCGCACGATCGGGAAGCTGCAGAAGCACCTCGGCTCGCTGGTGGGCAAGGAGGTAGCGCTGCTCGGCGTGGCGTTCAAGCCGAACACCGACGACATCCGCGAGGCCACCAGCCTCGTGCTGGCCGGGCGCTTGCAGGGCGAGGGCGCGCAGGTGCGCGTCTACGACCCGGTCGCGGCCGAGCGGGCGGGGGCGATGCTCGGCGGCGCCACGATCTGTGCGTCGGCGCTCGAGGCGGTCGCGGACGCCGACGCGGTGGTGCTCGTGACCGAGTGGCCGGAGTTCCGCGAGCTCGACTGGGCCGGCGAGGTCAAGGGCCGGATGCGCACGCCGCTGGTGGTCGACGGGCGCAACTTCCTCGACCGCGAGGCGCTCGCCGCGGCCGGCTTCAGCTACGAGGGCATCGGGCGGTAGCCGTGCAGGCGCTCGTGCTCGCCGGGGGCGAGGGCACCCGCCTGCGGCCGCTGACCTACACGACGCCCAAGCCGGTGCTGCCGCTGGCCGGGCGCCCGTTCCTGTCGTTCATGCTCGACTGGCTGCGCGGCCACGGCGTTGACGAGGTGATCCTCTCCTGCGGCTTCCTCTCCGAGGGCGTGCACCGCGTGCTCGGCGACATCTACGACGGCATGCGGCTGCGCTACGTCGTCGAGGAGACGCCGCTCGGCACGGCCGGACCGGTGCGGCTCGCCTACGACCAGGGCATCCTCGCCGAGCGGCTGCTGGTGCTCAACGGCGACGTGCTCACCGACATCGACCTGACCGCCGAGCTGGCCCAGCACGAGCGCACCGGCGCGCGCGTCACGCTGGCGCTGCAGGCCGTCGAGGACACCGCCAGCTACGGCGTCGTGCCCACGCACGCCGACGGCCGGGTCGAGGCCTTCCTGGAGAAGACCACGGGCGAGGTCCCCACCAACCGCATCAACGCCGGCGCCTACGTCGTCGAGCGCGACGTGATCGAGGAGCTGCCGGGCGGCCGCGCCGTCTCGTTCGAGCGCGAGGTCTTCCCGAAGCTGGTCGACGCCGGCCTCTACGGCTTCGCCGCCGAGGGCTACTGGATCGACATCGGCACGCCCGAGCGCTATCTGGAGGCCACCTACGACCTGCTCGCCGGGCGGGTGGGGTCGGCGCTCGCGCCACGCGACGAGACCGGCTCGCTGGTCGCCGCCGACTGCCTGGTCTCTGGCGCCCACGTCGGTCCCCAGAGCGTCGTCGGGCACCACTGCTCGGTCGGCAGCGACTCGACGATCGAGCGCTCGGTGCTGCACGACGGCGTGATCGTCGGCGCGGACGCCAGCGTGCGCGACAGCGTGCTGGCCGAGCGCGTCCGGGTCGGCGAGGGCGCCCGCGTGGGACCGGGGGCGATGGTCGGCGCGGGCGCCGAGATCGGCGCGGGCGCGGAGGTCGGCGAAGATGCCCGCATCGATCCCGACGTCGAGATCGCAGCGAACACGGTGGTTGCCGCAGGCGCGACGGTGCGCGCGGAGGAAGCCGTCAGATGATTGGCAAGGAGGTCCCGCGATGACCGATCCGCTCTCCCGCGACGCCGTCGCCGCCGGCGATCCCGGCGGCATGCTCGGAGACGTGCTCGCCCAGCCGCTGCAGGTGGGCGACGCGCTCTGGCGCGCCGAGTCCGCCGGCATCCCCAAGCGCGACATGCCCGGCGGCCTGCTGGTCTGCGGCATGGGCGGCTCGGCGATCGGCGGCGACCTCGCCACGGCCGCGCTCGGCGACCGCGCCACCCGCCCGATCCGCACCGTGCGCGGCTACGAGATCGAGTCCTGGACGCTGCCGGACACGCTCGTCCTCTGCGCCAGCTACTCCGGCGACACCGAGGAGACGCTCGCCTGCTTCGAGGCCGCCGGCGCCGCCGGCGCGCAGCGGGTGGCGATCACCACCGGCGGCCAGCTGGCCGAGGCGGCGCGCGCCGAGGGCGTGCCGGTGATCGGCATCCCGTCCGGCATGATGCCCCGCGCCGCGGTGCTCTACGTCACGATCGCGACGCTCGAGTGCGCGGCGCTCTGCGGCGCCGCGCCGGGCCTGCACGCCGAGATCGACACCGCCACCGGACTGCTCGAGCAGCTCGCCGAGGAGTACGGCCCCGGCGCCGCGCCCGACTCGCAGGCCAAGGCGCTCGCGCACGCGCTCAAGGGGACGGTGCCGGTCATCCACGGCGCGGGACCCACCACCGCGGTCGCCCGCCGCTGGCACACCCAGGTCAACGAGAACGCCGACGGCGCCGCCTTCTTCGCCGAGCTGCCCGAGGCCGCCCACAACGAGATCTGCGGCTGGGAGCGCGGCCGCTCGCTGGCCCCCCTGTCGGCCGTCTTCCTGTTCGACCCCGACCAGCATCCGCGCGTGACCGAGAGCATGGAGCTGACCGCCGTGGAGGCCGAGCGGGCGGGCGCGCCGACCCTACGCGTGACCTCGCGCGGCGACAGTCGCCTGGAGCGCGTGCTGTCGCTGGTCTTCCTCGGCGACCTCGCCAGCGTCTACCTGGGACTGCTGGAGGGCGTCGACCCGACGCCGATCGCGGCGATCGACCGTCTCAAGGCCAGCCTCGTCAAACCTTGACACGATCGTGGTAAGGTTGGCCCCGCCGCGTATGGAGGGGCTCACCATCAATCAGGCTGCGGAGACGACCGGTTGGTCGCCTCGAATGCTGCGCTACATCGAGAACGCCGGCCTGATCGACCTGCCCCGCACGCCGTCGGGCTATCGCGTCTTCGGACCGGGCGAGCTGCAGCGCCTGCGCACGCTGCGCGAGCTGCTGGCCCGGTTCGACTGCGCCCTCTCCGACGTGGCGTTCGCCGAGCGGCTGCGCTCAGACACAGAGCTGCGCGGAGCCGTGGACGAGTGGTTCGAGTCCCGCCCGCAGCGGCCCGAGGGCGTGCCCTCGGACGACTGGCTGCGCTGGGAGCAGGCCAAGCACGAGCGCCTGCTCGCCACTCCACCAACCACCCAACTCACGGAGACCCCCGCATGACGATCACGGAGACCACCACCGACTACAAGGTGGCCGACCTCTCCCTGGCCGAGTTCGGCCGCAAGGAGATCACCCTCGCCGAGCACGAGATGCCCGGCCTGATGGCGATGCGCGCCGAGCTCGGCGCGTCGCAGCCGCTCAAGGGCGCCCGCGTCATGGGCTCGCTGCACATGACGATCCAGACCGCGGTGCTGATCGAGACGCTGACCGCACTCGGCGCCGACGTGCGCTGGGCGTCCTGCAACATCTTCTCGACCCAGGACCACGCCGCCGCGGCGATCGCGGCCGCCGGCATCCCGGTGTTCGCCTGGAAGGGCGAGACGCTGGAGGAGTACTGGTGGTGCACCGAGCAGGCGCTCACCTGGCCCGGCCACACCGGCCCGAACATGATCCTCGACGACGGCGGCGACGCCACCCTGCTCGTCCACAAGGGCGTCGAGTACGAGGCTGCCGGCGCCGTGCCCGATCCCTCGACCGCGGACTCCGAGGAGTTCCAGGTCGTGCTCAGCCTGCTCACCCGCACGCTGTCCGAGTCGCCGAGCAAGTGGACCGACATGGCCGCCGAGCTCAAGGGCGTCACCGAGGAGACCACGACCGGCGTGCACCGGCTGTACGAGATGCAGCAGGCCGGCACGCTGCTGTTCCCGGCGATCAACGTCAACGACTCGGTCACCAAGTCGAAGTTCGACAACCTCTACGGCTGTCGCCATTCGCTGATCGACGGCATCAACCGCGGCACCGACGTGATGATCGCCGGCAAGACCGCGGTGATCTGCGGCTACGGCGACGTCGGCAAGGGTTGCGCCCAGTCCCTGCGCGGCCAGGGCGCGCGCGTGGTGATCACCGAGATCGACCCGATCTGCGCGCTGCAGGCCTGCATGGACGGCTATCAAGTGGTGCGCCTCGAGGACGTGCTGGAGACGGCCGACATCTTCGTCACCGCCACCGGCAACAAGGACATCCTCACCGCTTCGCAGCTGGCGCGCATGAAGCACCAGGCGATCGTGGGCAACATCGGCCACTTCGACAACGAGATCGACATGGCCGGCCTGGCGAAGATCGACGGCGTCGAGCGGATCAACGTCAAGCCGCAGGTCGACGAGTGGCGCTTCTCCGACGGCCACGCGATCATCGTGCTGTCCGAGGGCCGGCTGCTGAACCTCGGCAACGCGACCGGGCACCCGTCGTTCGTGATGTCGAACTCGTTCACCAACCAGACCATCGCCCAGGTCGAGCTGTTCACCAAGAACGGCGAGTACGACAAGCAGGTCTACGTGCTGCCCAAGCACCTCGACGAGAAGGTCGCCCGTCTGCACCTGGACGCCCTCGGCGCCCGCCTGACCGAGCTCAGCCCCGAGCAGGCGGCCTACATCGGCGTCCCCGTCGAGGGCCCGTACAAGCCAGATCACTATCGCTACTAGGACCACGCCGCTCATCTCCATCCCGCGCCGATCGTGCCTACCCCCGGAGCGAGCGGCGCGGTGAGTGTCCAGTCCGCCATCGCCGACCCGGCGCTCGCCCCCGCGGGGCGGGCGCGGGTCGAGTGGGCGGAGGGGCAGATGGCCGTGCTGCGCTCGATCCGCGAGCGCTTCGAGCGCGAGCGGCCGCTGGCGGGCGTGCGCGTGGCCGCCTGCCTGCACGTCACCGCCGAGACCGCGAACCTGATGCACGCGCTGGTCGCCGGCGGCGCCGAGGCGGCGCTCTGCTCGGCCAACCCGCTCACGATCCAGGACGAGGTCGCCGCGGCGCTGGTCGAGGCCGATGTGCCGGTGCAGGCGCTGCGCGGCGAGGATCTCGACACCTACGTCGGTCACGTCCAGGCGCTGGCCGACTGGCAGCCGCAGATCACGCTCGACGACGGCGCCGACCTGCTGTCGCTGATCCACGAGCGCGGGCAGGAGGTGAGCGGCGGCGCCGAGGAGACGACCACCGGCCTGCTGCGTCTGCGCCGCCTCGAGGCAGAGGGGCGGCTGGCCTGCCCGGTGCTGGCCGTCAACGAGTCGCGCACCGAGCGCACCTTCAACGACCGCTACGGCACCGGCCAGTCCGCGCTCGACGGCATCCTGCGCGCCACCAACCTGCTGCTCGCCGGCCGCACGCTGGTGCTGCTCGGCTACGGCGCCACCGGCCGCGGCATCGCCCAGCGAGCCCGCGGCGCCGGGGCGGGCGTGATCGTCTGCGAGGTCGACCCGCTGCGTGCCCTGGAGGCGCGCATGGACGGCTTCGAGGTGATGCCGGCGCTGGCCGCCGCCGCTCGCGGGGACGTCTTCATCACCGTCACCGGCACGCGCTCGGTCCTGCGCGCCGAGCACTTCGAGCGCATGCAGGACGGCGCGGTGCTCGCCAACGCCGGCCACTTCGACGTCGAGATCGACCTCGACGACCTGCGCGCCGCGGCCAGCGGCGGCGTGCGCGAGGTGCTGCCGCTGGTCGAGCGCTACGAGCTGGGCGACGGGCGGCGCCTCAATCTGCTCGCCCGCGGCCGCGTCGTGAACCTGGCGGCTGGCCAGGGTCACCCCGCCGCGGCGATGGACATGAGCTTCGCCAATCTCGCGCTCGCGGTCGAGCACCTGGTGCTGCACGGTGCCGAGCTGGAGCGCCGCGTGCTCGACGTGCCGAAGGAGATCGACGAGGAGATCGCGCGGCTGAAGCTGAGGACACTCGGCGTGGAGATCGACGCGCTGACGCCGGAGCAGGAGGCGTACCTCAGCTCCTGGGGCACGTCGAGCTGAGCCTCCGACAAGCGAGTGTGGGCTACAAAGCTCTCGCTATGCGCGAGGAACGTAGCCCACACTCCTTTCCCGTCACGCCGCGTGCGGCAGCAGCTTGCGCAGCAGGCGGCGGCGCGGAGCCGTGGCGCCCTCCAGGCGGGCGGCGCGGAAGCGCAGCAGGCCGATCAGCTCGCCGCTGGGCTGGAACGGATCGGCGATCGGGGCGCCGGTCTCGACGTCGAGCGCGGCCCACAGCTCGCCGTCGACCTCGGCGACCAGATAGTCGCCGGTCGGTGGGGAGGCGCTGTCGAGGGCGGCGAGGCGGTGCAGGGCGACGGCGTCGGATTGAGCGGCGCGGCGGATGGTGAGCGAGTCCATTTGAGAGCCTCCTGAGACCGTGATTACGGGTACAACGAGGAGGATGCCGCTCCCGTGACATAAGATCAAATTCGGGTTACTGAGGGCAGCGATAAGATCGATTTATGCTCGACGTCAAGCAGCTGAAGGTCCTGAAGGAGGTCGCCGCGCTCGGCTCGTTCTCTGCCGCGGCCGAGTCGCTGAGCTACACCCAGCCCGCGATCTCCCAGCAGATCGCCGCGCTCGAGCGGGCGGCTGGGTCGCGATTGGTCGACCGCACCAGCCGTGGCGTGCGCCTGACCGACGCCGGGCGCGCCCTGGTCGAGCACGCGGAGGCCGTGCTGGCCCGGCTGGCGGCCGCCGAGGCCGAGCTGGAGGCGATCGCCGGCGTGCGCGGCGGCCGCCTGCGGCTGGCCTCGTTCGCGACCGCCGGCGCCTCGATCGCGCCGCCCGCGATCGCGTTGTTCTCCCAGCGCCACCCGGGCGTGGAGCTGTCGCTGGTGGAGGCCGAGGCCGAGCAGGCGGCGCCGATGCTGCGCGCCGCCGAGCTGGAGGTGGCGATCGTGTTCGAGTACGGCGGCTACAGCGAGCCCGGCTTCGAGCGCCTCTACGACGGGCTCGAGCTGGTGCACCTGCTCGACGACCCGATGTACCTCGCGCTGCCGCGCGACCACCGCTTCGCCAGCCGCCGGCGCCTGCGCCTGGAGCAGCTGGCCGACGAGACCTGGATCCAGAACGACGTCGCCGGCTCCTGCGGCCGCATGCACGTGTCGGCCTGCAACTCCGCCGGCTTCGATCCCCGCATCGGCTTCATGAGCGACGACTACAACGTCGTCCAGGGGCTGGTGGCGGCCGGCGTGGGCGTCTCGCTGCTGCCCGCGCTGGCGCTGACCAACATCCGCGAAGACATCGTCGTGCGCTCGCTCGGCCCGACCGCGCCGTATCGCCGCATCGTCGCCGCCACCCTCGGCGGCCGCTTCCGCTCGCCGGCGACCGAGGCGATGCTGGACGTCCTGCGCGAGGTCGCCGCCGGCTACGAGCTCCCCGCCAGCGACGCGCTCGCCGCCTGACGTGCGCTTCCAGCCAGGCCAGGTCCTGACCGCCGAGTGGGACGGCGACGGCAGCTGGCGCGTGCTGCGCGTGGATCACGTCGAGGACGAGCGTCTCGACGTGTCGCTCTATCCCGAGCGCTTCCCCGGCCCGCCCGCGCGCGGCGTGCTCGACAACCTCGTCGACGACGTCTGGGAGCCCCAGCGGATCGACGCCGACGCGCTCGCCCTGATGTGGCCCGCCGAGCTCGAGCCGGCGCCCGAGGAGCGCCGCTCCACCCGCCGGGGCCTGCTCGAAGGACTGTTGCGCGGCGGCATCGAGCGCGGCGAGGACCTGGCCCGCCGGCGCCGCTGGCGCTGACCCGCCGGGTCCATCCGCCCTGCCACCTATCGTGGTCAAAACCAAAATTGGCCCCGGCGCCGCTACCAACGGCCCGGGGCGCGGCACAGGAAGGCGAGTTCCCATGCGCGATCAGCGTATCCCGGGCCATGGGCCCGACGACTCCACCCACCTCCAGCAGGCCGCCCTCGGCCTGCTGATCCACGACCACCCCGGCCTCTGGTCCCTCCCCGAGCTCGACCGGGCGCTCAACCGGCCAGCACCGGGAGGTCCACGTCGAGGACGTCGTGGCCGACCTCTATGCGGCCAGCCTGGCCACCGCGTCGGCTCTTACGTCCTGTGCCACCCGCGCCGCCCACGCGGCAGAGCGCATCGACGCCTAACCGCAAACGACTCGGGACGCCGGCGTCAGCCGGCGTGCCGTCGACAGTGGTGTGCTGGATGGTTGGACCCGGACCCTGAGTACGGTCTATCGGGATCGACACACGTCCCGAGCTGCCGCTCTACCGATTGAGCTCGAGCTAGAACCGAGCGCCACACGCGGGCTGACGCTCCATCCTCTAATCAGCCGATCGCGCGAATTCGCCTGGAGCACGTCGTCTACAGGATAAATTGCTCGACGATGCACGGCGGGCATTTGCAAATGCAACCGCCAAGCGCGCGAGCTCGGCCGTGTGGCCGGGCTCGCTTCGATGCCTTGGTGCTATCTGCACCTCGGCGATCGTCTCTCGTTGTTATGAGGCGTTTGTGATCGTGAGTCTCGCATCTCTGGCTGTGTCGGGTCTCGCTGTGTAGATCGCTGTGATTATCATTTGGCCGCTCGCTGGACAGCCTAAGCCAACGATGGTGACGCCGAGCGTTCTATCGCTCACGGTGAATGATGTGGTTATCTGTGTGTATACGGCGTCGATTGACTGCACCGGCACTGTTAGGGTGCATGAAAGGCCGCTAAAAGTCATTCTAAATGTCATGGGGCCTGAGAGGTTGATGGTCCCAGTGGCTGAGGACGTGGCGAAGGTCCTGATGTGGATTCGGGATGGTGTGGTTGAGTTGGTTGTGGGATCGCTGATTGAGTTCCCGTCGATCGTCACGCCGACAGCGCCGCATGCTCCCATTCTGCCGTCGCCGAATGTGAAGCTGGTGACCAGAGCCTGTGTATGTGTAGTCGCGACGTAGAATGAGAAGTGAGCAGTGGCGCACGTCCAGGAAATGCCATTGATATTAAATTTGAGATCCGTGCTGAGTGCTGTTGATAGTGAGGTTGTTCTGCCAATGGGTGTGATGAACGGCGACGCCGGTCTGGTGCCGCTTGAGGCTGTGATGCTCGGTGTCGCGAATGCGGGCGATGCAATGACCACGGCTGCGGTCACCAGTACCAGCGCGACCAAGAGGGCGCTTCTGATCGATTTCATCGTAAGCGTTGATCCTTTCACCCGCATGTTCTAGCGGGACAGTTCATGTAAGCTGGCGCGCGTCATCTCTCTTTGAAGGCCCAGCCGATTCCACGCGCTCACGGGATCCGACTTCATAACGGTGCCTTCAGGGCCTCCTCTCTACAGCCCGTTAATAGGGCTGTGCCACGATTTTATTACCTGCCACGCTTACTGGCGGTGTGGCAATAATAAATAAATAAAGAAATATCATGTGCAAAAGACTACAGAATCGATAAAGAGATGTCAATAAGAGCGCGGTCTATGGACTGCGTCCATGAGTCTTTGTGCGGCGAGCGGGACGTTGCAGCCGGTGGAGGTTTGGGAACGTCTGTGACGCACCCGCGGTTCTGCGCCCGTGGCTCGGATCGGGAGGGAGATCTCGCTACTTCCGGCGCCTGCTCGCTAAGTCCGCGCGGTCGCCTGGGAAGTAGAGTCGCGGCCGTGGCTCGCAGCAGGCTGCACTGGGGCGCGGCGGTTTCCGGCGTGAGCGGCGCGCTGTTACTGGTGTCGCTGTTCCTGCCCTGGTACGGCGTCCATGCGCCAGGTCTCGAGGAGAGCGGCAGCGCCTGGACCGAGCTGGAGCTGATCGACCTGATCCTGCTGCTGATCGGCCTGGCCGCGGTCGGTTGGGTGGCCGCGCTGGCCATGGACGCACTGGAGCCGAGCCGGCCGGCGGCCGTGTCGGTGGCCGCGGTCGGTCTACTCGGTTCGGCGCTGATCCTCTACCGAATCCTCGACCTCCCGACCCCCGACGTGCCCCAGCGGCTCGCCGGCCTGCTCGACTACGGGCTTCGTCCCGGCGCCTTCGTCGGCCTCGCCGCGGCCGCCGGAATCGTGCTGGGCGGCCTGATCGCCTACGCGTCTGGTGCGGTCCCAGCGGACAGCGAGTAATCCAGCCAGCGCTCGTCGCGCCGTCCGCCGACCCGCTCGTAGAGCGTCTGCGCGCGGTAGTTGTCGTGCGCGGTTTGCCACTCCAGCTCGACCGCGCCCCGGGCCACGCAGCGCTCTGCGCAGGCCGCGATCAGGGCATCGGCGCCGCCGCCGCCGCGCGACTCGGGCCGCACGAACAGGTCGTTCATCACGCCGATGCGCGCGGCGCGCGTGGTCGACCAGCTCCAGAAGATCGTCGCGAAGCCGATCGCCGCGCCGCCGTCACCGTCCCGCGCCAGTAACTGCACGCCCTCGCGCTCCGGATCGGCGATCAGCGCCCGCGACAGCCTCAGCAGCGCCTCGTCGCTCGGCGCGACCTCGTAGAACTCGCAGTAACCGCGCAGCAGCGGCAGCAGCTCGGGCAGGTCCTGCTCGCCGACGACCTCGATGCGCGGGGCGCTCACCCGCCGGACGCTACTACCGGCACGCCCAGCACCGCCAGCAGTGCCTCGACTACGTGCGGGTCGAACTGCGAACCGGCGTTGGCGCGCAGCTCGGCGTGGGCGGCCTCCTCGGTCATCGGCTGGCGGTAGGGGCGGGTGGTGATCATCGCGTTGTAGGCGTCGCAGGCGAGGATGATGCGGCTGCCGATCGGGATCGAGTCGCCCCCGAGGCCGTCCGGATAGCCGGCGCCGTCCCAGCGCTCGTGCTCGTGACGCACGAGGGCGGCGATCGGGGCGAGATCGGGCGTGCGCCGCAGGATGCTCTCGCCGATCACCGGGTGCTGGCGCATGACGTCCCACTCGGCGTCGGTGAGCGGGCCGGGCTTGAACAGGATCTCGTTCGGGATCGCGACCTTGCCGACGTCGTGCAGCATCGCGCCGTCGCGCACCTTCGAGACCTCGGAGGGGGAGAGGCCCAGCCGCCGCGCCACCTCGCGCGCCAGGCCCACGACCTCCTCGGAGTGCGAGAGCGTGTAGTTGTCGCGCGCGTCGATCGCCGCGGCGAGCGCCGCCACCGCCGTGCGCGAGCCGTCGCCGGACTGGCTCAGCAGCACCGTCACCGCCTCGCCGGCGAGCAGCTCGGCCATGCGCAGCGCTGGCAGCGGGAACTGCGGCAGCCGGTGGCGCATCAGCAGCACGCCGAGCAGCGTGCCGCCGCGCGTTAGGCCGACGGCGGCATACGAGCCGGCTGGCGGCCGCCCGGCCGCCGTCTCCGGCACCTCGAGCGCGCTTTCGAGCGCGGTCAGCGAGCCGCGCGAGATCGGCCCGCTCTCCAGCCGCGCGCGCAGGTCCTCGCCGATCGTGATCGTCGAGCGCCGGAAGGCCGCCTGGGCGGGATCGCCGGGCAGCCGGGCCAGCGCGAGCCGGATCAGCGAGCGTCCCTGCGAGCCGGCGCCCGGCTCGTAGAGGGCGACCTCCTCGAGCTCGAGCTCCCGCCGCACGAGCGCCGAGAGCGTGTAGAGCACGTGTCGCGGCCGCTCGCAGCGGCTGACCATGTCCCAGAAGCCTGCCAGCGGGTCATCGCTGTCGCGACGACCCTCCGCGCGCGCGAGCTCGCGTTCGGTGGCCGAGCAGGCGACCGCGACGCCGTCCTTGCCGCGCCGCTTGGCCAGCAGCAGCGCCCGGTCGGCGCGGTCGAGCAGCTCGCCGGCGCTCAGCGGCTCACGCCAGCGCGCGATGCCGATCGAGGCGCTGACGGGCTCCTCGAGGTCGCCGAAGCGGGCGCTGGTCTCGGCCACCACAGCGCGCAGCCGCGCCGCCGCCTCGAGCGCGGTGTCCTCGTCGGCGCCCGGCAGCACCAGCACGAACTCGTCGCCGCCGTAGCGGGCGAGGCCGTCGTAGGGGCGGAACTCGGTGGCGATCGCGGTCGCCACCTGCTGCAGCAGCTCGTCGCCGACGAGATGGCCGTGGCGGTCGTTGATCGGCTTGAAGTTGTCGAGGTCCATCAGCAGGCAGGAGAGCGGCACGTCCTCGCGCCGCGCGCGCCAGATCTCCTCGCTCAGCCGCGCCTGCAGCGCGCCGTGGTTGAGGAAGCCGGTCAGCGCGTCGGTGCGCGCGGCCGCCTGCACGCGCTCGAACGCTTCGGCGTTGCTGCACGCCACCGCCGCCAGGTCGGCGATCGCCTCGAGCACGTCGATGTCCTCGGGCTGCACCGGCCGCAGCGTGGAAAAGCCGACCGAGAGCGCGCCCTTGAGCTCGCCGTCCCAGCGCACGGGCACGCCGACGGCGGTCTCGACCTGGCGCATCACGTCCGCCTCGACGGTCGGGCCGAGCTGGTAGTCGTTGGTCACCGCAGGCCTACCGGTCACCAGCGCCCTGCCGGCCATGCCCTCGCCGGGGGCGATCGTGCGTCCCCACCAGTCCGAGTTCTCCGGCACCCCATAGGCCGCCACCGCCACGCCGCCGCGCTCGGCGTCGCCGAGGTAGAAGCCAGCCATGTCGGCGCCCAGCGCGCGGCTGCCCTCGGCGCAGAGGCTGGCGAGCACGGCGTGCAGGTCAAGGCTGGCGTTCAGCGAGCGTGCCGCGCGCACGAGCGCGGCACGGCGTTCCGCGCGCGTGGAGAGGGTGCTGCGCATCTCCAGCACCGCGAGCCCGGCGGAGACCTGGTTGGCGAGCGTGTAGGCGAGCTCCAGCTCTGCCGTCTCGAAGGTGCGCGGCGTGCGGCTGAGCAGCACCACCACCGAGCGGACCTGCCCCTCATAGGCGAGCGGCACGTACAGCAGGCTGGCGGCGCGGAAGCGCTCGACGAACTGCTGTGCGACCAGCGACGAGCTCTTGGCGTCCGGCACGTGCAGCGCCTCGCCGGTGCCATGGACGTGATGGACGCCGCTCGGCAGGTCGAACGGCACCACGTACTCCAGCTCCGGCACGGCCTCGCCCCGCTTGTCGCGAGCGAACGCCGTCGCATGCGCGCTCTGGCCGTCCTGGTCGACCCGGCAGGCATGCACCCGGTCGACGCCGAAGACGCCGAACAGCTCGGTCGCGAAGGTCTGGTAGAGCCCGCGCGCATCGGGCGCCTCGAGCATGGCGAAGGAGAGGCGGCGTACTGCCGCGAGTGCGTCCGCGGTCCTGGCCGGCGTCATCCGACTCGTCATCGACCGGCCGAGCGGCCGGCTTGAGCTGGGCGTGCATAGGATCGCGCCCGTGAACGGATTGGACCAGAGCCTCGAGAAGATGCGCCGCGAGGGTTTACCCGAGATCGCGCTGCAGTCCTTCGAGCACTACTACCGCCGGCTGGCCGGCGGCGAGCAGGGCATGCTGCCGGAGTCGGAGATCGAGCCGGTGGCAGACGTGCCCGACGCCGAGACGCTGCCGCCCGGCGGGGACGAGCTGCTCGACCAGGCACTAGTGCTGAAGCTCAACGGCGGCCTCGGCACGAGCATGGGCATGACGGGGCCGAAGTCCCTGATCGAGGCGCGCGAGGGCAAGACGTTCCTCGACGTCACCGTGGAGCAGGTGCTGCGTCTGCGCGAGCGCAGCGGGGCGCGGGTGCCGCTGGTGCTGATGAACAGCTTCCGCACGCGCGAGCAGTCGCTGGCGGCGTTGCGCCGCCATCCGGGGATCGAGGTCGACGTGCCGCTCGACTTCGTCCAGGGCAAGGTGCCCAAGCTGCGCGCCGACGATTTGACGCCGGTCGAGTGGCCGGCCGATCCGGAACTGGAGTGGGCGCCTCCCGGCCATGGCGATCTCTACACGTCGATCGTCTCCTCGGGGGTGCTCGACGAGCTGCTGGGGCACGGCTACCGCTATGCGTTCGTGTCGAACTCGGACAACCTCGGCGCGGTGCTCGATCCGCGCATCCTGCGCTGGTTCGCCGAGGGCGAGCTGCCGTTCGCGATGGAGGTCGCCGACCGCACCGAGTCCGATCGCAAGGGCGGCCACGTCGCGCGCCGTCGCGGCGGGGGGCTCGTGCTGCGCGAGACCTCGCAGATATCGGACGAGGACAAGGCGGCCTTCGAGGACGTGAGCCGCCACCGCTTCTTCAACGCCAACACGCTCTGGATCGACCTGTGCGCACTGTCCGACACGCTGCGCGAGCGCGACGGCGTGCTGGGCCTGCCGATGATCGTCAACCGCAAGACCGTCGACCCCGCCGACCCCAGCTCGCCTGCGGTGATCCAGCTCGAGACCGCCATGGGCGCCGCCATCGACGTCTTCGAGGGCGCCGCCGCCATCCGCATCCCCCGCAGCCGCTTCGTCCCGGTCAAGACGACCAACGACCTGCTCGCCCTGCGCTCCGACGCCTACGCCATCAGTGCCGAGAGCGCCCAGGTCTCACTCGTCCCCGAGCGCCATCACACACCGCCGGTGATCGACCTCGACCCGGCGTACTACAAGCTCCTGGACGACTTCGAGCAGCGCTTCCCCGCCGGCCCCCCGTCGCTGGTGGCCTGCGAGCGGCTGACCGTCGGTGGCGACGTGGCCTTCGGCCGCGACGTGACCGTCCGCGGCGCGGTGACGGTCGAGGGCCCGGAGCGGATCGAGGACGGGACGCTGCTCTAGAGCCTCTGTTAGAGCCGAGGTGGGCCAGTATGCACTGCCCCACCTCTCGGTCGGATGGCTGGACATCTCAGCTATGAGGCTGCTGTGACGGTTGATCTGGCGTCTCTGCTGTGTCGGCTCTTGAGGGGTGTAGGTGCTGGTGAATCTTGCTGTGTATGAGCCATCGTGGGGGCTGCTCGAAGACCGCTTGAGGCAGCCTCGGTGATCTGCTAATCTCAATTTACTTGAGAAAGATCGATCGATCAGAACAACGCAAGCGACGTGATGGCGGCGTCTGAGGGTTAAGGACTTGTGCCTCGGCATCGGCTCATGCACGTCAGCGATCGACCTACCTGAGTCGCTCGGCGCGCAGTCGGTGAGGAGTCGCATCTGCCTTGCAGTGTGCTGTGGGCTGTTCGATCGATGCAGAAAGGAGGCGTATAGAGATAGGAAGCCGGAGATGCAGGTACTTCTGTTGGAATTGGCAGTCTAAGGAGTGTTTATGAAGGTATTTACGCGCAGCGCCTTGGTGGCGCTGATCTTGGTGGTCGCAGCCGTAATAGTTGCTTCCCCGGCGTTCGCGACACCGAGACTTACAACCTCAACCGGCAACGCTGCGGTGTCGCCGTTCATCACACCGATCACCCCCACAACCTCATCATTCACAGGACGGTCGAGCGACTCCGTGCTCGCCATAGACCTGCCCTTGGGGCTCAGCGCAAGAGTCCAGTGTAGAACCGCGATTGCGTCAGGCTACGTGAGCACGACACACACACAAGCCCGCATCACCAGCCTCTCATTCGGCGACGGTGGCGGCGACAGCCTCACCAACTGCGTGGTGAGAACGCCATTCGGGGACGGCACCGTCGACAGAGACAGCGTCACATGCACAGCCACCTCAAGAGCCCCATGGCACCTCCACGTCAGAAGCACCCCTGACGGAGGCAGATCATGGGACGGCACCGTCAACACCTCAAGCCCATGCACATTTGTAACCACAGCGCCCAGAGCCAGCTCATGCAGAATCACAGTGGACGCTAACCAGTCAATCTCAGCCAGATACACAAACGCAAACGGGACGCTCGAACTCGACAGAACATCGGTGCTCGTCGTAACAGTCGTCAACGTCAGCGGCTGCAGAATCAGCGACGGCTCATACACAGCAACCTTCACCGGCAGATACACCATCAGACCCGACACAAGAAACGACGCCAGACCAACCGTCACAGCAATCTCATAGTTGTCATGTGAGGTAAGGGTGGGCCGGCTCGCCGGCCCACCCTCTTAAAGCGGTGAGTTCCTCACGCTATGCGATACTAAAGAAAAACAAAATACTTGTACGGCTAGCTAGGGTTGTATCTGCAGACGAGCATGTGTATGGTAGGCAGGACATGCCTAGCGCTATAGGTGTGCTGATGTCCTTTAGGTTGCTGGTGGGGAGGATGTGGATTCGTGCTCAGGCGTGAGTGGTTGTGGATTGGGGCTCTTGTCACGGTGGCGTGTGCTTGGTGTGTGCCTGTGGCCTTTGCCTCGTCGATCGAGCGGGGATTCGAGCGGGTCTCTCCTCAGCTCAAGGGTGCCGATGTCGAGTTCGGCGGCACGTCGCGAGCCGCCGTGGATGGGTCGGCAGTCGCCTATCAATCTGTCGGCAATCTCGATCCACAAGCGGTGTCCCGTGCCCTGGTCAATCAGTTTCACGGTGCCCGCTCCACGTCTCTGGGCGCCTGGGTGACGACCGGGATGAACCCCCCCCTGGATCCATTGCCGACCGGAGCCGTGAGCCAGTTGTTCGAGGGACTGTCCGATGACGTGAGCAGGGGCGTTGCCCCCAGCTGGGGACTGGAGATGTTCGGCCGGCCGCAGATGGGCAATCTCTGGTTAGCGTCGCCCTTGAGCAGGTCGTTCGAGTTGCTGTCCAAGCCGACGATCCCGTTCGTCCCAGAGGATCCTGCGCGCGGCTCCGCCGGGAATCACTTCGCGGGTGCGTCGGACGACTTCAGTCACATCGTGCTGTCGTCTGCTCGGCGGCTGATTGCTGAGGCCCCCGTAGACGTGGATGGATTTGATGCCGCCTACCTCTATGAGTGGATCAGGGGCCAGGGATTGCGATTGGTGAACTTCTTGCCGCAGGACGAAGGTGGCATGCCGGCGGTCAACGCAGAGATTGGATACGGGCTGGCGACCACGGGTGCGGCCGTCTACCCAGGTGAGTTCGCGGTGTCTGGTGACGGCGAACGAGTGTTTTTCTCCGTTGGTGGAGTTACCAACCCGGCGCGTGAGCTGTACGTGCGAGAAGGGGGGATCGTGAGCGAGCGTGTCTCGGCCTCCGAGCGTACGGATTGCGCAGGCGACCCATCCTGTGGGGGTGACGACGTAGCCAATTCAGCGCCGGATCCGACGCCGACCGGCGCCCAATTCCAGCTCGCCAGTCAAGACGGGTCAGTGGCGGTGTTCGCTGCGCGTGCGAAGTTGACGGATGATGCGACCGCCGTTGCCACCGGCGGGATCGGCGATCTGGTCGGGACGGATGCATGTGCCGAGGCCCGCTGCGATCTATACCGGTGGGACAGCTCCGCCCCGGTGGGTTCGCGGCTGACCGATCTGACGACCCAGGATCCCAGCGGAGCAGGAGTGGTCGCGACGGTCGGCTCGAGCACCGACGCGAATCGCGTGTACTTCGTGGCGTCCGGCGTGCTGGCTGCTGGCGCAACCGAGGGCGAGCCGAACTTGTACCTCTGGGAGGAGGGGCGAGAGATGCGCTTCATCACGAAGCTCGCAGGCTCGCCCGACGGCTTGACCTTTGCCGACGACGGGGGCGTCTGGGCTCATCGGGTCGCGCCTGGGGATCCCTCGAATCACGGCTTCCGAGGCGCACGTGTGTCGGCTGATGGGCGGTTCTTGGTGTTCCGGTCGCGAGCACGGGTGACGGGATACGACAACCACGGGACGTATCAGGTGTATCGCTTCAATGCGTTGTCGGGAGAGCTTGTGTGCATATCGTGCGACCCGCGCACTGATCGATCTCATGGTGATGCATTCCTCAAGCGCCGTATCATCGGCGCCACCCTTCCGAGCTGGCTGACGCGGAACATCTCGTCGAGTGGGGAAAAGGTGTTCTTCGACTCGTCCGACGGGTTGGTCCCCCGGGACTTGAACGGACGCATCGATGTATACGAATGGTCTGCTGGATCGGTGCGGCTGGTGTCCAGCGGTACGGGCGGTGAGGACTCGGCGTTCGTCGACGCAAGTGAGTCGGGAGATGACGTGTTCTTTACGACCCGCGACCGTCTGGCGCGGTCCGATACCGACGACCTGGTCGACATCTACGACGCGCGCTTGGGCGATGTGTTCGAGGATCCGCCGCTGCCTGTCCCATGCGTCGGGGCAGGGTGTCATGGGGCGCCGGCGGCTCCGCCGCAGCTGGCTGGGCCCGCCACCGGTGCGGTGCAGGGCGATGGCGACGCCACGGCGGTCAAACCCAGGGGTAAGCCGGTCAAGTGCAAGCGTGGGACGGTCAAGAAGCGGGTGTCCGGCCGAGGGCGGTGCGTGAAGAAGCACAAGCACAAGCGGCGTGCGCGAGGCGGAGTCCGGCGCGAGGGGCGGAGCCGGTGAGCGGCCTGAGGTTCGTGGCCAAGAGCGGGCCGGCTCGTAGACGCCTGCGGCGGCTGGGCCGGCGTGTCGGAGCCGGCTTGGCGGTGATCGCCGGTCTGTCCGTTACCGCACTGACCCCTGCGGCCTTCGGAGCTGGCGAGTGGGTTGTGAGCACGTCGTCGGTGTCGCGTGTGGCGCCTGGCGGCTCGTTCGGGATGTCAATACGGGTCAAGAACATCGGCGTTCAGGCAACCGACGGGTCGGGTGCGCTGGACGTGGTCCTCCCGCCCGACCTGACGGGCATTTCCCTCACCGGGCCCTCTGGCGGTCCGCTGAGCGACTGGAGCTGCGGCGACCCCCTGGGCGCGAGCAGCGTGCACTGCGATCTCACGACCCCAATCGCACCCGGCGGATTCGCCCAGCGGGTGCGCTTGACCGTGGCTGCCGACGCGGGCGCCGCGGGCCCGCGTACGACCACTATCGACGTGTCCGGCGGCGGGTCGGGACATGCGGGCACGACCGTGCCGGTGAACGTGAGCGCGACGCCCGACTTCGGGCCGAAGGTCTTCGACGGCTTGGTGACCGATGCGGCGGGCAACGGCTTCACGCAGGCTGGCGGCCATCCGTTCGCCGCGTCGACGTCGTTCGAGCTCAAGGCCACCACCGAGACGACCGGCAGGACGGTCCCCGACGGTGGGGCGCTCAGGAACGTGCTGGTGGACCTGCCGGCGGGGTTCGTGGGCAACCCCACCGTGGTCTCCGAATGCCCGGTGGACATCTTCTTGAAGAAGGAGCAGCCGAGTCTCTACCTGTGTCCCGAGTCCAGCCAGATCGGAATGGCGGCGGTCGTGTTCTCGTTTCCGTTCGCCCCGTTCTATGACGTTCCTGTGCCGGTCTACAACCTCGTCCCGCCGCCAGGGATCGCGGCGTCGTTCGGCTTCATCGTCTCGGGCGTGCCGATCTTCCTGGACGCGAGGGTCAAGGCACAGGACGGCTACCACGTGCAGGTCAGCGTGCCCGACGCATCGCAGACCCTGGCGCTGCTGGGCTCGTCTGTGACGCTGTGGGGCGTCCCCGCGGACCACGCGCACGATCCCGAGCGGGGCTGCCAAGGGTCTGTGCCGTCGGTGACGGGATGTTCGGCCGAGTCCGCTCGGGAGGCGTTCATCACCAATCCGTCCCATTGCCTGCCGGCGGGGCAGGGGTTCGAGACGAGGCTGGCCATCGACTCCTGGGTCAACTCGGGGACCTTTGTCGGCGCGAGCTTCCTCAGCCACGACCCGCCGGGCTTCCTACTAGAGCCCTCTCCTCCCACGCCGTTCGATCCGCTCGTGCATGGGCTACTGTCCGACAAGTGGGGTCCCGTGCAGGGCACGACGGGGTGCGAGGGGCTCCTGTTCGATCCTTCGATGGACGCGGCGCCCGACACCCAGGCGCCGGATTCCCCGTCGGGACTGTCGGTCGACTTCCGCTTCCCGCAGGACGGACTCCTCAATCCCGACGGCGTGGCCAGCGCCCAGCTCAAGCGCGCCCGGGTGACGCTGCCGGAGGGGATGACCGTGTCGCCGTCGTCGGCGGACGGGCTCGCCGGCTGCTCCGACGCTCAGCTGGGGCTCGGCAGCGACGCCCCGCCGACCTGTCCGGACGCGGCGAAGATCGGCACGGTGATCGCGAAGTCGCCGTTGCTGGACGAGACGCTCGAGGGCTCCGTCTACGTTGGCACCCAGGCGTCCGACGACCCGGGCTCGGGACGCATGTTCCGGGTCTTCATCGTGCTCGAGAACGAGGCTCGCGGCATCCTCGTCAAGCTCGTCGGAGAGGTGCGGGTGAAGCCTGACGGTCAGATCGAGACGATTTTCGACAACAACCCCCAGGTCCCGGTCTCCGAGATCTCGCTCAGGCTCGACAGCGGTCCGAGGGCTCCGTTGGCGACCCCGCTGGAGTGTGGGCGGCACACGGTGTCGGCGGAGCTCGTCTCGTGGAACGGGCAGGTCGCGAACCTTCAGGACAGCTTCACGATCGACTGCCCGCCCGACCTCGGTCAGTTCTCCCCGTCCTTCGCCGCGGGGGCCTTGAACACTGTGGGAGGGGCCTTCACGCCCTTGGTCTTCAGGATCGACCGTCCGGACCGCCAGCAGTTCCTGTCCGGGGTGGCGGTGGAGATGCCGGGCGGGATGCTGGCCAAGCTGCGGGGCGTGCCGCTGTGCGGCGACGCGGACGCCACGGCTGGCACCTGTCCCGTCGAGAGCAGGATCGGCACCGCGACGGTCGGGGCGGGTCCTGGCTCGAACCCGTTCTTCCTCAGGGGTCCTGTGTCGCTGACCGGCCCGTACAAGGGCGGCCCCTACGGCCTGTCGGTCGCCATCCGCGCGGCCGCTGGCCCCTTCGACCTGGGGATGGTGGTCGTGCGTCAGGCGATCTACCTCGACCCTGCCGATGGGCACCTGGCCGTCGTCTCGGATCCGTTGCCAGTAGTGGTCAAGGGAGTGCCGGTGCGGCTGCGGTCGGTCAACGTCGACGTCGATCGACCAGGCTTTGCGGTCAACCCCACCAGCTGCGCCGAGAAGCAGATCGCGGGGACGTTCAACTCCACCCAGGGCGCGGTCTCGAGGAAGACGTATCGCTTCCAGGTCGCCGGCTGCGCCAAGCTCGGCTTCAGTCCCAAGCTGTCGCTGCGGTTGACCGGCAGGGGCCAGACGACCGATGGCGGACATCCGGGGTTGCGGGCGACGCTGACCCAGCCGCGGCACCAGTCCGGCATCAAGTCGGTCAAGCTCGCGTTGCCGCTCTCGCTGGCGCTGGATCCCGAGAACGCGGTGTCGGACACCCTGTGCGAGTTCGACGAGGGCCAGAAGCCCGATCCTCAATGCCCGAGATCGTCGATCATCGGTCGTGCCAGGGCGGTCACCCCGCTGCTCAACCGGCCGCTGACCGGCAACGTCTACTTCGTCAAGAACGTGCGTGTCGACAAGCGGACCGGCCGGCGGATTCGCACGCTTCCGACGCTGCTGCTGGCGCTGAGGGGAGAGGTTGCCCTCAACCTCCGCTTGGCGACCTCGATCTCCAAGGGCAAGCTGGTGTCCAATCTCCCGACCACGCCCGACGCTCCGGTCACGAGCTTCGATCTGACCCTCAAGGGCGGCAAAAAGGGCATTCTGGTCGTCAACGGCAACGCCTGCAGGCGCAGCCGGGCCGCCGACACTGCCATCGCCGCCCAGAACAAGAAGCAGGCGGTGCCCCGCACGATCAAGATCGGGATGCCCTGTGCAAGGCGGGCGCCCTGAGACCGGCCGTCTCGTAGCCGGTCCTCTGAGACCTCGGACGATCAGCAAATAGTCTGTATTTATATAGTGATTAAATAAGTTATTTAACTTGCCAAGCATGGAGGGTTTCGGTCTCAAGTGCTTGGGAGTGCTGGCACTGTCCTCGCTGCTCGCGAGCTGGTCCGGCTGCGGTGGCGGCGATGACGCCGACGGCCTGCCGGAGGGGGTCGCGGCTCAGGTCGGCGATACCGTCATCCGCGAAGTGGCCGTAGCGGCGCGGCTGCGACAGGTCTATGCCGCCAGAGACGGGTCGTCGCAGGCATTTGGACCCCCTGCCTATCCGGCCTGCGCCAAGCAGAAGCGGGTCCTGGACCCCAGCTACACGCGCAAGGACATCCAGAGAATCTGCAAGTACGAATACGAGAACACGCGTGCCGAGGCGCTCAGCACGCTCGTCCGCTCAGAGCACCTGCGCAGAGAGGCTAGACGTCGTGGCTTCGACCCCGACCGCGTCTTCGCCAGGGCGGTCGTCAAGCTCAAGGCCCTCGCTCGGCTGCAGGGCCATGGCTCCCTACCGCCCGGCTATCCCGACGTCGAGGCGAAGAACTCGATACTCAGAGAGAGACTGCTGGCGGCGATGCCGCTGACCGAGACCGAGATCAGAGACCATGCCACCGCCAACCCCGAGGTCTTCCTCAAGCCCGAGCGTCGCCGCGCCCACATCCTCCAGTTCAAGGCCAAGCAGCCGGCCTTCGAGGCCCGCCGGCGACTCGAGAGCCACGCCAGTTGGGCCGAGGTCCAGAGTCGCTACGCCCTTGAACCCTCTCCAGGGCGCTGGACCGGCACGTTCACAGCCGACGAGTTCTCCGTGCCCGCCGACGCCTTCGGCCGCGGCATCTTCACCGCCAAGCCCCGTCAGCTCATCGGGCCGGTCCACACTCTCAACGGCTGGTTCGTCTTCGAAGTCCTCGACGTCAGACCGCCGCCTCAGGGGGGTATCACTGCCCGAGCCCGGACCCATATCGCAGCGTACATGCGTCTTCAGAAGCTCGAGCGGGCTCTCTATGACCACTACGACAAGATCACGAAGTGCCTTCCCCAATACGAGACTTCCAGCACCCCGTGCATCATCACTCCGGCTGGCTTAGACCACTGAGGTCTCAACCCCGATGACGCTGCTTCGGACGCGTGAAGGCAAGGCGTTCCTCGGTTCCGCCGGTCCATCCTTGGACCGATCCGGTCACATGGTCGAACTGTGAGACGTCAGCGTCAGCGCCACTAGCGCACCCTTTCTCAGATTCCTCATCGCGCGTCAGCATAGTGAAATACTATGTTATTAACTAAAAGTATGCATGGGGAAATTAGAGGCCCATCGCCTGCAAGCTGGAGGGCTACACGCCCAGCCCCTCGTCCAGCGCCGCCCGCACTGCCGCCAGCAGCGTCTCTGCGTCGAACGGCTTCTGCACCAGCCGCGGCTGACCGGCCTCCACCCCGTGGCGCAGCATCACGTCGTCGGTGTAGCCGGACATGAAGACGGGCACGACGCCTAGGCGGTCGGCGAGTTCCTTGCCGGACATGCCCGGCATCACGACGTCTGTGAGCAGCAGGTCGATCTCGCCCTCGTTGGCCTCCCAAGCGGTCAGCGCTGCGGCGCCGCCGACGGCCTCGATCACGTTGTAGCCCGCGCGCGTGAGGATGCGCTGGGTCAGGCGGCGCACACCGTCCTCGTCCTCGACGACCAGGATCGTCTCGCCGCGGGCGGGTGCGCTCACAGCGGGCGCTGGATCGCCTCCGGCCTCGGGCTCGGCGCCGGTCGCCGGCAGCAGCACCTCGACCGACGTCCCTTCTCCCGGCGCGGAGGAGATCGTGATGCTGCCGCCGGCCTGGGTGACGATGCCGTAGACGGTCGCCAGTCCCAGGCCCGTGCCCTGCCCCTTCGGCTTGGTCGTGTAGAAGGGCTCGAAGGCGCGCTCGACCACCTCCGGCGCCATGCCGGCGCCGTCGTCGCGCACGCACAGGCGCACGTAGCGGCCGGCGACCGCGTCGGCCCGCCCGCGTGCGTCGTCGGCGTGGAGCTCGGCGTTCTCGAGCCGCAGTTCGAGCGAACCGTTGCCACCCATCGCGTCGCGGGCGTTGACGGCCAGGTTCATCAGCACCTGCTCGACCTGGCTCGGGTCGGCCTCCACTCGCCAGAGTCCCTCAGAAACCTGAACCCCGAGCGTCACGCCCTCGCCGACGGTGCGCTCCAGCAGCGTCCGCATGCTCGCCAGCAGCTCCGCCAAGTCGAGCACGCGGCTGCGCACCACGTCGCGGCGGCTGAACACCAGCAGCTGGTTGGTCAGTCTCGCCGCCCGCTCGGCCGCCTGCGAGATCTCGCTCGCGTCGGCACGCAGCGGGCTGTCGGCCGGCAGCGAGTCCTCGAGGAAGCCGGCGTAACCGCGGATCACCGAGAGGAAGTTGTTGAAGTCGTGGGCCACGCCGCCCGCGAGCTGGCCGACGCTCTCCAGCCGCTGCGACTGGCGCAGCTGCGCCTCCAGCCGCTTGCGCTCGGTGACCTCGCGGCTGTTGAGCACCACGCCGCCGACGTCGGGATCGTCGAGCTGGCCGGTGGCGGTCGTCTCGACGTCGAGCCAGCCCGTGCGCCCGCGCAGGCGCCACTCCACCGGCCCGGCGCTGCTGTTCTCGCGCGCGACCTGCTCCAGGAAGGCGAGCGCCTCGGCGCGATCCTCGGGATGGATCAGCTCCGCCAGCGGGGAGCCCTCCAGGTCGCCCTCGGAGGAGGCGAGCGTGCGCTCGGCCGACGGGCTCACGTAGATGATCGTCCCCTCGGGATCGATCGCGGTGATCATGTCCGACGAGTTCTGCACCAGCGCCCGGAAGCGGGTGTTCATGCGGGCGGCGTCGCGCTCGCGCATCGCCTCGATGCGGCGGCTGTCGGAGATCGCCAGGCTGGCGTGGTCGGCGAGCGCGATCAGCATGTCGCGCTCGGTCGCCGTGTAGCGATGGGGGCTTCCGTACGAGGCCACCACGAGGCTGCCGACCGGCCGCCCGTGCTCGTGCACCGGTGCGGCCATCCCCGAGGAGAGGCCACGCTGCTTGTACTGCTCGAGCCCGAGCGCCGAGCCCTGGTAGTCCTCGGTCGCGACCAGCCGGTCCTCGCTCAGCGCCCGTCCGCCGAGCCCGGCCCCGAGCGGGATGCGCTGGCCGCGCAGCTCGGCTGCGTCCGGCCCGATGACCGCCACCAGCTCCAGCACCGCCGGATCGTCCGGCGGCACGAGCCGCAGCCCCACCAGCTCCTCCCCGAGCAGCTCGCGCGCGCCCTCGCAGATCGCTTGGAAGACCTCCTCGCGCGGAGCCTCGTGCGCGATCGAGCGCTGGATCCGCGAGAGCCGCTCGAGCAGCTCCTGGCGCTCCTGCAGGGACTCCAGCAGCCGCTGGTTGAGCAGCGACTGCGTCTCGGCCTCGTCGCGTTGGCGACGCTCCTGCTCGGCGAGTCGGAACAGCCGCAGCGAGAGGCCCAGCACTCGTGCCATCCCACGCGCGAGCTGCAGCTCGTCGGGCGCGAAGTCGGCACTCGTCCTGCGCGCGACGACGATGCCGGCCGGGGTGTCGTCCTCGACGGCCACCGCGAGCGCGGGGCATTCGCCGAGCGCGGGCAGCGCCAGCGAGTCCCGCTCGCCGGATGCGACCTCCACCAGCGCCCGCTCGAGCGCGGGATCGAGAGCGAAGCCGATCGACGCCACGACCTCGTGTCCTCTGACGAGCGCCGCGACCTCGGCTTCGAGCGCCTCGGCGGTTCGCTCCACGGTCAGCTGGCTGGCGCTGCGCTCGTCCTCGGCCGACGAGATCAGCGCCAGGAAGCTGGTCAGCTGCTGGGTCGACCAGACCGCGGCCGGTGGCAGCGCCGCGTCGGCCGAACGCTCCTGGGGCAAGGGATCGATGGTCACCCCATCGGCCCGTCAGCCACGAACTTGAGCCGTGTCTTCGAGCCGTTCACGGCGTCGTTGATCGGTCTCCGATTGGGTCAGCATGCGCACGAACAAAGCCGCCAGCACGAGGCCGAAGGTCAGCGACTGCTCGAGCATCATGATCACTCCGCCGACGTTCTGGTCCTCGATCGCCGACAGGCCCCAGATCCGAGGCACCGTCTCGTAGTAGGGGTAGAACACCGTGGAGCTCCAGGTCAGCGCGAGGCCGAGCGCGGCCAGGCCGAACTTGGCGAAGCCGATGTAGGCGATCGGCTGCAGGCCCGTCAGCTGATGGCGCATCGGCACCGGCTGGATCAGCGGCCACCAGACGGCGGTGCCGGCAGCGAAGAAGGAGACGTGCTCGAGCAGGTGCGCGACGGGGTGCTCGAGCGCCGCGTCGTAGAGGGCCGGGACGTGCCAGGCGTACATCAGGCCGAGCCAGATCGCGATCGCCGTGAGCGGGTGGGCGAAGGGCCCGAGCGCCCGCTCGATGCCGATCAGCCGGCGGGTGACCGGCCGCATCATCACGCGCGAGAGCGAGAGCAGCAGCAGCAGCGGAGCGATGTCGCCGAGCAGCACGTGCTGAACCATGTGCGCCGAGAACAGGTAGTGCTCGCCGAGCCCGTCGATGGGCGAGCAGAGGGCGATCAGCAGCGCGAGCATGCAGCCGGCGAACGCCAGTGCCTGCAACGTGGTCGCGCCGCGCGGGCCGGCCTCGCGCCGCGCCCCGCGAAAGCGCAGCACGTAGACCGCGACCATCGTCGCCAGGGGCAGCAGCACGAGCGGATCGGCAAGCCACTCGATCCGCGGATGCGTCGTCCCCTCGACCAGCACGCCCGGATTGTCGCAGCGTTGTTACACACGGCACACACGGGTCACACAGATCCAGCGAGGCTTCGCCGCGATGCTCATGCCGCTGCGCTTGACCCCGTTGCTCGCCGCCCTCGCCCCGCCGTTGTGCTGGGCCTGCGGCGGTCCGGCGCCGACCCGCGAGCCGCTCTGCCGCTCGTGCCGCGCACACCTGCGCTTCCTGCCGCGCGAGCCGGTGGAGCAGGCCGGCGTGACGCTCTGGGCGCCGGTCGCCTACGAGGGGTCCGCCCGCGACCTCGTGTGCGGATTGAAGTACCGCGGGGCCGCTGGCTTGGCGGACGCGCTGGCGGCCCAGATCGTCGCCTCCGCGCCCGGCGCGTGGCTGCCGGCCCCCGCCGCGCCGGTCGTTCCCAGCCTCGTACCCGTCCCGATCAGCCGCGCCCGCGCGCGCCGACGCGGCTTCAACCAGGCCGCGCTGCTCGCGGCCGCCCTGACCCGTCGCACCGGGCTGCCGCTGGCCGGCTGCCTGGAGCGCAGGCGGCCAGCGGCCTCGCAGGTCGGCCGCGGGCGCCGGCAGCGCCTCGCGGTCCTTGCCGGCGCGTTCGCGCTGCGCCCGGGGCTCCCGGCGCCTGAGCGAGCGCTGCTGATCGACGACGTCGCCACCACCGGGGCCACGCTGGCGGCTTGCGCCGAAGCGCTGCGCGCGGCCGGTTGCGCCCAGGTGGCGGCGCTGACCTACGCGCGCACGCTGGGGCGCTGAGAAGTGATTTCCAGGTTTCGAGACGCTGGCTTCCAGGGGATCTCGGGGGTACCATCGCGGGACCGCCTCGCGAACACGTCCGGCAAGATCCAGGAGGGCTTCGATGCGCATCCAGGTAAAGGGCCGCCACGGCACGACCGTCGACGAGGAGCTGCGCGAGCACGCTCGGAACAAGCTCGAGAAGGTGGCCCGCCAGGTGTCGCCGCTTGCCGAGCTCGAGCTCGAGTGTCGCGAGGAGCGCAACCCGGCGATCCGGGACTCGCAGGTCGTCGAGGCAACCCTTCACCTCAAGGGCGCCACCCTGCGCGCCTGCGAGCGCTCCCAGGACCTGGGCCACTCGCTCAACCTGGTCGCCGACGACCTCGCCCGTCAGGTCAAGAAGCACCGCGACAAGCGCCGTCGCCGGCGCGAGACATCTCGCGCCCAGCCGCACGTCGCCTGAGTCGGGGCCGCCAGGTCCTCGTATCATCGACGAATAACAAGCGTTCAGGAACGTTCAAACGCCCGCTTCGTGGCGGGGGATCCACTGCGTGCGCTCGCGGCGCTGGCCGTGGTCCTGCTGCACGCCGCCTATCAGCCGGATGGTTTGAAGGCGGCCTACGGCGACGTGTTCGCAC
The DNA here is from genome assembly GCA_963734165.1 of uncultured Thermoleophilaceae bacterium. GTDB lineage: Bacteria > Actinomycetota > Thermoleophilia > Solirubrobacterales > Thermoleophilaceae > JACVRW01. The sequence continues at coordinate 187,847 of CAVTFZ010000001.1, read as the reverse complement.
GCCTGTTCACCGTCATGCCGGTCGCGGTGAGCGTCTTCTTCGTCCTGTCCGGCTACCTGATCGCTCGTCCCTTCGTGCGGGCCTACCTCGCTGCGGACCCGCTGCCATCCCTGCGCGGCTACCTGGTCAGGCGGGCGCTGCGGATCCTGCCGGCGTACTGGGCCACGGTCACCGTGCTGCTGTGGCTCTATGGCGCCCAGGGCGAGTCGGGCTGGGGGATCCTGGCCGCCTACGGCTTGCAGCAGAGCGTGCTCGAGCTGCCGATCCGCCTGCTCTTTCCCCAAACGTGGTCGATCGCCGTGGAGATCGGCTTCTACCTGTTCGTGCCGGTGGCGGCGCTCGTCTGCGTCGCCCTCGCCAGAGTCGTGGGGCCGCGTCGGCGACTAGCGCTGCTCGGCATGCTCTTGGCGGCAGCCTGGTTGGTCAGCGTGGCTCTGCACCACGTCGTGTCGGAGCAGCTCCGTGTCACGTTGCCAGTGCTGTTCTGGGGCTTCGTGCCCGGCATCGCGCTGGCGGCGCTCGAGCAGACGCGCGCGCGGGACTGGGCGAGCCGTCCGGGCGCGCGAGCGCTGCCCGCGGCCCTGGTGGCGCTCTCGGTGGCGAGCTTCGCGCTGCTGATGGCGCTCGGCATCGGGCCCTTCGCGTCCACGTCCGTGGCCCCGATCGTCTGTGCCACCGTCGGAAGCGCCGCCCTGGTGGCCGCGCCCCTGGTACGGCAATGGTCGGGACGGTCGTGCTGGCGTTGGCTCGACAACCGACCCTTGCATTGGATCGGGGCGCGCTCGTACAGCCTCTATCTGATCCACTTCACCGTGATCCTCCAGCTGCAGCCCAAGGTCTGGGGAGCCGCGTCCGGCTGGAGCGCCCTCGGGTCGATGATGCTGCTGGCGCTGCCGGCCTCGCTGCTGCTCTCCCACTCCCTCTACGAGCTGGTCGAGCGACCCTTCCAGCAGCGTCGCCTGCCCTGGCGCAGAGCGCCGCGCTACGCCGGCGCGACATCCTAGGCCGCTGGCGTGCCGTCACCGCGGGGCGGCCGCTAGTCGTCGAGCCCTTCGAGGGCCACTGTGGCGTCCCCGTAGCGGTCGCCGGGGACGCGCAGCGAGACCTCTCCATGGCCGTGGCGATCCAGCGGCCAGTCGGCCGTGAGCACGTTCTCGATGTCGAGCTCGGTCAGCCGGCCGGCGAAGGCGCGCGCGGTCTGGACGTCCTCGAAGTCGGCCACGACCTCCCACTCGTCGAAGCGCGGGTCGGCGATGTGAAGATCGGACTTCGGCCGGCGCCGGGAGAAGATGGCCATCGTGCCAGGCTACGGCACCGGGCGAGGCACCGCTCAGGGAAATTCCACCGTGGCATTTCGTGGCTCCGGCCCTTGCTACCGTAAGGCTCCGAATGTCCATTCTCGATCGAGCATTGCGCGTCGGCGAGGGCAAGAAGTTCAAGGCCTTCGAGCGCAACGTCGCGCGGATCAACGCCTTCGAGCCCGAGCTCGAGCTGGAGAGCGACGAGGAGATCCGCGAGCGCTACGCGAACCTGCGCCGGCGCCACCACGCGGGCGAGTCGCTCGAGGAGCTCCTGTTCGAGTCGTTCGCGCTCACCCGCGAGGCCGGCAAGCGCACCCTCGGCCAGCGTCACTTCGACGTCCAGCTGGTCGGCGGCATGGTCCTTCACGACGGCTCGATCGCCGAGATGCGCACCGGCGAGGGCAAGACCCTCACGGCCACCCTGCCCGTGGTGCTGAACGCGATCGCCGCGCGCGACGAGGACGGCAACCCGGCCCCTGGCAAGGGCGTCCACCTAGTCACGGTCAACGACTACCTGGCTCGCCGCGACGCCAGCTGGATGAAGCCGATCTACGACCTGCTCGGCGTCAGCGTCGGGATCATCCAGGCGAGAATGGAGGAGGAGGACCGCCGGGCGGCGTACGACTGCGACGTCACCTACGGCACCAACTCCGAGTTCGGCTTCGACTACCTGCGCGACAACCTCGCGGTCGAGATCGAGCAGAAGGCCCAGCGCGGCCACGGCTTCGCGATCGTCGACGAGGTCGACAACATCCTCATCGATGAGGCGCGCACCCCGCTGATCATCTCCGGCCAGCCCGAGCAGGCCGCCGACCTCTACTACCGCTTCGCCAAGCTGGCGCCGCTGATGGTGCGCGGCGAGAAGCCGGAGGGCCTGGAGGCCAAGGCCAAGGACTGGGAGGCCGAGTACGACTACGAGGCCGACGAGAAGCACAAGACGATCGCGGTCAGCGAGCGCGGCGTGGCGAAGGCCGAGAAGTTCCTCGGCGTCGACAACCTCTACAAGGCCGAGCACGGCAACCTCGTCAACCACCTGCACCAGGCGCTCAAGGCCGAGGCGCTCTACAAGAAGGACGTCGACTACGCGGTGATCGACGACGAGGTCAAGATCATCGACGAGTTCACCGGCCGCATCCTCGAGGGGCGTCGCTGGTCGGAGGGTCTGCATCAGGCCGCCGAGGCCAAGGAGGGCGTGGCGATCCAGGAGGAGAACCAGACCGTCGCCACGATCACCTACCAGAACTACTTCCGCAAGTACGAGAAGCTCGCGGGCATGACCGGCACGGCGCTCACCGAGGCCACCGAGTTCATGAAGATCTACGAGTTGCAGGTGGTGGAGGTCCCGACCAACCGGGCCATGGTCCGCCAGGACCACAACGACCAGATCTACAAGACAAAGGACGCCAAGTGGGCGGCCGTCGTCAATCAGATCGCGGAGCGCCACAAGCTCGGTCAGCCGGTGCTCGTCGGCACGATCTCGGTCGAGGTCTCCGAGCTGCTGTCCGAGCGCCTGACCAAGCGCGGCATCAAGCACACGGTGCTGAACGCCAAGCCCGAGCACGCCGAGAGGAGGGCGAGATCGTGGCCGAGGCGGGGCAGCCGTTCGGCGTCACGATCGCGACCAACATGGCCGGCCGCGGCGTCGACATCAAGCTCGGCGGCAACGAGGAGCACCTCACCGACCAGGAGCTGCTCAGGCGTGGCCTGGAGCCGGATACGCCGGAGTGGGACAGCGCCTGGGACGAGCTGTTCCCGCAGATGGAGGCGAAGGTCGGCGAGGATCGCGCCAAGGTGATGGAGGCCGGTGGCCTGTTCATCATCGGCACCGAGCGCCACGAGTCGCGGCGGATCGACAATCAGCTGCGCGGCCGCGCCGGCCGTCAGGGCGACCCGGGCGCCTCGCGCTTCTTCCTCTCGGCCGAGGACGACTTGGTGCGCCTGTTCGCCGGCGACCGCATCTACAGAATCCTCGACAACAAGTTCCTCTCCCAGCAGGACGAGGAGGGCAACGAGCTGCCGATCGAGCACAAGATGCTCTCGAAGCAGATCGAGGGCGCTCAGCGCAAGGTCGAGGAGCAGAACTTCCTGATCCGCAAGCGCGTGCTCGAGTACGACGACGTGATGAACCAGCAGCGCGAGATCGTCTACGAGTACCGCGACCGCATCCTCGAGGGCGAGGACATGTCCGAGGTCGCGCGCACCCAGATCGCCGACGCGATCGAGCGTGTCTGCGGGGAGTACATGCAGGGCGACTTCCGCGAGGACTGGGACCTGCCCGCGCTGTTCACCCAGCTCGAGCAGATCTATCCGATCTCCTACGACCTCGACGACATCGACGAGGGAGCGGATCGCGCCAGCCTGATCGAGCAGCTGCGCGGGGACGTGGTCACCGCTTACGACGAGCGCGAGGAGGAGCTGGGCTCGGAGATGATGCGCGCGCTCGAGCGCTTCATGTTGCTGCAGGTCATCGACGAGCGCTGGCGCGAGCACCTGCACGACATGGACTACCTGCGCGAGGGCATCCACCTGCGCGGTTTCGCCCAGATCGATCCGCTGATCGCCTACAAGAACGAGGGCTTCGACATGTTCACGGAGCTCATGAACAACATCTGGGACGAGTTCGCCCGCTACGTCTTCAACGTCGAGGTCGGTCCGGAGGAGGTCGCGCAGCAGGGCACCGGAACGATCTGGAGCATGGGCGCCAACAGCTCGGCCACAGGGCGCCGCTACAACTACGACGGCGGTAGATCGGTCGCCGGCAGCGCCGCGATCGCGGCCGCCGCGGTCAACGTCGGCCCGCCGGCGTGGTGGACACCGGCGATCTGCCGGTCGAGGACGAGCAGCCCCAGGCGATCGAGACCGTGCGCAAGGACGAACGCGAGAGCATCGGCCGCAACGATCCCTGCTGGTGCGGCTCCGGCAAGAAGTTCAAGAAGTGCCATGGCGCCGCCTAGCGCCGATGGCCTCCGCGACCAGCTGAAGCTGCTCGCGGACTACCTTTGACCCCCCTGCACTCGAAGCGCGCGTAACAGCGCTGGAGGGGGAGATGCAAGCCCCCGGCTTCTGGGACGACCAGGAGCGAGCCGCCAAGGTCTCGGCCGAGCATGCGTCGGTGACACGGCGCCTGGACGGCTTCCGCGCGCTGCAAAGCGACGTCGATGACCTCGACGCGCTCGAGGAGATGGCGGCCGAGGACGAGGGGATCGCCGTCGAGCTCGAGGAGCAGCGAGCCTCGATCGAGTCCCGCCTCGCGGCGCTCGAGGAGGCGCGCCTGTTCGCCGGCGAGTACGACGACGGCGACGCCGTCGTGACCGTCAACGCCGGCGCCGGCGGCACCGACTCCCAGGACTGGGCCGAGATGCTGCTGCGCATGGAGATGCGCTGGGCCGAGTCGCGCGGGATGAAGGTCGAGCTCAAGGAGGCCTCGGCGGGGGAGGAGGCCGGCATCAAGTCGGCCACGTTCATCGCGCGCGGGGAGAACGCCTACGGCCTCTTCAGCGCTGAGAAGGGCGTGCACCGGCTGGTGCGGATCTCGCCCTTCGACGCGCAGTCGCGCCGCCACACGGGCTTCGCGGGCGTCGAGGTGGCGCCGCTGGTCGAGGACGACCTGACCGTCGAGGTCGATCCCGACGACCTGCAGATCGACACCTACCGCGCCTCGGGCGCCGGCGGTCAGCACGTCAACAAGACCGACTCGGCGGTGCGCATCACGCACAAGCCGTCGGGAATCGTCGTGCAGTGCCAGAACGAGCGCTCGCAGTCGGCCAACAAGCAGACCGCCATGACGATGTTGCGGGCGAAGCTGATCGAGGCCGAGGAGCGCCGCCGCCAAGAGGAGATCGCCAAGGAGAAGGGGGAGGCCCAGGACGTCGCCTGGGGCTCGCAGATCCGCAGCTACGTGCTGCACCCGTACACGATGGTCAAGGACCATCGCACGGGCGTCGAGGCGGGCAACGCTCAGGGCGTTCTAGACGGCGACCTGGATGACTTCGTACGCGCAGAGCTGCTGCGCCGCGCAGGGGACCGCAACTAGTCAAGCCAGCGCGCGTTCCTGCCGAACACAAAGGCGAGGAACGATGCAAAAACGACCTTCTGAGCGCACGGGCGGTTCGTGGCTGTGCGAGAGCGAGCTCGACCGCGAGCGACTGTTGGACATGGACCGTCGCCTGGCACTCGTGCGCCGCTCGTCGATGGCCGTGCTGGCCGCTGCGCTGGTGCTGTGCGCGCCGTGGCTGGGTTGGTGGACGCTAATTCCGCTCGTGTTCGCCGCGGCGCTGTTCGCTGCCGCCGATCGCTGGACCGAGCGGGTGGCCAAGCCGGAGTACGTGATGTTCGCGGCCTGGATCGGCTCGGAGCTGACGATCGGGGCGAGCGTCGCCCTGACCGGCGCCGAGGCGGTCGCGATGAGCTGGTTCGCGATCCCGATCGTCACGCTCAGCGCGCGCTTCTCCACGCGCGGGGTGGTCGTCGGGGTGGCGATCGTGATCGGACTGATGTGCGCCGTGGCCTTCGGCGTCGACGCGAGCGCGGTGATCGACGATCCGACGCTGGTCGTCGCGCCCACGGCGCTGGTGATCGCCACCGGAATGCTCTCGACGGCCCTGATGCGCTCCGACCTCGAGCATCGCGGCGAGGCGGTGATCGATCAGCTGACCGGCATGCTCAACCGCAAGGCGCTCGCCAACCGCACGAGCGAGCTCACCCAGCAGTCCGCCGTCACCGGCGAGCCGATCGGCGTGATCGTCGGCGACCTGGACCACTTCAAGCGGGTCAACGACTCGCTCGGCCACGCCACGGGCGACGCGGTGCTCAAGGACGTGGCGTACCTGCTGCGCAAGCACCTGCGTGCCTTCGACCTCGTCTACCGGCTCGGCGGCGAGGAGTTCCTGATGCTGCTGCCGGGCGCCGAGCTCGAGCAGGTGGTCGTGCGGGCCGAGGAGCTGCGGACCGTCCTCGCCGAGGCGACGCTGGCCGGCGGGGTGCAGCTGACGATGAGCTTCGGCGTCAGCGCGTCCAAGCACGGCGAGACGTTCGACTACGAGCGCATCTTCGCCGAGGCCGACGCCGCGCTGTACCAGGCCAAGCGCGGCGGACGCGATCGCGTGGCCCAGCCGCCCGCCTTCATTCCCACGCCCGTCGGCTGAGCGCACGCGCCGGCTGACCGCGCGCCGCCCGGCCGGCCGGGCGACCTCTAGCATCTCTGCGGGATGGCCCCAGATCCGGCTGACCGCGCTCGCAGCGCTCCCGAGTGGCCAGGGCGAGGCAAGCCGCCGGAGAAGCCGCCGATGCTGCCCTTCGGCGCCCGCCGCTTCTTCGGCATCCTGCTGCTGCTGCTCGTGCTCAACTGGTTGTTGGTGGCGATCTTCGCCCCGGCCGAGGAGCGCATCCGCGTGCCCTACACGCCGACCTTCCTCAAGCAGCTGAGGGCCGGCAACGTCAAGGAGATCGCCTCCGAGGGCGAGACCGTCCAGGGCGAGTTCAAGCGGGAGGTCAAGTACGACGGCAAGTCGGCGACCAACTTCGAGACCGAGGTGCCGACGTTCGCGAACACCGACCAGCTCTCGAAGCTGCTCGAGGAGCAGACCGTGACCGTCAACGCCAAGCCGCCCGGCGATCGCTCGCTGCTCGAGACGCTGCTGTTCAGCTTCGGCCCGACGCTGCTGATCGTCGGCCTCTTCATCTGGCTCGCCCGCCGTGCCGCCGGTGGCGGCGGCGCGGGCGGGATGCTGAGCCAGTTCGGTCGCTCGCGGGCACGGCGGGTGGAGTCCGGCGAGCAGACGGTCACGTTCAAGGACGTGGCCGGCATCGACGAGGCCAAGGAGGAGCTGGTCGAAGTCGTCGAGTTCCTGCGCCACCCCGAGCGCTACCAGCAGCTCGGCGCGCGAATACCCCGGGGCGTGCTGCTGACCGGCCCGCCGGGCACCGGCAAGACGCTGCTCGCCCGTGCCGTTGCAGGCGAGGCGGGCGTGCCGTTCTTCTCCAGCTCGGCCTCCGAGTTCATCGAGGCGATCGTGGGCGTCGGCGCCTCGCGCGTGCGCGACCTGTTCGCCCAGGCCAAGGCCGCCGCGCCGGCGATCATCTTCGTCGATGAGCTCGACGCGATCGGGCGCGCCCGCGGCGGCACGCAGGCGCTCGGCGGCGGCCACGACGAGCGCGAGCAGACGCTCAACCAGATCCTGACCGAGATGGACGGCTTCGACCCGACCACGAACGTCGTCGTGGTCGCGGCCACCAACCGGCCGGAGATCCTCGATCCGGCGCTGCTGCGCCCCGGCCGCTTCGACCGCCGCGTGGCGGTGCAGCCGCCGGACGCCAAGGGCCGCGAGCTGATCCTGCGCGTGCACACCCGCTCGGTGCCGCTGGCCGACGAGGTCGACCTCGAGCGGCTCGCCCAGGCGACGCCGGGCATGGTCGGCGCCGAGCTGGCCAACCTCGTCAACGAGGCGGCCCTCCTGGCCGCCCGCCGCGGCCATCAGCGCGTCCAGCGCGCCGACTTCACCGACGCGCTCGAGAAGCTGATGCTGGGCGCCGAGCGCAAGATCGTCCTGAACGAGGAGGACCGGCGCCGGATCGCCTACCACGAGGGCGGGCACGCGATCGTCGGCATGGTCACGCCCGGAGCCGACCCGGTGCGCAAGGTCTCGATCATCCCCCGCGGCCAGGCGCTCGGGGTCACGCTCGCGACGCCCGACGACGATCGCTTCAACCTCTCCGAACAGGAGCTACGCGGGAAGATCCGCGTCGCGCTCGGCGGGCGGGTGGCCGAGGAGCTCGTCTACGGCGACACGACCACCGGCGCCGAGTCCGACATCCAGCACGTGACGAGGATCGCCCGCGGCATGGTCGCCCGCTGGGGCATGAGCGACAAGGTCGGCTTCGTCAACATCGGCGCGCCCGAGGCCGGCATGCTGCTACCTGGCGTCGAGCCCGCCTCCCCAGCCACGCTGGAGCTGGTGGACGCCGAGGTCCGCCGCATCGTCGAGGACGAGCACGAGGCGACGCGCCGAGCGTTGACAGAGCACCGCGAGCGACTCGACGCCCTAGCGGAGGCGCTGCTGGAACGCGAGACGCTCGACCAGGCCGACGCCTACGCCGCCGCCGGCTTCCCGCGCGATCCCGTGCCGGCTCCCGCGGCCTGACCGTCGGGCCCATAGCCCGAAGGTCGCGGGTTCGAAACCCCCTATTAGAGGGCAGTGCCCGGAGTGCCGCTTCGTCAGGGAGCTAGGTGGCTTATTCTTGTGGCGCTGGGTCGAAGGACGGGCGAAAGGGCATCGATGGCGGCAGGGAGGATGGGGTCGGTGGACGGAGCGGCGAACAACTTCAGAGCAATGCGAACCATGGGGGCGATCGTGCTTGCCTCGCTCTTGGCGCTGTGCGCCTATGCCTCGCCGGCGAGCGCCGAGCCTCTCTCGATGACGTTCACCGAGGCCCGCGCCAACGTCGGGGTCCAGCTCTCCGACGCTGCTCTGTTCGAGGCGCCCGAGACGGCGCCATTCGAGGCTCAGATCGATCCTGGGAGCGGCTTGATCGCGGATGGTGAGCTGACGGTCCCCGACTTCTCGACGCACATCACCGATCCCGTTAATGCCGACGTCACCGTCGCGTTCGAGATCGGGGTCATCACGGGGAGCTTCAACCATGCGACCGGTGCACTCGCGCTGAGCGGCACGGCGGGCGGAACGTTGACGGCCGACGGAAAGCACTGCACCGTTACGGTCCCCGGGGTTCTCACCCTCTCGACCATAGGCAGCTCTGGAGGCGCGAGCCCGCGCTCCGGAGCGCCGTTCGCCGCAGGGCTCACCGGGGCGGGGGCGATCGCCGGGCAGTGGGCCGACATGAACGCGACTCCAGTCACCGAGGACGACGAGACCGTTTGCGAGACCGTCGATGACCGCATCGGCGGACCGGGAGGCATCTGGCTCGAGCAGGAAGGCGACATCGTGCCACCGTCGGCGCCGCAGCTCACGAGTACCGACCCGGCCTCGCCGGGCTCGAGCGGTACTCCGCGAATCGTCGGCGTCGCCGAGGCGGGATCGACGGTGAACGTCTATGCGGGACCGGGCTGCGCGGGCGTGCCGGTCGCCACTGCAGGCGCGGCCGAGCTTGGCTCGCCCGGCATCCCAGTCCAAGTTGCGGAAGGCGTCACTGCTGACTTCTCGGCGACCGCCGCCGATGCGGCGGGCAACACCTCGCCCTGCTCGGCGCCGATCTCCTACACGCGTGTGAAGTTGCCAACCGATCCGGGCGGAGGGGATGGCGGCCCGCCCACGCCCCCGGCCTCCGCGTGCATCGTCCCGAAGCTGGTCGGCAAGACGTTGGCGCGGGCGAAGGCAGCGCTGAGGGCGGCCGGCTGCACGCTCGGCAAGGTCACAAAGCCAAAGCAGCCGAAGGGCAAGAGACGGCGAGTCCTCGTCGTCAAGTCGTCGAGCCCGCGGCGGGGAGCGAAACCCGCCGACGGCAAGGTCGACCTCAAACTCCACCGGAAGCCCAAGAAAGCGCACCACTAGGATTCCGCCGGCTGCAGGCGAGCGGGCTTGAGTCCATAGGCTCCCCGCCGTGTCCGACCTGATCGACACGGCGCTCGCGGAGGACGTCGGCGCCGGCGACCTCACCACCGCCGCCGTGGTGCCGCCGGACGCTCGCGCCCGCGCTCGCATCGACCAGCGCGCGCCCGGCGTCCCGGCCGGGCTGGCGACGGCCGAGGCCGTCTTTCAGCGCGTCGATCCCGAGCCCCACGTCGAGAGACTGGCGCCCGAGGGCCGCTGGCGCGAGCCTGGCCCGTTGCTGGCCATAGAGGGCTCGGCCGCGGCCATCCTCACCGCCGAGCGCACGGCGCTCAACCTGCTCGGCCGCCTCTCCGGCGTGGCAACGCTCACGGCCCGCTTCGTGCAAGCGGTCGAGGGCACGGGCGTGCGCATCCTCGACACGCGCAAGACCACGCCGGGCATGCGCGCGCTGGAGAAGGAGGCGGTGCGCGCCGGGGGTGGCACCAGCCACCGCGCCGGCCTCTACGACGCGATCCTCGTCAAGGAGAACCACGCCGCCACCGCCGGCGGGGTGGGGGAGGCCGCGCGCCGCGCGCTCGCGAACGCCCCTGCGGGCGTCCTGGTCGAGGTCGAGTGCGCCACGCTCGACGAGCTCGAGGACGCGCTGGCCGCTGGCGTGCCCCGCATCCTGCTCGACAACATGGACCTCGACCAGCTCCGCCGCGCAGTCGCGATCGCCGCCGGCCGCGCCGAGCTGGAGGCCTCCGGCGGCGTCACGCTCGATACCGTGCGCGCGATCGCCGAGACCGGCGTCGACTTCATCAGCGTCGGCGCGCTCACGCACTCCGCGCCCGCGCTGGATCTCAGCCTGGGCCTCGAGCCGCTGTAGCGGCCTCGTCGCGTCCGGCTTCGGCCGCGCCGCCCTCAGCGCCGCGCCTTCTCCGCTGTCCCCGCCTCGCCCGGCGGCCGCAGCACCGCGAACGGGTCCGTCACCTCCAGCTCGCGCGAGGCGAAGCGGAACACCGCCGCCGGCCGCCCGCCGCCGGGCCCGGCGTGCGCCGCTCGCCGGTCGGCTCGAGCAGGCCGCGTCGCTCCAGCACGCGCTGCAGGTTCGTCGCCGAGACGCGGTAGCCGAGCGCGGCCGTGTAGATGCCGCGCAGCTCGGAGATCGTGAAGCGCTTGGGCGCGAGCGCGAAGCCGATGTTGGTGTAGGACAGCTTCGCGCGCAGCCGTTCGCGTCCGGCGAGCACGATCGGCCCGTGGTCGAAGGCCAGCGCCTCCGGCAGCTCGTCCACGGCATGCCAGCGCGTGTCCTCCGGCAGCGCCGGGTCCACGTCGCTGGGCACCAGGCCGAGGTAGGCGGTGGCCAGCTGCCACTCGTCCGGGTGGCGCTTGGGCTCGCTCAGCGTCACCAGCTGCTCGAGCCAGGCCAGCTCGCGCACGTCGACCTTGGTCGCCAGGTGCGCCCGGATCGACTCGGCCAGCGTCTCGCCCTGCGACAGGTAGCCGCCGGGCAGCGACCAGGCGCCGGCGAACGGGGCGCGTCCCCGCTGCCACAGCAGCGCCTGCAGCCGCTCCTCCCGCACCTGCAGCACGACGGCAACGGTGACGTGCGACGGGGCCGTGTTGCTATCCTGTGTCCGCACGGTTTTCGATCATAAGTGGAAAACCTGCCGGCGACCACCCCGTCGAGAGGATTCGCACCATGGCCCCGATCGAGCTTCCAACGCTGCAGCCCGGCGCTGAGCCCCCGCTGGCCCCCGGCGAGGTCGCTCGCTTGCACGACGAGGTGCGCGCCCTGGCGCAGGAGCGCAACGCCGTCATCCTGGCCCACAACTACCAGCTGCCCGAGGTGCAGGGGGTGGCCGACTTCGTCGGGGACTCGCTCGCCCTCTCGCGCCAGGCCGCCGAGGCGGGCGGCGACGTGATCGCCTTCTGCGGCGTCCACTTCATGGCCGAGACGGCCTCGATCCTGAGCCCGGACAAGACCGTGCTGCTGCCCGACCTCGACGCCGGCTGCTCGCTGGCCGACTCGATCACCGCCGAGGAGCTGCGCGCCTGGAAGGCCAAGCACCCCGGCGCGCTCGTCGTGATGTACGTCAACACGACGGCCGCGGTCAAGGCCGAGACCGACTACTGCTGCACGTCGTCGAACGCGGTGCAGGTCGTCGAGGCGATCTACCGCGAGCACGGCACCGACCAGGAGATCCTGTTCGGCCCGGACATGTGGCTGGGCGCCTACGTCGAGCGCGTGACCGGCAAGCGCATGCACGTCTGGACCGGCGAGTGTCACGTGCACGCCGGCATCCGCCCGGCCGACATCGCCGACACGCGCCAGCGACATCCCGGCGCCGAGTTCCTGATCCACCCCGAGTGCGGCTGCACCACCCAGGTGATGGAGTTCGTCGCCAGCGGCGACGTGGACGCCGACCACACCCACATGCTCTCCACCGGCGGCATGCTGACCTTCGCCGCCGACTCCGACGCAGACGAGTTCATCGTCGCGACCGAGACCGGGATGCTGCACCCGCTCGAGGAGGCGAACCCCGGCAAGCGCTTCATCCCCGCCAACCGCGCCGCGGTCTGCCGCTACATGAAGCTGATCACGCTGCCGAAGCTGCGCGACGCCCTGCGTGACCTGCGCCCCCAGGTCAAGGTCGATCCCGCGCTCGCCGAGCGGGCGCGGCTACCGATCGAGCGAATGGTGGCGATCAGCCCGTAGGCGCTGCCGGTCGGGCGCTAGCGGACTAGCTCGACCGCGAGGAAGGACCCGTCGTAGCGCTCGGCCTGGTGCACGCGCGCGCCGCGGCGCAGGCGCTTGACGGCGCAGGAGCCGCTGGGCTCGCCGCTGCCCTCGTCGTCCCAGTCCTCCTGATAGGCGACGTCCTCGTCGCTGTCCTCGCCCCAGTCGTCCTCCGACTCGTCCGACACCGGGTTCTCCTCGCCGGTCTCGTCCTCGTCGGGATCGACGTCCTCGTCACCCTCCTCGACCTGCGCGGCACGGCCCCTGCGGGCCGACCGCTTGCTCCGCGCGGCCCCGCGGCCGTGCTGTCCGCGTTCGAGCCGCGCCTCGGTGCGGCAGTCCAGCTCGGTGGTCTCGTCCACGACGCCAGCGACCACGCCGCCCGTCGCGAGCCGGATGCGCAGCAAGCCGTCGACGTACGAGATCACCATGCCGGCACGTTCGCGGCCGTCGCGCAGCCCGTCGTCGTCGCTGTCGGGGTCGATCGGGTCGTTGCCGCTGCTGTCCTCGGCGGCGTTGGAGAGCCCGTCGTGGTCGGCGTCCTCGCGGCCGTCCGCCCGGCCGTCCCGGTCGGAGTCGCGCGAGCGCGGATCGGTGCCCTCGCGGCGCTCGTTGCGGTTGTCGACGCCGTCGTGGTCCGGATCGCCGTTGCCGCCTCCCGCAAGCGCGGCGGCGGGCGCAATCAGCGCCAGCAACGCGAGGAGCGCGAATGCAAGGAGGGCCAGGCGTCTCACGAGTGTTTTTTCGACCTCTGCCGCCGGTAGCTCAAGCGACCGCTGTCCATGCTGGCCAGCCGCACGACTAGGCTGCCGTGCCGTGGAGCTGTTCTACCCCGAGCGTCGCGCGACCTCCCCGGACGAGCTCGCCTCCGGCCTGCGCTTCGGTGATCGCGCGCTCGCCGAGCGACCCTACGTGCCGCTTAACATGGTCTCCTCGCTGGACGGCAAGGCCACCCTCGACTGGCGCACGAAGGGCCTCTCTACCGAGACCGACCGGCAGCTCTTCCACCACCTGCGCACGCAGGTCGACGCGGTGATGGTCGGCGCGGGCACGGTGCGCGCGGAGCGCTACGGGGCGCTGGTCAAGAGCGACGAGCTGCGCGCCAAGCGCGAGCGCGAGGGGCTCGAGCCCGACCCGCTGGCGGTGATCGTCAGCGCGCGGCTCGACCTGCCGCCGGACCTGCCGCTGCTGCAAGCGCCCGGCCAGCGCGTGGCGATCGTGACCGCCTCCGACGCCGAGCTGCCGTCGGCGCCCGCGACGGTGGAGTACCTGCGCGTGGGCGCCGACCTGCCGCTGGCGCTGGCACGCCTGCGCACCGACCACGGCGTGCGCTCGCTGCTGTGCGAGGGGGGGCCGACGCTGAACGCGCACCTGCTCTCCGCCGGCCTCGTGGACGAGCTCTGGCTGACGCTCAACCCGAAGCTGATCGGGGGTCAGGCGGCGCTCACGATCGTCGCCGGGCGCGAGCTCGTGGATCCCGCCGAGCTGGAGCTGGCCGGGGTCGCCAGCGGCGACGGCGACCTGTTCACGCGTTGGCGCGTGCGGCGTTCTGCCTAGCGCAAGCCTCGTTGCAGAGATCGCCGTGTGCAGGGCATTCCGCTATCAATGAGCGCCGCATGGCAGCCGCCCGGACCCAGCCTACGGCTCCTCGCGCGCCTCGTCGTGCGCCGGATCGCGACGTGCCGGTCGTGGAGTTCCGCGACGTCACGAAGGTCTACGAGGGCGGCTCGGTGGCGGTCCAGCAGGCGTCGCTGCGCATCGGCCGCGGCGAGTTCGTCTTCCTCGTCGGCCCCACCGGCTGCGGCAAGTCGACCTGCATCCGCCTGCTGCAGAAGGAGCTCGAGCCCAGCGAGGGCGAGATCCTGATCGCTGGCCGCGCGTTGGGGGAGGTCCCGCGCAACCGCGTCCCGTACCTGCGCCGCAACATCGGCGTGGTCTTCCAGGACTACAAGCTGCTGCCCAACCGCACCGTCTACGACAACGTCGCCTACTCGCTGCAGGTGATCGGCGAGCCGCGCCAGGAGATCCGGCGCAAGGTGCCGGACATCCTGCACCTGGTCGGTCTCTCGACCAAGCTGCACAACTACCCGGACGAGCTGTCGGGCGGCGAGCAGCAGCGCGTCTCGATCGCGCGCGCGTTCGTCAACCACCCGCCGCTGCTGCTCTGCGACGAGCCGACCGGCAACCTCGATCCCGAGACCTCGATCGGGATCATGCAGCTGATCTACCGCATCAACCGCACCGGCACGACCGTCGTGATCGCCACCCACGATCGGGAGATGGTCGACAAGATGCGCCGGCGCGTGATCGAGCTGCGCGAGGGGCGCATCGTGCGCGACGAGCGCTCCGGGCTCTACCAGCAGGACGAGTCCACGACCGAGTTCGCGATCCGCCTGCGCGGCGAGCTCGGCGTGGGCATCGAGGGCCACCCGAACTGATGCGCTTCGGCTTCTTCCTCCAGGAGGCGCTGCGCGGCCTGCGGCGCAGCTCGGCCCCGGCGCTCGCGGCACTGCTGACGGTGCTGCTGACCGCGCTCGTGCTGGGCGTGTTCATCCCGATCACGCAGGCCACCACCGGCACCGCCAACGAGGTGCGCAGCCGCGTCGTCGTGGACGTGTTCGTCAAGGACTCCGCCACCGCGGCCGAGCGCTCGGAGCTGCGCACGGCGCTCGAAGGCACGAGCAACGTCAAGGAGGTCGAGTACATCTCCAAGGCGCGGGCGCTCGAGCACGCCAAGGCCGAGAGCCCGCGCGCGTTCAAGGAGGGCGCCGAGCTGCTCGGCTCGAACCCGCTACCGGCCTCCTATCGCGTGACCCCGGACGACCCGGACGAGATCCAGACGATCGTAGACCGGCTCGCGCCCCGCGGGCAGCCGCAGCTCGCTGCGATCGACGAGGTCCGCAACCGCAAGGACGACACCGACAAGATCCTCTCGGCGACCGGCCTCGTGAAGATCCTCACCGGCGGCCTGATGGTGCTGCTGCTGTTCGCCTCGGTCGCGCTGATCGCGAACACGATCCGGCTCTCGATCTTCGCCCGCCGGCGCGAGGTCGAGGTGATGAAGCTCGTCGGCGCGACCAACTGGTTCATCCGCTGGCCGTTCGTGATCGAGGGCGTGATCGTCGGCTTCCTGGCCGGGCTGCTCGCAGCGCTGTTGCTGACGATCGCCAAGGAGACCTTCATCGACCCGCTCTCGGCTCGCTTCGAGCTGCTGGCAGCGCCGGACACGATCAACTTCCCGCTGCTGATCGTGATCCTGATGCTCGCCTGCGTCACGGTCTCCGCACTAGGCAGCGGCATCACGCTGCGACGCTTCCTGCGCGTTTAGACGCGGTTCAGAGCGTCGCCTCTACCCTCAACGGATCGTGCATTCGGCCCGCTCCGCACTGATCGCGTTCCTCTGCGCCGTCCTGGCGATGGGTGTGGGGATTTGGCTCGGCGGGCACCCCGAGGATCTGCCCGGCCCGATCCGCGACGCCCTGGTCGACGACGAGCGCGCGCTGCGCGCCGAGCTCCTGGGGGAGATCGAGGACAACTTCTACAAGCGGGTCGACGACGGCAAGCTCGAGGACGCGTCGCTGAAGGGCATCGTCAACGCGCTCGACGACCCGTACTCGCACTATCTCTCGCCGAATGAGGCAAGCGAGTTCCAGGACTCGGTCTCGGGCGCCTTCAGCGGCGTCGGCATGACCGTCGAACGGGACGCCCGCGGGCTGAAGGTGCTGAGCGTGTTCGACCGCTCGCCCGCCAAGACGGCCGGCATCGTGCGCGGGGACGTGATCACGGCGGTCAACGGACGCTCGATCGCGGGCCTCGACAGCGATCTCGCGACCGCGCGGATCAAGGGCGAGCCCGGCACCACCGTCAAACTCGACGTGACGAGGGCAGAGTCCAAGCGCAGCCGCACGCTGACACTGACGCGCAAGCGGGTGCAGGTGCCGATCGTGGCCGGGAAGGTCGTCATGCGCGACGGCACGAAGCTCGGCGTGGTCAAGCTCGTGAGTTTCAGCTCCGGGGCGCACGGCCTGCTGCGGGCGAAGATCGACAAGCTGCTCGAGCAGGGAGCCAAGGGCATCGTGCTCGACCTGCGCGGCAACCCCGGCGGCCTGCTGACCGAGGGTGTGCTCGTCTCGAGCATCTTCGTCGAGAAGGGCAAGATCGTCTCGGTGCGCGGCCGCGCGCGTCCGGAGCAGACGCAGACCGCTCAGGGCGACGCCATCGACGCCAAAATACCCGTCGTCGTGCTGGTCGACGGGGGCAGCGCGAGCGCCTCCGAGATCGTCACCGGCGCCCTGCGCGACCGCCATCGGGCGACCGTCGTCGGCGTCAACACCTTCGGCAAGGGACTCGTGCAGGAGGTCGAGGAGCTCTCGAACGGCGGCATCCTCGACCTGACGGTGGCCAACTACTACCTGCCCGGTGGCGAGACGATCACCAAACAGGGCATCGAGCCGGAGGTGCGAGCCAAGGACGACCCGAAGACGGCTCGCGACGAGGCGCTGCCCGTGGCGCTGGACACGCTGCGCAAGCAGCGCCGGTGAGCCCCGCGACCCGCCACGGTCGCCAGCCACGCGGAGCCGGTCCGCGCGGACGCCGACCGCTGGCCCCGCTCGTGGCCGTGCTCGAGAAGCAGGGGCGCTTCCTGGTCGGCGAGCCGCTGTTCGGGCATGGTCCGCGCAGCGCAGTCGAGCCACAGGGCGCAGGCCTTGGCGACCTCGTGCTCGTCGGCTCGGGCAAGCGCGGCGCACGGGTGATCCGTCGCCTCGGCCGCCCCGACGTGGCCCGCGACGTGCTCGAGGGGCTGATGCTCGATCGCGGCCTGCACCGCGCCTACGCCCGCTCGGCCACCAACGAGGCCCAGGCCGCCACGCTTGAGCCCTACGCCCACGACGCGCGCGTCGACCTCACCGAGCTGCCGACCTTCACCATCGATCCCGACGACGCGCGCGACTTCGACGACGCGATCTCCGCCCGGCGCGAGGGCGAGCGGGTACGCCTGTGGGTGCACATCGCCGACGTGACCGCCTACCTGCGTCCCGGCGATGCGCTCGACGCCGAGGGGTTGCGGCGCGCCACCAGCGTCTACGTGCCCGGGGCGGTCGAGCCGATGCTGCCCGAGGTGCTCTCCAACCAGGCCTGCTCGCTGCGGCCGGGCGAGCAGAAGCTGGCCGTCACGGTCGAGATGGAGCTCGCGGGCGCGGACGTGCTGAGCGTCGTCTTCCATCGCTCGCGCGTGCGCAGCGACGTGCGCCTCACCTACGGGCAGGTGGACGCGATCTTCGCCGGGCGCGAGCGTGCCGAGGAGCCCTGGGCGGCGCCGCTCGAGGCCGCGCGCGCCGTCGCAGCCGCTCTCGCCGAGCGCCGCGACGCGCTCGAGGTCGGCTCGTCCGAGCAGGTGTTCGAGTTCGACGCCGAGGGCCACGTCGTCGGCGTGCGCTCCGAGCAGCAGACCGAGTCCCACCGGCTGATCGAGCAGCTGATGATCCTCGCCAACGAGCAGGTGGCCGGCTACCTGGCGGACGCCAAGCTGCCCACGCTCTACCGCGTCCACGAGCGCCCGGACCCGAGCGCCGTGGCGTTCATGATCGACCAGCTGGCCAGCCTGGACGTGCCGACGCCGCCCGTGCCCGACCACATGACGCCCCAGCAGGCCGCGGACGTGGCCGCGGAGGCCTCGCGCATCGTGGCCCGCGAGGCGCGCGGGCGCCAGGCGCTGCCGACGCTCGTGCTGCGCTCGCTCAAGCAGGCCTACTACAGCCCGCGCAACCTCGGCCACGCCGGCCTCGCCAGCCCGCGCTACCTGCACTTCACCTCCCCGATCCGGCGCTATCCCGACGTGGTCGCCCACCGGGCGCTGCTGCAGGGCCTTGGCCTCGACCAGGCGGCCGCGCCACCGCACGAGCTGCCCGACGTCGGCGTGCACTGCTCGGAGGTCGAGCGCGAGGCGATGAAGATCGAGCGCGCGGCCGACGACGTCTGCCGCGCCTTCCTGCTGCAGCGGCGCCTCGCCGACGCCGACCCCGTGACGCCGCCGGCCTTCGAGGGCGAGGTGGTCGGGCTGATCGAGAAGGGCGCGTTCGTGCGCTTCGGCGAGGAGGGCTTCGAGGGCTTCCTGCCCAGCCGGCGGCTGCGCGACTGGTGGACCCTGAACGAGTTCCGCACGGCGCTCGTGGCCGAGGACTCCGGCCGCCAGCTGCGGCTCGGCGACTCGCTCGACGTGCTCGTGGAGCGGATCGAGGCTCCACGCGGCAGAGTCGATCTCGCGCCTGCCGGTGCATACTCGTAGCGCTGATGGCCAAGAAGAAGCGCAAGGCGGCGCCCGGCGACGTGGCGACCAACCGGCAGGCGAGCTTCCGCTTCCACCTGCTCGACAGGTACGAGTGCGGCATCGTGCTGCAGGGCTCGGAGGTCAAGGCCATGCGCGAGGGCAGCGTCCAGCTCAAGGACGCCTACGCCGAGGTGCGTGACGGCGAGGTCTGGCTGCGCAACATGCACGTCGCCCCCTACAAGCCGGCCGCGCGCGAGAACCACGAGCCCGAGCGCCCGCGCAAGCTGCTGCTGCACCGCAAGGAGATCGAGCGGCTGATCGGCCAGACCGCCGAGAAGGGCCTCACCTTGGTGCCGACGCGCGTCTACTTCAACGGTCCCAACGCCAAGGTCGAGATCGCGCTCGCCCGCGGCAAGGACATGTTCGACAAGCGCCGCTCGATCAAGGATCGCGAGCAGAAGCGCGAAGTGCAGCGAGAGCTCAGCGAGCGCTACTGAGCAGAGGCAGCCGGGGCTCCCGCACCCCGGCTGCCACTCGTGTCGGCGAGCTTCTGCTGTTGGCGCTCGCCAGAGATCCGCACCACGTTCCAGGCCAGGCCGGCCTTCTCCAGCCCGGCGATCATGGCGGCCGATATGTCCAGCTCGCGTCCGCGCAGGCCGTGGGAGGCCGAGCGGGGGAAGGCGTGGTGGTTGTGGTGCCACGCCTCGCCCAGCGAGGGCAGCGCCAGCCAGGCGACGTTCGTCGACTTGTCCTCGACGTCGAAGCGCCGCTGGCCGAAGAAGTGACAGATCGAGTTGACCGACCAGGTGATGTGGTGCAGGAAGAAGATCCGCACCAGCCCGCCCCAGACCAGGCCCTGCAGCGCGCCGCTGGCCGTGAAGCCGTGCAGGGCCCAGCCGAGCGCCGTCGGGATCAGCACGCTCAGCAGCGCGAGCAGGGGGAACATGCGCGTGATCCGGCGCATGCCCGGGTCCTCGTAGAGGTCGGCCGCGTACTTCCTCCAGTCCGCCTGACCGTGGGTCTCGAACAGCCAGCCGACGTGCGCGTGCCAGAGGCCGGGGAGTCCCGAGCCGTGGCCGACGTGCGGGCTGTGCGGATCGCCCTCCTCGTCGGTGTGCGCGTGGTGCTTGCGGTGGTCGGCGACCCAGTCGAGCACCGAACCCTGGACCGACATCGAACCCAGGACGGCGAAGGTGTACTCGAGCGGCTTGAAGGTCTGGAAGGCGCGGTGGGTGAGCAGTCGGTGGTAGCCGACCGTGACGCCGAAGCCGCAGAGCAGGTAGGTGCCGACGAGGATGCCGATGTCGATCCAGTCGACGGCCTGTTCCAGAGCAGCGCCACCGCGGCGATCAAGCCCAGGAAGGGCACGACCACTCCGATCACGTTGCCGATCCGTTCGATGGTCGACATCCCGGTGCCGTGGGTCTGCGCGGAAGCGGAGGCGGAGGCAGTGGCGGTCGTCATGAGTTAGAGGATTTCCCAATCCGAGTGCGTCTGACTCGTCGGCACCCTCACCGGCTGCGCAGCCCTTTTTGTTGGCTTCCTACAAGTTTCGCTCGGCGGCCCAGCGCGTCAGCTCGTGCCGGGTCGACAGCTGGAGCTTGCGCAGCACCGAGGACACGTGCGCCTCGACGGTCTTCGGCGAGATCTCCAGCCGCAGCGCGATCTCCTTGTACATGTAGCCGCGCGCGATGTGCTGGAGCACCTCGCGCTCCCGCGGCGTCAGCTGCTCCAGCTCAGGATCGGTGCCCTCGGCGGCGCGGGGCGCGCCGCCGGCGAAGGCGTCGAGCACGAAGCCCGCGAGGCGAGGGGAGAAGACGGCGTCCCCGCCGTGGACGCGCCTGACCGCGTCCGCCAGCTCGTCGCCGGAGATGCTCTTGGTCACGTAGCCACGCGCGCCCGCCCGGATGGTGGCGATCACGTCCTCGGCCGCGTCGGAGACCGACAGGGCGAGGAACAGCGGCGGATCGCCGGTGGCGCTGGCGCGCCTGATCACCTCGACGCCGCCCCCGTCGGGCATGTGCACGTCGAGCAGCACGACGTCCGGGCGCTCCGCCGCGATCGCCGCGACCGCCTCGTCCACGGTGCCAGCCTCGCCCACGAGCTCGAGCAGCGCCTCCAGCTCGGCGCGCACGCCGGCGCGGAACAGCGCATGGTCGTCCACGATCAGCACGCGCGGCTCGGTCATCGCGCCGCCCCGCGCGCGGTGCTCCGCGCACGCCGCACCGCCGTGCTCCGCCCGGTCATCGCGCCGATTCCAGCACGAGCTCGACCTCGGTGCCCGTCTCGGGGTCGCTGGTGATCGTCGCATGCCCGCCGTGCCGCTCCATCCGGCCGACGATCGACTCGCGCACCCCGCCGCCGATCCGCGGGGATCGTCGCGGGGTCGAAGCCCGGACCACGGTCGCGCACGAACACCGCCAGCCGGCCGTCCGTCGCCTCGGCGTACACGTCCACCGCCGAGCCGCCACCAAACTTCGCCGCGTTGGTCATCGCCTCGCGGGCGGCGGCGACCACGGCCTCCACGTCGTGATCGAGCCCACGATCGCCGACCGCGACCACCTCGATCGGCACGCCGTGGCGCTCCTCGACCTCGGCAGCGGCTGCCTCCAACGCGGCTCCGAGCGTCGCCGCCTGACCGGGCGCGGGCCGTCCCGCCAGCCAGGCTCGCAGCTCGCGCTCCTGGCGCCGCGCCAGCTGGGCGACCTCGCCCGGCTCGTGCGAGCGCCGCTGGACCAGTGCCAGCGTCTGCAGCACCGAGTCGTGCAGGTGCGCCGCGACCTCCGCCCGCTCCTGCGAGCGAATCCGTCGCGCCCGCTCCTCGGTCAGCGAGCGCACGAGCCGCAGGATCAGGGGCGCCAGGATCACCGCCAGCACGATCACCACGACCAGCACCGCCAGCAGCACGTCGCGGGCGGCGCTGAGCGCCCCGGTCGCCTGGAGGAAGACGAACCCGGCGGCGATCACCAGCGCAACGCCGACGCCGATGCGCGAGACCGCCGCCGCCCGCTCCCGCTGGGGCGCCGCGCCGGCCGCATCCCCGCCGCTCGTGCCACGCGGGGCGACCCTCGCCGCGTCAGCACCGCCACTCTCGGCGCTCGCCGGCTCGCGCAGGAGCGTCGCGGTCGGCGGCTCGTCCGCTTCCCCGCCCGTGCGCGACCCGCCGAGCGACTGGCGCCACAGCAGCGCGCCGCCGGCCGCGATCAGCACCAGCGGCCAGGCGATCGCGTCGGAGAACCAGATGCCCAGCTCGCGCATCGTCAGCATCGCGGCGAGCACGAGCAGGCCGACGCCGAGCGCGACCTCGACCGCGGCGCGACCGCTCAACAGCCGCGCCACCGGCGCCCGGCCTCCCTCGGCCGGCAGCACCGCCCAGGCTACGACGTACGCCGGGATGCCCACGCCCGCCACGGCCGCCGCCACGAAGGCGACGCGCAGGATCAGCGGGTCGAGCCCGATGCTGCGCGCCAGCCCGGCGCAGACCCCGCCGACGACGCGGTGGTCGACGTCGCGCCGCAGCGTGCGCAGGCTGCCGCTCTCCATGCGTCGATGATGCCCGAGCGGCCTCAGCCGCGCCGGCTGAGGCCGCTGGTCAAGCAGGATCGCCCCGACCACCGCGCAGGTGATCGGGGCGATGGCGCCGAAGCGCAGGTCGAGCGTGCCGGAGCCGTCGAGCAGCAGCACGACGCCGAAGGCGGCGATCGCCAGGCCGGCGACCAGCGCGACGGGGTCCGGCCTAGGCACGATCGCCCTTGCAGCCGTTGCGGTCGGAGCCGTCCTCGTCGTCATGGAAGGAGTCCCGATCCCAGTGGCCGTAGCGCTCGTGGTCGACCTCGAAGGTGCCGATGCCGACGTCGGCGTCGACGAGCACCCGCGGCGTGTCCGGCGGAGCGTCGCGGTGGTCGTCCCAGCTGACGTCGACGCCCTCGTTGTCCTGGTCGAAGACCTCGACCAGGCCGAGCCCCACCTCCGCGGCGCTCGCCACGCAGACGCCCTCTCGCACCAGCAGCAGCGCCTCGCCGATGCCGACCTTGAGGTCGACACGGTGATCGCCGGGGGGCAGGTCGGTGTCGCGCAGGTCGAGCACGAGGCTGCCCATGCCGAGCTCGTAGCGGTCGCGCACGTCGGCGGCGCTGGCCGGTCGGTAGTCGCGTTCGCCGACGCTGTTGTCGACCTCGATGCCGGCGGCGGACACCAGCGCCAGCGGCAGCGCGACCGCCAGCGCCGGCAGGATCAGCCAACGCACGCGGCCCAGGAAGGCGCCGGCGACCAGCATCGCGCCGGCCGCGATGACCAGCCCGGCGACGACCTCGTCCCCGCCGACCGCCGACGCCCAGGCAGAGCCGAGCGCGAGCACGGCGCAGGCCACGAGCAGGAGGAAGGCGAGCAGCAGCGCGCGCAGGACGTTCGCCGGCTCGCTGCGGTCACGGCCGGACGAGCCTTGGACGAGCCACCAGGCTCCGAGCCCGAGAAGCGCCAGAAAGGCAAGGGGGAAGAGGAATCCGGGGAGAAACCAGTCGCCCCAACCCCATGGAACCGCCGCCGCAACGGCGACGAACAGCAGCACTCCCGCGACGCCGATCAGCACCTTGCCGCGAAAGCTCGACGCGTCCGCGGCGATCATGACCCCGCTCGTCCGGCACGAGCAGCAGCGCCGCGAGGTAGAGCAGGATGCCGACGCCGCCGAAGAACGTGGCCGCGACCGCGACCACGCGGACGATCACCGGGTCGATGTTGAAGTAGCGCGCGACGCCGGCGCAGACGCCGCCGAGCACACGGTCGTCGCGCGAGCGATAGAGCGCGGCGTCGCCGCCGGCGCGGGCTCGGCGGCCTGCTCCGATCGGCTTGCTCCTCGGCTCGCGTCGTCGTCTCGAGGGGTCTCGTCGTGCATGTCCATGATGGCCTCCGATGGCGTTTCGATTGACGCCAATGAGGCTCCCGCCCAGACGCGGGATCCACCATCGGGAATTGTCCCTAGGGGGCGGCCCTAACGGGTGCCGCGCCAAGTCAGCAGCGCAAACAGACCCTGGACGGGCAGCCGCGCCCACAGTGCCGCCGCCGGGATCCGCTTGTACTCCTCGGGATGCAGCGCCATGTGCACGTTGGCGGGATAGACGGCGGCGAGCGTAGCCAGCAGCCACCAGCGAGCCGGACGGCGCGTCCGCTCGGGTAGGGCCGCCAGGCCGCCGGCGATCTCGGCCACCCCGCTGGCGATCACGAGCTCGCGCTTCCAGCGCCGCAGCGACGGCGGCACGATCGCCTCGTAGGCGCGCGGGATCACGAAGTGCATGACTCCCGCGACGATCCAGAAGCCGCCATTGCCGTAACGAGCTAGACCCGAGCGCTGCACGGCGGCGCAGCCTACCGGGCTGGTCGTAGCGAAGGGCGCGGTCTAGACTTGACGATCCCTAGGGGACGACAGGCTTCGACGTGGTCGTTTCGTGGGGACAGTTGCGAGTCGAGGTCCCCGGTAGGCCTCGTAAAACCACCGGGAAACCAATACGTGCGGATCGTGACCACGATTTCGCGCTCGCGGCCTAGCAAACACTAGGACCTAGAGCTGTCGGCCTCCCCTCGGCCCGTGGGGGAGATGTCCGGCATCAGATAACGGGCTCGCCCGCCGCGCTCGCCCTCGTCGCGGTGGGGACACCAAGAGGGCTGGCCATCCGCGACCCCGCCGGCGGGGCGACCGGAAGGCGAGACTCAGACCGCCGGCTACGCTCGTAGAAGCTGTCCTTCACGCGCCCGCGGACGTGGGTTCGATTCCCACCGTCTCCACTTGAAGTGTTGCGAGCCTCGCGGTGGGGTACGAAACCACCCGATCGACAAGGAGAGGCTCCGATGACGAAGGATCATGGTCCGAGCGTCAAGGACGACAAGCAGTACGAGGGCTTGCGCAAGAAGGGCATGAGCAAGGAGCGCGCCGCCAAGATCGCCAACACCCCGAACGCCTCGAAGAAGGGCGGCCAGAACTCCGGCGGGGGCTCGGGTTCGAGTTGGAGGGTCGGCCGTACGTAGGGCCGATGCGAGGGCGAGGGCGAGTAGCCCGCTCTTGAGCGCTTTCTCTGGCGATTCTTTTCTTCCGGGGGGCGGCCCGTCGAGCCGCCTGGATGCCGTGGGGCTGGCTGGGATGCTTCAAGCTCCTTTCCGGGGGTAGGGGACAGTAGGTCCAGCGCTCTGGAAAGGATGACTGGTGCATCTGATCCTTACAACTTTTCGGCATCGGAAGCCCCTTGCGACTGCGCGGCATCCCCCGCCCCCGCTCCCCTGCAGCGATTAGGAAACGCTTAGAGGAATAGGTATGATTAGCAACCAACCCCAGTCCCGCCCGAGTCCCGTCCTAGAGCCAAAGGAGTCTTCCGTGAACAAGCAGGCGACCGAAGTCGTCGATCAACGCATAGCCAAGGCGCTTTCCCACCCTGTACGCGCCCGCATCCTGCAGATCCTCAACGAACGCGTGGCGAGCCCAAACGAGATCGCGGAGTACATGAAGGAACCGCTCGGCAACGTGAGCTACCACGTCCGCGCGCTGCTCAACCTCGATTGCGTCGAGCTGGTCGACACGGCGCCGCGCCGCGGCGCGATCGAGCACTACTACCGCGCCGTGACCCGCCCGTTCTTCTCCGACCGCGACTGGACCAAGCTGCCCCAGTCGGCTCGCCAGGCCATCTCCGACCTGGCGCTCGACTCGATCTGGGGCGACGTGTCCAAGGCGATGGAGGAGGGCGTCTTCGAGGCGCGATCCGATCGGCACCTCAGCCGCACGTCGCTGCTGCTCGACGAGCAGGCGTGGGAGGAGCTCAACGAGATCCTCCAGGGCGTGGTCGAGGACGCGATGCGTCTCGAGGCCGAGAGCGCCAACCGCCGCGCCGACAGTGGCGAGGAAGGGATCAACACCAAGCTCGCGATCATGCACTTCGAGACCACGGCCGCCGGTGACGGCCAGGGCACCAACGGCTCGAAGCAGGGCAATCGCCGCAAGGCCAAGGCCAAGGCCTGAGTTCGTGTGTGTGGCCGCGGTGGAACGCCGCGGCCACACGTACCTCAACCGCTGGCCGCGCGCTCCAAGCGCTCGGCCAGCCGCTTCATCCCCCGAGCGCGGGCGGCGGCGGCCGCGCGCGTGAAGTCGGTCGTCCGATCCGGCGGCAGCGTCACGTCGACCGCTTGCAGCGTCGCGATCTCCCGGAAGGCGCGCAGGCGGTCGGGATCCTCCAGCAACGCCCGGCGCACGCTCGGCTTGGACTCGCGCACCGCGGCGGTCAAGACGGCATCGAGCGAGCCGTGGCGGTTGAGCAGCTCGGCCGCGGTCTTCTCGCCGATGCCCTTCGCGCCGGGAATGCCGTCGGAGGGGTCGCCGCGTAGGGCGATGAAGTCCGGCACCTGCTCCGGCGCGACGCCATAGCGCTCGCGTACCCCAGCGGGGTCGACCTGCTCGGCGCCTCTGAGCCGGTACGCACGTAGAGGACCGTCACGCGCTCGCCGGCGCACTGGAACATGTCGCGATCGCCGGTCATCACCAGCGCCCGCCCGCCACCGGCGACCTCGGCCCGAGCGTAGGCGCCCAGCAGGTCGTCCGCCTCGAGCGAGTTGTGCGTGGCCACCTCCCAGCCGAAGGCGCCGTAGAAGGGGGCCGCATCCGCGAACTGGGGTGCCAGCTCCGCGGGCACCTCGGGACGGTCTGCGTGGTAGCCCTCGTAGAGCTCGACGCGGTAGTGCGCTGCGTCCGGGCCGAAGCAGAGCACGATCGCGCGGGGATCGTGCTGCTCGACCTCCTGCAGGATCAGGTTCGCTCCGCCGAGCAGCGCGTTGACCGGCTTGCCGCTGTCGTCCTCGATCGACGTCGGCAACGCGTAGAACGCGCGGAAGAGGATCGAAGGGGCGTCGACTACGAGCAGGGGGCCGGCCATCGGCGCAGCGTATCCGGCGCCCAGGCCGGTAGGTCAAACGATCATGGAGGAGCCCAACGACGCTACGCCATTCCTGCCCGACCGCCGGACGCTCGATGCACTGAGGCAGGCGGCGGCGAGCTGTCGCGGATGTCACCTCTGGCGGCCGGCGACGCAGACGGTGTTCGGCGAGGGGCTCAAGCGCGCCGAGGTGATGCTGGTGGGCGAGCAGCCCGGCGATCGCGAGGACCGCGAGGGGAGGCCGTTCGTCGGTCCCGCGGGTCGTGAGCTCGATCGCGGCCTGGAGGCAGCGGGATCGCTCGCGACCAGGCCTATGTGACCAACGTCGTCAAGCACTTCAAGTTCGACGACGAGGCGCGCGAGGCCGAGCGACGCGCGTTCGCGGAGGACTGAGCGCGATTACGGCGGCGCTGCGGCGCTAGCCCATGCGCAGGGCGCGCGAGCGTTCGGCGACCGGCTGGAGGAAGTCGGGCAGCGGGCGGACGAGGCCGCGCCCGGTCTCCTTCTCCCAGATCTGCTCGAGCTGGGCGAGGTGCTCGTCCATCACGGACTCGATCAGCGGGAAGTCGGCGGCCCGGATCGCCGACAGCGTGCGCTCGTGGATGTCGATCGTCCAATCCGGCACGAGCGGGGCGTGCATCGCCATGTCGCGCGCGATCTCCAGATGGCGCAGCAGCGAGCGCATCAGCGAGACGATCGTCCCGTTGCGCGTCGCGCGCGCCATCGCCAGGTGGAACTTGAGATCGAGCTGGAGGAACAGGTCCTCGTTGCGCAGGAAGTCGTCGCTCGCCGCCAGCTCGCGCTTGCGCTCGATCGTCTGGCCCATGGCGGCGAAGTCGTCCTCGCTCGCGTGCACCGCGGCCAGCTGCGCGACGCGCGGTTCGAGCAGCCGGCGCGCCTCGAGCACGCCGGCGACCTCGCTGAAGCGGATCTCCTGGCGCGTGCGCACCAGCTCGCGCGGCACGAGCTCGGAGGCGACGAAGATGCCGCCCGACTGACCGCGACGGACCTCGAGCACACCGGCCTCGGTCATCACCTTGATCGCCTCGCGCAACGTCGGCCGGCTAATGCGCATCTGGGCCGCCAGCTCGCGCTCGGACGGCAGCCGATCGCCGGTGTGGAGATCGCCGCCCTTGATCTTCTCGGCGATCTGCTCGACCGCCTCCTCGAAGGTCCTGCGCGTGGCGACTGGCTCGAACGAGCGCTCCAAGCCGCGAGCATACCGCCGGTCGGCGAGGAGCACGGCAGGGCTCATGCCCGCGCGGCGTCCACCCGTTCGAGCGCCTGACGCTCGGCCACCTCGACCGGCGTGGTGCCCTCGCGCTGGGCGGTCTCGAGCGCGCAGTCGAGGCGGTCCATGGCACGGGCGATCGACTCCTCGACGCGTGGTCCGTGCTCGCCATGCCACTCGGCCGCGACATGGATCAGCCCCCCGCAGTTGGCGAGGAAGTCGGGCACGTAGAGGATGTCTCGCGCGTGCAGCGTGCGCGCGACGGCACGACTGGTGAGCGGGTTGTTCGCCGCCCCGGCCACGACGCCGCAGTCGATCGAGCGGGCCAGCGCCTCGTCGATCATGCCGCCCGCCGCGCAGGGCGCGAGCACGTCCAGCTCGAGTCCGAGGATCGCCTCGGCGGACGGGGCGATCTCCCCGCCGTGCTCGGCCGCGAAGCGCTCCGCGCGCGCGGCGTCGAGGTCGCACGCCACGACGCGCGCTCCAGCCGCCGCGAGGGCCGCGGCGAGGGGATAGCCGACCTTTCCGAGCCCGACGACGCCGACCCGTCGCCCCTCCAGATCCTCCGAGCCCGTGGCCGCCTGCACGCCGCGACGCAGCGCGCGGAAGACCGTCTCGGCCGTGACCGGCGAGGGGTCGCCCACGCCTCCGCTCTCGACGGGGCGACCGACCACGTACCGCGTGTGCCGGGCCAGCACGTCCATGTCCGCAGGCGTGGTGCCGATGTCCTCCGCGGTGATGTATGCGCCACCGAGCTCGTCGATCGCCTCGGCGGCCTCCTCCAGGCGCGCCTCGCGTGCGCCGGTGTCGCCGTCGTCGAGGATCACGGCCTTGCCCCCGCCGAGATCGAGTCCCGCGGCGGACGCCTTGAGCGTCATCGTGCGGGCGAGCGCCATCACGTCGTCGAGCGCTTCGCGCAGACCGCCCGGGTACCGCTTGAGACGCAGTCCTCCCAATGCCGGGCCGAGCGCCGTGGAGTGCACCGCGACGATCATGCGCAGGCCCGTGCGGGGGTCCTGCCTGACCACGATGCGTTCGTGATCGTCGTCGTGGAGCTGGGTGGCGGTTGGAGCGGGGGTGGACTGGGAAGCAATGGTCATGGTCATTGACCATATACCCCGTCCGACCTTGTATCAACAATCGTGGACTACCAGGCTTCAATGTGCCACGATTGGTAAGGTCGCTTTCCCAATCGACCCGTGAGGAGAGGTGTATGACCCCGACGGCCCTACGTGAGCGCCCCACCGCCGCAGCTCGGCAGGGCAGCCGCTTCGAGCGTCCAGGGGCAGACGGAACGCGTCGCGAGCGCCGGGACGTGCGGCTCGAAGACCGATACCTGCTCGATCGGGGCCGGGTGCTGCTCACCGGCGTCCAGGCGCTCGTACGCGTCCTGCTCGACCAGCACCGCGCCGATCGTCGGCGAGGTCTGCACACCGGCACGCTGGTCTCGGGCTATCAGGGCTCCCCGCTCGGCGGGCTCGACAGAGAGCTGGCGCGCAATCGCGCGCTCTGCGAGGAGCATCACGTGCACCACGCGCCGGGTCTCAACGAGGAGCTCGGAGCCACCTCCGCCTGGGGCAGTCAGCTGGCCACCCAGCTGCCCGGCGCGCGCTACGACGGCGTGCTCGCCATGTGGTACGGCAAGGCGCCCGGCCTCGACCGGGCCGCCGACGCGCTGCGCCACGGCAACTACGTCGGCGTGAGCCGCAGCGGCGGCGCGCTGGCGGTGGTGGGCGACGACCCCGCCTCCAAGTCCTCGACGCTGCCGAGCGCCTCCGAGACGCAGCTCGCGAGCTTCAACATGCCGGTCTTCTTCCCCGGCGATGTGCAGGACGTGCTCGACCTCGGCCTGCACGCCTACGCCTGCTCGCGGGCCTCGGGTCTCTGGAGCGGCTTCAAGGTCGTCACGAACGTCGCCGACGGGCTCAGCACCGCCGAGGTCGGGCCCGACCGCGTCAGCCCCGTCCTGCCCGAGCTCGGCTACGAGCACCAGCCGCACGCCCGCCTGCTGCCGCCGTTCGCGCTCGAGCTCGAGCGCTCCCTGTTCGGGCCGCGCACCGAGCTGGCGCTGGCCTACGCCCGCGAGAACGGCGTCAATCGCAGCGAGGGCACGCGCGACGCCTGGCTGGGCATCGTCTGCGCCGGCAAGGGCTACTACGACCTGCGCCACGCGCTGCGCAACCTCGGCCTCGACGAGCGCGCGCTCGAGCGCGCCGGGGTGCGGCTGCTCAAGCTCGGCATGATCTGGCCGCTCGAGCCGCAGATCGTGCGCGACTTCGCGCGCGGCCTGGACGAGCTGCTGGTGATCGAGGAGAAGCGCCCGTTCGTCGAGACCCAGCTCAAGGAGCTGCTCTACGGCAGCGCAAACGCGCCGCGCGTGGTCGGCAAGCGCGACGAGCGGGGCGAGCGGCTGCTTCCGATCGAGCTGGACCTCGATGCGGACGTGATCGCCCGGACCGTCGCGGCGCGGCTGGCCCAGCGCGTGCGGATCGACTCGGTCGAGGCCCACGTGCGGCGGCTGGATGAGATCGCTCGGCGGCCGGGGCCGCTACCAATGGCGGCGCAACGCACGCCGTTCTTCTGCTCGGGCTGCCCGCACAACACCTCTACCGCCGCTCCCGACGGCACGCTCGTGGGGGCGGGCATCGGTTGCCACACGATGGTCGTGCTGAACCCCGAGGGCAAGGGCGACCTCACCGGCATCACTCAGATGGGCGGCGAAGGCGCCCAGTGGATCGGCCAGGCGCCGTTCACCGACGACCGCCATCTCGTGCAGAACCTCGGCGACGGCACCTTCCATCACTCCGGCTCGCTGGCGATTCGCGCCGCCGTCGCCGCGGGAGTGAACGTCACCTACAAGCTGCTCTACAACGAGCACGTCGCGATGACCGGCGGCCAGGCGATCGAGGGCCAGCTGAGCGTGCCGGCCCTGACGCACTGGTTGGAGCTCGAGGGCGTCAAGCGAGTGATCGTCACGGCCGAGGAGCCGCGGCGCTACCGCGGCGTCAAGCTCGCCCGCATCGCCGAGCTGCGCGGGCGCGACGCGCTGCTCGACGCCCAGCGCGAGCTGGCCGCCGTCGAGGGCGTCACCGTGCTGATCCACGACCAGGAGTGCGCGGCCGAGAAGCGCCGCAAGCGCAAGCGCGGCAAGGCGCCGGAGCCGGCCGAGCGGGTCTGGATCAACGAGCGCGTCTGCGAGGGCTGCGGCGACTGCGGCAAGAAGTCCGGCTGCCTCAGCGTGATGCCGGTCGAGACCGAGTTCGGGCGCAAGACGCAGATCCACCAGGCCTCGTGCAACAAGGACTACTCGTGCGTCGAGGGGGACTGCCCGTCGTTCGTCACCGTCGTGCCGGGCTGGAAGGCCGAGCGCCGCGTCCCCGACCCGCCGGTGCCGCTGCCCGAGCCGCAGTCGGTCGTCGATGAGCGCGAGTTCGCCGTGCGCATGCTCGGCATCGGCGGCACGGGCGTTGTGACCGTCAACCAGATCCTCGGCATGGCGGCGCTGATCGACGGCCTGCACGCCTCCGGCCTCGACCAGACCGGCCTGTCGCAGAAGGGCGGCCCGGTGGTCTCGGACCTGCGCATCTCGCGCGAGCCGCTGCCGGTGGCGAGCAAGACGCCGGCCGGCAGCGTGGACCTGTATCTCGGGTTCGACCTGCTGGGGGCGGTCGAGCGCGACGAACCTTGCGACGGCGCATCCCGAGCGGACCGTCGCGGTGGTCTCCACCAGCGCGGTGCCGACGGGACGGATGGTGATCGATCCGGGTGAGCGGTTCCCGGAGCTGTCGGGGCAGCTCGACCTGATCGACGCGGCTGCGCGGGAGGGGTTCTATCTGGACGCCCAGGCGCTGTCGGAGCGGCTGTTCGGCGATCACATGCCGGCGAACATGCTGCTGCTCGGTGCTGCCTACCAGCGGGGGGCGTTGCCTGTCTCTGTCGGTGCTTTGGAGCAGGCGATTCGGCTGAATGGGGCGGGGGTGGAGAAGAACCTGGCTGCTTTTGGGTGGGGGCGGGCTGTGGCGGCCTTTGGTCCTGACGCTTGTGGCCTCGGATCTGCGCTCCGCACCACGGGTCCCGTCCCGGGCTGCCGCCCGGCCCGGGACCCGGGATGCGTCGCCGTCCTCGGAGACACGTTTGCGGACGATCCCGAGCTTCATGCGCTTGTGCAAGGCCGTGCTGCGGAGCTCGTGGAGTATCAGGGGAGTGCGTATGCGCGGCGGTATGTGGAGTTCGTGGTGCGCGCGCATGCTGCTGGAAGCGCTGAGGTGACTGCTGCGGTCGCTCGCAATCTGTTCAAGTTGATGGCGTACAAGGATGAGTACGAGGTTGCGCGGCTGCATTTGGATGCGGTCGAGCAGGTGAAGTTGCGGGAGGAGTTCGGGGAGGAGGCGAAGGTGTGGTTCAACCTGCATCCGCCGCTGCTGCGGGCGCTGGGGCTGAGGCGGAAGCTGAAGCTCGGTGGTTGGTTCGTGCCGGCCTTCCGCGCGCTGCGCGGGCTGCGGCGGCTGCGTGGGACGGCGTTTGATCCGTTCGGGTATGCGCGGGTGCGGCGGACCGAGCGGGCGTTGATCGGGGAGTATGAGCGGCTGGTCGAGGAGGCGTTGGCGCGGCTGACGCCGGAGACGCATGCGACCGCGGTCGAGCTTTGTGAGCTGCCTGACGTGATTCGCGGCTACGAGGAGATCAAGCTGCGCAACGTCGAGAGGTTCCGGGAGCGCGCAGCGGAGCTGCGCACGCAACTCGGGCCGGCGACGCCTTCCGACGCCACCGGCCCGGTCGCGGATCCTGCTGCTGTGTAGTGGAGGTCTACGCGGCTTCGCGTAGACCGGCGAGGCCGCCGTCCGCCGCGAGGCGGCGCAGGGCGCGGTCCTCGAGCTGGCGTACGCGCTCGCTCGAGAGGCCCAGCCGGCGCCCGGTCTCGCGCAGCGCCACCGGCTCGCTGCGGTCGAGGCCGAAGCGAAGCGTCAGCACGTTGCGCTCGACCTCGGGCAGGCCGTCCACGGCCTCGCGCAGCTGCTGGTTGTCCAGCTCGCTCGCCACTTCCTGATCCACGGGCGGGGAGTCGGAGGCGATCAGGTCGCCCAGCGAGGTCTCGCCGTCCTCGCCCACGCCCTGGTCCAGGCTCGCGGGTCCGCGGTCGGCGCGGCGGATGTCCGCCACCTCGTCGACGTCCATCTCCAGGGCGGTCGCGATCTCCTCGACGGTCGGCTGACGGTTCAGCTCCGCCGCGAGTTTGCGCTCCATGTCCTGGATCTTGCGCGCCCGCGCCACGATGTGCACGGGCAGCCGCACGGTGCGGCCGGAGTTGGCCAGGCCGCGGCCGATCGCCTGGCGGATCCACAGCGTGCCGTAGGTCGAGAACTTGAAGCCCTTGCGCCAGTCGAACTTCTCGACAGCACGAATCAGGCCCAGCATGCCCTCCTGGATGAGATCCGAGAGCGGCAGTCCCTGGCCCTGATACTTGCGTGCTACCGAGATCACCAGCCGCAGATTGGCGTTGATCATGCGGTCCTTGGCGGAGAGATCGCCACGCTCGATGCGCTTGGCGAGCTCTACCTCCTCGGCGGCGGTGAGCAGCGGGTGGCGGCGGGCCTCGTTGAAGAAAAGCTGGAGGGAGTCGGTCGTGACTTCCGGTTCCAGCGAGGGCCGTTCGTCGCTGCGCTCCTCGGCGGGCAGCACGGGGGTGATCAGCTCCTCAGTCGTCGTTGCTCCTTCGGTTCGACGGTTCGATTGCTATCGAAAGTATAGCGAGCAAGCTGGTGCTTGCGTGTACAACTATCGCTCGCGGGGTGATACGTCGCGGGGGATACGGTCTCTCGTTCTTACCCCGGGTAAGCGACGAGTAACGAAGATACGCCGGGAGCGCCCTTGGGTAACTCCTCTGACAATGACGAAAGGGGATGCCCGTGCAGGTAGCCGCTCCCGACCGTGACGAATTGCGCCGGCTCGCCGAGCTTCGGCTCGACAAGCCGGTCGTGCTGAGTCTGTACTTGAACCTCGACCCAAGCGAGTTCGCCACGCCGCCGGCGCGAGCGACCGCGATTCGTTCGCTGCTGGACGAAGCCGAGCGACGCGTACGCGAGCGACACGAGGAGCTCGAGCACGACGACCAGATGGCGTTGGAGCGCAGCCGCGAGCGCGCACGCGGCTTCCTCGAGGATGAGCTGCCAACCGCCGGGACCCACGCCGTGGCCGTCTTCGCCTGCGAGCAGGCCGACCTGTTCGAGACCGTCAAGCTCCCGCGGGCCGTGAGCAGCCGCGTGGCGGTCGCCCGCTCGCCGCTCGTCGGCCCGCTGGCCCGCCTGGAGCGGCGCGAGCGCTGGTGCGTCGCGCTCGTCAGCCGGCGCGACGCGCGCATCTTCCGCGGCTCGCCCGACGGGTTGCGCGAGATCGAGCAGATCCACGACGAGGTCTTCGGCCAGCACGACCAGGGTGGCCTGTCGCAGGCGCGCTACCAGCGAGGCATCGAGAAGGAGAAGGACGATCACCTCAAGCACACCGCCGAGGTGCTGCTGCGGCACTTCAAGCGCCGGCCCTTCCAGCGGCTGGTGCTCGGCGGTCCGCGCGAGGTGACGGCGGACTTCGAGTCGAAGCTGCATGGCTACCTCGCCGAGCGGCTGGCGGGACGTGTGTCGGTGGACGTCGAGAACAGCTCGCCCGAAGACGTGCTGGCGGCGGTCCAGCCCTGCTTCGATGAGCTCGAGGAGCGGCGTGAGCGCGAGGCGCTCGAGCGGGTCGAGCAGGGCGCTCGTGCGGTCGCGGGTCTCGAGGAGACGCTGCGCGCGCTCAACGAACGACGGGTGGAGGTGCTGCTGCTCGACCAGAGCTTCTCGACTCCGGGAACGCTCTGCCCCGAGTGCGGCTGGCTGGGGCCCGATGGCATCGAGGCCTGCCCCGCCGATGGCACGCCGCTCGTCCACTGCGACGAATTGGCCGACGCCGCCATCGAGCTCGCCATCCAGCAGTCGGCGGAGTTGCTGCCGGTGAGCCATCGCGAGAGTGCGCTCGAGGAGCGCGGCGGGATCGCCGCGCTGACGCGCTTCTGACGCTAGGCCGAGCCGGGAACGGCCGCTGCCGGCTCGGCGCTTGCGTCGACGGCAAGCGCCTTCCCGATCAGGTCGCGCAGCGCCCGCTGCTCGGGCGCCGACAGGGCGGCGATCCCGGGCGGCGGCTGGCTCATGCGGCGCACGATGTCCTCCCGCACGCGCTCGCCCTCCGCGGTCACCGCCAGCAGCTTCGCGCGTCGATCGTGGGGTGCCTCGCGCCGCTCGATCAGGCCGCGCGCGGTGAGGCGGTCGACGATGCCGGTGACGTTCGAGGGATCGCAGACCAGCAGCTCGGCGAGCGCGCGCATGGTCAGCGGGGCATCGGGCTCGAGCACGCGCAGGGCGTGCATCTGCATCGGCGTCAGCTCGTGCTCCTGAGCCACGGCGATCATGCGGCTCTTGTTCTGGAGGAAGAACTGCCACATCGAGTGCCAGGCCTCCGCGCCAGGGTCGCGCTGCTTGGGGTCCGCCATGATCGAGGCGGATCATAGTCGCGGCGTTCGATAGTTGCCAACCTCAACTATTTGCTAGCCTGCGCCGCCATGAGCGATGCAGCAATCGAAGCGCAGGGCCTCGTCCGGGAGTTCAAGAAGGGTCCGCGTGCGGTCGACGGCATCGACCTGCGCGTGGAGACGGGTGAGGTCTATGGCTTCCTCGGTCCCAACGGCGCCGGCAAGTCCACCAGCGTGCACATGCTCACCACGCTGCTGCCGCCCACGGCCGGCACGGCGCGCGTGGGTGGCTACGACGTGGTGAGCGAGGGCCCGCAGGTGCGCGCGGCGATCGGCGCCGCCCTGCAGGAGGCCGCCCTCGATCCGTTCCTGACCGGTCGCGAGCACATCCGGCTGCAGTCGGCGCTGCATGGGCTGCCGCGCGCCGAGCGCGTGCGGCGCGGCGACGAGCTGCTCGAGCGGGTCGGGCTCTCCGATGCCGCGGATCGCAAGGTCGGGGGGTACTCCGGTGGCATGAAGCGTCGGCTCGACCTGGCGCTGGCGCTCGTGCACGAGCCGCGGATCCTGTTCCTGGACGAGCCCACGACCGGGCTCGACGTGCAGAGCCGCAGTGCGCTGTGGGCGGAGGTGCAGCGGCTGACCTCCGAGCACGGCGTGACGGTCTTCCTGACGACGCAGTACCTGGAGGAGGCCGACGTGCTGGCGGACCACGTGGGCATCATCGACCACGGCCGGCTGGTGGCCGAGGGCACGCCGGAGTCGCTCAAGGACGAGATCGGGCGGCCCAGCGTCGAGGTCGTTCCGGCCGAGCCCTCCGACTTGGCGCGTATGCGGCAGGTGCTCGATCGCTTCGGTGAGGCCGTGTCGGCGTCGCCGAAGGGCGCCGCGGTGCGCCTGTCGGGCGGTGAGGCGCAGCTCGCCGACGTCGTGCGGGCACTCGACGCGGAGAACATCCAGCTCGAGCACCTGCAGCTGCACGCGCCGACGCTCGACGACGTGTTCCTGGCCAAGACCGGGCGCTCGCTGGAAGGAGCAGCCGCGGAGGAAGCGCGGCAGGAGCGCGCGCCCGAGGAGGCGGCAGCCGCGTGAGCAGCGCGAGCGCCGCCGTCTCAGCTCCGGCCCACGGCGGCATTTCCGTGCTCACGACCCAGGTCGGCAGCCTCGCGCGCCGCTCGGTGCTGCGCACGCT
This sequence comes from uncultured Thermoleophilaceae bacterium, assembly GCA_963734165.1. GTDB lineage: Bacteria > Actinomycetota > Thermoleophilia > Solirubrobacterales > Thermoleophilaceae > JACVRW01. The sequence continues at coordinate 151,224 of CAVTFZ010000001.1, read as the reverse complement.
GCGCCAGCCGGCGATGATCGTGCCGGCGCTGTTCTTCCCGCTGCTGCTGGTGGCGGTCAACGGTGGCGGCCTCGACGCGGTCACGGACCTGCCCGGCTTTCCGACCGACTCGTACGTGGCCTTCGTGCTGGCGGTGGCCTTCGTCCAGGGCGGGCTGTTCGCGGCCAGCAGCGCCGGCACGAACGTCGCCAACGACGTCGAGACGGGCTTTCTCAGCCGCCTGTCGCTGACGCCGCTGCGCCGCACCGCGCTGCTGCTCGGCCAGCTCGCCGGCGTGCTGGCGCTGGGCCTGATCCAGGCCATGACCTTCCTGGTGGCGGGCCTGATCGCGGGCGTGACGATCGCGGCGGGACCGGCTGGCGTGCTGGTGATCGTGGCGCTGGCGCTGCTGATCTCGCTCGCCTTTGGCGCGATCGGCGCCTTCATCGCCTTGCGCACCGGTTCCGGCGAGGCGGTCCAAGGCGTGTTCCCGTTGATGTTCGCGGCGCTGTTCCTGTCCTCGATGTCGTTGCCGCGCGACCTGATCGAGACCGACTGGTTCCGCACGGTGGCGACCTGGAATCCCGTCTCGTACATGCTCGAGGGCATCCGCTCGCTGGTGATCGAGGGCTGGGACCGCGAGGCGCTGATGCTTGGCTTCGTCTGCGCCGGCGGGGTGGCGGCGATCGCGCTGGCAGGGGCGTCGGCGGCGCTGCGCACGAGGATGGCGCGCACGTGAGGGCCTTCCGCTCGGTCGCGCTGGCCGTCGCCTGGCGCAGCGCGCACAACTACTTCACCAACCCGGCCATGATCGTGCCGGGGCTGCTGTTCCCGCTGTTCTTCTTCACCGCGTTCGCGGGTGGCCTCTCGCGCGTGGACCAGGTGCCGGGGTTCGACTACGCGCCTGGCTACACCGCCTGGGTGTACGGATTCGTGCTGCTGCAGGCGTCCGCCTTCGGCGGCGTCTTCACCGGCTTCGGCATCGCGCGCGACTTCGAGACGGGTTGGGCGCGCCGGGTGCTGCTGGCGGCGCCCGCACGCGGCGGCATCATCGTCGGGTACTGGATGGGCGCCCTGCTGCGCGCGGCGTTCACGGTCTTCGTGATCACGATCGTCGCGTTGATCGCGGGCCTGCGGATCGTCGGCGACGGGCTCGACCTCGTCGGCCTGTACACGCTGGCGCTGCTGGTGAACGCGGCGGCGGTGCTGTTCGCGACCGGGGTGGCGATGCGGATGCGCACCATGCAGGCGGGGCCGGCGATGCAGGTGCCGGTGTTCCTGTTGCTGTTCCTCGGCCCGGTGTGGTTGCCGCTCGACCTGCTCACCGGCTGGGTGCACGTGGCGGCCACGGTGAATCCCGTGACGCTCTTCCTCGATGCCGGCCGCAGCCTGATCGCCGGCAGCCCGGAGAAGCTGCTGGCGACCTTCGCGACGATCGGGGGGTCGATCCTGGTGACGCTCGTGTGGGCTCGGGGCGGGCTGCGCAGCGCCGAGCGCGCCGCCTAAAAGGCCCGGCACGGCCGGGCCGCCGGGCCGGTAGGCTCGGCGGCATGAGCGACGAGGTGCACGAGGTAGTGGAGGGCGACGGCTTCGCGGTCGCGAACGTCGACGCGCTTGGCGACGGGCCGGGCTTTCGCAAGATCCGGCGGCTGCTGGGAGTGACCGCGTTCGGAGTGAACGCGATCGAGTTGCCCGCCGGCTATGCCACCGGCCGTCACTACCACGAGGAGCAGGAGGAGCTGTACTTCGTCCATCGCGGTCAGATCGAGTTCGTGTTCGGGGACGGCTCCAGCCACCGCCTCGGCCCGGGCGGGATCGCGCGCGTCGACGCCTCCACGGTGCGCCAGATCAAGAACGTCGGCGACGACAACGCGCTGTACGTGATCGCGGGCGGCAAGGACGGCTACGTCGGTCGCGACGGCAGGCTGCCCGAGGGCGAGACCAGCCGCGTGCAGCCAGGCGACCAGCCGGCCGGCTGAACGCCCGGTGGGCCGCGCTCGCCTGCTCGCACTGCTCGCCGCGCTCGCGGCGACATCGGCCCTGCCCGCCGCGACCGCAGTCGGCGGCCGGCTGCCGAGCGCGCCGCGCTGCCCGATCTTCCCGTCCACCAGCGCCTGGAACCAGCGCGTCGACAGGCTCCCCGTGCACGCGCACTCGGCGGAGATCGTGCGCAGCATCGGACTCGACGGCCACGTGCACCCCGACTTCGGCTCGGGGCTCTACGAGGGGGCGCCGATCGGAATTCCGTTCGTGACCGTGGCGCCCGGGCAGACGCGCGTGCGGGTCAGCTTCGAGTACGCCTCGGAGTCGGATCGCGGCCGTTACCCGATCCCGCCGTCGGTGCCGATCGAGGGCGGCCGCGGCTCGGACGGCGATCGGCACGCGATCGTGATCGACCGTGGGCGCTGCCGCCTCTACGAGCTGTTCGCGGCCTACCCGCGCGACGGCGGGGGCTGGCGCGCGGGCTCGGGCGCGATCTGGAACCTGCGCTCGAACCGGCTGCGCCCGCGCGGCTGGACCTCGGCGGACGCCGCCGGGCTGCCGATCTTCCCCGGCCTCGCTCGCTACGACGAGGTCAAGCGCGGGCGCATCGATCACGCCCTGCGCTTCACGGCGCCGCGGACGCGACGCGCGTTCGTCTACCCGGCACGCCATTTCGCATCGAACGCCGACGACCCGTCGCTGCCGGCGATGGGCCAGCGCGTGCGCCTCAAGCGCGGCTACCCGATCCGCCGCTTTCCGCGGCAGGCGCGAATCGTCCTGACCGCGCTCAAGCGCTATGGGATGATCCTGGCCGACAACGGCTCGCCCTGGTTCATCTCCGGCGCGCCCGACCGAGGCTGGGACAATGACGCGCTGCACACCTTGCAGCAGGTGCCCGGCAGCGCGTTCGAGGTCGTCGAGACGGCGGGGCTCAAGCGCCCGTAGCGATGCGTGACGCCCGTTCGCTCAAGCGGCGTCTGCGGCCGTCTCGAGCTGGTTGAGCGCGCGGCGCAGCAGGCGCGAGACGTGCATCTGCGAGTAGCCGATGCGGTCGCCGATCTCGCGCTGGGTGAGGTCGTCGACGAAGCGCAGCTTGAGCACCTGCTGCTGGAGCGGGGGCAGCTGCTGCCAGGTGCTGCCGATCAGCTGGCGGCTCTCCGCGAGCGCGAAGGCCGAGTCCTGAGCGCCCAGCAGCTCCACGAGCGGGGCGGACTCGCCGTCCTCGCGCGAGGCCGGCGCGTCGAGCGACGCGGCCTCGTAGGCGCCCGACGCCTCGGACGCCTCCAGCACCTTCTCGGGGGTGGTGCCGAGACCCGCGGCGATCTCCTTCACCGTCGGCGAGCGCCCGAGCTCCTTGGATAGGCGCTCGGTCTCTCTGCTGACGGCCAGCGTTCGTTCCTGCAGCTCGCGCGGAACGTGCAGCGCCCAGCCCTTGTCGCGGAAGTGACGCTTGAGCTCGCCCAGGATGGTGGGGGCGGCGTAGCTGGTGAACTTGGTGCCGCGCCCGGGCTCGAAGCGATCGATCGCCTTGATCAAGCCCATACAGGCGACCTGGTACAGGTCGTCGAACGGCTCGTCGGTGTAGGAGTAGCGCAGCGCGAGCTCGCGCGCCAGCGGGAGGAAGCGGTGCACGAGCTCCTCGCGCGCTTCGAGGTCGCCGCTGCGGTGGTAGCACGTCAGCAGCTGACGCTCGATCTCCCGCGAAGTGCAGCTGGGAGTGCGTCGTGGCGCGTGCGTAGAAGCGGCAAGCGTGACCGTCATCGGACCTCCATCGGTTTTGACTTACAAACCGAGGTCCAACGCGTGACCGTGGTGGCGGCCTCGCTTCGTCCCCCAAGTACGTAGTGGTTGGAGCCTCCCCGCCAGGTTTACGAGCTAAACGTGCGAAAAGCGCTAGCTGCGCTGCAGCGGCTCGATCGCCAGCGGGGCGTCCTGGGCGGCCGCTTCCACCTGCAGCGTGCTGTGCTCGATGCCGAAGCGGTCGCTGAGCAGCTCGGCAAGCTGGCGGCGATGGGTCTGGGTGTCGCAGCCGGCCCGCACGACGACGTGGGCCGACAGCGCCGGGAAGCCGGACGTGACCTCCCAGACGTGCAGGTCGTGCACCTCGATCACGTGGTGCTCGGCGGCCAGCGCGCGCCCGATCTCCGCCGGGTCGAGACCGCGCGGCGCCGCCTCCAGCAGCACCCGCCCGGACTCGCGCAGCAGCCCGTAGCCCGAGTACAGCATCAGCACGGCCACCAGCAGCGCGGCGATGCCGTCGGCGCGCTCGAAGCCGAGGGTCAGCACCAGCACGCCGGCGATCGCCGTGGCGACGAAGGCGAACAGGTCGTTGAGCACATGCTGGAAGGCGCCCTCGACGTTCAAGCTGCGACGGTTGGCCCCGGCGAGCACCAGCGTGGCGGCGACGTTGACCGCGATGCCGAGCACCGCGACGGCGACGACCGGCGCCCCGTCCACGGCCGGCGGATCGACCAGCCGGTGAATGCCCTCGATCACGATCACCAGGCCGAGCGCGACCAGGGTCGCCCCGTTGAGCTGGGCCGAGAGGATCTCCGCGCGGCGGAAGCCGAAGGTGAAGCCGCCGCTGGCGGGGCGGCGCGCCAGCCCGGCCGCGAACAGCGCCAGCGCGATCGCGCCCGCGTCGGTGAGCATGTGCGCGGCGTCGGAGAGCAGCGCCAGCGAGGACGCGAGGACGCCCACCACGACCTCGACGCACATGAAGCCGACGATCAGGCCGAACGCGACCACCAGGCGGCGGCTGTCGGCCTGCGCGCCGTGCTGGTGCAGGTGACCGTGGTCGTGTCCCATGCACCGTTGATCGTCGCATGCCGGCGTTTTTCGATCGCAGCCTCGGGGTAGCCAAGCACCACGATGGAGACCTCGAGTACGACAGCTCGGCGGGGGCTGATCATGGGCCTCGCCGGTGTAGAGGCCGCACTAACGCTCACCGCGTCCGTGGCGAGGCACGCAAGCTGGTGGGTCGACTGGCATACGCGCCCCGAGCCCGGCAGCGCGTTGCACCGGCTGACCGCCGATCAGCCCGTCAAGGCCGCGCTGCGCATGCTGCACGTGGCCTAGCCGGCGACCTTCCTCACGGGGACGTCGGCGTGGTCGTGGTGCCCGGCGCGGGCGTGGTGGTCTGCGGCGCGGTCTCGGTCGTCGCGGGCGGGGCGGTCTCGCTCGGCTGCTCCTCTGGCGTCGTCTGCTCCGGCCGCGTCGCGGTCGGGGTCTGCTCGGTCGTCTGCGGTTGGTCGCCCGTCTGCTCGCGCTCGGCGGATCCGTGCTTGCGCGGCTTGCCGCCGAGCAGGGTCGTCGCCTTGTCGCCGTTGCCGAGCGACTGGCCGGCGATCAGCTCCGGGACCGTGATCGCCGCCACGGCGATCGCGAAGGCGAGCGCGGCGGTGAGCGCGACGACGCCCAGCGCCAGCTTACGCCGCCCGCGGGGAGCCGTCGTGGAGCGGTACACGCGCACGGGGCCCTCGCCGCTGGCGGCTGGGCGCCGGACTGGCGGCGCATCGGGATCGGGCTCTGCCTGGGGGCCGTCCGGGAAGACAGCGGTGCGGTCGCTCGTCAGCACCCGGCCGATGCGCTCGGTCGGCCGGTACAGCAGCTCGCTCACGATCGCCACGATCACAGGGGTCAGCGCCGCGGCGATCCAGGTGCCGGCGAACCAGAGGCGCGAGGTGACGAGCGCGGCGGTGGCGGCTGCGGCGCTCGCGATCGCGAGCGTGCGGATGTTGAGCCGGCGCTCCTGCTCGCGCTCGCTCCTTGGCGATTGCGAGGGCATCCCGGCAGCACAGGGTAGCGAGCGCGGGTAGGGCGCAGAGGCTCGCGCTAGGGTGCGGACATGCCGGGCGAACGGTCGCTCGAGGCGGACGTCGTGGTCGTCGGAGCGGGGCTTGCCGGGCTCGTGGCGGCGCGCGAGCTCCTGCGAGCGGGCGCGTCCGTGGCGGTGCTCGAGGCACGCGACCGGGTGGGTGGACGCGTGCTCAACGAGGACGTCGGCGCCGGCAAGGTCGTCGAGGTCGGTGGGCAGTGGATCGGGCCGACCCAGGACCGGCTGGCGGCGCTGGCCCGCGAGCTCGGGGTCGCGACCTTCCCGACGTATGGGAGGGGCGAGAACCTGCTCGAGCATCGCGGCCGGCTGCTCCGCTACCGCGGCACGATCCCGCGCATCAATCCGGCGGCGCTGCTCGACGTCGAGCAGGCGCAGCGGCGGATCGACCGGCTGGCGCGCACGGTCCCCCTCGACGCTCCGTGGGAGGCGCCGAACGCCACGCGGCTCGACGGTCAGACCGTCGCGACCTGGATGGGCCGCAACCTCGCGACCAAGGCCGGCCGGATGCTGCTCGAGCTGGGCGTGGAGTCGGTCTGGGCGGTCCAGCCCGAGGATCTCTCGCTGCTGCACCTGCTGTTCTACGTCCACTCCGCCGGCGGCCTGGACCTGCTGTTCGACACCGCGGGCGGGGCGCAGCAGGACCGCTTCGTGGGCGGCTCGCAGCGGCTGGCGCTGCTGCTGGCGCGGGAGCTGGGCGAGCGGATCGCGCTCGAGTCGCCGGTGCGCCGGATCGCGCACGACGACGACGGCGTGACGGTGGCCGGCGACGGCGTGATCGCGCGCGGCCGGCGGGCGATCGTGGCGGTCGCGCCGGCGCTGGCCGGCCGCATCGCCTACGACCCGCCGCTGCCCGGCGACCGCGATCAGCTGACCCAGCGCATGCCGCTCGGCACGGTGGCGAAGTGCATGGCGATCTACGACGAGCCGTTCTGGCGCGAGGAGGGCCTGTCGGGTCAGGGGACCAGCGACGTCGGGCCGGTCAAGCTGACCTTCGACAACTCGCCGCCCGACGGCTCGCCGGGCGTGCTGCTGGGCTTCCTCGAGGGTCGGCGTGCCCGCGAGCTCGGACGCGTGCCGGCGGACGAGCGCCGCGCCGCAGTGATCGGCTGCTTCGCGCGCCTGTTCGGACCGCGGGCCGCGCGTCCGTCCGGATACGTCGAGCGGCTGTGGGCCGAGGAGCAATGGACGCGCGGGTGCTACGGCTGCTCCATGGCGCCGGGAGCCTGGGTCGGCTACGGCGCCGCGCTGCGCCGGCCGCTGGGCCCGCTGCACTGGGCGGGCAGCGAGTACGCGACCGTCTGGAACGGCTACATGGACGGCGCCGTGCGCTCGGGCGAGCAGAGCGCGCGCGCCGTGCTCGAGACGCTCGTTTAGCTCAGCAGGAGGGCGGCGCGGCCGAGCTGATTTGGGTTGATTTACAAAATCGAGGGGTAGAAGTTTCCCCGAGGAGATGGATTTAGGGGGAAGAGTCACTGGGCATGGCTGCCTGAGGACGTGGGTCGCGCTCTGCGTGCTCGGTGCAGCCGTCGCCTCCGGGTGCGGCAGCGACGCGGGCAGCGGCGCCATCCCCACGATCAACTGGTACGTCTTCAACGAGCCGGGCGGCGCGTACGACGCTGCCGTGGCCGACTGCAACAAGCAGGCCGACGGGCAGTACAAGATCGTCTACCAGAAGCTTCCGACCGACGCGAACCAGCAGCGCGAGCTGATCGTGCGCCGGCTGGCCGCCGAGGACGACGCGATCGACCTGGTCGGGATGGACGTGATCTGGACGGCGGAGCTCGCGGAGGCCGGCTGGATCCTGCCCTGGGAGGGCCAGCGCCGTCGGGTGGCGACCGAGGGCAAGCTCGAGGGGCCGCTCAAGACCGTGGAGTACCAGGACAAGGTCTGGGGCGATCCCGTTCACCAGCAACACTCAGCTGCTCTGGTATCGCAAGGACCAGGTGCCCAACCCCGGCGACGACACGACCTGGGACGAGATCATCGACACCGCGGCCGAGAAGGGCAAGCAGGTCGAGGTGCAGTCCGCGCAGTACGAGGGCCTGACCGTCTGGATCAACTCGATGATCGCGGGCGCCGGCGGGCAGATCGTCAACCAGAGCGGTGACGTGAAGATCGACGACAGCGCCAAGGACGCCGCCAGGATCGAGCGCAAGCTCGCCGACTCGAAGGCGGCCCCGGCCGGCATGTCCACCAACAAGGAGGACGAGGCCCGGATCGGCTTCGAGTCCGAGCGCTCGGTCTACGAGATCAACTACCCGTTCATCTATCCGAGCGCCGCCGAGGTCAGCAAGGAGTTCCAGCAGAAGATCGGCTGGGCGCGCTATCCGCGCACCGTGCCCGACGAGCCGAGCCGCCCGCCGCTCGGCGGCATCAACATCGGCGTGTCGGCGTACTCGCTGCACGAGGACGCGGCGTTCGAGGCGGCGGAGTGCATCGCGAGCGGCCCGCACCAGGCGATCGCGGCCGAGAAGGGCGGCCTGCCGCCGACGACCGAGTCGGTCTACGACACGGCGAAGGTGAAGAAGGCGTACCCGTTCGCCGAGCTGCTGCGCCAGTCGATCAACGACGCCGCGCCGCGCCCGGTCACGCCGGCCTACAACGACATCTCGCTGGCGATCCAGAAGACCTTCCACCCGCCCGACTCGGTCGGACCCGAACACGATCGTCGACAAGCTGCGCGACCGCCTCGACAAGGCGGCGGAAGGGAAGATCTTCTGATGGAGGCAGCGAGCGTCCCCGCACGCACCTCGGCGCCGCCCAAGCAGGAGGGCAAGGTCACCGACCGCGCCCGCTCCGAGCGCCGGCTCGCCTGGATGCTGTGCGCGCCGGCGGTGATCGCGATGCTGATCGTGACCGGCTATCCGATCGGCTACGCGATCTACCTGTCGCTGCAGAAGTTCGACCTGCGCTTCCCCGACGAGAAGGAGTTCGTCGGGCTCGCCAACTACGGCGACGTGCTGACCTCGAGCACCTGGTGGACCGACGTCGTCGACCACGCTGATCATCACGGTCATCTCGGTCGCGATCGAGCTCGTGCTGGGCATGGCTGATCGCGCTCGTGATGCACCGGGCGATCTTCGGCCGCGGGCCGGTGCGCGCGGCGATCCTGATCCCCTACGGGATCGTCACCGTCGTCGCGGCCTTCGCCTGGAAGTACGCCTTCGACCCGACCAGCGGCTTCGTCGCCGGGCTGCCGCTGATGCCCGACAGCTACGCCCCGCTCACGAACCGCAGCGGCTCGCTGTTCGTGATCATCCTGGCCGAGGTCTGGAAGACGACGCCGTTCATGGCGCTGCTGCTGCTGGCCGGCCTGGCGCTCGTCCCGGACGAGCTGCACGAGGCGGCGAAGGTCGACGGCGCCAGCGCGGTGCAGCGCTTCTTCCGGATCACGATCCCGCTGATGAAGCCGGCGATCCTGGTCGCGCTGCTGTTCCGCACGCTCGACGCGTTCCGGCTCTTCGACAGCGCGTACATCATCCAGCCGGGAGGCGCCAACGGCACCGAGACGGTGTCGATCCTGGGCTACAACGTGCTCATCAACCGGGTCAACCTCGGGCTCGGGCTCGGCGATCTCGGTGCTGATCTTCCTGGCGGTGATCCTGATCGCGACGTTCTTCGTGAAGGTGCTCGGCACCAGCACCGCGCAGCAGCGAGGGGAGGCCTGAGATGAAGCACACCGCGCGCGAGCGAGTGCTCTGGTCGATCGCGATCCTGGTCGTGCTGCTCTACGCGCTGATCCCGGTGGCGTGGATCGTGTCGCTGTCGTTCAAGGGCACCGACGAGCTCGGCGACGGCAAGTTCTTCTCCGGCTTCTCGACTCGACAACTACGACGTCGATCTTCTAGCGGCGACATCTTCCTGCGCCGCGCTGCTCAACTCGATCGGGATCGCCGTCGATCGCGACGCTGATCTCGATCGTGCTCGCCGCGATGGCCGCCTACGCGCTCTCGCGGCTGGACTTCGCGGGCAAGGCGGTGATCCTCTCCGGCGCGCTCGCGGTGGCGATGTTCCCGCCGATCTCGATCGTCGGCTCGCTGTTCGACATGTGGCGCACGATCGGCCTGTTCGACACCTGGGCCGGGCTGATCATCCCGTACATGACCTTCACGCTGCCGCTGGCGATCTACACGCTGTCGGCGTTCTTCCGCGAGATCCCGTGGGAGCTCGAGCAGGCGGCCCAGGTCGACGGCGCGACGCCGTTCCAGGCCTTCCGCAAGGTGATCGTGCCGCTCGCCGCGCCGGGCGTGTTCACCGCCGCGATCCTCGTCTTCATCTTCGCCTGGAACGACTTCCTGTTCGCCAACACGCTGACCTCGACCGACAACGCGCGCACCGTGCCGGCCGCGCTCGCGTTCTTCACCGGCGCGTCGCAGTTCGAGCAGCCGATCGGCGCCATCGCCGCGGCCGCGGTCGTGGTCACGATCCCGATCATCATCATGGTCCTGATCTTCCAGCGCCGCATCGTCGCGGGCCTCACCGCCGGCGCAGTGAAGGGATAAGGAGGCACCGCGCAATGGCCGAGATCACGCTCGACAACGTCACCAAGCGCTACCCGGACGGCTACGAGGCCGTGCAAGGACCTGAGCCTGGAGATCGAGGACGGCGAGTTCGTGATCCTCGTCGGCCCGTCCGGCTGCGGCAAGTCGACCGCGCTGCGGATGATCGCCGGGCTGGAGGACATCACCGAGGGCGAGCTGCGCATCGGCGACGAGGTGGTCAACCAGCAAGGCGCCGAAGGACCGCGACATCGCGATGGTGTTCCAGAACTACGCGCTCTACCCGCACATGAGCGTGCGCGACAACATGGGCTTCGCGCTCAAGCTGCGCGAGCGTCGACCAGGACGAGATCGAACAGCAAGGTCGAGGAGGCGGCCGAGCATCCTCGACCTCGAGGCAGCACCTCGACCGCAAGCCGGCCAACCTGTCCGGCGGCCAGCGCCAGCGCGTGGCGATGGGCCGCGCGATCGTGCGCGACCCGGCCGCGTTCCTGATGGACGAGCCGCTGTCGAACCTCGACGCCAAGCTGCGCGTGCAGATGCGCACCGAGGTCTCGCGCATCCAGCAGCGGCTGGGCACGACGACGGTCTACGTGACCCACGACCAGACCGAGGCGATGACGCTCGGCGACCGCGTCGCCGTGATGCGCGCCGGCGTGCTGCAGCAGGTCGGCTCGCCGATGGAGCTCTACAACGACCCGGTCAACCTGTTCGTGGCGGGCTTCATCGGCTCGCCGGCGATGAACTTCATGCCCGCGACGCTGGAGGGCGACAGGGTCAAGCTGCCGATCGGCGAGGCGCCGCTGCCGTCCGAGCTGCGTGAGCGTCTCGGCGACCGGGGCAGCGGCAAGCAGCTGATCGCGGGCATCCGGCCGGAGGACTTCGAGGACGCCGCGCTGGTCGGCGACGTGCGCGATCGCGGCATGACCTTCAAGGCGACGATCGACGTGCTCGAGTCGATGGGCTCGGAGCTGTACGCGCACTTCAAGGTCGACTCCGAGCACAGCATCGAGTCCGACGAGCTGCGCGAGCTGGCCGAGGACGCCGGCGGCGGCGAGGTCCCGATGGCCGGCGAGGCGGGCACGATCGTGGCCCGGCTGGACCCCGCCAGCGAGGATCGCCGAGGGCCAGGAGGCCGAGCTCTGGGTCGACGTCAGCAAGCTGCACCTGTTCGATCCCGAGGACGGTCGCAGCCTCACCTCGAAGACCAAGGGCCCGGCCGCGACCGAGGACGAGCAGAGCCCCCTGGGGCGCGAGCCGGACGCCGGTCACGACGGCGACGCCCAGCCCGGCGCGGCCGCGGGGCGGACCGAGCCGGCGGGCTAGGAGGGCGCGGCGGAGCGGCCGCGCGAGGTCGGCCGGCGAGGCGACGACGCGAAGCGGCGGCTAGGCGATCGCCCGCAGCAGCGCCGCCGCGGCGGCGGCGATCACGACCACGGCGAGCGTCGGCAGGCGCAGGGCGAGTGCGGCGGCGGCCGCGGCGAGGCCGCCGAGGCGGGCGTCGAGCTGGAAGTTGCCCTCGCCGTCGCTGATCGTCTCGACCAACACCAGCGCGGTCAGCAGCGGCGGGGCCAGCAGGCCGATCACCCCCGCTGCGGTCGGCGACAGGGTGCGGTTGCCGAGCGTGATCGGGCCGGCCGCCTTGATCGCGAACGTGCCGAGCGCGAGCAGGCCGATCGTCAGCCAGATGGTGGCGGTGGAGGTCAGCGGGCGGCTCCCCGCGAGCGCAGGGCGATCAGCGAGGCCAGCGAGGCGGCGACGATCGGGATGCCGGGCGGTGCGACCGGCAGCAGCGCGAGCGCGATCGCACCACCCAGCAGCGCCGCCGTGAGCGCGCGCCCGTCGCGCAGCTCCCCGACCAGCAGCGCGAGGTAGAAGGCGGGGAAGATCGCGTCGAGGCCGAGCCGCTCCGGGTCGCCGAGGGCGTCGCCGCCGAGCGCGCCGGCGAGGGTGCCCGCGACCCAGCCGAGGTACTGCGGGATGGTCGCGCCGATCAGCAGCTCGCGGTCGAAGCCGCCGCGGCCGTCGCCGGCCATCGCCCAGGACACATCGACGACCGCCTGGCCCTCCACGGCGCGCCGCAGCGACCCGCCCTTCAACGCGGGTGCGGCCGCCAGGCCCATCGGCAGGAAGCGCGCGTTGACCAGCAGCCCCGCCGCGACCGCGGGCGCCACGCCGCCTCCCCCCAGCAGGACGCTCAGCGCCGCGAACTGGGCGGTGCCGGCATAGACGATCAACGACATCGCGACCGTCGCGGCCACGCCCATCAGCGGCTCGGCCAGCACGCCGAAGGAGACGGCCAGCAGCGCGGTCGGCAGCGCGAACGGCAGGCCGGCGCGGACGCCGCGCCAGAGCCCGTCGGAGGTCTCGACGGCTACCGCAGCTCCTTCCGCAGCCGCCGCACCATCGTGTCCTCGTCCCACGACGGCCGCTCGATCTCGGCCCGGATCCGCTCGATCACCTCGTCGGTCCACTCGTGCGTGCGCAGCACCAGGTAGCGCAGATGCGCGACGCGCATGTACGCCTCGGTCTCGCTGGCGTTGCCGATCAGGTCGGCCTCGCGCAGCAGCGCGACGACGGGCTCGTACTCCTCGGCGAACCAGCGCGCGGCGATCTCGGCGCGGTCGTAGGGCTCGCCGTGGTCCTGGATCACGCGGAAGCCCCAGGCCTCGACCGACTCCGCAAGCGCGGCGTAGCGCCACTCGTCCTTGAGGTCGATGCACGCGCGCTGGGCGGGAGCGAGCGGCACGCGCTCGTAGAACAGCCGCTGGTGGCTCTTGAGCGGCAGGTCGCGCAGTCGGATCTCGCGCTCGGCGCCGATCTGGGTCAGCACCTCGGTCACGTTCGCCTCGATCACCCTGTCGCCGCGCGCCCGGGCGACCGAGACGCGGTGGTGCCCGTCGCGCACGAAGTGCAGCTCGCCGATGCGGTAGACGTCGATCGGGGGCATGCCCTTGCCCTTGCGCTGCGCCAGCGCGACGCGCTCCCAGCGGATGCGCACGCGGCTGGAGGTGGGACGAAACTGACGGTCGAACTCACGGCCGCGGTCGACGGTGCCGACGATCGAGCTGAGCTCGATGGTCTGCAGTCCGAGCCGGCGCTCGCCGCGCCGCCCGAGCGCCGCGAGGACCTCCTCGAACGGCAGGATCACGTCCACGTCGCCCGGCTCGCGCCGCATCCGCGCGCTCAGCCGTGCCAGCGCCCGCCGCCGCCGGATGCGATTGAAGTCGTCCTGGGCGTCCTGCTGGGGGAGGCCGGTGTCCGCCACGGTCCTCCTGTGATAGCAGGCTAGGCGACCACGAGCCGGTACGCCGCGGGCTCGACGCGGAAGCGCGCGGAGCCGAGGCGCACGACCTCGCCGTCGACGTTGTAGTCGGTGTCCGGCGGTCCGTCGAGCTCGGCGGTGCGGCAGCGCGCGTGACGCGCCGCACGGTGCTCGCTGAGGTCGCCACGGCGCAGGCGCACGGCCATGCCGAGCAGCAGCGTGCGCGAGCCGGCGGCGACCGCGACCACGTCGAGCAGGCCGTCCTCGGGATCGGCCTCGTCGAGCTCCGAGCCGGCACCGAAGGCGCCCGAGCAGGCGACCGTGACCTGCCAGGCGCGCCCAGCGTACAAGACGCCCTCGTCGCAATGGATACGGCAACGCACGGGATGCTCGCGCACGCCGGCGACCAGGGCGCCCGCGGCGTAGGCCAGCGCTCCCAGCGGCTGCTTCCACGACGCGGCGCGGCGGGCGGCGGGGGCCGGCAGCCCGGCGCTGGCGACGTTCACGAACGGGCGCTCCCGCGCGGCGTCAGCCGCCGGCGCCGCCCAGCCGAGGTCCAGCTCCCGCAGGCGCGTGCCCCGGACCGCCAGCCGGCAGGCCGCGGCGCGATCCTGGGGCAGGCCGAGCCGGCGGGCGAAGTCGTTGGCGGTTCCGGACGGGATCACCGCGAGCGGGACGCCGTTGGCGGCCGCCGCCGCTGCCGCGGCGCCGATGCTGCCGTCGCCGCCGGCGATCGCCAGGCGCTCGGCACCGGAGGCGGCCGCGCGCTCGAGCTGGTCGAGCTCGTAGCGCTCCACGTGCGCGCCGAAGGCGCGCAGACGCTCCGCGCAGGCGCGCGGATCGGCGCTGCCCGAGTCGGCGTTGGCGACGAGCGCGATCCGCGTCGCCGCGGAGGCATCGGGGAGCGACTCGATCCGGGACTCGCGTGCCATTCTCCTCACCAGTGAGTGCCCAGCCGCTCGACGTCGCAATCCTCGGCGCCGGCCACAACGGCCTGGTCGCAGCCGCCTACCTCGCGCGGGCGGGGCTGTCGGTCGAGGTGCACGAGCGCCGCGACTTGGTCGGCGGCGCCTGCGTGACCGAGGAGCTGTGGCCGGGCGTGCGCGCCTCGCCCGGCGCGTACACGCTGTCGCTGCTGCGGACCGAGATCATCCGCGAGCTCGAGCTGGCGGCGCACGGGCTCGAGGTGCACGTGCACGAGCCGTACCTGTTCGCCCCCTTCCCCGACGGCCACCGCGTGATCACCTGGTCGGATCCGGTGCGCACCCACGCCCAGCTGAGCGAGGACTGGTCGCAGGCCGACGCCGACGCCTATCTGGAGTGGTCGCGCCGGCGCGACGAGGCCGCGGCCCGGGCGCGCCCGCTGATGCTCGAGCCGCCGGATCGCGAGCGCTGGCTGCAGGCCGTCGGGCCGGAGATCCTCGACGGCGCGATCGCCGACGAGCTGGCCGGCATCCCCGCGGAGGCCGTGCGCGTGCCGTTCGCCCTGCAGGGGCTGATCGGCTCGCTGGCCGGGCCGCGCGACCCCGGCACGTCCTTCGTCAGCTTCTACCACGACCTCGGCGAGGCGGCGGGGGCGCCCGGCGCCTGGGGCTACGCGCGCGGCGGCATGGGCGCCGTCACGGCCGCGTTGCGCGCGTCCGCCGAGGCAGCGGGCGCCCACGTGCGGCTCGACTCGCCGGTGGAGCAGGTGCTGGTCGACGACGGGCGCGCGACCGGGGTGATGCTCGCCGGCGGCGACGAGCTGGCGGCGCGGGTCGTGGTCTCGAACGCGGACCCGCTGCGGACGGCGGCGCTGGCCGGCGTCGACTGTCCCGGCGGCTGGCGGCAGAGCGGGCCGGTGGTCAAGACGATGCTGCTGCTCGACGGCCTGCCCGACTTCCCCGTCTGGCCGGGCGCCGAGCCCTGGCGCGGCACGATCGACATCGGCTACTCGCTCGCTGACCTCGAGCGCGCCGCTCAGGACGCGCGCGCCGGCCATGCCGCGGAGGCGCCTTGGATCGAGGTGGCCTGCCAGACCGCGGTCGACGACTCGCTTGCGCCGGCGGGCCGCCACGTGCTGTCGCTGTTCTCCCAGTGCTTTCCGCAGGACGTCGACGCCGACGCCGCGGCCGACGCGGCGATCGCACGCTTCGCGCTCACCTGTCCCGAGCTGCCCGACCGCATCGTCGACCGGCTGGCGCTCGGGCCACGCGAGCTAGAGCAGCGCTTCGGCATCACCGGCGGCCACATCTTCCACGGCGAGATGCTGCCTGGGCAGCTGTTCGAGCAGCGGCCGGATCGGCGGCGGTTCGGCGGCATCGAGGGCTTGTACCTGGCGGGCTCGGGCGCCCACCCGGGCGGGGCGGTGACGGGAGCGCCAGGCTACCTGGCCGCCCGCGCGGTGATCGAGGATCTCGAGGCGGCGGCGTGAGCCGCGTCTTCGTCAGCCGCGCGATCCCCGGCGGCGCCCTGGACCGGTTGCGCGCCGAGCACGAGGTCGAGATCTTCGGCGAGGACCGGCCGCCCACCCGCGCCGAGCTGGACGCCGGTGTCGCCGATGCCGACGCGCTGCTGTCGATGCTCACCGAGCCCGTCGACGAGCGGCTCTCTCGACGCCGCGCCGAGCCTGCGCGCCGTCGCCAACTACGCCGTCGGCCACGACAACGTCGACCTCGACGCCGCGACCGCACGCGGCATCCCCGTCGGCAACACGCCCGACGTGCTGACCGGCGCCACCGCCGACCTCACGCTGGCGCTGATGCTCGGCGATCTCCCGCGCCTGCTCGAGGGCGACGCGCACGTCAGAGCCGATCGCTGGGGGCCGTGGAAGCCGGACCTGCTGCTCGGCCGCGACCTGCACGGCTCGGTGGTCGGGATCGTCGGCTACGGCCGCATCGGCCGCGCGGTCGGGGAGCGCGTGGCGGGTTTCGGCTGCGAGCTCCTGCACACCTCGCGCTCGGGCGGCGTGGCGCTGGAGGAGCTGCTCGAGCGCTCGGACTTCGTCAGCATCCACTGCCCGCTGACGCCCGCCACGCGCGGCCTGATCGACGCCGCTGCGCTCGCGCGCATGCGGCCGACCGCCTATCCTCGTCAACACCGCGCGCGGGCCGATCGTCGACACCGAGGCGCTGCGTCGCGCCCTGCACGCGGGCGAGATCGCCGGCGCGGCGCTCGACGTGACCGACCCCGAGCCGCTGCCCGCCGACCACCCGCTGCTGGAAGCCCCGAACCTGCTCGTGCTGCCCCACCTCGGCTCGGGCACGCACGCCTCGCGCGCCGCGATGAGCGACCGGGCGGTGGACAACGTCCTGGCCGCGCTGGCGGGCGAGCGGATGCCGTACTGCGCGAATCCCGAGGTCTACGAGGCGGTCACTCGCCCAGCACCTTGATCACGAGCCGCTTCGGCCGGCGGCCGTCGAACTCGGTGTAGAAGACCGCCTGCCAGGGGCCGAGGTCGAGCCGTCCGGCGGTGATCGGCAGCACCACCTGCTGGTGCACGAGCAGGTTCTTCAGGTGCGCGTCGCCGTTGTCCTCGCCGCCGCGGTGGTGGCGGTAGTCGCCCGGGTCGGGCGAGAGCTGGCGCGCCACGTCGTTGGCGGGCTCCTTCCAGCTCGGCGGCGCGAGCTTGTCGAGCCACTCCAGCGCGTCGGCCTGGATGCCCGCCTCGTCGTCGTTGACCCAGACGCCGGCGGTGATGTGCATCGCGCTCACGAGCACCATGCCCTCGGCGACGCCGGCCTCGTCGACGGCCGCCTGCACGTCCTCGGTGATGCGCACGAACGCTCGGCGCTCGTCGGTGTCGTAACCCGGGGGTGCCGGCGAAGCCGGCCGGAGGGGGCGAAGCCCCCTGAGACGGTGTGCGCCTTCATCGGCTGCTATTCCTCCTGGATCGATCTCGGGCTGCGCGACAGGATCTGCGTCGTCACCGGCGGCACCAGCGGCATCGGCGCCGCCACCGCGAGCATGCTCGCGCAGGAGGGCGCCCGCGTGCTGACCGTGGCGCGCCACGGGGCGGACGTGGAGGTCGACGTGACCGATCCGGACGCGCCCGAGCGCGTGCTGGCGGCCTGCGACGGCCCGCCCTGGGCGCTCGTCAACGGCGCCGGTGGCTCGCGGGCGCGGCCGCTCGACGAGCTGACCGATGCCGACTGGCAGCAGCAGTGGGAGCTGCACGTGCTGGCGCCGATGCGGCTGATGCGCGCGCTGGCGCCGCGCATGGCCGAGGCGGGCGGGGGGCGGATCGTGAACGTCTGCTCGTCGTCGGGCAAGCGGCCGTCGCAGCGGCTCGACGCCTCCTACTCGGTGACCAAGGCCGCCGAGTTGTCGCTGTCCCGCGTGTTCGCCGACGCCTGGGCCGGCAAGGGCGTGCTCGTCAACGCGATCGCTCCGGGGCCGATCGCCGGGCCGGCGTGGGAGGGCGAGGGCGGCCTCGCCGACCAGCTGGCCGCCCGCAGCGGCTCGACGCGCGAGCAGGTGCTGGAGGCCACCGCCGCCGGTCCGCCGCTCGGGCGCATGGGGACGCCGGAGGAGGTCGCGGCGACGATCGTCTTCCTCTGCTCGCGGCAGGCGTCGAACGTCGCCGGCGCGGCCTGGTCGGTGGACGGCGGCAGCGTGCCGACCATCGTCTGAGGCGCCGCGTAGCCTCGCTCGGCGTGGCCGTGCCCTACCGCATCCGGCGCTCCGCCCGCGCTCGCCGCGCGCGCATCCTCGTCGGCGCCGAGGGCGTCGAGGTCGTCGTCCCGCGGCGCTTCCCGCTACGCGAGGTCGAGCCGTTCGTGCGCGAGAAGGAGCCCTGGATCGAGCGCACGCTGCAGCGGCTGCGCGAGTCCGAGCGGGGCTTCCCGCCGGCGCAGCTGCACGACGGCGGCCAGGTGCCGTACCTGGGCGAGCGGCTCGAGCTGACCGTGCGCGTCGAGCCGGGACGCACGCGCCCGCACGTGGCTCGCCGGGGCTCGAGCCTGCAGGTGGCGGTCGGCGCGCCGGGCGAGCAGGCGCTGCGCGACGCGCTCGAGCGCTGGTATCGCCGCCGCGCGCGGGTCGAGGTCGCCCCGCGCCTGGACGCCGCCACGGCGCGCGCCGGCACGCGCTACGCGCGCCTGCAGATCCGCGGCCAGCGCACCCGCTGGGCGAGCTGCTCGGCCAACGGGGCGATGAGCTTCAACTGGCGCCTGCTGCTCGCGCCGGCGGCGATCCTCGACTACGTCGTCGAGCACGAGGTCGTCCACCTCGAGCTGATGGACCACTCGCGGCGCTTCTGGCAGCTGCTCGCCACGCGCGTGCCCGACTGGCGCGAGCACGAGCGCTGGCTGCGCCGCCACGGGCACCTGCTGCGCCTCTGAGCGCTACTCCCAGCGAAAGAAGCGCACGGCGGCGAACGCGCCGGCGAGCGTCCAGCCGGCCACGGCCAGCGCGGCGACGCCGAGGTTCGCGCCGTCGCCGGCAAACGCGCCGGAGAGCCCGTCGATCACGTGCGTCAGCGGCAGCGCCTGCGCGATCGCGTGCAGGGCCGGCGGATAGTCGTCGGACGAGTAGAAGACGCCCGAGATGAAGATCAGCGGCAGGAAGACGGCGTTCGTGTACGCGGGCGCCGCGTCCTCGTTCGGGATCGCGTGGGCGAAGGCGACGCCGAGCGAGGCGAAGCAGGCCACCCCGAGCGCCGTGAAGCCGATCAGCAGCGGCACGTCCTCGGGCCAGTGCGCGCCGAACAGCAGCTTGCCGACCACGATCACGATTCCCACCTGGACGAAGGCGTTCATCACCGCCGAGCCGACCAGTCCGCCGAGGTAGGAGACCGTCGGGATCGGCACGCCCCGCATGCGCTTGAGGATGCCCTCCTCGCGCAGGTAGGTGAGGTTGAACGCCAGCGAGGTGAAGGTAGTCGCGACGACGCTCATGCCGGCGATGCCCGGGATCAGCACGTCGAGCTGGTCCGGGTCGCTGCCGAACACCGCCCCGATCAGCACCAGCAGCAGCAGCGGCAGCACGAAGTTGAAGAAGGCCGCGCTCGGGTTGCGCCAGAACATCCGGCGCTCGAAGCGGAACTGCGCCCAGGCCAGCGCTAGCGAGCTCACCCCGCCGCCTCCTCGGTCAGCTCGAGGTAGACCTCCTCGAGCGTCGGCCGGGACACCTCGAGGCCCTCCAGGCGCTCGCCGCGGCCGAGGGCGTCGCGCGTGAGGCGGTGCAGCAGCTCGGTCGGGTCGTCGGTCTGGTGCTCGACGCGGCGTCCCTCGGAGACGTAGGACACGCGATAGCGCGAGCTGGTGGGGCCGAGCTCGCTCGGCGGACCCTCGGCGACCAGCTTGCCGTCCTTGACGATCGCCACGCGATCGGCGAGCGCCTGCGCCTCGTCGAGGTAGTGCGTGGTCAGCAGGACGGTCTTGCCGAGCTCCTTCAGGCGGCGCACGGCGTCCCAGGCGACGCGCCGGGCGGCGGGGTCGAAGCCCGTCGTCGGCTCGTCGAGGAAGATCAGCTCGGGGTCGCCGATCAGCGCCAGCGCGAGGTCGAGCCGCCGCCGCTGGCCGCCGGAGAGCTGGTTGGCGCGGGCCTCGGCCTTCTCCTCCAGCCCGACTAGCCCGATCGTCTCGGCGGGGTCGCGCGGATGCGGGTAGACGCGCGCGAAGTGCTCGACCGCCTCGCGCACGGTCGCGCGCGGGTAGACGCCGGAGGACTGCAGCACGATGCCGACCCGCGCCTGTAGCTCCCGGTCGCGCACGGCGGGATCGTGGCCGAGCACGCGCACGTCGCCCGCCGAGCGGCGGCGGTAGCCCTCGAGGATCTCGACCGTGGTCGTCTTGCCGGCGCCGTTGGCGCCGAGCAGGCCGAAGACCTCGCCCCGCTGGACGTCGAAGGAGACGCCGCGGACCGCCTCCACCGCGCCGTAGGACTTGCGCAGGTCCTGGACCTCGATCGCCGCGTCCATGGCTTCCGAGTCTGTCAGGCGCCCGCGCCGGCGCCGCCGCGGCCCTCGCCGCCGGCGAAGCGCGCGGCGCCGCGCCAGGCGGTCTCCAGCGTCGGCCGGGAGCTGCGCGCCTCCAGCGCGAGGCCCTCGGCGAACGGCAGGCCGATGCCTTCGATCGCGGCGCCGCGGTCGGCGAGCATCGTGTCCTGCGGAAAGCGCGCGAGCGCCTCGGCCATCTCCAGCGCCCGCTCGGTGTGCCTGCCCGCTGGCACGATCTCGGTCAGCAGGCCGATCGCCAACGCCTCCTCGGCCTCGACGATGCGGCCGGTCAGGATCATGTCGAGCGCGCGCCCGAGGCCGACGATGCGCGGCAGCCGCTGCGTGCCGCCGTCGACCAGAGGCACGCCGAAGCGGCGCTCGGTGAAGCCCAGCTTGGCGCCCTCGGCGGCGATGCGCAGGTCGCACCAGAGCGCGAGCTCGAGGCCGCCGGCCAGGCACCAGCCGGAGATCGCGGCGATCGCCGGCTTGGACGGCGTCACGCGCGAGAAGCCCAGCGGGCCGCGCGGGTCCTCGAGCCGGGACTCGAAGGTCTCGATCGCCTTCAGGTCGGCCCCGGCGCAGAAGGCGAGCTCGCCACCGCCGGTGAGGATCAGCACGCGTGCCTCGTCGTCGGCCTCGAAGCGGTCGTAGGCGGCGGCGAGCTGCTCGGCGGTGTGGCCGTCGACGGCGTTGCGCCGCTCCTGCCGGTCGATCGTCACGACCGCGGCAGCGCCGCAGCGCTCGTAGGTCACGGGCTCCACGGCCCGGAACTCTGTCAGACGCCGGCTACCAGCCGACGCTACGGCGCAGCTCGGCGGCCTTGCGCTGCTCCTTGCGCCGGTCGAGCCGGCCCTGGAGCAGGGACATCAGCGTCACGAACAGCGTGATGAAGACGATCACGCCGAGGCAGAAGAAGGTGACGACGCGGTCGTCGGTCTCGCCGAGCAGGCCCTCGCCGTTGTCGCTCGCCATCGCCGGGGCGGCGAGCACCAGCGAGACGACGAGCGGGACGGCTGCGGCGAGGAGGCGCATCGGGGCAAAACGATACCCGCTGGCACGGTGGTTAGGCTTCCGCCGCCGTGTCGCTCCTCGAGGCAATTGTCCTCGGGATCACACAGGGGCTGACGGAGTTCCTGCCGATCTCGAGCACCGGCCACCTGCGCATCGTCCCGGCCTTCCTGGGCTGGGACGATCCCGGGACCGCCTTCACCGCCGTGATCCAGCTCGGGACGATGGCCGCGGTCGTGCTCTACTTCCGGGCGGACCTGGTCCGGATCGGGCACGCGTGGGTGCGCTCGGTGCGCGAGCGCAGCTTCCTGCGCGGCGGGCTCGACGCGCGCCTGGGCTGGTACATCCTGATCGGCACGATCCCGATCGGCATCTTCGGGCTCGCCTTCAAGGACCAGATCGAGACCGGCGCGCGCGACCTCTACCTGATCGGGAGCGCGCTGATCGTGCTCGGCCTGGTGCTGCTGGCGGCCGAGAAGGTCGGCACGCGCGAGCGGGATCTGGAGCACATCCGCACCAAGGACGGCATCGCGATCGGCCTGGCGCAGGCGCTCGCGCTGGTCCCCGGCGTGTCGCGCTCGGGCTCGACGATCACCGCCGGGCTGTTCATGGGGCTCGACCGTCCCGCGGCCGCCCGCTTCTCGTTCCTGCTGTCGATCCCGGCGGTGGTGCTCAGCGGGCTGTTCGAGTTCGCGGGCATCGTCAGCGGCGACGAGCACACAGACACATCGCTCGCCGCGCTGGCCGTCGCGACCGTGTTCGCGTTCTTCAGCGGCTATGCGTCGATCGCCTTCCTGCTGCGCTACCTGGAGCGTCACTCCACGATCGTCTTCGTGGTCTACCGGGTGGCGCTCGGCGCGCTCGTGATCGCGCTGGTCGCGGCCGGGGCGATCAAGTGAGCTGCGAGTAGCCTTCGCGAGCGTGAACGCGCTCTGGAAGTTCGGCGTCGTGGCGCTGATCGCGCTGGCGCTGACGGTGCTGCCGGGCGGCGGCGACGCGCTCGACCTGGCGCTGACGCTGCTGTCGATCGTGTTCTTCACCGCGATCGCGTTCCTCGGCTATCGCCTCTACCGGCAGTTCAACTTCGAGCTCTCGACGCTCGACCGCAGGCTGACGCTGATCCTCTACGGCTCGCTCGGCCTGGCCCTGCTGACGTTCACCGCCACGAGCCGGCTGCTGGACCAGGACGGGGCGGGCCTGATGGTCTGGATCGCCCTGCTGGCGCTGGCCTCGTACGGGTTCTACTTCGTCTGGACGCGCTACCGCAGCTACGAGTAGGCGCGCTTTGCGCCTGCCGTGACGCGCCCTTGACGACCTTGTAACCCGCGGGCGTTGTTCCGTGCGCCGGGGCGCGCGAGCGTGCCGTGCATGACGTCCCAGCGAGGCCAGGCCACGGTCGAGTTCGTCGCGGCGATCCCGTTCGTGCTGATCGCCGCGCTGGTGGCCTGGCAGCTCGCGCTCGCCGGTCACACCGCCTGGCTGGCCGCGCACGCCGCTCGCGTCGCGGCCCGTGCCGACGCCGTCGGCCGCCCCCCGGCGGCCGCCGCACGGAGTGCATTGCCTGCGGCGCTCGAGCATGACCTCGGCGTCCGGCGGCTGGAGGCGGGTGGGGTGCGCGTCTCGGTCCGGGTGCCGTTGCTGCTGCGCCGCTGGCGGAGCCCGGTCGCGATCTCGGCGACCGCCTCGCTGGGGAGGTCGCGGTGAGCGAGCGGGGCCAGGCGAGCGTGGAGTTCCTCGGCATGTTGCCGGCGTTGCTAGCCGTCGCCCTGGTCGCCCTGCAGTTGCTGGCGGTCGGCTACGCGAGCGTGCTGGCCGGTGGGGCGGCGGAGGCGGGGCCCTGGCGCTCGCAGCGGGCGCGGACCCGCGTGCCGGCGCGCGGGAGTCGCTGCCCGGCTGGTCCCGTGCCCGCGCCGAGATCACGGTCTCCGGCGGAAGGGTCGCCATCCGGCTGCGGCCGCCGGCCCTACTCGACGCCCTCGCCCGCCGGCTCGAGGTCCACGCCGCCGCGGAGGTCGAGCTGCCGTGAGCTTGTCACCGGGCGCCTCCCGGAGGAGCTTCCTCGCGGCGGCAAGCGCCTGGCTGGTCGAGCCGGCCGGACCAGCGGAGCAGCGGCTCGGGACGGCGTCGTCAACGCGGCCCGTGATCGCCGTGTTCGGGCTCGGGCGGCGCTGTGGCGCGACCGTGGTCGCTCGCGCTCTGGCGGCCGAGCTCGCGACGCGGGACACGGCTCAGGCGGCGGCGGTCTCCTGCTCGGTGTCGCTCGGGGGCGTGCCGCTCGCCTCGCGCGCGGCGACGCGGCTGGCGCGCACGCTCGCCGAGGTCCCCGGCGCGGCGACGAAGGCGGTCGGTCGTCTCTGCCTGGTGGGAGGGGCGGATTCGCTGAGGCTCGGCGACACCGCCCGCCACCACGCGCCGCTGGTGCTCGACGCCGGCTCCGCCGCCGTCGGCGGCACGCCGGCGGTGGTAGCCGATCGAGTGCTGCTGATAGCGGCTCCATGTGTCGAGCCGGCACTCGGTGCGGTCGTCGCCGCCGGCATCGCCGCTGTGGCCACCGAACCGCTGCTGGTGCTGAACCGAGCAGTGGAGGCGGGCGGGCGCTGGGAGGGACGAGCCGCGGTGACGCTGCCGGAGTCGCGCATGGGAGCGCAGCTGGCGCTGGGCGGGCGCGAGCCGCGCGGCGCTCTCGGGGAGGCGGTCGCGCGGCTCGCCGACATGTGCGAGGCACCCCGGTGACCGCGCGCCGGCTGTCGTCACGGAAGTGCCGGTCTGCCGAATGCGACGCGCGCTCGCTATCGCCGCCGCGTCGGTGCGGCGAACGCGACGCGCGGCCGCTATCGCCGCCGCGCCCGGGCGCCGAACGCGGCCAGGCCACGCTGCTGATGCTCGGCGCCATCGCGGCGCTGATCGCCGTCGTGTTGATCTTCGGCGCCTTCGGTCAGGCGCTCGGCGCCAAGGGCAAGCATCAGCGGGCCGCGGATCTGGCGGCGATGTCCGCGGCGCGCCAGCTGGAACACCTGTATCCGCGCCTGTTCACGTCCCCGACGCTGGAGGACGGGACCCCGAACCCGGCACACCTGTCGCTGGCCGCCTATCTCGGACGGGCGCGAACGGCTGCGGTGAGGGCAGCGCGGGCCAACGGCGTCCCGCTCGCCGCTCGCGACGTGGCGTTCCCCGACGCCTCGTTCGCGCCGACGCGGGTCACGGTCAGCGTGCGCGGGGCGAATGCCGTCCATCTCGGCGCTCGACGCTCCGTGCCGGTGCGGGCACGCGCCACCGCCGGCCTGTCCGCTGACGCCGGCGTTCCCTGGGGCATGCCGGCGACCGCCAGCGGCGGTGGCTACGACGGTCCGCTCGCGTACCGGATGGGCAAGCCGATGCGTCCCGACGTGGCGGTTGCCTTCGACGCGATGGCCGCCGCGGCGTGGCGCGAGGCCGGGCTGCGGCTGTCGGTCACGAGCGGCTTTCGCTCGGACGCCGAGCAGGCGCGGCTGTTCGCCGCCAACCCGAACCCGAAGTGGGTCGCGCCGCCCGGCACCAGCCTGCACCGCTATGGAACCGAGCTGGACCTCGGGCCACCGGCCGCCTATGCCTGGCTGGACGCGAACTGCGGGCGCTTTGGGTTCATCCACAGGTACCGCTGGGAGCCGTGGCACTTCGGATACGGAGCGAACCCTCGCGACCGCGCCCATCCGGCCCGGTACGACAAGGGCTCCTGGGAGCCGCCGGGTGGAGACCACGGGCGCATCGTTCACGGCCTGCCGTCCTTCGTGCCGCCCCGCTTCCACGATCCGATCGCCGCGGCGGCGCTGCGCTGGAACGTGCCGATGGCGCTGCTGGCCGCGCAGCTCTACGCCGAGTCGGGCTTCAACCCCTTTGCCCAGAGCCCGGCGGGCGCGCAGGGCATCGCCCAGTTCATGCCCGGCACCGCACGCGTGCTCGGCCTCGTCGACCCCTTCGATCCCGAGCGGGCGATCGACGCGCAGGCACATCTGATGAGCGACCTGCTGCAGCAGTTCGACGGCAAGCTGGCACTGGCGCTGGCGGCCTACAACGCCGGGGCCGGCGCGGTGCACAGATATGGAGGCGTCCCGCCCTTCCCCGAGACGCGTGGCTACGTCGCGCGCATCCTCGGGCTGCTCGGTGGAGCGGGTGAGCTGACGGTCGCCTCGTCGGTAGGCGTGGAGCTGGAAGCATGAGCAGGTGTTGCACTAAAATCAGCGGTGCTACACTATGCGTATGCCGACGCAGCGAGCACGCCACATGATCACCGAGACCGACGAGGTCACCAACGCGCTGCGGGCCGCGGCAAAGCGCTGGCCGCAGGAGCGGGAGCGTCCGACCCGGCTGCTGCTCGAGCTGATTCGCGAGGGGCATCGGACGATCGCCGCCGAGCGTGAGCACAGCCTCGCCAGCCGGCGCGCGGCGATCGTGGGCGCCGGCGGCGCGCTCACCGGCAGCTATCCGCCCGGATACCTCGATGAGCTGCGGAAGGACTGGCCGGAGTGATCGTGCTCGACGCGAGCGTGCTGATCGCCCACCTCGATCGCCACGACGCTCATCATCAGGCCGCGGGCGAGCGGCTGCTCGAACGAGCCGAGCAGCCGTTCGGCTCGAGCTCGATCAGCCTCGCCGAGGTGCTCGTCGGGCCGGTCCGGGCCGGCAGCCTCCAGCGGGCCCAGGAGGCGCTGCGAGCGCTCGAGGTCACGGAGATCCCGCTGGCCGACGGCGCCGCGCGGCGGCTCGCGGCGCTGCGCGCCGAGACGCAGCTGCGGCTGCCCGACTGCTGCGTCCTGCTGGCGGCTCAGGACACGGGCGGCAGCGTGCTCAGCTTCGACCGGCGCCTGGCCCGGGAGGCCGAGCGGCTCGGGGTGGCCTGAGGATTCACACGGCGCCGACGCCGCAGCCCCGAGCGGAGCGGGCCGGACGCTCAGCGGAACTCCGGCTCCTCCCAGCCCGGGACGATCTCCGGCAGCCCGTCGCTGACGCGGTCGGCGAAGACCGGGTCGCGCTTCTCGAGGAAGGACTCGATCCCCTCGCGCACGTCGGCCGACTGCCCGCGCGCGAACATCGCCCGCGAGTCAGCCTGGTGGGCCTCCATCGGGTGGCCGGCGCCCAGCATCCGCCACATCAGCTGCCGCGCCAGCGCGACCGAGACCGGCGCGGTGTTGTCGGCGATCTCCGCCGCGAGCGCGTAGGCGGCCGGCAGCAGCTCGTCCGCCGGGTGCACGCTGCGCACGAGGCCGCCTTCGAGCGCCTCTTGGGCGTCGAACACGCGCCCGGTCGCCGCCCACTCCATCGCCCGCGAGATCCCCACCACTCGCGGCAGGAACCAGCTCGAGCAGGCCTCGGGCACGATGCCCCGGCGCGTGAAGACGAAGCCCATGCGCGCTCCCTCGGCGGCCAGCCGCACGTCCATCGGCAGCGTCATCGTTGCGCCGACGCCCACCGCCGGGCCGTTGATCGCGGCGATCACCGGCTTCGTGCAGCGGAAGACCCGCAGCGTCAGGCGCCCGCCGCCGTCGCGCGGCACCTCGGCGCCGGCCTCGCCGAGCACCGCGCCCGTCTCGCGCTTGCTCCAGTCGAAGGTGTCGCCGCCGCTCTCGAGGTCCGCCCCGGCGCAGAAGCCGCGGCCGGCGCCGGTGACCACGATCGCGCGGACGTCGTCGTCGGCGTCGGCGAGGTCGAAGGCCTCGAGCAACTCGCCCTGCATCGTCGCCGTCCAGGCGTTGAGTCGCTCGGGGCGGTTCAGCGTCAGGGTGAGGATGCGGTCGGCGACCTCGTAGCGGATCTGGGTGAACTCCATCGCGGGCGGCTCCTGCGGCGTCGAGGGTGGAGGGCGGCATTCTCCCTGGCGCAGCGAAAGCACGCCGCGGGCGGCTGCGCGCCCGCCGGTAGCCTGCCGGCCATGACGATCACCGTGAACGGCATCGAGGAGCTGAAGGCGCTCGTGGGACGGACGATCGGTCCCAGCGACTGGCGCGAGGTCACCCAGGGGCTGATCGACCAGTTCGCCGAGGTCTCCGGCGACCACCAGTGGATCCACGTCGATCCCGAGCGGGCGGCGCGCGAGAGCCCGTTCGGCACGACGATCGCCCATGGCAACCTCACGCTCTCGCTGATCGACGGCTTCCGGCCTTCGCTGATCGAATCGACGGGATTCAAGCTCGGCGTCAACTACGGCTGGAACAAGATCCGCTTTCCCGCGCCGGTGCCGGTGGGGAGCCGTGTGCGCGCGAGCATGGAGACCGTCGGCGTCGAGGACGTCGGCGGTGGCTGGCACCAGCTCACCCAGCGCTGGACGGTCGAGGTCGAGGGCGGCGAGAAGCCCGTCTGCGTGGCCGAGTCGGTCGGCCGCGTCTTCGTCTGAGAAGCCGCCGGACGCGGCGCATATCCTCGATCGAGGATGGAAGCCGCCACCGCCGATCGCGTCAAGGAGCAGCGCCGCAGCCTGCCCGACGCGCCCGGCGTCTACCTCTTCCGCGGCGCCAAGCGGAAGGTGCTCTACGTCGGCAAGGCCAAGTCGCTCCGCAAGCGGGTGGCTGGCGCACTTCTCGAAGCCGGGCGAGCGCGCGGCTCGGTCGACATGGTCGTCCCAGATCGAGGACATCGACTTCGTCGCCACCCAGACCGAGGCCGAGGCGCTGCTCGCCGAGCAGAACTTCATCAAGCGCCACCGGCCGCTCTTCAACGTCCGGCTGCGCGACGACAAGTCCTACCCCTACATCGCGATCTCGCTCGACGAGGACTACCCGCGCGTCTACTTCACGCGCGAGCGCCACCGCCGCAACCGCGCCTACTTCGGCCCGTTCTCGCAACGCCAAGCGCGTGCGCGAGACGCTCGACCTGCTCGGCAAGGTGTTCCAGTACCGCACCTGCGACGGGCCCGAGCCCGGCCGCGCCTCCGGCAGCCCCTGCCTCGACTACTACATCAAGCGCTGCCAGGCGCCCTGCGTCGGCTACGTCTCCAAGGAGGAGTACCGCGAGAACGTCGACACGATCATCGACTTCCTCTCCGGCCGCTACCGCCAGATCGAGCGCGAGCTCGAGCAGCGGGATGCAGCCAGGCGGCGGCGGAGCAGGAGTTCGAGCAGGCGGCGCAGTACCGCAACCAGCTCAAGGCGGTGCGCTCGCTGCTCGAGCGCCAGCGGATCTCCAACGAGGCCGTCGGCACGCTCGACGCGATCGCCGTCGCGGCCGAGGAAGCGGACGCCAACGCCCAGGTGTTCCAGGTCCGCGACGGCGTGCTCGCCGACCGCCAGAGCTTCTACCTCGAGAACGCGGCCCGCCGCGACGAGGGCGAGGTCGCCGAGGAGTTCGTGCTCCAGTACTACGCCAGCGCGCTGGCGATGCCGCCGCAGGTGATCGTGCCGCGGGCGTCGGTCGACACGGCGACGCTGGCGGAGGCGCTGGCCGAGCGCCGCGGCGCGCCCGTCGAGGTCCGCCACGCCGAGCGCGGCGACAAGCGCCGCATCCTCGAGCTGGCCGAGCGCAACGCGCGGCTGGCGCTCGACCAGGACCGGCTGCGCTCCGAGCACCGGCGCAGCCGCCGCATCGAGGCGCTCGACGGGCTGCAGCAGGCGCTCGGGATGGAGACGATCCCGATGCGGATCGAGTGCTTCGACATCTCGAACCTGATGGGCGCGCACACGGTCGCGTCGATGGTCGTCTTCGAGGGCGGCGCGCCGAAGAAGTCCGACTACCGCCGCTTCGGCATCCGCGAGGCGGTGCAGGACGACTTCGCCGCGATGGGCGAGGTGCTGGCTCGGCGCATGGCGCAGTTCGTCGCCCAGCGCGAGCGCTCGCCGCACGACAAGGAGTACGACGCGAGCTTCGCCGCGGTGCCGGCGCTGATCGTGATCGACGGCGGCAAGGGCCAGCTGTCGGCGGGGCTCGAGGAGCTCGGCCCGTTCCGCGACCTCGGCGTGACCGTGATCAGCCTCGCCAAGCGGATCGAGGAGGTCTTCATCCCGGGCCGCCGTGCGCCGCTGATGCTCGACCACGACACGCCTGAGCTGCAGCTGCTGCAGCGCGTGCGCGACGAGGCCCACCGCTTCGCGATCGAGTTCCACCGCGGCCGCCGCGACCGGGCGATGACGCGCTCGGTGCTCGACGACCTGCCCGGGCGTCGGCCCGGCGCGCAAGCGCAGCATCCTGGCCCACTTCGGCTCGCCGGAGCGGTTCCTGGAGGCCAGCCGCGAGGAGCTGGAGGCAGTGCCCGGCCTGCCGGGTAAGGTCGCGCGCGACATGTACGCCCAGCTGCACAAAGTGATGCGTTGAGCACGATCCAGGACTTCGTCGTCATCACCGGCTTCTCGGGCGCGGGCAAGTCGCAGGCGATGGCGACGCTTCGAGGACGCCGGCTACTTCTGCGTCGACAACCTGCCGCCGGAGATGATCGGCTCGCTGGCCGACCTGTTCGAGCACGAGGGCAGCAAGGTCGAGCGCGCGGCGGTCGTCTCCGACGTGCGCGGCGGCGAGTACTTCGAGGGCCTGGTGCAGGTGCTCGACGACCTCGACGAGCCGCGGCGTCCCGCACCGGCTGCTCTCCTCGAGGCCTCCGAGGACGTGCTGATCAACCGCTACAAGGAGACCCGCCGCCGCCACCCGCTCGCGGCCGGCGGCTCGGTGGCGGCGGCGATCGCGCCAGGAGCGCGACGCTGCTCGCGCCGCTGCGCGAGCGCGCCGACGTCTCGATCGACACCAGCGACCTGACGCGCCGCGCGGCTGCGCAAGGTCGTCGCCGACAAGATGCTCCCGCGCGCGATCGCACGGGCAAGCTCGCGGTCACCTTCCTCACCTTCGGCTTCAAGCACGGCAGCCCGCGCGACGCCGACCTCGCCTTCGACGTCCGCTTCCTGCCCAACCCCCACTACGAGGCCGAGCTGCGCGACCTCACCGGGCTCGACGAGCCGGTGCGCGAGTACGTCGAGCGCTCGGACGGCATCGACGAGTTCTACGACCGCCTGACCCCGCTGCTCGACTACCTGCTGCCGGCCTACGAGCAGGAGGGCAAGGCCCACCTGACGATCGGCATCGGCTGCACCGGCGGCCGCCACCGCTCGGTCGTGATCGCCGAGCACCTGGCGCGCGCTCTACGCCGCGCGGGGCGACCTGCTGGTCGACGTGGTCCACCGCGACATCGACAAGCCGCCGCGGCGCCCTAGGCCTGCGGCAGGCGCCCCAAGTGGGCGTGCACCGATAGATTCCGGGTACCGCACTGACGAAGCGAGGAAAGGAGCACTGATGGCCCTGAAGGCCGGAATCAACGGCTTCGGCCGCATCGGCCGCAACGTCTTCCGCGCGGCGCACGCCCGCGGCGCCGACATCGACTGGGTCGGCGTCAACGACATCACCGACACCAAGACGCTCGCCCACCTGCTCAAGTACGACTCGATCCTCGGCCCCTTCCCGGGCGAGGTCGAGGCGACCGACGACGGCCTGATGGTCGACGGCAAGGAGCTGAAGGTCTTCGCCGAGCGCGACCCCGCCGCCCTGCCCTGGGGCGACGCCGGCGCCGACGTGGTGATCGAGTCCACCGGCCTCTTCACCGAGCGCGACGAACGCCGCCAAGCACCTCGAGGCCGGCGCGCAAGAAGGTGATCATCTCGGCGCCCGCGACCGAGCCGGACGTGACGCTCGTGCTGGGCGTCAACGACGACGCCTACGACCCCGAGAACCACCACGTGATCTCCAACGCCTCCTGCACCACCAACTGCCTGGCGCCGGTGGCGAAGGTGCTGCACGACTCGGTCGGCATCGAGCACGGCGTGATGACCACGATCCACGCCTACACGGCCGACCAGCGCCTCCAGGACGCGCCGCACAAGGACCTGCGCCGCGCCCGCGCGGCCGCGATCAACCTGGTCCCGACCTCGACCGGCGCCGCCAAGGCGATCGGCCTCGTGATGCCCGAGCTGGACGGCAAGCTCAACGGCATCGCCGTGCGCGCGCCCGTGCCCACCGGCTCGGTGGTCGACCTCGTCTGCAACCGTCGCGCGACCCGTCAGCGTCGAGGAGATCAACGCGGCGTCGCCGAGCAGGCCGACACCGGGCGCGCTCGAGGGCATCCTCCAGTACACCGAGGACCCGATCGTCTCCACCGACATCGTCACCACGCCCTACTCGTCGATCTTCGACTCCGAGCTGACGATGGTGATCGACGAGCGGCTGGTGAAGGTCGTCTCCTGGTACGACAACGAGTGGGGCTACTCCAACCGCGTGGTCGACCTGGCCCAGCGGGTGCTGGCCGGGGCCCGGTCGCCTAGGTGACGGAGCCCGACGCAGCGACAGCGGCGCTCGGCAAGCGCACCGTCCGCGACCTCGACGCTCGACGCGGGGCGAGCGCGTGCTCGTCCGCGTCGACTTCAACGTCCCGCTCGAGGACGGCCGGGTCACCGACGACGCGCGCATCCGCGCCGCGCTGCCCACGATCGAGCTGCTGCTCGAGCGGCGGCGCGCGGCTGATCCTCTGCTCGCACCTCGGCCGGCCGAAGGGCCGCGATCCCGAGACCTCGCTGGAGCCGGTCTCCGAGCGGCTCGGCGAGCTGATCGACGCGCCGGTGCACCAGGCGCCCGAGGTCGTCGGGCCGCAGGTGCGCCGCGGCGTCGAGCGGCTCGAGCCGGGCGAGGTGCTGGTGCTCGAGAACACGCGCTGGGAGCGCGGCGAGACCAAGAACGACCCGCGAGCTGGCCGACGAGCTGGCCGGCGCTCGCCGACGCCTACGTGAACGACGCCTTCGGCGCCGCCCACCGCGCGCACGCGTCCACGGCCGGCGTGGCCGAGCACCTGCCCCGGCCGTCGCCGGCCTGCTGCTCGAGCGCGAGGTCGTGACGCTGCGCGGGATCGTCGAGGCGCCCGAGCGCCCGCTCGTGGTCGTGCTCGGCGGCGCGAAGGTCACCGACAAGGTCGCGCTGATCGACCGCTTCCTCGACCTCGCCGACACGCTGCTGATCGGCGGCGCGATGTGCTTCGCCTTCTTCCGCGCGCAGGGCATCCCGACCGGCGACTCGCTGGTCGAGGAGGAGGGCGTGGAGCTGGCGCGCGCGCGCGCTGGAGAAGGCCGAGGCGTCCGACTGCCAGCTGCTGCTGCCGGTCGACCTCGTGCTCGGCGACCGCTTCGACGCCGAGGCGCGAGCGGCGCGTCGGCGACGGACGTGCACGTGCCCGACGGCTGGATGGGCCTCGACGTCGGGCCGAAGACCGCCGCGCCCTACGCCGAGCGAGATCGCGGCGCGCCGGCACGGTGTTCTGGAACGGCCCGATGGGCGCGTTCGAGCTGGAGCCGTTCGCGGCCGGCACGCGCGCGCGTGGCCGAGGCGGTGGCGCGAGGCGCCCGGCACCACGGTGGTCGGCGGCGGCGACTCGGCGGCGGCGCTCGCCGCAGTTCGGGCTGGCCGACCGGTCGACCACCTCTCGACCGGCGGCGGCGCCGCGCTCGAGCTGCTCGAGGGCAAGCGAGCTGCCCGGGCGTGGAGGTGCTCGACGATGCGTAGGCCCGTACATCGCCGGCAACTGGAAGCTGTGGGGCACCCGCGCCGAGGCGGCCGCCTACTGCGAGCGCCTGCTCGCGCTGCTGCCCGACGCCGGCCGGCGCGCCGCCGACGTCGGCGTCTGCGCGCCCTTCACCGCGCTCGACGTCGTGCGCGGCCAGCTGCGCGGCAGCGAGCGTGCGCGTCTGCGCGCAGAACATGCACCAGGAGGACGACCGGCGCCTACACCGGCGAGATCTCGGCGCCGATGCTCACCGAGCTCGGCGTCGACGGCGTCGTGCTCGGCCACTCCGAGCGCCGCGCAGCACTTCGGCGAGACCGACCGCGCGCTGCAGGAGAAGGTGCCGGCGGCGCTCGCGGCCGGCCTCGAGCCGATCCTCTGCGTCGGCGAGACCGAGGAGGAGCGCGAGGCCGGCGACACCGAGCGCAAGCTGCGCCACCAGGTGCAGGAGGGGCTCGAGAAGGTCGCCGACGAGCGCCTGGCCGACGTGGTGATCGCCTACGAGCCGATCTGGGCGATCGGCACCGGCAAGGTGGCCACGCCCGAGCAGGCGCAGGAGGCGATCGCGCTTCGTGCGCGCGCTGGTGGGCGACCGCTCGCCGGAGGCGGCCGAGCGCGTGCGCGTGCTCTACGGCGGCAGCGTCAAGCCCGAGAACGCCGCCGAGATCCTGGCCCAGCCGGACGTGGACGGCGCGCTCGTGGGCGGCGCGAGCCTCGACCCGGACTGCTTGCCCGGATCGTGGCGGCCGTGCCGACCGAGTCGTGACCGCGGCGGGCGTCGAGCGCGTCTGCCTGGTCGTCCTCGACGGCTGGGGCCTCGCCGAGCCCGGGCCCGGGCAACGCGGTCGAGCTGGCCGACACGCCGGTGTTCGACGAGCTCTGGGCGAGCACCCGCACACCAGCTCACCGCCTGGGGGCCGGCGGTCGGGCTGCCCGAGGGCCAGATGGGCAACTCCGAGGTCGGCCACCTGAACCTCGGCGCCGGCGCGATCGTCCAGCAGGACCTGACGCGCATCGACGACGCGGTCGCGGACGGCTCGTTCTTCGAGAACGAGGCGCTGCGGGCCGCCTGCGCCGCTGCGCGCGAGAGCGGGCGGCTGCACCTGCTCGGCCTGGTCTCCGACGGCGGCGTGCACGCGAGCATGGACCACCTGCGGGCGCTGCTCGAGCTGGCGCGGCGCGAGGGGGTGCCCGACGTGGTGCTGCACGCCTTCACCGACGGCCGCGACACGCTGCCGGACTCGGGCGCCGGCTACCTCGCCGAGGCCGAGGCTGG
Source organism: uncultured Thermoleophilaceae bacterium (assembly GCA_963734165.1). Taxonomy (GTDB): domain Bacteria; phylum Actinomycetota; class Thermoleophilia; order Solirubrobacterales; family Thermoleophilaceae; genus JACVRW01. Next base: position 116,966 of record CAVTFZ010000001.1, on the reverse strand, counting down.
CTGGCCGCTGGCGGGTGCGCGACGCGTCACCGGCCGCTACTACGCGATGGACCGCGACCGGCGCTGGGACCGCACCAAGCGCGCCTGGGACGCGCTCGTGCACGGCGAGGCCGAGGCGCCGCACGCCGAGAGCGGCGAGGCCGCGGTGCGCGCCGCCTACGAGCGCGGCGAGACCGACGAGTTCATCCAGCCGACGCTGGTGGGGCGAGGAGGGCCGCATCCGCGACGGCGACGCGGTGCTCTTCTTCAACTTCCGCCCCGACCGCGCGCGCCAGCTCACGCGCGCGCTGGGCGAGCCGAACTTCGCGGAGTTCGACCGTGGCGCCGCGCCGCGCGTCGCGTTGACCACGCTGACCGAGTACCAGGAGGACTGGGACTACCCGGTCGCCTTCCCGCCGGAGCGCCCGAGCGTCACGCTGGCCGTCGGTGCTGGCCGAGCGCGGCATCGCACCAGCTGCACGTGGCCGAGACCGAGAAGTACGCCCACGTGACCTACTTCTTCAACGGCGGCGAGGAGCACCCGTACGAGGGCGAGGAGCGCCGGCTGGTCGACTCGCCGCGCGACGTGCCCACCTACGACCACAAGCCCGAGATGAGCGCCCGCGCGGCCGCCGCAGCGTTCGTCGAGGGCTGGCGGGGCGGCGACTACGGCTTCGGGATCATCAACTTCGCCAACCCGGACATGGTCGGCCACACCGGCGTGATCCCGGCGGCGGTGAAGGCGATCGAGACCGTGGACGAGTGCCTCGGGCAGGTCGTGGAGGCGGTGCACGCCACGGGCGGCGCCTGCGTGATCACCGCCGACCACGGCAACGCCGACCACATGCTCGAGCCCGACGGCAGCCCGAACACCGCCCACTCGCTGAACCCGGTGCCGTGATCGTGACCGCGGACGCCGGCGGCGCTGCGCGACGGCGGCATCCTGGCCGACGTGGCGCCGACGCGTGCTCGCCCTGCTGGGCCAGGAGCAGCCGCCGCGATGACGGGAGAATCGCTCATCGCGTCCTAAGAAAACTTGATACTCCATGACTTAGGTTTTATACTGCTCGGCCAAGGAGGATCAACCCTGAGTCCCTGGAGGTACTGAGATGGCACTTCTGGTCAAGCCCGAGCCCTTCAGCCGCGAGGTCGACCGGCTCTTCGACGCGCTCTTCGATGCCAACGCCGAGCCGCGCCGCTGGGTTCCCGCCGATGGACCTGGTCGAGGCCGAGGACCACTTCGTGCTGAAGGCCGACCTGCCCGGCCTGGGCGAGGAGGACGTCGCGATCGAGATCGCAGGACGGCACGCTGACGCTCTCCGGCGAGCGCAAGGCCGAGCACGAGGCGCGCGAGGGCGGCTGGTACCGCATCGAGCGCGCGTTCGGCAGCTTCAACCGCTCGCTGACGCTGCCCGAGGGCATCGACGCCGACGCGGTCACCGCGGCCTTCGACCAGCGGCGTGCTCGACGGTCAGGATCCCCAAGCCCGAGGAGCGCAAGCCGCGCCGCGTCGAGATCAGCGCCGGTGGCGGCAAGCCCGCCGCCGTGGAGGGCACCGCCCGCGAGGAGTAGTCCCGCAGTGCGCTCCGGATGGAGGTCGGGCCGCCCGTGCCTGTCGGCGCGGGTGGCCCGCCCGCGTTCGGGAGCCGTGCGCCGCGGCCGACACGTCCGCTGCTCGCGGCGCCAGCCGCGCGCCGCATACGCTCTCGGCGTGAGTCGGCCGAGCTTCGCCATCGACGCCCGCGACGGGCGCGCCCGCGCGGGCGTCCTGCGACCGCGCACGGCGAGGTGCGCACGCCGGCCTTCGTGCCGCTCGCCTCGACCGCCACCGTCAAGGCCCTGCACGCCGCGCGAGGTCGCCGCGCTCGGCTACGACATGGTGCTCGGCAACACCTTCCACCTGTTCATCCAGCCCGGCGAGCGGACGTCGCCGAGATGGGCGGCCTGCACGAGTTCATGGGCTGGCGGGCGCCGATCATCACCGACTCCGGCGGCTTCCAGGTGTTCTCGATGGGCCACGGCTCGGTGGCCGAGGAGATCAAGCGCCGCCGCGCACGCGCGAGTCGATGATCCTCACGATCGAGGAGGAGGGCGTGCGCTTCCGCTCCTACCTCGACGGCGCGGAGCGCTTCATGGGCCCCGAGACCTCGATGGAGGTCCAGGCCGCGCTCGGCTCGGACATCGCGCTGGCCTTCGACGAGTGCACCCCGTTCCACGTCGAGCGCGACTACACGGCGCGCTCGATGGAGCGCACCCACCGCTGGCTCGACCGCTGCTCGGCCTGGCAGCGCGAGCACGCCCCGCCCGGCAGGCGCTCTACGGGATCGTGCAGGGCGGGGTGGACGAGGACCTGCGCGCCGAGTCGGCCGCCTACGTGGCCGCCGCGGACGTGGACGGGATCGCGATCGGCGGCTCGCTCGGCGAGGAGAAGGAGCAGATGCGCGAGGTCGTCGGCTGGTCGCTGCGGGCGCTGCCCGAGGAGCCGCCGCGGCACCTGCTGGGCATCGGCGACGTGGACGACATCGTGCACGCCGTCGCCGCGGGGATCGACACCTTCGACTGCGCCACGCCGACGCGCCTGGCCCGCCACGGCACCGCGCTGGTGCCCGACCCGGACGCGCGCTGGCGGCTCGACCTGACCAAGGCCGGCAGCCGCGGCAGCCGCGAGCCGATCGTCGAGGGCTGCCCGTGCCCGGCCTGCCGCGAGCACACGCGCGGCTACCTCCACTACCTGTGCGCGCCGGCGAGCTGACCGGCCCGCGCCTGCTCACGCTGCACAACCTGACCTTCATGGCCGAGCTGATGCGCGGCGTCCGCGCGGCGATCGAGGCGGGGGAGTACGCGACCTATGCCGAGCAGGTGCTCGCGGGCGAGCGTCCGTTCGGATAGGCGGCGGCGGGCGCGCTAGCGCGAGTGCTTGTGCTCGCACTTAGCGCGAGTGCTCGTCGATGAAGTCGCGCAGGCCGTCGATCTGCTGCTGGACGTCGTTCTCGTCGACTGGCCGGGCCCGTTGTCGCCGCCGCTGGAGGACAGGATCGCGAAGGCGACGGCGGCGACCACGACCAGCAGCGCCAGCAGGCCGAGGAAGGCCTTCCAGGCGGCTGGAGCCGGCGCTCTCCGCGCTGACCGGCGGGGCCGGCGTCTGCGGACGGGGGGCGGTGCGCGGCGGCGGCGCCAGACGCGTGCGCCCTAGCGCGCGGGTGGCCTCGGTCGCCGCGAGCGCGCGCGTGGCGTCGTCGGCGCCGCCGGTCGCCAGCGCGCGCGTGGCGTCGGTGGTCTCGCCGTGCAGCCCGGCCTCCAGCGCGCTGCGCCAGCTCGAGCGCCGAGGCGTAGCGGGCCTCGGGCTCGCGCTCCAGGCACAGCCGGATCGCGTGGTCGAGCTCGGGCGGGACCTCGGGCCGGTAGTCGGCGATCGGCTCGACCGCCTCCTCCTGCTGCTTGAGCGCCAGCTCGGTCAGCGAGCCGTACTCGTGCGGCAGCCGCCCGGCGAGGAACTGGTAGGCGCAGACCCCGAGCGAGTAGATGTCCGACGCCGGCCCGGCCTCGTCGCCGCGCGCCTGCTCGGGCGAGAGGTAGGCGGCGGTGCCGAGCACCGAGCCGACCTGGGTGATGCGCGTCTGCTCGGCCGCCTTGGCGATGCCGAAGTCGGCCAGCTTGGTGGTGCCCGTCTCGCTGCGCGACCAGCAGGTTGCCGGGCTTCACGTCGCGGTGCACGACGCCGGCGCGGTGGGCGTAGTCGAGGCCGTGGCAGGCGTCGCGCACGATCCGCACCGCCTCCTCGATCGTCGAGCTGCTTGTGCTCGCGCAGCAGGTCGGCGCAGGAGGGGCCGTCGACGTACTCCATGACGATGTAGTGGCGGTGCGATGTCGGGGTCCTGCCCGGAGTCGAACACCTGCACGACGTTGGGGTGCTGCAGCCGCGCGGCGGCCAGCGCCTCGCGGCGGAAGCGGGCCACGAACGCCTCGTCCTCGGCCAGGTGCTCGGCCAGCAGCTTGACCGCCACCGCGCGCTCGAGCACCGTGTCGGTCGCCAGGAAGACGGTCGACATGCCGCCCGCGCCGAGGCGGCGTCTCGATGCGGTAGCGGCCGGCGACGTCTCCGGGGGGCTCACTCGACCCTCTCCGGCGCCCGACACCGCCGCCTTCGCCCGTCCGGTTCTCCTCCGTTGGCGATCCCGTCGTCTGCGGGCGTGGTCGGCGTCGTCTCCGTCTCCGTGGGCGTCGTCTCGGTCTCGGTCGGCGTCGTCGGGACCGTCTCCGTCTCGGTGACCGTCTCCACCGTCTCGGGCTCGGTCTCCGTCTCGGTCGTCTCGGTCCGCTGGCCCTTCTGCTCGTCGCACTGCTGCTGGCTCAGCTCGAACAGGCGGTCGAAGCTGTCGCGCAGCGCCGAGCGCACGTCGGCGCTCACGCTTCGGGGGAGTCGCGGCCAGGATCTGCTCGATACGCCGGCTTGCTGTCGTCCTGGATGTCGCCGCAGGCGCCCGTCGCCGACGTCGAAGCGACGCTGGATCGCCTCCAGCTGCGTCTGCAGCGCCTCGGCCTGGGCGGCGGGGATCGGCGCGCCCCGTCGCCTTCGTCGTCCGAGCCGCAGCCGGCCGCAGCCAGCGTGGCGAGGCAGCCGCGAGCGCGAGCAGGCGCCGAGATGTCGCTGAGGGGGGTGTCATCGTCACTGTCCGGCGTAGAGCCGCTGGCCGAGCACGCCGGGCAGCCCCGCCGCCTCGATCGCCGCCGCGGCCTCGTCGATCGGGTACTCGACCCGGCGCCAGCTCGCGATCCAGTTCTCTGTGTCTAGCAGGAGCCAGGCCGCGCGGGGGTCGCCGTCGCGCGGCTGGCCGACGCCGCCGGGGTTGAGCAGCCACTCGCCCTCGGAGAGGTCGAGCTCGGTGCCGGCCGGCGCGGTCGCGCCGGCGGCCGCCCCGTCGCCCTCGCGCTGGAAGAACAGCGCCACGTGCGAGTGGCCGATCGCCGCCGACGCGCGGCGTCCATCAGCTCCATGCACTCCTCGGCCTGCCAGGTCGAGAGCACGTACTCCCAGATCGGGTCGCGCGGGCTGGCGTGGTAGAGGCCGGCTCGGCGCGCGGCGTCGCTGGGGGCCAGCCCGCGCAGGAACTCGAGCGACTCGGGCGCGATCGTGTCCTGGGTCCAGCGCGCCGCGGCCGCGGCGCCGGGCGAGAAGTCGGCGATGTCGATGCTCGCCGGTGACGACGAGGTCGTGGTTGCCGGCCAGGCAGACGTCGCAGCGCTCGCGCGCCAGCTCGACGCAGTCGTCGGGGTGCGCGCCGTAGCCGACGAGGTCGCCGAGGCACCAGATCGCGTCGACGCCCGCGGCCTCGACGTCGGCGAGCACCGCGCGGAAGGCGGGCAGGTTGCCGTGCACGTCGGAGAGGAGCGCGATGCGCATCTGGGTGCCTTCTACAGTGTCCGGGAATGAAGAGGCAGGCGCGCGCGACTGCCGCTGGCGATCCTCGGGGCGGCCGTCGCTGCCGGGGCCGCCACGCTCCTCCTGCGGCCCCGGGGCGGCCTGATCGACCCGGCCGCGGTCGACGCGACAGCCTACTTCAGCCCTGCCAGCTGGAACGGGCCGACGACTTCCGCGACCTGCAGCGGCTGATCGGCGTCGGCGGGCTGGCCGTCAGCGGCGTCACGCTCGTGCTGCTCGCCGTGCGCCCGCCGCGCGGTGCTCGAGCGACTCGGCGCGCCGGCCGCTGCTCGGCGGCGCCGCGGCCGGCGCGGGCATCTCGTTGCTGCTGGCGGTGGTGGGCCTGCCGCTGGCGCGCCTGGCCCACGAGCGCGCGCGTGGACGTCGGGCTGTCGACCCAGGGCTGGCTGGCGTGGCTGGGCGACGTCGCCAAGTCGGCCGGCATCGGTGCCGTGTTCGCGGCCGTCGGCGGCGCGCTCGCGCTGGTGCTCGTGCGGCGCTTCCGCCGCCACTGGTGGGCGCCCGGCGCTCGGCGCCTGATCGTGGCCTTCGGCGTCGTCACGATCTGGCTCTTCCCGGTCGTGATCGACCCGCTCTTCAACAACTTCGAGCCGCTGCCGCCGGGCCAGCTGCGCTCCGACGTGCTCGAGCTGGCCGACCAGGCGGGCGTCGACGTGGGGGAGGTCTACCGGGTCGACGCCAGCCGCCGCACCACGGCCGCCAACGCCTACGTGAACGGCCTCGGCCACACCAAGCGCGTCGTGCTCTACGACAACCTGATCGAGGACTTCCCGCGCGACGAGGTGCGCTCGGTCGTCGCCCACGAGCTCGGCCACCAGAAGCACGACGACGTCCTGCGCGGCCTCGCCTGGCTGGCGCTCGTGGCGCCCGCGGGCACCTTCCGCGACCCAGAGGCTGGCCGAGGCGATCGGCCGGCGCCAGGGGCTCGGGGACCTGGCGCGCAAGCCCGGGCCGGCCGCGCTGCCGGCGCTCGCGCTGGCGCTGGCGCTGGTCGCGTTCGGGCTGGGCAGCGCCTCGAACGTGCTCTCGCGCCAGGTCGAGGCGCGCGCCGACGCGTTCGCGCTCGAGCTCACCGAGCGACCCGCAGGCGCACATCGCAGCTCGAGCGCCGGCTGGCGGTGCGCAACTTCGCCGACCCTGACCCGCCCGGGCTCTTCCAGGCGCTGTTCGGCACCCACCCGACGACGCTGCGAGCGGATCGGCATGGGCGAGGCCTACGGGAGGGCGAGCCCTAGCTCGTGCTGGTGCCCGAGCCGGAGTCGTCGGGCCGAACTCCGGCAGGTCCCTGATCCCCTCGCGCGTCTGCCACTTGGAGAAGTTGTCCTCCATGGCGTCGATCAGCTCGCGCATGAAGCGCGGCGACGAGGTTGATCCGCGAGACCACCACCCCCGGCACCTCGGCCTCGTCGACCTCGTGGTCGACCCGCGCGAAGGTGATCGTGAACTCGTAGTCCGAGTGGGACACGTTGGCGAAGTTGGCGTAGTGGCCCGCCATCGTCTCGGGGTCGGTGTGGATGTTGAAGTGGCGCTCGTCGTCTCGTCGGACACGCGCGTAGTATCGCAGCCCTCATGCGGATCTCCGTGATCGCGGTCGGGCGGCTGCGGCCGCCCTACCAGGACGACGTCCAGCACTACCGCAAGCTGCTGGCCGGGCACGCGCGGGTCGAGCTGATCGAGGTGCGCGAGGACGAGCAGGCGGTCCCGCGCGGATCCCCGAGCGCGCCTTCACGATCCTGCTCGACAGCGCCGGCGAGAGCATGGACTCGGTCGCCTTCAGCGCGCTGGCTCGAGCAGCGGCGCCAGGGCGGTCGCGACCTCTGCTTCGTGATCGGCGGGCCGCGCGGGACTCGACCTCGAGCGCTGCGACCTGCGGCTCTCGCTCGGGCCGATGACGCTGCCGCACCAGCTCGCGCGCGTGGTGCTGCTGGAGCAGCTCTACCGCGGGCACAAGATCCTCGCCCGCGAGCCCTATCACTATTAGTCACATGGACCCCGTGCTCCAGCTCCGCGCCACCCTCGGCGACGCGGCCGGCGCCCTGCGCGGCGACGGCCCGCTGACCGGCGCCGGGCTCGACCGCCCAAGCGGCCCGACTTCGGCGACTACTCGACCAACGCGGCGATGCTGCTGGCGCCCGCGCTGGGCGAGCCGCCGCGGGCGATCGCCGAGCGGCTGGGCGAGGTGCTGGGCGAGCGACTGGGCGCCGCGGTGGAGCGCGTGGAGGTGGCGGGACCGGGCTTCCTCAACCTGTTCATGGCCGACGGCTGGTACGCGCAGGCGCTGGCCGACCTGTTGGCGGCCGGCGAGGGCTACGGCGGTGGGTCGGCCGAACCGGCCGAGCGGGTGAACGTCGAGTTCGTCAGCGCCAACCCGACCGGGCCGATCGGCGTCGCCCAGGCCCGGCACGCCGCCTACGGCGACTCGCTCTGCCGCCTGCTCGAGTTCGCCGGACACGACGGTCGAGCGCGAGTACTACGTCAACGACGAGGGCACGCAGGTGCTGCGCTTCGGCGAGTCGATCAGAGCGCGGGCGCGGGGGGAGGAGCCGCCCGAGGACGGCTACCACGGGCGACTACGTGCGCGAGCTGGCGGAGCGCATCGAGGGCGCCGCCGAGGCCGATCCCGAGACGCTCGCCCGGCGCGGCGTGGAGCTGATGCTCGAGGCGATCGGCCGTCGCTCGAGCGCTTCCGCGTGCACATGGACCGCTTCTCCTCCGAGCGCGCGCTGCACGAGGGCGGCGCCGTCGAGCGCGCCTTCGCCAAGCTCGACCAGCGTCTACCCGCACGAGGGCGCGGCCTGGCTGCGCACGACCGTGCACGGCGACGACAAGGACCGCGTGCTGCGCCGCTCGTCGGGCGAGATCACCTACTTCGGCTCGGACATCGCCTACCACCAGGACAAGCTCGAGCGCGGGTACGACCGCGCGATCGACGTCTGGGGCGCCGACCACCACGGCTACATCCAGCGCGTGCGAGCGGCCTGGGAGGCGCTCGGCGGCGACCCCGAGCGCTTCGAGATCGTGATCATGCAGCTGGTCAACCTGAGCGAGGGCGGCCAGCGCGCGCAGATGTCCAAGCGCGCGGGCTCGCTCGTGACGCTCGACGACCTGCTCGACGACATCGGCGTCGACGCCGCGCGCTGGTTCCTGGTCCAGCGCAGCCACGACACGACGCTCGACCTCGACCTCGATCTGGCGCGGCGCGAGTCCCAGGACAACCCCGTCTACTACGTGCAGTACGCGCACGCGCGGATCGCGAGCATCCTGCGCAAGGCGGGCGAGGAGCGCGTGCAGGCCGCGCTGGCGGCAGACCTGGCGGCCAGCGCCGAGCAGTTCCACCCCTCCGCGCGGGCGCTGGTCAAGCAGCTGCTCGAGTTCCCGCAGGAGGTGCGCGACGCCGCCGAGCGCCGAGCGCCGCACCGGATGACCACCTACGCGCACGAGACCGCGCAGGGCTTCTCGGCCTTCTACCGCGACTGCCGGGTGGTCGGCGCCGCCGAGGAGGGCGGGGACGAGGACGTGCGCATCGTGACCTGCTTCGTCACCATGCGGGTGCTCGCGCGGACCCTGGACCTGCTGGGCGTCAGCGCGCCGGAGGAGATGTAGGGCGAGCTACAGCTCGCTGAAGAAGTTGATGCCGAGGTCGTCCATCAGCGACAGCGCCTCGGCGTTCAGGCGCGTCAGCTCGTTGGTGTAGAGCATCACGCCCATCACGATCAGGATCGCGCCGGAGACGAGCGTGATCGCGCGATAGTGGTCGCGGAAGAAGCGGAAGACGCCGGTGAAGGTCGAGAAGGCGAGCGCGCTGAGGATGAACGGGACCGCCAGCCCGAGCGCGTAGAAGGCCAGCAGCACGCCGCCCTTGCCGACGGTGTCCTGGGTCGAGGCGGCGGTCAGGATCGCGCCGAGCGTGGGCCCGGTGCAGGGCAGCCAGGCGATCGCGAACGCGAGCCCGGCCACGATCGGACCGCCGCTGTGGGCGCGGCGCAGCAGCTGCTCGGGGCGCCACTCCCTGTTGAGCATGGGCAGGAACAGCGTGCCGATGAACAGCGCCCCCATCAGCGCGATCACGACCCCCGCGATCTGGCGCAGCGCCTGGCGATGGTCCTGCAGCGTCTGGCCGAGGCCGGTGGCGGTCATGCCGAGCGCGACGAACATCACCGTGAAGGCGAGGCAGAACAGCAGCGCCGGGCCGAGCACCTGCATGCGCCCGCGCCCGGCCTGGATGTCGGCGAACGAGACGCCGGAGATCGTCGAGAGGTAGCCGGGCACCAGCGGCAGCACGCAGGGCGAGACGAAGGAGATCAGGCCGACGCCGAAGGCGGCGACGACGGTGGTGTCGACGGCGTCGGCGGCGATCATCGGGCGGCGCTTCGCGACGGCGGGTCGAGCTGCGGGCGGCGGCGACTCACAGGTCGTAGCGCTCCAGGTCGGCGTCCAGCTGCGCCGAGGCGCCGGCGGGCGCGGCGTCCCCGTTTCCCAGCGGCTGCCCGCGACGCCCGCTCCTGCGCCAGCGCGTGGCCGCCAGGGCGATCCCCCCGGCGCCGAGCAGCACCGCCAGCGCCGGAACGGCGTAGACGAGCACGTCGCCGAGGTCGTCGTCGCCCTCGTCGCCCGGCAGCGCCAGCACCCGCTCGCCGTACTGCGCGACCAGGGCGGTCTTGATCTGGTCCTTCGAGCGGCAGTCCGCGATCAGGCGCTGGATGAAGACGCGCTCGTCCTGTGCCTGGGGCGACTCGGTGGCCAGGCCGAGCGGGGTGCCGCAGATCGGGCACATGACCTCGTCCTCGACGTCTCCGAGCGTCGTGCGCGGGCACTCCTGGGCGACCGCGGTGGCCGGGGCGAGCAGCGCCGCGAGCGCGACGAGCACGACCGCGAGCCGCTGGCTCACGTGTCCTCCGCGAGCACCCGCTCGACGGCCCCGCGCATGAAGCCCTCGGTCACCGGCCCGCGCTGGACGGCGGCGATGTACCCGCGCCGGTCGATCACGAACGTCTCCGGGAAGCCGACGATGCCGAGCTTGCCGACCGATGTGCTCGCCTTGTCGCGCAGCTGCGGATAGCTGAGCGCGTACTCGCGCACGAAGGCGCGCGCCTTGTAGTCGACGTCGTTGGCGTTCACGCCGAGCACGGTCCCGCCCTGCTTGGCGATGCGCCGGTGCCAGCGTTCCAGCAGCGGCGACTCCTCGCGGCAGGGCCGACACCACGAGGCCCAGTAGTTGAGCACCACGACCTGGCCGCGGTAGGCGGCGAGGTCGACCGAGCCCGCCCCGGACAGCTTCGGCAGCGTCAGCGCCGGCGCCCGCTCGCGCTCGCCGCGCGCGAGCGCGCCCTCGACGCTGCGGTCGGGCTCGTTCGACGAGATGCCGTAGGCGAGCAGCGCGACGAGCGCCAGCACCGCGCAGACGACGGCGATCGGAATCGGGGCGAGCAGGCGCTTCACGAGCGTCCCGAACCATAGAGCGAGCGGTTCTGCGCTCTCTCGGCCGGCGCCGGTCACGGGCACTAGACTCCGCGCCACGCGGCGGTAGCTCAGTTGGTAGAGCACGAGCTTCCCAAGCTCGGGGTCGCGGGTTCGAACCCCGTCCGCCGCTCTCACGCTCCCCGCGCCCCGCAACTTCTCAACCAGTCGCAGGTTCTGGTTCAAAGCCGGCGGCCCGCTGGCCGATGGGTAGGGGGGATGAGCATCCGCGCGCGACTTCTGCTGCCAGCAGCGTGTCTGGTCTGCCTGCTGGCGGCCGGGCCCGCGTCCGCGCGCTCGCTCGGCGACCGCTCGCTCGGCCGCGGCAGCCACGGCCACGACGTGCGCACGCTCCAGCGCGCGCTGACGACCTTGGGCTACCCCACCCGCCCGGCCGACGGCATCTACGGACCCAGGACGGCGCGCTCGGTGCGCTCCTGGCAGCGCGCCCGCCGGCTGACGCGTGACGGTCGACTCTCACGTCGCGAGGGCCGCCGCGTGCGGCGCGAGCTGGCCGCTCGCCGTCGGGCGCTGGAGCAGGGCTCGGGTGGCGCCACCCTCGAGCTGCCGGTGCCCGAGCAGCCCGACCCCGCGGCGCCGGCCGCGGGCGCGGTCGGCCCCGGCACGTCCGGCGCCGTCGTCATGCAAGTCCAGCGCGAGCTGGACCTGCTGGGCTTCCCGCTCGCCGTCAGCGGAGCCTTCGACGAGCAGACGGCAGCAGCCGTGCGCGCCTATCAGGCCGCCTTCTTCGCCCGCCAGACGGGCAGCATGAGCGCCGCGGCCGTGGCACGGCTGCATCGCCGCGCTGCGACCGTTCCGGCTGGCAGCCACGTCTTCCCCGTCCAGGGCGGCTGGAGCTTCTCCGGCGCCGACGGCCGCTACGGCAACGACCGCGGCGACCACGTCCACGCCGGCCAGGATCTCCCGGCGCCCGCGCGCACGCCGCTCGTGGCGGTGATCGACGGGACGGTCTCGGCACGCGCCTACCAGCGCGGCGGAGCGGGCAACTACGTCGTCCTGCAAGGCGACGACGGCTACGACTACGTCTACATGCACCTGCGCAAGCCCGCGCTCGTCAAGCAGGGACAGCGCGTGACGGCGGGCCAGCAGCTGGGCGAGGTCGGCGCGACCGGACGCGCGTCCGGACCGCACCTGCACTTCGAGGTCTGGACCGCCCACTGGTTCGCCGGCGGACGTCACTTCGACCCGCTGCCGCTGCTGCTCGCCTGGCGCTAAGCCACCTCGACGGCGGGCGGGGCGACCCGCTCGCCGCGCGCCGCCTGCACGAGCGCCTCGAACAGCAGCAGCTGCTCGGGCCGGTCGACCAGCCACTCCGCGTGCCACTGGACCCCGAACAGGAAGCCGTCGCTGACGCGCTCCAGCGCCTCGACGGAGCCGTCGGGCGCCCTGCCGACGACGCGCAGGCGCCGCCCGAGCCGATCGGTCCCCTGATGGTGGAAGGAGTTGACCTCCAGCTCGGTGCGGCCCAGCAGGGCGGCGAGCCGGCTGTCGGGTTCGAGCGCCACCGCGTGCGTGGCCTTGCCGCCGTTGAGCGTCTGCCGGTGGTCGATCTCGTCGCCGTGATCGGGAAGGTGCTGGTGCAGGCTTCCGCCGAGGGCGACGTTCAGCACCTGGGCGCCCCGGCAGATGCCGAGCACCGGAATCCCGCGCGCGCACGCGCGCCGCGCGAGCTGGATCTCGAAGCGGTCGAGCTCGGGCTCGGTCGGGCCGAGCGAGGCGTGCGGCTCGGCGCCGTAGGCGGCCGGGTGGATGTCGGGTCCGCCGGAGAGGCAGAGGCCGTCGAGCCGGTCGAGCAGCGCGTCGATCTGGCCGGTCGGGAGCGGGGTCAGGATCACCGGCATGCCGCCGCCGCGACGCACGGCGTCCAGGTAGCGCTCGCCGAGCGCCAGCTCGGTGCGTGGCGGCTCGCCCTGGGCGACCGTGTCGTGGTCGTCGATCCGGCGCACCTCGGAGGTCGAGACGCCGATCAGCGGAGGGGCGCTCATGCGGGGCTCCTCATCGGTGTCCACGACTGTACGTCGGGATCCGGCCATCGTCCACCGAGGCGCCCGCTATCCGTTGAGCGAGTACGCGTAGCGGAAGTACGTGGCGCGACCCACGTCACCGCCGAGCTCGGCCAGCCGCGCCCGCGCGGCGTCGAGCGCCTGCTCCTTGGAGGACGGCCAGTGCTTGTTGACGGCCGCCTTGCGCTTGTTGGTCACGAAGCGCGACATGCGCTGGAAGAGGTTGCCGGCGAGATAGTCGGCGGTCACGCCCGGCTTGAACTGGCGGATCGGCTTCAGCTGCTGCTCGAAGGTCTTGCAGGAGGCGAAGGAGGTGGCCGCGGCCTCGTAGGCCAGGCGTCCGCGCAGCGAGTCGACGCCGCCCTGCAGCACCGGATCGGAGAGCGGCTGGTCGAAGCGGCCGAGGAAGCGGTCGAAGGCCGGCTGGTAGGCCTCCAGCGCCGCGCCGTCGAGCGCGGCCTCGTTGAGATCGCGCCAGAGGATCTTCGCCCCGCGCACGTACGCGTTGCGCTGGGATGCGTCCTTGACCGAGCGGATCTTGTCCCAGCCCTTGCCGTCGCGCTTGCACTCCTTCAGCGCCCGCTCGGCGGCGCGCCCGTTGGCGGCGCGCTTGTCGGCCACGTCCTGCTTGGCGTCGTGCAGCTCGAGCACGGCCCGCTCCACGCGCTGTACGTCCGGCGGCAGCGAGGCGAAGTCGGCCCCGGCCCACGCGCTGGCCGGGGCGGTCAGCAGGACGCAGGCGAGCAGCGAGGCGATGTGGGACAGGCGCTTCATCTCACCCCTGCTGATCGACAACGGCGGGCGGGCGCTTGAGGCTACGGCGCGTACAGCGGCACGGCGGCGTAGCGGTCGTGCACGATCTGCCAGACGGGCTTCTTGGCGCCGTCGTAGGTCAGCAGGCCCTTCTGATGGCGGGTGTTGGGCCAGTACGGCGCCGGGCGGCGGCCGGCGCCGCCGGTCCAGCCGGGCGTGATCTCGAACTCGCGCAGCGTCCAGTAGATGCCGCCCGACATCGGCGCCCGGTCGAGCACGTCGAGCGTGCGTGCGGCGTGCATCGCCTGGAAGGGGTAGCCGCCCTTCTTCTCGAGCGGGGCGCTGGCCAGCTCCTCGCGGCCCTCGGCGCCGAACTCGGTCATCACGAGCGCCTTGTCGGGGTAGTTGTCGCGCATCTCCTGCAGGAACAGCGGCAGCTCCTCGAAGTTCGAGACCCAGGCATACCAGCCGTAGTACTGGTTGATCCCGAGCATGTCGAAGCGGTGGTAGGTGAACTGCTCGGGGTGGCCGGGGCGACCGTTGATGTCGACGGAGATCGGCAGCGTCGGGTCGGCCTCGCGCGCCACCTCCTGGGCGGCGATCAAGTACTTCTTGGTGCTCCGGGGCCGCTCGTCGGGGCGCGACCAGAGCTCGTTGGCGACCGAGTGGGTGATCACCGACGGGTGGCTGCGGCCTCCGATCACCGTCCGGCGCACGGTCTCCCAGGCGCGCGCGCGCTGCTTGGGGTACGCGAGCAGGTTGCCGTGGCGGTCGCGCTGCCAGATCGGGGCCTGGTTCCAGACCATGATCCCGGCGCGGTCGAAGCGGCGCAGCAGGCCCTCGTTGAGCAGGTAGTGCGAGCGCGTGACGTTCGCGCCCAGCTCCTTCAGCTCGGCGACGATCGTATCCATGTCGCGCGGGGTGAGGGCGGCGCCATGGCCGGGCATGTCCTCGTGGATCGACGCGCCGCGCAGCTGGATCGGCCGGTTGTTCAGGCGCAGCCGGCCGCCGACCACCGTCACCGAGCGCAGGCCGATCTGGCGGCGCTCGACCTGCTGCACGACGCCGCGCTCGCGCAGCGTGATCTGGGTCGAGTAGAGGTTGGGGGCGTCGGGCGACCACAGCTGCGGTGCCAGCACCGGCACCTTCAGCTGCAGCCGGCGCGCGGCCGAGGTCTGCTTGGGCAGCTTGAAGACCTTGCGCGTGACGCGCCCGCCGGGCGCACGCAGCCGGACCTCCAGCGTCGGCGCGATGCGCTTGACGTCGGGGCTGCGCTGGAGCGAGCCGTCCAGCAGCAGCGAGGCCCTGCAGCCGCTCGCGGCGCCGCTGCAGCGCACGTCGGACATGGTGCCGAGCTCGTCGACGTGCGCGCGGCCGACCGGCACCAGGTGGACCGGGCGGACGATGCCGATCCAGTTCCACCAGGCCTCGGGCATCTTCGGGTTCTTGCGCCCGTCGACCTCGACGCGCAGCACGTTGGTCCTGCCGGGCCGCAGTCCCTTGGCGTCGACCTCGAAGGGCGTGTACGGATCGCGGTTGGCGCCGATGCGCCGGTCGTTGAGGAAGATCGTGGCGCCGCGGCGCACCTCGTCGAAGGCGAGCCTCCAGGCAAAGCCGCGCGGCGTCTCGGGGCCGGTGAAGGCGACGCGGTAGCTGCGCACGGTGCCGCCGTAGAGGCTCGGCAGCGCCCGCCCGTCGAAGACGCTGGGCACGGTCGCGGGCTGCCACGGCGTCGCCTGCGACGCGCGCCCCGCCGGGACCGCTCCGGCCTGCTCGCCGCTGCCGGGCTGGCTCTCCTCCGGTGCGGTCGGCTGATCGGGCGCGGGGGCGGCCGTCTCGCTGCGCGTCTCCCAGCCGCTCTTGAGCGTGGTCGCGCGCGGGGTGTCGGCCGCGTGGGCGGCCACCGGCGCGGCCAGCAACGCGGCGCAGACGGGCAGGGCGGGGGCGAGCATGCGCCTCAGACGCATCGAGGGCTGTAACCGTAGGCGACGGGCGAAGTTGCGGCGGGGCACCGGCCTGCACTGTAAGGGGGGCATGGGATGAGAACATGCTGGCTTCATCCCGACCGCGCGGAGGAGCACATGGACACCTGGGACATCGCCTCACTGGACGTGCAGCCGCACCAGCCTGCGGTGCTGCGCTCCGACGACGAGACGCGAGCGATCGCGATCCACCTGCCCGCCGGGGAGGCGCTCCAAGACCATCAGGTGCACGAGCGGGCGTGGCTGACCGTCGCCAGCGGCGAGGTCGAGATCCACCAGGGCGGCGAGAGCGTCCGTGGCGGCCCGGGCCTGCTGGCGCACTTCGAGCCGAACGAGCGACACGAGGTGCGCGCGACCTCGGACGCGCGCCTGATCCTGCTGCTCTCGCCCTGGCCCGGCGAGGGGCATCCGAGCCAGCGTCAGTACCCGCTCGATCGCGGGCACAAGCCGCCTGCCAGAATCACGGCCGATGGATCCCGCACGCAAGCGCAAGCTGCGGCTGGCGGTCGCCCTGAGCGTGGCCGTGCTGCTGGCCACCGCGCTGATCTACACGAGCTTCAGCGCCTCGACCGAGGCCAGCAAGCCCTCGGACGTGCAGGTGGGCAAGTCGTACGAGCTGACGGGCAAGGTGGTCCCCGGCAGCATCCGCAAGACCGGCGACGGCCTGCGCTTCCGCGTCCGCGACCGCGACGGCAGCTATTCGCTGCCGGTCACCTACGTCGGCACCGTGCCCGACCCGTTCCGCGACGGGCGCGAGGTGATCGTCTCGGGCGAGCTGCGCAACGGCACCTTCGTGGCCGAGCGCGACTCGCTGGTCACGAAGTGCCCGTCGAAGTTCACCAAGGACTCCAAGAACACGTAGATGGCCGGCGTCGGCTCCGCGTGCCTCGTGGTCGGCCTGGTGACCGCGCTCTACGCCGCGGGCGCGTCGATCTACGGCGCGCGTGCGCGGGCGGCGCGACTGGGCGGCCTCCGGGCGGCGGGCGATCTACTGCCTGGCGGCACTGATGATCGCCGCCTTCGCGATCCTCGAGGCCGCCTTCCTGCGCACCGACCTCTCGCTACGCGCTGGTCGCCTCGGGGTCCTCCACCGACACGCCGACCTTCTACAAGGTCACCGCGCTGTGGGCGACCCAGGACGGCTCGCTGCTGCTGTGGGCGACGCTGCTGTCGATCTTCTCCAGCGCCGTGCTGTTCTCGTCGCGGCGCTCGCTGCGCGAGATCGCGCCCTGGGCGACCGCCGTGCTCGGCGTCGTGGCCGCCTTCTTCCTGTTGCTGATGGTCGGCTGGGAGAACCCCTTCGACACGCTGGCCACGCCGCCAGCCGAGGGCGCCGGGCTCAACCCGCTGCTGCGCCACCCGGCGATGATGATCCACCCGCCGATGCTCTACACGGGCTACGTCGGCTTCGCGATCCCGTTCGCGTTCGCGGTCGGGGCGCTGATCACGCGCCACAGCGGCGCCGACTGGATCCGCGCCACGCGCCGCTTCACGCTGATCGCCTGGACCTTCCTCGGCACCGGGATCATGCTCGGCGCGCTGTGGTCCTACACCGAGCTCGGCTGGGGCGGCTACTGGGCCTGGGACCCGGTCGAGAACGCCTCGCTGATGCCGTGGCTGGTCGGCACCGCCTTCCTGCACTCGATCATGGTGCAGGAGAAGCGCGGGATGCTGAAGGTCTGGAACGTGTCGCTGATCTGCGCCACGTTCGTGCTCGCGCTGCTCGGCACGTTCCTGGTGCGCTCGGGGGTGCTGGAGTCGATCCACGCCTTCGGCGCCTCGACGATCGGGACGCAGTTCCTGGTCTTCATCGGGCTCGTGCTGGTCGGCTCGGTGGCGCTGATCCTGAGCCGGCTGGACGACCTGCAGTCCTCGGCCAAGCTCGACTCGCTGCTCTCGCGCGAGGCGTTCTTCCTGCTCAACAACCTCGTGCTGGTCGGCCTCTGCCTGGTGATCTTCTGGGGCACCTTCTTCCCGCTGATCTCCGAGGCGGTCACCGGCACCAAGGCCAGCGTCGGGCCGCCGTGGTTCGACCGGCTGACGACGCCGCTGGCGCTCGTGCTCGTGCTGCTGACCGGCATCGGCCCGGTGCTGGCCTGGCGACGAGTCACGTGGCGCTCGCTGCGGCGGGTGCTGGTCGTGCCGCTCGCGGTGACGGGGCTGACGCTGTTGACGCTGCTGGCCGTGACGTCGGCCGCCGAGAGCGTGCCGTCGCTGCTGATGTTCTGCTTCGTCGCCTTCGTGCTGACGGTGGTGGGCCAGGAGTTCTGGCGCGGGGCGAGGGCGCGGCGGACGATGACCGGCGAGCGGCTGCCGCGCGCGCTGCTGCGGCTGGCGGGGCGCAACCGGCGCCGCTACGGCGGCTACCTGGTGCACGCCGGGATCGCGGTGCTGTTCTGTGGCGTGGCCGCGTCGTCGGCCTTCATCGACCAGCGCGACGTGCGGCTGAGCCCGGGGGAGAGCTTCTCGATCGACGGCTACGACGTCACCTACCGCAAGCCGACCGCGCGCCTCGGCGGCGACGGCGGCGGCACCGGCGCGCCGATCTCGCTCGGCGCGGTGCTCGACGTGCGCAAGGGCGACGAGCGCTTCACGCTGCACCCGTCGCGCAACTTCTACTCGTCGGCGGACCCGTCGCTGGGCTCGATCTCGCGCTTCTTCGAGGGCGAGGCGACCAGCGAGGTGGACCTGCGCTGGGGCCTGAAGAGCGACTTCTGGCTGGCGGTGCGCCCCGACCTCAGCACGCTCACCAAGCCGCTGCGCGAGGCCGACCGCAAGTTCGGCGACTCCGCGGGCGACGTGCAGGCGCTCGTGATCGCCGCGCTCGCCGAGCGCTACCGGCGCGACCCGCCACCCGCCGCCTTCCGGGCGATCGTGTCGCCGCTGGTGGCCTGGATCTGGATCGGCGGCGGCCTGGCGGTGCTCGGCGCGCTGGTGGCGGTCTGGCCTGCTCCCGAGGCGCGGCTGCGGCGGGTGCGGAGCCTCTACTCGGCCAAGCTGGGCCGAGAGCTCTCGCGCGCGTAGGGCGTCGCATGCCGGTGTCCTCGCTCGCTCGCGTGCTAGTCGCACGCCGCGCTCCCTGCGTCCTTGGCCTGCTCGCCCTACGCGCGCGAGTTGCGGCTTAGGCTTCGCGCATGGAGTACGGGATCGCGGTGATCGTCCTGCTGGCGCTGGTCGCGCTCGTCGTCGTGCGGCCGTTCTCGCGCGAGGCCGAGGTGGTGGGCGGGAGGAGGCCGAGCGGGAGGAGCTCGAGGCGGCCAAGGAGGCCAAGTACCGGGAGATCCGCGACGCGGAGCTCGACCACCGCATGGGCAAGCTGTCCGAGCGGGACTGGAAGGCGGTCGATCGCGACCTGCGCGGCGAGGCGATCGAGATCCTGCGCCGGCTGGACCGTCTCGAGGGTCGTCCTCCCGGCGCCTAGGCCGCTAGTCTTCCCGGCGTGGAAGCGATTCTCAGCGGCTTTCAGGTCATCCTCGCGGTGATCGTGATCGTGCTCATCCTGATGCACTCGGGCAAGGACGCCGGGCTCTCCGGCGCCTTCGGCGTCGGCACCGGCGCGGGGCCGCTCGGCGGCGGCTCGCTCGTCGAGCGCAACCTCAACCGCTGGACGATCTTCTTCTCGCTGCTGTTCGTCGCGAACGTGCTGCTGCTGCTCAAGGTCTGAGCGCAGCCGTCGGACTCAGCCCGCCGGGCCGGTGAAGCGCAGCGCGCCGACGCGCACGGCCGGGCAGACGACGCCGTAGGCGAAGCGGCGTCCGTAGAACTCGCCCTCGCTGACCAGCTGCTGGCGGCTCGTCAGCGCCTCCACGCGGCCGAGCGTGCCGAGCACGCTGTCGGTCATGCGCAGGTCGGCCAGCGGGCGCGCGATCCGGCCGTCCTCGATCAGGAAGCTGCCGTCGCGCGTGACCGCGGTCGCGAGCGTCTCCTTGGGCCGGACGACGTTCGCGTACCAGAGCCGCGTCACGTAGATGCCACGCTCGATCGGCGCGCACAGCTCCCGCTCGTCGGCCGCGCCGCCGCCGGCCAGCACGAGGTTGGTGGGGCATGGGCCCGTCCGGCGCGCCGCCGGGGGCGAGCGCGTGGCCGGTCGACTCGGCGCCCGCGAGCGCGGCGCTGCGCGTGTCGTGGACGACCCGGTGCGCGACCCCGTCCTGGATCAGCGGCAGCGGCGCCTTGGGCACGCCCTCGGCGTCGAACGGCGCGCGGCAGCGTGGAGGCAAAGCGCGGCGAGTCGGACAGGTTGATCGCCGCCGCCGCGACGCGCGTGCCCAGGCGGCCGGCGAGCGCCCCGCGGTCCTCGGCGTGCGCGAGGCCGTTGAAGGCGATCGGCCCGAGCAGGTCGAGCAGCGTCCCGACGGCGTGGGCCTCGAGCACCACCGGGTAGTCGCCGGGAGCCAGCACCGCCGGCTCGGTGGAGACGGCCGCCGTGCGTGCGGCACGCTCGGCCAGGGCCCGCGGATCGAGCCCGGCGGCCGAGACCGCGCAGCCGGCGGCGTAGCCGCTGCGACCGCTGCGCGGGTCGATGCAGATCACCTTCATGAAGGCGTCGGTGAGGCGGTCGACGGCCAGTGCGTCGCCCGCGGCGACCGCGGTCTGCACCTCGCCGGCGGTCCAGACGCCGTGGGCCTCCAGGCCGGCCGGGCGGGCGGCGTCGAAGGCGGCCGCCAGCGCGGCGCCGCCGTCGCCGGGCTCGAGCGCGGCCGTCGCGGGGTCGTGGCCCGCGTGCGCGCGCCCGGTCCGGGGCGTGGGGAAGCCGGGGTACGAGCCGGGACCGGCGGCCGCCAGCGCCGCCTCGGCGGTGGCCGCGGCGCGGCGGGCGCAGCCGGCCAGCGAGGCGTCGTCGGCGGCGTTGGTGGCGGCCCGCCCGACGTGGCCGCCGGCGGAGGATCGCGATCTCCACGCTGACGTCGTCGATCGCGGTCGACTGGGTCGGTCGCGAGGCGGCGAAGCGCAGCAGCAGCGAGCGCTCGTGCGTGACCTGCACGAGCGCGTCCGGCCCGGCGTGCGCCAGCGCGCGCCGCGCCAGCTCCGCGGCACGCTCGCTCACGCCACGCCCACCTGCACGTCGCGGAAGCGCGCCGGCGCCGAGCCGTGGGAGACGCGCGCGAGCTGCCCGGGCTCGCCCTTGCCGCACTCCAGCAGCGAGACGAGCCGCCACTCCGCGGGCGAGCAGACCGCGTCGCAGCTGGCCCAGAAGTCCGGCGTGAGGCCCGCGTAGCTGGGGTTGCGCAGCAGCCGGCGTGCGTTCGCCGTCGCTCGATCTCCCAGGCCGCCTCGCCCTCGAACTGGAAGTGCAGGCGGCGGTTGTCGATCGACCACGAGCGGTTGGTCTCGATCAGGATGCCGGCGTCGGTGTCGGCGATCAGGTCGTCGAGGCTGCCGGCCGTCGCCCGGCTCGAGGTTGACGTTGGTCATGCGCACGATCGGCTGCCGCGCGAAGCCGTCCGCGCGCATGCAGCCGCCGGAGCGGGAGAGGCCGATCTCGGCCGCCGTCTCGCGCGAGGAGAGGAAGCCCGCCAGCACGCCCGCGCGCACGATCGGCACCGCCTGGGCCTCGACGCCCTCGTCGTCCCAGCGGAAGCTGCCGAGCGCGCCGGGGGTGGTGGCGTCGGCGGTCACGTCGACGTGCTCGGAGCCGAAGCGCAGCGAGCCGATGCCGTCGGCGGGCACGAAGCTCGTGCCCGCATAGGACGCCTCGCGGCCGAGCACCCGGTCCAGCTCGACGGCATGGCCGACCGACTCGTGCAGCTGCAGGCCGAGCTGCTCGCCGGCGAGGATCAGCGTCGTGCGGACCGGCGGGCAGGCGGGCGCGCGCAGCAGCGCCACGGCCTCCTCGGCCACGGCCGGCGCGCGGCCGGGCAGGTCGAGCGCGAGGAAGTGCTCGTAGCCCGCCTGGGCGATCGAGCCGCCGTGCGAGGCGGGGTAGGAGCGGATCTGGACCTCGTGCTCGTCCACCGCGACGACCGCCAGGCCGCCGCCGCACTCGGTCGTGCGCTGCTCGCAGAGCGCGCCCTCGGTCGAGGCGAAGGTCTGCTCGACGGCGAACGCCTGGAAGCTCGCATACGTGGTGGCGACGCCCGGCTGCGTGCGCAGGCCGGCCTCCGCCCCGGCGAGCACCGCGAGCTTGTCCTCGAGCGGCACCGTCGAACGGGTCGCGCTCGGCCGGGCTCTCCCAGCTGCCGCGCGCGGGCGGCTCGGGCGCGAGCTCCGCCGCCCGCCGTGGACGGCTGCGCGCGCGCCACCGCGAGCGCCCGCTCGAGCGCCGCCTCGACGTCGGCGCGCTCGCCGCCGCGCACCGCGGCGAAGCCCCACGCGCCGCCGACGCGCACCCGGACGCCGACGCCCTCGCTCTCGTCGGAGTCGAGCCGATCCAGCTTGCCGTTACGCGCCGAGAGCCCCTCGCTGCGCGTCCGCACGTGACGCGCGTCGGCGTAGTCGGCGTGACGGGCGGCCGCGTCCATCAGGTCTTCGAGCAGGGCGCGCATCGCGCGCCGAGGCTAGCGCCGCCGTCGCCCGGCGACGCTCAACTTTCGGACCGATCGCGCCGATGGGCCGGTGTGGCCCTCCGCGTCCTGATCGCGGTCGCGACGCTCGCCGTCGCCGCCTTCCTGCTCGTCCCACGCGGGTCGGGCGGCGAACCGCGCGTGAGCGCCTCTCCCTGCGGCGCGGTGGGGCTGGAGCCGAACGACCTCGGCGTCGCCCAGGCCGGACAGCTCACGCTCTGCCTGCTCAACACCGAGCGCATGCGACGGGACCTCGCGCCGCTGCAGCGCCGCGCGCAGCTCGATCGCGCCTCGCTGCTGCACTCGCGGGACATGGTGGCCCGCCGCTTCTTCGAGCACGACACGCCCGAGGGCGTCGACCCCCAGCAGCGCATGCTGGCCGCCGGCTACCCCTCCGACAACGCGATCACCGGCGAGAACATCGCCTGGGCGACCGGCCCGAAGGCGTCCCCCGCCGAGATCGTCGACCTCTGGATGCACAGCCCGCCGCACAGGGAGAACATCCTGCGCGCGGCGTTCACCGAGATCGGCGTCGGGCTGGTGCGCGGAGCGCCGCAGACACCGCACTCCAGCGCCACGCCCTGGACCTACACGACCGACTTCGGCGGCCCGCCGATCCGCTAGCGCGCCGCGGGCGCGGCACGCCGGCGCCGCGCTCCGGCATAGGCTGGCGATCGGTGACCGCTGCTCGCAACCGCGTCGTGGCGCTGGTCCTGCTGACACTGGCGGCCGTGTCGCTGGGTGGCCAGGCGTGGGCGCAACCGGCCGCGCCGCCACAGGCGGACTTCGAGTGGAGCATGCCCGACCGCTTCGGCGCCAAGCTGGACGATCACGGCCAGGTCGTCGAGCCGCGGCCGAGCGCGGTGAGGCGCGGCCCCTGGCCGGTGGACCTGAACGTCAGCGGAACGGCGTGCACCGGGGCCGGCAACTACGCCTGGCTGGTCGACGGAACGGTCGTCAAGCGCACGCACACCTGCCACTACCGCCACCTCTTTCCGGTCGAGGGCTCGTACGAGGTCCGGCTCGAGGCGACCGTCGACGGGCGCGAGCTGGCGCCGCGCACGCAGCAGGTCGTGGTCCAGGACTGGCTGATCGTCTCGATCGGGGATTCGGTCGCCTCCGGCGAGGCCGTGCCCGACGTGCCCAGCGCCACGGCGGCGCGCTGGCAGAGCACGATCTGCCATCGCAGCGCCCGCGCCGCCCCGGCGAAGGCGGCCGCGAGGATCGAGCGGGCCGACGAGCACACCTCGGTCACGTTCATCCATCTCGCCTGCTCCGGCGCCGAGGTGCGCAAGGGGCTGCTCGGCCCCTACGCGGGCATCGAGCCACCCACGTCGGGCACCAAGCAGCCACCGCAGGTGCGAGTGCTGAACGAGCTCGCGCGGCGCCGGCAGGTCGACGCCGTGCTCGTCAGCGTCGGCGCGAACGACGTCTACTTCGGCCCGATCGTGCGCTTCTGCGCCGCCGTGCCGCTGGCGAGCAACTGCTTCGAGGAGCGCTTCAAGCCACCGGGCATGAGCGCCGCCCTCCCGGCTCGGGAGGCGATCGCCCAGGCGCTGCGCGACCTGCCCGGCCGCTACGAGGACCTGGCCGACACCCTCTCCGAGCGGATCCCGCCCGGGCGGGTGCACATCGTGCAGTACTTCGATCCCACCCGCGACGAGCACGGCCGTACCTGCCGGCGCATCCTCGGATCGGTCACCGCGCACGAGCTCGAGCTGGCGCGGTCGCTGGTGCTCGAGCCGTTGAACCGGGCGGTCTCGAAGGCGGGCGCCGATCACGGCTGGAACGTCGTCGGCGGCGTGGCGGAGCGGTTCGAGCAGCACGGCTACTGCGCCGGCCGCCGTGCCTGGGTCACGACCGCCGGCCGCTCGATCGGCGCGCTCGGCGGACCGCGCCCGCAGGCGCGGCTGTTCGGCACGCTGCATCCCAATGAGGCCGGTCACGAGGACACCGCCCAGCTGATCGTGGCCGCGCTCGATCGCAGCCTCTATCCCGATCAGGACCCGCCGATCGCCGTCGTGACCGCCGGGCCGGACGGCGAGGACGGTGGCGTCGACCTGCTCTCGATCGGGGCGATCGTCGGGCTGGTGCTCGCCGGGGCCGCGCTGTTCGTCGCCGGCTGGCTGGTCGGCCGCCGCCGCGGCGCCTAGAGCGAGCCGCCCTTGGCCCGGTTGCACGGCGCGCACAGCAGCTGCAGGTTCTCGGCGCTCGTCGCCCCGCCTAGGACGAGCGGGATCACGTGGTCGAACTGCAGCTCGAAGTCCCCGCCGCACTCGACGCAGCGGCCGCCGTCGCGCTCCCAGATCGCCAGCCGCAGGGCGCGCGGGATCGGCTCGCGACGGGGCGCGCCGGCCTGCTCGGCCCGCAGCGTGGCGTGGGCGCGTTCGAGCTGACGGCGCCTGCGCCGCTCGCGCTCGACCAGCAGCGCATGCACGTCCTCGACCGACAGGCCCTCGT
The DNA here is from genome assembly GCA_963734165.1 of uncultured Thermoleophilaceae bacterium. Taxonomy (GTDB): domain Bacteria; phylum Actinomycetota; class Thermoleophilia; order Solirubrobacterales; family Thermoleophilaceae; genus JACVRW01. Next base: position 92,368 of record CAVTFZ010000001.1, on the reverse strand, counting down.
CCTCCCAGTAGAAGCGGTCGCGGAACCACCACCAGCGGCGCCGCTCGTGGTCCAGCACCGGCACGGGCCGCAGCGCCTGCAGCTCGGTGGCGGCGGCGAGCGCCTGCGGCGCGATCGGCGGCGAGCTCAGCGTGCCGGCCTCGAAGCGGTAGCGCGTCCGCAGCCATGCTCGCCGCACGGCGTAGCGGGCTCGTTTGTCCTCTCGGAGCATGGGCCCGCTCGACGCTACGGCTGCGGCCCGACGTTCCGCAACGCTGCGTGCGCGGAGGCCTTTCCGACCGGCCCAGCACCTACGTTCCAGCGCCCTTGAACGCCGTCTCCGCCCAACCCGCGGCGGTCTCCGGACCGCCCCTGCGCGCCTGGCAGCGCGCCGCCGCCGACGCCCTGGCGGCGCACGCCGGCAGCAGCTTCCTCGCCTCCGCGACCCCCGCCGCGGGCAAGACCACCTTCGGCCTGCACGTGGCCGCCGAGATGCTGCGCAGCGGCCGCGTGGCGCGCGTGGTCGTGGCCGGCCCGACGACGCACATCTGCCGCCAATGGGCGGCGGCGGCGGCACGTCACGGCATCGACCTCGAGCCCAACCGCCCGAACGCCGAGGGCGTCGAGCCGCGCGACCGCCACGGCGTGGCGATCACCTACCAGACGCTCGCCGCCGGCCCGCGCGTCCACGCCGCCGCCGCGCGGCGCCCGACGCTGTTCATCGCCGACGAGCCGCATCACATGGGCGACCACGCCGCCTGGGGCATCCGCGCTCGCGAGGCCTTCGAGGGCGCGGCGTTCCGGCTGCTGCTGTCGGGCACGCCCTTCCGCTCCGACAACGCCGCGATCCCCTGGGTGGCCTACGACGCCGACGGCGTCAGCCGCGCCGACTACGTCTACGGCTACGCCCAGGCGCTCGTGGACGAGGTCTGCCGCCCGATCACCTTCCTGCCCTACGACGGCGAGATGGAGTGGCGCAGCGACGGCAGGCTGCGCAGCGCCGGCTTCGACACCGTCCTGCCCCAGGCCGAGGCCGCACGCCGGCTGCGCACGGCGCTGGACGCCGACGGCGACTGGATGGGGGAGGTGCTGCGTGACGCGGACACCAAGCTGTCCGAGGTGCGCGCGGCCGGCCACCCGGATGCCGGCGGGCTGGTGCTGGCCGCCGACCAGGAGCACGCCCGCGCGATCGCCGCGCGCCTGGCTCACGTCGCCGGCGAGCGGCCGGACGTCGTGACCAGCGACGAGGTCGAGGCGAGCGCGCGCATCGCCGCCTTCAGCGCCTCGCGGGCGCGTTGGCTGGTCTCGGTGCTGATGGTCTCCGAGGGCGTGGACATCCCACGCCTGCGGGTCGGGGTCTACGCCACGCCGGCACGCACGGAGCTGTTCTTCCGCCAGGTCGTGGGCCGCTTCATCCGGCGCACGCCGGCGCCCCGGCGGCAGATGAGCTACCTGCTGATGCCGGCCGACCTGCGCCTGAAGCAGCTCGCGGTCGAGATCGAGGACGAGCGCCGTCACGCGCTCGAGTTGCTGGAGGCGCGCGAGGAGGAAGAAGTCGAGCGGGCCGAGCGGGGGGAGGGGGTCGACTTCGAGGCGCTCAGCTCCTCTGGCGCGCAGCTCGACGAGGCGATCCTGACCCAGACGACGCTGCAGCTGTTCTCGACCGGGGACGAGCCCCCGCCGCGGCCGCAGCCAGTCGCCGCAGTTGCGCCACCCTCCGCCGCACCGGTCGAGGAGGCGGCGTTCGTCTCGCGTGAGCGCCTGCGCGGGGAGCGCTCGCGCCTGGTGGCGCTGGTCTCGCGCAAGACCGGTGAGGAGCACAAGGCGATCCACGCGCGCATCAACCGCGCGACGGGAGCCCGCTCGGTCGGCGCCGCCACGCGCACGCAGCTCGAGCGGGGCATCGAACTGCTCAAGCGCGAGCTATCGGGCCGCTAGGGGGCGCTCGCTCTGCGCATGCGCAGCACCTGACGGCGCCGCTGGTGGTCAACTCCTGTTAAGAAAAATATAAGTAGCGAAATGTCCCTTATAGGGTGTAGACCTCTGCACAGGTCGCTGCGACGGTGGCCGCGAAGTGGCGACGGCGAGTCCCAGGACCACGGAACTGGCCGCGCTCGGCGCGGCCATTCGGCAGTTCCGCAAGGCAAAGCGCCTGTCCCAGGAGCGCCTCGCGCTGGAGATCGGCGTCTCCCGCAACCAGATCGGGAGGGTCGAGCGTGCCGAGCAGAGCCCGACGTTCGACCGGCTGGTGCTGATCGCCCGTGGGCTGGAGACGCCGCTCACCGACCTGATGCAGCGCTACGAGGAGGGCCTGAAGGAGACGTCGGCGGCTAGCCGCTCGTCTGACTGACGCCCGCAGGGGGGCGAGAACTCCTGCTCGCGCGCTTCTCTAGGAGATGAGCGCGAGAGCCGACACGGGCGAGCAGCGGTTCGTGCGCATGCTCGAGCGGCGGCTCGGGCGGCGCCGCAACCCGGCGCTGCGGCTCGTGGCGATCTCGCTCGAGCCGGCCGTGGCCGTGCGGCTGGACGCGGAGCTCGAGCGCCTCGTACGGCGATGGGCCGAGCCCGCCGACCAGGGCTGGTGGCTCGCCTACGGCATCGGCGAGCTGCGCTCGGTCTTCATCGAGGCCGCCGTCTCGCTGTGGCTCGACGAGCTGGCGCGCGAGTAGACGCTCGGCTCGAGCGGCCTCTAGGCTCTCGTGCCGTCGTGGGTCGGAGTCTCGCTCGCATCGCGCTGCTGGTTGTCCTCGCCGTGCTCGCCACGGCCACGCCCGCCTTGGCCGGCGGCCAGAACCCGCGGCCGAGCGATCCCAACCCGCTCCTCGGCCAGCGCTGGTGGGACCAGAACACGCAGTGGAACCCGACCTGGAACAGCTACCGCTCGCTGCTGCGCGGGGGGCGCAGGGCCGACGCGGCCAAGGTCCTGAGGCTGGCGCAGGCGACGCAGTTCAAGTGGTTCGGGATGTGGGAGCAGCCGGTGGTCTACAAGCTGCGGGGGATGTTCGAGCAGGCCGGCGAGGCGGTGCCGCTGCTGGCGGTGTTCGGCGACAAGCACAACGGCTGCGGTCCCGGCTTCACCGGTGGCGGCGCCGCCCAGGACGCCCGCTACCGCCGCTGGATCGACCTCGTGGCCCGCGGCATCGACCGCAACGAGGTCGTGATCGCCTTCGAGCCCGACTCGCTGGGCCTCGTCCACTGCCTCGCGCCCAGCCGCCGCGCCGCCCGCCTGCGGACGCTGGCCTACGGCGTGCGCGTACTGTCGAAGCTGCCCAACGCCACGGTCTACATCGAGGCCGGCGCGCCCGACTGGGAGAGCGTCGAGCAGATGGCGCCGAAGCTGAGGGCGGTGGGGATCCGCCGGGTGCGCGGCTTCATGCTCAACGCCACCCACCAGGTCACCACGGCGGACAACGTCCGCTACGGCCTGCGGCTCTCGCGGCGGCTGGGCGGCAAGCACTTCATCGTCAACACCTCCCACAACGGCAACGGCCCGCTCTATCGCGCCGGCCACACGATCTGGTGCAACCCGCCCAACGCCGCCGCCGGCGCGCTGCCGACGACGCGAACCGCCAACGACAAGGTGGACGCCTACCTCTGGGTCGAGCGTCCCGGCTACTCGAACGGGGCCTGCAACGGCGGCCCAGCGAAGGTCGGCGCCTGGTGGGAGCGGCGCGCGATCCAGATGGTCGAGCGCGCCAAGTGGTGGCACGGCGGTCGCTGACGCCGCCGCCCGGCTCCATCCGCCCTGCCACCTAAAGTGGTCGAAACAAATCGGCCCCGGCGCGGCTGCAACCGCCCGGGGCCCGGCACAGGAGGATCAGACTCCCATGCGCGATCAGCGTACCCCGGGCCATGAGCCCGACGATTCCACCCAGCTCCAGCGGGCCGCGCTCGACCTACTGGTCTGCGACCACCCCGGCCTCTGGTCCCTGCCCGAGCTCGAGCGAGAGCTGAAGCCCGGCGGCGACCAGGACGCCTGCCACGTCGAAGACGTCGTGGCCGACCTCTACGCCGCCGGTCTCGTCCACCGCTGCGGCGACTTCGTCTTCGCCACCCGCGCTGCGCACGCGGCCGAGCGCCTGGCGAGCTGAGGCCAGGCGGGGCGCTGGCCGGCCGTGGCCGGCGCCCCGCTCGCCAGGCAGTGCGACTAGGGTGAGGGCCGGTGGCCGACCGCAGCGCGATCGAGTGGACGCAGGCGACGTGGAACCCCGTGACCGGCTGTGACAAGGTCTCGCCCGGTTGCGCCCATTGCTATGCCGAGGCGTTCGCCGAGCGCTGGCGCGGGATCCCGGACCATCCGTACGAGCAGGGCTTCGACCTGCGGCTATGGCCGCAGCGGCTGGAGCAACCGCTGCGCTGGAAGCGCCCGCGCCTGATCTTCGTCAACTCGATGAGCGATCTCTTTCACGAGCGCATTCCCGAAGCCTTCGTTCGGGAGGTCTTCGACGTCATGGGGCGCGCGCCCCAACACACGTTCCAGATCCTCACCAAGCGCCACGAGCGACTGGTCGAGCTGGGGCCGACGCTGCCGTGGCATCCCAACGTCTGGATGGGCGTGAGCATCGAGAACCGGCGCTTCGTCCATCGCGCCGACTGCCTCCGTGAGATCGCCGCCACCGTTCGCTTCATCTCGGCCGAGCCGCTGCTCGGGCCGCTCGAGGGGCTCGAGCTCGACGGGATCGACTGGCTGATCGCAGGCGGCGAGTCCGGCGTCCGTCACCGGCGCTGCGACCCCGACTGGGTTCGCGACCTGCGCGACCGCTGCCGGGACGAGAGCGTCGCCTTCTTCTTCAAGCAGTGGGGCGGACGGACCTCGAAGGCGGGCGGCCGGCTCCTCGACGGGCGCCTCCATGACGACTGGCCGCAGGCTCGCGAGCTAGTTCTCGTCTAGCTTCTCCTCCGTCCAAGAGGCAGCGTCGCGGGCTGGATGCCCGTCTGAGGCGATGTGGAAGGTGGCTTGGCCCATGGCGCTCGACACCTACTTCTGAGTCCGCCGCGGGCATTTCTCGCCCCCCGGCGGGCTGAGACACCGGAGAGGCACCGGACCCAGCAACAACGGGACCGTCGATGCGCTCGGGGAGACTCGAACTCCCACCCCGCATAAGCAGGACAAGGCCCTCAACCTTGCGCGTCTACCAATTCCGCCACAAGCGCGTGGTGGCCGGAGTATAGAACCGGCGGGCGCAGGGTTCGTCCCGGCGGTTGCAGTCGTCCGACCCCCCAACTAGCCTTCGCGAACACATGTTCGGATCACGCCTCAATCGACGGCCCCGGGAGGTCTGATGGTCGAGCTCAATCTCACCAAGCGCCAGCAGGAGATCTTCGACTTCATCAAGCGCTACGCAGCAGAGCACGGCTACCCGCCCACGGTCCGCGACATCGGCAAGGCGATCGGCCTGACCTCCTCGTCGACGGTGCACGCGCACCTCGCCAACCTCGAGAAGGCAGGGCTGCTGCGGCGCGACCCGACCAAGCCGCGCGCGCTCGAGGTGCTGGTGGAGAAGGCGAAGGGCGCGATCGTGCCGCGCGGCCTGCCGCTCGTCGGCCAGGTCGCCGCCGGCTCGCCCGTGCTGGCCGAGGAGAACATCGAGGAGTACGTCTCGGTGCCGGAGCTCGCCGGGGGCGAGGAGGGCGAGTTCGTCTTACGCGTGAAGGGCGACTCGATGGTCGACGCCGGCATTGTCGAGGGCGACTACGTGATCGTACGCCGCCAGGAGACCGCCAGCGACGGCGAGATCGTGGTGGCCCTGATCGGCGAGGAGGCGACCGTCAAGCGATTCTTCAAGGAGGCCGACCACGTGCGCCTCCAGCCAGAGAACTCGACGCTCGAGCCGATCCGCAGCCGGGACGTGCAGATCCTCGGCCGCGTGATCGGCGTGTGCAGGAAGGTATGAGATGACGACCGCGCTGATCGAACGTCCCCTGAGCTTCTTCGCGGAGTTCCGCGAAGCACGCCCCGGCGGCCGCAGGCTGACCCTGGAGCAGCATCTCCAGGGTGCATGGGAGGGCCTGCGTGCCGACGGGACGGCCGACTGCCCCATCTGCCACGCGCGCATGGTCGCGCGCGATGGCGGGGGCGTCTGCACGAGCTGCGGGACGAAGTTGACCTGACCCGGCGGCAAGCTCGCATGCGCGCTGGTCACGGGCGCCATGAGGGCCTACCATCGTCCTTGCCGGCCGAGCGGCCGCGGGGAGGCCGGAGAGACAACCGGTCCCTCGAGGAAAGTCCGGACACCGTAGGGCAGGGTGGTCGGGAACCCGACCCGGGGAAACCCGCGGGCTAGTGCCACAGAAACACACCGCCTACGCGCCGAGCCACACGTGAGCTCGACGCCGGCAAGGGTGAAATGGTGCGGTAAGAGCGCACCGGCGCCGTGGCGACACGGCGGCCAGGCAAACCCCACCCGGTGCAAGGCCAAGCAGGAGCGTCGACGCTGCCCGCCGAGCTCCAGGTAGGCCGCAGGGCCTTCGGGCCCCGCCCGGGCAACCGGGCGAGATGGATGGTCGCTCTCGACAGGATCCGGCTTATAGGCCGGCTACGGAAAACCCCCGCTTAGGCGGGGGTTTTCTATTGGCCGATAAGCCAGCGACTCGACCGGCTAACCCAACGTCACCCTTCGGCGATCTCATTGGAACCGCTCGACACGGGCGTCCGGCCCCCTGGACCGGCAACGCTCCGACGCCGCGACGCCGACGCTACCAGCCCCGCCGGCGTGGTCTCAAGGGGGTCTGGTTGGGCTTGAGCGTCTCATCTCTGGTGCGCGGATGGCGCGTTGGATCGGCGTTTGGGCGCCAGCTCGGTGGATCGGGCTGGGCGGGCGGCGATGTTGAACGCTGCGGCCACGAGTAAGGCGGTGTCGACGCGGTTGGTGGTTGATGCCGCCGTGGAGGGCGCCTCCGGCGGAGAGCGTTGCGTGATAGCCCCGTCGTTGCCGCTGCACAGACGAGCATCGGGCCGGTGGTGGGTCGTGCGAACTCAGACGTGCGCGAGCAGCTGGTCCACTGCGGCGATTGCGCCGCCGACACCGGCTGCAACGACAAGGGCCAAACGGGCATGCTGCTTGTCGATGAGGGTGGCGTATAGGCCCGCGAGCACGAGGGCTGCACCGACGATGACGACAGCTGACACGAGGCGGTCCGGCTCGACCTTCGATAGGAGCGTCGACACGCCGGCTACGACCACGAAGCTCACCAATGCGAACAAGATGTGGCTGCGCCGGCGAAGTTGCCGGCGGAGGAGCACGTCAGCCGCGACAGAATCCTTGCTTGGTAAGGATGCTGAGGCAGCATGAGACCCCGCGTCGAGCTTCGTCATGACCTGGCGGGTTAGACGGATTGCATCATCTAGGAATTCGCGGCAACGAGCGAGCGTGGACGTGTTCGACACGATCGCGGCTTCGACGTTCACGTGAAGTGGGCTTGCATGCCCTGGTTGAACGCACTGGAGTCGCGCGACATCAGATGCGAGGGCGCCAAGGCCCGCACGAACTCGTCAGGCGGCGTGATCCACTTGATCTGCTCGATGGTGGAGAGCAGCACCGCTTCCTTGTCTAAACCAGCCAAGTCGCAGATCGGTGAGAGGATCGTGAGAACCTCACGGCGGAGCGGCTCACATCGTCCGCGCACGTCGTCGGCGACCTGTGCCAGCTCGGCCAGAGTCACCCTTGCTCGGCGCTCGATTGCCTCCTGCACCTCCGCCTGCGATCGATCTTGCCAGCTGGCCGGGATGCCGTGGATACCGCCCCACTCCGTGTCCCACGTTTCCCCAACTGATGGCTCCGCGTAACCCCTGAAGTACATGCGCGAATGCCAGCCGACCCAGGATCCAGAAGACGAGTCGCCGACCTTCCGCGTGGCATCGCGCAACCGCTTACCGAGGTCGGTCAAACCGGCCTCGATTTGCTTAGCCGTGTGCTCGCGCGCATCTTCAAGAGCGCTCCGAAGCTCGGCGGCATCGGTGGCCGCTTTATCGAATTCCATGCTTGGTACTGGCTACTCCTAGGCGCTGCGAAGCAGCGACGAGATGACGTCCCGTGGGCGTTGTCCGCGCGCGGTGGCGAGCTGTTGAAGCCGCTCTGCGTCCTCGTCCTCAATCCCGACGACGATCGTGAGCTTCGCGTCGGGATTGCCCGGGTGCGCTTCGACGTACCGTGGATCGATGTCCGTCAGATCGGCATCGAAGTCGCCAGGCTGAGGGTCGGCATCGGTCCAGGGATCCTTGGTCATGGTCAGCTCCTAAGGATTCTACGCTCGCGGGTCGTGGCTTCCCAACCGGTGACGATCAGCCATGTCGTCGGGTCGCTGGTCCACTCGATTACTAGCGTGAGGTTTCGTCCGCCGTCGGTACGGCCGATGAGCAACCGTCGCTTCCCGGGCGGATCATGATGTGGGTTGCGAATCGTGACGTGAGCGTTGCGTGGCAGCTGATGTGCTTCCTCGACTGCGATGTTGCGTGCGCCAAGCTTGTCGATCGCCGCCTCAGTCACGAGAAGTTCGGTCACAGCATCCGCCATGGGGCGCAGGTCTATCGCAATGATCAGACGCCTGCGGACGCGGCGACACTCGGCCTCGACGAGGACAGCGCTGCGCTTAGCGGCTCTGATCCCAGGCTTATAGGTCGGCTAAGGGAAAGCCCCGCTCCGGCGGGGTTTCTACGTGTCGATAAGACCGGAAATAAACACGCTGTATCGCACAGCGGCCCTCGGGCGATCTCTATGGAATCGCTCGGCGCGGGCGCCCGGCCCGCCGGGCCGGCAACGCTCCTAGCGCCGCAAGCCCGACGCTACCAGCCCCCAGGGGAGGCGCTCTCAACAGCGTCCTGCCCGGGGAGGCTCAAGCCTGGCTTCTGTACGCCGACCATACGGGGTGTGGAGGTGCCAGAAACGCACTGGTCTCCGACTCGTCTGAAGCGGATCGTCGCGGCACTGCCGCATGGTCGCTCGCTCCCAGAGGAGGAGTGGCGCCGCCGTCACCGCGCGATCGTCTGGCTCGTGTGGATCCAAGCGGGCGGGCTTGTCGTGTTTGCGCTCGCGCTCGGCTTTCCGGCTTGGCACTCGGTCGCCGAGGCGATGCCGGTCGTGGCCTGCGCGCTTGCCGCGAACGAGCGCCGCTTCGGCCGCCGCGTGCGTACGGGCTTCGCTGCCGCCGGCCTGCTGACCACCTCGGCGATGCTCGTCCACGTGTGGGATGGCAGGATCGAGGCGCACTTCCACTTCTTCGTGATGGTCGCCGTGTTGGCGACCTACGAGGAGTGGTTCCCCTACCTGCTCGGGGTGGCCTACGTGGTCCTCCATCACGGCCTCGTGGGCGTGCTGGCGTCCTCGTCGGTCTACAACCACGCCGACGCCGTGCAGCGGCCCTGGGCCTGGGCCGGCATCCACGGGCTGTTCATCCTGGGGCTGGCGGCAGCCAACGTCGTCACCTGGCGCTTCAACGAAGACCTGCGTGCGCAGCGCACGCGGGCGGAGACCGAGCTGAGCTATCAGGCCCATCACGACACGCTCACCGGGCTGCCGAACCGCGCCCTGTTCGTGAAGCGACTCGAGCGCGCGCTGACCGCCCCGGGCCGCGTCGCGGTGATGTTCGTGGACGTGGACGACTTCAAGCTCATCAACGACTCGCTCGGCCACGGCGCCGGCGACCGCCTGCTCTGCGCCGTCGCGGAGCGCCTGCGTCGCGTGGTGCGTCCGGGGGACCTGCTCGCGCGCTTCGGCGGCGACGAGTTCACGGTCTGCCTCGGCAGCGTCGGCGACGAGCGCCACGCGCTCCGGATCGCCGATCGCCTCGCCAGCTCGCTGCGGGCGCCGTTCGTGCTCGACGCCGAGCAGCGCTTCATCACCGCCAGCGTCGGCTGTGTCGCTCGCCGGCGACGCCGCCAGCGCCGAGGGTCTGCTCGGCGACGCAGACGCGGCGATGTACCGCGCGAAGGAGCTGGGCAAGGCGCGCTGCGAGCTCTTCGACGACACGATGCGCACGCGCGCGGTCGAGCGCCTGGAGCTGGAGACCGGCCTGCGCGACGCGATGGAGCGCGGCGAGCTGCGGCTCGTCTACCAGCCGGCGGTCAGCCTGGCGGACGGGCGCGTCGCCGGCGTGGAGGCGCTGCTGCGCTGGGACCACCCGACGCTCGGTCTGATCGCACCGACCGCTTCATCCCGATCGCCGAGCACACCGGCCTGATCGTGCTGATCGGCGACTGGGTGCTGCACGAGGCCTGCCGCCGCAGGCGCGGCGCGAGGCTGCACGCCGCGCCGACGAGCTGACGATGGCGGTCAACGTCTCCGCGCGCCAGCTCGTGTCCGACTCGCTGCTCGGACACGTGCAGGACGCCCTGACAGAGGCCGGCGTCGAGGCCGATCGCCTCTGCCTCGAGGTCACCGAGAGCGCGGTCATTGCCGACCCCGACGCCGCGCTCGAGACCCTGGAGCGCTCAAGCAGCTCGGGCTGCGGCTCGCCATCGACGACTTCGGCACCGGCTACGCCTCGCTCGCCAACCTGCGCGCCCTGCTGCCGGTCGACGTGCTGAAGATCGACCACTCGTTCGTGGACGGGATGTCGCTGCGCCGCGACGACCGCGCGATAGTGGAGTCCGTGCTCGGGCTCTGGCGCACTCGCTCGGCCTGGGTGCCGTGGCCGAGGGCGTCGAGACCGCCGAGCAAGCGGACGCGCTGCGCAGCATGGGCTGCAGCCACGCCCCAGGGCTACCACTACGCGCGCCCCGCCCCACCCGGCGCGGTGAGCGAGCTGCTGCGCCGCGAGTTCAGCGCCGAGCCGATCGTCTGACCAGCTTCGGGGAGCGATGCGCCACCCAGCACGGCGGCTCCGACGCGAACACGATGGCAGCGCCTACGGGTAGCGCCGGTCGTCGGTCGTAGCTCACCGGGCCGTTCGAGCCTCTGTCGACGATCGGCCTTGCAACCACTAGGCTCTGAGTCCGGTTGGCTGCCGTTTCGGGGTAGCTCCCCGGTTCACCCGCGGCCCGCCTCCATAGCGGGCCGTTTCTTCCCGCAGGCGGGCACCGCGTAGGGGTCACCTAAGGGGATCGGGCGACGACCGCAGAGCCCGCAGGCTCCGCCAGCAGCACACCTAGTTAGGAGGCCTACTCGCGCGCAAGATGAAGTCCCACTTCTTCATCTCCCTCGATGGCGTCGTCGAGGCGCCCGACAAGTGGCACTTCCCGGACTTCGACGACGAGATGGGGGAGTCGGTCGGCGCTGGCTTCGCCGCCACCGACGCCTTGCTCATGGGTCGCGTCCTCTACGAGGAATGGGCCGCGTACTGGCCCGAGCACGCCGACAGCCGTTCGGCGACGTCATGAACTCGATCAAGGAGTACGTGGTCTCCAGCAGCTTGCAGGCGGCGGAGTGGGAGAACTCCGAGATCGTCAGCGGCGACGCGGCCCAGAAGCTGACCGACGTCAAGGCCCAGGACGGCGGCGACATCACCATGTCCGGCAGTGCCACCACCGTCCGCTGGCTGCTGCGCGGGCCTGCTCGACGAGCTCATCCTGCTGAATCTCAGCTACGTTCCGGCCAAGACCGACTGACGCAGCGGAAGGAGCTCGACGGATGGCAGCGCGAATCGTCGTGACGGAGTTCGTCTCGCTCGACGGCGTCATGGAGGCGCCGGGCGGTGAGCCGGGGTTCAAGTACCCCGGCTGGACCTTCGAGTTCGAGCGCGGCGAGGACGGGAACCAGTTCAAGCTGGACGAGACCAGGAGTGCCGACGCCCTGCTGATCGGCCGGCGTACCTACGAGAGCTTCGCCGGCGCCTGGCCCGAGCGCGAGGACGAGTTCGCGGAGAAGTTCAACTCGATGCCGAAGTTCGTCGTCTCGACGACCCTCGAGGATCCCGAGTGGAACAACACGACGGTCCTCGACAGCGGCGACGCGACCGCCCAGGTGCGCGAGCTCAAGCAGGAGTTCGACGGCGAGCTGCAGGTACCGGGCAGCCACCGGCTGGTGCAGGAGTTGATCGCGAGCGACCTCGTCGACCAGGTCAACCTGATGGTCTTCCCGGTGATCCTCGGGACCGGCAAGAAGGCCTTCGAGGAGACCCCCGACCCACGCCACCTCCGGCTCAAGGAGTCGAAGGTCGTCGGCGACGGCGTCCTCGTGCTGGTCTACGAGCGAGCCGCCTGAAGGGATAATGCGCTCTCTGACCGGGCTCTGCGCATCGTCAACGCTGACCGTGGCGCTCGCCGTCGCGCTGCTCGCGCCGGCGTCGGCGGGGGCCGCGCCCGGCGATCCGGCCTGCGCACCGGACAAGGCGCTCCCGCTGACGTTCGAGGTCGAGGAGCGTGGTCAGGCGGTGCCGCTGGTCGCCACGCACGAGGTTCGCATCCGTGCCGAGTGGTCGGGAGACGTGCGCCAACCTGCGCTGTCGGTGCCGGACGGGATCCGGGTGCTCGGGACACGACCGCGGGAGCTGCGCCTGATCGCTCCGGTGAGCGCGGGCCTTGCGGTGACGGCGTCGTGGGAGCAGGCACGCGATCCCTCCGATCCCGACAGCGATCCCTCCGACGCGGCGACGCGCTGCGTCGCGACGCAGACGACCGCGTTGCCGATCACGGCCGCCCAGCCCAGCCAGCCCATCTACGACCTGGTCGGAGGCTCCGACGGCTACTCGAGCTTTGCGGTCGTGCCGGACCAGGGGGTCGGAGACCTGTCGCCGCTCGAGGTGTCGGTACGCGTCACGAGCGCGGCCCGCTTCCCGTCGCCGCGCTCGAAGGCGAAGCGCATGCCGGTCGCGATGCGGCCCAGCGAGCGCGTTCGCTATCGCAAGCGCATCCCGCACACGGGCTTGGAGTCCACGCCCGTGATGTGCCGCTTCTACTACTTGACCTGCGGACCCAGTCGGCTGTACACGGAGGTTCAAGCGCTCGGTGAGCGGGCGTCGAACCGCCGTGTCACCAAGCGGGACCTGCGCATGGGCGGCGCGCCGCTCGCGCGCACGCAGCCCTACCGGTTGGTGGCGCCTCATGGCATCAAGGTCAACGCGTTCGTGTTCAGCCAGCCGGGCCACGAGCCGCCCGCGCTCGGCTACGACATCCAAGTCCGCCAGTCCGGCCGGCTCGTCGCTCGAGTGCGTCGGGCGCTTCGCTGCGGGAAGGTCCCGAACGGGTTCGGCGAGCGCTTCTACCGCTGTCGAGTCGTTCGCCGCGCGAACGGCTGAGCACCATACTCGTCGCGCTAGCGAGACCAGGATGGCTCGCGTGCGTGGCCGATCAGGCGGTGCGCGGGTCCGCCGGCGATGGGCACGGTGAACACTGCTTGGCGCCGCTGGAAGGCAACGTGCCGGCCGTCGGGCGAGAAGACGGGCGAGCTGTCGGTCGTCGCAGTCGTGAGATCGCGGATGAGGTTGGCGGTGGAGGTGTCGAAGAGGACGATCGAGCCTGGCCGCTGGATGGCGTTGTCGGGTGCGCCGGTGTCGTAGACGTATGCCGTTGCGACGAGGCGGTTGCCGAACACGTCCGGATGGCGCAGGTGGCGCCCCGAGGGGTCGAACGCCAGCTGCCGTGCTCCTGGGCCTCGGCAGGTGCCGTTCTGCTCGGACGCGGGCGAGGCGGTGCACAGCCCGGCGTCGACGGACTCGCCGATCCGCACATCGTCGGTGACGATGGTGAGGCCCTCGCGCAGCGTCAGCGATGGCGAGGCCCATGCCACGAAGGGACGGCCGCCGGATGCCGCGACCTGTCGCGCTGCCGACCCGTCGAAGCGCGCGACGTAGCGGCGGTAGTCGATGGAGTTGAACACGACGTTGATGCGCAGTTCGACCCAGGCGACCTGCTTGCCGTCGGCGGACAGCGCGACGTCGAACTGCGTCGCATCCCGGGGCCCGTCGCGAAACGGCGGGATCCGTCGCAGTCCGCGCAGCCCGCGGATCGCGCCGTCGCGGCGGATCAGCCGGGCGGTGAACACGCGCCCCCGCCTGCCGCGAGTGAACGCGATGCGCTTCCCGGACCGAGAGACGCTCGGGCTCGTGTACGCGTCTGCACGACCGTCGGTCGTCAGACGCACCCGGTGAGACCCATCGTCTCCAACCGAGCACAAGTCCTTTCCGCAGACGAACACGAGGTTGGACGCCTGGGCGCCAGCCGCCAGCGAGCACCAGAATCCCGATCGCGAGAACTACCGCACGTCGCATGCGGCGACCATAACCCGCGCGCACGCTCCGTAGCGTGAAGGGTCTAAGGGAACGTTCCTGCTGGTGTGAGCCAGGTCGACGTAGTGGATGACGCTCGCACCGGTTTCTTGGGCGGCGGCTGCGCTGAGGCAGTCGACGATCGGGAGGCTGGACCAGAGGTAAGACCAGCCCTGTCGCGGACGCCAACCACTCCATGAGCTCAGTCAACGGGACCGGACACAGCGACGTCGCACCAGGGTTTGAGCCGGGCGATCCGGCGCGCCGGATCGATCTGAACGCCGCCGAGCGCGCGGCGGCGAAGCTGCTCGCGGCACTCGGCGCCGACCTCTCCGACGACGGCTTGCGCGAGACGCCGCGGCGGATGGCGGCCGCCTACGCCGAGCTGCTGACGCCGCAGCCGTTCAACGCTACGACGTTCCCCAACGACGCCGGCTACGACGAGCTGATCGTCGTGCGGGCGATCCCGTTTCACTCGCTGTGCATGCACCATCTGCTGCCGTTCCATGGCGTGGTGCACATCGGCTACCTCCCTCGAGAGCGGATCGTCGGCTTGAGCAAGCTCGGTCGGGTCGTCGAGTTGTTCGCGCGCGATCTGCAGATTCAGGAGCGCCTCACGACCGAGATCGCCGCTTGGCTCGAAAGCGAGCTTGAGCCCAAGGGCGTCGGTGTGGTCCTGGAGGCCGAGCACTTGTGCATGTCGCTGCGCGGGGTGCAGAAGCCGGGCGCCAAGACCGTGACGTCCGCACTGCAGGGTCTCGTCCGCGACGACGCCCGCACCCGCCAGGAGTTTCTCGGGCTGGCCACGCAACCGGGTAAGGACTGAGGCCGCGCGGACGCCGATCCTCGTCCTCGAGCGACGATCCGGGCGTCGGGGTCGAGCGTCAGATCATCCGCTGGAACTGGTTCTCGGTCGTATCGAGGCGCGACAGGTGGACCATCTCGGTGTACTCCTCCTCGCCGGAGAGGCCCGAGGCGCAGCAGGTACCCGCGCGGGAACGGCGGTCGGCCGGTGGCCGGGTCGGTGTCGAAGAAGCGGTAGTCCTCGGGCGAAAACGGATACAGGGGGACCTCGTCCGTCTGCATCTTGTACACCGGGGGCTCGCCCTCGCCCAATGGCTGCCCGAGCTCGGAGGCGATGACGATCGGGTCCTCCTCGCGGTTGGCGAGATGCAGGAACATCGGGGCGCCGGTCTCGTCCCTGGCGACCTCGGAGTCCGGGAGCTTCAGGGGCGCCGTCATGATCACGTACTTGACGAACACCATCGTCGCGGGATAGTCGCTCTCAGGCTGGTCCGACTCGGTCCAGCCGCGATTCTCCAGGATCGGGTTGTCCCAGAGGGACACCATGGTCTGCAGCGCGTCGCTCCACAGGTGGCCGATGAACCACTTGTCCATGTTCTCCTGCACCCTCGTCCCGTTGACCAGGCTCGTGAAGGCGAGGGCTCCGCCGCGGCCCTTCCCCTTGCCGCCCACCGCTTCCATCGGCGGCAGCCGCTTCTGCTCGTCGTCCACGAGCTGGAAGAAGACCTTCGTCCGGAAGTAGCCGATGAAGTCGTGCATGCTCAGGCGCTTGGCGGCCAATCGCCCGGGGTCCGAAATGTCCATTGCCTCTCCTGGTCGTGGTGTGCGGCGACGCTAACCGATCGGAGGCCGGGCGGGCTGGTCCAGAGATGTCCGCGCGGCGCGCTAGAACGCAAGTGTCCATGCTCCGCCCCTCGATCGTGGTCGGGCTGTTGCTTGTGCTCGTAAGCGGCCTGCTGGCTTGGCGGCAGTCAGAGGCGCGACCGGCTCCTATGGGGACGCCGGTGGGGATGGGGTTCATCATGCCGCCGCCCTTGCGTCATGAGCGCGGTCTGTACGTGCGCGTTCGCGCCCGGGTCGATGGCTGCCACAACCCGGTACAGGTGACCGTGCTCGGTGGCGGTTCCGCCGAGTACTGGCACGATCAGCCGATCGAGGCGGGGCTCACGACCCAGGTCGGATTTGCGGTAGACGACCCGGGGGTGCGCAACCTACGGTTGCGACTCGCCCACGTCGACGAAGCCGACGAGACGATGATCCCGCCGGCTGCGCCCGTACGGGAGTTCGCGCCGCCGGGAGTGCTCAGCGGCGTCTCGACTTCGGTCATGCGCGTCAATGACGCATACGCCGTCAAGCTGATTCGCGCGAAGATCAAGCGCTTCCACATCTATCAGCCCCTATTGATCGCGTCGTTCGACGCCGATTGGATCGGCGAGCGCGATGGCACATCGTGCTTTCTGCAGCTGCCGGCCTTGGTCGGCTACGGCGCCGACTGCGCGCTCGCGGTGCCGATCGACCGGCTCAAGCTCGACTTCGTGCCGCTGCTGAAGCAGGGTGGCGAGGGGCGGCCGCTCTGCGATCCAGGGCGTGAGCAGGCGACCAGCGCCAGCACGCTCGTCGAGGCGTCGGGCGCTCATGTCGACGCGACCGCGAGCCAGCCCGCTCCCGGCGGCCCCGACCTGCTGCGCTGGTCGTGCAGCGCAGAGCGCACGCCCGAATCGGCGCACAATCGCCTGCTCGCCGTCATCGAAAGCGACAAGCTCGCGCCGGCACCGCAGGTGTACGACCTCCACCACTCCGTCACCGGGGCACGCAACTGCGCGGCCAATGTCGTCTTGGCCGAGGACGGCGCCGACTCGCGCCGGACCTTCCTGTTGATCGTCTATGGCGCGATCATCGGCCTTGGGCTGACGCTTGTCGTCGAGGGAGCGCGAGCCGGCTGGGCCGAGGCAAGCGGAACCTCGAAGAAGGGCTGGTGCGACTGCGCCGGCGCGTCCAGATCGGCTGCGAGCAGGGCGATGCCGAGCTCGCCCTTGTAGAGGCTGTGGCGCAGCTCGGGCTGCTGTCTGCCGGCGCGTATGGCGCGGGCGCACGTCCTGCGCGCTCGGTCCAGCCAGACGCCCTCGCCCGAGTGGCGGTAGAAGCTCGCGAGCGCGTAGGACCTGCCGGCGTCTCCGCAGCAGATGCCCGGTCCGTGCGCGCGCTCCTCCCATGCGTTCCACGCCGCGAGCTCGGCCAGGCGGGCATGATGGGGGTCGTCGTAGCGGCGGTCGGCCTCCGTCCAGAGGGCCACCAGGCCGGGGGCGCCGTTGCACCAGCTCGGCATGAACTCGGCGCTCTGACCCGCGTGTCCGGCGAGCGTTCGGATCGGCCAGCGGGCGCCGCGGCCATAGGGCTCGGCGAGCTCGGCGAGCTCGTCGAGGCGCGCCTCCAGACCGTCGGGCGGCTGCGCTCCGGTCACGCGGCACCAGACGAGCGCCGCGTAGCAGAGCCCGGCCCAGCCATGGGCCGCGCCGAGGTAGGTGAGCTCCCCTCCGGCGCCGATCGCAGGCTGGGACCGCGCCCATTCCCAGACGTCGTCCATGACGCCCGCTCCCAGCGCTCGCAGCGCCTCCAGCCGCGCTTCCTCCTGCCCGGTCAGGGCCGGCGTCGCCGCGGTCGTCGTCAGCAGCTCGGCGGCGACGAGCAAGGTCCCCGACTGGCCGAGCGTGAGATCGCGGAACGGGTTGGGACGTCCCGACAGCTCGACGAATCGCTCCAGCGCCTGGCAGACGCTCACCGAGTCGCCGCGGGCAAACGCGACGATCGCCTGCACCGCGTGCAGCCCGCTTTCGGTGTGGTAGGGCGAGACCGCGCCAACCGCCTGCTCGTCGAGGTCCATGTGCTCGGCGTAGTACGCCGTCGAGATCTCGCGCTGCTGGAGCGCCTTCGAGATCCAGAGGTCGGCGTCGGCCAGCAATGCCGGGTCGTCGCGGATGCAGGCGAAGCGGTACAGCGCGTAGGCGATGCCGGCGGCGCCGAAGGTCACCGACCCCGTGGGCCCCTCTTGGATCCCGTCGCGAAACAGCGCCGCGTCCGGCTCGAGGCTCAGGAGGGTCAGGTCGACGAGGCCATCCGCCTCGGCGCCGAGGGCGACCGTGGGCCGCGGCCGCCGCGGCGCCTCGACGGCGCGCAGCGCGGCGGCGAAGGCGGCGGCCGATCCGTGGCGTGCGTCCGGCGACTTGTCGAGCGCTCGACCCACGACGGCCTCGGCGCCGGGCCAGTGGGTGCGGACGTCGTGGGGAAAGGCCGCCGGCTGCTCCTCGACGATCTGGCGCAGCATGGTCTCCCGCTCGGGCGAGAAGTCGACGTACGACCGTCCGCAGAGCAGCAGGTAGACCAGGGCGCCGAGGGCGTACTCGTCGCACGCGAGCGTCGCCGGCGGGGCCGACGTGCCGTGGAGTCCCGCCAGCGCGAGCTGCGGATCGTGGAACTCGGGGACGCCGCCGCGGGCGACGCGACCCGTCGTCCCCTCGCCCGCGGCGACGACCCGGGCCATGCCGAAGTCGAGTATCCGGACCGCGCCCTGAGCATCGACGAGCACGTTGCCGGGGTGGACGTCGCCGTGGACGACGCCGTTCGCGTGGAGCGTCGCGTACGCGTCGAGGAGCTCGAGGCAGAGCTCCCTCAGCGGCGCGACCGAGCTGGCGCCCCCGTGCTCGCGACTCTCCTGCGCGACGACGGTGATCGGGATGCCGCCGCACCACTCCGTGACGAGATAGCTCCGCGCTTCCAGCTCGCCGGTTGCCAGCAGCCGTGGGCTCGGCGACCCGTCGAGCCGTCGCAGGACCGACGCCTCGTGCTCGAGGTCGCGCAGCGTGCGCGCCCCGGCCCCGGGGCGGGCCAGCTTGACGGCCACGACCTGCCCCTCCGGCGCGCGCGCCTGGTACAGCTCGGTGTCCTCGAGGACCTGGACGCAGGCCCGCAGCTCGTAGCCGCCGACGTGGGCGCCGACCTCCAGCGACTGCTCGATCGGGTCGACGGCCGGCGAGTCGCTCGGAACGAGCAGGCGCGAGGCCAGGAAGGGCTTCAGCGCCGGCCACGACTGCTCGAGCACCAGCGCCGGCTCGGCTCCTCGCGCCGTCGCATACTCGATCACCGCGTCGACGATCCGCCGACCGTCCCGAAACAGCAGCAGCAACTCGGCGAGGTCCGCGCTGACCAGGCGCGTGGGGGTGCGCGTCCGGGGTCGGGTGACCGCCCAATCGCTCTCGCCGACGTCGATCCCCGCCAGCGACGAGCGCTCGAGCTCCGCGACGCGCACGACCTCGACGTCGCGCGGCAGGACGAGTGCGTCGGTGATCACCATCGCGGCGCGGAGGTCGCAGTCCAGCGCGTCGGGTCGGGACTCCACGTCTCGGTGTCGACGCCCGCCAACGAGAGCCGCTCGAGCGCGAACTCCCACGGCGCCACCCCAGCGAGCTGCTGCTCCCTGGCGAGCAGCAGCGCTCGCGCGGCCGTGTTCGCCACCCACAGCCGCCAGCTCTCCGGCTCCTCCCAGCTCGCGCGGGCGGTGTCCAGCGGTGGATCGACGCCCCACGAGAGCAGGCCGTCGTCTGTCAGCGAGGCCGAGAACGGCACTCCATGGGCGGCGCAGACGCCGACACGCTCGCGCAGCCCCTCGGCGAAGTCCGTGAGCCGCTCGAGCTCGGTGAAGTAACACACGATCTTGTCCGGGCGCGCGAGCCCGAAGGCGTCGTTGCCGACCTTGAACGCGTCGCAGCGCCGGTCCTGAAGCGTCTCGACGACCGCGGCCACGGCGGCGCGAGCGTCGGTCGGCATGGGGCTCACGTAGAGCTTGTAGAGACAGCGGTCGTGGAGGTCGACCGCGTCGCGCTCGCGTCGCGACCAGTGCGACCAGGGCTGGTGGGGACCGGGCTTGCGCTGAGGTCGGTAGAGCCCGTCGAGCAGGCTGCGGTTGGCGCCGCCGGCGTCGAGACCCAGGAACGCCGCCACGCTCGCGGGGTCGGGCCAGCGGCGCAGCGACGAGCCCGACACTGGGAGCCGGTTGAAGCAGTAGAGCCTGGCGGCCAGCTCGTTCACGTCGGAGACGGGCAGCAGCGAGGCGTAGCGCAGCGCCTGACGCGACAGCTCCGCGAGCCGGTTCGCGCCCCGCTGGTCCCGCGCGTGCTCCCCATACAGGGCCGAGAACGCTGCCGGGCCGCTGACGAACGTCCCGTCGACCTCGACCTCCAGGATCTCGTCGAGGACGAGCGCGGCGATCTCGGCGCTCGACGCGCCCGCGTGCGCCGTCGCGGCCGGCACCGGCTCGCGTAGCGACGCGAACAGCTCGGCCGTGTCGCGGCAGATCGCCTTGTGCGCGCCGGCGCCCGCGCCGGTCGGCGCCAGCACGCCGGCGAGGCGAACGTCCCGCTCGAGCTCGGCCAGCGCCGCGCGCGCGTCAGGCGCGAGCTCGTCGAAGCCGCGCAGCGCGTAGCGCGGATTGGCCCGGAGCGTGAGCTCCGCCAGCCCCTTCAGGGCCCAGGCCATGGACGTCGCCTAGCTCGCGGTCTGCTCGCTCTGTGTGTCTTCCCGCTCGAGCCGCTCCCTGACGGTCCGCAGCTCGGCCAGTGCCTCGTTGAGGCGCGTCTCGAGCGCGTCCACATCCTCGATCGTCTGCGGCTGCAGCTGCTGCTTGACCACCTCCTGCCGCAGCTCGACCTCCTGCAACGCCTCGGTGAGCTGCTCCTTGAGGATCTCGAGGTCCTCCGGCTCGAGGACCTCGTTGAGTCTGCCGGTGATCGGCGTGACGACGCAGGAGTGGTGGCCGCACGACGGCAGGCTGCAGTGCACGAGCGAGCAGCCTCTGCATCTGTGCACGACCCCGAGCTCCTCGCCATCGCCACGCAAGCTCTTGATCATCAGATCCTTCACGACGAAGCCCACGCCTCAGCCTCCGATCAATTTTCTTTGTGCGAACTGCTTCTCCATATCGATGGAGAAGCCTAGATCATCGAAGGCCGTGGCGGCCCCACCGCTGAGGGTGGGGCCGCACGGGGCGGTTCGGTTGCGGCTGGTGGTCAGGGGCTGACGTACATGAGCGCGATGCCCATGGCGTCGTCTACGGGATGGTGTCCGACTGGCACGTCGTAGAGGGCGTGCAGGCGGATTCTTTGGTTTCTCGCGATGGTCGTGATCGGGTTGCCGAGGCACGTGGTCATCGACGAGATGTGGCTGCGTCCGTCAGGGGTGACGTAGCCCGGGCCGCCGTAGCCGGCCACCGAGTTGCAGATCGACGTGCCGCCGGTGCTCTCGTTGGTCAGCTCGATGCGGATGCCGTGGTCGTGGATGTGGCCGGCGGCCGCGACGACTCTGCCGGGCACGTTGACGGTCCAGTCGTAGTGCGAATCGCTGGGGCCGATCGGCACCGAGACCAGCGAGTCGAGGCTGCACTGAGCCAGGTCGAGCCACACCGGTCGCACCGCTCTACGGCCGGTGTGGTCGCTGCCGGTGGCGTAGGTGTAGGTGATGCGGATTCTGACGGTCTTGGCGGTGGTCTGCCAGTTCATCAGGTCGAGGACCATGTTCCAGGTCTCGGATTTGCCGATCTTGTAGCCGTAGGGCACGGAACTCATGTCGATCGGGGTGCGCTCGTTGCCGCTGGCGAAGAAGCGCTCTCCGAGCGTGCCCACCGTGGTGCCGGCGCAGGTCGCGTCGGACTTGCCGCCGCCGCTGGCGGCGAGCATCGTGTGGTGGAGCATCGGCCCGGTGTCGAGGTTGGCTCTGGTGCCGTCGCTGTAGACCAGGTCGGGTCTGAAGCCGATGATCGAGCAGTCGGTGCACGGCTTGGCGACGTTGCTGACGATTCTGTTGGCGATCTGGCCCATCGTGTCGTGATCGTGCGGATCGCCGCCACCGGCCGGGATGGTGTACGGCCCGTAGTCGATCGATCTCGTCGTGATCGCCGCGTTGGCGCTGGCCGCTGGAACGAGCACCGCAACAGCGGCGCACGCGAGCAGCAGCAATCGCTTGATGCTTGGCATGGCGTTCTCCTCTACTCGGGGAAGGCAGGGCACTCCGACCCGGGTGTGCCCCTTGAATGAGTCGCGTAGAGTAGACCGCTCTGCGCAGACTGTCTATAAGACGAATCCTGAGGCTCCCGCTCCGATATCGGATGCGGCAGCGCCAATTCGAATTTCCTCCGTCTTTTCGCGCTACTGCCCAACTTCCGCGCTGCCTCGACGTTCTACGAGGATGCGCGCGACCACGATCCGTTTCAGTCCCGAACTGTGGTCGCAGCTGGAGCGAGAAGCCAAGCGCGAGGGTGTGAGCGTCGCGCAATACGTTCGCGACGCGGCCATGTTTCG
Source organism: uncultured Thermoleophilaceae bacterium (assembly GCA_963734165.1). Lineage (GTDB taxonomy): Bacteria > Actinomycetota > Thermoleophilia > Solirubrobacterales > Thermoleophilaceae > JACVRW01. The sequence goes on along the minus strand of CAVTFZ010000001.1, from coordinate 70,100 downwards.
CATGGCCTACAACGCAGGCAGACGAGCCGCACCCGCGTCGCGCTTGGGGCCGACGCGTGGTCGGCCCCAGAGCGACGTGTAGTTAGAGCCGTTCGCGAGGCTCGTACACCGTCCCACGCGGCTCGTACACCGCGCCTGCCCGATCGCGCCTCGTCGTCATCAAGAACAATCCGAGGACGAGGCCGGCCGCGCCCGCGATCATCAGGATCACGCCTACGGTGTGGATGTCGATGCCGCCTACAGAGGCAGTGACGGCAAACGTGAGGATCGCTCCAAGGGCGATCAGGAATATGGACGACGCAATAGTCATGGTGACGGCGATGTACCCCTCTCGCTGTCAGAAATAACGGCGTCCTCTGGACGATCGTCCTAGCTGGTCGTCGCCAGCGCCTCGAAGCCGAGCTGCGCCGGCGTCACGGCCGCTCCCCCGTCTCTCCGTCGTAGTAGTCGACCTTGGTCGATCGCCTCACCATCACGTCCTCGGCCTTGTCGCCGGTCCAGATCCCGACCTTGTCGCTGTCCGGGTAGGCGGTCGCCGTCGGCAGGACCACCGTCGACCACATCAGCACCCGCACCGGCTCGTCGGTGTCGTTGTAGACCTGATGCGCTCCGGACGGTCCGGTGGGGAAGAACGCCAGCTCGAGCGGCTCCAGCCGCTCGCTGCCCTCCGGCGTGCGCAGCGACGGTCGCCCCTCGAGCACCAGCAGCCACTCCTCCTCGCCGTACTCGTAGTGATACGGGCAAAGGGCCTGGCCCGGAGGCAGCTCGTACAGGCTCGCTCCGCTCCGCGCGGCGCCGAGCTTGGGGCCGAAGCGCTCCATGCCCGCACGGAAGCCCTCGGGATCGGTGGGGTCGTAGGTGAAGTCGGGACGGGACAGGTTCACGCGCCGCATGCGCGCATCGTGCCACGAGCGTTGGGCGCCGGTCACTCGTCGAGCGCGTCCGCGAGCTGCTGGCGGGAGCGGATGCCGAGCTTGTCGTAGGCGGCGCTGAGGTGGGTCTCGATCGTCTTGACGGTCAGAAAGAGGGTCTGCGCTATCTGCCGATTCGTCATCCCGGAGGCGGCCAGCTCGGCCACCCGCCGCTCGCTCGGGGTCAGCGACTCGACGCCGATCGGGGTGTAGCGGCGGACCTTCTCGCCGCAGGCCTGCAACTCCTGATGGGTGCGCTTGGCGAGCCCGGCGGCGCCGCAGCGGCGTGCGAGCTCGAGCGCCTCCCGCAGCGGCTCGCGTGCTCGGGCACGGTGGTTCTCGCGGCGCAGGGCCGCGCCCAGCTCGCTCAGTGCGTGCGCGCGCTCGAGTCGTGCGGGCGAGCCCTCGAGCACAGCCACCGCCTCCTCCAGCGGCTCGATGCCGGTCGCTCCCGCGCGCGTCGTGCTCAGCCCACGCAGCGCGCGCGAGATCGCGGTCGGAGCTCCCCAGCGCCGGGCATGGACGAGGTCGGCCTCAGCCAGCTCGCGTGCGCGCTCGCGCTCCCCAAGCACCGCGAGGGCCCGGGCGGCGTATGCGCCCACCGGCACCATGCCGCTCTCGCCCACTTCCCAGCGCTGCTTGCGCTGCTGGAGCTCGACGAGGTCCTCGGCGGCCTCCTCCAGCCTGCACTGCTCCAGGCGCAAGCGCCCGCGGGCGAGCAGCGACATGGCGAACCAGAGGGCGTCCGGGACGACGCCCGTCGCCATGCCGGTCGCCTCCAGCTCGGCCTCGGCCGCGCGCAGCTCGCCGCGCTCGGTCAGGACGATGGTCAGCAGCCCGCTGAGGAAGGGCAACGCGACCATCAGCCCAGCAAGGTGTGCGGTGTCGAGCGCCTGGCGTACGTCCGCCTCCGCGACGACCAGCTCCCCGCGTGCCCATGCCACGGTCCCGCATAGCCACCAGGCGCCTGCCAGGTCCGGCGTGCCGCCCCGCTTGCGGGCGATTGCGAGCGCCCATTCGGCGCCACGCTGGGCGTCGTCGAGCGCGTCGGCGCCGATCAGGGCGAGTATCGCACCGGCGCCGGCTTGGGGCACCGGGTTCTCGTCGAAGACCCTGCCTTCGCGGTCGAGCGCCCGTCGAGCCAGCTCGGCGGCCTCCGGTGCCGTCCCCACGATGGCGGCCCACTGGGCGTCGAGCGCCGCCGCGAGCCGTCCGTTCTCGCTGTCGGGCTCGATGCGGTCGCGGTAGGGCGCGAGGCGCGCCCGTGCAGCGGCCTGCGGTCTCTGGACGAGCATGTTGAGCTGCACCTCCATCCGAAACGCGCTGTCGCTGTCGTCCTTGCTTGCGGCGACCTCGATCGCTCGCTCGAGCAGGGCGATGGCCTGGTCGAAGCGCCCGTTGACGATCATCCACGCGGTCAGCCTGGTGGCCCACTGGCTGCGCAACGCGGGATCGCGCTCCAGCTCGGCAAGGACGTCCGCCTCGATCGTCGCGTGCAGGGAGCGGTCGGCGGCGCGAACGCCGGCGATCAGCAGCGGGTCGAGCAGCGCGGCGCGCAGGTCCGGCGGCGATGGTTCTTGCAGCGCGCGCGTGAGGTAGGCGATCGCCGACTGGGGAGCGCCGCTCGCGAGTGCCCGCGTTCCCGCCTCCAGCAGGGTCTCGACCGTCTCGCGCTCTCCCCGTGCCTCGCTGGCCACCAGATGGGTGGCGATCTGCTCGGGGCTGGTGCCGCGCTCGCGCAGCAGCGCCGCCGCGCGTGCGTGCGCACTGGCGCGCTCGCCAGCGGGCACGTCCGAGTACACCGCGTTGCGGACGAGCGGGTGGATGAAGTGCAGCGACGCCCCCGGATCGAGGATGGCGGCGGTGCGCAGCGCATCGGCGCCGTTGAGAGCGGCGTCCACGTCGAGCCCGGCCAGCTTGGCTACGAGGCGATGGTCGCTGTCGTCGCCCAGCACGGCCAGCGCTCGCGCGACCGCGCCAGCCTCTGGTGACAGCCGCGCGACCCGCACCAGAACCGTGCGGGCGACCCGCTCGGGCGCCAGCTCGCGCACCAGCTGTGCCTGCTCGGCGCCGGGACGAATTTCATGCACGACGAGCGTGCGTGCGAGCTCGCACAGCAGGAAGGGATTCCCGCCGCTGACCTCGTGACACGTCGTGGCGAACTGTGCCTCGGGCTGGCGACCCAATTCGGTGGCGAGCAGCGCGCTAGCCGCCTCGGAGCTCAACGCCTGTGGCGTCAGGCGGCGCGTCAGGGCGTCGGTCACGATCGGCCCCAGGTTGCTCGGCGCGTCCGGCTCGGCCGGACGGCAGGCCACGACCACGAGCACCGGCAGCTCCTCCAAGCGCGGCGCCAGGAAGCCGAGGTAGTCGAGCGAGGCGGCGTCTGACCAGTGCGCGTCGTCGATCGCGAGCAGCAGCGGCTGCCGCTCGGCCAGCGCGGCGGTCAGCCAGTAGAGCGCGTGCAGCACCGAGAAGGTGTCCTCGGCGCTTGCGCCGTCGTGTGTCATGCCGAGCGCGCTGCGCGCCGCACCAGCACCTTCGAACAGCGCGTCGCGCTCTGGCCCGGACATTGCCGTGAGCTGGTGCTCGAACAGCTGCCGCACCAGCGCGAACGGGAAGTCGCGCTCGAGCTCGGTAGAGCGGGCGGCCAGCACGCGCATCCCGGCCTGCGTCCCGGCCTCGCGCGCGGCCTGCAGCAAGCGCGTCTTGCCCAGCCCGGCCTGTGCCTCGATCGCCACGAGGTGGCCCGCTCCAGCACAGGCCTTGCCGACCACGGCCTCGAGTTCGGCGAGCTCGCGCTCGCGCTCGAGCAGCACCGTCACCGGCGCCCGCTGCGCGCAAGCGGCGATTCGATCTCGGGGTCGATTTCAGGGTGCTGCCCCCGTGGTGGCCCCTGCCACGAGCGTCCAGACTCGCGCCACATGAACGTCGTCCTCCTCATCGACTGGCGTTCGGACGATGTTCTCATCGACGCCCCGAGCGTGACGCGCTTCACCAGCGCTCGGCGGAAAGGAGAGTGCCATGAAGGTGCGAAAGTCCTCTGGCCTGCTGGCGGGGGCCATCGCTGCGAGCACGATCGTGGTCGCGACCGCGATGGCTCAAGTGGTGCCCGACCAGGACCTGCCCGACACGAAGCTCTCGGCCGACGTGACGGCCACGCCGAGCAAGGCCGGCACCCAGCGCAACCCCCAAGGCATCGCCGTCACCGGCACGGGCAAGATCGTGACCGAGCCCGGATTCGATCCGCCAGTCGTGACCGCGGTCGACATCCAGGTCGGCCGGGGCGTGCTCTACCGGGGCGACGACTACGTCAAGTGCTCCAAGCGGGTGCTCGACCGCGAGGGCCCGAAAGGCTGCCCGAGGGAGTCGATCATGGGCCACGCGATCGTCACCGCCAGGGCCGACACCGTCAACACCGCGATCGACGCCGTCCTGTTCAACGCGGGCTCGAAGCGGATGCTCGCCTACGCGACGCTCGACAACCCGGCGCGCGTGCAGGAGACGGTCGTGGTCAAGACCGTCGACATGACCGGCAAGTGGCGCTACCGGGACACGTTCCGGGTCCCGAAGAAGCTCCAGGTCGTCGCCGGCGTGCCGATCCAGGCCACCGGCATCAAGTTCGAGTTCGGCGGCAAGCCGTACGCGAAGGGCTATGTGTCCACCACGTCCTGCCCGCGAGGCGGCTGGAAGTACAAGGTGACCGCGCACTACCTGTTCGACCTCACCGGGCAGACCAGCGAGGACACCCTCACCGGCAGCGTCCCCTGCACGGCGTGATGGGAAGGGCCGCCTCGTCCACGAGTCGCTTCCGGGCCGTCTACCGCGTCCCCGACGGGTACCGTGACCATGTGACTCTCGCGATCGACCCGCACGTCGCGCTCGCCGCGATCGAGCGGGTCACGCGCGCGGGCGGGCGCGAGCGCAGGCAGGACGAGCTGGCGATCGAGGAGCCGCTCGAGATCCGCGTCGACGGCGAGCCGCTGGCGGTCGCGATGCGCACGCCGGGGGAGGACGAGGAGCTGGCGGTCGGCTTCCTGGCCGGGGAGGGGCTGATCGGCGGGCGGGACGACGTCGCGTACGCCGGGCTGAGCGAGGATCTCGCCGCCAACGTGGTGGAGGTCCGCACGCGCGCCGGCCTGCGTCGCGACCCGAGTGGGGAACGGCGCTTCTCGCTGACGTCCTCCTGCGGGGTCTGCGGCAAGGCCGCGCTCGAGTTCGTCGGCCGCGAGGCGCCGGCCGCCGGCCCGAGCGCGCCAGTCGAGCCGCAGCTCGTGCTGCGCCTGCCCGACGCCGCCCGCGCCGCCCAGCCGGGCTTCGAGCGCACCGGTGGCCTGCACGCCACCGCGCTGTTCGAGGCCGACGGCCGGCTGCTGGCGCTGCGCGAGGACGTCGGCCGGCACAACGCGATGGACAAAGCCGTCGGCGCGCTCCTGCTGACCGGTCGCTTCCCGTTGCCGGGCGTGCTCGCCTGCCTGAGCGGACGGGCCGCCTTCGAGCTGGTCCAGAAGGCCAGCCTCGCCGGCCTGGCCGGGGTGGTGGCGGTGGGCGCCCCCTCGACGCTCGCGGTCGACCTCGCGCGCCAGCGCGGGATGCTGCTGTGCGGATTCGTGCGCGACGGCTCCTTCAACGTGTATGCGGGCGGGGAGCGGCTCGCCGGCTGACCCAATCGGGGCTCGATCCCAAATAAAGGTTTGCTCGTCGAGGTTCTCGGCAACGAGAGCGGGAGTAGATGTCTTCCGCAGCCGCCAGCCCGAACACCTCCAGGAGCCCCAGACCCGAGGACGCCTACTGCCCCCATTGCCACCTGCTGGTCGAGCGCGAGGCGGGAGCGCATTGGCCGCGCAGGCCGCTGCGCTGCCCCCACTGCCGGCTGCTCGTCGGCGTCGGCCGGGCGCGTCCCACCCCCGAGGCCGATCCCGGCGCCCGGGGTAGCGCCGCGGGCGTGTTCGCGCACGAGGCCAAGCGCTCCGGCACGGAGGAGGAGGACGTCTCCGAGGACGCCGTCTGCGAGGGCATCCGCCGGGTGGCCGAGGAGTCCGGCGCTCGCCCCGAGCGACTGCTGATGGTCGACTACCAGCAGCGCGCCGCGGCCGACGAGAGCCTGCCGGAGCTGAGCCAGGTGTTCGCCGCCTTCGGCAGCTGGAAGCGTGCTCGGCGGGCCGCGGCGACCAGCGCCTGATCGCCATCGCGCACCCCGTCGCCCGGGTTGAATAGAGTGCCGGGCCGGATGGAGTGGCTATTCGTCGTCGTGCCGTTCCTCGTCGTTGGGATCGGCGTCATATTCATCGCGTTCTCCGGTGGGCCCGCCGGTGCCCGTCAGGCATACCTCACGCGCGGTGGGCGCGCCTTCACGGTGAGCATCGTGCTGCTCTACGTGGGGCTTGGGATCGCCGTGCCCGCGGCCGTGATCGCCAATCGCCCGGAGGCCGAAGGTGGGGTCGGCAGCCTGCGCACCACCGAGCTGACCAGCCGGCAGGAGCAGGGCAAGACGCTCTTCGTCGAGACCTGCAAGTCCTGCCACACGCTCGCCGCCGTCCAGGCCCATGGGGTCACCGGCCCCAACCTCGACGAGCTCGGCGGGGTCGACAAGCAGCGCGTGCTCAACGCGATCAAGAACGGCGGCACGGGGCAGGGCCGGATGCCGAAGAACCTGCTCAGCGGCAACGACGCGCAGGCCGTCGCCAGTTACGTGGCCGCGGTCGCCGGCCACTAGCTCCTCGGAAAAGCGCCGCATCCTCCGGGCTTTTCCGTCCGGCCTCTGCGCTGTGCTGGTAGCATGCCCGCGTCCGAACAAGCCGAAGTTCCGCTTGATGGAACGTGGGGGAACCACGAAGGCCACATGGCCAGGGGCGAATCGCCATAGGCGTAGCGCAGCTCTTTCAGCGCGAGCCCGTCAGCTAACCCCGCAGGCAATAGGAAAGAGAGCCGATGGAAGCAGCTGGTGCGCGCACGCTTCAGGAGGATGAGCAGCGGATGACCCTTGGGGGCCTGAGCCTCGTAGAACGCGAGGATCGTGAGGCGGTCCTGTTGCAGTGGGAGCGCAAGATCGAGCAGTCCGAGCGACAGAGCAAGCGCTTCGCGCGTCCTCAACCCGTCGCGGCCCCTGTGCCGGCGCCCGTCCCGGTGACCACCGGCGAGCGGCGCACGATCACCATCACCGGACAGCCGACGCCCGCACGGCGCCGGCCGACACTGGCCGAGCGGCACATCGCCGCCCAGCCGGACCGCATCGCCCTCTGGGCCTTCCTGCTCGGCCTGCTGCTGATCGCCGTGGCGGCCGGCACCGCCCACGCCTAGCGGCAGCCAACCAAACCGCCCGCTCGTCCGTACTCCTTTTTGGAGTGGCAGACATGCCATTTCGCCGTATACTTATCGGCCGTAAGCATGTAGAGAAGGTGAAGCGGGCGTATGAAGACGAAGGAGAGCAGGTTCCAGGTCCATGACGAGCTGACCGCGCCGGAGCGCAGCATCCCGATTCTCAAGGGAGCTCTGGCGGCAGGGGGGCAGCTGTCGAACATCGTCGGAGTGCTTGCGGGCGCCCCGGCCGTCCTGCGCGCATACGCGCGCTTTCGCTCGGAGCTTCGGCACGGGTCGCTGCCCTGGGCGACCCAGCAGCGGATCGCGTTGGCCGTCGCCGAGCACCAGAAGAGCGAGTACGCCTTGGCGACGTTGCAGCGCACGGCACGCGACGCCGGCCTCGGGCTCGACGAGATCGCGCTCGCGCGGGAGTTCGACTCCCGCAACGAACGCGAGTCGCTGCTGCTGAGATTCGTCAAGAGCGTGCTCGAGAGCGATGGCTCGCCCCCACGGCACATCCACGAGGAAGCGCGTGAGGCGGGCTGGACCGACGAGCAGCTGCTCGAGACGCTCGGCCACGTGGCGCTGGCCAGCTTCGGCAACCTCGTGACCACCGCCGGCGAGGTGCCGGTGGACGGTTCCAGCGAGGAGTCGCGCCTCTTGCAGGCTGCCTGAGACCAGTTCGGAGGTCGTGCCGGCGACTAGCATGTACGGCATGACCTCCGATCAGGTCAGCGCGGAGGAGGAGCAGCTTGGCGTAGGTCGCGAGACCTGCTGCAGCGCCTACCACCACGCCGTCGAGCTGATCGGCAAGCGCTGGACGGGCGCGATCGTGTTCGTGCTCATGGACGGCCCGCTGCGCTTCTCGGAGGTCAAGATGCTCGTGCCCGACCTGTCCGATCGCCTGCTGTCCGAGCGCATGAAGGAGCTCGAGGCCGAGGGGATCGTCGTGCGCCAGGCGGTCGAGGCAGCCCGCGCGTGGAGTACACGCTCACCGACAAGGGCCGGGCGCTCGAACCCGCGGTGCGCTCGCTCAAGCGCTGGGCTCGCTCCTGGCTGTAAGCAGCGTTGTAGCCTTCGCCGCTCCGGGGATCGCCAGCACACGACCGAAGGAGCTCGATGGCTGACAAGCCAACCACCGCCGACGACGTCAAGGCGATCGTCGCCGACCGCGACATCCGTTTCGTGCGCCTCTGGTTCACGGACATCCTCGGACAGCTGAAGAGCTTCTCGATCAACGCAGCGGAGCTCGAGGACGCCTTCGAGGGCGGCATGGGCTTCGACGGCATCCTCGATCACCGGCTTCAACGCGATCGAGGAGTCGGACATGATCGCGATGCCCGACGCCTCCACCTTCAAGGTGCTGCCCTGGCGCCCGCAGGAGAGCGGCGTGGCCCGCATGTTCTGCGACGTCGTGACCCCCAGCCGCGAGCCGTACGAGGGCGACCCGCGGCAGGTGCTGCGGCGCACGCTCGAGCGGGCCGAGTCGATGGGCTTCACCAACTTCTACGTCGGTCCCGAGCTCGAGTTCTTCTACTTCCGCAGCGCCAAGCCGGAGAGCGGCGTGCCGGAGATCCTCGACGAGGGCGGCTACTTCGACCTCACCACGCTCGACGCGGGCTCGGACGCCCGCCGCGAGACCGTGCTCGCGCTCGAGCAGCTCGGCATCCACGTCGAGTACACCCACCATGAGGTCGGCCCCTCCCAGCACGAGATCGACATGCGCTACGCCGACGCGCTGAAGATGGCCGACGACTGCATGACCTACCGCATCACGGTCAAGGAATACGCCATGAAGTACGGCTGGCACGCGACCTTCATGCCCAAGCCGCTGTTCGGCGAGAACGGCTCCGGCATGCACACCCACATGTCGCTGTTCCGCGACGAGCAGCAACGCCTTCTACGACGCCAACGACCAGTACTTCCTGTCCGACGTCGGCAAGGCCTTCATCGCCGGCCAGCTCAAGCACGCGCGCGAGATCGCGTCGGTGTTCGCGCAGTGGGTCAACTCCTACAAGCGGCTCGTGCCGGGCTACGAGGCGCCGGTCTACTGCGCCTGGTCGCGTCGCAACCGCTCGGCGCTCGTGCGGGTGCCGCTCTACCACCCCGGCAAGGAGCAGGCCACGCGCATGGAGCTGCGCTGTCCGGACCCCGCCTGCAACCCCTACCTGACCTTCGCGATCCTGCTCGCGGCCGGCCTGGAGGGCATCGAGAAGGGCTACGAGCTGCCCGAGCCGATGGAGAAGAACCTCTACCACATCAGTCCGGAGGAGCGGCGGCGGCTGGGCATCGAGCAGCTGCCCGAGACGCTCGGCGAGGCGATCGAGCTGACCGCCGAGTCCGAGCTCGTGCTGCGCACCTTCGGCGAGCACATCTTCAACCGCTACGTCGAGATCAAGCGGCAGGAGTGGGAGGACTACCGGGTGCAGGTCACCCAGTGGGAGCTCGACCGCTACCTGTCGATCCTCTAGCGGCGCAGGGCCTGCTCGACCAGCCGCTGCGCCTGGGCCAGCGAGCGACGGTCCAGGCGGTTCGCGATGTCGCAGGCGGAGTGGCGGCAGGGCTCGCCGCCGGCGCCGACGCCGAGCTTGGCGGCGGGTAGGCCGAGCAGCTCGAACTCGCGGTGGTCGGAGTTGCCGCTGGCCTCGTCGCGCACCCAGCTGACCGGGCTGCCGGCGCGGCGGCCGGCCCGCAGCAGCGCGCCCTCGACACCGAGGCGGGCGGCAGGCACGGGGGAGCGCAGCCAGAAGGGCCGGTCGCGACCGACCTCGTCGAGCGAGAGCGCGAAGCGGAGGCGGTCGGCGCCGCCGCGAGCGCGGGCACGGCGGGCGAGGGCGAGCGCGCCGAGGTGGTCGGGCGAGCCGGTGTAGCCGCGCTCCTCGGCGCCGGTGGCCACCAGCCAGACGTCGCAGCTCGGCTGCAGGCGGTGGAGCCGCGGCGCCAGCGCCACGATCACGCCGACGCCGGAGGCGTTGTCGTTCGCTCCGGGACCGGCGGGCATCGTGTCGGTGTGGGCCATCGCGATCCGCAGGCAGTGGTGCGGCGTGTCGAGCACGCCGATCGCGTTCCGCGAGGTGCCACGTCCCGGGACCGCGACCGGCTGGACGCCGACGCGCAGGCCGGCGCGGCGGAACGCCCGCTCGACGAGCGCATGCGCCCGGCGCTCGGCGAGGCTGCCGGCGGGTCGCGGCCCGAAGGCGGTCAGGCGCCGGGCGACCGCGAGCGCCTCGCGCCCGCGTGCCGGCTTCAGCGCCGGCGCAGCCGAAAGTCGCGCGAGGGGCCTGTCGGCGGCACCGACCGCGGGCGCCACGTGCCGCTGTCCGCCGGAGACCGCGAGCGCCGGCGCGGCATGTTCCTCGGCGCGCGGTTCCACGACGCCGGTCGCCGCGTAGACGACCGCTGGAAGCGCGAGGCATGCGCCGAGGCGCTTCAGCGCAGCAGCTCCTCGAGCGCCGCCGGCTCGGTCACGGGCGCCTTGCAGGCGAAGCGCTCGCAGACGTACGCGGTCGCGCGGCCGTCGACCGGCTCGCGGTCGGCGAGCAGGGGCACGCCGTCCGGGTCGCCGCCGGCGAGCACGAGGTGGGGGCGGAAGGCGTCGCGGACGACGCGCTCGAGCGGGCGCCGGTCGTCGCCTACGAGCGCGACCTCCCGCACCGGCGCCAGGTGGAAGTCGAGCGCCTGCAGCAGGTGGCCGAACGCCTGCGGGTGCTTGGGCGCCAGCTCGTGCAGCAGGCGCAGCACGGAGACCGCCCGCTGCTCGTAGGCGTACTCGCCGCTCAGCGCCGCCAGGCGCAGCAGCCCGTAGGCCGCGGAGGCGTTGCCCGAGGGGATCGGGTGGTCCTCGAGGTCCTTGCGGCGGGCGACCAGCCGCTCGTGGTCGGAGGAGGTCTCGAAGAAGCCGCCGGCCTCGGGTCGGCGAAGCGCTCGATCATCGTGTCCGCCAGCTCGCGCGCGGCCGTGAACCAGCGCGGCTCGAAGCTCGCCTCGTAGAGGACCAGCAGCGCCTCGAGCAGGTAGGCGTGGTCCTCCAGGTAGGCGTTCAGGTGGGCGCGGCCGTCCTTCCAGGTGCGCAGCAGCCGGCCGTCCTCGTCGCGCAGGGAGGTCGAGCACGAAGTCGGCGCAGGCGCGGGCGGCGTCGAGGTAGTCCTCGCGCTCGAGCACCGCGCCGGCGTCGGCGAGCGCGGCGATCATGAGCGCGTTCCAGGAGGTCAGGCGCTTGTCGTCGAGGCCGGGCCAGACGCGACGGCGCGCGTGCCTCGTAGAGGACGCGGCGCCAGGCCTCGCGGCGCTCAGGAGCGACCGGGGCGCCGCCGCCCCCGGCCTCGCGCCTCGCGACGCCTGCATCCGAGCCGCTCGCTGCGGCGGCGTCCGGCGGCGTGGAGCCGGCGGGATCGGGACTGCGCGTGAGGATGTTCGCGCCCTCGAAGTTGCCGCGCTCGCTGGCGCCGAACCAGGCGATCGCCGCGTCGGCGTCGGCTCGTCGGCGAGCGCCGCGCGCAGCTCGTCGACGCTCCAGACGTAGAACTTGCCCTCGACGCCCTCGGAGTCCGCGTCGAGCGCGGAGGCGAAGCCGCCCTCGGGACCGCGCATCTCGTGCAGCGCCCAGTCGAGCGTCTCCTCGGTCACCTGCCGCAACAGCGGATCGCCGGTCACCTGCCAGCCGTGCAGGTAGGCGCGGGCGAGCAGCGCGTTGTCGTAGAGCATCTTCTCGAAGTGGGGCACGAGCCAGTGCGCGTCGACGGAGTAGCGGGCGAAGCCGCCGCCGACCTGGTCGTACATCCCGCCCGAGGCCATCGCGCGCAGGGTGTGGGCCGTCATCTCGGTCTCGCCGCGTCGCAGCAGGAACTCGAGCGCCGAGGCGGGCGGGAACTTCGGCGCGCCGCCGAAGCCGCCGTGCTCGCGGTCGTACTGGGTGCGCAGCGCGGCCACCGCCTCGTCGAGCGCCTCCGCTCGCAGCGGCTCGGCCGACGGCCGCAGCCGCTGCGCCGCCCTGCAGGCGCTCGGCGATGCGCGCGCCGTCGGCGCGGATCTCGTCCTTGCGCTCGTCCCACGCCTTCGCGACTGCCTCCAGCACCATCGGCCAGCTCGGCAGCCCGCCGCGCTGCTCGGGCGGGAAGTAGGTGCCGGCGTAGAACGGCACCTGCTCCGGCGTCAGGAACACGTTCAGCGGCCAGCCGCCGGAGCCGGTCATCGCCTGGCAGGCCTCCATGTAGATCGAGTCGACGTCCGGCCGCTCCTCGCGGTCGAGCTTGATGCAGACGAAGCGCTCGTTCATCAGCGCGCGCGATCGCCTCGTCCTCGAACGACTCGCGCTCCATCACGTGGCACCAGTGGCAGGCCGAGTACCCGATCGAGAGCAGGATCGGCCGGTCGCCCTCGCGCGCCGCGGCGAGCGCCTCCTCACCCCACGGCCGCCAGTCGACCGGGTTGTCCTTGTGCTGGAGGAGGTAGGGAGAGGTCTCGTGCGCGAGCCGGTTCGCCATCCAGACGAGGCTAGTCCTCGCCGCCCGGCGTGACTATGAGGCGGCCGGGACGCTCAGCAGGCAGCCGCCGAGGCTCGGCGCGGCGCTGTCGCCGTTCGAGCCGATGCTCGTCACCGCGCCGTCGAACGACGGTTGTGTTGCCGAGCGGTGTGATGAACGCCGCCGCCGGGCTCGCTCCCGATGAGGTTGTGAGCCGGGGTGTCGCGAAGGCCGGCGCCGCGATCACGACCAGCACGGCGACGAGCACCAACGCGGCGACGGCGGCATAGCGCATGGGCGCGATCACGTCGGACACCGTAGGCGAAAGCTCAGGTCAAATCAAACGCTCTGGGACCGCAGCTCGGCGCGCTTGATCTTGCCGCTGGCCGTCTTGGGCAGCGCGTCGGCGAACTCGACCAGGCGCGGGTACTTGTACGGCGCGGTGCGCTCGCGCACGTGGTCCTGGAGCTCGCGGACCAGCCCGTCGCCGGGCGCGACGCCGTCGCGCAGCACCACCACCGCGCGCACGATCGAGCCGCGGACCTCGTCGGGCGCGGCCACCGCGGCGGCCTCCGCCACGGCGGGGTGGGAGACCAGGGCCGACTCGACCTCGAACGGGCCGATGCGGTAGCCGGCGGAGATGATCACGTCGTCGGTGCGGCCCTCGAACCAGAGGTAGCCGTCCTCGTCCTCGCGCACGCGGTCGCCGGTGCGCCAGACGCCGTCGGCCGGGCCGTCGAGGAAGAACGTAGGCACGCTGGCGGGGTCGACGCACAGCTCGCCCGTCGTCGATCCAGAGCTCGAAGCCTGGCAGCGCCTTGCCCATCGAGCCGGGGCGCACGTCGGGGCCGATCGGCATCCCGGTCAGCGCGCCGGTCTCGGTCTGACCGTAGCCGTCGTGCACCTGCACGCCGACCTCGTCGCGCCAGCGCTCGACGATCTCGGGGTTGAGCGGCTCGCCGGCTGCCACCGCGTGGCGCAGGCCAAGGTGGCGCAGCTCCGTGCGCTTGGCGATCGCGCGGTACTCGGTGGGCGCCATGCAGAGCACGTCGACCTGCTCGCGCTCGATCAGCTCGAGCCGCTCGGCGGGGTCGAAGCGGGCGTCGTGCAGCAGGGCGGCCGCGCCCATCAGCCAGGGGGCGACGAAGACGTTGCGCGCGGACTTCGACCAGCCGCTGGCGGCGGTGCACCAGCAGAGGTCGCCGGGGCGGGCGCCGAACCAGTGCTCGGCCTGCGTGCGCTGGCCCGGCAGGTAGCGCTGGCCGTGGCGGATCGGCTTCGGCTCGCCGGCGGTGCCGGAGGTGAAGACGATCAGCGCCGGCTCGTCGGGGCCGAGCTCGGCGGCCGGGGCGGGCGAGGCGTCGTAGAGCCGCCCGTCGGGCACCGCCAGCAGCGGGCCGTCGAAGCCGGCCGCGCGCACGGTCTCGACGTTGCGGGCGTCGGCCACCAGCGCGCGCGGCTCGACGAGGTCCATGCGCGCGCGGAGGTCGTGCGGGCGCAGCTGCTCGACGCAGGGCTGCGCCGCGGCACCGACGCGCCAGCAGGCGACCATCGCCTCGACCCACTCGGGGCGGTTGCCGACCATCGTCATGACCACGTCGCCGCGACCGACGCCGCGGGCGAGCAGCGCGCCGGCGAGCCGCGCCGAGCGGTCGGCCAGCTCGCCGAAGGAGACCTCGCGGCGCCCGCCGTCGCGGTCGAGCGCGACCAGCGCCAGCCGAGCGGGATCGGCCGCGTCGACGACCTCGCGCGCGAAGTTCATGCGACCGCGCCGGGCGGCGGCGCGGCGTGCGCCGCGGCGGTCACCCCGGCGTGTTCCAGCGCCGGCCCTGGCTCAGTCCCTCGAGGCCGATCCAGGCGAAGTCCATGACCACCTCGACCAGGCGCTCGCGCGGCACGTCGCGGTGGTCGTCCCACCAGTTGGCGATCGACTGGACCGAGCCGACCAGCAGCTGGGCCAGCATCCGGATCGCCTGGCCGCGCTCGGCCTCCTCGGTCTCGACCGCGCGCGCCCCCGGGTCCTGGGCGATCAGCGCAGCCACGACGTCGGTCACCTGCGCCACGATGCGGTTGAGCCGGATGGCGGCCTCGCGATCCTGGTTCTCGCGGAAGAGCATGCGCCAGGCCTCGCGACGCTCCTCGACGAAGCCGAAGAAGGCGTCCAAGCCGGTCGCCAGGCGCGGCGCGCCGGCGCCCTCGACCAGCGAGACGGCGCTGGCCAGCCGCGCGAACAGCTCGTCGGCCTCCTGGTCGAGCAGGCTCGCGTACAGCTCCTGCTTGGAGGCGAAGTGCTCGTAGATCAGTGCCTTGGAGACCCCGGCGGCGCGGGCGATGTCGTCGATCGACGCGGTGTGGAAGCCGTGGTCGGCGAACACGACCAACGCGGCCTGCAAGATCGCCGCCCGTCGCTGGGCGGCGGTAAGACGCTTGCGAGGAGGGGTATTGGTACTCATGAGCGTTGCGATCACACCTGTGAGCGACGTCACAGATAACTGACTGACTGTTCAGTTAGGATACCCGTCCATGGGACGGAGCCTTCGATGCGTAGGAGAGATTGCCATATGCGACGAGTGAGCTATTCGGGGTATGCGCTGGGGGCCGCCGCCACGCTGCTGCTGCTCGCCGCGCAGCCGGCACTGGCGGCGACCGGCGACGAGCCGGCGGGCGGCGCGGCCGCGGGCGAGGCGATCGGCGCCACGCTCGGCGCTTTGGTTGCGACCGCGCTCGTGGTGCTGCTGATCGCCGGCCACCGCAGCGGGCGGATCAAGCTGCTGGGGAACGCCGCACGCTTCTCCGAGCGCGCCACCGGGCTGCCGGGTTGGGCGGCGCTGCCCTCCGCGATGCTCGGCGTGGCGCTGCTGACCGCCGTGCTCGGCATGTACTGGGACGTCTCGCTGCACATCGACAACGGCCGCGACGCCGGCCCGCTCGCCAATCCGGCCCACTACCTGATCCTCGTCGGCCTCTACGGGACGCTGCTCGCCGGCGTGCTGGCGATGGCCCTCTGCAAGGAGGACGACTGCGCCACGGCGGTGCGCATCGGCCCGGGCTGGTACGCGCCGATCGGCGGCATCGTGATGGCCGCCTGCGGCGCCTTCGCGCTCTCGGGCTTCCCGCTCGACGACCTCTGGCACCGCCTCTTCGGCCAGGACGTGACCCTCTGGGGGCCGACGCACCTGATGCTGATCGGCGGCGGCTCGCTGGCCACGCTCGGCGCCATGGTCCTGATGGCCGAGGGCGTCAACGCCGCCGGACGCGATCCGCAGGGCGCCGGCACGAGCATCTACCGGCTGCGGCGCGCCTTGATGGTCGGCGGCTTCCTCGTCGCGCTCTCGACCTTCCAGGGCGAGTTCGACTTCGGCGTGCCGCAGTTCCGCGAGGTCCTGCACCCGATCCTGATCATGCTGGCCGCAAGCGTCGGGCTCGTGGCCGTGCGCGCCTACATCGGGCGCGGCGGGGCGCTGCTCGCGGTCCTCGGCTTCGTGATCATCCGCGGCTTCCTGGCGCTGATGGTGGGCGTGGTGTTCGGGCAGACGATGCCGCACTTCCCGCCCTACATCGTCGAGGCGCTGATCGTGGAGCTGGTGTTCGCGACCGCCGTGGCGCGGCGCTCGCCCGTGCTGGCCGGCGCGCTCGCGGGGGCGGGCATCGGCACCATCGGGCTTGCCGCCGAGTGGGGCTGGTCGCACGTCTGGATGCCGATCCCGTGGACCACCGCTTTGCTGCCGGAGGCGCTGATCGCCGGCTTCGCGGTCGCCGTCGCGGGTGGCCTCGTCGGCGCCTTCGTCGGCTCGTCGCTGGCGCGGCCGCGGCCGGCCGCGCTCGGCCCGCGCCCGCGTGCGCTGACCCGGTTCGAGCTGCGCACGGCACTCGCCGGCGCGGTCGCGCTGATGCTGATCGTCGGCCTGTTCGTGCCGATGTCGGACGCGGGGCCGCGGCAGGCGACCGTGACGCTGCGCGACCTGCCCGGCGGCTCCGGACGCGAGGTCGCGGCGACCGTGCGCATCGAGCCGGCGCCGCCGGCCGACGTCGAGTTCCTCACCATCACCGCCTGGCAGGGCGGGGGTCGCGTGCTCGACCCGCTCGACCGGATCGGACCGGGCCTCTACCGCTCGACCGAGCCGATCCCGGTCCACGACGGCTGGAAGGCGATGCTGCGAGCCCAGACGGGCGACGCGCTGGTCAGCGTGCCGATCTACCTGCCCCGCGATCGCGCCATCCCGGCGCCCGAGGTGCCGGCGCAGGCCCGCTTCACGCGCGCCTTCGCGTTCGACCACAAGAACATGCAGCGCGAGCGCAAGGAGGGGGTCGCCGGCTGGCTGACGACCGCCGCCTACCTGACCGTGCTGGCGATCGCGCTCGGCTTCGGCGCGCTGCTGGCCTGGGCGTTGCTGCGCCTCGCCGACGGGGGCGAGCGACGGCCGCCGCGGGGTCGGGCCGAGGCCGCCGCGCCGCGCTCGCAGCCCGCCGCTCAGACCTGACCGGCGCGGCCGCGGGGCAGGACCGCGGCCGCGAGCACCGAATCCGTAGGCACGACCTGGTACCTTTCCGCCCACGCCGAATCCGCGCATGCGCGGAGCGGGGGAACCAAGGTGGCCTCGGCCACTGGGGCGAACTTCCTCTCTGAGGAAGCGCGCGAGCTCTTTCAGCGCGAGCCCGTCAGCTAACCCCGCAGGCGTTCGAAAGAGTTTTGTCGCCTGCTATTCGAAAAGCGCTGTTCGTCGCCATGCTGTCGTGCATGTGCTTCGCCCTGCCGGCGAACGCAAGCGCGCAGACGCCGGCTGGCTCCGGAGGCATGGGCTTCATGCCCCCGCCTCCGCCGCCGAAGAAGGCCAAGATCGTCAACGGCGTCGCGATCGCCCCGGCCGCGGCGCCGGCGCGCGTCAAGCGCGTGATCGAGGCCGCCAACCGGCTGCTCGACAAGCCCTACCGCTACGGCGGCGGCCACAAGCCCTTCAGCAGCCGGCTCGACACGGGCTACGACTGCTCCGGCTCGGTCAGCTACGCGCTCTACGGCGGCCGCTTCCTCGACTCCCCGCTGCCCTCCGGGGCGATGATGAACTGGGGCGAGCCCGGCACAGGCCGCTGGATCACCGTCTACGCCCACGGCGGCCACGCCTACGTCGTGGTGGCGGGCCTGCGCTTCGACACCTCGATGCGCGACCCCGACGCTCCCGGCCCCGGCACCGGGCCGCGCTGGAGCAAGACACTGCGCGAGTCGGCGGCGTTCGTGCCGCGGCACCCTCTCAATTACTAGGCGCTAGCGGCCTGCCGTGTTGTGCGCTGCGATGGTCGCGGTGCTGAGGGCGGTCGTGTAGACGGCCGCCTCGTCGAGGCGACCGTCGAGGTAGCGGGTGGCGCGGTTGGCGGCGGCGTTCTGGCGCGCCAGGAGCAGGTCGCGGTTGGCGCGCCAGCCGATGCCGCCGCCGTAGGCGACGCTGCCGCGCTGGACGCCGTTGACGTAGATGCGCGCGGTGGCGCCGTCGTAGGTGCCGACGAGGTGGTAGGCGGTGTTCGGCGTCAGCGCCAGGCTGGACTGGGCGGTGGCGCGGGTCGTGGCGCTGTTGGCGACGCTGAAGAGCGGCCGGCCGGCGCTGTCGATCGCGAGCGTGAAGCCGTCCGAGAGGTCGGTCTCGGCATCGGTGATCAGGAAGTGGTAGCCGCCGGCGGCCTTCTGCTGGTCGATCCGCACCCAGGCCTCGGCCGACACCTGCGCCGGCGCGCCGAGGGGGCCCGGGGCGAGGTCGACCGCGTCGTCGACGCCGTCGAAGTTGCGCGCGGCGTTGGCGTCGCCGACCAGCAGCCCGGCGATCGTGGTCGGGCCGCCGACGTAGGCGCCGGCGTTCGTGCCCTTGGAGTCGGCAGCCGCAGTGCCGCTGGCCTCGCCGAGCCGCCAGAAGCCGGACAGGCCGGCGGTGGCGAGCACGCGGGCGGAGTAGGGGGCGTCCACGGTCCATGTGCGCGTGGCCGGGCTGGCGTCGACATTGCCGGCGCCGTCGGTGGCGCGCACGTCGAAGGTGTGGGAGCCGTCGGCGAGGCCGGTGAGCGTGCGCGGGGAGGTGCAGGCGGCCCAGGCGCCACCGTCGAGCCGACACTGGAACGTCGAGCCGGTCTCAGTGGAGCTGAACTGGAAGCTGGGCGAGATCGCAGTCGAGGTGCCGGAGGGGCCGGCCGTGATGGTGGTGTCCGGCGGCGTGGTGTCGGCGCCCGTGGCCGGCGCGTAGACGCGGGCGCTGAAGAACGAGATGCCCCACTGCGTCGCGCGCTGCAGCGAGCGCACGCGCACGTAGCGCGCGGAGCGGGCGGCGAAGCTGGTCGAGCGCGGGCCGGGGCCGGAGGCGGTCGCCTGGGCGGCCTGGGCGAAGCTGGCGCCGTCGCTCGAGACGAGGATCTCGTAGCTGGAGGCATAGGCGGCCTCCCAGTCGAGCTCGACGCGTCCGATCTGCTTGATCGCGCCGAGGTCCACCTGCCACCACTGGTTCTCGGTGAAGTTCGAGGACCAGCGCGTGGCGGCGTTGCCGTCCACCGCCTTGTCGGACTCGTGGCCGGCGCCGTCGATGCTCGAGGCGGAGGTCGGCCGACCCTGCGCGAGGTCCTGCGCCACGGTGGCGGTGTTGACCGTCCAGCTGCGGCTCGCGGGCGTGGCATCGACGTTGCCGGCCTGGTCGGTGGCGCGCACGTCGAAGCTGTGCGAGCCGTCGGCAAGCCCAGTCAGCGCGCGTGGGGAGCTGCAGCCGGCCCAGGCGCCTCCGTCGAGCCGGCACTCGAAGCTCGAGCCCTGCTCGTTGGAGGCGAACTCGAAGCTGGCCGTGCCGGTGCTGACCGTGCCGGACGGGCCAGCGGTGATCGTGGTGTCCGGCGGCGTGGTGTCCCCACCCACGGCCGGTCCGAAGACGCGCACCTCGAACATCGAGACCCCCCACTGGGTGCCGCGCGTCAGCATCTCGACGCGCACGTAGCGCGCGCTGCGCGCCGCGAAGGCGGTGGCCTCGAAGCCGGCGCCGGTGGCGCTGTCGTCGGCGGCTGGCGTGAAGGCGCTGCCGTCGGTGGAGGTGAGGATGCGGTAGCTGGAGGCGTAGGCCGCCTCCCAGTCGATCTCCACGCGGCTGACCTGCTGGGCCGAGCCGAGGTCGACCTGCCACCACTGGCCATCGGCATAGGTCGAGGACCAGCGCGTGCCGGCGTTGCCGTCGACCGCGTACTGCGGCCCGAAGCCGGCGAACTCGCTGCTCGACGCGGTCGCGGGCTTGTTCAGCGCGAGGTTCTCGCCCGTGGTCGAGGTCGCCACCGACCAGGTCCGGCTGGCCGGGCTCGGGTCGACGTTGCCGGCGAGGTCGGTCGCGCGCACGCTGAAGGTGTGCTGGCCGTCCGCTAGCCCGGCGTAGTCGAACGGCGAGGTGCAGCGCGTCCAGGCGCCGCCGTCGAGCCGGCAGTCGAAGGTCGAGCCGCTCTCGCTGGCGGTGAAGCTGAAGCTCGCGGTCGCCGAGGCCGAGCTGCCGTTCGGGCCGCCGGTGATGGTGGTGTCGGGCGGGGTGGTGTCGCCGCCGCTGACCGGCGGGCCGAGCACGCGCGCCTCGTAGAAGGAGATGCCGTACTGGGTCGCGCGGGTGACCGACTGGACGCGCAGGTAGCGCGCGCTGCGGGGAGCGAAGCTCGTCACCTTCGTGCCGGGCGCGCTGATCGTCTCCTGGGCGGCTTGGGTGAAGCTGGTGCCGTCGGTGGAGGTGAGGATGCGGTAGCTGGAGGCGTAGGCCGCCTCCCAGTCGATCTCCACGCGGCTGACCTGCCGCGTCGCGCCGAGGTCGACCTGCCACCACTGGTCGTCGAGGCGGTTGGAGCTCCAGCGCGTGAACGGGTCGGCGTCGAGCGCCTTGCCGGCTTCGAGCCCGACGCCCTCGGTGCTGGACGCGCTGGCCGTGCCGTTCCAGGCGTAGTCCTCGAGGTAATTGGCGCGCAGCGTGCTGGCGCTCCCCGGCACGCGCACGGTGTGCGAGCGCGCGCCGCCGTCGGACCAGCTGTCGAAGACGTAGGCGTGCGAGCCGACGGTGAAGCGGCTGCCGGCGGTGATGGTGGTGTCGTAGCCGATCGTGGTGGTGAGCGTGGTCGGCGCGTCGAAGGCGCGTCCGCCGTAGCTCACCGGCGCGCCGGCCGGAGCGCTGTCGAGCGTCAGCGGCACGGTCTGCGGGCGCAGCTCGATCGTCTTCTTGGTCACCAGCCCGTCCGCGTCGGTCGCGGTCAGCGTGATGTCGTAGAACGAGTCGGCGTCGTGATCGCGCAGGGCCGTGAAGCTCGTCTGCGCGACGCCGTTGATGTCGGTGATCGGGTGGATGTGGGTGGAGTGGTGCAGCCGCACGCGCCACTCCAGCGCCGAGGCGGGCAGGGTGCCGTCCTCGACGTCGGTGGCCGAGCCGCTTAGCTGCACGACGTCACCGTCGCGGTAGCTGCCGCCGTTCGCCGGCGTGGCGATCGTGACCACCGGCGCGTGGCCGCCGGGGTTGATCTTCACGGTGGCGGTGTCGGTGCGGCCCCCGGGGTCGCGCGCGGTCAGCGTGGCGGTGTAGGTGCCGGCGGTCGGGTAGACGTGCGAGACGGTCTGCCCGCTGGCGGTGGCGCCGTCGCCGAAGTTCCAGCTGTAGGTGAGCGGGTCGCCGTCGGGGTCGGTGGAGTCGCCGGCGTCGAAGTTCACGGTCAGCGGCGTCGAGCCGGCGGTCGGGTCGGCGTCGATGCGGGCGATCGGCGCGCTCGCGCCGCCCGTGTAGGCGATCCGCTCGAGCGTGCCGTTGACGATGTCGACGCTGACGAGGTTGCCGCTCGGGTCCTGCTCGATGTCGACGCCGAACCAGCCGCTGGCGAAGTCCTGCACGCCGTTGACGCGACCGTCGGCGCCGAGCGTCAGCCGCTTGATGAAGCCGCCCGTGTAGTCGCCGACGAAGATGGTGCCCTGGTACTGCGCCGGATAGGTCGTGCCCGTGTAGGTGGGGCCGCCGATGATCGCGCTGCCGAGGTCGTGCTGGTACTCGTGGTCGGGCTTGACCGCCGCGGAGGCGGTGCCCTCGCGGGCGTACTCGGACTGGCACTCGCTGCTGTCGCGGTGTCCGGGCGTGCGCGCGGAGGCCTCGTAGCAGGGCCAGCCGTAGTCGCCGCCGCCCTGGCGCACGAGGTCGAGCTCCTCCGAGGTGTTCCAGCCGACGTCGCCGACCGCCAGGCCGGCGCCGTCCGGCCGGACGCTGAAGCGGAAGGGGTTGCGAAAGCCCTTGGCGTAGAGCTTGGTACAGACGTGGCTGAGGTCGGTGTCGGTCGGGCAGAACGAATGGCCGGGCAGGCCGTTGCCGTTGCGGTCGACGTGGACGATCTTGCCGGTGAAGCCCTGCTCGTCGTAGGTGCGGTAGGAGAGCGGATCGACGATGTTGAAGTCGGCGGCGTCGCCGGAGCCGACGTAGAGGGTCCCGTCGGGAGCGGAGCGCACGGTGCCGATCGAGTGCGAGATGCCGTCGGAGGGGATGCAGTCGAGCGTGTTGGACGCTTGCGGGCAGGGGCCGCTGGCGTAGCTGCCGAGCAGGACCGTCTCCGGGGCGGCGGGGTTGGCCAGCGAGCCGTCGGGGTTGAGCTTGATGCGCGTCAGGCGCGAGACCATCGGCGCGTTGGAGTCGGCGACCAGCGGCTGCAGCTCGTAGCTGTAGAGCAGGTAGACGAAGCCGTTGTTGGCGAAGTCCGAGTCGACGGCGAGGCCGAGCAGGCCGCGGTCGGCGTAGCCGTTGACGCGGTTGCCGATGTCCAGCAGCGTGGTCGCCGTCGAGCCGCCCGGCTGCACGACCTTGAGCTTGCCGGCCTTCTCGGCGACGTAGGTGCGGCCGTTGGGGGCGAAGGCGACCGCGGTCGGCTGGTTGAGGCCGGACACGATCGTGCGGCCCTCGAAGCCGGCCGGATAGGTGGCGGCATGGGCGCTCGGCGCGCCGAGGACCGGCAGCGCGAGCGCGAGCGACGCCAGGGCCAGGCGGCCGCGCACGTCTACCTGTGCGTCTTTCCGGTCAGGCGGAAGCGCGCCGTGGCGGGCTTGCGGCTGGTGTTGCCCGCCAGGTCGGTCGCCGTGACCGTCGCGCGGTAGCGACCGTCCTCGAGCGAGAGCCGCCGCGGCAACCCGATGCGCACGCGGCCCGGGCCGGCTCGCCGGCGCAGCTCCTTGACCAGGCGCCACTTCCCGCCTACGAGCCGGGCAAGCCGCAGCTTGACCGTCGAGCGCTCGCTGAGGTCGAGCACGAACACCGGCCGGCGGGCGCCCGCCCGCCCGCGTCGAGGGAAGCTGACGTGCAGGTCGCGGACGCGCGGTCGCACGGTGTCGGGCGGCGTCGTCCCGCCAGCCGGCGGCGGGACGCCTGCACCGCCGGGTCCCGCGGGCGTGCGGGGCTCGCTGGGAGGCGTCTCGGGCGGGCCGGGGGGCGTCTCGGGAGGCGTATCCGGCGGGATCGCGCCGCCGTCGATCGGGCCGAAGGCGCGCACCTCGTAGACGGAGACGCCCCAGCCCGGGTTGGCCCGCTCGAGCGCCTGCACGCGCACGTAGCGCGCGGGCCGTGCCGCGAAGTCGGTGGCCCTGGTGCCCGGGCCGGTGGCGGTCTCGGTCGCGGCGACCTCGAACTGGGAGCCATCGCGCGACGTGCGGATCTCGTAGCTGGGGGCGTACGCCGTCTCCCAGTCGACCTCGACGCGGCTGACCCACTGCTCGGGGCCGAGGTCGACCTGCCACCACTGGTCGTCGGCGAAGGTCGAGGACCAGCGGGTCAGCGGGTCGCCGTCGAGCGCCTTCCCGGGCTCGAAGCCGGCGCCCTCGACGCTGGACGCCGAGGCCGTGCCCCCGACCGAGACCTCCCGCAGGTACGTCGCGCGCAGCGTGAGCGGCCCGTCCGGCACGGTGATCTCGTGCGTGCGGGCGCCGCCGTCGGACCAGCCGTCGAAGACGTACGTGCGCCCATCGGAGACGAAGCGCTCCGCGGCCGTGACCGTCGTCTCGTAGCCGATCGTGGTGGTCAGCTCGGTGGGGGCGTCGAAGGCGCGGCCGCCGTAGCTGAGCGGGGCTCCGGCGGGAAGGCTCGTCGAGCCGCAGCTGGGTCGTCTGAGGCTGGATCTCGACCGTCTTCGTGGTCTTCAGCCCGCTCGAGTCGGTGGCGGTGACGCTGACCTCGTAGAAGGAGTCGGCGTCGTGGTCGCGGAGGGCCTGGAAGCTCGTGTCGGCTCCGGTGAGGTCGCTGATGGGGTGGATGTGCGTGGAGTGATGCAGGCGCACCAGCCAATGGAAGGCGGCGCTCGGCAGGGCGCCGTCCTCGGCGTCCTGGGCGCTGGCGTGCAGCTGCACCACGTCTCCGTCGCGGTAGCGGAAGCCGTCGACGGGGGACTCGAGCGTGAGCTCGGGCGCGTTGCCGCCGGAGGTGATCTGGACGCTCTTGGTGGCGCTGCGGCCGCGGCCGTCGTCGACGGTGACCGTGGCGGTGAAGCTGCCGGGCTGGTCGTAGACGTGCTGGACCGTGGCGCCGCTGGCGCCCGTGCCGTCGCCGAAGTCCCAGCTGTAGGTCAGCGCGTCGCCGTCGGGATCGCTGGAGGCGCCGGCGTCGAAGTCCACCGTCAGCGGCGCCGAGCCCGCCGTCGGGGTGGCGGACAGCTGGGCGACCGGGGAGCGGTTGCCGGTCGTGTACACGTAGCGCTCGACGAACCCGTCGCCCGGTGCGCCGGTGCCGTAGTTGACGGAGATCAGGTCGCCGCTGGGGTGCAGCTCGAGCGCGGTGCCGATCCAGTCGTCGGCGAAGTCCTCGACGCTCACGACCTGGTCGTCCTCGTCGAGCACCAGCCGCTTCAGGACGTTGCCGGTGTAGTCCCCGACGAAGATGCTGTCGCGGTAGCCGTTGGGGTACTGGTCGCCGGTGTAGGTGGGACCGCCGATGATGGCGCTGCCGAGGCTGCGGCCGTATTCCCAGGCGGGGTAGCGGTCGGCGTTGGGCGTCCCCTCCTTGGCGTACTCGGCGGCGCACGCGGGCATGTCGCCGTAGCTCGGGGTGTGGTGGGTGGCCTCGTAGCAGGGCCAGCCGTAGTTGCCGCCGGCCGATTGGATCAGGTCGAACTCCTCGTAGCTGTTCCAGCCGACGTCGCCGACGGCGAGGCCGCCGCCCGGGCGCAGGGTGAAGCGGAAGGGGTTGCGAAAGCCCTTGGCGTGGAGCTTGGCGCAGACGTGGGTGAGATCGGCGTCGGTGGGGCAGAAGGCGTGGCCGGGCAGGCCGTTGCCGTTGCGGTCGACGTGGAGGATCTTGCCCGCATAGCTCTGCTCGTCGTAGGTCCGGAACGAGAGCGGATCGGCGATGTTGAAGTCCGCCGAGTCGCCCGAGCCGACGTAGAGGGTGCCGTCCGGGGCCGCGCGCACCGAGCCGATCGAGTGCGAGCTGCCGTTGGAGGGAATGCAGTCGAGGGTGTTGGCGGCTTGCGGGCAGGGTCCGCTGGTGTAGCTGCCGATCAGGACCGTCTCGGGCGCGCCGGGGTTGACGACGGTTCCGTTCGCGGCGATCTGGACGCGCACGAGTCGAGACACCATCGCTCCAGAGGAGTCGGGCGTCAGCGGGCTGACGTCATAGGTGTAGAGCAGGTACACGTAGCCGTTGCTGGCGAAGTCGGCGTCCACGGCGACGCCGAGCAGTCCACGGTCGCCGAAGTCGTTGACGTGGCCGGAGATGTCGAGGATCTGCGTCGCGGTCGCCGAGCCGGGCTGCGCGACCTTCAGCCTGCCCGCCTTCTCGATCACGAACGCCCGGCCGTCGGGCGCGAACGCGATCCCCGTCGCCCCGGTGAGCCCGGAGATCAGCGTCTCGGCCTCGAAGCCGGGCTCGGTCAGCGTCGTCGCCGCCGAGGCGCCGCCGGCGGCCGCCAGCAGCAGCGCGAAGGCGACGAGCACGGTGCGGGCGAGACGTGGGAGCTGAAGGGCAGCGGAGATCAGACGAGTCCCAGTATCCTGCCCGGCGAAGACCGATCCGCCAGTCAACCGACTTGGAGCAGCGCACGAGATGGCCGTAGCCACCCCTTTCAGCGAGAAGACCGACGAGCAGCGCGCGATCACCGAGATGGTGCGGCAGTTCGTCGACAACGAGGTGCTCCCGATCGCCGAGGAGCACGACCACGCGGACTCGTTCCCCGAGCCGGTGGTGGAGCAGATGCGGGAGCTCGGGCTCTTCGGCGTAACCATCCCAGAGGAATACGGTGGGATGGGCCTGGATCTACGACCTACGCGATGATCGTCGAGGAGCTCTCGCGGGGTTGGATCTCGATCTCGGGCATCGTCAACACCCATTTCATCGGTTCCTACCTGCTAATGAAGTTCGGCACCGAGGACCAGAAGCGGGACTTCCTGCCGCGCATGGCGACGGGGGAGATCCGGGCCGCGTTCTCGCTCTCCGAGCCGGAGGTGGGCTCGGACGTGCAGGGCATCAAGGGCACCGCCAAGAAGCGCGACGACGGTTCCTGGGAGCTCAACGGCCAGAAGATGTGGGTCACCAACGGCCTGCGTTCCGGCGTCGTGTTCGTGCTGATGAAGAGCGATCCCCAGGCCGACCCGCCCTACGCGGGCATGACCTGCTTCATCACCGAGAAGGAGCCGGGCGCGCACGAGAACCCGGGCCTGACCGTGCCGCCTCAGATCAAGAAGATGGGCTACAAGGGCGTCGAGTCCACCGAACTCGTCTACGACGGCTTCGTCTGTCCGCCCGACCGCATCCTCGGCGGCGAGGAGGGGCTCGGCCAGGGCTTCCGCCAGATGATGGACGCGCTCGAGGTCGGGCGCGTCAACGTGGCCGCCCGTGGCGTCGGTATCGCCCAGCGCGCGCTGGAGCTGGCGCTGCGCTACTCGCAGGAGCGCAAGACCTTCGGCAAGCCGATCGCCAAGCACCAGGCGATCCAGTTCAAGCTCGCCGACATGGCCACCAAGGTCGAGGCCGCACGCCTGCTGACCCGCAAGGCGGCGATGCTCAAGGACGCCGGCCAGCGTTCGGACCTCGAGGCCGGGATGGCGAAGCTGTTCGCCTCGGAGGCCGGCAAGGAGGTCGTCGAGGACGCCTTCCGCATCCACGGCGGCTATGGCTACTCGAAGGAGTACGAGATCGAGCGGCTCTACCGCGACGCGCCGCTGCTGCTGATCGGCGAGGGCACCTCTGAGATCCAGCGCATGGTGATCGGCAAGAAGCTCTTGGAGCGGAACAAGATCTGAGCACCGCGCCGAGCGATCCGGTGGCGGAGCGCCGGCCGCGCGCCGGGGCGGTGCGCCTTGCCCGGCGCGTGCGGGTCATGCTGCGCCTGACCGCCGCGGGCGCCGGCCCGCGCAGCTGGCTGGCGCTGATCCGCCTGCGTCTCGCGCGCGGCGGCGGGACGGGCACGGTGCGCGTGCGCGTCCGCGCGCTCGGCGGCCTGGCGGTCGAGTTGCGTCGTGGCACAAGCGACGTCTATGCCTTCGAGGACGCCTACGTCGAGCGCTTTCAGCGCCCGCCCGCGGAGCTGGCCGGCAAGCCGCTCGAGCGGATCCTCGAGCTGGGCACGAACGTCGGCTTCGGCCTGACCGAGCTCGCCTGTCGCCACCCGGGCGCGCGGCTGCTGGGCGTCGAGGCCGACCCCGGCAACGCCGCGCTGGCTCAGCGCAACGTGGCGCACTTCGCCGATCGCTGCGAGGTCGTCGCGGCGGCGGTCTGGGACAGCGACACCGAGTTGACGATCGAGGGCGAGCGGGAGTCGGGCCTGGAGGTGCGCGAGCGCCGGCCCGACGACCCACCCGGCGCCCCGGCGATCCCGGCCGTCGCGGTTGGCACGCTGCTCGCCCGCTGGCTGCCGGAGGGCGAGATCGACTACGTGCTGCTGTCGGCCGAGCACTCCGAGCAGCGCATCCTCACCCGCAACGCCGACTGGCTCGGTCGCGTGCGCTCGATCCGGGTCGAGACCTACGACGACGTCCCCTACGGCTCCGCCGAGACGCTGGCCGACCTGGAGCGGCATGGCTTCCGCGCCCGCCACGAGCCGAACGCGTCGGGTGGCTCGGCGGTGGGCGTGCGCGCGCCGCGCTAACGTCGCGGCCCAGCACGCCGATGTCGACGTCGATGTCCCCGATCAAGCCCCTTTTCGTCGCGCCCTTCGGGGCGTATGGCGGCTCGGAGATGGTGCTGATGCGTCTGCTGGAGGTGCTCGACGAGTCCTTCGACCCGCGTGTGCTGCTGCTGGACGGCGGTCGCTTCGCGGAGATGCTGCGCGAGCGCGGCGTGCCGACGACCGTGGAGACCCTGCCCGGCAAGCGCGGCTTCCTCGGCTTCCCGCGGGCGATCCGCGCCGCGCGCGAGCGCTACCGCGACGAGGGGATCTCGCTGATCCACGCCAACGGCACCAAGGCCGCGATCTTCTGCGTGCCGCTGGCCCGCCGGCTCGGCGTGCCGCTGCTGTGGATGAAGCACGACCACTTCTACGACGGGTTCGTGGCCCGGCGGCTGGCCGAGCGCTGCGACTCGATCGTCTGCGTGAGCGAAGCGATGGCGGCGCAGTTCGGACCCTCGGTGCGCGAGCGCACGACGATCGCCTACCCCGGCGTCTGGCTGTCGCCGCCGGTCGAGCTGGCTCAGACCGAGCCGCTGATCGTCTGCGTCGGGCGGCTCGATCCGGCCAAGGGCTTCTACGACCTGATTCGCGCCACCGGCCTGCTGCGCGAGCGCGGGCTGGACGCGCGCATCCGCGTGGCCGGGCCGGTCGACCGCATCTACCCCGACCACGCCGCCGAGCTGAAGCGGCTGGTGGTGGACCTGGGGCTGACCGAGCACGCCGAGGTCGGCTGGGTCGACGACCTGACGGCGCTCTACCGGCGCTGCCGGGTGGTCGCGATGGCCTCGCGCCCGCAGGTGCCGGGCAAGCCCAGCGAAGGGGCGCCGACCGTGCTGATGGAGGCGATGGCGCAGTCGCGCCCGGTGGTGGCGCCACGCGAGGCGGGCATGGTCGAGGTGATGGGCGACGTCGGCACGCTCGTCGACGACGTCACCCCCGAGGGGCTCGCCGACGCGCTCGAGCCCTACCTGCGCGACGAGGCGCTGGCGGCCGAGGTCGGCCGGCGCGGGCGCGAGCGGGCCGAGCGGCTGTTCTCGATGGAGCACACCGTCGAGACGCTCGAGGGGCTGTACCGCCGGCTGGCGGGCGTGGCAGCTCCGCTGCAGCCGACGCGCTAGATTCGCGGGCGTGTCCTCCGCCGACACCAAGGCGCTGATCGGCAGCGCGATCGAGCAGCTCATGACCGAGCTGCCGGCGCTGCGCCAGCTCAAGCTGGTCACCCGGCTGGAGCTGCGCGCCCGCGGCGGCGACGCGCCGATCTGGCGCGTCGAGCTGCCGGGCCCGAAGATCGACCGCGACGCGGCGGCCGACGCTCGCATCGACGTGGGCATCCTGCGTCAGCAGTTCAACGAGCTGGCCGAGGAGGGGACGCTGCGCCAGTGGGCCAGCGCCTACGAGCGCGGGCACGTCACGGTCAGCGGCGATCAGGCGGTGATCAAGCTGCTGGGCAACGTGATCCAGCGCCAGCTCGCGCGCAGCCGCGCCTAGCGCTCGAGCGCCGCGCCGTCGTCGTAGAGCTTGACCACGCGCACCGCGCCCGGGGGCGAGGCGTCGAGGCAGAGCCCGCAGAGCACGCACTCGTCGAGCTGGCCCTCGACGATCTCCACGCCGTCCGGCGCGGCCTTGTAGATGTCGACGGGGCAGACCTCCTCGAGCTTCTTCGCCAGCTCGGGGTCGCGGCGAGCCTCGTCGGAGAGCTCGACGTCGATGAAGATGCCGGGCACTACGCCACCGCCTTCCGCTCGTCGAGCAGTCGCTTGACGGTGTCGGGGATCTCGTCGATGCGCTCCACCACCGGGATGCCGGCGGCCTGCAGGCGCGCGATCTTCTCGGTGGCGGTGTCCTCCTTGCCCTCCACGATCGTGCCGGCGTGGCCGAAGGACATGCCCTTCATCTCCTCGTCGTCCATGAAGCGGCCGGCCATGAAGGCGACGATCGGCAGCCGCTAGTCGTGCTCGGCGACCCACTCGGCCAGCTGGGCCTCCATGCGCCCGCCGGGCTCGGTGTAGATCACGATCGCCTCGGTCTGCTCGTCGGCCTCGAACAGCGGCATCAGCTCGGCGTAGGCGGAGCCGATGATCGCGTCGCCGCCGATCGAGACGGCCGTCGAGACGCCGAGGCCGGCGGCGGTCAGCGTCGAGGAGATCTCGGTCGTCATGCCGCCGGAGCGCGACATCACGCCGATCGAGCCGGGCTGGTAGGCCTGGGCGGTGTTCTTGGCCGGGCCGCCGATGCCGCCCATCTTGGCGACGCCGGGGACGACCAGGCCGAGGCAGTTGGGGCCGATGATGCGCGCGCCGTGCACGCCGGCCAGCTCGACCATCTGCGCGACGTCCCGGCGCGGGATGCGCTCGGTCACGATCACGACCAGCTTG
This sequence comes from uncultured Thermoleophilaceae bacterium, assembly GCA_963734165.1. Taxonomy (GTDB): domain Bacteria; phylum Actinomycetota; class Thermoleophilia; order Solirubrobacterales; family Thermoleophilaceae; genus JACVRW01. The sequence goes on along the minus strand of CAVTFZ010000001.1, from coordinate 39,956 downwards.
ATCCCGTTCTGGATCGCCTCGAAGACGGCATCCTTGGTGAAGGCGGGGGGGACGGTGACGACCGAGCCGTCCGGCACCGCGCCGCCGTTGTGCTCGATCACCTGCTGCACGGTGTCGAAGACCGGCACGCCGTGGACCTCGCGGCCCTTGCGGCCGGGGGTGACGCCGCCGACGATCTTCGAGCCGTAGTCGAGGCACTCGCGCGTGAGGTTGACCGCCTCGCGCCCGGTGATGCCCTGGACGATGAAGGTGGTGCTTTCGTCGATGAGGATGCTCATGCCGGCGCCCCTTGGATCTTCGCCACCGCGCGCGCCGCCGCCTCGTGCATGGAGACCGAGCGGTCGCAGTACTCGATCCCGTACCTGTCGAGGATCTTAAAGCCCTCCTCCTCCCAGGCGCCCGGGATGCGGAAGATCGCGATCGTCTCGCCGGGGTCCTTGCCGAGCTCCAGGCAGGCCTTGATCACGCCGCGCGCGACGATGTCCACGCGCGTGTTGGAGACGATCGACATCATCACCGCGATCTTCTCGACGCCGTCCTTCTGGAGCACCTGCTTGGCCAGGCCGCAGGCCTTGGCGACCGACGGGTTGCCGCCGATCTCGGAGTAGTTGGCGGGCTTGCCGCCCTGCGAGCGGACCGCGTCGGTGAGCGTCAGCGAGCCACCGCCGGCGCCGATCACGAGGCCGAGGTTGCCGTGGAAGCCGGTGTCCTTGCCCTGGATCACGCCGCGATGGTCGGCCGAGTCGATCGCCTTGACGGCCGCCTCGAACGGCGACGGCTCGTGGCCCTCGCGCGTGCCCTCGTCCTCGCCGATGCCGAGGTCCTTCAACACCCGCTTCTGCCGCGGCATGCCCTCGTTCTCCATCTCCATGTGCGCGTCGAGCGCGACGAACGTGCCGTCCTCGAGCTGCGCCAGCGGGTTGATCTCCGCCAGCGTCATGTCGCGGTCCTGGAAGAGCTTGCGCCAGCCGCGTGAGGATCGGGGTGAGGCGGTTGAGCGCGCTGCCGGTGACCCCGGCGGCGGCGATCACCTGCTTGGCCTGGAAGTCCGAGACCGGCAGCAGGTTCGAGAAGTGGCCGCGCCCGACGTGGTCGGGATGCTCCTCGGCGACCTGCTCGATGTCGATCCCGCCCATGTCGCTGAACAGCATCAGCGGCTTCTTGGCGGTGCCGTCCCAGACGATGCCGGCGTAGTACTCCTGCTTGACCTGCGCCTTGGGATCGACCAGCACGCCGTGCGGCATGTGGCCGTTGATCTCGAGCTGCAGGACGTGCTCGGCGTGGGCCGCGGCCTCGTCGGGCGTGTCGGCGAACTGCACGCCGCCGGCCTTCATGCGGCCGCCGGTGAGCACCTGCGACTTGATCACGGTGGGACCGCCGATGCGCTCGGCGATCTCGCGCGCCTGCTCGGCCGTGGTGGCGAAGCCGTAGTCGGTGACGGGGATGCCGGCGGCCTTGACGATCGCGCGGGCCTCGTATTCGTAGAACTTCATGCGGCGCGGAACCCTATCGAGGGGCGTGCGAAGGCGCGAGGCTTCGGGCCGAAGCCGGTACTGTCGGCGCATCAAGCGGCTTGTGCTCGTCCTCGCGCTGCTCGGATCGGCGGCGTTCGCGCCTCAGGCGCAGGCCTACCTCTACTGGGCCAACGGCCTCAACGGGTCGATTGGCCGTGTGAACCTCGACACCACGGGCATCAACCCGATGCTGATTGAGGGAGTCCCCGCGCCCAGCGGGGTCGCCGCCAACGGCTCGTACCTGTTCTGGGGCGAGTCCGGCGGTCCAGGGGCGATGCTCGGCCGCGCGAACCTCGACGGCGGCGAGCCCAATCGCGCGCTCGCGACGCTCAGCACCAACGGCGTGGCGGTCGCGATGGCGGCCAACCAGACGCACGTGTTCGCGGCGGTGGAGCAGGACGACCACGGCTCCATCACGCGGGTAGCGAGTCGACGGGTCGGACCCGCGGCCGAACCTCATCGACACCGGGGACGACCCGTCCTGCGGGGTCGCCGTCGACGGCGGCTTCGTCTACTGGCTCGACCAGAACTGGATCGAGCGTGCCGCTCTCGACGGCGGCGGCGTCGAACCGCACTGGGCCGACACGGGCATGGCCAAGCCGTGCGGGCTGGCGCTGGACGGCAGGTACCTGTACTTCGGTGAGTACATCGGGCCGAACGCGCTGCCGGGGACGCGCATCGGCCGCGTGGACCGCAGCGTCAACCCGCCGGTCGTGACGCCGAACCTGATCGAGGGCGCCGACCGGGTGTTCGGCCTCGCGGTGGACGCCGGCTTCCTCTATTGGACCAACGCGGGCTCGAACTCGATCGGACGCGCCAGCGCCGACGGGACCGGCGTCCAGCAGTCGTTCATCCCCAATGTCTTCACGCCGCTCGGCCTGGCGATCGACAGCGCCGGCGGGCCGCCCGCCCCGCCGTTCACCGGGCCGCCACCGCCACCGGCTCCCAAGCTGGCGCCGCAGTTCCAGGGCGGCGTGGAGAGCTCGAATGCCCGCTTCGCGGTCGGCCGCGGCTCGACGCCGGTCAGCGGCCGCAGCGCGGCGAAGCGGCGCGAGCCGCTGCCGCGCGGCACCGTCTTCGCGTACTCGCTCGACAAGGACGCGCTCGTCACGATCTCCTTCAAGCGCGCGCTGCCGGGCCGCAAGGTCGGTACGGCGTGCAAGGCGCTCAAGCGCAAGCCGGCGAAGAAGCGCGCGGCGGGCAAGCGCAAGCGGTCGGCGAAGCGCAAGCTCTCCAAACGCAAGCGCTGCCAGCGCTTCGTCAAGGCGGGCACGCCGCTGACCCGCAGCTCCCACGCGAGCGTCAACACCGTGCCCTTCAGCGGCCGGATCAAGGGCAAGGCCCTCGAGCCCGGCCGCTACCAGGCGACGTTCACCGTGGCCGCCGACGGCAAGACCTCGCCGCCGGCGACGCTGCGCTTTGCGATCGTGAAGCCCTAGGCGCTGGCGCGGCTGGAAGCCGTAGGCCTCGGCCAGCTCGCTGTCCTTCTGCGCGAGCTGCTCGGCGAGGTCGACCATCACCTTGCACTGCTTCCAGGTGGCGTCGTCCTGCATCTTGCCGTCGATCATGTGCACGCCGCGGCCGTCGGGGATCGCCTCGATCACCTTCTTGGCGAACAGGACCTCATCGGGGTCGGGCGAGAAGACCTTCTTGGCGATGCCGATCTGCACGGGGTGCAGCGACCAGGCGCCGACGCAGCCGAGCAGGAAGGCGGCGCGGAACTGGGTCTCGCAGCCGGCGACGTCCTTGATGTCGCCGTAGGGGCCGTAGAAGGGCAGCAGCCCGGCCGAGGTGCAGGCGTCGACCATGCGCGCGATCGAGTAGTGCCAGGGATCCTGCTGGGCGGAGGCGCGCGGCGCCTCGGGGTTCTCCGGATCGGGGTCCTCGATCGTGCGGTAGCCGGGGTGGCCGCCGCCGACGCGGGTCGTCTTCATCCGCCGCGAGGCCGCGAGGTCCGCGGGGCCGAAGCTCATGCCCTGCATGCGCGGGCTGGCGCAGGCGATCTCCTCGAGGTTGACCACGCCCTGGGCGGTCTCGAGGATCGCGTGGATCAGGATCGGCTTGTCCAGCTTGTGCTTGGCCTCGAGCTGGGCCAGCAGCCGGTCGACGTAGTGGATGTCCCAGGCGCCCTCGACCTTGGGCACCATGATCACGTCGAGGCGGTCGCCGATCTCGCCGACGAGCTGGGTGATGTCGTCCAGGACCCATGGGCTCTCGAGCGAGTTGACGCGCGTCCAGAGCTGGGTGTCGCCGAGCTCCATCTCGCGGCCGACGGTGATCAGGCCCTCGCGCGCGGCGAGCTTGCGGTCGACCGGGATGGCGTCCTCGAGGTTGCCGAGCAGGATGTCCACCGTCGGCGCGATGTCGGGCACCTTGGAGACCATCTTCTCGTTCGAGAAGTCGAGGAAGTGGATCATCCGCGAGGGCTTGAACGGGATCTCGCGCAGCGGCTCGGGGGCGTCGATCGCGAGGGGCTTGAAGAAGTCACGTGGATTGCGCATGGGGCGCAGGAGTCTACGCGGCGGCTAGAGTTCCGCGCGCTCATTGACTGACGAGTCAACCGATACGACGAGGATGAGATGACCGATACCGATCAGGCGACGCGCGAGGCCTCGGGGGCGCACCCGTATGGCCGCTACCTCGAGGAGTTCGAGGTCGGCGCCGTCTACAAGCACTGGCCCGCCAAGACCGTGACCGAGGCAGACGACCACCTCTTCTGCCTGATCACGATGAACCACCACCCGCTGCACATCAACGACGTCTACGCCTCGCAGTCCCAGCAGGGCCGCAACGTCGTGGTGGGTCCGTTGGTCTACTCGCTGGCGCTCGGCATGTCGGTCAGCGACGTCTCGGGCAAGGCGATCGCCAACCTCGCCACCGAGGAGCTCTCGCACCCCGCGCCGGTCTTCCACGGCGACACGCTGTTCGTCGAGTCCGAGGTGCTGGACGTGCGCCCCTCGTCCTCGAAGCCCGACCGCGGCATCGTCAAGGTCCACACCCGCGTGCACAACCAGGACGGCACGTTGGTGGCCGAGTTCAAGCGCACCGTGCTGGTGCCGCGCAAGAACCCGGGGTAGAGGGCGACGCGTTCGCGCTCGCCGAGGGTCAGGGCGCGGGAGAGTTCTTCACGCCACCCGGCGATCGTGCGGCTGATCGTCGAGATCATCGAGCCCTATCACGGACGCATCTTCGATCCCGCCTGCGGCTCGGGCCGGCATGTTCGTCCACTCGGCCACTTCGTCGAGCGCCACAAGCGCTCCCCGGCGAGGAGCTCTCGATCTACGGCGAGGAGAAGACGGGCGAGACGGTTCGACTCGCGAAGATGAACCTCGCCGTCCACGGGCGCTCGGGTGAGATCCTCGAGGGGTTGGAGCCTCAACCCAGGACGCTACGTCGCACGTGCTGTCGCAGTTGCTCGAACGACCGTGAAGCGCACTGAACGGTCCTAGGACGTCTCTAAAGTTTAATCGCTTGTCCTTTAGACACGATAGGCTGCTGCGCTGTGCAGGTGGAGCACTACGCATCGACTGAGTACGGCGAGGCCAGACGTACTCCAGGCCGCCACGGGTACGTGGCGTACTTTCCCGCGCCGATTCCCCGGGAGGTCGAGCTGCCTGCTGCGACGATCCGGCTGCTCGCCGACGCCGAGGCGGCGCTCGGCACCCTTTCGGGGGTCGGTCAGCTGGTCCCGAACCCGTACCTCTTGATTCGTCCCTACTTGCTTCGCGAGGCGCTGTCCTCGACTCGGATCGAAGGGACGCAGGCGTCGCTGTTCGACGTGCTCGAGGTCGAGGCGACCGGCGAGACGCCGAGCCCCGACGTCGAGGAGGTCCTCAACTACATCGAGGCGCTCGAATGGGGGCTCACGCAGGTCGAGAAGCTCCCGCTCGGAGTCCGCTTGATCCGCGAGATGCATCGCCGGCTGCTTGCCGGCGTCCGTGGCCGGGAGCGGATGCCGGGCGAGTTCCGCACGAGTCAGAACTGGGTCGGCGGTGGCGGCTCGACGATCGAGACCGCGCGGTTCGTCCCGCCGCCGCCGGACGAGCTCGGAGATCTGCTCGCCGACTGGGAGCGCTTCGCGCATGACGACGTCGACCTGCCGCTCTTGGTCCAGAACGCGCTGCTGCACTACCAGTTCGAGACCCTGCATCCGTTTCTCGACGGCAACGGGCGTCTCGGACGGCTGCTGATCGTCTTCTCGCTCATCGAGCGGGGCCGCCTGTCGGCGCCGCTGCTCTACGTCAGCTCGTATCTCGAGCGTGACCGCGAGCGCTACTACGAGGCGCTTCAGACAGTCCGCCAGACCGGGAACGCTGTGCCCTGGATCGAGCTCTTCCTCGAAGCGGTCGAGACCCAGGCTGCGGATGCCGTCGCGCGTGCGCGGCGGATCGTCTCGCTGCGCGAGCACTACCGCGCCGCGGCGAGCGCGATTCCGTCCAGCAACGGGCTGGCTCTCGTCGATCTCGTCTGCGAGCGCCCGATCGTGTCGTCGCGGGCCGTCGAGGACCGGCTCGGTGTGACGCGGCCGACGGCCTTGAAGCTTCTACGGCAGTTGGAGACAGTCGGCGTTCTCAGCAGGACCGACCATGGCCCCCGTGGGCAACGGCGGTATGTCGCGGAGGAGCTTGTGGCGGCGGTGACGGAGGAGCGGTCGTGAGCGAGTGGCAAGGACACAGCTCCGGGCTGCTGACTGCTCGTGAAGCCGCCGAACGTCGACGGCTTGGTCAACTGGATGAGCGACAAGACCGAGAAGTTCTGGGTGCGCATGAACAACAGCACACGCGCCCTGCCGGAGATCGAGATCGAGGACTACTGCCGCGACCACTGGTAGCCCGGTCGAGCGCGCCGGCTGCTCCCGGCTCAGTGCAAGCCGAGCACCGCCATGGCCTGGGCTGCCATCTGGGCCTCGCCGAGGGCGTTCGGGTGGACCACGACGGGGTTCGTGCCCTGCAGGACGGGCTCTATCCAGCGGACGCCGATCGGCTGGCAGGCGTCGTGGCCGTCGGACGCGGTGCTGAAGTCCACGTAGGTCGCACCGGTCGCCGCGGCGGCGCGTTGCGACGGCGTCGTTGAGCGTCGCCTGGATGCCACGCACATAGGGGACGTCGCCGCGGGCAATCGGCAGCTTGAGGTAGCAACCGCCAGTCGCCGGCATGATCCACGGATATCCCAAGATCGCCACGGTCGCCTGCGGCGCCTTGGCCCGGACGGCGCCGAGCGCGTTCACGAGCGACGGGTAGGTCGTGGTGCGGATGGTGTCCTCGAACGAGGACCCGTAGAGGTCCTTGCAGGGACTGCCAAAGCCGAGGGTCAACACGCCGGCGGAGCCACAGGCGAGAATCGCGTTGATGAAGACGCCGCTGTCGTTGCCGCCGATGGTCATCGTGACAAGCTGGGCGTCCTGCGTCACGGCGTCGAGCTGCGGCGCGACGCCCGGGTACTGCGAGCTGAAGAAGTGGCTGGTCTCCGCCGCGCCGCAGGTCACGTCGGTCAGCTGCGCGCCGGTCTCGCCAGCGATCACGTGCGGGTAGTTACGGATCGAGCGCAGGCACTGAGGTGGCGCCGACAGGTCGAGGGGCAGCACCCCAGAGGCGGCGCTATAGGAGTCCCCGAGCGCCACGTACCGAAGTGGAGCGGCTGCAGCGTGCGCCGCTTGGGCGGCGAACGCGAGCACGAGGATCACGCAGACGGCAATCGCCAGCTGACAGGTGTGGACGGGGCGGGAGCGTGCGCGCATCGTGTGTCTCCTCAGGGATTTGAGAACAACAGTGCCGCACGGAACGAGTTCCGAAACATGGCGGATCGTGGTTGCTCATCCCATTCTGGTACCGTACTGGGATGTCCAAGCAGATCGCGGTCCGTCTCGCCGACGAGTTGGTCGAGTTCGTGGACGAGCTGGTTCAGTCCGGGACTGAGCGCAGCAGGGCTGCCGTGGTCACCCGCGCTCTCGAACGCGAGCGTCGTCGCGTGATCGCTGCCCGCGATGCCGAGATCCTCGCGCGAACCGGCGAGGATCCCGACCTTGCCGGGCTGGCCGAGCACGCGGTCAAGCTCCCGTCCGAGCTTGCTTGATGCGGCCGATCCACGTGGCCCGGCTCGACAAGGCGAGGCCTGTGCTCATACTGACCCGGGAGCTTGTGCGCCCGCACCTGACGACCGTGACCGTCGCACCGATCACAACCACGGTGCGCGGCCTCTCGACCGAGGTGGCGGTAGACGCCGCAAACGGCCTGGCAGAACCGTCAGTCGTCAGCTGCGACAACATCACGACGATTCCCGCCAATTCCCTCGGCGAGCAAATCGGTGTGCTGCTCGACCGTCAGGAACCAGCACTCAGCTACGCGATCCAGGCCGCTTTCGACCTGGACTGACGCTCCACCGCCATCCACGTCGCGAACAGCGTCGCGCGGCCGCTCCGCCTCCGCGCGACACCTCGGCTGCATGCTGTAGGGGTGCGGGGACGGGCTTCCCGAGGGTTGGTGAGTGTGACGTGGGAGGCTAAAGTCGGCGATAGTTGACCGATGGTCGTTCCCGGGGCGCACGAGGGTGGTGCTGAGGGTCTTGACCGGTCGGTTCTCGGTCCGCTTCGCCCGGTGTCCGACGAGCGTCGTAGGCGGCGGACTGTGGCGGCAGTCACTGGGTTCTTTGCCTTGGCAGGCTCCTCGGGATGGCCAGTTAGCAGGTATTTTGCGGTGGGGCGCCGCAACCCGTTATGGCTGATCCACGCCGATAGTCGCTGATACCGGCTTGCGTTCACCGGCCAGGCACGTACAATTGTCCGTACATGGCTATCAGTGCTTCCAGCCGACTTGAGTTTCGACTGCGACCGGAGTCCAAGCAGCGCATTGAACATGCTGCGGATCTCGTTGATGAGTCCGCCAGTGACTTCGTGCGCGCTGCCGCAGAGCGTCGTGCTGACGAGGTGCTGCTTGAGCACGATGTCGTCACGATCGTGCCCTCCGGATTCTTCGATCAGCTGTTGTCGGCGCTTGATGAGGAGCCGCGGCCGAACCCGGCGCTGGTGCGCGCTGCCGAGAAGGCTCGGCAGGCGGTGGGTCGATAGCCGGCTCGCGGTTCGTCTGCGAGCGGCTGGGCGAGGACCATCAGCTAAGCCAGTTCCACAGCGGTAGAGCGGAGCTCGATGGCTGGCTGGTCGACCATGCGCTCGACGCCGGTGTGCGACAAACGGCGCGGACGTTCGTCTGGCATCGCGGCGATCGAGCGGTGCTGGCCTACTACTCGTTGACGGCGCATCTTTTGCAGCGTGAGGAGTTGCCGCGGTCGCTGGGCCGTGGCGGGCCGCGTCAGATTCCCGCCGTGCTGCTCGCTCGCCTCGCGCTCGACAGATCGCTCCAGGGCCAAGGATTTGGCGGTGCGCTGCTTGCCGACGCGCTCGGTCGGGTGGTCGCGGCCACCGAGACGGTGGCCGCGCGCTTCGTCGTGGTAGACGCCATCGATGAGCCCGCTGTCAGCTTCTACGAGCACCACGGCTTTCGGCGCATACCCGAGACTCGCCGGCTCGTGCAGAAGGTCTCCGACATCGCCGCCGCACTGAGCTGACCCGGCTCCTCGGCGCGGCCGATTCCCGCTCGTCATGCGGCTCTGATCGCCCACTCGATGGCGACCCCCGCGACTCCGTTAGGGCCGAATCGCTCCCCCGCTACTTCAGAAGAGCCTCCCTCTAGGAAGGCCGTTTGGAAGGGCCTTGCGGTACATAGGCCGAGAGCCCCGCTGAGGGCGTGTCTTCTGTCTACGGCGCACGCGGGTCGCCGTCCGGCGACGGATCTCAGGGCGGCGGGCGACGCTCCCGACGGACGCTTCACGGTGCACCCGCTGGCGGACTTCCTCGTTCCCAAGAGTCTCACGGCTGGTCTCGACGGACGGCTGGTGGTTGCGATTCCTACGCCGACGTCGTCGGGAAGGCCTTACGACGTCCGGCGCGGTCGCCCTGCATGCGCTTCCGCAACCGGATTCGAGTCGGGATCGGATCGTGGCCGGGCCAGATGGCAACGTCTGGTTCAGCAGCGGCAGGCAGCTGAGTAGGGATCTCGCCGACGGGGTCATCTCCAGCTATCCACTGCCGGAACCGCCGTCCAACTCGCCAACCGGCCTCGTCGGTGGCCCGGACGGCAACGTCTGGTTCTCCCTGGCTGGACGAGCGCCGGCAAGATGACGCCGGAGGGCATGATCACCCGTATCCGACTCCGGGCTCCTGCGCCTCCTCGGATGCCGGCATAGCCCGCGGCCGGAGGACGGCTTTGGTACACGCGCTGCAATCGGATCGGCAGCGTCACGACCGATGGGAAGATCACCTCGTACACGCTTCACCCGGACACGAACGCCCTGTCCGCGGACGCCATCGCCGCGGGATCGGACGGCAGGCTGTGGGCGCTGGCCTCCAGGCCGGGCGGTGCCCGATCGATCGTCAGGCTCGCGCCGAGCGGCGAGATCGCAGAGTTCGCGCTACGACCCCGCGAGTGGGCCAGCGACTGGTCGTGGGCGGAAGCGGGCGGATGAAGCTCGACGATGAGGTCGTCGAGCTCGAGCGGTGGGACGTCGTGCGGTTTGCGCCCGGTACGTGGCGAGGCTACGAAGCCGGGCCGCAGGGCCTCGAGATCCTTGTCATCGGCGCACCCAACCTCGGCGAGAACCCACGCGACGGCGTAGAGAGCCGACGCGACTGGTGGACTGACTGAGCGCCGCTCGCTCGCTGGATGGTCAGCGAGCTCGACACTGAGGTGGGAGGGGTTGTAGATCTCTCGACGCAGCTTGACCAACCCGGTCCTCGCGGATCTTGCTATCTTGATCCAAATACTCAGGTTTTTTAGGATGATGAAATGAATTTCCAGGATGAGGTCTACGACGTCTTGGGGCTCGGATTCGGGCCAGCGAGCATCGCGCTCGCGGTGGCGATGGAGGATGCCGCGGAGGGTCAGCCTTCCTTCGGCGCTTTGAAGGCTCTCTTCTTGGAGCAGAGGCAGGACTCCGCCTGGCAGGACGAGATGCTGCTGCCGGGAACCGACATTCAACACCACCTGCTGCGAGACTTCGCGACGCCGCGCAACCCCAGGAGTCGCTTCACCTTCCCGTTCTACCTGAAGGAGGTCGGTCGACTCTTCGACTTCGGCCTGCTAGGGGGCAATCCCAGTCGCATCGAGTGGGCGGACTACTGTCGCTGGGTCTCCGAGCAGCTGACCGATTATGTTCGCTACGGCTACCATGTGGAGCGCGTCGAGCCGCTGATCCCTCCCGACGACGGTCCGATCGAGCTTCTCAAGGTCAGCGCGCTCGATCTCGTCTCCCCTGCTCCACACACGTTCCTTGCGCGAAACGTAGTCCTCGCCACCGGGCGTTTGCCGTACGTCCCCGACATCTTCAAGCCGTGGTGCGGGGACCGCGTGTTCCACTCTCACCGCTTTCTCTCCAGCCTTGCATGTGTCCCTACGGACACGGCCAGTGAGCTCGTCGTCGTCGGGTCGGGTCAGAGCGCCATCGAGATCATCCTGTATCTACTGGACCATTACCCGAAAGCGAACATCGTCTCGATCGGCAGGGGCAATGGATTCCGCCTCAATGACATCGGGCACTTCACCAACCAGGTCTTCTCGCCGCCCGATGTCGACTACTTCCATGCTCTACCCAGGCCTGCGCGGGAGGCGTTCCTAGCCGAAGTAAAGCTCACGAACTACTCTGCGGTGAACATGGACGTCAGCCGGGATCTCTTCTGGCGCATGTACGAGGAATCGATTTCGGGGCAGGCCCGCGTGCGCATCTTGAAGCGCGCAGCCGTTACCGGGCTGACATCGGTTGGCGAGAGGCTCGAGCTGCTGGTCGAGAACGTCCACACGCGGGATCGGCTCCAGCTCCCCGCGGATGCCGTATTCCTCTGCACCGGGTTCATCGAGGAGCCCGTGCCGTCGCTGCTCGAGGGGATGCGCTCTCACCTGCTGCTCGGCGACGACTATCTCATCGTCGGCCGCGACTACGACGTACGCACGACCGACAGGCTCCGCGCGGGGCTCTTCGTGAACGGCCTCTCCGAGCACTCGCACGGCATCAGCGATGCGACCTCCTTCAGCATGTTGGCGCTGAGGGCGGAGCGGATTCTGAAGCGCTTGGAGCACCTTTGCGCGCCTGGGCGCGATGGCAGGACCGTGACGACCATGGAGGAGGCGCCTTTGTGATGGTTGGCGGGTCGGCCGCGTCACGAGCGCCGAGCATCCGCAGCGCCATCCATTTGCCTTGACTAGCGCCGCGATAGATCAAATGTTGAACATGCGCCTGTAGCTTAAATCGGTTCACGGTACGCAGGTTTCGGCGCGCCGGTCGGTTGAGTGCAGCCTTCGAGCCAAGCGAACAGTCGGTTGGCGGCTGGTTGTCATTCGTGGCCTCTCGGCTTTGCCACGCGTCGATGGAGCGCGCCTAAGAGCAGCGGCCTACTAAGCCGTCGATGCGGGTTCGAATCCCGCCGGGCGCACTTTCCTTTACTTCATATGTCAAACGATCCCTTCATGAGGCCAGCACATTTCGAACCGCCTCCGTGCCCGAATACGCGCCGGGGCTCATCGAGGCGAAGTCGCGTGGCGTCGACCACGTCGTCGAGGGGTTCCTCGAGACGAGCGATCCGGATGTGAGCGTCGCGATGGTGGGTAGCTGCGGCAGGGCATCGTCGCTTGACGACGCACGCGGGATCGTGATCGCGGACGCATATGCTCGATTTCGCAAGGCGCAGGGCGATGACGTCCTAGTCGTCGTCGACGGCGCGGCGGAGCGCGTAGGCGCGCTTTCCTCTCGGGACACCGAGCTCGACAGGCTCCAGCAGGTCACGTTCGTCATGCTGCACGACGCCGGCTTGGTCTACCGGCGCGCCGACCTTTGGTACCTGAACCTCAGGGCATACAATGTGGAGAACGACCGCAGGCTTGACTCGCTTGCGTGGTCGGACGGAGCAGTCGCGTCTCAGCGTACGCTGCTCGGGCGCGTTGACGGCGTCGAGTTGGACCTGACCTCGCCATATGGCAGCAAGCTGACGGTGTTCACGGAGCACCCAGGCGCCGTCGGGAAAGCCACCTTCGTTGCCCTGTCGCCGAATCATCCGGAGATCGATGCTTGGTTGAGTGACGAGGCGAGCGGTGAAATTGCTGCGAGGCTGGCTGTTACCGCCTCGCAGTCGGGCGGCGAAGGCCCCAAGCTGTTGCGCACCGGGCACGTCATCGCGGTCCCAGGCGTATCTCAGGCACTTCCGGTGGTCGTGTCGGACTTTGTCGACGCGCGCTACGGGCCCACGGCGGTCTTGGGCATACCCGCGGCCGATCCCCGCGACCAGGAGATCGCAAGACGAATTGAGACGACCGAGGGGCTCGCGTTGAAAGTGAAGGCGAAGCCACTCGAGCAGCGGCCGGCGACCCGCTTTTCGGCCCGGGACTCCGCGATCTCGAGCATCCTTGAGCGCGGGCCAGCCGTGCCGGTGCTCGACTGCAAAAGCTGCGGGCCGGTGTGCGCAACAGTGCGTGAGCTGCCCTTCGAGCCCAGCGAGCAGGGCTCCCGCGACGGCGGCTGCCCCGCTTGCGGCGCGAGCGCGCACCCAGACCCGGGGCGACTCGTCCTATGCGGCGATCTCATGCGGGTGTTGACCCTGTCCGCCCGCTCTGGAGAGAACGCTTCGCCAGCCGCGCAGCCCGGCTTCCCGGAGGTGAAGGGATGGATGCCGATCTCGCAGCTCGTCCACGGCCCGGGCGGCGCGGGCCAGGTGCTGACTGCGCGGTCTCTGACGAAGGCGCTGCGCGACGTCGGCGCCGTCGAGCATCTGCCCGACGGCGAGCCGTACATGAACGCCCTGGCACACGGCCAAGTCCGGGTCGAGATGGGCGCGGACGGGAGTCCCGCCCCTGTGCGAGCCGAGGGGGCTGCATGGGAGGGCGAGGACGTCTTTCGCTTCGCCGTTCTCCACGCTGCGGCGCCACATCGCGACGCAGTATTGAGCGAGGCGGTGTTTCTCGACGCCTCGACTTTCCTGTCGAGCCTGTGGAGCTTCTCCGTGCCACGTCTGCGCAACCTCGCTGGCGAGCTGGAGCATGAGAGCGTTCCGCTGACCGCTCTGCAGCGCCGGTTGAACGCGTGGCGTGACACCGCGACCGTCAGGCTCACCGAGAACCTCGAAGCGCTGACCATGCATCTGGCGGCCAGGAACGTGCGGAAGCTGTTCGATCGAATCGTGGCCTTCGAGGAAAAAGCGGCTGCGCACGGGCCCGGTGTGACGGTGACCGATCGCCGCTTCGTGGGTCGGTGCCTTCTGACGCTCGTGCAGCTGCTGGCGCCGCTGGCGCCGAGCATTGCGCAGGAGCTCTGGCGCGAGGCCGGTCTGGAGGACCCCGTCGAGCGCGCGCCATGGCCCGTCGTCGCTTCGGGTGTTTAGGTGCAAACCATCGTCGACACACACACGCGCGTATACGTCATCGTGGCGGTGCGCGTGTATCGCGAAGGCATCGTCAGCGCGCTCTCTCAGCAGAACGGTATCGTCGTCGTCGGCGCGGCAGACGGTGCGAGCCTCGCGTATGACCGCCTCCTCGGGATCGCCGAACCCGACGTCGTGCTACTCGGCCCGCTGAACGCCGAACCACTCGAGGACATCGGCATGGTTCGCACGGTCCTGCCGGGTGCGCGGATCGTGATGGTGGCGGTGCCAGACTCGGAGCCCTACGTGCTCACGTGCGCACGCTGCGGAGTCGCGGGCCTGGTGACGGTCGAGGCGTCGCTGCAGGATCTCGTCGCGGTGATCCGCGGTGCGCAACGCGACGGGCTGATCTGCTCGCCGCGGACAGCGATGCTCCTCGGGCATGGTGCCAACGGGTTGACGCTGCGCTCCAGCGAGGTCGAGCCGCGCCTGACGGCACGGGAGCGGCAGATCGCCGAGCTCGTAAGCATCGGCCTTACCAACAAGGAGATCGCCAGTAGGCTCCACATCGAGCTCTCCACGGTCAAGAATCACGTCCACAACGTGCTCGCGAAGCTCGAAGTCACACGGCGCTTCGACGTCCTCGCTCGCATCCGGCAGATTCGCGCGTTCGAGTCGGCGCAGGTGCGGCTCGAGGCGGGGCGGAGGACCGCGATGTGACCGGATGCCATGGATCGCATCTGGATCCATTGGTCTATTGCGGCGCGTCAGCACGTGTGGAAATCTGTCACCCCTGCCGCAAAGGCGCACTAACGGATTGGGCTGGCATCGTTCGGGAGATAGAGCGTGAGGTGGTTCTTCGCATTCGGGCTGAGCACGAGCAGCGAGCAAATACAGGCAGACGCCGGTGTGCGCCTGCCAGCCGAGAAGGCGCGACTCGCCGACCACGCATACACGTTTGCCGGTTATGACGAGCACTACAAGGGCGGTACGTCCAGGCTGCTGGAGCTGCCCGGCGCCCACGTGTTGGGCGTGGCCTATCCCATCGATTCGGTTCAGCTCGAGAAGCTCGAGGCGGCGGGGCACGGGTACGAGCTGCGCGAGCACCGCATCGAGCTTTCTGGCGAGAGCGTCGTCGCCACGACGCTCGAGGCTCCCGAAGAGCAGCCCCTCAACCCGCCGGCGAGAGACTACGTAGAGCGCGTTCGCTCAGGGCTGTCCCGGCACTACGATCCCGAAGTCGTGGACCGGTACCTCCAGCGAGCCGTCGCCCGTGCGACCAGAGCGCCTCAGGTTCCACTCCAGGAGGGGGCCTCGGATCGGTACGTTCGATCGGAGACCTTCGCTTTTCGTCGGATGTTTCCCTGGGACACGACGAGATCGAAGCCATTCGGCGCGGGTTGGGTGGTTCTCCAGCCGGGGGACGCAACGCCGCCGGAGTCTCACGACGAAGAGGAAAGCTTCGTGTTCGTCGCGGGAGCCGGCGAGATGAGCATGGACGGAATGCCGTTCGCGGTGCAGAAGGGTGACGCGGTCTACATAGAGCCTTTCACCACTCACTCGGTGAAGAACGACGGCGACGAGACCCTCGAGTTCCTATGCCTGTGGTGGAACGAAGTGAAACCTAGCTCTGCTGAAATGACGAGCACGGCGATGCTGCGACTAGGGGACGATGGCCACCTATCTCGTAACGGCTGATCCTCCGACGCCGAACGGAGATCTGCACGTTGGCCACTTGTCGGGGCCGTTCCTGGCCGCCGACGTATTCTGTCGGTTTCAAAGAATGATCGGCAATCGCACCGTGTGCCTGTCGAGCAGCGACGGTCACCAGAGCTACGTCATGACGACCGCCAAGCGACTCGGGTGCACTCCGCATGAACTGGTGGACGAGGCAACCAGCACGATCGTCGCAAGTCTGCGACAAGCCGACATCCATTTCGACCATTTCACGAATGCCGTCGGCAACCAGCAGCACGTCGCCGTCGTACAGGACTTCTTCCGCAGCCTCCATGAGCGGGGGGTGCTCGTCGCTAGAGACCACAGGACGCTGTTCTGCGGCGCGTGCAACCAAGTGCTCTTTTCGGCGTTCGTATACGGCGGCTGTCCGTACTGCGGCGAACGGGCAGCCGGCAATCTCTGCGAAGCCTGTGGACGCGTCTACGACCCGATCGATCTCGTGGAGCCGAGATGCACCACCTGCGATGGAGTGCCGGAGCCGATCGAGTATCGAGGCCTGTTCCTTCCGCTGGAGCGCCATCGCGAGAAGCTGAAGGCCTTCTACGCAGGGCGCCGCACGTGGCGAGCGCACACGCGTGCGCTCTGCGACGCGCTGCTGGCGCGACCGCTCGTCGACTTCCCCGCCAGCCATCCGTCCAGCTGGGGCGTCCCCGTCCCGATCAAGGGCTACGAGGACCAGGTCATCAACGTCTGGATCGAAATGTACCCCGGCTATCGTGGCACGACCCGTGCCTGGGCCGAAGGCATTCAAGATCCGGGGCTGGCAGATCGGCTGTGGGCTGGCGGGGCGACGCTCGTCCAATTCCTGGGATACGACAACTCGTTCTGCAACGGGGTCGTCCATGCCGCGCTGTCGCTGACGAGCGCCGAGCCGTCGCTGCAGCCGGAGCACGTGATTACCAACGAGTTCTACTTGCTCGGCGAGAGCAAGTTCTCCACCAGTCGCGGTCACGTCATATGGGGCCAGGACATCCTCAGGACAGTCGACGCGAGCGTGCTTCGCTATCACCTCGCGCGCACCAACCCGGAGTACTGGCAGACGAGCTTCTCCTACGACGAGCTGGAGCGGACCTGGCACGAGGAGCTCGACGGTGAGTGGAACATCGCGATTGAGACGGTGTTTCAGGCAATCGCCGACCCTCCGTTGGGGCCCCGTTCGCGAGAGCTCGACTTGGCGACGCGGGGTCTCATGGGAGCGGCGGCGTCGCGTCTTGAGAGTGTCTACGATCTCGGCGCGTTCAGCTTGCGCGACGCGAGCGTAGCGCTGCTCGACTACGTCGCCGGATGTCGCCAATACGCCATCAAGACGCGTGAGCAGATCGGCCCCGAGGAATCCCACGCGGAGGACCTTGCGACGTTGCTGAAGGCGCTCGCGTTGTTCGCCGCGCCGCTGATGCCCGGGTTCGCTCAGCAGCTCTGGGAGGCTCTCGGGCTGGACGGCCACGTGAGCCGCCAGGAGTGGAGCAGCTACAAGACGCCGATCGACAGCGCCCCCGGATCGGAGCGTGTCGCCTGGTTCCCGCCGCCGACCGCGCGCCCCTCTCGAGCAGCAGCGAATGGATGAGCACGACTACCGCTCTAAGAGCCTCTGGTTGAACCAATTCCCCGGTTCGCTCGAACCCGAGCGGGTCCTCAGAGAAAGCTGCGCCTGCGACGTCGCCATCGTCGGTGCCGGTTTCACGGGCCTGTGGGCCGCTTACTACCTGAAGCGCCGCCAGCCCGATCTCCGCGTCGTCGTGCTGGAGCAGCACATCGCCGGATTCGGAGCGGCGGGGCGCAACGCCGGCTGGGTATCCGGGGGCATCGCCGGTCGCTGGGGCACGTACGCGAAGATCAGGGGCACAGCCAGCGTCAAGCGGGCCCTCCGCGAGACCTACAGCACGATCGACGAGATCGGGGAGGTCGTTGCGCGGGAGCAGATCGACTGCCACTACGCGAAACGTGGTGTGATCACGGTCGCGACGACGCGCGCTCAACAACGGCGCCTGGGCGGCGACGTCGCGCTAATGCGGAGACTCGGTGCCAACGAGAAGGACCTTCGTATCGTGGCGCCCGACCGTCCGGATTGGCCGTCGCCTACGCGAAACGCACTGCAGGCCACCTATTCCCCGCACTGCGCTCACGTGGATCCGGCACGCCTCATCCGCGGGATCCTCGATGCCTGTCGCAGAAGCGGCGTATGCGTCTACGAACATTCCAGAGCCACGCATCTGTCGCCGCGAGCGGTCAGGTGCGACGGCGGCGTGGTGTCCGCCGATCACATCATTCAGGCGACCGAGTCGTACTCCAACCAGCTGCCGGGCGAAGAGCTCCGCTTCATGCCCCGCTTCAGTGTGCTGGCGGCCACCGAGCCCTTGGGCGACGCCGTATGGTCCGAGCTCGGTTGGCGCCATGGCCTTGGTGTGAGCGACCGGCGCCGTCTGTTTTGCTACGCGCGGCGCAGCTGGGACGACCGGCTCGTGATCGGATGTCGTGGCGGGCCATACCGGCTGCGCGAACCGACGAGCGAGATCATGCACACGGAGAAGACGATCCAGCGGCGCCTTCGTGAGGCGCTGCGCTGGTATTTGCCGCCCTGGTGCGACGAGCCGGCGTCCTGGCACTGGAGCGGCCCACTGGCGGTTCCGCGCGACTGGTGCATGAACATCGCCTACGATCGCACTACTGGCCGCGGCTGGGCCGGAGGCTACGGCGGGCATGGTGTCGTGGCATCCAACATCGCGGGTCGCACCATGGCCGATCTCGTGCTCGGTCACCAGACGGACTTGCTGGCGCTGCCGTGGGTCGGTCGCGGCTCTCGCAGCTGGGAGCGCGAGCCTTTTCGCTACGCGGCCTCCAAGCTGATCGCGACGGCCTTGGCAAGCGCAGACCGCTACGACGATTGGCGCGAGCGCCTGAGGGGCGGCGATCCAGGGAACGGACTCCGCCCGTCTCGGCCGGATGGCGAAGGCAGGGGCTAGCGCGACCATGGCCACGACGCCCCTAGCAACGAGACCGTGGGAAGCGATGGAGGAGAGGTGGCAGCGCGAGTGGCGCACCGGAAGCCTATTTCTGACGCTGGGCCCCGGCGATGAAGCGAGGCCGAGCAGCTATGTCTACGTCTCCTCGCCGTTTACCACCGGTGCATTGCACATGGGTCACGTGCGCAGCTACTCGATCGCCGACGCCTATGCGCGTTTTCGCCGAGCGTCGGGGGACGCCGTCCTCTTCACCATCGGCTTCGACGCCTTCGGGCTTCCGTCGGAGACCGCGGCGCGCGCGCGTGGCCTACGCCCGGGCGAATGGGTGGATGGGTGCCGCCGGCAGATGAGATCGGAGTTCGATCGGCTCGGCTTCTCGTTCGACTGGTCGCGCAGCTTCGTGACGTCTGATCCGGACATGTACAAGTGGTCGCAAGCCCTGTTCGTGCTTCTCTACGACGCAGGCCTGATCTACAGGCAGACCGCCTATGTCGACTGGTGTGAGCGATGCGAGACGGCGCTCGCCGCCAGCCAGGTCGAAGGCGGTCGCTGCTGGCGTTGCGACGGGCCGGTGAGTCTCAAACGGCAACCGCAATGGTATTTTAAGGTCAGCGCCTACAACGAGGAGAACACGCGCCGTCTCGACGAGCTGCGGAGATGGAACTCGCTGGCGCTCGGCACGCAGCAAACCTTGCTCGGAGGGATCGAGGGCGCGGAGTTCGACATCGCGGTCGAAGGCAAGCGGCCGCTGTGCGTCTTCACGCCGTTCCCAGACTCGATCGCAGACGCGAAGTTCGTGGCGCTGTCGCCTCACCATCCGGCGGCGCATGAGTGGCTGGCCAACGCCGGTGACGGCGACAAAGTCGGCGGTCTCCTGTACAAGCGCCTTCGTCGAGAGGATCGCAAGGTCGACAACACGCCGGTGCTCTACTCGGGCTCGCTGGTGGATATACCAGGCGCAGCACGCCGTGTGCCCGTGGTGCTCTCGCCGTTGGTCGACATGCGCTACGGAGCTACCGCAGTGCTCGGTCATCCAGAGCTCGACAACGCCGACCGGCGGATCGCCACCCAGCTGGAGAACGTGTGCGAGCGCTTCGGCGTCGCGCGGCCGCGATCTCGGCGACCTCCGGAGATCCGTCTCGCGACGCGTTACCGGGCGTCGGACGTCGCCATATCGCGCCAGCGTGCATGGGGCGTCCCAGTCCCGCTCGTCGAGTGCGAGAGCTGCGGAACGGTTCCCGTGCCGATCGCCGAGCTGCCGATCGAGCTCCCGCCCGAACTGACGGGTAGCGGTACAGGATTGGCCGACTACGAGGATTTCGTGACGTGCTCGTGTCCGCGCTGCGGTGGCGGCGCGTGTCGCGCAACCGACACGCTCGACTGTCATTTCGACGTGGGGTGGTTTCACATGGCCGCTGCGGTGCCGCGCGAGCGGCGCCGCGAGCAACTCTTCACGCACCCGGAGCTGCATCGCTGGTTGCCTGCGGCACAGTTCGTGCACGGGGCTGACACGGGGTCCTCCACCCTCTGCGAGAGGGCGGTGGCCAAGGCGCTGCGCGACCTCGAAGTGTGCACGGCGCTCGACAGCGGGGAGCCTTTCGGCGCGGCGCTGATGCACGGCATGGTGGAACACGACAACCGCAAGATGAGCAAGCACCTGTCCAACGCGGTGAGTCCAAGCGAGCTCATCGACCAGACCAGCGCTGACGCCGTGAGGCTTGCGGTCCTGTACGCCGCCGCGCCAGCGAAGAGCTTCAACTGGGACCAAGGCGGCTTGAAGTACGCCCACGCGTTCCTCAACAGGCTGTGGGCCTACGCGGCTCCACGCGTCGCAGGACGGGCGACAGAAGCCGACGCCGAGGCCATCGACGCAGCGACACGAGGCCGGCGACGGCTGAAAGAGCGCTGTCGGCGCGCGGTCGACAGAACGACGACCGCCCTAGGCGCGCTGAACATGCACCTGGCCGTGCGCAACGTCATCGAACTGGTCGAGGACACGATGGGCTTCGAGGAGAGAATCCTGAGCGGCGGTGAGCTGACCGACCGGGATCGCGAGGCGATCGCGGCGGCGTTGCAATGCGCACTGCGACTGATGGCCCCCATCGTGCCGCATATCGCGGAGGAGCTGTGGCGCCATGCGGGGCATGAGTCCCTCATCGCCGAGGCTCGGTGGCCACGGGGGGCAGGAGCTGCCCCACGGCCCGCAGGCGTACGCGCGGATCGTCAGGCGGATTCGATCGGTCGTCGCAATGCTTGATCGAAAGGTGACTGCCACGCGTTCGATCGTCGACCTGCCGGGACCTCCGAGGCTGCCCGTGTTGGGCAACATCCACAGCCTCCGCGTCGATCACATGCATGCGACGATCGAGGAGTGGTGTCGTCGCTACGGGCCGATGTTTCGGTTCGACATCGGACCGCGGCGGCTCGTCGGCGTCGGCGGCGTCGACGAGATCAACGCGATCTTGCGAGATCGTCCTCTGGGTTTCCGGCGGTGGCGCGAGGAGCAGGTCATCTTCGACGAAGTCGGCTTTTCCGGAGTCTTCTCCGAAGAGGGAGGAGACTGGCAGCGCGACCGAAGGCTGATCGTGAAGGCGCTCAACTCGAACCATTTACAGCGCTACTTTCACGTTGTCCGCACCGCGAGCGAACGGCTCTACCACAGGCTCGTTGAGATCGCTGGCGACGGTCGGGCCGTCGACATCGGCCGGGAGCTGAGCGCCTACTCCGTGGACATCACCTCCGCGCTGGCCTTCGGCTACGACCTCGCCACGCTCGAGCGTGGCGAGAGCGAGCTGCAGGCGCATATGGAAAGGGCTTTCAACATGATCAACCGCCGCCTGATGGCGCTTACCCCCTACTGGCGCTATGTCCGGCTCCCCGCCGATCGCGCCCTTGAGCGCTCGCTCGTCGAGCTCAACCGTGCCGTTGCGAGATTCATCGATCAAGCCCGAGCCCGAATGGACTCGCGGCCAGAGCTGCACGAGCAGCCCGAGAACTTCCTCGAATCGATGCTCGCCGCCCAAGCTGCCGAAGGGACCCTCACCGATGCCGAGATCGTCGGCAACACCCTAGGTCTCCTCGTCGCTGGCGAGGACACCACTGCGCACACCATGGCTTGGACGATCTGGTTCCTCGCGGACCGGCCCGAGATCCAGGCGCGATGGGCAGAGGAAGCCCTAGAGGCTCTCGGCCAGCATCCATTTCTTCTAAAGTACGAAACCACTGAGCTGCTGAGCTACGGCGAGGCCGTACTGCGAGAATCTATGCGTCTGAAGCCCGTCGCCCCAGCGCTCTTCATGGAGCCACTTGCGGACACCACGATCGGCAGTACCGAGATTCCCGCAGGGACGCGTCTCTGGCTCCTCACCCGATACGCCGGCCTGTATTCGGCAGGCGTCGAGCGCGCGCTCGAGTTCGATCCTGAGCGATGGCTCGACGGTGACGACCGCTCTACGCCCGATCAGAAATCCTTTCTCGCCTTCGGCGCCGGTCCTCGCTTCTGTCCTGGCCGTAACCTCGCATTTCTGGAGGCAAAGGCAGCGATGGCTGTGCTCGCCCGCAACTTCGCCGTCGAACTCGACGAGTCGAACGGGCCAGTCACCGAGAAGCTGAGCTTCACGATGGTCCCCCAGAGTCTGCGCGTGCGGCTGCGAGCACGCCATCGGCTTCCGTAAGCCGCCCTGCGTCACTGAAGGGCGCCTCCGCCGGTCACCGAGCAAGCCGCCGGGCGATGCCCTTAAAGGCAAGGACCTCGTCCGCGCCCTCAAAGATCGACAGCACCCGGGCATCCACCCAGTTGAGGATTAGCCGCTCAGCCCAGCAAGAGGCCACGATCTCAAGCTAGACTGTGGGTCTTGCCGATGCGGTAGCTTGGTGGCTTTGGAGCGTCAGGGGAGAGGGTTCAAAACCCGCCCCCGCTATGAAATTCCTCCCCTAAGGTAAGGCCAACTTCCAGGGCCTCTCGGTACAGGGACCGAGGAGGTCGGAGTCTCGCGGTCAGCTCGCTGAGCGACCGTGCAGGCGCAACGCGTATCGACGTTGTTAGGGCGGCCGCTCGGCGGGGGTTCGCGCCACCCTTTACCGAGAACGATGAACGCTGACCGGCTGCCTTCTGCAATTCTGTGATGGCTCGCGGAGGTGGGGGGCGTCACGGTCCAAGACCAGGGGATTGACCCGAGGGTTGGGGGGCGCGAAGGGACGCACCGCCGGGGAGCGTTTGGCCCATGACGGCAGCAGGTTCCAGCGCACGCGGCTCGACGCCGGGCCATGGCAGTCGGCAGCGGACGTGGTTCGGCCAGGTCCTGGGTCTCGTCGTGGCGCTCGGCTGCTTGGCCGGCGGAGCGTTCGGCGCCTCGACCACGGCGGTTGCAGGTGGGCTCGGGGAGCGACTCGCTCGGCCGAGTGCCGGGCCTTCGCGCCCCGCGCAGGCGAAGCGGATGCTCGGCACCAACGGTCCGACAAGATCGCGGGCACCGCAAAGGCCGACGTGATAAGGGGCGCGGTGGCAACGACCGGATCATGGGTCGCGGCGGCCGGGATCGACTCCTGGGGGGACGCGGGGCCGATCGCGTGAACGCAATCGATGGCCGGCGGGACCGCCTCGTGAGCGGCGGCCCCCGGCAAGGACATCTGCAGGGTGGATGCGACCGATCGCGTGAACGTCAGGGGTTGCGAGACCGTGAAGGTCAAGGAAAGGGCGGCGCTCCCGGCGGCGTCCTGGCGGCGGCCTGTCCTGCGCCAGCCCGCCAGAGGCCGCCAAGGGTGCACAGGAAGCGCTGGTGCTGCGCACGATCCCCGAGCGCTGCGAGCTCGAGGCGACCGACCCGCGTCCTGAGCGCATGCGCCGCCGGGCGATCACGTTCGCGCCCAGCCGCGTGGCTCGGTCATGTGGTGAGCCTATTGGCGTGAGCGTCGCTTCCAGAAGTCGCTGAGCGTCTCCCGCGTCCAGCTTGATTGCACCCAGCGCATGACCAAGCTGACGGCGAAGAGCACGACAAGCGCCACCTCGAGCGCGCCGCCGTCGTCCACGATCAACACGACGACGAGGTAGATGCCGAAGATGCCCAGCGCGACGGCGACTATGACGTCGAGCCAGCCCATGACCCTCTCCCCGCGACCACCTCGGCAGCGTAGCGACCGGCCGTTCGCGTCGGGCCGAGGGGCGCTGCCGGTGGAGGCGCTCCGCGATAGATCAAGCCGCGCGGTGTCGCCCACAGCGCTCGGCCGGTCGCCGACGCACTCGCGGGCTCCGCGCGCGAGCAGGGCGCTGGCGTGCTTGGAGCGTCAGGGGAGACGGTTCAGAACCCGCCCCCGCTATCCCTCCGTTAGAGGGCAAATCGCTCTATAAGAGAGAGCGGGCTTGGATCGGGCTTGGTTGGTGTGACCCTCGGCTTAGCTAGTGGTCATCGGGTTCGCTGCCGGCCGTGCATGGGTCGACGGGTGGCGCTATCGCGGTCGCGGGCGTCGATGTCGGCGGCTGGTCTTGGTGGGGCGATTCCCGTTAGCGCTCCGGCCTGGTGTCTTCGTCATCCGGCGATCAGCGCCGCGATCGCGAAACAGGCGCTGGAGGAGCCCGCGATCAGCACCGGCAGCCAGAACCAGAAGCGCAGCGCGACCACGAAGTAGGCGGCGGAGACGGCAAAGGCTACGAGCGTGATCGAGCCGGTGCGCATGAGCAACCCTGGTTGTTCGAGCGCGACGAGCAGGGCGAGGAGGCCGAAGGCGAAGACGCCCAGGCCGTGGCTGATGTTGAAGCCCAGCCAGGCCCGCCACATCGAGGGGCGGGCGAGATCGCCGCCGGGAACGAGGCGCCGGAAAGGGAAGCTGGTGTGCTCGAGTGCCGGCTTCAGCGAGCGCTCCTCCGGGACGAAAAAGGTCGGCCGGACCGTGTCGACGAGGGTCAGCAGCGCATGGGCGCCGCCGCCGACTAGGAGCGGGACCGTTCCGGCAATGAACCAGAGCTGCGTTGCATCGGGGCTATTCGGCATCGGGGCACCTCCACATGATCGCTGACTCCCCGGCTAGAATACATACATGCATGTACGTATGTCTAAAGGCACGTCGTCGCCGACCCAGAAGGAGCGCAGCGCACGCTCTCGCTCGGCTCTCCTCGAGTCGGCGGCGCGGCACCTGTCTCGCCACGGGTACGGCAACCTCGTCCTCGAGCAGGTCGCCCGCGACGCCGGCTACACCCGCGGGGCTCTTTACCACCAGTTCGCCGGCAAGGAAGACCTTGCGCTTGCCGTTCTCGAGTGGGTGTGGCAGACGTGGGGGCAGGAGGTCGGAAGCATCGCCGAGCGCCAGCCCGACCCGGCGTCGAGCCTGATCGCGCTCGCCCGCGGCCACGCGGTCTACTGCCGCCGGGACATAGCTCGCTCTGTGATGGCGCTGCGGCTCGAGTTCAGCGATCCCGAACACCCGATCGGGGAAGCCGTCGAGCGGTTGACCGGTGCACTGGTCGAGCGCTGCGCGCGGTTGATCGACGCTGGCCGTCGTGCCGGATCGATCCCTCCCGGCCCTCCCAAGAAGGCCACCGCCCTCGCCTTTCTCGGCGCGATCGAGGGCACTGTGATCGAACTCTCCGGCAAACAGCCACACGACCAAGAACTCGCCGCCCGCGCAGCCGCCGGCATTCTCGGACTCAACCCAGCACACGCCGCAAAATAGGCCAGTGCCCAATTCTTCCGGTTGGGCCTCCTAACCTTGCTCCCCCGCGCCTCTGGACGCGGGTGGGGTACCCGTAGATTCCATCGGCCGGGCCGGGCTCGAATACGCGCAGCGTCAGCTGGCGCTCGATCATCCTGCCCGAGCCGCAGCAGCCGGCACGACGAGGATTGCCGCCAAGGCGATCGCGACGCGCGTCGATCGGGCGAGTCCGAGCGGCACCGCGCGATCGTACCCGTCAGCTGGGAGCGGGGCCAGACAGCGGTGCCTCTTGGGCTAGCTCACCGAGAGCAGGGTGAACTCGCGGCTGCCGCGCGGAGTGGCGACGGTGGCGGTGTCGCCGACGCGCAGGCCGCAGAGGGCCTTGCCGACAGGAGAGTCGATGGAGAGGCGCCCCTCCGAGGGTTGGGCGTCGTTGGCCGACACGAGCGTGAAGGTCTGGGTGGCGCCGGTCTCGATGGCGGAGTAGGTGACCGTCGAGTTCATGCCGACGATGCCGTCGCCGCTGGCGGCCTCGACGATCTCGGCGCTCAGCAGCCGTGCCCGCATGCCCCCGATCTTGGCCTCGAGCATCGCCAGGCTCTGCTTGGCGTCGTGGTACTCGCTGTTCTCCTTCAGGTCGCCCCACTCACGCGCGGTCTTGATGCGCGCCGCCAGCTCACGACGGCTCTCGGTCTCCAGCTGCTCGACCTCCGCCTCCATGCGCTGATAGGCGTCGCGGGTCATTTGGACGCGGTCGGACACTCGATCCGCGACGATAGCCGTCAGCTTGGAGCGGAGGCCAGCCAGCGGCGCTCCTCGGCGAGCATCACGGGGGTCGCCTACGCGGCCGCCGTCTCGGGCTCGTCGACGGGCTCCGGCCGCGCGGCCGCTGCGCGCCGGCTCAGCAGCACGCGCCCTCCGTCCCCGGGCGTGATCGTGATCATCCGTCGGCGCGTGGCCCGCTTCGGGCCGGTCGGCGCGATGGCGAAGCGCTCGGCGGCGGCGCGCAGCACGATCCGCATCTCCAGCAGCGCGAAGCTGGCGCCGAGGCAGCGCCGCCGTCCGCCGCCGAACGGCAGCCAGGTGTAGGTGCCGGGCTTCTCGTCGAGGAAGCGCTCGGGGCGGAACGCGTAGGGGTCGGGATAGAGCTTCGGGTCGTGGTGGACGAGGTAGGCGCCGGCCATCAGGATCACGCCCTCGGGGTACGTCCAGTCGCCGATCGTCACCTCCCGCTTCACGAGGCGCGGCTCGGGGTTCGGCAGCACCGGTCGCCGGCGCAGGATCTCGTTGATCGTGGCTTCGAGGTAGTCGTCGTCGCCGCTGACGAGCCGCTCCTGCACCTCGGGCGAGCGCGCGAGCTGCTCGAACGCGAACCCCAGCGAGGAGGCGGTCGTCTCGTGGCCCGCGACCAGTGCGGTCATCAGCTCGTCGCGGATCTCCTCGTCGGACATCGGCGTGCCGTCGGTGTGCTCGGCCGCGAGCAGCATCGCGAGCACGTCGTCGCGGTCCTCGCCCTCGCGCCGGCGCTCGTCGATCAGCGCGAACAGCTCGCGGTCGATCACCGCCTTCTCGCGCTCGAACTGGGCGAAGGGCCGAAGCTGCCGAGCAGCCTCTGCGCCTGGGGCAGCAGCGAGATCGGGTTGTCGCCGAACGCCAGCAGCGCGGGCACGCGCTCGCGCAGCAGGTCGAGGCGGGACCCCTCGTCGAGCCCGAACACCGCGCGCAGGATGATCTCGAGCGTGAGGCGCTGGCAGGGCTCGTGGAGCTCGACCGGCTGCCCGATCGGCCAGGAGTCGAGCTCGCGCTCGGTCAGCTCGCCCATCAGGCCGGTCAGCCGCTGCATGCGGTCGCCGTGGAAGGCGGGCAGCATCAGCTTGCGCTGCTCGAGATGCGGCGCCTCGTCGAGCAGGATCACCGAGTTGGCGCCGACGATCGGCTCCAGCAGGCGCGCGCCCTCGCCAGGGTGGAGCACCTCCGGATCGGCGGTGAAGAGCTCTCTTCAGCTCGGCGGGGTCGGTCAGGACGACGATCGGCGGCTGCCCGAGCAGCCGGAGCGTGAAGCGGGAGCCGTAGCGAGCGCGCAGGCGCTCGGGGAACGCGAGCGGCCGCGTCCACCAGCCGATCGTCTGTAGCGCTACGGGCGTGCGCGGGCCCGGGGGTAGGGTGGCCTGCATGGCGTCGTCCCTCCTGGCGGGTACAGTTGGCGTACGCGTGAGTATATGTACTGACGAGTATGTGTCAAGCAATCGGCTCGCCGCAAGGCCGGCGGGCCGTTGAGCCGATGCCGCGCGGGGAGTTCGATCGCAGCGCCCGCAAGGCGGCCACGCGCACGCGGCTGCTGGAGGCCGCCGCGCGCGTCTACGCGGCGCGCGGCTTCGCCGGGGCGACGCTCGACGAGGTCGCCGAGGAGGCGGGGCTCACGAAGGGCGCCGTCTACGGCCACTTCGGCTCCAAGGACAACCTGCTCGTCGCGCTGATCGAGGAGCACCTGGCGGCGGAGATCGCCGCGCAGGTCGCGCTGTTCGACCGCGACGAGACGACGTGGAAGCGACCCTTCAGCGGCAGCGACCGCTGGATGCAGGAGCTCGACGAGACCCCGGAGGCGTTCCGGCTGCTGGTCGAGTTCTGGCTCGCGGCCGGCCGCGACGAGCGCTTGCGCGAGCGCGTCGCCGCGGGGTTCGAGGCGGCGCGCCAGATGTTCGCCGGGTTCGTCTCCAAGAGCGCCGCCGACGCCGGCCTCGACTTCCCGCCGAAGGGGTCGCGCCACTTCGCCAACGTCTCGCTGGCCCTCAGCCTCGGCCTCGCCATGGTGCGTGCCGTCGACCGCGACAACACCTCGCCCGCCCTGCTGGGCACCGCGCTGTCGGTGTTCATCCGCGGGGTCGAGCGCGATCCCGAGCTGCGCGCCGACCTGGCAGACCCGGAGGCTCGCCGCCGCGCTCGCTGAGAAGGCAAGCGGGTGGAGCGGGGTCGGTCAGCCCGTTACGAGTCGCCGAGCGTCAGCAGCTGGTCCACCGGAGCGTCGTCGTCGCGCAGCGGCTGCGCGTCGCCGGCGAAGGATTCGACGGTCGGCCGGGAATAGGTGCTCGCGCCGAGGGCGTCCGAGCCGGCCGCTTCGGGCATCCCCGAGTTGGAGGCCAGCAGGACCCCGTTGCCGCCGGTCGGGTCTCCTTCCGGATCCAGGAAGGTGACGAGACGGACGTCGGCGAAGGCGCCGAGCAGCGTCGCGGCCTCGGCGCGCAGCAAGTTGAGTGGCGGTCCGTCGATCACGTTGAGCGCGTAGACGCCATCGGGCTTGAGGACGCGCTTGATCTCGTTCGCCCATTCCTCGGTCGCGAGGTGCCACGGCACGGCGAGCTTGCCGAACGCGTCCCCGACGACGACGTCAGCGCTCTCGCTGCGCACGTCGAGCAGGCCGACGCGCGCGTCGCCGACGGAGATGCGGAGCGCGGGCGACGTGCGCAGGCCGAGCCGCTCCTCCGCGAAGTCGACCAGCTCGCCGTCGACCTCGAGCACCTGGGCGTGCGAGCCGGGACGCGTCGCGATGAGCCAGCGTGGGAGCGTGAATCCTCCGCCACCGACGAAGACGACGTCGAGCGGCGCCTTGGGACGACTGATCGAGTCGATCGCGTCCGCGATCCAGCGCGTGTAGGGGTATTCGAGGTGCGTCGGGTCGTCGAGGTCGACGTAGGAGTGAGGGATGTCGTCGAGCTTCAGCTCACGGGCGCTCGGCCGCGTCGCATCGACCTCGATGCTCGCGCAGTGGTAATGGGTCTCCGCGTCGCACGGAGAGTCGAGTGCGGCAGACAGCGCGCCGAGCGCGACGGTCGCGATCGTCGCGCCTGCCGCGGCGGCAGGAGACAGCCGTCGCGAACTGACGCCAAGCGCGACGCCGGCGACCGCCAGCACGCCGCCGATCGCCAGCACGGCGCTGCTGACCGGCATCAGCGGGATGAGCACGAAGCCGGTGCCGAAGGTGCCCACGAGCGCGCCGGCGGTCGCCCACGCCGAAAGTCGTCCGACGACCGTGCCGCTCACGCGCAGGTCGTGCAGCTGCAGGTGGGCGACCGCGGGCGTGACGGCACTGAGCACCGCGGCGGGTGGTACGAGGGCGACGAGCGTGATGCCGAGCGCGGCGAGGTCGCCGTCGCCGCGTGCGCCCGGGCCGAGCCAGCGCACGAGCGGGACGGTCAGGAGCGCGAGCAGGCCACCTCCCACCAGCAGCCCGACGATCAGCCGGCGGGTGTCGGTGCGATCCGCGAGCCGCCCGCCGATCGCCGCGCCGGCGGCGATGCCGGCGAGCGCGGCGCCGATGATCGAGGTCGTCGTCTCCAGCGTCAGCCCCACGTAGGGCGCCAGCAACCGGACGGCGAGGATCTCCAGCACGAGCACCGCGCCCGAGGCGACGAACACGAGCGCCGCGGCGAGCCACGACGGGAGCCCGCCGTCGGGGAGCGCCGCCGCATCCTTCGCAGCGCGCGTGCTCTCGCCCTTGCCGGACGTCTTCGGCGACCGGCGAGCTCCCGGTCGCTCCCGGCGGCCGGGCGCGCTCACGACGAGCCCGTCAGCGTCCAGCCCCACTCGGACGTGGCGCCGAAGCCGCCGTCGGTGGAGGCCGTGCCCTCGTAGTGGATGCCGTCCGGGGACTGCACGGGGGTCTGTCCGGTGAACAGCAGGAAGTTGTCGACCGGGAACGTGCGGGTCTGGCCGTTGAGGTCCGGGTCGTCGCCGCAGCCCGACAGCGTCACGGTGATGTTGGACGCCGGTGGCGGCGGGGGCGACAGGCTGCCGGAGTAGGCGCGCGGCCCAGGGGCGAAGATCGAGGGTCCCTCCGGGGGACTCACGTTGATCGCCCCGCTCTGCGCCGGCAGCGGGATCAGCGCAGTGCCGCTCATCGAGCAGCCGCCGTCGCCGTACCTGTAGGCCCCGGAGGCGGTGACGGTGACGGTGCCCGTGCTCAGCACGTAGCTGCCGAACGCCCCGGCCGTGTCGAGGCCCATGCGCGTGAACGTGGCGCCGCCGGTCCACGAGAACTTCCCCTGGCGGCCGGCGACGGGGAAGATCATCTCGCCGCTGAAGTTGCCCGCGATCGTGTTGACCTTGAAGTCGCGCGTGTTCTGGAACCAGGGCTGCTCGGTCTCGGCCACGCCCGCGCGCGAGACGGCCCGGACCTTCGCCTTCACTCGCACCCCGTCGCCGGCGTTGGTCACGACGTAGCTGAACGAGCTTGGGTTGCCCCTGGCGCTCGCCGGGTTGAAGCTGGCGTTCTCCTGCCCGCTCAGCGTCCAGTCGGCGCTGGCCGGCTTGGCGCCGTCCTTGGCCGACAGCTCGCCCCTGAGCGAGCCGCTGTCGCCGACGCCGAGCGTGAGCGAGCCGGACGGTGGGTCGAGCCTGAGCTGCGCGCAGGTGTTCGGCGTGTTCCAGCCGGCCTCCCGCTCCTTGTACTTCTCGATCGCGCGCTTCACGGTGGCGGCGAAGCCCTCGTCGGCGGCCTTCTGCAGGCGCTCGGTCGCGCCGGCGAGGGCCGAGCTCTGGAAGATCCTCGAGGATCCCCGAGAGGACCACGGAGACTCTGACGCTGCTCCTGCCGGGGTCGTACTCGCCCGTGTCCATGTTGACGACGGTCTCGCGCTTGATCTCGGAGTTGATCTGGCCGCCGCCGAAGATCGAGCCGCCGCTGAGCTCGCTCTGCTCGAGCTTGTCCGTCACCTTGAGCGTGTCGAGCTTGGCGTCGTCGCCCACCTCGCCGTGGAGCTTGGTCTTCTGGAAGATGACGTAGGTGTAGTAGTAGTCGACGTCGCCGTCGTCATCGAGCAGCTCGGTGGTGACGGCCACCTTCGCGCCATCGGTCGAGTCGAGCTCGCCCTCCGCGGTCGGGCAGGCGGGGCCCTGAAGCCCTGGTCCTCGTTGACCAGGAACGTCGTGCGCACGGTCTGGCCGTTGCGCCTGCCGGTGAGGGCGATCTCCATCGTCGCCTGCTGCGCCAGCTTGACCCGGATGTCGACGCTCGCCCCGTTGCCGAGGTCGAACGAGTACGAGTCCGACGCCCCGCCCGCCGCGGCTCGCGCACGCGCGCCGGCCGGTCTTTGACGGAGGGCGTCGAGCATCTGCAGCGCCTTCGGGACGGCGCGCTGCAGCCCGCGCTCGGCGCGGGGGCTGATGCGCCGCAGCGCCTTCTCGATCGACGGCGCGCGGCGCCCCCGCCGGTCCTTGATCTTCCCGAGGCTGCCGCCCAGGCCGTTGCGGATGAACACGAGGCGACTGTCCGCCGCCCGCGGCCGCGGCAGCGCCCGCTTCAGCGATTGGCAGGTGCGCCGCTTCAGGATCTGCACCGGCACCTGGCCGCGCTTGCACTTCTTCGACGCCTTCTTTCTTCTTGGCCGGGTGCTTGGCGGCTGGCAGCGCGTCGGTCGCGCTGCTCGGCCTCGAGGTGGCTCCGGCGACGCCAGGGGCGATCGAGCCTGCCGCGATGCAGACCGCGAGCATCGCCACGAGGACCCTGCGCGCAATGCGGTTCGATTCAGCCTGGCGAGTCGTGGCTCGATCCTAACCGCGTGGTCGCCACGTGTGTCGGGTCTCGTGAGACGATCGCGCGCGGGATGCTCCAGGTGGCGACGATCGGCGTCTACGGCTTCACGGCGGCGACGTTCCTCGACGCGCTGCGGCGGTCCGATGTGCGCCTGCTGCTGGACGTTCGCCAGCGGATGATATTGGCGTAGAAAAAGATGACAAGAATCCCATTGTCATAATAAAAAAAGTTACAATCAACTTTGCAATAATACTATGTTTTTTATTCACAAACACAAAATAATCATTTGGGCTAAAAGAAATGTCAAGATATCTTACTTAAGAATTCTTTCTATTTTGATAGTAGAAAGTCATCATATTCTAAAACAGCGAATCATTTGATGTTTATATAATTTGACGACCCTCATCATTATATTCGTAGACGTCTAATCCAATAGACTAGATAGCTATAGGTATATCGACATGAATATACAAAATTCATGCGTACAAAGACTATTCGATCTGTTTAACTGGTCTTTTGTATTCTGATAAATACATTAAGATGAGGATCTTTTATGGTAAAAGCTGCAATTATAATTTATCCTTATCAAGGCGTATCACGGCAAAAAATCTAGTTAATTTATCGAAAAAAAGGAAATAAAGGTCTTTGTCTGCTAATCCTTAGGAATGTTCCACCCCGAAGGCTATCTTTACCGTAGAATGATATTCCGTTATTTTGCCTGTATTTGGATCCACTTTCACTGTCATATCGGTTAACTCAATTCCAGTTATACCGTGGATTGTTTTTGTCGCTTCAGTTAATGCTACCTGAGCAGCTTCATCCAGCTCTTGTCTGATGAGCCTACTATTTCTATTATTTTTGCTACATGTGTCATGCTTCAAATTAAAGATTATATATTAAATAGGTAATCTATTAGCAAGTTCTAGTAGGTAAATTGACCTTTATTTTGATAATAAAAGTTGAATATTTTAAATAATGATAACCAAGAAAGTCAAATCAAAAGTATGTTTGGTAGTTATTAAGAAATTAAGACAGGTTAAGATTTCAAACGAGATGATTAGGGATAAATGATATAGTTTACTTAATTGAAAATTGAGAATTTGATGCATTAGATTTAATTTCAAATTTCTATGGTTTTAAAAATACTAGTAAAAAAAATTGGATATTAGTCTTGTGCTAACGCATTTTTCCCACTATTTACTTGGTTTTGGAAACTAACGTTGTCGCAAGAAACAATTGCATCTTCGCCTGAAACACATTGGGAATTCTGTTTTGACGATTGAGATTGGCCTATGCCTTGGTTAGCATCATTACCGTCATTGCCGTTTCCGTTTCCGCCATCTTGAGCAGCTGCATTGTTTCCATCATTATCCTGGTTTTGGACACTCGTGTTGTTGCAAGAATTACCTAAACTACCACCAGCTACACATTGAGAGTTTTGACGAGATGATTGAGATTGGCCTATGCCTTGGTTAGAGCTATTTCCGTCATCGTCATCATCGTCTCCACCTTGTTGACCTGCTGCATTGCTACCAGAATTTTCTTGGTTTTGAAGGTTTACGTTGTTGCAAGAATCATTTGTGTCTCCGCCAGATACACATTGAGAGTTTTGACGAGATGATTGAGATTGGCCTATGCCTTGGTTAGAGCTATTTCCGTCATCGTCATCATCGTCTCCACCGCTCTGAGCTGCTGCATTGCTACCAGAATTTTCTTGGTTTTGAAGGTTTACGTTGTTGCAAGAATCATTTGTGTCTCCGCCAGATACACATTGAGAGTTTTGACGAGATGATTGAGATTGGCCTATGCCTTGGTTAGAGCTATTTCCGTCATCGTCATCATCTTCATCGTCGTTGATTGATTTTGAACCAAAATCCCCATCATAATCTTCGTCATAGTGGGCTCTTAGGTTCTTGTCACATGCTTCTTCATTATCTTCATAGTAATCTTCATCATCCTTACATTGATCTATATCCACTCCATAGTGTGCGAATGCGTTTTGAAAATTGGATGTTGTAGGACCAAGCGTTATTAATGTAGCAAATACTGCTACAGCTAATACTGCAGTTAATTTTGTGTTATTTGACTTTAACATTCTATTCTTGTCTTCTTTAGTAATAATATATGATATAATAATTTTTGAATATACTTTGCAAATTTAGTTCTATTAAAAAAATTTGTAATAGTTTTCTATAAAGTTCTTATAATACTCATTTGGAGTAGTTGTTTATATTTGTCTAAACATTCGGTAAGATTTTTCAATTAAAGAGGAATAAATTTTATAGTCAGCCTAATTCTACTCCTAATAGTAACAATATCGATGTAGAAACATAGGTTGGTTTCACAAAATTTGAAATATGAAGAAGTTACTGAATAGATTTATAATAACAACTATTTTAGACAATATATTTGGTATAAATGTCTAAAAATTAGACCAGTAGAGGAAAATAATGCAGAAACCTGTGGAAAGTTTGGGTATAAGACTCACAAATCCATTCATCATCCCATGGCTATTCATCTGAGCAACTTTCTGAAGAATATGCCATAGGGTTATTCAAGACGATTCTTGGTAAATAATTATTGCAACAGTTATCTGTGTAACACTATTTATGGACCTTCCCAAGCAAACGGGATATGTTTGCTAGATTTGCCCTCTCTTTTCCATTTAAAACCCATTGCATCCACTTCATCCTTTAAAGCTATTCCCCATGTAGCTACTGCACCTGGACCCACCTCACTACCTGGTGGATTTATTGTTTGAACTCGCTCACCTGCTGGGGTCATTGGACCGCCAAGAGCTTCTGCTTTTGCAAGTACTTTTCCAGGGATTTCTGCACTCCAGTAACTCAAATCATCTGAAACTTCAAATTTTATGGGCGCAAAATCTATCCCCTTAATCTCGCCTATTAATTTGGCTAATTCGGCCATAAATCCACCCGCCTTTCCACTAAATATCATTTGGAGAGCTTCTCTTTGTTCTTTGTCAGCACGTTCGTCAAAAAAGAAACCAAGGTTTATTTTTGTAGCACCTGCCCATATATTACCTTCAAACGAACCTAGACCAATTGCATTTAACCCGTCTAAGGATATCTTACCATAATTTCCGCTATTAATATGATATGCAAGTACACCCTCACAATCACCATAGGTTGGTTCTTGTGCAAATTCACAGGGACAAGGAATCTTACATTTACATACGTCAAACCAATCCCCCGATGCTTTCCAAGAAGGTATACTATTTGTGGTCATACATACTGATTAATCTAATAAAATTTAAAGTACATTATTTTGTTTGAAGTATTTGTCATCAGAGCCATTAATGCAAAAATATTTCAAGAATTTTGGGTTAAATGAATTTATTTTACTACCTATTTTGACATGTTCATGTTCATGTTCATGTTCACAGTATTGTCAATTACACCATCCCCTTTATCAGGATTTGGATTGCTCATATCCATCCTCTCCATTTTATGTAGTGAACCCATATTTTCATCTTCGGGCATAATCGATACTGTTCCTATCATTGCGAGTATACCTATGATCATAAAAACAATTCCAGTCGCTTTGGATATATAAATTCCCTTGGACCATATTTTTTCAGCAAAAATTATCCCTGCAAACAATCCCATCCAAAAAATATTCATCCAACCTAAGGCAATCATAAGAAGGAAGTAGGGCCAGCAACAACCAAGACAATATAATCCATGATAGAAACCCATTGTTAGACCGCTTCTTATCCTGTTGCCCTTCCATCTTTTCATAAAAAAAGCCAAAGGAGATTCACAATATCCGAGGCATTTTCGTTTTAGAGAACTAAATTGATAAATACCTGAAATCAAAAGTATTATTCCTGCAACAATTTCAATATCTCTTGAACTGTAGTTAACAAGAAGACTGTTCATCACAATTGACCATACTACTAGAAGGAAAACACCAGTCAATGTCCACACCAAAAGATAAGTTCCTATGAATGCAGCTGTTTTGATTGGTAAACCGAAAGGTAATGACATAAAGGAAAATCGTCCATTTTTTTGTGGTTTGGAAGTATCAAACTCAGGTTTAAAGTTACCTAGTACAGAACTTGTGTAATAATCACTCTTATGATTATTATGACTATCGTCAAGACTCTTTGATATCAACTTATTATATAGCAAGATCATGGGAATAATTGCAGGAAACATCATTGCAGCCATTCCAATAGTCCAGCTTAATATGAAAATTGAGGTTGCTATGGGATTTAAGGTCATCATTGCTTCCATCATGTCTGGTTGTACTTAAGGAAAAAATCCATGCAATTGCAGAAACAGAAATAATCGAGACTAAGATTATCTTTTGAACTTTATCCAATTAGGTTGCACTATTTTGTTTTATTATATCTGTTGATACTATAACTATTAAAAATTAAGGACCCTTGTATTCTATAACCGAACATAATGTATTTTTACCAGCATGGTCAAGATTAAGATATGGTGTAATAATTCTCATCACTTTTTTACAGCCTCGGCAAGCTTCATATAAAGCCCTTTGGAAGTTGTATTCGTGTATATTGTTCTTCGTCTGAATCTTTTGTAACAAATAACGGAGCAGTTTCGCTATCTTTATGAATTGTTTTTTGCCATGTAAATGCACATATCATGTTAATTCCCTGAAGATTTGTACCATCATATTTTCCATAACGAACATGAAATAAAACTAGTGTACTGCAAAAATCATTAAAATTACATGGACATCCATAATTACAGTTACAAATTTCAACATAGTATGCATTTAAAGTCCAGGTTGGAATTTGATCTAGAAAAGAGGAGGATGACATATTACATTACCATAATGCAATCATATTAATTTTTAATATAACCAGGAAATGTAAAATTGTTGAAAAAAGTAATGAATAATCTTGTTCTTGAGTGGTTTTATTAATCCTATCTCTCCTTTTATTTCTTTGATTATTTTTTGGTGATGCAGAAGCGTAATGAAATAAAAATATAGAAAACTATCTAATTTTGAATCTTTGCCACCATTTGTAAAACTATAATTACCATCATATCTGCACATATCGGAGTATATATTTAACAATAATTCTCCTCTGTCCCCCTTATGTAAGGCATATGTCGTCCTTATTTTCACAGGTCTTATCAATAGCATATCTTTTCCTTTCGTTTTGCTATTATCTTGAAAAGTTAAGTCTGGATACAGATACTGCCAATCACCTTTCTTTTTTCATTGTCATCTAATGTAGATAGTAGCTTATGGTTATGAAAAAGCGTTCCCATAATGATGGAATCAAATAGGATAGGATTACAAGTATTAGATTGATATGATGTATAGAGTTTAGCATTTTCAAAAATTAGGTCAAACGCTTGTCTTTCATTCTTAAATGATAATTTTTTTAAATTCAGACCAATTTAATCTTTCAATTTCGATCAATTGTCTGAATGATGGAATACTACCACCCATATTTTCCCTTATAGAATTTTTAAAGTGTTATGCTGTGTATAACAGTAAAGGGCAAAAATGTCATCAAAGACAAAATATTGGATAAACATCAAAGGTAATTTAGCCAAATTCCAGATTTATTTTGTGCCTTAAGTAGGATAGGAAACAAGATAGACGATGAAACTATCTTTTCATTAGAATCATTACCAAAGTTCTGGTTCTCCGTCATAAAAGAATCCCCCACTGGGGCCATTATTTGGCAAGGTAGCAGCCCATATGATCCCTCTACAACCTTCTTCTACGGAGCGTCCACCACGACCACCCATGTCTGTTGCTACCCATCCAGGATCAATCGAGTTTACCAGTACATTCTTTCGTCCTAATTCTGATGCTAATTTTCTAGTCAAAGCATTAAGTGCAACTTTTGATATACCATAGGCGGGTGTTCCACCATCCATATAATGCAGGGAAGCTGCTCCACTGGATACATTAACGACACGGCCATAGTCGTTTTTTTCCATCAGTGGAATGAAAGCTTGACATAAAAGCCATGGACCGTATAGATTTGTTGTCAATGCTTTACTTACCAATTCTAGATCTGCATTCATAGTAGATTGATTCTTATCATATAGAATCGCAGCATTGTTAATCAAAATATCAAGACGTCCAAATTGTCTTTCTATTTTTGTAAAGATATCCTTTATATTACTTCTATTTGACACATCCAATTGAAAAAAGATTACATCCAATCCCTTGTCTGTTAGTTGTTTAGCTGCAGCTTCCCCTTTTATAGGATCACGAGAAGTTAACAGAACAGTTATGTCTAATTGCGAAAGTTGTTTGCAAGTTTCAAATCCTATCCCCCTATTGGCACCTGTTACCAATGCAACTTTTTTATTGGCTATTTTTCCATCCATATACAACACCTATCAAGTCTAGTTTATCTATCTAATATTAAAATATGTTAGAATGATTATTTGGTATATGAAGAATTAAGTATGAGTAGATTCGTTATCCACTATAGAGTAATCCGTTCATAAAAGTGGTCTAAAGCCCTTAAATGAGCGAAGAGATCATTATTTCTTACCAATAAGTTACTAATGTAACTGCTATTGTTACTATTACTTCCTCATGTTGGCAAAAGTTCAACAGCTTCAAATATCATGTCATCAATTCACAAGGTTGCTTCTTTAAATGTAGATCTTGATCCCAAATGGGGACTTGATGAAATTTTGTACTCATCTCAACAAATAGGCAATATGTGCAGACACTTTCGGTATTTAATGAATTTAAAGGAAAATTCATAGGATTTTAATTCTTTTTCCTTTCTTTGCTAAAATCAAATAAATATAATTGAAAACAATTGTTAATTTTCAGGTTCTGGTTTTGATTTTTTCGATTCATCTTGAAAAGATTGTAATGTGTTTTTCCCAAGTATCCACTCTACTAACTTAATACCTGAAGATAAGTTCTCTAGGTTTTTTAGAAAAGATATCGTTTCATTTACTAATATTTTAGCACATCTATCTTTTGGAAAACCAAATATTCCTGAACTGATTGCAGGGATTGATATGCTTTCAAATCCTTTTTGTAGCAAGTTGAAGACAGCTATTGATGGCTTTGCTCAATTTTTCATCCTCATTCCCCTCACCCATTTCTGGACCTACAGTATGTATGATAACTTTACATGGCAAAATTCCACTAGAAGTTATTGCGGACGATCCTACTTGAACAAAACCTATCTTATCACTTTCCTCTTGTATCATTCTTCCTCCTTTCCTCACTATGGCACCAGCGACTCCACCGCCATGTTGTAAGTAAGAATTTGCAGGATTAACTATGACATCAACATTTCTTTCCGTAATATCCCCTCAACTAGTTTCAACACCCTACCACCTTTAATCTTAATTCATCTATACCTTAGAATTCATTTATATCATCATGCAAGAAACATTCTATTTTATATAAATTTAACGATGCTAATTTTCTTGTGAAAATAATTCATCACATTTGATGTGCAGGAATCATTTGAGTCTTACCCATCTTGTTTAAACAAAGCCATTTATTGATTCATATACAATATGGAGTAATGAGATCTCTGACTCAGTCCGAATATATAGGATTAGAAAAAGAATAATTTCTGCTCCTTTTGTTCAATTCAATTTCGGATTCGAATATGCCGACAGGGTTATCTGAACATCAAATCAGATTTTTCGGATTTATCGAAGCTTCAATATCTATCCTTTCCAGTTATAAAGATTCTGTTGTTCATACAATTTAATATTGAAAAAAATGAAACTGCTTTGATTTCAATTGTTACAGTCCTCACGGTAGATTCATCATCTTAAACTTTGCTTAGTTTTTACTAGGGTATGACTTGATATGGGCAAAACAGATCGGAGTAGGTAGATTATATACTTTACTATATTATGATTTCTTATCATTTGATTTGACCCGCTTTCATTCATGTATATTATCCCCCACAGATGTCCATACAATATATTCAAAAACTGATGAATCATCCCATCCCATGGTCTTGTCGTTTTCTCGGTTCAGTCTCCCAGGCCTCTCTATTGCTTTATTAATAATTTCATCAACATTTACTTCTCTACTCGGAGCTGATAATGCTGCTATGGATTCTATATTTTTTGAAGTATTGCAAATTTCTTTTTTAGTAAAGGTTTTAAAAAACTCTTCAACTAGTAGCATGACAAAAATATCCTCGTTGATTATCATACATGTTG